>NZ_JACJIK010000001.1:0-2440249 GCF_014138885.1 Micrococcus luteus
GGATGCTCCTATTGCTGTCAAGCGGCCAGTGGCGGGCTGATCTGCTCCAGGATGGCGGTCGCTCGGGCCTCGAGTTCAGGGTCGGCGCGAGTGCCGATCTCGAGTCGTCGGAGCCGCTGGTAGGGGACGCCGAGAGTGGCGGCGAGAACGCTGATCGGGATGCCTTTCGCTTGTCGGCGTGCTCGGAGTTCGCGCCCGACGGGATTGTCGGTGGCGGGATTGAGCAGAGCGGCATAGATCTCGTTCGCGACGTGTCGTTTGAGGCAGCGCATGATGTCACGGTCGGTGAGTTGCTCCGAACGACGCCTCTCGAAGTAGGCCATCGTCCGAGGCTCGCGATGCCGCATGCGCAACAGCACAATCCGGTGCAGCGCGGCGTTCGCGTGCCGGTTCCCGCCGCGAGAGAGTCGATGCCGTGTGCGTTGTCCGGAGGAGGCGGGGATCGGGGCGACACCGGCGAGAGCGGCGAAGCTGGCGCGGGTTCCGAGCCGCTCGGGGTTGTCGCCGGCGGCGACCAGGAGCGTCGCTGCAGTGACAGGACCGACTCCGCTCAGGGACAGCAGCGTGGGGTTGACCTGCCGGACGAGCATCTCCAACTGTTGTTCTATCAGGTCGATCTCGGCTTGCATCGTGAGGTGTCGGACCGCGAACCGTCGCAGTGTCTGCCGGGCGACGACCGCGGGATCGGGGGACGTGATTGTTCCGGGCCGAGTCTTGGCGAGCGTGTTCACCAGACGCTGCCCGCTGAGAGCGCGGAACGCCTGTCGCACGAGCTCGGGTGCGGTGATCAGCAGCGCGTGGATCTGGTTCATCACTTGCGCTCTGGCCTTGGCCGCCGAGCGCCGCTCTGCGAGGAGGATCCGCATCGACTCGACCGCGCCATCACCAGACTTTGGGATCGCGGTGTCCGTTCCTGCGAGGACAGCGACCGCTGCCTGGTGGGCGTCGAGGGGGTCGGACTTGCCGCGACGACGGCGGGCTTGCCGGTCCTGTCGCGCGACTTCGATGACGGTCAGCCCCGCCGTGGTCAGCGCGCGTGCGAGGCCAGCCCCGTACGACCCCGTTCCCTCCACCCCGATACGGACGACATCACCGTGCGCGTGGAGGAACGCGACGATCTGCGCGTAACCGCGACCGTCGGCACGGAACTCTCGGTCCGCGACAGGTCGGCCCACGAGATCGAGGATCGCGACGTGATGCGTTTTCTTGTGCGTGTCGACCCCGGCGACCAACTCGGAGCCTGGTGGCAACGGGTTGGTCAGCGGCGGGTCGAGTGTCATGCTCGTCATTGACGGGATTCCCTTCCAATGGTGATGAACGTCACCGCGGGTCGGGTGAGTGCAGACAGCACAAAGGTGAGACGACTTTCCGGTCAGGCTCCTATCAAGTCATGTGCCCGCCCGGCCCGCAGCGACCCCGGCGTCGACGGACAGATCCACAAAAAGACAGCCGCGAACGGCGTCCGTGTAATTTCGGGTCACGCCGGCGCCGGAGCCGAATCCATCATCTCTGTGTATCGAGGCTTTGTCGGGTTCCTCGTGGTCGGGTGGGTTGTCAGGCGGCGAGTGCCGCGTGGCCGGGGTCGTCGGTCATGGTGTCGCTGACCTGTAGGGCGGCTTGTTCAGCCGCGGCTTTCGCGGCTGCTTCGGCGAGCATCGTGTCGGTCGCGGTCAGCAATTCCAGGCTCATGTAGCGCCGTGATTCGGTCCATTCGTCGTGCTGCTCGGCCAGCACCGCGCCGAGGAGTCTAATCACCGCGACTCGGCTGGGGAAGATGCCGACGACGTCGGTGCGTCTCCGGATCTCCTTGTTGAGCCGTTCGTTCGGGTTGTTCGACCAGATCTTCTTCCACACCTCCTTCGGGAACTTCGTGAACGTGAGCACCTCATCGCGGGCGCCCTCGAGGTGCTCGGCAGCGGCCGGCAGATGGGTGGCCAGGCTGTCGATCATGTGCTCGTACTGGGCGATCACCGCCTCGACGTCGGGCTGGGTGTAGACGCTGTGCAGCAGCGCTTTCACCGCGGGCCACTGCGACTTCGGGCACACCGCCATCAGGTTGGCCGCGTAGTGGGTGCGGCAGCGCTGCCACTGCGCCGTCCCGAACACCGCCCCGGCCGCTTCGACCAGCCCGGCATGGGCATCGGAGGTGATCAGCTCCACCCCCGACAGGCCGCGGGCAGCCAGATCACGGAAGAACCCGAGCCACCCCTCCCTGGTCTCCGCGGTGCCCAGTTGCAGGCCGAGGATCTCGCGGTAGCCGTCGTTGTTGATGCCGGTGGCGACCATGGCGGCGACCTTGACGACCCGGCCGTGTTCACGCACTTTGAGCACGAGCGCGTCGGCGGCGACAAACCGATACGGCCCAGCATCGAGCGGCCGGGTGCGGAACGCTTCGACCTGCGCATCCAGGTCTTTACTCATCTCTGAGACCTGCGATTTCGACAGGCCCGTGATGCCGAGTCTGCACCAGTTTGTCCATCCGGCGGGTGGAGACGCCGAGCAGGTAGCAGGTGGCGACCACCGTGGTCAGCGCTGCCTCGGCGCGGCGGCGCCGCTCCAGGAGCCAGTCGGGAAAGTAGGTGCCTTCGCGCAGTTTCGGGATCGCGACGTCGATGGTGCCGGCGCGGGTGTCCAGGTCCCGGTGCCGGTAGCCGTTACGCCGGTTGGTGCGCTCATCCGAGCGGGCGCCGTAGGCGGCGCCGCACACGCTGTCAGCCTCGGCCGACAGCAGGGCATTGATGAAGGTGGTGAGCATCTGACGCATCAAGTCCGGCGAGGCCTGGGTGAGCAGATCGGACAGAAACGCCTGGGGGTCGATATCGTGGGGAGCGGTCATCGCGGGTGTCCCTTTCGAGTGGGATGTGAGAGTTTCCTCGAAAGCCTCCCGCGGTGGGCGTGTCAGATGGTCTGTGTAAGCCGTACCGAGAGGAACGGTAAGAATCATGACCATGATCGACGAGAAGAACCCAGGCGAGCCCTCGGGCCAGGACCTGGTCGAGCAGCTGAAAGCCTCAGGGCAGCTTGATGCCCTGTTCGCGCAGATCGACGCGGGCGGCGTCGAGCTCACCGGTGACGGCGGGTTCGTGCCCGCGCTGGTCAAGGCCGCGCTCGAGCGGGGCCTGCAGGCCGAGCTGACCAGCCATCTGGGCTACGAGAAGGGCTCGAGCGAGGCGCCGAAGCACGCCAACTCCCGCAACGGGACCACCCCGAAGACCGTGGAGTCCGAGGTCGGGCCGATCGAGCTGGACGTCCCGCGAGACCGGGGCGGGTCGTTCACCCCGCGCCTGGTGCCCAAGGGCCAGCGGCGCCTCGGGGGCCTGGATGACATGATCATCAGCCTCTATGCCGGCGGAATGACGATCCGGGACATCCAGCACCACCTGGCCTCCACGATCGGCACGGACCTGTCGCACGAGACGATCTCCAACATCACCGACGCCGTGAGCGAAGAGGTCCTGGCGTGGCAGTCGCGGCCGCTGGAGGAGTTCTATCCGGTGATCTATCTCGACGCAATCCGGATCAAGATCCGAGAGAACAGCCAGGTCCTCAACCGTGCCGCCTACATCGCCGTCGGCGTGGACCTCGAGGGCATCAAGCACGTGCTGGGGATCTGGGTCCAGGACACCGAGGGCTCGGCGTTCTGGGCCCACGTCTGCGCCGATCTCGCCAACCGGGGCGTGCAGGACGTGCTGATCGTGTGCTGCGACGGGCTCAAGGGCCTGCCGGAGGCGATCGAGGCGACGTGGCCGGACTCGATGGTCCAGACCTGCGTGGTTCACCTGATCCGGGCCGCGATGCGGTTCGTGGCCTACCAGGACCGCAAGAAGGTCGCCGCCGCGCTGAAGCCGATCTACACTGCCCCCAACGAAGAGACCGCGAGGAAGGCGCTGGCCGAGTTCGAGGCCTCCGAGCTCGGCACGAAGTACCCGTCTGCAGCCGCGACCTGGGCGAACTCCTGGGAGCGGTTCATCCCGTTCCTGCAGTTCCCACCCATGCTCCGCAAGGTCATCTACACGACCAACAGCATCGAGTCGCTGAACTTCCAGCTACGGAAGGTGACCAAGAACCGCGGCCACTTCCCCTCGACCGAGGCGGCGGTGAAGCTGCTCTGGCTGGCGATCTGCAACATCGAAGACAAACGCGCCGCCGAACGCGCTCGGGACCGGGGCAAACCCGCCGGCCAGCGCAAAGCCCAGGGCCGGCTCGTCGAAGGCCAGGCCGTCACGAACTGGAAGCAGGCCCTCGCCCAGCTCGCCGCGGCCTACCCCGACCGGATCAACCCCTACCTGTGACCACCCCGCTTACACAGACAAGTTGACACGCCCCCCGCGGTGACCGCTTCTACTTCGCGGTCGACACGCCAACCGGAGTCAACGTGCTGCGGGATTCGTACACCACTCTGCCGGACGCAACTGCGCCGAACTGCGCCGCACCCTCCACACCGGGATGAGCCTGCTGACCGACCGCCAAAAAGAACACCTCAGCGTCCTCTTCGCCCACGAGAAGCACGCCGCGGTCGAAGCGGCCTGGGAGATCTACCAGGCCATGGTCGCCGCGTATCGAGAATTCGACCGCGCAAAGGCTAAGGCCAAGATGGAGAAGGTGATCGCGGCGCTGAGCAAGAAGGTCCCCGACACCCTCGAGGAACTGGGCAAGCTCGGCCGGACACTGACCAAACGCGCCGCCGACGTGCTGGCGTTCTTCGAGCGACTGGGCACCAGCAACGGTCCGACGGAGGCGATCAACGGCCGGCTCGAACACCTGCGCGGCTCCGCCCTCGGCTTCCGCAACCTCACCAACTACATCGCCCGCAGCCTCCTCGAATCAGGCGGCTTCAGACCCTTGCTACACCCTCAAATGCGATGAGCCTCGAATGCAGGATCTTGTGCCGACAGCGGCGCACGATGGTCGCGGGGATCTCGAACAACCGTGCGCGAAACCGTTTGGGCTCCCAGCGACGTGCATCATGGCCGGCCAGCGCGATGGCCTGCATCCAGGCGACGATGACGCCGGCGAGCTGGACGATCTGGCACCAGACCTGGTTCTGCGCGAATCCCTGCAGCGGGAACTTCATCAGGCCCATGTCCTTGGCGTTGCGGATCCGGTCCTCGCAGCGCGCGCGGCGG
Organism: Micrococcus luteus; assembly: GCF_014138885.1. Classification (NCBI taxonomy): domain Bacteria; kingdom Bacillati; phylum Actinomycetota; class Actinomycetes; order Micrococcales; family Micrococcaceae; genus Micrococcus; species Micrococcus luteus. The sequence continues at coordinate 5,127 of NZ_JACJIK010000001.1, forward strand.
CGGTGACGCAGCTCCAGCACTGGAAGCTGGCCGCGTGGGGCGTTGGTCGCGAACGCAGTGATCCGCATCCCTTTGTGATCGGTGATCCGTAGCTGCACTCCGGGGTGGGGGCGTTCCTTCCTTACGGTTACCCGCATTCCGGGGGCCACCCGGGCAGGTCCAGTAGTCCGGTCAGTTCCGCGACCCATGCCCCATCGCGGATCCCTTCGGTGTCGGTGTCGTAGGCAGGAGTCCACGCCTTCGCCTCATCAATACGTTCCAACAGGTCAGGAGTGTTCGCGGGGAGGGTGAACCCGACTGAGTAGGCCAGACGCTGCCGCTCCAGCCAGCCCGCGAAGTCCTTGGGGCCGCCGGCCCCGTCGGTGCGAATCAGGACCTTTTTCGATCCCCGCCCGCCCCGGCCCAGCAGGGCCGGTGGGAGCTGCGCAAGGGCCAGACGGGTGACGGCGATGTGATCGCTGGCGGTGTTCGAGCCCGCGTTGCCGGGGCGAAGGTGGATCGCGAGCGGTTCCCCGGTTCCTTCGCTGCCGTGGTCCAGGAACGCGTACAGAGGGTGGTAGCCGAAGCCGCGTTTGAACGTCGGGGCGGCTTGCTCCTTCTCACTGTGGACGTTGATCAGGGTGGCGTCGAGGTCGATGACCAGCGGGGTCTTCGCGCTCGTCCCCTCGGCCGGGGAATGCTCGCCGGCCAGGGCCCAGGCCTGCTCGCGCGCGGTCCTGCGAGCCCTGGCGATCGCGGTCATCACGGCGGGCGCGTCCTCAGCGAGGGTGGTGAGCGTGCGGGAGATCGTTGGGGCCGAGGCGACGTCACCGAACAGGCCCGGCTCGCACCGCAGCAGGTCGGTGTCACGGGCGACCTCCCCGCCCACCGCGAGAGTCATCGCGAGGTCCAGCAGGACCTTGGAGGCGTGATGCTCGGCCAGCGGTTTCGTCCATGAACCCAACGCTTCACGCAGCGAAGAGGCGAGGCCGGTGGCGTGGATCGTGTCGGTCAGCAGCACCGCGCCCGCATGCGAGGCCGCCGGGACCTCAGCGACGTCCACACGCGGGCGGGGGTAGAAGAACACGGTAGGGTGGGACACCTGAAAGGTGCTCCTTCCGGCCAGGGATTACGAGACTCGACACCCCGTATCATCCCAGGCCAGGAGCACCTTTCTCTATGACGCCCACCCGTCGAGACCACACCCCAGTGAAATCTCGAGGTCAGCGGGTGCTCGTGGCAGGGCCTGAACTGTGGTCCGTACACTCCTACTCATGGATGCGCTTGATATTGGACGGATCGTGGCCGGACTGGTGCTGCTGGTCTTGGGTGGGGAATTTCTGGTGCGTGGGGCGTCAGCACTGGCCGGACGTTTCGGGATTTCGTCATTGGTGATCGGTCTCACCGTAGTGTCAGCGGCGACGTCGGCACCCGAGTTCGCAGTGAGCGTCGGTGCTGTACTGCGTGATGAACCGGGGCTTGCCGTGGGCAATGCGGTTGGCAGCAACATCATTAATGTCCTGCTCATCCTGGGACTGTCCGCGCTGGTCGTTCCCCTCGCTGTAAAGCGGAGGCTGATCCGCTTTGACCTGCCCCTGATGGTCGTCTTGTCAGTTCTACTGCTCCTTGTGTCCCTGGATGGGAGGATCAGTGCGGTGGACGGGCTGATACTATTTTTCGGTGTGGTGGTCCACACCATAATGTCCGTGGTGATTAGTCGGCGGGACGCCAAGACCGCGGTGAATGCCCGGGAAGGGACAGGAGATTCGGCAACCGTCGATCCAGCCGACGAGGAAGGGGCTGCGCTAGGCGCCTCGGTCAGCAGGTCGCTCTTCTTTGTGCTGCTGGGGGTCGCGTTGCTGGTCGCCGGTGCCACGCTGCTCGTGGAAGGAGCAGTGAACATAGCCACCACGTTGGGCGTAAGCAGCCTCGTGGTCGGACTGACCGTTGTGGCTGTCGGGACATCGCTGCCCGAGCTGGCGACGTCCATCATTGCCGTGCGTCGCGGTGAACGCGACCTAGCGGTGGGCAACGTGGTCGGCAGCAATATCTTCAACATAGGGGTAGTGCTAGGACTAACCGCGCTCATCTCTCTTGAGGGCATTCCCGTATCCGGCGCCGCAGTGGCCTTCGATATCCCAGTAATGCTGGCGGCCGCAGTGGCACTACTGCCGATCGCGTTCACGGGCTTCGCGGTGGCGCGTTGGGAGGGCGGCTTGTTCGTGGTTTTGTACGCCGCCTACACCGGATACCTTGTGCTGGCTGCCACAGCGCACGATGCACTGGAGGGATTCACCGTAGCCATGGCGTGGTTCGTGCTGCCGTTAATCGCACTGACGCTCATTTCCTTTACAGCCTACGAAATCGGGCTCCGCAAGGGACGCCGAGACCTGGACCAGACCACGACTTCGACGTAGACCGTCGAGTGCATTCGGCTGCTGGCTTCATTCAGGTCGTCGGCTGGATGTAAATCGGCAAGAGATGACTGTCGGTTGGTGGTGTCATAGCGTCGTAGCAACACTCCCGGTCGGTGGGGGCTCGAGGCGAGGAGGCCTGGGATGGTGCGGCGGCGACTCACGTTCACGGAGCGGATGGAGATCTCGACGGGATCGAAGGCCGGGTGGGGAGTCCGGAAGATCGCGTCTCACCTGGGTAGATGCCCTTCGGTGGTCTCCAGAGAGCTTCGACCGAACTCGACGAAGACGCGCGGCTATCAAGCCGTGACCGCGGACGTGAAAGCGCAACGCCAGCGCTCTCGCCCACAGGTCCGGAAAGTGGCAAAGGACCCGGTACTCGAGGCCCGCGTCAACGCCGACCTCGCAGCGTCATGGATGCCGAACGAGATCGCGGGTCGCTTGCGTCTGGAGGCCGCAGACCCGACCGTTGAACGCATGGCGAACTCTCCCGACGCTCAGGGCCGCACCGTCAGCGGAGAAGCGATCTACCAGTACATCTACGCGATCCCCCGCGGAGAACTCGCCAAGCGTGGGATCTTCTTGCAGTCCAAACGGACCAAGCGCCGGCCCCGCACGCACGGCCGCTCCCGAGGCGGGCCGATCGTGGGGATGGTCCCGATCGCGGAGCGTGGCGAGGACGCGGCGAAGCGGCGGGTACCCGGGCACTGGGAGGGCGACCTGATCATCGGGAAGAACGGGTCCTCGTGCGCGGCGACGCTGGTGGAGCGGATGAGCGGGTTCACCGGCCCGCTCGCCCTGCCCTCGAAACACGCCGAGGGCCCCCGCGGACGCGGTGATCGAGTACTTCACCGAGCTGCCCCGGATGATGCAGACCTCGCTGGTAAGGGACCAGGGCAGCGAGATGGCGCACCACGCAAAGGTCTCCCCTGGGCTGACCCCGTTTCGTAGGTCCAGTCGTTATGAGAGTCGTCCTGTTGCCCGCGGTCGCGGGCAGGGAGACTGGTCAGATCATGACGAACAGCAGGAAGCGTCACACCCCCGAGCAGGTCGTCCGTAAGCTCGGGCAGGCCGACAGGATGCTCGCCGATGGTCAGGACGTCGCGGCGGTGTGCCGGGAGCTCGGGGTGTCCGAGCAGACGTACTACCGGTGGCGGAACCAGTACGGCGGCCTCAAGGCCGACGACGCAAAGCGCCTGAAGGAGCTGGAGAAGCAGAACGCGACCCTGAAGCGTCTGCTCGCGGAAGCGGAGCTGGAGAAGGCCGCGCTCAAGGAGCTGGCTGAGGGAAACTTCTAAGCCCGGACAGGCGCCGCGCCGCCGTCGATCACCTCAAGGGCAAGTTGCGGGTGAGCGAACGGATGGCGTGCCGTCTGGTCGGGCTGAGCCGCTCCGCGTACCGGCGACCGCTCAAGGGCGACACGGTCGCGGACCCGGATCGGGCGCTCAGGGAGTGGCTGCGCGCCTGGGCGAAGGACCATCCCCGCTACGGGTATCGGCGGGCGTATCACGACGCCCGCGCCGAGGGGTGGGTGGTGAACCACAAGAAGATCCAACGCCTGTGGCGTGACGAAGGGCTCCGGGTCCCGCAGCGGCGTCGACGCAAGCGCGTCGGGTCCTCGACCGTCGACGCGCCGACGGCGGACGCGCCGAACGTGGTGTGGGCGGTGGACTTCCAGTTCGACGCCGACGAGCACGGACGACCGATCAAGATCTGCTCGATCGTCGACGAACACACCCGGGAGTGCATCGGCGGGCTCGTGGAGCGCTCGATTACCGCCGACCGACTCACCGCCCACCTCGAGGACCTCGTCGCCGCCCGGGGCGCCCCGGCGGTGCTCAGGTCGGACAACGGGCCGGAGTTCATCAGCGAGGCGATGGCCGACTGGGCCGGCACCCGCACCGGCCTGTCCTACATCCCTCCGGGCTCGCCGTGGCGCAACGGGTACGTCGAGTCGTTCAACAGCCGGATCCGCGACGAGTGCCTCAACATCAACAGCTTCTACTCGCTGCTGCACGCACAGGTCATCATCGGCGACTGGAAGGACGAGTACAACCACCACCGCCGGCACTCCTCGCTCGGCTACCTAACCCCAGCCGAGTACGCTCGGCAGTGCACCCATCAAATGGAAACCGGCGACTCACAGAACGTCCGGACCGAATGAAGGGGGCGGCTCAGAACCTGATGGCCGAGGCCGCCCGGCAGACCACCGGCTACAGGTTCGCCTCCACCGAAGACCGGGAAGCGATCGTCGGCCTCGTGGTCGACGCCGCCGAGTCCGTGTCGCTGCGGCTGACCCCGCCCGAGCTCGCTTCGAGCCCCGCGGCGTTCCGCCGCCCGGATGGCACATCAGTGTTCCGGCCGAAGCACTCGGCCGTGTTCTCCTCCGAGGTTCTGCTGGCGGCCGAAGACCGCCTCCTCGAGCGCGCCCGCACCACTACCGGCCCGACCGTGCCGTTGGCGACGGTAGAGCGGATCACGGCCCGGCCCGACCGGGAGGGCCGCACCCTCGGCCCGGACCAGGCGGACGCGTTGGCGAGGATCGCGCTGTCAGGCCGGATGATCGACGTGCTCGTAGGGCCGGCCGGGGCTGGGAAGACGACGGCGATGAACGCGCTGCGCCGAGCGTGGGAGCACGAGCACGGCCGAGGCTCTGTCGTCGGCCTCGCTCCGTCCGCGGTCGCGGCGCACGTCCTCGCCGACGACCTCGGGATTGCCGCCGAGAACACGGCGAAGTGGCTGGACACCCACGACCGCACCGGGGCCACGTTCCGCCGGGGGCAGCTCGTCATCGTCGATGAGGCGTCGATGGCCGGCACCCTCGCCCTCGACCGCATCACCGCCCTCGCCACCGCGGCCGGGGCGAAGACGTTGGTCGTCGGGGACTACGCTCAGCTCCAGTTGCCGACCGCGGCCGGCGCCTACGCGATGCTCGTCCACGACCGGGATGACGCCCCCGAGCTCACCGCCGTGCACCGCCTCGCCCACGCCTGGGAGAAGACTGCCTCCCTCGGCCTGCGCCACGGCGACACCAGCGTCATCAACGCCTACGCGGACCACGGCCGCATCGCCGAAGGCGACAGCGAGGCGATGGTCGAAGTCGCCTACCGGGCGTGGCGCGCCGACACGCTGGCCGGGCGGGCGGCGGTGCTCGTGGCCGACTCCAACGAAGCCGTGCTCGCCCTCAACCGGCGAGCCCGCGCCGAGCTGATCCTTGACGGCATCGTGAACGCCCTCCGCGAAGTCGAACTGCACGACGGCACCCGCGCCGCCGCCGGGGACACCGTCATCACCCGACACAACGACCGGCGCCTGCGCTCCGGGCGTGGCTGGGTCAGCAACAGCAACAGGTGGACGGTCACCGACGTCCGCGACGACGACTCCCTCGCCCTCCGCCGTGCTGGCCGGAAGCGAGGTGGCTCCGTCGTGATCCCGGCCGACTACGCGGCCGAGCATCTGGAGCTCGGCTACGCCGTCACGTCGCATTTTCGGAGAAGTATGAACGGTCTGGACGCCTGGGGGTCAAGAGGTCGTGGGTTCAAATCCCGCTAGCCCGACCACGTCGACGAAGCCGGAGTTCAGCAGTTCGGGGCTCCGGCTTCGTCGTACCCGGCGCGGAGCAGCCTGGTCCGCCACTCTCCGTCGGTCGGGCGGGGCGGTTCAGGACGCGAACAGCACGTGCGTGTCCGGCACGACGGCCCGGCCGCCAAGGGCCGTGAGCTCCAGCAGGCAGGCCGCGCCCACCACCTCCGCGCCCCGCGCCTCGATGAGCCGTCGGCCGGCGGCGAGGGTGCCGCCCGTGGCGAGGACGTCGTCGAGCAGGAGCACCCGTGACCCGGCCCGCAGGTCTTCCGACACCTCGATGCTCGCGTTCCCGTACTCCAGCGTGTAGTCCGCACGGGCCGCGGGAGCCGGGAGGCGCCCGGCCTTGCGCAGCGGCACGAGGCCGGTGCCGGTCAGGACGGCGGCCGCCCCGGCGAGCAGGAACCCGCGGGCCTCGAGGCCGGCCACGAGGTCGAACCGCCCCTCGAACGGCGCCACCAGGGCTTCGACGCACGCCCTCAGGGCGCGGGCGTCCGCGAGCAGGGGCGTGATGTCCTGGAAGGCCACGCCCGGGCTGGGATGGTCGGGGACCACGCGGATGAGGGAGCGGGCACGGGCGATCTCGGAGGTGACGGACACGGCCTCCACTCTAGGACGGACGCCGCGCGGGCAGCGGATGTGATCGGCGTCACCGGGCAGGGAGTTTGCCCTGACTCCCTCGGAGGAGGACAGTGGATCGGTGGAAAATCCCCAGAATCCTCTCGCGGGCCGCGTGCCCGACGTCGAGCCGCCCGCCCGCGTGGCGGCGTCGACGGCCACCCGTCCCGACGACGCCACCCCCGACTGGCGCGGCCGCCCGTTCCTCGGCCAGCCCGGCCCGCTGGCGAACCTGTTCTCCGTGGAGCTGTGGGAGCGCTTCTCCTTCTACGGCATGCAGGCCATGCTCGTGTACTACATGTCCTGGACCGCCGCGGAGGGCGGCCTCGGGATCGACCCGGCCGTGGCCACGGGCATCGTCGGCGCCTACGGCGGCATGGTGTACGTGTTCTGCATCCTCGGCGGCTGGGTCGCCGACCGCCTGCTCGGCTCCGAGCGCACCATGTTCATCAGCGCCGTCGGGATCATGTTCGGCCACATCGCGCTGGCCCTCGTCCCGGGTGTCCCGGGCCTGGCCCTCGGCCTCGTGCTCGTCGCCGTCGGCTCGGGCGGCCTCAAGGCCAACGCCACGAACCTCGTCGGCTCCCTGTACTCCCGCGAGGACCCCAAGCGCGACGCCGGCTTCTCCATCTTCTACATGGGCGTGAACATCGGCGCCCTCTTCGGCCCGCTGCTGACCGGCCTGGCGCGGGACACGCTGGGCTTCCACGTCGGCTTCGGCCTCGCCGCCGCCGGCATGGCCATCGGCCTGGCGCAGTACGCCCTGACCCGCAAGAACCTGCCCACGGACGTGCACCGGGTCCCGGATCCGCTGCCGCGGTCGCAGTACGGCCGCTGGGGCCTGATCGGCCTGGGGATGGTCGCCGTCGTCGTGGTCCTGTTCCTCACGGGCGTCGTCACCCTGGGCAACCTCTCCGACGCCGTCGTCGTGCTCGCCGCCGTCGCGGCCATCGCGATCTTCGCCGTCCTGCTGACCTCCACGAAGGTCACGGAGGAGGAGCGCTCGCGCGTGAAGGCGTTCATCCCGCTGTTCATCGGCACGTCCGTGTTCTTCGCCCTCTTCCAGCAGCAGTTCACCGTGATCGCGCTGTACTCCGAGCACCGCCTCGACCGGAACCTGTTCGGCTGGCTCATGCCCATGGAGTGGGTCAACTCCATCAACCCGATCTTCATCATCGTGTTCGCCCCGGTGTTCGCCGCGCTGTGGACCAAGCTGGGCGCCCGCCAGCCCGCCACCCCGGTGAAGTTCGGCATCGGCATCGTCCTGATCGGCATCGCCTTCCTGCTGTTCATCCCGGTGGCCGACGTCGTCGCCGTGCCGCTGCTGTGGCTGACGCTGATCCTCTTCGTCTGCACCATGGGCGAGCTGCTCGTCTCCCCGGTGGGCCTCTCCCTGGCCACCAAGGTCGCCCCGCGCAGCTACCCGGTGATGATGGTGTCGCTGTACAACCTGTCCGTCGCCCTGGGCACGGCCCTGGCAGGCTCCCTGGCCGGCTCCTACTCGGAGCAGAACGAGGTGGGCTACTTCGGCATGATCGGTGCGGTCACCCTGGGCGTGGGCCTGCTCGTGCTGGCCATCGCCAAGCCGGTGCGTCGCGGCATGCGCGGCGTGCTCTGAGCGCGCCAGTGGCGCGAATCACGCGCCGCTCGGTAGTCTGCGAGACGACGTCATCACTCCCGACCACACAAAGGACGCGCACTCCATGAGCTCCATCCCCGAAGGCCTGAAGTACTCCGCCGAGCACGAGTGGATCGCCGAGGCCGGTGCCGCCGGCACGGTCCGCGTGGGCATCACCGACTTCGCCCAGGATGCGCTGGGTGACGTCGTCTACGTGGACCTGCCGGAGGTCGGCACCGAGGTCACCGCGGGCACCGCGGTGGGCGAGGTCGAGTCCACGAAGTCCGTCTCGGACATCTACGCCCCGGTCTCCGGCACCGTGGCCGCCGTCAACGACGAGCTCGACGGCGAGCCCGGCCTGGTCAACTCTGCCCCCTACGAGGGCGGCTGGCTGTTCGAGATCACCCTCGCGGACGAGGCCCAGCTCGAGGGCCTCATGGACGCCGAGGGCTACGCCTCGCACACCAGCTGAGCCCCGTCCGCCGTCGCCCCGTCGCTGGCCGGCGGGGCGACGGCGTCCCCTTCGTCTCTCCATCCGGCGCCGCGGCGCCGGCCCCCGCACAGGAGCACCCCATGAACCAGCCCGGACGTGAACCGGACCTGTCCACCTCCGCCATCAACCTCACCGAGCTGGCGCCGCTGGTCTCGGCGGACCTCACCCGCGAGGAGTCGGACGCGATCCGCGCCCTCCCGGCCGGTTCCGCGCTGCTGCTCGCCCACGAGGGCCCGGACCAGTCCGCCCGCTTCCTGCTGGACGAGGACGTGGTCTCCGTGGGGCGCCACCCGGACGCGGACATCTTCCTCGACGACGTCACGGTCTCCCGTCGTCACGCGGAGTTCCGGGCCGAGGACGGCGGCCATCGGCTCGTGGACCTGAACTCCCTCAACGGCACCTTCGTGAACCACGACCGCGTGGACGAGATCCTGCTGCGCTCCGGGATGCACGTGCAGATCGGCAAATACCGGCTCACGTACTACGCCGCACCGGCGCGGGGCTGAGCCGTCATCCCCGTGACCGATCCGCGCCCGCGACCCGACGCCGTCCCCGCCGCCCGCCCTGCGGGCCGGCTGGGCATCGGCGAGGTCGTGGCCGCCCTCGAAGCCGAATTCCCCGGCGTCACCGCGTCCAAGGTGCGCTTCCTGGAGGACCGCGGCCTCGTCCTGCCCGAGCGGACTCCCGCCGGCTACCGGCGCTTCCGGCCCGGGGACGTGGACCGGCTCCGGTTCGTCCTCGCCCTGCAGCGCGACCACTTCCTGCCGCTCAAGGTCATCGCCGACCACCTGGCCGCGCTGGACCGCGGCGAACGCCCCACCGGCCTGCCCGGAACCGCGGCGGTCCCGGCGTCCTCGGACGCGGAGCGGCTCGGCCGCGAGGTCGCCGGGGGTCGCCGGTCGTGGACCCGCGCCGAGCTCGCCGCCGAATCCGGTGCGGGCGAGGAGCTGCTGGCCGAGCTGGATCAGTACTCGCTCCTGCCCGTCGATCCCGACGGCGGCTACCCGAGCCACGCGATGGACGTGGCCCGGGCCGCCGTCGTGCTCGCGGGCCACGGCCTGGAGCCCCGGCACCTCCGCCCGCTGCGGGCCGCGGCCGACCGCGAACTGGGCCTGGTGGAGCGCGCCGTCGCCCCGCTGCAGGCCCGCCGCGACGCCGGCACCCGCCCCCGCGTGGCCCGCTCGGCACGCGAGATCGCGCAGGCCAGCCTGCGGCTGCATGCGGCCCTCGTGGCCGTGGGACTGGAGCAGTGGGATGACTGAGCCGCGCCCCGTGCCCGCCGACGACGCCGGCGACGTGCCGCTCTCCGTGCTCGGCGTGCGTGTCGAGCTGCCCGAACAGCACCACGTGATCCTGCTGGTGGATCCGCCCGGCCGCACGATGGTCCCGCTGTGGGTGGGCGCGCCCGAGGCCGCCGCCGCCGCGCTCGCGCTCGAGGGCGTCCGCGCGCCCCGGCCCCTCACCCATGAGCTGCTCCTGGCCGCCGTCGACGCCCTGGGCGCCGAGGTCGTGCGGGTGCGCCTCACCGAGGTCCGGGACGAGGTCGTGCACGCCGAGCTCGTGCTCTCCACGGGCGCCCGGGTCGACGCCCGCGCGTCGGACGCCGTCGTGGTCGCCCTGCGCGCCGACGCCCCCGTGCTGGGCAGCCCCGCCGTGCTCGCGGACGCCGGCATGCCGGCGCGGACGGGGGAGGAGGACGCCGGCCAGGAGCGCGCCGTCGAGGACTTCCGCGACTTCCTGGACACCGTGCGCCCCGAGGACTTCGCCTGAGCGGAGCCGGCGCGACACGGCGCGGCCTCGCCGCCGGCTTCGTTGACCGCCCCCGGACCCGCGCGTACCTTCGAGGGGAAGAGGGCCCCGCCACCCGGGGCGCCTCCGTCGCCCTCCCCACGGTCACCGGGGAGCGCCGCCACGGTCACCGGCGGCACACGACGGTCGCGTCCCCCTCCCCGCACCGGGGGCCCCGCACCAGGAGGTTCCCCGTGACACCCACTGCAGGTCCTGGCCGGCCCCCCGCGCTCGGCACCCAGGGCACGCTCTTCGACGAGGGCGCGACCCGGGGCGACGACGTCGGCTTCCGCGGTCCCACCGCGTGCAAGGCCGCCGGCATCACCTATCGCCAGCTCGACTACTGGGCCCGCACGGACCTCGTGGTCCCCACGGTCCGCAGCGCCTCCGGCTCCGGCTCCCAGCGGCTCTACTCGTTCCGCGACATCCTCGTCCTCAAGGTCGTCAAGCGCCTCCTGGACACCGGCGTCTCGCTCCAGCAGATCCGCACCGCCGTGGGCCACCTGCGCGAGCGGGGTGTCGAGGACCTGGCGCAGATCACCCTGATGAGCGACGGCGCCTCGGTGTACGAGTGCACCTCGGCGGACGAGGTCGTGGACCTCGTCCAGGGCGGCCAGGGCGTCTTCGGGATCGCCGTCGGCCGCGTGTGGCGCGAGGTCGAGGGCAGCCTCGCCGAGCTGCCCCGCGAGAGCGTGGTCGGCGCCCCCGAGCCGGGGGACGAGCTGGCCGGGCGGCGTCGGGCCCGCCGCTCCGCCTGATCCTCCACCCCGGGGCGCCCCGGAGGGCCGAGTCAGTCATCTTTCGTCTCGCAGCGGTGACTGTGCGCGACATGAGGCGGAACTCCGGCGCGGTGTGACACACTCCCAACCATGACCGCACCTGTCGAGAACTTCACCCCTCCAGAGGACGCGGCCGGGTCGACCGGAGCCGGCGCCGTCTTCTCCAAGGTCTTGGTGGCCAACCGCGGCGAGATCGCCGTCCGCGCCTTCCGCGCCTGCTACGAGCTGGGCGCCCGCACCGTCGCCGTCTTCCCCTACGAGGACCGCAATTCGATCCACCGCCAGAAGGCGGACGAGGCCTACCGCATCGGCGAGGAGGGCCACCCCGTGCGCGCCTACCTCGACGTGGACGAGATCATCCGCGTGGCGAAGGACGCCGGGGCCGACGCGATCTACCCGGGCTACGGCTTCCTGTCGGAGAACGCCGGCCTGGCCCGTGCCGCGGCTGAGAACGGGATCACCTTCGTCGGCCCGCCCGCCGACGTCCTCGAGCTGACCGGCAACAAGGTCGAGGCCCTGCGCGCGGCCAAGCGTGCGGGCATCCCCACCCTGGCCTCCTCGGACCCGAGCGCCGACGTCGAGTGGCTCCTGGAGCAGGCCGAGGAGATCGGCTTCCCCATCTTCGTCAAGGCCGTCGCCGGCGGCGGCGGCCGCGGCATGCGCCGCGTCGAGCGCCGCGAGGACCTGCGCGGCTCCCTCGAGGCCGCGATGCGCGAGGCGGACACCGCCTTCGGCGACCCCACCGTGTTCCTCGAGCAGGCCGTCCTGCGGCCGCGGCACATCGAGGTGCAGATCCTCGCCGACGGCGAGGGCAACGTCGTGCACCTCTTCGAGCGGGACTGCTCGCTCCAGCGCCGCCACCAGAAGGTCATCGAGATGGCCCCGGCCCCGAACCTGGACGAGGAGATCCGGCAGGCCCTGCACCGGGACGCCGTCGCCTTCGCCAAGGAGATGGGGTACGTCAACGCGGGCACCGTCGAGTTCCTCGTGGACACGGCGGGCGAGCGTGCGGGCCAGCACGTGTTCATCGAGATGAACCCCCGCATCCAGGTGGAGCACACCGTGACCGAGGAGGTCACGGACGTGGACCTGGTGGGCGCGCAGCTGCGCATCGCCGCCGGCGCCACCCTGCCCGAGCTGGGCATCACCCAGGACGCCCTCCAGGTCCGCGGCTTCGCCATCCAGTGCCGCATCACCACCGAGGACCCGGCCAACGGCTTCCGCCCGGACACCGGCACCATCACCGCCTACCGCTCGGCCGGCGGCTCCGGTGTGCGCCTCGACGGCGGCACCATCTACGCCGGTGCGGAGATCAGCCCCCACTTCGACTCCATGCTGGTCAAGCTCACCTGCCGCGGACGCGACTACGCCACGGCCGTGCGCCGCGTGCGCCGCGCCCTGGCCGAGTTCCGCGTGCGCGGCGTGGCCACCAACATCCCGTTCCTGATGAACGTGATGGACGACCCGCAGTTCGTCAGCGGCGACGTCGCCACGGACTTCATCGACAAGCACCCCGAGCTGGCCACGGTGAACCGCTCCCAGGACCGCGGCTCCAAGGCCCTGCAGTACCTCGTGGACGTCACGGTCAACCAGCCGCACGGCCCGCGCATCGAGGGCATCGACCCCCGCGACCGCCTCCCGGAGCACCCGGGCGACAAGCACCAGGAGCCGGACCGCTCGCCCTTCGACGGCCCGAGCCGGAACGAGGACGCGGCGCCCCCGCACGGCTGGCGTCAGGTGCTGCTGGAGCAGGGCCCCGAGGGCTTCGCCCGCACCCTGCGCGAACAGACCGCGCTGGCCGTCACGGACACCACGTTCCGCGACGCCCACCAGTCCCTGCTGGCCACCCGCGTCCGCACGCGCGACCTGCTGGCCGCCGCGCCCGCCGTCGCGCACACCCTGCCGGGGCTGCTCTCCGTGGAGGCCTGGGGCGGGGCGACGTACGACGTCGCGCTGCGCTTCCTCCACGAGGACCCGTGGCAGCGCCTCGAGCTGCTGCGCGCGGAGCTGCCGAACATCCCGATCCAGATGCTGCTGCGCGGCCGCAACACGGTGGGCTACACGCCGTACCCCACCGAGGTGACGGACGCGTTCGTGGCCGAGGCCGCGGCGTCCGGCGTCGACGTGTTCCGCATCTTCGACGCCCTCAACGACGTCGAGCAGATCACCCCGGCCATCGAGGCGGTGCGTGCCACGGGCACCGCCGTGGCCGAGGCGGCCCTGTGCTACACGGGCAACATGACGGACCCGAAGGAGACGCTCTACACGCTCGACTACTACCTGGGCCTCGCCCGCCGGATGGTCGACGCCGGCGCCCACGTCCTGGCGATCAAGGACATGGCGGGCCTGCTGCGGCCCGCCGCCGCGCGCGAGCTCGTCACCGCCCTGCGCGCCGAGTTCGACCTGCCCGTGCACCTGCACACGCACGACACCGCCGGCGGCCAGCTGGCCACCCTGCTCGCGGCGGCGGAGGCCGGCGTGGACGCCGTCGACGCGGCCACCGCGTCCATGGCGGGCACCACGAGCCAGGTGCCGCTGTCCGCCCTGGTCGCGGCGCTCGAGCACACCGAGCGGGACACCGGTCTCGGCCTCGAGGCCGCCACCGCGATGGAGCCCTACTGGGAGTCCGTCCGCTCGGCGTACGCGCCCTTCGAGGCGGGGCTGCCCGCCCCGACCGGCCGCGTGTACCACCACGAGATCCCGGGCGGCCAGCTGTCCAACCTGCGCACGCAGGCGATCGCGCTCGGCCTGGGGGAGCGGTTCGAGGCCATCGAGTCGATGTACGCCGCGGCCGACGACCTGCTCGGCCACCTCGTCAAGGTCACCCCGTCCTCCAAGGTGGTGGGCGATCTGGCGCTGCAGCTGGTCGGCTCCGGCGTGGACCCGAAGGAGTTCGCGGAGCGTCCGCAGGAGTTCGACATCCCGGACTCCGTGATCGGCTTCCTGCGCGGCGAGCTCGGCGACCCGCCCGGCGGCTGGCCGGAGCCCTTCCGGACCAAGGCCCTCCAGGGTCGCCGCGAGGGCGCGGGCATGGTGGAGATCTCCGCGGAGGACTCGACCGCCCTCGCCGAGGCCGGACAGACCCGCCGCGCGGTGCTGAACCGCCTGCTCTTCCCCGGCCCCACGAAGGAGTTCGAGGCGCACCGCGAGGAGTTCGGGGACACCGTCACCCTGCACACCCGCGACTTCCTCTACGGCCTCGTCCCCGGGCGCGAGCACGTCATCTCGCTCGGACGCGGTGTGCGGCTGCTCGCCACCCTCATGTCCGTCTCCGAGCCGGACGAGAAGGGCATGCGCACCGTGATGGTCACCCTGAACGGCCAGCTGCGCCAGATGACCGTCCGGGACCGCTCGATCGAGTCCACCGTGCGGACCGCGGAGAAGGCGGACCCCGGCACCCCCGGCCACGTCGCCGCCCCGTTCGCGGGCTCGGTCACCGTGCAGGTGGCCGAGGGCGACGCCGTCGAGGTCGGCCAGGCGGTGGCCACGATCGAGGCGATGAAGATGGAGGCCGCGATCACGGCCCAGGCCGCGGGCACCGTGCGCCGCGTGGTCACGGAGGGCGTCACGCCCGTCAACGGCGGAGACCTGCTGCTCGTGATCGAGTGAGCCCCGCGTGAGCCCGCCGCCGACGGGCCGCCCCACGGGCCCGGACGCCACCGCGTCCGGGCCCGTGCCTATCCTGGGAGGCATGGCCACCTCTGCGGAACACCACGACCTGCTCATCATCGGCTCCGGATCGGGGAACTCCCTGATCAGCGAACACTGGAAGGGCCGGAGCGTCGTGATCGCCGACTCCGGCACGTTCGGCGGCACCTGTCTGAACGTCGGCTGCATCCCCACCAAGATGTACGCCTACCCGGCCGGCCTGGCCGCGCTGCCCCCCGAGGCTCGGAGCCTCGGGGTGGGGCTGGAGTTCACGGGCGCCGACTTCCCGGCCATCCGGGACCGCATCTTCACGCGCATCGACGGCATCAGCCGCGACGGGCTCCGCTACCGCCGGGACGATCTGGACTACACGAGCGTGATCCAGGAGGAGGTCCGCTTCGTCGGCCCCCGCCGCGTGCGCACCGCCTCGGGCCGGGAGATCACGGCGGACCAGGTGGTGGTCGCCGCGGGGTCGCGGCCCACCCTCCCCGCGATCCCGGGCCTGGACCTGCCGTCGGTGCACACCTCGGACACCGTGATGCGACTGGATCGGCTGCCGCGGCGGCTGCTCGTGGTGGGCGGCGGGTTCATCGCCTGCGAGTTCGCCTCCGTCTTCGCCGGGCTGGGGACCGAGGTCGTCCAGGTCAACCGCGGCCACCGGCTGCTCAAGCAGCACGACATGTCCGTGTCCACGACGTTCACGAAGATCGCGGCCCGGCGGTGGGACCTGCGCACGGGGTGGACCCCGGCCGGGATCGAACCGGTCGAGGACGCCGAGCGGGCCGCGGACGGCTGGGTCCGGGTGCGCCTGGATCGCGCAGAGGGCCAGGAGCAGACCGGCATCGTGGAGGAGGCCATCGAGGCGGACGCGGTGCTGATCGCGGTCGGCCGGACGCCGAACACGGACCGCCTCGACCCCGCCGCCGCGGGACTGGACGTCACCGACGACGGCGTCCTGGCCAGCGACGAGCATCAGCGCGCACTCTCCGACGGTGCACCGGTGGAGGGGGTCTACGTGCTCGGGGACGTCGCCAACACGTGGCAGCTCAAGCACGTGGCCAATCACGAGGCCCGCGTCGTCGCGCACAACCTGGAGCATCCGGACGACCTCCGCGCCAACACGCTCGGCCCCGTGCCGGCGGCCGTGTTCACCCATCCGCAGGCGGCCTCCGTCGGGCTCACGGTGGAACAGGCACTCGCCGACTACGGGGCGGACGCGATCACGGTGAAGACCCAGTCCTTCGGGGACGTCGCCTACGGCTGGGCCATGGAGGACACCGAGGGCGTGTGCACCGTCGTCGCGGAGAAGGCCACGGGACGGATCCTCGGCGGGCACATCCTGGGGCACGAGGCCGCGAACCTCATCCAGCCGCTCGTGACCGGCATGGCGTTCGGCATCGACGCCCACCGGCTCGCGCGGGGCCAGTACTGGCCCCACCCGGCCCTCACCGAGGTCGTCGAGAACGCGCTGCTGGGCCTGGACGTGCCGGACTCCGGTCTGCTCTGACCGGACCCGCGGGGACGACGGCGCCCGGCCGAGGGGCCGGGCGCCGTCGTCGAGGGGGCGTTCAGTTCTGCGGGGCGGGCTCCCCGTAGATGTCCGCGATCTGCGCGGCGAAGTCCTTCATGATCGCCGACCGGCGCATCTTCAGGGACGGGGTCACATGGCCCTCCTCCAGGGAGAAGTCGCGGTCGAGGATGCGGAACTCCCGGATCCCCTCGGCGCGCGAGACCAGGCTGTTGGCCTTGTCCACGGCCTCCTGGATGTGGCGGCGCACCGCGTCCTCGCGTGCGGCCGCGGCGACGTCGAGGTCCTTCGGCAGGCCGTTCGCGGCGAGCCACGCGGGCAGGGTGTCGGTGTCGAGGGTGACGATCGCCGCGATGAAGGGCTTGCCGTCGCCGACCACCATCACCTGGGAGACGAGCGCGTCGCTGCGGATCGCGTCCTCGAGCATCGCCGGTGCCACGTTCTTGCCGCCGGCCGTCACCAGCAGCTCCTTCTTGCGGCCGGTGATCGTGAGGAAGCCGTCGTCGTCCAGGACCCCGAGGTCGCCGGTGCGGAACCAGCCGTCCTCGAAGGCCTCCTCGTCCGCCTCCGGCCGGTTGTGGTAGCCGCGCATCAGCGACGTGCCGCGCGTGAGGATCTCGCCGTCCTCGGCGATCCGCACCTGGTTGCCGCCGAGGGGGTGTCCGACCGTGCCGATCTTCAGCCGGTCCGGCCGGCCCACGGTGATGGGGGCCGTCGTCTCGGTGAGGCCGTAGCCCTCGAGGATGGTCACGCCCACGCCGCGGAAGAAGTGCGCCAGGTCGGTGGAGAGGGGGCCGCCGCCGGAGACCGCGTACGCGAGCCGGCCGCCCATGGCCGTCCGGATCCGGCGGTAGATCAGCGCGGAGTAGAACGCGCGCTGCAGCCGCAGGGGCGCCGTCATCTGGCCCGAGTCCAGCGCCCGGGACCAGCGGATCGCCACGTCCGCGCCACGGCGGAAGATCTTCTCCTTGCCGCCGCTCTGCGCGTTGAGCAGCGCCGCGTTGTAGATCTTCTCGAACACGCGCGGCACGGCCAGCACGAAGCTCGGCTGGAAGGTCTGCAGCGAGACCGAGAGCCGCTTGATGTCCGAGACGTGCCCGCAGCGTGCGCCCGCGGCGACGGTGAGCACCGAGACGAAGCGTGCGAACACGTGCGCCAGGGGGATGAACAGCACGGTGGAGGTGTCCTGGCGGACGACGTCGCCGAGCGAGGAGGACAGGGTCTGGTTGACGAGCTCCGCGAAGTTCTCGTGCGTGAGCTCGCAGCCCTTGGGTCGGCCCGTGGTGCCGGAGGTGTAGATGATGGTCGCCAGGTCGGCCAGGCCGGCGGAGGACCGACGCGTCTCGAGCTCCTCATCGGTGACGTCCGCGCCCAGGGCGACGAGCGCCTCGAGGCCGGAGCCGGGGGCGCCGTCGGCCGGGTCCATCGTCCACAGGCCGATCAGCTCCGGCAGGCCCTCGCGCTGCACCGCGTCCCGCACCGTCTTGGCGAGGTCCTCGTTCCCGGTCACGACGGCGCGCACGTGCGCGTCCTCGATGATCCAGGACACCTGGCTGACGGAGGAGGTCTCGTACACGGGCACGGTGACCGCGCCGGCATACCAGATGGCGAAGTCGACCAGTGTCCACTCCAGGCGGGTGGAGGCCAGGAGCCCGACCGTCTCCCCGGGTTGGATCCCGGCGGCGATGAGCCCCTTGGCCAGGGCCCGCACGCGCTCGCGGGCGTCCCGGGCGGAGACGTCCGTCCACTGATCCTGCGCGTCCGCCACCGCGAAGAGGCCGTGGTCGGGACGCTCCGTGGCCTGGCGTTCCAGGAAGTCCGTGATGTTCGCCTCCGGGGACAGGCGGGGCTGGTACGGCTCGCTGATCTCGTGCATGGGACTCCTCGGGCGTTGGGTCGGTTCCGCCGACCGGTGGGCGGCACAACGGAAGTAAGTGTGAGTCGTGTCACGCACACTGTACAACCGGGAGCGGTGGGGTCCGGGGCGCGACTCAGTGCGTCGTCATGGCGGCGACCGCGCTCCGGCCGTGGTCGATCAGCAGCGGCAGGTCGTGGTCGAGCGTGGCGACGTGGCGGCTGCGGGGCAGCCCCACCACTTCCACGGGGGCCTGGCGCAGGCCCCGCACCAGGGTCCGGTGGCTCGAGGCGGGCACGACGGCGTCGCGGGCGGACCGGTAGACCGTCACGGGAGCGGTGATCCGCGGCAGGGCGCGGCGGGCGGCCCGCTGGATGCGGCCGACGGCGGCGACGCCGGCCATCGGCGTGCGGGGGTAGGCGCGCTCGCGCGCCGTCGGGTCCGCGATGTCGTCCGCGATCGGGGCGACCGTGGGGACGAACGGGGCCAGCAGCGGGGCGAAGGGGGCGAGCGGGCTGGCGAAGCGCAGCGCGGGGTTCACCACGAGCACCCCGGCCACGGGTCGGTGGGCGGCGGCGTCGAGCGCGAGGGCGCCGCCCATCGAGATGCCCGCCATGACCACGCGGCCGTGTCGGGCGAGCTCGAGGTCCACGACGGCCCGGACGGCGGCGCGGATCTCGTCCGCACCGGTGGCGGCGAGGTCCTCCCACCGGGTGCCGTGCCCCGGCAGCAGGGGCACGCTCACGGGGGAGCCGCCTGCCGCGAGCCCCTCGGCCCAGGCGCGGACGGAGGCCGGAGTCGAGGTGAACCCGTGTAGGAGCACGACGCAGTGGTCGCGCCGGGCGGGAGCGGCGGGCATGAGACGCAGGGGCAGGTCTTCGGGGGCGACGGCGACGGGGCGGGGCATAGTGCCAGGGTAAGGCAGGCGGACCGTACGATGGGCAGGCACCCGACCGCCCCGACCGGAAGGCCCTCGTGTCCACGTTCTACTGGTCCGCCAAGACGTTCGCCGTGGCTCCGGCCACCCGCCTGCTGTTCCGCCCCTGGGTGAAGGGCCTCGGGAACGTGCCGGCCGAGGGCCCGGCGATCCTGGCCAGCAACCACCTGTCCGTCTCGGACTCGGTGTTCATGCCGGCCATGCTCGACCGCCAGGTGCACTTCCTGGCCAAGCACGAGTACTTCACCGGCCCGGGCGTGAAGGGGTGGGTCACCCGCCGGTTCTTCGAGGCGG
This sequence comes from Micrococcus luteus, assembly GCF_014138885.1. Taxonomy (NCBI): domain Bacteria; kingdom Bacillati; phylum Actinomycetota; class Actinomycetes; order Micrococcales; family Micrococcaceae; genus Micrococcus; species Micrococcus luteus. Next base: position 24,660 of record NZ_JACJIK010000001.1, read on the forward strand.
CGAACCAGCTGCCCATGGACCGCTCCGGCGGAGAGGCGTCCCTGCGCTCGCTGGACGCGGGCCTCGAGGCGCTGCGGGAGGGCCGGCTGCTCGGGATCTACCCGGAGGGCACCCGCAGCCCGGATGGTCGGCTGCACCGCGGCAAGATCGGCGTGGCCAAGCTCGCGCTGGCCTCGGGCGCGCCCGTGGTGCCCATCGCCATGATCGGCACGGACCGGGTCCAGCCGATCGGCCGCGTGCTGCCGCGGATCCGGCGCCTGGGCGTGATCTTCGGTGAGCCGCTGGACTTCTCCGACCGTGCCGCGGCCGCCGCCGACCGCCGGGTGCTGCGGGAGGTGACGGACGAGATCATGGAGGCCATCCGGCGCCTGTCAGGCCAGGAGTATGTGGACACCTACGCGGCGGACGTGAAGGCGGGCCGCGTGGCCGCTCCGCCGCGCGCCCGCGACTGAGCGGGGCCCGCGCGTCGTCATCCGGGGACGCTCAGACCGGGGCGCGGCACGCGGCCCCTAGCCTGGTGTGCATGACTGAAGACCCCCGCGAGAAGATCCTGGCCTTCGGCACCGCCATCTCGGAGGGCGCCGCCGACATCCCCGGCCTGGACCACTGGCGCTCGCTGCCGATCGCGCAGGCACCGTCCTGGGCGGACGAGGCCGATCACCGCGCCGCCGTCGCCGAGCTGAGCGCCCTGCCCCCGCTCGTCTTCGCGGGCGAGGTCGACCTGCTGCGCGCCCGTCTGGCCGATGTCGCCCAGGGTCGCGCGTTCCTCCTGCAGGGCGGCGACTGCGCCGAGACGTTCGCCGGGTCCACCGCCAACCGGATCAGCGCCCGGGTGAAGACCATCCTGCAGATGGCCGCGGTGCTGACCTACGGCGCCTCCATGCCGGTCGTGAAGATGGGCCGGATCGCCGGCCAGTTCGCCAAGCCGCGGTCCTCGGACACGGAGACCCGCGACGGCGTCACGCTGCCCAGCTTCCGCGGTGAGATCGTGAACGGCTATGAGTTCACCGAGCAGGCACGCCGGCACGACGCCCGACGGATGGTGCAGGCGTACCACACCTCCGCCTCCACCCTGAACCTGGTCCGCGCCTTCACCCAGGGCGGCTTCGCCGATCTGCGCAGCGTGCACCAGTGGAACCAGGGCTTCATGGCCAACCCGGCCTACGCCCAGTACGAGGAGATGGCCGCCGAGATCGACCGCGCGGTCCGTTTCATGAACGCCGCGGGCGTGGACTTCGAGGCCATGCGCCGCACCGAGTTCTATTCGGCCCACGAGGCGCTCCTGCTCGACTACGAGCGCGCCCTGACCCGCGTGGACTCGCGCAGCGGCGACCCCTACGCCACGAGCGCCCACTTCCTGTGGATCGGCGAGCGCACCCGCCAGGTGGACGGCGCCCACGTCGACTTCCTCTCCCGGGTCCGCAACCCGATCGGCGTGAAGCTCGGCCCGACCACCACGGTCGCGGACGCGCTCGAGCTCGCCGAGCGGCTGGACCCGGAGCGCGAGCCGGGCCGCCTGACCTTCATCACCCGCATGGGTGCGGAGCGGATCCGGGACGTGCTGCCCGGCATCGTCGAGGGCGTCCGGGATGCGGGGCTGGAGCCGGTGTGGGTCACCGACCCCATGCACGGCAACACCGTGACCGCGGCCAACGGCTACAAGACCCGCCGGTTCGAGGACGTGATGGACGAGGTCAGCGGCTTCTTCGAGGTGCACCGCGAGCTCGGCACGCACCCGGGCGGCATGCACGTCGAGCTGACCGGCGACGACGTCGCCGAGTGCCTGGGCGGCTCCGACCCGATCAACGAGGCCGACTTCGACGCCCGCTACGAGACGCTGTGCGACCCGCGGCTGAACCACCAGCAGTCCCTGGAGATGGCGTTCAAGGTCACCGAGGCCCTCTCGCACCCCGAGCGTCGCGCGCCGCGGGCCTGACCGCGTGGCCGGGCACGCCCCGGCTCAGCCGACCCAGGCGTGGACCGCGGTGCCCTCGGGCAGCGCGGTCCCGGCGGCGGGGGACTGGTGCAGGACCCGGGACTCGCCCCGGCCGGAGAGCGGCAGCGGCAGGCGATGCACGCGGGCGTCCCAGCCGTCGTCCGCCAGCGTCGTGCGCGCCGTCTCCGGATCCTGCCCGGTCACGTCCGGCACCGGGCGCACGGCGCGGCCCTCGGAGAGCACCACGCGGACCGCGGTGCCCGGCGTCGCCTGCTCGCCGGGGGCCGGGTGCTGCTCGATCACGGCCCCGGCCGGCACTGCGGGATCGGTGCGGCGCTCCGCGACCTCCACGGTGAATCGGGCGTCCCGGGCCACGCCGTGGGCCCGCCGGATCACGACGCCGGTCAGGTCCGGCACCGGCACCGGCGCGGGGCCGGCGGAGACGGTGAGCTCGACGGGGGTGCCGCGCCCCGCCGGCTCCCCGGCCGCGGGCGAGCTGGCGACGACCGTGCCCTCCGTGCGGAGTTCGTCGTGCCGGGCCGTGACCGCCGCGGTGAAGCCCGCGGCGGTCAGCCGTTCCTCCGCCGCCTCCCGGGCCAGCCCGTCGAGGTCGGGGACCACCGCCACGCCACCGACTCCGAGGCCGCCGGAGCCCAGCGTCCAGCCCAGCAGCAGGGCGACGCCGGTGAGCAGCAGGGTCACGGCCGCGCCTATCGCCGCGGCCCGGCCGGTGCCCTGGCCGAGGTCGAGCGCGGGGCGGCGGGCCGCCCGACGCAGCCGCCGCTGGGAGCTGCGCCCCGAATGCCGGTCCGCCGGAGCGGGGTCGACCGCGAGCGGGCCGATCGGCTCCGCCGGATGCGCGGCGGGCCGCCGGTCGGCCCCGCGCGTCGCCGCACGGGTGTCGATGACGTCGGTCATGTCCTCGTCGAGGTCGGACTCGGCCAGGGCGGGGAGCACGCGCGTCGCGTGGTGGTCGCCGGCGTCGAGGGCCCGGGTCTCCAGGTTCCCGTCCGGGGCTGCGTCCTCGGGGCCATCGGCGGCGGGGGCGGCCACCGCCGGCTCCGCACCCGGGCCCTCGACGGGGCGGCGGTCCGGTTCGTCGGGGTCCAGGCCCGCCGCCACGGCGTCGATGCGGTGCAGGAGCTCGCCGGCACCGGCGGGCCGGTCGGCCGGGTCCGGCTCGGTGCACCACAGCACGAGGTCGTCGAGGTCCTCGGGGAGCCCGGGGTGCAGCGTGGACGGCACGGGGACCCGCTCGTGGACGTGTCGGTAGGCGACCTGCAGCGCGGACGCCGCGGTGTACGGCTGGCGGCCCGTGAGCAGCTCGAACAGGATGATGCCCACGGCGTACACGTCGGAGCGGGCGTCGGCGGGCGCCCCGGCGATGTGCTCGGGGGCGAGGTAGGCGGGCGTGCCCACGACGGCCTGCCCGGCCAGGGTGTGGGCCGTGGCGGCGCGGGACAGGCCGAAGTCCGCGACCGTCACCCGGCCGTCGTCGCGGACGAGCACGTTCTCGGGCTTCACGTCCCGGTGCACCAGCCCGGCGCGGTGCGCGGCGGCCAGGCCGTCGACGAGCGGCCGCAGGAACCGCAGCGCCTCCCGGGGCGAGAGCGGTGCACGGTCCCGGATGACGGTGCGCAGCGTGCGGCCGGGCACGTGCTCCATCACGAGGTAGGCCAGCACGTCGCCGTCCTCGGCCTCGGTGTGGCCCTGGTCCAGGACCGCGACGACGTGCGGATGGGACAGCCGCGCCGCCGTCTTCGCCTCCTGCTCGAATCGGCCGACGAGGACGGGGTCCTCCGCCAGGTGTGGGTGCATGACCTTGAGCGCCACCTGGCGGTCGAGACGCTCGTCCACGGCCAGGTAGACGGTGGACATGCCGCCCCGGGCCAGCCGCTCGACGACCCGGTAGCGGCCGTCGACGATGCCCCCCACGAGGGGGTCTCGGCGTGCGCTGCTCATCGTCCCAGGGTAGGACAGGCGGCGGACCCCCTCGGGGCGGTCCGCCGCCGGCGGATCAGAACATCGCCATCGCGGCGCGCACCTTGGCCACGTAGTCCCGTGCCTCCGGGTTCAGGCCGCTGTCCAGCACTCCGCCGAGGCCCTGGTAGTAGGCCCCGATGCCCTCATCGAGCGTGGGGGTGCGGTCCTGGACGTACTTGATGAACGCGACGCCGGCCACCGCGTTGTCGTAGGGGTCCAACAGGTTCAGCTCGCGGCCCACCAGCTCCGAGGCGAACTCGCCCGTGATCGGGATGACCTGCATCGCCCCCACGGCGTTGGCGGGGGAGACCGAGGCCATGCGGAAGCGGGACTCGGTGTATGCGTGGCCCAGGGCCAGGCGGGGGTCCACGCCCATCCGCTCGGCGGTCTCGCGGACGATCTGCTGCATCTGCTCGGGGGTGGGCTGCGGGACGGAGCGCAGCAGGCGCAGGTTCTCGTTCGCCGAGGCCGTGACGTGCGGCGCGTAGGTGCGCCCGAGGAAGGTGTCGCCGACCCCCTGGACGGCGGAGGCCGACTCCACCTCGAGGGTGCCGTCGGAGATCACGAGCACGTCGCCGGGATGCAGCGTCGAGGCCCGCGTCAGGCCGTTGAGCTCGCGCAGACGGGGGATGGAGACCTCGAACCGCTGGGAGATCCCCCAGAGGGAGTCGCCGGAGACCACGGTGTACCGGACCGTCCCGCCGGCCGCCGCCGGGGCCGTCGACGCCGGCGCGGGGGCGGGGGTCGTGGCCGGGGTGGTCGACGTGGGGGCCTTCGGCGCGGGGGCCGTGCGCTGCGTGGTGAGGACCATGCCCGGGTGGAGCATGCTCGACGCGCTCATGCCGTTGAAGCGCTGCAGCTGCGCGGCGGAGACGCCGGTGTGGCGGGCGATGATCCACCACCCGTCGTTCGGCTGCACCGTGTAGGTCCCGGCGGCCGGGGCCGGGGCCGCCGCGCCGGTCAGGCGGAGCTCGTCACCCGGGTAGAGCACGGTCTCCAGGCCCAGGCCGTTGAACCGCAGCAGGTCGGCGACGGAGACGCCGCGGGCGGCCGAGATCCGGGTGAGGGTGTCGCCCGGGCGCACGGTGTGCACCGCCGCCTCCTGGGCGTGGGCCTGGGCGGGCAGACCGGTGAGCAGCAGCAGGGGCACCGCACCGCCGGTCAGGGCGGAGCGCAGTCGGCGGGAGCGGACGGGGGTGTGGGACACGGCAGACCTCGGCATCGGATCGGACGGATGGAACACGACGGGGAAGTGACGGGTGGGACCCGTGGCCCCCGCGGTCGACCGACGACGTCGGCGCCCGGCCGTGGAGCCTCGGCGATGTTATCGGAATGTGATCTTCGTGACCATACTGAGATCTATGCCGTCCGAGGCGCGGCGGGCCGGGCCCGTCGGCGGCCACGTAGGCTGGCGCCCGTGAGCACCACTTCCTCCGACACCCCGGTCCCCGCTGACGCGATCCCCGCCGAGCTCGACGCCCTCGTGGGCGAGTGGCTCTCCGTGCCCGACGTGGCGGAGTACCTCGACCAGCGCGTGACCCGCGTCCACAACCTCGTGCATGATCGCCGCCTGCTGGCCGTGCGTCGTCCCGAGCCCGCGGTGCGGTCCGTGCCGGCCCTGTTCCTCACCGAGACCGGCGTGCTCGACTCCCTGCAGGGCACGCTCGTGCTGCTGGCCGACGCCGGCTTCTCCGACGAGGAGGCCCTCCGTTGGCTGTTCACCGAGGACGAGTCGTTGCCCGGCCGGCCCATCGACGCACTCCGGGACGGCCGGAAGACCGAGATCCGGCGTCGCGCCCAGGCCCTGGCCTGGTGAGCCGGCCCCGCGGGCGGCCTTCGCCCGCGGGGTCCGTGCCGCTCAGTGGCGGCGCGACGTGTAGGCGTCGATCAGCTGCGTGAGCTCGGCGCTAACGTCCTCGGGGACGCCGTGCGCGAGCAGGCCCGCCACGGCCCCGGCCGCCTCGTGCGAGAGCGCCGCGACCCGCTCCTCGACGGCCCGGCGCGCGCCGCACGCCTCGAGGACGCCCTGCCAGTGGGCCACCCGGTCCGCGCCGAGGTCCGGGTCGCCGAGGTCCGCGTCGAGCGCGGCGGCCTCGTCCGGGGCGAGCAGCTCGACGGCGCGGGCGATGAGCACCGTCTGCTTCCCCTCCCGCAGGTCGTCGCCCGCGGGCTTGCCCGTGGTCGCCGGATCGCCGAACACGCCGAGCAGGTCGTCCCGGTACTGGAAGGCCATGCCGAACGGCAGCGACACCCGGGCGAACGCGGTCACCAGCCCGTCGTCCGCCCCCGCCAGCAGCCCGCCGAGGGCCAGCGGGTGCACCGCCGAATAGCGCGCCGACTTGTGCTCCACCACCGCCTCGGCGGCCGCCTCGGCCTCGCGGGCATCGCGCGCCGCCGGGGCCATCTCGGCCACCACGTCGAGGTACTGACCCGCCATCACGCCGAAGCGCATCCGCTCGAGCTCGGCCCGCGCCCGATCCTCCCGGGGCGTGCCGGCGAGGACGCGTGCGAAGGCCGTCTCGCTCATCCCCAGGGCGACGTCGCCGGCGAGGATCGCGGCGGAGACGCCGAAGTGCTCCGCGGCGTGGCGCCAGCCCGCCTCCCGGTGGAGGGACTCGAAGCGGCGGTGCACGCTGGGCATCCCGCGGCGGGTGTCCGAGCGGTCCAGGATGTCGTCGTGGATCAGCGCCGCGGCCTGGAACAGCTCGAACGCCGCGCCCGCCTCGGCGATGCGGGGGTCCTCCGCCTCGCCACCGGCCGCCCGCCAGCCGAGCCAGGCCAGGACGGCGCGCAGGCGCTTGCCGCCCGCGGTCAGGTCCGCGATCGCGTCCACGAGGGGCGCGGTCAGCGGGTGGACGTCCCGGGCGAGGTCCCGGTGCTCCGCCAGCAGGCGGTCGAGGGCGTCGGCGACGGCGGCGCGGAAGCGGTCCTGGTCGGCGGGACGGGGGCGGGGGACGGCGACGTCGGCGGGCATGGCCCCACCCTAGCCGCGCCGCGCGACGGATCGCCGGTCCCGGATAGGCTCGGTCCATGTCCGAGACCGCGCCCGCTGCACCCCGCGATGAGGCGACGATCCTGCACGTGGACATGGACGCGTTCTTCCTGTCCGTCGAGCTGCGCGAACGGCCCGACCTCGAGGGGCGTCCCGCCGCCGTCGCCGCCCCGAGCGGCCGGTCCGTGGTGCTCTCCGCCTCGTACGCCGCGCGGGCCTACGGGGTCCGCTCGGCAATGCCCCTGGCGCACGCCCGCGCCCTGTGCCCGCCCCTCGTGGTCATCCCGCCGCGACAGCAGCTCTACCGGGCCGTCTCCGCCGAGGTGATGGCCGTGCTCGCGGACGTGACCCCCGTGATGGAGCAGCTCAGCGTGGACGAGGCGTTCCTCGACGTCGCCGGCGCGCGCCGCCGGCTCGGCCCGCCCGAGCACATCGGCCACCTGATCCGGGAGCGCGTCCGCTCCGCGCTGGGGCTGCCGTGCACCGTGGGCGGTTCAGCCGTGAAGTTCGTGGCCAAGACGGCGTCCACCGCGGCCAAGCCCGACGGCCTGCTGATCGTGCCGCCGGAGCGCACCCTGGACTTCCTCCATCCGCTGCCCGTGGGCCGGCTGTGGGGCGTGGGACCCAAGGCCGCCGAGCGGCTCGCCCGGCGGGGGGTGGCGACCATCGGCGACCTCGCCCGGGTGGACCCCGCGCGTCTGGAGGCGTCGTTCGGGGCCGCCGGCCGGGAGTGGGCGTCGCTCGCCCGGGGCATCGACCCGCGTCCCGTCGCCCCGCGCCCGGCGGCCCGCAGCATCGGCGCGGACCACACCTTCGACGTCGACCCCGTCGACGTCGCGGGCGTCGACCCGGAGGTCCTGCGCCTGTGTCACCGGGTCGCGGCCCGGCTGCGGGCGGAGCAGGTCACCGCCGGGGCGGTCACGGTCCGCCTCAAGGCGCCGGACGGGTCCGTCCGCAGCCGCACCGCCCGCCTCGCCCGCCCCACCGCCACGGGCCACGACCTCCTCGGCCCCGCACGGCGGCTCGTCCGTGAGCTGCACGCCGAACGGCCGCATCCGGTCCGGCTCGTGGGCGTGCGCGCCGAGCGCCTCGGGGACGCGGCCGATCAGCCCCCGGCCCAGGAGGCGCTCTTCGGCGGTGCCGCCTGGGGGACGGAGGACGAGGCGGCGGAGGCGGGCGACTGGGCCGGCGCCGAGGCCGCCCTCGACGCCGTCGCCCGGCGCTTCCCGACGGCGGCCGTGCGGCCGGCGTCGCTGCTGGATCGCCGCGAGGCCCGCGCCGACGCCCGCCGGGACGCGCCGCGGCCGGGCGCGGGCGGCCCGGACCGGGAGTGAGGGGTTCCGGGGCCGGCGACGTCGCCACCTGGCTGGGGTGGGGCGGCAGGTCCTATCCTGGAGGGCAAGTCGGACGCGCGGGCGTCCCCTCCCGGTCCCGGAGGCGTCGGAGGCCGCGTTTGAAGGAGTCGCCATGCCCCTCTCAGAGCATGAGCAGCGGATGCTGGACCAGCTGGAGCAGCAGCTGCGCACCGAGGACCCCCGGCTGGCCACCCAGATGGCGGACACGGGGCGGTATCGGCTGCCCGTGGGCCGCGTGGTGGCCGGGGCCGTCCTCGGGGTGGCCGGGCTGCTCGTCGTGGTCCTCGGGGTCGCCAACCACGCGATCCTCCTGGGCGTGCTCGGCGTCGTCGTCATCGGGGCCGGCATCTTCCTGCTGACCACGCGGCCGCGCGCCGTCGCCTCCGGGGCCTCGGGCCCGGCGGCCCGACGGTCGGGCGCACCGCGGCGGAAGGGGAGCGGCGACTTCATGGGCCGCCTCGAGCGGCGCTGGGACGAGCGACGCGCCCGAGGCGACTGAGCGCCTGGCCCGTCGGTCCCCCCCACCCTCCTCCACTCGAGGCCCCGATCCGCGTCGGATCGGGGCCTTTCTGCTGCCCGAGACCCCCGTCGTCGCCCCGGCCCTCCACCGGCGTCCCCCCGGCCCTCCACTTCCCTCCACGGCGACACCGGTCCCCGGATCCGCGGGATGGCGCGCCGGACCCGGGGGCCTCGACACGCCCGTGGCGCCGTGACCCGCGTTGTGGGGTTGATGGTGGAGGGAAGTGGGGTAATGTGGAGGAAAGGAGAGAGCATGGGTCCCGACCTTGGTCGGGAGGGACCGCTCGACGAGCCAGGGGGTGTGCCGTGTTCTTGGGCACGTACACCCCCCGGCTCGACGAGAAGTCCCGGCTGATCCTCCCCGCCAAGTTCCGCGAGGAGCTGGCGGAGGGGCTGGTCCTGACCCGGGGTCAGGAGCGCTGCGTCTACGTGTTCAGCGCTCGTGAGTTCGAGCGGGTCCACGAGCAGATGAGGTCGGCTCCACTGTCCTCCCGCCAGGCCCGTGACTACATCCGCGTCTTCCTCTCGGGGGCGTCGGACGAGGTCCCGGACAAGCAGGGTCGGGTGACCGTGCCGGCGCCGCTGCGGCAGTACGCGGGGCTGGACCGGGACGTGACCGTGATCGGCGCGGGGACGCGAGTGGAGATCTGGGACTCGGAGTCCTGGAACACCTACCTCGCCGAGCAGGAAGCCGCCTTCTCCGAGACCGACGAGGACGTCCTGCCCGGCGTCTTCTGACCGTGACCACCCGACCTCGAGCGCGACCTCCAGCCGACGCCGCCGCACCTGACCCGTCTTCCCCTGGGCCAGGCGCGGCGGCGGACGGATGGGGATCCCGCCTGAGGTCCGCCAGGACCGCGATGTGAGCAGGAGGTCGAGAGTGGACGCAGGCCAGCCGCGCCCCGAGGACCGCCACCTGCCCGTGATGCGGGACCGCGTCGTCGACCTCCTCGCCCCCGCCGTCCAGGCCGCGCTCGAGGCCGGCCGCACGCCCGTCGCCGTCGACGGCACGCTGGGCATGGGCGGGCACACCGAGGCCCTGCTGACCCGGTTCCCCCAGCTGCGCGTCATCGGCATCGACCGCGACGCCCACGCCCAGGCCATGGCCGCCGAGCGCCTCGGCCCCCTCGCCGACCGTCTGATCCCCTTCCACGGCACCTACGACCGGGTGCCCGAGGCCATGGCCGCCGCGGGCGTCACGAAGGTCGACGCCGCGCTCTACGACCTCGGCGTGTCCTCCTACCAGCTGGACGACCGGGAGCGTGGCTTCGCCTACTCCTACGACGCTCCGCTGGACATGCGCATGGACGACACCGCCGAGCCCTCCGCCGCGACGCTCGTGGCGGAGCTGGACGAGCAGGAGCTGCGCCGCATCATCCGTCGCGACGGTGAGGAGCGCTTCGCCGGTCCCATCGCACGGGCCATCGTCCGGGCCCGCGCCGAGGCCCCCATCGAGACCACCGGCCGCCTCGTCGAGGTGATCCGCTCGGCCGTCCCCGTCGCCGCGGGGGCCACCGGCGGGCACCCGGCCAAGCGCACCTTCCAGGCCCTGCGCATCGCCGTGAACGAGGAGCTCGACATCCTCGACGCCGCCGTGCCCGCCATCCTCGACGCCCTCCACGTGGGCGGCCGCCTCGTGGTGATGAGCTACCACTCCCTCGAGGACCGGATCACGAAGCGGCACCTGAGCGCGTGGGCCACGTCCACGGCGCCCCCGGGGTTCCCGGTGGTGCTGGAGGAGCACGAACCCGTGGTGCGGGTGCTCACCCGCGGCACCGAGAAGCCCACCGAAGAAGAAATCTCAGAGAACCGTCGCGCCTCCTCCGCGAAAGTGCGTGCGGTTGAGAAGATCAGGACGTCCAGGACCACGGCATGACGCTGCACGAGGAGATGAGCATGGCCGCACACGCACGGATCGCAGAGTCGCTGCGCCCCGGGTCGACCCCCGTCGCCCCCGCGCGGCCGGCTCCGCAGGAGCGCACGCCGCTCTCGGTGGTGCCCGCCCCGCTGCCCCGATCCCGCTCCGGCGTGACCGTGCTGTGCGTCCTCGTGGTGCTCGCCGCGCTCGCGGCGGTCCTCGTCATGAACATCACCATGTCCAACCGGCAGTACGCCCTCCTGGACCTGCGCCAGGAGCAGCAGGCCGTCACCGAGACCAATGAGCGGCTGGCCGAGCAGGTGGGCCACCTCGAGGCGCCGCAGAACCTGGCCGCGCGCGCCGACGCCCTCGGGATGGTCGCCCCCGCCGGCACCGCCTCCGTGGACGCGGGCACGGGCCAGTTCGGCGGCGAGGCCCAGGTGGCCCAGCACGGCGACATCTCCGCCACCTACGTCGCGCCGCCGGCGGACGCGGACGCGGTCCGCCAGGGGGCGTCCGACGACGGCCAGGACGAGATCGAGGGACCGCGCACCTTCAGCGGCGCGGACGCCTCCGCCGCCGCCGACCAGGACGCCGCCGACCGTTGATCGACCGTCCCGCCTCGCACCTTCCCCGCGGCGGATCGACGGTCGGGCCCGCTCCCGGGCACCCTGCCGTGCGCACCCGCATCCTGCTGCTGCTCGTCTTCGTCCTGCTCGGCGGGCTCGCGCTGCGGCTCGTCTACGTGCAGGGCATCGACCCCACGGGGCAGGCCGCGGCCGCCATGGATCAGCGCCTGACCCACCAGGAGACCCTGCCGCAGCGCGGGTCCATCCTGGACCGTGACGGCGACGTGCTGGCCGCCAGCGTGCGCCGATACGACATCGTCGTGGACCAGCGCCTCGTCAAGGACTTCAACGAATGGGACCGCGAGGCCCGGGAGACCGTGCTCGTGGACGTGGACTCCCGCCTGGCCAGCCTGGCCGAGGTGCTCGGCATGACGGAGGAGGAGGTGCGCGAGGCCACCATCGGCTCCCGCCCGTACGCCGTGGTGCGTCGCTCCGTGACCCCGGAGGTCCGGGACAAGGCCATGGCGCTCAACGTGCCGGGCCTGCTCTCCGAGGCGGTGGACCGCCGCACCTACCCGAACGGGTCGGTCGCCGGCAGCATCATCGGCTTCATGGGCGGTGATGGCACCGCCCTCGAAGGCCTCGAGCTCAGCCAGGACGACGTCATGACCGGCACTCCGGGCACCCGCACGTTCGAGGTGGGCGCGGACGGCATCCGCATCCCCAACGCCCCGCTCGAGGAGGTTCCGGCCGTGGACGGCGCCGACCTGCGCCTGACCGTGGACAAGGACGCCCAGTGGTTCGCGCAGGAGACCCTCGGCGCCCTCGCCGCCGAGTACGACGCGGAGTGGGCGAACGCCGTCGTGATGGACGTGAAGACGGGCGACGTGATCGTCATGGCGGACTCCACCACGGTGGACCCCGCCGACCCCGACGCCACCGAGGAAAACTTCCGCACCTCCACCGTGATGAGCACCCCGTACGAGCCGGGCTCCACGGGCAAGGCGCTGCCGATCGCGGCCGCCGTCGACGCCGGGAAGGTCACCGCCACGGACGGCTTCACCGTCCCCGGCAGCCAGGACTTCGACGGGCAGACCATCCGGGACTTCTCCCCGCACCCGACGTTCGACATGACCGTGGCAGGCATCTACGCGCGCTCCTACAACACGGGCACGGTGCAGATCGCCGAGAAGATCACGGACGAGCAGCGCTACGAGTACATGCGCTCCTTCGGGGTCGGCCAGCCCATCGACCTCGGCCTGCCGCAGCAGGCGGGCAGCGTCCTCGTCCCGCCCGAACAGTGGGACGGCCGCCAGCGCCTGACCACGGCCTTCGGCCAGGGCTACACCCAGACCACCCTGCACACCGCCCAGATGTACCAGGCCCTCGCCAACGGCGGCGTGCTGATCCCGGCCCGGCTGATCGACGCCACGGTGGACGGCGACGGCGCGGAGAAGCGCTGGGAGTCGTCCGCGGAGCCCCACCGCGTGGTCTCCGAGGAGACGGCGGCGCAGATGCTCCGCATGATGGAGACCGTCGTGACGCAGGGCACCAGCAAGGCCGCCGCGATCCCCGGGTATCGCGTGGGCGGCAAGTCCTCCACCGCCGAGGCCGCGAGCGACACCGGCACGTACGACGGCTACAACCTCGGCTTCACCGCCGTCGCCCCGCTCGACGACCCCCGCTTCGTGGTGTCTGTGTCCATGCATCGGCCGCCGTCGAAGCAGGGCTCCCGAGACGTGTCCGTCGCGGCCGCCACGATCATGGAGTACATGCTCCGCCAGGCGGACGTGCCCGCCACCGGAGCCGAGCCGAACGACTACCGCGTCTTCGTGGACGATCCGCAGGACCGGCCGTGGTGACCCACGCCTCCGGCCCCGAGCACCCCAGGAGCACCCCCATGACCACTCCGAGCGACCCCCCTGCGCCGCTGACCCCGGCCCAGCAGGACGCCGCCTTCCGGCCCTCCCACACCCCCGCCACGGCCTGGCCCGCCCTCGCACAGGCGCTGGCCGAGGCGGGGATCGCGGCCCACGTCCACGGCGCGGCCCCGGCCGACGGCGTCACGGGGGTCAGCCTCGACTCGCGTGTCGTGCGCCCGGGCGACCTCTACGTCGCCGTTCCGGGGGCGCGCGCCCACGGCGCGGCGTTCGCGGCCACGGCGCTGGAGGCCGGCGCCGTCGGCGTCCTGACGGACGCGGCGGGCCGCGCGCTCCTGGCGGAGCAGGGCCTGGCCGACGTCCCGGTGCTCGAGGTCGACGCCGTGCGCACCGCCGCCGGCACCGTGGCGGCCCGCGTCTACGGCGGCGGGGGCGACGCCGGCCCGCGCCTGCTCGGCGTGACCGGCACCAACGGCAAGACCACCACGAGCTTCCTCGCCGCCGCCCTGCTCGAGGCCCTGGGGCGCCGGTCGGGCATCGTGGGCACGATCCTGATCCGCGCGGGGGAGCGGGAGGTCCCCTCCACGCTCACCACGCCCGAGGCCACCCAGCTGCACGCCCTCATGGCGCTCATGCGCGAGGAGGAGGTGGACACCGCCGTCATGGAGGTCTCCTCCCACGCCGTGGCGTACCAGCGGATCGCCGGCCTGCGCTACGCGGTGGCCGGGTTCACCAACCTGACCCAGGACCACCTGGACATGCACGGCTCGATGCAGGAGTACTTCGCGGCCAAGGCCGGTCTGTTCGACCCCGCTCGCACCGACCACGCCGTCATCACGCTCGACGGCGGCGAGGGGCCCCGCTGGGGCGTCGCCATGGCCCGGGCCGCCGGCGCTCCCGTCACCACGCTCGCCCTCGGGCCGGCCGCGCCGACGCCGGGCGCCCTGGCCGAACACGACCCCGGCCTCCGGGCGGACTGGGAGGTCGCCGAGCTCGCGCCGGACGGCCTCGGCCACCGCTTCACGCTGCGCCACGCGGCCACGGGCCGGGAGCTGCGGGCCTCCGTCGGTCTGCCGGGCCGCTTCAACGTGGCCAACGCGGCCCTCGCGGTCCTGCTCGTGCTGCACGCCGTGGGGGAGGAGCACCTGGACGCGCTCGCCGCGGTCCTGGACGTGCCGGCGGGGGAGGGCCCTCTGGCCGCCGCCGTCCCGGGACGGATGGAGGTCGTGGGCCGCGAGCCGGACGCCGTCGTCGACTTCGCGCACAACCCGGACGGCATGGTCCAGGCGCTGCGCTCCCTCGCCGACGCCCGGGCGGCGGCCGGGACGCGCGGCCGCACCCTGATCGTGTTCGGCTCCGCCGGTGACCGTGACCGTGACAAACGGCCCGTGATGGGCGCGATCGCGGCCCGGGCGGCGGATGTGCTGATCGTCACCGACGACACCCCCCACTCGGAGGACCCGGCCCCGATCCGCGCCCACATCCTCGCCGGCGCCCGCGCCGAGGCCGACCGCATCGCGCGGGAGGAGGGCCGCACGGTCGTGATCGAGGAGGTGGCCGACCGTGCCACGGCCATCCGCCGCGCCGTGGAGCTGGCGGGGCCGCAGGACGGCATCCTCTTGGCCGGCCGCGGGCACGAGACCACGATGGACTACGACGGCGAGCTCGTCCCGCTGGACGACCGGGTGGCCCTGCGCGAGGCCCTGGCCGCCCGTGTCGCGGCGGCCTCCGCCTCGGGCTCCGGCCCCGCCCGCGAGGGTAAGGTCATCGAGTCATGATCGCTCTCACCGCAGCCCAGATCGCCGAGGCCGTGTCCGGCACGCTCTCGGCCACCCTCGACCCCGCCACCGTGCTGGTGCACGTCACCCCCGACTCGCGGGAGGTCACCGCCGAGGGCACGCTCTACGTGGCGAAGCCGGGGGAGCACGCCGACGGCCACGACTTCATCGACGCCGCGCTGGGCGCCGGCGCCGCCGCTGTGCTCGCCGAGCGCGCCACGCACGCCCCCGACGGCGCCGCGCACCCGGCGATCATCGTGGAGGACGCCGTGCTCGCGATGGGCGCGCTCGCCCGGGAGGTCGTGCGCCGCATCCGGGAGCACTCCCCGACCACCGTCATCGGCATCACCGGCTCGGCCGGCAAGACCACCACGAAGGACCTGCTCGCCGCCCTGCTGGCCACCCAGGGCCCCACCGTCGCACCGGTCGGCTCGTACAACGGCGAGGTCGGCGTGCCGCTCACGGTGTTCCGGGCGGAGCTGGACACGCGCTTCCTCGTGGTCGAGATGGGCGCGGACCACGTCGGCAACATCGCGTACCTCTGCGACATCGTGCGCCCGGACATCGGCGTCGTGCTCATGGTGGGCACCGCCCATGCGGGCAGCTTCGGCGGCGTGGCGAACATCACGCGCACCAAGGGCGAGCTCGTGGAGGCCCTCGGCCCCGACGGCGTCGCCGTCCTCAACCTCGACGACGAGCGTGTCGCCGGCATGGCGGCGCGGACCGCCGCCCCGATCACCTGGTTCACCGCGGACGAGCGGGGCGTCGCCCGCGCGGCCGAGGACGTGGCCGCCGGCCGCGCGTCAGGCCTCGTCGCCGCACGGGACGTGCGCGCCGACGACCAGGAGCGCCCCGTCTTCGACCTGCAGGTCGGGACGGAGGAGGCCGCCCTGCGGCACCCGGTCGCCTCCGGACTGACCGGCCTGCACCACGTGCACAACGTGCTGGCCGCCGCCGCGGCCGCCCACGCCGCCGGCATGGACCCGGCCGAGATCGCCCGTGGTCTCGACGGGCTCGGACCCGCCAGCCGCTTCCGAATGGAGCGCACCGACCGCGCGGACGGCGTCACGGTCATCAACGACGCGTACAACGCCAACCCCGAGTCCATGCGCGCCGCGCTCCGGACGCTGGCCACCCTCGGCCGCTCCAGCGGCCGCCGCACCTGGGCCGTCCTGGGGGAGATGCTCGAACTCGGCGATGCCCGCGTCCGTGAGCACACCCTCGTGGGCGAGTCCGTGGTGCGCCTGAACATCGCCCAGCTGCTGGTGGTGGGCGCCGGAGCCCGGCCGCTCTACATCGGCGCCCTCAACGAGGGCAGCTGGGGCGAGGAGGCGCACTTCGTCGACGACGCCGCGCAGGCCGAGGCGTTCCTCGCCGAGCACCTGCGCCCCGGCGACCTCGTCCTCGTCAAGTCCTCCAACGGCGTCGGGCTCGCGGCCCTCGGCGAGCGCCTCGCCACGGCCGACGCCATCGCCGCCCCCTCCGCCTCCCCGAAGGAGTCCCGACCGTGATCGGACTGCTCATCGGCGGCGTGCTCGGCCTGGTCCTCTCGGCCGCCGGCACCCCGCTGTTCATCCGGTTCCTCGTCAAGCGCGGGTACGGCCAGTTCGTCCGCGACGACGGCCCGACCACCCACAAGACCAAGCGCGGCACGCCCACGATGGGCGGCGCGGTCATCATCGGCTCCCTGGTGCTGGCGTATCTGATCACCCACGGGCTGCTCGCGGTGCTCGGTGTCGACTTCGGCGGGCCCACGGCCTCCGGCCTCATCCTGTTGCTGCTCACCGTGGGCATGGCCTTCGTCGGGTTCGTGGACGACTTCACGAAGATCACGAAGCAGCGCTCGCTCGGCCTGACGCCGCGCGGCAAGATCATCCTCCAGGCCCTGATCGGCACCGCCTTCGCCGTCCTCGCCCTGAACTTCCCGGACGAGCGGGGCCTGACCCCCGCCTCGACGGCGATCTCCTTCGCCCGGGATGTCCCGTGGCTCGACCTGGCCTTCGCCGGACCTGCGATCGGCGTCATCCTGTTCGTGATCTGGTCGAACCTCATCACCACCGCCACCACGAACGCCGTGAACCTCACGGACGGCCTCGACGGGCTCGCCACGGGCGCCACCGCCATGATCACGGGCGCCTACGTCCTGATGTCGCTCTTCCAGTCGAGCCAGTCCTGCGCGCTCGAGGGCACCCGCGGCTGCTACGAGGTCCGCGACCCCATGGACCTCGCCCTGCTCGCGGCGATCCTCACGGGCAGCCTGCTGGGCTTCCTCTGGTGGAACACCTCCCCGGCCAAGATCTTCATGGGGGACACCGGCTCCCTGGGCCTGGGCGGCGCCCTGGCCGGCTTCGCGATCTTCACGCGCACCGAGATCCTGGTGGCCGTGCTGGCCGGCCTCATGGTCGCGATCACCCTCTCCGTCATCATCCAGGTGGGCTGGTTCAAGGTCTCCGGCGGCAAGCGCGTGTTCCTCATGGCGCCGCTGCAGCACCACTTCGAGCTCAAGGGCTGGGCCGAGGTGACCGTCGTGGTCCGCTTCTGGCTGCTGTCCCTGATGTGCGTCACCGTGGGGCTCGCGATCTTCTACGGCGACTGGCTCATCCGCCAGGGCGGCCTCGCGGGGGTGACCCCGTGACCGGCCCCGCGTCCGACGCCGCGCCCGCACCGGTGCGCCGGCCCCGCGCCGACACCGCCCGCACCGCCGACCTCACGTCCTGGGACGCCCCGGGGTGGGCCGGCCTGCGCGTCGTCGTCACGGGCCTGGGCGTCACCGGCTTCTCCGTGGCCGACACCCTGGCCGAGCTGGGCGCCGCCGTCGTGGTGGTGGACGGCGACGACGGCCCCGAGAACCGGGCGCGCGCCGAGACCCTGCGGATCGTGGGGGTCCGCGAGGTCCTGCTCGACCGGGCGGCCACGCAGGCGCTGCCCGAGGTCGACGGCGCCGCCGCGGACCTCGTCGTGACCTCCCCGGGCTGGCGTCCGGACCAGCCGCTGCTGATGGCCGCCCACGCGGCGGGCCTGCCGATCTGGTCCGACGTTGAGCTGGCCTGGCGGCTGCGCGAGCGCGCCGGCCGGAAGACCGCCGACTGGGTGTGCCTGACGGGCACGAACGGCAAGACGACCACCGTGACGATGGTCGAGGCCATCCTGCGGGCGGACGGCCGTCGGGCGGTGGCCTGCGGCAACGTCGGCACCCCCGTGCTCGACGCGATCCGCGACCCGGAGGGCTTCGACGTGCTCGCCCTCGAGCTCTCCAGCTTCCAGCTGCACTGGACGCACGGACTGGCGCCGGCGTCATCGGCGGTGCTGAACCTGGCCGAGGACCACGTGGACTGGCACGGCTCGATGGACGAGTACGCCGCCGCCAAGGGCAAGGTGTATGCGAACACGCGGGTGGCCTGCGTGTTCAACGAGCAGGACCCGCTGACCCGCACCCTCGTGGAGCGCGCGGACGTCCAGGAGGGCTGCCGCGCGATCGGCTTCACCACGGACACCCCGGGCCTGTCCGACATCGGCGTCGTGGACGGGATCCTCGTGGACCGTGCGTTCCTGGACAACCGGCGCCACGAGGCGATCGCCCTGGCCGAGCGCGCCGACCTGGGCCCGGTGGCGCCGCGCCACACCATGGCCAACGCGGCCGCCGCGGCGGCGCTGACCCGGGCCGTCGGGGTGAGCCCCGCGGCCGTGGCCGAGGGCCTGCGCGCCTACGACCGCGGCGAGCACCGCATCCAGCTCGTGGCCACCTCCCGCGACGTGATGTGGGTCAACGACTCCAAGGCGACGAACCCGCACGCCGCGGACGCGTCGCTGGCGGCGTTCAGCTCCGTGGTGTGGCTGGCCGGCGGCCTGCCCAAGGGCGTGACCTATCACGAGCTGGTGGCCGCGCACGCCGACCGGCTCCGCGCGGTGGTGCTCCTGGGCAGGGACACCTCGGCCCTGCGCGCGGCCCTGGCCGCGCACGCCCCCGAGGTCCCCGTCCACGCCCCCCTCACCGCGGCCGACGGCACCGGCCCCGCCGACGGTGCGGCCGTGATGGCCGAGGCGGTGCGCGTGGCCGACGGCCTGGCCCGCCCCGGCGACACCGTGCTCATGGCGCCCGCCGCGGCGTCGATGGACCAGTTCCGCTCCTACGCGGCCCGCGGCGAGGCGTTCATCGAGGCCGTCGCCGGGCTGATGCGCGAGCACGGCTGGGACGTGGACGACGACGCCGCGCCCGACGCCGACTGACCTGCCGCCCACCCGACCGTCTCGCTTCCCCCGTGAGGAGGGCCATGTCCCCGATCGAGCTCCGCCCGGTGCGCTCCGGCGCGGACGACGACGCCCCCGAGTCCCGGGAGCGGCTCCTGCGCCGGATGTGGCGGGTCCTCGAGGGTCGCCGCGCCCTCGACCTGTCGGTCCTGCTCATCAGCGGCTGCACCGCCCTGCTCACGGTGCTGGGCCTCGTGATGGTGCTCTCCTCGTCCTCCGTCGAGGCGATCGGCACCGGCGGCGGCTCGTACGCTCTGTTCCTGCGCCAGACCGCCTGGGCGGTGGCGGGCGTGGCGGCCCTGCTCGTGTTCTCGCGCCTGCCGGTGCGCGTCTTCAAGGCGCTCGCCTGGCCGGCGTTCGGCGTGGCCGTGATCCTGCTCGCGCTGGTCGCGTTCTCCCCGCTCGGGGTCACCGTGGGCGGCAATCGCAACTGGCTGGGCATCGGCGGGTTCCGGATGCAGCCCTCCGAGGCCGCCAAGCTCGCCCTGGCCCTGTGGGCGGCGGCGGTCCTGGAGCGCAAGCACCGCCTTGTCACCCAGGTGCGGCACGCGCTGATCCCGGTGCTGCCCGGCGGCCTGTTGCTGCTGGTCCTGGTGATGGCGGGCAGCGACCTCGGGACCGCGATCATCCTCGCGCTCGTGCTGGCCACGGTGCTGTACGTGGCCGGCACCCACTGGGGGGTCTTCCTCACCTTCCTGGCGCTGAGCGTGCTGGGCATCCTGGCCCTGACCCTCCTCGCCCCGCACCGCATGGTCCGGGTGCAGGCCTGGCTGGGGGACTGCTCCGACGCCACCGACCCCTGCTTCCAGCCGGCGCACGGGTTGTACGCCCTGGCCTCGGGCGGCTGGTGGGGCGCGGGCCTCGGCCAGTCCCGCCAGAAGTGGAGCTACATCCCGGAGGCCGAGAACGACTTCATCTTCACCATCCTCGGCGAGGAGCTGGGGCTCGTGGGCACGCTGGTGGTGCTGCTGGCCTATCTCGGCCTGGCGATCGGCATCTACCGCGTCGCCGCCGGGACCACGTCCACGTTCATCCGCCTGTCCACGTGGGGGATCCTGGCCTGGCTGGTGGGCCAGGCGGCCGTCAACATCGCGATGGTCTCCGGGATCATCCCCGTGGTGGGCGTCCCGCTGCCCTTCATCTCCTATGGTGGTTCCGCGCTGACCCTGTCCTTGAGCGCGGTCGGCATCGTGCTGGCCTTCGCCCGTCACGAGCGTCGCCGTGCCGCGCAGCCGGACGCCCGCCCGCAGGTGGACGAGCCGGACACCGACCCCCTCCCCGTGATCCCCACCCCCGTCCTCCAGGAGCCCCGATGACGCAGACCTCTCATCCCTCCGGACCCCTGCGGGTGGTGCTGGCCGGCGGCGGCACCGCCGGCCACATCTCCCCGATGCTCGCGATCGCCCGCGCCCTGGAGGACGACGGCGGCGGTCCCGTCGAGTGCACCATGGTCGGCACCGCCTCCGGCATGGAGACGCGTCTCGTCCCCGAGGCGGGCTACGAGCTCGACCTGATCGACCGGGTCCCGATGCCGCGCCGCCCGTCGATGGACGTCGTCCGCTTCCCGGCTCGCATGCGCGCCGCGGTCGCCACGGCGGCCCGGATCCTGCGGGACCGGCGCGCCGACGTCGTCGTGGGCGTGGGCGGCTACGTCGCCACCCCCGTGTACCTCGCCGCGTTCCGGGCCGGTGTGCCCGTGGTGGTCCACGAGGCCAACGCGCGCCCCGGCCTGGCCAACCGCATCGGGGCCCTGCGGGCCACGCACGTCGGTACCGCCCTGCCGGGCACCCGCCTCCGCGGTGCCCGCTGGGTGGGCATGCCGATGCGCCCCGAGGTCTCCGGCCTGGACCGGGCGGCCGCCGGCCGTGCCGCCCGTGAGGCCCTCGGCCTCGACCCGGACCGGACCACCGTCGTGGTGACCGGCGGCAGCTCGGGCGCGCTGGCCGTGAACCGCACTGTGCGCGCCGCGCTGGGCGACCTCCTCGACGCCGGTCTGCAGGTGTTCCACCTGACCGGTCGGGACAAGGCGCTCACCGAGGACGACGGCAGCCTCCTGGTCCGTGACGGCTACGTCCAGCGGGAGTACCTGGCGGGCATGGAGCAGGCGTACGCCGCCGCCGACCTCATCGTCGCCCGCTCGGGCGCCGGCACGGTCTGTGAGGTGTCCGCGGTCGGCCTGCCCGCCGTCTACGTCCCCCTGCCCATCGGCAACGGCGAGCAGGCGCTCAACGCCCGCCCCGTGGTGGAGGCGGAGGGCGCGCTGCTCGTCCGCGACGACGCCTTCGGGCGCGCGTGGGTGCAGCGTCAGCTGATCCCGCTGGCGACCGACCCCGAGCGTCTGGCGCGCATGGGGGAGGCGGCCGCCCGCTTCGGCGTCCGGGACGCGGACGTCACCATGGCCGGCCTCGTGCGCTCGGCCGCCCAGGAAGGAGCCCGGCGATGAGCCGCGACGAGAGCACCCGTCCCGCGGCCGAGGGCCGCTTCGCCGACCTGGGCCGCGTGCACCTGCTGGGGATCGGCGGCGTGGGCGTGTCGGGGGTCGCCCGCATCCTCCAGGAGCAGGGCGTCGCGGTGTCCGGCTCCGACGCGAAGGCCCTGCCCGTGATGCGCGAGCTTGCCGTGGGCGGCGCCCGGATCACGGTCGGCTACGACGCCGCGCACCTGGGCGAGGACGTCACCACGGTGATCGCCTCCTCGATCGCCGGGCCGGGCAACCCGGAGCACGACGCCGCCGTGGCACGCGGACTGCGCGTGCTGCACCGTTCCGAGGGCCTCGCCCTGGCCATGCGCGGCCACCGGGTGCTGGCCGTCGCCGGCACGCACGGGAAGACCACCACGTCCTCCATGGCCGCCATGGCCTTCTCCGACGCCGGCTGGGACCCCACGTTCGCCGTCGGCGCCGCCGTCGCCGGGCTCGGCACCAACGCCCGGGCGGGCCGGGGCGAGTGGTTCATCGCGGAGGCCGACGAGTCCGACGGCACCCTGGTGAACTACCCGAGCACGATCGGGATCGTCACGACCGTGGAGGCCGACCACCTGGACCACTACGGGACCGAGGAGGCGGTGCACCAGGTCTTCCGGGACTTCGCGGGCGGGCTGCCAGCCGCCGCCCAGGGCGGGGTCCTCGTGGCCTGCCTCGACGACGCCGGCGCGGCGGAGCTCGCCGCGTGGGCCCGTGACAACGCGGCCGCCGACGTCGTGACCTACGGCACGGCGCCCCGCGACGGCGTGGTGCCGGACCTGCTGGTCACCGACCTCGCGGTGGAGCCGGGCGAGACCGGAGTGGGCCAGCGCGCCACGTTCCGGATGGCGGACGGGCCGGAGCGCACCCTGCACCTGCAGGTGCCCGGCCGGCACAACGCGCTGAACGCCGCCGCCGTGGTCCTGGCCGCCGTCCGGGCGGGCATGGCCTTCGAGGCCGCCGTGCGGGGCGTCGAGGCCTTCCGGGGCACGGCCCGCCGATTCGAGTTCCGTGGCGCCGCGCGCGGCGTGCGGGTCTTCGACGACTACGCGCACCATCCCACGGAGGTGGCCGCCGCGGTCTCCGCCGGCCGTGCCGTGGCCGGTGACGCCCGCGTGCACGTCCTGTTCCAGCCCCACCTGTTCTCCCGCACCCGGGACTTCGCCGCCGAGTTCGCCGCCGCCCTCTCCGGGGCGGACGTGGTGCGCGTGCTGCCCGTGTACGCGGCCCGGGAGGAGCCGATGCCCGGCGTCGACTCGTCCCTCATCGCCTCCCGCCTCACCACGGGTGCCGCCGAGGACCGTGTCGTCGCCGAGGACCGCGCCGAGGCGGTGCGCTCGCTCGCGGCGGGCGCCACGGCCGGCGACGTCGTCCTGACGATGGGCGCGGGGGACGTCACCGCCCTGGGTCCGGACCTGCTGGCCGAGCTCGGCCGGGACGCGGCGCCCGGCGTCGCCCACCCGTGAGGCGCGGCCGCGGGACGCCGCCGCCGGCCGGAACCGACGCCTCCACCGTCGTCCAGTTCCCGGGCCGCACCGCGCGCCGGCGCCGCGCCACCCGCTGGGGTGTGGCGGCCGCGGTGCTCGCGGTGCTGGGCGCCCTGGGCTCGGTCGTGTTCTTCTCGCCCGTGCTCGCGGTGGACCGCGTCGAGGTCACCGGCACCCGCCACGTCTCCGCCACCGACGTCCAGGAGCGCCTGGAGCCCGTGTACGGCGTGCCGCTGTCCCGCGTCGGCGCCGGCCGCGTGCGCGAGCTGGTCGGCGGTCTGCCCGGGGTGGCCGAGGTCCAGACCGTGCCCCGCCTGCCCACCGGCCTGGAGGTCGTGGTCCGGGAGCACGAGGCGCGGGCCCGGCGGGACGGCGACGACGGCGTGCAGCTGCTGCTCGCGGACGGCACCGTCCTGACGGGAGTGCCGGAGGAGCGGCTCGAGGGGGAGGACCTCCCCGCGTTCTCGGAGGAGCTGGCGCACCGGGCGCAGGAGGAGCGCGCCGAGGTGGCCGAGGTGCTGGCCGCGCTGCCGGAGTCCGTGGCCGATCGTGTCGAGACCGCGGACTCTCGGGGCCCGGGCCAGGTCCGTCTGGCGCTCGAGGGCGGGGTGACCCTGGTCTGGGGCGACGCGCAGGACGCCGGTCTCAAGGGGTCCGTGGCCGAGGCGTTCCTGGCGGACGAGCGGCACGGATCCGCGGCGGGCGGCGTCGCCGAGATCGACGTCTCCGTGCCCACGCGGCCGATCACGCGCTGAACCGGGGCCACAGGAGTCTCCAGTAGAACGTGAAGGTGAAGGTCGGGGCGCGGGACCTCGTGCGAGTCGGGGGGTCCTCACCGCGGCTGCTGGTCCTTCGAGTCTCACGTGAAAGTTGATGTTGAGGCCGTCTTTTCCGCGTGGACACGCCGTTTTCTTTTGCACGTGACGCGGGCCTCCCAGTACGGTGGACCCGAACGCGCGCGAGGCTCGCTTCACGCTGTGCTTGAAGGTGTCCACCCCGGGTGGCCGCCGATCACCGGGGCGATGTGCCTCGCGCTGACCTCTCGAGATCTCGAACAAAGGGAACCAACACCGTGGCTGCACCCCAGAACTACCTGGCCGTCATCAAGGTCGTCGGCATCGGCGGCGGCGGCGTGAACGCCGTGAACCGCATGATCGAGGTGGGGCTCCGCGGCGTGGAGTTCATCGCCATCAACACGGACGCCCAGGCGCTGCTGATGTCGGACGCGGACGTGAAGCTGGACGTGGGCCGCGAGCTCACCCGTGGACTCGGCGCGGGCGCGAACCCCGAGGTCGGCCGCCAGGCCGCCGAGGACCACGCGGAGGAGATCGAGGAGGTCCTGCGGGGCGCGGACATGGTGTTCGTGACCGCGGGCGAGGGCGGCGGCACCGGCACCGGCGGAGCGCCCGTCGTGGCCCGCATCGCGCGCTCGCTCGGCGCCCTGACCATCGGCGTCGTGACCCGTCCGTTCACGTTCGAGGGCCGCCGTCGCGCCGGCTCCGCCGAGGCGGGCATCGACGCCCTGCGGGACGAGGTCGACACCCTCATCGTGATCCCGAACGACCGCCTGCTGTCCATCTCGGACCGCAACGTCTCGGTCATGGACGCCTTCCGTCAGGCGGACCAGGTGCTCCTCTCCGGCGTCCAGGGCATCACCGACCTGATCACCACCCCGGGCCTGATCAACCTCGACTTCGCGGACGTGAAGTCCGTGATGCAGGGCGCGGGCTCCGCGCTCATGGGCATCGGCCACGCGCAGGGCGAGGACCGCGCCGTCAAGGCGGCCGAGCTGGCGATCGCCTCGCCGCTGCTCGAGGCCTCCATCGACGGCGCGTACGGCGTGCTGCTCTCCATCCAGGGCGGCTCCGACCTCGGCCTCTTCGAGATCAACGAGGCCGCGCGACTGGTCCAGGAGGTCGCCCACCCGGAGGCCAACATCATCTTCGGCGCGGTCATCGACGACGCCCTCGGCGACGAGGTGCGCGTGACCGTGATCGCCGCGGGCTTCGACAAGGTGGACGTCACCTCCGCCCCGGCCGCCCCGCAGGCCGCGCAGCAGCAGCAGGCGGCCCCGCAGCGGGCCGCGGCCCCCGCGCAGCCGCAGCCCGTCCCCGCCCAGCCGCAGCCGGCCGCCCCGGCCCCGCCGCAGCAGGCCGAGCGCCCCGCCGTGCGCGGCACCGTGCCGCTGGCCCCGCAGGAGCAGCAGCCGCGCCGCCAGCAGGACCTGCCCACCGTGGTGGAGCCGGACCTCGGCGCCGGGTCCTCGGACCTGGACGTCCCGGACTTCCTCAAGTGACGGCCGCGGAGGGGCCGGCCGGGACCACACGGGTCCCCGCCGGCCCCTTCGTGCACCGCGAGACCGTCCGCACCGCGACGGGCGCCGTGCACGTCGCCTGGACCTCCGTGGCCGCCGGCAACCTCGCGCTGCACGTGGTCCCGCCGGACGAGGCCGAGGGGCTCGCTCGCGTCAGCGCCGCCCGTCGCGCCCTGGAGCGCGTGATGGGGGTCCCCGAGGGCGCCACGCTCTATCTGGACCAGGTGCACTCGGCCGACGTCGTGTGGGCGGACGGGCCCGGGCGCGGCGGTGCCCCGGCCCCCGTGGCCGACGCCGCCGTGAGCCGCGACGGGTCCCGGCCGCTGGCCGTCATGGTGGCCGACTGCCTCCCCGTGGTCCTCGTCGACGAGACGACCGGCGCGACCGCCGTGGCCCACGCCGGGCGACGCGGGCTGCTGGAGGGCGTCCTGGAGGCGACCGTCGATCGGCTGCTCTCCCTGCGTCCGGAGGCCGACCGGGCCGGTCCCGGCCTGCGCGCCTGGATCGGCCCCGGCGTGTGCGGCCGCTGCTACGAGGTGCCCGCGGCCATGCGCGACGACGCCGCCGCCCGCCTCCCGGCGACCGCCGCCACCACGTCCTGGGGCACCCCCGCCCTCGACCTGCCCGCCGGCGCCGCGGAGGTCCTCCGTGCCCGCGGGGTGGCCGCCGCGACGATCGACGTGTGCACGCGGGAGGACGAGCGCCTGTTCTCGCACCGTCGGGCGCCCGGTGAGGGCCGGTTCGCCGGCCTCGTCTGGCGCGCCGACCCCGACGCCACCACCCCGAGAGGAGACGCATGACCGCCCCCGCCACCGCCGGGCCGACCCCGACGGACCCCCGCGCCCGGGAGATCGCCGACGCGCTCGCCGCGGTGCACTCCCGCATCGCCGACGCCGCGCGGGACGCCGGGCGCGAGGCGGAGCCCGCGCTCGTCGTCGTGACCAAGACCCACCCCGCCGAGGACGTCGTGCGCCTCACCGCGCTCGGCGTGACCGACGTGGGGGAGAACCGCGACCAGGAGGCCCGGCCCAAGGCCGAGGCCGTCGCTGCGGCCCTGGGGGCGGACGCCCCGCGCTGGCACTTCGTGGGCCAGCTGCAGACCAACAAGGCCAAGTACGTGGTGCGCTACGCGTCCGTGGTGGAGTCGGTGGACCGACCCGAACTGGCCGAGGCGCTCTCGCGGGCGCTCGTGCTGCGGCGCGAGCGCGAGCCCGAGGCCGCGATCCCCGACCTGGAGTGCCTCGTGCAGGTGGATGTCGACGACCGCGCCGACGAGGACCGTCCCGAGGGGATCGGCCCGCGCGGCGGCGCCCGCCCCGAGGACGTCCCCGCCCTCGCGGCCGTCGTCGCCGGCCTGCCGGGTCTGCGGCTGGGCGGGCTGATGTGCGTGGCACCGCGCGGCCTGGACCCGGAGGACGCGTTCCGCCGGCTCGCCGCTCTCGGCGCGCGCGTGCGGCAGACGCATCCGGAGGCCACCGCGCTGTCGATGGGGATGAGCGCGGACCTCGAGGCGGCCGTGCGCGCCGGGGCGACACAGGTGCGCATCGGCTCCGACGTTCTGGGGGCCCGGGACGCGGTGGGCTAACGTTGACCCCGCGCGTCCCGGCGGGACGCGACAGGACCGTGCGGACGCACGCGCACCGACGACGAACGACGGCGGCCCCCGGGGCCGGAGGACGTGGTGAAGGAAGACTCAT
This sequence comes from Micrococcus luteus, assembly GCF_014138885.1. NCBI lineage: Bacteria > Bacillati > Actinomycetota > Actinomycetes > Micrococcales > Micrococcaceae > Micrococcus > Micrococcus luteus. The sequence continues at coordinate 51,737 of NZ_JACJIK010000001.1, forward strand.
GGCTGGTGCCCTGAAGAAGACGATGATCTACCTCGGCCTGGCCGACGGCGACGAGTACGACGAGCAGCCCCGTGCCACCGAGCGGGAGACCGCGCCCCGACACGAGGTCGTCGAGGCGCGCCGCCCCGCGGAGCCGGACACCGACCCCCACATGGAGGCCGTCCGCCCGACTGCGGTCCGCGATCCCGAGCCGGCCGAGCGGCCGGAGCCCGTGACCCCGTCCGGCTCCACCGCGGCCGATCCCGTCGAACCCCGGCGTCCGGCGCGTCCCGAGCCGGCCGACCCGGGCTACCGGGCCCCGGTGACCCCCATCAAGCGAGCCGCAGCGTCGTCTGCCGAAGGAGCCTCCGTGCACACCCTGTCCACCGTCCACCCCCGCTCCTACAACGACGCGAAGGCGATCGGCGAGGCCTTCCGCTCCGGCGTCCCCGTGATCATGAACGTGACCGACCTCGGTGAGAACGAGGCCAAGCGCCTCGTGGACTTCGCGGCCGGCCTCGTCTTCGGCCTGCACGGCTCGATCTCCCGCATCACCAGCAAGGTGTTCCTGCTGACCCCGGCCACCGTGGACGTCGTCGGCGCCGAGCAGGGCGAGTCCGGCGCGGCCGACTCCCCGTTCGACGGCGACTGAGGCGCCCATGCAGCTGCTCCTCGCCCTCGCCTACCTCGCCCTGACGGTGGTGCTCGCGGCGCTGACCGTGCGGATCGTCCTGGACGTCACGCAGTCGTTCGCCCGCCACTGGCGCCCCACCGGGGCGGCCCTCGTGCTGGCCAGCGGCGTGTACGGGGCCACCGACCCGTTGCTGCGCCCCGTGCGTCGTGCCGTGCCGCCGGTGAACCTGGGCGGCATCGGCCTGGACGTGGCCTTCCTCATCGTGTTCCTCGGCGTCGTCCTGCTGCGGGTCCTGGTGCTGAGCCTGGCCGGCGTGGCCTGACCCGCGGCCCGGGGCGGCTGTCGGCCCCGGTGGTAGTCTTCGCGGCAGGATCGGCGCCGCCCCTCACCGGCGCGCCGACCGCCGACGCGCCGGGCCGCCCGGCCGTCCCCGAGCACCGAGCAGAGAGCGAGACGGTTCCATGGCGCTGTCCTGGGAAGACGTGGTCAACAAGCAGTTCCAGCCCACGAAGTTCCGCGAGGGCTACGACCAGACCGAGGTGGATGACTTCCTCGACGAGATCGTGGCGGAGTTCAAGCGCCTGATCGCGCTCAACGAGCAGCTCGAGTCCGAGAACGCGGAGCTGCGCGCCGGCGGCGCCGCCCCGGCCGCCGGCCCCGCTGCGGACACCCCGGAGGCCGCCGCGACCCCGGCCTCCGCCGAGGAGTCGGCCCCGGCCGCCGCCCCCGAGTCCGCCGACGCGGCCGCGACCTCCGCCGCCGGCGTCCTGGCCATGGCCCAGCGGCTGCACGACGAGCACGTCGCCGCGGGCGAGCAGCGCAGCACCGAGCTCGTCGCCGAGGCCGAGGCCACCGCGGCCCGGCTCGTCAGCGACGCCGAGGAGCAGAAGGCCCGCACCCTCGAAGCCCTGGCCGAGGAGAAGGCCGGCCTGGAGGGCGAGGTCGAACAGCTGCGCAGCTTCGAGACCGACTACCGCAGCCGCCTCACCTCCTACATCGAGGGCCAGCTGCGGGAGATCCGCGCCCAGAAGCGCGTCGAGCCCCCCGCACCCACGGCGTGAGTCGTGCCGTCGACGCCGCGCCGGCCCCGCGATCCCCTCGCGCGGGCCGGCGATCCGTGCTCACCGCCCTCATCCTGGCGGTGGTGGCCTACGCCCTCGACCAGCTGACCAAGTACGCGGTCGAGAGCACGATGCAGCTGGGGGACTCCGTCGCGGTGATCCCCGGGGTGCTGCGCTGGCACTACATCCTGAACCCGGGGGCCGCGTTCTCCATCGGCGAGGACCACACCTGGGTGTTCACCGTCATCCAAGCCGTGGTGGCGGTGGCCGCCCTCGTCGGGATCGCCCGCGTGCGCTCGACGCCGTGGGCCCTGGCGCTGGGCGGGCTCGCCGGCGGCGTGCTCGGCAACCTCACGGACCGGCTGTTCCGGCCCCCGGCGTTCGGCCGCGGCCACGTGGTCGACATGATCTCCGTGCCGCACTTCGCGATCTTCAACGTGGCGGACTCGTTCATCGTCTGCTCCGTCATCGGCGTCGCCCTGCTCGTGATGACCGGCCGCCGCCTGGACGGCACACGGGAGGCGTGAGGACATGGGCATGAGACCGGGACTGACCGAGCGGCTCGAGGTCACCGAGGCCGAGGCGGGCCGGCGGGTCGACGCGGTGCTCGCCGACGCGTTCGGCGTCTCCCGCTCGCTGCTGGCGGACTGGTTCACCCGGGGCCTGGTGCGGGCCGAGTCGCGCTCCGGCCGTCGGGACCGCGTCCTGGCCAAGTCCGCGAAGGCCGTGGCGGGGGAGACCCTCGCCGTCGACGTCCCCGACGACCCCGACCCCCTGGAAGTGAGGGCAGAGCGCGTGGACGCGCTGAGCATCCTGTACGAGGACGAGGACCTGGTGGCCGTGGACAAGCCCACCGGCGTGGCCGCACACCCCTCGCCCGGCTGGGTCGGGCCCACCGTGGTGGGCGCCCTGGCCGCCCTCGGCTACGACATCACCACCTCGGGCGCCCCCGAGCGCCAGGGGATCGTGCACCGGCTCGACGTCGGCACCACCGGGGTCATGGTCGTGGCCAAGACCGAGCGCGCCTACACGGCCATGAAGGACCAGTTCCGCGAGCGCGTGCCGGAGAAGGTCTACCACGCCGTGGTCCAGGGCATCCCGGACCCGCTGAGCGGCACCGTGGACGCGCCCATCGGGCGGCATCCCGGCCACCACTGGAAGTTCGCGGTGCTCGAGGACGGCCGGCCGTCCGTGACCCACTACGAGACGCTCGAGGTGTTCGGCCGGGCCACCCTGCTCGAGGTCCACCTGGAGACCGGGCGCACCCACCAGATCCGCGTGCACACCTCGGCGCTGCGCCACCCGTGCGTCGGCGACCTCACGTACGGGGCGGATCCGCGCCTGGCGGCCGAACTCGGGCTGACCCGCCAGTGGCTGCACGCCCACCGGCTGGCGTTCCCGCACCCGGTCACGGGGGAGCCGGTGACGATCACCTCCCCGTATCCGGACGACCTCGCCCACGCCCTGGCGGCGCTGCGCGGCGACGAGGACTGACCGGCGCCGTCGACGTGACCCCCGTCCCGGTCCGGCCCCGCCGCCCGGGCACCACGAGTAGGCTGGTGCGGCCCCGCCGTCCTCCCCGTCGAAAGGCCCACCCCGCATGACCGTGTCCGCCGACGCCCGCCCCGACGCCGTGAAGGACGGCGGCTTCGTCCACCTGCACACGCACACCGAGTACTCCATGCTCGACGGCGCCGCGAAGCTGGACGACCTGTTCGCCGAGGCCCAGCGGCTGGGCATGGACTCGCTGGCCATCACGGACCACGGCTACCTCTTCGGCGCCTACGACTTCTGGTCCAAGGCGAAGGCGGCGGGCGTCAAGCCGATCATCGGGCTCGAGGCCTACGTGGCCCCCGGGCAGCAGCACCGCACGGACAAGGAGAAGACCCGCTGGGGCGAGCCCCACCAGCGGGGGGACGACGTGTCCGGCGGCGGTGCGTACACGCACATGACGCTGCTGAGCGAGACCACCGAGGGGATGCACAACCTGTTCCGGATGGGCTCGATCGCCTCGCTGGACTCGGTGTACGCCAAGTGGCCGCGGCTGGACCGGGAGCTGCTGAGCCAGTACTCGAAGGGCCTGATCGCCACCACGGGCTGCCCCTCCGGCGAGGTGCAGACGCGCCTGCGCCTGGGCCAGTACCGGGAGGCGATGCAGGCGGCCTCGGACTTCCGGGACATCTTCGGCAAGGACAACTACTACTGCGAGATCATGCACCACGGCCTCGACATCGAGCGCCGGGTGATGACCGACCTGCGCCGGCTCGCCAAGGACCTGGGCCTGCCGTTCGTGGCCACGAACGACCTGCACTACACCCACGAGCACGACGCCAAGGCGCACGAGGCGCTGCTGGCCCTGCAGTCGGGCTCGAAGCTCAACGAGCCCAGCTACGACCAGGGCGGCTCCCGCTTCGCGTTCTCCGGCACGGAGTACTACCTGAAGTCCCCGCGGCAGATGCGCGAGCTCTTCGCGGAGCTGCCCGAGGCCTGCGACAACACGCTGCTCATCGCCGAGCGGTGCGAGGTCGAGTTCGACACGAAGGCCAACTACATGCCGGTCTTCCCCACGCCGGAGGGCGAGGACGAGACCAGCTGGCTCATCAAGGAGGTCGCCTCCGGTCTGGCCTACCGCTACCCGGACGGCGTGCCGGACCACGTGCGCAAGCAGGCGGACTACGAGCTGGACGTCATCATCTCGATGGGCTTCCCCGGGTACTTCCTCGTCGTGGCCGACTTCATCAACTGGGCCAAGGAGAACGGCATCCGGGTGGGCCCGGGCCGTGGCTCGGGCGCCGGATCGATGGTGGCGTACGCGCTGCGCATCACGGACCTGGACCCGCTCAAGCACGGGCTGATCTTCGAGCGGTTCCTCAACCCGGACCGCGTGTCCATGCCCGACTTCGACGTCGACTTCGACGACCGCCGTCGCTCCGAGGTGATCGACTACGTCACCCGCAAGTACGGCGACGAGCGCGTCACCATGATCGTCACGTACGGCACCATCAAGACCAAGCAGGCCCTGAAGGACTCGGCCCGCGTGATGGACCAGCCGTTCTCGATGGGCGAGTCCCTCACCAAGGCGCTGCCGCCGGCGGTGATGGCCAAGGACATCCCGCTCAAGGACATCGAGGACCCCGCGGCCCCGCGCTACGGGGAGGCCGCGCCCTTCCGCGAGCTGATCGCCACGGACCCGGTGGCGAAGGAGGTCTTCGAGACCGCCAAGGGTCTCGAGGGTCTGAAGCGGCAGTGGGGCGTGCACGCGGCCGGCGTGATCATGTCCTCGGTGCCGGTGATCGACGTCATCCCGATCATGCGTCGTCTCCAGGACGGCCAGGTCATCACCCAGTTCGACTACCCGATGGCGGAGTCCCTGGGCCTGATCAAGATGGACTTCCTGGGGCTGCGCAACCTCACGATCATCTCGGACGCGCTCGAGAACGTGAAGGCGAACCAGGGCGTGGACCTGGACCTGGAGACCCTCGACGTGGACGACCCGGCGGCCTACGAGCTGCTGGCCCGCGGCGACACCCTCGGCGTGTTCCAGCTCGACGGCGGCCCCATGCGCTCGCTGCTGAAGATGATGCGCCCGGACAACTTCGAGGACATCTCGGCGACCATCGCCCTGTACCGCCCCGGCCCCATGGGCGCGAACTCGCACACCAACTACGCGCTGCGCAAGAACGGGCAGCAGGAGATCACCCCGATCCACCCGGAGCTGGAGGAGCCGCTGCGGGAGATCCTGGACACCACCTACGGCCTGATCGTGTATCAGGAGCAGGTCATGGCGATCGCCCAGAAGGTGGCGGGCTACTCGCTCGGCCAGGCCGACATCCTGCGCCGCGCGATGGGCAAGAAGAAGAAGTCGGAGCTGGACAAGCAGTACGAGGCGTTCCACCAGGGCATGCTGGACCGCGGCTACTCGGAGGCCGCGGTGAAGGCCCTGTGGGACATCCTGCTGCCCTTCTCGGACTACGCGTTCAACAAGGCGCACTCGGCCGCCTACGGCCTGGTCTCCTACTGGACGGCCTACCTCAAGGCGCACTACCCGGCGGAGTACATGGCGGCGCTGCTCACCTCGGTGGGCGACGACAAGGACAAGCTGGCCATGTACCTCAACGAGTGCCGCCACATGGGCATCACGGTGCTGCCCCCGGACGTGAACGAGTCCCACCTGACCTTCACCCCCGTCGGCCGGGACATCCGCTTCGGCATGGGCGCCGTCCGCAACGTGGGCGCCAACGTGGTCAAGGGCATGGTCCAGGCGCGCGAGGACAAGGGCTCGTACACGGGCTTCGGCGACTTCCTGGCGAAGGTGCCGCTCGTGGTGTGCAACAAGCGCACCATCGAGTCCATGATCAAGGCCGGCGCCTTCGACTCCCTCGGCTACGCCCGCCGCGCCCTGCTGGCCGTGCACGAGGAGGCCGTGGACGCCACCGTGGCGCAGAAGCGCAAGGAGGATCACGGCGAGTTCACCTTCGACCTGTTCGCGCTCGGCGGCGGCGACGAGGACGACTCCGACGCCGCGGACGGCGTCGCCGTCCCGGACCTGCCGGAGTGGGCGAAGAAGGAGAAGCTCGCGTTCGAGCGCGAGATGCTGGGCCTGTACGTGTCCGACCATCCGCTGCAGGGCCTCGACGGCGTCCTGGCCCAGCACGCCGACGTCCAGATCACCCGCGTGCTCGACGACGACGGGCCCGCCGACGGCGCGATCGTCACCATCGCGGGCCTGATCACCACGCTCGAGCGCCGCATCGCCAAGTCCTCGGGCAACGCGTACGCGCGCTGCGAGATCGAGGACCTCGGCGGCTCGATGGACGTCATGTTCTTCGGCCAGGTGTATGCGCCCATCGCGATGATGCTGGCCGAGGACCTCGTCGTCGCCGTCAAGGGCAGGGTGCAGCGCCGGGACGACGGGTCGGTGTCCCTGTCGGCGATGGAGCTGACCATCCCGGAGCTCTCGGACGGCCCCGGCGGCCCCGTGCGGATCACGCTGCCCGCGTTCAAGGCCACGGAGCAGGTCATGGGCCAGCTGGCGGACGTGCTGCGCACCCACGAGGGCTCCTCGGAGGTGCGGCTGTCCCTGGTGGGCCAGCGTGCCACGCAGGAGTTCCAGCTGGGCCCGCAGTTCCGGGTGAGCCCGAACCCGGCGCTGTTCGGCGACCTCAAGATCCTGCTGGGTCCGGCCTGCCTCGGCTGAGCGGACGTAGCATGGGAGTGCCCCGCCCAGGAGGAGAGAGCTGATGCACTGCCCGTTCTGCCGCCATGAGGACTCGCGCGTGGTCGACTCGCGCTCCCTCGACGACGGCTCCGCCATCCGTCGGCGTCGGCAGTGTCAGGCCTGCGGCAAGCGGTTCACCACCATGGAGACCACCGCCCTGACCGTCGTCAAGCGCTCCGGGGTGGCGGAGCCGTTCGACCGCTCCAAGGTGATCAACGGCGTCCGGAAGGCGTGCCAGGGGCGGCCGGTGACGAGCGACGACCTGGCCATGCTCGCCCAGGAGGTCGAGGAGACGGTCCGTGCCACGGGCAACGCCGAGGTGGACGCCCACGACGTCGGCCTGGCCATCCTCGATCCGCTGCGCCGTCTCGACCAGGTGGCCTTCCTGCGCTTCGCCTCCGTCTACCGGGACTTCGAGTCCCTCGACGACTTCGAGGAGGCCATCGCGGAGCTCCGGGCCGGTGACGGGGACGACCGCGGCCGTCCCGCCGTGCAGCCGCGGCTGTTCACCCGCTGACCTGGGCCGATGCGACGGCGCCGCCGGGATCGACGGTGCAGTGGTGCGCACGGCCTCCAGACGCTACAGTGATCCCCGGGCCGACCTCGGTCGGCCCGGCAAGACTGCCGAGGGCGGTTCCGGAGGGGAAGCCGGAACCGCCCTCGGTGTCTGCGCCCTCAGTTGCCGTCGGCGAGCGAGCCGTGCGCGGCCAGGGCGGCGCCCACGATGCCCGCGTTGTTCTGCAGCTGGGCCGGGACGATCGGGGTGCGCAGGCGCAGCAGCGGCAGGTAGTCGTCCGGCCGCTTGGAGATGCCGCCGCCGACGATGAACAGGTCGGGCGAGAAGATCCGCTCCACGTGGGAGAAGAAGCGCTGCAGTCGCTCGGCGTACTCGGCCCAGCTGAGCTGATCGCGCTCCCGGGCCTTCGCGGAGGCCCGCGACTCGGCCATCACGCCGTCGAGCTCCAGGGAGCCGACCTCGAAGTTCGGGACGAGCACGCCGTCGTGGATCATCGCGCCGCCGATGCCGGTGCCGAGGGTGATCACGTGCACCAGGCCGCGCACGCCCCGCCCGGCCCCGTAGCGGGCCTCCGCGAGGCCGGCCGCGTCGGCGTCGTTGACCACGGTCACGGGGCGGCGCAGGTGCTCCTCGAACGTGCCGCGCAGGTCCGTGCCGATCCACGAGTGGTCGATGTTGTTCGCGGACAGGCACACCCCGTCCTTGACGATCGAGGGGAAGCACACACCCAGCGGGGCGGAGGGCTTCGGCGCCTTCTCGCGCCCGTCGAGCTCGGCGGTGATGGCCGCCAGGGTCGCCGCCACGGGCTCGGGCATGGCCGGCTGCGGCGTGGGGATGCGGAAGCGGTCCCCGCGCAGGGTGCCCGCCTTCGGCCCCGACCCGAGGCGGACCAGGCCGCCCTTCATGCCGGTCCCCCCGACGTCGATGCCGATCGTCGTGGGGTACTTGGAGGAGCGCTGGGCGGTGCTGGTGTGCGTCGTCACGGCCCCCAGCTTAGTGCCGGGTCACGGCAGCGTGAGAATCTCCGCGCCGTCGTCCGTGACCACGATCGTGTGCTCGAACTGCGCGGTGCGACGGCGGTCGCGGGTCACCACGGTCCAGCCGTCGTCCCACTGGTCCCACTCGATCGTGCCGAGGGTGAGCATCGGCTCGATGGTGAACACCATGCCGGGCACGAGCAGGCGGTCGTGGGCCGGGGCCGCGTCGTAGTGGGGGATCACGAGGCCGGAGTGGAAGTCCACGCCCACGCCGTGGCCGATGAAGTCGCGCACCACGCCGTAGCCGAAGCGCTTGGCGTAGGACTCGATGGCGCGGCCGATCACGTTGACCTGACGGCCGGGCTTCACGGCGCGGATGCCGCGGCGCAGGGCCTCCTCGGTGCGCTCGACGAGCAGCCGGGACTCCTCGTCCACGTCGCCGACCAGGTAGGTGCGGTTGTGGTCCCCGTGGACGCCGTCCAGGTACGCGGTGATGTCCAGGTTGACGATGTCCCCGTCCTCCAGGACGGTGCCGTCCGGGATGCCGTGGCAGATGACCTCGTTGATCGAGGTGCAGATGGACCGCGGGAAGCCGCGGTAGCCCAGGCAGGACGGGTAGGCGCCGCGCTCCACGAGGAAGGCGTGCGCGATCCGGTCCAGCTCGTCCGTGGTGACGCCCGGGCGGATGTGGGCGGCGGTGTGCTCCATGGCCTGCGCGGCCAGGCGGCCGGCGGCGCGGATCCGCTCGATGCCGGCGGCGTCGTAGACGTCCGAGGCGTTGCCCTCGTCCGGGGTGGCCTTGCCGACGTACTCGGGGCGCGGGATCGCGGCCGGCACGGGCGGGGCGGGGGACGGGGCCCCGGGCGTCAGAGTGCCGACGGGGGCGAGCGACCCGGGCTCCGGTGCGGTGGGGCCCGCGGGGCGGGGACCGTTGTGGCTGGACGGGACGGCGGGGTTCTGACGCTGGGACATGTCCTCCAGCCTATCGGCCCGGCTATTGTGGCCCCCATGACCGAGACGAGCGAGTTCTGGTACAACGTCAACACGCATCAGGTGGAGGTGGGCGCCCAGTCGGACTGGTCCCAGCTGCTGGGCCCGTTCGGCACCCGTGAGGAGGCCCAGGCCGCGATGGACCGCGTGCGGGCGAACAACGAGGCCGCCGACGCGGAGGACGCGCGCGACGACGACTGGGACAGCCGTCCCGTCGACGACGCCTCCTGACCGCGACGCCGGACGACACCGGGCCCCCGTCCCTCGGGACGGTGGCCCGGTCGTCTCACAGGGCGGGTTCAGCCCTCGAAGCCGTGCTCCGGGGCCGGGAACGCGCCGTCGAGCACGTCCGCGCGATAGGCCCGGACCGCCTCACCCACGACCTCGTGCAGGCGGGCGTACTGACGGACGAACCGGGGCACCCGTCCCTCGCGTAGACCGAGCATGTCCTGCCACACGAGCACCTGGCCCGTGGTGCCCGGGCCCGCGCCGATGCCCACGGTGGGCACCCGCAGTGCGGCGTCGACGGCGGCGGCGACGTCCGAGGGGACCATCTCCATCAGGACGGCGAACGCCCCCGCGGCCTCGAGGGCCTGGGCCGACACGGTCATCCGCTCGGCCGCCCCCGCGCCGCGGCCCTGCACCCGGTAGCCGCCGAGCACGTGCTCGGACTGCGGGGTGAAGCCGATGTGGGCCATGACCGCGACGCCGGCGGCCGTCATCGCGGCCACGTGCTCGGCGAAGCGCTCGTCGCCCTCCACCTTGACGGCGTGCGCGCCGGACTCCTTCACGAGGCGGACGGCCGACTCGACGGCCTGCCGCGGGGAGGCCTCGTACGAGCCGAAGGGCAGGTCCGCGACCACGAGGGCACGCTCGGCACCGCGCACCACGGCCTGGGTGAACAGGATCATCTGGTCCAGGGTGACCGGCAGGGTGGTCGGGTGGCCCAGCATGGTGTTGCCCACCGAGTCGCCCACGAGCAGCACCTCGACGCCGGCCTCGTCGAACAGGGCCGCCGTCATCGCGTCGTAGGTGGTGAGCATCGCGAAGCGCCGGCCCTCGTCCTTGGCCCGCTGCAGGTGGACCGTCCGGTACCGGGACGGGGCGGGCGGACCGTAGGGGGCGGTGTCGTCAGGCTGCCGGGGGGACTGGGGAGCAGACATGGGCCGGAGTCTACGCGGCGCGTCTAGAGTGGCGGCATGGATCGACAGCAGGACTACGTGCTCCGCACCATCGAGGACCGGGACGTCAGGTTCGTCCGGCTCTGGTTCACGGACGTGATCGGCACCCTGAAGTCGGTGGCCCTGTCTCCGGCCGAGGTGGAGAACGCCTTCACGGAGGGCCTGGGCTTCGACGGCTCCTCGATCGACGGATACACCCGCATCTCCGAGTCGGACATGCTGCTGCAGCCCGACCCCTCGACCTTCCAGATCCTGCCGTGGCGCGGCGACCAGGGACAGAGCTCCCGGATGTTCTGCGACGTGCTCACCCCGGACGGCCGCCCCGCCCCCGCCGACCCGCGGCACGTGCTGCGCCGCGTGCTGGACCGGGCCGCCGACCGGGGCTTCACGTGCTTCACCCACCCGGAGATCGAGTTCTACCTCCTCCAGTCGGACCAGCCCGGCCCGGACGGGGAGCCGGTGCCCGTGGACCGCGCGGGCTACTTCGACAACGTGCCCGGCTCCGACGCGGCCGACTTCCGCCGCGACGCCGTCAGCCTCCTCGAGGGGATGGGCATCTCCGTCGAGTTCAGCCACCACGAGAACGGCCCCGGCCAGAACGAGATCGACCTGCGCGCGGCGGACGCGCTCACGACGGCGGACAACGTGATGACGTTCCGGACCGTCGTCAAGGAGGTCGCCGCCGCCCAGGGCACGTACGCCACGTTCATGCCCAAGCCGTTCTCCGAGCACCCCGGCTCGGGCATGCACACCCACATCTCCCTCTTCGAGGGCGACTCCAACGCCTTCTACGACCCCGCGGACGAGTTCCGGCTCTCCGTGACGGGCCGCCGGTTCATCGCGGGCCTGCTGCGCCACTCCGTGGAGATCAGCGCCGTCACCCACCAGTTCGTGAACTCCTACAAGCGCCTGTGGGGCGGCGGCGAGGCGCCCTCGTACGTCTCCTGGGGCCACAACAACCGTTCCGCGCTCGTGCGCGTGCCCCTGTACAAGCCGGACAAGGCCGGCTCCGCCCGCATCGAGTACCGCGGCATCGACGCCTCGGCCAACCCGTACCTGGCCTACGCGCTGCTGCTGGCCGCCGGCCTGAAGGGCATCGAGGAGGGCTACGAGCTGCCCGAGTCCGCCGCCGAGGACGTCAGCGCGCTCACCACCCACGAGCGGCGCGTGCTCGGCCACGTCCCCCTGCCCGGCACCCTGCACGACGCCCTGCGCGCCGCCGAGGAGTCCGAGTTCGTCGCCTCCGTTCTGGGCGAGCACGTCTTCGACGCCCTGCTGCGCAACAAGCGCCAGGAGTGGGACGACTACCGGGTGGAGGTCACGCCGTACGAGCTGCGGCGCTACCTCTCCGGCCTCTGAGGCGCCGGCCGTGTCCGCCCTGCCCGACGCGGCGACCGCCGACGCCCCGGACCGCCGCACCCTCGCGCACGCCGGCGTCGCCGACGCCGGCCGCGTGCAGACGCTGCTCACCTCGCCCGAGTTCGAGGGCGTGGACGTGCGTCCCCTCGTCGAGCTCCTCGGCCACGCCGCCGATCCCGACCGGGCCCTGCTGCTGTGGGTGCGCCTGGCCGAGCGCGAGCCCCGCGTCCACCACGCCCTCCGGGACCCCGAGACGACGGCCCGCCTGCTGCGGCTGCTCGGCGCCTCCGAGGCCCTCGGCGAGTTCCTCATCCGCCGTCCCGAGCAACTGGACCTCGTCCTCGACCCGGACGCGGCCGCCGCCACCGCGCCCGCCCTCGCCCAGCCCGACCCGACCGCCGGCGAGCCCTGGGGTGATGCGTCCGCCGCCCTGCGCCGCCTGCTCCTGGACTCGGTGGGCGCCGACCCGGACGCCGACCGCCCCCTCGCGGCCGTCACCGGCAAGGACGCCGCCGTCGCCTTGCGCCGCGCCTACCGCCGCCAGCTGGCCGCGATCGCCCTGCGCGACCTCGACTCCGCCGAGCCCACGGCGGCCATGCCCTCGGTGGGCCGCTGGCTCGCGGACCTGGCCGGCGCCACCGTGGACGCGGCGCTCGCCGTCTCACGGGCCGTCCTCACCGAGCGGGAGGGCCCCGTGGTGGACCGCGTGGACCTCGCCGTGATCGGCATGGGCAAGTGCGGCGCCGGCGAACTCAACTACGTCTCAGACGTGGACGTCGTGTTCGCCCACGCCGTCCGCGAGGCCGCGGACGGCGCGGACCCCGACGCCGAGGTCCCGGACGGGCCGCGCGCCGCCGCGCTCGCGGCCGAGCTGGCCGCGGGCATCGGCCGCGTGATCCAGGGCGCGGCCCCCGAGCCGGGACTGTGGGAAGTCGACGCCAACCTGCGTCCCGAGGGCAAGGACGGCGCCCTGAGCCGCACCGTGGAGTCCCACGCCGAGTACTACCGCCGCTGGGCCCACGGCTGGGAGTTCCAGGCCCTGCTCAAGGCCCGCCCCATCGCGGGCTCGCCACAGCTCGGCGAGCGCTACATCGCGGAAATCTGGCCCCGGGTGTGGGAGTCCTCCGCGCGCGACGGGTTCGTCGAGTCCGTCCGGGCCATGCGCGCCCGGGTCCTGGACACCCTCGCCCCCGCGGAGCGCGAGCGGGAGATCAAGCTCGGGCCCGGCGGCCTGCGCGACGTCGAGTTCACGGCCCAGCTGCTCCAGCTCGTGCACGGCCGTGCGGACGAGTCGCTGCGGGTGCGCGGCACGCTCGACGCGGTGCGGGCGCTGCACGCCGCCTCCTACGTCACCACGCGAGACGCGCGGGCGTTCGACGAGCACTACCGGTGGCTGCGCACCCTCGAGCACCGCATCCAGCTCGTGCACCTGCGGCGCACCCACCTGATGCCGGTCAAGGAAGAGGCCCGCCGCGTCGTCGCCCGGTCGATGCGCGGCGCCGCCGACCGGGGCCCCGCCACCGGCGAGGACCTCCAGGCCGAGTTCACGCGCGTGCGCCGCGCCGTGCGCGGTCTCCACGAGACCGTGTTCTACCGGCCGCTGCTGTCGACGACGGCCGCCCTGTCCGCCGAGGACGTGCGGCTGTCCGCGGAGGCCGTCCGCGACCGCCTGGCGGCGCTGGGCTACCGCGACCCGCAGGGCGCCCTGCGGCACATCGAGGCCCTCACGCAGGGCGTCTCGCGCCGGGCCGCGGTCCAGCGGCAGCTGCTGCCGGCCATGCTCGGGTGGTTCGCGCGGGGCGCCGACCCCGACGGCGGCCTGCTCGCCTTCCGCCGGCTCTCCGAGTCGCTCGGCGGCACGGCCTGGTATCTGCGGATGCTCCGCGACTCCTCGGACGCCGCCCGGCGGCTGTGCCTAGTCCTGTCCGGCTCCCGGTTCGTGGGGGACCTGCTCGAGCACTCGCCCGAGGCCGTGGCCTGGGTGGGGGACGACCGGGAGCTCGACCCCCGGGGCGCCATACAGCTCTGGCGCCAGGTCGACGCGCGGCTCGACCGCCGCGTGGCCGCGCAGGAGGCCCCGGCCGCCGTCCGCCACGTGCGGCAGGTGCGCCGCAGCGAGACCCTGCGCGTGGCCCTGGCGGACATCTCGGGGCTGCTGGACCTCGAGGCCGTCACCGGGGCCCTGTCGGACATCGACCAGATCACCGTCGTCGGCGCCCTGCGCGTGGCCTCGCGCGCCGTCGTCGGGGACGCCGACCCGCTCACCGACGTGCTCGTGGTGGCCATGGGCCGCCAGGGCGGCCGGGAGATCACCTACGGCTCGGACCTCGACGCCCTGTTCGTGCACCGGCCACGCCCCGGCGTCGACGAGGGGCGGGCGCGCGAGCAGGCCGAGGAGGTCGTGCGGACGCTGATGTCCCTGCTGCACCGCCCCGCGACCCCGCCGCTGCCCGGCGAGCGGCCGCTCGAGGTGGACGCCGACCTGCGCCCCGAGGGGCGCCAGGGGCCGCTCGTGCGCACCCTGGACTCGTACCGGGAGTACTACGGGCGCTGGGCGGAGATGTGGGAGCGTCAGGCGCTGCTGCGCGCCCGGCCCCTGGCCGGCGACGACGACCTGGCCACCGACTTCCGGCGGTGGGCCGACGGGGTCCGCTACGCCGGGGACCTGACCACCGCGGACGCGCGGGAGATCCGGCGCATCAAGGCCCGTGTGGAGGCCGAGCGCCTGCCCCGCGGCGCGGACCCCTCCCGGCACGTCAAGCTCGGCCGCGGCGGGCTCTCGGACGTGGAGTGGCTGGTGCAGTCCCTGCAGCTGCGCCACGCGGGAGAGGTCGAGGACCTGCGGGTCACCGGCACGCTGCCGGCCCTGCGGGCGATCGCCCGGCACGGGCTGCTGCCCGAGGCCGAGGTCGCCGTGCTGGAGGAGGCGTGGCTGCTGGCCACCCGGATCCGCGCCGCCCTGCTGCTGTGGACGGGCAAGGTCTCGGACGTGCTGCCCACGAACATGCGCGACCTCGAGGCCGTGGCCCGCCTCAGCGGGGTGGGCACGACCGGCGGGGAGCTCGAGGAGCGCTACCTGCGGGTGACCCGCCTGGCCCGTCAGGTGTTCGAGACCCGGTTCTACGGGCTCTGAACGACGCCGGCCCGCCACCTCGACGGGGTGGCGGGCCGGCCGTGCTCCGGTGTCACGAGCGCCGGCTCAGGCGCGCACGACGTGCTCCCCGAGCAGCTCCAGGGTGCGTCGCCGCACGCCGGCGTCCTGGGCCGCCGTCGTGATGATCAGCTCGTCCGCCTGGACCCGCGCCGCGAAGTCGTGCAGCCACGCCGCCGTCGTCGGGCCGGTGCCCACGGCCGTGCACTCGAGCATCCCGAGCACCTGCTGACCGGCGGGGGAGTGCAGCAGCATCTCGACCTCGTCGTCGGTGAGGGTGCGGCCCCGGCCGAGCATCATCCGGATGCGCGCCCGCTGCGCGGCCTGCCACTCCCGCTCGGCCACCTCCTCGGTGTCCGCGGCGATCACGTTGGCCGCCGCGATGAAGTGCGGCTCCGCGAGGGCCTCGGAGGGCTCGAAGTGCTCCCGGTACAGGCGCGCCGCATGCTCGAGCATCTGCGGTGCGAAGTGGCTCGCGAACGCGTAGCCCAGGCCGAGCTGCGCGGCCAGCTGGGCGCCGAACGCCGAGGAGCCGAGGATGTACAGCGGCACGTTGGTGCCCTTGCCGGGGTAGGCGTCGATGCCGGGGATCAGGCTCTGGCCGGTGAGGTAGCCCTGCAGCTCGAGCACGTCCTGCGGGAAGCGCTCGGCCGCCGACGGATCCCGGCGCAGCGCCTGCAGCGTCCGCTGGTCGGTGCCGGGGGCGCGACCCAGGCCCAGGTCGATGCGGCCGGGGTGCAGCTCGGCCAGGGTGCCGAACTGCTCGGCGATCACCAGCGGCGAGTGGTTGGGCAGCATGACGCCGCCGGAGCCGAGGCGGATCGAGTCGGTGTGCGCGGCCACGTGCGCGATGAGTACGGCCGTGGCGGAGGAGGCGATGGAGGGCATGTTGTGGTGCTCCGCGTACCAGACGCGCCGGAAGCCGGCGGCCTCGGCGACGCGGGCCTGCTCCACGGATTCGGCGAAGGCTTCGCCCATCGGGGCGCCGTCGCGGACGAGGGCGAGGTCCAGCAGGGACAGCGGCAGGGGGGTGGGGGCGGTGTGCTCGGTCATGGTGCTCCTGGTCTGCGGGCCGCCCGGCCGGGCGGAGGTCTCCACAGATCCAGCGCCCACCGGCCCCGGACTATTCCGCGGCCGGGCACGACGACGGCCGCCCGCCTCCGGCGTGGGAGACGAACGGCCGTCGTCGGGGCCGCGGCGGGCGGATCAGACCGAGTAGTACAGCTCGAACTCGTAGGGGTTCGGGCGCAGGGCCAGCGGGGCGATCTCCATCTCGCGCTTGTACGCGATCCAGGTCTCGATCAGCTCCTCGGTGAACACGTCGCCGGCCAGGAGGAACTCGTGGTCCTCCTCGAGGGCGTTCAGGGCCTCGTCCAGGGTGGCGGGTGCCTTCTGGATGTCGGCGGCCTCCTCGGCCGGCAGCTCGTAGAGGTCCTTGTCGATCGGCTCGGCCGGCTCGATGCGGTTGCGGATGCCGTCCAGGCCGGCCATCAGCTGCGCGGCGAACGCGAGGTACGGGTTGCCCGAGGCGTCCGGGGCGCGGAACTCGATGCGCTTGGCCTTCGGGTTGGAGCCGGTGATCGGGATGCGGATGCCCGCCGAGCGGTTGCCCTGCGAGTAAACCATGTTCACGGGGGCCTCGAAGCCCGGCACCAGGCGGCGGTAGGAGTTCACCGTGGGGTTGGTGAAGGCCAGGACCGCGGAGGCGTGCTTCAGCAGGCCGCCGATGTACCAGCGGGCGGTGTCCGAGAGGTTCGCGTAGCCCTTCTCGTCGAAGAACAGCGGCTCGCCGCCGTTCCACAGGGACTGGTGGCAGTGCATGCCGGAGCCGTTGTCGCCGAAGACGGGCTTGGGCATGAAGGTCGCGGACTTGCCGAACATGTTGGCGACGTTCTTGACGACGTACTTGAACTTCTGCAGGTCGTCCGCCGAGTGGGTCAGCGTGTTGAAGCGGTAGTTGATCTCCGCCTGGCCCGCGGCGCCCACCTCGTGGTGGGAGCGCTCTACCTCGAGGCCGACCTCGGCCAGGACCGAGCAGATCTCGTCGCGCAGGTCGGCCTGCTTGTCCGTGGGGGAGACGGGGAAGTAGCCGCCCTTGAGGCCGGTCTTGTGGCTCAGGTTGCCGCCCTCGTCCTCGCGGGAGGCGTTCCACCAGGCCTCGTCCGAGTCCACGGCGTAGAACGAGCCGCGGGGGGAGGACTCGTAGCGGACGTCCTCGAAGATGAAGAACTCGGCCTCGGGGGCGAAGAACGCCGTGTCGGCGATGCCGGAGGAGCTCAGGTAGGCCTCCGCGCGCTGGGCCACGCCGCGCGGGTCGCGCAGGTAGGGCTCGCCGGTGCGGGGGTTCACGATGGAGAAGTTCATCGTGAGGGTCTTGCGGACCCGGAAGGGGTCCACGAAGGCCGTCGCGACGTCCGGGATGAGCTGCATGTCGGACTCGGCGATGCCGGCGAAGCCCCGGATCGAGGAGCCGTCGAAGAGCTGGCCCGTGACGAAGAAGTCCTCGTCGACGCTCGAGGCGGGCACGTTGAAGTGGTGCTGCATGCCGGGGAGGTCGGTGAAGCGGACGTCGACGAACTCGATCCCCTCATCCTTGATGTACGCGAGGACGTCCGCGGGGGAGGTGAACATGGTGCGCTCCTGTGGTCGTGACGATGGTGGCATGTCCGGCACGGCGGCGCTGGCGTGGCGGGTGTCATCACCCTACTTGCCCGGCGGCCTCCGTGGGCGTCGGTGACGCCCCACGGCGAGCCTCGCGGTTCCGCGCCGGTAGGCTGGGCCGGTGGCACGCAGAGCACCCGACCCCGCGCAAGAGCCCGAACCGACCCGCCGCGACGAGCCGCTGATCACCCGGCGCGACCTCGCCGGCTGGGTGGACGGTCCGGGCGGCGGCCTGGCCGGCGGCCGCTGGCCGGGGGACCTGCTGGGCCTGCCCGAGCACGGCCCGACCTCGATGGCCACTGCGGCCCGCCGCGCCGTCGCCCTCGTGATCGACTGGTTCCTGGCCCTGGGCGTGTCCTGGCTGCTCTTCGACTCCGACGCGATCGCCACCCTGATGGTCTTCGCCACCATGCACATCCTGGGCATCACCCTGCTGGCCACCACCGTGGGCAAGGCCGTGTGCCGCACCCAGGTGGTGCGCCTCGGCGGCCGGACCGCCCCCGTGCACCGCGTGGTGGTGCGCACGGCGCTGCTGTGCCTCGTGCTGCCGGCCGTCGTCGTCGGCCCGGACGGCCGCGGCATGCACGACAAGGTCGCCGGCACCGTCGAGATCCGCATGTGAGCGCACCGGCCCGCGCCGGACGACGCCGGATCCGACTCGACGCGAGGCCGGACACGACGAAAGGGGGGCGCCCCGCCGAATCCTCGGCGGGGCGCCCCCCCTTTCGCGCGGGTGCGTCGGCGCTCAGCGGCCGCGCATGGCGCGCCGGCTCGGGCGCACCTTGTTCGGGTCGACGCCCTTGGGGATGGGCAGCCGGTTGGTGTTGAGCGCGGTCAGACGCTTGTCCACGGCCTGGACCTCCTGCGCCGTGAGGGCCTTCTTCATGCCCTTGAGCGTGCCGGGCAGCTCGTGCAGCGGGACCTGGCCCTGGCCGTTGCCGGACTCCACCACGGTGACGGGCACGCCGGGCAGGAAGCGGCGCATGGCCTTCTCCTCCTTGACCACCAGCGCGGCGACGCGGGGGGAGGGGCCCTCCGTCACCAGCACGACGCCCGGCCGGCCCACGGCGCGGTAGACGAGGTCCTGGGTCTTCGGGTTCACGGCGGCCGGCTGCTCGGACACGATCCAGCCGCGGCCCAGCGTGGAGAGCGCGGCGCCGGCGGCGCCGGGGCGGCCCTCGAGCTGGGCGAACCCGGCGCGGCGCGCCTTCCGGTTCAGGATGACGACGGCGGCGAGCACACCGAACGGGATCGCGATGAGCAGCCACGTGATCCAGTTGTCCAGCAGGAGGCCGATGACGAGGCCGACGACCAGGGCGCCCAGGAAGGCCAGCAGCATCCACAGTCCGACCTTGGGGTCGTGCGCCTTGGTCATGGCGTAGGCCTGCTTGAGCTGGGAGATCACGCCCGGGCCCTTCGTGGCGCGCTTGTCCCGGCGCTGGGCCTTCGCCTGCTCCTTCTCGCGGAGGCGACGCTCGCGCTGCATGGCCTTGACCTCCTTGAGCGTGGCGGAGGTGGAGCCGGAGGAGGACGCGGGGGGCTGGCTGTTCTTCGTCATGACGGGGTCCAGTCTAGTCGGGCGGCTCAGGACATCTGGGCGACGACGGCGGAGGCCTCCTGGCGGGCGGTCTTCTCCCCGGCCAGGTGCGCCAGGTTCTCCGGCAGGGCCCGGCCGAGGCGCTGCATGGCCTGCGCATAGAGCTTGCCCGCGCGGTACGACGAGCGCACCAGCGGGCCCGCCATGACGCCCTGGAAGCCGATCTCCTCGGCGCGCTGGGACCACTGGACGAACTCCTGCGGCTTCACCCAGCGGTCGATGGGGTGATGCAGCTTCGAGGGCCGCACGTACTGCGTGATGGTGATGATGTCGCAGCCGGCCTCGTGCAGGTCCACCAGGGCCTGGTCGATCTCGTGGTCCTCCTCGCCCATGCCGAGGATGAGGTTGGACTTGGTCACGAGCCCGTCGGCCTTGGCCATCGTGAGCACCCGGAGGGACTTCTCGTACGTGAAGGCCGGGCGGATGCGCTTGAAGATGCGCGGCACCGTCTCCAGGTTGTGCGCGAACACCTCGGGCCGCGCGTCGAACACCTGCTGGACGAGCTCCGGCACCGCGCCGAAGTCCGGCGGCAGGATCTCGACGCCGGTCCCCGGGTTGAGCGCGTGGATGCGGCGGATGGTCTCCGCGTAGAGCCACGCCGCGCCGTCCTTCTGGTCGTCACGGGCCACGCCCGTGACGGTGGCGTACCGCAGGTCCATCTCGCGGATGTTCTCGGCGACCTTCTGCGGCTCCTCCATGTCCAGGGGGCGCGGCTTGCCGGAGGTGATGTCGCAGAAGTCACACCGGCGGGTGCAGATGTCCCCGCCGATGAGGAACGTGGCCTCGCGGTCCTCCCAGCACTCGAAGATGTTGGGGCAGCCGGCCTCCTCGCACACGGTGTGCAGGCCGGCGGACTTGACCTTGTTCTTCAGGCCGATGTACTCGGGGCCCATGTGGACCTTGGCCTTGATCCACTCGGGCTTGCGCTCGACGGGCACCTCGGCGTTGCGCGCCTCCACGCGCAGCAGGCGGCGTCCTTCGGGGGCGAGGCTCATGCGGGGATTCCTTCCGTGGGGGTGACGGCGATGTACGCAGGCCCGAGCTCGTCCAGATGACGGGTGAGCACCGGCACGACGTCGGCCGGGGTGATGGTCCGGCCCGTCTCGACCGACAGGGTGGTGGTGGCGGCGTCCGTGATGCCGCACGCGATGATGCCCTCGTAGGGGGCCAGGGAGTTGGAGCAGTTCAGTGCGAAGCCGTGCATCGAGACGCCGTCGTGGATGGACAGGCCGATGGCGCCGACCTTGCGGTCCGGGCGGGCCGTGCCGTCGTCGTCCCGGTCCGCGAGGACCCAGATGCCTGCCCGCCCGTCCACGCGGACGGCCGTGACGCCGAACTCGGCGGCGGTGCGGATCAGCAGCTCCTCGAGGAACCAGACGTAGTCCTTGACGTGGGCACGGTCGCGCAGCCGGACCACGGGGTAGCCGACCAGCTGGCCCGGCCCGTGCCATGTGATCTTGCCGCCGCGGTCCACGTCCACGACGGGGGCGCCGTCCGTGGGGCGCTCGGCGTCCTCGGTGCGGCGACCGGCCGTGTAGACGGCTTCGTGCTCCAGGAGGAGGAATTCGCCGTCGGAGCGGCCGGCGACGACGTCCGCGTGCAGGGCGCGCTGGGCGTCCCAGGCGGCGTGGTAGTCCACCAGGTCGGGCGCCAGGCCGAGCACGCGCAGGGGCGGCAGGGGTGTCTCGGGCATGACGTCCACTGTAGTCCTCGGGCCCGGACCTGTGGACAACCGCCGTGACGCTCGGGGACATGCGGCACCCTGGGCTGGAACGGACGGCGCGGCGGAGAGGGGAGACCGATGCGGGACTGGGACGAGGCGGACGGCGGCGCGGCCGGACGCGTCGGCGGCGGGCCGGAGACCGAACCGGGGAGGTCATCGGAGCCGGGCACGGCTGCGCCGCGCGCCCCGGGCTGGGAACCCGTCCGGCTGCTCGGCGCGGGCGCCCAGGCGGAGGTCTGGCTCGTCGAGGACGGCCGGGGCGTCCGGTCCGCCCTGAAGGTGCCCCGCGCCGGCGCGGCGCCGGACGCCCTGGCGGCGGAGGCGCAGGCCGGACGGGTCGCGCATCCCCATCTGCTGCGCGTGCTCGGGGTGGTGGAGACGGACCGGGGCCTCGGGGTCCTCACCGAGCACCGCGCGGCCGGCACGCTGCAGGACATGGTGCAGCGGGTCGGACCCCTGAGCCCGGGGCAGGCCGTCACCGTGCTCGTCCCGATCGCGCAGGCTCTCGCGTGCCTTCACCGCGAGGGGGTGGTGCACGGCGACGTGTCCCCGGCGAACGTCCTGTTCGGCGTCGACGGCAGCCCGGCCCTCGCCGACCTCGGCGTCGCCCGGGTGGTCGGCGGGGCGTCGGGGGCCGGGGCGACGCCGGGCTTCGCGGCCCCCGAGGCGCTCGCCGCGGTGCAGGGGGCCGGGGCGGAACCGGGGGCGTCTCCGGCGGTGGGGGCGCCGAGTGACGTCCATGCGTGGGCCGCCCTGGGCTGGTACGCGCTCACCGGTCGGGCGCCGGGCGCCGCCGGGCATCGGGCGCCGCTGCCCGTCCTGGTCCCCGAAGCGTCCCCCGAGCTCGCGCTGCTGCTCGATGCGGCGCTCTCCCCGGACCCGGCGGCGCGGCCGAGCGCGGAAGAGGCCGCCGCAGCCGTATACGCGACGGCCCGGCCCGAGCCGGTCCCGCTGGGAGAGGCCGCCCCCGCCGAGGTGGCGCACCTGCTGCCCACGGTGCTGCCGGGCTCCGGGCCCACGCGGCGACGCCGGGGACGACGCGCGGCTCCGAGACGGCGCGCGCTCGCGCGCCGACGGGGGGCGGTGCCACGCCGGGGCGTCCTCGTGGCCGCCGG
Organism: Micrococcus luteus; assembly: GCF_014138885.1. Lineage (NCBI taxonomy): Bacteria > Bacillati > Actinomycetota > Actinomycetes > Micrococcales > Micrococcaceae > Micrococcus > Micrococcus luteus. The sequence goes on from NZ_JACJIK010000001.1 coordinate 73,900, forward strand.
GCTGGCCACCGCGCTGGCCCTGGGCGGCGGCACCGTGGGGCTGTGGTGGCCGGCGTCCCTGGGCGACGCGACGGAGGGGGCGCCGGAGCCGGCGGGCGCGGTGCCGGCCGGCACCTCGGTGGACGCGGCGCGCCCGGCGGACGGGACGCGGGAGAGCGGGACGCCGGCGAGGGTGCCGGACGCGGGTGCCCCCGGGGAGGACGCCGCCGGGGAGGACGCCGTCGACGTGGGCGAGGCGCTGGCCGCGGTCGGCCACGCCCGGACGGCCGCGCTCATCGACCCGGAGCCTGCGCGACTGGACGCCTACGCCGTGCCCGGGGGACCGGCGTGGGAGAACGACCGGGATCTGCTGCGCCGGCTGACGGACGAGGGGTTCGCCTTCTCCGGCCTCGAGGTGACGGTGGAGCAGGCCGGACCCGCCCGGCGGGCCGGGGACGACGCGCTGCGTGTCGACGCCGTGCTCCGGACGTCGGCCCACACCGTGCTGGACCGCGCGGGACGCGTGGCGGCGCATCGGGAGGCGACGGCCGAGGAGGTCGTGCTGGTCCTGCGCAGCGGCCACGGAGAGGGCCCCGAGGGGCGGGACGGCGGCGCGGCGGGTCGGACGTGGCGGGTCGAGACCGTCGATCCGCGCTGACCCCGGGCCCGGATCCAGCGCCGGAGGCCGGCGGTCCAGACGGGGGGACGCCGCGGGCCCCGGGGAGAAGCTCCCCGGGGCCCGCGGCGTGGTGCGGCGTCAGCCGCCTGGGCTGATCACTGCCAGAGGACGGCGACCAGGATGTTCACCAGGCCCAGACCGCCCACCGCGTGGGCCAGGCCCGTGGGCACGACCTCCCCGCGGTTGGACTTGCGGCGGCCGATCAGGGCGGCCACGAAGACGATGACGCCGATCAGGAACTTGACGCCCAGCTTCATGTGGTTCGGCTCCCCGCTCATGGCGAGGCCGAAAAGCACCACGCCGGAGACGATCATGCCCACGGAGCCCCACCACTGCGAGGTGGTGACGGTCGGGTTGCGGAAGTGCGCGAACCAACCGCCCACGATCGCTGCGGCGGACACGATGTGCACGGCCACCAGGATGCTGTGCAGGATATCCACAGTCCTTCTCCCCTTCCGTCAGAGACCCAGCTCGTTGGCGAACTCGCCGCCCTCGAGACGCTGACGCAGCGTCGTCAGGAAGCGGCCCGCGTCGGCCCCGTCCACCAGGCGGTGGTCGTAGGTCAGGGACAGGTACATCATGTGGCGGATGGCGATCGAGTCGTTGCCGTCCGCGTCGGTCACCACCATGGGGCGCTTCACGATCGCACCGGTGCCCAGGATCGCGACCTGCGGCTGGTTGATGATCGGCGTGTCGAACAGCGCGCCCACGGAGCCGATGTTCGTGATCGAGAACGTGCCGCCCGAGAGCTCGTCCGGCGAGATCTTGTTCGTGCGGGTGCGCTCGGCCACGTCGGCGATCTTCTGGGCGAGGCCCGTCAGGTTCAGGGAGCCGGCGTCCTTGATGACGGGCACCAGCAGCCCCTTCTCCGTGTCCACGGCGATCGCGATGTCCTCGGACGCGTGGTAGGTGATCTCCTTGTTGTCCTCGGAGAACGACGCGTTCAGCTTGGGGTGCTGCTTGAGGGCCTCGGCGACCGCCTTGGTGATGAACGGCAGGTACGTCAGGTTCACGCCGGCCTGCTGCTGGAAGGAGGCCTTGGCCTTCTTGCGCAGCTGCACGATGCGGGTGACGTCCACCTCGTGCACCTGGGTGAGCTGGGTGGACAGGTCGAGGGACTCGCGCATGCGCTGGGCGATGACCTGGCGGATGCGCGGCGCCTTCTCCACCTCGCCGCGGACCGAGGGGTCCACGGAGGAGCTCGCGGCCGGGGCGGACGCAGCGGCCGGGGCCGACGACGGGGCGGCAGCCTCGGAGGCCTGCTCGGCCGGAGCCTCGGACCCGCCCGCGGCGGCCTGCGAGGCCAGCGCGGCGGCGAGCACGTCCTGCTTGCGGATGCGGCCGCCGACGCCCGTGCCGCGGACCGTGGACAGGTCCACGTTGTTCTGGTGGGCCAGGCGGCGCACCAGCGGGGTCACGTAGCCCTGGCCGGGCTCGGTGGCGGAGGGCGCCTCGGCGGACTCGGCCTGCGCGGAGTCGCGCTCGGCGGACTCGCGCCGGGAGGCCTCCTCGGACGGGGACGCCTCGGGCGTCTCCTCCGACTTCTCGGCGCCGGCGGCCTCGGCGGCCTCCTCGGTCTCCTCGGGGGCCTCGGCCTCGGTCGCCTTGTCCTCGATCTCCTCGGCGGACGCCTCGTCCTGACCGGAGGAGCCCTCCGACGGGGCGGAGCCGCCGCCGGCGGAGCCGGAGCCGACGAGCGCGAGGACGGCGCCCACCTCGACGGTGTCGTCCTCCTCCGCACGGATCTCCAGGAGGGTGCCCGCCACGGGGGAGGGGATCTCGGTGTCGACCTTGTCGGTGGAGACCTCGAGCAGCGGCTCGTCGACCTCGACCTCGTCGCCGACGGACTTCAGCCAGCGGGTCACGGTGCCCTCGGTCACGGACTCGCCCAGCGCGGGCAGGGTGACCTCGGAGGCCTCGCCGCCGGCCGACGGGGCCCCGTCCGAGCCCTGGTCGGTGGAGGCGCGCTCCTCCGGAGCCGGCTCGCCGGCGGGCTCCTGCTGGGCGTCGTCCTGCTGCGCCTCCTCGACGGCGGGCTCCTCGGCCGCGGCGTCGTCCTCCGACGCAGCGGCGGAGCCGCCGCCGGAGCCGTCGCCGATCGTGGCCAGCGGGGCGCCGACCTCGACCGTGTCGTCCTCCTCGACCAGGATCTCCTCGAGCACGCCGGCCACGGGGGACGGGATCTCGGTGTCGACCTTGTCGGTGGAGACCTCCACCAGGGGCTCGTCGACGGCGACCTCGTCGCCGACGGCCTTGAGCCAGCGGGTCACGGTGCCCTCGGTGACGGATTCGCCCAGGGCGGGCAGGTTCACGGTTTCAGACATGGTTCCGATGCTCCTCATGAGGGGTGGGCGCCGGGGGCGCCCACCCGGGGTTGCGAGGTGGGCCCGACGCACGGACCCGGGATGGTCAGTGCGGTGGGTCAGCTGTGCAGCGGGTGGCCGAACAGGGCCATGGCGGCCTCGCCCAGGGCCTCGTTCTGCGTGGGGTGCGCGTGCACGAACTGGGCGACGTCCTCGGGGTAGGCCTCCCAGTTCACGATGAGCTGCGCCTCGCCGATCTGCTCGCCGATGCGCTTGCCGATGCCGTGCACGCCCACGATCGGGCCGTTCTTCTGGCGGATCATCTTGATGATGCCGCCGGTGCCGAGGATCGAGGACTTGCCGTTGCCGGCCAGGTTGTACTCGGCGACCTCGACGTTGTCCTTGCCGAACTTCTCCTCCGCCTTGGGCTGGGTGTAGCCCACGGACATGATCTCCGGCTCGGTGAAGGTGACCTTCGGGATGTTGATGTCCTCGACGACCATCGGCTTGTTGCCGGCGATCTCCTCGGCCACGAAGATGCCCTGCTGGAAGCCGCGGTGCGCCAGCTGCAGACCGGGGACGATGTCGCCCACGGCGTAGATGTTGCCGACGCCGGTGTGCAGGCGCTCGTCGGTGAGGACGAAGCCGCGGTCCATCTTGACGCCCTGCTCCTCGTAGCCGAGGCCCTCGGTGTTCGGGCCGCGGCCGACGGCGACGAGGCAGACCTCGGCCTCGAACTCCTTGCCGTCCGCGAGGGTCACCTTGACGCCCGAGTCGGTCTCCTCGACCTTGTCGAAGAACGTGCCCAGGTTGGTCTTGATGCCCTTCTTCTTGAACTCGCGCTCGAGGACCTTGATGATCGCCGGGTCCTCGTTGGGGACCAGGGTCGTCAGGCCCTCGATGATGGTGACGTCGACGCCGAAGGAGTTCCACAGGGACGCGAACTCGGAGCCGATGACACCGCCGCCGAGCACGATGGCCGACTTCGGGGTGTAGTCCAGCTCGAGGGCCTCCGTGGAGGTCATGATCTTCTTGGAGATGGGCAGGCCCATGGTCTTGGCCACGGAGCCGGAGGCCAGCACGATGTTCTCCGCCGTGTAACGGGTGCCGTCGACCTCGACCTCGTTCTTCGAGACGAGCTTGCCCTCCCCCTCGATGACCTGGACCTTGCGCATCTTCAGCAGGCCGGCCAGGCCCTTGTGCTTGCCGGCGACGATGCCGTCCTTGTAGTCGCGCACCTTCGCCATGTCCACGGACTCGAGGGTCGCGTTGACGCCGAACTTGGCGGCGTTGCGGGTCTCGTCGGCCACCTCGGCGGCGTGCAGGTAGGCCTTCGTGGGGATGCAGCCCCAGTGCAGGCAGGTGCCGCCGACCTTGGACTTCTCCACGAGGGCGACGGACTTGCCGTACTGCACGGAACGCAGGGCTGCGGCGTACCCGGCGGAGCCACCGCCGAGGACGAGGACGTCGAATTCCTGAGCGGTTGCCTTGTCGGCCACGGTGTTGCTCCTTGGTGCTGGGGTCGGTGGATCGTGGTGGTGGTGCGTCACCGCCACCCCCGGCCGTCGGCGGCGGGCCGCGCGGCCGGGGATGCGGTGGACATCGGGACCAACCTTACCGGGCACGCCCCTCGATGAGACCCAACAGGGTCCGCACCATCACGCCGGTGGCGTCCTGCGGGGTGTAGCCGTACGCGGCCGACTCGTTGAAGGAGGGACCGGCGATGTCGAGGTGGGCCCAGGGGGTCCGGGCGGCGGCGTCGCCCTCCGACCGTCCGGCGTCGACGAATTCGCGCAGGAAGGTGGCGGCGGTCATCATGCCGCCGAAGCGGTCGCCCATGTTGGAGATGTCCGCGACGCGCGAATTGAGCGAGGCGCGCAGCTGCTCCGGCAGGGGCATGCCCCACGCGAGCTCCCCGGCGGCGTCGGCCGCGGCGACGACCTCGTCGCGCAGCGCGTCGTCACCCATGACGCCCGTGTGGCGCACGCCGAGGGCGACCAGCTGGGCGCCGGTGAGGGTGGCCACGTCGAGCACCGCGTCGGGACGCTCGTCGGTGGCCGCCACGAGGGCGTCGGCCATGACGACGCGGCCCTCGGCGTCCGTGTTCATCACCTCCACGGTCTTGCCGCCGTACATCGTGATGACGTCGGACGGGCGGATGGCGGTGCCCGAGGGCATGTTCTCGGCCAGCGCCAGCCAGCCGGTCACCTTCACGGGGACGTCCAGGGCCGCGGCGGCGCGCACGACGGCGAAGACGGTGGCGGCGCCGGCCATGTCCGACTTCATCGTCATCATCGAGGCGGCGGGCTTCAGCGAGATGCCGCCCGAGTCGAAGGTGATGCCCTTGCCCACCAGCGCGATGTGCGCGGCGGCGTCGGCCGGCGCGTGCTCGATGCGCACGAGCCGCGGCGGGCGGGAGGAGCCCTGGCCGATCGCGAGGATGCCGCCGAAGCCTTCGGCGCGCAGGCGGTCCTCGTCCCACACGTCCACGCTCACGGACGAGTCCGCGAGGTCCTCCGCGACGGCGTCCGCGAACGTGGCCGGGTAGAGGTGCGAGGGGGCCGTGTTCACCAGGTCGCGCACGGCGCAGACCGCGTCGCCCACGACGGCGGCCCGGCGCAGCACGGGGTCGGCGTCCGCGGCGGCGAGCGGGGTGACGACCTCGAGCTCGCGGACGGGCCGGGACGTGTCCGCCTCGGCGCGGGCGCGCTCGGACTTCTGGGCGGTGAACGCGTACGCACCCAACACGGCGCCCTCGGCGACGGCGGCCAGCCGGGCCGGGGTGTCGGCCGGCAGGGCCAGGGCCACGGCGTCGGTGCCGGCCAGGGAGCGCACGGCAGCCCCGGCGGCGCGGCGCAGGGACTCGTCCGCGGCCTCGCCGTCGTCGTCCAGACCGCCGACGCCGGCCAGGACCAGCAGCGGCACTGGCACGCCGCCCAGGCCCGGCAGGCGATGGACCTCGTCCTCGGCGCCCCGCACGCCCAGCAGCTCGAACGAGGCCTCGAGGGCGGTGGCCGCCTCGGCCGGCAGCGCGTCCGTCAGGAGCACGGGGCCGTCCGGGCCGGTGCCCACCCCCACCACGAGGGCGGAGGCGGTCAGGTCCTCCAGGGCGCGGGCGGTCAGGGTCGGGCGGTCCAGGGTGATCACGGACGGGCCTCTCTTCCGGGGGTGGGGGATGCGCCCGGCGGGGTGGGCCGGGCCGTCCCGCGTCATCCTAGCCAGAGGGCTCGCGCGCCCGTCCAGGGCGCGCGGGCGCGGAATAGGAGTGTGCCGTGCCGTGGTTGACTGACGCCAGAGGACAGGGAGGGATCCGCGTCCGCCGCCATCCGGGCGGCGGGGACGGCTCTCCCGCAGACGGACCACCGGAAGGGGAACGAGACGTGCAGGACGCCGCGCCGCTGTACACCCGTCATGAGGGGGCGCCCGTGCCCCCCGGCCTGGGCATGCTCGTGGCCCTGACCGGGCACATGGACGCGGGCCGGGTCGCTCGGCAGGTGCGGGCCGCGCTGCACGAGCACCTGACCCATCGGACCGTCGTCTCCTTCGACGTCGACTCGATGTTCGACTACCGCGCCCGGCGTCCCCGGCTCCGGTTCGACCGGGACCGCTACCGTGATCTGCGCCTGCCCGCGCTCGAGGTGCAGCTGGTCGAGGACCTGCTCGGCCACCCCTTCCTGCTGCTGTCCGGCCCCGAGCCGGACTTCCGGTGGCAGGCGGTGACGGAGGCCGTGCTCGGCCTCGCGCAGGAGTGGGAGGTGGACTCGCTCACCTTCCTCGACGCGGCCCCGCTGCCCGTGCCGCACACGCGGCGGCTCGGGGTCACGACGCACGGGTCCCGCGCCGATGCCGTCGAGGGGCTGTCCACCTGGAGCCCGCAGGCGGACATCGTCGCGGGGCTGCTGCAGATGCTCGAGCTGCGCGCCGAGGAGGCGGACCTGCCGACGGCGGGCTACACCGTCCATGTGCCGCACTACGTGGCCGAGGCGTCCTTCCCCCAGGCGGCCGTGGCCGCGCTCGAGTACGCGGGGGCCGCCATGGGGCTCATGCTGCCCTCGGACGACCTGCGAGACGCCTCGCGGGACATCGAGGCCGAGCTGGAGCGCCAGGTCTCCGGGTCCGGGGAGATCCAGCAGATGATCGCCGGCCTGGAGCGCAACTACGACCAGAACGCCGAGGACCAGGAGCGATCGCTCCTGGAGACCGAGCAGGGCCTGCCCGACGGGGACGAACTCGCCTCCGCCGTCGAGGCGTACCTCGCCGCGCGGGACGCCGGCGGCGGGTCCGCTCCTGCACAGGAGGACGGACCCGGCCGTCCGTCCACCGGCGACGGGGACTGATCCCACCGCGGGCGCCCGGTCGGCCAGGGTGGCGGCATGGAAGCCCCCACCTCACTCGACGTCCCCGTCCTGCCGGCCCGCGGCCCGGAGGACCTGCTCGCCTACGTCGGCCACGCCCTCGGGCGGTTGCCCGAGGGCAGCCTGGTCCTCCTCACCCTGCGCGACGGGCGCCTGCGCGCCGTGGTGCGGGTCGACCTGCCTCCCGAGGAGGTCGACGTCGGCGCCTGGGCCTGCGCCGTGGCCGAGGTGTGCCGGCGGGACGCAGCCGCGGACGCGACGCTCTGCCTCGCGCTGCCGGACGGCGCCCGGGCCACGCTCGCCCGTCCCGGCTGGGCCGCGGCGCTCGACGACGCCCTGGCGTCCGCGGGTCGCCCCCTGACCGCGGCCTGGACGTGCGCGCGGGGACGGGCGCGCCCCTGGTGGGGGAGCGGCGTCGCCGAGGAGGGCCCGCTCGACCCCCGAGCCGCGCCGCTGTCCCTGCACCTGATGACCCGCGGTTCGGTCTGGGACCGTGCAGCGGTGCCCGACCCGGTCCCGCGCCGCGGTCCCGCGGCGGCCCGGGCCGACGACGCGCGGTGGCGGCCTCCCGAGCAGGACGCGCCCGCGGCACGCCGCGCGTGGCTGGCGCAGTGGGAGTCGGTGCTGACCGGCGCGGCGCGTGACCGCGGCGCGCCCGCACCGGCCGTGCTGGGCTCGCCGCTGACGCGTCCGGCCTGGCGCGACGGCCTGCTGCTCCATGCCGCCGCGCCGTCCGGCGCGGCCACGGGGGATCCGGGGGACGAGGAACGGATCCTCACCGCGGCCTCGGGCCGGGCGCCGGCCTGGGATCGGCTGGACGCCCTGCGGGCGGGGCTGCGCGCGCTCGTGCCCGTCGCGACGCCGGCTGTGGCGGCGCAGGCCCTGGCGCTGGCCGGGTGGGTCGGCTGGGCCCGCGGCCACGGCTCCGACGCGGACGCCCACCTGACCGCGGCGGCGGCGCTGAGCCCCGGCGACCCGTTCGTCTCCGTCCTGCGACGCATCGTGGCCGCGGGGTGCGTCGCCGGCTGGGCGACCGACCCGGCCACCGCGTGGCGGCCCGACGGTGGCGGCCCATGAGAGAATGATGCGGCTTCACGACGGCACGGCCGACCGCACCCCGTTTCCCGGGTTCGGAATAGATCGGTCACAGCCGTCGTTGACACAGACGGACCCTGCAGTCGACGGGCCCGGACGACGTCGGTCGTCCGAGGCCGGGACTTGACAGGGTCACGTGTATATGGACTGCAAGGATCCGCGGGTGGCCGCGGACGAGACGGAAAGGCCTCGAGTGACCACTTCGACGACCAGCGGTGCGCAGGACGGCAAGGAGACCACTGCCTCCGGGGCCACGACCACGCGCACCCGCTCCACGGCAGCCAAGAAGTCGACCGCCACGAAGAGCGCCACGACCAAGGGCGGCACGACGCGGACGACCGCGACGAAGTCGGCGGCGACCAAGACCGCTGCCACGCCGACGGCCAAGAAGAAGTCGACCCGGAAGCCCGCCGCGGCCAAGACCACCGCCGCGGCCAAGACCACCGCCGCGAAGAAGACCGCCACGACCCGGGGCAAGAAGGCCACCGCGTCCGCCGCCTCCGCCGAGCAGGCCGAGGACGACGAGGAGTTCGTCGAGGCGCGCGAGCGCACCGAGGCCGCGGACGCCGTCGAGGAGGACGTGGTGGAGGACGAGACCGCCACCGAGGACTCGGACGACGAGGACGCGGACGGCTCGGACGCTCCGGAGCGCCCGGCGATGGACGCGGAGGCCGTGACCGGCACGAAGGCCGCCACGGGCCAGAAGGTGGCCCAGTCCAAGGGCGCGTTCGTCATGGACGACTCCGAGGACGACGCCCCGGTGCAGCAGGTGGTCGTGGCGGGCGCCACGGCGGACCCGGTGAAGGACTACCTGAAGCAGATCGGCAAGGTCGCCCTGCTCAACGCCGAGCAGGAGGTGGACCTGGCCATGCGCATCGAGGCCGGCCTCTACGCCGAGCACGTCGTGCAGCACGAGGCCTCCGACGACTACCGCGAGCGCCGGGACATCCAGCTGATCATCGCGGACGGGCGCAAGGCCAAGAACCACCTGCTCGAGGCCAACCTGCGTCTGGTGGTCTCGCTGGCCAAGCGCTACACCGGCCGCGGCATGCTGTTCCTGGACCTCATCCAGGAGGGCAACCTCGGCCTGATCCGCGCCGTCGAGAAGTTCGACTACACCAAGGGCTTCAAGTTCTCCACGTATGCCACGTGGTGGATCCGACAGGCCATCACCCGCGCCATGGCGGACCAGGCCCGCACCATCCGCATCCCGGTGCACATGGTGGAGGTCATCAACAAGCTGGCCCGCGTGCAGCGGCAGATGCTCCAGGACCTCGGCCGCGAGCCCACCCCGGAGGAGCTGGCCAAGGAGCTGGACATGACCCCGGAGAAGGTCGTGGAGGTGCAGAAGTACGGCCGCGAGCCCATCTCCCTGCACACCCCGCTCGGCGAGGACGGCGACTCCGAGTTCGGCGACCTGATCGAGGACTCCGAGGCCGTCGTGCCCGCGGACGCCGTCTCCTTCACGCTGCTCCAGGAGCAGCTGCACTCGGTGCTGGACACGCTCTCCGAGCGCGAGGCCGGTGTCGTCGCCATGCGCTTCGGCCTGACCGACGGCCAGCCCAAGACGCTGGATGAGATCGGCAAGGTCTACGGCGTGACGCGCGAGCGGATCCGCCAGATCGAGTCGAAGACCATGTCCAAGCTGCGTCACCCCTCCCGCTCGCAGGTGCTCCGGGACTACCTGGACTGAGTCGGAGCGGCATGACGAAGGGCCGGACCCCCGCGGGGGTCCGGCCCTTCGTCATGCCGGGCGCGTCAGGCGCCGGCGGTGAGGCGGTCCGTCTCGTCCTGCCACAGTGCGGCCTGGGGACGCAGCGCGTCCTCGACGGCGCGGGCGTGGTGGGCGCAGAACTGGAGGGCACCGCCGGAGTGCAGCACGGCGCGGACGTAGGCCTGCGCGCCGCAGCGGTCGCAGCGGTCGGAACGGGTGAGGGCGGCCGGCTCGGCCACGGCGGTGATGGACATGGTGTCCTCCTCGGGTCTCTCGGGGCTGGAGGGCGACGACGCCGGTGGGGCGGGCCGGTCCTCCTCTTGTCCCATGGAACAGCAAGGATGGCAGGGAACTTCCCCGCGCGCCCGCCCCGCACCCGCGTTTCGCCACCCGCGTACGCAAGCGCGCGGGCCGGGCGGCCCGGGAGGTCCGGCTCGGATCCTGGCGTGTCCGGCCCGCGGAGTAGGCTGGACCGGCCGCCGTCGTCCACCGAAAGGCCCGCCCCCGTGCCCGCGAACACCGAGTACAACGCCCGCCACCTCTCCGTGCTGGAGGGGCTCGAGGCCGTCCGTAAGCGGCCGGGCATGTACATCGGCTCCACCGATTCCCGCGGCCTCATGCACTGCCTCTGGGAGATCATCGACAACTCGGTGGACGAGGCCCTGGCCGGCTTCGGGCAGTCGATCGAGATCACCCTGCATCCGGACGGCTCCGTCGAGGTCGAGGACAACGGGCGCGGCATCCCCGTGGATGTGGAGCCGCGCACCGGCCTGTCCGGCGTCGAGGTGGTGTTCACCAAGCTCCACGCCGGCGGCAAGTTCGGCGGCGGTTCCTACGCCGCTTCGGGCGGCCTGCACGGCGTGGGCGCGTCGGTGGTCAACGCCCTGTCCTCGCGCCTGGACGTGCAGGTGCTGCGCGCGGGCAAGGTCCATCAGATGTCGTTCCGGCGCGGCGAGCCGGGCCGCTTCCAGGACGGGTCGCGCCCGTCGCCGGACGCCCCGTTCGAGCCGTCCACGGACGCCTCGCCGCTGGACGTCGTCGGGAAGGCCAAGCGCGGGCAGACCGGCACGCGCGTGCGCTACTGGGCGGACGAGCAGATCTTCGTGAAGGACGCGACGTTCTCCGCCGAGGAGCTCCGTGCGCGGGCGCGCCAGACCGCCTACCTGATCCCGGGCCTGCGGATCACGGTCAAGGACCTGCGCCGCCGACCCGGCACGCCCGGCGCCGACGGCCCGGTCGAGGAGGTCTTCCAGTACGACGGCGGCATCTCCGAGTTCGTGGAGCACCTCACGCCCGCCACCCCGGTGACGGACGTGTGGCGGATCCAGGGCTCCGGCACCTTCAAGGAGCGGGTCCCGGTGCTCGGCGAGGACGGGCGCACCTCCATGCAGGATGTGCAGCGCACGTGCGAGGTGGACGTCGCCCTGCGCTGGGACGTCGGCTACGACACCGTGTTCCGGTCCTTCGTGAACATCATCGCCACGCCCAAGGGCGGCACCCATCAGTCCGGGTTCGAGGCGGCACTGCTGAAGGTGTTCCGGGCCCAGGTGGAGGCCAACGCGCGCCGGCTCAAGGCCGGGTCGGACAAGGTGGAGAAGGACGACGTGCTGGCCGGCATGACCGCCGTCCTGACGGTGCGGCTCGCCGAGCCGCAGTTCGAGGGGCAGACCAAGGAGATCCTCGGCACCTCCGCGGTGCGGCGGATCGTCTCCCAAGTGGTGGAGAAGCAGCTGACCGCCCGCCTCACCTCCACGGCCCGCGCCCAGAAGCAGCAGGTGCACACGCTGCTGGAGAAGGTCGTCGCCGAGATGAAGTCGCGCATCTCCGCGCGCACCCACAAGGAGAACCAGCGGCGCAAGAACGCCCTGGAGACCTCGACGATGCCGGCCAAGCTGGCGGACTGCCGCAGCAACGACGTCGCCTCCTCCGAGCTGTTCATCGTCGAGGGCGACTCGGCGCTCGGCACCGCCAAGCTGGCCCGGTCCTCCGACTTCCAGGCCCTGCTGCCGATCCGGGGCAAGATCCTGAACGTGCAGAAGGCCTCCGTCTCGGACATCCTGGCCAATGCCGAGTGCGCGGCGCTGATCCAGGTCGTCGGGGGTGGTGCGGGGCGCAGCTTCGACCTGGATGCGGCCCGCTACGGCAAGGTCGTGCTGATGACGGACGCGGACGTGGACGGTGCCCACATCCGCACCCTCCTGCTGACGCTCTTCTTCCGCTACATGCGGCCCATGGTCGAGGCCGGGCGCGTGTACGCGGCCGTCCCGCCGCTGCACCGGATCGAGGCGGTGACCCGGGGCGTCAAGGAACGCGAGGTCATCTACACGTACTCCGAGCAGGAGCTGCACGCGACGCTCGCCCGCCTGGAGCGGGAGGGCCGCTCGTATCGCGAGCCGATCCAGCGCTACAAGGGTCTGGGCGAGATGGACGCGGACCAGCTGGCCGAGACCACCATGGACCCGCGCCACCGCATGCTCCGCCGCGTGAACATCGCCGAGGTGGAGGCCGCCGAGCGCGTCTTCGACCTGCTCATGGGTTCCGCGGTGGCCCCGCGCAAGGACTTCATCGTCTCCCACGCCGACGAGCTGGACCGCGAGCGCATCGACGCCTGACCCTCCGCTTTCGTTCGGGAAACGGCGGCGCGGCCGCCGCCGTTTCCCGAACGAAAGCGGCGTGACCCGCGCCGTTTCCCGAACGAAAGCTCGGGACGGGCGCTCGTTCCGGCCGCGGCGGGCGTCAGCGGTCGCGGTAGTACGCCGCGACGCGGTGCAGGCCCTCGTCGATGCTCACGGTCGGCGTCCACGAGAGGACCTCACGGGTGCGACGCTGGTCGAACCAGTGGGCGGTCGAGAGCTGCTCGGCGAGGAACTCGGTCAGCGGCGGCTCGCCGTCGTCGGAGCCGACGCCCCGGGACCGCAGCCCGAACAGATCCCGCTCCCACGCCCGCTCGATCAGGGCGCCGGCGCGCCGGGCCAGGCCCGCCGGGATGCGGCGTTCGGGCTCCGCGGCGCCGCCCGCCAGCGCGATCTGGCGGATCAGCTCGCCGACCGGTCGCGGCTCGCCGTTGGTGACCACGAGGGCCTCGCCGTGGTGCACGTCGGCCGCGGACACGGCCGCCACCACGGCCTCGACGGCGTTGGCCGTGTACAGCGTGTCGACGAGGGGAGCGCCCGTGCCGAGCACGGGCATCCGCCCGGCCCGCGCGCGCTGCACGATCCGGTCGGTGAGCTGCAGGTCCCCGGGCCCCCACATCAGGTGGGGGCGCAGCACGAGGACGCGGAAGTCGTCGCGGTCGGCGGCCAGGGCCAGCCGCTCGCCGGCCGCCTTCGTGCGGGCGTAGGGTCCGCGCGCGTGCTCGGGGCTGGCGGCTCCGGCGCCCTCGCCGACGATGGAGTCGCCGGCGTGCGCCACGGAGGGGGAGGAGACGTGGACGAAGCGTCGCACGCCGTGCCGCTGCGCGGCGTGCAGCAGGATGCGCGTGCCCTCGACGTTCACGGCCTCGTATTCGTGCTCGGGGCCGGACACGGACACCTTCGCGGCCACGTGCACCACGGTGTCCGCGCCGGTCAGGGCCTCCTCGACGGCGGCCGGGTCGGTCACCGACCCGCGCACGTCCCGCGCACCGGGCACGCCCGAGGGACGCCGCTGCAGGGTGGTCACGTCGTTGCCGGCATCGGCGAGCACCCGGGCGACACCCGCGCCCAGCAGCCCCGAGGCGCCGGTCACCAGGACGCGGCGCGACTCGAGGCGCTCGACGAGGTCGGGCATGCCGGCGGCATCGAGGCCGACGTCGTAGCCGAAGCCGCTCACAGCGCACCCGCCTTCCCGCCGGCGAGCACGGCCTCCGCCCAGTCGGCCACCCGGGCGCGGTCGATCTTGGAATTGTGCCGGATGTCCGTGGGGATCTCATCCGCCACGAGCACCGCGGCCACCGGCAGCGGCTCGAGGGCCGCGCGCACGGCGGAGGCCAGCGCGGTCGGGGCGAGGCCCTGCTTGGGCCGGCCGTCGCGGTGGTGACCCGGGCGCCGCGCCGGGCGCGTGGCCGGCACGGCCGCCTCCACGACGACGACCACGGCCTGCGTGCCCCGGGGCCCGACGCCGACGACGGCGCTGCGCCGCACCGGCCCGAGCGCGTCGACGGTCTTCTCGGGCCCGCCCGGACCGACCGGGCCCTCGGGCGTGGTGATCACGTGCTGGAGCCGACCCTCGAGCCAGACGCGGCCCTCGGCGTCGAAGTGGCCGACGTCGGCGGTGCGGTGCCATACCCGGCCGTCCCGCCGCCACAGCCCGTCGCGCTTGCTCTGCTGGTCGGTGTGCCAGAGCGCGTCGTAGCGGTCCTTCAGGTGGGGGGCGCTGACCACGATCTCGCCGAGGACGCCGTGTCCCCGCGCGGGGTCGAGGATGACGTCCTCGGCGCTACCGTCCTCCAGCAGCGGCGCGATGGCCAGGGACACCGTGGGCAGCGCGGAGCCCACGCAGACGCCCGCGTCGTCGGCGGTGCGCAGGCGCTGCACCTCGGCGCCGTCGATGTCCGTGAGCAGCAGCCCCTCGGTCATGCCCCACGGCGTGTGGACCCGGGCGTTCGGCATGAGGTCCGAGACCTGGCGCATCAGCTGCGGGTGCACGGGGGCGCCGGCCGAGAGCACGAGCCGCACGGCGTCGAGCGCCTCGCGCCGGGGCGCGTCGAGGCCGTCGGCGGTCGCGACCACGTTCGCCAGGGCGGCGGGGGAGGCGAACAGCACGCTCGACTGCCCGGCGATCGCGGCGTCGGCCAGCTTCTGCGCGGTGAGGGTGGCCGGCTGGGTGACGTCCATGTCCGGGGAGACGGACGCGGCGCCGAGGGCGGGTCCGAGCAGCGCGAACGGGGCGAAGCCGGCCAGCAGGGACCCGCCCGGGCGGATGCCCAGGGTGCGGGAGATCAGCGCCACGAGGCGGCCCAGCCGCTCGTGCGTGTACACGACGCCCTTGGCCGGGCCCGTGGAGCCGGAGGTGAACAGCACCGCGGCGTCCGCGTCCAGGGCGGGCTCGGGCAGCACGGTGCCGTGCTCGTCGACGGCGTCGCCCGCGGCCGGGTCGCGGTGGCGGTCCACCATCGCGTAGAGCGAGTCGGAGACGTCGAGCAGGCGGCGCTGGGCGGCGCCCGGCTCGGTCACGGAGATCCGGGTGCCCGGCCAGGACTGGGCGCGGGCCAGCGTCAGCCCGGGGGTGCGGCCGATGATCCAGCGGGGGCGGGCCGACTTCATCGCCCGGGTCATGCCCTTGACCCCGAGGCCCTGGTCCGCCACCACGGCGACGGCGCCCACGCGCAGCACGGCGTACAGGGCCGCCGACAGGTCGCGACCCGGCGGCACGAGCATGGCGACCCGGTCGCCCGGCCGCATGCCCGCGGCCCACAGCCCGGTGGCGATGGCCGAGACCATCTCCTGCAGCTCGCCCCAGGTGACGGCCACGGGGCGGCGGGCGGTGCCCACGAGCGAGCGGCCGGCCTGGGCGCCGGCCATGTCCACCAGTGCGGTGTACTCGCGGTGGTCCGAGCCGGGGGCGCCCCAGTCGCGCAGGTGGTCCCAGAGCCGGACCACGCCGGGCTCGCGGGCTCCGGGCTCCTCCCCGAGGTCCACCTCCAGGCCCGGGTCGGCGGCCGCGTCGGCGGTGGCGTGCGGGACGGGGCCCGGCAGCCCCGAGGCGGGGTCGGAGAGCTGGCCGCCGCGCAGCAGCTGGGCCCACTGCAGCAGGGGCGCGGTGATGTCGCGGTCGTCCACGAGCAGGTGCCCCGCCCGCTCGTAACGGTGCACGCGCGCGTGGGGCAGGCGGTCGCGGAGGTCGTCGAGGTAGCGGTCCAGGAAGACCGGGTCGTCGGCGCCCCACAGGATGAGGGCGGGCACGTCGGTGCGGCCCAGGGCGGCGAGGTCCTCGCCCACCCGCTGCAGTTCGGGATGGCTGCCGTGGCCGGGGTCGGCCGGGATGTCCGCGACGAAGCCGCCGACGCCGCCGCGTCGGGCCGCCGTGTCGTAGGGCAGGTGGTAGGCGGCCCGGGTCTCGCGGTCGAGGGCCGGGGTGGCGAGGGAGGTCGTCACGGAGAGGAAGGCGTCCGTGGTGACGGTGGAGGCCGGCAGGACGGGCCCGGCGAGGGCGGCCTGCAGCGGGGCGGGGATCGGCGCCCCCTCGGGCTGGTGGACCGCGGTGTTCAGGGTCGCGACGCCGGCCACCAGCTCCGGATGACGCGCCGCCCAGCCGAGGGACACGACGCCGCCCCAGTCGTGGCCGAGCGTGATCAGCGGGTGGCCGGTGGCTGCCAGGTCGCGCAGCCCGAGAGCCGCCAGCAGGGCGTCCAGGTCGTCGATGCGGCCGCCCAGCGTGCGGTAGGTGTCGCCGGCACGGCCCATCGACGCGGCGGACGGGGAGCCCGCGTGCGCGAGGCGCTCGGAGAAGCCCATGTCCAGCTGGTCCGGCGCCACGACGCGCCACGCGGCCATGCCCCGGCGTGCCCGGCGCACGGTCTCCGCGAGCAGGGACCGCCACAGCCAGGACCACGTCGGGTTGCCGTGCACCGCCACGATCGTGCCGACGATCTCCGCCCCGGCCGCCGCGAGCACGGGACCGGTGTCCGCCACGTGCAGCGTCCGCACGGTCCCCTCCGGGTCCGCGGCGGAGCGGATCTCCACGAGGCGGGACCACGCCGGGTCCCAGCCGGGCAGTCGGTCGGCCGGCGGCAGGGCGGCGGGGGCGGCGGGGATCTGGGGCATGGCTCTGGCTCCTTCAGCTCACCATTCGATCTCGAGCATCGCGGTGTTCAGACCCGAGCCCACGCCCAGGCAGACCACCGTGTCCCCGTCCTCCAGGGCGTCCATCTCCCGCACGAGGGTGATGGGCAACGACGCCGGGCCGACGTTGCCCAGCGTGGGGAACGTCGTCGGGATGCGCGCCGGGTCCAGGTGGGCGGACTCCGCGATCGCGTCGGTGTGCATCTGCGAGACCTGGTGCGTGATGAACCGGTCGGCCTCCGGCCACGCCCACTCCGCCGGGACGTCGTGCCACGCGTCCATCACGAGCTCGAGACCGTCCTTGAGCAGGGCGGTGGAGTCGGTGTACATGCCGTGGTGGTCGCCCACGCACAGGCCGTGGTGGTCGGTGCCGGCGCGGGTGATCCCGCGGACGATCCGATGGGCGTCCGGGTGGTCCTCGATGCGGCCGACGACGGCGGCGGCGGCCCCGGAGCCCAGCGTCAGGGACGCGAACTGCTCCATGAAGTTGCCGCGGTGCGTGGTCTCGGCGTGCAGGTTGGCCACGGTGGCGGCCTGCACCTTCGAGGCGTCCTCCGCGGCGACCACGACCGCGTAGTCGATCTGGCCGGCGTCCACGAGGGTGGAGGCGAGCATGAGGCCGTTGACGAACCCGAGGCACGCGTTCGTGATGTCGAAGTTGGTCGCCGAGGTCGGCAGCCCCATGAGGTGGTGGATCCGCACGGCCACGGAGGGCTCGAGCGTGGCCCGGGTCACCGACGTGTTCACGAGCAGGCCCACCCGCTCCCGCGGGACGCCGGCCTGCTCCAGGGCCGCGACGCCGGCGCGCGCGGCGGCCTCCTGGAAGTCCTCGGTCTCGTCCCAGTTCCGTCGGCTGCGCACACCGGCCACCCGCTCCAGGAGGGAGCCGGGCAGGCGCAGGCGGGTGAGCACCTCCGCCAGCTGGTCGTCGAGGTCCTGCGAGGTGACTTCGACGGGGGCCTCCACCTCGGTGACCGCCAGGAGGGCGGCGCGGGAGTACTCGTAGCTGGCGTTGCCGGACACGTTCGTCACCAGGACCAATCTGCGGGGGGTCGGGGGAGGGGGCGCTCACCTGCGGTGAGACGACAGCCCACTGTATCGGAGGGGTCGGGTGAGGCGCCCATCGGAGGCGTCGATCGGCCCGAGGCGAACAGGGTCGCCTCGGCCGGGACAGTCCGCGGACACGGTCAGGGCGTCGTCGGCCCGGCGCCGTCCGGCGATGTCACGACGTCCGACGGACTAGGGTGGTGGTATCCAGCGACCGCGTTGTCGCGGTCGAACGCCTGTCTCAGGAGCGCAGCCTCGTGGATCCCCTCGAACTCGCACGGTGGCAGTTCGGCATCACCACCGTCTACCACTTCCTCATGGTCCCGCTGACCATCGGACTCGGCCTCGTCGTCGCCGTCCTGCAGACCCTCTGGGTCGCCACGGGCAAGGACCACTACCTGCGGATGACGAAGTTCTGGGGAAAGCTGTTCCTGATCAACTTCATCATGGGCGTGGCCACCGGGCTGGTGCAGGAGTTCCAGTTCGGCATGGCCTGGTCGGAGTACTCCCGGTTCGTCGGGGACGTCTTCGGGGCGCCGCTGGCCCTCGAGGCGCTCATCGCGTTCTTCCTGGAATCGGTGTTCCTGGGCATCTGGATCTTCGGCTGGGACCGGATCCCGCGCAGACTCCACCTGGCCGCCCTGTGGTGCGCGGTGCTGGGGATCAACCTCTCGGCCTACTTCATCATGGTGGCCAACGGCTTCATGCAGCACCCGGTGGGCTATGAGGTCGTCGACGGCCGCCCGGTGCTCAACGACCTCGGCGCCGTGCTGACCAACCCGATCGTCCTCACCCACTACCCGCACACCATCTTCGGCTCCTGGGCCGTGGCCGGCGGCTTCCTCGTGGGGATCGCCTGGTACCACCTGTGGAAGCGCCGCCGGGACGGCATCGACGTCGTGGACGAGGCGGGCCTGGTCGTCGTCGGCGACGCCGGCACCGCCGCCCGGGACCGCACCGACCACCGCGTCTGGCTCACCTCGCTGCGCGCCGGGGCGGCCGTCGCCCTGATCGGCTTCGTCGGCACCGCATTCTCCGGCCATGCCCAGGCCCAGCAGATGATCCACTTCCAGCCCACCAAGATGGCCGCCGCGGAGGCCGCCTGCCACGACGGCACCGCGTTCTCCGTGCTCACCCTCGGCGATGTGCGCTCGGGTGGAGCGACCACCTGCGAGGACGTCCAGGGCGTGATCGAGGTGCCGGGCCTGCTCTCCTACCTCGCGTACGAGGACTTCACCACGCCGGTGCGCGGCATCAACACCCTGCTGCCGGAGTTCGAGCAGAAGTACGGCACGCACCTGCCCGACTCCGAGCTCTACGGCGACCGCGCCGGCAGCGAGATCTCCTATCTGCCGCTGATGGAGGTCACCTACTGGGGATTCCGGCTCATGATCCTCTTCGGCGGACTCGGCGCGCTCGCGGCACTGGGCGCGCTGTGGTTCTCCCGCCGCGGCACCGTCCCGGCCTCCCGTGGCTGGATGCGCCTGGCCGTGGCCTCGATCGGGGCGCCGTTCGCGGCGAACATGACCGGCTGGGTGTTCACCGAGATGGGCCGGCAGCCGTTCGTGGTGTACCCGAACCCGGCGATGGGCGTAGATCAGGTGTACATGTTCACCGCCGCGGCCGTCTCGCCCGGGGTCACGGGTGAAGAGGTCCTCGTGTCCCTGATCGTCCTGGTCGGGATCTACGCGGTGCTGCTGGGCGTCGAGGTCTTCCTGCTGACCCGGTTCGTCCGCGGCGGCGTCCCGGCCGCCATGCCGGAGCTCACCGCCGCCGAGCACTCCGATGAACAGAAGCGCGACCGCGACGACGTGCTCGCGTTCGCCTACTGACCCGCTCGCAGAGAGGACAGCACGACCATGGCTGAGGTCCTTCCCGTCTACTGGTACGTCATCATCGCCGTGCTCTGGCTCGGCTACCTGGCCCTCGAGGGCTTCGACCTCGGGGTCGGCATGCTCGTGCGCTTCTGGGCGCGGGACGAGCCACGGCGCCGGGTGCTGCTGAACATCATCGGCCCCGTCTGGGAGGGCAACGAGGTGTGGCTGATCACCGCCGTCGGAGCGATGTTCGCGGCCTTCCCGTTCTGGTACGCGGCGGTGTTCTCCACCCTGTACCTGCCGATGCTCGTGATGCTGTTCGGTCTGATCCTGCGGGCGGTGTCCATCGAGTACCGCGGCAAGGCCGCCACCGACGCCGGCCGGGAGATCTGGACCTGGACCCTGGGCATCGGCTCGTTCCTGGCGGCCTTCATGGCCGGCGTGCTGCTCGTGCTGACGACGACCGGCCTGCCGCTGGACGCCAACGGGGACCGGGTGGGCGGCCCCTTCGTGTGGGTGACCGGCCCGGCGCTGCTCGGTGGTCTGGCCGTGGTCGGCTTCTCCCTGGCGCAGGCGTGGGCGTTCATCGGCCTGAAGACCGACGGCGCCCCCCGCCGGTCGGCCGCCCGCTTCCTGTCCACGTGGACCCCGCTGGCCGTGCTGCCGCTGCTGGTCTGGGCAGGGCTCGTGGTGGCCCGCGGCGACCGCCCGTGGACCTGGGCGCTGCTGGTGCTGGCCGTCGTGGCGGTGGCCGCGTCGGTGGTGGCCGCCCGGGCCGGCCGCGAGGGCCTGGCCTTCACGTCCCTGACGCTGGTTCTGGTGCTGGCGTGGACGGCGATCATGGTCACCCAGTACCCGGTCGTGCTGCCCTCTACGGTGGACCCGCAGTTCAGCCTCACCGCTCAGCTGGCCTCCTCCGGCCCGTACACCCTGGGCCTGATGGCCGTGATCTCCCTGATCTTCGTGCCCATCGTGCTGGCCTACACAGGGTGGTCCTACTGGATGTTCCGCCGCCGTCTGGCCGACACCCACATCCCGGAGGCCCACCTGGTGGAGCCGCTGTGAGCCCCAGCCGCCCCGCCGCCCCGGCCGTCGAGCGCTCCGCCTCGGCGGCCGGGCCGCCTCCGGGCCCGACCCGTCGGGCCCGGCCCCCGATGACCCCGGCCGCACTTCGGGCCCTGCCGGCCCTGCTGGCCCTCGCCGTGCTGCGCGCGCTCGGCTGGATCCTGCTCGCCGAATCCCTGGCCCGGCTGATCACCGGCCTGGCGATGACCCTGGACCCCGAGGACTCCGCCCGGCTGCTCGACCTGCTGTTCCACCCGCCGGCCCCCGTGGGCCCTGTGCCCGCCGCGCAGACCCTGAGCGGCCCCGTGCTGCTCGGGGCGGCCGGGGTGGCCCTGCGTGCCCTGGCGGAGGCGGGGCAGCGCGTGGTGGGCCGCCGCGCCGCGCTGGGGGCCCAGCAGCAGGTGCGGGCCGCCGTCGTCGCCCAACGACTGGCCGCCGCCGACGGCGGACGCCCCCGTTCCGGCGCCGATGCCGTCCTGGTCACCCACGGCCTCAAGAGCCTGGACGACCACTACACCGAAGCCCTGCCCGCGCTGGCCGCCACCGCCGTGGTCCCGGCGGCCCTGGGCGTGTGGATCCTCACCCACGACCTCGTCTCCGCCGTGGTGGCCGCCATCACCCTGCCCCTGGTTCCCCTGTTCATGATCCTGGTGGGCCGCCACACCCAGGAGCGCATCGATGCCGCCCAGGACGGGCTCGACCGGCTGGCCGGGCACCTGCTGGAGCTCGCCCGCGGCCTGCCGGTGCTCGTCGGACTCCACCGGGCCGGCGTCCAGCGCCGCGCTCTGCAGGAGGTCTCCCAGCGGCACCACGCGGCCACGATGGTCACGCTGCGCACCGCATTCCTCTCCGGTCTCGCCCTCGAGCTGATCGCCTCCCTGTCCGTGGCCGTCATGGCGGTGTTCATCGGACTGCGCCTGGTGAACGGGCAGATGGCGCTTCTCGACGGCCTGGTGGTCCTCATCCTCGCCGCCGAGCTCTACCTGCCGCTGCGGGAGGTCGGCGCGGCCTTCCACGCCTCCGAGGACGGCCGCGAGGCCGAGTCCCGCGCCCGGGCCGCGGCCGACGCCCCCGTCCCGGCCCCCGTGCTCGACACGCTCGGGCCGGCCTCCGGGCCGGACCGGGACGGCGGCGTCCTGGTGCAGGACCTGAGCGTCCGGATGGCCGGACGGCAGGTGCTCGAGGGTCTCGACCTCACCGCGCCCCCGGGGCATCTGACCGCCCTGGCCGGGCCCTCCGGCACCGGCAAGTCCACCGTCCTGCGTCTGCTGGCCGGCCTGCTGCGCCAGGACGCCGCCGAGGCCACCGGCCGGGTCGCCGGAGTCGACACGGAACGCACCCTCTGGCTCGGGCAGCACCCCGTGCTGACCGAGCGCACGGTCGCCGCCGAACTGGACCTGGCCGCCGGGGGTGCGCTGCCCGGTCCCGTTCGCTCCGCCGTGCTGGCCGCCGTCGCGCTCGGGGGTCTCCAGGAGCGGGACCCGGCCGATCTGAGCCCGGGGGAGCGCCGGCGGGTCGCGGTCGCCCGCCTCCTGGCCCGCCTGCACGCCGCGGACGGGACCGGCCCGTGGCTCGTGCTCCTGGACGAGCCCACCGCCCACCTGGACGGCGCCGCGGCCGCCGTCGTCGCCGAGACCCTCGCGGCCCTGCCCTCCGGTGCGGTGCCCGGGCTGAGCACGCCGCAGTGCACCGTGGTGGTCGCCTCCCACGATCCCACCCTGCTGACGGCCGCCGACGCCCTCGTCCGGCTGGCCCCCGGCGCCGGTCCGACCGCCGGATCCCCGGCCACGGCGGAGCCGGTCGCCGCCGCCCAGAGGCGCTCGCGGCCGGAGCCGGCCACTCCGCGACGGGCCTCGCTGCGGGCCGGGCTGCGGCTGCTGCCGTGGCGGCATCGGAAGCTGTGGGCCGGCATCGGCTGGGCCGCCGGGACCCACGTGTCCGCCGCACTGCTGGCGGCGCTGTCCGGCTGGCTGATCGTCACCGCCTCCTCGCGGCCGCCGGTGCTCTACCTGCTGGCCGTGATCGTGCTGGTGCGCGGGTTCGGCCTGTCCCGGGCCGTGTTCCGCTACCTGGACCGGCTGGTCACCCACGACGCCGTGTTCGGCTGGGCCACGGTGCTGCGGCTGCGCCTGTGGGACGCGCTGGGCCGTCAACCCCGGCTGTGGGGCCGGGTGGGCCGGGCCGACGGCGCCCTGTCCCTGCTGGTCTCGGACGTGGACGCCTTTCGGGACGCGGTGCCCCGGGTGCTCGTGCCTGCCCCGGCGGCCCTGCTCGCCTGGCTGGCCACCGCCGCCCTGACCCAGGCGTTGGCCCCGGAGCTTGCGGTCGTGGCCCTGGCGCCCGGGGCGGTCGCCCTGGTGGTGATCCCCGTGCTGGTCGCCGTCCTGGACCGTCGCCAGACCGCGGCCCAGGTGCGCGGGCAGGGCGCGCTCGTCGACCGCGCGGCCGCCGTGCTGAACGCGGCCGGAGACCTGCGCGGGCTGGGGCTGACCGAGCCTGCACTGCGGGGACTGGCGGCACTGGACGACCGGCTGCAGCGTCCCCGTCGTCGGGCCGCGTGGGCCGCCGGTGGGGGCCGGGCGCTGGCGGTCGTGGCCTCCGGGGGGATCGCGGTGGCCGTGGCGGCCGCGGCGGCCCACACCGGCACCTCCGCGCCGGTCGCGGCGCTGGTGGTGCTGCTCGCGCTCTCCTGGGCAGAGCCCTATGGGGCGCTGGCCGCCGCCGCCCAGCATTGGGGCACCCTGGCGGATCGGGCGCGGGCGACCGGTGAGCTGCTCGGCCCGGAGGAGGGCGGAGCTGCCGCGGCGCGGCGTGCACCGGCGGAGGCCGCAGAATCGGCGGCGCCGCCGGAGGGGCCGGTGTGTCGCCTGCGTCTGTCGGAGGCCGCCTTCGCCCACCCCGGTGCGGCCCCGCTGTGGACCGACCTGGAGCTCGACCTGGCCCCCGGGGACGTCGCCGTCGTCACCGGGCCCTCCGGGTCCGGGAAGTCGACCCTGCTGGCCGTGCTGCTGGGCTTCCTGCCCCTGACCGCCGGCCGGTACACGCTCGGGACCTCGCCCCCGACGCCCCAGTCGGACCCGGCCCGCCCGGACGCGACGGCGCTGGCCCGGGTCGCCTGGACCCCGCAGGACGCCCTGATCTTCGACTCCACGGCGCGCGGCAATCTCGCCCTGGCCCGCGGCGTCGCGGACGCCCCGTCCGACGCAGAGCTCACCGCCGTGCTCGAGCTGGTGGGACTGGGTCCGTGGCTGGCCGCCGCACCGCAGGGCCTGGACACGCGCGTCGGCCCAGGCGGGCAGCGGCTCTCAGGCGGGCAGCGTCAACGCCTGGCCGTGGCCCGGGCACTCGTGGCCCGCGCCGATGTCGTGCTGCTGGACGAGCCGACCGCACACGTGGACGCCGACGAGGCACGCGCCCTCATGAGGGATCTGCGCCAGGCCCTGACGGACAGGATCGTCGTGGTCGTCACCCATGACGGCAGGCTGTTGGAGGACGGCGACGTCCCGGTGCGGATCGGCCGCTAAGGCCCCTGATCAGTCCGCGGACACGGCCACGGCGTCCTCCTCGGCGGGCGGGGCTGAGACGAGTTCGGGGGAGGCGCCGGCACCGACGGCCTCGATGCGCTGGTCCACGGGCACGCCCGAGCCGTCCCGGCGCCCGTACTCGATCGGCAGCGCGCGGGCCACGCCGGCCCGGGAGGCCGCGAGCGCGGGCGCGGCGCCGATCCAGCCGAGCTCGAGGCCGCTCTCGCCCTTGAGCAGCCGGTGGGCGCGCACGCCGCCGGTGCCGCGGCCCTTGGCCGGATACTCCCCGAGCGGGGTGACCTTGACGGAGCCCGGGGCGGAGCCGAGCACGTCCGCCTCGCCGTCCGTCACGGTCACCACGACGGCGGGCCGCGGGTGGGCCGCGGCGTCCGCACCGGTCTCGGTGAGGGAGGCGGCGGGGGCCACCCCGAACGCGAGCACCGTGTCCCCGGCGGCCAGCCGGATGCCCGCGACACCGCCGCCGGCCGGGCCCTGGGGGCGCACGGCGGAGGCGGCGTAGCGCAGCAGCTGGCCGGTGCGGGTGAGGAAGACGAGCTGGTCGGCCTCGTCCGGAGCGGGGGCGGCGCCGACCACCGCGTCGCCGTCCTTCAGGGCGACGGCGTCGACGACCTGGCGGTTCAGGGGCCACTCCGGCCGGACGCGCTTGACGACCCCGTGGGCGGTGCCCAGTGCCAGGACGGCGTCCAGGGGGACCAGGGCCACGAGCGTCTCGCCCTTGGCCAGGGGCACCAGCTCCGCGGCGGGGAGGGCCGCGGTCATCGCGGGGGCCGCGGACGGCTCGCCGGCCACCGGCAGGTCGACGGCCTGGAGGCGGTGCAGCGCGCCGGCGGAGGTGAGGGCCCCGATCTCGCCGCGGGCCGTCGTCGGGACCACGGAGGCGAAGGCGTCGTGCTTGCGGCGCCGGCCCTGCGGGGCGATCGGCGTGCGGTCCACGGTGCGCAGCAGGCGTCCGGAGGTGGAGAGCAGGGCCCAGCACGCCGTGTCCGGGACCATCAGGTCCGCCCCGGCCTCCGCGGCGCCGGCGGGGGTCGGCCCGGACGGCGCGGGCCCGGCGGCGGGGGCCGCGGCGGTCTCGGCCTCGAGCAGGACCGTGCGGCGGTCGTCGCCGTGCTCGTCGGCGACGGCCTGCAGCTCGGCCGAGACCACCTCCCGCAGCCGCGCGTCGGAGGCGAGGATCGCCTCGAGCTCGGCGATCGCGGCCTGCAGCTCGTCGCGCTCGGCCTCCAGCTCGATGCGGGAGAACTTCGTCAGCTGGCGCAGCCGCAGCTCCAGGATGTGATCGGCCTGCACCTGGGTGAGGTCGAAGACGCCCATGAGGCGGGTGCGCGCGGCCGCCGTGTCGTCCGAGGAACGGATGATCTCGATGACCTCGTCGATGTCCACGAGCGCCAGCAGCAGGCCCTCGACGAGGTGGAGACGATCGCGGTGCTTGCCGAGGCGGTGCCCCGTGCGGCGCCGCACCACGTCCAGACGGTGGTCCACGTAGACCCGCAGCAGGGGCAGCAGGCCCAGGGTCTGCGGCTGGCCGTCGACGAGCGCGACGTTGTTGATCCCGAACGTCTCCTCGAGCGGGGTGTGCCGGTACAGGGCGGCCAGCACGGCCTGGGGGTTGAACCCGGACTTGAGCTCGATCTGCAGGCGCAGCCCGTTCTTGCGGTCCGTCAGGTCCACGACGTCGGCGATGCCGCTGAGCTTCTTCGCGTCGACGCCGGCCTTGATCCGCTCGATGACCTTCTCGGGGCCCACGCCGTACGGCAGCTCGGTGACGACCAGGCCGGTGCGACGCGCGGAGACCTGCTCCACGGCGACGGCGGCCCGCATGCGGAACGTGCCGCGGCCGGTCGCGTAGGCGTCGCGGACGCCGTCGAGCCCCACGATCCGGCCGCCCGAGGGGAGGTCGGGGCCGGGGATGTGGGCCATGATCGCCTCGAGGTCCGCCTCGGGGTCCGCGAGCAGGTGGCGCGCGCCCGCCACGACCTCGCGCAGGTTGTGCGGGGCCATGTTCGTGGCCATGCCGACGGCGATGCCGGTGGTGCCGTTGACGAGCAGGTTGGGGTAGGCGGCGGGCAGCACGGCCGGCTGCTGGAGCTGGTTGTCGTAGTTGGGGACGAAGTCCACGGTGCCCTCGTCGAGGTCCGCGGTGAGCGCCAGGGCGGCCGGGGCCATGCGGGCCTCCGTGTAGCGCGGGGCCGCGGGGCCGTCGTCGAGCGAGCCGAAGTTGCCGTGCCCGTCCACCACGGGCAGGCGCAGGGAGAACGGCTGGGCGAGGCGGACCATCGCGTCGTAGATCGCGGCGTCGCCGTGGGGGTGCAGCTTGCCCATCACCTCGCCCACCACACGGGCGGACTTCACGTGACCGCGGTCCGGGCGCAGGCCCATGCGGGACATCATGTAGAGGATGCGCCGCTGCACCGGCTTGAGGCCGTCGCGCGCGTCCGGCAGGGCGCGCGAGTAGATCACCGAGTAGGCGTACTCGAGGAAGGACGCCTCCATCTCCTCGGAGACGTCGACGTCGACGATGTTCTCCTGCTCCAGCGGCAGCGGGCGCGGGGCGTCCTGCTCGGCGGGGCGGGAACGGGATGAACGGGCCATCATGGTGGTCGGGGAGTCCTCACGGCGTCGGGGATTGTCTACAGTGATCCTATGGGTGAGACCGAAGCCGTCCGCGGATATCCCTCCCACTGGGAGGCCGATGTGGTGCTCCGTGACGGCGCCACGGCCCACCTGCGGCCCATCTCGCCCGAGGACGCCGCTGAGCTGCAGCGCATGCACGCCGGGCAGTCCGAGAACTCCATCTACCTGCGCTACTTCACGTACAAGTCCGAGCTGAGCGCCAAGGACCTGGACCGGTTCACCCACGTGGACCACCGGGACCGGGTGGCGTTCGTGATCACCCGCGGCGGCCGCCTGCTCGGCGTGGGCCGCTACGACCGCTACGGGGACTCCGACGCCGCGGAGGTCGCCTTCAACATCTCCGACGCCGCCCAGGGCCGCGGGCTGGGCTCCATCCTCATGGAGCACCTGGCCGTGGCCGCCCGCGAGAACGGCATCCGCCGCTTCACCGCCGAGGTCCTGCCCGAGAACCGCAAGATGCTGTCGGTGTTCCAGGAGTCCGGCTTCGAGGTGACCCGCCGGTTCGAGGACGGCGTCGTGGCCGTCGAGTTCCCCATCGACCCCACCGCCCGGTGGCGCGCCGTCGTCGAGTCCCGCGAGCACCGGGCCGAGTCCCGCAGCGTGGCCGAGCTGGTCGAGCCCGCGTCCGTGGCCGTCGTCGGCGCCTCCCGCGATCCGCAGGCCGTCGGCTCGCTCGTGCTGCGCCACGTCCTCGAGGCGGGCTTCACGGGTGCGGTCCACGCCGTGAACCGCGCCGCCGAGGACGTCCAGGGCCTCACCGCCCACCGCTCCCTGGCCGACATCGGCGAGCCGGTCGACCTCGTCGTCGTCGCGGTGCCCGCCGACGAGGTCGAGGCCCTCATCCCCGAGGCCGCCGCGGCCGGGGCCCAGGGGCTCGTCGTCCTCACCTCGGGCTACGCCGACGCCGGTGCCGAGGGACTCGAGGCCCAGCGCTCCCTGGTCTCCCTCGCCCGCGCCCACGGCATGCGCGTGATCGGCCCGGCCTCCGCCGGCCTGGTCCGCACGGACCCCGCGATCCGCCTCAACGCCTCCCCGTCCCCGGGCCTGGCCCAGCGCGGCCCCGTCGGGCTGTTCAGCCAGTCCGGCGCCGTCGGCGCCATGGTCTCCGCCGGCGTCAAGCGCCGCGGGGTGGGGATCTCCACCTCGATCAGCGCCGGCAACCGTGCGGACGTCTCGGGCAACGACGCCATGCAGTTCTTCGAGGCGGACCCCCACACCGCCGCCGTCGGCGTGTACCTCGAGTCGTTCGGCAACCCGCGCAAGTTCTCCCGCATCGCCCGGCGGCTCTCCCGCACCAAGCCCGTCGTGGTGGTCCGCTCCGACGTCACCGGGCGCTTCCTGCCCCCGGGCCACGAGACCCGCACCACCCAGGCCCCCGAGGGCACCGTGGACTCGATGCTCGACCAGACCGGCGTGCTCGAGGCCCACACGCACGAGGCCATGCTCGACATCCTCATGGCCGTGGCCAGCCAACCGCTGCCCACGGGCCACCGCGTCGTCCTCGTGGCCGACTCGCTCGCCCTGGACCGGCTGGGCCGCGACGCCGCGGCCGAGGCCGGGCTGGAGGTCACGGCCACCATCGGCCTCGTCGGCAGCGAACAGGGCATCGCCCCGCCCGCCGAGACGCTGGTCTCCGCTGTCCGGGACGCCGTCCGCCACGAGCAGCCCGATGCCGTCGTGGTGCTGGCCCGCCTCGGCCTGCACCAGGCGGACGACGAGCCGGAGCGGCTGGCCCACGCCCTCGCCGACGCGACCCGGAACGCCCGCATCCCCGTGCTCGGCTGCCTGACCGACGTCGTCTCCCCGCGCTATCGCGGCGCCACGCTCGGCGCCACCGGGCCCGTGGGTGACGACGCCGAGCCCGGTTCCCTGCAGCCCGGCCTGCCCTTCTACCCGTCGCCGCAGCAGGCCATGACCGTGCTCGGCGCGCTCGCGGACTACGTCCACTGGCGCCGCCAGGAGGTCGGCGAGCCGCTCGAGCCGACCGGCCTGCACCCGCACGAGGCCGAGGAGCTCGTGGAGGCGGCCGCCGCGCGTGCCGAGGGCACCGAACTCGTCCGGCTCTACGACGAGGAGACCGAGACGCTGCTGGGCCACTACGGGATCACCGTGCTGCCCTCGGCCCGGTTCGAGACCGCCGACGAGGCCGTGGCGGCCGCCGAGCGGCTCGGCTTCCCCGTGGCGCTCAAGGCCGTGGACCCCCACCTGCGGCACCGACTCGACCTGGGCGGCGTCCGCCTGAACGTGGTGGACGCCGACTCCCTGCGCCGCAACGTCGAGCACATGCGCCGTCTGCTCGCGCCGTTCGGCGTGCGCGAGCTCGAGGTCCAGGCCATGGCCCCCGCCGGGCAGGCCTGCATGCTCACGGCGCTCGAGGACCCGCTGCTGGGCCCCGTGGTCTCCTTCGGCATCGCCGGCGACGCCACGGACCTGCTGGGGGACTGGGTGCACCGCGTGCCCCCGCTCACGGACCGGGACGTGGCCCGCATGGTCCGCGCCCCCCGCGCCGCCGTGAAGCTGCGCGGCACCGGCGGGGTGCCCTCCGTCGACCTCGCCGCGCTGGAGGACCTCGTGGGCCGCGTCAGCGTCCTCAAGGACGACCTGCCGCAGGTCGCCCGCCTGCGCTTCGCGCCCGTGCTGGCCGCCCCCGAGGGCGTGACGGTGCTGCAGGCCGAGGTGCACGTCGCCAACGCGGCCCGCCGCACCGACTCGGCCCGGCGCGCGCTGCGCGGCCGCTGACCGGGCCGTCCACAGCGGGCCCGGACGGCCCGGCGCCGGACCCGTAGCATGGGGGACATGAGCCCGTTCCGCAGGAGTCACGAGCCAGGCCGTCCCGACCACCGCCCCGACGCCCCCGAGGCCGAGGGCCGGCAGCGCGAGGCCCGCACCCTGGACGGTAGCGGCGGCCTCGACGCCTCACTCGTCCGCGCCGGCTTCTACCCGGACCTCGTGGCGCACGCCATCGCCCTCGAGCTCGAAGGCCGCACCCCGGACGCGCACCTCGTCCACGTGGACACGCACTTCGACTACGAGGAGATCCACCGGCACATCACGGCCCTCGTGCTCGCCGGGGACACCCTGCTGGCCGTCCACCTCGACGACCACGCCGCCGACCCGGCCGGCCAGGCGGTCCTCGCCCAGGTCTCCACCGAGATGGTCCCGGTCCGCGCCCTCGGCTCCGTGGTCCTGACCACCGGCCACGCCGACCCCGCCCGCTTCCGGCCGTCCGACCCCGTGGCCGAGATGACCCTCGGGCTGATGTGGGCCGGAGGCCAGCGACTGGACCTGCAGCCCGCCGGCTGCGCCGACCCCCAGTGCGACCTCGACCACGGCTACACCGGCACCGCCACCCGCGAGGACCTCGTGATCCGCGTCGCCGCCGACGCCGACGGGCAGGGGGCCGTCGACGGCGCCCTGGCCTTCGCCCGGGCCCTGCGCCGCGCCCACCTGGCGGCCACCACGTGACGGGGCCCGCCCTCCCCGACGGCGTGGTCCCCGCCGACCGTGCCCTGCGCTCCGTCCTGACCTCCGCCGCGGCCGCCCTCGGTGTCCCGGGCTGTGAGAACGCGCTCGCGGTCCCGGCGGGCCGCCGCGTGGTCGTCGCCCTGGTGGACGGCCTCGGACGGTCCCTCCTGAAGCGCTTCGGCGGCCACGCCCCCACGCTGCGCTCGGCGATGGCCGACGGCGGCCGCGTCCTCGAGGCGGCCGTGCCCACCACGACGGCCGCGTCCCTCACGAGCCTGGGCACCGGGCTGGACGTCGGGGAGCACGGCGTGGCCGGCTACGACGTGCTCGACCCGGACCGGGACGTGGTGATCAACCAGCTGGGCGGCTGGGACGAGGCCACCGACCCGGTGGGGTGGCAGCCGAAGCCCACCGTGTTCGAGCGCGCCGCCGCGGCCGGCGTGGACGCCGTCACGGTCTCGCTGCCCGCCTTCGAGCGTTCGGCCCTGACACGGGCGGGGCTGCGTGGCGGCCGGTTCGTGGCCGGCCGCGCCCTGATCGCCCGCGCCCAGGCCGTCGAACGCGTGCTGAAGGACGCCCGCGTGCCCACGCTCGTCTACTTCTACGTCAACGAGCTGGACAAGGCCGGCCACCGGGACGGCGTGGGCTCGGACCGGTGGCTGCACGCCCTCGAGGAGATCGACGCGGCGGTGCGGCGCCTGGTGGACCGCGTGCCCGCCGGGACGGTGGTGCTCGCCACCGGCGACCACGGCATGGTCGACGTGCCGCCGTCGCGCCGCGTGGACTACGCCGCCCTGGACGAGGCCGGGGAGCTCGCCGACCCCGCGCTGCTCGAGGGGATCGCGCACACCGCGGGGGAGCCCCGCCTCGTGCAGCTGCACTTCCGATCCGACGCGGGTCCGGACGTGCGCGAGAGGGTGCGGCGCACCTGGGCCGAGCGCTACGGGGCGCACGCGTGGGTGCTCACGCGGGACGAGGCCGTCGACGCCGGCTGGTTCGGCGCCGTCGTCGAGGACCGGGTCCGTGCCCGCATCGGGGATCTGCTCGTCGCCGGGCACGGGGATCTTGCCCTCTACGACGGCCGGCGGGTGCCCCCGCACGCCTTCGAGATGGTGGGCCAGCACGGCGCGCCCACGCGCGCCGAGCGGGAGGTCCCGCTGCTCACCTGGCACCGCTGAGCCCGCCCCGCGGCCGGGGCCGGGCCGGGGTCAGTCGCCCTTGCGGCCGAAGACGATCTCGTCCCAGCTGGGCACGGACGCGCGGCGAGCGGCCGAGCGGGCCCGGGGGCGCGGCGTGACGGCCGGCATGGCAGGGCGCGCGGCACGCTCGCGAGGCGCGGGCTCCGCCCCCTCGTCCTCGACACCCGCGTCCGCGACCTCCGCGTCCGCGACGTCTGCGGCAGTGTCCTCGGCGCGGTCGGTCTCGGCGGCCGGTTCCGGCTCGTCGATGCCCGGGGCGTCGTCGGCGGTCGTCAGGGCCCCCTCGGCGTCGACCGGGGCGAGCGGCTCGGGCGCCTGGGCGGCCTCGCGCCGACTCCGGTCCTGGTGCTCGCGGGCGATCAGGTGCGCGAGCGTGTCGTCCGACTCCAGGTCCGCGCCCACACGCTGACCCCGGCGCACCCGCAGGATCTCCAGCAGATCGGCGTCGCGGTCGGCGGCCGGGGAGTGCGCACCCGCGGGGGTCACGGCGTCCTCGGCGTCCACGTCGTCCGTCACCGGTTCGGCCGCGGGGGCGCGGGGGACCAGGTCCCAGGCCTCCGCCTCGGACAGGGCGCGGGCCCAGGCGTTCTCGGGTTCGAGGTGGCGTCCGGCCGGGCGGAACGTCCAGAGCGCCGGCGGCTCCTCGCGGGTGGGCAGACTCCCCGCACCGGACACGGCGAACCGGGCGGCCACGGTCCAGCCGGCCTGGTCCTCGCGCCACGCGTCCCACTCGAGGCTCGCCTCGTCCACGCCCAGCTCGGCGAGCCGGTGCGCGGCGAGCTCACCGAGCGTCGTGGGGCCGCCGTCCTGGACGAGGTCCGAGTAGAGGTCGGGCCCGCCGACCCAGACCTCGACGGCGCGGGCCTGCCGGGCGATCCAGTCGCGCTCGGCCAAGACGGGGTGACCGTAGGTGCGGATGCGCGAGAACGCGTTCCCGCTCTCCCGGGCCACCTGCTCCACGGAGGCGCCCGCACGGATGCGCTGCTGGATCTCCCGGGGGGTGAGGGGCACGGCCTCCTGGGTCGCGGCGGCCTTGACGGACTCCTGGTCGGTCAGCGGCGCCGGGGTCGGGCCGTCTGCGGTCTCATCGTCGGCCGCGGGCTGCGGGTCGATGCGGGGGGTGAGCGCGAGGTCCTCGTCCGGACGGGTCGGGCCGGAGGGCACGTCGGGAGCCCGCTCGCCCTCCTCCGCGGCATCGTCGGCGTGCATCGTCGCGTCCACCGGTCCCTCGGCGTCCTCGTCGCCCGTCCCGGGGACGTCCG
Source organism: Micrococcus luteus (assembly GCF_014138885.1). Taxonomy (NCBI): domain Bacteria; kingdom Bacillati; phylum Actinomycetota; class Actinomycetes; order Micrococcales; family Micrococcaceae; genus Micrococcus; species Micrococcus luteus. Next base: position 106,820 of record NZ_JACJIK010000001.1, read on the forward strand.
TCTCCGTCATGTCGTGCCAGGCCGCGGGGCCGCCCTCGGCCGGTCGCACGGCCTCGGGCGCAGCGCCCTCGATGACCAGCCGGCGCAGATAGGGGGAGAGGGCGAGCGTGTGCTCCTCACCCTCGGGCCCCGACAGGCGCAGCGCGTCGCCGTCCTCGGTGGGTCCGGTCAGTCGCAGCTCTGCCATGGCGGTGGTCCCTCCCACATCGTGTTCTGGTCACCGGGCATGTGGACGCCCGGCCGGGCATGCCCCGATCCTAGCCGCCGTGCCGCAGACCACGGCCCGGGCGAGGGACGAGCGGCCGCGGGAATCCGCCCTGGGCGAGCGTGCCCGTCAACATTTGGCACGGGTTCGGCCATGGTGCACAATCTACGCGCAACGGCGCAGGCCGGTGACGCGTGGTCCGCCCACGACGCCGTCCGCGCAGTGCCGGCACCGGTCCCGGTGCCGTCCCCCACCAGCGGAGCGTGAAACCCCATGGCCACTGACTACGACGCCCCTCGCAAGAACGAGGAAGAGCTGAGCCAGAACTCCATCGAGGAGCTGAAGGCACGGCGCACGGACACCCAGTCCGCCGTCGTGGACGAGGACGAGGCGGAGGCCGCCGAGGGGTTCGAGCTGCCTGGCGCCGACCTCTCGGGTGAAGAGCTGATGGTGCGGGTGCTGCCCGCCCAGTCGGATGAGTTCACCTGCGCCTCCTGCTTCCTGGTCCGCCATCGCTCGCAGGCCGCGCGTGAGAAGAACGGCCTGATCTACTGCAGCGACTGCGAGGGCTGAGCCCCCGCCGCCGGGGCGGTCAGCGGTCCTCGGCCGCCCCCTCCTGCCGGGCCATGGCCCCGCCGAGGGCCGCGACCAGCTCCTCCGGACGCCGGGTGCTGGTCAGCCAGTAGGGCGTGCGGTCGCGCTCGTCGGTCAGCTGGATCCGCACGACGGGCCCGATCCAGCCGCGCAGGTTCACGAAGGCCAGCCCGTGCAGCAGCGGGCCGCGCTGGGCCCGGGCGTCCTCGCCGCGATACCCCGTGACCTGACCGACGTGGTGCCGTTCGATGCTGGCGCGGCCCACCTGGAGGGTGCGTTCGCGCACCACGATGCGCGGGGTGGTGGCCACCAGGAGCAGGGCCTCGACGGCGAAGAACACGACGGCGGCGGCGATGCCCAGCCCGAGGTCGATCGGCGCGAACACGAGGATCGTCAACGCCGCCAGCATGAGCGCCACGGCCCAGACCCCCGGGGAGGGCGTCAACCGCTCCTCGAACAGGACCGGATCGGGTCCCGCCGCAGCGCCCTCGGGGGCGCGGCGGGAGGCATCGGCGACGGGGTGCTGCTGGGGATCACGCATGGGTCCCAGCTTCCCACATCCGGACTCCGGTCCCGCCGCGCGGCACCGGCGAGGGCGCCCGCCCGACCGCCTCGACGCGGCCCCGGGCCGACGGGTGCTCGTGTAGGGTCGGGCCTCGTGACCGACTCCGCCGAGCTGCCCGTGCCACTGCACGCCCTCGATCCGGGCCTGGCCCCGCCCGCCTACGCGCAGCCGGGCGACGCGGGCGCGGACCTGCGCACCGCCGTCGACGTGACCCTGGCCCCGGGCGAGCGCGCCCTGGTGCCGACCGGCGTGGCGTTGGCCATCCCGGAAGGCCACGCGGGGTTCGTGCACCCCCGCTCGGGTCTCGCGGTCCGTCGCGGCCTGACCATCGTCAACGCCCCGGGCACCATCGACGCCGGCTACCGCGGCGAGATCAAGGTGCCCCTGATCAACCTGGACCCGACCGAGCCGATCGTGCTGCGCCGCGGCGACCGGATCGCCCAGCTCGTGCTGCAGCCGGTTGTGCGCGCCCGCTTCGAGCCCGTGGACGTGCTGCCCGACTCCGAGCGCGGGGCCGGCGGCTTCGGCTCGACCGGCGGCTTCACCGCCGACACCACCCCTGGGAGGACGTCGTGATCTTCGGACGCAACCGCACCGTGCGCCACGAGCAGGTCAGCCTGCCGGACGAGCTGCTGGAGGAGCGCGACCTCGAGATCGCCGCCGCGCCGGCAACCGCCGACGTCGGTCCGCACGACGTCGCCACCCGCCCGGATCCCGCCGGCATGATCGACCTGGGGTCGCTGCGCCTGAGGGCCGTCCAGGGCATGAAGCTGCGCCTCGACGTCGAGGACGCGACGAAGCGGATCGTCGCCGCCACCATCAGCCTCGGACGCTCGGCCCTGCAGGTCCAGGCGTTCAGCGCCCCCCGTCGCACGGGTCTGTGGGACGACCTGCGCGCCGAGCTGCACGACTCCCTGTCGACCACGGCCCACGCGACCGTGCAGGAGCAGACCGGCCGTTTCGGCGTCGAGATCCTCACGCGCGTGCCGGCGGCGCTGCCGGACGGCTCGCCGGGGTGGAACGTCGCCCGGTTCGTGGGCGTGGACGGACCGCGCTGGTTCGTCCGCGGCGTGTTCCACGGCGAGGCCGCCTTCCAGCCGGAGGCCGCCGAGCCGCTGGAACAGGTGTTCTCCGACCTGGTCGTGGTGCGGGGCGACGAGCCGCTCCCGCCGCGCGAGCTGCTGCCCCTGCGTCCGCCGCCCAACGCGCGCCCGCTGCAGCGTCGCCGCCCGGCCCCGGACGAGGGCCGGGACGTGCTCGCGGACACCGCCGCCGGCCCGGGGGACGGCGCGGCACCGGAGACCACCGCGCTGCCCGAGCGCGGTCCGGAGATCACGGAGATCCGGTGAGCCCCGCCGTCGCGGCCCGCCCGACCGGCGCCGCAGGCCGCATCGAGCGCCGCGGCGTCATCGCCTCCGTCACGCTGCCCGGCGCGGACGAGGCGACCGTCTTCCGCGCGGCCCTGGCCGACCGCCTGCCCGCACCCGGGAGCATGGCGCCCGCCGAGACGCTGCAGCTGGTCTGGCACGGGCGGCGCCGCGTGCCCGGCGTCATGCCGGGGGAGTGGCTGACGGTCCGCGGCCGCGTCACCCAGATGGACGGCGTGCCCACCCTGCACAACCCCGAGTTCGACCTGGTCGACGCGCCCGAGGCCACGCTCTGAGCACGGCCCCGAGAGGAGAGCCCATGACCGAGCCGCGTGGCCCCGTCACCGCCGCCCCGGACGGGGCCGGCCCCCTGCCGTCTCGAGCCCGCCTGGACGAGCGCGGCCGCCTCGACGCGCTGGGCAGCGTCGGTGGCTGGCGCGGCATCGTCGAGGCCTCCCTGCCCACCCTCGTCTACATGGTCGGCTACGTCGCCACCCAGCAGGTGTGGCCCTCCGGCGTGGCGGCCGTCGCGGTCGCTCTCGTGCTGGGCGTCGCGCGCCTCGTCCAGCGCCAGTCGCCGGTCCAGGTGCTGGCCGGCCTCGCCGTCGTCGTCCTGTCCGTCGTGGTCTCCCTGACCACCGGCCAGGCCCGCGACTACTACCTGTGGGGCTTCGTCACCAACGCCGCCTACGGCCTCGCGTTCGCGGTGTCCGTCCTCGTGGGCTGGCCCGCGGCGGGCCTGGTGCTCGGCCTCGTGCGCGCCGAGGGCACCCGCTGGCGGGCCCACCGGCGTCGGCGCCGCGCCTACGCCGCGGCCACCTGGATCCTCGTGGCCGTGTTCGCACTGCGCCTGGCGGTGCAGGTGCCCCTCTACCTCGGGGACGCCGTCACCGCGCTCGGGGTGGCCCGCCTGGTGATGGGCCTGCCGCTCTATGCCCTGGGGCTCTGGCTCGCCTGGTCCGTCAGCTCGCCCGGTCAGGACGACGGCGTGCCGGCGGACTCCGCCGCCTCCGAGCGTCCCTGAGCGCGGCCCTCGCCGACGAGGAGGCGACGCAGGGCCGGCTCGGCGGAGCCGGCGGCCAGGAAGAAGAGCTCGTCGCCCACCTCCAGGACCTCGTCCGCCGACGCCTGCCGGGGGGCGCCGTCGCGCACGACCGCCACGAGCGGAGCCTCCTGCGGCCAGGACACGGTGCCGATGCGCCGGCCCTCGAGCCAGTGCTTTGCCGGGACCCGGAACTCGGACAGCGCCGCGCCGCCGGCCTCCAGCCTGAGCAGGCGCACGAGGTCCCCGGTCTCCACGGCCTCCTCCACGAGCGCCGTCATGATCGAGGGGGTGGACACGGCCACGTCCACGCCCCACGACTCGTCGAAGAGCCAGTCGTTGAGCGGGTTGTTGACGCGAGCCACGGTGCGGCCGACGCCGAACTCCGAGCGGCTCAGCAGGGAGCACACGAGGTTGACCCGGTCGTCGCCGGTCGCCGCGACGAGCACGTCCGCCTCCAGGGCGCCGCACTGCTCGAGCACGGTCAGGTCGCACGCATCCCCGAGGACGAGGCGTGCGCCGCCGACGTCGGCCTTGCGGGCCGCGTCCGTGCGCGCCTCGACGACGACCACCTCGTGGCCGTGCGCGTGCAGCTCCCGCGCGATGGAGGCGCCCACGGCGCCGGCTCCGGCGATGACGGCCCTCATGCCCGTCCCTCCTCGTCCTCGTCCGTGCCGTCCGGCACGCGTGCCTCGCCCTGCAGGGCGGCCTCCACCTGGTCCCGGCGGTCCACCGGGTAGACGGCGTGCAGCACGTCGCCCTCCTGCAGGCGGTCGCCCGGCCGGGGCAGCTGGCCGTCGCCGAGCCGGGTGAGGTAGGCGATGCGCATCCCCACCGTGGACTCGACGTCGGTCAGCCGACGGCCCCACCACGAAGAGTGGGGGACCAGCTCGGTCACGAGCAGCCGGCCGGAGGCGTCGCGGTGCTCCGCGTCGGCGGTGCCGGCCGGCAGCAGCCGGTGCAGCACCTGGTCGGCCGTCCACTGGATCGAGGCGACCGTGGGGATGCCGAGGCGCTGGTACAGCCGGGCCCGGTCGGCGTCGTAGATGCGCGCCACCACGTGGTCCACGTGGAAGGTCTCGCGGGCCACGCGGGCGGCGATGATGTTCGTGTTGTCGTCCGCGGTCACGGCCGCCAGGCCCTGCGCGCGGTCGATGCCGGCGGCGAGCAGCGCGGAGCGGTCGAAGCCCACGCCGGCCACGAGCTCGCCGGAGAAGCCGGGGGCCAGCCCCTCCACGGTCCGCGGGTCGCGGTCCACGAGGGCGACGCCGTGACCGGCCGCGTCCAGCGCGGCCGCCAACCGGGTGCCCACCCGTCCGCCGCCGACGATCACGTAGTGGGCCATGCCCGTCCCTGCCTCTCGTGCGGTGCTCCGTGCGCCGGGGAGCCGACGCGCGCTCCATCCTCGCATCCGGCGGGCACGTCCGGGAGCATCCGCGTCGCCGCGGCGCCCGGGCCCGGCGGGGGTACCGTGGTGCGGTGGCCACGCTGTCCTTCCTCCTGCGCCGCGGCCTCCTCGGTCGCCCCGTGACGTCGCACGCCGCCGACGAGCCCCGCATGAACCGGTGGCGGGCGCTGCCCGTGACGTCGTCGAACGCCCTGTCCTCCCTCGCCTACGCCCCGGACGAGGTCATCCTCACCCTGGTCGCGGCCGGCACGTCCGCGCTCGCGCTCGGACCCGCCGTCGGCTGGGCCGTCGTCGCGGTGATGCTGCTCATCGTCGTGTCCTTCCGCGCCGCGGTCGCCGCCGTTCCGCACGGCGGCATCTATCACATGGCCGGCACGAAGCTGGGCCCGAGGGCCGGCGTCGTCGCCTCGGCCGCACTCCTGCTGGACTTCGTGTTCACCGCCGCGGTCTCCGTGGCCGCCTTCGCCCACTTCGTGGCGGCGCTGGCCCCCGGACTCACCGTCGGCAGCCGCGTGCTGGTGGCCTCGGCCGCGCTCGTGGGCGTACTGCTGGCCGCGCTCCGCGGGGTGCGGCTGTCCCGGTGGGTGCTGCCCGTGCTCGTGAGCGTGTTCGTCGCCCTGACCGCGCTGCTCGTCCTGGCGGGCCTGTGGCAGGAGGGCCGTGGGCTGCTCGGCGCGGCGCCGACGGCCGGCTGGACGCAGGAGGGCGCCGGGGTCGGCGGGACCGTCGGCACCGTGGCGACGGCGCTGCTCGCCCTGCGCGCGTTCAGCGCGGGATCGGTGCTGCTCACCGGCGTCGAGGTGCCGGTCTCGAGCACCCGCCTGATGGCCCGGCCGGCCGTGCCCACGGTGCGGTGGGTGCTCACCGTGATGGCCCTCACCCTCGGCGCGCTGACCGTGGGCGTCATGCACCTGGCTCAGCGCACCGGCGTCGTCGTCGGGCTGGAGCTGGAGAACCTCCGGGACGCCGCGGGTGCCGAGGTCACGCCCGACCGCGCCCCCGCCCCCGTGCTCGCCCAGCTCGCGGACACCGTGTACGGCCCGGGCAGCATCCTGTCCGTCGCCACCATCGCGGCCACCGCCCTGCTCCTGCTGTTCGCGGCCAAGTCGGCGTTCCGCTCGTTCCCCGCCCTGGCCGCGCGCGTGGCCGAGGACGGCTACCTGCCCCGGCAGCTGAGGGTCCGCAGCGACCGGCTGGTGCACACGTGGAGCGTCCTCGGGATGGGGGCCGTGGCCCTCTCGCTCGTGCTGTTCTTCGAGGCCCGGACCGCCCTGCTCGTGCAGCTCTACGTCATCGGCGTGCTGCTGGCCTTCACGCTCGCGCAGGCCGGCATGCTGCGGCTGTGGCGCCGCCGGCTCGTGCACACACCGGGCGCCCGGGCCCGCGCGGCCGTCCGGCTGCGCCTGATCATCACGGCGGTGGCCTGGGTGGTCACGGCGCTGGCGGGCGTCGTCGTCCTGGTCACCCGCTTCACGCAGGGCGCGTGGGTGGCGCTGCTGGCGATCGTGCTCGGCTCGCTGGTGATGGGGCGGATCCGCCGCCACTACGCGGACGTGGACCGCGAGCTCGCACCGGACCCCCAGGACGACGCGCGGGCCCTGCCCTCGCGGGTCCACGTGGTGGTCGTCGTGACCACGCTGGACCGGCCGGCGCTGCGGGCGCTGGCCTACGCCCGCGCGTCGCGGCCGTCCTCCCTCGAGGCCGTCGTCGTGGACGCCGAGCGCGCCGCCACCCTGGAGGTGATCGACGCCTGGGAGCGTGCCGGCCTGCCGATGTCGCTCACCGTGATCGCCTCGCCCTACCGCGACACGGTGGCCCCCCTGGTGCGGCATGTGCGCGAGCACCGACGCCGCTCCCCGCGGGACCTGACCATGGTGTTCATCCCGGAGTACGTGGTCCGGCCGGGCTGGCGCACGCTCCTGCACAACCGGACCGCCACCCGCCAGACGCGGCGACTGCAGCGGGAGCCGGGCGTGATGGTGGGCTCGGTGCCGTGGCAGGTCCACGAGGGCCAGGGCTCTTGACCGCCCCGGCGCCCCCGGGGAGCGGCGGATGACGCCGTCCGACGGCGCGCCCACGATCGAGGCGACACAGCCGCATCGGTCTGCAAGGATGATGATGATCTGACCAGTCGATGCTCAGGGCAAGACCTGAAGCGCGCTGCGATGCGAGAGGAGCCAGACATGGCAGTCGTCGACACGTCCACAGACGTCACCGGGATCGGGAGGACCATCGAGGTGGAGGTCGGGGCCATGGCCCACGGCGGCCACTGCGTGGCCCGGCACGAGGGGCGGGTCGTCTTCGTGCGCCACGCCGTGCCCGGCGAGAAGGTCCGGGTGGCCCTGACCGAGGCCGAGGACGGGGCCCGCTTCTGGCGCGGCGACGTCGTGGAGGTGCTGCGGCCCTCCGAGTTCCGCCGCATCCACCAGTGGAAGCTCGCGGACATGCTGCGCGCCCACGCCTCGGGTCGCCCGCCCGTGGGCGGCGCCGAGTTCGGCCACATCGTGGTCCCGCACCAGCGCCGGCTCAAGGCCCAGGTCTTCCGGGACACGGTGCACCGCATCGCCGACCTCGCGGTGGAGCCGGAGGTGTGCTTCGCCGGCTCCGAGGACGAGCCCACCGGCCAGCGCTGGCGGACCCGGAACGCGTTCGCGGTGACCCCCCAGGGGCACATCGCGATGCACGCCTACCGTTCGGCGACCCTCCTACCCGTGCGCAACATGCCGCTCGGCGTGCCGGCCCTCGATGCGCTCGCCCTGTGGGACTGGGACTTCACCGGAGCCGCCCGCGTGGACGTCGCGACGCCGGCCTCCGGCTCCCGCCCCCTCGTGCTGGTGACGCCCACCCCGCAGACGCGGGCGGACGAGGTCAAGCTCGGCCGGCTGCGCACCCGGATCCGCCAGGCGGCCAATGCGTGCGGCGTGGACGTCTCCACCGGCCTGGCCCTGCCCGGCCCGAAGCAGTTCCAGCCGGTCAAGGTCGAGCGCATCACCGGCAAGACCTGGGTCGAGGAGACCGTGGAGTCCGAGCGCGGCGGCACCAAGCGCTTCCGCGTCACGGGTGACGGCTTCTGGCAGGTCCACCAGCACGCCCCGGCCACCCTCGTGGACGCGGTGCTCGAGGACGCGCGCGTCGAGCCGGGCCAGGTCGTGGCCGACCTCTACGGCGGCGCCGGCCTGTTCAGCGCGTACCTGGCGGACGCCGTGGGACCCGAGGGCCGCGTGTACTCGGTGGAGGCCTCCCGCCAGGCCTCGAAGGACGCCCGCCGCAACCTGCACGACCAGCCGCAGGCCTCGGTGCTCAACGGCCCCACGGACAAGGTGCTCGGCAGCTGGCTGAAGTACCCCGAGCGTCCCGTGGCGGACGGCGGCCTCGGCGGTGCCGCGCTGGACACCGTCGTCCTGGACCCGCCGCGGGCGGGCGCGGGGCGGCGGGCGATCGAGCGCATCCTCGCGCTCGAGCCGGGCCGCATCGTGTACGTCTCGTGCGACCCCGCCTCGTTCGCCCGCGACCTGGCGTGGCTGCGCGACGGCGGCTACGAGGTGGAGCGCGCCCGCGTGTTCGACCTCTACCCGGACACGCACCACCTCGAGTCGGTGACCGTGCTGGTGCCGGCCGCCCAGAGCGCCCCGGCCGCGGCCGTCGTCGAGATCTGACCCGGCATCCGCGCGGCGGCCTGCGGGCCGCCGCGCGCCATGCCCGCGTCACACGGGACCGGCGCGGTACCCTGGGACGCAGTGCGGCACCTGTGACGCAGACGACGCCCGTCCCGGACGGGGCGCGGTCCGCGGCCGCGGGTGACCACCCCCCACTGGACGAGCGCCCGGAGGAAACCGGGCGGGAAGAGGAGTCCTCTCGTGACCACCGTCGACAGCTTCGGCTCCAAGGGCGTCCTGGACGTCAAGGGCGCCGAGTATGAGATTTTCCGTCTGAACAAGGTCGAGGGGGCGCAGAAGCTGCCCTACTCCTTGAAGGTGCTGCTGGAGAACCTGCTGCGCACCGAGGACGGCGCCAACGTGACCGCCGACCAGATCAAGGCCCTGGCCGCCTGGGACCCGAACGCCCAGCCGGACACCGAGATCCAGTTCACGCCGGCGCGCGTGATCATGCAGGACTTCACCGGCGTGCCCTGCGTCGTGGACCTGGCCACCATGCGTGAGGCCATCCAGGACCTGGGCGGCGACCCGGAGCGCGTGAACCCGCTCTCCCCGGCCGAGCTCGTGATCGACCACTCCGTGCAGATCGACTCCTTCGGCAACGACGCCGCCATCGAGCGGAACATGGAGATCGAGTACGAGCGCAACGGCGAGCGCTACAAGTTCCTGCGCTGGGGCCAGACCGCCTTCGACGACTTCAAGGTCGTCCCCCCGGGCATGGGCATCGTCCACCAGGTCAACATCGAGAACCTGGCCCGCACCGTGATGACCCGCGAGGTCGACGGCGTGCTGCGCGCCTACCCGGACTCCTGCGTCGGCACCGACTCGCACACCACCATGGTCAACGGCCTGGGCGTGCTCGGCTGGGGCGTCGGCGGCATCGAGGCCGAGGCCGCGATGCTCGGCCAGCCCGTGTCCATGCTGATCCCGCGGGTCGTGGGCTTCAAGCTGACCGGCAGCATCCCGTCCGGCGCCACCGCGACCGACGTGGTGCTGACCATCACCGAGATGCTCCGCCAGCACGGCGTGGTCGGCAAGTTCGTCGAGTTCTACGGCGAGGGCGTCGGCTCCGTGCCCCTGGCCAACCGCGCCACCATCGGCAACATGTCGCCCGAGTTCGGCTCCACCGCCGCGATCTTCCCGATCGACGAGGTCACCCTCGACTACCTGCGCCTGACCGGCCGCTCCGAGGAGCAGGTCGCCCTCGTGGAGGCGTACACCAAGGAGCAGGGGATGTGGCACGACCCGTCCTCCGAGGTCGCCTACTCCGAGTACCTCGAGCTGGACCTGTCCACCGTGGTGCCCTCCATCTCCGGCCCGAAGCGTCCCCAGGACCGCATCGAGCTCACCGACTCCAAGGACCAGTTCCGCAAGGACCTGCACAACTACGCCACGCAGGACGAGGCCGGCGAGGGCCGCCCGTCCAAGCTCGTGGACGTGGCCATGGCGGACGGCCGCCAGTTCCAGCTGGACCACGGCGCCGTGTCCATCGCCTCGATCACCTCGTGCACCAACACGTCCAACCCGTCCGTGATGATGGCGGCCGGCGTGCTGGCCCGCAACGCGGTCGCCAAGGGCCTGAAGTCCAAGCCGTGGGTGAAGACCTCCGTGGCCCCGGGCTCCCGCGTGGTGACCGACTACTACGAGAAGTCCGGGCTGCGCGAGTCCCTCAACGACCTCGGCTTCAACGTGGTCGGCTACGGCTGCACCACCTGCATCGGCAACTCCGGCCCGCTGGAGTCCGAGATCTCCGAGGCCATCCAGGAGAACGACCTGTCCGTGACCGCGGTGCTCTCCGGCAACCGCAACTTCGAGGGCCGCATCAACCCGGACGTGAAGATGAACTACCTGGCCTCCCCGCCGCTGGTGGTCGCCTACGCCCTGGCCGGCACCATGGACTTCGACTTCGAGAACGAGGCCCTGGGCCAGGACACCGAGGGCAACGACGTCTTCCTCAAGGACATCTGGCCGGACCCGACCGAGGTCCAGAAGATCATCGACGCGTCTATCGACACCGAGATGTTCACCTCGCAGTACGCCACGATCTTCGACGGCGACGAGCGCTGGCAGTCCCTGGAGACCCCCTCGGGCTCCACCTTCGAGTGGGACGAGAAGTCCACCTACGTGCGCAAGCCCCCGTACTTCGAGGGCATGACCATGCAGCCGGACCCGGTGTCGGACATCTCCGGCGCCCGCGTCCTGCTCAAGCTGGGCGACTCCGTGACCACGGACCACATCTCCCCGGCCGGCTCCTTCAAGTCGGACACCCCGGCGGGCCGCTACCTGCTGGAGAACGGCGTGCAGCGCAAGGACTTCAACTCCTACGGCTCCCGTCGTGGCAACCACGAGGTGATGATCCGCGGCACGTTCGCGAACATCCGCATCAAGAACCAGCTGCTCGACGGCGTGGAGGGCGGCTTCACGCGCGACTTCACCCAGGAGGGCGCCCCGCAGGCCTACGTGTACGACGCGGCGCAGAACTACGCCGAGCAGGGCACCCCGCTGGTGGTCCTGGGCGGCAAGGAGTACGGCTCCGGCTCCTCCCGTGACTGGGCGGCCAAGGGCACCGCGCTCCTGGGCGTCAAGGCCGTGATCACGGAGTCCTTCGAGCGCATCCACCGCTCGAACCTCATCGGCATGGGCGTGCTGCCGCTGCAGTTCCCGGAGGGTGAGACCGCCGACTCGCTGGGCCTGACCGGCACCGAGACCTTCGACATCTCCGGCATCACCGCCCTCAACGAGGGCACCACGCCGAAGACCGTGAAGGTCACGGCCACCGGTGAGGACGGCAGGGTCACCGAGTTCGACGCGGTCGTCCGCATCGACACCCCCGGTGAAGCCGAGTACTACCGCAACGGCGGCATCCTGCAGTACGTGCTCCGTCAGATCGCCGCGAAGGCCTGATCCACGGGACACCGCCCGCGCGCGGGCACCACGACGACGGCGGCCCGCCGCCCTCCGCACGGAGGGCGGCGGGCCGCCGTCGTCGTGGGGCGCCGGGGCCGACGCCGGTGCAGGACCGCTCTTCATCCCCCAGTGCAGGGACCGGCCAACCCTTGGGCCAGACGGTCCTCGGGCGTGTCTGACAATGAAGCCGGGGGAAGGCCGGCACCCTCGAAGACACGGTCCCGGTTCCAGATGCTCTCCCACGCCCCCACAGGCCGGCAGGGCCGGCCGTTCGCCGATGCCGTCACGATGGTCGACGCCATCATCCACCGGTACAGGTGCTTCGATCCCCTGGCGGGACCTGCCCGAGGTCTACGGGCCCTGGCTGAGTCGTGTGGACCTGGCACGGCCGCATGGCCGAAGAGGGCACCTGGGACACGGTGCTGGCAACACTGACCGCCGCAGCGGATGCCGAAATCGTGATCGATTGGTCGGTCTCGGTGGACTCCACGATCGCCCGCGCCCATCAGCACGCGAGGAACACCACCCGGCTCACGGGGGGCTGGATCGAACGACAAGGAATCCGCGTGAAGAGCCCGCCGATCACGGCCTCGGGCGCTCACGGAGCGGGCTGAGCACGAAGACCCATCAGCTGGTCGACGGTGCTGGGCGAGAAGGCGTACTCATCGCGGGCGATCGGCACCCATCTGCGCGCCGGTGGCATCGAGGCCGTCATCCCCAACCGGCTGACCAGCAGGGCCACCGCAGACGCCGCGGCTCGGCCGGCGGCCGACCCGTGGGCCTGGACTCGGAGGCTTACACGGGCCGGAACGTGATCGAGCGCCAGGACGCGCACCTGCAGCAATGGCCGGGCCTGGCGAGCAGGTACAACGAGTACGCGATCGTGTACTGGGCTGCCGTGGTCCTGAATGCTGTGCTCGCGTGGCCGACGGCATTGTCGGACACGCCCGAGTGGCGTGTTCGAACGGATCGACGACCCAGGTCAAGTGCTCGAGAAGCTCGGCGAGGCTCAGCACCGGCAGGTATGAGCGTGAGGACCTGGACAGAGAGGATCCCCCGAAATGCACGTCGTGAAGCGGCGTGAGCGATGTAGTGCTCTTCAGTTGGCACTGGTTGATATTGGTCGACGAGGCTTCAGCCCGGTGTGGTGATGCCCTGCGATGACTCTGAAGCCGGCTCTCGGGCGAATCCTCACATCGGGACGCCGAGACCCTGTGGGAGTCCAAGGATGGGACGTCTCGACGCCTGATCTGTCGGCGCTGCAGAGGAGCATGAGGCCTGGGCCTCAAGCCAGCTGAAGACCGGTCAAGCAGGTGGGGTCGTCGGGGCGGGTCGAGATGGCCTTTTTCGCGGTGCGGCCTTCAGCTGAGACAGTGAGAGTAGCGTCAATTCCACGCGGCAGCCAGACCCCGACGAATCCGTTGTCGTACGTCGTCAGCGTTTCATCGAGGAGGGTCTCCCCGGACGTCGCCTCGACCACGGTGACGTGGACGTCAGTATTGGCGAGTTCGCCGGTGCAGGTCGTGAGGCTGTGGAAGTAGCATTCGTGAGTCTGGCTGCGATACGGGGCGATAGAGACGTAGAACTCGTCTTCTGGCATCGGCACGGTGGTCTGATTGTTCTGATCGTCGGTCAGTACAAGCTGGTCGGGTTCAATCGACGCGATGAATTCAGACGAGCGATCTGTCACCTTCGTTGAGTCGAGGCGCGTGATGATCTCGCGAGCATTCAATCCGTCCAGATTGTGCTCGACCACCAGTGAGTGATCAGATCCTGGATCAGCGGACGGTCCCGCATCAGCACAGCCGCTGAGCAGGAGGACGGCGCTGGTCGCCAGACCGGTCAAGGCCGCGCAGATCCTCAGGCGGCTCCTGGAGGACTGGATCGGAGCAACAATGGCAAGTGGCATGCCCAACTCTCTTTTCAGGTGAACGTGTTCATGTCGTCAGGTTAGACAGAAGGCATCCCGAGTTCGCCGGTGCCAAGGGCGCGACGACGTGCAAAGCACGCCTGCCTGGAGACATCAAGAGCCTGGTCCTGATCTGGGGCCAACCGGTCCGAGGCACCCTGTGTCGAAGACATCGGCTGGTGTCAGGAGCGCACGAGGCGATTGATGGCGTCGGTGGCCTCCTGGATCTTGGCGATGGCCGCGTCTTCATCGCCTTTCTTGGCGGCGTCGAGCACGCAGTGCTTGAGGTGGTCATCGAGCAGACCGGTCGCCACTCCTTGCAGGGCGCGGGTGAGGGCCGAGACCTGGGTAAGGATGTCGATGCAGTACTTTTCGTCGTCGATCATCTTCGTGATGCCGCGGGCTTGGCCTTCGATACGCTTCATGCGGTTGCGGTAGCGGTCCTTGTCACTGATGTAGCCGTACCGGTGGGCTCCGGTGTCGGTACCGGTCTCATCGGTTGCAGTTTCAGTGGTCACGGGTGTGTCCTTCACTTCTGGTGCTCCAGGACGGAGCGGGTGCTGGCAGCTGGGGCGAGGTCGATGCGACGCAGCAGCTGGGCGTTGAGCGCGACGATGACGGTGGAGATCGACATCAGGATCGCACCTACTGACATCGGCATGACGAAGCCGACGGGTGCGAGCACGCCAGCCGCGAGCGGCACAGAGAGCAAGTTGTACCCTGCAGCCCACCACAGGTTTTGCTTCATTTTACGGTAGGCGGCACGGGAGAGCTGGATCACCGAGAGCACGCTACGCGGGTCGGAGCTGGCGAGGATGACACCTGCAGAGGCGATGGCGACGTCGGTGCCGGCCCCGATGGCGATGCCGACGTCGGCCTGGGCCAGGGCAGGGGCGTCGTTGACGCCGTCGCCGACCATGGCGACCTTCTTGCCCTCCTTCTGCAGCTGGTCGACCTTGGCGGATTTGTCCTCGGGGCGGACGCCGGCGAAGACCCGGTCGATGCCGAGCTCTCTTCCCACCTCGTTCGCCACGGCTTCCGCGTCGCCGGTGATCATGACGACCTCGACGCCGAGCTGATGGAGCGCATCGACGGCGTCGCGGGACTCTGGGCGAACCTCGTCGGCGAGCTTGAGACCGCCGATGACCTTGCCGTCGCGGAGGACGTGCAGGATGATCGCACCCTCTGCCCGCCATTCGTCGGCGACACCGATCTCGTCCTGGCCGGTCTCCTCGAGCAGACGGGGTCCGCCGACGCGGATCTCATGGTCGGCCACCGTCGCGGTGACGCCGACCGCCGGGGAGGAGGTGAACCCGCTGGCCGGTTCGACGGCGAGGCCCTTCTCCTTGGCGGCGGTGACGATGGACCGGGCGAGGGGGTGCTCACTGTCGGCCTCGGCGGAGGCGGCCAGGGCGAGGAGCTGTTCGGCATTCAGGCCGCCGGTCGGCTCCACGCCGGTGACGGTGGGCTCGCCCTTGGTCAGGGTGCCGGTCTTGTCGAAGAGCACCGCGTCGACCTGGCGCATGGACTCCAGGGCGAGGCGGTCCTTGATCAGGACGCCGCCGCGGGCGGCGCGCTCGGTGGCGATGGACACGACCAGAGGGATCGCCAGACCCAGCGCATGGGGGCAGGCGATGACGAGGACAGTGATGGTGCGAACGACCGCGTCGTCGGGGAGCCCGAAGAGCGTCCAGACGACGGCGGTGATCAGCGCAGCTCCGAGGGCGAACCAGAACAGCAGGGCCGCAGCCCGGTCGGCGATGCGCTGGGCACGGGAGGATGAGCCCTGCGCCTCGGCGACGAGCCTGTTGATGCCCGCCAGAGCCGTGTCGTCGCCGGTGGCGGTGATCTCTACGCGCAGGCCGGAGTCGGTGGCCACGGTGCCGGCGGTGACGTTCTCGCCCTCGCCGCGGGCGACGGGGTGTGATTCGCCGGTGATCATGGACTCGTCCATGTCGGCGCGGCCGTCGACGATGGTGCCGTCGGCGGGGACGCTGCCGCCAGGCCGGACGATGACGACGTCGCCGACGCGCAGCTCTGCCGGGTCGACCTTGACGACGTCGTCTCCCTCTATACGCTCAGCCTCGTCAGGGAGCAGCGCGGCGAGGGAGTCCAACGCCGAGGTGGTCTGGGCCAGTGAGCGCATCTCGATCCAGTGGCCCAGCAGCATGATGACGATCAGCAGCGCCAACTCCCACCAGAACTCGAGCTCGGGGTGGACGAGACCGACAGTGGCGGCCCAGGAGGCGAGGAACGCTACGGTGATGCCGAGCGCGATGAGCAGCATCATCCCCGGCTGGCGGCTTTTCAGCTCGCTGACAGCACCGGTGAGGAACGGGGTGCCGCCCCAGGCGTACATGACGGAGCCGAGGACTGCGGCGACCCAGCCCGCCCAGCTGGGGACCGAGTAGCCCAGGAGCATGGCGAACATGGGGGAGAACGCGACCACCGGGATGGCGATGATCAGGTTGATCCAGAACAGCCGCCGGAACTGGCCGACGTGGTCGCCGTGGCCCGCGTGACCACCGCCGTGATGACCGTGCCCGGCGTGGTCACCGTGTTCCATGGTGTGGTCTTCGTTCTCGGCGCGCGAGTCGTCACGGTGGCTGGACTCGGTGGTCGCGACGCCGGCGTGGTCATGGTGATGCGTGGTCGGGTCCGTCATGCTCTTCGCTTCCCCTCGTCATTCCCCGATCTTTCCTTCGATCGGGTCGTATTTCGCCGCGGACCTTCAGCGCGCCCGCGGCGATCGGCTCAGGAGGCCGGCTTGAGCTCGCTCTCGACGACCCACTTGTGGTTGGTCATCGTCATGCCGTCGGACTCGTAATCGACCATGTAGACGGTCTCCTCGGTGGAGGAGGCGATGGTCGCCTTCGCGCCCTTCATGCCTTCCATGTGTTCGGCCTCGAGAGTGACCTCGGTGCCGTCGGCCAGACGTTCATCTCCGGCGTCCTTGATCTCCTGCTGGACGACCCACTTGTGATCCTTGACCGGCTCCCCGCCTGCGGACGGCGTGAAGTCCACCGCATAGGTGTACGTGTCGTACGCGCCGGCGATCGTCGCGTTCGCACCGTCCATGCCCTCCATGTGGTCGGCGGTGAGCGTGACCTCGGTGCCGACCGGGTATGTGGGCGACGCAGCCGTCTCGATGCCCTCGGGGGCGGGGCCGCCGTCCATCGGATGCTCCATCCCGCCGCTGTCAGAGCTGCTGCCGTGGCCCTCGTGCTGGCTGGTCGTCGAGGGGGTCCCTTGGTCCTGGCCGCCGCCGGTGCTGCAGCCGGTGAACACGAGCGCTCCTCCGAGCACTCCTGCGGCGACGGTGGTCATGAGGTGCTTGCGCATGAAGTCTCCTGTTCGTTCTGGTCCAGTCAACGCTATACCCCTCCCGGGTATCAAGTCGATGTCGATCGGCGGGCGTGGAATCGCCCGGCCAAGATCCAATCGACCCGGGGTGGCAGCGCTGAGGCTGCGATGGAGAACATCGGCTCGGCGGCTCTGGTCGCAGATGGAATCGAGGCCCGAACGGACGGGCTCACCTCGCTCGCCGTCGTGACGGGATCAGCTGCGTCGTCTCGTGAACATCACCGTGGTGAGAAGACGATCCCAGTACCGCCGATCACCCAAGAGAAATTGGTCTTGTCCGGTTGCATCGTCGGGCGTCCCATCGAGACAGGGATCCTGAGAGCCGACGGAAGCTGTGCGACTATCGCCAGGCAGAGCGAAGCATGTCTCAGTACGTGCTCCGTCAGATCGCCGCGAAGGCCTGATCCACGGGGCCCGCCCGCGCGGGCCGCCGCCCGCGTCCCGCCCGGGTGCGGAGCCGCGGAGTAGGCTGGTCGCACCATGGAACATCTGCCCCCCACGAGCCCCGGCGCCCCGCTGCTGCCGCAGATCGCCCGCCCGGCGGACCTGTCGGCCCTCACGGAGGACCAGTTGACCGCGCTGGCGGCGGAGATCCGCGCCTACCTGATCGCCCACGTCTCCAAGACGGGCGGCCACCTCGGACCGAACCTGGGCGTCGTCGAGCTGACGCTGGCCGTGCACCGCGTGTTCGAGTCGCCCAAGGACGCGGTCATCTTCGACACGGGCCACCAGTCGTACGTGCACAAGCTGCTCACCGGACGCCAGGACTTCACGACGCTCCGCCAGGAGGGGGGTCTGTCCGGCTACGGCGACCGCACCGAGTCCGAGCACGACGTGGTGGAGTCCTCGCACGCCTCCAGCTCGCTCTCCTGGGCGGACGGCATCGCGCGGGCCTGGGCGCAGACCGGGCAGGGGGACCGCACCGTGGTGGCCGTGATCGGCGACGGTGCGCTCACGGGGGGCATGGCCTGGGAGGCCGTCAACAACATCGCCGCCGGCCGGGACCGGCGCGTGGTGATCGTCGTCAACGACAACGGCCGCTCGTACGCGCCCACCGTGGGCGGTGTCGCCGAGCACCTGGGCGGACTGCGCCGCGGGGTGCTGGACAAGGTGCGCACCCACCACCGCTATGAGCAGACCCTCGACTACCTCAAGCGCCGCCTCCAGGAGGCTGGCCTCGCGGGTGAGCTGGTGTACCGGCCGCTGCACGCGGCGAAGAAGGGCCTCAAGGACCTCTGGGCGCCGCAGGGCCTGTTCGAGGACCTGGGCATGAAGTACATCGGCCCGGTGGACGGTCACGACCTCACCGCCATGGAGGAGGCCCTGGAGGACGCGCGGGCGTACGGCGGGCCCGTGATCGTCCACGCGATGACCGAGAAGGGGCACGGCTATCCGCCGGCGGTCGCGCACGAGGCGGACCAGTTCCACGCGATCGGCGTGATCGACCCCTCCACGGGCGAGCCCATCACCTCGTCGACGGCCCAGTCCTGGACCTCCGTGTTCGGCGAGGAGATGGTCGCGATCGCGAATGAGCGGCCGGACGTCGTGGCCATCACCGCCGCCATGCAGAACCCCGTGGGCCTGGCCCCGATGGCGCTGGCCCATCCGGACCGGGTGTTCGACGTCGGCATCGCCGAGCAGCACGCGGTCACCTCGGCCGCCGGCATGGCCTTCGGCGGTCTGCACCCCGTGGTGGCCGTCTACGCGACCTTCCTCAACCGCGCCTACGACCAGGTGCTCATGGACGTGGGCCTGCACCGTGCGGGCGTGACGTTCGTGCTGGACCGCGCGGGCGTCACCGGGCCGGACGGCCCGAGCCACCACGGCATGTGGGACCTGGCCCTGCTGCAGTCGGTCCCGGGGCTGCGGATCGCCGCGCCCCGCGACGCGGACACGCTCCGGGAGGAGCTGCGCGAGGCCGTCGCCGTCGAGGACGCGCCCACCGTGGTGCGGTTCGCGAAGGGCTCGGTCGGCGAGCCGGTGCGCGCCCTGGAGCGGCTGTCGGACGGCACGGACGTGCTCGCCCGGCGCGGCGAGGCCGGCGGACGCGACGGCGCCGAGCGGGACGTGCTGATCGTGGCGGTGGGCGCGATGGCCGAGCTCGGCCTCGACGTCGCCGAACGGCTCGAGCGGCACGGCATCAGCGCCACGGTGATCGACCCGCGGTGGGTCCTGCCCGTGGCCCGGTCCGTGATCGACACGGCCGCCCGCCACCGGATCGTCGTGTGCCTCGAGGACGGGGTGCGGGCCGGCGGCGTCGGCTCGCGGATCCGGCAGGAGATGCGCGCGGCCGGCGTGGACACCGCCCTGAACGAGGTCGGCCTGCCGGTCGAGTTCCTCGCCCACGGCAGCCGCGAGCAGGTGCTGGCCCGCGTGGGCCTCACCGCGCAGCGCATCACCCAGGACACCGTCGCCCAGGTCCTCGGCGCCAAGGTCCCGTACGCCCGGCCCGTCCCCGAGGACGCGGCCGCCCCCCACCACCAGGAGCAGGCATGAGCATCGTCCGGCTGTACCGTGAGACCGTCGGCGACGACGGCACCCGGCTCTTCGAGTACCGCGAGGCATGGGCCGACGCGGAGGCCGGGGAGTTCGTGGTCCACCACGGCCGGGTCGGCCAGCCCGGCACCGTCGGGGAGCAGCCCCTGGCCGACCAGGCCGAGGGTGATCAGCTGCTGGCCGCGTTCGTGGCGCAGGGCGCGGAGGAGGGCTTCGCCGAGGCGGACCCCGCGACCTTCGCCGTGCTGCCGGTGGCCTACCGGCTCCGCGGCCGGGAGGCCACGGTGATCGAGCGGCGCACCGTGGAACGGCTGCGCGTCGAGGTGACCCACCAGCTGGCCTGGCGCGGTCTTGGCGAGGTCGAGGACGTCGTCGAGGAGGCCGGTGCCCTCGTGCTGCGCGTCCGGACCCCCCACGCCCGCAAGGCCGCCGCCGAGATCCCGGCGGCCGCCAAGCGCGCCGACGGCGTGCAGCCGAACAAGGTGGACGTCCGCACCGCAGAGCAGGAGGGCTGACCCGTGCGCCACACCCGTCTCGGCCGCTCCGGGCTGACCGTCTCCGTCGTCGGCCTGGGCTGCAACAACCTCGGCCGCCCCGGCACCGCCACGCTGGAGCAGGCCGGCACCGACGCCGTCGTCCACGCCGCGCTCGACGCCGGCATCACCTTCTTCGACGTCGCCGACGTCTACGGCGCCGAGCCCGGCCTGTCCGAGGAGCGGCTCGGCCGCGCCCTGGGCGCCCGCCGCGACGAGGTGGTGATCGGCACCAAGTTCGGCATGGACATGGGCGGTGTCGCCGGCGACGACGGCGGCGCGCGGGGCTCCCGCCGGTACATCGTGCGCGCCGTCGAGGACTCCCTGCGCCGCCTCGGCACCGACTGGATCGACCTCTACCAGTTCCACACCCCGGACCCGGCCACGCCCATCGAGGAGACCCTCCGCGCGCTCGACGACCTCGTGCGCGCCGGCAAGGTCCGCTACGTGGGCCACTCGAACCGGGCCGGGTGGCAGATCGCCCAGGCCGAGTACGTGGCCCGCGAGCTGGGCGTGGAGCGCTTCGTGTCCGCGCAGAACCACTACAACCTGCTGGACCGCCGGGCCGAGCTCGAGGTGGTCCCGGCGGCGGCCGAGTTCGGGCTCGGCGTCCTGCCGTACTTCCCGCTGGCCAACGGGCTGCTCACGGGCAAGTACTCGCAGGGCGACGCCCCCGAGGGCTCGCGCCTGTCCCACGTGCGCCAGCACATGGTGGCCGACGCCGACCTGGAGCAGCTGGCCGCGTTCGGCCGGTTCGCCCGGGAGCGGGGGATCACCGAGGTCCAGGCCGCGATCGGGTGGCTGGCGGCGCAGGGACCGGTGTCCTCCGTGATCGCCGGCGCCACCCGTGCCGCGCAGGTCGTGGAGAACGCGGCGGCGGCCGACTGGCTCGCCACCGCGGAGGACCTGGCCGAGCTGGACGCCCTGTTCCCGGGCCCGGAGAAGGTCGCGCTCTTCTGATGGCCGGCGCGCTGACCGGCGCGGCCGCCGCGACCCCGCTCGTGCCGACGCCGGGGGAGGCCGCCCTGGGCTGGACCGTGTCCGTCGTGGCCGGTGCGCTGTGGGTGGCCGGCTTCGTCTCGCTGGGCCGCAGCCCCCTGGACGCCCGGGCGCGCCTGCCGTGGGTCGGCCTCATGCTGCTGCTGCCGGTGCTGGGGGCGCTCATCTGGTTCTGGTGGCGGCACCGCTACTACCCGGCGCGGCGGCGCGAGCAGCCGGCGTGGGACCCCAACGACCGCTCCGCCGTCGTGGTGCCCCCGCGCCGGCGCTACGGCGCGCCGGAGGAATGAGCCGGGCTCAGAGCTTGACGACGATGCGGTCGTCGACGACGGCCGCGTCGTAGTCCATGAGGGCCTTGCGGGCCGGGCCGCCGAACGGCTTCCCCGAGGTGACGTCGAAGTGCGAGCCGTGGCAGGGGCAGGCGTAGGCCGGGCCCTCCTGCCGGTCCACGACCTGGAGCAGGCAGCCCTGATGCGTGCACACGTTGGTGAAGGCGGTCACCGTGGTCTCGTCCACGCGATGCATCATCAGCGTCCGACCCTGCACCTGCACCTCCCGGGAGGCGCCCACGGGCAGCTCGGCGGCGGGCAGCGCGTCGACGGCGTCGGAGCCGGTGTAGTGGTCCTGCGCGGTGTCCTTCTCACGCAGCCGGTCCGTGCAGCCGGCCAGCGCGAGTGTGCCGGCACCCGCGGCGGCGACGGCGGCGCCGCGGCCCAGGACGGTGCGGCGGGAGGTGTCCGGGCGGGCGTGGTCGTCGCAGCAGCCGGACCGGGAGGAGTTCGGGGTGAGGGGGGAGTCCTGCGTGGTCATCGACCCATTATCGCCCGTGGCGAGGGCGGATGCGACCGGGCCCGACGGGTGCGAGGATCGGGGGGACGGACCCCCGAGCCCCAGGAGCACCGCCGTGACCCACCCCGCCCCGCGCCCCACCGGCGCCGCCCGTTTCGACCTCACTCCCTTCGAGCGGTGGGAGGCCGTGACCCTCGACGACGTGCACGTCGGCTTCCTGCACCGGGTGCTGGAAGACGGCGTGCTGACCACCCGCATGGGCTTCGCCCCCACGCCCGCCCAGCGCGCCGCCCGCGGTGGACTGCCCGAGCGCTACCTCGCCCAGACGCAGGTCGGCTTCACGCCCGACGGGGACGGCTGGGCATGGACGACCCACGAGGACTCCGCCGGAGCCCAGCGGGTGCGCATCGACCGTGAGCGGGCCGGCATCGACGCCGCGGTGCTGCCCTCGTACGCGGAGTACCTCCTCCTCGCGCGGGTGGCCGCCGAGGGCCCGCTCGCCGTGGACCGGCTCGAGGAGGCCTCGCCCCTGCAGGGCGGGCTGCGCGTGCCCCGCGCCGAGCTGCGCCCGGCGGACGCGGGCGGGTCGGACGTGCGGGTGGCCGTCGTCGCGGACGGCGTGGAGCTGGGGGCGCACCTCGTGCGCGAGGGCGCCGTGGTCGCCTCCGAATGGGGCGGGGGCACCGCCTCGACCCCCGTGGCCGACCAGGCCGCGGCGACCGCCGGGCTCGACGCGCACGTGGTGACGTTCGCCGGGCTGCCGATCGCCTGAGCCGTGGGCCGGGCCGTCGCGGACGGCCCGGCCGGGGCCGGTCAGGCCTGCGCGGCCGGGTGGAAGCGCCGCCCGTTCACCCGCTCGGCGGCCCCGCAGTCGTCCAGGTACGGCGTGATGCCGCCCAGGTGCAGGGGCCAGTTGGCGCCGAGGATCATGCACAGGTCCACGTCCTCGGGGGCCGCGACGACGCGCTCGTCCAGGAGCAGGCCGATCTCCTCGGCCAGCGCGTCCTCGACCCGGCGCAGCAGCTCCTCGGAGGTCTGCGGGGTCGAGCCCTGCTCCAGCAGGGCCGCGGTCGCCTCCGGGATCTGCTCGCCGGTCGCGCCGGCGGCCTCCTCGTCGCGCCGGTCGGGGCGGACGTCCTTGGCCCAGATCGCGGTCTTGCCGGCGTCGATCAGGCGCTGCAGGTTCGCCGAGACCGGGAAGCGCTCCGCGCCGAAGGACGCGGAGAGGGACTCGGACACGTGCTGGGCCACGGGGATGCCGACCATGGCCAGGAGGGTGAACGGCGTCATCGGCAGGGCCAGCGGGTCCAGCGCGTGGTCGGCCTCGTGCGCGTCGGTGCCCTCGTCGAAGGAGTTCTGCACCTCGCCCATCATGCGCAGCAGGACGCGGTTGACCACGAACGCGGTGGCGTCGTGGACGAGCACGCCGGTCTTGCGGAGCCGGCGGGTCAGTTCGAACGCGGTGGCCACGACCTCGTCCGTCGTCGCCTCGGTCCGCACGATCTCCACGAGCGGCATGACCGCCACCGGGTTGAAGAAGTGGAAGCCCACGAGGCGCTCGGGATGCTCGAGGACCTCGGCCATGGCGGCCACGGACAGGCTCGAGGTGTTGGTCATCAGGATGGCGTCCTCACGCACGATGCCCTCGAGCTCGCGGAAGACGGTGCGCTTGACCTCGAGCTCCTCGAAGACGGCCTCGATGACGATGTCGGCGTCCGCGTACACCGCCTTGTCCGTGTCCGCGGTGATCAACCCGGCCAGGGCCTCGCCGTCCTCGGCGGAGAGCCGTCCACGGGAGACCATCTTCTCGACCTGCGCGCGCACGCCCGCCAGGCCGCGCTCGACACGCTCGGCGTCGATGTCCGTCATCACGACGGGCACCCGCAGGTGCCGGGCGAAGACGAGGGCGAGCTGGCCGGCCATCAGGCCCGCACCGACGATGCCGACCTTGCGGACCTCGCGGGCGAGCTCGCGGCCCGGGTCGCCGGCGGGGCGCTTGGCGCGGCCCTGGACGAGGCCGAGGAACGCGTACACGGTGCGCCGGAACTCGGGGGAGTGCAGCAGCGTCCCGAGGGCGTCCGCCTCGGCCTGGGCGGACTCGGCGCGGGTGCGCGTGCGGGCGCCGGTGAACAGGTCCTCCAGGTGACGGCGCGCCGGCAGGTGGCGTCCGGGGCGAGCGGCCTGCAGCCGCTCCAGCGCCGCCAGGGCGCGGTCCCAGGCGGCGTCGGACACGTCGCGGTCGCGGTGGGCGGCCAGTTCGGCCGCCACGGACTCGTCCCCGGCGACCAGGGCGGCGGCGAGCTCGAGGCCCGCGTCGAGGAGGTCCCCCTCCACGATCCGGTCCATCAGGCCGAGCCCGTGCGCCGCGCGGGCGTCGAGCATGCGGTTGTCGTCGAGGGGGTTCTTCAGCACGACGTCGACGGCGGCCTCCGGGCCGATCAGATGGGGCACGCGCCACACGCCGGACCAGCCGGGGATCAGGCCGAGCCGGACCTCGGGCAGGCCGAAGCCCTTCGCATCGGCGGCCACCACGCGGTGTCCGGCGGCCAGGGCCAGCTCGAGGCCGCCGCCGAGGGCGAGGCCGTTCACGAGCGCGACCGTGGGGATCTCGAGGGCCGCGAGCCGGTCGTAGACGGCGTGGCCGAGCAGGGCCAGGTCGCGGCCGACGTCGTCGGTGAGGCCCGCGATCAGGGACAGGTCCGCCCCGGCCGCGAAGGTCCCCTCCACACCGGTCACGGCCAGGGCCTGGATCTCGCCCGCGGCGGCCCGGGCGGCCTGCTCGTCGAGCACCCGGCCGAGGCCGAGGAGCGTGGCCGGGCCCAGGGTCGCGGGCCGGCGGGGTCCCTGCCCGTTGTCCAGCGTGAGCAGCGCGAGCGTGCCCGCACCCTCGGGCAGGGCGTGGTCGGTCACGGTGACGGTGGTGACGACCTCATCCGGGGCCAGGGCGGGCAGGTGGTCGAAGGAAGCAAGAGAAACGGATGTCATGCGGGTCACACTACCGGCGAGTAGCCTCCGCGTCGACGCGACGCGACGGACCGATCCGGCCGGCCGCGTCGGGGGCTCAGGCGCCGGCGGGATCGGGGTCGAGGAGCGCGACCGTGACGATCGCGCCGACGTTCTCCACCTGCCACGGGCGCGCGCCCCGCTCCGTCAGGAACGCGTCGACGGTCTCGGGGGTGATCGGGGCGGGCGGGGTCCAGCAGATCCGCCGAAGGGTGTCCGGGGTGAGGAGGTTCTCGGTGGGCATCCCCAGCTGCTCGGCCCGTCGGGCGACGCGGGCCTTGGCCGTGCGCAGGCGGCGGTCCGCCACCGGGTCCCGGTCCTTCCAGGCCCGGGGTGGGGGCGGGCCGTCCCCGGTGCGGATCTGCGCCGCGGGGGCGTCGCCCCGCTCGGCGTCCTCGACGCCGGCCCGGATCGCGGCGATCCAGCGCGGGGCCTCGCGGCTCGCGGCGCGGCCGTGGAAGCCGGAGGTCTGGCGCAGGGCGGGGACGGTGCGCGGCTGGGCGGCCGCGGCGGCGACGATCGACCGGTCCGGGATGAGCCGGCCGGGGGCGACGTCGCGGTGGCGGGCGAGGTCCTCGCGGGCCTCCCACAGGCGCTTGAGGACCGCGCGCTGCACGGGGCGGCGCAGCGTCTGGGAGCCCGAGGTGCCGCGCCAGGGGTCCTTCTTCGGCGTGGGCGGCGGGGCCGTGCGCACGTGCTCGAACTCCTGCTCGGCCCACGCGAGCTTGCCGTCGGCCTCGAGGCGCGCGATCAGGGCCTCGCGCAGCGGGACGAGCAGCTCGACGTCGAGCGCCGCGTAGGTGAGCATCGCCTCGGGCAGCGGACGCACCGACCAGTCGGCGGCCGAATGCTCCTTGGCGAGGGTGACCCCCAGCAGCTCCTCCAGGACCGCGGCCAGGCCGACGCGCGGCAGGCCGGACACCCGGGCCGCGAGCTCGGTGTCGAACAGCCGATCGGGGCGCAGCCCCTGCTCGGCCAGGCAGGGCAGGTCCTGGCTGGCCGCGTGCAGGATCCACTCGACGCCCGCGAGGGCCTCCTGCAGCGGGGCCAGCCCGTCGAGGGCTTCGGGATCGACGAGCCAGATGCCGGCGCCCTCGCGCTTGAGCTGGACGAGCATGGCCCGCTGGCCATACCGGATCCCGGAGGCGCGCTCCGCGTCGACGGCGACGGGCCCGGTCCCCGCGGCGAGCGCCGCGGCGCAGGCCTCCAGGCCCGCGCGGGTGTCGGTGAGCCGGGGGACTCCACCGGCCGGTGTGGCGATCAGCCGCGGGGGCGCGTCCGGGGCGGCCGTCTCGGGGGCGTCGGTCATGCTGCTCCTGTTCGGGGAGGTCGGGGCGGGGACGGGCCGGGGCCCGGTGTGTCGGAGGCGCGGGCGCGCGGTCAGGGGCCGGCCGTGTGGACGTCCGCGGCGTGCTCGGGCGGCAGACCGGCGAACGCGCAGATCATGTCCGACCACGCCTCGAGATGCGAGCCGAGGTCCCGCGGGGCCGGGGTCCACGAGGCGCGCAGCTCGATGTCGGTGGTGTCCGGGGCCGCACTGAGCGTCCCGAAGCCCTCCGCGATGCTGCGCGTCGCGGTGCCGCCGGCGTGGGAGTGCTCGGCGTGGCGGCGCTCGAGCGCCTCCACGAGCCACGTCCACGCGACGGCGCCGGCCAGCTGGTCCAGTGCGACGTCCGGTTCCAGGCTCGCACGGATCCATGTCACCGCCCGGAAGCCTCCCGGCCACCGGGCGTCCGGGGCCGGGTCGTGCAGGAGGACGAACCGCCCCGTGGCCAGCACGCCGCCGGTCGCGCCCGGCCCGTCGCACACGTCGGCGGCGAGGGCGACGGCGAAGGGCGCCTGCCCCTCGGGTGCCGGGATCTCCCGCAGCCGCACCTCGGTCCGTGGCCGCGCATCGCGCAGGTCCGCCAGGGCACGCCGGAACACCCCCGGCGGCACGGGCGCCTCGACCGCCCCGGGGGCGGCGGAGAGGCGACGGGGCCCGATCACGCTCATGCCCGTCAGCCTAGGCTGCGGGGCCCAGCGGGCCGCGGGGGCGCGCCGTGGACGCCACGGCGCTCCCGCACCGGATCAGCGCGCCCCGTCCGGGGCCGCCGCGTCGTCGGCGGGGGCCAGGCGCAGCGAGATCGAGTTGATGCAGTAGCGCAGGTCCGTGGGGGTGTCATAGCCCTCGCCCGCGAAGACGTGACCCATGTGGGAGCCGCACGCCGCGCACCGCACCTCGATCCGCTCCATGCCCAGGGTGGTGTCCTTCAGGTACTCCACCCGGTCCTCCGCGAGCGGTGCGAAGAACGAGGGCCAGCCGCAGTGCGCGTCGAACTTCTCGTCCGAGCGGAACAGCTCGGATCCGCACGCCCGGCACGCGTACACGCCCTTCACGTGCGAGTCCCAGTACTCGCCCGTGAAGGGCCGTTCCGTGCCGGCCCGGCGCAGCACCTGGAACTCCTCGGGCGTGAGCCGTCGGGCCCACTCCTCGTCCGTCAGGCGGGCGCCGCCCGGGGCGGCCAGGGTCTGCTCGGGAGCGGGGACGTCCCGCGCGGGGTCGGGGGTGGGGCCGTCATGGGGGGTGTGGGGAGTCTCGGTCATGCCCGGTGCAACGGTCCGGAGCGCCGTCGTGTTCCCGACCGGCGTCGCATTGGCGGGCGCGCCCGCCCGTGGAGGACAATGGCGCGCATGGCCGCACGACCCCGCCGTCCCCGTCCCCACCCCGCCGACCTGCCGCCCGCCCTGGCCGCCGCCGTCACCGTGGCAGCCCGGCGGGCCGGGGGTCGCGACTCCCGCGTCCGCCGAGCGGGCCGCCTGGTCCGCCGCGGAGTCACCGGATCGGTGCGCGGCGGCGTGGCCGTGGCCTCCCCGGTGGCCCGCTGGGCCCCGCCCGTGCTCAGCGTCGCCGCGGCCTCCGCCTTCGTGCTGGCCGGGGCGAGCTCGGCGCTCGCAGGCGTGTTCGCCCGCACCGTGGTGACCCCCGTGCGCCGCCACGCCGAGTCCACGCCGATCCTCGCCGTCGTCGACACGCCCGCCGGGCAGGACGTGATCCTGCAGGCCGACGAGTACACCACCGTGCCCGGCCAGTACTCCCTCACGTTCGACGACGGCGCCGGATGCGCCCGCATCGGGGAGATCACCTCCTTCGACCCCCGGGACGGCACGGTGCAGCGCGCGGTCGAGGAGGTCTTCTCCGGCGATCTGACGACGGCGACCCGGGGCCGGTTCACCGGCTTCGTCTACCCGACCCCCGCCGACGCCGGGCTCGACGCCGAGGACGTGCAGGTGCCGGTGCCCGGCGGCCACGCCCGCGCATGGCGCATCGAGCCGGACCCCAGCGAGGACGGCGAACCCCGTCCCGCGGAGGGGCTGTGGGCGGTGATGGTCCACGGCCGCGGCGCGCGCCGCAACGAGGGCATCCGCGCCGTGCCGACCGCCCGCCGCCTGGGCATGACGTCGCTGCTGATCTCCTACCGCAACGACGGCGACGCCCCGGACGCCGCCGACGCCCGCTACGGGCTCGGCACCACCGAATGGGAGGACGTCGAGGCGGCCATCCGCTACGCCCTCGACCACGGCGCCCGGGACGTCGTCCTCTTCGGCTGGTCCATGGGCGGGGCCGTGGTGCTGCAGACCGTGGACCGCTCCCCGCTGGCCCCGCACGTGCGCGGCGTGGTCCTGACGGGCCCCGTCATCGACTGGGTGGACGTGCTGCGCCACCAGGCCCGGCTCAACCGGATCCCCGAAGCCGTGGGCCTGCTCGGCCAGTGGCTGCTGGCCAACCGGGCCGGCCGGTTCATCACGGGCCTGGCCGCCCCCGTGGACCTCAAGGCCCTGGACTGGGTGACCCGCGCCGACCACGTGCGTGTGCCCACGCTGATCCTGCACTCCGAGGACGACGAGTACGTGCCCGTCGGCCCCTCGCAGGACCTGGCCGAGCGCAACCCGGACCTCGTGCGGTTCGTCCGCTTCCACCAGGCCCGCCACACCCGCGAGCAGAACGTGGACCCGCGCAAGTGGGACACCACCGTGCGCGGCTGGCTGCGCGCCGTGCTCAGCGCCCCCCGCCCCGGCGGCCGGGGGCGCTGACCGCGCTCAGGCCGCGGCGTCCGCCAGCCCCCGACGGCGCAGCAGCGGCTCGAGCTCGGCGTCCCGGCCACGGAACGCGCGGTAGGACTCCAGCAGGTCACGCGTATCGCCCCGCGAGAGCAGCTCGTCCGCGAACCGGCGGCCGTTCTCCCGCGTCATCCCGCCGTGCTCGCGGAACCACTCCACGGCGTCCGCGTCCAGCACCTCGGCCCACACGTAGGAGTAGTACCCGGCCGCGTAGCCGCCGCCGAAGATGTGCTTGAAGTAGCCGGTGCCGTAGCGCGGAGGCACCAGGTCCGGGTCGATGCCCGCCTCGGTCAGCACCCGGCGCTCGAACGCGGCCGGGTCGGCCGTGGCGGCGTCCACCGTCTCCTCCGTCAGCGAGTGCCAGGCCCAGTCCACGAGCGCCGCGCCCAAATACTCGACCGTGCGGTGCCCCTCGCCCCACAGGTCCGCCGCCTCGAGCCGCTCCAGCGTCCCCGCCGGCAGCGGCTCGCCCGACTCCACGTGCCGCGCGTACGCGGCCAGCAGGGACGGCTCGCGCAGCCACACCTCGTTGACCTGCGACGGGAACTCGACGACGTCGCGCGGCACGTTCGTCCCGGTGAGCGAGGCGTACTCGCCCCGGGCCAGCAGCCCGTGCAGGGCGTGGCCGAACTCGTGGAACAGCGTCGTGGCCTCATCCAGCGTCAGCAGGGCCGGACGCCCCGCCGCCGGGGCCGGCACATTCATCGTGGTGAACACCACCGGGCGCTCGCCCAGGGCGTCCGCCATGTCCCGCACCGTGTGCATCCAGGCACCGCCCGACTTGGTCGGCCGCGCGAACAGGTCCGCGACGAACAGACCCACCCCGGCACCGTCCTCACCCGTCACCTCGAACACCCGGATCCCGGGGCGGTACAGGTGCCGCGCCAGCTCCGGGCGCTCGGCGAACGTGAGCCCGTACAGCGCCGTCGCCGCCGCGAACACGCCCTCGGTCAGCACCCGGTCCAGCTCGAAGTACGGGCGCAGGGCGTCCGCGTCCACCGCGAACTCCTCCCGCGCGTACGCCGCGGACAGCGCCGGCCAGTCCCATGGGGCCACCTCGGCGTCCGTCCGGCCCGCGTGCGCCGCCGCCGTCGCCGCGTCCGCCCGCGCGTTGGCCATCGCCCGCGGCGCCATCGCGGCCAGCAGCTCCTCCACGGCCGCCGTCGACGGCGCCGCCCGGTCCTTCAGCGCCTGCTCGGCCCAGCTCTGCGCCCCCAGCAGCCGCGCCTTGCGCAGCCGCAGCCGCACCATCGCCATCGCCGTCGTCAGCGTCTCGTGCTCCCCGGCCCCGCCCCGGCCCGTCGACGCCTCGAACACCTCGCGCCGCATCCCCTCGTCCTGCAGGGACGCCAGCCACGGCTGCGACGTGAACAGGGACAGCGTCAGCAGCCACGGGCCCGCCGCCGCGTCCCCGTCCCCGTGCCCCGCCTCGGCGGCCGCCCCCGCCGCCGCGGCCAGGTCGTCCTCGCTCAGACCGGCCAGGCGCTCGCGGTCCGTGACGAGCACGGCGCGGGCCGCGGTGTCCGCGACGAGGCGGCGCGTGTAGGCGGCCGAGAGGGACGCCAGCTCCGTGTTGATCCCGCGCAGCTCCTCGCGCGCGGCGTCGTCCAGGTCCGCCCCCGCCAGGGAGAGGCGCAGGCGCAGCGCCTCCAGCAGGCGGGCGTCCTCGCCCGTGAGGCCGCCGTCGTCGATCGCCGCGACGCGCGCCGCCAGCCGCGGGTCCAGCAGGATCGCGTCCTCGTGGGCCGCGAGCTCGGGGGAGAGCTCCTCGGCCAGGGCCTGCCGCGCGTCCGTGCCGTCCGAGCCGACGAGCGTGAAGAACATGGCGGCGGAGCGGCGCAGCAGCTGGCCGGACAGCTCGAGCGCGCGGACGGTGTTCTCGAAGGTCGGCGCCGTGGCCGCCCCGAGGATCTGGTCGACCTCGGCGCGCTGGGCCGCCATCCCCGCGCGCACGGCCTCGGCCAGCTGCGCGTCGGAGACGGCGGAGAAGTCGGGCAGCCCGTAGGGCAGGTCGGAGGGGGTCGCCAGCGGGTGGTCGGCGGGCAGGACGGAGGGCGCGGAGGTGTGGGTCATGGGCGCGAGTGTAGTCAGCCGTGATCCGCGCCACCCCACCGGGCGTCGCTAGACTGGGCGGTCGAGCCAGCAGACGAGATCCAGACCTGAGGAGGCGTGATGGCAGGACATTCCAAATGGGCGACCACCAAGCACAAGAAGGCCGTCATCGACGCGCGGCGCGCCAAGGCGTTCGCGAAGTACATCAAGAACATCGAGGTCGCGGCACGTGCCGGCGGACCCGACGTCGCCGGCAACCCCGCCCTCGACCTGGCCGTGTCCAAGGCCAAGAAGGCCTCGGTGCCCAACGACAACATCGACCGCGCCGTCAAGCGCGGCGCCGGCCTGACCGGCGAGGTCATCGACTACGCCGAGATCATGTACGAGGTCCGCGGCCCCCAGGGCTCGGCGCTGCTGGTCGAGTGCCTGACCGACAACAAGAACCGCGCCGCCGCGGACGTGCGCGCGGCCGTCACCCGCAACGGCGGCACCATGGCGGACTCCGGCTCCGTCTCCTTCCTCTTCGAGCGCAAGGGCCTCGTGCGCCTGCCCACCGAGGGCAACACCGAGGACGGCCTGCTCGAGGCCGTGCTCGAGGGCGGCGCGGACGCCGAGGAGGTCGTCGTCTCCGGCGACTCCTTCGAGATCCTCTCGGACCCCTCCGACCTGCAGTCCGTGGCCAAGGCCCTCGACGAGGCGGGCGTGGAGTACGAGTCCGACGAGCTCGAGTTCGTCCCCACCATGAAGGTGGACCTGGACGCGTCGGGCGCCCGCACCTTCCTCAAGCTGGCCGATGCGCTCGAGGACCTCGACGACGTCCAGAACGTCTTCTCGAACGTGGACATCGCCCCCGAGGTCCTCGCCGAGCTCGACGAGGACTGATCGCGCTGAGCGCGCGCCGGCCCGCCGACGTCGTCCGGATCCTCGGGGTGGACCCGGGGCTCACCCGCTGCGGGATCGCCGTGGTGGACGTGGACGCGCGACGGCGGGCCGCGCTCGTCCACGTCGAGGTCACGGGCACCCCGCCCACCGCCCCCCTGGACCAGCGCCTCCTGCGCATCGACGAGGCCGTCTCCGCGGTCCTCGCCGCGCACCGGCCCGATCGCGCCGCCGTCGAGCGCATGTTCGCGAACACGAACACGCCGACCGTGCTGGGCACGGCCCAGGCCGCGGGCGTGGCGATCGCCGCGGCCGCGCGCGCCGGCGTCCCCGTGGGCCTGCACACCCCCTCCGAGGTCAAGGCCGCCGTCACCGGACACGGCGATGCGGGCAAGGAGCAGGTCACCACGATGGTCACCCGGATCCTCCGCCTCGACGCCCCGCCGCGCCCGGCCGACGCGGCCGACGCCCTCGCCTTGGCCATCGCCCACGGCTGGCGCGGCACCGCCCTCGGCGCGGCCGCCGGCCAGACCGGCCTCGACACCGCAGACCTCGCCTCCCGGGCGGGGCGCTCGCAGTTCGCCGCCAAGGCGCCCGCGCGCGCCCGCCCGCGGGGCCAGCTCACCGCCGCGCAGCGGGCCTGGCTCGACGCCGAGCGCTCGGCGGGCGGCGGGCGTCGCCGGTAGGCCGCTGCCGGGCCGGCGTTCGATGATATGTTCGAATCCGCGCCGACCGGCGTCCGTCCGTCCCGACAGGAGGGCCCCTCATGATCGCCTCGCTCAGCGGCACCGTCGAGCACGTGGCCCTCGACCGGGCGGTCATCGCCGTCGGCGGCCTGGGTGTGCAGTTCTCCGCCACCCCGCAGACGCTGTCCACCCTGCACGAGGGCCGGCCGGGGGCGGTGCAGACCCACCTCGTGGTCAAGGAGGACGCCCTGACCCTCTACGGCTTCGCGGACCGCGACGAGCGCGAGGTGTTCGAGGTGCTCATCACGGCCAACGGCGTGGGTCCCCGCCTCGCCCTGGCGATCCTCTCCGTCCACCACCCCGAGACCGTGCGCCGGGCGGTCACCGAGGAGGACGAGAAGACCCTCACCCGCGTGCCCGGCATCGGGCCGAAGATGGCGCGCAAGATCATCGTCGAGCTCTCCGGCCGCCTCGCGCCCACCGGGGAGCCGGTGCCCGAGGCGGAGGCCGAGGCGAGCGCCGAGCCGACCGTCGAGGCGCTCTGGCACGCCGACGTCGTGCAGGCGATGGCCGGCCTGGGCTGGTCCGAGAAGGAGGCGCTCAAGGCCGTCGAGGCCACCGTGGCGGCCCGCCCGGAGCTGGACGAGGGCCGCGACGTCGCCGCGCTGCTGCGCGCCACCCTGCGCGACGTCGGCATGGCCGGCGCGGTGCGAGGCGGGCGATGAGCGCGGAGTCCTCACCGCTGTCCGCGGCGGCCGTCGACCCGGAGGAGCGCCGGCTCGAGGTCGCGCTGCGCCCCAAGCACCTGGACGAGTTCGTGGGCCAGATGCGCGTGCGCGAGCAGCTGGACCTCATGCTCGCCTCCGCCCGGCTGCGGGACCGCGCCGCGGACCACGTCCTGCTCTCCGGCCCGCCCGGGCTCGGCAAGACCACGCTGGCGATGATCGTGGCCGCGGAGATGAACGCCCCCCTGCGGCTGTCCTCCGGCCCCGCGATCCAGCACGCGGGCGACCTCGCGGCCATCCTGTCCTCGCTCACCGAGGGCGAGGTGCTCTTCCTCGACGAGATCCACCGGATGTCCCGCCCGGCCGAGGAGATGCTCTACATGGCCATGGAGGACTTCCGCGTGGACATCGTGGTGGGCAAGGGCGCCGGCGCCACCTCGATCCCGCTCGAGCTGCCGCCCTTCACGCTCGTGGGCGCCACCACGCGGGCCGGCCTCCTGCCGGGGCCGCTGCGCGACCGCTTCGGCTTCACGGGCCACCTGGACTTCTACACCGAGGAGGAGCTCGAGCGCGTCCTGCGCCGCTCCGCCCTGCTGCTGGACATGCGGCTGGCCACGGAGGGGTACCGGCAGATCGCCCGGCGCTCGCGCGGCACCCCGCGCATCGCCAACCGGCTGCTGCGCCGGGTGCGGGACTGGGCGCTCGTGAAGGGGCTGGCCGAGGTCGGCCCGCACGACGCCGCCGCCGCCCTGGACATGTACGACGTCGACGGGCGGGGCCTGGACCGGCTCGACCGGTCCGTGCTCACCGCCCTGTGCACCACGTTCGGCGGCGGGCCCGTGGGGCTCAGCACGCTGGCCACCGCCGTGGGGGAGGAGGCCGAGACCGTGGAGACCGTGGCCGAGCCCTTCCTCATCCGCGAGGGCATGGTGGCGCG
Source organism: Micrococcus luteus (assembly GCF_014138885.1). Lineage (NCBI taxonomy): Bacteria > Bacillati > Actinomycetota > Actinomycetes > Micrococcales > Micrococcaceae > Micrococcus > Micrococcus luteus. Next base: position 141,036 of record NZ_JACJIK010000001.1, read on the forward strand.
CACCCCCCGTGGCCGCGTCGCGCTGCCGGGGGCCTGGGAGCACCTGGGCCTCGCCGCTCCAGAGGCCACGCCGGGGCCGTGACGCCCAGGGCGGGCCCCTACACTGGACAGGCCCGCCCACCCCGAGCATCAGGAGTCCCCCATGCCCGTCGCCACCGCCGCGACCCTGCCCGTGATCGCCCAGCAGGCCCAGGGAGGCGGTGGCAGCTTGCTCATGCTCTTCGCCTTCGCCCTGCTCGCGGTGATGCTCTTCCTCTCCTTCCGCAAGGGCAAGAAGATGCAGCAGCAGCAGGCGCAGATGCGCAGCACCCTCGCCCCGGGCGTCGAGGTCATGACCGGCGCCGGCATCTTCGGCACCGTCGTGGCCGTGGACGCCGAGGCCCAGCGGGTGACGCTGGAGACCGCCCCGGGCACGCGCATGGACGTGCACCTGCAGGGCATCACCACCGTCGTGGAGCCCGAGACGGCCGCCGCGGCCGCCGCGCCCACCACGGACCCGTCGCGTCGGGATGACGCCCCCGGCACCGAGTACCGCGCCGACGACGCCGACCCGCGTCCGCGCCGCGACGACCTGGCCTGAGGCCCACCCACCCCTGCACACGCGGCCCCGCCTGGCGGGGCCGCTCGGATGTGACGGAAGCACCTGAGCAATGGCGAAGAGAACACCCTCCGGCTCCGCCGGGCGCACCCTGACCTGGCTGGCCGCCCTCCTCGTGGTCCTGGCCGCGATCCTCGGCGGGGGCGTGGCCTCCGGCGCGGCCTCCTGGGCTCCCAAGCTCGCCCTCGACCTCGAGGGCGGCACGCAGATGGTGCTGGCCCCCGAGACCTCGACGGGCGAGTCCGTCACCCCCGAGCAGCTGGACCAGGCCGTGGAGATCATCCGCCAGCGTGTGGACGGCTCCGGCGTGGCCGAGGCGGAGGTCGCCACGCAGGGCTCCCAGAACGTGGTCGTCTCCCTGCCCGGGGTCCCGGACGAGGAGACCCGCCGGCTGATCCAGGCGTCCGCGGACATGCAGTTCCGCCCCGTGCTGCAGTCCGGCCCGGGGGAGGCCACCCCCGAGGACCAGCGCCTGCCCGAAGACCAGCTGCCGAAGCCCGACGGCGAGCCGGCCGACGCCTACGACCCGAACTGGGTCACCCCGGCCCTGCTGGCCGAGTTCCAGGCCACGGACTGCACCGCCCCGCGGGACCCGGCCGCGCCCCCGCCGCCGTCCGACCGGGCGATCGTCGCCTGCCAGCCCTCCGAGGAGCTCGCCGACGGCGCCGTCACGTCGGCCCAGAAGTACATCCTGGGCCCCGTGGTCATCCCGGGCACCCAGATCAAGGGCGCGTCCAACGGCATGGCCCAGGCCCAGAGCGGCGTCTCCACCAACCAGTGGGTCGTCAACATCGAGTTCGACGAGGAGGGCACCAAGGCCTTCACGGAGGTCACCCAGAAGCTCACCCCGTACCCCGAGGGCGACCCGCGCAAGCAGTTCGCGATCCTGCTGGACGGGGACGTGATCTCCGCGCCGCAGTCCAACGTGGTCATCACCAACGGCAGCGCGCAGATCAGCGGCCCCACCCTGAACAAGCAGACGACGGCGCAGTTGGCCGAGCAGCTCAACTACGGCTCCCTGCCGATCTCCTTCTCGATCGAGTCCGAGCAGCAGATCTCCGCCACGCTCGGCCGGGACCAGCTCTTCTGGGGCCTGATCGCCGGCCTGATCGGCCTCGGCCTCGTGGCCGTGTACCAGTTCTTCCAGTATCGGGCCCTGGGCCTGCTGACCTTCGCCTCGATCATCGTGGCGGGCGTGCTGACGTGGCTGACCATCGCGATCCTGGGCTGGACGGACAACTACCGCCTGTCCCTCGCGGGCATCGCCGGGCTCATCGTGGCGATCGGTCTGACGGCGGACTCGTTCATCGTCTACTTCGAACGCATCAAGGACGAGCTGCGCGCGGGCCACACCGTGCCCGTCGCCGTGCACGAGGGCTGGAAGCGCGCCCGGCGGACGATCACCGCGTCCAAGGCCGTGAACCTGCTGGCCGCCGTCGTGCTGTACTTCGTGGCCGTCGGCAACGTGCGCGGCTTCGCGTTCACCCTCGGCCTCACCGCGATCGCCGACCTGATCGTGGTGTTCATGTTCACCCACCCGCTCATGGTGCTGTTGGCCCAGACCCGCTTCGTGGGCGAGGGACACCCGATGTCCGGACTGGACCCGTCGCTGTTGGGCGGGCCGTCCCTGTACCAGGGCGCCGGGCGCTTCCGCGAGCCCACCACTGCCCCCCGCACCGGGCTCCCGGCGGAGGCCTCCGACGAGCCGGCCGACGCCGACGACGCGGCGGCCGCCGACGCCCCGCGCCCGCTCGCCGCGACGGGCGCCCCCCGCGCGGGCTCGTCCGCCCGGGGCGGCCGCCGCTCGCGCACCGCGCCGCCCATGACGATCGCCGAGCGACGCCGCGCCGAGCGCCGCCGCCAGGAGGAGGACCAGTGAACCGCTTCGCCGACTGGGGCAACGCCCTCTACTCGGGCCGCATCTCCTACCCGTTCATCCAGCGCTGGCGGCGGTGGTTCGCCCTCGCCGCCCTGCTGCTCGTCCTCGCCGGCGGCCTGACCGCCCTCCGCGGTGGCTTCAACCTCGGCATCGAGTTCCGGGGCGGCTCCGAGTTCACCGTCTCGCAGACGGCCTCCACCGACGTGGCCGCGGGCGAGCGCGCCGTGACCGACGTGCTGGCCGACGGCCACGCCACCGTCACGAACGTCGCCCCGGGCACCGTGCGCGTCCAGACCGAGCAGCTTGACGACGCCCAGACCCGAGCCGTGGCCGCGAACCTGCAGGAGGCCTACGGCGTCGGCCAGGACCAGGTGACCTCGACCTTCGTGGGGCCGACCTGGGGCGCCGCGGTGTCGCAGCAGGCCCTGATCGGCCTGGTGATCTTCGTGGTGCTCGTGACCCTGTTCATGGCCGTGTACTTCCGCACCTGGAAGATGTCCCTGGCCGCCGTGCTCGGCATGCTCTACGTGGTCGCGCTGACCGCCGGCATCTACGGCGCCACCGGCTTCGAGATCACGCCGTCGGCCATCATCGGCTTCCTCACGATCCTGTCGTACGCGCTCTACGACACCGTGGTGGTCTTCGACAAGATCCGCGAGAACACGATCGGGGCCGAGGAGGACCCGGAGCGCTCCTTCGTCGAGAACGTGAACCTCGCGGTGAACCAGACGCTCGTCCGGTCCATCACGACCTCCGTCGTCGGCATCCTGCCGGTCGGCTCGATCCTGTTCATCGGCGCGGGGCTGCTCGGTGCCGGCACGCTGCGGGACATCGCGCTCGCGCTGTTCGTGGGCATCATCGTGGGCACCCTGTCCACCCTGTTCCTCCAGGCGCCGCTGTACGCCCTGCTGCGCCGCAACGACCCGGACGTGCGCGACCACGACGCCCGGGCCGCGGCCCGCGCCGCCCGGGAGCGTGCCTCAGAGGCGGTCACCGATCCCGACGTCGCCCCCTGGGACGACGGCGCGCGACTCTGACGGAGCCGCTGCGGCTCCGGTGCACCTGCCACCGGGCCCGGCGGTCTTTCTGGGGCGGGGCGGGACGGGCGCGGGTAGACTCGCCGATCATCCCGGCCGGAGCGGTCGGGGCCGCACGAGTCAGGAGGCGTGGCCCATGAGCGAGCAGGACCCCACTCCCGCCCCGGCCCGTCCCGCCCCGGTCCGGCCCCGCAGCCGGATCGCACGCCTGACCGGCCGGCACGCCACCGAGTACTCGCCCCTGCTCGAGCCGCTGATGCGCACCGTGCGGCAGCGAGCCACCAAGACCGAGCTGGCCGACATCGTCCGCGCCTTCGAGGTCGCCCGCGCGGCACACGAGGGGCAGATGCGGCGCTCCGGGGACCCGTACATCACCCACCCCGTCGCGGTCGCCACGATCCTCGCCGAGATCGGCGTGACCGGCCCGACCCTCCTGGCGGCCCTGCTGCACGACACCGTCGAGGACACGGACTACTCCCTGGAGCGCCTCCGCGCCGACTTCGGCTCCGACGTCGCCCTCCTCGTGGACGGCGTGACCAAGCTGGACAAGGTGACCTACGGCGCCGCGGCGCAGGCCGAGACCGTGCGCAAGATGGTCATCGCGATGGCCCAGGACGTGAACGTCCTGCTCATCAAGCTCGCCGACCGGCTGCACAACGCGCGGACGTGGCGGTACGTCTCCCCGGAGTCCAGCGCCCGCAAGGCCCAGGAGACCTTGGACATCTACGCCCCGCTGGCCCACCGGCTCGGCATGAACACCGTCAAGTGGGAGCTCGAGGACCTCTCCTTCGCCGCCCTCAAGCCCAAGATGTACGCGGAGATCGTGCGCCTCGTGGGGGAGCGCAACCCGGAGCGGGAGAAGCACATCGCGGCGCTGCGCACCGTGATCGAGGAGCACCTGCGCGAGCACCGGATCCGGGCGACCGTCACCGGACGGCCGAAGCACTACTACTCGATCTACCAGAAGATGGTGACGCGCGGGAAGGACTTCGACGACATCCACGACCTCACGGGCATCCGGGTGCTCGTGGACTCCGTGCGTGACTGCTACGCCGTGCTCGGCGTCATCCACGCGCGCTGGAACCCGGTCCCGGGCCGGTTCAAGGACTACATCGCGGTCCCGAAGCTCAACATGTACCGCTCCCTGCACACCACGGTGATGGTGCCGGGCGGCAAGCCGGTGGAGATCCAGATCCGCACGCAGGAGATGCACCGCCAGGCCGAGTACGGCGTCGCCGCGCACTGGCGGTACAAGGCCCAGGTCGCCGGCCAGGCGCCGGTGCAGGCCACGCCGGCCTGGCTGCGCTCGGTGATGGACTGGCAGGCGGACACCCGGGACCCGGACGAGTTCCTCGCCTCGCTGCGCACCCAGATCGGGGCGGACGAGGTGTACGTCTTCACGCCGAAGGGGGAGATCCGCACCCTGCCGGCCGGCTCCACGCCCGTGGACTTCGCCTACGCCATCCACACCGACGTCGGCCACCGCACCATCGGCGCCCGGGTCAACGACAAGCTCGTCCCGCTGTCCACGCCGCTCAGCCACGGCGACACCGTGGAGGTCTTCACCTCGCGCGCCGAGGACGCGGGGCCGAGCCGGGATTGGCTGGGCTTCGTGGTCTCGCCGCGGGCCCGGTCCAAGATCCGTCACCACTTCGCCACGCAGCGCCGCGACGAGCAGGCCGACCGGGGACGCGAGTCGCTGACCCGTCAGCTGCGCAAGGCCGGCATGGCCGTGCAGCAGGTGCTCGGCGGCGAGGAGCTGGTGCAGGTGGCCACGGATCTCGGCTACGCGGACCTCGACGGGCTGTTCGTGGCCCTCGGCGACGGCCACGTGTCCGCCCAGTCCGTGCAGGAACGCGTCGCGGAGCGCCTCGCTCCGCCGACGTCGACGCAGGCCGAGCCGGAGGGCGAGCTGACCGTCGGCGAGGTGGACCTGCAGGAGCTGGTCCCGGCCCAGTCGCGGCGCGCCCCCGCGCGGGCCACCAACGACGCCGGCGTGCTCGTGGACGGCGACGGCGGCGTCATGGCCAAGCTGGCACGGTGCTGCAACCCGGTGCCGCCGGACGCCATCGACGGGTTCGTCACCCGCGGCTCCGGGGTCTCCGTGCACCGGGTCGACTGTCCCAACCTGGCGACCCTGTTCGCGCAGGAGCCGGAGCGCCGCACCCCGGTCAGCTGGGCGCCGTCGCGGGACACCGTCTACCTGGTGGAGATCCAGATCGAGGCGCTGGACCGCAAGTCGCTGCTCTCCGACGTCACCCGGGTCCTCTCCGAGAACCACGTGAACATCCTCTCGGCCTCCGTGAACACCACCCGCGACCGCGTGGCGATGAGCCGGTTCGTCTTCGAGATGGGCGACCCCCGGTTCCTCGGCCACGTGATCGACGCGGTGCGCCGCATCGACGGCGTCTTCGACGTGCACCGCACCTGAGCCTCCCGGCCTCAGTCGGGGACGTCCAGCGCCGCCAGCAGCGCGCCCAGCCGGCGCCGGGCCGCCACGACGCCGGCACGGCGGGTCCGGCGGGCCAGCCGCTCCCGCAGCCCGGCGGCGCCGTGGGCGCCGATCACGGCGGCCGCGCGCCGCGCCGCATCCGGGTCGGCGCTGAGCAGCAGGTCTTCGACTGTCCGGGCGGGCGTCGTGACCCGCACGGGGCCGAAGCGGAGCACGTCGTGCTCGGCGGGGGCGACGCCCGTGGCATCGGCCGCGACGTCCGACTGCGTGAGCGTCCAGGGCAGCAGGCCCCCGCCGGCGGGGCGCCGGTGGAAGTGCGGCACGGCCGCGTGCAGCCGCCCGGGCGCCGCGCCGCCGGCCAGGATCCAGGCCGCCGACGGGCCGATCGCGGTCCAGCCGGCGGCCAGGAGCGGGCCGCCGAGGGTCCACAGGGCAGCGGCCCGGACCGCGGGATCGTCCGCGGCGTCCGGCCGCGCCCACACCCCGGGCAGCAGCGGCCGCACGGCGCCCCGCGCGCCGAGCGCCTGCAGCTCCGGCTCCGTGAAGGGGTCGCCCGCCAGCACGAGTGCCCCGGTCGGGGCGGTCTCCTCGATCGTCACGGTCGTCATGCCCGGATTCTGCCAGAGACGGGGACGCCCCCGCGGCCGCCTGTGGACAGGCGGGCCGCGGGGGCGTGCTCGAGACGGGTGGGGCTCAGCGGAGCTCGGAGGCCGAGGCCTCGAGGGCCTGCTTCCACTGCAGGCGCGCGTCGAGCGCCTCCTGGGCCTTCTTGACGGCGCGCTGGTCGCCCCGGGCCTGGGCCCGGGCGAGATCCGCCTCGAGCCCCGCGATGGTCTCCTCGAGCTGCGTGAGGGCGGAGTTCGTGCGGGCCTTGGTCTCCGGGTCGGTGCGGCGCCAGTGCTCGTTCTCCGCCTGCTTGAGGGCGTCCTCGAGCTTGCGGAAGCCCTCCTCCATCCGGCGGACGTCCCCGCGGGGCACGCGGCCGGCATCCTCCCACCGCCCGCGCAGCTCGTTGAGCGCGCGCCGTCCGGCCTTGACGTCCGTGAACGGGAGCAGCTTCTGGCCGTCGGCGAGGATCTGCTCCTTCACCTTCAGGTTGGCCCCGTACTCGCGGTCGATCTCCTGGTTCGCGGCCTTGCGGGCGGCGAAGAAGACGTCCTGGGCGGCGCGGAAGCGGGCCCAGAGGGCGTCGTCCTCCTTGCGGGAGGCCCGGGGGGCGCGCTTCCACTCGTCCATCAGGTCGCGGTACTTGCCGGCGGTCACGCCCCAGTCGGTGGAGGTGGACAGCTCCTCGGCACGGGCGATGAGACGCTCCTTGACCTGCTTGGCCTCGGCCGAGGCGGCGTCCAGCCGGGAGAAGTGGGCGCGGCGGGTCTTGTCGAACGCGGTGCGGGCGCCGCGGAAGCGCTTCCACAGGTCGTCCTCGACCGACTTGGCCAGACGCGGACCGGCCTTCTGGGCGGCCTTCCACTCCTCGAACAGCTCCGTCATGCGCTTGGACGCGGTCTTCCAGGGCATCCGCTCGGCCGGGGTCTGGGCGAAGGTCTCGGCCTCGGCGACGATGGCCTCGCGGGTGGCCAGCTGCTCGGCCTGGGCGGCCTGCCGGGCCTCCTGTTCCGCGGCGCGGTAGTCGCCCAGGAGGGTCTCCAGGGCCGCCAGGCGGGTGCGGAGGGCGTCCATGTCGCCGACCATGTGGCGCTCGTTCACCGCGGTCGTCATCTGACCCAGCGCCCGGCCCAGCTCACTCGAGGGGGCGCCGGCGGCGATGCGCTGCTCGAACAGGGCCATCTGGGCGCGCACGTCGTCGTACTTGCGCACGAAGTACGCCAGCGCGTCCTCGGTGCTCGCGTCCGGCACCTGGCCGACCGCGTGCTCCTCCTGCCCGTCCAGCAGCGTGACGTGGCCGTCCTCGCTCACCCGGGCGAACCTGGCGGCCTCCTCCACCGGGGTGGGCGGCACGGTCGGGGCCACGACGGGGGTCGGGGCGGCGGACGCGGCGGCGGGCGTCGCGGGGCGCACGGCGGCCGGGCTGGCCTTCTTCATCGCGGCCGGGGAGGGCACGGCGGGCGCCTCGGCGGGCTGGGAGGAATCACCGTGCGCCGGCGCGTCGGGGACGACCTCGGGGACGGGCCGGGCCTCGGCGGGCACGGTCGGCTCGGCGGCCTCGGCCGACGCGGGGGCGGCCTCGGTGGCGGGGGACTGCTGGTCGTCGGGCTGCATGTGATTGGTCACCGCTGGAACTCTCCCTGACTGCGCCGGCACGCAGTCGTCGAGGGATGCGGCCGGTCGGGATGGACACGAACAGGGCCAGCGTACCGGGCCGGACAGCGCCCGCGCCTAGAATGGGCCGGTGCGCCGGCGGGGGACCGTCGCGCGTCCCCGCCGTCGTCGTCTCGAAGGATCGCCATGTCCCGCAAGGCCTCCCTGTCCGGTTTCCACGAGTGGCTGCCCGCCGAGCGGCTCGTGGAGCAGCACGTGCTCGACACGCTGCGGCGGACCTTCGAGCTGCACGGGTTCGCCGGCATCGAGACCCGTGCCGTGGAGACCCTGGGCCAGCTGCTGCGCAAGGGCGAGGTGGACAAGGAGGTCTACGCGGTCTCCCGCCTGGCCGAGGACGAGGAGGTCGCCGCGGGCCGGCGCGATCCCAAGGACCCGGCCGACCCCAAGCGCCTGGCCCTGCACTTCGACCTCACCGTGCCGTTCGCCCGCTACGTCGTGGAGAACGCCGGCCACCTCGCCTTCCCCTTCCGTCGCTACCAGATGCAGAAGGTCTGGCGCGGGGAGCGCCCTCAGGAGGGCCGCGCCCGCGAGTTCACCCAGGCGGACATCGACGTCGTCGGCGACGGCGCCCTCTCGCCCCGGTACGACGCCGACGTCGCACTCGTGATGGCCGAGGCGCTCGGCGCCCTGCCGATCGGCGACTTCCTCATCCGCGTGAACAACCGCAAGCTCGCCGAGGGCTTCTACCGGGGCATCGGCCTGGAGGACACCGCCGGCGTGCTGCGCAGCATCGACAAGCTGGAGAAGGTCGGCCCGGAGGAGGTCGCGCGGCTGCTCCAGGAGGAGGTCGGCGCGAGCCCCGAGCAGGCTGCGCAGGCGCTGGCCCTGGCGGACATCCGCACGTCGGACGCCTCGTTCGTCGAGCGGGTCCGCGCCCTGGGGGTGACCCACGAGCTGCTCGAGGAGGGGCTGACCGAGCTGGCCGACGTCGTCGCCACCCTGCACCGCCGCGCCCCCGGGCGCGCCGTGGCGGACCTGTCCATCGCGCGCGGCCTGGACTACTACACGGGCACCGTCTACGAGACCGTCCTGGTGGGCCACGAGCAGCTCGGCTCGATCTGCTCGGGCGGCCGCTACGACGCGCTCGCGTCCAAGGGGAACCGCGTGTTCCCCGGTGTCGGGCTGTCCATCGGCGTGACGCGGCTGGTGATGCGCATGCTGTCCCAGCAGATGGCCGTGGCCTCCCGCTCCGTGCCGACCGCGGTGTACGTGGCGCTGACGGCGGACGAGGACTGGTCCGAGGCCCAGGACGTCGCGGCCCTGCTGCGACAGCGCGGCATCCCCGCGGAGGTCGCGGTGTCCGCGGAGAAGTTCGGCAAGCAGATCAAGTACGCGGATCGCCGCGGCATCCCGTTCGTCTGGTTCATGGGCCGGGACGATGCCGGCGCGCGGGTCCACGAGGTCAAGGACATCCGCTCCGGCGAGCAGCACGCCGCGGACCCGGCCGACTGGACCCCGCCGGCCGAGGACCTGCTGCCGCAGGTCGCCCGCGCGCAGGACTGAGCGGGCGGACCGCTGCGCCGGCCCCGGCGCGCGACGCCGACACCCGTCCGCGCGTCGGTTCACCGGCCCCGGCGCCCGGCCCGCACGAACGCGCGCCCGCCCACCCCGATCAGGAACACGCCCGCCATCGCGGCCACGGACATCGGCGGCAGGCTGAGGGCGAGCAGCAGGCACAGGGCCAGGCCGAGGACGTTGACGGCGCGGGGCACGCGCAGCGGGCGCAGCGGGCGCGGCCGGGCCGGGCGGCGGCCGTCGTCGTCCCCGCGCAGGGTCAGGGCGGACAGGTTCGCCACCGCGTAGTAGACGAGCACGCCGAACGAGCTGAAGCCCACCACGGTGAGGATGTCCGTGGTGAGCAGGAGCAGGATCACGGCCGCGGCCACCGTCAGCTGAGCCGTCCACGGCGTGCCGGTCCCCGCATGGACCCGTGCCAGGGGGCGGGGCAGGTCGGACTCGCGGGCCATGGCCAGGGCGGTGCGGGAGATGCCCGTCAGCAGGTTGAGCATGGCCCCGGCCGCGGCGAGGGCGGCGCCGGCCACCGCCACCCAGCCCCAGCCGGAGCCCAGGGCGGTCTCGAGCAGGTCGCGCACGGGCGCCGGGGACCGGGCCAGCCCGGAGGTCCCGAGGCCCGAGATCAGCGCCGTGGCGAGCAGCAGGTACAGCGCCACGGTCACGGCGAGGGCGATCAGGATGGCGCGCGGGATCGTGCGTGCGGGGTCGATGACCTCCTCACCCATGGTGGCCACGCGCGCGTAGCCGGCGAACGCGAAGAACAGGACGCCCGCGCCCATGAGCACGCCCTGCACGGGGGAGTCGACGCCGAGCGCCGCGGCCGAGCCCCCGGGGGCCTCGCGCGCCAGGCCTGCGCCGATGGCCAACACGAGCACGGCGAGCACGGGCACGAGGATCGCCAACGTCGCCTGCGCGGTCCGCGTCACGCCCGCCATCGCCACCCCGGTGAGCACGACGACGGCGGCCACGCCCGTCCACCGGGCCGCGGCGGCGTCGTCGGGGAAGAGGTACAGGCCGAGGGTGGCCGCCATCGCGGCCACCGACGCGGTCTTGCCCGTGACGAAGCCCCAGCCGGCGACGAAGCCGGCCCACGGGTGCAGCTGCCGCCGGCCGTAGACGTAGGCGCCGCCGGACTCGGGGTGGACGGTGGCCAGCTGCGCCGTGGACAGGGCGTTGCACAGGGCCGCGACGGCCGCGACCGCCAGGGCCCCGTACAGCAGGCCGGGGTGGCCGCCGGTGAGCGCGGCCGCCAGGCCGATCGCGGTGAACACGCCCGCGCCGATCATCGAGCCGAGGCCGATCGCGACGGCGTGGAGCAGGGTCAGGCGGCGCTGCAGGGCGGCGGTCATGACGGGGTCCTCCTGGGCTGGGGCAGTGTGGACGGGGCACTAGACTGACGGGAACGGCGCGCGCCCGCCCCGCAGGCGTATCACACGGCGTCGACCATCACATGAACCCCGCACATCGTCCGGCGACCGGACGGAGAGGATCCTCGTGCTGCGCACCCACTCCCTCGGCGAGCTCAACGCCTCGCTCATCGGCCAGACCGTCACCGTCACCGGCTGGGTGGCGCGGCGGCGCGACCACGGCGGCGTGGCCTTCGTGGACCTGCGCGACGCCTCGGGCTTCGCCCAGGTCGTGGTGCGGGACGAGGCGGACTTCGACCCGCTGCGCAACGAGTGGGTCCTGCAGGTCACCGGCACGGTCGAGCGCCGCCCCGAGGGCAATGAGAACCCGAACCTGCCCTCCGGTGAGATCGAGCTGATCGCGGAGACCGTGACGGTGCTCAACACCGCCGCCGCGCTGCCGTTCCAGGTGGACGAGCACGTGGAGGTCGGCGAGGAGGCCCGGCTGCGCCACCGCTACCTGGACCTGCGCCGCCCGCAGCCCTCGCGCATCATGCGCCTGCGCTCCGAGGTCAACCGGACGGCGCGCGAGCTGCTGCACGGCGAGGGCTTCGTGGAGGTCGAGACCCCGACACTCACGCGCTCGACGCCGGAGGGCGCCCGCGACTTCCTCGTCCCGGCCCGCCTGGCTCCCGGCTCCTGGTACGCCCTGCCGCAGTCACCGCAGCTGTTCAAGCAGCTGCTGCAGGTGGGCGGGATCGAGAAGTACTACCAGATCGCCCGCTGCTACCGCGACGAGGACTTCCGCGCGGACCGCCAGCCCGAGTTCACCCAGCTGGACATCGAGGCCTCCTTCGTGGAGCAGGACGACGTGATCGCCCTCGGCGAGAAGATCGTCAAGGCCCTGTGGGCCCTCGTCGGTGTGGACGTCCCGACGCCGATCCGCCGCATGACCTACGCCGAGGCGATGGAGAAGTACGGCTCGGACAAGCCGGACCTGCGCTTCGGCCTCGAGCTGACGGACCTGACCGAATACTTCAAGGACACCCCGTTCCGCGTGTTCCAGAACGAGTACGTGGGCGCCGTCGTGATGCCGGGCGGCGCCTCCCAGGCCCGCCGCACCCTCGACGCGTGGCAGGAGTGGGCCAAGCAGCGCGGCGCCAAGGGCCTGGCCTACGTGCTCATCCAGGAGGACGGCGAACTGACCGGCCCGGTGTCCAAGAACATCTCCGAGGAGGAGAAGGCCGGCCTGGCCGCCGCCGTGGGCGCGAACCCGGGCGACTGCGTGTTCTTCGCCGCCGGCAAGCCGAAGGAGTCCCGCGCGCTGCTGGGCGCGGCCCGCGTGGAGATCGGCCGTCGCTGCGGGCTGTTCACCGACGCCGGTGACGGCGTGGCCGCGAAGGACGCCGACTGGGCGTTCGTGTGGGTCGTGGACGCGCCGATGTTCGAGCCGGCCGCCGACGCCGTGGCCTCGGGCGACGTCGCCGTGGGCGCGGGCGCCTGGACCGCCGTGCACCACGCGTTCACCTCGCCCAAGCCGGAGTTCGCGGACACCTTCGACACCGACCCGGGCTCGGCCCTGGCCTACGCCTACGACATCGTGTGCAACGGCAACGAGATCGGCGGCGGTTCCATCCGCATCCACCGTCAGGACGTGCAGGAGCGCGTGTTCGAGGTCATGGGCCTGTCCCCGGAGGAGGCGAACGAGAAGTTCGGCTTCCTGCTCGAGGGCTTCAAGTACGGCGCCCCGCCGCACGGCGGCATCGCGTTCGGCTGGGACCGCGTGGTCGCCCTGCTGGCCGGCACCGACTCGATCCGCGAGGTCATCGCGTTCCCGAAGACCGGCGGCGGCTTCGACCCGCTGACGGCCGCACCGGCGCCCATCACCGCTCAGCAGCGCAAGGAGGCCGGCGTCGACGCGCAGCCGGAGCCGAAGCAGGCCGAGGCCGAGCCGGGAGCCTGATCCGGGCCCGCGGCGGGCCCGGGGCGGGTCCGCAGCGGGCCCGCCTCAGCCGCGCTGCGGCCCGGCCAGCTCGTCCGAGTCCACGATCAGCGTGAACGGCCCGGAGTTGGTGAGGGAGACGTCCATCATCGCGCCGAACACCCCGCGCTCCACGCGCACGCCGGCGGCCTCGAGCTCGGCCGTGAACCGCTCGTAGAGCGGCTCGGCCTGGTCGCCCTTCGCCGCGCGCGTCCAGGACGGCCGCCGGCCCTTCCGCACGTCGCCGTACAGCGTGAACTGGCTGACGACGAGCGCCAGGGCGCCGGCGTCGGTGAGGGACCGCTCGCCGTCGAGCATGCGGAGCCCGGCCACCTTGCGGGCCACCTGGACGGCCTCGGCCTCCGTGTCCGTGACTGACACTCCGAGCAGGATCACCAGCCCCTCGCCCTCGAAGGAGCCGACCACCTCGCCATCCACGACGACGGAAGCGGAACGGGCGCGTTGCAGAACGGCTCTCATGCAGCCATTCTGCAACGCGCCCGGAACCGGTCCGCGTCAGCGGATCACTGACGACGGGTCGGATCCACCTCGTACACGGTGGTCGAGCCGGAGACCTCGTTGGCGACGATCAGCAGGGCGGTGCCGGAGGGGGACTCGTCGGCCGGCACGAAGGTCAGGCCCTCGGCGCCCATGTCACCCAGGCCGGCCGCGGCGTCGTCGCCCGCGGCATCCCAGTCACGGTCGTTGACGTAGTCCACGTAGGTGGCGTTCCGCGGGTCGGTGATGTCGAAGACCATCACGCCGCCGATGCGCTCGAGGCCCACGAACGCGTAGGTGCGGCCCTGGATCGTGCCCACCACCACGGACTCGGGCTCGGGGCCCTTGTCATCCGAACGGGAGTCCCCGGACGGGGTCTCGTCGTTGTTCGCGTTGAACGCGTGCTCCGGCAGCTCGCCGGCGGCCACGAGCCGGGCGATCTGCTCTTCGATCATGCCGGCGGAGTCGAACAGGCGGGTGCCGTCCGCGGTGTAGATGGAGAAGGACCGGCCGCCCAGTGTGGTCAGGGAGGAGTGGCACTCGCGCTCAGAGTCGTAGCCGAGGTCGGTGAGCACCTTCAGGCGGCCCAGGGCATCCTTCTTCTGCAGGGCCTTGGCCCCCGGGAACTCGGCGGCGCACAGGTCCAGGTCGCTGACGCGCTCGGAGTCGTTGAAGTCGCCCCACTCCCGCCCGTCACCCTCGTTGGCGGTGACGACCAGGTTCTGACCGCGCCAGCGGTACGTGTCGATGCCGTCGGGCATGGGCAGGCCGTCGACCGGCCAGTGGCCCAGCTCGATGCCGCCGTCCTTGTCCGAGGCGTCCAGCATGCCCTCGGTGGACCAGTCGGTGGGCGTCAGCGCCCAGAGGTCCTCCAGCGTGGCGGACTTCAGGTCCACGACGGCGACGGCGTTGGCCTCCTGCACGGACACGTAGGCGGTGCGTCCGGGCGGGTCGACGGTGACGTACTCCGGCTCGAGGTTGCGGGCCACCCGACCGGCGGGCTCGTGACCGGCGGGCACGGCCACATCGGGGCCGGAGACGCGCACGCCGGCGGGCAGGGCGGTGCCGGCGTCGTAGGCGCGGAAGTCCACGGTGCGCACCGCGTCTTGGGTCAGGCGGGAGAACTGCTGGGCGTTCTTCGGCACGGAGACCACGGAGATCGTGCCCTCCGGGTCGACGGAGAAGTCGTCGGCCGGTTCGCCCTCGTTGGCGACCACCACGTACGCCCCGTTCGGGGAGAAGGCCAGCGAGTCCGGCAGGGCGCCCACCCGCACGCCGCCGAGGTAGCGCAGGGTGGTGGTGTCGAAGAACACGACCCAGCCGTGGTCGGTCTTCTCGGCGGCCTCCACGGCGACGGCCATCACGCCGCCGGAGACGGCCACGGAGTTCACCGTGGCGCCCTTGTCCGTGACGGAGCCGTCCGCGGTGCGCAGGCCCTCGGCGGAGAGGGTCCGCTCGGCCACGGGGGCGGCGTCGGCGCCCAGGCGCATGACGTCGACGGCGCCGCGCTGCGCGTTCACCACGAACAGGCGGCCGGAGACCGCGTCGAAGGCCGGGATCTCGGCGGCGGACTCGCCGAACACGCCGGTCCCGTGGGTGCCGGCGCGGGTGAGCTCGATGCTCTTGCCGGACGGGTTGGCGGCGATGGCGGCGCGCTGGGCCGTGGCCGAGTGCGGGGCGGGCGCGCTGAGGGAGGCCGGGGCGAGGAAGGCCGTGGACAGGGCCGCGGCGGTGACGGCCGTGGCGAGGCGTGCGAGGCGAGGCATGGATGCTCCAGTCAGGGCAGGGAGGCGGAGGACGGGGTCACCCCATCGCACGGATGTGAACGGACCGTGACGCCCCGGCCAGCGCGCGGTGTCCCGCGGGTGTCGACGCCCCGGACGCCCCGCGTGCCGTCCGCCGAGGTCAGTCCTCGCTCGGCAGCCCCGCGAGCACCCGCACCGTCGTGAGGTTCCGGGCCGTGCCGCGCACCCCGAGCGCCCGGTCGAGGCGGGCCGGGGTGAGCGGGGAGTCGGCGACCCCCGTGGCGCAGCGCATCCACAGCAGCCGTCCCTCCAGGGCCGTGCGATCCGGCCCCGCGGGTCGGTCGTCCCCGTGGTCGAGCGCGGCCAGGGCGGCGGCCGCCTCGGGTGCGGGGTCGTCCTCGAGCACGGTGAGCTGCGTGCGTTTCGGCTCGCCGCCGGCCCAGGGGAGCGCGTCGTGCAGCTCCAGGGCGCGCCGGAGCGTGCCCACGTCCACGAGGACCACGGGGACGTCGAGGCCGCCCTCCTCACGCGCCCGTCGCGCGAACCCCTGCCGCACGCCCTCGGCGGCCGCGTCGGAGGACGCCCGGAACAGGACGTTGCCGCTGGCCAGGTGGGTGGTGACCGCCTCCCCGCCGGCGGCCTGGGCCCAGCGGATCAGCGTGTCCTTGCCGACACGGTTGCTCCGCCCCACGTTGATCCCGCGCAGCAGCAGGACGTGGGTGTGGTCGGTGCGCGGGGCGGCGGGGCTCATGCGGCCATGATGCCACCCACGCCCCCGCGGGCCGAGGACTACCCTGGACCCGATGGACGACCTCTTCAGCGCCGTGCACACCGGGGCCGACGACGACGGCCCGGCCGGCACCGTGGCCGCCCCGCACCCCGGCGCACCGCTGGCCGTGCGCATGCGCCCGCGCACGCTGGATGACGTGCTGGGCCAGCGGCACCTCATGCGGCCGGGCTCCCCGCTGCGCAAGCTCGCCGAGCCCGATCCGGACTCCGCCGCGGGACCGAGCTCGGTCATCCTCTACGGGCCTCCGGGCATCGGCAAGACGACGCTGGCCCACGTGATCGCCCGCGCCCCCGGGCGCACGTTCACGGAGCTGTCCGCGATCACGGCCGGTGTGAAGGACGTGCGGCAGGTGATGGAGCAGGCCCAGCGCGAACGGGACCTCTACGGGCGCACCACCGTCCTGTTCCTCGATGAGATCCACCGCTTCTCCAAGGCGCAGCAGGACGCGCTGCTGCCGGGCGTCGAGAACCGCTGGGTCGTGCTGGTGGCCGCGACCACGGAGAACCCGTCCTTCTCCGTGATCGCACCCCTGCTCTCCCGGTCGCTGCTGCTCACGCTGCGTCCCCTCACGGACGACGACATCGTCGGGCTGCTGGACCGTGCCGTGACCCAGGAGCGCGGGCTCAACGGCGCCGTGGTGCTCCAGGACGACGCGCGGGACTACCTGGTGCGGATGGCCGGCGGCGACGCGAGGCGGGCGCTCACGGTGCTGGAGGCCGCGGCCGGCGTCGCCCTGGACAAGGCGCGCGAGGCCGGCCGGGCGGGGGAGGGCGCCGTCGCGGTCACGGAGGAGGACGCCGCGCAGGCGATGGACCACCACGTCCAGCGCTACGACAAGGACGGCGACCAGCACTACGACGTGATCAGTGCCTTCATCAAGTCCATCCGCGGCTCGGACGTGGACGCGTCGATGCACTACCTCGCCCGGATGCTGGAGGCGGGGGAGGACCCCCGGTTCATCGCCCGGCGGCTGATCATCTCCGCGTCCGAGGACGTGGGCATGGCCGACCCGACCGCGCTGCAGACCGCCGTGGCCGCCGCCCAGGCCGTGCAGCTGATCGGCATGCCGGAGGGACGCATCATCCTGGCGCAGGCCGTGACGCATCTGGCCACCGCGCCGAAGTCCAACGCGAGCTACACCGCCGTGAACGAGGCGATCGCGGACGTGCGGGCCGGCCACACGGGCGCGGTGCCGGCGCACCTGCGGGACGCGCACTACCCCGGCGCGGCGGCCCTCGGCCACGGCCAGGGCTACGTCTACAGCCACGACGAGCCGCACGCCGTCGCCCGTCAGCAGTACGCGCCGGACCCCCTGGTCGGGAGGGACTATTACCGGCCCAAGCCCATCGGACACGAGAAGCGGCTCACCGAGCAGGTGGCCGCGCTGCGCCGGATCATCCGCGGCGACTGAGCGCGCGCCGGGCCCGGGGGCGGACGCCTCGGGCGGCCGCGCGGAATAAAGACGCCCGGATCACCGGTTGTCCAGGGATGAGCGGGGCGGTCGACGTCGGCCCGCCGACTCCTCGCCCGCTCGCGCCCCCATGCACCACCGACGCACAGAAGGAACAGAAGGAGCCGCCCCCATGACCCAGTCCACTCCGCAGCAGTCCACCCCCCAGCACACCGCCGCGCAGCAGCCGGCCCCGTACGGCCGCCCCGGCGCCGGCGGCCCCGCCCTCCCGCAGGCCGACTACCGCATCCTGCGCTCCGTCCCGGCCTACGCCGAGGCCCAGGCCCTCGTGGACCAGCTCTCCGACGCCGGGTTCCCCGTGGAGCGCGTGCGCATCGTGGGCACCGGGCTGCGCTCCGTGGAGCAGGTCCTGGGCCGGATGACCACCGGCAAGGCCGCCGTCCGCGGCGGGCTGCAGGGCCTGTGGTTCGGCCTCCTGCTCGGCCTGCTCTTCTCGATCTTCGCCCCCGGCTTCGGGTTCCTCTGGATCCTGCTGATCTCCCTGGGCCTGGGCGCCCTGTGGGGGGCGGTCTTCGGGGCGATCGGCCACGCGGCCACCGGCGGCAGGCGCGACTTCACGTCCCTGCAGACCATGGAGGCCGAGTCGTACGACGTGCTGGTCGAGGCCTCCCACCTGGACCAGGCCGGTCAGCTCCTCGGCGCGGACCCCGGCACCGCGGCCACGCCGCGCGCCTGAGCCCCGGCCCGCCCCGTCGTCGTCGCTCTGGTAAGGTGGACCGGTCTGGCAGGCGCTGCGCCCCGGACGCATCCCCCTCGCTCGGATCCCCGCGGACGCCCGCGTGCCCGGGCGAGGGACGCGCAGCGCATCAGTGGATGACGGGCGGCGGCACGCCCCTCAGCTCTCCTCAGGATCGCGGGGAGGCCAGGTTCGAGGCCCCTTGACCCGTGCGCCCCGGCGCCCGGACGAGACCTCGAGACAAACCCGAACCGTGCCGCACGTCAAGGAAAGGCAGGTCCACCATGAGTGGCAACCTTCGCACCCGCCGCACCGTGCGGCACTCCCGCGCCCTGGGCATCGCGCTGACCCCCAAGGCCGAGAAGTACATGGAGCGTCGTCCGTACGGCCCCGGCCAGCACGGCCGTGCCCGCCGCAAGCAGGACTCGGACTACGCGGTGCGCCTCAAGGAGAAGCAGCGTCTGCGCGCCCAGTACAACATCCGCGAGGCCCAGATGCGCCGCTACTTCGAGGAGGCCAAGCGCACCGCCGGCCTGACCGGTGAGAACCTGGTCGAGCTCCTCGAGCAGCGCCTCGACGCCCTCGTGCTGCGTGCCGGCTTCGCCCGCACCATCCAGCAGGCCCGTCAGCTCGTCGTGCACCGCCACATCATGGTGGACGGCAAGCGCGTGGACGTCCCCTCGTTCCGCGTGAAGGAGGGCCAGATGATCCACGTGCACGAGCGCTCGGAGAAGATGGTCCCCTTCCAGCTGGCCGCCGCCGGCGCCCACCAGCAGGTCCTGCCCGCCACCCCGGGCTACCTGACCGTGGAGATCGACAAGCTGCGCGCCACCCTCACCCGTCGCCCGAAGCGCTCCGAGGTCCCCGTGACCTGCGAGGAGCAGCTCGTGGTCGAGTACTACGCGCGCTGATCCGCCGCGGCCGGGTCCGTCCCGGACGACGGCGCCCCGCGCGTCCCGCAGGCCCGGTCACCTCTCGGAGGTGACCGGGCCTGCGGCGTCCCCCGGGCCCGCCGCCGGGGATCGGCGCCGCGCCCGGTAAGGTGGGGCCGGAATCCCTGCCGTCCGAAGGAGGCCCCCGCCATGCTCCGCTCGCTGCTGCTCGTCGGCGCCGGCGCCGCATCCGGCTGGTTCGCACACCGCGCCCTCGGCGACCGTGCCCACCCGGCCACCGACGCGACCGACGCGCCGACGTCTGACCCTGGCTCCGCGGGGGGGCGCGCGGGGTTCTCCGCCCGCCTGGACCCGGAGCGTCTGGCCCGCCAGGCCGGTGAGGCCGCCGCCGACGCCGCGGCGGCCGCCCTGCAGGACGGTGCCCGGCGCCTGGCCGAGCGCGTCCGCGCCGAGGCCCCCTGGGCCGCGCCCTACCTGCCCCACACGGGGCCGATCATCTCCGGGGAGACCGTGGAGCCGCCGTCGCACGGCGCCGCCCGCCCCCAGACCACCACCACGCAGAAGGACACCCCCGCATGAAGTCCCAGGAGATCGCCCGCCGCTGGACCGCCTTCTTTGAGTCCAGGGGGCACCGCGTGGTGCCGTCGGCGTCGCTCGTCTCGCCGGATCCGTCGCTGCTGTTCACGGTGGCCGGCATGGTCCCGTTCATCCCGTACTTCCTGGGGGAGCAGACCCCGCCGAGCCCGCGCGTCGTCTCGGTGCAGAAGTGCATCCGCACCGCGGACATCGAGGAGGTCGGCAAGACCGTCCGCCACGGCACCTTCTTCCAGATGTGCGGCAACTTCTCCTTCGGCGACTACTTCAAGGAGACGGCCATCCCGATGGCCTGGGAGCTGCTGACGTCCTCGGTCGAGGACGGCGGCTTCGGCCTGGACCCCGAGCGCCTCTGGGTCACCGTGTACCGCGAGGACGACGAGGCCGAGCGCATCTGGCGCGAGGACGTGGGCGTCCGTCCCGAGCGCATCCAGCGCATGGGCAAGGACGACAACTACTGGAACACCGGCCAGCCCGGCCCGGGCGGCCCCTGCTCGGAGATCTTCTACGACCGCGGCCCCGCGTACGGCGTCGACGGCGGCCCGGCCGCGGACGACACCCGCTACATCGAGATCTGGAACCTCGTGTTCATGCAGTACCGCCTCTCCGCGGTGCGCTCGAAGGACGACTTCGACATCGCCGGCGAGCTCGAGCACAAGAACATCGACACCGGTCTCGGCCTCGAGCGGCTCGCCATGATCCTCCAGGGTGTGGAGAACATGTACGAGACGGACCAGGTCCGCCCCGTGCTCGACCGCGCCGCGCAGCTGGCCGGCCGCTCCTACACCTCCACCGAGGACCCGGCCGACCCGCACTACGACGACGACGTCCGCCTGCGCATGGTGGCCGACCACGTGCGCTCGGCCCTGATGCTGATCAGCGACGGCGTGCGCCCCGGCAACGAGGGCCGCGGCTACGTGCTGCGCCGCCTCATCCGCCGCGTCGTCCGCGCCCTGCGCCTGATGGGCGTCACCGAGCCCGTTTTCCCTGAGCTGCTGCCGGTCTCCCGGGACGCGATGAAGGGCACCTACCCGGTGGTCGCGGACGAGTTCGAGCGCATCGCCCGGATCGCCTACGCCGAGGAGAAGGCGTTCCTGCGGACCATCGCCGCGGGCACGGCCCGCCTCGACGCCGCGGTGGGCCAGGCCCGCTCGGCGGGCGGCGGCATCGCGGGCCCGGACGCGTTCGAGCTGCACGACACCTACGGCTTCCCGATCGAGCTGACGCTGGAGATCGCGGAGGAGGCCGGCGTCGCCGTGGACGAGGCCGGGTTCCGCGCCCTCATGGCCGAGCAGCGCGACCGCGCCCGCGCGGACGCCAAGGCCAAGAAGGCCGGCCACACGGACACCGCCGTGTACCAGCGCCTGCGCGCCGAGGGCCAGACCCACTTCACCGGCTACACCGAGCACACCACCGAGTCCGTGGTGCGCGGCCTGCTGCAGAACGGCGAGGAGGTCGCGTCCGCCGGCGCCGGCACGGAGCTCGAGCTCGTCCTGGACGCCACGCCGTTCTACGCGGAGTCCGGCGGCCAGGCCGCGGACACCGGCCTGATCACCGGCGACGGCTTCCGCCTCGAGGTGCTCGACGTGCAGGCCCCCGTGAAGGGGCTGTCCGTGCACAGGGTCAAGGTCCTCGACGGCGAGGTCGCCGCCGGCGCGCAGGCCCTCGGCGCGATCGACCTGCAGCGCCGCCTCGACGGCGAGAAGGCCCACTCCGGCACCCACCTGGTGCACGCCGCACTGCACCAGATCCTCGGCCCCGAGGCCACCCAGTCCGGCTCCTTCAACAAGGAGGGCTACCTGCGCTTCGACTTCCGCTGGGCCGAGGCGCTCTCGGCCGGGGCCCGCTCCGAGGTCGAGGACGTGGTGAACATCGCCATCCGCGACGACCACGCCGTGCTCACCCAGGAGATGAGCCTCGAGGAGGCGCGCGCACTCGGCGCGATGAGCCTGTTCGGCGAGAAGTACGGCGACCGGGTGCGCGTCGTGGAGATCGACGGCGCCTGGTCCCGCGAGCTGTGCGGCGGCACCCACGTGGGCCGCACCGCGCAGATCGGCTCGCTGACCCTGCTCGGCGAGCAGTCCGTGGGCTCGGGCAACCGCCGCGTCGAGGCGCTCGTCGGCCTGGACTCGTTCCGCCACCTCGCCGCGGAGCGCACCCTCGTCTCCGAGCTCTCGGAGATGTTCAAGGCCCCGGCCGAGGAGCTCAAGGACCGCATCGGCGCCACCCTGGACCGGCTCAAGGCGGCCGAGAAGCAGGTCGCGGAGCTGCGGGCCCAGGCGCTGCAGGCCCAGGCCGGGCAGCTCGCCGGGCAGGCCCAGGACGTCACGACGTCCGCCGGGACGTCGGTGCGGGTGCTGGCCCACCACGCCGGCGACGTGGCCGGGGACCAGCTGCGTTCCCTCGCGCTGGACCTGCGCGCCCGGATCGAGTCGGCCGGCGGCAACGCGGCGGGCACGCCCGTGCTCGTGGCCCTCACGGCCGAGGCCAAGGGCCGGCCCCTCGTGGTCGTGGCGACCAACGAGGCCGCCCGCGCGGCCGGCCTCAAGGCGGGCGCCATGGTCAAGACCGCCACCGGCGTGCTCGGCGGCGGGGGCGGAGGCAAGGACGACGTCGCCCAGGGCGGCGGCCAGGACGTCACGCGCGTCGGGGATGCGCTCGACGCCGTCGTCGCCGCGGTGCGCGCGGCCTGAGGCGGACGTGAGCGCAGGTCAGGACGGGGCCAACGCGGCAACCGACGCCGTGCGCCGGGGGCGCACCCTCGGCGTCGACGTCGGCCGTGCCCGCGTGGGCGTCGCGTCGGCCGACCCCGACGGCCTGATCGCCACCCCCGTGGCCACCCTGCGGCGGGATGCGCGTCGACGTCGTGACGTGGACGAGCTCGTCGCCCACGCACGCGAGCTCGACGTCGTCGCCGTGTACGTCGGCCTGCCGGTGAATCTACGGGGCGAGCACACGCCGTCCACGCAGGACGCCCTCGACTACGCGGACGCCGTCGCCGCCGCCCTGGCCGAGGCGGGCCACCCTGTGCCGGTCCGGCTCGTCGACGAGCGGCTCAGCACGGTCTCCGCGCAGGCCGGACTGCGGGCCGCGGGCCGGTCCGTCAAGGACAGCCGCGGCGTGATCGACCAGGCGGCCGCCGTCGCGATCCTGCAGGCCGCCGTGGACGAGCAGCGCCGCACCGGGCGCTGGGCCGGCCAGGACCGGGAGCCGATCCGGTGACCGGCGACCACCAGCACGCTCGGCGTGAGGACCACTGGGACGATCTGCTCGACGACGAGGCCGACGTCCACGACGACCTCGACGTGTTCGGCTTCGCCCACGAGGAGGCGGACGAGGCCGACGTCGGCGCCCCGTCCCAGCCGGCCGGCGCGGCCGGCCCACGCCGGCCTCGCATGCTCCTGCGCCGCCGGGGCACCGGGTCCCACCCGGCCTCGCGGGTCGACCGCGGCGCCGGCCGGCGGCGGACCGCGCTGGTGCTGGGCACGGTGCTGGTGGCGTTCGCCGTCGTGGTCGGGCTGATCGTGCGCGGCTTCCTGAGCGGCCCCGACCACACGGCCGTCGAGGGCGACGAGGTGACGTTCTCGGTGGAGCCGGGCGAGGACCTGGGCTCCGTGGCGGCCCGCCTGGACCGGGCCGGCATCGTGGCCTCCGCCCGTGCGTTCGAGCGCGCCGCCAGGGACACGGGCAGCGGTCTCGTGCGCTCGGGGGACTTCGTGCTGCGCGAGCGGATGCCCGCGGCCGAGGCCCTCGCGGTGCTCCAGGGCGCCGCGGACGGGGCCGTGCACTACGTGCTCGTGGAGCGCGGCCGGCGACTCACCGAGGTGCTGGACGCCGTCGCCGAGGCCACGGGGCTGCCCCGCGAGGAGCTCGAGGCCGCCGCCCACGACCCGACCCGCTACGGCGTCCCCGGGGAGGCGGGCACGCTCGAGGGCTGGCTCGACGCGGGGGAGTACCGCCTCCCCGTCGACGCCACCGCCGAGCAGGTGCTCGACGCCCTGATCCGGCCCACCCTCGCCGAGCTCGACGCCCTCGACGTCCGCGACCCGGCCGAGCAGCAGCGCGTGCTCACGATCGCCTCCATCCTCGAGGCGGAGGCCCTGCCCCAGGACTACCGGCAGGTCGCCGGCGCCATCGAGAACCGCCTCGCCCCGGACAACACCGAGACGCGCGGGCTCCTGCAGATCGACGCCACCGTCACGTACGGCCTCGGCGTGCGCAGCCTCAGCTTCACCTCGGGCCAGCGGCAGGACGCCTCGAACCCCTACAACACGTACGTGCACCCGGGCCTGCCGCCGGGTCCGATCGGCATGCCCTCCGACGCGGCCGTCGAGGCCGCCCTCGACCCCGCCGAGACGGACGCCTACTACTGGGTGACCACGGACATCGGCACCGGCCACACCGAGTTCTCCCGCACCTATGAGGAGCACCAGCAGCACGTGCGCACCCTGCAGCGCTACTGCGCGTCCAATCCGGGGGTGTGCTGATGCGCCCCGTGCTGCACGCGGCGGTCCTGGGCCGGCCGATCGCCCACTCGCTCTCCCCGGTGCTGCACGCGGCCGCCTACCGGGTCCTGGGCCTCGACGTCGACTACGGCCGCCGAGACCTGGGCGAGGACGAGGCGCTGGCCTTCGCGGCCGAGCACCTCGGCGCCCCGGGCACGGCCGACGGCGGCGCGGCCGCGGCCCGCGGGCAGGACTGGCTCGGCTGCTCCGTCACCATGCCGCTGAAGCGGGCGGTCGTCGCCGCCGCCGGGCACGTCAGCGACCGCGTCCGCCTCCTGGGCACCGCGAACACCCTCGTGCGCGACCACCCCTCCGCCCCCGGGGTCGTCCACGCCGAGAACACGGACGTGGACGGCATCCTCGGCGCCCTCGCCGCGGCCGGCCTCGACCGTGCCGCCCGGGGCGGGACCGTCGGCGTCCTCGGGAACGGGGGGACCGCGACGGCGGCCGTCCTCGCCGCCGCCACGCTCGGCGCGGACGCGGTGCTCTTCGGCGTCCGCGACCCCGCCCGCGCCGCCGAGGTGACGGCCCTGGCCGACGCGCTCGGGCTGCGCTGGGCGACCTTCGCCCAGGCGGACCTGCTCCGGCGGGCGCCGGGGCTGCGTGCCGTCGTCGCCACCCTGCCGCCGCGCGCCGCGGACGCCCTGGCCGCACACGTGCCGGCCGGCGCCGCCCTGCCGCCCCTGCTGGACGCGGCCTACGACCCGTGGCCCTCCGTGCTGGCGTCCGCCTGGTCCCGGGAGGGCGGTCCGGTGGCGTCCGGGCTGTCCATGCTGCTGCACCAGGGCATCGAGCAGGTCCGGCTGTTCACGGCCCGGCCCCGCGCCGCGGCCGGGATGCCCGAGCCGGACTGGGCGGCGGTGACGCGCGCCGCGGCGGACGCCCTGGGACCGGCCGCCGGCTGAGCGTCGAACGCCGGATCCGGTGCGTCCCGTCCGGTCACACGTGGCGGCGCGGTGCCCCGTGCGTGAGAGACTGCACGCCATGGTGCGCTGGTTGACAGCGGGGGAGTCTCACGGCCCCGCGCTCACAGGAATCGTTGAGGGACTGCCGGCCGGGATCCCGGTCACGACGCAGGACGTGCAGGACGCGCTCGCGCGCCGCCGCCTGGGGTACGGGCGCGGCGCGCGCATGAAGTTCGAGCAGGACGCGGTGACGATCCTCGGCGGCGTCCGCCACGGCCGCACCCTCGGCTCGCCCGTGGCGATCCAGGTGGGCAACACGGAATGGCCCAAGTGGGAGAAGGTGATGGCCGCCGATCCCGTCCCCGCGGAGGAGCTCGACGGTCTGGCCCGCAACGCGGCGCTCACCCGCCCGCGGCCCGGCCACGCCGACCTGACCGGCATGCAGAAGTACGGCTTCGACGAGGCCCGCCCCCTCCTCGAGCGCGCCTCCGCCCGTGAGACCGCCGCCCGTGTGGCCCTGGGCACCGTCGCCCGCGCCTTCCTCGGCGAGCTCGGCGTGCGGATCGTCTCCCACACCGTGGCCTTCGGGGAGGCCGCCCTGCCGGAGGGCCACCCGTTCCCCGTCCCCGAGGACGAGGCCCGCCTCGACGCCGACCCGGTCCGCTGCCTCGACCCGCAGACCTCGGCGGCGATGGTCGCCGAGGTCGACGACGCCCACCACGCCGGGGAGACCCTCGGCGGCGTCGTGGAGGTGCTGGCGTACGGCGTGCCGATCGGCCTGGGCTCCCACGTGCACTGGGACCGCCGCCTCGATGCGCGGCTGGCGGGGGCGCTCATGGGCATCCAGGCGATCAAGGGCGTGCAGGTCGGCGACGGGTTCGCCATGGCCGCCCGACGCGGCTCCGCCGCCCACGACGGGATCGCCCGCGGCGCGGACGGTCGCCCCCGGCGCACGAGCGACCGGGCCGGCGGCATCGAGGCCGGCATGTCGACGGGCGAGCTGCTGCGCGTGAGCGCCGCGATGAAGCCGATCGCCACGGTGCCGCGCGCGCTGCCCACGGTCGACGTCG
This sequence comes from Micrococcus luteus, assembly GCF_014138885.1. Classification (NCBI taxonomy): domain Bacteria; kingdom Bacillati; phylum Actinomycetota; class Actinomycetes; order Micrococcales; family Micrococcaceae; genus Micrococcus; species Micrococcus luteus. The sequence goes on from NZ_JACJIK010000001.1 coordinate 167,271, forward strand.
CCACGGGCGCGGAGACCACGGCCCACCATCAGCGCTCCGACGTGGCGGCCGTGCCCGCCGCGGGCATCGTCGCCGAGGCCATGGTCGCCCTCGTCCTGGCCGACGCGATGCTCGAGAAGTTCGGCGGCGACTCCGTGGCCGAGACGCGCCGCAACCTCGAGGCGTTCCAGGCCGCGGTCCCCGCCCTGCCGGAGCCGGGCGCCGACGTCGTGGCGGACGGCCCGATGGGCGACCCCCTGCCGTGACCGACACCCCCGGGACCGCGCCGGCCCCGGGACCGGACCCGAGCACGCGTCCCGTCCCCGGGCCCGTCACCGTGTGCCCGTGGGAGGGCATGACCGGTGCCCTCGAGGCGCGCCTGACGGCCGCGGCCACGGTGGCCGCCGCGTCCGACGAGGACCCGGACGCGCGCCCGGCCCGCCGGGTCGTCCTCGTCGGCCCGATGGGGGCCGGCAAGACGACGGTCGGCCGGGCCCTGGCCGCCCTGACCGGGCTGCCCTTCGTGGACTCCGACGAGCTGTTCGCCCAGGTCCACGGCCCGATCCCGGAGTTCTTCGCCGAGCACGGCGAGGCCGCGTTCCGGGCGGAGGAGGCCCGCGTCATCGGCCATGTGCTCGGCCGACCCGCCCCATGCGTCCTCTCGTGCGGCGGCGGCGCCGTCCTGCATCCGGGCACCCGCCGCGCGCTGGCCGGGCCGGACTCCGACGTCGTCTACCTCGCGGTCGGAGAGGCCGAGGCGCTGCGCCGCGTGGGCGGCGGCGCGGGCCGCCCCGTCCTGGCCGGAGACCCCGCCGGGACCTGGCGGCGTATCCTCGCCGAACGCGAGGGGCTGTACCGCCAGGTCGCCGACCTCGTGCTCGACACCACAGGCCTGACGGCCGCCGAGGCGGCCTGGCGTATCGTGGGGGACGCCCACCGCCCCCGAAGGAGTGAGTCACACCCATGACGGACCGTCAGCCGGACAGCACCGAGCAGGAGACCCCGGGGGCGGCGCCCGTGGCCGCTCCGGCCGCACCCGAGGACGTGACGGTCATCCCCGTGGCCGGCGGCCACGAGGCGGCCGTGCACGGCGGCTACGACGTGGTGGTGGGCCGGGGCCTGCTCGCGCGCCTGCCGGACATGCTCGGCCCGACCGTCCGACGCGTGCTGGTCATCCATCCGCGCGCCCTCCGGGCCACCGGCGACGTCGTCAAGAACGACCTCGAGGCCGTGGGCCTGACCGCACTGACCGCCGAGATCCCGGACGCCGAGGAGGGCAAGCACCTGCAGGTGGCCGGGTTCTGCTGGCAGGTGCTCGGCCAGAACGACTTCACCCGGTCGGACGCGATCGTCTCCGTGGGCGGCGGCGCCGTGTCCGACCTGGCCGGCTTCGTGGCGGCCACGTGGCTGCGCGGCGTCCGCGTCGTGCACATGCCCACCACCCTGCTGGGCATGGTGGACGCGGCGGTGGGCGGCAAGACCGGCATCAACACCGCCGAGGGCAAGAACCTGGTGGGGGCGTTCCACAATCCGGCCGGCGTGCTGGCGGACCTGGACACGCTGCTCACCCTGCCGGCCAACGAGCTGATCTCCGGCCTGGCCGAGGTCGTGAAGTGCGGCTTCATCGCCGACCCCGCGATCCTCGACCTCATCGAGGAGGACCCGGCCCAGGCCCAGAACCCGCACTCCGCGCGGCTGCGCGAGCTGATCGAGCGTTCGATCCGGGTCAAGGCGGACGTCGTCTCCCGCGACCCCCGCGAGTCGGGCGCCCGCGAGGCGCTGAACTACGGCCACACGATGGGGCACGCGATCGAGCTCGCCGAGCGCTACCAGTGGCGCCACGGCGCCGCGGTGTCCGTGGGGCTGGTCTTCGCGGCCGAGCTGGCCCGCTCCCTCGGCCGGCTCGACGACGCCACCGCGGACCGCCACTGGTCGGTGCTGACGGCCCTGGGCCTGCCCGTCTCCTACCGCGGGGACCGGTGGCAGACCCTGCTCGAGGGCATCCGCCGGGACAAGAAGAACCGCGGCGACCAGCTGCGCTTCGTCCTGCTGGACGGGCTCGCGCAGCCCACCACCGTGGACATCCCGGACGCGTCCCTGCTCTTCGCGGCGTACCAGGAGATCGCAGAGTGAGCCGCCGCTGACCCCGGCCCCGCGCGGGGCCTCCCGTAGACTGGCCCGCGCACATCCAAGACCCCACCCACTGCAGGCGGACCCGTGACGGTCCGCGAGACCGATCGGGAGCACACACACGTGGCAACGAGCAACGACATCAAGAACGGCGCCGTCCTGAAGCTGGAGGGCCAGCTCTGGAACGTCACCGAGTTCCAGCACGTCAAGCCGGGCAAGGGCGGCGCGTTCGTCCGCACCAAGATGAAGAACATCACCACGGGCAAGGTCGTGGACAAGACCTTCAACGCCGGCGCCAAGGTCGAGTTCGCCACCGTGGACCGCTCCGACTACCAGTACCTCTACCAGGACGGCGCGGACTACGTGTTCATGGACGTCAAGGACTACGACCAGATCACCGTGCCCGGGGCCGTGGTCGGCGACGCCGCGAAGTACATGCTCGAGAACACCCAGGTCGTCATCGCCCTGCACGAGGGCACGCCGCTGTACCTCGAGATGCCGGCGTCCGTGGTCCTGGAGATCACCTACACCGAGCCGGGCCTGCAGGGGGACCGCTCGTCCGCCGGCACCAAGCCCGCCACCGTGGAGACCGGCGCCGAGATCCAGGTGCCGCTCTTCGTCGAGCAGGGCACCCGCGTCAAGGTCGACACCCGCACCGGCGACTACCTCGGCCGCGTCAATGACTGAGCGGGCCTCCGCCGGCTCCGCTGCCAAGCGGGGGACCACGGCGCGCAGCCGCTCCCGGCAGCGTGCGGTGGAGATCCTGTTCGAGGCCGAGCAGCGGGGCTCCAGCGCGCTGGAGGGCATCCGCACCCGCCGCGAGAGCACCGATCTGCAGGTGAACGCCTACACCCAGCGGCTCGTGGAAGGCGTCATCGCGGACCAGGAGCGGCTCGACGAGGCCCTGAGCTCCTACTCCCGCGGCTGGTCCCTGGACCGCATGCCCGCCGTCGACCGGGCGATCCTGCGCGTGGGGGCCTGGGAGCTGCTGTTCCAGGACGACGTGCCGGACGCCGTCGCCATCTCCGAGGCCGTCGCCCTGGCCGCCCAGCTGTCCACGGACGACTCGCCCGAGTTCGTCAACGGTCTGCTCGGCCGCCTGCAGCAGGTCAAGCCGACGCTGCTCGCCTGAGCCGCCGAGAGCTCCGTCACGAGGCCCGTCCCGCACCGCGTCATCCGCGCCGTGGGGCGGGCCTCGCTGGTAGAGTCGGCGACGTCCCGCGCGGGGGCCCACCGGCGCCCCGGGACGAACCACGCATCCTTTAAGAGCCGTCCTGTGAGGCGGGGAAGGAGGCGCCGGCATGGGAACTGACCCCGCCGCACCTCGTGCTGCCCGGACCGTGCTGTCCACGTCCGAGATCGACCGGGCGCTGACCCGGATCGCCCACGAGATCCTCGAGTCCAACAAGGGCGCCGAGGGTCTCGTCCTGATGGGGATCCCGCGCCGCGGGGCCCCCCTGGCCCGGCGGCTCGGCGCCCTGCTGGCCCGCATCGAGCCGGCCTTCGACCCCACCGCCGCCGTCGGTGAGGTGGACGTGACGCTCTACCGGGACGACCTCCGCCGCGGCACGGCCCGCACCCCGATGCCCACCCGCCTGCCCGAGGTCCCCCTCGACGGCGCCGTCGTCGTGCTCGTGGACGACGTCCTCTTCTCCGGCCGCACCGTCCGGGCCGCCCTCGACGCGATCGCCGACCTGGGCCGCCCCGCCGCCGTGCGCCTGGCCGTCCTCGTGGACCGCGGGCACCGCGAGCTGCCCGTCCGGGCCGACTTCGTGGGCAAGAACCTGCCGACCTCCACCGCCGAGCGCGTCCAGGTCCGGCTCATGGAGGTCGACGGCCCCGAGGGCACCGGCGAGGTCACTGAGGACGCCGTGAGCATCGTCGACCGTGTCGCGACCCGGGAGGGTTGAGCCGTGCGCCACCTGCTGTCCACCGCCGACCTCTCCCGCGCCGACGCCCTCGCCGTCCTCGACACCGCCGAGGAGATGGCCGCCGTCAACCAGCGCGAGGTCAAGAAGCTGCCCGCCCTGCGCGGCCGCACCGTGGTGAACCTCTTCCTCGAGGACTCCACCCGCACCCGCATCTCCTTCGAGGCCGCCGCCAAGCGGCTCTCCGCGGACGTGATCAACTTCTCCGCGAAGGGGTCGTCCGTCTCCAAGGGGGAGTCGCTCAAGGACACCGTCCAGACGCTCGAGGCCATCGGCGCGGACGCCATCGTGATGCGCCACTGGTCCTCGGGCGCGGCCCGCCAGCTGGCCGACTCCGGCTGGGTGCGCTCCGCCGTCGTGAACGCCGGCGACGGCACCCACGAGCACCCCACCCAGGCCCTCCTGGACGCCTTCACCCTGCGCCGGCGCCTCGCCGCGGCGACGGGAGAGGACCTGGTCGGCCGGGACCTGACCGGCATGCGCGTGGTGATCGTGGGGGACATCCTGCACTCGCGCGTGGCCCGGTCCAACGTGTGGCTGCTCAGCACGCTGGGCGCACAGGTCACCCTGGCCGCCCCGCCCACCCTGCTGCCCGTGGGCGTGGCCGCGTGGCCGTGCCAGGTCACCTACTCGCTGGACGAGGCCCTCGACGCCGGCCCCGACGCCGTCATGATGCTCCGCGTCCAGGCCGAGCGAATGGGCGGCGCCTTCTTCCCGTCCGCAGGGGAGTACACCCGGACCTGGGGGCTGACCGATGACCGCTTCGCCCGCCTCACCGCCGGCCGGGGCGCCCTGCTCGACGAGCCCGTGGTCATGCACCCCGGCCCGATGAACCGCGGCCTGGAGATCAGCCCGGCGGCGGCGGACTCGCCCCGCAACACCGCCCTCGAGCAGGTCGCCAACGGCGTGTCCGTCCGCATGGCGGTCCTGCACCTCGTCCTCAACCACGACCAGGAGGTCCGCCCGTGAGCGCCCCCAGCCCCGCCCCCCTGCTGCTGCGCAGCGCGCGCCTGACCACGGGCGAGACCGCCGACGTGCTCGTCGCCGAGGGCCGGATCGCCGCCCTCGGCCCGGACGCCGCGACCCACGCCGCCGGCCTCGACCCGGCCCCCGAGGAGGTCGACTGCGCCGGCCTGGTGCTGCTGCCCGGGCTCGTCGACCTGCACACCCATCTGCGCCAGCCCGGCAAGGAGGACGCGGAGACGGTCGAGACCGGCACCCGCGCCGCCGCGATGGGCGGCTTCACCTCGGTCCACGCGATGGCCAACTCGACGCCGACGGCCGACACCGCCGGCGTGGTGGAGCAGGTGTGGCGGCTGGGCCGGGACGCGGGCTGGTGCGATGTGCACCCCGTGGGCGCGGTGACCGTGGGCCTGGCCGGCGAGGCCCTGGCCGACCTCGGCGCGATGGCCGACTCGCAGGCCCGCGTGCGGATGTTCTCCGACGACGGCATGTGCGTCCACGACGCCGTGCTGATGCGCCGTGCGCTCGAGTACGTGAAGTCCTTCGGCGGCTTCGTGGCCCAGCACGCGCAGGAGCCGAACCTCACCGCCGGCGCCCAGATGAACGAGTCCGAGCTCTCCGGCGTCCTCGGCCTGGCCGGCTGGCCCGCCGTGGCGGAGGAGGCCATCATCGCCCGTGACGTGCTGCTGGCCCAGCACGTGGACTCCCGCCTGCACGTGTGCCACGTCTCCACGGCCGGCTCCGTCGAGCTGATCCGCTGGGCCAAGGCCCAGGGCGTGGCCGTGACCGCCGAGGTCACCCCGCACCACCTGCTGCTCACCGAGGAGCTCGTCCGCTCCTACGACCCCGTGTTCAAGGTCAATCCGCCGCTGCGCCGCGAGTCCGACGTGATGGCCCTGCGCGCCGGGCTGGCCGACGGCACCATCGACACCGTGGGCACCGACCACGCCCCACACACCGCCGAGACCAAGCAGTGCGAGTGGACGGTCGCGGCGATGGGCATGACGGGCCTCGAGACCGCCCTGTCCGTGGTGCAGCAGGCGATGGTGGACACCGGCCTGATGGACTGGGCCGGCGTCGCCCGCGTGATGTCCACGGCGCCGGCCCGGATCGCCGGCCTGACCGACCAGGGCCAGGCCGACGAGCGCGGCGTCCCGCGCGTCGGCGCGGTGGCCAACCTCGTGCTCGTGGACGCGCAGGCCCGCCGCACCGTGGACCCCGAGCAGCACCTGACCAAGTCCCGCAACAGCCCGTACCGGGGCATGGAGCTGCCGGGCGCGGTGCGCCACACGGTCTATCGCGGTGCCCGCGTCGTCGCCGACGGCGCCCCCGCCCGGCCGTACCGCCACCCGGCCCTGACGGAGACGGGGGAGCGCGCGTGAGCATCACCTCCCTGGCCGCCGCCCTGGCGGCCCGTCCCGTCCCGCCGCGGACCCCGACGAAGGACTACGCGGACGTGTGGCTGCCGGTGACCCTGGGCACCCTGGCCGTCGTCCTCGTGCTGCTCGGCCTGCTGGCCCTCGGGTGGCGGGCCCGCCGCCGGGCGCAGGCCGGGATCCCGGCCCCGGCCCCCGTGCCGACGGCCCTCTACGACGCCGAGCCGACGCTGTCCGCGGAGGGCATGCACGTGGGCACGGTGCGCGGCGAGGACCGACTGGACCGCGTGGCGGTGCACGGCCTGGGCCTGCGCTCGCGCGCCGTCCTCGAGGTCCACGACGCCGGCACCCACCGCGGCCTGCTCGTGCTCCGCCCCGGGGCCGCCAACCTGTTCATCCCCGCGGACGACCTCGTCGAGGCCGGCCTGTCCGGCGGGATCGCCGGCAAGTTCGTCGAGCCGGGCGGGCTCGTCGCCTGGGGCTGGCGCCTCGGCGACGTCGAACTCACCTCCGCCTTCCGCCCCGACCGCCCCGAGGACCGCGACCGGCTCCTCGCCGCCCTGCAGACCATCATCGACCCCGCCCCGGCCGACCCGGCCGGCCGCGCAGGAGAAGGAGACCCCCGATGAGCACCCCCACCGACGACCTGGCCCTGCTCGTCCTCGAGGACGGCACCGTCCACCGCGGCCGGGCCTACGGCGCCCGCGGCCGCACCCTGGGCGAGGCCGTGTTCACCACGGGCATGACCGGCTACCAGGAGACCCTCACCGACCCGTCCTACGCGGGGCAGATCATCGTGCAGACCTCCCCGCACATCGGCAACACCGGGGTCAACGACGCCGACCGCGAGTCGTGGGCGATCTTCGCCGCCGGCTACGTGGTCCGCGACGCGGCCCGGCGTCCGTCCAACTGGCGCGCCGAGCGCACCCTCGACGAGGAGCTCGAGGCGTTCGGCGTCGTCGGGATCCGCGAGGTCGACACCCGGGCCATCACCCGCCGCCTGCGCACCGAGGGCTCGATGCGCGCCGGCGTGTTCTCCGGCGAGCACGCCGCCCGCCCGGAGGCCGAGCTGCTGGCGGAGGTGCGCGCCCAGCCGTCGATGGCCGGCGCCCGCCTCGCGGAGTCCGTCACCACGGAGCAGCCGTACGTCATCGAGCCGGCCGAGCACGGCTGGGAGGGCGAGCCGATCGCCGAGATCGCCGCCCTCGACCTCGGCATCAAGGCCGCCACGCCGCGGCACCTGGCCTCCCGCGGCATCCGCGTGCACGTGCTGCCCGCTGCCACGGACCTGGCCGGCATCCGCGCCGTGGACCCGGACGGCGTCTTCCTGTCCAACGGCCCCGGCGACCCGGCCACGGCAGACGCCCAGGTGGAGCTGCTGCGCGAGGTCCTCGACGCCGGCCTGCCGTTCTTCGGCATCTGCTTCGGCAACCAGATCTTCGGCCGCGCGCTCGGCTTCGACACCTACAAGCTGAAGTTCGGCCACCGCGGCCCGAACCAGCCGGTGCTGGACAAGGCCACGGGCCGCGTGGCCATCACCTCCCAGAACCACGGCTTCGCCGTGGACGCCCCCCTCGGCGAGCCGATCGAGGCGCCGGAGTCGCGCTTCGGCCGCGTCGAGGTCTCCCACTGGTCCCTGAACGACCAGGTCGTCGAGGGCCTGCGCCTGCTCGACCGGCCCGCCTTCTCCGTGCAGTTCCACCCGGAGTCCGCGGCCGGCCCCAACGACACCCTCGACCTGTTCGACCGCTTCGTGCAGCTGCTCACCGAGCACCGCGCCGCCACCACCCCCGCCACCGAAGGAGCCTGATCCATGCCCAAGCGCACCGACCTGAAGTCCGTCCTGGTCATCGGCTCCGGCCCCATCGTGATCGGCCAGGCCGCCGAGTTCGACTACTCGGGCACCCAGGCCATCCGCGTCCTCAAGGAGGAGGGCGTCCGCGTCGTCCTCGTCAACTCCAACCCGGCCACGATCATGACCGACCCGGAGCTGGCCGACGCCACCTACGTCGAGCCCATCACCCCGGCCGTGGTCGCCAAGATCATCGAGAAGGAGCGCCCGGACGCCCTGCTGCCCACCCTGGGCGGCCAGACGGCGCTGAACACCGCCATCGCCCTCGACAAGGACGGGGTGCTCGAGCGCTTCGGCGTCGAGCTGATCGGCGCGAACATCGAGGCCATCGAGCTCGGCGAGAACCGCGAGCTGTTCAAGGGCGTCGTGGAGCGTGCCGGCGGCGAGTCCGCCCGGTCCCACATCGTGCACACGATGGAGGAGGCCCTGGCCGCCGTCGAGGACCTGAAGTACCCCGTGGTGGTGCGCCCCTCGTTCACGATGGGCGGCCTCGGCTCCGGCATGGCCTACGACGAGGCCGACCTGTACCGCATCTGCGGCGCCGGCTTGCAGTACAGCCCGACCTCCGAGGTCCTGCTCGAGGAGTCCATCCTCGGCTGGAAGGAGTACGAGCTGGAGATGATGCGGGACAAGAACGACAACGTCGTCGTCGTCTGCTCCATCGAGAACGTGGACCCCGTGGGCGTGCACACCGGCGACTCCATCACCGTGGCCCCGGCCATGACGCTGACGGACCGCGAGTACCAGAAGCTGCGGGACATCTCGATCAACGTCATCCGCGAGGTCGGCGTGGACACCGGCGGCTGCAACATCCAGTTCGCGGTGAACCCCGTGGACGGGCGCGTCGTCGTCATCGAGATGAACCCGCGCGTCTCCCGCTCCTCGGCGCTGGCCTCGAAGGCCACCGGCTTCGCGATCGCCAAGATCGCCACCAAGCTGGCCCTGGGCTACACGATGGACGAGATCCCCAACGACATCACCCAGAAGACCCCCGCGTCCTTCGAGCCGGTCCTGGACTACTTGGTCGTGAAGGTCCCGCGCTTCGCGTTCGAGAAGTTCCCGGCGGCGGATCCCACGCTGACCACCACCATGAAGTCGGTCGGCGAGGCCATGGCCATCGGCCGCAACTTCACGGAGGCCCTGCAGAAGGCCCTGCGCTCGCTCGAGCAGAAGGGCTCGGAGCTCGCGTTCCCGCAGGACGCCGACCCGCAGGCCCTGCTCGCGGCGGCGAGCACGGCCACTACCGACCGGCTCTCCCAGACCCAGCAGGCGCTCTACGCCGGCGCCACGATCGAGGAGGCCTTCGAGGCCACCGCGATCGACCCGTGGTTCCTGGACCAGTTCGTGCTCATCAACGAGGTCGCGGACGAGATCCGCGACGCCGAGGTCCTCGACGAGGCCCTGCTGCGCCGCGCCAAGCGGCACGGGTTCTCCGACGCCCAGATCGGCTCGCTGCGGCACATGGACGCCGCGGTCGTGCGCGGCGTGCGTCACGCCCTGGGCGTGCGCCCCGTCTACAAGACCGTGGACACCTGTGCCGCCGAGTTCGAGGCCTTCACCCCGTACCGGTACTCCAGCTACGACCTCGAGACCGAGGTCGCCCCGCACGAGGGCGAGTCGGTGATCATCCTCGGCTCGGGCCCGAACCGGATCGGCCAGGGCATCGAGTTCGACTACTCGTGCGTGCACGCCACCATGGCGCTGCGCGAGGCTGGCTACGAGACCGTGATGGTCAACTGCAACCCGGAGACGGTATCCACGGACTACGACATCTCCGATCGCCTCTACTTCGAGCCGCTCACGCTCGAGGACGTCCTGGAGGTCATCGCGGCAGAGGAGGCCTCCGGCGGCGTGCGCGGCGTCTTCGTGCAGCTCGGCGGTCAGACCCCGCTCAAGCTGGCCCAGCAGCTCGCCGACGCCGGCGTGCCGATCCTGGGCACCTCGCCCGCGGCCATCGACCTGGCCGAGCACCGCGGCGAGTTCGCGCTCGTGCTCGAGCGCGCGGGCCTGGTGGCGCCGAAGAACGGCACGGCGGTCTCCTTCGACGACGCCAAGCGCGTGGCGGACGAGATCGGCTACCCCGTGCTCGTGCGCCCCTCCTACGTGCTCGGCGGCCGCGGCATGGAGATCGTGTACTCCGAGGAAGCACTGGCCCACTACGTGGCGCACGCCACGGAGATCACCCCCGACCAGCCGATGCTCGTGGACCGCTTCCTCGAGGACGCGATCGAGATCGACGTCGACGCCCTCTACGACGGCACCGAGCTGTACCTCGGCGGCGTCATGGAGCACATCGAGGAGGCGGGCATCCACTCGGGTGACTCCGCGTGCGTGCTGCCTCCCGTCACCCTGGGCCCGGACGTGCTCGAGCGCGTGCACCGCGCCACCGAGCGGATCGCGGCCGGCGTCGGCGTGCGCGGCCTGATCAACATCCAGTTCGCGCTCGCCTCGGACGTGCTGTACGTGATCGAGGCGAACCCGCGCGCCTCGCGGACCGTGCCGTTCGTCTCGAAGGCCACGGGCGTCCAGCTGGCCAAGGCGGCCGCGCGGATCGGCGTCGGCGAGAGCATCGCCGACCTGCGCGCGGCGGGCATGCTGCCCACGGCGTACGACGGCGGCACCCTGCCGATCGGCGCGCCCGTGGCGGTCAAGGAGGCGGTGCTGCCGTTCACCCGCTTCCGCACCGCGGAGGGCCGCGTGGTCGACTCGCTGCTGGGCCCGGAGATGCGCTCGACGGGCGAGGTCATGGGCATCGACAAGCACTTCGACACCGCGTTCGCCAAGTCCCAGTCCGCCGCCGGCGGCCCGCTGCCCACCTCGGGGCGCGTGTTCGTGTCGGTCGCCAACCGGGACAAGCGCACCCTCGTGGGCCAGGCCAAGCGCCTCGTCGACCTCGGCTTCCAGGTGGTCTCCACCGGCGGCACCGCCGAGGTGCTGCGGCGCAACGGCATCCCCGCGGAGGTCGTGGCGAAGATCGCCGACGCCGGGCACGAGGACGGCGCGGGCACCGTGCTGGAGCAGCTGCACGCCGGCACCGTCGACCTCGTGCTGAACACGCCCTCCGGCGGCGACGCCCGCACGGACGGCTACGAGATCCGCGCGGCCGCGACGTCGCTCGGCGTGCCGGTGATCACGACCACGGCCGAATTCGGGGCGTGCCTGCAGGCCATCGAGGCCATGCGGTCCTACGAGTGGTCCGTCACCTCACTGCAGGAGCACGACGCGCGCCTGCAGCAGGCTGTCGCCGGTCCGGAGGCCGCGGCGTGACCACGACGGCGACGGGCGGCGCGGGGCCCCGCGCCCCCTTCGGGCGGCGGCTGGCCCACGCCATGGAGACGGCCGGTCCGCTGTGCCTCGGCGTGGACCCCCATCCGGGCCTGCTGCGGCAGTGGGGCCTGAGCGACACCCCGGCGGGCCTCGAGGCGTTCTCCCTGACCGCCCTCGAGGCGGCGGTGGGTCCCGAGGGGCCCCGCGTGGCGGCGATCAAGCCCCAGGTGGCGCTGTACGAGCGCCACGGATCGGCCGGCCTGGCGGCCCTGGAGCGGCTGCTCGCGGCCGCCCGGGACGCCGGGGTGCTCACGATCGCGGACGCCAAGCGCGGTGACATCGGCTCCACCATGGACGGCTACGCCGCCGCGTGGATCGCCGACGCCTCGCCCCTGGCCGCGGATGCGGTGACGCTCAGCCCGTACCTGGGTTTCGGCACCCTCGTGCCGACCATCCGCGCCGCCCACGAGGCCGGCCGCGGCGTGTTCGTCCTCGCGCTGACCTCCAATCCGGAGGGCCGCGAGGTCCAGCACGTGGGCGAGGGGTCGGCCGAGGGATCGGTCGCCCGGCGCATCGCCGCGGCGGCGGCCGCCGAGAACGCGGCCCTGCGCGGCGACGACGCGTGGGGGCCGGTGGGACTCGTCTTGGGCGCCACGGTGGCCGCCGAGGCGGACCGCCTCGGCCTGGACCTGCCGGCCCTCGGCGGGCCCCTGCTGGCGCCCGGGTTCGGTGCCCAGGGCGCCACGGCCCGGGGCATGCGGGCCGACTTCGGGACGGCCTGGCCGCAGGTCTTGGCGACCTCGTCCCGCGGCATCCTGAGCGCGGGCCCGTCGGTGGCCTCGCTGGTGGACACGATCGAGGAGAATCGCGCCGCCCTGCGGTGACGCCCGCGTCCTCCCGGCGCGCCCGTGCCGTGTGGACGGGATGGTATCTTCCCTTCCGATCGGCTGTGCTCGTCGTCCTTGACCATGGAAGGGTCACGACGGGGCCGGTGGGGAACGAGAGGCATCGAGGTCAGACCCATGGCGTTGCGGCAGCTCAGTGTGCAGGAGAGGGCGGAGGCCCGGAGGAAGGCCCTCCAGGCCCGCCAGGCGCGGGCGGAGCTCAAGGCGGCCTTCGCCGCCGGTGAGGTCGGCCTGGCCGACATTTTCGCGCGCGCGGACGCCGACGACGCCGTCGCCCGTCTGCGGACCGTGGACCTGCTGCTGGCCCTGCCGGGCGTGGGCGAGGTCCGGGCCCGGGAGGCGATGGCGGGGTGCGGCATCTCGCCGCGGCGTCGGCTGGGCGGCCTGGGCCGTCGTCAGCGCGAGGCGCTGATCGCCTATATTGGCCGGTGACCCCCACATCCCGGCGGGTCGGCGCCGGCCCGGGTGACGGGTCTGCGAGGCCCGTCCCACCAGGAGGATGCGTGACCGACACGTTCGACCCCGGACCCGCCCCCGCCGTCCCGGTGGCCCGCACCGCCGTCCAGGAACGCCCCCCGGGCCCGGGCGTCACCGTCCTGGCCGGCCCCACCGCCGTCGGCAAGGGCACCGTGTCGGCCTACGTCCGCGAGCACTACCCCGAGGCCTGGCTGTCCGTCTCCGCCACCACCCGCCCGGCGCGCCCGGGCGAGGAGGACGGGGTGCACTACTACTTCACGACGCCGGAGGAGTTCGACTCCCTCGTCGAGGCGGACGAGATGCTGGAATGGGCCGTCGTGCACGGCGTCCACCGCTACGGCACGCGGCGCGACCGCGTGATGGAGGCCGTGGCGCAGGGCCGCCACGTCCTGCTGGAGATCGACCTGCAGGGAGCGCGCCAGGTCCGCCGTGCGCTGCCGGAGGCCACCTTCGTGTTCCTGGCGCCGCCGAGCTGGGAGGAACTCGTGTCCCGGCTGCTCGGCCGCGGCACCGAGAGCCCGGAGGAACAGCGCCGCCGGCTCGAAACGGCTAGACTGGAACTCGCCGCGGAACCCGAGTTCGACGCCGTCGTCGTGAACGACCGCGTGGAGCGGGCCGCCGAGGAACTGGTGAGACTCATGGGGCTGGACCCCGAGCGCCGTCCGACCGAGGCCTGAGGACCGGCCGCACCGACGCCGCACCCGGCGCCGACGTGACAGTGAGATGAAGACTTTGGAGACCCCGTGACCGAACAGTACGAAGGCATCGTCAACCCGCCCATCGACTCCCTGCTGGAGCGGGTCGACTCGAAGTACGCCCTGGTGCTCTTCGCCGCCAAGCGGGCCCGGCAGATCAACGCCTACTACTCGCAGCTGCACGAGGGGCTGTTCGAGTACGTCGGCCCGCTCGTGGACACCCAGCTGAACGAGAAGCCGCTGTCCATCGCCCTGCGCGAGATCGAGGCCGACCTGCTCGTGTCCCGCGAGGCCGTCGAGGCCACCCCGGAGGCCGACCTGGCCGCCGAGGACTTCGGCGACTTCTCCCTGCCGGGCGAGGACGACCCGTTCGCCACCCTCGAGTCGGCCGACGCCCGCCAGCCGATGGGCGATCCCGCCGCCATCGAGGAGGCCGCCGAGACGGTGCGCGCCGAGGAGGGCACCTCCGAGGACGCCCCGGAGGCCTGAACCCGTCATGGAGATCGTCCTCGGGGTCGGCGGCGGCATCGCGGCCTACAAGGCGGCGCTGCTGCTGCGCCTGATGACCGAGGCCGGCCACGGCGTGACCGTGGTGCCCACCGCCAACGCCCTCGAGTTCGTGGGCGCGGCGACGTGGGAGGCCCTCTCCGGTCGCCCGGTCCGCACGGACACGTTCGAGGCGGTCGACGAGGTGAACCACGTCCGGCTCGGCCGGCGTGCGGACCTCGTGGTGGTCGCGCCGGCCACCGCCGATCTGCTCGCGCGCACCGCCGCGGGGATGGCGCCCGACCTGCTGGGCAACGTGCTGCTCACCGCCACGTGCCCCGTCGTCCTGGCCCCCGCCATGCACACCGAGATGTGGCACCACCCCGCCACGGTCGCCAACGTCGCCCTCCTGCGCGAGCGCGGCGTCACGGTCGTGGACCCCGCCGTGGGCCGGCTCACCGGGGCCGACTCCGGCGCCGGGCGGCTGCCCGAGCCCGCCGAGATCTGGGAGCGTGCGCAGGCCGCCGCGGCCGCGGGCGCCCCGCGCCGTCCCCGGGCCTCCGGGTCCGACGCCGAGCCGACACCCGGCCCGCTGGCCGGTCGCACCGTGGTGATCACGGCCGGGGGCACCCGCGAGGCGCTGGACCCGGTCCGCTACCTGGGGAACCGCTCCTCCGGCAAGCAGGGGGCCGCCCTGGCGCGCGCGGCCCTCGAGGCCGGCGCCACCGTGCGGTTCGTCGCCGGGTCCATGTCCGTCCCGACGCCCGAGGGCGTCGAGCGCGTCGTGCCCGTGGAGTCCACGCAGGACCTGCTCGAGGCCGTGCTGGCGGAGGCCGCCGACGCCGACGTCCTCGTGATGGCGGCGGCCGTCGCGGACTTCCGACCGGCCGAGGTCTCCGACGCCAAGATGAAGAAGGGCGACGACGGCGGCGCGCCCGTCATCGTGCTCGAGCGCACCCCGGACGTGCTCGCCACGGCCGTGCGGACCCGCTCCGAGGGCGGGCCCATGGCCCCGCTCATCGTCGGCTTCGCCGCGGAGACCGGCGACGCGACGTCCTCCGTGCTCGAGTACGGCCGGGCCAAACTGGCGCGCAAGGGCTGCGAGATGCTCGTGGTCAACGAGGTCGGCACGGACAAGGTGTTCGGCCGGGACGAGACCGCCGTGACCATCCTGTTCGCCGACGGCCGCCCCGCCGTGGAGACCGTGGGCTCCAAGGACCAGGCGGCGGCCGCCGTCGTGCAGGCGATCGTGGATGACCTCGCCGGTCGCGACCCCGCCGGCGCGTCGGGCCGCTGACCTAGACTGTGCGGCATGACCGATGCCGCCTCGCTGAGCCCCGCCCGCCACGCCGACCCGTATTCGGGGGTGGGCGGCGGAGAGCTCCGCCTCTTCACCTCCGAGTCCGTCACGGCGGGCCACCCCGACAAGATCTGCGACCAGATCTCCGACGCCATCCTGGACGCGATCCTCGCCGCCGACCCGTCGGCGAAGGTGGCCGTGGAGACCCTGACCACCACCGGCCTGGTGCAGGTGGCCGGCGAGGTGAACACCTCGGCGTACGTGGAGATCCCCAAGATCGTGCGCGAGACCATTCTGGACATCGGCTACGACTCCTCGGCCAACGGCTTCGACGGCGCCCAGTGCGGCGTGAACATCTCCATCGGCCAGCAGTCCTCGGACATCTTCGCCGGCGTCTCCCGGTCCCTCGAGGCCCGCGAGTACGGCTCGGCGGACGAGGTGGACGAGCAGGGCGCGGGGGACCAGGGCATCATGTTCGGCTACGCCACGGACGAGACCCCGGCGTACATGCCCATGCCCATCTACCTCGCGCACCGGCTCTCCGAGCGGCTCACCGCGGTGCGCCGGGCGGAGAACACGCCCATGCCGTACCTGCTGCCGGACGGCAAGACGCAGGTCACCATCGGCTACGCGCCCGGCCACGTGCCCACCACGGTCGAGGCCGTGGTGGTCTCCACGCAGCATCACGAGTGGGTCACGCAGGAGCAGCTGCGGGCGGACGTGGAGGAGCACGTGATCCGGCCCGTCATCGAGCGCTCCGGCCTCGACACCTCCGGCATGCGGATCATCATCAACCCGGGCGGCAAGTTCGTCATCGGCGGCCCCGTGGGCGACGCCGGCCTCACCGGTCGCAAGATCATCGTGGACACCTACGGTGGCATGGCCCGGCACGGCGGCGGCGCCTTCTCCGGCAAGGACCCGTCCAAGGTGGACCGCTCCGCCGCCTACATGCTCCGCTGGGTCGCGAAGAACGTGGTGGCCGCCGGCCTCGCCTCGCGCGCCGAGTTCCAGGTGGCCTACGCGATCGGCTCGGCCCGGCCCGTGGGCCTGTACGTGGACACCTTCGGGACGGCCACGGTGCCGGAGGAGAAGATCATCGAGGCCGTGAACGCGGTGTTCGACCTGCGTCCGGCCGCCATCGTGAAGGAGCTGAACCTCCTGCGGCCCATCTACCGACGGACCGCCGCGAACGGCCACTTCGGCCGGGACGACGCCGACTTCACGTGGGAGCGCACGGACCGCGTCGAGCAGCTGCGCGCTGCCGCCGGCCTCTGATCCGGAGGCGGGCATCACGGACACGCTGTTCGCCCTCCCGGAGCCGGAGGACGCGCCCCGACTGCCGGAGCGGGCCGAGGGGTGGCCGGAGCGGCCGATCGCCCGCGTCCTGCTGGACTCGCCCGTGCCGCACCTGGACCGCGAGTTCGACTATCTCGTGCCCGTGGCCCTGGACGACCGGGCGGTCCCCGGCTCCCGCGTGTCCGTCCGCTTCGGCGGACGGGCCATGACGGGCTGGCTCGTCTCGCGGGAGCAGGAGCCGGCCACCGGCGCCCAGCTCACCGAGCTCACCGGCGTGCTCACCGCCATCCCGCCGCTGACGGAGGAGGTCCTGGCGACGGCTCGCGCGGTGGCCCGCCGCCAGGCCGGCGTCGTCACGGACGTGCTGCGGGCCGCGGTGCCCCCGCGCGTTGCGCAGGTCGAGAAGGCCGCCCTGGCGGAGGACGCGGAAACCGCCGCGGACCACCCTGTGACGCTGACCGGCACGGACGCCGAGCGCCCGGAGCCTCCCGCGGCGGAGGAGGGCCTCGTGCCCACGGTGTGGGAGTCCCTCGAGGGGGGCACCGCGTTCGTGTCCGCCGTGCTGGCCGGGGACGCCGCGCGGGCGGCCGCCGTCGTGCCCTCGCGCCTGTTCGAATGGGACGAGGCGGGCGCGCTGGCCGCTCTGGCGCGCACGGTGGCCGCCTCGGACGGCGGCGTCCTGCTGCTGGTGCCCGACCACCGCGACCTCGACCGGCTCTGCGCCGCCCTCGACGAGCACGTGGGGGAGGACGCCTACGCGCGGATCGGCTCTGAGGACGGCAACACGCCCCGGTACCGCGCCCACCTGGCCGCGCTGCGCGGCACCCGGCGCATCGTGGCCGGCACCCGGGCCGCCGTGTGGTCGCCCGTGCGCGACCTGAGGCTGGTGGTGCTCTGGGACGACGGCGACGACGCGTGGGCAGAACCCCGCGCGCCCTACTTCCACGCCCGAGAGGTCGTGTTGGAGCGGGCCCGCGCGACCGGCGCGGCGCTGCTCTTCGCCGGGCCCTCCCGGTCCGTCCCGGTGCAACGGCTCGTCGAGTCGGGCTGGCTGCTGCACCTGGGCCCCTCCCGCGCGACCCAGCGCGAGCTCGGGCCACGGGTCGTCTCCACCGCCGACGCCTGGGAGACGGCGCGCGACCCGTTCGCGCAGCGGGCGCGGCTGCCGCAGGCCGCCTGGGCCGCCGCCCGCGCCGCGCTGCTCGGGCCACGGCCGGGCCCGGTGCTCGTGCAGGTGGCCCGGGCCGGCTTCATCCCCGCCCTCGTGTGCGAACGGTGCCGCACGCCCGCCCGCTGCCGCGTCTGCGCGGGGCCGCTGGGCTTCCGCGACGCGCGGGCCGCCCGGCACGGGGAGGTGGCCTGCCGGTGGTGCGGCACCCGGGAGCGCGGCTTCCGGTGCACCGAGTGCGGCGGCACGACGCTGCGGGCCGGCGCCCGCGGCGTGGACCGCACGGCCGAGGAGCTGGGCCGGGCGTTCCCGCGCGTGCCCGTGCACGCCTCCTCGGCGCAGCACATGCTCGGCTCGGTGCCGCCCGGGCCCTCCCTGGTGGTGGCGACCGTGGGGGCCGAGCCGGCGACGCCCGACGGCTACGCGGCCGCCCTGCTGCTCGACGGGGACAGCCAGCTCCAGCGCGAGGGCCTCGACGTGCCGGGCCGCGTGCTCGCCCGCTGGCTCGCGGCCGCCTGCCTGGTCCGCCCCGCCTCCGACGGGGGCGTCGTGGTGGTCACCGCGGACGCGGGGGAGGCGGTGAACGCGCTCGTCCGACGGGACCCCGACGGCTTCGCCGCGCGCCAGGTCGCCGAGCGGCGCGAGCTGCACCTGCCTCCCGCCGGCCGCCTCGCAGAGGTCACGGGGGAGGCCGCCGCCGTCGCGGAGTACCTCGAGCTCGTGGAGGCCGCCCGCCGGGAACGGCCGGACGAGGACGTCCACGAGGATCCGCACTCGGCCCCGCTCGATGGCGGCCCGGCGCGGCTGCCCTGGATTGGGCCGGTGCCGGACCCCGCCGACGAGACCCGCTCCCGCGCCCTGCTGATCTTCCCCTACGCGGCGGCCGAGGCCACCGTCGGCGCCCTGCGCGCCGCCCGGTCCGCAGCGAGCGCTCGGCGGGAGACCGCCCCGGTGCGGGTGCGGCTCGACCCGGCCGGGGTGCTCTGAGGGGGCGGCCGGACCGACCCGCAGCCCGAGGGGCCGGAGCGCGGCGACGCCGGGGCGATGACGGTGTCAGCGGCCGGCGCGGCGGAGCCAGTCGCGGATCAACGCCGCACAGGCGGCCGGCCGCTCGTAGTGCAGCAGATGCCCGACGCCGTCGAGGACGTGCAGCTCCGCCGTGCCGCCCGCGTCGTCGATCGCCGCGGCGAGCGCCTCCTGTGCCGGCACCGAGCCCAGCGGATCCTCCCGCCCCGCGACCAGCAGCACCGGCAGGCTGAGGCGGGCGGCGACGTCGGCCACGGAGCCCGTGCTCGAGGCGCGGTACGCCTCGGAGAGCATGCGTGCGGAGGCGAAGTCCGAGAAGTGGCGCCGGTGCTGGTCATGGGTGTACGCGAGGACATCCCTGTCCCTGGTGTGGGTCATGGCGAGCGTGGTCACCCACACGACCGGCGGCGCGCCCAGCAGCAGCCGCGCCGGGCGCTCGGGCAGGCGGGCGGCGACCTCGTAGTACCCCTCGGCGACGGCCGCCAGCACCCGACTCGACACGGACGCCGACGCCTCCAGCGCGGGTTCGGCGATGGGGTTGAGCAGGACCAGCCGTCCCCACCGGGACGGGTCCCGCGCGACCAGCTCGGCCGCCACCGTCGTCCCGTAGGAGTGCGCGACCAGCACGGGGGTCGCCCGCAGACCCAGGGCGGCGACGACGGTGGCCACCGCGTCCGCGTGATGGGCCACGGTGTGCTCGGCGTGGGGGAAGGGCTCCGAAGCCCCGAAGCCGGGCAGCTCGATCGAGTGGATCGGATGCTCCGGGAGCGCGTCGGCCAGCAGGGCGAGGCCGTGGTGGTCCCCGCGGAAGCCGTGCACGAACACGAGCGGGGCAGCGGCCGCGTCCCCCTCGGGTGCGCCGGGCGATCCCGGCGCGGCCACCGGAACGGGGGTGTACTCCCACACGGCCACGGACGACCGGATCCCGCTGACGGGGTCCGGGACGGCCAGGGTGTGCCGGCGGGGCGTCCGGGCCGGGTGGCCCGTGAGCACGCGGGGATCGGCGGGCGCCGCGGGCGGGCGCAGCAGATCGCGCAGGCGGACGGGCGGGCCCGGGGCGGCGGACGGCGTCGGGACAGGCACGTCCCCACCCTAGCTGTAGGAGGGCATGACGTTGTTGACTCGGGCCGGTGCCAACGAGGCCGGAGGAGCGTCTCCGCAGGAGGTATGAGGCCGATGGTAGTTGTAGTGGTTCACCCACACCGCCAGGGCCTCACGCCGAGCTTGCTCTGAGGTGTAGGGGCGGGCGTAGAGGACCTCATCGACCATCAGCCGGTTGTACCGTTCGACCTTCCCGTTATGGCGCGGGGTGTAGGGGCGGATCCGGTGGTGCCGGCCCCCGAGCGAGACCACCTTGGCGGTGAAGTCCACGGCCCGGTAGTTGTTCCCGTTGTCCGTGACCACCCGGTCCACGGTGATGCCGTGGGCGGCGAAGAACGCGCGGGCCCGGCAGAAGAACCCGATCGTGGTCACCGCCTTCTCGTCCTCCAACGCCTCGGTGTACGCCAGGCGGGTGTACCCGTCGATCGCCGAGTGCAGGTAGGTGTAGCCGACCCGCCGGCCTGCACCACGCTTGGAAGCACGGCCTGCTTCACTGTCACGTCCGTGAGCACGCCAGCCGCCCCCGTCTGGGATCTTCCCGATCTTCTTCACATCCAGGTGCACCATGTGCCCCGGGCCGCGGGCGGTGAT
Organism: Micrococcus luteus; assembly: GCF_014138885.1. Classification (NCBI taxonomy): domain Bacteria; kingdom Bacillati; phylum Actinomycetota; class Actinomycetes; order Micrococcales; family Micrococcaceae; genus Micrococcus; species Micrococcus luteus. Next base: position 187,811 of record NZ_JACJIK010000001.1, read on the forward strand.
CTTCTGGGGTCGTTGGCGCAGGTCTTCTCCGGCCGGGGTCAGGTCCCGTAGGCGGGAGATCCCGAGTCGGTGCAGCCACCGTCCCACGGTACGAAGACACACCCGGTGGCCCTCGGAGACGAGGTGGTGATGGATGCGCCGTGCGGACCACTTGCGCTCCCGCCGCAGGGCGTGGATCTGGGCGACCAGGACCGGATCGAGCTGGGCAGGTGAACGGTGCGGCCGGCTGGGCAGGTCCTGAAGGCCGGCTTCTCCCTGGGCGCGGTAGCGGGCGACCCAGGTGGCCACCGTGGGCCGGCTCACCCGGAACTCGGCGGCCACGTGTGCCTGCGGGATCCCGTCGTGCAGGTGGCGGTGGACCATCCTGAGTCGGCCGGTGGGGGTCAGGGGTGCGTTAGCGTGAGTCATGAGTGGGTCTCTTCTGGCAGGTGGGTTGTTGAGGAACTTCCATCCTGCGGGAGAGGCCCACTCGTCTCATCTCAGCCGGCGCCTCGTGGCAAGAACCTCATGACCCACAACACCTAGCCAGGCCTTCGACCGCCGACGCCGTGGCGCCTCGTCTCCGCTGGACGCGGGGACGGGGTCCGCCGAGATGCTCGGCCTGATCGCGACCGCGGCGTACCAACGGGAGGGCGGCCCTGGGGCGGGCCTGAGGCCACGCTGCCCGGAACCCGGCGACGCCTGGTCCTGGCCACGATGGCGCGCGCGTGCCTACCGTACTCCGGCCCGTCCTCGGTCCCGGGGCCCGGACGGGCGCACCCCGTCCCCCACGAAAGGTCCATGCGTGCAGCACCCCGTCGCCCTCAGATCCCTGAAGATCGCCCTCGCCTTCGTCGGTCTGCTCGTCGGCGCCGGCTTCGCCACCGGCGCCGAAGTCATCCAGTACTTCGTCGGCTTCGGCTGGATCGGCATCGTGGGCGCGGGACTGGCCGGCCTGCTCGTCACCGCCGGCGGCGCCGTCATCCTCCAGCTGGGCAGCGTGTTCCTCGCGGCCGACCACAAGGTCGTCTTCCGCAGCGTCTCGCACCCCGTGATGGCCCGGATCCTGGACGTCGTGGTGACGGTGACGCTCTTCGCGATCGGCGTCGTCATGCTCGCCGGGGCAGGCTCGACGCTCGCCCAGCAGTTCGGCTGGCCGACGTGGGCGGGCTCCACCCTGATGACCCTGCTCGTGCTCGTGACGGGCATGCTGGACGTGGAGAAGGTCTCCGCGATCATCTCCCTGATCACGCCCCTGGTGGTCGTCGCGGTCGTGGCCGGGTTCGTCCACGTCCTGGTCACCCGCGACGGCGGCTTCACCGCCCACGAGTCCCTCGCCGTCCAGGCCACCACGCCGGTGGACCCGTGGTGGCTGTCCTCGGTCAACTACTTCGGCCTCGTCGTCGTGATGGCCGTGTCCATGTGCCTCGTGATCGGCGGGTCCATCACCCACCCCCGGGAGGCGTTCCTCGGCGGCCTCACCGGTGGCCTGATGTACACCGCCCTGCTCCTGATGGCCTCCACGCTGCTCTACCTCGGCTACGCCGAGATCGGCCGCGCCGACGTCCCCATGCTGCGGCTGTTCGCCTCGATCGCGCCCTGGCTGGGCTGGGCGATGGTCGTGGTGATCTACCTGATGATCTTCAACACCGCGATCGGCATGTTCTACGCGCTGGGACGCCGCCTCACGGCCGACCGCCCGGGCCGCTACCGGCCCGTGTTCGCCGGCGTCACGCTGCTGGCCTTCGCGGTGAGCTTCGTCGGCTTCGGCGACCTGATGAACGTCGTCTACCCGGCGCTGGGCCACCTGGGGATCGTGCTCGCGCTCGTGCTCCTCGTCTGGTGGCTCACCCACCGCCGGCAGATCTCCGCCGAGTCGGGGCTGCGTCTGCGCCTGCTCGCGCTGCTCCGCCTGCGTGAGCATCCGGAGAAGACCTTCACGGCCCAGCACGCCGTGCAGCTGCAGGAGGCGGTCGGGGACTCCGTGGCGGCCCCAGGCGCGGTGACGGAGGCCCTCGAGGACGAGGTCGCCCAGGTGCTGGAGGAGGACGACGCGGTCACCCCCGACGAGGTGCATCCCGGTCCCGACGCCGGGCCCGAGCGTCCGGCAGGCGGCAGCCACTCCGCCTGAACGCGCCTGCCCGGCCGGGCACGGCGTCTCGGAGCGGCCCTGCGGCCGGGCCGGGGCGCCGTCGCCGTAGGATGGGGTGGCCGGCCGTGCCGCCGGCCCCGTCCGCGCCGCCCGAGGGCCGGCGCTCCATCCCGACTGCGTGAGGACTCGAACCGCCGTGAGCCAGACCCCCGACAGCGCCGTGCCGGCCACCCCCAGCATCCCCGCCGACGCGGAGTACTCGTTCCGTGACGTGGAGGCCCGCTGGGCCGGGTACTGGGAGCAGGCCGGGACGTTCGCCCCGCGCGAGGACGGCTCCGAGACCCGCACCGTGGTCGACATGTTCCCGTACCCGTCGGGCGACCTGCACATGGGGCACGCCGAGGCGTTCGCGATGGGCGACGTCGTCGCGCGCCACTGGATGCAGCGCGGCTTCGACGTGCTGCATCCCATCGGCTGGGACTCCTTCGGCCTGCCGGCCGAGAACGCCGCCATCAAGCGCGACGCCCACCCGGCCGAGTGGACCTACGCGAACATCGAGACGCAGAAGCGCTCCTTCCAGCGGTACGGCATCGCCGTGGACTGGTCCCGTGAGCTGCACACCTCGGACCCCGAGTACTACCGGTGGACCCAGTGGCTGTTCCAGCAGCTGTACCGCAGGGGCCTGGCGTACCGGAAGGACTCCCCGGTCAACTGGTGCCCCCAGGACCAGACGGTGCTCGCCAACGAGCAGGTCGTGGACGGCCGCTGCGAGCGCTGCGGCACCGAGGTCACCAAGCGGACCCTGAACCAGTGGTACTTCCGCATCACCGAGTACGCGGACGCGCTGCTGGACGACATGGACCAGCTCACCGGCCACTGGCCCGAGCGCGTGCTCGCCATGCAGCGCAACTGGATCGGCCGCTCCGAGGGCGCCCACGTCGACTTCCAGGTCGAGGACGGCCCCGTCGTCACGGTCTTCACCACCCGGCCGGACACGCTGCACGGCGCGACCTTCATGGTGGTCGCCGCCGACGCCCCGCTGGCCGCCGAGCTCGCCGGCGATGACGTGCGGGCCGAACTCGAGGCGTACCGGGAGGACCTGAAGAAGGTCTCGGACATCGACCGCCAGGCCACGGACCGCCCGAAGAGCGGCGTGTTCCTGGGCCGCCACGCCGTGAACCCGCTGACCGGTGAGCGTCTGCCGATCTGGGCCTCGGACTACGTGCTGGCCGACTACGGCACGGGCGCCATCATGGCCGTGCCGGCCCACGACCAGCGCGACCTCGACTTCGCCCGCGCCATGGGCCTGCCCGTGCGCACCGTGCTGGACACCGGCGAGGAGGACCCGGCGGTCTCCGGCGTCGCGACGACCGGCGAGGGCATCCTGGTGAACTCCGGGGAGCTCGACGGCCTGGACAAGACCGCGGCCATCGCGCGGGCCATCGAGATCGTGCAGGAGCGCGGCACCGGCCGGGGCACCACCACGTACCGGCTGCGCGACTGGCTGCTCTCCCGTCAGCGCTTCTGGGGCACCCCGATCCCCGTGGTCCACTGCCCGGACTGCGGCGAGGTGCTCGTGCCGGAGGACCAGCTGCCGGTCACCCTGCCGACCGACCTCAAGGGCGAGCAGCTCGCCCCCAAGGGCCAGTCGCCCCTGGCCGCGGCGACGTCGTGGGTCGAGGTGGACTGCCCGCAGTGCGGCGGCCCCGCGCGACGGGACACCGACACCATGGACACGTTCGTGGACTCGTCCTGGTACATGCTCCGCTACGCGTCCCCGAACGACGACGCCCGCGTCTTCGACCCCGAGGCCCTGCGCCGCTGGCTGCCCGTGGACCAGTACGTGGGCGGCGTGGAGCACGCGATCCTGCACCTGCTGTATGCCCGCTTCTTCACCAAGGCCCTGCACGACCTCGGCCTGGTGCCCTTCACCGAGCCGTTCCGCGCCCTGCTCAACCAGGGCCAGGTGCTCAACGGCGGCAAGGCCATGTCCAAGTCGCTGGGCAACGGCGTGGACCTGGGCGACCAGCTGGACGAGTTCGGCGTCGACGCCGTGCGCCTGACCATGGTGTTCGCCTCGCCGCCCGAGGACGACGTGGACTGGGCCGACGTCGCCCCGGGGGCCGCCGGCAAGTTCCTGGCCCGCGCGTGGCGCCTGGCCCGCGACGTCCGCGCGACGGGCGCCCCGGCCGGCACGGACCCGGCGGACGGGGCCGTGACCCTGCGCCGGGTGACGCACCGGACCGTGCACGAGGCCCAGCAGCTGCTGGACGACGGCAAGTTCAACGTGGTCGTCGCCAAGACGATGGAGCTGGTCAACGCGGCCCGCAAGGAGATCGACGCGGGCGCCGGCGCGGCCGACCCCGCCGTCCGCGAGGCCGCCGAGGCCGTGGCCGTGCTGATCTCCCTCGTGGCGCCGTACACGGCCGAGGACATGTGGGTCCTCCTGGGCCACGAGCCCTCCGTGGTCCGCGCCGGCTGGCCCGCGGTGGACGAGGCGCTGCTGGTCGAGGACACCGTCACGGCCGTCGTCCAGGTCAAGGGCAAGGTCCGCGACACCCTCGAGGTGCCCGCGGACATCACCGCCGAGGACCTCGAGGCGCGCGCCCGCGCGTCGCAGAAGGTGCGGAACTTCATCGGGGACGCCGAGATCGTCAAGGTGATCGTGCGCGAGCCCAAGCTCGTGAACCTGGTGATCCGCTGACCGCGTGAGACCGGCCCCGACCGGGCCGGGGGAGAGGAGGCAGGCCGTGGCGAGCATCGAGCAGTGGCGCGACGACGCGCTCGCCCGCCTGCGCTCCCGCCGCTCCCAGCTGGCCGGGCGGGCACGCTACGGGCTGCGCCCGCCCCGCCGGGACCGCACGGCCGTCGTCACGGACTCGGCCGCGGCCCTGCCCGGCGCCGTCCTCGGACACGGTCTGGCCGCCGGGATCCGCCAGGTGGCGCTGCCCGTCATGGTGGGCGAGCAGATCCACACGGAGGGCACGGACGAGCTCGCGCTGGAGCTGCCGCTGGCCCTGGCCGCCGGCACCCCGGTGCGCACCTCACGGCCCTCGCCGGGCGCGTTCCGGACGGCCTACGCCGAGCTGGCCCGCGCCGGCTACGCACGCATCCTCTCCGTCCACCTGTCCGGCGAGCTCTCCGGCACCGTGGAGGCCGCACGCCTGGCCGCCGCGGACGCCGAGCGCCCGGTGACCGTGGTGGACTCGCGCACCGTGGGCTTCGCGCTGGGCATGGCCGTGGTGGACGCCGCCGTGGACGCGGGGGTGGGCATGCCCGTGGCCCGCATCCGCGAGCGGCTCGAGGCCACCGTGGACTCCAGCCACGTGCTGTTCACGGTGCCCAGCCTCGAGCAGCTGCGCCGGGGCGGGCGGATCAGCGGGCTGGCCTCGCTGCTGGGCACGCTGCTGCAGGTGCGCCCCGTCATGGCCGTCGACGACGGCGCGATCGGCCTGGTCGACCGCCCGCGCTCCGCGGCCCGGGCCGTCGACCGGCTCGTGGAGCTCGCGACCGAGCGGGCCGGCGGGGACCCGGTGCGGATCGCCGTGCACGCGTACGGCGACCCCGAGACGGCCGTGCAGCTCGCGGAGCGGCTCCAGCCGATCTCCACCACCCCCGTGCCCGTCGTCGAGCTGCCCGCCGTGCTCGCCGCGCACCTGGGCCTGGGCGCCCTGGGTGTGGTGATCTGCCCGCTGGAATCGCCCACGGGGGGCTCGGGGGACTGAGGCCGCCCGTGCGGGAGCGCTGAGGAGACGGGCGCGTCCGTTCCTGCACACCGCCCTGGAGCGCGATGGTGATCCCCAAGCCGGGTGCGGGACGCGCCCGGCTCAGACGCGGGGACGCAGACTGCCCGCATGAGCCCCAGCCACCGCCTCTGCGACGATCCGCCCGCCTTCGCCCCGGACCCCGCGCCCTCGGCCGTCCCCGACGTCGACACGGCCAGCCCGCACGCCGCGTCCCGGTGGGAGCGCACCCCGCCCCGGGGCCCGGTGCTGCGGTGGCGGCCGGCCCTGCTGGCGGTCACGGTGCTGCTCGTCGCCGCCGCGGCCTGGTGGGCGGTGGCCTGGTTGACCACCCCGGCGCCGCCTTCGGCGATCCCGGCGGCCGCGGCCGGTGCGGGCATCCCGCAGACCGACGCTCCCTCCACCGCCCCGTCGGCGGCGGGCACCGACGCGCGGACGCCGGAGGCGGGGCCGTCGGGGGAGGCGTCCGGCCCCGCCGGGTCCACCCCGCTGCGGGTGCACGTGGTGGGCGAGGTCGCCCGGCCGGGTGTGGTCAGCCTCGCGCCGGGCTCCCGGGTGGCCGACGCCGTGCGCGCCGCCGGCGGCACGACCCGGCACGCCCGGGCGGAGCGCATCAACCTCGCGGCCCCGCTGGACGACGGCCAACAGGTCCTCGTCCCCTCCGCCCACACGCCGCAGGACGCCCTGGACCGGGTGGCCGGGGCCGCGCAGGCGCAGCCCACGCCGACCACGGGCAGGGCCGGTGCCGGAGGCGAGCCGGGCGGCGCCGAGTCCGGCGACACCGTGGACCTGAACACCGCCGACGCCACGGAGCTGCAGACCCTGCCCGGCGTCGGCCCCGCCACGGCGGAGAAGATCATCGCCCACCGCGAGACGGTCGGCCCGTTCACCGGCCTGCCGGACCTGGACGCGGTGCCCGGCATCGGCCCGGCCACGCTCGACCGGCTGCGTGACCACGTCTCGTGGTGAGCCCGGCCCCGGGTCCGTCCAGCGATCCCATGGACCGCCGCGCCCGCCACCGCGAGGTGCCCGGCCCGCTCGAGGCCCGGTGGGTGCCCGCCCTGCTCGCCTGCCTGACCCTCGGGATCCTCGGCGTCGCCTGGGACGCCCCGGCCCGCTCGGCGGCGGCCCTCACCGGGTTGGCCGTCGCCGCGGCCGCCGTCCTGGGGGCCGCCCGCTCGACCGGTCGGATACGGGGCGTGGCCACCGCGACGGCGCTGGCCGGCGTAGCCGCGGCCCTGATGCTGCAGCACTCGGCCGGGCCCGCCGCCGCGGCCAGCGCCAGCGGTTGGACCGGCGCGGTGCACGCCGGCTCACCGCTGCGGCTCGAGCTGACCCTGGACGGGCCCGCCACCCGGAGCGAGGCGACCTTCGGCCCGCGCTGGAGCGTGCCCGTGCGGGTCGAGACGTTCGGTCATCCGCCGCGGGCCCCCGAGGCGGCCGTGACGGCCCGACTCACGGGCGGGGGCGCACCGCCCGCGACGATCGCCGCGCCGTCGGACGGAACGGCGGCCCCCGGCGGCGGGCCGGGATCGCGGGTGTGCGTCGTGGCCCGGCCGTCGAGGTCCGGCTCCACCGTGTTCCTGGCCGCCGCGGCCGCCCCGCAGCCGGGACCCTGCCCCGGCGGGGTGGAGACGGCGGGCGGGGCCACCGACGGCGGCCCGGGCCCGCCTCGGCGGGAGGCGCTGCGCGCCGCATTCCGTCAGTCCGCGGAGCGCACGGTCGGCGCGGCGCCGGAGCTCATCCCGGGGCTGGTGCTGGGCGACCGCTCCGCCCAGGGGGCCGCCCTCGACGACGCCATGAAGGCCTCGGGCCTGTCGCACCTGTCTGCCGTGTCCGGGGCCAACGTGGCCATGATCCTCGGCGCGGTCGCGATCACCCTGCGCTGCGCGCGGGTGCACCGGGCGGTGGTCCTCAGCGCCGGGCTGGCGGTCCTCGGGGTGTTCGTGGTCGTGGTGGGGCCGGAGCCGTCCGTGCTCCGGGCGGCCGTGATGGGCGCCCTCGGCGCCCTCGCGGTGTTCTTCGGCCGCGCGCGGCAGGCGTTCGGACTCCTGACGGTGGGCGGCACGGCCCTGCTCGTCGCGGTGCCGGCCCTCGCCGTGGAACCGGCCTTCCACCTCTCCCTGGCCGCGACCGCGGGCATCGTCCTGGGCGGCGCGCCCCTCGACCGTGCGCTGCACGCCGGGCTCGGCCGGGTGCTGCCCGACGTCGTGGCGCGGTGGCTCTCGGCGTCGCTCGCGGTGACCGTGGCCGCCCACCTGGCCTGCCAGCCGATCATCCTGGCCATGACCGGTGAGGTGTCGGCCTACGCGGTGCCGGCCAATCTGCTGGCCGCCCCGGCCGTGCCGCCCGTGACCGTCCTGGGCACCCTCGCCGCGGCCCTCGCCCTGCCCGCGCCGGGGATCGCCGCCGCCCTCGTCGCCGTGATCCAGTGGCCCGCGGCCTGGATCGGGTGGGTCGCCCACACCAGCGCCTCCCTGCCCGGGGCGCTGCGTCCGTGGCCGGCCGGAGCCCTCGGCGCCGGGCTGGGCGTCCTGCTGGTTGCCGCGACGCTCCTCGGATTCGCCGCCGTGCTCCTGCTCGAACGCCGCCGGGCCGCCCCGGTGCGGCGTGTCGGCCGCAGCGCGCCGCGGACCCGCGAGCGCCTCCCCGCCCTGGTCGTGCTCGCCGCCGCGCTGGCCGCGGCCACCACGGGTGCGGTCGGGGCGGTCCTCGTGCCGCGGGCCTCGGGCGCGGCCCCGCCGGACTGGGCGGTGGCGTTCTGCGACGTCGGCCAGGGGGACATGGCCGTGTTCCGGTCCGGCCCGCGCGCGGGGGTCGTCGTCGACGTCGGGCCCGAGCCGGGGCTCGCTCGTCGCTGCCTCGACGACCTCGACGTCGACCGGGTGGACGCCGTGCTGCTCACCCACCTGCACGCCGACCACGCCGGGGGGCTGGCCGGCGTGGTCGACCGCGCCTCCCCCGGGGCGGTGCACTACGCGACCCGGGACGCACCGGGGCAGGGCAGGGGAGGGCGCGGCGGGGAGGCGGAGGGCGTCGACCCGCCCGCCGACGCGGCACGGCTCCGCACCGGCGCGACGGGCACGGCCGGGCCGGTGCGGTGGCATGTGCTGCTCGCCGACGCGCGGGCCCCCGAGGAGAACGACGCCTCCGCGCAGGTGCTGGTCACCGTCGAGAGCGGGGCCGGTCCGGTCACGACGCTGGTCACCGGCGACATGGAGGAGGACGCCTCCGCGGCGTGGGTCGCGGGGCGCCGGTCCGATGCCGCCGCACCGCCGCGCGTGGACGTGCTCAAGGTCGCCCACCACGGGGCCCGCAACGGTGGGACGGCCGTGCCGCGCGCGGCCGGCGCCCGCCTGCACGTGGTCTCCGTGGGCGCCGACAACCCGTACGGCCACCCTCACCGGGCCACGGTGGACGCGCTCGGCCGCCTCGGGCCGGTGGCCCGCACGGACCTGCACGGCACGCTGGCCCTCACGGCCGCGGACGGCCCCAACCCCGACGGCGCGCCCGAGATCACGGCTCACACCGTCCGCCCGCCCTCGAGCGTCCGCACCGGACCCTAGGATGGGACGCATGTCCGCCGCCCGCAGCCCCCGTTCCGGCCGAGCCGGCCGCACCGACCCGCTGGCCTGGCGGCGAGCCGAGCCCGCCCCGCTCATGCTCCTCAAGGGACCCGAGGACCATGCCGCCCGGTGGGTGACGGACCGCGTGACCCAGGCTCTGCGCGAGCGTCACGGTCAGCTGGAGATCCACCGGCTCCGCGCGGGGGAGTACCAGCCCGGCCAGCTGGCCACCGCGGCCAGCCCGTCCCTCTTCGCCGAGCCCACCCTCATCACGGTCGAGGGCCTCGAGGCCATGAACGATGCGTTCCTCGAGGACGCCCTGCGCCTCGTCCAGCAGGGCCCCGGCGCGGACGACGTCACGCTCGTGCTGCGTCACACCGGCGGCACCCGCGGCAAGAAGCTGCTGGATGCCGTCGCGAAGGACGGCACGGTGGTCGAATGCGTGCCGCTGAAGAAGGACGAGGAGCGGCTGGCCTTCGTGCAGGCCGAGTTCCGCGACCGGCGTCGACGCATCGACGAGGAGGCGGCCCGCGCGCTCATCCGCGCCACCGGCGCCTCGCTCACGGAGCTCGCGGCCGCGTGTGCCCAGCTCGTCGACGACACCGAGGGCGTCGTCACCGTCGAGACCGTGGACACCTACTACAGCGGCCGCGTGGAGGCCACGAGCTTCGCGGTGGCCGACGCGGCGCTCGAGGGGCAGGCGGCGAGGGCCGTGTCCCTCGTGCGGCACGCGATGGCCACCGGCGTGCACCCGGTGATGATCACCGCGGCGCTCGCGCTCAAGGCGCGGCAGGTGGCACGGATGATCGACGCCCGCCGGCCCGCCGCCGAGCTGCCGTCCCTGCTCGGAGTGGCCCCGTTCCAGGTGCGCTACATCCAGCAGGCGGCGCGGCACTGGACGGCGGCCGGCATCGCGCAGGCCGTGGAGTGGATCGCCCAGGCCGACGCCGAGGCCAAGGGCGCCTCCCGCAACCCGGAGTTCGCCGTCGAGCGCGCGGTCATCCGCGTGGCCACCGCCGTCAGCCGCTGACGGCGCCGCCGGACGGCACGCGACGGGGGCAGCCCGGACACGACGCGGCCCCCGCACCGATCGCTCGGGGCGGGGGCCGCGGTCACAGCCGGGGGGCGTGGATCAGCCGAGGAGGGCCTTCACGCGGGCGGCGATGCCGGACTTGCGGTTCGCGGCCTGGTTCTTGTGGATGACGCCCTTCGAAGCGGCCTTGTCCAGCTTGCGGGAGGCGGTGCGCAGCGCGGCGGCGGCGGCCTCGGCCTCGCCGGCGGCGACGGCCTTGTCCACGGCGCGGATGGCGGTCTTCAGCTCGGACTTCACCGCGACGTTGCGCTGGCGCGCCTTCTCGTTGGTGAGGATGCGCTTCTTCTGGGACTTGATGTTAGCCAAATCGGGTCCTTCGTCGTCGGCGGCGCGGACGAGGGTCCGGGCGCCGCATGAACAGGGGGTCGTGGAGGGTGCCCGGATCCGTGGACTGAGCGGCGTGGGGAACACCGATGATGACCCGTTCCGGGGGTGCCCGTCGACCGGCGGACACAATGCGGACGATCCTACCACCCAGACCCCGCGATCCGCGCGGCCGACTCAGCGCCCCCGCCTCCGGGCGCGGGCCAGCGCGGCCGTGACCCGGTCGAAGGCCGCCCGGTCCAGGACGCCGCCCTCCCGGCGCACCGCGGCCGGATCCACGCGGACCACCCGGTCCAGCTTCACCTCCGAGGCGCGGCCGGACCGGTCCCAGGCGCCTGCGCCCACGTCCACGTAGTCCTCGTCGCGGGTCAGCGCGTTGTTCCGGTCCCGGCTGGTCAGCATGAGCCCGAGCAGGAGCGCCCCGTCCCGGCCGATCAGGAGCACGGGGCGGTCCTTGCCCCGGCCGTCCATCTCCTCGTACGGCACCCAGGTCCACACGACCTCGCCCGGCCCGGCCGTCGGCCCGGGCGCGGGCGCGTATTCGACGCGGACGGTCCCGGTGAAGTCCGGCAGGGACACGTGGCGGTCGGTGTCCTGTCGCCGGGGCCGGCGCTCCTGCCCGGGCCCGGGCATCGGCCACGAGTCGGTGGGCTCCGTGGGGTCCCACGCGGGCCCGGGAGGCCCGGGCGGGCCCGGGAAGGGCGACGGGCCGCTCCGTTCGCCGGCCCGTCGACCGGCCTCAGAGGCGGCTCGACGCGGCCGGGCGTCGTCGCGGAGGGCGCCGATCAGGCGTGCCGTCCGGCGGCCGAGGGACAGGGCGCGATGCAGGTCGAAGGCCATGGGCGTGAATCTAGTGGACGCGCGGGCCCGGCGTCCGGGTCGGGTCGGCGGCGGGACATGAGAGACTAGGCGGTCAGAGTCCCGTCCCCGTCACCCGTAGAGGAAGTGCCCGTGTCGCCCCTGGCGTCGAACCCCCCGGTGCCCGCTGCCACCGACCCCTCGGTGATCCGCAACTTCTGCATCATCGCCCACATCGACCACGGCAAGTCCACGCTGGCGGACCGCATGCTGCAGGCCACCGGCGTCGTGCAGCCCCGCGACATGAAGGCCCAGTACCTGGACCGCATGGACATCGAGCGTGAGCGCGGCATCACCATCAAGTCCCAGGCCGTGCGCATGCCCTGGTCCGTGGACGGGGTGGACTACGCCCTGAACATGATCGACACCCCCGGGCACGTGGACTTCACCTATGAGGTCTCCCGCTCGCTGGCCGCGTGCGAGGGCGCGATCCTGCTGGTGGACGCCGCCCAGGGCATCGAGGCCCAGACCCTGGCGAACCTCTACCTCGCCATGGAGCACGAGCTGGAGATCATCCCCGTGCTCAACAAGATCGACCTGCCCGCCGCGGATCCGGACCGCTACGCGGCCGAGCTGGCCTCCCTGATCGGCTGCGAGCCCGAGGACGTGCTGCGCGTCTCCGGCAAGACGGGCGTCGGCGTCGAGGAGCTGCTGGACCGCGTGGTCCGCGCCATCCCCGGCCCGGAGGGGGACGCGGACGCCCCGGCCCGCGCGATGATCTTCGACTCCGTGTACGACACCTACCGGGGCGTCGTCACGTACGTGCGCGTCGTGGACGGCCGGCTCTCCCCACGGGAGAAGGTCCGCATGATGTCCACGGGCACGACCTACGAGCTCCTCGAGATCGGCGTCTCCTCCCCGGAGCCCGTGCCCACCAAGGGCCTGGCCGCGGGCGAGGTGGGCTACCTCATCACCGGCGTGAAGGACGTGCGTCAGTCCAAGGTGGGCGACACGGTCACCAACCACGCCCACCCGGCGGAGCAGTCCCTGGGTGGCTATGAGGACCCCAAGCCCATGGTGTTCTCGGGTCTGTACCCCATCGACGGCTCGGACTATCCCGTGCTGCGTGACGCCCTGGACAAGCTCAAGCTCAACGACGCCGCGCTCGTCTACGAGCCGGAGACCTCGGTCGCGCTGGGCTTCGGCTTCCGCGTCGGCTTCCTCGGTCTGCTGCATCTGGAGATCGTGCGCGAGCGCCTCGAGCGCGAGTTCGACCTCGACCTCATCTCCACCGCGCCCAACGTGGTCTACGAGGTCACCCGGGAGGACCGTGAGGTCGTCACCGTGACCAACCCCTCCGAGTTCCCCGAGGGCAAGATCCTCGAGGTGCGCGAGCCCATGGCCTCGGCCACGATCATCGTGCCGGCGGAGTTCATCGGCGCCGTCATGGAGCTGTGCCAGGCCAAGCGCGGCAACCTCAAGGGCATGGACTACCTCTCCGAGGAACGCGTGGAGATCCGCTACTGGATCCCGCTGGCCGAGATCGTGTTCGACTTTTTCGACCAGCTCAAGTCCCGCACCAAGGGGTACGCCTCGCTGGACTGGAAGGCCGACGGCGACCAGGTCGCCGACCTCGTCAAGGTGGACATCCTGCTCCAGGGCGAACAGGTGGACGCGTTCTCCTCGATCACCCACAGGGACAACGCCTACGCGTACGGCGTGATGATGACGGGCAAGCTCAAGGAGCTGATCCCGCGCCAGCAGTACGAGGTGCCGATCCAGGCCGCCATCGGCTCGCGCATCATCGCCCGCGAGAACATCCGCGCGATCCGCAAGGACGTGCTCTCCAAGTGCTACGGCGGCGACATCTCCCGCAAGCGCAAGCTGCTCGAGAAGCAGAAGGAGGGCAAGAAGCGCATGAAGATGGTCGGCCGGGTGGAGGTCCCGCAGGAGGCCTTCATCGCCGCCCTGTCCTCGGACGGCGCCGGCGCCGACCAGGCGGCGAAGAAGTAAGTGCCCGCCCTGCCCCTCGGCGAGCCCGTCCCCGACGACGGCCGGCTGCCGGCTGACGTCGGGCAGCGGGTGCGCGCGGCCGCCCGCGACGGCGCGGCGCGCACCTTCAGCCTGTACGTCCACGTGCCGTTCTGCACGGTGCGCTGCGGCTACTGCGACTTCAACACGTACACGGCCGTCGACCTCGGCCCCGGCGCGGGTCGCGGCGACTACTGGGAGTCGGCGGTCGCGGAGCTGGACTTCGCCGCGGACGTGCTCGCGTCCTCGGACGTGCCCGCCCGCCCGCTGCACACGGTGTTCTTCGGCGGCGGCACGCCCACGCTCCTGCCGGCCGCGGACCTCGTGCGCATCCTCCAGGCGGCGGTGGACCGGTTCGGGATCGCGCCCGGCGCGGAGGTGACCACCGAGGCCAACCCGGACACGATCACCCCGGAGTACGCCCGCCAGCTCGCGGCCGGCGGCTTCACCCGCCTCTCCCTGGGCATGCAGTCCGCGGTGCCGCACGTGCTCGCCACGCTCGAGCGCACCCATCGGCCCGAGTCCGTCCCCGCCGCCGTCGCCGCGGCCCGCGAGGCCGGCCTGGAGGTGTCCCTGGACCTGATCTACGGGACCGCGGGGGAGTCCCTCGCCGACTGGCGGGCCACGCTCGAGGCCGCCGTCGCCCTGGCCCCGGACCACGTGAGCGCGTATTCGCTGATCGTGGAGGAGGGCACCAAGCTCGGGGCCCAGGTGGCCCGCGGCGAGGTGGCGGACGTGGACCCCGACGACCAGGCGGACAAGTACCTGCTCGCCGAGGAGCTGCTCGGCACCGCCGGCTACCGCTGGTACGAGGTGTCCAACTGGGCTCGGGACCCGCAGGGCTCCGGGGTCCACCGTGCGCGGCACAACGTGGCGTACTGGGAGGACCAGGACTGGTGGGGGATCGGCCCGGGCGCGCACTCGCACCTCGCCGGGGTCCGGTTCTGGAACGCCAAGCACCCCGCCGCCTACGCGCAGCGGCTGGCCACAGGGGTCACCCCCGCCGTGGGCCGCGAGCGGCCCGACGCCGACGCGCGGCGCCTCGAGCGCATCATGCTCGCGGTGCGCACGGTGGACGGGCTCCCGACCGCGGAGCTCGTCTCGGAGACGCCGGGGGAGGCCGCGCGGATCCGCGGGGCGATCGCCGAACTCATCGCCGCGGGCCTGCTGGACGGGCGCGCCGCCGTCGACGGCCGCATCGTCCCCACGCTCGAGGGGCGGCTGCGCAACGACGCGATCGTCCGGGCGCTGGCCGGCTTCTGACCGGCCGGCCCCGGGTCAGCGCAGGATGCGCAGGTTGAACGGGTACCGGAACGGACGGCCCTTGGACACGTGCGAGGCGCCCATCACGCCGTAGACCGCCATGGCGGCCCACGTGAGCGCGCCGAGGATCGCGAAGATCGGGCCGACCACCGGCAGCAGGGACAGGAAGAAGAACAGGAGCGTGATGAGCGTGGGCGGCCCGGAGAAGTTCAGGGCCTCGCGCGACTCCTGCGAGGTGAACGGGCCGCGGTCGCGGTAGAGCAGCCACACGACCAGCGGGCCGAGCACGCCGAACGCCAGACTGAGGTGGGCCAGCGCCGCGCGGTCACGGTCCTGCTTCGCCGTGAGCGGGGCGCCGCGGCCGCCGGCCGAGACGAGCCAGGCGGGCGGGCCGTGGCCGGTGCGGCCGGCGTCGGGCTGCGCGCGGGTGTTCACGAGGGGCTCCTCCTGGATTGCGAGACCCGCGCGCCGGGGACCGGGCGCAGGGCATGGGCCAGCATAGCGCGGGCGGGCGGGGGCCGCGCCGAGATCAGTGCTCGGGTGCGGCGGTGAGGAAGTCGATGAGCTCCTCCACGCGGCCCAGCAGGGACGGCTCGAGGTCCGCGTACGTGGTGACGTGGGAGAGCAGCCGCTTCCACCCCAGCCCCGTGGCCTCCTTGCTCCCGTGCGGCCAGCCCAGTCCCCGCAGGATCCCCGTCTTCCAGTCCTGCCCCTTCGGCACGACGGGCCACGCGGGGATGCCGAGGACGGAGGGCTTGATGACCTGCCAGACGTCCACGTAGGGGTGACCGAGGATGAGCACGTTGCCCGCGGCCCCCGGCACGCGCATGGCCTCGGCCGCGAGGCGCTCCTCCTTGGACCCGGTGACGAGGTGGTCCACGAGGATCCCGAGCCGGCGCCGCGGACCGGGGGCGAACGCACGGATCGCCCCGGCGAGGTCGTCCACGCCGTGCAGGGGCTCCACGACGATGCCCTCGAGGCGCAGGTCCTCGCCCCACACCTTCTCCACCAGCTCGGCGTCGTGCACGCCCTCCACCCAGATGCGAGAGGCGCGAGCGGTGCGGGCCCGCGCCCCCTCGACCCGTCGCGAGCCGGAGGCGGTGCGGGCCGGCGCCGCCGGGGCCGCGGCGGTCGGGGGGACCAGGGTCACGGGCTCGCCGTCGATCCAGAAGCCGCCGCCGAGGGGGAAGCCGCGGCGCACGCCGCGACGGTCCTCCAGGACCACCACGTGCACGCCGCCGGAGCGCTCGATGCCGATCACGGCCCCGGTGAACCCGGAGGCCACGTCCTCGACCACCGTGCCGGGGGTGGCGGGCACATCGGGGACGGTCCGGGCGGGGCGGCGCGTCAGGTCGTCGTGGCCCGCGGGGCCCCAGCTGCTCCAGTCCATGGGAGAGCACGGTAGCAACGGGGGCGGGCGATCACCGTGAGCGAAGCCGTGCGGGCCGGTCGGGTCGTCCCCCGGGTCGGACGGTAGCATTGGCACTTGACCCGCCGGAGTGCCAGCCAGGGGCACCTCCGGGGTCGCCCCGGATCCCGACGGACCAGAGGAGGACCGAGATGTCGGAGCAGCCCCGCCGCCTGCAGGTGCTCCAGGCGATCGTGGAGGACTACGTGGCGCTGCGCGAGCCCGTGGGCTCCAAGGCGCTCGTGGAACGGCACGCCCTGGGCGTGTCCTCCGCGACCGTGCGCAACGACATGGCTGGGCTCGAGGAGGAGGGCCTCATCGTGGCCCCGCACACCTCCGCCGGGCGCGTCCCCACGGACAAGGGCTACCGCGTGTTCGTCGACCGCCTCTCCGAGGTGAAGCCGCTGTCCCCGGCCGAGCGCCGGGCCGTGCGGACCCTGCTGGATCCGGAGACGGACACCGAGCACATGATGGAGTCCACGGTGCGCCTCCTGGCCCAGCTGACCCAGCAGGTCGCCGTCGCGCAGTTCCCCCACGAGGACGGCTCCACGATCCGCCACCTCGAACTGGTCTCCCTCGCGCCCACGCGCGTGCTCGTGGTCCTCATCCTGTCCACGGGGCGGGTGGACCAGCGGCACGCCGTGCTGGACCGTCCGGTCGAGGAGGCGGAGCTGTCCGTGCTCCGCGGCCTCCTGCTGGACGCCCTGCTGGGGCTCGGTCCGGTGCAGGCGGCTACCGTGGTGGACGACGTCGTCACCCGGGTCCGCCCGGAGCACCGGCAGTCCGCCGCCCTCGTGGCCGCGGCCGTCCACGACCTGCTCGAGGCCGGCCGGCAGGACCGCATCGTCCTGGCCGGCACCGCCAACCTGGCCCGCTCCCCGGGGGACTTCGGCGCGTCCATCGGGCCGATCCTGGAGGCGCTCGAGGAGCAGGTGGTGCTGCTGCGCCTGCTCACGGAGATGGAGCAGGACGCCCACGGGGTGTCCGTGCGGATCGGCTCCGAGAACGCCGGATCGCTCGCGGACACCTCGGTGGTCGCGGCCGCCTACGGCCCCGGCGCCGTGGCGAAGGTCGGTGTCATCGGCCCGACCCGGATGGACTATCCGGGCACCATGGCCGCCGTCCGGGCGATCGCCCGCTATCTCTCCCGCATCCTGACCACCTGACGCGCCTCCGCGCGTCCTGGCGGGCCCCGTCCCGCATCGCCCCACGTCCCGCTCTCCCCGAGAGGAATCCCCACCGTGACCGACCACTACGAGACGCTCGGCGTCAGCCGTGACGCCAGCACCGAGGAGATCCGCCGCGCCTACCGCAAGCTCGCGCGCACCCACCACCCGGACGTCAACCCCGACCCGGAGGCGGCCGAGCAGTTCAAGCGCATCTCCCACGCCTACGAGGTGCTCTCGGACGAGGGCCGGCGCCGGGCCTACGACACGACGGGCAACGAGAACGGCCAGGCCGGCTTCCCGGGCGGCTTCGGCGGGACGGGCGGCTTCGGGGGCTTCGCCGACATCTTCGAGACCTTCATGAACGCCGCCGGCCAGGGCGGCCGCGGCGGCCCCGCCAGCCGCGCCCGCCGCGGCCAGGACGCCCTGGTGACCGCGCGGATCGACCTGCGCGACGCCGTCTTCGGCGGCGAGCAGACGATCGAGCTGGACACGGCCGTGCGCTGCGATCGGTGCGAGGGCTCGTGCTGCGAGCCCGGCACCCAGCCGGAGACCTGCCAGACCTGCCACGGCCACGGCATGATCCAGCGCCCCGTGCGGTCGCTGCTGGGCACCGTCATGGCCACCGAGGCCTGCCCCGCCTGCCAGGGGTTCGGCACCGTCATCCCGACGCCCTGCCACGAGTGCGACGGGCAGGGCCGCGTCCGCACCCGGACGCCGCTGACCCTGCGCATCCCCGCGGGCGTGGACGACGGCACCCGCATCCACCTCGCCGGCCGCGGCGAGGCCGGCCCGGGCGGCGGCCCGAACGGGGACCTCTACGTGGAGATCGCGGTCCGCCCGGACGAGACCTTCCGCCGCGAGGGCGACCACCTGGCCACCACCGTGACCGTCCCCATGGCCGCCGCGGCCCTGGGCACCACCGTCACGCTGGACACCCTGGACGGCAAGCAGTCCGTCAGCCTGGACCCGGGCGTGCAGTCCGGCCACGTCGAGGTCCTCCACGGCCTGGGCGTCGGCCGCCTGCGCGGGCAGGGCCGTGGCGACCTCAAGGTGGACGTGGTGGTCACCACGCCCACCGACCTGGACGACGAGCAGCGCCAGCTCCTGGAGCGCCTGGCCGAGGTGCGCGGCGAGGAGGTCGTGCACGGCGCACCCCAGGCCAAGGGCATGTTCGCCCGGCTGCGGGAGAACCTGAGGAACCTGTGACCGCCCCCCTGTTCCACCTCGAGCCGGGCGCCCTGGCCGGCGCGAGCGCGGGCGCGGAGGTCGTCTTCGGCGGCCCCGAGGCCCGGCACGCCGCCGCGGCCATGCGCCTGGCCCCCGGGGAGGCCGTGCTCCTGGCCGACGGGTCGGGCACGCTCGGCCACGGCACCGTGCTCGCGGCCGCCCCGGACGCGGTGACCGTGCGGCTGGACACGGTGGCGGAGGAGCCGGCGCCCACCCCGGCGCTCGTGCTCGTCCAGGCCCTCGCCAAGGGCGACCGGGATCTCATGGCGGTCCAGGCCGCCGTCGAGCTCGGCGTGGACGCCGTGGTGCCCTGGGAGGCCGAGCGCTCGATCGTCCGCTGGAAGGGTCCCAAGGCCGCCAAGGCCCGCCAGAAGTGGGCGGACACGGCCCGCGCGGCCGCCAAGCAGGCGCGTCGCGCCCGGGTGCCCGCGGTCCGGGACCACGTCTCCGGGACGGCGGTCGCCGGGCTGGTCCGGGACGACGACGGCGGCCGGCTCGTCCTCGTGCTGCACGAGGACGCGGAGCACGGGGTGTCCGCGGTGCCCGCGGAGCGACTCTCCGCGGCCGCCGAGATCGCCGTCGTCGTGGGCCCCGAGGGCGGGATCGGCCCGGCCGAGCTCGAGGCCTGCGTGGCCGCGGGGGCCGTGCCGGTGCGGCTCGGCCCGCACGTGCTGCGCGCCTCCACGGCCGGCCCCGCCGCCCTCGCCGTGCTCCAGCACCGGCTCGGCCGCTGGTGAGCCCCGGCAGGACGACGCGCCGACGCCTAGACTGGACGGGACGTCCCGCCCCCACGACCCCGAGGTGATCCGCCCCATCGTGACCGTGCCCCCCACGACCCCGACCCCGCCCGCCACCGCGCACGAGGGGGTCGCGTTCGAGACCGCCGACCTCATGGTCCGCACGCTCGGACCGCAGGACGCCCTGCTGCGGATCCTCGGCGGCGTGTTCCCCACCGTGGACGTCACGGTCCGCGACCAGCGGCTGGACCTGGCCGGGCCGGTGGCCGACGTGGCGTCGGTGCGGCGCGTCGTCGAGGACCTGCGCTCGATCGCCCGCCGCGACCAGGCCGTCACCCCCGAGGTGATGGGCCAGGTCGTCCACCACGTCCGCGATGCCGCCACCGGGCGCGGCGCGGGTCAGCTGCACCTGGACTCGATCCTCTCGGGCCGGGGCCGCCGCATCCGCGCGAAGACCCTGCACCAGCAGGACTACGTGGAGGCGATCGACCGCTCCACCGTCGTCTTCGGCATCGGCCCGGCCGGCACCGGCAAGACCTACCTGGCCATGGCCAAGGCCGTGCAGGCGCTGCAGGCCAAGGAGGTCAACCGCATCATCCTCACCCGCCCGGCCGTCGAGGCCGGCGAGCGGCTCGGCTTCCTGCCCGGCGGGCTCTCCGAGAAGATCGACCCGTACCTGCGCCCTCTGTACGACGCGCTGCACGACATGATCGAGCCCGAGTCGATCCCGCGGCTGATGGAGGCCGGGACCATCGAGGTCGCCCCGCTGGCGTACATGCGCGGCCGCACCCTGAACGACGCGTTCGTGATCCTCGACGAGGCCCAGAACACCACCGGCGAGCAGATGAAGATGTTCCTGACCCGCCTCGGCTTCGGTGCGCGCATGGTCGTCACGGGAGACACCTCGCAGGTGGACCTGCCGCGCGGCACCCAGTCCGGCCTGGCCCAGGCCGTCGAGGTGCTCGAGGGGATCGAGGGACTGGAGATGGTCCGCTTCGACTCCTCGGACGTGGTCCGGCACTCGCTGGTGAGCGCCATCGTGGACGCCTACGACGCCGCCCGCGGCCCCGCGGAGCGGTCCCAGAAGCGAGGAGGGGCCCGCCGTGGCCGTTGAGATCCTGAACGAGTCGGGGATCGAGGTCCCCGAGGACGCGCTGCTGCGCATGGCCCGGCACGTGTACGCGCGCCTGCACGTCCACGAGCGCGCCGAGACGGCCGTGACCGTCGTGGACGCCGCACGCATGGCCGAGCTGCACGAGGAGTGGATGGACCTGCCCGGGCCCACCGACGTGATGAGCCTGCCCATGGACGAGCTGACCCCCGGCTCGCCCGAGGCGCCGGCCGAGGGCGTGCTCGGCGACGTCGTGCTCTGCCCCGAGGTCGCCGCCGAGCAGGCGGCGCGCGGCGGGCACTCCCGTGACGACGAGCTGCTCCTGCTGCTCACCCACGGCATGCTCCACCTGCTCGGGTACGACCATCTCGAGGACGCCGAGCGCGAGGAGATGTTCACGCTCCAGGATCGGCTCGTCTCCGAGGTCCTGGGGCGGCCCGCCCCGGCCCCCACCGTCGAGGATTGACGGCACCGCCCATGCTGACGCCCGCCGTCCTCTTCGCCCTGTTCCTGGTCTTCCTCGGCCTGACCTGGACGCTGTCCCTGGCCGAGTCCGCGTTCTCCTACCTCTCCCGGCGGGACGCGGAGGACATCGTCCGCGAGCAGCCCGGCTCCAAGGTCCTGGAGATCGCCCGCGAGCGGGAGAGCCACCTCGGGGCCCTGCGGGTCTGGCGCTTCGTCGCCGAGGCCCTGTCGGCCGTCTGCCTGACCGCGGCCGCCGACGCGGTGGTGGACGACACGTGGCTCGCCGTGGCGATCGCCGCGGTCGTGCTCGTGGGCGTGGCCGCCCTGCTGGGCGTCTGGAGCCCGCGGCCGATCGGCTCCCGCAACGAGGCCGCCGTCGCCCGCCGCCTCGGCGGGCTCGTGTGGGTGCTCCGCCGGGCCCTGGGCCCGCTCGCCGCCCGCCTGGACCGGGACCGGCGCCGTCGCGAGGTCGAGCCGGAGGACGAGGACGACTTCCAGGAGCGCCACCTGCGCGAGTTCGTCGCCCGCGCCCACGACGCGGACGTGCTCGCCGACTCCGAGGCGGAGCTGATCCAGTCGGTGTTCTCCATGAACGACACCATCGTCCGCTCCGTCATGGTGCCGCGCACCGACGTCGTCACGATCGACGCCGACCACACGCTCGGCCAGGCCATGGCCCTGTTCCTGCGCTCCGGTAACTCCCGCATCCCGGTGATCGGCGAGGACGCCGACGACATCCGGGGCATGCTGCACCTCAAGGACGTCACCCGCGCCCTGCACCACGACGGCGCTGCGACCGACACCCCCGTCACCGAGGTCATGCGCGACGTCCGCTTCGTCCCCGAGTCGAAGTCCGTGGCCACCCTCCTGCAGGAGCTGCAGCGCGAGTCCACCCACGTGGCCGTGGTGGTGGACGAGTACGGCGGCACGGCGGGGCTCGTGACGCTCGAGGACCTCATCGAGGAGATCGTCGGCGAGATCTACGACGAGGACGACCACCCGGACCGCCCCGAGGTGGAGTTCGTCGCGCCCGGCGTCTACTCCGTCGACGCGCGCATGGGCATCCACGACTTCCGGGAGGAGTTCGAGCTGCCGGAGGAGGACGAGGACGACGACGTCGACACGGTCGGCGGCCTGCTGGCCAAGGAGCTCGGCCGCGTCCCGATCCAGGGCTCGCGCGTCGTGGTCCAGGGGATCGAGCTCGTCGCGGACACCCTCGAGCCCCGCCGCAACCGGGTCGCGCGCCTGCGCGTCTCCGAGACCCCCGACCGCCCGGTGCGGCTGCGCCGGCGCGAGGAGCAGGCCCACGGCGCCACGCCCGCCGACCCCGTGGCCTGAGCCGGCCGCCCCACCCCACGCCCCGCCTGACAAGGATGACCCCATGACCGATCTCGTCGATCCGGCCCGCGCCGCGGACGGCTTCCGTTCCGGCTTCGTCTCGCTCGTGGGCCGGCCGAACGCCGGCAAGTCCACGCTCACCAACGCGCTGGTGGGGGAGAAGGTGGCGATCACCTCCTCCAAGCCGCAGACCACGCGCCACACCATCCGCGGGATCGTCCACCGCGAGGACTTCCAGCTCGTGCTCGTGGACACCCCGGGCCTGCACCGGCCCCGCACCCTGCTCGGCGAGCGCCTCAACGACCTCGTGGCGGAGACGCTCAACGAGGTCGACGCCGTGGGCATGTGCCTGCCGGCCGACGAGGCGATCGGTCCCGGCGACCGGTTCATCGCCCAGCAGCTCTCCTACCTGCACCGCACCCCGGTGGTCGCCGTGGTGACGAAGACGGACAAGGTGGGCCCGGAGCAGCTCATGGCGCAGCTCGTGGCCGTGACCGCGCTGGGCGACGAGGTCCTCGGGCCGGAGAACGGCGGGGAGGGCTTCGCGGCCGTCGTGCCGGTCTCGGCGGTGGCCGGCCGCCAGGTCGACGACGTCCTGGGCGTCTTCGCGGGCCTGCTGCCGGCCGGGCCGCCCCTGTACCCCGACGGCGAGCTCACGGACGAGCCGGAGGCGGTCATGGTCGCCGAGCTCATCCGGGAGGCGGCCCTGGAGGGCGTGCGCGACGAGCTGCCGCACTCGGTGGCCGTGATGGTCGAGGAGATGTCCCTGCGCGAGGACCGCCCCGCGGATCGGCCCCTCATGGACGTGTGGGCGAACGTCTTCGTCGAACGGGACAGCCAGAAGGGCATCATCATCGGCAAGGGCGGCTCCCGGCTGCGTGAGATCGGCGCGCAGGCGCGGGCGGGCATCGAGCGCATGCTCGGCACCAAGGTGCACCTGGACCTGCGGGTCAAGGTCGCCAAGGAGTGGCAGCGCGACCCCAAACAGCTCGGCCGACTCGGCTTCTGAGCCCGAGGCCCCGGCCCGGGCGCGCACGCGCCGGAGCGGGCCGCCGTCGTCGTGCGTCACACGGGGACGGCCTCCTGTGGCCCGGCCCACCTCGGTGCTAGGGTCGGGGGCATGTCCCTCCGCCTCGCGACGACAGCGCCGGCCACGGCCCGCCTGCTACTTCCCGGCCGCACGGGGTCCCCGTGCCAGGCCGTGATCCACGCCGCCTGAGCGCATGCGGAGGCAGGACGCCTCCCACCGGACCGGACACCCCGTGCGGAGCCCCTGACCTCCCGGTCCGGCCACCGACCACCCACCTTTCGCGCGCCCGCCGCGCGCACGTCGAGGGAGAACACGCATGAGCGCCCACCTGCAGAAGTCGTCGGGGATGAAGTTCCACAAGTACGTCCCGTTCCAGGACCAGATCGAGGTCGCCCTGCCGGACCGCACCTGGCCGGACAAGGTCATCGAGAAGGCGCCGCTGTGGTGCGCCGTGGACCTGCGCGACGGCAACCAGGCCCTGATCGACCCCATGGGCCCCGAGCGCAAGTTGCGCATGTTCCAGCTGCTCGTCGGCATGGGCTTCAAGGAGATCGAGGTCGGCTTCCCCTCCGCCTCGCAGACCGACTACGACTTCGTCCGCCAGCTCATCGAGGGCGACCACATCCCGGACGACGTCACCATCCAGGTCCTCACCCAGTCCCGTGAGCACCTGATCGAGCGCACCTTCGAGGCGCTCGAGGGCGCCGACCGGGCCATCGTGCACCTGTACAACTCGACGTCGGTGCTGCAGCGCCGCGTGGTGTTCCGGCAGGACGAGGACGGGATCGTGGACATCGCGACCTCCGGCGCGCGCCTGGTGAAGAAGTTCGAGGAGCAGCTCAAGGGCACGCAGATCACCTACGAGTACTCGCCCGAGTCCTACACGGGCACCGAGCTCGAGTTCGCCCGGCGCATCTCGGACGAGGTGGCCACGGTCCTGGAGGCCTCCACCGACCGCAAGATGATCCTGAACCTGCCGGCGACGGTGGAGATGTCCACCCCGAACGTGTACGCCGACTCGATCGAGTGGATGCACCGCAACCTGGAGCACCGCGACTCGCTCATCCTCTCCCTGCACCCGCACAACGACCGCGGCACGGGCGTGGCCGCCGCCGAGCTGGGCTACCTGGCCGGGGCGGACCGCATCGAGGGATGCCTGTTCGGCAACGGCGAGCGCACCGGCAACGTCGACCTGGTGACGCTGGGCATGAACCTGTACTCGCAGGGCGTCGACCCCATGATCGACTTCTCCGACATGGACCACGTCAAGCGCACGGTCGAGTACTGCAGCCAGCTGGCCGTGCCCGAGCGCTCGCCCTGGGGCGGCGACCTCGTCTTCACGGCCTTCTCCGGCTCCCACCAGGACGCCATCAAGAAGGGCTTCGAGGCCATGGAGGTCGACGCCAAGGCGGCCGGCACCGACGTGGACGGCATCCCGTGGGCCGTGCCCTATCTGCCCATCGACCCGAAGGACATCGGCCGCTCCTACGAGGCCGTCATCCGCGTGAACTCGCAGTCCGGCAAGGGCGGCGTCGCCTACCTGCTCAAGTCCGAGCACAACCTGGACCTGCCGCGCCGCGCGCAGATCGAGTTCTCCCACGTCATCCAGGATCTGGCCGACGCCCAGGGCGGCGAGGTCTCCGGCGCCGACCTGTGGCGCGTGTTCCAGGACGAGTACCTGCCCGCCGACGCGGCGGAGGCGCAGTGGGGCCACTACCGGCTCCGCTCGGTCTCCTCGGCCTCCGGCGAGGACGGCGCGTTCCGGATGGAGGCCGAGCTCGAGGTCGACGGCGTCACGCAGACCCGCGCGGCGCAGGGCAACGGCCCGATCGACGCGTTCCTGCGCATCCTCGGCGAGGAGGGCGTGGACGTCCGCGTGCTCGACTACTCCGAGCACGCACTGTCCGAGGGCGGCGCGGCCATGGCCGCCGCCTACGTGGAGGCGGCCGTGGGCGACCGTGTCCTCTGGGGCGTTGGCCTGGACCACAACACCACCACCGCCTCGCTGAAGGCCGTGGTGTCCGCGGTGAACCGCGCCCTGCGCGCGTGAGCGGCTCCGGCTCCTCTTGGCGGGGTGCGCGGCACGGCGGCTACGCGGCGAACTCGTTCCGCACCGAGGCCATCGTGCTGCGCACCCACCGTCTGGGGGAGGCCGATCGCATCGTCGAGGCGCTCACCCCCGAGCACGGCCTGGTCCGGGCCGTGGCCAAGGGGGTGCGCAAGACGTCCTCCCGGCTGGGCTCGGTGGTGGAGCCGTTCATGCACTCCACGCTCCAGCTCGCGCGCGGCCGGGGCGAGCTGCACACCGTGAGCCAGGCGCAGCTGCTGCACCCGTACGCGACCATGCTGGCCGCCGACTACGACGCCTACACCGTCGCCGGCGCCCTCGCCGAGGCCGTCGAGCGGGTCCCCGCGGTGGACGACGACGGTCGGCGCGCCCAGTACCGCCTCTTCCACGGCGCGCTGGCCGCGCTGGCCCGCGGTGCGCACGACCCACGCCTGATCCTGCACTCGTTCCTGCTGCGCGCGCTCGCCCAGGCCGGCTGGGCCCCCACCTTCGACCGGTGCGCCCGCTGCGGCGCCCCCGGCCCGCACACGGCGCTGCACGTGGGCCTCGGCGGGGCCGTCTGTCTCGAATGCAGGCCACCCGGTGCCGCGCACCCAGCCCCGGAGACCTTCGACCTGCTCTCGGCCCTCGCGGCGGGGGACTGGGCCACCGCGGACGCCTCCGGGGCCCCCGCCCGCCGCGAGGCGGCCGGTATCGTGGCCGCGTACCTGCAGTTCCACGCCGAGCGGCGCCTGGTGTCCCTGTCCGTCCTGGACCAGGACCTCGGCCTCCCCGCCCCGCGCGTCGAGAGGAGACCATGAGCGCCGACCGAGCCCCGCAGTCCCCGCCGCCGCACCCCTCGGGTGCGGTCGCCCCGCGGATCGACCCGCGTTGCGTGCCCCGGCATGTGGCGATCGTGATGGACGGCAACGGACGGTGGGCCAACCAGCGCGGCCTGCCGCGCACCGAGGGCCATCGGGCCGGCGAGGCGGCGCTGCTGGACGTCGTCGCCGGGGCGGTGGAGCTGGGGATCGGCCACGTGTCCGCGTATGCGTTCTCCACGGAGAACTGGCGGCGCTCGGCGGAGGAGGTGCGCTTCCTCATGGGCTTCTCCCGGGACGTGCTGCGCCGGCAGCGGGACACCCTGCACTCGTGGAACGTGCGGATCCGGTGGAACGGGCGGGCCCCGCGCCTCTGGACCCCCGTGATCCGGGAGCTGCAGGAGGCCGAGGAGCTCACGCGCCACAACACCGGCACCACCCTGCACATGTGCGTGAACTACGGCAGCCGGGCCGAGATCCTGGACGGCGTCCAGGCGATCGCCGAAGAGGTCCGGGCCGGCCGGATGCGGCCGGGGGAGATCAGCGAGGACGTCATCACCCGCTACCTCGACCGCGGTTTCCGCACGGGTCAGGACGTCGACGTCGTCCCGGACGTGGACCTGTTCCTGCGGACCTCGGGGGAGCAGCGCCTGTCCAACTATCTGCTGTGGCAGTCCGCCTACGCGGAGCTGCTGTTCCTGGACGTGCTGTGGCCGGACGTCGACCGGCGGACCCTGTGGGCCGCCGTCGAGACCTACGCCCGCCGGGACCGCCGCTACGGCGGCGCCGTGGACACCCCTCAGCCGGCGCCGTCGTCCGGCGCGCCGGACTCGGCCTCGGACGCCGACGGCGGCGCGTAGGCCCCCAGCCACGTGAGCGTCGCGGCACCGGCCGCCTCGCGCACCGACGCGGGGGAGGCGAACACGTCGTGCAGCGCGTCGGGGAGCCGGTGGACGGTCACCCGGTCGCCGAGCCGCAGGGAGCGGCGGGCCATGGCGTCGGGGTCCAGGACGATGTCCGAGGTCAGCATCGCCTCGGCGTAGGACGTGCCCCGATGCCCGCGCGCGGAGACGAGCACGAGGATCGGCACGGTGACGTCGAGCCGCCCGGCCACGGCCCGGTGCCCCGAGAGGACCGCACTCAGCCAGGCGGCCGGCACCTCGAACGCGTGCGGGGGACGCCAGAGCGGGTGCAGGTCCCATTCGCCCTCGGCCTGGTCCGAGAGGGTGCGCCAGTAGTGGTCGATGCGCGGCAGTGTGAGCATGGCGTAGGGCTTCATGGCGGAGACGGGCCCCACGATGGACTTCGCCAGCAGGCGCACCCCCGCGCTGCCCTGCATCTCCAGCCACGGGCTGTTGAGCACGAGCGCGGCGAGGCGGCCGGGATTCCGGTCCGCCCACAGCGCGGCGATCAGCCCGCCGGTGGAGTGTCCCATGAGGATGGGCGGCAACGGGTGGTCCTGGGCGATGGTCTCGAACGCGGCCTCGAGGTCCGCGTCGTAGCGGGCCAGGTCGTCCGTCCAGCCGGGCGTCTGTCCCGTGCGCAGCGAGCGGCCGTAGTGGCGGAGGTCGACGGCGTGGAAGGCATAGCCGGCGGCCTCGAACGCGTGGGCGAGCGGGGCGTTGTAGAAGTAGTCGCTCCAGCCGTGCACCGAGAGGATGGGCCGCCGGGCCGGGTCACGGGCGGCGTCGGTGCGCGGACGCACCACTGTGACAAGGTTCTGTCCTTGTTCATCGGTGTCGAGGCCGAGCGTGCATCGTTCGAAGCCCGGCAGCCCGTCCGGGACCCAGCCCAGGCCCGGCGGATCGTCGAGGAACGGGCGGGTGTCCTCCTCCGTCGGTCCGCCGGCGGGTGCGCCGTGCGGGGCGGAGGGGTCCGGGGGCGTCGGCTGGATCGGGTCACGGGCCATCCGACCACTCTAGGAGGACCCCGGACGGGCGGGAGGCCCGTGCGAGGATGGGGGCATGCAGCTGCCTGATCCCAAGTCCGCCGTCGACGGCCTCCTGACCTCCCGTGCGCCTCGCCTGTACCCGCCCTTCTTCCGTGCCGTGTTCGGCGGCATGGACGCGGAGCAGGCGCACCATCGGGGCTTCGACGCGATCCGGCTGGTCGAGCGCACCGGGGCGTCCGCCGCCCTGCGCGCCGCCTTCCGCCCGGACCCGATGCTCGCGCGCACGGTCATGGGCCTGCGGTTCCCGACGCCCTTCGGCCTGGCCGCGGGGTTCGACAAGGACGGCCGGGGGACCGCCGCTCTGGCCGACCTCGGGTTCGGCCACATCGAGGTCGGCACGATCACGGCGCAGCCGCAGCCCGGCAACCCGCAGCCGCGACTGTTCCGTCTCGTGGACGACCGGGCGCTGGTCAACCGCATGGGCTTCAACAACGACGGCGCGGCGGCCGTCGCCCCCCGCCTGGCGCGGACCCGGCAGACACTGGAGCGCCGCTTCGGCCCGGCCCGGCCGGTCCTGGGCGTGAACATCGGCAAGACCAAGGTGGTCCCCCTCGAGGACGCGGCGGACGACTACCGGGCCTCGACCCGCCTGCTCGCGCCCCACGCCGACTACCTGACGGTCAACGTGTCCTCGCCGAACACGCCGGGGCTGCGCCAGCTGCAGGAGATCGACGCGCTGGAGCCGATCCTCACGGCGGTGCGCGAGGAGGCCGACCGTGCGGTCCCGGACCGTCGCGTGCCGCTGACCGTGAAGATCGCCCCGGACCTGGCGGACGACGACGTGCGCGCCGTCGGGGCGCTCGCCGAGCGCCTCGGGCTCGACGGCGTCATCGCGACCAACACGACCGTCTCCCGGGAGGGTCTGCGCACCCCGCGTGCCGACGTGGACGCCCTGGGCGCGGGCGGCCTGTCCGGCGCCCCGCTCCAGGAGCGGTCGATGCGGGTGCTGGAGGTCCTGCGGGCGGCGCTGCCGACGGGCACCGCCGTCGTCAGCGTGGGCGGGGTGACGGACGCCGACGACGTCCAGGCCCGGCTCGACGCGGGCGCGGACCTCGTCCAGGGCTACACCGCGTTCCTCTACGAGGGCCCGTTCTGGGCCGGCCGGATCACCGCCGGGCTGGCCCGGTCCCTGCGGGGCTGACGGTCTGCTCGCCGGGGACGCGACGGCCCGGACCCACCGGGGTCCGGGCCGTGGCGCGGTGTCGTGTCAGGCGGGGTACTCGCCCCGCTTGACCTGGGGCTTGGGCAGACGCAGGCGGCGGAACTGCAGGGCCCGCATGATGCCGTAGAAGCCGGTCCCGGACTCCGGCGTGCCGAAGCGCTCCGTGAGGCCCTTCTTGATGTGCCGGCTGACCAGGAAGCTCTCGATGAGCACGAGGGCCACGAGGACGTACAGGCTGATCATCAGGATCAGCTGCGCCTCGCGGCCGGGGATGAACATGAGCAGGACGTAGGCGAAGACGACGGGCATGAGCCACTCGCCGATGCCGGTGCGTGCGTCCACGTAGTCACGGACCCAGCGCTTCTGCGGTCCCTTGTCGCGCGCCGGGAGGCCGCGCTCGTCCCCGGTCTCCAGCGCGGCGCGCTGGCGCATCCGCTCCTGGGCCATCGCCTGACGCTCGGCCTTGCGGGCCGCCTTGCGATCCTCGGGGACCAGGGTGCGACGGCGCGCGGCCTCCTGGTCGCGGCGCCGCGGAGTCGGGCCCTTCTTGCCCTGCGAGCGGTCGCGCGGCCCGGCCTCGGCCACGGCGGCGCCCTCGGCGGGAGCGGCCGAGGAGCCGTGAGTCGAGGGGGCGGGCGCGGTCTCGGGGGTCTTGTCTCGCTTGAACACCCCTCCAGTCTAGTGGTGGGGCGCGTCCGGCCCGCCCGGAGGCGCGGCCCTCGGCTCGGCCGCCGTCTACGCTGGCCGTCATGACTGACATCACCTCCCGTGCGCCGCAGGACGCGGCCCTCGTCTCCGCCGTCCGTGAGGCCGTCGAGGCCCGTTTCCCGACGACCCTCCAGACCCTCACCGACCTCGTGGCGATCCCGGGCATCGCCTGGGACTCCGCGGACCGCACCCAGCTCGAGCGGTCCGCCGAGGCCGTCGCGGGCCTGCTGCGCGAGGCGGGCCTGCAGGAGGTGGAGATCGTGACCGAGACCCGCGACGACGACCGGCCCGGTGGGCCGGCGGTGATCGGCGAGAAGCCCGGCGCCTCTGACAAGCCCACCGTCTTGTTGTATGCCCATCACGACGTGCAGCCGATCGGGGACGAGGACCTCTGGGACACCCCGCCGCTCGTGGCCACCGAGCGCGGCGGGCGGCTGTACGGCCGCGGCGCCGCCGACGACAAGGCCGGCATCATGGTCCACCTCGCCGCTTTCGCCGCCCTGCGGGACGTCCTGCCCGACGCCGGCGTCGGCGTCCGCGTCTTCATCGAGGGCGAGGAGGAGGCCGGCTCGCCCACCTTCCGCACCTTCCTGGAGAAGCACCGGGCGCGCCTCGACGCCGACGCGATCGTGGTCGCGGACTCGTCCAACTGGGCCGTGGGGGAGCCCGCGCTGACCACCTCCCTGCGTGGGCTGGTGGACGGCACGGTGACCGTCCGGGTGCTCGACCACGCCGTGCACTCCGGCATGTTCGGCGGGCCGGTCCTGGACGCCGTCGTCCTGCTCTCGCGGCTGATCGCCACGCTCCACGACGCGGACGGCGCGGTCGCCGTGCCCGGCCTCGAGCCGCGGCAGACCGCGGGCCTGGACTACCCCGAGGACGTCTTCCGTGCGGACGCGGGCGTGCTGGACGGGGTGACCCTGGCCGGCCGCGGCCCGGTCGCGGACCGGCTGTGGAACGCTCCCGCGCTGAGCATCATCGGGATCGACGCGCCCTCGGTCGCGGAGTCCTCGAACACGATCCAGCCCGCGGCGCGCGCGAAGTTCTCGCTGCGCCTGGGCCCCGGCATGGAGCCCGCGGAGGCCTTCGAGGCGCTGCGCACCCACCTGGAGGCGCAGTCCGCGGCGGTGCTCGGCGCGGAGATCACGGTCACCGCGGGGGAGTTCGGTCAGCCGTTCACGACGGACACCTCGGCCCCCGCCGCGGCCGCGATGATGGCCGCCCTGGAGGACGCCTGGGGCGTCGAGCCCCGGGCGATCGGCATGGGCGGCTCCATCCCGTTCACCGCGGACCTCGCCGAGGTCTTCCCGGAGGCCACCCTCCTCATCACGGGCGTGGAGGACCCGGACACGCGGGCGCACTCGGCCAACGAGTCGCTGCACATCGACGACTTCAAGCGGGCCGTCGTGGCCGAGGCGCTCTGGCTCGCGCGGCTCTCGGCGTGAGCGCCGCCCGGCCCGTCGGTGCGGCGGGCCGGGAATGCCCCGTGGGCGGCTAGTGTTGTCCAGGAGACCACACGCGCGTGACGGCCCCGTCCGCGCCCCATGATCTGAGGAGGTCACGATGGCTCTGTCCGCAGAGGAGACCGGCGTCGAGATCGGCGCAACCCAGGACGCCGAGGGCCTGCCCCCGCACGAGGTCGAGCTGACCGACGTGGCGGCCGGCAAGGTGCGCTCGCTGCTCGAGCAGGAGGGTCGCACGGACCTGCGGCTGCGGGTCGCCGTGCAGCCGGGCGGCTGCTCTGGCCTGATCTACCAGCTCTACTTCGACGAGCGCGTCCTCGACGGCGACACCGTCCGTGACTACGACGGGGTCGAGGTGATCGTCGACAAGATGAGCGTGCCCTATCTCATGGGCGCGACCATCGACTTCGAGGACACCATCTCGAAGCAGGGCTTCACGATCGACAACCCCAACGCGGGCGGCTCCTGCGCCTGCGGCGACTCCTTCCACTGATCTGCGGGCGCCCGGAGCGCCTCGGACCGCGAACCGGCGGGTCGGCCTCGGCCGGCCCGCCGTCGTCGTGCCCGGGCACCGTGCCCAGGATGCTCGGACCCGACTCCCAGACACGATCGGCACGTGTCACGGTGCGGTGAATCCGCGTGTTTCGGCTTAGACTGGCTCTGAATCATCAGGGCATACCCGTGCTCCCTGCGAGGACGCTGCGAGAAGTCGCCGAATCGTCGGGGGAGCGGGGACGCCCCTCGCACACGAGATGAAGAGGAAGGCCGTCTGTGAGAGCACAGAATGACGCCGGACGTCGGACTCGCCGCCGCTGGAGCGCCGGTGCCGTGGGCACCACGGCGCTCCTGGTGCTGACCGGCTGTTCGGCAGAGGTCCAGCGCGGCTGGTACCCCGGCACCCGGGAGACCACCAACCACAACGCCCAGCTCACCGACCTGTGGGTGAACTCTTGGATCGCGGCCATGGCCGTCGGCCTGCTGGCCTGGGGCGCCATGATCTGGTGCATGGTGGCCTACCGCCGTCGCAAGAACGACCAGGGCTTCCCGAAGCAGACGGCCTACAACGTGCCGCTCGAGACCATGTTCACGGCCATCCCGATCCTGATGGTCTTCACCCTCTGGGGCTTCACCGACCGCGTCCAGACCGAGGTCGACCGCCCCGTGGACGACTCGCCGCTGACCGTCACCGTGTACGGCAAGCAGTGGTCCTGGGACTTCAACTACTCCTACGAGCAGGAGAACGGCGAGGTCATCGAGGCCCACTACTCCGGCATCCAGGCCCAGCTGGACGGCACCGAGGGCGTGCGTGACACCCTTCCGGTCCTGTACCTGCCGAACGACGTGCCGGTGCACTTCGAGCTGAAGTCCCGTGACGTGGCCCACTCCTTCTGGATCCCGCAGTTCCTCCAGAAGCGCGACATGGTGCCCGGCAAGACCAACCACCTGTACCTGACCCCCCAGGAGCTGGGCAGCTACGACGGCAAGTGCGCCGAGCTGTGCGGCGAGTTCCACTCCGAGATGCTCTTCAACGTGGAGGTCGTCGACGAGACGGAGTTCGTCCAGCGCCTCGAGGAGATGGAGCCGGGTCAGGTGGGCGAAGAGTACAGCCGCAATCCCAACAACAACCCTGACGGCGCCGGGACGATGGAGCGCGATCTCCAGACCCCCCGCGGTGGAGGTAGCCACTGATGACCACTTACGAGTACGCAACGGATGAGGTGCGCTCACAGGCGCAGCCTCGTGTGGTGCCCCGTTCGCTGGGCAAGATCGTCGTCAGCTGGCTGACGACGACCGACCACAAGGTGCTCGGGTACATGTACCTGATCACGTCCTTCGTCTTCTTCTGCATCGGCGGCGTCATGGCCCTCATGATCCGCGCGGAGCTCTTCGAGCCCGGCATGCAGATCCTGCAGACGAAGGAGCAGTACAACCAGCTGTTCACCATGCACGGCACGCTCATGCTGCTCATGTTCGCGACCCCGCTCTTCACGGGCTTCGCCAACGTGCTGGTGCCGCTGCAGATCGGTGCTCCGGACGTGTCCTTCCCGCGTCTGAACGCCTTGGCGTTCTGGTTCTTCCTGTTCGGCTCGCTCATCGCGACCGCCGGCTTCCTCACCCCGCAGGGTGCGGCCTCGTTCGGCTGGTTCGCCTACGCCCCGCTCTCCAACACCACGTACTCGCCGGGCGTCGGCGGTGACCTCTGGGTGTTCGGTCTGGTCCTCCAGGGCTTCGGCACGATCATGGGCGGCGTCAACTTCATCACCACGATCCTGACGATGCGTGCCCCGGGCATGACGATGTGGCGCATGCCGATCTTCACCTGGAACACGCTCATCACCGGCATCCTGATCATGGTGGCGTTCCCGCCGTTCGCCTCCGCGCTCTTCGCGCTGGGCCTGGACCGTCGCTTCGGCGGCCACATCTTCAACCCGGAGAACGGCGGCGCCATCCTGTGGCAGCACCTCTTCTGGTTCTTCGGCCACCCCGAGGTGTACATCATCGCCCTGCCGTTCTTCGGCGTCGTGTCGGAGATCATCCCGGTGTTCTCCCGCAAGCCGATCTTCGGCTACAAGTCCATCGTGTTCGCGACGACGGCGATCGCCGCGCTCTCCGTGACGGTGTGGGCGCACCACATGTACGTGACCGGCGCCGTGCTCCTGCCGTTCTTCTCCGTGATGACCATGCTCATCGCGGTCCCGACCGGCGTGAAGTTCGTGAACTGGATCGGCACCATGTGGCGCGGTTCGATCACCTTCGAGACCCCGATGCTGTGGACGCTCGGCTTCATGGTCACCTTCCTGTTCGGTGGCCTGACCGGCGTCATCCTGGCGTCGCCGCCCCTGGACTTCCAGGTGTCCGACACGTACTTCGTCGTGGCGCACTTCCACTACGTCGTCTTCGGCACCGTGGTGTTCGCGATGTTCGCCGGCTTCTTCTTCTGGTGGCCGAAGTTCACCGGCAAGATGCTGAACGAGCGTCTCGGCAAGATCCAGTTCTGGATGCTGTTCGTGGGCTTCCACGGCACGTTCCTGATCCAGCACTGGCTCGGTGTCATCGGCATGCCCCGTCGCTACGCGGACTACATGGTGGAGGACAGCTTCCAGGCGATGAACGCGTTCTCCTCGGTGTTCTCCTTCGTTCTCGGCGCGTCGCTGATCCCGTTCTTCTGGAACGTCTACATCACCTCGCGCTATGGCAAGAAGGTCACCGTGGACGACCCGTGGGGCTTCGGCGGCTCGCTCGAGTGGACCACTTCGTGCCCGCCGCCGCGGCACAACTTCCACTCCCTGCCGCGCATCCGCTCCGAGCGTCCGGCGCTGGATCTGCACCACCCGGAGCTCTTCCCGCACTCGCCTCAGAACACGTCTGAGGCCTTCGGAGAGAAGGTCGCCCAGTGAAGGTCGCAGCCAACATCTTCTGGATCATCGGCCTGTTCTTCATCGCAGCCGCCACCCTCTACGGGTTCTGGGTCGAGTGGACCGAGTGGGCAGGCATCCCGGCCATCTACGCCGTGGGCGGGATGTCCTGGATGATCGCCTGGTACCTGCGGGCCGCCGAGCACAAATACGGCGTCGGCCCTGCAGATGACGAGGACGGTCAGATCGTCGAGTACGCCGGCACCTACGGCACCTTCGCTCCCTGGAGCTGGTGGCCCCTGGGCCTCGGCCTGGGCTGCGCGATCATCGTGACCGGCCTGGCCGTCGGCTGGTGGGTCTTCATCATCGGCATCGTCGCCGCCGCCTACTTCACCTTCGGGTGGGTCTACGAGTTCTCTCGGGGCAAGTACGCCCACTGACCCGTCCGTCGTTCCACCACCGCAGGCCGGATCCCCTCGGGGTCCGGCCTGCGGCGTTTCCCTGTGCGCTGAGTACGGCCGGCCCGCCGTCGTGGCAGCCGGCCAGCCGCTCGACGTACACCGCGGCGGCGGATCTCCACGACCTGTCTCGCCGCGTCTGGGGAAGCGGGAGCCGTGCACCATGAGCGCGCGTGCCGCGCAGCGGCGCTGGGCAGGCCACCCGACGTCGGCGCGTGCGTTGGCAGCCGCCCTGAGGGGTCGGGCGGCGATGCCCTGATGAGCCCTGCACGGCCGGGGAGTGGGCCGCACGACCGCGTGTGACCGTGTCGGCGGCCGCGCGGCTTTCACCCCGCTCCGGGCGACCGGAGACCGCCGCGTCGTGTGGCAGGAGGGTATGAGGCCGCTGCCAGCCGTGGGGCCGGCCGAGCCCGGGGGAGCGTCGCCACCGGGGTAGGGGCCGACGGTGAACGTCGTGTCCCGCCTCCATCGCCGACGCCTCGCGTCGCTGGGCCTCGCAGGTGCACGCCCGAGCGAGACCACGGTCGCGGTGACAGGCCGGTACGTCCTCTCTCGCCCCGGTCCGGGCCAGGGGGTGTGCTGGTCGATCGCTGAGTTGCAGCTCGGTGCACCCCGCCCGGGCACCGCTGCCACACGCGGCGACAGGTCCGGCTTCGCCGTGAGGCCGTCAGAGCTCCGCGCGCCACCGCTAGGGGGTCGGCCCGTGTCCCACAGCTTGCAGGTGCACGGTGCGCCTCGGCCTGCGGCGGCGACCCGCTGAGGCGTCTGGCGCCGGTCTTTCCCTGCCGGGGTGGGCACGCAGGCGGAGGATTCCGGCCCGGTGCCGGTACGTTCGACCGTGTCCGGGCGCAGCTGGTGGTGGGCGGGCGCAGCGGACGGTACAGAGGGCAGTGGTGTGCGTGGGCGAGGCCCATGCGCGGACCTCCCTCCGAGGACGAGCGGATGTCGCAGCGCCCACCCGTGGTGGGGCGCCACCTCATCGACTCTGAGCGCACGTGGGAGGAGAGCCGCTTGAGGACCCAGAGCATCGACGGTGCCCGTCTCCGGCCGTCTCTCGGGATGCCCCCGTAGAACGCCACCTGCATCCGCCCCGCATCCGTCGTCGCGGACCGGACGCACGCCTGTCCGTGCCCGAACCGGCCGGCCGCGACGAGCGAGGCGCACCACTTTGCTCACGCCCACCCGAGGTGGCCGCCGAACGAGGACCCCGCAGCGCAGGACGCAGAGACCCGGCAGTCGGGGGGGCGGGGCGCTGGACCGCCTCGTGACGCCCGCTGCGGCCGTGGGCGGGCTCTCCCTCGGTGGCCGCGGCGGCCCGCCTCCCGGGACGCCGAAGGGCCCCGCGCACCGTGGTGCGCGGGGCCCTTCGTCAGAGGATCAGCCGACCGGGGTCAGCGCTCCAGACGAGGAGCGTCCGAGCCGTGTCCGAGCTCGACGGGGTGCTCCTCGTGGCCATGCTGACCGTGGGTACGGGCCTCCACCAGCTCCTCGCGGGAGACCGGGGCGACGCGTTCCTGGTAGAACATGCGGTTCAGGCCGGCACGGGCCTTCTCCAGCATGCCCACCTTGCCGTTGCGGCTGGGGATGGCAGCCACCGGACGGCGGTCCTCGAAGGACACCAGGCGGTACAGCTCGTAGTCGGTGAGCTGACGGTGCCGCTCGTGGAAGCCGCCCTCGGGGGACATCTCGATGACACCGGCCTCGTGGCCGTGGAGCACGAGCTCACGGTCCTTGCGCTGCAGGGACAGGCAGATGCGGCGGGTCACGATGAAGGCGATCACCGGGCCGAGGAAGAACAGCGCGCGCAGCACGTACAGCACGTCGTTCAGGGAGAGGTGGAAGTGGGTGGCGATGAGGTCCGAGGACGCGGCCGCCCACATGACGCAGTACCAGACGACGGCGGCCACGCCGATGCCCGTGCGGGCCGGGGCGTTGCGCGGACGGTCGAGCAGGTGGTGCTCAGTGTTGTCCTTGGTGATCCACCGCTCGATCCAGGGCCAGGTGCACATGCCGACGAGCAGGACGCCGACCGGGATCAGCGGCACGAGCACGCCCATGGGCAGGGACACCGAGGAGCCCCACGGCATCGGGATGTTCCAGAGGAAGGAGTAGTCGCCGATCATGCCCGGCATGAGGCGCAGGGCGCCGTCGAACACGCCGATGTACCAGTCGGGCTGGGTGCCGGCCTGCACCGGGGACGGATCGTACGGGCCGTAGTTCCAGTTGGCGTTGATCGTCACCGTGGAGGCGATGAGCGCGAGCACACCGAACACGATGAAGAAGAAGCCGCCGGCCTTGGCCGCGTACACGGGGCCCACCGGGTAGCCGACCACGTTGTCCTCGGTGCGGCCCGGGCCCGGGTACTGGGTGTGCTTGTGCACGACGACCATGAACAGGTGGATGCCGATCAGCAGCAGGATGGCGGCCGGCACGATCATGATGTGCAGGGCGTACAGGCGGCCGATGACCGAGTGGCCGGGGAACTCGCCGCCGAAGAAGAAGGCGGAGAGGTACGTGCCCACCAGCGGCAGCGACTTCAGGATGCCGTCGATGATGCGCAGGCCGTTGCCGGAGAGCACCTCGTCGGGCAGGGAGTAGCCGGTGAAGCCGGCGGCCCAGCCGGCCATCAGCAGGAAGCAGCCGACCAGCCAGTTCAGCTCACGCGGGCGACGGAACGCGCCGGTGAAGAACACGCGCAGCATGTGGACGGACATGGCCGCCACGAACATCAGCGCCGCCCAGTGGTGCAGCTGGCGCATGAACAGGCCGCCGCGCACGTCGAACGAGATGTCCAGGGTCGAGGCGTAGGCCGCGGACATCTCGATGCCGCGCAGCGGGGCGTAGGCCCCGTCGTAGACGACCTCCGACATGGAGGGGTCGAAGAAGAGGGTGAGGAACGCGCCGGACAGCAGCAGGATGACGAAGCTGTACAGGGCGACCTCGCCGAACATGAACGTCCAGTGGTCCGGGAAGATCTTGCGGCCGAAGAACTTCACGATCGGCGACATGCCCATGCGGGTGTCGACGAAGTTGGCGATGCGGCCGGTCGTGGTCGCCGGCTGGAACTCATTCACGGTGGTGCTCATAGGTGTCAGCCACGCTCCCAGTAGACAGGCCCGACGGGCTCATGGAAATCGCTCTGGGCCACGAGGTAGCCCTCGTCGTCCACGGTGATCGGCAGCTGCGGCAGCGCGTGGCTGGCCGGGCCGAAGATGACCTTGCACTCCTGCGTCAGGTCGAAGGTCGACTGGTGGCAGGGGCAGAGCAGGTGGTGGGTGTGCTGCTCGTACAGGGCGATCGGGCAGCCCACGTGCGTGCAGACCTTGGAGTAGGCGAAGATCCCGTCCACGTTCCAGTCCTCGCGACCCGGGGTGATCTTCACCTTGGCCGGGTCGAGGCGCATGAGCAGGACGACGGCCTTGGCCTTCTGGTTGAGCTTGTCAGGGCCCAGGTCGTTCAGGCCGTCGGGGATGACGTGCACGGCGGAGCCGAGCGTGACGTCCGAGGCCTTGATGGGGGAGCCGGTGGGGTCGCGCACGAGGCGCACGCCCTCGGCCCACATGGTGTGACGCAGACGCTCCGGACCGAAGTTGTGGATCTCCTCATCCGAGAAGTTGTCCGAGTCGTCCAGATCGCGGAACACGGCGATGAACGGCAGGGGGGCAAGCAGGGCGGCGCCGATCAGGGTGTTGCGCAGCAGGGGGCGGCGCTTGATCTGCGACTCGTCCAGGATCTCGGAGATCATCCCGGTGGCGGCGACACGGTCGGCCTCCGAGCGGATCTCATGACGGTCCTCCACGGTCTCGTGGTCGGGCATCAGGGTCTTGGCCCAGTGCACCACGCCGATGCCGATGCCGAACATGGCGAGGGCGGTGCCCAGGCCGAGCAGCAGGTTCTGCAGGTAGATCTTGCTGAACGCCTCACCGTTCCCGATCTGCCCCACGCCGAAGTAGCCGATGAAGAAGAGCACCGTGCCCACGATGGAGATGAGGAACATGACCGAGACCTGACGCTCGGCGCGCTTCGCAGCCTTCGGATCCTCATCGGCCAGGCGCGGACGGTGCGGAGGCAGGCCCGGGTTGTCGATCGCGTACCGGGGCGCGTCCTCGCCGGCGTGCTCGAGGGAACCCGAGCGGTGCTCGGTCCCTTCAAAGCCTTTCTCGCCCATATGTCCTGTTTCCTTTACTCGAGTGATGAATGTCGATGACGGGTGGTCGGCGCGCCTGCGCCGACGGGATCAGGAGGACCGGCTGGTGAGCCAGACCATGAAGCCGATGATCAGCGCCAGGCCCGCGGTCCAGATGAACAGGCCCTCGGAGACGGGGCCGAGCGAGCCGAGGGCGAGGCCGCCGGGGGAGCCCTGGTTCTCGATGGTCTTCAGGTAGGCGATGATGTCGCGCTTGTCCTCGGGCTTGATGTTCGAGTCGGAGAACACCGGCATGTTCTGCGGGCCGGTCTCCATGGCCTCGTAGATGTGCTTCTCCTCCACGCCGTGCAGAGACGGGGCGTACTTGCCGCGGGTGAGCGCACCGCCGGCCGCAGCCGCGTTGTGGCACATGGCGCAGTTGATGCGGAACAGGTCGCCGCCGCGGGTGATGTCCACATCCTCGTGGTTCACATCCAGGTACTCGTCCTCGGGGACGGCGGGGCCGGCGCCCAGCGAGGCGACGTAGGCGGCGAGCTGCGCCGTCTGCTCGTCGTTGAACTGGTTCGGCTTGACCTGGGCCTGCGGGCCGTTCATCTGCATCGGCATGCGGCCGGTGCCCACCTGGAAGTCGACGGAGGCGGCGCCGACACCGATCAGGGACGGACCGGAGGGACCCCCCGCGGCACCCGTGCCGTGGCACGAGGCGCAGTTCGCGTTGAAGAGCTTCTCGCCCTCGGAGATGTCATCAGCCGAGGCGGCCGCGGTGACCTGCGTGGCCGCCTGCGCCTGGTTCACGGTGCTCGCGACGGAGTACAGTCCGCCGGTCACCAGGAGTCCCAGCAGGAGGAGCGCCAGCCCCATCAGGGGATGGCGTCGGTTCTGCGAAAGTGCCTTCACGGGGGTTTCCTATCGTTCTCTTCCCGGGCGGGCCGCTCATGCTGCCGGCCCGGGCCTGAAGTCGGTGCGGTGAGTGGGGGTCGTCTTACTTCAGGAAGTAGACGATGAAGAACAGGGCGATCCAGACGACGTCCACGAAGTGCCAGTAGTAGGACACGACGATCGCCGACGTCGCCTCGTGGTGGCCGAAGCGGCGGGCCATGTAGGCGCGGCCGATGATGAAGAGGAACGCGATCAGGCCGCCGGTCACGTGGATGGCGTGGAAGCCGGTGGTGATGTAGAACGCCGAGCCGTACGCGTTCGCCGCGACGGTCACACCCTCGGAGACGAGAACCGCGTACTCGTAGGACTGCACCGCCACGAAGATCGAGCCCATGATGAAGGTCAGGATGAACCACTCGACCATGCCCCACTTCCCGAACTGCAGGAAGCCGCCGGTGCGGCGGGGCTGAAGGCGCTCGGCGGCGAGGACGCCGAACTGGGCGGTGACGGAGGAGAGCACCAGGATCGTCGTGTTCACCGCGGCGAGCGGGACGTTGAGGATCGCGGTGTGCTCGGCCCAGAGCTCCGGAGACGTGGAGCGCAGGGTGAAGTACATGGCGAAGAGCCCACCGAAGAACATGAGCTCGCTGGCAAGCC
Source organism: Micrococcus luteus (assembly GCF_014138885.1). Lineage (NCBI taxonomy): Bacteria > Bacillati > Actinomycetota > Actinomycetes > Micrococcales > Micrococcaceae > Micrococcus > Micrococcus luteus. The sequence goes on from NZ_JACJIK010000001.1 coordinate 228,834, forward strand.
ACACCATGGTCCCGACCTGCACCATGTTCGGCCGGCTCGGGAGCCCCGTGGTGGGCTGATGGAGAGTGGGGTTAGCTGTGGTCACCCAGCCATTATGGCCCCAAACACCGCCCGGGCGGTAAATCGAACCTACCGTGTCGCAGGACAGGTCGTCAGCACCGTCGGGGGGTTTCAGTGACAGTCGGGGGCTGGCGTCCAGGGGATGTTCAGGTTCGCGGTGCGCGGCGCATGACACGACGCGGTGCCGGGTGCGGCCGGGCCGCTAGGCTCAGTGCGTGAGCACCCCCGAGAACACCGCAGCAGTCCTTGGGACCTCCTGGCCGGAGGTCTTCCGCGCCCTCACCGTCGGTGAGGACCTCAGCGACGACGTCGCCGCGTGGGCCATGGGGGAGATGATGGCCGGCGATGCCACCGAGGGGCAGGTGGGGGGATTCCTCCTCGCCCTGGCCGCCAAGGGGGTGACGGTGCCGGAGCTGCGCGGCCTGACCGAGGCGATGGTGCAGGCGGCGAACCCGGTGCACGTGCCGGGGGAGACCCTCGACGTCGTGGGCACGGGCGGCGACCGTCTGGGGACCGTGAACCTCTCCACGATGTCCTCGCTCGTGGCCGCAGGTGCGGGCGCGCGGATCGTCAAGCACGGGAACCGCGGCGCCTCGTCCACCGCCGGCGCGGCCGACGTGATCGAGGCCCTCGGCGTGGACTTGTCCATGCCGGCCCGGAAGGCCGAGGAGTGCGCCGAGGCCGTGGGCATCACGTTCCTGTTCGCCCAGAACTACCACCCGTCCATGAAGTATGTGGCCCCGGTGCGCAAGCAGCTCGGCGTGCCCACCGTGTTCAACTTCCTCGGCCCCCTGAGCAATCCGGCCCAGGTCACCGCCCAGGCCCTGGGCTGCTCGAGTGAGGCCATGGTCCCGCTGCTGGCGCAGGTGCTCGCGGACCGGGGGGTGCGCGGCTTCGTCTTCCGCGGGGCGGACGGCCGGGACAAGATCACGACGTCGGGGCCGTCGACCGTCATGGAGGTCCGGGACGGTGTGCGCACCCACGAGCTCGATCCCCGGGAGCTGGGCATCGACCTGGCCCCCGTCCAGGCCCTGGCCGGGCGGGACGGCGCCTACAATGCGACCCTCGTCCGCGCTCTGCTGGCGGGGGAGAAGGGCCCGATCCGCGACGCCGTCCTCCTCAACGCGGCCGCGGGCCTGACGGCCTGGGACCGCGACGCGGACGCGCCGCTGATGGAGCGACTGGCGGCCAACATGGCGCGGGCCGCCGAGTCGATCGACTCCGGCGCCGCGCGTGACGTCCTGGACCGCTGGGTCGCCTTCTCCCGATCCTGATGGTGCGACGACGGGCCCTCGCCGGCGAGATGGGGCCCGTCGTGGAGAGGACGCTCAGGAGTCGAAGCCGAGCGCCCATCCCTCGCCGAGGTCCTCAGACGAGTAGGTCCGGAAGGCCAGCATGGTCTCGGTGTCCTGGATCCCGTCGACCTTGGAGAGGTGGTCGGCGATCACGTCGGCGAGGTCCTCATAGCGGCGCACCTTGACCATCGCCACCAGGTCCCACGCGCCGGTCACGGAGTAGACCGACCCGACCCCCTCGAGCGCAGCGAGGGCCTCGGCGGTCTCCGGGATGCTGGATTTGTCGGTCTTGATCAAGACGATGGCGGTGACCACGGGCGGTCCTCATTTCCTCGATGCTGCGGGTCCGGTGTCCGCGATGATCCTAGCTGCGCGCCGGCTCCTCACCTCCGGGTGCGGCGCACCAGCCAGGCGGTCACTGCCCGGCGGCCCAGGAGCAGGACGCCCAGCACCCCGAGCGCCACGAGCACGAAGGACACGGGTGCGCCACCGAGGCCGAAGGCCACGCGCAGGACCATCCCGACGGCGACGGTCCCCAGCCAGACGATCACGCCGTGGGGCCACACGCGGGCCCAGGTCCGGTGTCCGGAGGTCAGCCCGGTCATGAGCAGGAGGCCCGCGAGGAACGGCGCCGCCGTGACCAGCAGACCCAGCAGCCCGCGCTCCGTGGAGTGCTGCCCCTGGCCCAGAGCCACGAAGAGGACGGTGAGCAGGAGGTCGACGGCAAGCGCAGGCAGGGCGCCGCGCGGGGCGCGATGCTCGGCGGGCACGACACGACGGGCGGTGGGGGAGGACGTCATGCATCCAGTCTGGCGCACCGAGACGTCCGGACGGAGCGTCCGGCCGAGGACGGCTCGGCAGACGGGCCCCACAACAAGACAGCGCCTTTGTCAGAGGTAGGCTCACTGCATGGTGTCCGTGCATCTGGTGCCCATCCGACCGACCGCCGCCACCGCTGACGACGCGCGGCGTCTGGCAGCCGCGCTGCTCGACGATCCTCGCCCGGACGCGGCTGTGACCGCGGCGGCGTGGCTTCTCGACGAATCCGGCCCGGGCACCGATGCGGCGTCGCACGACGGCGAGCTGGCCGTCGTCGTCGACGGCATGGCGGCCACGGTCGGCTTGGCGCTGTGGGCCGTGCGGACCGGGTCCTGGGCGGTGCTGTTGGATCCCGAGGATGCCCTCGACAAGGATTCATCATTGTCGTACCTGACAACAGCCGAGCGGCGGCGGGCCCGGCGGGCACCGGGCCGACTCGTGCTGCCGGGCGGAGGTCGCGCGGACCGCGCCTCGGATGCCGGCCGAGAGGCTGATCTGCGCTGTGCGGAGGCCACCCTGCAGCTGGTCGCCGCGGTGGAACGGCGCCGGTCCGCTGATCAGCACGCGGCGGGACGGCTGGTCGAAGCCGGCGCCAGTCAGCGAGAGGCGGCGGCCGAACTCGGGATCAGCCAGCAGGCCGTCCATTCCCGGTTGCGACACGGGCTCTGGCACGAGAGCCGGACGGCGGTGGCGGCTGTCCTGCCGTTGCTGGAGCGGCTGTCCGCAGACCCGGGGGAGTGAACCCCGGCACGCGGTGTCGGTGCCGCCCGGCGCGGCCACCTGGGCCAGTTCACGACGCGGCGCGTGCCGTGCAGGCGGCCTCCGAAGGGGAGGCGAAGAACAGGCTAGTTGACATAATGTACATTATCGGCGCACTGCGGAACGGTGGACAGGGCGCCCTCCGCGGCGGGTCTCGCGCGTAGCCTGGACCCATGACGATCATGACCGACCAGCGCGACCGCCCCCTGCACGCGACGATCGCCGTCGTCCTGGCCATCGCCACGGCGGGCTACCTGGCTCCATGGGCCGTCGCCGCCGTCCGTGGCCGTTCCAACGTGTGGGCGGTATTCTGGGTGAACCTGCTCACCGGGTGGACCGTCCTCGGCTGGTGCATCGCGCTGTACATGTCGCTCACCAGCCATCGCCGGCTGCGGTCCTGGGGTCCGCGCGGCCTCTGACCGCGCGGACCGCCCCTCAGGTAAGACGCGCGACGACGGCCCGCACACCGTCTCCCTCGGCGATGAGGCATCGCGGGCCGTCGACGTCCGCCTCATCCGTCTCCGACAGCTCGACCGGCACCTCGAGCTCCCCCGTCGCATCGGCGCCGATCACGCGGAGGGTGAGGTCCGGGGCGCGCGTCTCGAGGTAGGTCCCGGACTCGTCGTGCATCTCGAGTCGGGCCTGCGGGATCTCGCCGCGCACGCCCGCCGCGAGGATGCGGCGCGCGTCCGGGTCGGTGGCGGCGTCCACGACCCAGCGGTGTCCCAGGACGGAGTGCTCCACCTCGGCCACGACGTCCCCCTCGGCGGGTGCGTCGCCTCGGTAGGCGAACGCAGTCTGGTAGAGCCGGTCCCCCACGCGCACGAGCATCGACTCGACGCCGATCTCGCCGGCGGGATCGTCGAGCCGGTACGAGCCGACCTTCTCGGCGGCCACGTCCTCAGGCAGTCCGTGCGCCACGAGGCGGCGGCGGATCCATTCGGGCTTGTCCGGGTCCAGGCGTGCGGTGTAGATGAGAGCCATGCCCCGACCGTAGCCCCGACGTCGCTCGCCCGCGAGGGCCCGCCGGCCGGCGGCGCCGTTCAGCCCTGCACGGCCCGCACGGCGTGGTCCATGGCCCGGTAGGCGTCGAGCTCGCGGGCTTCGGCGGCTCCGCCGATCAGACGCACCGACTCCGGCGCGTAGCCCGCGGCCACCAGGTCCTCGACGAGATCCGTCTCGGACTCCTGCCCGGCGCACACGACGACGTCCGTCACGTCCAGGGTCAGCGCCACGCGGGCCTCGGGGTCCTCCGGGGACGGCGCGGTCACGCGCAGGCCGTCGGGGCCGAGGCCCTCGTAGGTCACACCGGAGTGCAGGTGGACCCCGTGCCGCCGCAGCTCGGCGCGGTGCACCCAGCCGGTGGTGGGGCGCAGTCGCACGCCGATCGGTCCGGGGCTGCGCTGGAGCAGGTGGACCTCGCGTCCGGGGTCGGCCGCGGCCGGCTTCGCCAGCTGGCCCGGCGTCTGAGAGGTCAGTGCCACGCCCCAGCGGGCCCGCCAGTGCTCCTGCGTCTCGGGTGTCCCGTCCGGCCGTTCCGTGCCGGCCGCCAGGGCCTCGGCGACATCCACGCCCACGCCGCCGGCGCCGATCACCGCGACGCGCGGGCCGACGTCGACGTGCCCCAGGACCACGTCGTCATAGGCATGGACGGCGGGCGCGCCCGGCTCCCCCGTCCCGGGCAGATCGACGGGCCGGGGCCGCACGCCGGTGGTGAGGAGCACCTCGTCGTAACCCGGCCGCCCGTCGTCGGTCAGGAGTGTCTGTGCGGATACCTCCTCCCCGGTCACGAGCGTCACCCCGGACGCCGCCGCGCGGGCCGCCAGGTGCTCCAGCGCGGGACCGAACTCCTCCTTGCCGGGGATGCGCCGGGCGAGCCGGAACTGGCCGCCGGGCTCGGCGTGCCGGTCGAACAGGGTGACCTCGTGCCCGAACCGGGCCGCACGCTCCGCCGCCGTGAGGCCCGCCGGCCCGGCACCGACCACGGCGATCCGGCGCCGGCGGCCGAGGGCCACCGGGACGGGCGCGGCGTACTCCGGCTCCGTCTCCCGCCCGGCGCGGGGGTTCATCAGGCACGAGACCTTGGCCCCGGTGAACACGTGGTCGAGGCAGGCCTGGTTGCAGGCGATGCACGGGGTCAGGGTCCGAGCGCGCGGGTCGCTGATCGCGGCCATCCACTCGGGGTCCGCCAGCAGGGGCCGGGCCAGCCCGACGAGCGCGGCGGCCCCGGACGTCAGCGCCTCCTCCGCCTCGGCGGGGGTGGTGAGCCGGTTGGAGGCGATCACGGGGATGTCGACGGCGGCGGTCAGGTCAGCCGAGGCGGCGAGGAACGCGGCGCGCGGCACGGAGGTCACGATGGTCGGCACGCGGGACTCGTGCCACCCGATGCCGGTCATCAGGACGTCCGCTCCGGCGGCCTCGAAGGCCCGGGCGGTGTCCGCGATCTCCGCGCGCGTCTGCCCGTCGGGGACGAGGTCCGCCGCCGAGGTGCGCACCGAGAGCACGCCGCGCTCCCCCAGCGCCTCGCGCACGGCCGCGACCACCGCCGCCGGGAACCGGCGTCGGCGCTCGGCGTCGCCCCCGTACTCGTCCGCGCGTCGGTTCGTCGCCGGGGCGAGGAACTGGTTGAGGAGGTAGCCCTCCGAGGCCATGATCTCCACGCCGTCGTATCCGGCCTCCAGGGCCAACGTGGCCGCGCGTGCGAACGCGTTCACGGTCCGCTCGATGTCCGCGGCCGTCATCTCCCGGGGCGTGTGCCGCGAGATCGGGGCTCGCACCGCGGAGGCCGAGACCAGGTCGGGGCTGGGGGCGTAGCGTCCCGCGTGCAGCAGCTGGGCGAGGATCCTGCCCCCGGCGGCGTGGACGGCGTCCGTGACGACGCGATGGGCGCGCGCGTCCTCCTCGCTGGCGAGCATCCCCCCGCCCAGCGTCACCGTGCCCTCGGGGACGACGCCCAGGCCGCCGGTGACGATGAGTCCGACGCCGCCGCGTGCCCGCTCCGCGTAGAACGCCGCCAGCTGCGGCAGGTCGTCGTGCCGGTCCTCCAGTCCCATGTGCATCGAGGCCATGACCACCCGGTTGGGCAGCGTGAGGGGGCCCAGGGTGATCGGCTGGAGCAGGGGCGAGACCGCGACGGGTGAAGATGTCATGCAGCTCACATTACCGGGCGGTAGCCCCCTCCTTCCAGGACCGCCTGGGGACACGCTGTGTCCAACGCCACTGCGTAGGGCAGGATGGGGATCACACGTCGACGCGCGGCAGACCCGTCCGCGCACCCGACACGGAGGGGAGCGCACGCATGGAGTGGATCGAGGCGAACGCGGGCTGGCTGTGGCTGGTGCTGGCCGCCGGCCTGGCCGGCGCCGAGCTGCTGACCCTCGACCTCGTCTTCCTGATGATCGCCGCCGGGGCCGGCGCGGCGGGAGTGGTCGCGCTCGTGGGCGGCCCGCTGGCGCTCCAGCTCGCGGCGTTCGCCGCCGTCGCCCTGCTGATGCTCGCCGCCGTGCGCCCCGTCGCGCTGCGCCACCTGCGCAAGGACACCGGCGCCGGCGCCTCCTACCTGGACACGCTCCCGGGGCGCCGCGTCGCGGCCCAGGGCGCGATCACCGGCGACGCCGGCACGCTCGCCGTCGACGGAGACACCTGGTCCGCCCGCGTCGAGCCCGGGGCGCCCGACGTCGCCCCCGGCGACGAGGTGACCGTCCTGCGCATCGACGGGGCCACCCTGGTGGTCCGCCCGCTCCCCCGCATCGACTGGGAGGCGGACGGCGCCTGAGCCGCCCCACGTCCTCGTTCCGACCGCACCGACCGCACCGACAGCACCGACCCCAGAAGAAGGGACCCCGATGGAAACCCTCATCGTCCTCGTCGTCCTCGCCGTCCTCGCGGCGGTGATCGTGGCCTCCTCGGTCAAGATCATCCCGCAGGCGCGGACGGCCAACATCGAACGCCTCGGCAAGTACAACCGCACGGCCGGCGCCGGGCTGACCCTGATCATCCCGTTCGTGGACCGCATGCTCCCGATGGTGGACATGCGCGAGCAGGTCGTCTCCTTCCCGCCCCAGCCGGTGATCACCGAGGACAACCTCGTCGTCTCCATCGACACGGTCGTCTACTTCCAGGTCACGGACGCCAAGGCCGCGACCTATGAGATCGCCAACTACATCCACGCGGTGGAGCAGCTCACCACCACCACCCTGCGCAACGTCGTGGGCGGCATGAACCTCGAGGAGGCCCTGACCTCTCGCGACTCCATCAACTCCCAGCTGCGCGGCGTGCTGGACGACGCCACCACGCGCTGGGGCCTGCGGGTCTCGCGGGTGGAGCTCAAGGCCATCGACCCGCCCATGTCCATCCAGGACTCGATGGAGAAGCAGATGCGCGCCGAGCGCGACCGCCGCGCCGCCATCCTCACCGCCGAGGGCACGAAGCAGGCCGCCATCCTCACGGCCGAGGGCGAGCGCCAGTCCCAGATCCTCTCCGCCGAGGGCGAGGCTCAGGCCCGCGTGCTGCGCGCCAACGCCGAGGCCGAGGCGATCGAGGTGGTCTTCGACGCCATCCACTCCGGCGGCGCCGACTCCGAGGTCCTGGCCTACCAGTACCTGCAGTCCCTGCCCAAGATCGCCGACGGCCAGGCCACCACCATGTTCGTGGTCCCCGCCGAGCTCACCCGCGCCCTGCAGGGCCTCGGTGAGGCGTTCGCCCCCGGCGACGGCGACCGCCCCACCCCGGAGCACGCACCCCGGCGTCGGGACTCCGGGGACCGCGCGGGCGAGCCGGGCGCCGAGCACGTCGGCATCACCCCGGAGCGCGCGCGTCGGCCGCGTGGGTCCCGCCCCACCACCGCGGACGCCCTGCGCGCCAGCGGCGTCATGGACGCGATGACCGCCGGCGCGGTGACGGCGGAGGACATGCCGCAGACCTCGCTCGACGAGGCCCTGGCCACGCCGCAGGAGATTGAGCCCGACCCGTCGGCCGGCCGCACCCCCGGCACCCGCCCGGCCGGCGAGGCCGACGGGAATGCTGTGGGACACTGAATGGTTCCATCAGTGAGGACGACCCGCCGCGCCTCGATCGGCCCGCGCCCCCGCGCGGGCCTCGGCGCGGCCTGACGAGGAGGAAACGTGAGCGATCGCAGCCTGCGGGGCATGCGCCTGGGCGCGCAGTCCCTGGAGTCCGAGGCCGGCGTCGAGCCCGCCGCCCGGCAGCGGGTGGAGTACCGCACGGAGGACGGCGAGCAGGTGTTCGTGACCTTCTCCGTGGAGGCAGACGTGCCGGCCACCTGGACCTCGAAGACCGGCAAGGAGGCGTTCCTCGTCAGCGGCGAGAAGCCGGCTGAGACCGAGGGCAAGCCCGTGCGCACCCACTGGGACATGCTGCGCGAGCGCCGCAGCCTCGAGGAGCTGGAGGAGACCTACAAGATCCAGCTCAACAAGCTGCGCGCCAGCCGCGGCGAGGACGTCGACGCCTGACCCGCCGCTCCCCCATGCACGACGGGGCCGGATCCGCCATGGATCCGGCCCCGTCGTCGTTCGGGGGCTGTGCGCCTCAGAGGCCGAGGCGGGCGCGCAGGCCCTCCCAGCGCGCAGCCAGGCCCCAGCGGGTCACGTTGACCACGGCCTCGCCGATGATGCCGCCGCTCATCTTGGACTCGCCGAGCTCACGCTCCACGAACGTGATCGGGACCTCGACGATCCGCTTGCCGAGCCGGGCCGTGCGGAAGGTCATGTCCACCTGGAACCCGTAGCCCTTGGACTCGATCGCGTCCAGGTCGATCGCACGGAGCGTGTCGGCCCGGTAGGCGCGGTAGCCCGCCGTGATGTCCGTCAGGTTGAGGCCGAGCATGATCCGCGGGTACAGGGAGCCGGCCCACGAGATCATCTTGCGGGAGGTCGGCCAGTTCACCATCTTGCCGCCCGGCACGCGGCGCGAGCCGATCACCAGGTCCGCGGTGCGGACGGCCTCCAGCAGGCGCGGCAGCTGCTCGGGCTGGTGCGAGCCGTCCGCGTCCATCTCGACCAGGACGTCGTAGCCGCGCTCCAGGCCCCAGCGGAACCCGGCGATGTAGGCGCCGCCCAGGCCGTCCTTGGTGGTGCGGTGCAGCACGTGCACGGAGGGGTCCTCGGCGGCGCGGGCGTCGGCCCAGTCGCCGGTGCCGTCCGGGGAGGCGTCGTCCACCACGAGAACGTCGGACTCCGGGACGGCGTCACGGAGTCGGCCGAGGGTCAGCGGCAGCGACTCGATCTCGTTGTACGTGGGGATGATGGTCAGCACGCGCATGTGCGGTTCTCGCCTTCCGGCCGGGGTCGTGGGGGCGGCCCGCCGGTCGGACGGGCCATCGCATCCGTTCGAGTATAGGAAGCGGAGGTCTCAGGCCGGCGTCGCGCCATCGCGCGCGTCGCGGGCCACGTCCTCCGCGGCGATCCGGCCGTCCACCCAGGTGGCCCGCCAGCGGGGCAGGGCGGTCTCGGCGTCGAGGGCCGGCAGCAGCGGCGTGCCGGCCCGGGTGTCCGTGCTCCATGCCGCCACCCGGCCGTCCGGCGACTGCACGGCCACCGCGTCCGCGTCCCAGACGCCGAACACGGCCGGGGCCGACACGCTCAGGCGCGGGGCGACGGACAGGCCTGCCGCCGGAGCGTCGGGCAGCGCGCGCAGCGGGGTGCGGGTCGCGGCGGCGAAGGCGGAGCGGGCGGAGATGCGCTCGTCCGGGTCGGGGTGGGACAGCGCCGACCGGACGGCGGCCCACGGGTCCCCGGCCGGGCCGGCGCCCAGGCACACGGAGACGGCGTCGGCCAGCAGGCTCGCCACGGGGGCGTGCAGCACGCCGTCCGCGTCGGGGACGACGGTGGCGCTGACCCCGGCGGCGGCCAGGAAGGCGCGGTCCTCGGCGGTGACCGAGTGGGTGACCACGAGCCGATGGCGCATGCGGCCCAGGGCGGCGGTGCCGAGTTCCTCCGCGACCGAGCGCAGGGCGGTCAGGGCCACGTCCTGGGCGGCGGGCCCGGCGTCCGCACCGCCGTCGGGGACGAGGTAGGCCTGCTCCCCCGCCTGGGTCGAGGCCGTCAGGAGACCGGTGAGCGTGGCGGGGTCGGTGTCGGTCCCGACGGGCAGCCACACCCCGGCCGCCTCGGCGTCCACGCGGTCCGCGTGCCGGTAGACGACCGTCTGGACGTCCTCGTCGGCGGGCGCGGCGCCCGTGTCCTCGGGCCCGGCCAGGACCGTCACGACGGCGGTGCCGCGGCTCAGCGCGTCCCGCGCGTCCGCGGGCCGGGCCAGCGGCTCGACGAACACGGGCACGACGACGGCGCCGTCGAGGTCCCGCCGTTCGTCACCCGGATCGGCCACGCGGTCCGCGGAGTCGTCCGCGCCGAGCCAGGCGATCACCCCGTCCCGGACCAGCAGCGCCTGTGCGTACGGGTCCGTCGTCGAGTGGATGATGCCGTGGGTCAACAGGTGTGCGCTCACCCGCCCACCCTAGCCCGTGTCAGTCCTCGTCCGCGCGCGGCGCCGAGGCCGCCGGCAGCGAGGTGGCCACGACGCCGCGGGAGACGAGGTCCGCGGCCCGGCGGCAGGCCCGGCTGCGACGGGCGTCCCCGGGGACGTTGGCCAGCTGGTCCAGCACGTCGATGACCTGCCGCGCCCAGCGGACGAAGTCGCCCGCGGCGAGGTCCGCGCCCTCGAGGGTGCGGCGCAGGGTGGCCCCCCGCACCCAGCGATGCATGGGCGCCACCAGGCCGGGGTCCGTCCGGGGCGTGGGCTCGAGCCGTGCCTGGGCCTCGTCCGTGCGCAGGCGCTCCTCGATGCGCTCGGCGGCCTCCGCGACGCGTGCGAGCCGGGGGGTCGGCATCGGGACCAGTCCGGGCTCGGTCTCCCCCTTGCCCTGGTACACGAGCAGCGCGGCGACGGCGGCCCACTCCTCCGGCGTCAGGCCGTCCGTGGCCGGATCCTGCAGCACCAGGGAGGTGAACAGGTCCCGCTCGCCGTAGATCCGGCGCAGGGCCTCGCCGCGCTCCGTGAGCGCCGCACGGGGCGAGGACGCGTCCTCCTGGACGTAGCCGTAGGCGCGCAGCAGAGCGACCACGCGGTCGAACGTGCGGGCGATGGTGTTGGTGCGGCCCGCGATGCGTTCCCGCAGGACGGAGACCTCCCGCCGCATGGCCCACCAGCGGTCGCCCCAGCGGGCGTGCTCCTCGCGGTCCTGGCAGCCGTGGCACGGGTGGCGGCGCAGCGCCCGGCGCAGCTCCTCGACCCGGGGCGCGGCCGGGTCCTCTCGGAGGCGGAAGCCCGCCGTGCGGCGGCCTCCGGCGGGCGGGCGGCCCGTGCGCACGGCCTCGCGCATGAGGGCGGCGACGTCCTTGCGCTGCGCGGGCGTCTTCACCTGCACCACCTGGGGCAGGGCGGCGCCCGCCACCGGCTCGACCGTTCCCGCGACGTCGTCCACCGTGATGCGGCGCAGCTGCGCCTTGTCCGTCACGACGCCGACGCGCGGGTTCTGGGGGTTGCCGGCGGGGAACACGACGACGGCCCGGCCGAGCGCGCGGCCGGCGTCGAGCTCGACGACGTCCCCGACCGCAAGGTTCGCGAGCGAGTCCTTCACGGCTGCCAGGTGGGCCCGACGGCGCCCCTGCGAGCCGGACTTCTCCGCGGCCGCGAGCTCCTTGCGCAGGGTGAGGTACTCGGCGAAGTCGCCGAGGTGACATTGCATTGCCTCCTCGTACTTCTCGAGGCTGGCCTGCTTCGAGCGGACCTCGCGGGCCAGCCCCACCACGGAGCGGTCCGCCTGGAACTGGGCGAACGAGGACTCGAGGATGCCCCGCGCCCGCTCCGCGCCGACCTGCGCCAGCAGGTTCGCGGACATGTTGTAGGTGGGCCGGAACGAGGAGCGCAGCGGGTAGGTGCGGCGCGAGGCCAGGCCCGCGACGGCGGCCGGGTCCAGCCCGGGACGCCACATCACCACGGCATGGCCCTCGACGTCGATCCCGCGGCGGCCCGCCCGGCCCGTCAGCTGGGTGTACTCCCCCGGCGTGATGTCGACGTGGTTCTCGCCGTTGAACTTGACCAGCTTCTCGATCACGACGGAGCGGGCCGGCATGTTGATGCCGAGGGCGAGGGTCTCCGTGGCGAACACGGCCTTGAGCGCGCCGGCGGCGAACAGGTCCTCGACGGCCTCCTTGAACGGGGGCAGCATGCCGGCGTGGTGGGCCGCGAAGCCCCGGGACAGGCCGTCCCGCCACGCCCAGAACCCGAGGATCTCCAGGTCCTCGACGGGCAGCAGACGCGCCGCCTCCTCGACCCGCTCGGCCACGAGCGCCTTCTCCCGCGCCGTGGTGAGGTCGAGCCCGGCCCGCAGGCACTGCTCCACCGCGGCGTCGCAGCCGGTCCGGGAGAAGATGAAGGTGATGCACGGCAGCAGCCCGTCGCGGTCCAGGGCCCGGATCATCTCCGGGCGCGACGTGGACAGCCGCGGTCCGCGCCGCTGGCCGCCGTCGTGACCGCCCGGCCGACCGGAGACCGGCCGCTCCCGGTCCAGCGCGGAGGAGCCGGTCCGGCCCCGGCCGCCGTCGCGACCCGTGCGCCGGCCGCCCCTGGCCCGCCCCTTCGGGACGCCCCCGCGCCCGTCACGGTGCTGCTGCCGCCCGGGCCGACCCCAGTCGGCGCGCTGGAACCGGCGCTCGGCCTCCTCCCCCAGGCGCTTGAGCTCGGGGTTGAGCAGGGCCTCCCCGTCCCGGTCCGCAGTCTCCTCGAAGGCGATGTCCTCGGCGAACAGGTCGTAGAGCCGGCCCCCGGCCATGACGTGCTGCCACAGCGGCACCGGCCGGTGTTCGGAGACGATCACGGTGGTGGCGCCCCGGACCGTGTCGAGCCAGGCGCCGAACTCCTCGGCGTTGGACACCGTGGCGGACAGGGAGATCAGCTGCACGTGCTCGGGCAGGTGGATGATGACCTCCTCCCACACCGGGCCCCGGAACCGGTCGGCGAGGTAATGGACCTCGTCCATGACGACGAAGCCGAGGTCGATGAGGGTGTCCGACTGCGCGTACAGCATGTTGCGCAGCACCTCGGTGGTCATCACGACGACGGGCGCGTCCGGGTTGACGGAGGTGTCCCCCGTGAGCAGGCCGACGTTCTCCGCGCCGTGCACGCGGGCGAGGTCCGCGTGCTTCTGGTTGCTGAGGGCCTTGATGGGGGTGGTGTAGAACGCCTTCGTGCCGCGGGCCAGGGCCAGGTGGACGGCGAACTCGCCGACCACCGTCTTGCCGGCGCCGGTGGGCGCCGCGACGAGGACGCCGTGGCCGTCCTCGACCTCGGCGCACGCGCGGCGTTGGAAGTCGTCGAGGGGGAAGCCCACGCGTGCGGCGAACCGGCCGAGCTCGGAGCCGGCGTGGTGCCGGGCCGCCCGGGCACGGGCGTAGCGCTCCGCCGGGCTCAGCTCGGGCTCGTCGTGCGGGGTCGCGGACGCGGGATGGTGGGCCATGGCCCCACCCTACTGGCGGGTCCGGACACCGTCGTGCTCGTGCGTCCGGGCGTGAGGGCTGCGGCGGGCGCCGCTCAGATCTGATCGAGCGGCTTCGGGCCTGCGGCGAGCTCCGCCTCGACGTCCATCTCGCGCTGGCCCTGCCGACGGTCGCGACGCCGGTCGCCCCACAGACACAGGACGATGGCCACGCCGAAGAGGACGACGAGCGGGATCGCCATGTAGAACATGGAGATGGCGTCCGCACCGGGGGCGGCGATCGCGGCGATCAGCATGATCACGAAGACGGTGATGCGCCAGTGGTGGACGATCGTGCGGCCCGGCAGGATGCCGAGCATGTTCAGTCCCACCAGCAGCACCGGCAGCACCATGGCCACGCCGAACGCGAGGTAGAGACGCGTGACGAAGCTGATGTACACCGACGCCGTCGGGAGGTTCGCGCCGCCCTCGGGAGTGAAGCCCACGAAGAACTGGACGGCCTGCGGCATCACGAGCCACCCCAGCGCGATGCCGAAGATGAACAGGGGCACGGCCGCGGCGATGAAGCCCAGGGCGTACTTCTTCTCGGCCTTCTTCAGACCCGGCACGATGAATGCCCAGATCTGGTAGAGCCAGACCGGGCTGGACAGGATGAGCCCGATGAACATGCTGACCTTGAGCATGAGGTCGAACGGCGAGGCCACCGTGTCATAGGCGACGGCCGCCGTGTGTCCCTGGCTGGCGATCTCCTTGACCGGGCGGAACAGCTCCGCCATGACCGGCTGGTAGACGAGGAAGCCGATCACCATGCCGACCGCGACGGCGAGCGCCGACTTCAGCAGTCGGTTGCGCAGCTCCGTGAGGTGCTCGCGCAGCGGCATCTCGCCGGTGGGGTTGTCCCGCCGCTTCCGGCGGCGCCGGGTGCGGCGGGCGACCTCGTCGACCTCGGTCATCGGGTGGGGGTCCTTCCGGCTCAGCGCGGGTCGCGCGGGTCGGTCTCGTCACGCTCGACGACGCGGCCCTCGACCGGCTCGTCCGCGGCGGTGGAGCCGGCGCCGGAGCGCTCGTCCGTGGTGCCCTTGCCCTCGGTGCGCATCTGCTTCACCTCGGAGGAGAAGATGCGCATCGACTGGCCGAGGTTGCGGGCCATCGCGGGCAGCTTCGGCGCCGCGAAGAGCAGGATCGCAAGCAGGATGATGATGACGAGCTGCCAGCCCTGGAGTCCAGCCATGATGAAGGGTCCTTTCGATGGGGTTCCGGGGTCCAGGCTACCGCGCCGGCAGGGCCGCGAGGGCATCGCCCAGCGCGTCCGCCACGGACGTCCGGAGGTCGGCGGGGGCCAGCACCTGGACGGCGCCGCCGTGGCGTCCGACCAGCGCGGCCGCCACGCCGGCGTCGGTCAGATGCACCCGGGTGAGCCGGTCGCCGTCGGGCAGGTCGGCCTGGGCGTCCGGGCGGTAGCCGGCGGCCGCGTCGCGGACGGGATGGGCCCAGCGCAGCAGCACCGGCACCCCCGCAGTGTCGTCGGGATGGACCCGCCAGCGCGCGGGCCGGGCCCGGGGCGCGAACGTCTCCCCCGTGGGTGCGGGCGCGCTGATCCGGTCCACCCGGAACACCCGGTGGTCCTCGGCGCGACGGCACCACGCCTGCAGGTAGAGGCGCGCCCCGTCCTGCACCAGGGCCAGCGGCTCCACGTCCCGCTCGGTGAGGGCGTCGGCATGCACGGAGCGGTAGGTCAGGTGGACGACGGCCCGCTCCGCCACGGCGGCCAGCAGGGTGCGCACCGTCGCGGGGTCCACGGCCACGTCCCAGTGGGCGGCGACGGCGACCGGGGGCTCGCCGGCGGTGTGCGCCTCGGCCTCCTGGAGGGCGGCGTCGTCCGCGTCGTCCGCGTCCGGGGCCCCCGCGTCCAGGACCGCGGCGCGGATCCGGCGCTGGGCGGAGCGGGCGGCCTCGCGGTCGGACTCGTCCAGCACCGGCAGGTCCGCGACCGTCTGCAGGGCGGCGACGAGGCTGTGCGCCTCGGGGCGCGTCAGCCGCACGGGACCGGCCAGGTCGGCGGCGCGCTCCACGTGGACGCGGCCGGCCACCTCCGCCACCTCGAACTGGAAGCCGGGGAAGTCGCGCTCGGGCATGCCGCAGTAGCGCAGCGTCTCGAGGTCGGCGTCGAGGCGCTCGTCGGTGACCCCGAGACGCGCGCGCAGCTCCGCTCGGTCCACCCCGCCGGCCCGGTTGGCCAGCCCCACGATGTCCAGCAGGCGGCCCACGAGGTCCTCGCTCGAGTCGCGGGCGCGACGTCGGACGGGCGCGGCGAGCGCCACCTCGAGCAGGGCCGGGTCGGCGGGGCCGGCGTGGGCCTCCGCCGCGGCGGACAGGCCCGCGCGGACGCGGTCGGTCAGGTCCGGGTGCGCGGCGGAGGGCACGGCCCGGCCCAGCAGGCCGCCGATCTCGGCGGCGAGGCCGTCCTCGCGCGGTCCGGCGGGGGCCTCCCAGAGCTCCCAGTCGGGTCCCGGCGCGGCGCCGTCCTCGGCGCGGGGCTCGGCGGGCTCACCGACCGCGCGGACGCCCTGGCCCCGGCCGGGCGCGAGCCACACCCGGACCCGCTCGGCGTCGGCCTGTCCGGCCAGGCGCGCCACGAGGCCGGCGTGGTCGTGGTCCTCGGGACGGCCGGGGGCGTCCGTCGCCCGCTCGACGCGGCGCGGCTCCCCCTCCATCCGGGTGAGCCGGAAGCTGCGCTCGGCGCCGCGGTCGAGGTCCCAGCCGGTGAGGTACCAGCGGCCGCGCACGAGGGTGAGGAACCAGGCCCGCACGGTGCGCCGGGTGGCCCGCCCCCGCGCGTCGCGGTAGGGGAAGCGCAGCACGGCCTCGTCGGCCACGGCCTGGGTGAGGGCCTCGAGCCGGGGGTCGGCCCGGGGCATGAGGGTGTGGTACCCGGCCAGCTCGTCGTCGCCCGTGAGGTCGGTGGCCGGCTGGAACAGCAGGCCCACGGCGCGGACGACGTCGGCGCGCAGCGGCGAGTCGCCCCACAGGCGCCGCGCCCGCACGAGGGCGCGGCGCTCGTCCACGGTGAGGTCGAGGTCGCGCAGCAGCAGCGCGTCGCGGACGACGCGGTGCCGCACCCCCGCCTCGCCCTCGTCGAAGCCCGCGGGTTCGAGGGTCTCCAGCGGGACCCCCACGGCGCGCAGCACGCGGCGGTCCCGCTGGAAGAGCTTCTCGAAGGCGGTGTCCGTGAGCCCCTCATAGCCGACGACCTGCCGTCGGATCCGGTCACGCTCGAGGCCATGCGGCGCCGAGAGCAGCAGCCACAGCAGCGAGATGATGCGCTCGGCGGCCTCGTCGCCGGCGCGCCGTGGGGCGGGTGGGGTCACGGGGCCCGGGGTCAGTCGACCGAGACGAGGTCGCAGACGAAGATGAGCGTCTCGTTCGGCCCGATCGCGGAGCCGGCGCCGCGGGCGCCGTAGCCCAGGTGCGGCGGGATCTCGAGGCGGCGGCGGCCGCCGACCTTCATGCCGAGCAGGCCCTGGTCCCAGCCGGCGATGACCTGGCCGACGCCGACGGTCAGGGGCAGCGGGGTGCCGCGGTTCCACGAGGCGTCGAACTCCTCGCCGGTGGACCAGGCCACGCCCACGTAGTGGACCTGCACGCGGGAGCCGGCCTCGACAGCCGGGCCGGAGCCCTCGATCAGGTCCTCCACCACGAGCTCGGTGGGCGGGGTCTCGCCCGGGAAGTCGATCTCGGGCTTGGTGCGGTCGTAGTCGCGCTGTCCGAAGGACACGGTGCTCTCCTCTTGGGTACTCGTGGACTTGGGTACTCGTGGACGGGGTCAGTTCGCCGACGGGGTCAGTTCGCCGACGGGGTGGCGGACGCCTGGGCGTCCAGGATGTCCACCACGAACAGCAGGGGCTCGTTCTCGCCGATGGCCGGCGGGCTGCCCTGCTCACCGTAGGCCTTCTCGGCCGGGATCGACAGGAGGACGCGCGAGCCCACCTTCTGGCCGGCCAGACCCTCCTTCCAGCCCTCGATGACCCGGTTGAGGGAGAACGTGATGGCCTGGCCCGTCTCCCAGGACGAGTCGAAGACCTCGCCGTCGGACCACGTCACGCCCTCGTACTGCACGGTCACGGTGTCGTCCGCGCCGACCTCGCGGCCCTCGCCCTCGATCAGGGGCTGGACCACCAGCTCCTGGGGCGCCTCGCCGTCGGGCTTCGCGATGCTCGGCCGGCCGCTCTGCTCGTCCACGGTGACGTCGGGCAGGCGCTCGTCCCGCTCGGTCACCTCCTCGCCCTCGGCCTGCTTCGGCAGGATGGCGTCGATCTTGTAGACGAACAGCTGGGCGGGCTGCGTCTGGGTGGAGGGGGAGGCGCTCGGCGACGCGCTCTCGGTCTGCGGGACGGGGACGTCGTACTCGGGGCTGTACGCGGCGACGATCGTGCCGGCACCGCTGCCCACCAGCATCTCGTGGATCTCCGGGTTCATGGACTTGAGCTGGTCGTCCACGGGCACGGCTTCCGGTTCGCCGCTGAAGTTCTCGGCGACCACCTCGCCGCTGGCCGGATCGACGACGGCGATCGACATCTTCAGGACGTCGCCCTCCTGCACCTGATCCCCCTCGCCGGCGGTCAGCACCCGCGTGGTGGGCTGGTCGGTGTCGATCTCCCCGTCGATCTCGACCGTCGGCGCCCCGCCGTCGCCCTCCGTGAAGGTGACACCCGTCAGGGCGTCCGGCTCCCCCTGGCCCTCGCCGACGGCCGCCCGCTCGGGGGCGGCCGACGTGGAGGCCGACGCGGTGTCGCTGTGGGGCTGGTCCGCGCCGTCGTCGCCGGTGGCGCAGGCGGTGGCCAGCACCAGGCCCGCGGCGCCGAGGGACAGCAGCGGCAGCAGGCGGCGACGGCGGCGGGCCGCCGGGGGCTGGGGGGTCTCGAACGAACTCATGCGTGTCACCCTAATGGCGCGTCCTGGACGTCCGCTGTCAGGCGATCCGCCCGAAAAGCCGGTCGACGGCGGCCGACGACGTGTCGAACGGGTCCTTCGTCACGATCGCGTGCAGCGGATGGTCGGTGAGCTTCAGGGTCGTCCAGTCGACGGCGTAGTCCAGGCCGTGCTCCCGGGCACGGGCCACGAAGTCCGCGCGCACACGGGCCCGGGTGGTGGGCGGGGCGGTCTCCACGGCGGACCGGGCGGCGTCCTCGGGCAGCAGGCGCGCGACGGCGCCGCGCCGCAGCAGCAGGCGGAACAGCCCCCGGTCGGGGTCGATGTCGTGGAAGGCCAGGTCCAGCTGGGCGAGACGGGGTGAGCCCCAGTCCAGGTCGTGGCGGGCCCGGTAGTCCTCCAGCAGGCGCAGCTTGATCGCCCAGTCGATGCGGTCCTCGATGCGGGACCGGTCACCGGTGCGGACGGCGTCGAGCACCTCGCCCCACAGGGTGAGGATCTCCCCCACCCGGTCGTGGTGGGCACCCTCCGCGGCGACGAAGGCGCGGGCCCGCTCGAGGTAGTGCTCCTGCAGCTCGAGCGCGGAGGCCTCCCCCTCGCGGAGCGCGATGCGGGCCGTGCCGGTGAGGTCGTGGGAGATCTGCCGCACCGCGCGGGTGGGGTGGGCGACGACGCGGTCCCCGAGCGGGAAGCCCGCCTCGATCATCCGCAGCAGCAGGTCGGTGGCGCCGAAGCGCAGCAGGTGGGTGTGCTCGGAGAGGTTCGTGTCCCCCACGATCACGTGGAGGCGTCGGTACTCGGAGGCGTCCGCGTGCGGCTCGTCCCGCGTGTTGATGATCGGCCGGGACCGCGTGGTGGAGGAGGACACGCCGTCCTGCACGAAGTCGGCGCGCTGGGAGAACGCGAAGTGGGCCGGGCCCTCGCCCTCGGGCCACGTGCCGGCGGGCACGACGCGGCCCGCGCCCACGAGGATCTGACGGGAGACGAGGAACGGGACGAGCGCCTCGGTGAGCCGCCGGTACTCGGTGCGCCGGCGCAGCAGGTAGTTCTCGTGGGAGCCGTAGGAACTGCCCGAGGAGTCGGCGTTGTTGCGGTAGAGGTGGATCCGGCCGCCGACCCCGTCCGCGGCCATGCGCTCCTCGGCCTGGACCACGAGGTCGTGCAGCAGCAGGTCCCCCGCCCCGTCCGAGGCGATGAGCTCGTCGAGCGTCGAGCACTCGGCGGTCGCGTACTCGGGGTGGGACCCGACGTCGAGATAGAGCCGGGAGCCGTTGGCCACGAACACGTTCGAGGACCGCCCCCACTCGACGACGGGCCGGAAGAGGTAGCGGACGACCTCTTCGGGGCTGAGCGGGCGCCCCTGCGGGTTCCAGTGCTGGACGCCGTACTCCGTCTCCAGCCCGAAGATCCGGCGGGCGCGGTCCGCGTCGGTCACTGGCCGCCCTTCTGGACGAAGCCCTTGACGAACTCCTCGGCGTTGGACTCCAGCACCGAGTCGATCTCGTCCAGCAGGCTGTCCAGGCCCTGGTCCTGGGCCGCGGGCTTCACGTGCGCCTGGCCCGCCGCGGCGCCGGTCTCGTCGTCGCCGCCGGACGGGCGTGGGCGGATCTGCTCCTGGGACATGGTGGCCTCCTCGTGCGTCGACGCGGGTCGGTGTGCTCCGTCCGCGTCCACCCATCCTGCCCCACGCGCGGGCCACGTTTCAGCCCCACGTCCCCGGGTTGCCCCGCGCTGGCAGGATGGGGGCATGCGTCTGTGGACCCTTCACCCCCGCCACCTCGACCGCCAGGGCCTGACGGGCGCCTGGCGCGAGGCCCTGCTCGCGCAGGCCGTCCTGGCCGGCCGCACGCGCGGGTACCGGGACCACCCGCAGCTGCTAAGGTTCCGGGAGCACCCGGACCCGTCCGGCGCCGTCGGCGCCTTCTTCTCCGGCATCGAGGCCGAGGCCACGGCGCGCGGCTATCGCTTCGACCACTCCCGGATCGACCGGCCGTGCCCCGCCCCCGACGGCGCGGTGCGCATCCCGCCCGCCGGTCTCGCACCGATCCCGGCCACCACGGGCCAGCGCGACCTGGAGTGGCGTCACCTGTGCGCCAAGCTGGCCGCGCGCAGCCCCGCCTGGCTCGAACGGTGGTCGGACACGCCCGTCCCCGACGTGCACCCGCTGTTCACGATCATCCCGGGGCCGGTCGCCCCCTGGGAGCGCGCCTGAGGGCGGGCCGCGGTCGGGCCCGGTCTGGCACCGTGGGGGCATGATCCGCGACGAGAGCATCGAGAGCTATCTGGGGCGCCTCGCCTCCGGCGAGCCCACCCCCGGCGGCGGCGCGACGGGCGCGCTCGCGGTCGCCGAGGGCGCCGGACTGCTGGCCATGGCGGCCCGGTTCAGCGCGGCCGAGGAGGACGCCCGGGCATCGGAGGGCCTGATCGCGGCGTGCCTCGGCCTCGCCGACGGCGACGAGCGGGGCTTCGGCGCCGTGGCCGAGGCGTTCGGGCTGCCCCGCGACACCCCGGAGGACCGGGCCCGGCGCTCGGCCGCGATCCAGGCCGCCCTGGCCGAGGCCGTCCGGCCGCCCCGCGGGATCGTCGACGTCGCCGAGCGTGCGCTGGACCTGGCCGAGCGTGTGCTGGACGCGGCGAACCCGAACGTGCTCTCCGACGTCGGTGCGGCGCTCGGCTGCGTCCGGGGCGGCCTCACCGCCGCCGCGGTGACCCTCGAGACCAACCTGGGCCCCCTCCGCGACGAGGGCCTGGAGGGCGTCCTGCGCATCGACGTCGACCGGGCGGACCGTCTCGTCGCGCGGGCGGACGCCCTGCTGGGCCGCGTGCGCGCGGCCGTCACGGGCTGAGCGCCCGCCCTCGCCTCAGGCCCGCGCGCCGAACAGCGGCGGCAGCGTGGCCACGAGCGCCTCGTCGTCGGGCCGGGGCGCGGCGGCGTCCTCCCACCAGCCGGGCAGGTCCACGGCGGCGCCCACCAGCGGCTCGGCCAGGTGCAGCCGGTGCACCCGCTCCCCCGCCCCGCGCAGCAGCAGGGTCTCCCACGCGGCGCCGGCCACGCGGTCACCGTGGCGGCCCACGAGGTTGCCGCGGGTCCACGCGCGGGTGGCCCGCGGCGGCATGCCGACGGCGGCACGGATCTCCGCCTCGTCGGCGAGCGTCCGGAGGGCGCCGGCGGCCACGAGGCGGCGGTGCAGGGAGCGGGCCGGGCGGAGGTCGGCGTACTGCAGGTCCACCATCGCGAGGCGGGGGTCGGTCCAGTCCGCGCCCGTGCGGGCCCGCAGGCCCTCGAGGACGCGCAGCTTGGCCGCCCAGTCGGCGCGGTCGCTCAGGGACAGCGGATCCGCGGTGGCGTCGTCGAGGTCGACGGCCCAGGCGTCCAGCACTTCGCGCGTCTGCGGATCCGCCGCCCCGAAGGCGGCGCAGTGGGCGCGGGCCGCGTCCAGGTAGGACCGCAGGATCTGCAGCCCGGTCCAGTGCCGGCGCACGGGGCCGTCCGCGGTGCGTTCGAGCAGGGGCACCGTGGCCCGCAGGCCCGGGTCGTGGCTGATCGTCTGCAACGCGGCCACCGGGTCGTCCAGGGTGAGCCGGGGCGCCGTCCCGGCCTCGGCCATCGCGAGGACGAGCGCGGTCATGCCCATCCGCAGCCACGTGGCGTGCTGGCTCAGAGTCGCGTCGCCGATGATCACGTGGAGTCGGCGGTAGGCCTCGGGGCGGGCGTGCGGCTCGTCCCGCGTGTTGACGATCGGCCGGTGGATCGTGGTCTCCAGGCCCACGGGCTCCTCGAAGTAGTCGGCCCGCTGGGACAGCTGGAAGCCCGGCCGCTCCCCCGCCGGGCCGAGTCCCACGCGGCCCGCGCCCACGAGCACCTGCCGCGCCGCGAAGAACGGCAGCAGGACGGCGGTGAGCTCCTCGAAGTCGAGGGACCGGGCCACGAGGTAGTTCTCGTGCGCGCCGTAGGACTGGCCCTTGCCGTCCACGTTGTTCTTGTAGACCAGCACCTCCGGGGCGCCCTCGGCCTGGCCGATGTGCTCGGCCGCCGCCTGGGCGACCAGGTCCCCGGCGGCGTCCCACACCATGGCGTCCCGCGGGGTGGTCGTCTCCGGCGACGAGTACTCTGGGTGGGCGTGGTCCACGTACCAGCGCGCGCCGTTGGCCAGCACGGTGGACAGCAGCAGGTGCACGGGCTCCCCGTCCGGGCCCACGAGCGCCTCGTCGGTCAGCTGCGAGGGGTGCGCCGCCGAACGCGGCAGCCGCCAGCCGCGGGCGTCCACGAGCGGCGACTCCCCCGTGTAGTCCCACTCCGTGCCGGCCACCGCCGAGCCGGACCGGGTCGCCAGGTCCGCGTACGCGTTCACGAGCTCGACCGAGAGCACGCTGTGGTGCGCCCCCGGGCTGGCCGGCGCGTGGATGCCGAACTCGGTCTCCGTGCCCATCACCCGGTGCACGCCCCAGCCGGCGGCGTCCCGCCCGTTCGGGGGAACGGCCGCGCCGTGGAAAAGCCGGCGCTGGCCCTCGAAGGCGGGGGTCGGGCCGACGTCGACGGCCCGGGCGAAGCCGTCCGCGGCCCCGCGGCCGAACGCGCTCATGCCTCGACCCCCCGGACCATGCGCAGCGAGCGCAGCCGAGGACCGCGCCAGCCGGAGGTGCGCGCCCACTCGGCGGGCGCGACCGTGGCCAGCAGGTCCGTCTGGTCCTCCAGCACCGCGGCCACGGCCTCGCGCAGGTGGCCCTCGCGGACGCCGAGCGCGGCCGGGGCCTGGCCGGCGGCCAGGTAGTCGCGCACCGCGTGCCGCTTGGCGCGGTCCACGACGTCGGCCACCACAGCGCCCGAGACGAGGTCGGCCAGGTGCAGGGCGTGGGTCGTGCCGGACACGTCCGTCAGCTCCGCCAGCGCGGTGTCTCCGCCGCGGTCGTAGAGGGCGGCGACCGTCCGGGCGATGAGCGTCGCGCGGGCCGCGTCCGCGGAGCCGGCCGCGGCGACGTCGTCGGCGTGCAGGGGCACGTCCGCGGTGAGGTGTTTGGCCATGATCTCCGCGGCGCCGGCGGCGTCGGGACGGTCCACGCGGATCTTCACGTCCAGTCGGCCGGGGCGGAGCACGGCCGGGTCGATCATGTCCTCGCGGTTGGAGGCGCCGATGACGATCACGTTCTCGAGGGCCTCGACGCCGTCGATCTCGGTGAGCAGCTGCGGGACGATCGTGGTCTCCACGTCCGAGGAGACGCCGGAGCCGCGCGTGCGGAACAGCGACTCCATCTCGTCGAAGAAGATGACCACGGGGAAGCCGGCGTCGGCCTTCTCGCGGGCCCGGTCGAAGATGACGCGGATCTGCCGCTCGGTCTCGCCCACGTACTTGTTCAGCAGCTCGGGCCCCTTGACGTTGAGGAAGAACGAGCGCTCGCCGTCCGCGCTGCGGGCCGAGAGGGCGTTGGCCACGGCCTTGGCGAGCATGGTCTTGCCGGTGCCGGGCGGGCCGTACAGCATGATCCCCTTGGGGGCGCGCAGGCCGTGCTCGCGGTAGACCTCGGGGTGCAGGAACGGGATCTCGACGGCCTCGCGGATCCGGTCGATCTGCGGGCCGAGGCCGCCGATGTCCTCGAACGTGACGTCCGGGACCTCTTCCAGCAGCACCTCGTCCACCTCGGACAGCTCGACCCGCCGCAGCGCCCATTCGACGCGGGCGTCCACGGTGACGGCGTCCCCGTGGCGCAGGTCGACGCCCTCCAGCGCGGGCGCGCGCCGCACCACGCGCTCCTCGTCCGCCGTGCCGGCCAGGACGAGGCCGCCGTCGGGCAGCGCCTCCTTGACGCGCAGCAGCTGACCCGACCCCGTGCCCGGGGCGACGCCGACGATCGAGCTGGACTCATCCAGCAGCACCTGGGCGCCGGGGGTGAGGCGGGCGGCGTCGAGCAGCGGGGAGACCGTCACGCGCAGCCGCCGGCCGTTCTGCACGACGTCCGCTCCCCCGCGCACCACGGCGCCGGTCTCCACGCCCTCCTCGGGCTCGCGCGGGGCGTGGACGGCCTCGAGGGTGGCGAAGGTGAACGGCGGATGCGTGACGGCGTCCAGGTTCTCCTTGAGCGTGGTGATCTCGGCGCGCGTGGCCTCGAGCAGCTCGACCATGCGCCGGTTGTTGCGGGCGGCCGTCTGCGTCTGGGCCTCAGCGGCCCGGCGGCGTTCGCTCAGGCCGGCGGCGTGCCGCTGGGCGGACTGCAGCTGGTGCCGCAGCCGTTCGGCCTCGGCCTGGGACTGCCGCAGCAGCTCCCGCGCCTCGGCGAGGCGCTGCTCGGCGTGCTCCGTGCCTGATTGCGCGTGGTGGTCCACCGGTGCTCCGTCCACTCAGTCCTGCTCCCCGGTCGGGGTCCTCCCACCGTACGCGTCCACGCTCTGCTCGGCGGCGCGTGACCGCGCGGCCATGAGGCGGGCCTCCTTCGCCGCCTTGCGCGCCTTCTTGTCCGTGACCGGCCGTTCGCCGAGCGCCTCGGGCGTCCACCGGGCCTCGTCGGCCGGCTGCCAGGCCTCGACGTCCTCGGCCTTGAACTCGGAGACCTTGGAGCGCTTCTTCAGACGCAGCGCCTCCTCGCCCGAGGCCAGGCGGCGGGCCGTGAGCAGGAAGCCGGTGTGCGCGACCATGCGGTGGTCGGGGCGCACGGCGAGCCCGTCCAGGTGCCAGCCGCGCACGAGGGTCTCGTTGGCCTCGACCTGCGTGAAGCGGCCCGAGTCCCGGATGGCCTCGGCCACGCGGGAGAGCTGGGTGGCGGTGGCCACGTAGTTCAGCCACACACCGCCGGGGGCCAGGACCTCGGCGACGGCGTCGAGGCACTCCCAGGGGGCCAGCATGTCCAGGACCACCCGGTCCACGGAGCCCGGCTCGTGGACCTTGGGCATCTCCTCCTGCGCGTCGCCGAGATGCACCGACCAGGCGGGGTGCTCGGCGCCGAAGAAGGCCTCCACATTGGCCCGGGCGACGTCCGCGAACTCCGGGCGGCGCTCGTAGGAGTGCAGGCGACCGTGGTCGCCCACGGCGCGCAGCAGGGACATGGACAGGGCGCCGGAGCCCACGCCGGCCTCGACCACGACGGCGCCCGGGAAGACGTCCGCCTGCTGCACGATCTGCGCCGCGTCCTTCGGGTAGACCACCGTGGCGCCGCGGGGCATGGACAGGACGAAGTCGTTCAGCAGGGGGCGCAGCACCTGGTATGGCTGGCCGGCCGAGTTCTCGACCACGACGCCCTCGAATCCGCCGATCAGGTCGTCGTGCCGCAGCACGCCCTGATAGCTGTGGAACTCCCCGCCGGGCAGCAGGGTGATCGTGTTGAGGCGGCCCTTCGCGTCCTTGATCTGCACGCGCTGGCCGGCCCGCAGGGGGCCGCGGCGCGCGCTCACGCCGGTGGGTTCGGTCATGGGGAGGCTCCTTCGGTTCAGGGACGCCGCGTCGCGTCGACGGCGGCGAGGATCGTCTCGCGGGGCACCACGGAGCGCACGAGGCCGTGCGCGTCGGTCAGCACCCACACGGGGGTCTGGGGGTCGGCCAGGCGGGCGGCCAGGCCGGGGCCGGCGGCGGGGACGTCATCGCGGACGAGGACGGCCTCCGGGGCCAGCGCGACGGCGACCGCGGCCAGGGCGGTGGTCGTGCGGCGCGCCGGGGTCAGGCTCGCCGCGGCCGTGAGGTCCAGCACGCCGCGGGGCCGGCCGGCCCCGTCCACGGCCACGACGGCGCGGCGGCCGCCGTCCGCCTGGGCCAGGGCCTCGGCGACGCAGAGGTGCTCGGGCAGGGCGACGGCGGGCGTCTCGACCTGCTCGAGCCGCAGGGTCTCCAGCCGGCGGCTCCAGCGCCCGTGGCGCACGGCGTCGTCCGCGCCCCGCCACAGGGTGAGGGCGACCCAGGCCACCAGGACGACGACGAACAGGTCCGGCGCGCGGCCCGCGAGGATCGGCGGGCCGAGCACGGCCGCGAGGACGCCCACCGCGACGACGCGCCCGGCCCAGCCGGCCGCCTCGACGCCGCGGGCCCGGGAGCCGGTGGCGGCCCAGACGGCGGACTCGACCATGCGGCCGCCGTCGAGCGGGGTGCCCGGCAGCGCGTTGAACGCCGCCAGGAGGAGGTTGGCCCACACCGTGACCTCGAGCAGCAGGGCGGGGACGGACGGGCCGGACACGGCGCCGGCCGCCAGGTGGGCGAGGCCCGCGAGCACGAGGTTCGCGGCGGGGCCGGCCATCGCGGTGAGCACCGTGTCCAGCGGTCGGGAGGACGGGCTGCGGAACTGGGTGTGCCCACCCCACAGGGTGAGCGCGATCTCCTCGGTGCGCTGGCCGAAGGCACGGCCGGTGAGGGCGTGGGCGGCCTCGTGGACCAGGACGGAGAGGGCCAGGAGCACGGCGTACCCCAGGGCCACGGCGTAGGCGCCGCCGTCGAGCGAGGGCAGCGCGCGCTGGATCTGCGGGCCGAACGCGAGGGTGATGACCGCGGCGATCAGGAGCCAGGACCAGGACAGGCGCACCGGTGCGCCGGCGATCGTGCCCAGCCGGACGGAGGCGGGCCCGCTCATCCGGCCCCGTCCGCCCCGGGCCCGCGCGCGGCGGCGATCCGGCGGACCGCGGCGAGGTCGGCCGGCGTGCGGCCGGCGAGCGTCGTCCACTCGACGGTCGCGAGCCCTGCCGGCAGCGGCAGCACGCTGGGCACGCCGACCGTCGGCAGGCCCGCGGCCACGGCCGCGCCGACGCCCACCGGGGAGTCCTCGACCGCCACACAGTCGGCGGCCGTCAGCCCCGGTGTCCGCTCGGCCAGCAGCTGCAGGCCCAGCCGGTACGCCTCCGGGTCGGGCTTGCCCCGGGAGACCATGTCCCCCGAGACGACGACGTCCAGCGTGCCCGCCGGCGCCCGCTCGGCCAGCGCGCGGGCCAGCGGGGCATGGGACATCGTCACGAGGGCGCCCGGCACGCCGGCCTCGGCGAGCGCGACGAGCAGCTCCCGGGCGCCCGGCCGCCACGGCACCCCGCTGACGACCCCCTGGACGACCTCGCGCATCGTCAGGTCGATGATCCGCTGCACGGGCAGGTCCAGCCCGGCCTCCTGCAGGCGGCGCGCTCCCTCGTCCAGGGGGCGTCCCACGAGGGAGGCGGCCAGGTCCTCCGACCAGGTGCCGCCGTGCTCGACCACCAGGCGGCGCTGGACGGCGTTCCACAGGGGCTCGGTGTCCACGAGGGTGCCGTCCATGTCCCACAGGACGGCGCGCGGCAGGCGGCGGGCACGGTCGTCCGGGGCGGGCGCGGGGTGGCGGGACATGGAGTGCATCCTATCGAGCGTCGCCGTCGGGGTGTGCCGGGCGGGTCGCGGGCCGTGGCCCCGTCGTCGGGCCGTGTCTAGGCTGGCCGCCATGACCGACGCTACCTCCGAGGACCAGCCGGACGACGTCCTGGGCCCGCTGCGGACCCACCTGACGGCGACCGTGGACGCGCTCGAGGCCGGGCGGCGGGCCCCCACGGTCCTGTTGCTGGCCTTCGAGGGGTGGAACGACGCCGGGGAGGCCGCGACCGGGGCCCTGGGCGCGCTGCGGGAGCAGTGGGACGCGGCGGACGCGGGACGGGTGTGCGACGGCGAGTTCTACGACTACCAGGTCACTCGACCCCTGGTCCGGCGCGACGCCGACGGGCTGGGGACGCTGGACTGGCCGGCGGTCACCCTGCACGAGGCGCTCCTGGACCGTGAGGGTCGGCCCGTCGCGGGCGAGGCCGCCCCGCCGGACGGGGTGCGTGTGCTCCTCGCCGTCGGCGTGGAGCCGAACGTGCGGTGGCGCGCGTTCCTCGAGGAGCTGTTCACGGCGGCCGACGCGCGTGACGTGGACGCCGTCGTGACGCTGGGCGCGCTGCTGGCGGACGTGCCCCACACCCGGCCCCTGCGCGCCCGCCCGACCTCGCCGCTCGTGGACGTGCGGGTGGCCGTCGGCGCGGACCGTCCGGTCTACGAGGGGCCCACCGGGATCATCGGCGTCATCGCGGACGAGGCCGCGCGCCGCGGCCTGCCGAGCCTCTCACTGTGGGGGACGGTGCCCCACTACGTGGCCCAGGCGCCCTCCCCCAAGACGCTGCTCGGGCTGGTCGAGGCGGTCGAGGACCTGCTGCACGTGAGCGTGTCCACGCGCGGGCTGGAGGACGACGCGAGGGCCTGGCAGCGCGGCGTGGACGAGCTGGCCGCCGAGGACCCCGACGTCGCCGCCTACGTCCGGCAGCTCGAGGAGGCCCAGGACACCCAGCAGCTGCCGGAGGCCTCGGGCGAGTCGATCGCGCGGGAGTTCGAGCGCTACCTGCGCGGGCGCGGCGGACGCTGACGCCCGGCCGCGCGCGGCGGGGTCAGCGCAGGCGCAGACCCAGCAGCGCCGCCACGACGTCGACCACCGGCACCGGGTCGGCGGCGGCCTCGGCCAGGCCCGGCAGGGTGCCGGCCGCCCATGCGTCGAGGGCCTCCAGCGCGCGGGGGGCGTCTAGGTCGTCCGAGAGCGCCGCGTGCACCGCGTCCAGCACGGCGACGCCGGCGGCGGCATGCGGTCCGCCCAGGGCGGCGCGCCAACGGGCCACCCGCGCCTGGGCGTCGGCCAGCACCTGCTCGGACCACTCCCAGTCCGACCGGTAGTGGTGCGCGAGGATCGCCGCGCGGACGGCCACCGGCGCGACGCCCCGCGCCCGCAGGCGGGAGACGAGTTCGAGGTTGCCGAGGGACTTGGACATCTTCTCGCCGTCCAGGGCCACCATGCCGGTGTGCGCGTAGGTGTGCGCGAGCGGCAGGCCGTCGACGGCGGTGGCGTGCGCGGCGGAGAACTCGTGGTGCGGGAACCGCAGGTCGGAGCCGCCGCCCTGCACCGTGAACGGCGCCGGCAGGTGGGCCCGGGAGATCACGGAGCACTCGATGTGCCAGCCGGGCCGGCCGGAGCCGAGCGACCGACCGTCCCAGGCAGGCTCGCCCTCGCGGTGCACGCGCCACAGCAGCGGGTCCAGCGGGTCGTGCTTGCCGGGGCGGTCGGGATCGCCTCCCCGCTCCGGGAACACCGCGGCCATCTCGTCCAGGCCCATCGCGGAGACCTGTCCGAGGCGCCAGTCGGTCGCGGACTGGGCCGCGCGGACGTCGAAGTAGACGTCCCCGTCGGGCTCGCCGTCGCCGCCCGGCACGCGGTAGGCCCGGCCCGCCGCCAGCATCGTCTCGACGGCGTCCACCACCAGGCCCACCGCCTCGGTCGCGCCGACGTAGTGGTCCGGGGCGAGCACCTCGAGGGCGGCCATGTCCGCACGGAACAGGTCGGTCTGCTCCTCGGCGAGCGCGCGCCAGTCGACGCCGGTCGCCTCGGCCCGCTCGAGCAGGGGGTCGTCCACGTCGGTCACGTTCTGGACGTAGGCGACCTCGAGACCGGCCGCGCGCCAGTAGCGGTGCAGCAGGTCGAAGGCCACATAGGTGCTCGCGTGGCCGAGATGCGTTGCGTCGTACGGGGTGATCCCGCAGACGTACAGCGAGGCGCGCTGCGCGTCGTTGCCCGGATGCCGGGTCCGTCCCGTGGCGGTGTCGTGCAGCCGCAGCCGGTCGGGGCGGCTCGGCACGGCGGGCGGGGCGGGGGTGCTCCAGGACTTCACGGGACTCCTCAGATCGGGGTGGTTCGGCGGTGCCGGGCCGCCATGCCCGGCGGCGGGAGCGGGCTCAGGCGCTGATGACGCCCGCGCCCAGCAGGGCGAACAGGACGCCGCCCAGGAGGATGCGGTACCAGACGAACGGCAGGTACGAGTTGGTGCTGATGAAGCGCATGAGCCAGGCGATGACCGCGTAGGCCACCACGAAGGCGATCGCGGTCGCGACCAGCGTCTCCCCCATGCCGTACGGACCCTGCGTGCCGGGATCGGTGAGCGAGGTGTACAGCTTGTACAGGCCGGAGGCGAACACGGCGGGCACCGCCAGCAGGAACGCGTAGCGGGTGGCGGCGGGCCGGGTGTAGCCCATGGCCAGGCCGGCCGCGATGGTGCCGCCGGAGCGCGAGACGCCCGGGATCAGCGCGAGGGCCTGGGCCAGGCCGTAGAGGACGCCGTCCCGCACGGTGAGCTTCTCGAGCGGCTTGGTCTGACGGCCGAGCCGGTCCGCCAGGGCGAGCAGGACGCCGAACACGATGAGCATGGTCGCCGTGATCCACAGCGAGCGGAACTCCGTGTCGATCCAATCCTCCAGCAGCAGGCCCAGGACCGCGATCGGGATCGAGCCCACGATGATCAGCCAGCCCATGCGCGCATCGGGGTCCGAGTGCGGGATCCGCCCCGTGACCGCGGCGCACCACCGGCCGATGATGCGGGTGATGTCGCGCCAGAAGTAGATGAGGACCGCCAGCTCCGTGCCGAGCTGCGTGATGGCCGTGAAGGCCGCCCCCGGGTCGGTCGCGGAGGGCAGGAACTCGCCCACGATGCGGATGTGGGCGGAGGAGGAGATGGGCAGGAACTCCGTGAGGCCCTGCACCAGGCCCAGGATGATGGCTTCGATCCACGTCACGGAGGGTCACTGTACGCGACGGCCCCGGGTGGGAACCCGGGGCCGTGCGATCCGTCACGAGCAGGACGGTCAGTCGTCGTCGTCCTCGTCGTCGAAGAGGTCGAGCGGGGTGACCTCCTCGGTGTCCGCGTACAGGGCGTCCTCGTAGGCCTCGAAGGCGTCGGCCACGGCGAAGAAGGCGGCTTCGACGGCGGGGTCGTCCTCGCCCCGCTTGTTCTGCGCGGCCACGAGGTGTTCGTTCAGGGCGGTGGTGAGGGCCTCGAGGGCCATGCGGGCGTCAGAGCTCATGGGTGAACGGTAACCCGGTGGCCGGTGACGCGGCCAGGGGTGGGCCGTACGGGACCGGCCGCCGGACCCGACGCCGTCTGCCAGGATGGGCGGGTGCGTGAACAGCTGATGTCCTCGACCCTCGACGCGATCTCCCGCGGACAGAAGTGGGAGTACCTGGTGATGACGGTCGCCGCCCACGAGTCCCTCGCCGACGCCCGGCGGCGCCTCGTGGAGCACGCGGAGTACGGCCAAT
The DNA here is from genome assembly GCF_014138885.1 of Micrococcus luteus. Classification (NCBI taxonomy): domain Bacteria; kingdom Bacillati; phylum Actinomycetota; class Actinomycetes; order Micrococcales; family Micrococcaceae; genus Micrococcus; species Micrococcus luteus. Next base: position 260,184 of record NZ_JACJIK010000001.1, read on the forward strand.
GGGAGCTGCAGCGCTCCGTGCACTACCGTGACGGGGCGCGCCGCTACTGGATGCGCCGCCGGGTGATGCGCGTGGCCTCGACCCTGCAGACCCTCTGAGGCGCGGGCGCGACGACGGCGCCCCGGCCGTCGTCGCCGCCCGCTGCCCGGATCAGCGCGGCTCCAGCATCCGCTCGAGCACCCGGCAGCCGAACTCGAGCGCGTCCACGGGCACCCGCTCGTCGATGCCGTGGAACAGGGACGTGAAGGCCAGGTCGGCAGGCAGGCGCATGGGCGCGAAGCCGTAGCCGGTGATGCCCAGCCGGGAGAGGGACTTGTTGTCCGTGCCCCCGCCGAGCATGAACGGCAGCACCTGGGCCTCGGGGTCCTCCGCCTGCAGCGCGGCGATCATCAGCTCCACCAGGTCTCCGGAGAAGGGGGTCTCCAGGGCGACGTCCCGGTGCTCGGGTGCGATGGTCACCTCGGGGCCGGCGAGCTCGGCGATCGTGGCGAGGGCGGACTCCTCCTCCCCGGGGATCAGGCGGACGTCCACGGTGCCGGTGGCCGAGGACGGGATGACGTTGTGCTTGTAGCCGGCGGTCAGCCCCGTCGGGTTGGACGAGGTGCGCAGGGTGCCGGCCACCCAGGAACGGGCCTGCCCGAGCGCGTCGAGCTGGGGCGTCGGGTCCGTCTCATCGAAGTCCACGCCCATGATCTCGGCCACCTGTTCGAGCAGCGCGCGCGTGGTCTTGGTGTACACGAGCGGCCACTCGTGCCCGCCGATGCGGGTCATGGCGCCGGCCAGCCGGGTGACCGCGTTGTCCGGGTGCGGGGCCGAGCCGTGCCCGGGGGCGCCCTCCGCGGTGAGGTTGAGCCAGGCGAGCCCCTTCTCCGCGGTCTGCACGAGGTAGGCGCGCGAGCCGTGCACCTCGGTGGAGAAGCCCCCCACCTCCGAGATCGCCTCGGTGCACCCGTCGAACACCTCGGGGTGGTGGTCCACGACCCAGCGTGCGCCGTAGACGCCGCCGGCCTCCTCGTCGGCGAAGAACGCGACCGTCAGGGGTCGCCGCGGCCGGCGGCCCGTGCGGGCCAGGTGCAGCAGCACCGCGAGCACCATGGCGTCCATGCCCTTCATGTCCACGGCGCCGCGCCCCCAGATCATGCCGTCCTTGAGCTCGGCGCCGAACGGGTCCACGCTCCACTCGTCCGCCTCGGCGGGGACCACGTCCGTGTGCCCGTGGATGACGAGCCCCGGCGCCTCCGGATCCCAGCCCGGCAGGTGTCCGACGACGGAGACCCGGCCCGGCGCCGACTCGAAGAAGCGGGGGGTCATCCCCGCCTCGGTCATGAGCCGGGCGCAGTACTCCGCGGCCTCAGGCTCACCGACGGAGACGTTGCCCCCGCGGTTGGTGGTGTCGATCCGGATGAGGTCGCGGCAGATCTCCACGACGCGGTCCTCGGGGCGCGAGCGGGCGGGGTTCTCGATGTTCTCGACCATGGTTTTGAGCCTAGCCCGAACCCGTGCTATCTTTCTCGAGTTGCCTGGAGCGGGACGGACCGGACAGGACCGGAGTGCGGTGGGCGACGGAGCCTCTCCCAGGGCTCCACCGATGAGCGCGAGTGGCGGAATTGGTAGACGCGCAGCGTTGAGGTCGCTGTGTCCGCAAGGACGTGGGGGTTCAAGTCCCCCCTCGCGCACCGCTCGTCGAGCAGCAGGGCCCCGGTCGTCACGACCGGGGCCCTGCGTGTTCCCCGGCCCGGCGTCCCCTCTAGAGTGGTGTCCGTGCGACGGCAGGCGCCGTCGGTGGAACCGCACGACGGCATGGAGGACCCGATGGCCCTGGAAGCCCCCGCACTGCTGCACCGGCTCGCGCGAGCCCACGGGGTGCAGCCCGAGTACGTCGGGCAGGACGGCTCGGCCCAGACCGTGCCGGACGAGGCCCTCGTGAAGGTGCTCGCCGCCCTCGGGGTGTCGGTCCGTCCGGACGGGGTCGCCGCTCTGGCCGAGGCGCTGGAGGAGGCGGAGACGGCCCCCTGGCGGGACGTGCTCCCGCCCACCGTGGCCGCCCGGTCCGGCCACCGCCTGTCCGTGCCGTGCCACGTGGCCGCGGGCGAGCCGGTCGTGGCCCGCGTGCGCACGGAGGACGGGCGGACCCTCGAGGTGAGCGTGAGCGAGCCGGTGTCCGAGGTCCGCCTCGTGGACGGCGTCGAACGCGAGCGCGTCCACGTTCAGATCCCCGCCGACCTCGCCCCGGGCTGGCACCGGCTGGAGGTGACCAGCGGCTCCGGCTCCACCGCCTCCGCGGTCCTGGTCTGCGCCCCGACCCGGCTGAGCACGGCGCGTCCCTTCCTCGAGCGCCGCGGCTGGGGCGCGGCCGCGCAGGGCTACTCGGTGACCTCGGCGGACTCGTGGGGCATCGGCGACGCGGCGGACATGGCGTCCCTGGCCGAGATCGTCGCCCGGCACGGTGCCGACTTCCTGCTGCTGCACCCCCTGCACGCGATCGAGCCCGGCCCCCATCCGGCGGACTCCCCCTACTCCCCCGTCTCCCGTCGGTTCCTCTCGGCGCTGGTCGTGCACGTGCCCTCGATCCCCGAGTTCGCCGACCTGCCCGCCGCGGAGCAGGCGGAGCTGCGGTCGGCCGGCGCCCGCGTCCAGGCGGAGCTGGAGCGCACCGGCCGGATCGATCGGGCCGCCGTCGCCGCCGTCCTGTGGCCCGCGCTGCGCCGCGTGCACGAGGTGCCCCGCTCCCCCGAGCGCGAGGCCGCCTACGCACGGTTCCGCGCCGAGGCCGGCCCGGGCCTGGACGACTTCGCCCTCTGGTCCGTCCTGCGGCTGGACGGCGACGGCACCGGACCCGATCTCGCCGACCCGGCCTGGGCGCCGGGCGGGGTCGAGGCGGAGCGGGTCCGCGTCGAACGCGCGACCGACGTCGACCTGCACCGCTGGGTGCAGTGGATCGCCGCCGAGCAGCTCGCCGGCGTGCAGGAGCGGGCCCGGGCGGCCGGCATGCGCATGGGCGTCATGGTGGACCTGGCAGTCGGGGCGACCCGCGAGACCGCGGACGCGTGGATGCTCGGGGACGTGCTGGTGCCGACCATGTCCGTCGGCGCGCCGCCCGAGCTGTTCAACCAGCTGGGCCAGGACTGGTCGCAGCACCCCTGGCATCCGCGCCGCCTGGCCGAGACCGGCTACGCCGCGTTCCGGGACATGCTGCGCACCGTGCTGCGCGGCGCGGGCGGCATCCGGATGGACCACGTCCTGGGGCTGTTCCGCCTGTGGTGGATCCCGGAGGGCGCCGGTGCCACCCAGGGCGCGTACGTCGAATACGACCACGAGGCGATGCTCGCCGTGCTCACGCTCGAGGCCGAGCGGGCCGGCGTCGTCGTGGTGGGCGAGGACCTCGGCACGTTCGAGCCGTGGGTGCAGCGCCGCCTGGCCGAGGCCGGCGTGCTCGGCACGTCGATCCTCTGGTTCGAACAGGAGGACGGCGAGCCCACCCCGCCGGAGCGCTACCGGCGGCTGGCCATGGCGGCGGTGAACACGCACGACCTGCCGCCCACGGCCGGTTACCTCGAGGGCGTCCAGGTGGACCTGCGCGAACGGCTGGGCCTCTACACCGTGGACGTCGCCCAGGAACGCCGGCGGTCGGCGGAGGAGGTGCGCGCCTTCCTCGCCGCCGCGGCCCGGCGCGGGCTGCTCGCCGAGGCGGACGTGGACGTCCCCGAGGCCGGCCCCGAGGTGCGGGAACGCCAGATCGTGGCCCTGCACCGCCTGCTCGCGCAGGCGCCCTCGGCCCTGCACAGCGTGGCGCTCGTGGACGCCGTGGGCGAGCGGCGCATCCAGAACCAGCCCGGCACCCTCCAGGACCAGTACCCGAACTGGACCGTGCCCCTCGGCGACGGCGCCGGACGGATGGTCTCCGTCGAGGACCTGGCGGACTCGGCGTCGGCGGCCCGGCTGTTCGACGCCGTGGACGCCGAACTGCGCGCGTCCGTGCCGGTGGGGATCGGGGTCAGCCTGCACACCTCCCCCCTGGCCCAGCCCGGCCGCGGCGACGCCGGCGGCATGAACGTCTACGTGCGGCAGGCCGCCGTGGCCCTGGCCCGCCGGGGCGTGCGGATGATCCTGCTGACCCGGGCGGAGGAGCCGGTGGGAGCGGATGGCGCACGGGTCCGGATGGTGGACGCCGGCGGGCAGGCCCCGCCGGTCACGGTCGTGGACCTCGCCGCCGGGCCGTCCGCTCCCGTGCCCAAGGAGGAGCTGGCGGGACTCGGCGCCGAGTTCACCCGCGCGGCCCTGGACTGGCTCGCCTCGGACGCCGTGCCGGGCGGTCCCGTCCTCGGTGGCGCGGACGCCCCGCCCGTCGCGTTCGTGCACGGCCACTACTGGCTCTCCGGGTCCACCGCCGCGGCGCTGGCGCGGGCGGCCCACGCCCCGTACCTGCAGACCATGCACACCACGGCGGCGGCGAAGATGCTCGAGGACCCCGAGCTGCGCGAGCCGGACGCCCGGGTCGAGGCCGAACGCGAGGTCGCCGAGCGGGCCGACCTGCTCGTGGTCAACTCCGCCGCCGAGGTCGCCGACCTGCGCGAGCTGCTGGACGTGCCCCGCGCCCGCACCCGGGTGCTGCCCCCCGGGGCCGACCTCGAGACGTTCACGCCGGAGGGCGCCGCGCAGTGGCCGGGCGCCCCGGAGGACGACGGGGCCCTGCGCGTCCTGTTCGCCGGCCGCGTGCAGCGGCACAAGGGCCCGCACCTGCTCGTGGCCGCCCTCGGGGTGCTGCGCGAGCGGGCCGGTGGCGCGGGCGCCGACCCGGGGGTGCGCCTGCACGTGAACGGGGCCGCTTCGGGGGACGACGAGCTGGACCTGGCGGGCCTGGCCGCGCGGGAGGGGGTCGCCGACCTGGTGACGTTCTCCGGGCCGGTGCCCGCGCCCGCCCTGGCCGCCCAGTTCCGGGCGGCGGACGTCGTGGCGATGCCGAGCGCGTCCGAGACCTACGGCCTGGTCGCCCTCGAGGCACAGGCCTGCGGCACGCCCGTGCTGGCGCACCGGGTCGGCGGACTGGTCTACGCGGTCCTCGACGGCGTGTCCGGCCGCCACGTGACGGCGGGCACCCCCGAGGCGTGGGCCGATGCCCTGGCCGAGATCCTGGCGGATCGTGACGCCTGGGCGGCACTGGGGACCGGCGCCGTGCGCCACGCCGCCGGTCACTCGTGGGAGGCCTACGCGGACGGGCTGCTCGAGGCCGTCACCGCCGTGCCGCGGCGGTCGCCCGGGCTGGACGCCTGACCGCCCGAACGCACCGGCCCGCCGAGACAGCGAGTCTCGGCGGGCCGGTGCGCGGGCCCGGTGGCCGTCAGGACCCGAGCGGAGTGATCTCCCCGGAGAAGTGCGGGCGCCGGCGCCGCGCATCCCAGCCGCACACGCGCGTGCCGCCGTCGGGCCCGGGCTCGTAGCGGACGGCCATGGTGGTCGGCAGCACGACGGGCGCCTCGAAGTCGATGTGCCAGCGGAACCCGGCGCCGGCCGGCTCACGGCCCTCGAGCATCCGGGCGGCCAGGAACATCCCGTGGGCGATCGCGCCCTTCATGCCGAACAGTCGGGCCGAGACGCCCGTCAGGTGGATCGGGTTCCAGTCTCCGGAGACGCCCGCATACCGGCGTCCGGCCCCCGTCCCGAAGCGCCACTGGGCGGTCGGCGTCGGGGGCACGAAGTCCTCGCGGGCGGGCCGCTCGGGACGCAGGCCGGAGAGGTGGACGCCCTTGGCGAGGTACCGGGAGACGCCCTCCCACAGCAGTGCCTCCCCGCCGTCGTCGCCGGGCCCCTCGACGGTCACGACGACGTCCACGGCGGTACCCGCGTGGTGCGGGACAAGACCCACCGCACGCGCGGTGACGCGCAGCGGGGTCTCCGCCGCGACGGGCCGGTGGTGCAGGACGGTGTTGCTCAGGTGCACCAGTCCGGGCAGGGGCAGTGGGAACTCGGGGTCGGCCATCAGCTCCATCGCCGCACCGAACACCTGGGTGTGCACCAGGACCGAGGGCAGGTCCGCCGGATCCGCGGACCCGACGGCCCCGCGCCACGCGGTCACGGCCTCGGCCGGGATGCGGTGGCCGGTCACGACCACCTGACGGTCCGGGAGCTCGCGGGGACGGCGCCGACGGACGACGGCGTCCGTGGCGGCCTGCCTGGCGGCCCGGGCGTAGAGCCGGGCGAGGGAGGGCGGGGCGGACAGCTGCGTGGTCTGCATCCTCACGCCCCCAGCTTCGACTGGCCGCAGACCCGCAGCGTGGCCCCGTTGGTGCCGCCTGCGGCGTCCGAGGCGAGCCAGGCCACCGTCTCGGCCACGTCCTGCGGCAGGCCGCCCTGCTGCAGCGAGTTGAGCCTCCGGCCCACCTCGCGCGTGGCGAGCGGGATCTTCGCGGTCATCTCGGTCTCGATGAAGCCCGGGGCCACCGCGTTGATCGTGCCCCCACGGGCCGCGAGGACCGGTGCGGAGGCCGCGGTCAGGCCGATCACCCCGGCCTTGGATGCCGCGTAGTTCGTCTGGCCGCGGTTGCCCGCGATGCCGGAGATGGAGGCCAGGCCCACGATGCGCAGCCCGTGGCCCGCCACGTCCCGGGCGTCCTCGGCGAGGAACGCCTCGTTCATGGCCAGCTGGGCCGTGGTGTTCACAGCGAGGACGGAGTCCCAGCGCGCGGCGTCCATGTTGGCCAGCATCCGGTCCCGGGTGATCCCGGCGTTGTGCACCACCACGTCCATCCGGCCGTGCCGGGTGCGGCAGTGCTCGAGGATGCGCGCGCCGGCGTCCGGCGCCGTGATGTCCAGGGCGAGCGCGGTGCCGCCCACCTCGTTCACGACCTTGGCCAGCGTCTCGCCCGCCGCCGGGACGTCCACGCCGACGACGACGGCCCCGTCGCGGGCCAGCGTCCGGACGATGGCGGCGCCGATGCCGCGGGCGGCGCCCGTGACCACGGCGACCTTGCCGGCCAGGGGGCGCGCCGCGTCGGCGGGGACCGCGCCGTCGGCGGTGGCGACGGGCACGAACTGGCCGGAGACGTACGCCGCGCGACCGGAGAGCAGGAACGCGAGCGCGCCGGCCGCACCGGGGGCAGTGAGCGGCACGCCCTCGCCCAGGACGAGGCCGTTGGCGGTGCCGCCACGGCGCATCTCGTGCGCGATCGAGCGGGTCAGGCCCGTCACGCCCTGGCGGGCGGCGCGCAGGGCCGGGTCCGTGGCGGCCTCGGGGTCCTCGAACACCGTCACCACGCGCGAGGAGGAGCCCAGCGAGCGCAGCGCGCCGCCGATCTCCAGCGCCACCGCGCCGAGGTCCGCGGGCGTGGCGACCCCGTCGAAGCACGCGACGATCGCCGCGTGGCGTGCGCCCTCCCGGGGGGCGTCGGCGACCTCAAGGCCCCATGAGGCCAAGAGGGTGCGGGCATCCTCGGCTGCGCGGGTCGCGCCCAGGACGAGCACGGAGCCGGGCAGCACGGGGTCGCCGGGGGTGTGCCGGCGCAACTCGACGGGCTGGGGCAGGCCCAGGGCGCCGGTGAGGCGGCGGCCCAGGGGCGAGGCGACGAAGGTGCCGTAACGGTCGGTCATGGTCGGTCCTCTCGGGTCGGGTCGGTCGGGGCTCAGCGGCCGCGGAGCAGGGCCACGATGCCCTGGCCGCCGGCGGCACAGACGGAGATGAGGCCGAGGGAGCCCTCCCCCTTCTCATGCAGCATCTTGGCCAGCAGGGCCACGATGCGGCCGCCGGTGGCGGCGAAGGGGTGACCGGCCGCCAGCGACGAGCCGTGCACGTTGAGCCGGGCGCGGTCCACCGAGCCCAGCGCACCCGGCAGCCCGAGCCGCTCGCGGCAGTACTCCTCGTCCTCCCAGGCGGCGAGCGTGGACAGGACGGTGCCGGCGAACGCCTCGTGGATCTCCACGAAGTCGAGGTCGTCGAGGGTGAGCCCGTGCCGGGCCAGCAGGCGCGGGACGGCGTAGGCGGGGGCCATGAGCAGGCCCTCGTGCCCGTCGACGAAGTCCACGGCGGCGTTCTCCATGTCCACGAACTCGGCGAGCACGGGAAGCCCGCGCTCGGCGGCCCACTCCTCGGAGGAGAGCAGCACCGCGGAGGCGCCGTCGGTGAGCGGGGTGGAGTTGGCCGCCGTCATGGTCGCCTCGTCCCCCAGCTGGCGACCGAACGCGGGCTTCAGGCCGGCCAGCTTCTCCGGCGTGGAGTCGGGGCGGAGGTTGTTGTCGCGGGCCAGGCCGTGGAACGGGGTCACCAGATCGTCCATGTACCCGGCGGCGTACGCGGCGCCGAGGTTCCGGTGGGAGGCCGCGGCGAGCTCGTCCTGGGCCTGACGGGTGATGCCCCACTTGTGGGTGGTCAGGGCCTGGTGCTCGCCCATGGACATGCCGGTGCGCGGCTCGCCCGCGCCGGCCGGCTCGGGCACGAGCTGCCCGGGGCGCAGCTGGGCGAGGGCGCGCAGGCGGTCCTTCGTGGTCTTGGCGGTGTTGAGCTGCAGCAGCACGCGGCGCGCACCGTCGGAGAGCGAGACGGGGGCGTCCGAGATCGAGTCCACGCCGCCGCCGATGGCGGAGTCGAGCTGGCCGAGCCGGATCTTGTTGGCCAGGGTGCCCAGGGCCTCCATGCCGGTGGCGCAGGCCACCTGGACGTCGGCGGCCGGGGTCGCGGCGGAGAGCGCGGAGCCCAGGACGGCCTCGCGGGTGAGGTTGAAGTTGCGCGGGTGCTTGAGGACGGCGCCGGCGGTGACCTGACCGAGGCGCTCGCCCTGGAGCCCGAACCGCGCGATGAGGCCGTCGAGCGTGGCCGTGAGCATCTCCTGGTTCCCGACCTCGGCGTAGGCGGTGTTGGCACGGGCGAACGGGATGCGGTTGCCGCCCAGGATGACGGCGGGGCGCAGCGCTCCGCCGGCGACGGCGGGGCGGGAGGCGGTCTCGGACGCGGGGGTCTCGTGGTGGGTCATGACGGTCCTCTCGACGGCGGGCCCACCGCCGACGCGGCGGGGGCGTTGTCACCCCGGACGATACGGACGATACGGACGTCGGCGGGGTGGGTGACTGTGATCCACGGTACCTGATACGCTCGGTTTCGTGAATCCCGTCACGTCCACCGCCCGGGACGGTCGCAGCGTCCGCTGGGACCGGCACCGCGCCGAGCGCCGTCTGGAACTGGTCCGGGCCGCCCGGTCGGCCGTGCACGCCCTGGGCGCACACGCCTCGATGGAGGAGATCGCGTCCCACGCGGGCACCTCCAAGACCGTCTACTACCGCTATTTCGGCGACCGCGAGGGCCTGCGCCTGGCGGTGTCCGAGCGGGTCACCGCACACATGGAGCGCCGCCTGCTCGAGGTCGCGGACGAACCGGTCTCCGAACCCGAGGCGCTGCGTCGCATGGTCGAGGTGTATCTCACGGTCGCGGCGACGTCGCCCGAGGTGTACGCGTTCGCCGTCGCCCCGTCCCCCGCCGCGGCCGAGGCCCCTGTGCTGGGCCCGTTCCTCGAGCGCGTCTACGCCATGCTCGAGTCGGGCCTGGCGCGCGGGATGGCCGCGCGGGGCCACGCCCCGGCGCCGGCGGACCCGCTCGCCCTGTGGCCGCGCGCCGCCGTCGGCCTCGTCCGGGCCGCCGCCGAGACCTGGCTGCGGACCCCGGCCGCCGGTCGCATCCCGGTCGAGGCGATGGCCCGCGCCATCGCCGACTGGCTGCTCACCGGCCTCATCGGCGCCGCGCCCGGCGCCGCCCTCGAACCCGCGGCGGCGGACGCCGACCGCGCCCGCCCCCACTCACGAACAGGAGCATCGTCATGACCGTCCACGAGAAGCTCGCCCCCCAGTCCTCGACGCCCAGCACCGAGGTTCCCTCCGACGTCGCCGAGATCGCGCCCGAGCGGCCGACGCCCGGCTCCCTCGACGCCGCGGCCCTCGAGGAGGCCCTCCTCGGCCGCTGGGCCGCGGAGCGCCGCGAATCCCGCGAACTGGTCAAGGATCCCGCCCTGTGGCGCGACCCGCTGCTCGGCATGGACGAGCACCGCGCCCGCGTCCTGCGGCAGCTGGGCGTCCTCGTGGAGCGCAACGCGGTCCACCGCGCCTTCCCGCGCGAGTTCGGCGGCGAGGACAACCACGGCGGCAACCTCGCCGCCTTCGGTGACCTCGTGCTCGCCGACCCCTCCCTGCAGATCAAGGCCGGTGTGCAGTGGGGCCTGTTCAGCTCGGCGATCCTGCACCTGGGCACCGCGGAGCACCACCGCCGGTGGCTGCCGGGCGCGATGGACCTGAGCGTCCCGGGCGCCTTCGCCATGACCGAGATCGGGCACGGCTCGGACGTCGCCTCGATCGCGACGACCGCCACGTACGACGAGGCGACCCAGGAGTTCGTCATCCACACCCCGTTCAAGGGCGCCTGGAAGGACTACCTCGGCAACGCCGCGCTGCACGGCAGGGCGGCCACGGTCTTCGCGCAGCTGATCACCCGGGGCGTCAACCACGGCGTGCACTGCTTCTACGTCCCCATCCGGGACGAGGAGGGCGCCTTCCTGCCCGGCGTGGGCGGCGAGGACGACGGCCTCAAGGGCGGACTGAACGGCATCGACAACGGCCGTCTGCACTTCACTCAGGTCCGCATCCCGCGCACCAACCTCCTCAACCGCTACGGCGACGTGGCCGAGGACGGCACCTACTCCTCGCCCATCGCCTCCCCCGGGCGTCGCTTCTTCACGATGCTCGGCACGCTCGTCCAGGGCCGCGTCTCCCTGTCCCTCGCCGCCACCACGGCCTCCTTCCTCGGCCTGCACGGTGCGCTGGCCTACGCGGAGCAGCGCCGCCAGTTCAAGGCCTCCGACCCGCAGCGGGAGGAGGTGCTGCTGGACTACCAGAACCACCAGCGCCGCCTCATCGACCGCCTGGCCCGCGCCTACGCGGACGCCTTCGCCTCCAACGAGCTCGTCGAGAAGTTCGACGACGTCTTCTCCGGCCGCTCCGACACGGACGTGGACCGGCAGGAGCTCGAGACGCTCGCCGCGGCCGTGAAGCCGCTGACCACGTGGCACGCCCTGGACACCCTGCAGGAGGCCCGCGAGGCGTGCGGCGGCGCCGGGTTCCTCGCCGAGAACCGGGTGGCCCAGATGCGCGCCGACCTGGACGTGTACGTCACGTTCGAGGGCGACAACACGGTGCTCCTGCAGCTCGTGGGCAAGCGTCTGCTGACCGACTACTCGAAGGAGTTCGGACGTCTCAATGTGGGCGCCGTCTCCCGCTACGTGGTCCATCAGGCCTCGGACGCCCTCCACCGTGCGGGCCTGCACAAGGCCGTCCAGTCCGTGGCCGACGGCGGGTCCGAGCGCCGCTCGGCGAACTGGTTCAAGGACCCCGCCGTCCAGCATGAGCTGCTCACCGAGCGCGTCCGTGCCAAGACCGCCGACATCGCCGGCACCCTCTCGGGGGCCCGGGGCAAGGGCCAGGCGGCGCAGGCGGAGGCGTTCAACACGCGCCAGCACGAGCTCATCGAGGCCGCCCGCAACCACGGCGAGCTTCTGCAGTGGGAGGCCTTCACCCGCGCCCTGGAGGGCATCACGGATGAGACCACGAAGACCGTCCTGACGTGGCTGCGCGACCTGTTCGCGCTGCGCCTCATCGAGGACGACCTCGGCTGGTTCGTGGCCCACGGCCGCGTCTCGAGCCAGCGCGCCCGGGCCCTGCGCGGCTACGTCAACCGGCTGGCCGAGCGGCTGCGCCCCTTCGCCCTCGAGCTCGTCGAGTCGTTCGGCCTCGAGCCCGAGCACCTGCGCATGGCGGTGGCCACGGACGCCGAGACCCAGCGCCAGGAGGAGGCCCACGCCTGGTTCACGGCCCGCCGGGCCGCCGGCGAGGAGCCGGAGGATGAGAAGGCCGTGCGCGCCCGCGAGAAGGCGGCGCGGGGTCGCCGCGGCTGACCGTGGCCGTCCCCGGACGCACACGGGCCCCCGTCACCTCGCGGTGGCGGGGGCCCGTGTGCGTGGTCGGGCGGGCTCAGCGCAGCACGGCCTCGTAGACCTCGATCGTGCGCTCCGCGATGGTCTCCCACGAGAAGTGCTCGATCGCGCGGGCCCGGCCGGCCTCACCCATCGCGCGGGCGCGCTCCGGGTCCTCCACGACGCGGGTGAGCGCGGCCGCGAAGTCGGCGGCGAACCTCTCCTCGTCCACGGGCGCCCCCGTGCCGTCGTCGACCTGCTCGAAGGGGACGAGCAGGCCGGTCTCGCCGTCCTGCACGACCTCCGGGATGCCGCCCACGGCGGAGGCGACGACGGCGGTGCCGCACGCCATCGCCTCGAGGTTGACGATGCCCAGCGGCTCGTAGACCGAGGGGCAGGCGAACACGGTGGCGGCCGTGAGGATCTCCATCACCTCGTGGCGCGGGATCATCCCCTCGATCACGACGACGCCCTGGCGGGTGCGCCGCAGCTCGGAGATCAACTCGTTCACCTCGTGCGCCAGCTCCGCGGTGTCCGGGGCGCCCACGCACAGCACGAGCTGGACGTCCTCCGGCAGCCGCAGGGCCGCACGGAGCAGGTGGGGCACGCCCTTCTGGCGCGTGATGCGGCCGACGAACGCGACGGAGGGCTTGTCCGGGTCGATTCCGTACTTCTCCAGTGCGGCGGTGCCGGTCTGCGGGGTCCAGACCTGCGTGTCGATGCCGTTGTGGACCGTGTGCACCTTCGCCGGGTCCACGTCCGGGTAGCAGGCCAGGATGTCCCGGCGCATGCCGTCCGAGACCGCGATGACCGCGTCCGCCCCGAGGTACGCCGTGCGCTCGGCCCAGCTGGACAGGGCGTAGCCGCCGCCGAGCTGCTCCGCCTTCCAGGGGCGCAGCGGCTCGAGGGAGTGCGCGGAGAGGACGTGGGGGGTCTGGTGCAGGAGCTTGCCGAGGTGGCCGGCCAGGTTGGCGTACCAGGTGTGGGAGTGGATGACGTCGGCGCCCTCGAGGTCGCCGAGGATCGTGAGGTCGGTGGCCAGGGTCTGCACGGCCCCGTTGGCGGCGTCGAACCCGGGCGGGTTCGGGTACGTCAGGACGCGGGCCCCGTGGTAGTCCGGGTCGCGCGGCGCGCCGAAGGCGTGCACGCGGACGTCGGCGCGGGAGGCCAGGACACGGGTCAGCTCGGCGACGTGGACGCCGGCACCGCCGTAGATGGACGGGGGGAACTCTTTGCTCACGATGTCGATGCGCACGCCCCCAACCTAGTTCAGCCCGGCGGGGGTCGATAGTCTGGCGGCACGGATGCCCCGCACGCCCCGAGCACGCGTGCGGGTCGCGACGACCCGGCTCACGAGGAGTGACACAGATGGTGCAGAAGAAGGTCCTCTCGGTCGTGCTGGCGGGCGGTGAGGGCAAGCGCCTGATGCCGCTGACGGCCGACCGTGCCAAGCCGGCCGTCCCGTTCGGCGGCACGTACCGCCTCATCGACTTCGCGCTCTCCAACCTGGTCAACAGCCGGTACCGCGAGATCGTGGTGCTGACGCAGTACAAGTCGCACTCGCTGGACCGCCACATCTCCGAGACGTGGCGGATGTCCACGCTCCTGAACAACTACGTTGCCTCCGTGCCGGCGCAGCAGCGCCGGGGCAAGGACTGGTTCACGGGCAGCGCGAACGCCATCTACCAGTCCATGAACCTGATCCACGACGCACGGCCGGACATCGTCGTCGTCATCGGCGCGGACCACGTCTACCACATGGACTTCCAGCAGATGGTGGACCAGCACATCGCCTCGGGCGCCAAGGCGACCGTGGCCGCGGTGCGCCAGCCGCTCGAGCTGGCCTCCTCGTTCGGGGTGATCGAGACGGACCCGCAGGACAGGACGCGGATCGCGGCGTTCGTGGAGAAGCCGGAGACGACCCCCGGCCTGCCGGACGACCCCACGCAGTTCCTGGCCTCGATGGGCAACTACGTGTTCGACACGGACGCCCTCGTGGCGGCGCTGAACCAGGACGAGGAGAACCCCGAGTCGAACAACGACATGGGCGGAGACATCATCCCGCTGTTCGTGGAGCGCGGCGAGGCCGGGGTGTACGACTTCACCGCCAACGAGGTGCCCGGCGGCACGGCCGGCAAGCACTACTGGCGGGACGTCGGCACCCTGGACTCCTACTACGACGCGCACATGGACCTGGTGCAGCCGTGGCCGGAGTTCAACCTCTACAACCGCGAGTGGCCGCTCTACACCCGCCAGTCCGTCTCCCCGCCGGCCAAGCTCGTGCGCTCGTCCACCCGCCGCCCCGGCTCGGCGAACGACTCGATCCTCTCCCAGGGCGTGGTCATCTCCGGCGGCACCGTGGCCCAGTCCGTGCTCTCCACGGACGTGCGCGTGCACAACGAGGCGTGGGTGGAGCAGTCGGTGCTGCTGGACTCCGTCGTGATCGGCGAGGGGGCCCACGTGCGCAACGCGATCCTGGACAAGAACGTGGTCGTGCCCCCGGGCGCGCGCATCGGCTTCGACCGGGCGGAGGACGAGGCGAACGGCTACACCGTGACAGAATCCGGCCTGACGGTGCTCTCCAAGGGCCAGCCCGTCCCGACGCCGCACTGACGCGGCCCCGGGCCGCCGGTCCCGGACCACCGCCGACGCGCGGGCACGCCGCGGTGTGTCCGCGCGTCGCCGTCCCCGCTGGATCCCCGACCGGAGGCTCGCCTTGACCGACACCACCCCCGACCTCGACGCCACCAACGTCACCCGCGCGGAGGCCGCGGACCGCTCCCGCCTGCTCACGGTGCAGGACTACGTCGTGGACGTGGACCTCTCCGACGCCCGGGACGCCGCGGCCGACACCTATCCGGTCCGCACCGTGATCCGCTTCGCGTGCGCTGAGCCGGGCGTGCAGACCCACCTGGACTGGATCCACGGCGGCGTGGAGTCGGTGACCCTCAACGGCACGACGCTGGACCTGACCGAGGTCGTGGGCCAGGCCCGGGTTCTGCTGCCCGACCTGGCGGCGCAGAACGTGGTGGAGCTGGTCGGCCGGTCCGTGTACTCCCGGTCGGGCGAGGGCCTGCACCGCTTCACGGACCCCGCCGACGGCGAGGTCTACCTCTACACCCAGTACGAGCCCGCCGACGCGCGCCGCGTGTTCCCGGACTTCGAGCAGCCGGACCTCAAGGCCGCCTTCACCTTCTCCCTCACCGGACCCGAGGACTGGGTGCTGGCCTCGAACCGGCCGGAGGTGTCCCGGACGCCGGCCGGGGACGGTGTCGTCCGGGTGGAGTTCGCCCCGACGCTCCCCCAGTCCACCTACATCACGACGCTGCTCGCCGGCCCCTATGCGCAGTGGGAGGACGCCTGGGACGGTCACCCGGCCAGCGGCGCGCAGGCCGTGCCGCTGCGGCTGTTCACCCGGCGCACGATGGCCGACGCGTTCGACCCCGAGGCCGTGTTCGACGTGACCAAGCGGGGGCTGACGTTCTTCCACGACCTCTTCGGCGTCGCGTACCCGTGGGGCAAGTACGACCAGGCGTTCGTGCCCGAGTACAACCTCGGCGCCATGGAGAACCCGGGCCTCGTGACCTTCACCGAGGACTTCGTGTTCACCTCGCGGGCCACCGCGGTCCAGTACGAGGGCCGGGCCAACGTGATCCTGCACGAGATGGCGCACATGTGGTTCGGCGACCTCGTGACGATGCACTGGTGGGACGACCTGTGGCTCAAGGAGTCGTTCGCGGACTACATGGGCGCCCTCGGCGTGGACGAGGCCACCGACTTCCGGACCGCATGGGTGACCTTCGCGTCCCGCCGCAAGGCCTGGGCGTACGTGCAGGACCAGATGCCGACGACACACCCCATCGTCGCGGACATCGTCGACCTCGAGGCCGCCCGTCAGAACTTCGACGGCATCACCTACGCCAAGGGCGCCTCCGTGCTCAAGCAGCTGGCCGCCTACGTGGGCCGGGACGCGTTCCTCGACGCCGCACACCGCTACTTCGCCGCCCACGCGTGGGGCAACGCCTCCCTCGACGACTTCATGGCCGCGCTCGAGGCCGCCTCGGGGCGGGACATGCGCGGGTGGGCGGACGCGTGGCTGCACACCTCCGGCGTGCCCCGGCTGCGGGTCGACGTCGACGGCGACGCCCCGGTGCTGCGCCAGGAGGGCGCGGACCCGGTCACGGGCGGGCCGATCCTCCGCCCGCACGTGCTGAAGGTCGGCGTCTTCATGCCCGGGCAGGACGGCGTCCTGCGCCGCACCGCCCAGGTCACCGCCGATGTGCCGGGTGGGGCGGAGGGCGCGGCCGTGCCCCTGCCGGACCTCGAGGTCCCCGGGGGCGTCCGCCTCGTGCTGCCCAACGACGAGGACCTCACCTACGCCGCCGTCGCGCTCGATGCGGGGTCGCTGCGCGCGGCCCTGACCCACCCCATCGCGGACCCGCTCGCGGAGGCCACCGTGTGGGCCGCCCTGTGGTCGATGACCCGCGACGGCGAGCTGCCGGTCGCCCGGTTCCTCGACGCGGTGGCGACGCTGTCCGCGCGGATCGCGACCGTGGGCGTGCACGCGCAGGTACTGGCGCAGGCCGCCGCGGCCGTGGGCCAGTACGCCCGCGCCGAGGACCGGGACGCGCTGCGCGCTCTGGTGGGCGAGGTGCTGGCCGAACAGACCCGGACGCTCGAGGCCGGCTCCGACCGCCAGCGCACCGCGGCCCGCACGTGGGCGACGCTGGCGCGGGCCGACGTCGGGATGGCCGCGGCCCTCGAGGCCGCCCTGCTCGGCGAGGACGCGGCGACGTCGGCGCCGGGCCTGGCGATCGACGCGGAGCTGCGCTGGCTCGTGCTCCAGGCCCTCGCCGCGACCGGCCGGGCCGACCAGGACCGCCTGGACGCGGAGCTCGAGGCCGGCCGCACCGCCCAGACGGTCACGTGGCATCGCCTCGCCACGGCCGCCCGCCCCGATGCCGAGGTCAAGGCCGCGGCGTGGGAGGCGGTCATGTCCGGTCGCACGGCCACTGGCACGGAGCTGTCCAACGACCTGCTCTCGGCCACGGCGGCCGGCTTCGCCGCGGGCGAGGTCGAGCTCCTCGCCCCCTACGAGTCCGGCTTCTGGCCGCGCCTGACCTCGGTGTGGGCCTCACGATCCAACGGGCTGGCCTCGCGCGCGATCGGCGGGCTGTTCCCGGGCCGCCAGGACGCGGTGGCCGGCGACGCGGACGCGCAGGAGTCGCACCCGACGCTGGCCGCGGCCCAGCGCTGGCTGGACGAGCACCCCGACGCCCCGGGGGCCCTACGGCGCCTGGTCGTGGAGCACACGGACGCCCTGCGGCGGTCCCTGCGCGTGCAGGCGGCGCAGCCGGCGGGCTGAGCCGCCGGCCCGGTCCAGCCCGGAGTGGTCACGACACGCCGCGTCCCTGCGGGACAGACGGCGTGTCGTGACCACGGTGGCTCAGGGCGCGGCGACGCGGAGCACGCGTTCCCGGCCCACCCGGCGCAGGCCCACGGCGTCGGCGGCGCGCTGGGCGTCCCGGTCGCGCATCCCCACCCGCTCGACGACGACGGGCCGCGTCTCCAGCACGGCCGTCAGTTCGGCGTGGCGCGCCACGTGCGCGGCCCCGCCGTCCGGGTCGAGGGACAGCGCCTGCCGGTCGGCCGCGTGGAGCCAGGCCGCCGACACGTCCTCCACCGGGCGGCGCAGGTGCGCGCCGAGGGAGGCGTCGTCGAGCAGGTCGGAGACGTCGGCGTCCGCGAGGCGGGCCACGAGTGCGGGTGGCCCGGCGACCACCGCGGTCGTGTGCAGCAGGACCACGTGCAGCAGCTCCGGGTCGGCGTCCGCGGCGGGCGCGAGCACGACGCCCGGGTCCTCCCACGCCGTCGGCGCGACGCCGAGTCCCGCGGCCAGCCCGGTCCGCAGCGCGGCGGTCGCGTCGGCGCCCAGCACGTCGGCCGGCGCGACCGTGCCGAGGGCCAGCGGGTGGACGCCGAGCAGCCGGTTCAGGGCGCGGGCCTCGCGGTGCGCCCGGTCCACGAGGGCGGCCAGCTCGGGCGAGGTCTCCCCCACGAGCGGCAGCTCGCGCAACGTTGCGGCCCCCACCGGCACCCCGGCCTCGGCCGCGACCGCTGCCAGCGCGTCCCAGTGTCGCGTCTCCTCCTGGGCAGGCGTGCGGCCGCCGCCCGGCTCGTCCAGCCGCGGTCCGTGAGCAGAGGCACGCGGCGGCCGGAGGCCAGCTCCAGCTCGAGGGCGCAGTGGACGTCCACGGTCGACCGTGGGCGCCCCGGGGCGTCGGAGCGGGCGATCAGGCGGACGGGGGCGTCGTCGTCGGGGGTCATGGTCCGATCCTGACAGAGCCGCCCCGCCACACCTCGACGCGTCGGGGGCGGTTTCGGGCGGTACTCACGTCGAATACCACCGCAAACCGCCCCCGGACGGAAGCGTGCCGGACGGTGCCGGGACGCCGTCAGGCGGCTCAGGGCACCCGCGCGGTCCACTCGGGGGTCGTGAACTTGGTGCGGGCCAGCTGCTCGGCCTCCTCACGGGTGGCCTCGTCCAGCTCGACGCGGCGGGCGCCGTAGCGCTCCTCGAAGGTGGTCATCATGGTCTCCCAGATCTCGGCGCGGGAGACGCCGGTCTGGCGCCGGAGCGGGTCCACGCGCTTCTTCGCCGAGGTCACGCCCTTGCCGCGCAGCTTCTCCCGGCCGATGCGCAGCACCTCGAGCATCTTGTCCGCGTCGATGTCGTAGCTCATCGTCACGTGGTGCAGCAGCCCGGCCGTGCCCACCCGCTTCTGCGCGGCGCCGCCGATCTTCCCCTGGTCCGTGGCGATGTCGTTGAGCGGCTGGTAGAACGCGTGCACGCCGAGCCGGGAGAGCGCGTCCATGGTCCACTCGTCCAGGAACGGGTAGGTCTCCGCCGTCTCCAGCCCGTCGACCAGCGACGACGGCACGTGCATCGAGTACGTGACGCAGTTGTCCGCCTCCATGAACATCGCGCCGCCGCCGGAGATCCGCCGCACCACGTTGATGCCGTGCCGCCGCGCCCCCTCGGGGTCCACCTCGTTGGCGAGCGACTGGAAGGCGCCGATCACCACGGCCGGCTCGTTCCACTGCCACAGGCGCAGGGTCGGCTTGCGACGTCCCTCGGCCACCTGCCGGGTGAGCACCTCGTCCAGGGCCACGGTCAGCGCGATCGGCATCGGCTCCGGCCCGATGACCTCCCACTCGTGGTCCCCCCACGTGGTCGCCTTGCCGAGGGCCCGACGCACGGCCGAGGCGACCGCGAAGGCGTCCACGCCGAACAGCTCGGCCTCGGAGCGCAGCCCCCGCTCGACGGCCTCCCGGATGACCCGGTGCTCGGCGTCCGCGGACAGCCCGGCCACCGCCGCGTTGAGGTCCTCGAGCGCCTCGTCCGGCTCGAGGAAGAAGTCGCCGTTGATGCTCGCGGTCGCGATCCGGCCGTCCGCGAGGCTCAGGTCCGCCGCGACCAGCTTGCCGCCGATCACCTTGTATTCACCGTGGAGAGTCGTCATGCCCGCCAGCCTACGGGCGACGCGACGGGCCCCGCACCGCCCGGATCGCTCCGGGGGCCCGGGGCCCGTCGTCGTGGTGGGCGCGCGGCTCAGGCCGCCGCGGTCACTTCTTGCCGCCGAAGCCCTTGAAGCGGGCGTTGAAGCGCTCGACGCGGCCGGCGGTGTCCATGATGCGCTGCTTGCCCGTGTAGAACGGGTGCGAGGCGGCCGAGATCTCGACGTCGATCACCGGGTAGGTGTTGCCATCGGTCCACTCCGCGGTCTTCTCGGAGTTCGCGGTGCTGCGGGTGAGGATCTTCTCACCGGAGGCGAGGTCGTTGAAGATGACGTAGCGGTAATCCGGGTGGATCTCAGACTTCATGGTGCATCCTTCGTTTCAGCCGCCTGATTGGGACCAGGGGCGCGAGAGGTGTGGTCAGGGGGTCCGCCGGACGGCGGGCCAGCCGCCCACTCTACCGCACCCGGGCCGGTCAGCGTGCGCGCAGCTCCCACAGCGCGACCGCCGCGGCCGCGGCCACGTTCAGCGAGTCGACGCCGGCGGGCATGGGGATGACGACGTCGGCGTCGGTCTGGGCGAGGGTCTCGGGCCGGACCCCCGGCCCCTCCTGGCCGAGGACGAGGGCCAGACGCTCGGCGGTCCGCAGCGGCTCGATCCGAGCGGAGTCCAGGCCCACGGCCCGCTCCGTCACCTCGAGGGCGGCCACCGCGAACCCGGCCGCCCGCAGCGCGGGCAGCGACTCGGCGACCGGACCGGGCAGGCGCGCCCACGGCAGGCGGAACACCGTGCCCATCGAGACGCGGATGGCGCGCCGGTACAGCGGGTCGGCGGCCTGCGGGGTGAGCAGCAGTGCGTTCCAGCCGAGGGCGACGGCGGAGCGCACCACGGCGCCCAGGTTCGTGTGGTCCACGAGGTCCTCGGCGATGAGCACGCGCCGGGCGCCCGCGAGGACGTCGGCGAGCGGCCGGGGCGCGGGGCGGTCCATCGCGGCCAGGGCGCCGCGGTGCAGGTGGAAGCCGGTGAGGGCCTCGAGCACGTCGTCGGGTCCGGTGAAGACCGGGACGTCCGGATGGGCGGCGAGCACGTCCGCGAAGGACCCGCGGTAGCGGTCCCCCAGCAGGAAGGAGCGCGGGGTGTGTCCGGTGTCCAGTGCGCGGCGGACCACCTGGGAGGACTCGGCGAGGAAGACGCCGTGCTCCGCGTCGACGCGACGGCGCAGGGCCGCGTCCGTCATGGTCGTGTAGGGGGCCAGGCGGGGGTCGGCGAGGTCCTCGATCCGCTCCAGGCGCACCTCGCGGGTCCCGCCCTCACCCACCCGAGACCTGCCGCATCACCATGACCACCAGCCCGGCCAGGCCCACGATCACGATGGTGACGCGCAACGCCGTCGGCGAGATGCGCCGCCCGATCCGCGCGCCCACGAGCCCGCCCACGAGCGAGGAGAGCGCGATCAACAGCACGGCCCGCCAGTCGATGCGGTCGAAGGCGAACACCAGGTAGAACGCCGCGGCGGTGAGGTTGACCACCAGCGACAGCCACGTCTTCACGGCGTTGGCGTGCACGAGGGTGCCGCCCACCAGCAGCACGCCGAAGATCGCCATGAGCATGACGCCCTGGGCGGCCACGAAGTAGCCGCCGTAGATGCCGGTCAGGAACACGAGCGTCCACAGCGTCGGGGTCACGGGGCCCACCGGCACGGGAGAGTCCGCGCCGGGGGTCGGTCCCTGGTCCTCCGCCCGACGCCTGACCCACCCCTGGATGCGCGGCTGCAGCACGACGACCGTCAGGGCCACCACGAGCAGCACCGGCGCGACGTAGCCGAACACGGCCGGGGGCAGCGTGGTGAGCAGCGCGGCGCCGATGACCCCGCCGAGCAGGGACGCGACGGTCAGCTTCGGCAGGAGCGCCCGGGACTGGGCCAGCTCGCGGCGGTACCCGTACGTGCCGGAGAAGCCCGAGGCCACCAGGCCCATCGCGTTGGAGACCTGGGCCGTCACGGGCGGGAACCCGACCGCCACGAGCGTCGGGAAGGTGACGAGCGTGCCCGAGCCGATCACCGAGTTGATCGTGCCGGCCCAGAACCCCGCGAGCAGCACGAGCAGGACCTGCCACAGGTCCATGCCCAGCAGCTGCGCGGTCAGCAGCCCCGTCACCGGGCCACGGCGGTGTACCGACCGCCTGTGCGGGTCACCTTCAGGTCCGTGCCGAACGCCGCGGAGAGGTGCTCCTCGGTGAGCGTCGACTCGATGGGCCCGGCCGCCACGACGCCGCCGTCCCGCAGCAGCAGGGCATGCGTGAAGCCCGGGGGCACCTCCTCGAGGTGGTGCGTGACGAGGACCAGCGCGGGCGCGTCCTCGTCCGTGGCGAGCGCCGTCAGCTGGCGCACGAGGTCCTCCCGCCCGGCGAGGTCCAGGCCCGCGGCGGGCTCGTCCAGCAGGAGCAGCTCGGGATCGGTCATCAGGGCACGGGCGATGAGCACGCGCTTGCGCTCACCGTCGGAGAGGGTGCCGAACGCGCGGTGCGCGAGGCGGGAGAGCCCCCAGGTCGCCACGAGGCCGAGCGCGCGGGCGCGATCCTCCGTCTCGTACCGCTCGCGCCACGTGCCGGTGATCCCGTAGGCGGCGGTGACGACGGCGTCCTGCACGGTCTCGTTCGCGGGCACCTGGGCGGCGAGCTGGGCGGAGGACAGGCCGATGCGCGGGCGCAGCTCGAACACGTCGACGGCGCCGAGCACCTCGTCCAGCACGCCGACGTCGCCGGCGGTCGGGTGCAGGCGGGCCGCGGCCAGCTGGAGCAGCGTGGACTTGCCGGCGCCGTTCGGGCCCATCACGATCCACCGCTGCCCCGCGCGGACCGTCCAGTCCAGGGGGCCGAGGATGTCGGTGGTGCCGCGGCGCACGCGCACGCGGCGCATCTGCAGCACGGCGTCCTCATCCGGGAGGAACCAGTCGTCGGGAGGCGCGGGGGTGGTCATGGGGGCCAGCCTAGTCCGGCCGGCCGGCGCGTCGCCGATGCGACGCACGCCCGGCCGCGCCCGCACCCCCGCCTAGGATGCCGCGCATGAGCACCCTGCGCCGCCTCGTCGTCACCGCCGACCCCGCCCTCCTCGTCACGGACGCGCCCCCGGCCGGCGTGCCCGACGACGCCGAGCGGCTCACCGACGACGGCCTGCTGGGCTGGCGCTTCGCCGCGGACGAGTGGGCGGCGGCCCCGGAGCCGGGCTCCGGGTGGGACGTGCTCACGCTGCCGGCGGCGGTCGCCGCCGCGCCGGCGCCCCTCGTGGTGACGGACGTGGACTCCACGCTGATCCGGCAGGAGGTCATCGAGCTGCTCGCCGCCCACGCCGGCCGCGAGGCCGAGGTCGCTGAGGTGACGGAGCGGGCGATGCGCGGTGAGCTCGACTTCGCCGCCTCGCTGCACGCGCGCGTCGAGGCGCTCGCGGGGCTGCCCGTGGGCGTCGTGGCGGACGTGGTGCGGGCCATCCGGCCCACCGACGGAGCCCTCGCGCTGATCGAGGCCATCACCGCGGCCGGCGGCCGGGTGTGCGCGGTCTCCGGCGGCTTCACCCAGGTGCTCGCCCCGCTGGCCGAGGCGTGGGGCGTGCACGCCTACTGCGCCAACGAGCTCGAGGTGCGGGACGGGCACCTGACCGGGAGGGTGCTCGGCGACGTCGTGGACCGCGCGGCCAAGGCCGCCATGCTGCGCGCCTGGGCCGAGGACGCGGGGCTCACCCCCGAGCAGGCCGTGGGCGTGGGCGACGGCGCCAACGACATCGATCTGCTCGAGGCGGCCGGCTGCGGCGTGGCGCTGTGCGCCAAGCCGATCCTCCGGGAGCACGCGGACGTCGTCGTCGACGTGCCCTCCTTCACCCCCCTGCGGTGGCTCCTCGGTCTCTGAGCCGCCCGAGCCGAGATGCCACGAGGGCCGGATCCCACGGATCCGGCCCTCGTGGTCAGGGGTGTGGTGCGGTTCAGTCCTGCCCGAGGAAGTCCTCGGCGCCGCCCACGAGCTCGGTGTGGCCGACCTCGAGGTCGTCGCGGCCCACGAGAGAGGCGATCTCGGCGGCGAACTCCTCCACCGAGTAGAGCTTGCCGGCGGCCTCGCGGCGGGCCTCGATGGCACCGGGCTCGGCGCGGTCGAGCAGGGTGGCGGTGATGGTGCCCTCGATCATGTCGCCGGAGACCACCACAAAGCCCACGCCCTTCTCCGTGAACGCGGGGATGCGCTCGCGCAGCGCGTCCTCGCCGGCGCGCTTGGAGCGGGCCACGGGCTCGTAGGAGTCCATGGTGGCGACCTCGTCGATGAAGTGCGCCTGGTGGGAGGTCACGAACACGATCTGCCCGCCGGCGCCCATGCGCTCCAGCGCGGCGTCGGCCAGCGCGGCCTGGGCGTCACGGTTGAGCTTCAGGGCGTAGTCCTCGCCGAACTGGGACTCCATGCCGCCCGAGGCGTTGAGCACGAGCACGTCGAGTGAGCCGAAGTGCTCCACGGCGGCGTCCAGCAGCGCGGCCCGGTCCTCGGCGACGGTCACGTCGCCGCCCACGGCCACGGCGCGGCCGCCGGCCTCCTCGATCCTCTGCACCACCTTGTTCGCGCGCGGCGCCTTCTGGCGGTAGTTCACCACGACGCCCGCGCCGCGGGCGGCCAGCAGCTCGGCGGTGGCGGCTCCGATGCCGCGGGAGGAGCCGGTGACGACGACGCCGCGTCCGGCCAGGTCCTGCTCGGTCATGTTCTGTGCTTCCTGTCTGCTCAGCGGTCGGTGGTCGTCAGTGGCCCATGCCCAGGCCGCCGTCCACGGGGATCACGGCCCCGGAGATGTACGCGGCCTCGTCCGAGGCCAGCCAGCGCACGACGCCGGCCACCTCCTCCGGGGCGGCGAAGCGGCCGGCCGGGATGGACGTCTTGTACTGGGCCTTGAGCTCGTCGTCGAGGGACTGCGTCATCTCGGTGTCGATGTAGCCGGGGGCCACGACGTTCGCGGTCATGCCGCGCGCGCCGAGCTCGCGCGTGATCGAGCGGGCCATCCCGACGAGGCCGGACTTGGAGGCGGCGTAGTTGACCTGGCCGGGCGAGCCGAGCAGGCCCACCACGGAGGAGATCAGGACGATGCGGCCGCGCTTCAGGCGCATCATGCCCTTGGTGGCGCGCTGCACCACGCGGAAGGCGCCGGTGAGGTTCGTGTCGATCACCGAGGTGAAGTCATCCTCGGACATGCGCAGCAGCAGCTGGTCGTGGGTGATCCCGGCGTTGGCCACGAGCACCTCGACCGGGCCGTGGGCCTGCTCGACCTCGCGGAAGGCCGCGTCCACGGAGGCCGCGTCCGTCACGTCGGCCCGGACCGCGAGGACCCCCTCCGGCCCCTCCCCCGAGCGGGAGGTGATGGCCACGCGGTCGCCGTTCGCGGCGAACGCCCGGGCGATGGCCAGGCCGATGCCGCGGTTGCCCCCCGTGACGAGGACGCTGCGGCCGGCGGCCTGCGCGTCCGCTGCGGGCGTGGTGGTCTGATCGGCCATGGGAACACCTTCCGGACGGGACGGGACTAGACTGGAGCACCGGCGCGGCGCCGTCGACGCCGTCCTGCGGGACGCCGCCGACGGCGGGCGCGCCGGCATGTGAACCACCACTCTACGTCCGCGGCCGCGCGGGGGCCCCGCAGGGCGCGACGTGCCAGGAGGATGCGCCATGACCAGCTCCGCCGCCGGCTCCCGAGCCGGCCGTCCCGCCCACGCCGGGCGCGGGGCGACACCGGAGGTCCAGGGGGTCACCACCGCCGCCGCCGGCCGCAGCGCGGACCGGGAGGCGCGCATGAGGGTCTACCTGGTCCAGATGCTGCTCCGCACCGCCTGCTTCGTCGCCGCGCTCTTCACCCACGGCTGGTGGCAGCTCGGGTTCATCCTCGGCGCGGTCGTGCTGCCCTACGTCGCCGTCGTGCGCGTGAACAACACCGGCCCGCAGCAGGCCGGCACCCTGCGCGCCGTGCCCGCCCAGGGACCGGCCCTGACCCCCCGCCCCGACGACGCGGCGGCGCCCGAGCCGGTCGTGCTCACCGGCGACCTCGTGGACGACCCGCGCGACCGTGCGCCACGGGCGCTGGGCCGAGGGTCCTCGTCCGCCGGCAGTCCCGGCCTGCCCGGACGGGGCGGCGCGTGATCGGCGCGGTCCCGGGTGAGCCGGGCATGGACCTGCTGGGCGCCCTCGCGTCCGGCCGCCTTGACCCCGCCGCCGGTGCCTCCACTGCCCGATCCCCGCACGCCGCCGTGGACGGGCCCGAGCGGCCGGTCTGCTCGCGTCGTGGCTGCACCGCGGAGGCCGCCTGGGCCCTGGAGTGGAACAACCCGCGCGTCCACGCCCCGGACCGCGTGAAGACCTGGCTGGCCTGCACGGACCATCGGCCCTTCCTGGACGACTTCCTGAGCGCCCGCGGCTTCCTGCGGCGCTCCCGCCCGCTCGATCCGGCCGCCACGCAGGCGCCCGAGGTCGACACGCCCGAGACCCCGCAGGAGCCCCCGCGCCCATGAGCACCCCCGCCCCCATGACGGACCCGACCGCCCGCGACGCCGAACGCCTTCCTGCCCTGCGCTTCGGCTTCCTCGCCACCGGCCCGTGGATCCTCGGCTTCGTGGTGTGCGTCCTCTTCGCCTTCCTGTGCCATGCGCTCGCGCAGTGGCAGTGGGACCGCCGCGTGGAGGTCCAGCACCGCGTCAACCGCGTCCTGGAGAACTACGACGACGACCCGGTTCCGTTCGCCGAGGCCTCCCGGCTGTTCACCGCGTTCCAGACCGACGACGAGTGGACGCCCGTGACACTGACCGGCGAGTACCTCGTCGACGAGACGCTCATCGTCCGCAACCGCCCCCGGGCCGGCCAGCCCGGCTACGAGGTGCTCGTGCCGTTCCGGACGGACGAGGGCCCCGTCGTCGTGGTGGACCGCGGCTGGCTCCCGGTGGGCAACAGTCCGGGTCAGCCGGACGCCGTGCCGGCCCCGCCCGCCGGCCACGCCGAGGTCGTGGTGCGGGTCAAGCCCGGGGAGCCGGCCCTGGACCGCGACGCCCCGGAGGGCCAGGTGCCCTCGATCGACCTCGCCGAGATCGCCGACACCGTGGGCGGGCCCGTGGCCGGAACTGCCTACGGGATCATGGTCACGGAGGACCCGGCGGTGGAGCCGATGCCGCAGAAGCTCGTCGAGCCCACCCTCGACGAGGGCCCGCACCTGTCCTACGCGATCCAGTGGTACCTGTTCGCGGCCATGGGCTTCGGGGTGTGGGGGTACTCCGCGTGGATGCGCGCCCGCAACGACCGGGCCGACGCCCTCGACGACGCCGCGGACGACGGGCTGCTCTCCGCTCACCGGGTCCCCCGCGCCAAGCCGGTCCGGCGGCGCGACGGGCGGCTCACGGATGAGGAGGCCGAGGACGCGCTCTTCGACTGAGCCCGCCCTCCGCCTCGGCGGCCCGCGCACTCAGGCGAGGGTGATGAGGTCCCTGTAGTCGTCGTTCCAGAGGTCCTCGACCCCGTCCGGCAGCAGCACCACGCGCTCGGGGTCGAGCGCCTCGACGGCGCCCTCGTCGTGGGTCACGAGCACCACGGCGCCCTCGTACTGCTGCAGCGCGTTCAGGATCTCCTCGCGGCTGGCGGGGTCGAGGTTGTTCGTGGGCTCGTCCAGCAGCAGCACGTTCGCGCTCGAGGCCACGAGCGTGGCCAGCGCCAGGCGGGTCTTCTCGCCACCGGAGAGGACGCGGGCGGGCTTGTCGACGTCGTCGCCCTGGAAGAGGAACGATCCGAGCAGCGTGCGCGCCTGGGTGTCGCCGAGCTGCGGGGCGGCGTGGCGCATGTTGTCCAGGACCGACGCGTCCTGGTCCAGGGTGTCGTGCTCCTGGGCGAAGTAGCCCAGCTTGAGCCCGTGGCCCGCCTGGACCTCGCCGGTGTCCGGGGTCTCCTCCCCGGCGAGCATGCGCAGCAGCGTCGTCTTGCCGGCGCCGTTGTAGCCCAGGATCACCACGCGCGAGCCGCGGTCGATCGCCAGGTCCACTCCCGTGAAGATCTCGAGCGAGCCGTAGGACTTGGAGAGGTTCTCGGCGCGCAGCGGCGTCTTGCCGGAGGCCTGCGGGGTGGGGAAGCGGATCGCGGCCACGCGGTCGACCGCGCGCTCGCCCTCGACGCCGCGCATGAGCCGCTCGGCGCGCTTGATCATGTTCTGCGCGGCGGTGGCCTTGGTCGCCTTGGCACGCATCTTCTCGGCCTGGGCCATGAGGGCCGAGGCCTTCTTCTCCGCGTTGGCGAACTCCCGGCGGCGGCGCGCCTCGTCCTGCTGGCGCTGGGCGAGGTAGTTCTTCCACGTCATGTTGTAGACGTCCATGGTCTGCCGGTTCGCGTCCAGGTAGAGGACCTTGTTCACGGTCATCTCCATGAGCTCCACGTCGTGCGAGATCATCAGGAGGCCGCCGGAGTAGGTCTTCAGGTAGTCGCGCAGCCACACGATCGAGTCGTGGTCGAGGTGGTTGGTGGGCTCGTCCAGCAGCATGATGTCCGCGTCGGAGAAGAGGATGCGGGCGAGCTCCACGCGGCGGCGCTGGCCGCCGGAGAGGGTGTGCAGCGGCTGGTCCAGCACGCGGTCCGGCAGGCCGAGGTTGGACGTGATCCGGGCGGCCTCGGACTCGGCCGCGTAGCCGCCGCGGGCCTCGAACTCCGCCTCCAGGCGGGAGTAGCGGTTCATCGCCCGCTCCCGCTCGGCGTCGTCGACGGCGGCCATCCCGGCCTCGGCCTCGCGCATGCGCCGGATGGTCTGGTCCAGGTCGCGGGCGGAGAGGATGCGGTCGCGGCCGGACTGGTCCATGTCCTCGACCTTGGGGTCCTGGGGCAGATAGCCGATGCGCCCGGTCCGGGTCACGGTGCCCGCCGTGGGCTGCCCGCCGCCGGCCAACACCTTGGTCAGCGTCGTCTTGCCGGCGCCGTTGCGCCCCACGAGGCCGACCTTGTCCCCCTTGTCCACGCGGAAGTTCACCTCGTCCATGAGGAGACGGGCGCCCACGCGCAGTTCGACATCGGTGACGGTCAGCATGGGGGTGTCAGACTCCAAGGGTCGAGGGGGGAACAGGGGTGCATCGGCGGGGCCCGGCCGATCTCGACGGGCGGGGGCCAGCGCGGTGCCGGGCCAGTCTAGTCCGTCTACACTCTGGCCCCATGAGCTTCAACGAGAACGTGCAGATCGACGCCGGCCGGGCCCGATCGGGCGGTGGCGGCGGGCTGGGGGGCCGGGGCATCGCCATCGGCGGTGGCGGCGGCCTGCTCGCGGTGCTGCTCGCGATCTTCGCCCCCGGGCTGGCCGAGCAGCTCGGGATCGACACGGGTGGCGGGTCCGTCGGCCAGAGCCAGTACCAGCAGCAGACGGGCTCGGGCGGCCAGAGCCAGCCCCTCTCGGACGAGGAGTGCGCCAGCGGTGCGGACGCCAACCAGAACACCGACTGCCGCGTCGTCGCGACCACCGAGGCCGCGGACGAGTTCTGGGGCGAGTACCTCGCGCAGTTCTCGGACATCCAGTGGCGCCAGCCGCAGCTCACCCTGTTCCAGGGCGGCGTGAGCACCGGCTGCGGCAGCGCCTCCTCGGCCACGGGCCCGTTCTACTGCCCGGCGGACGAGTCCATGTACTTCGACACCGCGTTCTTCGAGACGCTGCAGACCGACTTCGGCGCCGAGGGCGGACCGCTGGCGGAGGAGTACATCGTGGCGCACGAGTACGGCCACCACGTCCAGCAGGTGACCGGCTACCTGCAGCACTCGAAGGACGGGACCACCGGCCCCACCTCCGGCGCCGTGCGCGCGGAGCTGCAGGCCGACTGCTTCGCCGGCATGTGGGCCGGGCACGCCGCCTCCACCGTGGACCCCGAGTCCGGTGCGCCGTTCCTGAAGCCGATCTCGCAGGGCCAGCTGCGCCAGGCCATCGACGCGGCCTCCGCCGTGGGCGATGACCGCATCCAGTCCACCCACACCGGCCGGGTGGACCCCGAGGCGTTCACGCACGGCACCTCGGAGCAGCGCATGGCCTGGTTCATGCGCGGCTACCAGAGCTCCCAGCAGGAGCCCGACATCCGCCAGTGCGACACCTTCCGGGCCTCCTCCCTGGACATCTGAGCCGGGAGCGCCGGGGCGCCTGCCGGCCCGTCCGCACTCCCCCACCACGACGGCGGCCCGTCACCTTCTGCGCGAAGGTGACGGGCCGCCGTCGTGGTCCGGGCCGGATCAGATGTTGAAGCCGAGGGCGCGCATCTGGTCGCGACCGTCCTCGGTGATCCGCTCGGGGCCCCACGGGGGCATCCAGACCCAGTTCAGCCGCCACTCGTCCACCATGGTGCCGATCGCGCGGGAGACCTGGTCCTCGATCTCGTCCGTGAGCGGGCAGGCCGCGGTGGTCAGGGTCATGTCCACGAGCAGCGCGCCGTCGTCGGCGTAGTGCAGCCCGTAGAGCAGGCCCAGGTCCACGACGTTGACGCCCAGCTCCGGGTCGATCACGTCCTTGAGGGCCTCACGGATGTCCTCCGTGGGCGCCTGGTTCGTGGTCTCCGTCATCTCAGGCCCCCGCCGCGGCCTTCTCGAAGCGGGCGTAGCCCTCGGCCTCGAGCTGCTCGGCGAGCTCCGGGCCGCCGGACTCGGCGACGCGGCCGTCCACCAGCACGTGCACGTGGTCCGGCTTGATGTAGTTGAGGATCCGCGTGTAGTGGGTGATCAGCAGGGTGCCCATCTCGTTCTGCGCCTGGGCGCGGTTGACGCCCTCGGAGACGATGCGCAGCGCGTCGACGTCGAGGCCGGAGTCGGTCTCGTCGAGGATCGCGAACTTGGGCTTGAACAGCTCGAGCTGGAGGATCTCGGCGCGCTTCTTCTCGCCGCCGGAGAAGCCCTCGTTGACGTTGCGGTTCATGAACGCCGGGTCGATCTGCAGGGCCTCGAAGGCGCCCTTGACGTCCTTGGTCCAGGTGCGCAGCGAGGGGGCCTGGCCGTCGAGCGCGGTCTTGGCGGTGCGCAGGAAGTTGGTCATGGTGACGCCCGGGATCTCCACGGGGTACTGCATGGCCAGGAAGAGGCCGGCCTGGGCGCGCTCGTCGACGCCCATCTCCAGGACGTCCTCACCGTCGAGGGTGATGGAGCCGGAGGTGACCTCGTAGCGCGGGTGGCCGGCGATGGTCGAGGCCAGGGTGGACTTGCCGGAGCCGTTCGGGCCCATGATCGCGTGGGTCTCGCCCGTCTCGATGGTCAGGGAGAGGCCCTTCAGGATCTCCTTGGGGCCGTTCTCGGTCGCGATCTGCACGTGCAGGTCGGTGATCTGCAGGGTTGCCATGGTGGTTCTCCTCGGGTGGAAGGCGGTGGGGTCTGCGGGGCGTCGGTCAGAGCTGCGCGATGCGGAGCTCGTCCTCCATGACGGCGGTCAGCTCGTCCTCGACGTCGCCGACACCGATCTTCTGGATGATCTCGTTGAGGAAGCCGCGCACGATCAGGCGGCGGGCCTCGGTCTCGGGGATGCCGCGGGCCATCAGGTAGAACAGCTGGGTCTCGTCGAAGCGGCCGGTCGCGGACGCGTGGCCCGCCCCCTCGATCACGCCGGTCTCGATCTCCAGGTTCGGCACCGAGTCCGCGCGCGCCCCGTCGGAGAGCAGCAGGTTCTGGTTCTTCTCGTACGTGTCCGTGCCCTCGGCCTCCTTGCGGATCAGCACGTCGCCCACCCACACGGTGCGCGCGTCCGTGCCCTGCAGGGCGCCCTTGTAGAGCACGTTCGAGACGCAGTCCGGCTGGTTGTGGTCCACGAACAGGCGGTTCTCGAGGTGCTGCCCGGCGTCGGCGAAGTACAGGCCGTACATCTCGGCCTCACCGCGCTCGGCGGCGAACCGCGCGGTCGGGGTCAGCCGCACCACGCCGCCGCCGTAGGACACGGCCACGTGCTTGAAGTGCGCGTTCGTGGCGACCGAGGCCTGCTGGGCCGAGACGTGCACGGCATCGCCCTCCCAGGCCTGCAGCGCGACCACGTTCAGGCGGGCGTCGCGGCGCACGTCGAACTCGACGTTCTGGGCCAGCACGGCGGTGCCGCGGTGGGCGATCACGACGTCGGCCTGCGCGTTCTCCTCCACGAGCACGGTCAGGTGCATCGCGGCCGGGTCGGCGGAGGAGCCGACGACGTCGATGCGCACCGGCTCGGCGACCTCGCCGGAGATCGTGACGACGGTGGCCTCGGAGACCGAGTTCCAGGCCGCGGCGGACACGCGGTCGTCGGGGGTCAGGACGGAGCCGACGCGGGCGTCGTCGCGGGCCACGGTCTCCACCGTGACGCCGGCCTGCTCGGCCACGGCCACGGCGGGCGCGGCACCGGTCAGGCGCGCGTCGTCGCCCTCGGGCAGGTGCAGCCCGCCCAGGCGCTTGAGCGGGGTGAAGCGCCAGTCCTCCTCGCGCCCCGTGAGCACGGGGAAGTCGGACAGCTCGAAGGAGCTGAGGCGATCGGCGCGCGAGCCCGCGGCGTTGCGCTCCCGGCCCCCGGCCCGGGCGGCCGGGTTCTGCGCGACGGTGAGCTTCTCGCCCTCCTCGCCCATGCCCGGGATCATGGTCCGCTGGGTGTTCTCCACGGTGTCGGTCATGTCAGCCCACCGATCCTTCCATCTGCAGTTCGATCAGCTTGTTGAGCTCGAGCGCGTACTCCATGGGCAGCTCGCGGGCGATCGGCTCGATGAAGCCGCGCACGATCATGGCCATGGCCTCGTCCTCGGACATGCCGCGGCTCATGAGGTAGAAGAGCTGCTCCTCGGACACCTTCGAGACGGTCGCCTCGTGGCCGAGGGTCACGTCGTCCTCGCGGATGTCGATGTACGGGTACGTGTCGGAGCGGGAGACCGTGTCCACGAGCAGGGCGTCGCACACCACCGAGTTCGCGGAGCCGTTCGCGCCCTCGGCGATCTGCACCAGGCCGCGATAGGCGGCGCGGCCGCCGCTGCGGGCCACGGACTTGGACACGATCGAGGAGTTCGTGTGCGGGGCCATGTGCACCATCTTGGAGCCGGTGTCCTGGTGCTGGTCCTTGCCCGCGAACGCGACGGAGAGGGTCTCGCCGGTGGCGTGCTCGCCGGTCAGGTACACGGCCGGGTACTTCATGGTCACCTTGGAGCCGATGTTGCCGTCGATCCACTCCATGGTGCCGCCGGCCTCGACCACGGCGCGCTTGGTCACGAGGTTGTACACGTTCGTGGACCAGTTCTGGATGGTGGTGTAGCGCACGCGGGCGTTCTTCTTCACCACGATCTCCACGACGGCCGAGTGCAGCGAGTCGGACTGGTAGATCGGGGCGGTGCAGCCCTCGATGTAGTGCACGTACGAGTCCTCGTCCGCGATGATCAGCGTCCGCTCGAACTGGCCCATGTTCTCCGTGTTGATGCGGAAGTAGGCCTGCAGCGGGATCTCCACGTGCACGCCCTTGGGCACGTACACGAAGGAGCCGCCGGACCACACGGCCGTGTTCAGGGAGGCGAACTTGTTGTCGCCGACCGGGATCACGGTGCCGAAGTACTCCTCGAAGATCTCCGGGTGCTCCTTGAGCGCGGTGTCGGTGTCGAGGAACACGACGCCCTGCTCCTCCAGGTCCTCGCGGATCTGGTGGTAGACGACCTCGGACTCGTACTGGGCGGCGACGCCGGCCACGAGACGCTCGCGCTCGGCCTCGGGGATGCCCAGGCGCTCGTAGGTGTTGCGGATGTCCTCGGGCAGGTCCTCCCAGGTCTTGGCCTGGCCCTCGGTGGAGCGCACGAAGTACTTGATGTTGTCGAAGTCGATGCCGGACAGGTCCGGGCCCCACGCCGGCATCGGCTTGCGCTCGAAGTACTTGAGGGCCTTGAGGCGCAGGTCGCGCATCCACTCCGGCTCGTCCTTCTTGCCGGAGATGTCGCGCACGACGTCCTCGTTCAGACCGCGGACGGCCTTCTCGCCGGCCGCGTCGGAGTCGGCCCAGCCGTACTGGTAGGCGCCGATGGCGTTGAGCTCGGGGTTCTTGTCGAGGATCTCCTGGATCACGCCGGGGTCGGCGGTCTCCGCGGAGTCCCGCTGGACGATCTGGTCGGTCATCTCAGCCTCTCTCACTAGTCACTGCGGTCGGGGTCGGTCGGGTGGTCGGCGGGAGCCGGGGCGTGGCCCGCGCGGCTCAGTCGCGGCCCAGCGGCACGTGTGTGGTGCACACGTGGGCGCCGGCGGCGAGGGTCGAGAGCCGGCGCACGTCCACCTCGAGCAGGCGGGCGAACAGCGCGGTCTCCTCTTCACAGAACTCCGGATGGCGGGCGGGAATTCCCTGGAACGGGCAGTGCCCCTGGCAGACCTGGTCCGCGCGGAGGGTGGGCGCCAGGCCCGCGCCGAAGTGGCGCAGCGTGCCGGCGTAGCCGGCCTCGTCGAGGACCCGCGCGAGGATCCGGGTGCGGTCCTGCAGCGCGGTCTCCCGGCCGTCGACGGCGGCCGTGAAGCGCTCCTCGATCTCCCGGAAGGCGTGGCGCGCGGTGCGGCGCACCTCCTCCTCCCCGCCGAGCTCCTCGAGGCGGGCCAGGGTGTCCAGGGCGACGGCGAGGTGGTCCTTGGGCAGGTGCTCCTGCGCGTGCGAGGTGACCACGTAGCGGCGGGAAGGCCGTCCCGCGCCGCGGGCCGCGGTGACCCGCTTGACCTCGACGAGCGAGTCCTCCTCGAGCGCGTCCAGATGGCGGCGCACGGCGGCCGCGGTCAGCTCCAGCTCGCGGCCGATCTCGGCCGCGCTCACGGGTCCACGCGTCAGGACCAGCTGCAGCACACGCTCGCGCGTGCCCTCGGCCGGGGCCGGAGCGGGGGGCGACGCAGACTGATCCGAATACACCACGCCATCATGACCTATTGATCTGGAACGGTTCAAGTGAGGCTCACCTGGCTTGATGACGCCCGCGGCGGAACCCGCCGCAGGCCCGGGCACCCCCGGCCCCACGAGCCGGGGTCGCAGGGCCCGAGGACTAGACTGGCACAGTGCCCCGACCTCCCCTGACCCCGGATCCCGTGCCGCGCGACGAGCCCGTCCTGCGCCTGAGCGACGTCCACCGGAGCCTCGGCCGCGGCCGGTCCCGCACCCCCGTCCTGCGGGGCGTCGACCTCACCGCCCGTGCCGGCGCCGTCACGGTGCTGCTCGGCCCCAACGGGGCCGGCAAGTCCACCACCCTCGGCCTCTGCCACGGCATGGACCGGCCCGACGCCGGCACCGTGCGCGTCTTCGGCGCAGACCCGTGGCGGGCCTCCGCCGACCTGCGCGCCCGCATCGGCGTGATGTGGCAGGAGGGCGGCCTGCCGCCCGCGATCCCCGCCCGCCGCTTCGTCGGCCACGTGGCGTCCCTGTACCGCGACCCGCTGCCCGTCGAGCCGCTGCTGGAGCGCCTGCTGATCGCCGAGGTCGCCGGCCGCCCCCTGCGCCGCCTCTCCGGCGGCCAGCGCCAGCGCGTCGCGCTCGCGGCCGCCCTCGTCGGCCGGCCGGACATGCTGTTCCTCGACGAGCCCACCGCGGGCCTCGACCCGGAGACCCGGCCCGTCGTGCACGACGTCGTGCGGGAACAGACCGACCGCGGCGCCGCCGTGCTGCTGACCACGCACCTGCTCGACGACGCCGAGCGGCTCGCGGACGACGTCGCCATCCTGCGCGCCGGCCGCGTGGTGCGCTCCGGCCCGCTGTCCGAGCTCACGCGCGTGGCCGAGGGCGACGTCGTCGACGTGGACTTCGGCGACGCCTCCCCCGACGCCGTCCGCGCCTGGGCGGACACCCTGCCCGCGCCGCTGCGCGCGGCCGGCCTCGGCGAGTCCGCCCGCCTGCGCGTGGCCGGCGTCCGCGGCCCGGACGACCTGGCCGTCCTCGCGGCGAGCTGGCGGGAGCACGCCCTGATGCCCACCCGATTCGAGCGCGCCGGACTGCGCCTCGAGCAGATCCTCCGGGAGACCGCCGCATGAGCACGCCCGTCGTCGACCACCGCGCCCCGGCCGGCACCGGAGCCCACGCGGGCGCCGCCCCGCTGGCCGCCCGCGTCCTGCGTCAGGCCGGCTACGAGACCGGCACCGCGCTGCGCAACGGCGAGCAGCTGCTCGTGACCGTGGTGCTGCCCCTGCTCGCGCTCGTGGGCGTGCACGTCACCGGCCTGCTCGACGCCCCGGGCCGATCGGGCCTGGACGTGGCCGTGCCCGGCGTGCTCGCCCTGGCCGTGATCAGCTCCGCGTTCACGGCCACCGCGATCGCCACGGGCTTCGAGCGTCGCTACGACGTGCTCGCCGCCCTGGCCACCACCCCGCTGGGCACGCTCGGCCTCGTCGCCGGCAAGGCCCTGGCGGTGGTGGCCCTCCTGCTGGTGCAGGTGAGCGTGATCGGCGGCGTCGGCCTGGCGCTCGGGTGGCGTCCGGACCCCGAGGGGATCCTGCCGGCCCTGGTCGCCCTCGCACTGGGGGCCGCCGCCTTCACGGCCCTCGGGCTGCTGCTCGCCGGCACGGCCCGGCCGGAGGCGACCCTCGCCGTCGCCAACCTGCTGTGGGTGCTGTTCGGCGCCGTCGGCGGCACGGTGTTCCCCGCCCGGGTCCCCGGCGTGGGCCTGCTCCCTTCCGGCGCGCTGGGCACGGCCCTGCGGGCCGCCCTCCTGGACGGGGCCTGGTCGCCCGTCCCCCTGCTCGTGCTCACCCTGTGGGGCGCCGTGGCCGTCGCGGCCGCGCTCCGCTGGTTCCGCTGGCGGCCCTGAGCCGTTCCCCGTCCCCCTGCATCGAACGATCGGAAGGACACCGTGTCCACCACCACCCCCGCGGCCCGGACCGCCCCGGCCGGACTCGCCGCCCGTCTGCCGCAGCGCCTCTCGAAGGCCACCATGGCCCTCGCCGTGGCGTCACTGGCGTCCGAGATCGGCATCATCGTCACCGGCGGCGCCGTGCGCCTCACCGGCTCCGGCCTGGGCTGCCCCACGTGGCCCAAGTGCTCGCCCGAGTCCCTCACCAACACCCCGGAGATGGGCATCCACGGCTACATCGAATTCGGCAACCGGACGCTGACGTTCGTCCTGGTGGTCATCGCCGCCGCCATGTTCCTGTCCCTGTGGAACCTGCGCGGCACCCACCGGAGCCCCTTCTGGCTCTCCGTGGGCCTGCTGGCCGGCATTCCCGCGCAGGCCCTCGTGGGCGGCGTCGTGGTCCTGACGAATCTGAACCCGTGGTGGGTGGCCGGCCACTTCATCGTGTCCTCGATCATGGTGGCCGTGGCGACCCTGCTCGTGGTGCGCATCGCCGCCGAGCGCCGTGCCGGCCGGGCGGGGGTGCCCCTCGTGGACGGCGCCACCACCGGCCGGTCCCGTGCCGCCGCCTGGGCGGCGTTCGCGCTGACGTGGGCCGCCGTGTACCTGGGCACCGTGGTGACCGGCACGGGCCCGCACTCCGGCGACCCCGGCTCGCCGCGCCACGAGTTCGACCCGCTGCTGGTCACGCGTGCCCACGTGGTCCCGGTGTACCTGCTCCTGGCGGCCGCCCTGGTCCTGTTCTTCACGGTGCGCCGCGCGGCCGGCGCCTCCCGCCTGCAGCGCGCCGCCGTGCTGCGGCTCCTGCTCGCCCTCGTGTTCCAGGCCGCCGTGGGCTACACCCAGCACTTCACGGGCCTGCCGATCGGTGTGGTCCTGCTGCACATGCTCGGCTCGGCACTGCTCGTGGCGTCGGCGACGGAGGCCTGGGACCGGCAGGTCGCCCGCTACGTCACGGCCGGACCCGGTGCCGCGGTCGAGACCGCCACGCCCGCGCGCACCGTCGCTGCGGGCTGACACCCCGCGCACGCGAACGGCCCCGCACCGGCTGGTGCGGGGCCGTCGTCGTCTGCGTCCCGGGGAGCGCCCGGGGCGGACCCGAGGTCAGGCGCCGAAGTGCATCAGCGGCGCACCCACGAACGGGTCCACGGCCAGGGCGATGAACAGCAGCGTCAGATAGGTGATGGAGAGGTGGAAGACCTTCATGGCCTTGCGGTCCTCGAAGTCCTCGCGCTGGGCCTGCACCTGCAGCACGTGGGACTCCCAGATGAACCAGCCTCCGACGACGAGCGCGACCGCGGTGTAGACGATGCCGGCCCAGCCCATCGGCACGAGCAGGAGGGAGCACGCCACGGTGGCCCACGCGTAGAGCACGACCTGGTTGGAGACGTGGCGCGCGGAGGCGATGGCGCCGAGCATCGGCACGTCGGCCTGCTGGTAGTCGCGCTTGTACTTCATGGACAGCGGCCAGTAGTGCGGGGGCGTCCACAGGAAGACCACGAGGAACAGCACGATGGCCGGCCACTCGACGGTCTCGCGCACGGCCGCCCAGCCGATCAGCACGGGGAAGCAGCCGGCGATGCCGCCCCACACGATGTTCTGCTCCGTGCGGCGCTTGAGCACGAGCGAGTACACGACCACGTAGAAGAAGATGGCGGCCACGCCCAGGCCGGCCGCCAGCCAGTTGGCGCCGAACCCGAGGATCAGGATGGACACGACCGTCTGCACCCACGCGAACACGAGGGCCTCGCGCGGGGTGACCTCGCCGGTGACGAGCGGCCGGTTCTCGGTGCGCTTCATGACCCGGTCGATGTCCCGGTCGATGTAGCAGTTGAAGGTGCCGGAGGCGCCGGCGGCGAGCGCACCGCCGACGAGCGTGGCGATCATGGTGAGCACGTCCGGGAAGCCGCGCTGCGCGAAGATCATGGTCGGCAGCGTGGTCACCAGCAGCAGCTCGATCACCCGGGGCTTCGTCAGCTCGACGTACGCCCGCACCTTGCGGCGCAGGGGCAGCGGGGACCGGTCGACGACGCCGGGCTCGGCGGCGGCGACGCGGGCGGCGGACGGCGACTCCAGGGAGGATGACATCTGCTTCTCACGGTGAGGGGACGGTGGGCGTGCCCGTCCCGGGGTTCGGATCGGCCACTCGGGCGGTCCGCCTGCGGTCAGGCCTTGACCCAGTCTACTCGTGTCAACGGCTGTTCGCCCGGGGGCGAAGCATGTCATGAGGCGCCCGGTCGGGCCCGCCCCGCCGTCGCGCGGCTAGGCTGGGACGACGGCCCCGCGCCGCGACGCCCCGGCGTCGGCCGGGGCCGCACCCCGACGCTCCCGATCCGCCAGGAGAGAACCCGTGACCGACGCCGCGCAGCCGTCCACCCCCCCGACCCTGGACCGGGTGGCCCCGGCCCGCGGGTTCGTCTACTCGGAGCAGGACCGCCGGATGGTGGACACGCTCAAGGCGCTCTCGGCGGACGCCGTGGAGAAGGCCGGGCACGGCCACCCCGGCACCGCGATCTCGCTGGCCCCCGTGGCGTGGCAGCTGTACCAGAACGTCATGCACCTGGACCCCACGGACGACCGCTGGGAGGGCCGGGATCGCTTCATCCTCTCCGCGGGCCACGCCTCGCTCATCCAGTACCTGCAGCTGTTCGCCGCGGGCGCCGGGCTCGAGATCGAGGACATCCAGGGGCTGCGCACCGAGGGATCCAGGACCCCGGGCCACCCGGAGTACGGCCACACCCACGGCGTCGAGGTGACCACGGGTCCGCTGGGCCAGGGCCTGGCGATGGGCGTCGGCTTCGCGTAC
The DNA here is from genome assembly GCF_014138885.1 of Micrococcus luteus. Taxonomy (NCBI): domain Bacteria; kingdom Bacillati; phylum Actinomycetota; class Actinomycetes; order Micrococcales; family Micrococcaceae; genus Micrococcus; species Micrococcus luteus. Next base: position 299,231 of record NZ_JACJIK010000001.1, read on the forward strand.
GAGCAGCGCCGCGTGCGCGGGCTGATGGACCCCGACGCCGCCCCCGGCACCTCCCCGTTCGACCATCACGTGTTCGTGCTCGCCTCCGACGGGGACATCCAGGAGGGCGTCGCCGCCGAGGCCTCCTCGCTGGCCGGGCACCAGGAGCTCGGGAGCCTGGTCGTCGTCTACGACGCGAACCGCATCTCGATCGAGGACGACACGGACATCGCGTTCACCGAGGACGTGGTCCGCCGCTACGAGGCCTACGGCTGGCACGTGCAGGAGGTCGACTGGACCAACGGCGCCCAGGGCCACGCCGTGACCGAGTACACGGAGGACGTGGAGGCCCTGTACGACGCCCTCGTCGCGGCCAAGGCCGAGACCGGCCGGCCCTCGCTGATCAAGCTGCGCACCGTGATCGGCTGGCCCTCCCCCACGAAGCAGAACACCGGCGGCATCCACGGCTCCAAGCTCGGCACGGACGAGGTCGCCGGCCTCAAGGAGAGCCTCGGGCTGGACCCGACCAAGACCTTCGACGTCGACCCCGAGCTCCTGGCCCGCGCCCGGTCCATCACCGAGCGCTCGGCAGAGTACCGCCGCGGCTGGGAGGCGGCGTTCCAGGCCTGGCGCGAGGCGAACCCGGAGAACGCGCGGCTGTACGACCGACTGGCCGGACGAGAGCTGCCCGCTGGCTTCGCGGACGCGTTCCCGTCCTGGGACGCGGACGAGAAGGGCCTGGCCACGCGCGCGGCCTCCGGAGAGGTGCTCACGGCCCTCGCGCCGGTCATGCCCGAGCTCTGGGGCGGCTCGGCCGACCTCGCCGGGTCGAACAACACCACCATGAAGGGCGAGCCCTCCTTCATCCCGGCCCGCCGCTCCACCGCCACGTGGCAGGGCCACGAGTACGGCCGCACCCTGCACTTCGGCGTCCGCGAGTTCGCGGCCGGGGGGATCGTCAACGGCATCACGATCGGCGGCCTGACCCGTGCCTACATGGGCACGTTCCTGACGTTCTCCGACTACATGCGCCCCGCCGTCCGCCTGGCCGCCCTCATGGGCACCCCGAGCACGTACGTGTGGACGCACGACTCCATCGGCCTCGGCGAGGACGGCCCCACGCACCAGCCGGTGGAGCACCTGGCCGCCCTGCGGGCCATCCCCGGGCTCGACGTCGTCCGCCCGGCCGACGCCAACGAGACCGCGTGGGCGTGGCGGACGGTGCTCGAGCACCGGGACCGCCCGGCCGGACTCGTCCTGTCCCGGCAGAGCCTGCCCGTGCTCCCCCGGGACACGGACGGCTTCGCCCCCGCCTCGGGCGTGGCCCGCGGCGCCTACGTCCTCATCGACGCCACGGATGCCGACGGCGCGCCGACGCCGGCCCGCGCGCTGCTGATCGCGACCGGCTCCGAGGTCTCCGTGGCCGTGCGGGCCCGCGCGCTGCTGCAGGCCGACGGCGTCCCGACCCGCGTCGTCTCCGCCCCCTGCCTCGAGTGGTTCGCCGAGCAGGACGAGGCCTACCGGGCCGAGGTCCTGCCCGACGGCCCCGACGCCCCGGTCCGCGTCTCCGTCGAGGCCGGCATCGCGATGCCGTGGTTCGAGCACACGGTGACGGCCTCCTCCCCGGGCGCCCGCGTGAGCCTCGAGCACTACGGCGAGTCGGCCGACGGCGCCCGCCTGATGGAGAAGTACGGATTCACCGGTGAGCACGTCGCCGAGGTGACCCGCGGCCTCCTCTGAGGCCCGGCGCCCACGGCGCCCCGAGCACGTCCACCCCGAAGGGAAGGCACCCGCAGACCATGAGCACCCCGCAGAACCCGAACACCGCCGCGCTGGCCCAGGCCGGTGTGTCGATCTGGCTCGACGACCTCTCCCGCACGCGGCTGGACGAGGGCACGCTCGAAGAGCTGATCGCCACCCGCTCGGTCACCGGCGTCACCACGAACCCGTCCATCTTCGCGGTCGCCCTCGCGGACGCGGGCGCCTACCAGGGACAGCTGCGCGAACTCGCCGCGGCCGGCGCCTCGGTGGACGAGGCCGTCGTCGCCCTGACGACCGAGGACGTGCGCCGCGCCGCCGACGTGCTCGCGCCCGTCCACGAGCGCACCGGCGGGGCGGACGGCTTCGTCTCCCTTGAGGTCGATCCGCGCCTGGCCCGCGACGCCGCCGGCACCGTGGCGCAGGCCCGCGAGCTGGCGGCGGCCGTCGACCGTCCCAACCTCATGGTGAAGATCCCCGCGACCGTGGAGGGCCTGTCCGCCATCGCGGACGTGCTCGGCGCGGGCATCAGCGTGAACGTGACCCTGATCTTCTCCCTGCCCCGCTACCGCCGGGTGCTCAACGCCTGGCTCACCGGCCTGGAGAAGGCCCGGGCGAACGGGCACGACGTCCGCCGCCTCCACTCGGTGGCCTCCTTCTTCGTCTCCCGTGTGGACACGGAGGTCGACGCGCGGCTGCGCGCGATCGGCACCCCCGAGGCCGAGGCGCTGACCGGCCGGGCCGCCGTCGCCAACGCGCGCCTGGCCTACCGAGCCTTCGAGCAGGCCCTGGACTCGGAGCGCTGGCGCCTGCTCGAGGCGGCCGGCGCCCCCGTGCAGCGGCCCCTGTGGGCCTCCACCGGCGTCAAGGACCCCGCCCTGCCGGACACGCTGTACGTCACCGAACTCGTGGCACCGCACACCGTGACCACCCTGCCGGAGAAGACCCTCGAGGCGGTCGCCGACCACGGGGTGATCGCGGCGGACACCGTCACGGGCGCCTACGCCGAGGCCGATGCCCTGCTCGACGCGGTCGGCGCGGCAGGCGTGTCCTACCAGGACGTCGTGGACGTGCTGGAGACTGAGGGCCTGGAGAAGTTCGAGGCCGCGTGGGACGAGCTGCTCGGCTCGGTCCGCTCCGGGCTCGACGCCCATCGCTGACCGCACCCGCCCCCCGACCCCGCCGCCCGCTCGCCACGCGCACGGAAGGACCCCCCATGAGCACCCTCGGCCTCACCGCCACCGGAGCCGCCCTCGAGGCGATCGACCGCCATCTGCCCGCCCTCCTCCAGGACCGCGTCGCCTCCCGCCTCGGGGCGCAGGACGCCGACCTGTGGGGGGCGCCGGCCCGCGACGAGGCCGCCAAGCGGCTCGGCTGGATCGACCTGTTCGAGGACTCCCGCGCCCTCGTCCCGCACATCGCCCAGCTGACCCGGGAGCTGCGCGCCGAGGGCGTGGACCGCGTGCTCCTGGCGGGCATGGGCGGTTCGTCCCTGGCCCCCGAGGTGATCGCGGCGACGGCCGGCGTCGAGCTCGAGGTCCTGGACTCCACGGACCCGTTCCAGGTCTCCCGTGCCCTCGAGCGCGACCTCGAGCGGACCGTGCTGGTGGTCTCCTCCAAGTCCGGCTCCACCGTGGAGACCGACTCGCAGCGCCGCGTCGTCGAGGCCGCGTTCCGCGACGCCGGGATCGACCCCCGCACCCGCCTGGTCGCCGTCACGGACCCGGGCTCGCCGCTGCACGCCGCGTGCGAGTCCGCCGGCTGGCGCGCCGTCTTCACCGCGGACCCGACCGTGGGCGGGCGTTTCTCGGCCCTCACCGCGTTCGGCCTGGTCCCCACCGGCCTGGCCGGCGTGGACGTCGCGGCCCTGCTGGACGACGCGGAGGCCGTGCTCGACCTGCTGATCGCCGACGACGAGGACAACCCGGGCCTGCAGCTCGGCGCGGCCCTGGGCGGCACCCGCCCGCTGCGCGACAAGCTCGTCTTCGCCGACCACGGGTCCGGCATCGCCGGACTGCCGGCCTGGATCGAGCAGCTGATCGCCGAGTCCACGGGCAAGGACGGCACCGGGCTGCTGCCCGTCGTCGTCGCCCCCGGCGACCCCGAGACCGTGTGGGACGCCCCCGACCTGCTGCAGGTGCAGCTCGTCGGCGAGGACGACGTCGCGGCCCCGGGCCACGGCGTGCAGGTCGCCGGCTCGCTCGGCGCCCAGCTGCTGCTGTGGGAGGTGGCCACCGCGGTGGCCGGCCGGCTGCTCGGGATCAACCCCTTCGACCAGCCGGACGTGGAGGCCGCCAAGGCCGCCGCCCGCACCCTGCTGGACGGCCCCGCCGCCGAGCGGCCGGCCGACGGCGAGGTGGAGGGTGTCGAGGTCTCCGGCCCGGCGTCCGTGACCTCTGCCCCGGACCTGGCCGGCGTGCTGCGCGCCACGGCGGCACTGGTGCCCGAGGGCGGCTACCTGGCGGTCCACGCCTACCTCTCCCGTCATGACGACGCCGAGCTCGAGGAGCTGCGCGCGGACCTGGCGGACCTGGTCGGCCGCCCGGTCACGTTCGGCTGGGGTCCGCGGTTCCTGCACTCCACCGGACAGTTCCACAAGGGCGGCCCGGCCGTCGGCGTGTTCCTGCAGATCACCGGCGACGCCGGCCTGGACCTCGAGGTGCCCGGCCGCCCGTTCTCCCTGGGCAGGCTCATCGCCGCGCAGGCAGCGGGCGACGCCCGGGTGCTGGGCGATCTCGGCCGCCCCGTGGTCACCCTGCACCTGCGCCGCCGCGACGCGGGCATCGAGGCCCTGAGGAGCGCCGTCCGTGGCCGGTGAGTCCCGGACCGCCCCCCGCAACCCGCTGCGCGACCCCCGTGACCGGCGCCTGACCCGCATCGCGGGCCCGTCGGCGCTCGTGCTGTTCGGCGTGACGGGCGACCTGGCGAAGAAGAAGCTCCTGCCGGCCATGTACGACCTGGCCCAACGCGGCCTGCTGCCGCCGGCGTTCTCCCTCGTCGGCTTCGGTCGCCGCAGCTGGTCCGACGAGGAGTTCGCCGACTACGTGCGCGCCGCCGTCGAGGCCTCCTCCCGGACCACGTTCGACGAGACCGTGTGGGACCAGTTCCAGGGCGGTCTGCGCTTCGTCTCCGGCGCGTTCGACGACGAGGCGGCCTACGTCCGTCTCGACGAGGTGCTCGCCGAGCTCGAGACCTCACGCGGCACGCGCGGGAACACGGCGTTCTACCTCTCCATCCCGCCGGACTGGTTCGAGGCCGTCTCCCGCCACCTGGCCGACCAGGGCCTGGCCGACCGGTCGCAGCCGGCCGAGGGCCCGTGGCGCCGCGTGGTCATCGAGAAGCCCTTCGGCCACGACCTGGCCAGCGCGCAGGAGCTCAATGCTGTGATCGAGCGCGTCTTCCCCTCGGACGCGGTGTTCCGCATCGACCACTACCTCGGCAAGGAGACGGTGCAGAACATCCTCGCGTTCCGGTTCGCCAACCGGATGTTCGAGCCGCTCTGGAACGCGGAGCACGTGGACCACGTCCAGATCACGATGGCCGAGGACATCGGCATCGGTGGACGGGCGAGCTACTACGACGGCGTGGGCGCGGCGCGCGACGTCATCCAGAACCACCTCCTGCAGCTGCTCGCGTTCACCGCGATGGAGGAGCCGATCTCGTTCGACGCGGACCATCTGCGCGCGGAGAAGGAGAAGGTCCTCGAGGCCGTGACCGTCCCGGACACGCCCGAGGGACTCGCGGCGGCCTCCGCCCGCGGCCAGTACACCTCCGGCTGGCAGGGCGGCGAGCGGGTCACGGGATTCCTCGACGAGGAGGGCTTCAACCCGGCGTCCGTCACGGAGACGTACGCCGCGCTCAAGGTGGGCATCCGCACGCGGCGCTGGCAGGGCGTGCCGTTCTACCTGCGGGCCGGCAAACGCCTCGGCCGGCGGGTGACGGAGATCGCCGTCGTCTTCAAGAAGCCCCCGCACCTGCTGTTCCCCGTCCACGACGGGGACGAGTTCGGGCAGAACATCATCGTCATCCGGGTGCAGCCGGACGAGGGCGTCACCATCCGCTTCGCGTCCAAGGTGCCCGGCACGCAGACCGAGATCCGCGACGTCACGATGGACTTCGGCTACGGCCACGCCTTCACCGAGGACTCCCCCGAGGCGTACGAGCGTCTCATCCTCGACGTGCTCCTCGGGGAGCCGCCGCTGTTCCCGCGCCAGGCCGAGGTGGAGCTGTCCTGGCGGATCGTGGACCCGTTCGAGGAGCACTGGGCGAGCCTGGGCACCCAGCCCGAGCCCTACGCCCCGGGCACGTGGGGACCGCCCTCGGCCGACGCCCTCATGGCCCGCGACGGACGAAGCTGGAGGCGCCCGTGAAGATCCGCATGCACGACACCACCACCTCCCAGGTGGCCAAGCGCATCACGCAGCTGCGCGAGAAGAGCGGGGTCGTGGCCCTCGGCCGCGTCCTCACGCTCGTGATCAGCACGGACGACGCCGGCATCGAGTCCGCCGTTCAGGCCGCCAACGCGGCCTCGCTCGAACACCCGTGCCGCATCGTCGTCCTGGCCCTGGGCGACCCCGCGGCCCCCACCCGCCTGGACGCCGAGATCCGGGTCGGGGGCGACGCCGGCGCCTCCGACGTCGTGGTGCTGTGGTGCGCCGGGGAGAACGCCCACGCCGACGAGTCGCTCGTCTCCGGGCTGCTCCTGCCCGATGCGCCCATCGTCGTGTGGTGGCCCGGGGTGCCACCCGGGGTCCCCTCGGCGACGGCGCTCGGTCGCCTGGCCCACCGCCGGATCACGGACACGGCCTCGGCGTCCGCGGCCGAGCCCGCCCTGTGGGCTCTGCGCGCGGGCCACCATGAGGGGGACACCGACCTGGCCTGGACGCGCCTGACGCTGTGGCGGATCCAGGTGGCCGGGATCTTCGACACGCTCGACGTGGCCACCCTGCGCTCGGTGACGGTGGACGGGGCGCCGGACTCCCCCAGCACCATGCTGCTCGCGGCGTGGCTCACCCTGACCCTGAAGGTGCCCGTGACGATCGCGCACTCGAAGGTCGGCCACGGGATCCGTGCGGTGCGCCTGCGGTGCACGGACGGGGACGTGGTGCTCTCCCGCTCGCAGTCGCAGGTGGCCCGGCTCTATCAGCAGGGCCGGCCGGTGCAGCGCATCTCCCTGCCACGCCGGACGATCCAGGACTGCCTGGCCGAGGAGCTGCGCCGCCTGGACCCGGACGAGGTCTTCGGCGCCGTGCTCCACCAGGGCCTGCCGCGCACGGACCTCTCCCCCGTGCAGGCCTCCGAACGCTGAGGGGCCCCCGGCGCCCCACCGGTCCGGGACGCGCGAACGCCCCGCACGGATCTTCCGTGCGGGGCGTTCGCGTCGGGGCCCGGCGGGGCGGCCTCAGGACTCCATGGTCAGACGCGGCAGGACGCCGAGCAGGGCGATCACGACACCCCAGGCGACCACGGAGCCGACGGTCAGGCGGGTGAGCAGACGCTGGGCGGAGCCCGAGGAGCTCATCGAGCTGGTCACGCCGCCGCCGAACATGTCCGAGACGCCGCCGCCGCGGCCCTTGTGCAGCAGGATGAGCAGCACGATGACCACGCTGAGCACGACCACGAGGATCTGCAGGGCCAGGGTCAGGACGTCCACGGGAGGGCTCCTCGGGTCGAGGTGCGGCCCCGGCGCGCGCCGGGGCCGTCACGGAGAATGCGGTCGGTCGGGCCGGACGGATCAGGCCTGGTCGAACCGGACGATCTTAGCAAACTCGTCCGCGTCGAGGCTGGCGCCGCCCACGAGGGCGCCGTCCACGTCTGGCTGCGCCAGCAGCGCCGGCGCGCTGGAGGACTTCACGGAGCCGCCGTAGAGGATCCGCAGTCCGGCGGCGACGTCGTCGCCGTGCAGTGCGGCCACGCGGGCGCGCAGGGCCGCGCACATCTGCTGCGCGTCCTCGGGGCCGGCGACCTCGCCCGTGCCGATCGCCCACACGGGCTCGTAGGCGACGACGACGCCGGCCACGTCCTGCGCCGACAGGCCCGCGATCGAGCCCTCCAGCTGGGCGAGCGTGTGCTCGACGTGCCGGCCGGCCTGGCGCACCTCCAGGCCCTCGCCCACGCAGATCACCGGGGTGAGGCCGTGGCGCAGGGCCGCGGCGGCCTTGCGCGCGACGAGCGCGTCGTCCTCCCCGTGGAGGGTGCGACGCTCGGAGTGGCCCACGATCGCGTAGCGGCACCCCAGCGCGGCCAGGAACGCGCCGGAGACGTCGCCCGTGTAGGCGCCGGCGTCCTCGGGCGAGAGGTCCTGCGCGCCGTAGGCGAGGTCCAGGCGGTCGCCGGTGACGAGCGTCTGCACGGCCCGCAGGCCCGTGAAGGGCGGGAACACCGCGACCTCCACGGCCTCCTGGTCATGGTCCGCGTCCGTGAGGAGCCACGTGAGGCGCTGCACCAGGGTGACGGCCTCGAGGTGGTCCAGGTTCATCTTCCAGTTGCCCGCGATCAGCGGCACGCGTGTGGTCTGCTCCGCCATGCTCACGCCCGCCCCTCGCCGGCCAGGGCGGTGACGCCCGGGAGCTCCTTGCCCTCGAGGTATTCGAGGGAGGCGCCGCCGCCGGTGGAGATGTGGCCGAACGCGTCGTCGGCGAAGCCGAGCGTGCGCACGGCCGCCGCGGAGTCGCCGCCGCCGACCACCGACAGGCCGCCGGCCGCGGAGGCCTCGGTGAGGGCCCGGGCCACCGCCCGGGTGCCCTCCGCGAAGGCCGGGAACTCGAACACGCCCATGGGGCCGTTCCAGAACACGGTCTGGGCGCCGCGGATCTGCTCCGCGAACGCCCGGGCCGTCTCGGGGCCGATGTCCAAGCCCATGGCGGACGCGCCGTGCGCGCCCGAGGTGAGGGCGTCCACGGCCAGGACCTCGTGCTCGGCGTCGGCCGCGAAGCCGGAGGCCATGACGATGTCCGTGGGGAGCACGATGCGGGCGGCCCCGGCCTCGGAGCGGCGCAGGTACTCGCGGACGGTGTCGAGCTGGTCCTCCTCGAGCAGGGAGGCGCCCACCTCGTGGCCCTGCGCCTTGAGGAACGTGAAGAGCATGCCGCCGCCGATCAGCAGCGTGTCGGCCTTGTCCAGCAGGTTGTCGATCACGGCCAGCTTGTCCGAGACCTTCGACCCGCCCAGCACGACGACGTAAGGCCGCTCCGGGGACTCGGTCAGACGGGTGAGCACCTCGAGCTCGGCGGCGACCAGCGGGCCCTGGTGGGCCGGCAGCTGTGCCGCGACGTCGAACACGGAGGCGTGCTTGCGGTGGACCGCGCCGAAGGCGTCGCCCACGTAGGCGCCGTCGTCGCCGGCCAGCGCCGCCATCTCGCCGGCCAGTGCGGCGCGCTCGGCATCGTCCTTGGAGGTCTCGCGGGCGTCGAAGCGCACGTTCTCCAGCAGCAGCACCTGGCCGTCCTGCAGGGCGGCGGCCTTCGCGCGCGCGTCGTCCCCGGTCACGTCCGCGGCCAGGGCGACGTCGGCGCCCAGCAGCTCGGCCATGCGCGCGGCGACCGGACGGAGGGAGTACGCGGGGTCCGGCTCACCCTTGGGGCGGCCCAGGTGGGCCATGACGATCACGCGCGCACCGGCCTCGGCCAGGTCCCGGATCGCGGGCAGCGAGGCCCGGATGCGGCCGTCGTCGGTGACGGTGTCCCCGTCCAGCGGGACGTTCAGGTCGGACCGGATGAGCACGGTGCGGCCGGCGACGCCGGCCTCGAGCAGATCGGTGAGGGTCGGTGCGGGCATGATGCCTCCTGGGGTGCCGGAGCGGGGTCGGTTCACGGTGCAGTCTAGGCGGACGGCCCGGGCCGACGGAGGAACCGTCGGCCCGGGCCGTCGGGCGCCGTGCGGGCTCAGAGCTTCGAGCCGATGAGGTCTGCGAAGTCCATGAGCTGGGAGGTGTAGCCGTACTCGTTGTCGTACCAGCCGATGATCTTCACGGTCTGGCCGATGGACTTGGTCAGCGGGGCGTCGAAGGTGCACGCCGCCGGGGAGGTGATGATGTCCGAAGACACGATCGGGTCCTCCGAGTAGACCAGGCGGCCCTGCAGCGGACCGGACTCCGCGGCCTTCTTGAACGCCGCGTTGATCTCCTCGACCTCCACGTGGCGCGTCAGCTCCACGGTCAGGTCGGTGGCCGAGCCGGTGATGGTGGGCACCCGCATGGCGAAGCCGTCGAGCTTGCCCTTCAGCTCCGGGATGACCTCGCCGATGGCCTTGGCCGCGCCCGTGGAGGTGGGCACCATGTTCTGGGCGGCGGCGCGCGCCCGACGGCGATCCTTCTTGTGCACGTTGTCGTGCAGGTTCTGGTCGCCGGTGTACGCGTGGATCGTGGTCATGATGCCGTCCACGATGCCGAACTCGTCGTTGAGGACCTTCGCCATCGGGGCCAGGCAGTTCGTGGTGCACGAGGCGTTCGAGACGATGTGCATCGTCTCCGCGTCGTAGGTGTGCTCGTTCACACCCATCACGAAGGTGCCGTCGACCTCCTTGGCGGGAGCGGAGATGAGGACCTTCTTGGCCCCGGCGTCGAGGTGGGCCTGCGCCTTGGGGCCGGTCGTGAAGATGCCGGTGCACTCGATGACCAGGTCCACGCCGAGCTCACCCCACGGCAGCTTCGTCGGGTCGGCCTCCTGGAAGAACGCGACGTCGCGGCCGTCGATGCGGAACCCCTTCTCGGTCCGCTCCAGCTCGCCCGGGTAGCGGCCCAGGATGGTGTCGTACTGGGTCAGCCAGAACAGGTCCTCGGGGTCGGCGAGGTCGTTCACCGCGACCAGCTCGAGGTTCTCGTGGCCGCGGTCCCTGAGCACGCGCACGATGTTGCGTCCGATGCGGCCGTAGCCGTTGATGGCGATCTTGGTCATGGTGGTCTCTCTCATTAGTTCGCGTTGCGTGGTCCCCGTGGCGGTGGGTCCGGGGCGGTACGGTCGAGCGGTCGCGCCCGGTCCGGGCGCGCGGTGGGGACAGGGCCGGAGCGCCGAGCCCCTCCCCGCATCGGGGCGCTGACGTCGTGGGGCCACGACGTCAGCGCCCCGGTGCGCGGTGTGGATCAGGCCGGGAGGATCAGGCCGGAGGCGCCGGCGCGGGCGGCCTCGAAGCGGGCCTGCACGTCGGCCCAGTTCACGATGTTCCAGATCGCCTTGACGTAGTCCGCCTTGACGTTCTGGTAGTCGAGGTAGAAGGCGTGCTCCCACATGTCCAGCTGGAACAGCGGGATGGTGGCGACCGGCACGCCGTTCTGCTGGTCGTAGAACTGCTCGATCACCAGGTTGCCGCCGATGGGCTCGTAGGCCAGCACGGCCCAGCCGGAGCCCTGGATGCCGAGGGCGGCGGCGGTGAAGTGGGCCTGGAACTGGTCGAACGAGCCGAAGTACTCGTCGATGGCGGCGGCCAGCTCGCCGGTCGGCTTGTCGCCGCCCTCCGGCGAGAGGTTCTTCCAGAAGATCGAGTGGTTCGTGTGCCCGCCCAGGTTGAAGGCGAGGTCCTTCGACAGCTGGTTCACGGAGCCGAAGTCGCCGGCCTCACGCGCGGCGGCCAGCTTCTCCAGGGCGGTGTTCGCGCCCTTGACGTACGTGGCGTGGTGCTTGGAGTGGTGCAGCTCCATGATGCGGGCCGAGATGTGCGGCTCCAGCGCGGCGTAGTCGTAGTCCAGCTCCGGAAGGGTGTATTCGGTCATGCTTCCTCCTTGGTCAGGCGAGGCTGCGGGCAGGACGCCCTCGGCCTCCACCTCGGGCAACCTCGCGTCTCGGCGGCGTATTCCGTCCGTCTCCATTGTGATCGGGGGCGGAGCGCCGGGGCCAGATCCCGTCGACGGTGATCCCGCGCTCAGCCTTCGGAGGCCGCGTCCGTCCCGGGGATGCCCCGCTCGGCGGCCCGCTTGTCCGCCATGGCCAGTAGCCGGCGGATGCGCCCGGCGACGGCGTCCTTGGTCATCGGCGGGTCCGCGAGGCGGCCGAGCTCGTCGAGGGAGGCCTGCTTGTGCTCGAGGCGCAGCCGTCCCGCGTAGCGAAGGTGGTCGGGCACCTCGTCCCCGAGGATCTCGAGGGCCCGCTCCACCTTCGCCCCGGCCGTGACAGCGGCCTGGGCGGAACGGCGCAGGTTGGCGTCGTCGAAGTTCGCCAGGCGGTTGGCGGTGGCCCGGACCTCTTTGCGCTCGCGCCGCTCGCGCCAGAGGGTCGCGGTCTGCTCCGCGCCGACGGCGGCGAGCAGCGTGGCGATCGCCTCGCCGTCGCGGACCACGACGCGGTCCGACTGACGCACCTCGCGCGCCTTCGCCGCCACGCGGAGCCGACGCGCGGCCCCCACCAGCGCGAGCGCGGCCTCCGGGCCCGGCGTGGTCACCTCGAGGGCCGCCGAGCGGCCGGGCTCGGTGAGGGAGCCGTGGGCCAGCAGGGCCCCGCGCCACACGGCGGCGGTGGCCGCCGTCGTCCCGCTGACGAGGACCGGCGCGAGGCCACGCACGGGCCGTCCCCGCTGGTCGATGAGCCCGGTCTGCCGGGCGAGGTCCTCTCCCCCGCGCACGACCCGGAGCACGTACCGCTGACCACGGCGCAGGTTGCCGCCGGAGACCACCACGATCTCCGGGGCCAGGCCGTACAGCTCGGTGATGGCGGCGCGCAGGCGGCGCGCACTGGCGCCGTGGTCCAGTTCAACCTCCACGACGACGCGGCCGGCCACGAGGTGCAACCCCCCGGCGAACCGCAGCATCGCCGCGGTCTCCGCCCGCCGCTCCGGGGTCGCGGCGACCGGCACACGGGCCAGCTCCTCCTTGAGGGTCATGGTCAGCGCCATGCTCGTGCTCCTTCTCGGCGAGGTGCGCGCGTCAGTGGGTCATCGCCTCGTCGATCGCGACGGCCAGGCGCAGCGGGTCGTGGACCTGGGGATCCTGGGCACTGCTCACTCTACTGAACGCCACGCGCGCGCCCATCCGGGCCGCCTCGGCCTCCACCGCCGCCCGGTCGGTGACCGCGTCCACGTCGGCGATCACCACGTCCAGCCGGAGGTCCGGCGCATAGGAGCGCAGCACCTTGAGGTGGTCGGCGTGGGTGAGGCCGGTGGTCTCCTGGTCTCCCGTGCGCAGGTTCAGCACCATGAGGCGCCGGGCGGTGGTGGTGGCGAGGGCCGCGCGCACGTCCGGCATCAGCAGGTGCGGCAGCACCGACGTGTACAGCGAGCCGGGTCCGAGCACCACCCAGTCGGCCAGCTCGATCGCCGAGAGCGCCTCCGGGGTGGCGGGGGCGTCGGACGGGCTCAGGCGGACGTCGGTGACGCGCCCCTCGAACGCGGCGACCGCGAGGGCCACCTGGCCCTCCACGCATCGGGTGCGCAGGCGGCCGTCCGGGCCGGCGCTGAGCACGTCCCCGCCGATGGTCAGCGGCACCCGCGAGACCGGCAGGACCTCACCGTGCGCCCGCAGCAGGGCGCCGGCCCAGCGCAGCCCGTCCACCGGGTCGCCCAGCAGCTCCCAGAGGGCGACGATCAGGAGGTTCCCGAGCGCGTGGTTGTCCAGGGTGGCCTGGTCGGCGGGCACCTCGGTGGAGCGGAAGCGGTGCTGCATGACGTGGGCCCAGGTCCGACCCCAGTCGGTGTCGTCGCACAGGGCGGCCAGCGCCATGCGGAGGTCGCCGGGCGGCAGCACCGCCATCTCCCGGCGGATGGTGCCGGAGGAGCCACCGTCGTCCGCCACCGTGACGATGGCCGTGAGGTGCCCGGCCACGTGCCGCAGGGCCGCGAGGGACGCGGAGAGGCCGTGGCCGCCGCCGAGGGCGGTGACGCGGGCCGTGGGGCGGGACATGCCCGCACCCACCCCGCGCCCTTCCGAACCCATCCCGGGCGGCAGGGGCAGTTGGCCGGTGAGCGGGGACGTCATTCGCGCCCCATGTCCCGGTGCTGGACGTGCACCGTGACGTGGGGCACCTGGGCCAGGCGCCGGGCCAGCTCCTCGGCGACGGCCACGGAGCGGTGCTTGCCGCCCGTGCAGCCGATGGCGAGCGTAGCGTAGTGCTTGTTCTCCCGCCGGTAGCCCTCGAACACCGGCCCCAGCATGGCGACGTACGTGCGCAGGAAGTCCTCGACACCGGGGCGGGAGAGCACGTAGTCCGCGACCGCGGCCTCCGTGCCCGTGTGCGGACGCAGCGCCGGCACCCAGTGGGGGTTGGGGATGAAGCGCATGTCCGCCACGAAGTTCGCGTCCGCCGGGACGCCGTACTTGAACCCGAAGCTCATGATGGTCAGGCGCAGCGTGACGGGGCCGGACTCCGAGAACAGCTCGGTGATCTCCGTGGCCAGGCCGTGCACGTTCAGCTCGGTGGTGTCCACCACGACGTCGGCACGCGCCTTGAGCGGCTCGACGACGTCCCGCTCCGCGCGGATGCCGTCCAGCAGCCGGGCGTTGCCCTGCATCGGGTGGGGGCGGCGGCCGGCCTCGAAGCGTTGCAGGAGGACGTGGTCCTCCGCATCGAGGAACACGGTGCGATACTCCACTCCGCTGTTGGCCAGGTGCTGCAGGGCGGCGTACAGCTCCTCGAAGTAGGAGCGCGAGCGCACGTCCACCACGATCGCCAGGCGCGGGAACGCCTCCGGCGAGCGGGCGATGAGCTCGGCCAGCGTGCCGAAAAGGGCCGGCGGCATGTTCTCCACCACGTCCCAGCCGTGGTCCTCGAGCGCGTGCGCGGCGGTGGTCCGTCCGGCGCCGGACATCCCGGCGATCACGAGCACCTCGGATGTCGGCGGCTTCTCCGGCTGGAGGGTCTCCTCGGTCATGACTCCACTGTATCCGCGGGCGTGTCGGCCGTGAGCGCCGTGTGGACGGCCTCGGCCAGCCGCGGCCCGATGCCGGCGACCTCGGTCAGCCGGTCCACGCCGGCGGCCCGGATCTCGGCGACGGAGCCGAAGTGGTTCAGCAGCGCGGTGCGCTTGGCCGGGCCCAGGCCCGGGATCCCGTCCAGGGCGGAGACGGTCATCGCCTTGGACCGCCGGCTGCGGTGGCCCGCGATCGCGAACCGGTGCGACTCGTCACGGATGCGCTGGAGCAAGTACAGGCCCTCCGAGGTGCGCGGCAGGACCACCGGGAACTCGTCGCCCGGCAGCCACACCTCCTCGAGCCGCTTGGCCAGCCCGACCACGGGCAGGTCGTCCAGGCCCAGCTCCTCGAGGACCGCCGCGGCCGCGGCCACCTGGGGCGGGCCGCCGTCGACCACCACGAGCGAGGGCGGGTACGCGAAGCGGCGCCCCGCCTCCTGATCGTCCCCCTCGACCTGACCGGAGAGCGGGGCGCCCTCCGCGCGCTCCTTGGCCAGGCGGGCGAAACGACGCCGCAGGACGTCGCGCAGGGACGCCGTGTCGTCCCGGGCGGCCTCCCCCGTGACGTTGAAGCGGCGGTAGTCCTTCTTCTTCGGCAGCCCGTCCTCCATGACGACCATCGAGCCGACCACGTTGGTGCCCTGGGAGTGGGAGATGTCGTAGCACTCGATGCGCAGCAGGGGCTCGGTGATCTCCAGGGCCTCCTGCAGCTCCCGCAGGGCGGCGGAGCGGGTGGTGAGGTCCCCGGACCGCCGCGACTTGTGCAGCTTGAGGGCCATCTCCGCGTTCTCCCGGACGGTCTCCATGAGGTCCGCCTTCGAGCCCCGCCGGGGCACGCGCACGGCGACCCGGGACCCGCGCAGGCCCGAGAGCCACTCGGTGAGCTGTGCGGCGTCGTCGGGCTCGACCGGGACGAGGATCTCGTGCGGGATGCGCTCCGGCCCCTCGAGGTCGCCGTAGACCTGCTGGAGCAGGTGCGCGACCATCTCCGGCTCGGCGACGTCCTCCACGCGCTCCATGACCCAGCCGCGCTGGCCGCGGATGCGTCCCTGCCGGACGTGGAACACCTGCACCGCGACCTCCAGCTCGTCCGCGTGCAGGGCGAAGATGTCCGCCTCCGTGTTCTCCGGCAGCACCACGGCGTTGCGCTCGAACACGCGGCGCAGCGCGGCGATGTCGTCCCGCAGCCGGGCCGCGTCCTCGTAGCGCAGCTCCTCGACGGCACGGGCCATGGCCTTCTCCAGCTCGCGGATGAACCGGTTCGCGTCCCCGGCCATGAAGTCGCAGAAGTCCTGGGCCAGCGCGCGATGGTCCGCCGGGCTGATCCGGCCCACGCAGGGCGCCGAGCACTTGCCGATGTAGCCGAGCAGGCACGGCCGGTCCTGGGCGCGGGCCCGCTTGAACACGCCGGCCGAGCACGTGCGGACCGGGAAGACGCGCAGCATCAGGTCCACGGTCTCGCGGATCGCCTTGGCCGGGTGGAACGGGCCGAAGTACTTCACGCCGGGCTTCCGGTCGCCGCGCATCACCTGGACGCGCGGGAACTGCTCGTTCATGGTCACGGCCAGGTACGGGTACGACTTGTCGTCCCGGTACATGATGTTGAACCGGGGGCGGTACTCCTTGATCCACGTGTACTCGAGCTGGAGCGCCTCCAGCTCGGAGCCGACGACGGTCCACTCGACCGCGGCCGCCGTGAACACCATGGTCCGGGTCTTGGTGGCCAGCCGGGCGGGGTCCTGGAAATAGGAGCTCAGGCGGGCGCGCAGGTTCTTCGCCTTGCCGACGTAGACGACGCGTCCGTCCGCGTCGCGGAAGCGGTAGACGCCGGGCGACGTGGAGATCTCGCCCGGAGCCGGGCGGTAGGAGGCCGGATCAGCCACGGGCACCCGGGGCGGCGTTGTAGGCGTCCACCCGCTCCTGCCCCGAGAGCGCGCCGATGGCGTCCATGATCGCCGCCGTCGCGTCGCGGCGCTGCGGCAGGGTGTGTCGACGCCCGGGGTGGCCGAAGTCCAGGGGCGCGCCCACGCGCACGGAGAACCGGTGGGGACGGAAGCCGTTCGTGTCCGGCGGCTGGAGGTGCTGCGTGCCGACGAGGCCCACGGGCACCACGGGTGCGCCGGTGGCCAGGGCCAGCCAGGCCGCACCGGTGCGGCCGCGGTAGAGGCGGCCGTCGCGGCTGCGGGTGCCCTCCGGGTAGATGCCGACGCCCTGGCCGGACTCGAGCAGGCCCACGAGGGACTCGAGCGCGGCCACGGAGGCGGCCTGCTCGCCCCGGCGGACGGGGACGGAGCCCACGGACTCGAAGAACCGCCGCCGGACGCGGCCCCGCAGGCCCGTGCCCGTGAAGTACTCCTCCTTGGCGAAGAAGTGGACCGGGCGGGGGGCGAGGGCCTGGAGGATCACCGAGTCGACGAAGGACAGGTGGTTGGAGGCCATGACGAAGGGGCCCCGCGCAGGGACGTGCTCCATGCCGACGACCTCGGGGCGGCAGGTGAGCCGCAGGAGCGCGGCGGCGCTCCTGCGCACGGGCTCCGACGTCGCCATGGCTCTCCTTCGTCCGCGTCCTGCGTGGGCGGGGTCCATGCTACGCGAGCAGTTCCGCGAGGAACCGGCCCGTGTGGCTCTCCGCGACGTGTGCGACCTCCTCCGGCGTGCCCGCGGCCACGATCGTGCCGCCCCCGGAGCCGCCCTCGGGGCCGAGGTCGATCACGTGGTCGGCACTCTTGATCACGTCGAGGTTGTGCTCGATGGTGAGCACCGTGTTGCCCTTGTCCACGAGGGACTGGAGCACGTGCAGGAGCTTGCGGATGTCGTCGAAGTGCAGCCCCGTGGTCGGCTCGTCCAGCACGTAGATGGTGCGGCCGTTGGAGCGCTTCTGGAGCTCGGCCGCCAGCTTCACGCGCTGGGCCTCGCCGCCCGAGAGCGTGGTGGCGGGCTGGCCCAGGCGGACGTAGCCCAGACCGACGTCGACGAGCGTGTCCAGGTACCGCGAGATGCGGGTGTACGCGCTGAAGAAGTCCGCGGCCTCCTCGATCGGCATGTCGAGGACCTCGGCGATGTTCTTGCCCTTGTAGGTGACCTCGAGCGTCTCCCGGTTGTACCGGGCCCCGTGGCACACCTCGCACGGCACGTAGACGTCCGGCAGGAAGTTCATCTCGATCTTCAGCGTGCCGTCCCCCGCGCACGCCTCGCAGCGCCCGCCCTTGATGTTGAAGGAGAACCGGCCCTGCTGGTAGCCCCGGACCTTCGCCTCGGGGGTCTCTGCGAAGAGCTTGCGGATCGCGTCGAACACGCCGGTGTAGGTGGCGGGGTTGGAGCGCGGCGTGCGCCCGATGGGGCTCTGGTCCACGTGGACCACCTTGTCCAGGTGCTCGAGCCCCTCCACGGACCGGTGCCGGCCGGGCACGAGCTTGGCGCCGTTGAGCCGGTTGGCCAGGACCTTGTAGAGGATCTCGTTGATCAGCGTGGACTTGCCCGAGCCGGACACACCCGTCACGGCCGTGAGGACCCCGAGCGGGACCTCCACCGAGACGTCCTTCAGGTTGTTCTCCTGGGCGCCGCGGACCGTCAGCACGCGCCCCTTCTCCGGGACGCGACGCCGCTCCGGCACCGCGATGGAGCGGCGCCCGGAGAGGTAGTCGCCGGTGACGGACCGCGTGTTCGCCTTGAGATCCGCCAGGGAGCCCGAGTGCACGACCTCGCCCCCGTGCTCGCCCGCGCGAGGACCGATGTCCACGATCCAGTCCGCCTCGGCGATCGTGTCCTCGTCGTGCTCGACGACGATGAGGGTGTTGCCGAGGTCCCGCAGGCGCAGGAGGGTCTCGATGAGGCGGCGGTTGTCCCGCTGGTGCAGGCCGATGGACGGCTCGTCGAGCACGTAGAGGACGCCGACCAGCCCGGAGCCGATCTGCGTGGCCAGGCGGATGCGCTGGGCCTCGCCTCCAGAGAGGGTGCCGGCCGGCCGCTCCAGGTTGAGGTACTCCAGGCCGACGTCCAGCAGGAACGCCAGCCGGGCCAGGATCTCCTTGAGCACCTGGTCCGCGATCTGCCGCTCCCGGTCCGTCAGCCGCAGCCCCGAGAAGAACTCCATGGCCTCCCGCATGGGCAGGCGGGTGGCGTCCGCGATGGACAGGCCGCCCACGAGCACGTTCAGGACCGTGGGGTTGAGGCGGGCCCCGTGGCACGCCGGGCACGGGATCTCCCGCATGAACGACTCGTAGCGCTCGCGGGCGCCGTCCGACTCGGTCTCCCCGTGCTTGCGCATCACGTAGGGGATGACGCCCTCGAAGCCCGTGGTGTAGCGGCGCTCGCGGCCGAACCGGTTGCGGAACGTCACCTCCACCTTGAAGTCCTTGCCGTGCAGGACGGCGTCGCGCTCCGCCTCCGTCAGGTCCTTCCACGGGGTGTCCAGGGAGAAGCCCATCTCCTTGCCCAGCCCGCCGAGCACGCGCAGCCAGTAGTCCGAGGTGGACTTGCCGAGCGACCACGGCACGACGGCGCCCTCGCGCAGGGACAGCTCGTCGTTGGCGACGACGAGGTCCGGGTCCACCTGCAGACGGGAGCCGATGCCGGTGCACTCGGGGCACGCGCCGAACGGGTTGTTGAAGGAGAACGAGCGCGGCTCGATCTCGTCCACGGTCTGCTCGTGCCCGTTGGGGCAGGAGAGCTTCTCGGAGAACGAGCGGTACCGGGGGTTGCCCTCGGCGTCCCGCCCGCCGAACTCCGCGGTGTTCTTCCTGCCCTTCTCGGCGACCGGCTCCACGTCCACGAACTCGGCCACGACGAGGCCGTCCGCCAGCTTCAGGGCGGTCTCCACCGAGTCGGTGAGGCGCTGGCGGATGCCCTCCTTCATGGCGAGGCGGTCCACGACGACGGCGATGGTGTGCTTGACCTGCTTCTTCAGCACGGGCGGGTCCGAGAGCTGGACGGTCTCCCCGTCCACGACGGCGCGGGCGAAGCCCTGCGTGGACAGGTCCTTGAACAGGTCCACGAACTCGCCCTTGCGGCCGCGGACCACGGGCGCGAGCACCTGGAAGCGGGTGCGCTCGGGCAGCTCCTCGAGCTGGTCCACGATCTGCTGCGGGGTCTGCCGGCTCACCGGCTCGCCGCACTGCGGGCAGTGCGGCACCCCGACACGCGCCCAGAGCAGGCGCATGTAGTCGTAGATCTCGGTGATGGTCCCCACCGTGGAGCGCGGGTTGCGGTTGGTCGACTTCTGGTCGATGGACACGGCCGGGGACAGGCCCTCGATGAAGTCCACGTCCGGCTTGTCCACCCGGCCCAGGAACATGCGGGCGTAGGAGGAGAGCGACTCGACGTAGCGTCGCTGGCCCTCGGCGAAGATCGTGTCGAAGGCCAGGGAGGACTTGCCCGAGCCGGACAGACCCGTGAACACGACCATGGCGTCCCGCGGGAAGCTGACGTCCACGTCCTTCAGGTTGTGCTCGCGGGCGCCCTGGACGACGATGCGGTCCCGCTCGCCCGAGCGCGCGCCGCCGGGGCCGGAGGCGAGGCCGCCGGGGTGGGCCTCGACGGCGGAGGAGACGGTGGTGGAGGAGTTCTTGGGCACGCGGCCAGCATAGGGGCGGGTACGGACACGACACCGGGGTCTCGCCTGTGGGCGAACCCACCGCGGGCCGGGCCCGCCCTGGCGCCTCACCGCCCCGTCCGTACACTGTTGCGCATGCCCGAGACCGCCCGGAACCGCCTCCTGCACGATCTGCCCGCCGTCACGGTGCGCACCTGCTCCGTGTCGGAGATGGACAACAACGTGTACCTGCTCACCTCCAAGACCACGGGGGCGCAGGTGCTGATCGACGCCGCCGCCGAGGCCGAGGCCATCCGCGACCTCATCGCCTCGGCCGCGGACGACACCCCGTGCGAGCCGCGCCTCGAGATGATCGTCACCACGCATCGACACTGGGACCACGTGCGCGCGTTGCCGGCGCTGGCCTCCCTGACCGGGGCCCGCACGGCGGCCGGCGAGGACGACGCCGACGCGATCGCCGAGGCCACGGGGGTCGCCCCCGACGTGCGCCTGCGCCACGGGGACACCGTGGGGGCGGACGGGCTCCGGCTCGAGGTGGTGGCCCTGCGCGGCCACACGCCCGGGTCCATCGCGCTGGTGTGCCGCCCCGAGGCGGACGAGCCGGCCGTGCTCTTCACCGGCGACTCCCTCTTCCCGGGCGGGGTGGGCAACACCGAGGGCGACGACGGCCGGTTCCGTCAGCTGTTCACGGACGTGAGCGATCGGATCTTCGACGCGTTCGACGACGACGTGGTGGTCCACCCCGGCCACGGCGCCTCCACGACCCTGGGCGCCGAGCGCCCCCACCTGCCGGAGTGGGCCGAGCGCGGCTGGTGACGGTGCGCCCGGGCGGTCCCGGGCCCAGCGTCAGGCCGGCTTCTGCCCCGCCATGAACAGGCGCCGGGCCGGGAAGATCGTGACCGGGCCGCCGTCGTCGGCCGTGACACCGGGCACCGGCGGGTACGCCTCGCGCATGGCGGCGCGGTACCGGTCCACGAACGCCTCGAGCAGCCCGGCGCCCTCGGCGGCGCCCTCCTCGGCGTCCCAGCGGGCCAGGGCCTGCAGGCTCGGTCGCAGGGCCGCGCCGGAGGTCCACCGGAACACCGGGTCCTCGCCCGTCAGCACCTGCTGGTACTCCGTCTCCCAGACGACCGGGGACCACCCCGCCTCGAGGAATAGCCGCGTGTACTCCTCGGGCGGCGCCACGGTGCGGGTCGTCGCCACCCCGTGCAGCGGCTCGGAGAAGGCCGGGTCCTCCGCCAGCGCCACGATCGCCGCGTGGGAGGGCTGCTCGTAGGGCCGCGGGATCTGCGCCGCGAACCACGCCCCCGGCGTGAGGTCCCCGAGCCAGCGCCGGATCAGGCGACGGTGCGTCGGGATCCACTGGAGCATCGCGTTGGACACCACGACGTCCGTCGCCCCCGACGGGCGCCACTGCGAGGCGTCGACCGCCTCGAAGCGCAGGTTGGCGGGGGCGCCCGTGCGGGCCGCCTGCTCCCGGGCCCGCTCCAGCATGGCGGGCGAGTCGTCCAGACCGATCACCTCGGCGTCCGGCCAGCGCTCGGCCAGCGTCCGGGTCAGGGTCCCCGGGCCGCAGCCCAGGTCCACCACGACGCGCGGGGCCTCGGCGCGCACGCGCCCCACCAGGTCATGGAAGGGGCGGGCGCGGTGTTCGGCGAAGCCCTCGTACTGCGCGGGATCCCAGGTGAACCCCCCGCCCTGTCGGCCGGTCACGTCCCCCACGACGGCGTCGGTGTCCGGGTGCGGGCTCTCGGGCGCGATCTGACTCATGGCGGCACCGTATCGCGCGGAGCGGCCGATACCCTGGGGGCGATGACTTCTGCCGCCACGAACCCGCCCTCGCTGACCGACCGCATCGACGCGGTCCCGCCGGCCCCGGACGCCGACGACGTCTTCGGGGCCTTCGCGGCCTGGACCGAGGACCGCGGGATCTCGCTCTACCCCGCCCAGGAGGAGGCCGCCCTCGAGCTGGTCCAGGGCCGGCACGTGATCCTGGCGACGCCCACCGGCTCCGGCAAGTCCCTGGTGGCGCTGGCCGCGCACGCCGACGCGCTCGCCCACGACGCCGTCTCCTACTACACGGCGCCGATCAAGGCGCTCGTCTCGGAGAAGTTCTTCGCGCTGGTGGACGTGTTCGGCGCGGAGAACGTGGGCATGGTCACGGGTGACTCCACCGTCAACGGTGACGCGCCGATCATCTGCTGCACGGCCGAGATCCTCGCCAACCGCGCGCTGCGCGAGGGCTCGGGCATGGAGATCGGCACCGTGGTGATGGACGAGTTCCACTACTACGCGGACCCCTCCCGCGGCTGGGCCTGGCAGGTGCCCCTCCTCGAGCTGCCGCAGGCCCGGTTCCTGCTGATGTCGGCCACCCTCGGCGACACGACCCGCCTCGAGGCGGACCTGACCGAGCGCACCGGGCGCGAGGTCGCCGTCGTCGCCCACGCGCAGCGCCCCATCCCGCTGACGTTCGAGTGGTCCGAGGTGCCGCTGCAGGAGAAGGTCGAGGAGCTCGTGGGCACCCACCAGGCACCGGTGTACATCGTGCACTTCTCGCAGCTGGACGCCGTGGAGACGGCCCAGGGTCTGTCCTCGATCTCGGTGACGTCCAGGGAGGAGAAGGAGGCGATCGCCGCGCGGATCGCCGGCTTCCGCTTCTCCGCGGGCTTCGGGCACACCCTGAACCGCCTCGTCCGGGCGGGCATCGGCGTGCACCACGCGGGCATGCTGCCCAAGTACCGCCGCCTCGTGGAGAAGCTGGCCCAGGACGGGCTGCTCAAGGTCATCTGCGGCACGGACACGCTGGGCGTCGGGATCAACGTGCCGATCCGCACCGTGCTGCTCACCGCGCTCTCCAAGTTCGACGGCGAGAAGACCCGCCTGCTCCAGGCCCGCGAGTTCCACCAGATCGCCGGCCGGGCGGGCCGGGCCGGCTTCGACACCTCCGGCACCGTGGTGGTCCAGGCCCCCGAGCACGTGATCGAGAACAAGGCGGCCGAGCGCAAGGCCGCGGCGAAGTTCGCGAACGTCAAGGACGAGGCCGAGCGGGCCAAGCGCATGAAGCAGTCCGTGAAGTCCGGCAAGCGCAAGACCCCGCCGGCCGGCTTCGTCTCGTGGGGGCCGGCGACGTTCGAGCGCCTCGTCTCCGCCGAGCCGGAGCCGCTGGTCTCCCGCATGCGGATCACGCACTCCATGCTGCTGAACATCCTCGACCGGCCCGGCGACCCGGTGATCGCGGTCCGGCGCCTGCTGCGCGGCACCCACGAGACCCCGGCCCGCCAGGCGGTGCTCATGCGCCGCGCGCTCGGGATCTTCCGGGAGCTGCTGGCCACGGGCGTCGTCGAGCGTCTGCCCGAGCCGGACGCCGAGGGCCGCACCGTGGACCTCACGGTGGACCTGCAGCCGGACTTCGCGCTCAACCAGCCGCTCTCCCCCTTCGCCCTCGCCGCGCTCGACCTGCTGGACCCGGCCGATCCCGACCACGCGCTCGACGTGGTCTCCGTGATCGAGGCGACCCTCGACCCGCCGCGCCAGGTGCTCTCCGCCCAGGTCAAGCACGCCAAGGGCGAGGCCGTGGCCGCCATGAAGGCCGAGGGCATGGACTACAACGACCGCATGCGGGCCCTCGACGAGATCACCCACCCGCGGCCGCTGGCCGAGCTCCTCGAGCAGCAGTTCGAGCTCTACCGGCAGGACGCCCCGTGGCTCGCGGAGTTCGAGCTGACCCCCAAGTCCGTGGTGCGCGACATGTTCGAGCGGGCCATGGGCTTCGGCGACTACGTGCGGTTCTACGGGATCGCCCGGTCCGAGGGCGTGCTGCTGCGCTACCTCACGGACGCGGTCAAGGCGCTGCGCCACACGGTGCCCGAGGCGGCCCGCACCGAGGATCTCCAGGTGCTGCTGGACTGGCTCGACGAGATGGTGAAGCAGACCGACTCGTCCCTCCTGGAGGAGTGGGAGGACCTGGTGGCCGGGGACATCGACGAGCTGCGCCGGGACATGGAGGCGCTCGAGCCGCCGGCGCCGCCTCGCCTGACGGACAACGAGCCCGTGTTCCGGGTGATGGTCCGCAACGCGATGTTCCAGCGGGTGCGCCTGTTCGGCGACGAGCGGGACGAGGCGCTCGCGCGCCTGTCCGGCGAGCTGTCCGCCGACGACTGGGCCGACGCCCTCGACGCCTACTTCGACGACCACGAGGACATCGACGACGGCCCCGCCGCGCGCGGCCCCGAGCTGTTCCGCGTGGCCGCGGCCCCCGACGTCGCCGCCCCGCTGGAGCTGGCCGGCCCGCGCTGGTGGGCGGTGCGGCAGGTCCTGAAGGACCCGGACGGGGACCTGGACCACGGGATCAACGCCGTGGTCGACCTGGACGCCTCCGACGAGGCGGGCCATCCCGTGATCCGGGTGGTCTCCGTGGGCGCGCCCGAGTCCGGGTGGGGCCTGTGAGCGCCGGGGACGCTCGGGCGGCAGGACGGCCCGTGGCGGGCGACCCGCGCGGCTTCGCTCCCCTCGAGCCGGCCCGCCACCGCGTGGGCGAGCGCACCGAGCTCTACGACGGCACCGTCACGGTGGACCACTGGTTCTCGGTGCCGATCGACCACGCGCTGGGCCTCGCCGAGGCCGAGGCGCAGGACGCGGCGGGCACCGGCGTCGGGCCGCACGGGCGCGGCACGCTGACCGTCTTCGCCCGCGAGATCCGGGCGAAGGACGACCCCGAGGGCGAGCGCCCCTGGGCCCTGTACCTCCAGGGTGGCCCCGGCAGTGCCGGGCCCCGCCCGGCGCGCCTGAGCGGCTGGCTCGGCGCGCTGGCCGAGAGCCACCGCGTGCTGCTGCTGGACCAGCGCGGCACGGGGCGTTCGACCCCGGCCACTGTGGCGACCCTGACCGCCCCGGGCGCCTTCGCCACGGACGAGGCGCGCGCCGAGCACCTGGTGCACCTGCGGGCGCCCTCGATCGTGCGGGACGCCGAGATGCTGCGCCTCGCCCTCGGCGCCGGGCCGTGGACCACACTGGGCCAGAGCTTCGGCGGGTTCTGCACGCTGAGCTATCTCTCCTTCCACCCGGAGGGCCTGCAGCGCAGCCTGGTGACCGGCGGCCTCGCCCCGCTCACCGGCCACGCCGACCGGGTCTACCGGGCCACCTACGCCCGGATGCGCGCCCGCACCGAGGAGTTCTTCGACCGGCACCCGGCCGACCGCGACGCGTGGTCGGAGGCCGTGGGGCTGATCCGCGCCGCCGAGGCCGCGGGCGCCCCGATCCCCCTGCCCGGCGGCGGGCCGCTCACCGTGGGACGGGCCCAGGGTCTGGGCATGCTGCTGGGCGGCAACACCCGCGTGGACCGCCTGCACTGGGTCCTCGCCGAGGCCGTGGACCGCACCGGACCCGCGCCGCGCCTGTCCGAGACGTTCCTGGCCGCCGTCGCCGACCAGGACGACCGCCTCGTCAACCCGCTCTACACCGTGCTGCACGAGGCGATCTACGCGCAGCCGGCGGACCTGGCCGGCGGCCGGGCGGACACCGGCTGGTCGGCGTCCCGGATGCTCGCCGAGCACCCGGACTTCGACCCGGAGGCGACCACGGTCCCGCTGCCCACGGGCGAACACGTCATGCCCTGGTCCGTCGAGGTCGACCCCCGGCTGCGGCCCCTGGCCGGCACGGCGCGGCTGCTCGCCGAGCGCACGCAGTGGGGCCCGCTCTACGACGTGGCTGCCCTGGCGCAGAACACCGTCCCCGTGGCCGCCGCGGTCTACGCCGACGACGTGTACGTGGACCGGGACCTCTCGCTCGAGACGGCGCGGCGCGTCCGCGGCCTGCAGGTGTGGGAGACCGACGCCTTCCACCACGACGGCATCGCCGACGACGGGCCGGCGATCCTCGACCGGCTCCTGGCGATGACCGCGGCGGACGGCGCCGGGACGACGACGGCCCCCGACCCGGTCGACTGACCGGCCCGGGGGCCCGGGCGCCGGCGGAGCACTCCCCCGGTGCCGTGATCGGCTCAGACGGTGGGCCCGTCCTGTCGCACGATCTGCTCGGAGACCCCGCGCGCGTCGTCGTCACGGGGATCGGCGAGCCGGGTCTCGTGGGCCGTGCGGATGATGGCCGACCACGCGTCCTTGTGCTCGAGCAGCTGGTCGCGCCAGCGCTGGTCCAGGGCCTCGGCCCGGGCCGTCCAGCGGTCCATCAGGGCGGCGGCGCGCTCGCGCTCGGCCGGGTCGGCGTCCTCGGCCAGCTTCGAGTACCGATACGAGTACTTCTCGGCGTTCTGCAGCGCCCGCAGGGCCTGGCCCTTCGGCGAGGCCAGGGAGATCGCCACGGTGATCGCCAGGATCACGACGACGACCACGAGGGACAGCGTCGTGGGGATCTCGACGACGGGCACGTTCTCGCCGCCGTTGATGAACGGCAGGTTGTTCTCGTGCAGGGCGTGCAGGATCAGCTTCACGCCGATGAACGCCAGCAGCGCGGAGAGCCCGTAGGCCAGGTAGACGAGGCGGTCGAGCAGGCCGTCGATCAGGAAGTACAGCTGGCGCAGGCCCATGAGCGAGAACGCCGTGGCGGTGAAGACGATGTACGCCTCCTGGGTCACGCCGAAGATCGCGGGGATGGAGTCGAAGGCGAAGAGGATGTCCGTGGCGCCGATCGCGATCATCACGAGGAGCATCGGCGTCATGAGGCGCTTGCCGTCCACCGTCGTGAAGAGGCGGTCGCCGTCGAACTGCTCGGAGGCGGGCAGGAACCGCTTGACGAGGCGGACCATCACGTTGTCCGCCTCGTCCTGGGCGCCCTCGGCGTCGCCGGACATCTCGCCCTTGAGCTGGCCGCCGGCGATGATCAGCAGGAACAGGCCGAAGAGGTAGAACACGTCCGACCACGCGGCGATGACGGCGGCGCCCAGCAGGATGAACAAGGTGCGCGAGATCAGCGCGAACGTGATGCCGAACAGCAGCACCTTCTGCTGGTAGTCGCGGGGCACGCGGAAGCTGGCCATGATGACCAGGAAGACGAACAGGTTGTCGACGCTGAGCGCCTTCTCCAGCAGGTAGCCGGTGTAGTACTCGACCGCGTGCTGGGTGTCGCCGAAGGCGAAGAACACGAGGCCGAAGATGAGCGCGAGGCCGACGTAGACGCCGGACCAGATCGCGGCCTCCCGGATCGTCGGCGTGTGCGCCTTGCGGACATGGGCGAAGTAGTCGAATGCGAGGAGGCCGACGATCAGCGCGATCGTCAGGCCCCAGGTCAGGCCGTTGATTTCCACGGGTCACCTCTCGGCATCAAGGGTCGGGACGGTGCCGCAAGTCTCTCCGCCCGCCGCGACCGCGGCCCGGGCCCCTGTGTCCGGCCGACGGCGCGCTCTCGGCGGCCGCGGCGTGCTGACGTCCACAGTGTTCGGGATACTCCCCTACGTCGCCGGTCAGTCTACCCGGTCGCACGACGACGCCCCGACCCGCGGCGGGCGGAGCGGGGCGTCGTCGGGCCCGCTGGTGCGGGCCGCGGGTCAGCGACGCCACGGTGGCCAGCACCAGGGTGCCGACGATGACGCCGAGGGAGACGAACGTGGAGATCTCCGGGACGGCTGTCACCGGGTGGCCGCCGTTGATGAAGGGCAGCTCGTTCTCGTGCAGGGCGTGGAAGACGAGCTTGACGCCGATGAAGGCGAGGATGAACGCGAGCCCGTGCTTGAGGAACACGAGACGGTCCATGAGCCCGCCCAGCAGGAAGTAGAGCTGGCGCAGGCCCATGAGGGCGAAGATGTTGGCGGTCAGGACGATGAACCAGTTCTGGGTGAGGCCGAAGATCGCCGGGATGGAGTCCACCGCGAACATCACGTCCGTCAGGCCGATCGTGATGAACACGACCACCATGGGGGTGAACATGCGCCGGCCGTCCACGGTGGTGCGCAGTCGGTTGCCGTCGTAGTCGGGGGCCACGTTGAGGCGGCGGGTCAGGCGGGCCACGACGCCCGGCTCGGACTCCTCGTCCTCGCCGTCGTCCTTGAGCTGCTGCCAGGCGGTCCAGAGCAGGAAGGCGCCGAAGATGTAGAACACCCACGTCAGGTGCTCGATGGCGACGGCGCCGACCGCGATGAACACCGCGCGGGCGATCAGCGTGATGATGATGCCCACCATCAGCACCTCCTGCTGGTAGCGGCGGGGCACCTGGAACGTGGCCATGATGATGAGGAACACGAACAGGTCGTCCACGCTGAGGCTGTACTCGGTGACCCAGCCGGCGAGGAACTCGGTGCCGTGCTGTGCATCGCCCAGGGCGAAGAGCAGCCCCGCGAAGACCAGCGCCAGCGCCACGTAGAACCCGATCCACAGGCCGGCCTCCTACATGGAGGGCTCGTGGGGGCGGCGCGCGACGTACAGCAGGTCGAGCAGGAGGATGACGCCGAGGACCACAAGGGTCGTGATCTCGAAGACGGGACTGAGCACGTCCATGGAGGGGTTCCTTTCGTGGGGGCCGCGCCAGTCTAGACGGGTGCGGTCCCGCGCGCGGATGCGGGTGGGCCCGGTCTCAGGCTGCGCCGGGGGCGGTCAAGCCGAGGGCGAGCCAGACGACGACGGCGCCGGCGGCGGCCAGGCCCCAGCTGGCGAGGGAGCCGATGAGGAACTCCTCCGCGCGCGAGCCGGCGCCGCGGTCCGCCGAGATCTCCGGGAAGCGCACGATGCCCTTGGCCGCCATCAGGGCCGCGATCACCGGATAGGCCTGCGCGAGCCCCAGGACGACCATGAGCAGTCGCTCCATGGGCCCGATGTAGCGACCGCCGCGCAGGCCGTCGGCCGCGGGGTCCGTGGGCGCGGCGGACGGCACGGTCGTGGGCTCCGCCGCGGGGTCCTCCGCCTCCTCGTCGCCTCCGTCGGCGGGCCGGCCCGCCAGGGCGAGGACCGCGCGGGTGACCCGGTTGCCGGTCTCGGTCAGGGCCAGCGCCACCGCCAACAGCGTGAGGGCCGGGGGCGCGGAGCGCAGGCCCGCGGGCGCCAGGGTCGACTCGAGCACGGCCACCAGGCCGACCACGGCCACCACCGCGACCACCCCGAGCGGCCGGTCCGGGTGCAGCCACGTCCAGCCCATCAGCAGGCCGAGGGACACCAGGCCGCCGCCCACCGCGACGGCCACGCCGGTCGGCGCCAGCACGGCCACCAGCACCGCGGCGAGGACGGCGGCCACGGCCGCGCCGGCCCGGGCGAGCCACCGCCGCCGTGGGGCGGGCCAGGCGCCGGGCAGGACGGCGTCGAGCAGGTCGTGCAGCCCCAGGGCGAGCAGTGCGAGGGCGGTCACGGCGCGACCTCCGTCGCCGCGGCGGCGAGCTCGGCGTCCAGCTCGAGCAGCCGGCCGATCCCGGACCGCGCGACGGTCTGCGACACCGCGGACTGCGTGATCCGCTCCGCCCGTGCGGCCTCCGCCTGGGTCGCCCCGCCCAGCAGGGCTGCGGCGATCCGGCGTTCGCGGGCCTTGAGCCGGCCGAGGACGTGGTCGCGCAGCAGGGCGAGCCCGTCCACGGCGGCGGTGAGGGACGGGTCCGCGGCACGGAAGGCGGTCGCGGCGCCGGCGGCCCGCTCGTGCGCGTGCTCGACGGCCTCGCGGGCCCGATACCAGGCCGTGCCGTCCTCGATGCCGTCTCCGCCGGCGTCCAGGGCCCGCCGCTGCCCCAGGCCGATCCCGAAGCGCAGGTCGAGGCCCGGGGGCAGGGCGAGCGTGACGCGGACGGTCAGCCGGAGCGCGTCCGGCCAGGTGCGGTGCAGCGCCTGGAACTCGTCGCCGACGCTGGCCCAGGCGGGGCGCAGCGGCGGGACGTCCTGTTCCGCGGCCGCGAAGGCGGCCAGGATCTGCTCCTGCGCGCGCTCCCGGTCCGGGAGGGCGCGGGAGCCGACGATGTCCGCGATCACGGCCGCGACCGGGGGTGCTGCGCTCATGGCGTCACACTATCACTGATATGACGACATTCATCAGTGTTTTCATAACACCCTGGGTCGGCATCATGCCGGGTGGTCACTGCTCCCGCTTCATCTGCCGCAGCTCCTTCTTGAGCTCGCCGACCTCGTCGCGCAGGCGGGCGGCGAGCTCGAACTGCAGGTCCGCCGCCGCCTGGTGCATCTGCTTCGACATCTGCTCGATCAGATCGGCCAGGTCCTTGGCGGGCAGCGACGCCGGGTCCACCGCCGGAGCCTCGGTGCCCTCCCCTGTGGTCGCGTCCCGGTCCAGCGAGCTGAGGCCTCGGTGGCCCATGCCGAAGTCGAACCCGGACTTCACGCCGCCCATGCCCTTGAGGAAGTCGGCGGTGTCCGCGTCCTCCCGGGCCAGCTGGTCCGTGATGTCCGCGATGCGCTTGCGCAGCGGCTGGGGGTCGATCCCGTGCTCCTCGTTGTACGCGATCTGCACGGCCCGGCGCCGCTCGGTCTCGTCGATCGCCCGCCGCATGGAGTCCGTGACGTTGTCGGCGTACATGTGGACCTCGCCGGAGACGTTGCGGGCGGCGCGGCCGATGGTCTGGATGAGGGAGGTGGTGGAGCGCAGGAACCCCTCCTTGTCCGCGTCCAGGATCGCCACGAGCGAGACCTCGGGCAGGTCCAGGCCCTCGCGCAGCAGGTTGATGCCCACCAGCACGTCGAAGGTGCCCTTGCGCAGCTCCCGCAGCAGCTCCACGCGGCGCAGCGTGTCCACATCCGAGTGGAGGTACTCGACCTTCACCCCCGCCTCGAGCAGGTAGTCCGTGAGGTCCTCGGCCATGCGCTTGGTCAGCGTGGTCACCAGGACGCGCTCGTCCTTGGCCGTGCGCACGCGGATCTGCTCGAGCAGGTCGTCGATCTGCCCCTCGGTCGGCTTGACCACCACCTGCGGGTCCACCAGCCCGGTGGGCCGGATGATCTGCTCGACGTAGCCGTCCGCCTGGCCGAGCTCGTAGGCGCCCGGCGTCGCGGAGAGGTACACGGTCTGCCCGATCCGCTCGAGGAACTCGTCCCACTTCAGCGGGCGGTTGTCCATGGCCGAGGGCAGGCGGAAGCCGTGCTCCACGAGGGTGCGCTTGCGGGACATGTCCCCCTCGTACATCGCGCCGATCTGCGGGATGGTCACGTGGGACTCGTCCACCACGAGCAGGAAGTCGTCCGGGAAGTAGTCCAGCAGGCAGTGCGGGGCGGAGCCGGCGGGACGGCCGTCGATGTGGCGCGAGTAGTTCTCGATGCCGTTGCAGTAGCCCATCTGCTGCATCATCTCGAGGTCGTACGTGGTGCGCATGCGCAGCCGCTGCGCCTCGAGCAGCTTGTCCTGGGACTCCAGCTCCTGCAGCCGCTCCCGCAGCTCGTCCTCGATGGTGGTGATCGCCCGGCCCATGCGCTCGTCGCCGGCCACGTAGTGCGAGGCCGGGAAGATGTACATCTCCTCCTCCTCGCGCACCACCTGGCCGGTGAGCGGGTGCAGGGTCTGGATGGACTCGATCTCGTCCCCGAAGAACTCGATGCGCACCGCGAGCTCCTCGTACATGGGGATGATCTCCACGGTGTCCCCCCGCACCCGGAAGGTGCCGCGGTGGAAGTCGACGTCGTTGCGCACGTACTGCATCTGCACGAACCGCCGCAGGAGCACGTCCCGGTCCATCTCCGCACCGCGGCGCAGGGTGACCATCTGCTCGATGTACTCCTCGGGCGTGCCGAGGCCGTAGATGCAGGAGACGGTGGCCACCACGATCACGTCCCGCCGGGTCAGCAGCGCGTTCGTGGCCGAGTGGCGCAGCCGCTCGACCTCCTCGTTGATGGAGGAGTCCTTCTCGATGAAGGTGTCCGTCTGCGGGACGTACGCCTCGGGCTGGTAGTAGTCGTAGTAGGAGACGAAGTACTCGACCGCGTTGTTGGGCAGCAGCTCCCGGAACTCGTTGGCCAGCTGCGCCGCGAGCGTCTTGTTCTGCACCATCACCAGCGTGGGCCGCTGGAGGCGCTCGACGAGCCACGCCGTCGTCGCCGACTTGCCCGTGCCGGTGGCGCCCATCAGGACGACGTCCTTCTCCCCCGCCTCCACGCGCTCGGCGAGCTCGGCGATGGCCTTCGGCTGGTCACCGGAGGGCTGGTAGGGGGAGATGACCTCGAACGGGGCGACGACGCGGTTGATCTTCTGGGCCAGGCTCATGGCAGAACCCTACGTCGCGCCCCGGACACCCCGGCGGTCAGTCCGCCGAGGGCTCAGCCGCGCCGGGGGCGAGGAACCGGTCCCACACCTGGTTCGCCACGGACGCGAGCCGCTCGAGGTCGGCGTCGTTGACGATGACCACGTCCGCGACGGCGCGCCGCTGCTCGTCCGTGGCCTGGGCCGCGATCCGCGCCTCGGCGTCCGCGCGGCTCATGCCGCGGTCCTCCACCATCCGGCGCAGGCGCTCCTCGAGCGGGGCCTCCACCACGATCACGAGGTCGAACGCGTCCGCCTGCCCGGTCTCCACCAGCAGCGGCACGTCCTGGACCACGACGGCGTCCGGCCCGGCCTCGGCGACGATGCGCCGGGCCGCAGCCCGGATCCGGGGGTGCACGATGCGGTTCAGGCGCTGTCGGGCGCCCTCGTCCCCGAAGACGATGCGGGCCATCTCGACGCGGTCGAGCTCACCGTCCGCGGTGATGACGCGGTCCCCGAACTCGTCCTGGACGGCGGCCAGCCCGTCGGTGCCCTTCTCGAGGACCAGCCGGGCGAGGGCGTCCGAGTCCACCAGGAGCGCGCCACGCTCCTGCAGGACACGGGCCACCGCGGACTTGCCGGCGGCGATCCCGCCGGTCAGGCCCACATGGACGCGCGGCCGTTCGGCCACCGGGTCGGTCTCGGTCATACGCGCTCTCCTCGGGCGGCCTCGAGCTGAGGCTGGATCTTGGCCTCCCAGTATGCCCGGACGGCCTCCTGCAGGTCCTCGAGCGAGCCGTCGTTCTCGATCACGGTGTCCGCGATCTCGGCCCGCTCCTCGTCCGCCGCCTCCTCGTCGATGAAGGCCCAGGCCCGCTCGCGGGTCATGTCGTGGGACTCCATGAGCCGGGCGACGCGCACCTCGGCGGGAGCGGAGACGGCCAGCACCTGGTCGAAGTCCTGTCCGGAGCCGGTCTCGGCCAGCAGGGCCAGGTCGACCACCAGCACGGAGTCCTCGCCGATCTCGCGGGCCCGGCGGTTCGCCTCGTCGCGCACCGCCGGGGAGACGATCTCGTACATGCGCGTCCGGGCGGTCGAGCTCTCGGTGGTGAGCCGGTTGAGGGTGCGCGCGTCCAGGGTGCCGTCCGCGCGGACGATGTCCTCGCCGAAGACCGAGCGGAGCTCCTCGAGCACGGGGTTGCCGGGCACGAGGATCTCCCCCATCAGGTCGTCGAACTCCACGACGACGGCGCCCAGCCGCTCGAGCTCCGCGCCGACCTCGGTGCGGCCCGCGGCGATGCCGCCGGTCAGGCCGACGGTGACGAGGGCCTTGGCCGCGTCGATGCGCTGCTGGTGCCACGTCTTCGGGGTGTGCGTGTCGTTCTCCGGCTCGGTGCCGACCTCGAACTCGGGGCGGATCACGAAGTCCGAGACGTCCACGCCGTCCTCGGTGGCGCGGCGGCGGTACTCCTCGACCGGCAGCACCTGCTTCCACTGGCGGGTCCGCATGGGCCGCGCGGCACCCGCGTCCTCGCGCAGGGCCTGCAGCAGCAGTGCGGCCTGCGTGACGGTGATGAGCAGGATGGGCAGGCCGATCACGATGATGACCTCCTGCAGCGCCGCCAGGCCGTTCTCGCCCGCGGTGAGGATGATGGCCGCGCAGACCGCGCCGATGGACACGGCCCAGAACACGGACTGGCGGCGGGGCGCGGCATCCTCGTGGCCATTGGCCATCGCGTCCATCACGAGCGCGCCCGAGTCGATCGAGGTGATGAAGAACAGCGTGATGACCACGAGCGCCACGACCGCGGCCACCGTGTAGAGCGGCGTGCCCTGCAGGTGCTGGAACAGGGCGGCCTGGACGTTGCCGTCGGTGACGATCGTCTGCGTGAGGTCACCGCCCTGGCCCGGCGCCGGCGCGGTGGCGCGGTCCGACTGGAACGCGGAGTAGCCGTAGATGCCCATCCAGATGATGACGAACGCCGTGGGCAGGCCGAGGCCGGCCATGATGAAGGAGCGGATGGTGCGGCCGCGTGAGATGCGGGCGAAGAACATCCCCACGAAGGGCGCCCACGTCACGGTCCAGGCCCAGTAGAAAACGGTCCAGTCACCGGACCACTGGCCCGAGTTGTACGTGTCGTTGTAGGTGGAGAGCACGGGCAGCATGGAGGCGTACTCGCCGATCGCCTGCACGGTGCCGCGGATGACGTCCATGCTGGAGACGGCCCACATCAGGACGTACACGAGCAGGGCGATCGCCAGCAGGATGTTGGCGTAGGACAGCCGCTTGACGCCCTTGTCCATGCCGACCAGCACGGAGGCCGTGCCCACGGCGGTGACGACGGCCAGGATGAGCGCCTGGACCCAGCCGGCCACGGGGGTGCCCAGCACGTAGTTCATGCCCGCGTTGATCTGCAGGGCGCCCAGGCCCACGGACACGCCGAGGCCGAACACGGTGGAGACCACGGCGATGATGTCGATCGTCTTGCCGATGGGGCCGTGGATGCGATCGCCGAGGAGGGGCTGGAAGGCGGAGGACACGCGCGGGGGCAGCTTGCGCTTGTACGTGAAGTAGCCGAAGCACAGGCCCGGGACGAGCAGGATCGCCCACATGTGGATGCCGAAGTGGAAGTTCGCGATCGCCATGGCCTCCGAGGCCGCGCGGTCGGAGAACGGCTCCGTCCCCGCCATGGGCGGGTTGGCATAGTGGTTCATCGGCTCCGCGATGCCCCAGAACATCAGCACCGCGCCGACGCCGGCGGCGAACATCATGCCGAACCAGGTCAGGCCGGAGTACTCCGGCACCGCGTCGTCGTCGCCGAGCTTGACCCGGCCGTACCGGGTCACGGCGAGGATGAACAGGAACGCCACCAGCAGGGTCAGGCTGAGGGTGTAGATCCAGCCGACGTCGTAGCGCAGCCAGCTCGAGACCACGCCGAAGGCCGCCTGGACCGGGCCAGGGAACAGGCCCATCGCGGCGGTGAAGAGCACGACCGCGGCGGCCGAGCCGAAGAAGATCGCCGGACTCGTGCGGAGCCCCAACGTGTCGTGCAGGCGAGTGAGCGGGGAAGTCATGAGTCTCCCGGGACAGGGTCGTGGGAGGCCCGCGGCGGCACGCGTGCTCGCTCACCGGTGGGCCGGTGCCGGGTGGCACGGTCTTCCACTGTACCGAAGCTCACGTCCGGGCTCGACGGCGTGCCCGTCCTCGGCCAGCCCCTAGGGTGGGGTCATGCCCGATCCCGCCCCCGCCCCGACCGCGCGCTGCACGGTCCTGCCGGCGTCCGCCCGCGACCCCGACGGCTGGCTGGAACGGGAGGTGGAGATCCGCCGCAGCCGCTTCCTCACCTACCTCGGGCGCGTCGAGGACGAGGCGCAGGCGCGCGAGATGGTCGCCGTCCTGCGGCGCCGGCACCACGACGCGCGGCACGTGTGCAGCGCGTTCGTCCTCGGCCCCGCCCGGGACCGGATGCGCTCCAGCGACGACGGCGAGCCCGCCGGCACGGCCGGCGTCCCCATGCTCGAGGCCGTCCTCCAGCGCGAGACCGCGCCGGGCCGGACCGACCTGACGGACGTGTGCGCCGTCGTCGTGCGCTGGTTCGGGGGGATCAAGCTGGGCGCCGGGGGCCTGGTGCGCGCCTACTCGGACTCGGTGTCCGGGGCACTCGACGCCGCCCCGCTGCGCACCCGCTCCCGGCTGGCCCTGCTCGCGGTGGAGGCGCCCCACACCGACGCCGGCCGGTGGGAGAACGAGCTGCGCGCGGCGGGCGTGTCGGTGCTGGAAGCGAGCTACGGCGCCGCGGCGGTCCGCCTGACGGTCGGCGTGCCGGACACCGAGGAGGCCCGCGCGGCGTTCGCGGCGCGGCTCGCGGACGTCACGGCCGGCGCGGGGCGTGCGGAACGGATCGGAGAGGACTGGGTGGACCATGAGTGAGCCGTTGCCCCGGGGGGTCACCCCCGATGTCGCCCGTGGCGGGCTGCCGGACGACCTCACCGCGGGCGTGGACTTCGCGGCGCTGGATCGGTGGCCGCTGCCGACCGAGCCCGACCGCCAGGCCCACGACGCGGCGGACCTGCTCCTGCTCGACACCCTGGCCGGGTGGATCGCGAGCGGGCACGTCCCCGGCCCGGTGGCCGTCCTGGAGGACCGGCACGGCGCGCTGACCCTGCCCCTGCTCACGGCCGGCCACGACGTGCGGATCCACCAGGACGACGCCTCCGCCGAGCGCTCGCTGGACGCGAACCTCGCCGCGTGGCGCGCCGCCGGTCGCCTCGGCGGGGAGACGGGCGAGCTCGAGCGAACGGCCACGCCTGAGGAGGCGGCCCGGGGCGCCCGGACGGTCCTGCTGCCGCTGCCCCGCTCGCTCGACGAGCTCGACCGGCTGTCCCGGATCGTGTCGGCCGCCGCCGACCCCGGCGTGGTCCTGCTGGCCGGCGGCCGCGACAAGCACATGAGTCCGCGCATGAACGCGGTGCTGGGCGCGGCGTTCGAGGACGTCGTCGCCGGACGGGGACGCCGCAAGGCGCGCGTGCTCACGGCCCGGGGCCCACGTCCCGGCGTGACCGCCCGGCCGCCGGAGGAGGCCGACCGCGACGTCCCCGGCGTGGGGCGCCTGCACCTGGTGGCCCACGCCGGCACCTTCGGCGGAGCCGCCGCCGACCCGGGCTCCCGTCTGCTGCTCGCCTCGCTCGCCGACGACCCGCGCCCGCCGGGGCGCGTCGTGGACCTGGGCTGCGGCAACGGGCTGCTCTCGGTCGGGGCAGCGCGGCTGTGGCCGCACGTCACCGTGGTGGCCACCGACCAGTCCGCCGTGGCGGTGGCCTCGACGCTGGCCACGGCCCGTGCGAACCGCGTGGCGGACCGCGTCCGGGCCGTGCGCGACGACGCGCTGGCCACGTGGCCGGACGGGGAGGAGGAGTGCGTGCTCCTGAATCCCCCGTTCCACGACGGCAACGCCGTGGACCCCTCCGTGGCGCACCGGCTGGTGGCGGCCGCGGCGCGGGTGCTGGAGCCGGGCGGCCGGCTGTGGTGCGTCTGGAACTCGCACCTGCGGTACCGGTCGGTGCTGGAGGACCTCGTCGGGCCGACTCGGCAGACGGCGCGCGACCGCACGTTCACCGTGACGGTCTCCGAGCGCCGCTGAGCGCGGCCGCCGGGTCCCGTCCGCTCCCCCGCGGCCAGTCCCCCGGGACACGACGACGCCCCGCCCCTCCGGAGGGAGGGACGGGGCGTCGGGTGCTCGGCGCGGGCCGTCAGGGACGACCACGCACGGCGGCGATCAGTTGCCGGTGAGCTTCTCGCGCAGGGCGGCGAGGGCCTCGTCGGAGGCCAGGGTGCCTCCGTCCGAGGACGGGGCCTCGGAGGAGTAGGACGAGCCGCCCAGGCCCGCACCGGCGTCGGCGCCGGCGGTGGCCTCCTCCTGGAGGGAGCGGCGCACCTGCTCCTTGTGGGCCTCCCAGCGGGCCTGAGCGTCGGCGTACTGCTGCTCCCAGGCGGCGCGCTCGGTCTCGAAGCCCTCCATCCACTCGTTGGTCTCGACGTCGAAGCCCTCGGGGTACTTGTAGTTGCCCTCCTCGTCGTACTCCGCGGCCATGCCGTAGAGCGCCGGGTCGAACTCGGTGCCCTCGGGGTCCACGCCCTCGTTGGCCTGCTTGAGGGACAGGGAGATGCGGCGACGCTCGAGGTCGATGTCGATGACCTTGACGAACAGCTCGTCGTTGACCGACACGACCTGCTCGGCGGTGTCGATGTGGCGCGAGGCCAGCTCCGAGATGTGCACGAGGCCCTCGATGCCGTCCTCCACGCGGACGAACGCACCGAACGGCACGAGCTTGGTGACCTTGCCCGGCACGACCTGGCCGAGGGCGTGGGTGCGGGCGAAGAGCTGCCACGGGTCCTCCTGGGTCGCCTTCAGCGACAGGGAGACACGCTCGCGGTCCATGTCCACCTCGAGGACCTCGACGGTGACCTCCTGGCCCACCTCGACGACCTCGGACGGGTGGTCGATGTGCTTCCAGGACAGCTCGGAGACGTGCACGAGGCCGTCCACGCCGCCCAGGTCCACGAAGGCGCCGAAGTTGACGATGGAGGACACGGTGCCGTTGCGGACCTGGCCCTTCTCCAGCTTGTGGAGGAAGTTGGAGCGGACCTCGGACTGGGTCTGCTCGAGCCAGGCGCGGCGGGACAGGACCACGTTGTTGCGGTTCTTGTCCAGCTCGATGATCTTCGCCTCGAGCTTCTGGCCGATGTAGGGGGCCAGGTCGCGCACGCGGCGCATCTCCACGAGGGAGGCCGGGAGGAAGCCGCGCAGGCCGATGTCGAGGATGAGGCCGCCCTTGACCACCTCGATGACGGTGCCCTCGACGACGCCGTCCTCCTCCTTGATCTTCTCGATGTCGCCCCAGGCGCGCTCGTACTGGGCGCGCTTCTTCGAGAGGATCAGGCGACCCTCCTTGTCCTCCTTGGTGAGGACCAGGGCCTCGACGGTGTCGCCCACGGCCACGACCTCGTCCGGGTCCACGTCGTGCTTGATGGACAGCTCGCGGGACGGGATGACGCCCTCGGTCTTGTAGCCGATGTCGAGCAGGACCTCGTCGCGGTCCACCTTGACGACGGTGCCCTCGACGAGGTCGCCATCGTTGAAGTACTTGATGGTCGCGTCGATGGCGGCGAGCAGGTCCTCGGCAGAGCCGATGTCGTTGATGGCGACCTGCGGGGCGTTGGAAGTGGTGGTCATGTAGGAGGGACTCCGTTGGGATCGGGGGTCACGTCGGGATCGATGCCGCCGGTGGGCGGCATCCGGGCACCAGAGGGGCCCCACCCGGCGTGGGTCGTGATGGACATGTATCAAACGCGCACGAATGTGCTCGTCCAGCGTATCAGAAGCCGACGAGGGTGTGCAGGGGTCGGCTGGGTCGCACAAGCCCGTCGAACGCCTCCGCCGCGCCGGCCCGCAGCTCCGCCACGACACCGGCCTCCGCCAGCACCGCGGCGCCGGCCCCGCGGGAGTGCCCGCCGAGCCAGAGCGCGGAGAACCGGGCCGCGTCGAGCCGGAGCCCCGCGCCCATGCGGACGGCGTCGGCCGCGGGGCCCAGCCGCTCGGCGGCGCCGCGCCCCTGGCGGACGGTGAGCCGCCACGTCCCGTCGATCGCGCCGAGCGCGTCCTCGACGGCGACGACGACCTCCCCGTCGCCCGCCCAGCCACGGGCCGCCATGGCGGCGGGCAGGTTCAGGACCCGCAGGTACAGGTCGTCGGAGCCGCGGTGCCGGCTCACCCGCCGCTCGTCGACGAAGAGCGCCTCGAGCCAACCGGGCTCGGGTGCGCGGCCCCACTCGATCCGCTCGACCAGGTCCAGCCGGGCCAGGTGGTGGACGAGCCCGCGCCGCGCGTCGGCGGTCGCCGCGAGGAACGCGGTGACGGTGATCGTGGGCGGCTCCTTCTCCCAGCCCTCGAACCGATACAGCGCGACGCCCTGGACCCGCCCGTCGTCGTCGCGGTGGACCGCCGCGTACAGCCCCGAGCCGCGCCCCTCGTTCCGACTCGCCTCGCGGTCCTCCCAGCGAGGCACGCTGAACGAGGTCCGCTGGACCGAGCCCGGGGTGGCCGGCAGCACCCGCCCGTACAGCTCGTCCACGAGGCCGGGGATCTCCCGCGGCTCCTCGACCGTGACCCGCCCGCCGGCCGGGGCGCCCGTGAACGCGGGGGCGCCCGAGACGTCGATCCGCACGGCGTGCCACCGGGTGGCGGCCCCGAAGCCGAAGCGGCCGTAGATGGCGGCCTCGGTCGCGGTCAGGGCGGCCGCGCACAGGCCGGCGTCGCGGGCGTCCGCGAGGGACCTGAGCATCATGGCCCGCAGCACGCCGCGCCGGCGGGCGTCCGGCGAGACGGTCACGTCGGTGATCAGCCAGGCGTCGACGGTGCGGCCGGGCCACGTGGTCAGCGGCTGCACGAAGTCCTCGAAGGTGGCGGCGGGGCGGCGGGCCGCCGGGTCGTCCCCCGGCGCGTAGACGCCGAGCCGGCGCCGTCCGTCGGCCGCGTGGGCCTCGAGCTGCTGGCGGAGCGCGGCGCCCGTGGGCACCGTCTCGTAGAAGCCCCGTTCGACCGCGGCCGCGAAGTGCGATGCGGCGGGGTCCTCGGGGCCGAGGACCCCGAGGTCGCGCAGCGCGAGGCCGTGCTCGCCGAGCCGGTCCTCGGCGGCGTCGGCCAGCCGCCGCAGCGACGGACCCTCCGGCGCGTCAGTGTGCGGCGTCATGCCAGCTCCTTCCCTGGCCGACGTGCACGTCGAGCGGCACGGAGAGCTCGGCGGCCCGGCCCATCCGCTCCTTCAGGAGCGCCGTGGCCTTGTCGAGCTCGGCGGCCGGGACCTCGAGGATGAGCTCGTCGTGGACCTGCAGCAGCAGGCGCGAGGCCAGCCCGTGCTCCTCGAGGCCGGCCTGCACGTCGAGCATCGCGCGCTTGATGATGTCCGCGGCCGAGCCCTGGATGGGGGCGTTGAGCGCGGCGCGCTCGGCCATGTCCCGCAGCTGACGGTTGTCCGAGCTGAGGTCCGGGAGGTAGCGGCGGCGCCCCTCGATCGTCGAGGTGTACCCGTCCTGTCGGGCCTGCGCGACGACGTCGCGCAGGTAGTCGCGCACGCCGCCGAAGCGGTCGAAGTAGCCCTTCATGAGGCCGCGCGCCTCGTCCACCGAGATCTTCAGCTGCTTGGACAGCCCGAAGGAGGACAGCCCGTAGGCCAGGCCGTAGCTCATCGCCTTCACCTTGGCGCGCTGCTCGGCGGTGACGTCGTCCGGGTCCACGCCGAACACCTGCGAGCCGACGAACGAGTGCAGGTCCTCGCCCTCGCTGAAGGCCTGGATCAGCCCCTCGTCCTCGGACAGGTGCGCCATGATGCGCATCTCGATCTGGGAGTAGTCGGCCGAGAGCAGCACGGCCTGCTCGCCGGCCACCTCGTCCGCCACGAACACCTCACGGATGCGGCGGCCCGCCTCGGTGCGCACCGGGATGTTCTGGAGGTTCGGGTGCAGCGAAGACAGCCGGCCCGTGGCGGCGGCGGTCTGCGAGTAGGTGGTGTGGATGCGGCCGTCCGGGGCGACGGTCTCGAGCAGCCCCTCCACGGTCTGCCGGAGCTTCGTGGCGTCACGGTGGGCCATCAGGTTCTCGAGGAACGGGTGCCGGGTCTGCTCGAGCAGGTCCTGCAGCGAGTCCACGTCCGTGGAGTAGCCGGTCTTCGTCTTGCGCGTGCGCGGCATGTTGAGCCGCTCGAACAGCACCTCCTGCAGCTGCTTGGGCGAGCCGAGGTTGACCTGCATCCCGCCGGTCTCCTCCGCGACGGACGCCCACGCGGACTCCTTGGCGGCGTCGGCGGCGTCGGTGAAGTCCTCGCGCAGGCCGGTCAGGGCGTCGACGTCGACGGCGATGCCGGTCAGCTCCATCCGGGCGAGCAGCCGCGAGAGCGGGATCTCGAGCTCTTGCAGCAGCCGCTGGGCCCCGCGGTCGAGCACCTGGGGCGTGAACTGGGTGGAGAGACGGCGCACCACCCAGGCGGCCCGCACGGCGTCCGCGGCGCGGTCCGCGCGTTCGGCGGCGGCCTGCCCGCCGTCGAGGTCGAACGTCCCCTGCGCCCGCTGCTGCGCGGGCTCGCGCGGGGCGGTGAGGGGGGTGTGCAGATGCGCCTCCGCCAGCGCCTCGAGCGAGGTGTCCCGCCGGTCCGGCTGGATCAGGTAGGCCGAGAGCAGCACGTCGTCCACCACGCCGTCCAGGGCCGCGTCCGGGCCGAGCCCGTCGCCCTCGGTGGGCGCGGCCAGCGCCTTGAGCGTGCGCTTGAGGTCGTGCACGGCCTTGGCCAGTCCGCCCTCGCCCAGGGCCTCGCGCACGGCGGCCACCAGCGCCGGGTCCGGGGCGTCGCCGTCGAGGGTGACGTGCAGGCCCGCGTGCTCGCCCACCAGCGCGACGCCGACGGGCGTGCCGAACGTGCCGGGCACGGGCACCTTGCGGCGGGGCAGCAGGGCCGGGCCCTCGACGTCCACGTGGACGCCGAGCAGGTTGCCGGCCTCGGCGGCGAGGAAGGATCGCACGTCCTCGGCCGTCGTCGCCTCGGTGAACTCCGGGGCGGCCTCGACCTCGGGGGGCGGCGCGTCCTCGCCCACCCGCTCGCCGAACACCTCGAACACGCGCTCCCGGATGCGGTTGAACTGCAGCGCGTCGAACAGCTCCTCCACGGGCTCGCGCTCGGGCATCTCGAGCCGCATCGCCTCGAGCCCGATCGGCAGGTCGAGGTCGCGCACGAGGGCGTTGAGGCGGCGGTTGCGGCGCACGTCCTCGAGATGCTCGCGCAGCGCCTCCCCCTTCTTGCCCGTGATCTCGTGCGCGTGTGCGAGCACGCCGTCGAGGTCCCCGTACTGCTTCAGCCATTTCGCGGCGAACCCGGGACCGACGCCGGGGACGCCGGGCAGGTTGTCCGCGGCCTCGCCGACGAGGGCCGCGAGCTCGGGGTACTGGGCGGGGGCGACCCCGTACTTGGCCATGACGGCGTCCGCGTCCATCGGCGGGATGTCGGAGACGCCCTTCTTGGGGTAGAGCACGGTGGTGCGCTCGGAGATGAGCTGGAACGCGTCCCTGTCACCGGAGACGACGACGGCCTCCCACCCCGCCTCCTCGGCGCGCGCGGACAGCGTGGCCACGATGTCGTCGGCCTCGTAGCCCTCCAGCGTGAGCGTGGGGATGCCCAGGGCCTCCATGACCTTCACGGTCAGCTCGATCTGGCCCGCGAACTCCGCGGGCGTCTCGGAGCGGCCCGCCTTGTACTCACCGTACTCCTCGGAGCGGAACGTGGGCCCGGAGAGGTCGAACGCCACGGCCACGTGCGTGGGCCGCTGCTGCCGGATCATGGTCAGGAGCATGGCGGTGAAGCCGTACACGGCGTTCGTGTGCTGGCCCGTGTCCGTGGCGAAGTTCTCGGCGGGCAGCGCGTAGAACGCGCGGAACGCCATCGAGTGTCCGTCCAGGACCAGCAGCCGCTGCGGGGCCTCTGGGGTCGGATCTGCCGCCATGGGTGCTCACGTCTCCTCTCGGCGCGCGGCGCGGGGCGCGCCGGTCGCGTGTGCCAGCCTAGTGCTCATGAGTGAGCACACCGAGACCACCCCCGCCGCCTCCGAGCGCGTGTACCGCCCCGGCGTCACCCCCGAGCTGAGCCCCGCCGAGCTGGAGGCGGCCTGCGCCGAGGCCGGTCTGACGCCCGAGCTTGTCACCGCCCTCGGCGGCGCGGCGATCAGCCCCCTCGCCCAGAAGATGGGTCTGCGCTTCCTCGAGCTCACGGCCGAGCGCGCCGTCGCCACGCTGCCCGTGGCGGGCAACGAGCAGCCCGTCGGGCTGCTGCACGGCGGCGCCCACCTCGTCCTCGCCGAGTCCCTGGGCTCGATGGCCGCGAAGATCCACGCCGGGCCGGACCGCAACGTCGTCGGGGTCGAGATCAGCGCCACGCACCACCGGGCCGTCCGCTCGGGCCTCGTGACCGGCACCGCGACCGCCGTCCACCTGGGCGGCACCCTCGTCACCCATGAGGTGGTGATGATGGACGAGCAGGGCCGGCGGCTCTCGACCGTGCGCATGACGAACATGCTCCTCGACGCGCGCTGAGGCACGCCGCCCGGGCGGGCCGGCCCGTGCCTCAGTCCATGTCCGGAAGGCGCGGGGCCGCTCGGCCACCCTCGCGGCCGGGGGTATCCTCGGCGAGCTCGTCGTAGTGCCCGGGGTTCATGGGCACCCCGGTGAGGTAGGCCGAGCGGCCCAGGGCCATGGTGGCCACCGAGGCCGAGCCCAGCTGCAGCACCACGATCAGGGCCACCTTCACGAACGCGGCCACCCCCGGGGCCAGTAGCAGGGCGCCCACCACGATCAGGATCATCCCGACGCCGCCGGCGGTGCCCACGGCGGAGACGCGGGTGTAGGGGTCGGGGAACCGGATCAGACCGAGTCCCGCGGTGACGAACGCAAGGGCTCCGATCACCACGAGCACGGAGCCGGCGGCGGTCAGGACGACGTCCACGGGTGCGACCTCCTCAACGCTTGCCGCGCGTGAGCGCGCGGGCCAGGGACATGCCGGACAGGAAGGCCACGACCGCGGCGATCAGGACCAAGTCGAACGTCCACGGGTTGTCCGCCCGGACGCCGAACAGCACGAGCATCCCGAGCACGCTGAACGTGAGCAGGTCGCCCGAGACCGCGCGGTCCGCGTCGAGCGGGCCCACCACGATCCGGTACGCGGACACGAGCGCCGACACGGTCAGCAGCGCGATGGCCAGGTCGATCCCCACCAGGGACCAGTCGTAGGCGAAGGGCATCATGCCACCCCCGTCTTCCGCATCGCGTGGAGCATGCGCGCCTCCATGTCGTGGATCTCCGCGCGCAGGGCGTCGGCGTCGTCAGCGTACAGGCCGTGCACGTAGAGCAGGCGCCGCGCGTCCGGGTCACCGTCCTCGTCACCGACGGCGCCGGCACGCCGGGTGCCCAGCGTCAACGTGCCGGGCGTCAGGGTGATCAGCGCCGAGAGCAGGGTGACCTCGGCGTCCGTGCGGCAGTTGCTGCGCACGCGGGCGATGCCCGAGCGCGCCTGGACGCCGGGGGTGACGAGGTCCTTGATGACCGCCTTCGAAGAGGTCACCAGGGCCCACGCGT
Organism: Micrococcus luteus; assembly: GCF_014138885.1. Lineage (NCBI taxonomy): Bacteria > Bacillati > Actinomycetota > Actinomycetes > Micrococcales > Micrococcaceae > Micrococcus > Micrococcus luteus. Next base: position 344,123 of record NZ_JACJIK010000001.1, read on the forward strand.
ACCAGCACCAGAACACGAGCCACCGCCAAGGCCAGGACACGGCGGAGGCCGTGCCGGGCGCCAGGTCGACGGTCCCGTCGGCGGGGGCGACGGTGTGCATGGGGGCGTCTCCTTCCGGAGGCTGCGGGAGTGCGGTGCTCATGGGTTGAGCACCGCCTCGATGTACCTGCTGGGGTCCATCAGGCCCTGAGCCGCGAGGTCGGTGACGGTCCACAGGGCCTGACCGCCGAGCCCGAGGGCGAGGGTGGCCATAGCTAGGACGACGGCGGGGGCGGCCAGCCGGCCTGGGATGCGGGAGCGCGTGACGTCCTCGTCCGGATCCACGGTCACCGGCAGCACGCCCGTGGGCGGATCGAGGGTTTCCTGCGAGGCCCACGACTCGGTGCGCTCGTGGTCGGTGCTCGAGCCGCGGCCGGAGGGCGACGGCACGGAGCCCGCCCGGCCCACGATGGGCATGGCCGCGGTGGCCAGGCGCTCGCGGTGCCCGTGTGGGGCCGTCGGAGCGCCCCAGAACCAGGCGTCCCACACCCGCAGCAGAGCCCACAGGCTCACCAGGGAGGCGCCCAGCACCAGCGCAGCGGTGACACCGCGGCCGGCGTCCAGGCCGGCGCTGACGAGCATGAGCTTGCCCACGAACCCGGAGAAGGGCGGGATGCCGACCAGGGAGAGCAGGCCCACGAAGAAGGCGACGGCGATCAGCGGCTCGCGCCGGGCCAGGCCCTGCAGGTCCGCGAGACGGCCGGTGCCGTAGCGCACCTCGATCGCGCCGGCCGCCATCAGGAGGCAGCCCATCGCCACCATGTGGTGCACGAGGTAGAACAGGCCCGCCGCGAGACCCAGGCGCGTGGAGAGCCCGAGTCCGACGAGGATGCCGCCGATGCCGCTCACCATCTGCCACGACAACACGGCGCGCACACCGTGCTCACCGACCGAGGCGAGCGCACCCACCACGAGGGTGGCGAGGGACAGGACCAGGATGAGCGGCAGCAGACGCGCATCGCCGTCGTACATGACGGAGTAGATCCGGTAGAGCCCGTACACGGCGACCTTGGTGTGCAGGGCGGCGAAGAGGGCCGTCACCGCCGGGGAGGTCGAGGAGTACGCCCAGGCCAGCCAGCCGTGCAGCGGGGCCACCGAGGCCTTGATGGACAGTGCGAACAGCACCATGCCCGCGGCGATCGCGATGCGTGGGTCCGCCGCGGCGGACCCGGCGAGCATCGCGAGGTTCACCGAGCCGGTCAGCCCGTAGACGAAGCCGACGCCGACCAGGAGGATCGTGGAGGTTAGCAGGTTGAGGGTGACGTACAGCCGCGCCCCGTCCACTCGGCGCAGGGGCTCACGGCGGTTGGCGGAGAGGACGTAGAGGCCGTAGCTGGGCACCAACATGACCTCGATGAACACGAACAGGTTGAACAGGTCCGCCGTCAGCAGGGCGCCGTTGACTCCGCCGATGAGGATCAGGAGCAGCGGGGCGAAGAACTGGGAGTTAGCGACGCGGGAGCCGTAGGCGAACGCCGCGCCCACGATCGTGAGGGCGCTCGTGAGCACGAGCATCAGGGCGGACAGCATGTCCGCTGCGAAGCCGATCCCGATGCCCCCGGGCCAGCCGCCCAGCGAGGTGGCGAGCACGGACCCGTCGAGGGCGTGGACGCCCAGGGCCAGCCCGCCGGTGGTGACGAGTCCGAGCACCGCGAACAGGACTGCCCGGTGGAGGCGGGGACGCTCCCCCGCCAGCACGAGCAGACCGGCGGACAGCAGCGGGACGGCGGCGAAGAGGGGCAGCAGCTGGCCCAGCGGGACGGCGCTCATCGACGCACCTCCGGGCCCTGGCCGGCGTAGTGCTGCGCGATCCGGCCGGCCGCGGCGTGCCGCTCCTCGCGCGGGAAGCGTGCGTCGGCGGCGGCCTGCTCCAGGGAGTCGCGGGTCTCCCCCGGCGAGGCCACCGCGTCGTCCGCGCGCCCGGTGACGGCCAGCGCGAGCAGCAGCACGGTGATCGCGAAGGCGATCACGATAGCGGTCAGGACGAAGGCCTGCGGCAGGGCATCGGCCTGCACCTCGACGTCTGAGGTCCCCGCGAAGGGCAGCCCGCGGCGGTCGGTGCCGCCCGCGGCGATGATGGCCAGGTTGGCGGCGTGGCCCAGCAGGACCATGCCGAGGATCACGCGCAGCAGCTCGCGCTTGGAGAACAGGTAGAACGCGCCGAAGGTCAGAAGTCCCACGGTAAGGGCGACGGTCATCGGGTGACCTCCTCTCGTGCAGTCGTGGTGGTCGGGGCCGAGGGATCGGAGGACGGGGCCGCCGGCGCGACGCCGGGGTCACGGCTCGAGGCGCGGAGCGGGTCCTCACCCGGCCGCTCGGGGCCGAGCAGGGAGAACGCGGCCACGATCAGGCCGATCACGGCCAGGTACACGCCCATGTCGAACGCGAGCGTGGTGGAGAGCCCGTAGTCCAGGACCTTCACTCCCGCGGCTCCGAGGAAGCCCTTGCCGGTGAGGTAACCGACGATCCCCGTCGCGGTGCCGACGGCGATGCCCGAGCCGATGAAGGCCAGGTACGGCCACCGCAACTCCGGGGCCGTGTCCGAGTCGGCGGCCAGGTAGAGCAGGGCGTAGCCGGCACCGGCGACCAGTGCGGCGATGAAGCCGCCGCCGGGCTCGTAGTGCCCGCGCAGCAGCAGGAACGCGGACAGCAGGATGATCAGCACGCCGAAGACACGGCCGAACACCCGGATGTGGACGAGGTTCTCGCGCACGTGGGCGAGTGGGGAGCGCATGTCCACGGCGGAGGGCTGTGGAGGCGTCGGCCGACGGTTGAGCAACAGGGCCGCGATGGTCAGCGCCGTCGCCCCGAGCACGGTCATCTCGCCCCACGTGTCCACGGCGCGGAAGTCCACGAGGATCACGTTCACCACGTTGGTCCCCCCAGCCTGGGCATAGCTCTGGGTCAGGTAGAAGTGGGCGATCTCCGACATGCTGGAGCGGCCGGTGAACGCGAGCACGCCCAGGGTCGCGGCGACGCCGGCGACGGAGGCGGCGAGGACCGCCTGCATCCTGCGCGGGGTCGGCTCGTCGCTGAAGCGGGCGGGCAGGCGGCGCAGCAGCAGCACCATGACGCACACCGTGAGCACCTCGACCATCAGCTGGGTCAGGGCCACGTCCACGGCGCCGAGGGTGAGGAACCACAGGGTCATGCCGAACCCTACGACGCCGACCACCACCATGGCGGCGATGCGCGTCTTGGCGCGGATGGTGGCGATCACGCCGGCACCCACCAGGACGACCAGCACCCAGTCGTGCCAGCGCGAGGGCTGGCCGACGACGGCGGGCAAATCCTCGATCGTGGCGACACCGGCCACGGCGAGGAGCCCCAGGACCAGGGCGGGGATGAGGAGGTGGGGGCGGGGAGCCAGGGTGCCGGAGGCGCGCGAGACGACCGCGCCGACGCCGATCAGCCGGTGCCGAACCTCGTCCACCGCATCCAGGGCGGAGAACGGCAGGGCGGCGTGGGAGGCCACGCGCTCCACCGGGCGGCGCAAGGCCACCAGCAGCAGACCGAGCACGATGATGGCGGCGGAGACGAGCAGGGCCGTGTTCACGCCGTGCCACAGCGCCAGGTGCGCGTGCACCTCCGCGCCGGAGGCGGCCTCGGCCGCGTAGGAGACGGGGGTGTCCAGCACACCGGGCAGCAGGCCCAGGGCCACGCCCGCGGCCGCGGCCAGCACGGGCACGCCCCAGAAGGTGGCAGGAGCCTCGTGGACCTCGTCCTCCCGGCCGGTCGGCCACGAATGGGCGGCCCCGTCCGGGCTTGGACCCCAGAGGCCCAGGGCGCCGAGCACGAGACGGCCGGAGTAGGCCACGGTGAACACGGAGGTCAGGGCGATGCCGGCGGTGACGAGGACGGGGAGCCATGCGGGACCGGGGGTCCCGAGAGCGGCCTCGACCAGGCCCTCCTTGGAGATGAAGCCGAACAGCGGCGGGATGCCCGCCATCGACAGGGCGGCGACGGCGATCGCCGTGCCGGTGACCGGCATGCGCACGTGGCGGGCCGCGAGCTCTCGCAGGTCGCGGGTGCCGGCCTCGTGGTCGACCACGCCGATCAGCATGAACAGCGCCGACTTGAACAGCGCGTGCGCCACGGTGTGCACGATCGCCGCGGTAAGCGCGACGGGGGTGCCGATGCCGATGGCGGTCACCAGCAGGCCCAACTGGCTCATCGTGGAGTAGGCCAGCAGACCCTTGAGGTCGTGGCGACGGATCGCGGAGACGGCGCCCAGCAGGGCCGTGATGAGGCCCGAGCCGATCAACAGCGCGGACCACACCGGGTTCCCGGCCAGGACCGGGCTGAACACCAGCAGCAGGAAGATGCCGGCCTTGACCATCGCCGCGGCGTGCAGGTAGGCGGAGACCGGGGAGATGGCCACCATGGAGTCCGGCAGCCACGCCTGGAACGGGAACTGGGCGGACTTGGTGAACGCGGCCACCGCCAGCAGGACGGCGACCGTGGTGGTGAAGCCCGCCTCGGACCACACGTCCGAGGCCAACACCCCGGACAGCGAGGCAGTGCCGGTCCGCACGGCCATGAGGGCGACGGCGGCCAGCAGCGCGAGGCCGCCGCCCACGGTCACGAGCAGGGTCCGGATCGCGGGGTCGCGGGCATGGTCCCCCGAGCGCCCGATGAGGAAGAAGGAGGTGAAGGAGGTGAACTCCCACGCGACGAAGAGGACCACGATGTTGTCGGCGAGCACCAGCAGCAGCATCGACGCCGCGAACGCGGTCATCAGCAGGTAGAAGGAGCCGGGGCGGCTCTCCGTGCGGTCCCGGTCGAGGTACCGGCTGGAGTAGGCGAGGATCGCGGCGCCGATGACGAGGACGATCGTGGCGAACACCAGGGCCAGGCCGTTGAGCCGGAGGTCGAGGTCCACCCCGACCGCCGGGATCCACGGATGGTGCTCCGTCCGGACGTCGCCCGTCCACGCCGCGACCAGCACGCCGGCGGCGGCGAGCAGGGGTGCGGCCAGGACCCAGCCCGCGTCCCTGCCCAGCGCGCGGGAGGCCGGGACGGCCGCCACCACCGAGAGGAGGGTCAGCAGGAGGCTGGTCAGGAGCACAGGACACCACTCAGCTCGGGTCGATCGGTCACGGACACGGCGCACACGGCGGGTGGCCGCGCGCCGACGGTGCCCGAAGTGGGACTCGAACCCACACGCCTCTCGGCACCGCATTTTGAGTGCGGCGTGTCTACCGATTCCACCATTCGGGCAGTGCCGCCCGGAGGCGGGACTCGATCACCCTATCAGCGCCCCGACCCGGCGTCCTCGGCCTTCCGGCGAGGGTCCCCGCCGCCGCGCCCGCGCCGCGCCCATCGCGCACGGTAGCCTGGTGGACCACCAGCGGCGCCGCACCGACGCCGTCCCGGCCCGCACGAAGGAGCTGCCGTGTCCACGCTGACGCCTCCCGAGGAGACCGGCCTGCGGGCCGTCGTCGCCGAGGACGAGACCCTGATCCGCCTCGACCTGGTGGAGGTGCTCACCGGGGCGGGCTACCGGGTGGTCGCCGAGGCCGGCGACGGCCGGGCCGCCGTCGAGGCCGTGCGCGAGCACCGCCCGGACATCGTGGTGATGGACGTGAAGATGCCCGTGATGGACGGCATCGCGGCCGCGGGCGAGATCGCCGGGGAACGGCTCGCCCCCGTGGTCATGCTGACCGCCTTCAGTCAGCGCGAGCTGGTGGAGCGCGCCCGGACTGCCGGGGCCATGGCCTACGTGGTCAAGCCCTTCACCGAGGCCGACCTGGTCCCCGCCATCGAACTGGCCGTGGCCCGCTTCGACGAGCTGCGCAGCCTCGAGGCCGAGGTGCGGGACCTGGGCGACCGCCTGGAGACCCGCAAGATCGTGGACCGGGCCAAGGCGCTGCTCCAGGAGCGGATGCGCCTGACCGAGGCCGAGTCCTTCCGCTGGATCCAGAAGACCTCCATGGACCGGCGCCTGACCATGCGGGAGGTCGCGCAGGCCGTCATCGACCAGGTCGGCTGAGCGGCGCCCGCGCGCTCGTCAGAGCGGGGAGCGGGCCGGCCAGAAGCCGACGGGCTCGCGCGTCTGCGGCGAGGCGGCGGACGAGCCGCCCGCGGCGTCGTCGCCCACGCGGTGCACGCGCAGCGTGTTCGTGGAGCCCACGGCCCCGGGAGGGGACCCGGCGGCGATGACCACGAGGTCGCCGTGCTGGGCGATGCCCTCCGATGTGAGCGACTGCTCCACCTGGAGGGTCATCTTGTCCGTGGAGTCCTGGAACGGGACCATCTTCGGGTAGACGCCCCAGGTCAGGCACAGGATGTTGTGCGTGTGCTCGTGGTGGGTGAACGCGTAGATCGGCTGACGCGGCCGCAGGCGGCTGAGCCGACGGGCCGAGTCGCCGGACTCGGTGAACGTGGCGAGGAACGGGATCTCGAGCTGGTTCGCGACCTCGACGGCGGCCCGGGTGATCGCGCCGCCGCGCGTGCGGGGACGCGAGCCGAGCGGGTGGATGAGCTCCAGGCCGTGGGTCTCGGTGGACTCGATGATCCGGGCCATCGTCTGGACCGTCTCGACCGGATATGCGCCCACCGAGGTCTCGCCCGAGAGCATGACGGCGTCCGCGCCGTCGAGCACGGCGTTGGCGCAGTCCGAGGCCTCGGCGCGCGTCGGGCGCGGGCTGTCGATCATCGACTCGAGCACCTGCGTGGCCACGATGACCGGCTTCGCCCAGCGGCGGGCGAGGTCCACCGCGCGCTTCTGCACCACGGGCACGTCCTCGAGCGGCAGCTCCACGCCGAGGTCGCCGCGGGCCACCATGACGGCGTCGAACGCGTCCACGATGGCCTCGAGGTTCTCCACCGCCTGGGGCTTCTCGATCTTGGCGATGACCGGGACCCGGCGCTCCTCCTCGTCCATGATCTCGTGCACCCGGTCCACGTCCGCGGCGTCCCGCACGAAGGACAGCGCCACCATGTCCACGCCGGTGCGCAGCGCCCAGCGCAGGTCCCGCGCGTCCTTCTCGGACAGGGCCGGCACGTTCACCGCCACGCCGGGCAGGTTGATCCCCTTGTTGTCCGAGACCATGCCCGGCACCTCGACCTCGGCCAGCACGTCCGTGTCCGTGACCTCGACGGCGCGCAGGCGCACCTTGCCGTCGTCCACCAGGAGCACGTCACCGGGGGCGACGTCCCCGGGCAGCCCCTTGTGGGTGGTGCCGACCAGCTCGCGGGTCCCGGGCACGTCCCGGGTGGTGATGGTGATCCGATCGCCCCTCTCGAGCAGATGCGGGCCGTCGGTGAAGCGGCCGAGGCGGATCTTGGGGCCCTGGAGGTCCGCGAAGATCGCGACCGGGCGGCCCTCCTCCACGCTGAGGCGGCGCACCCGCTCGAAGGAGGCCGCGTGCACCTCGTGGTCCCCGTGGCTCATGTTGAGGCGGACCACGTCCGCCCCCGCCCGGATGATCGAGCGGGTGGTCTCGTCGGAGTCGGTGGCGGGCCCGAAGGTGGCGATGATCTTGGCGTGTCGCATGCGACCCACGATAGGGGGCGGGCCCGCCCTCGGTGGAGGGCGGGCCCGCGTGGCGTCGGAAGATGAGACGGAGGACTCAGCCGAGGACGAGGCCGCGGTCGTCCGGGTCCACGGGGTGCGGCAGTCGGGACCAGCGCTCGAGCGACTCGTCGACCTCCTGCGCGCACGCACGCCCCTCGGCGATGGCCCAGACCACCAGGGAGGCGCCGCGCCCGGCGTCGCCGCACGCGAACACGCCCGGCTCGTCGGTCTCGTACCCGTCCTTCCGGGCCACGAGCCCGCGTGTCACGTGCACGCCGAGCTGCTGCGTGAGCAGCCCCTCCTCGATGCCGGTGAAGCCCAGCGCCAGCAGCACCAGGTCCGCCTGGACCTCGCGCTCGGTGCCCGCCTTGGGCCCGCGCGTGCCGTCCTCGCGGTACTCGGTCTCCGCCACGCGCAGGGCGCGCACGCGGCCGTGCTCGTCGCCGAGGAACTCGACCGTGGAGGCAAGGTGCGCGCGGGCGCCGCCCTCGGCGTCGGCCGTGGTCTGCTGGTGGACCTTGGGGATCGTGGGCCACGGCTGGTGGACGGGGCGCTCGACCGGCAGCTGCTGGCCGATCGCCAGCGTCGTCACGGACGCCGCCCCCTGGCGGTGCGCGGTGCCGATGCAGTCCGCGCCCGTGTCGCCGCCGCCGAGGATCACCACGTGACGCCCCTCGGCGGAGATCTGGTCCGGGACCTCGTCGCCGGCGACCGCGCGGTTGGACTGCACGAGGTAGTCCATGGCGAGGTGGATCCCGTCGAGGCCGCGGCCGGGGACGGGCAGCTCGCGGGCCACGGGGGCGCCGGTCGCCACGATCACGGCGTCGAAGCGGGCCTTGAGCTGGTCCCAGGGCAGGTCGACGCCGATCTCCACGCCGGTGCGGAACCGGGTGCCCTCGGCCTCCATCTGCGCCAGGCGCCGGTCCAGGACGTCCTTCTCCAGCTTGAAGTCCGGGATGCCCAGCCGCAGCAGGCCGCCGAGGCGCTCGTCGCGCTCGTAGACCACCACGGTGAAGCCGGCGCGGGTGAGCTGCTGCGCCGCGGCCAGTCCCGCCGGGCCCGAGCCGACGACGGCCACGGTGTGGCCGTTCAGGCGGGCCGGCACGACCGGCTCGAGCCAGTCGTTGTCGAAGATCTGCTCCGCGATCGCCACCTCGGTCTGCTTGATGGTGACCGCGGGCTGGTTGATGCCCAGGGTGCAGGAGTCCTCGCACGGGGCGGGGCAGATCCGCCCGGTGACCTCGGGGAAGTTGTTGGTCGAGTGCAGTCGCGCGGCGGCCTCGTCCCAGCGTCCCCGCCGGACCAGGTCGTTCCACTCCGGGATGAGGTTGCCCAGCGGGCACCCGGAGTGGCAGAACGGGATGCCGCAGTCCATGCACCGGCCGGCCTGGGTGCGCACGATCGCCTCGTCCTGGCGGACGTACACGTCCTTGAAGTCCATGATGCGCACCGGCACCGGACGCGTGGGGCGCTCGACGCGCTCCCGGTTCTTCAGGAATCCGCGCGGATCAGCCACGGGTCACCTCCAGCAGTCGGCCCCAGACGGCCTCCCCGTCCGGGTCGAGTCCCTCGGCCGTCGCGGCCTGACGGGTGCGCAGCACGAGGTCGTACTGCCGGGGCAGGACGGTCGTGAAGCGGTCCCACGCGGCGTCGGCGGCGTCCCCGCCGGCCCGCAGGTCGGCGAGCAGCGCGGCGGCGACGGCGGAGCCCGTCTCCGCGCGGTGCAGCTCCAGCAGCTCGGCGATCCGCAGCCGGTCCTGCGCGGACGGCGCCTCGAGGATCAGGGCGTCCTCGCGGACGGCGAGTGGGTTCAGGTCCTCCCGGTCCAGGTCCAGCACCCAGGCCCGCCCGCCGGACATGCCGGCGGCGAGGTTGCGGCCGGTCTCGCCGAGGATCAGCGCCTCACCGCCGGTCATGTACTCCAGGCCGTGGTCGCCGATGCCCTCGGCCACCGCGGTGGCGCCGGAGTTGCGCACGAGGAACCGCTCCCCCACGCGGCCGCGCAGGAACAGCTGGCCCGAGGTGGCGCCGTAGCCGATCACGTTGCCGGCCACGGTGTTCTCCTCGGCCACGAACGGGGCCTCGGCGTCGGGGCGGACGATCACGCGTCCCCCCGACAGGCCCTTGCCGACGTAGTCGTTGGCGTCGCCCGAGAGCCGCAGGGTGACGCCGGCGGGCAGGAAGGCGCCGAGGGACTGGCCGGCCTCGCCCGTCAGGCGCACGGTGATCGTGTCGTCGTCCAGCTCGTCGGCGAGCCGCGTGCTCGTGACGTGGTAGCCCAGCAGCGTGCCCACGGACCGGTCCGTGTTCACGACGGCCTCGTCCATCACGACGGGCGTGCCCGTCGTGAGCGTGTCCCCCAGCCGGGCGATGAACCGGTGGTCGATATGGGAGGCGAGGTCGTGGTCCTGCTCGGTGGTGCGGCGCATGGGCGCGTCCTCGTGGCCCGGACGCCGGCCGACGGAGGGGTCCGCGAGGATGCCCGAGAGGTCCAGGCCCTCGGACTTCCAGTGGTGCAGGGCCGCGTCCACGTCGAGCAGCTCGCGGTGGCCGATCGCCTCGTCGAGCGTGCGGAAGCCCAGCTGCGAGAGCAGCTCGCGGACCTCCTGCGCGATGAACTCGAAGAAGTTGACGACGAACTCGGGCTTGCCCGTGAAGCGCGCGCGCAGCTCGGGGTTCTGGGTGGCCACGCCCACGGGGCACGTGTCCAGGTGGCACACGCGCATCATGATGCAGCCGGAGACCACGAGCGGGGCGGTCGCGAAGCCGAACTCCTCGGCCCCGAGCAGTGCGGCGATCACGACGTCCCGGCCGGTCTTGAGCTGCCCGTCCACCTGGACGGTGACGCGCTCGCGCAGGCCGTTGAGCATGAGCGTCTGCTGCGCCTCGGCCAGGCCGATCTCCCACGGGGTGCCCGCGTGCTTGAGGGAGTTCAGCGGGGAGGCGCCCGTTCCGCCGTCGTGGCCGGAGATGAGCACGACGTCGGCGCGCGCCTTGGCGACGCCCGCGGCCACCGTGCCCACGCCGGACTCGGAGACGAGCTTGACGTGGACCCGCGCGGTCGGGTTGGCCCGCTTGAGGTCGTGGATCAGCTGCGCCAGGTCCTCGATCGAGTAGATGTCGTGGTGCGGCGGCGGCGACACCAGGGAGACGCCCGGGGTCGAGTGCCGCGTGCGGGCGACCCACGGGTACACCTTGGTCCCCATCAGCTGGCCGCCCTCGCCGGGTTTGGCGCCCTGGGCCATCTTGATCTGCAGGTCGGTCGCGGTGGCCAGGTACAGGCTGGTGACGCCGAACCGGCCCGAGGCGATCTGCTTGATCTTCGAGCGGCGCTCCGGGTCCAGCAGGCGCTCGGGGTCCTCGCCGCCCTCGCCCGAGTTCGAGCGGGCGCCGAGGCGGTTCATGGCGATCGCGAGGGTCTCGTGCGCCTCCTGCGAGATGGAGCCGTAGGACATCGCGCCGGTGGAGAAGCGGCGCACGATCGACTCGACGGGCTCCACCTCGGAGACGGGCACCGGCGGCCGCTCGCCCGTGCGCAGGCGCATGAGCCCGCGCAGGGTCATGAGCTCCTCCGCCTGGTCGTCCACGCGACGCGTGTAGTCCTTGAAGACGTCGTAGCGCCGCTCCCGCGTGGAGTGCTGGAGGCGGAACACGGTCTCGGGGTTGAACAGGTGCGGCGCGCCCTCGCGCCGCCACTGGTACTCGCCGCCCACCTCGAGCTCGCGGTACGGGTTGATGTCGTTGCCGTCCGGCGGATACGCGAACTCGTGGCGCGCCTGGATCTCGGCGGCGACGACGTCGATGCCCACGCCGTCGAGCGGGCTCGTGGTGCCCACGAAGTAGCGGTCCACGAAGCGCCGGGACAGGCCGAGCGCCTCGAACGTCTGGGCGCCGGTGTAGGAGGCGACCGTGGAGATGCCCATTTTGGACATGATCTTCTGGACGCCCTTGCCGAGCGCCTTGATCAGGTTCGCCACGGCCTGCTCGGCGGTGACGCCCGAGACCTCTCCCGTGCGCACGAGCTCCTCGGCGGACTCCATGGCCAGGTACGGGTTGACCGCGGAGGCCCCGTAGCCGAGCAGGACGGCCACATGGTGGACCTCGCGCACGTCGCCCGCCTCGACGATCAGCGAGCTCTTGGTGCGGTTGGCCGAGGCCAGCAGGTGGTGGTGCACGGCGGAGGTCAGCAGCAGGGACGGGATCGGCGCCCACTGGGCGGTGGCGCCGCGGTCGGACAGCACCACGTACTCCACGCCGCGGTTGACGGCGGCCGAGACCTGCTCGCAGATCGCCTTCAGCTGGGCGCGGAGCTCCTCGACGCCTCCGGCCACCCGGTACACGCCGTTCACCTTGAGGGTCAGGCGGGTGCCGTCGGCGTCGCGCAGGTGCTGGATGCGGGCCAGCTGGTCGTTGTCGATCACGGGGAACGGGACGTCGACCTGGCGGGTGCGCACCTGCTCGAGGGAGAGCACGTTGCCCTGCGGGCCGATCGCGGTGCGCATCGAGGTCACCTGCTCCTCGCGGATCGCGTCGAGCGGCGGGTTCGTCACCTGGGCGAAGGACTGCACGAAGTAGTCGAAGAGCAGCCGGGGCCGCTTGGCGAGGACGGCGATGGGCGTGTCCGTGCCCATCGCACCGAGCGGCTCGGCGCCCGTCTGGGCCATCGGCCCGACGAGGATGCGCAGCTCCTCCGAGGTGTACCCGAAGATGCGCTGACGCTGCAGGATCGACTCGGAGGTGTGGCGGACGTGCTCGCGCTCGGGGAGCGACTCCAGGTCCAGGAGGTTCTGGCGCACCCAGTCCTCCCACGGCTGGGCGGAGGCGACCTCGGCCTTGATCTCGTCGTCGCCGATGATCCGGCCCTGCTCGGTGTCCACGAGGAACATGCGCCCCGGGGCCACGCGCCCCTTGCGCACCACCGCCGAGGGCTCGATCGGCACGACGCCGACCTCGGAGGCCAGGACGACGAGGCCGTCGTCGGTGACCCACCAGCGGGCGGGGCGCAGGCCGTTGCGGTCCAGCACGGCGCCCACCTGGGTGCCGTCGGAGAAGGCGACGGCGGCCGGTCCGTCCCAGGGCTCCATGAGCATGGAGTGGTACTGGTAGAAGGCGCGGCGGGCCGGGTCCATGGTCGCGTGGTTCTCCCACGCCTCCGGGATAATCATCATGATCGCCTGGGTGAGCGGGCGCCCGGAGAGCATGAGCAGCTCCGCGACCTCGTCGAAGGAGGCCGAGTCCGAGCCGATGGGGCTGATCAGCGGGAACAGGTCCTCGGGGACCTCGCCGAGCATCGGGTGCTTGAGCTGGCCCTGACGGGCGCGCATCCAGTTGCGGTTGCCCTTGACCGTGTTGATCTCGCCGTTGTGCGCGATGGTGCGGAACGGCTGGGCCAGCGGCCACGAGGGGAAGGTGTTGGTGGAGAACCGCGAGTGGACCACGCCCAGCCGGGTGGTGAACCGCTCGTCGGAGAGGTCCGGGTAGAACGGCTCCAGCTGGGCCGTCGTCAGCATGCCCTTGTAGACGATCGTCTGGGACGAGAGCGAGGGGAAATAGACGCCGGCGCGGGACTGGGCGCGGCGGCGCACCCGCCACGCCCGCACGTCCAGCGACTGCCCCGGCTCGGTGCCGTCCTGACCGTCCGCCAGGGACAGGAACAGCTGCTCGAACGCGGGCATGGCCGCCCGGGAGCCGACGCCCAGGGCCGAGGGGTCGGTGGGCACCTCGCGCCACGCCAGGACCTGCAGCCCCTCCTCCTCGGCCAGCCGCTCGACGGCCTCCTTCGCCTCGGCGCGCTCGCCGTCGACGGGCGGCAGGAAGGCGGTGCCGGCGACGTACTCGCCCACGGGGGGCAGCTCGGCGTCGACGACGGCACGGAACAGCTCGTCGGGGATCTGGGTCAGCAGGCCGGCGCCGTCACCGGTGCCCTCGTCGGCGCCCACCGCCCCGCGGTGCTCGAGCGCACGCAGGGCGGTCAGCGCGTGCTGGACGATGTCGTGGCCCGGGGTGCCCCGCAGGGTGGCGATGACGGCGAGGCCGCAGTTCTCGGTCTCCCGGGACGGGTCGTAGAGGCCCTGGGCGGCGGGGACGTCCGCATAGCGGACGAAGGGATCCACCGGTCCCCCCGCGCGGGGGGCCGAGGCGGGCGAGGATGCCACGGGCATGGTGCCGTCCTTTCCGGAGAGCAGGGGCTCGGACGGGGACGGCGCTGGCCCCGACGCTCGGGGCCGACGGCCCCGAGGTGGAAGAGACGCTACCGGGCGCGACGTCCCACTGTGCGGAACCGGACGTTCTGTGACACGCCGAATGTCCACCATGTGGGACACCGGGGCCCCGGGCGCCCCTCGCGGGCGCGCCGGGGAGCGGGTCAGCGCCGGACGGCGTCGTCCTCCGCCGCGCCCACGGCGTGGGACCCGGAGCGGCCCGCGGCGACGGCGACGCCGTCGTCGCCCTCGGGGGCGTGCCCGGCGCGCCACACGCTCTGGTGGGCGTGGGGGCCGGCGGCCGCGCCGCGATGGCGCAGCAGGATCCCGACGATGAACGCGAGGGCGATGACGAACACCAGCAGGGACGTCCACACGTTGAGCCGCTGGGTGACGCCGAAGAGCGTGACCATCTCGGCGTCGTCGATGCGCAGCATCTCGATCCACGTGCGGCCCGCGGTGTACCAGGCGACGTAGGACCACAGCATGAGGCCGTGGCGCAGGTGCAGCGCGCGGTCCACGAGGAGCAGCAGCGCGACCCCGGCCAGGTTCCACAGGCACTCGTAGAGGAACGTGGGGTGGAACAGCGTGTCCGGGGCGTAGCCGGCCGGGAAGTTCGGGCTGGCCGGGTCGACCTCGAGCCCCCAGGGCAGGGTCGTCGGGCCGCCGAAGAGCTCCTGGTTGAACCAGTTGCCCCACCGGCCGATGGCCTGGGCCAGCAGGATGCCCGGCGCGACGACGTCGCCGAAGGCCGTCAGCCGCAGCCCGTAGCGGCGGCACGCGATCCACGCGCCCACGGCGCCGAGGGCGATCGCGCCCCAGATGCCCAGTCCACCGTTCCACACGTACAGGATCTGGATCGGGTCGCCCGTGCCGTCGAAGCCGGGCCCGAAGTACCGGTCCGGTGAGGAGAACACGTGGTAGAGCCGACCGCCCACGAAGCCGAACGGGATGGCCCACAGGGCGATGTCGAGCACACGGTCCTCGGGGCCGCCGCGGGCGCGCCACCGACGCTCGGCGAGCCACAGCGCCAGGACGATGCCCAGGATGATGCACAGCGCGTACGCGTGGATCTTCACCGGGCCCAGCTGGAACCCGTCCCACCCGGGGGCGGGGAAGGCGGCGAGCGGGGCCAGGGCGGCGGTCACCCTCAGCCCTCTCGGACCGTGCCGGCGGCGAGCTCGCGGGTCAGCGTGCCCACGGCCTGCGGCCCGCCGTCCGTCAGCGCGCGCACCAGGGCCGTGCCGACGATCGCGCCGTCGGCGTAGGCGCCGATCTCGCGGACGTGCGCCGCCTGGGAGACGCCGAGGCCGACGCACACGTGCTCCGCCCCGGCATCCTGAGCCCGGCGGACCACGGTCTCGGCGACGGTGGACACCGCGTCGCGGGTGCCGGTGACGCCCATGACCGACACGGCGTACACGAAGCCGCGGGAGGAGTCGACGGTGAGGCGCACCCGCTCGTCCGTGGACGAGGGCGCGGTGAGGAACACGCGGTCCAGGCCGTGACGGTCCGAGGCCTCCATCCAGGCGCCGGCCTCCTCGGGCACGAGGTCAGGGGTGACGAGACCGGCGCCCCCGGCCTCCGCGAGGCGGCGCGCGAACTCGTCGACGCCCATGCGGTCCACGAGGTTCCAGTAGGTCATCACCAGCACCGCGGCGTCGGTGCGCTGGGTCACCCGTCGGATGATGTCGAAGACGTCGGCCACGCGGAAACCCGCCTGCAGCGCCGTCTGGGTCGCGGCCTGGATCACGGGGCCGTCCATCACGGGGTCCGTGTAGGGCAGGCCCAGCTCGATGACGTCGGCGCCGTTCTCCGCGGCGGCGACGACGGCCTCGACGCACTCGTCCACGGACGGGTAGCCGGCCGGCAGGAAGGCGACGAGGCCGGTGCGGCCGGCCGCCTTCGCGGCGTCCAGGGCCGCGGCGGTCTTGGAGTGCACGGTCATGCCGGTCACTGCTCCTCTCCGGGGGTCATCTCCTCGAGCGGGTCCTTCTCCTCCGCGGCCGTGCCGAGGCCGAACCAGGCCGCCGCCGTGGCGACGTCCTTGTCCCCGCGGCCGGAGAGGTTCACGATGATGATCCGCTCCTCCCCCTCCGGGGCGTCCGGCCCCACGAGGCCCTCGTCCGCCCAGCGGCGGGCCAGGCGCAGCGCACCGGCCAGGGCGTGGGCCGACTCGATGGCGGGCGTGATGCCCTCGGTGCGCGTGAGCCGGAGGAAGGCGTCCATGCACTCGGTGTCCGAGACCGGCTCGTAGACGGCGCGGCCCGTGTCGTGCAGGAAGGCGTGCTCCGGGCCGACGGCCGGGTAGTCCAGGCCGGCGGAGATCGAGTGGGAGTCGATCGTCTGCCCGTCCTCGTCCTGCATCAGGTACGTGCGGGCGCCGTGCAGCACGCCGGTGCGTCCGAGCGTGATGGACGCGGCGTGGCGACCGGTCTCGAGGCCCTCGCCCCCGGCCTCGAAGCCGTAGAGCTCCACCTCAGGGTCGTCGAGGAAGCCGTGGAACAGGCCCATCGCGTTGGACCCGCCGCCCACGCACGCCGCGACGGCGTCCGGCAGGCGGCCGGCCTGCGCCAGGATCTGCTCGCGGGCCTCCTCGCCGATCACGGAGTGGAAGTAGCGCACCATGGCGGGGAACGGGTGCGGGCCCGTGACCGTGCCCATCAGGTAATGCGTGTTGTCCACGGAGGCGACCCAGTCCCGCAGGGCCTCGTTGATCGCGTCCTTCAGGGTGCGGGCGCCGATCGCCACGGGCACCACCTCGGCGCCGAGCATCTGCATGCGCGCCACGTTCAGGGCCTGGCGGCGGGTGTCCTCCTCCCCCATGTACACGGTGCACTCCATGCCGAACAGCGCGGCCGCCGTCGCCGTGGCCACGCCGTGCTGGCCGGCGCCGGTCTCCGCGATCAGACGCGTCTTGCCCATGCGACGGGCGAGCAGCGCCTGGCCGATCACGTTGTTGATCTTGTGCGAGCCGGTGTGGTTGAGGTCCTCGCGCTTGAGGAAGATGCGCACCCCGGGGGTGTCCGCGGCGAACCGCGGCACCTCGCTCAGCAGGGAGGGCCGGTTCACGTAGTCCCGGAACAGGGTCCGCAGCTCGGCCTCGAAGGCGGGGTCCTGCCGCGCCTGCTCGTAGGTGCGGGTGAGCTCCTGCAGCGCGGCCATGAGGGACTCGGGCATCCACTGCCCGCCGTAGTCGCCGAAGTAGGGCCCGGCCTGACCCTGATACGGCCCCTCGAACTCGATCGCGGGCTCGGTGCTCGGACGGTCGGCGCTCATGGCGACCACGCTCCTCGGGTCTGGTTCGGTCAGCGGACGGTGAGGGACGCGGCGCGGAACGCGCGCAGCGCCTCCTCGGGGGCGCCGTGGCGCACGAGGGCCTCGCCCACGAGCACGACGTCGGCGCCCGCGGCGGCGTAGGCCTTGATCTGCGCCTCGGACTCGACGCCCGACTCGGCGACCCGGACGACGTCCTCGGGCAGCCCGTCGGCCAGCGCGGCGTAGCGGGCCGGGTCCACGTCCAGGGTCTTGAGGTTGCGCACGTTGACGCCGAGGATGCGGGCGCCGGCGGCGACGCCGCGCTCGATCTCCTCGGGCGTGTGGGCCTCCACGAGGGCGTGCATGCCCAGGGACTCGGTGAGCTGCAGGAAGCCGGCCAGCTCGGCGTCATCGAGGGCGGCCACGATCAGCAGGACGAGGTCGGCCCCGTGGGCGCGGGCCTCGTGGATCTGGTACTCGGTGACGGTGAAGTCCTTGCGCAGGACCGGCAGATCGACGGCGGCGCGCACGGCGTCCAGGTCGGCCAGGCTGCCGCCGAAGCGGCGGGCCTCGGTGAGCACGGAGACGGCGCTGGCGCCGCCGCGCTCGTACGCGCGGGCCAGGGTGGCCGGCTCGGGGATCTCGGCGAGCGCGCCCTTGGAGGGGCTCGCCCGCTTCACCTCGGAGATCACCCGGATCCCCGCGGGGTCGGTGCGTCCGCCGAGCAGGGCCGCGTGGGCGTCGCGCGGCACGGGGGCGGCGGCCACTAGCTCGGCCAGGCGCGCCTCGGGCACGGCACGGCGACGTGGCTCGAGGTCCTCGCGGACGCCGTCGATGATCTCCTGGAGGACGGACACGCGGATCAGTGACCGTGCTGGCCGCGACCCGCGCCGGCCTTGCCGGCGACGATGCCCACGACGACGCCCACGGCCATCAGGGCCAGGCCGATCCACACGACGACGCTCCAGTCGGCGAGCAGGCCGACGCAGCCGGCCACGAAGCCGACGAGCACGAGCGCCACCATGGCCCACGCGCCGGGCGAGTTGCCGTGGCCCGGCAGCTCGAGGTGGGTCGGGTCGTTGAGCACCAGGCCGTCCTCGGTGACGACGACGTCCTCGACGGCGCCGCGGCGGGCGGCGCGACGGGTGGTGGGCTCGGTGTGCGCGGTGTTCGCGGTGTGGCTCATGGCTGTCCCTCACTGGTGCGTGGTGTACATGACGACTGTCCCTCATTGTGCCATGCGGGCACGGGACCGGGCCCGCGTGACCCGGGACGACCCGGGCGGTGCGGGGCGGTCCGAGAGACGGGCGCTCACGTGGGGTCGTTGCCGCGGGACAGCTCGTCCCACGCGTCCATCTGGTCCACGCGCCGGCGCTGGGCCGCCTCGCGGGCGGACTGCGCGGGCTGCTCCCCGGCGGCGGCCGGGCCGGGCTCGGAGGCCGCAGGCGCCTTCTCGTAGCGCCGGGACGAACGCCAGCCACGGCCCGCCAGTGCCGCCACGACGCCGCACAGCGCCGCGAGCACGCCGCCGGCCGCCGCGACCCACGGCCACGCCGTCACGGCGTAGTCCTGCGCGAGCGCAGTGGTCCCGGTCGCGTCGGCGACCGCGGCGGCCGCCGTCGTCGCCGGATCCAGGGCGGCGGTGACCGAGGTCGAGGCGATCACGACCCCAGCCAGCGCCATGAGCACGCCGACGATCACGGCGCCGAGGCGCCGGGCGGTGGTCAGGGCGAGGGCACCGGCCATCACGACCAGGGCCATGGCGGTGGCGACGGGCGCGGCGGCGCCGCCCGACGTCGTCGCCTCGGAGGCGATCCCGCCGGACAGGCCCGTGGCGGTCACCCAGGTGCGGCCCGCCGTGAGCAGCACGAGCCCGCCGGCGGCCAGCGCGGCGAGGACCACGGTGCGGCGGCGCATCACGCCTGCCCCAGCTCGCCCGCGGTCAGCACGGACCGCAGCGGCGCCGTCGCCTTGGTGACGGTCTCGGCGGTCTCGGCGTCGGGATCGGAGTCGGCGACGATGCCGGCGCCGGCCTGCACGTGCGCCTGGCCGCGGTGCAGCGTGGCCGAGCGGATGTTGATCGCCATGTCCATGTTGCCCGCCAGGTCGAAGTAGCCGACGACGCCGCCGTAGGGCCCGCGCTCGGTCGGCTCCCACTCGTCCAGCAGCTGCAGGGCGCGGGGCTTCGGGGCGCCGGACAGCGTGCCGGCGGGGAAGGCGGCGCGGAGGACGTCGAGCGCGTCGACATCGTCGCGCATGCGGCCCTCCACGTGGGAGACCAGGTGGAGGATGTGGCTGAACGCCTCGAGCTCCATGAACTGGGTGACCTCGACGGTGCCGGGGCGGCACACGCGCGAGAGGTCGTTGCGGGAGAGGTCCACGAGCATGAGGTGTTCGGCCCGCTCCTTCTCGTCCTCCACCAGGTCCTTGCCGAGGAGGCGGTCGTCCTCCTCGGTGGCCCCGCGCCGCCGTGAGCCGGCGATCGGATGGGTGACCACGCGGCGGTCCCGCACGGTGACGAGCGCCTCGGGCGAGGAGCCCACGATCTCGTACGGCTCCCCGTCCGGGGTCTCGAAGGAGAAGAGATACATGTAGGGGCTCGGGTTCACCATGCGCAGGACGCGGTACACGTCCAGACCGGTGGCGTCCGTGGTGACCGAGAGGCGGCGGGAGACGACGGCCTGGAACACGTCGCCGTCGCGGATCGCCCGCTGGGCCTTCGCGACGGCCTCGCGGAAGCCTTCGGCACCCCACCGGTCCTCGGCCTGGGCGGCGACCTCGTCCGCGTCCGCCTCGAGCCAGCGGCGCGGGACGTCGCTGACCGGGTCCGCGGCCGGGGCGGCCAGGCGCTCCACCATGGCGTCCAGGCGGGCGAGCGCGTCGTCGTAGGCGCGGTCCGCGCCGGTGGCCAGGCCGTTGCCGTTCACCGCGTTGGCGATCAGCGTCACGGTGCCGTCCAGGGCGTCGTGCACGGCCAGGTCGGTGACGAGGTTCATCGCGAGGTCGGGCAGGCCGAGGTGGTCCTCGGGCGGGTGCGGCAGGCGCTCCCACGCGCGGACCGTGTTCCACCCCAGGAAGCCGGCCATGCCGGAGACGAGATGCGGCAGGACGCCTCCGACCTCGGCGCGCACGTCCGTGCTCAGCAGGCGCAGGCACGCCGCGAGCACGTCCAGGGCGCGGCCCTGCGTGGGCAGCCCCTCGGGCGGGGTGCCCTGCCAGTGCGCCTCGCCGTCCCGCGAGGTCAGGGTGACGGCGGAGCCGGCCCCGATGAAGCTGTACCGGGACCACGCCGCGCCCGGGGTGGCGGACTCCATCAGGAAGGTGCCGGGGCGGGAGCCGGCCAGGCGCCGATGGATCGCCAGCGGCGTGAGGCCGTCCGCCAGCACCGTGCGGACCACGGGGATCACGCGGGCGGTGTCCGCCAGACGCAGGAACTCCGCACGGGAGGGAGTGGTGGCGGCGGTCATCGGGCGGCCTCCTCAGGGTCGACGGCGGCCGGCGGCATGACGAGCTCGCGGCCGGTGAAGCAGGTGCGGGTGCCCGTGTGGCAGGCGGGGCCGGTCTGGTCCACGGTGAGCAGCAGGGTGTCGCCGTCGCAGTCCGCGTGGACCGCGCGCACCCGCTGCAGGTGGCCCGAGGTCTCCCCCTTGCGCCACAGCTCGCCGCGCGAGCGGGACCAGTAGGTGGCCCAGCCGGTCTCGAGCGTCGCGCGCAGGGACTCCTCGTTCATCCACGCCATCATGAGCACCTCGCCGGTGCCCTCCTGCTGGGCGATGGCGGGCACCAGGCCCCGGTCGTCGAAGGTCACGGAGGCCACGAGGTCGTCGGGCGGGGAGAGGCTCATGGAGGTCCAGTCTAGGGAGCCGGAGCGGGGCGTGGCCGCCGGGGTCAGCGGACGGTGTGCCCCGCCTGCCGCAGGGCGTCCTTGACGCGGGCGAGCATGTCGTCCGGGCCGAAGTGGAACAGGGAGGCGGCGAGCACCGCGTCCGCGCCGGCCTCGACGGCAGGCGGGAAGTGCTCGGGCTCGCCGGCGCCGCCGGAGGCGATCAGCGGCACGCGCGTCACGGCGCGCACGTCCCGGATCATCTCCAGGTCGAAGCCCTCGCGGGTGCCGTCCGCGTCGATCGAGTTGAGCAGGATCTCCCCCACCCCGCGCTCGGAGGCCTCACGGCACCAGGCGACGGCGTCGATGCCCGTGCCCCGGCGGCCGCCATGGGTGGTGACCTCGTAGCCGGAGGCGCAGCCCGGGTCCTCCGTGCGCCGGGCGTCGAGGGAGAGCACGAGGACCTGGGACCCGAAGCGGCGGGTGATCTCCGTGATCACCTCGGGCCGGGCCACGGCGGCGGTGTTGACGGAGACCTTGTCCGCCCCCGTGCGCAGCAGCCGGTCCACGTCCTCGACGGTGCGTACGCCGCCGCCCACGGTCAGCGGGATGAAGACCTCCTCGGCCGTGCGGGTCACGACGTCGTAGGTCGTGGCGCGGTCCGAGGTGGAGGCGGTGACGTCGAGGAACGTGATCTCGTCGGCGCCCGCGGCGTTGTAGCGGCGAGCGAGCTCGACCGGGTCGCCCGCGTCCCTCAGGTTCTCGAAGTTCACGCCCTTGACCACGCGCCCGGCGTCCACGTCCAGGCAGGGGATGACACGCACGGCGAGGCTCACGTCGGCTCCTTCGTCTCGGGGGGCTCGGGCGGGACGGCGCGGGCCGTCAGAGGCGGATCGCGTGGATCGCGGAGATCAGGATGCCGCGGGCGCCCAGGGCGTACAGCTCGTCCATGACGCGGTTGGCGTCCAGCTTGCGGACCATGGAGCGCACGGCGACCATCGTCTCGTCCCGCAGCGGGGAGACCGTCGGTGACTCCAGCCCCGGGGTGACCGCGGTGGCCGCCTCCAGCAGGTCACGGCGGATGTCGTAGTCGATCATGACCCAGCGGCGGGCCACGAGCACGCCCTTGAGGCGGCGCAGCAACACGTCGAGGCCCTCGGGGCGCTCCCCCGCGCGGCCGATCAGCACGGCCTCCGAGTCGAGGATGGGCTCGCCGAAGACCTCCATGCCGGCGGCGCGCAGAGTGCTGCCGGTCTCCACGACGTCGGCGATCGCGTCCGCCACGCCGAGCTTGACGGAGGACTCCACGGCGCCGTCGAGGTGGACCACCTCCGCGTCGAGGCCGGTGCGCTCCAGGTAGGCGTGCAGCAGCCCGTCGTAGCTGGTGGCGATGCGCCTGCCGGCCAGCTCGGACTCGGAGGAGAACGTGCCCACGGGCGCGGCCAGTCGGAACACGGACCGGCCGAAGCCGAGCGCCATGATCTCCTCCGCTGTGCCCTCGACCTGGGCGTCGCGGAACAGGTCCCGCCCGGTGAGGCCGACGTCGAGGGTGCCCTTGCCCACGTACACCGCGATGTCTCGGGGACGCAGGTAGAAGAACTCCACCTGGTTCTCGGGGTCCACGAGCACCAGCTCGCGGGAGTCGCGGCGCTGGCGGTAGCCGGCTTCCTGCAGGATCTCACGGGCGGCCTCGGCGAGGGCGCCCTTGTTCGGAACGGCGATGCGCAGCACGCGTCGGTCTCCTCGGGGTGCGGTGGGCGGGGAACGGGGCCGGCGGCCTCAGAGGTGGCGGTAGACGTCCTCGAGGCTGATGCCGCGGGCGATCATCATGGTCTGCACGTGGTACAGCAGCTGAGAGATCTCCTCGGCGGCGGCCTCATCCGACTCGTACTCGGCGGCCATCCAGACCTCGGCCGCCTCCTCGACGACCTTCTTGCCGATCGCATGGACGCCGGCGTCGATCTGGGCCACGGTGCCGGAGCCCTCGGGGCGCTCTTGCACCTTGCGCGTCAGTTCCGCGTACAGCTCGTCGAAGGTCTTCACGTGACCACCCTAGCTGTTGTGGGTCATGAGGTTCTTGCCACGGGGTACGGGCTGAGATGAGACGAGCGGGCCCCTGCCGCAGGATGGAAGTTCCTCAACAACCCACCTGCCAGAAGAGACCCGCTCATGACTCACGCTAACGCACCCCTGACCCCGACCGGCCGGCTGCGCATGGTCCAACGCCACCTGCACGACGGGATCCCGCAGTCCCACGTGGCCGCGGAGTTCCGCGTCAGTCGGCCCACGGTGGCCACCTGGGTCGCCCGCTACCGTGCCGAAGGCGAGGCAGGACTGCAAGACCGGTCGAGCCGGCCCCATCGCTCACCTGCCCGGCTCGACCCCGCGATCGTGGCCGAGCTGGAGGCCCTGCGCCGGGCCGAGAAGTGGTCCGCCCGGCGCATCCATCACCACCTCGTCTCCGAAGGCCACCAGCTGTGCTTGCGCACCGTGGGGAGGTGGATGCACCGGCTGGGCATCTCCCGGTTGCGAGACCTCGCGCCCACGGGTGAGGACCTGCGCCAACGACCACAGAAGATCACCGCCCGCGGCCCGGGGCACATGGTGCACATGGACGTGAAGAAAATCGGGAAGATCCCAGACGGGGGAGGCTGGCGTGCTCACGGCCGGGACTCCGAGAACGCGCGAGCGGCCAAACGCGGGCCTGGCCGACGGGTCGGGTACACCTACCTGCACTCGGCGATCGACGGGTACACCCGGCTGGCCTACACCGAAGCGTTGGAGGACGAGCGCGCGGTGACCACGATCGGGTTCTTCTGCCGGGCGAGGGCGTTCTTCGCCGCCCACGGCATCACCGTGGACCGGGTGATCACGGATAACGGGAACAACTATCGGGCCGTGGACTTCACCGCGAAGGTGGTCTCGCTCGGGGGCCGGCACCACCGGATCCGCCCCTACACCCCGCGTCACAACGGGAAGGTCGAACGGTACAACCGGCTGATGGTCGATGAGGTCCTCTACGCCCGCCCGTACTCCTCAGAGCAAGCTCGGCGTGAGGCCCTGCAGGTGTGGGTGAACCACTACAACTACCATCGGCCTCATACCTCCTGCGGAGACGCTCCTCCGGCCTCACTGGCACCGACCCGAGTCAACAACGTCATGCCCTCCTACACCTAGCGACCCGACCAGTCCAGCCGGGACCGCAGTCGGTCATTGTGACGGACGGGACGGCGGGGTCTTCGCCACGCGCTGCACCTGGATGCATCCTTCTTCCACGAGAGTCAGATTCCAGGGGAACCGTCTTGCAGGCCGAGACGCCCACATCACTGTCGGAGTTCTGAAAAGCCCCCCGCTGCATCAACAATCCATGTCGCTTTTTACGCAGAATAAATTACCCTCTCTTCAATTTCTGCGATTTTCCCAAGTGAGGATGATGGGATGAACCAAGGTCTGGTCAAGTGGTTGACGACCGATCGCGCGGCTTCCTCGAAAAGCGTCCGAATCAACAACGGATGGAAACGCTCGGATGGAGATCCACACCACCGCGGGTCGTCGGCATACCCCAGTGGTCGATGGGCCTGACCAAGCGGGCAAACTATTCAGGCGATGTGAGTCAATAACATTTGATAAACGCCGAGTAGATTTGGCGGACATTTCTCATGCAACTTTAAGTCTATGCGCCCGAGGATTAATTAAAAGCCAGGTAAGGTATCTTCTGGCTGACATCGAACCTGTGCGCCATCTCGGCCGTTGAGATACCCATCTCAGCAATCGCCTTCGATTGCCTCGCACGGGTACACCCGATGGGACATCGTGGCGGGCAGAGGCGGGATGCCGGCTGCGAGGCCACACCCCCATCTTGCCCTGAGACCGATTACCGGTGGTAGCGTACCGCCATTATTCATTCGACCCCTTATGGAGCCCCTGAATACATGAGCGACGGCCCAGCCGCCTGCCCTGGTGACAGTCCGAGCGTCACCCCCACCCCACCCCGCAGCTGGCGGGGTCGCCTGCACCTCGTGGGGAGGTGACTCAGGCATGGATCCAGTCCTGACACTGATCCTCGGATCCCTCATCATCCTGGCGATCATCGCCGCCAACGGCTTCTTCGTGGCCCAGGAATTCGCGTACATGTCTGTAGACCGCGTCCGCCTGCAGACCGCCGCCAAGGCCGGCGACCGCGCCGCCGCCCGCGCACTGCAGGTCACTCGCCGCACCTCCTTCATGCTCTCCGGCGCGCAGCTGGGGATCACGGTCACAGGCCTCATGGTGGGCTACGTGGCAGAGCCGATGGTGGGTGCGGCCCTGACCGAGTTGCTCGGCGGCACCGCACTGCCTTCTGAAGTGGTCATCGCCATCTCCACGCTGGGCGTACTGGTGGTGGCCACCCTGGTGCAGATGATCATCGGCGAGCTGTACCCCAAGAATTTGGCCATCGCCAACCCCGAGCCCCTGGCCCGCGCTCTGGCCCGGCCCACACAGATCTACCTCGGCCTGTTCGGCTGGCTCATCTGGGTCTTCGACAAGGCGGCCGAGGTGCTGCTCAAGCTCCTGCGCATCGAGCCAGTGCACGACGTCGACAGCACCGCCTCCGCCGAGGACCTGGACCGCATTGCCCTGGACTCCAGAGCTTCCGGATCCTTGCCCGCGGAGGTCTCCGTCCTGATCGACCGGGTGCTGGACTTCCCAGACCAGGACGTGCAGCACGCGATGGTGCCCCGCTCGCGTGTGGACGAGGTTCAGCCCCAGACCTCCCTGGCTCAGGTGCGCGACCTGATGGCCACCGGCCACACCCGCTACCCGGTGATCTCGAACGAACACGAACCGCTCGGGGTAGTCCACCTCACCGACCTGCTCGGTGAGACCCGGATGGCCCCGGACACCCCCGTGTCCGCCCTGATGCGCCCTGCACTGGTGCTGCCCACGATGATGTCCCTGCCCGACGCAGCCCGGGAGCTCGACGGCTCAGGGCAGCAGATGGCGTGCATCGTGGACGAGTTCGGCGGCTTCGTCGGCGTGCTCACAGTGGAAGACCTCGCGGAGGAGCTCGTGGGCGAGCTCACGGACGAGCACGACCTGCACCCCCAGGAGGAGATCACCGCCACAGGCCTGCACTCCTGGGTCCTGAGCGCAGAGGCCCACCTGGACGAGCTCGAGCGCCTCGTCGGGCACCCCCTGCCCGTGACCGAGGCCGAGTCCGCCGCCGGTCTGACCATCGACGCTCTGGGCCGTCTGCCCCGGGAAGGCGAGGTCATCACGATCGACCTGCCCGAGGACCCACGAGACTTCGGGGCTGAGGAGGTCTACGACCGCCACCTGCAGGTCGAGGTCCTCTCCATCCAACGCAGGGTCCCGGCTCGACTGCGGATCCACCTCATCGAGGTGCCCCGCTCTGACACCGCCGGCAGCCATGCCGCCCACGAGGCCCAGCCCGACGCCACCACGGACGAGGAGCGATGATGCACGGTCCACTGATCGTCATGCTCGTGACCACAGCGCTGATCGTGCTCAGCGCGATCTTCGTCATCATGGAGTTCTCCCTGCTGGGCGCCCGCCGGCACCGGCTAGAGGCCGAGGCAGGACGCAGCCGCGCCGCGCGGGCCGCTCTCAAGGGAGTCGACGAGCTGACCCTCATGCTCGCCGCAGCCCAGTTGGGCATCACCTTGTGCACCTTCGCCCTGGGGGCGATCACCAAGCCGGCCGTCGACGCATGGCTCGGCCCCGTCCTGGAGGACTGGGGCATCCCCGCAGCGGCAGCCGGAACCGCCTCCTTCGTCCTGTCCTTGCTGGCCGTGACCTTCCTTCACCTGGTCATCGGGGAGATGGCCCCCAAGTCCTGGGCCATTGCCCACCCCGAGACCGCAGCCAAAGCCGTGGCCGTGCCCGCACGCGCCTTCGTCTGGACCGTTCGCCCCCTGCTGCTGCTGGCCAACCGGCTGGCCAACCGCCTGGTGACCCTCAGCGGCGTCACCCCCGTGGACCAAGCCGCCGTGGGCGGCTACGACGCAGCGGCCATTCGTCAGCTGGTTGAGCACTCCGCCGCCGCCGGCACCCTGGACCGGCAGAACCATGAAGCCTTGGCCGGTGCCCTGGACCTTCAGACCCTCACTCTCGGGGACCTCCTCCCCCAGGGTCAGCACCCGGTCAAGGTCGCCCCCGACGCCGACGTCGAGGCGGTCCAGAATGCCGCTGCGTGCTCAGGGCACTTGCGTATCCTGGTCCAGCCGGACCATACCCCTGAGAGCGTTCCGGGCGTCGTCCACGTGCGGGACACCCTCACGATGGAGCCTTCTGCGCCAATCCAGCCGCTTATCCAGCAGGCTCTGACGCTGCCCTCCACCACACCGTTGCACGAAGCACTTGCCTCCATGCGCCGCAACAGCCGCCAGCTGGCCGCAGTAACCCAGGACAACCGGTTCACTGGGGTCGTCACCCTCACCGACGTCTTGCGCGGAGTGTTGCCCCGCGCGGCTTGAGTCCACACCTCGGCAACACCACCGCGGGGGCCGCTGAAACGGCCCCCGCGGTGGTGTGGACAAAGAATCAGAATCGGCACAGTGGCCTCGCCCCCCATTCCGGCCTCAATGGACTCAGTCATGCTCCGACTCACGGGCGTGTAACGGCTAAATCGGTCGTTTGTGGCGGCTGCTCGGTGTGCCGCCCGGTGTCATGTGTGGCTTGCGCCGCTATATGGCGGGGTTCTGTCGGAGCTCAGTGGCGCCTCCAAGCACGCGGGCAAGAGGGCGCTGCGAGTGAGGCTCACGTTCCGCAAGCCGATCCTTCACCGGGACAGCGGCCGACGGCAGGCCGGAGGAATAGGCGTCGCGATAGGGTGCACCCCGCGCAACAGAACCGTTGCGAAAGGTCTAACACCCCAACGCAACAGAGTGGGCCGCCATGCGCTGCCACGGGCCCGTGAACTTCGGTGTCACAGGTAGCGGCAGACATCCTCGGGGGAGCACGTGGCCGGGTCGCCGGCGGCGGCGTCCTCGCGCAGGTCGGCGATCGTGGTGCGTAGCTGCGCGAGCTCGGCGAGTTGCCGGTCGATCACATCAAGGCGGGTGTCGAGCAGGTCGGTGACGTGCCGGCAGGGGGCCTGCCCCCGGTCGCGGATGTCCAGCACCTGACCGATCTGGGCCAGGGTCAGCCCGGCCGCTTGCCCCCGGCGGATGAAGTCCAGCCGGTCGAGCACCTCGGCGCCGTAGTCCCGGTAGCCCGCCGGGGTGCGGTCCGCGGCGGGTAGCAGCCCGACCTCCTCGTAGTACCGCAGGGTCTTGCTCGTCGTGCCCGACGCCCGAGCCACCTCACCGATCCGCATGCCACTCATTCTCCCCCTTGACCTTCCAGTGCACTGGAAGGTCGATCCTGAGGGCGATGAAGGAGGAGTTCATGACGGCAACGGCTAACAGCAGGTCGTATGACCTGGCAATGATCGGGTTCGGTGGGGCGGCGTTCGCGGCCGCGATCCGCGCCACCAACCTCGGCAGACGGGTGGTGATGATCGAGCGTGGCACCGTCGGCGGTACCTGCGTGAACACCGGGTGCGTGCCCTCCAAGGCCTTGCTCGCGACCGCCGAGGCCCGCCACGTCACACTCGACGCCTCCCGGTTCCCCGGCCTGCCGCTCCCCGAAGTCCGGCCGGTCGACATGCCCGCCTTGATCGCCGGCAAGGATCGGCTCGTCGGGTCACTGCGTGGCGAGAAGTACCTGGACCTGGCCACCGAGTACGGATGGGATCTCCACCCCGGGGACGCCACGTTCGTCGGCACACCCAGCGAGCCGGCACTGCGCGTGACCGGCCCTGACGGCACGGTGGAGACGGTCCGGGCCGCGCACTACCTCATCGCCACCGGCTCCAGGCCCTGGGCGCCGCCGGTCCCCGGCCTGCAGGAGGCCGGTTACCTGACCTCGACCACCGCGATGGAACTGGACCACGTCCCGGAGTCGCTGCTGGTCATCGGCGGCGGCTACGTCGCGATGGAGCAGGCCCAGCTCTTCGCTCGGCTCGGCGTCCGGGTCACCATGCTGGTCCGCTCACGGCTGGCGTCCCAGGAAGAACCCGAGGCGTCCACCGCCCTGGATGAGATCTTCACGGACGAAGGCATCCAGATCATCCGCGGCGCGGTGCCCAGCGCGGTCCGCCGCGACCCGGCCACCGGCGAGGTCACGGTCACTGCCACCACCACTGACGGCTCACAGGAACTCCGGGCGGCCGAGGTACTCGTCGCCACCGGGCGCCGCCCGGTCACCGCCACGCTCGGTCTCGACACCGTCGACGTGCGCACCGGCGACCACGGCGAGGTGGTTGTCGACAGCCATCTGCGCAGCACCAACCCGCGCGTCTGGGCTGCCGGTGACGTCACCGCCCACCGTCAGTTCGTGTACGTCGCCGCGGCCCACGGCGCCCTCGTCGCCGACAACGCCCTCACCGGCGCCGGCCTCGAGGTCGACTACCGCCACCTGCCCCGGGTCGTGTTCACCAGCCCCGCCCTGGCCGCCGTCGGGATGACCGAACGGCAGGCCTCCGCTGCCGGGATCCGCTACGACAGCCGTGTCCTGTCACTCGCGCACGTCCCACGCGCGATCGTCAACCGCGACACCCGCGGGTTCATCAAGATGGTCACCGACGCCGACACCGGCCGCATCATCGGCATTACCGCCCTGGCCCAGGACGCCGGCGACCTCGCCGCCGCCGGGGTCTACATGCTCGAGGCCGGCATGACCACCAGCCAGGTCGCCAACCTCTGGAGCCCCTACCTGACCATGGCCGAAGGCCTCAAGCTCACCGCGCAGGCCTTCACCACCGACATCGCCAAGCTCTCCTGCTGCGCGGCGTGAACCTGCCCCGCACACAGGGACACCGATAGGGGACCGCCTCGCCCCGGGGCGCGAGACAAGAAAATGGGCGCCGATCAGCCCTACTTACTGGCACCCCTGCGTATCGGACCTGCAACCACCGGGGAGTTCAGTCGATGCAAGAACTCCCGTCCCAGGCCTATATCTGGACGTCTTCACGACCTCTACGTGCTCGACCCGACGAGGACAGCACTGGACGACGCGATGACCGCCTTGCGGCGCCGCCATGAGGCCGCGGTCCGTTTGGGCCGCGTCACCGCACCACCATGACCACGATCGTCACCACGTAAGCCGCGGCGACCAGACCGATCCCCAGCAGGGTGAGCACCACCCCGCGCCGGGCCGGCCGCTGGCCCTCGTCCGGCCCGGGGCCCTTGCCGTGCTTCGCGGTCATCGCGCGCTCCTAAGACGTTGCTCAAGCATGTGCGGCTCTCGCGAGCGGGCTTCCGTGCCGAGTGCTACCAGCTCAGGTCGTGACAGCCGTCGCTGTCGGCGCCCTCCACCTGCAAGGTGGCATGGGCGATACCGTAACGGTCGCGCAGCACCCGGCGCGCGCCGGCAAGCACGGCGCCGTGGTCCGCGCCCTGGTCAGCGACCAGGTGGGCCGTGGCCACGTTCATCCCCGACGTCAGGGTCCACAGGTGCAGGTCGTGGACCTCCTCCACCCCCTCGACCGCGTCCAGGTCACCGGCGACGTCCTCCGGGTCCACCCCTTCCGGGGCGTGCTGGCCCAGCACCGCGATCACCTGCCTGCCCAGAACCACCGCCCGGATGATGACGAAGACCGCGATGAGCGCCGCGACCACGACGTCCCAGATCGGCTGGCCGGTGAGAATGATCAGCACGCCGGCGACCATGACACCCACCGACCCGGCGGCGTCGGCGATCACCTCGTAGTAGGCGCCCTTGACGTTCAGGCTGTCCTTGGCCCCGCTGCGCAGCAGCAGCATGGAGATGATGTTGATCACCAGGCCGGCGAAGCCGACCGCGAGCATGGCGCCGGAGGCCACCTCCGGCGCGTCGCCCAGCCGGCTGATGGCCTCGACCACCACGTACACCCCGACCGCGAGCATCGCCAGCACCGCCAACGCCGAGGCGAACACCTCGGCCCGGTAGGAGCCATAGGTGCGTCGCCCCGTGGAGTCCGGCCGGCTCGCGATGCGCGTCGCCAGCAGCGCCGCACCCAGCACCACCACATCGGCAGCCATGTGCCCGGCATCCGACAGCAGCGCCAACGACCCCGACACCAGCCCCGCGACCAGCTCGATCAGGAAGAAGCCCGCCGTCAGGGCGAACGCCCCCGCCAGCCGCCGACGGTAGCGGCCACCGGCATGCCCGGTCGCCGGGGCATGGCTGTGTCCCGCCCCCATCAGCCCTGCCCCTCGTGGCGGGCGTGCTCACGGGAGACGTCCAGCAGCATCCGCACATGCCCGTCAGCGAGGCGGTAGTACACCATCCGCCCCTCCCGGCGGTTCTCGACCACCCCAGCGGAACGCAGCACCCGCAGCACCTGGGACACCGACGCCTCCGCGACATCGACCGACGCCGCCAGGTCACACACGCACAGCTCGCCGGCCTCCAGCAACGCATACAGCGCCCGGGCACGGCGCGGGTCCCCCAGGAGCTTGAACAGCCCGGCCAACCTGCCGGCCTCGCGCTCGTCGGGGATCCTCTCCCAGGTCAGCGCCACCTTCTCCGGATGGATGGCGGTGACCTGACACGAATCCAACGGCGTCACACTCATGCCACGACCATACACCTATGCAGATGTGCAGATATCAGCAGCGGGAGCCACACACGAGAGGTCAGCAGGTTCTGTATGCTCAGCGCATGCTGACTATTGCTTCGCGGCTGGACGTGATGAACCGGCTGGGCCGGGCGATGGCCGACCCGACCCGCTCCCGCATCCTCATGACACTCCTCGAGGGCCCGAGCTACCCGGCGGTACTCGCCCGCGACCTAGGGCGTGTCTGAGAATAGATGCACGAGTCAGCTGAGACCCTGGGGACATGTCCCGGTTCCAGATGCTCTCTGACACCCAATGGGAGTTGATCGCCCCGATGCTCCCGACCCGGACCGGCCGCGCCGGCAGGCCGTTCGCCGACGCCCGCACCATGGTGGAGGCGATCATCTACCGATACAGGTGCGGAATCGCTTGGAGGGATCTGCCCGAGGTCTACGGGCCCTGGCAGACCGTGTGGACCTGGCATCGGCGCTTGGCCGAAGAAGGCACATGGGACACGGTGCTGGCCACGCTGACCGCCGCCGCTGACGCCGAAGGCCTGATCGATTGGTCGGTCGCGGTGGACTCCACGATCGCCCGCGCGCATCAGCACGCGACGAACATCACCCGCCTCACAGGGGGATGGGTCGAACTACAAGAATCCGCGTGAGGAACCGGCCGATCACGGCATCGGGCGCTCCCGTGGCGGGCTGAGCACGAAGATCCATCAGCTCGTCGATGGGACCGGGCTGCCGCTGGTCAGCCTGATCACCCCCGGCCAGGCAGGGGACTCCCCGATGCTGCTTCCTCTTCTGGAGCAGCTGCGCGTGACCCGGCCAGTAGGGCGGCCCCGGACCCGCCCTGCGGCGGTGCTGGGCGATAAGGCGTACTCCTCCCGGGCGATCCGCACCCACCTACGCGCCCGTGGGATCAAAGCGGTCATCCCTGAACCGGCCGACCAGCAGGGCCACCGCAGACGGCGCGGTGCCCGCGGCGGGCGCCCCATTGGCCTCGACGCGGCCGCCTACAAGGGCCGCAATGTCATCGAGCGTCAGTACGCGCACCTGAAGCAGTGGCGGGGCCTGGCGACCCGGTATGACAAGTACGCGATCGTCTACCGGTCCGCTGTGGTGCTGAATGCTGTGATCGCATGGTCCAAACGATTGTCAGACATGCCCTAGGGCTTCGATGACCGCGGCCTGGCTGGGCGTTGCCGGGTTCGTGGCGGCCTCTCGACGCACCGCGTCGCGGATCGCTTCGGGCACTCGCACGTTCAGGGCCACGGTCGGCGCCCCACGCCGCGCCAGGGGCGCATACCCACCGGCCGGGTCCGAGGTCGTTGCCGGTTCTGCGGGGATCACCGCTCCGGGAGCCGGGGTCTGGGGGGCCGGGGTGGGCTTGCGTCGCTGTGCTCGCAGACTCAGGTCGGGCTCAAGCTGCTTCTCGTTCATGCGGTGATCCTTTCGAAGATGAGGCCGGCCAGGTCGGCGTAGGCGGAGGCGACGGGTTCGCGCTTCTCATAGTGGCCCAGCCAGTCGCAGGCCAGACGTGCACCGGGGACGATGGAGCGGGCCGGCACCAGGGGGGTGAGCAGCAGCCCGGTCTCGCGCAGCTCCCAGCAGGGCCATGGACTGTTTGAACGCGGCCACGCTGCGGCAGGCTCCGTGCACCCCGACGCAGTCGTCCGAGGCGGGGCGGGCCGCATAGATCACCCGTCTGCGGCGGTGAACGCGTTGGGGGTCAACGGCCCGCCCTGACGGTCGGGGCAGTGGACGACGAGCTGTGGATGCCGCGAGCGAGACGAAGGGCGGGGGCTTCGCGTCTCCGCCTCTATCGTCGGGTCCCCGCGCCCTCCGGCCGACCCCATCCATGACGGCGCGGGGCTGCCGGCGTTCCGGACGGGCCCGGTTGACCGGCCTGCGATCACCCCACCGGCCCCGGGGACAGGGTCCACGTCGAGAGCAGCCGACCCAGCAGGCAGCCCCGCCCGGCCACCCTCAGTCCCGTGGCGTGACCGAGCGCAGCGCGAGCTCGGTGAGGACGGCCGCCTCGAGGGCCTCGCGTCCCTTGTCCTCTCGGGATCCGGGCAGGCCCGCCCGGTCGCGGGCCTGCTGGTCGGTGTCCACGGTGAGCACGCCGAAGCCCACGGGAACGCCGGTGCGCACCGAGACCTCCGTCACGCCCTGGGTCACGGACTGGCACACGTAGTCGAAGTGCGGGGTGTCCCCGCGCACCACGACGCCGAGGACCACGACGACGTCGAAGCGCTCCGCCAGCCGCGCCGCAGCGACGGTGAGCTCGACGGTGCCGGGCACGCGCACGAGCACGGGCTCCAGGCCCAGGTCGGCCGCGGCGGCCTGCGCCCCGGCGATCAGCCCGTCCATGATCTCCGTGTGCCACTGGGCGGCGACGATCGCCACGTTCAGGCCGCTCGCAGCGGCGGGGTCGGGGGTGAAGGTCGGGGCTCCGGCGCCGCTCATGGGGTGTCCTCCTGGTGGGTGGGGTGGGTCGGGTCGGTGGTCGGGTCATCGGCCGGCGTGGCGGGGCCGCCGGTGGCCGTCGGCGGTTCGAGCACGCGGTCCGCCAGGGCGTGGGCCATGCGGTCCCGCTTGGTGCGCAGGTAGACGACGTTGTGCTCGGTGACGGGCGTGGGGGCCGGGACACGCTCGACGACGTCGATGCCGGCCGCCCGCAGCCCCGCGACCTTCGCGGGGTTGTTGGTGACCAGGCGGATGCGCCGATGGCCGGCGGCCGTGAGGACGGCGGCGGCCCCGGCCCAGTCGCGCGCCTCGGCGGGCAGACCGAGGGCGAGGTTGGCCTCGACGGTGTCCATCCCCTCCTCCTGGAGCCGGTAGGCGCGGATCTTGTTGGCCAGGCCGATGCCGCGTCCTTCGTGGCCCCGGAGGTAGAGGACGGCGCCGCCCTCGGCCGCCGCGCGGGCAAGTGCGTCCTCGAGCTGGGGGCCGCAGTCGCAGCGCAGGGAGCCGAGCACGTCGCCGGTGAGGCACTCCGAGTGCACGCGGACGGTGAGGGGACGCTCCGGGTCGGTCTCCCCCGCCACGAGCAGCAGGTGCTCAGCCCCGGTCTCGGCGTCCACGTGCACGCTCACGCGGAACAGGCCGTGCCGGGTCGGCAGGGTGGCCTCGGCGGGGACGGCGGTCAGGGTCGGCGTCGTCTCCTCCAGGTGGGCCACGAGGTCCTCGATGGAGATGAGCACGAGGCCGTGCTCATCGGAGAACTCCCGCAGGGCGGGCAGGCGCATCATGGTGCCGTCGTCGTGGACGAGCTCGGCGATGGCGGCCACGGGCGCGACGCCGGCCAGGCGGCACAGCTCGACGCCGGCCTCGGTGTGGCCGCGGCGGGCCCGGACGCCGCCGGGGACGGCGCGCAGGGGGAACACGTGACCGGGCCGGGTCAGGTCACCGGGGGCGGCACCGGGGTCGGCGAGCACGCGGAGGGTGCGGGTGCGGTCGGCGGCGGAGATGCCGGTGGTGACGCCGGCGGCGGCGTCCACGCTCACGGTGTAGGCGGTCCCCTTGGGGTCCTCGTTGACGGTGGTCATGGGCGGCAGGGCCAGGCGGTCGGCCAGGCCGGCCGGCAGGGGCGCGCAGATGACGCCCGAGGTGTGGCGGACGGTGAAGGCGGTGACCTCGTCCGTGGCCAGGGCGGCCGCGTAGATCAGGTCGCCCTCGTTCTCGCGGTCGGCGTCGTCCACGACGACGACGGGCCGGCCGGCGGCGATCGCGGCGATCGCCGCGGGGACGGGGTCCAGACGGATGTGCTCGCTCACGGGCGGGCCTCCTCGGTGGGTGCGGCGGGGGCGGAGGGGATGAGCGCGAGGCGCTCGGCGTACCGGGCGAGCACGTCGGTCTCGAGGTTGACGCGGTCGCCCGGCCGCAGGGCGCCCAGGGTGGTGGCCTCGAGTGTGGCCGGGATGATGCCGACCTCGAACCAGTGCGCGGCCGCACCCGGGTCGGAGACGGCGGTGACGGTGAGGGAGACGCCCTGCAGGGCGATGGCCCCCTGCGCGGGGACGTAACGCGCCAGGCGGGCGGGCAGGCCGATGCGCAGGGTGGTCCAGGCCCCGTGCGGGGTGACCGCGAGGACCTGGCCGGTCCCGTCCACGTGGCCCTGGACCACGTGCCCGTCCAGGTGGTCGGTGGGGCGCAGACAGCGCTCGAGGTTGACCCGGTCCCCCGGGGCGCGGTCGCCGAGGCTGGTCATCCGCAGCGTCTGGCCCATGAGGTCGGCACGGAACACGCCGGGGCGCCCCGTGGGCTCGTCGAGGGCCGTGAGGCACACGCCGTCGACGGCGAGCGAGCCGCCGGCGGGCAGCCCGTCGAGGGCGCCGCCGGCGTCGAGGGTCAGCAGGGCGGTGTCGGCGGCCGCGTCGTGCTCGAGGGCGACGACGGTGCCGAGATGGGTGACGATGCCGGTGAACACTCAGTCCTCCTGGAAACGGGTCGGGGCGGGGGCGGTGGGCAGGCGCGGGGCCGGCACCGGGCTCAGGTGGGTCCAGACGTCGTCCCCGAGGGCACGGACGGGGCCACCCTCCGCGGGGTCGGGGTGCCAGCGCAGTGCCTCGGACAGCGTGGCGACGTCCAGGCCGGCGACGGCGGCGCGGCCCGGGCCGAGCAGCAGGGGCGCGGTGTAGACCATGAGCTCGTCCACGAGGCCGGCGCGCAGCCACGCGCCGAGCACGCGGGGCCCGCCCTCGATGAGCACGTGCTCGGCACGGCGGCCGTGGGGCCAGGGCCCGGGGTGGGCGGCGAGCGCGGCGAGGACGGCGTGCGGATCGTGGTCGGGCACGTGCAGCAGGACCGGGTGGGCGCGCAGGGCGGCGCCGTCGGGCACGGGCCGGTGGCCCTGGACGACGGGCACGGGCTGGTGCGCGAGTTCGGCGCCGGCGGCGTCACGGGCGGTGAGGCGGGGGTCGTCGGCCAGGACGGTCCCCGTGCCGACGACGATGGCGTCGACGCGGGAGCGCACCTCGTGGGCGTGGACGCGGGAGTCCGGGCCGGTGATCCACTGGCTCGTGCCGTCGGCGGCCGCGGCGTGGCCGTCGAGGGACTGGGCGAGGTGCCCGGTCACCCACGGGCGGCCTGCGTCGCGGACCTCGCGCCAGCGGGCGGTGAGTGCGAGCGCGGCCTCCTCGCCGGTGGGGCCGGTGACGCGCACCCCGTGCGCGGCGAGGCGGGCCGCGCCGCCGCCGTCGTGGCCGGTGGGGTCCGCGACGGCGTAGCGCAGTGCACCGATCCCCGCGTCCAGGACGGCCTGCGAGCAGGGGCCGGTGCTGCCGGTGTGGTCGCAGGGCTCAAGGGTGACGTGCAGCGTCAGGCCGGCGGGGTCGAGGGCGGCCAGGGCCGGATCCGTGGTGCGGGCGGCCCGCCAGCGGGTCAGGGCGTCGACCTCGGCGTGGGCGGTCCCCCGTCCGCGGTGGTGCCCGACGGCCAGGATGCGGCCGGCCGCGTCGGTCAGGACGGCCCCGACGAGGGGGTTGGCGCCGCGCACGCCGCGCAGCGCGGCGCCGACGGCGAGGTCCATGGGGTCGGCGGACGGGGTCTCGGCGGCGTTCATCGGGCGACGTCCCCCTCGGGGCCGTCCGGCAGCAGCGTCTCCACGGCGGGCTTGTCCCGGTCTGTGGCGCGCAGCCACACGAAGAAGCCGATCAGGGTGAAGGCGCCGTAGAAGGCGTACATGACGGCCGAGGCGTAGTAGCCGGTGCTCCACAGCAGGGGCACGCCGACGACGTCCACGGCCACCCAGATCAGCCAGAACTCCACCCAGCCGCGCGCCATGCCGTAGGTCGCCAGCAGCGATCCCACGAACGTCCAGGCGTCCGCCCACACCGGCTCCCACGAACCCAGCGCGCGGAACACGGGGGTGAGGGCGACGGTGCCGACCGCCATGGCCGTCACGAGGAACACGCGCCCGCGCCAGCCGGCCCACTCCGGGGTGATGGCGGGAGCGTCCTCGGCGTGGCCCCGGCGGGCCTGACGCCAGCGCACCCAGCCGTAGACGGAGACGGCGATGAACATGACCTGTCGGCCGGCCTGACCGAGCAGGGTGGCGTGATCGGCCCCCGTGAACAGGGAGGCGAGGAAGACCGTCAGCAGGATGAGGTTGCCGAGGATGCCCACGGGCCAGGCCCAGACCCTGCGCGCCATGCCGCCCAGGGCGGAGGCGAGGCCGAAGACGTTGCCCAGCACCTCGCGCATGAGCAGGCCGCCGCCGGCGACCGGGATGGTCCAGTTGAACGCGTCCACCAGCCAGTCCATGACCGTGACGCCACCTCCTCGGATCGGGACTCCGAGGGGTGCGCTCCGCAGCCCTCCCGCGCAGGGCGCGGAACGGCTCCGCCGCGTGCCTCTCCCATCCCGACTGTACGGTCGGCACCGGAATTCCACCGGTCAGGCCGCCCGGCACCGCCTCGGATGAGGACGGGCCGCGCGGTTAGCGGGCTGTCACCGCCGGTGCGGATTTCCACCGCATCTCGGAGCACGTTGCTGTCCAGCAGTATCGCACGCCCGGCCGGCCGCGCATGCCGGACGTCGCCGGGCGACGTCCGGCGCGGCGGGCGGGCGCGTCGCCGGGCTAGTGGCAGGCGCGGGCGGCGGCGGTGCGCAGGCCGACGAGCGCGGCGTCGGGGTCCTCGGCGCCGAACACCGCGGAACCGGCCACGAACACGTCCGCCCCGGCCTCGGCCGCACGCTCGATGGTCTCCCGGTTCACGCCGCCGTCGACCTGGAGGGCCAGCGGGGCGGACCCGCCGTCGAGGGCGCGGCGGGCCCGGCGGATCTTCGGCAGCACGACGTCGAGGAACGCCTGCCCCCCGAAGCCGGGCTCCACGGTCATCAGCAGAAGCATGTCCAGCTCCGGGAGCATGTCCAGGTAGGGCTCGACCGCGGTCGCCGGCCGCAGCGCCATGCCGGCCCTCGCTCCGGCCGCGCGCAGCTCCCGGGCCAGCCGGACGGGCGCGGCCGAGGCCTCGGCGTGGAAGGTGACGGACTCGGCCCCCGCCTCCGCGTAGCCGGGCGCCCAGCGGTCGGCGTCCTCGATCATCAGGTGGAGGTCCAGCGGCAGGTCCGTGGCGCGTCGGATCGCCTCGACCACGGGCAGGCCGAGGGTGAGGTTCGGGACGAAGTGGTTGTCCATGACGTCCACGTGCACCGCGTCTGCGCTGGGGATGCGGGCCAGCTCGTCGGCGAGGCGGGCGAAGTCCGCGGACAGGATCGAGGGGTGCAGGCGCGGGGCGCGGGCGGTCATGGGCGGGTCCTCTCGGTCAGGCGCCGGGGGCGCGCAGCAGGGCCAGGAACATGGCGTCGGTGCCGTGCCGGTGCGGCCAGAGCTGGGCCGTGCGGGCGACCACATCGGCTGGCTCCGGCGCGCCGGCGGGTTCGGCCTCGTCCAGGCGCAGGTCGTCGAGCGCGACGGTGTCGAGGGCGGTGCGGGCGTCGAGCAGCTCCAGCTCGGGGTGGCGGCGCACGAGGTCCTGGACCTGGACGACGGTCTCCGCGACGTGCGGGGAGCAGGTGACATAGGCGAGCACGCCGCCGGGGGCGAGGACGGAGACCGCCGCGTCGAGCAGCTCGGCCTGCAGGCCGGTGAGCTCGGCGAGGTCGGCCGGAGTGCGGCGCCAGCGCGACTCGGGTCGGCGGCGCAGCGCCCCGAGGCCGGTGCAGGGGGCGTCCACGAGGACGCGGTCGAACGCCGGGGCCGCCTCGGGGGCGTCGGCGATCGTGCGACCGTCCCCGGCCCGGACGGTCCAGGCGTCGGCGGGCACGGCGGCGAGTGCCTGCCGGACGAGGTCGCCGCGGTGCGGGGCGACCTCATTGGCCACGAGCGTCGCCCCCCGCTCGGCGGCGAGGGCGGCCAGCAGGGCCGCCTTGCCGCCAGGGCCGGCGCACAGGTCGAGCCAGCGCTCGGCCCGCCCCTCGGCCGCGGGGACGGGTGCCTGGGCCAGGGCACGGGCGGTGAGCTGGGAGCCGGCGTCCTGGACGCGGAGCACGCCCTCGCGCACCCCGGGCAGACGGCCGGCGTCGCCACCGGAGTGCAGGGCGGAGTCCGGGGCCAGCGGCCCGGGCTCGGCGCCGTCGTCGAGGGCCGCGGCGAGCGCCTCGGCCCCGCCGGCCACGGGCAGGGCGACGAGGTTGACCACGGGCGGGGCGTTGTCCGCCTCGAGCAGGGCGGCCAGCTCGGCGTCGCGGTCGGCGGTGTGGCGGGTGCCGCGGTGGGCGGCCAGGGCCTGGCGCAGCGCGCGGACGATCCACACCGGGTGCGAGGCTCGGACGGCCAGGGCGGCGTCGCCGCCGTCGGCGGGGGCGACGTCGGCCAGCCACTCGTCGAGGGGGCGTTCGGCGACCCGACGCAGCACCGCGTTCACGAACCCGGAGGCGCCGGCCCCGATCTCGGCGCGCACGAGGGAGACGGTGGCGTCGAGGGCGGCGTGGGCGGGCACGCGCATGCCCAGCACCTGGTGGGCGCCGAGCCGCAGGGCGTCGAGCACGGGTGGGTCGATCTGCTCGAGCGGGCGGTCCACGCAGCGGGTCAGGATCGCGTCGTACAGGCCGAGCCCGCGCAGGGTGCCATAGGCGAGTTCGGTGGCGAAACCGGCGTCGCGCCGGTCGAGGCGGGCCTGGCGGATGCGCGCCGGGAGGACCAGGTTCGCGTACGCGTCCTCGGCGTGGACGGAGCGGACCACCCCGAACGCGACGCGGCGGGCCGGGTCGGCGGTGCGGGAGCGCTGGGACGGCGCCTGCGCCGAGTACTTCCGTCCCGCGCCCGAGCGACCCCGGTTGCGGGTGCGCCCCTGCGCGTCGCGGCGGTCCTGGGCGTCCGGCCGGGGTGCGCGGCCGCGTTCCCCGCGGGCCCCTCGCTCGCCCCGGCCCTGTCCTGCCTGTCCTTCGCGGCTCATGCGCGTGCCTCCTCGTCCTGTGCCGCGGCGTTCCGCGCGGCCTCGCGTGCCGCCGCCCGGGCGGCGGCCTTCTGGCGGGCCTGTTCTTCGTGGTGGGCGAGCGCCTCCCCGGCCAGCAGCGCGGCCCCGGCGGCGGCGCCGCGCGCCCAGTCGGCGGCCGGCATCAGCTTCCTGCCCGCCGGCTGGACGCGGGAGAGCCGGACGGCCCCGCCGGACGTGCGCAGCCAGGCGGCCTTCGCGGCCACCAGGATCTGCCCGGGAGCCGCGGCGTCGAGTACGGAGGGCCAGCCGTCGTCGCCGGCGCGGACCGGGGCGACGCCGTCGAGCTTGAAACGGGCCGGGGCGGCGCCGTCGTCCGCGGTCAGCCAGCCCCAGGCGCCGGGCTCGGGGGTGACGCCGTTGATCCGGGCGGCCACCTCGGCCGCCGGGCGGGCGGGGTCCACCAGGCCGTCTGCGGCCGTGAGCTTCGGCGCGTGGGTGGGTTCGCCGCGCTGGGGCGTGGCCGTCGCGGTGCCGGCCGCCAGGCGGTCGAGCACGTCGATCACGAGCGGGCCGCCGCGCTCGGCGAGGTCGGTGAGCACGGTCCCGGCGGTCTCGTCGGCCGCGACGGGGCGGGTGAGTCGGGCGAAGACGGGTCCGGTGTCCAGGCCCTCTTCGAGCTGGAACACGTCGGCGGCGATCTCGGTCTCCCCGGCCATCACGGCGCGCTGAACGGGGGCGGCGCCGCGGTAGGCCGGCAGCGCGGAGAAGTGCAGGTTGAGCCAGCCGTGGCGCGGGATCTGCAGGGCCTCGGCGGGCACGAGCGCCCCGTAGGCGACGACGGCGGCCACGTCCGCCTCGAGCGCGCGGATCGCCTGGAGGGCATCGGCACCCTCGGGTCCGCGGAGTCGGTCGGCCTTGAGCACGGGCAGGCCGGCCTCCTCGGCCACGACCGCGACCGGCGACGGGGTCAGCACCCGCCGGCGCCCGACCGGGGCGTCCGGCCGGGTGAGCACGCCGACGACCTCGTGGGGCGAGTCGAGCAGGGCGCGCAGCACGGGCACGGCGGTCTCGGGCGTGCCGGCGTAGAGCACGCGCAGGGGCGTCGGGGCGGTCATCGGGCGGCTCCTGTTCCGGCGGCGGGGGCGGCGGGGGCGCCGAAGACCGAGCTGACGGCGGCCGCGCGCTCGGCCCCGATGCGGCGGGCGGCGCGGTCCACCTCGCCGGCGCGCATGCGGCGGCGGGCCTCACGGCGTTCCTCGCCGTCGAGGCGGTCGACGTAGAGGATCCCGTCGAGGTGGTCGGTCTCGTGCTGGAGACAGCGGGCGAGCAGGCCGGTCCCCCGGTGCTCCACCGGGTTCCCGTCGACGTCGGTGCCGCGGACGACGGCTTCGGCGGCGCGCGCCGGGTGGTAGCGCAGCCCCGGCACGGACAGACACCCCTCGCCCGGCTCCCGCAGCGCCTGGCCGGCGGTCTCGAGTACGGGATTGACCACGTGCCCGGCGACGCCGGCGACGTCGAACACGAAGACGCGCAGGCCCACGCCCACCTGGGGCGCGGCCAGGCCCACGCCCCCGACGGCGTGCATCGTCTCGATCATGTCCGCCACGAGGGCGCGCACATCCGCGCCCGGGGGCACGGGCGACGCGGCGGTGCGCAGG
This sequence comes from Micrococcus luteus, assembly GCF_014138885.1. Classification (NCBI taxonomy): domain Bacteria; kingdom Bacillati; phylum Actinomycetota; class Actinomycetes; order Micrococcales; family Micrococcaceae; genus Micrococcus; species Micrococcus luteus. The sequence continues at coordinate 386,095 of NZ_JACJIK010000001.1, forward strand.
ACGGGGTCGGGGATGGTGCGGACGGGCAGGACGGTCACGCCGTCACCCTATCGCCGCCCTCGGCAGACGCCGGGCGCGACGACGACCCGTCGGGCGCCACGTCCGGGGCGGCGTGGGAGCCGCCGCCGAACGCCGCGGCGCGCACGGCCTGCAGTCCGGTGGCCGCCGACGCCGGGACCGACGGCGGAGGCGGGCCGATGACGCGGAGCGCGGGGCCGGCGTCGTCCACGGCCTGCGCGTGCTTCCAGACCTGGCGCAGGGCCCAGAACTTGTGCCAGTGGCGGGGCAGCACACCGGGGTTGGCCTGGTGCACGGCGACCTCGGTCTCCCCCAGGGCGACGCCGAGCAGCATCTCGGCCTGGCCGTGCCGCCACTCTTCCCAGGTGCCGGCCTCGGGGTCCACCAGGGACTCCTCCGCCTTCAGGCCGGCGGTCAGCTGCATGACCACCTTGGGATCGAGCGCCTTGACCCGTCCGTCCCGCCCCGTGCCCTTCGTCTTGTAGTCGATCAGGCACAGCCGGCCGCCGATCCGGGCGACGAGGTCCAGCGTGCCCGCGTAGCCCACCGTGTGGTTCCAGACGGTGATCTCGGCCGCGATCGGCCGGACGTCGTAGAGGTCCCACCACTCGTCGAAGCGGTCCGCGTAGGCGCCCTCCCCGTGCTCGATCAGCCGGGCCCGGGCCTCCGCCATGGTGTGGGGGCGGCCGAGGGCGCGCTGGGCGACCTGCTCGGCGTAGTCGTGCACGCGGTCCCCGCGCTCGGCCGCGGCGTCCCGGTAGCGGGCGGCGGCGTCGGCGGACTGGCGGGCCACCTGCTTCAGGCGCGCCGCGGAGCCCACGGATTCCGCCAGGCGCGGATCCTGGGTCACGGACTGGGCCGCCATCCACCCGACCCAGCCGTCCAGGTCCGTCTTCTCCATGCCGATCACGGTGGTGATGGACGGGACCTCGGGCAGGCCCGAGAGGGAGCGCGCGTACATGCGTCCGTGGGGGGTCTGATGCGCGAGGCGTGGCTGGGTCATGGTCAGCCATTCTGGCAGGGTCCGCGGACCCCCGACGGGGTGGCCCGACACGCCTCCGGACGCCGATTTTGCATCCGGGCGGAGATGGCCTAGAGTTCTTTCTCGTTGGAAAACGCAGGTGAGCGGCTCGGACGAGCGGATCCCGGCGGCACCGACACGCGGATGTAGCTCAGTTGGCTAGAGCGCCACCTTGCCAAGGTGGAGGTCGCGAGTTCGAATCTCGTCATCCGCTCGCTCAACCTTCACCCCTGGTCGGGTGGCCGAGAGGCGAGGCAGCGGCCTGCAAAGCCGTATACGCGGGTTCGAATCCCGTCCCGACCTCGCAGGCTTCTCCGACCGGGAGTGGCGGCATGTTCACCACCTCCTCGGAGGTGGACGAGCGCGATTGGCGCAGCGGTAGCGCGCTTCCCTGACACGGAAGAGGTCACTGGTTCGAACCCAGTATCGCGCACGGAGACGATCCGTGAGGATCGACTCAGGCGGATGTAGCTCAGTTGGCTAGAGCGCCACCTTGCCAAGGTGGAGGTCGCGAGTTCGAATCTCGTCATCCGCTCCACACACGAAGGGCCCCTCCTGGCGGAGGGGCCCTTCGTCGTTCCGGGGCGTGCGGTCGGCCTCGTGCTCGGAGCACGGACGCCGACCGTCGGACGGGATCAGAGCCGCGGGCCGTCCACCCGCCAGTAGCCGCTGAACATGATCGCGCGCTTCGGTGCGATGCCGCGGCGGACGATCACCCGCCGCGCCGCCGTCGCGAGCGACTGCTCGCCGCACGCCCACACGTGGTCGCGGGGCGCGGCGGGGAGGTCCTCGAGGTGCGGCGTGAGCAGGGCGCCCGGCACGGCGTCTCCGCGGTGCAGGACCGTGAGCGTGGCGCCCTCCGGGACCTCGAGGGCGGGGACGTGGTCACGGCCGGGCACCTCCAGGACGACGTCCATCCGGCCCCCGCGCGGCGTGCGACGCTGCGCGGCGAGGGCGGCGGCGATGCTCGGGACTGCGGTCTCGTCCCCCACCACGAGGTGCGACTCCCCCGCCGCCGGCAGACGATAGGCGCCCGTCCCGGTGCGGAAGCCGGCGACGTCGCCCGGACGTGCGGTGCGCGCCCACGTGCCGGCGGGGCCCGCATGGTCGTGCACGACGACGTCGACGTCGATCTCACCGACGGAGGGCCGGTGCTCGGCGACCGTGTACCACCGCAGATCCGGCCGCACGTCCTCGGGGATCCGCCCGACCGCTCGCCGCGCATTGAGCGCCGCGGGATCGGGCATCACGAGCGCCCGCCCCGGGGGCGGGGTGAGCAGCCCGAAGTACTCGTCGCAGCCCTGCGGGGTGAACGTGCGGAACTCCTCCGCGGCGAACGTGAGACGACGCAGCCGGGGGGCGAGCAGCCACGTGGCGCGGACCGTCATGGTCCACTGCGGATACTCGTCGCGGTCAACGGGCATCGCCTGGCCGAGGGCCGCGAGCCCGCGGTAGGCCTTCATCTGCAGGGCCTCGACACGCGAGGGACGGGCGGCAGGCGGGGGGAGGACGGAGGAGCTCGTCATCCGGTCAGCATAGGTGAGCCTCACCTTTGCTGGAGTCCTCCCTTTGAATACGTCACGTCATTGTTGCGTATTTGCTTTCTTAGGTAAGGCTTTCCTACTGTGCGGGACGTCCGTGGCGCACGCCGCCCGGAGCCGACGACCCCCTCACGGAAGGCCCTCCCATGCTCCCTCGCCTGTTCGGACTCGGCGATCCCGCCGCCTACCTCGACGCCACCGGCAGGGCGGCCCGGGTGGCCGTCGACACCGCCTACGACCGCGCGGGGGTCCACCCGGACACCCCGTCGACGCACCTGGCCGACGCCGTCGGCGCCGTCGACTTCTCGCAGCCGACGGGCAGCCTCGACGACGCCCTCGCCGAGGTCGCGGAGCTCTACGCCCACCAGACCACCGCCTACCACCACCCGCGCTATGCCGCTCACCTCAACTGCCCGGTCCTGCTCTCCAGCACCGCAGCGGACACCGTGCTCGGGGCGCTCAACACGGCGGTCGAGTCCTGGGACCAGGCCCGCTCCGCGGCGCTCATGGAGCAGCGGCTCCTGGCCGAGGTCGGACGCTGGTGCGGGTTCGCCGCGGGCGACGGCGTCTTCACCTCCGGAGGGTCGGCCTCCAACCTGCAGGCCATGACGCTGGCCCGCGGCCGCGCCGTGCAGCGCCTCACCGGCCACGCCGGGCTCGCCGACCTGCCCGCCGAGGTGCTCGGCTCGCTGCGCGTCTTCGTCAGCGCCGCCACGCACTACAGCATCGCCAAGGCAGCCGGCCTGCTCGGGCTGGGTCGCCACGCCGTGGTCGTCGTCCCCACCGACGCCGCCGGGCGTCTGGACCCCGGGGCCCTGGCCGAGGCGGTCGAACGTGAGGTGGCCGCCGGTGCCGTGCCGATGGCCGTCGTCGCGACGCTGGGGACCACCGACCGCGGCGCCATCGACCCGCTGCCGGCCATCGCCGACGTCGCCGAACGCCACGGGATGTGGGTCCATGCGGACGCGGCCGTGGGCGGGATCCTCGCCGCGAGCGCGGCGACGCGCCACGAGCTGCCGGGGCTGCACCGTGCGGACTCGGTGACGATGGACTTCCACAAGACGTTCTACGTGGGGCTGGCCTGCAGCGCGCTGGTGGTGCGGGACGCCGAGAGCCTGCGCCATGTGACGGTGCATGCGGACTACCTGAACCCGGAGGACAGCGTCCATCCGAACCTGGCGGATCGGTCCTTGCAGACGAGCCGCCGGTTCGACTCGCTCAAGCTGTGGCTGACGCTGCGTGAGCATGGGGCCGAGGCGGTGGTGTCCCTGTTCGCGGGGGCGCGCGAACGCACGCGGCAGGCGTGCGGGATCCTGCGGGCCCGGCCGACGTTCGCGGTGCTGGAGGATCCGACGCTGGTGACAGTGCTGTTCCGGGTGCGGGCCGAGGGACTGTCGGAGGAGGAGTGCACGGCGGTGCAGGCGGCGACGCACCGGGAGCTGGTGGCCGGCGGGCGCGCGCTGATCGCGACGACAGTGGTGGACGGGGTGCCCCATCTGAAGTTCACGATCCTGAACCCCGCGGTCACCTCGGGCGAGCTGGAGGAGCTGGTCGACGTCGTGGAGGAGGCGGCGCTGCGGCACGTCGACGCGGTGCGGGCGAGCCGTCATCGGTGTCGCGGGGTGGCGCGGACCCGTCCGCATGGCCCGTCGGTCGCCGTGTCCTGCACGCTCCCCGCTTCGGCGGGGCCACGTCCGTCCGCGGCGCGCGTGGACGAGCACGGAGAGCAGGTGTGCGCATGAGCCCGGCGTCCACGTCCCCCCGCCGCGTGCTCGCGATCGGGCTGGGCCCGTTCAACCTGAGCCTGGCCGCGCTGGCCCACCCGCTGCCCGACGTCGAGGTGGAGGTGGTGGAGAGCCGCGACGCGTTCGTGTGGCACCCGGGCATGATGCTGCCGGGCGCGCAGATCCAGGTGCCGTTCCTCGCGGACCTGGTGACGTTCGCGGACCCGACCTCCCCGTACTCGTTCCTGGCGTATCTCAAGGCGATGGGCCGGCTGCACCGCTTCTACATCCGGGGTTCCTGGTACCCGCTGCGGCGGGAGTTCTCGGACTACTGCGCGTGGGTGGCAGCCCAGCTGCCCGGCATCGCCTACGCGACCACGGTGACGGCGGTGCGGTGGGACGATCAGGCGGACGAGTTCGTGGTGGAGGCGGCCTCCGCGGCCGGGACCAGCACGCACCGGGCCGACCACGTGGTGGTGGGCACGGGCACGGTGCCGTCCCTGCCCGCGCCGCTCGCGCGCGTCGCGGAGGAGTCGGCCCGGGTCGGCGCGTCCCCCGTGGTGCACACGGGTGAGTACATGGGCCGTCGCGAGGACATCGCCGGGGCCGGGTCGGTCCTGGTAGTGGGCAGCGGCCAGTCGGCGGCGGAGTGCGCCCTGGACCTGCTGAACGCGGGCCACCCGGACCTCACGTGGGTCACGCGCTCACCCCGGTTCTTCGGCATGGAGGTCGGCCAGCTCACGCTCGAGCTGACCTCGCTGGACTATGAGCGGCACTTCGCCACTCTGCCCCGGGCGCGGCGGGATGAGATCAACGCATCCCACCGGTCCCTGTACAAGGGGATCAGCGAGTACACGATCGAGGACGTCTACCACGCGCTGTACGAGCGCCAGGTGGGTCCGCTGGACCCGGCCCGGCTGTGGCCGGGCACGTCGGTGGCGGACGCCCGCCTGGTCGCGGGCCCGGGTGCGCCCCGGGTGGAGGTCACCCTGCGCGACGAGGAGACCGGGGTGACCGGGCGGCACGTGGTGGACCGTGTCGTCGCGGGCACGGGCTACCGCCACCCGGACCATCCGTTCCTGGAGCCGGTGCGGCACCTGCTGCGCGCGGAGGACGGTCGGACGACGGCGAACGCGGACCACGCGATCGACGTGAGCGGCCGCCGGATCTTCGTGCACAACACCGCCGAACAGCCCCTGGGGCTCACCGGCCCGGACCTGGGCATGGCGGCGGAGCACAGCGGCCGCATCCTCAGCACGATCGCCGGCCGTGAGGTCTACGCGCAGGCCGAGTCGATCGCGTTCCAGGACTTCGGTGCCGTCGCGGCGGGCGTCCGGTGAGCGCCGTGACGCCGCCGCAGACCACCGTGGACGGTGCGGCCGCGAGCGCGGCCCGTCGTGTGGAGCTCCGTCCCGTGGGCGCGCAGGACCATCCGCTGCTGCACCGGTGGGTGACGTCCCCGCACGCCGTGTACTGGGAGATGACGGAGGCGGGTCTGGCCGACGTCGTGGCCGAGTACGAGGCGATCGCCGCGCACCCGCACCACCACGCGCACGTGGGGCTCGTGGACGGGACTGCGACCTTCCTGGTGGAGGTCTACGACCCGGCCCACTCGGAGCTGGCCGGACGGTATGCGGGCGCGCCGGGCGACGTCGGCCTGCACGTGCTCGTCGCCCCGACGGACACCCCGGTGCCCGGGACCACGGACCTGGTGATGGCCGCGGTGGTGCGCTGGTGCCTGGCCCAGCCGGGGGCGCGGCGCGTCGTCGTCGAGCCGGACGAGCGCAACGCCGCCATCCGGGCGAAGAACCTGGCCGCCGGGTTCACGGAGCTCGGTCCCGTGGCGCTGGGATCCAAGACGGCGATGCTCTCGATCGCCACGCCCGAGTCCTTCACTGCCAGCCGGATCGGCGTCCTCGCCGCCGGGCTGGACCTCACCCTCCCCGAGCCCCCGCTCCTCCTCACCCCCGACAGGCAGGTGTCCGCATGACCCCCGTCCCCCCGTCCTCCCCGTCCCGCCTGGACGCGCTGACGGCGCCGACCGCCCGGCACGCCCACCGGCTGCTCGTCGCCAAGGCGATCCGCGAGTTCACCCATGAGCGGCTCCTGACGCCGGTGCGCGGCGAGCGGGTCGACGACGCCGGCCGCCACGCCTACACGCTCACCCTGGGCGGGGTGCGGTGGACGTTCACCGCGCGTGCCCTCCCGCTCGAGCACCTCGGCGTGGATCCGGACTCGGTGTGCCGTGCCGGGGATCCGGACGCGGTGGCCGTCGACCGCTTCGTCCTCGACGCGGCCGAGGTGCTCGGGCTGGCCGGCGAGGCGCTGGACGTCTATCTCGAGGAGCTCGCCTCCACCTTCGCCGCCCGGTGCCACACCCTGGCCGGCGAGCGCCCGTCCGCCGCCGACCTGGTGGACGCGGACTACACGGCGGTGGAGGCCGCCATGAGCGAGGGACACCCGGGCTTCGTGGCCACCAACGGCCGCATCGGCTGGGGGGCCACGGAGTACGCGATGTTCGCCCCCGAGGGCGGGCGGGCGCTGCACCCGGTGTGGCTCGCGTTCCCCTCCGAGCTCGGGGGACGGTGGACCTGGCCCAAGACCGCGAGCGCGGGCGCCGCCGTGCCGGCGCCGCCCCCGCCGATCACCGAGGCGGTGGCGGGCCTGTGGGCGGAGCGGGCGGCGGCGCTCGACGTCGATCCGGAGGCGTACACGCTGATCCCGGTGCACCCGTGGCAGTGGGAGCACCGGATCCAGGTGGCGTTCGCCCCCGACCTCGCCGCGGGGCGGCTGGTGCACGTGGGCGAAGACCCGGACGCGTTCACGGCCATGCAGGCGGTGCGCACCCTGTTCAACGCGAGCGACCCGCACGCCCCGCAGCTGAAGACGGCGTTGTCCGTGCAGAACATGGGGTTCGTGCGCGGCCTCTCCCCCGCGTACATGTCCGTCACCCCGGCGATCAACGCGGTGGTGGCCGACCTCGTGGACTCCGACCCCCTGCTCGCGAGGTGGGGCTTCGGGGTGCTGCGGGAGTACGCCTCGGCCGGGTACACCGGGGACGCCTTCCATGCCGTGGGCTCGAAGGGTCCTCACACGAAGATGCTCGCCGCCCTGTGGCGGGAGAGTCCGCTGCCGCGCCTGGCGGAGGGCGAGCGGGTCATGACCATGGCGGCGCTGCTGCACCGGGACGGCGGGGGCCGCTCCGTGGCGGGGGCGCTCGTGGAGCGCTCGGGGCTGACGGCGGCGCAGTGGCTGCACGGGGTGGTGACGGCCTACGTGACCCCGCTGGTGCATCTGGCCGCCGCCTACTCGACCGTGTTCATGCCCCACGGGGAGAACATCGTGCTCCGCCTGCGGGAGGGACGGGTCACCGGCGCCTTCCTCAAGGACATCGGGGAGGAGGTGGTGGTCGGCGCGGACGGCGTCCCGCTCACGGAGCAGACCCGGCGCATCCGCATCGACCTCACCGACGAGGACCTCTCCCTCTCCTTCTTCACGGACATGCTGGACGGCGTGCTGCGCCATCTGGCCGACGTGATGGACGCGGACGCCCTGCTGCCGGCGGAGGAGTTCTACGCCGTGGTGGGGCGGGTCCTCGCCGAGTACACGGCCCTGGGGCTCGCGGATGTGGAGCGCCTCGGCCTGGACGCGGAGGACTTCGCGCACTCGTGCCTGAACCGGTTGCAGCTGCGGAACGCCACGCAGATGGTGGACCTGACGGACCCGTCGGGCTCGCTGCTCTACGCCGGTCGCCTGGCCAACCCGGTGGCCGCGCCGCTGCGCCGCGCGCTGGCGGAGCTCCGGCAGGACGCCGCGGCATGAGCGCGGACGCGTGGACCGGGACGGCGACGGGTGACGTGGCGGGCCGTTGCCACCGGGACGCGCACGGCGTGCCGACGCTCGTGGCCGCGTCCCTGCCCGAGCTGGCCTACCTCCAGGGGTGGCACGTGGCGACGGAGCGGGCCTGGCAGGTCGACTGCGAGCACCGCCGGGTCACCGGCATGAGCGCCGAGGTGTTCGGCCCGCCGGCGGTGGCGAACGACGTCGCCGCCCGGCAGATGGACCTGGACGGCGCGGCCCGCCAGGCGTTCAACGCCCTCGACGACGCGGAGGACCGGGCCTGGTTCACCCGGTTCGCCGACGGCGTGAACGCGGGGCTGGACGCCGGGGCCCGGCGCGCGCCCGAGTTCGCCGCCCACGGGGTGAAGCCGCTGCCGTTCGACCCGCACACGGCGCTCGCCCTGCACCTGGGCTACAACGTCTGGCTGACCAACGCGCCGGCCGCCCTGTTCCGCACCCTGCTGGCCGAGCGCTTCCCCGCGCTCGCCGCGGCGCTGATCTCGCCGCGCCCCGACGCGGACGGCTCGAACGCCTGGGCGGTGCGCGTCGGCGCCGAGGGCGCTCCGCTCGTGGCCGCCGACCCGCACCGGCTGCTCGAGCTGCCCGGCGTCTACCAGCAGGTGCGCCTCGTGGTGGAGGCCGAGCGTCCCCGGGACCGCGTCGACGTCGTCGGCCTGGCCTTCCCCGGTGTGCCGGGCGTCCCGCATGTGGGGCAGTCCGAGCACGTCGCGTGGGTGACGACCTCGGCGATGGTGTCCTCGCTCGAGATGGTCCTCGAGGACGCCCCCGAGGGGCCGGAGGTCCTCGACGCCCGGACCGAGCGGGTGCACGTGCGCGGCGGCGACCCCGTGGACGTGCGGGTGGCCCACACCCCGCGCGGGCGGCTCGTGGACGTGCCCGGCGCCGGCCCGGTGAGCATGCGGTTCCCCGCCTGGGACCGCGCCGACACCGGCCTGCCGAGCGCGCGCCGGCTGCTCACGGCCGCGAGCGCCGCGGAGGCCTGCGCGGTGCTGGACGGGCACGTCGAGCCGGTCAATCGCGTGATCGTCGCGGACCGGCGGACGGTGCTCACCCGGCACGCCGGGGCCGTGCGGCGCCGGGATCGACGCTCGGCCTGGGGTGCGGCGCGGGCCTCCGCGCTGGGCCGGGGCTCCGCCGACGGGTCCCTCGATCAGCGCTGGGTGCGCTGGCCCGCGCCGGCCGCGGCGGACGACGTCGTGGTGGCGGCCAACGAGCCCCACCCGGACACCGCCTGCCTCACCGTGGACGCGTGCGCGCCGTGGCGGTCCCGCCGCATCCGGGAGGCCCTCGAGGCGCTGGCACCGCAGGAGCGGACCGTGGACGCGATGGCCGCCCTGCAGACGGACACCCGGACCCCGGGCGCGCCGCGGGCCTGGCTCGCCGACGCCGTCGACGCGCTCGTCGCGGACGACGTGCTGGCCGCGGAGTCCGTCCCGGCGTGGGCCGGCGACGCCGCCGCCGGATCGGCCGCGGCCCGCTGGTGGCTCCTCGTGGAGCACGAGGTGGCCGCCGCCCTGATCGCGCACCTGCCGCCCGCCTCGCGGGCCCTGCTCGGCGGCCCGTGGGCACCGTGGGGCGACGCCGCCGCATGGGTCGGCGCGGCGCTCGCCGAGCGCGGGCCGGAGCCGCTGCGCGCGGCCCTGGGGGTCGCAGCGTCGACGAGGGACCTCGTGCGGGCCGCCGTCGCCGCCGTCGGCGACGCCGCTGAGCCGCCGGGCCCCGACGACACGGCTCGGACGTGGGGTGCGGCGCATGCCCTGACCCCGTTCCTGTTCACGCACGAGCATCCCGGCGGGCCGGATGTGCCGGGGCTCGCCGACGTGCTCGACACGATCGGGTCCGTCCGGGTGGGCGGCACCGCGGACGCGGTCTGCGCCACCTCGCACGCCCCCGGCCTGGCCGTCGGCACCCACCGCGGGCCAGTGGCCCGGGTCGTGTTCGACCTCGGCGACCGCACCCGCAGCCGGTGGGTCGTCCCGTTCGGCGCCTCCGGTCTCGGAGGCGGGCACGTGACGGATCAGCTGGACGCGTGGGCCGCCGGCCGCCTGCTGCCCGTGCCGTCCGGTCCCGTCCCCCCGTCCGCCGGCAGCGGCGTCGCACCCGCCCGCTCCGTCCCCGGCGGGGCCCCTCCGGGACGCATCGTGGCCGAGGTCGGCGTCGGGGCGTTGGGCCTGACCATGACGCGCGTCCGCCCGGCCCTGGACGCCCCGCTGATCCACGCACTCGTCACGGAGCCGCGGGCGGAGTTCTACGGGATGCGCGGGCACAGCGTGCAGGACGTCGAGGAGGTCTACGACTTCCTCGAGTTCCAGCCCACCCACGCGAACCACCTCGTGTGGCACGGCGGGACCCTCGTGGCCCTCGTGCAGACCTACGACCCTCGCGCGGAGGAGGTCGGCGGCGCCTACGAGGTGCGGGACGGGGACCTCGGATTCCATTTCATCACCGCCCCCGGCGGCCTGCAGGGGCGCGCCCGCGCCACGGCCTACCGGAGCATTGTGGACTGGTTGGGCGCACGCCCCGGCACGCGTCGGCTCGTGATCGAGCCGGACGTCCGCAACACGCGGGCCGTGAAGACCGCCCGGGCTCTGGGCTTCACGGTGGACCGGGAGGTCGAGCTGCCGGGCAAGCGGGCGGCGCTGTGCTTCCGCGCCGTGCACTGACCCTGCCCCGCACACGGCGACGGCGCGCACCCGCCTCGGTGCGCGCCGTCGTCGTGCCGGTCAGGGGCGGTGGCTCACTTGTGCTCGGCCACGCCCGTCTGGCCCTCCCGGACCAGGGCGGTCATGCGGGAGACCGTGCGGAAGTACTTCTTCATGTAGCCGCCGTGCATCATCTCCTGCGTGAACAGGGCGTCGAAGGGCACACCGGAGGCGAGGACGGGCACGTCCTTGTCGTACAGGCGATCCGCGAACACCACGAAGCGCAGGGCCGTGGCCTGCTCCGTGATGGTGTGCACGTCGTGGAGGGCGAGCACGTCCACGTCCTTGACGAGCTCGCGGTAGCGGGAGGGATGCACGCGGGAGAGCATCGCGGTGAGGTCCGCGAAGTCGTCCACGGCGAGCACACCCGCGTCGGGGAAGTTCTCCTGGGCGGTGGCCTCGACGGCGGCGTCGTCCAGCGGCGACGGGGCGGCGGAGAGGCCGCGGTGGCGGTAGTCCTCGCCGTCCACGCGGATGACCTCGAACTGGTCGGCCAGGACCTGGATCTCGCGCTTGAAGTCCTGCGCCGCGAAGCGCCCCTCGCCGAGCGAGCCCGGCAGGGTGTTGGAGGTCGCCACCAGGCGCACGCCGGCGTCGGCCAGCTCGCGCATGAGGCGGGACATCAGCACGGTGTCCCCCGGGTCGTCGAGCTCGAACTCGTCGATGCACACGAGGGTGTACTCCTTGAGCTCGTCCACCGCCTTGCGGAAGGACAGGGCGCCCACGAGGTTGGTGTACTCCACGAACGTGCCGAACGCCTTGGGCCCGGGGGCCGCGTGCCACGTCGAGGCCAGCAGGTGGGTCTTGCCGACGCCGAAACCGCCGTCGAGGTAGATGCCGGCCGGCCCTGCCGCCCGCTTCTTCCCGCCGAACAGGCCGCCGAGGAACCCGCCGCCCGAACCGCCCCGGCCGAGGTCTGCCGCGAACCGGCGCAGCCGCTCCACGGCCTGTGCCTGCGAGGGGTGCGCGGGGTCCGGGATGTAGGTGTCGAAGGACACCGTGCCGAAGCGGTACGACGGGTGGAAGCCGGACAACAGCTGGTCCGGGGTGACCTGCGGCGAACGGTCGGCGAGGTGGACGATCTGAGCCACGGGACACTCCCAGGGTCGACGACGGGGATTCCGGGCCATGCTATCGGGCCGCGGACCCGACCCATGTGACCTCGCGTGTCCCGGACTGAGGGGCCCCTACCCTCTTACGTGACACCGACGTGCCGTAATCTGGCGCGCAGGGCACGGACACGGAACCCGCCGTCGTCGTGCCGCCCGCCCCGGGCCCGTGCGGGCCCGCCCCGACGCGAAGGAAGGCAGTGCCATGACCGATACCGCCGCGAAGTTCTCCGAGTACGCCCACCCCGAGAAGCTGGTGTCCACGCAGTGGGTCGCCGACCATGTCGGCGACGAGGACGTCGTGGTCCTCGAGTCCAACGAGGACGCTCTCCTCTACTCCACCGGCCACATCCCCGGCGCCCAACGCGTCGACTGGCACACCGAGCTCAACGACCCCGTCACCCGCGACTTCGTCGGCCCCGAGGCCTTCGCCGAGTTCGCCGCCTCCAAGGGGATCTCCCGGGACACCACCGTGGTGTTCTACGGCGACAAGTCCAACTGGTGGGCCGCCTACGCCCTGTGGGTGTTCACCCTCTACGGCCATGAGGACCTGCGCCTGATGGACGGCGGCCGTGACAAGTGGATCGCGGAGGGACGCGAGACCACCCGCGAGGTCCCGACCGTGGCCCGCGCCGAGTACCCGGTGATCGAGCGCGACGACCACACAGATCGTGCCGCCCGCGAGGACGTCCTGCAGGCCATCGGGACCACCCCGCTGATCGACGTCCGCTCCCGTCCCGAGTACACGGGCGAGACCACGCACATGGCCGGCTACCCGCAGGAGGGCACCCTGCGCGGCGGCCACATCCCCACGGCGGCGTCCGTGCCGTGGGCGTCCGCGGCCAACGAGGACGGCACCTTCAAGTCCCGCGCCGAGCTGGAGCAGGTCTATCGCGCCGGCGCCGGGCTGCAGGAGGGTGACGACGTGATCGCCTACTGCCGCATCGGCGAGCGGTCCTCCCACACCTGGTTCGTGCTCAAGTACCTGCTCGGCCACGAGGACGTCCGCAACTACGACGGCTCCTGGACCGAGTGGGGCAACGCCGTGCGCCTGCCGATCGCCGTCGGCGAAGAGCCGGGCGAGGCCCCCGCGCGCTGAGCCCCCGGCACGGCGTGGATCACTAGACTGGGACACCATGACCGAGAACCACGCCGTGCCCGCCGCCCTGGCCGAGATCATCGACGACTTCGCCGGGGTGCCCGATCCCGAGAAGCTCGAGCTGCTGCTGGAATTCTCGGACGAGCTGCCGGCGCTGCCGGAGCGCTACGACGGCCACGAGGCCGAGATGGAGCAGGTCGTGGAGTGTCAGACCCCGCTGTTCCTGGCCGTGGAGCTCGAGGGTGAGCCCGGTCCGCAGGCCCCGGTCCGCCTCTTCATCACCGCTCCCCCGGAGGCGCCCACCACGCGCGGTTTCGCCTCCGTGCTCACCCAGGGCCTGGACGGGCTGAGCGCCCTCGAGGTCCTGGACGTGCCCGAGGACATCCCCACCCGCCTCGGTCTGGCCAAGGCCCTCACCCCCCTGCGCCTGCGCGGAATGTCCGCCATGCTCGGCCGCATCAAGCGCAACGTGCGCGAGCAGGCCGGGATCGCCTGAGTCCGCCGTGGGCCAGCGCAAGAAGGATCGCAGCGCCCGGCACGGGGCGGCCACACCGGCCGTCGCCGCCCTCGAGGCCGCCGGGGTCCCGTACCGGCTGCACACCTTCGACGTGGCCCTCGACGCCGGCGGCGAGCGGTTCGGCGTCCAGGTCGCCCGGGCGCTCAGCGTGCCCGCCGACCGACTGTTCAAGACGCTGATGGTGGCGGACCCCGACGGCGCGCTCGCCGCGTGCGTGGTGCCCGTGTCCGGTCAGCTGGACCTGCGGGCCGCCGCCGCGGTGCTGGGCGTCAAGCGACTCGCCCTGGCCGATCTGGCCGTCGTCGAACGCCGGACCGGCTACGTGCGGGGCGGCGTCTCTCCCCTGGGCCAGCGCCGGCCCCACCCCGTCGTCCTGGACTCCTCCGCCCTCGACGCGGAGCTCATGTACGTCTCCGGCGGGCAACGCGGCCTGGATGTGGAGATCGCGCCCGCCGACCTCGTGCAGGTGACGGGCGCCGTCGTCGCGGAGATCGCGGCGGACTGACGGGCGGGTCCTGCGGCCGGGCCGGTCAGACGTCGTCGCGCGCCTGGCGGCGCACCACAGCCATGCGCTGGCCGACGGTGACCAGGGAGGCTGCGGCGAGCAGCCCCAAGGTGACGGCCAGGACGACCGGGGGCAGACCGAGGCCGGTGAGGCCGGCGACCACGAGGGTGGCCACGAGCCGTTCGGCGCGCTCGGCGATGCCCACGTGCGCGTCCCAGCCGAGGGCCTCCGCCTTGGCGCGCACGTAGGAGACGAGCATGCCCAGGGCCAGGCAGGCCCCGGAGAGCGCGCCGACCGCGGGTGCGGCGCCGACGCCGAAGCCCCACAGGCACAGCCCGAGGAACACGGCCGCGTCCTGCACGCGGTCCAGGGTGGAGTCGAGGAACGCGCCCCAGCGGCCGGTGGACCCGGCCTCGCGCGCCATGATCCCGTCCACCAGGTCCGAGAACACGAACGCGGTGATGAAGAGCGTGCCCCAGAACAGGTGCCCCAGGGGGAAGAGCACGAGCGCGCCCAGGCTCACGCCGAGTGTGCCGACGACCGTCACGGTGTCCGGACTGACCCCGGCCCGCAGGAGCGTACGGGCCACCGGGGTGAACAGGCGGGTGGTGACGCCGCGCGCGTGACGGTCCAGCATCAGGCGGGGTCTCCGGCCCCCGGGCGAGGATGCTCGGCCGCGGCACGGGCGTTGGCCGCCCGGCGCGCGGCGTGGTCCCGGGCGGCCCGGTCCCAGACGCCCGCGAGGATCTGCCGGGTCTCCCCCAGGGTCTGCGACATGTTCTTGGTCCGAGCGATGATCGGCAGGAAGTTGCCGTCGCCGGTCCACCGCGGCACCACGTGCTGGTGCAGATGGGCCGCGATCCCGGCGCCGGCCACCGCCCCCTGGTTCATGCCGAGGTTGTAGCCGGACGCGCCGGCGGCCTGGCCGAGGGCGAGCATCGCCGTCTGGGTCAGCTCCGCCATCTCGGCGGCCTCCTCCGTGGTGGTGTCCGTGTACAGGGGCACGTGGCGGTAGGGGCAGACGAGCAGATGACCGGGGTTGTACGGGTACAGGTTCAGCACCACGTAGGCGGTGCGGCCGCGGTGGACGATGAGGGAGTCCTCATCGTCGCGCTGCGGGGCCGCACAGAACGGGCAGGTGTGCTCGTCCTTGACCTGGCCCGTCCCCTTGGACACGTACGCCATGCGGTGGGCGTTCCAGAACCGCTCGAAGGCGTCCGGGGCGCCGGGCAGCTCGAAGCCGTCCGTGGCGGCGGCGTCCGCCGACGCGCGGGCCTGCGCCCGCGCGTCGGATCCGCCGGTGCCGGGGCTGGTCATGGGGTGACCTCGCGCTCGCGCACCGCCTTCACGATGCGTTCGATCGCCTCCTCCACCGGCACGCCGTTGTCCTGGGTGCCGTCGCGGAAGCGGAAGGACACGGCGTTCGCCTCCCTGTCCTCGCCGCCGGCGATCAGCACGAACGGCGCCTTCTCCTTGGCCGCGGTGCGGATCTTCTTCGGGAAGCGGTCCGAGGAGTCGTCCAGGCGCGCCCGGATCCCCTCGGCACGCAGCTTCGCGACGACGTCGTCCAGGTAGTCGTTGAATGCCTCGGCCACCGGGATGGCCACGACCTGCTCCGGGGCAAGCCAGGCCGGGAACGCGCCGGCGTAGTGCTCGGTGAGGACGCCCAGGAAGCGCTCGATGGAGCCGAAGAGGGCGCGGTGGATCATCACGGGGCGCTGACGGGTGCCGTCGGCGGCCTGGTACTCGAGGTCGAAGCGCTCGGGCAGGTTGAAGTCCAGCTGGATGGTGGACATCTGCCACGTGCGGCCGATGGCGTCCCGGGCCTGGACCGAGATCTTCGGGCCGTAGAACGCGGCGCCGCCCGGATCCGGGACGAGCTGCAGACCGGAGGCCTCCGCGACCTCGGCGAGGGTGCGGGTGGCCTCCTCCCAGATCTCGTCGGAGCCGACGAACTTCTCCGGGTCCTTCGTGGAGAGCTCGAGGTAGAAGTCGTTGAGGCCGTAGTCCTTGAGCAGGTCGAGGACGAAGTTGAGCGTGGTGGTCAGCTCCTCCTTCATCTGCTCGCGGGTGCAGTAGATGTGGGCGTCGTCCTGGGTCATGCCGCGCACGCGCGTGAGCCCGTGGACCACGCCGGACTTCTCGTACCGGTACACGGAGCCGAACTCGAACAGCCGCAGCGGCAGCTCACGGTAGGACCGGCCGCGGGAGCGGTAGATCAGGTTGTGCATGGGGCAGTTCATCGGCTTGAGGTAGTAGTTCTGCCCCTGGCGCGTGATCTCGCCGGTCTCGGGATCACGGACCTCGTCGATGTGCATGGGCGGGAACATGCCGTCCGCGTACCAGTCGAGGTGGCCGGACACCTCGTAGAGGTGCTGCTTGGTGATGTGCGGGGTGTAGACGAACTCGTAGCCGGCCTCGGTGTGGCGCCGACGGGAGTAGTCCTCCATCTCCTTGCGGATGATGCCGCCGCGCGGGTGGAACACGGGCAGGCCGGAGCCGAGCTCGTCCGGGAAGGAGAAGAGATCCAGCTCGGCGCCGAGCTTGCGGTGGTCGCGGCGCTCGGCCTCGGCGAGGCGCTCCTGGTAGGCCTTGAGGTCGTCCTTGCTGGCCCAGGCGGTGCCGTAGATGCGCTGCAGCTGCTTGTTCTTCTCGTTGCCGAGCCAGTAGGCGGCGGCGGAGCGGGTGAGCGCGAAGCCGTTGCCGATGAGCTTGGTGGAGGGCAGGTGCGGGCCGCGGCAGAGGTCGCACCACACGGCGTCGCCGGTCTTGCGGTCCACGTTGTCGTAGATGGTGATCTCCCCGGCCCCGACCTCCACGGAGGCGCCCTCGCCGGCGGTGTCCGCGGCATCCTTCTTGCCGAGCAGCTCGAGCTTGTAGGGCTCGTCCGCCATCTCGGCGCGGGCGGTCTCCTCGTCCACGACGCGGCGGCGGAAGGTCTGGCCGGACTTCACGATCTTCTGCATGAGCGAGGAGATCTGCTTGAGGTCCTCGGGGGTGAAGGGCTCGTCGACGTCGAAGTCGAAGTAGAAGCCGTCCGTGATGTACGGGCCGATGCCGAGCTTGGCGCCCGGGCGCAGCTGCTGCACGGCCTGGGCCATCACGTGGGCGGTGGAGTGCCGCAGCACCTCGAGGCCCTCGGGCTCCGTGATGTCCACCGCTTCGACGGACGCGCCGGCAGGGATCTCCCGGGCCAGGTCCCAGAGCAGGCCGTCCACCCGCATGACGGCGGTGGTCGGCTTCTCGCGGAAGAGGTCGAGGCCGGTGGTGCCGTGCGTCACCTCCCGCAGCTCTCCGTCCACGGTCAGCAGGATGTTCTTCGGCTCCGACACGGTGCTCCTTCGAGGTCTGGCTTCGGGATCGGTGGCGTACGGGGGCCACCGTCGGCCGCGTCCCATTCTAGGGGCGCGGCCGGACGGCGGGGCACGGAGGCGGACGGTCTCATCTGTCCGGGGTGGGCAGCAGCTCCCACGTCTCCGGGTGGGGCACCGGGATCGGGGTGTGCTCCGGAGCGGGCCGATCGGGTGCCGTGCGGCCGGGGCGGGCCCCGCCGGCCGGCCCGACGTCGGTGCGCACCTTCACGGGCCAGCCGCCCGTGCCGTGGTGCGGGATGTCCGGCAGGGGCTGCGCTCCGGTGCCCGCCCGGCCGCTGCGGCGCGCGGCGGCGGCTCGGCGGTCCGCCGCGAGCCAGTCCCGCCACTGCTGCCGGGTGGCGTCCAGGTAGTCGGGGTCCGGGAGCGTCTCGGGCCGGTGCAGGTCCCAGGCGCGCACGGCCTGGACGGACACGGCCCGGTCGCCGGTGCGCCGGACGGTGCCCTCGATCAGCAGGAGGCGGGCGGAGAAGAGCATCTCCCCGGAGGCGTGCTGGGCCTCGGTGAAGAAGGAGGCGTCCACGCAGCCGGTGCCGTCGTCCACGGAGAGGAACACCACCCGCTTGCCGCTGCGCATGGGCGGGGTCTGGGTGGCCACGCGCACCCCTGCCACGAGCACCCGGGACTGCGTGCGCAGCCCGAGCAGGTCCTTCGCCCGGGTGACGCCGAGCGCGTCCAGGTACGGGGCGTGGGAGTCCATGAGGTGGGCGGTGACGTCCAGGGCGGTGAGCTCCAGCTCGGTGCGGACCCGGGCGGCCGGGCCCGGGTCCGGGAAGAGCGGGGCGAGGGCGGTGAGCTCGGTGTCCGGCAGGTCCAGGGCCAGCTGGCCCTCCACCTGCCGTGGACGGGCGGACCGCGAGCGCGGGGCGGTGCGGCCGGGGGCGGTGCCGCGGGTGGTGGAGTGCTGGAGTTCGAGGTGGTGGACGAGGTCGGTGCGGGAGGCGCCGCCGGGTGGGAGGAGGCAGTCGAGGGCGCCGAGCTGGGCGAGGCGTTCGAGGTTGCGGGCGGTGGGGCGGGCGCGGTCGCGGACGTCGGCGAGGGAGCGGTAGGGACGGCCGGCGTCGAGGCGGTCGGTCTCGGCTTCGCTGAGTCCGGAGAGGCTGGTGAGGGGCAGGCGGATGCCCCAGCGGCCGGGGGCGCCGTCGTCGATCTCGGGGTGGGCGGGGACCCACTCGACGTGGACGTGGCGGGAGGAGGCGTTGACGTCCACGGGGAGGACGGGGATGCCCATGCGGCGGGCCTCGGCGACCATGAGGCGGGCGGGGTACATGCCGGGGTCGTGTTCGAGGATGGCGGCCATGAAGGCGGCGGGGTGGTGGGTCTTGAGCCAGGCGGAGTGGTAGGTGGGGACGGCGAAGGCGGCGCCGTGGGCCTTGCAGAAGCCGAAGGAGCCGAAGGCGGAGAGGGTGGCCCAGACCTCGTCGATGACTTCGAGGGAGTAGCCGCGGGCGAGGGCGCCGGTGCGGAAGGCCTCTTCGACGAGGTGTTCCTGCGGGCCGCCGAGGAGGCGGCGGTGCTCGTCGGCGCGGGCCAGTCCGCAGCCGGTCATGACGTCCATGGTGCGTAGGACCTGTTCGTGGAAGACGGTGACCCCGTGGGTCTCGGCGAGGACGGGCCGCAGGTCGGGGTGCGGGTAGTGGGCGGGTGCCCAGCCGTGCCGCTGTTCGAGGAAGGGTCGGACCATGTCGGACTGCATGGGGCCGGGGCGGAAGAGGGAGATGTCCACGGTGAGGTCGTTGAACTCGCGGGGGGCGAGTTTGCCGACGAGTTCGCGCTGGCCCGGGGACTCGATCTGGAAGCAGCCGAGGGTGTGGGTGGTGCGGATCATCGCGTAGGTGGCGGGGTCGTCGAGGGGCACCTGTTCGAGGTCGATGCGCTCGCCCGTGGTGCGTTCGACCTCGGCGATCGTGTAGGCGATGGCGGACTGCATGCGCACGCCGAGGATGTCGAGCTTGAGGAAGCCCATGGGGTCCATGTCGTGCTTGTCGAACTGGCTCATGGGCAGGCCCATGCCGGAGGGCTGGACGGGGGTGCGGTGCAGCAGGGTGGCGTCGCCGAGGATGACGCCGCAGGGGTGCATGGAGATGTGGCGGGGCAGGCGGTCGAGGCGTTCGGTGAGGTCGACGAGCAGGTCCAGCTGGCGGTCGCCCTCGGCGCGGCCGGACTCGATGCGGCGGGAGAGGCCGCCGAGTTCGGGCATGCGCTGGAGTGCCTCGCGGAAGTTCGAGGCGGAGAAGCGCCAGAGCTGCTTGGCGATGGCGTCCACCTCGGGTTCGGGCATGCCGAGGGCGAGGCCGGCGTCGCGGACGGCGCCGCGGGCCCGGTAGGCGTTCTGCATGCTCATGAGGGTGGTGCGCTCGGCGCCGAAGCGATCGACGACGGCGCGGTAGATCTCGTGGCGGCGGGCGGACTCCACGTCGATGTCGATGTCCGGGAGGGTGGAGCGGTCGGTGGAGAGGAAGCGCTCCATGATCAGGCCGTTGGCCATGGGGTCGACATGGGAGATGCGCAGGGCGTGGTTGACGAGGGAGGAGGCGCCGGAGCCGCGGGCGGCCACGCGGATGCCCATGCCCTCGATGAGGTCGACGACGGCGGCCACGGTGAGGAAGTAGGAGGAGAAGCCGAGTCGGGTGATGATGCCGAGCTCGTGCTCGGCGCGGTCCTGCAGGTCTCGGGCCGCCTGGCTGGTGCCGGGGAGGCCTCCCCCGGTGTGGAGGTGGGGGTAGCGGGCGAGGAGGCCGGTGCGGGTGCGCTCGCGCAGCACGTGCTCCGGGGGGCCGTCGATGCCGATGACGGCGGCCTCGGGGACGCGGGGCACGCCCCAGCCGAGGTCGGTCTCGGGGTCGAGTGCGCAGGCCTCGGCGAGGCGGCGGGTGGCCTCGAGCAGGGGGGCGGGGCGGTCGTCGGCGGCGAAGGCGACCTCGTGGGCGATGCGGTGCATGGCGGCGGTGGACTTGAGCCAGCCCTGTCCGTTGGGCTGCAGGTCGTGGAGGGCGTCGAGGGAGCTGAGGGCACGGACGGCGTCGAGGACGTCCGCGGTGGCGGCACCGTCCGGGGCCGCGTAGCGCACGGCGTTGGTCAGGACGGCGGGGATGCGGGCCTGGCGGGCGGCGCGGAGGGTCTTCACGGCGTGCCCGGTGTCGAGGCGGCGGCCGGGGGCGGAGAGGTGGGTGACGACGTCGGCGTGGGGGCTGCCTGCGGGCAGGGCCGCCTTCCAGCGGCGCAGGGCGGCGAGGCCGGCCGCGTACCGGCGGCGGGCCAGGTGGCGGCCGACGTCCGAGTCCGGGCCGAGGAGGACGAACAGCTCGGGGGTGGGCGGGTTGTCTCGGTTGGCGGCGGTGGGGACCCGGCCGGCCGCCGCGGCGGCGAGCTCGGCGACGCTGGCCCACGGGCTGCCGCCTGCCGCTCCCCCGGTGGTGCGGGCGTGGGCGGCGGAGACGAGCTCGCACAGGGAGCGGTAGCCGGAGCCATGACAGCCTCCTCGGGCGAGCACGACCACGCGGCCGGCGTTCTCGTCCTCGCTCCACCGGACGGCCAGGTCCACGCCCACGATCGGGGTGATGCCGTGGCGCAGGCAGGCGCCCACGTGCTTGGCCATGCCGTAGAGCCCGTCCCGGTCGGTGCAGGCCAGCAGGTCCATGTCCGCGGCCGCGGCGGCGGCCACGAGGTCCTCGGGCCAGCTGACCCCGTAGTGGGCGCTGAACGCGGAGGCGACGTGCAGGTGGGCGAAGGGTGCGGCGGTGCGTCCGGCCGCGGTGGCCCGGCTCATGCCGACCGCCTCAGGTCCTGGGCGTGCTCGTGGACGCGCACGAGCCGCCACCGGCCGGAGTCCAGGTGGTGGGCGACGTCGAGGGTCTGCAGGGGCGCGGCGCCGGCCCGGGCCAGGCGGACCTGCAGCCGCCACATCTCGTGGTCGACGAGACCGGCGCCGCGGCCCTTCTCCGCGCGGACCTCCTCCGCCCACCAGCGGCGCCGCTCGAACCAGCGCACGGGGCGCTCTGCGAGGACGTAGTCCCGCCCGTTCCAGCGCAGCCCCTGCGGGGTGCCGTCTGCCCCGCACTCCACCGCCACCGACTGTGTGAGGACTCCCATTCTGCTTCTCTCCCTGTGCACTGCTGACCGGACCGACGACGGGGTGCCGTCGGGCGATGGGAGCGCGGCCCGTCCGGCGGACCGGACGCGGGGAAGAAGTGGGAAGGTGGGGCCGCACCCCCGATCGTACTCGAATATGTGTTCGAATGCGATGGAGGCGAACGTAGGGCGGCCGCCGGACACGTTAAGGACGCATGGCCCCCGGGATGGGAGGGACCGAGTCCTGACCGCGGACCTCGACCCGACCCTGGGGCGCACATGCACGAGAAAATCGTCTCTTGGGCCGGAAGAAGTGCGCCGGCACGGTCCTGTGGACAATGCGAGCAGGACCACAATCCGCCTGCGTATACTCCGAACCAACCGGGCCTCGCATGCCACGGGCACCGCGCTGCGGGATCAGCGCGGGAGGCGCGGACACACGACGGACGTCCAGTTGGAGGGGAAATGTCTCTCACCGCACCCGGGCGCGCCCTGCGCCGCCACCGATTCGCCCAGGCCGGCACGCTCAGCGTGGCCTTGGCGCTCGCACTGACCGCCTGTGGCGGGCAGTCCGAGCCCGCCGAGTCGTCGACGACGTCACCCTCGTCCGCCAAGCCCGCCGTCGAGACGTCCGCGCCCGCGAGCACGAGCGAGACCGCGGGCGTCAGCTCATCCCCCACGGCCACGGAGAGCAGGTCCGGCGAATACGTGCCCGCATCTGCCGACGGTCCCGCTCAGAACGTGCCCAAGCCGGAGATGCCCGCCGCCATGAAGGAAGAGACCAAGGAGGGCGCCGAGGCGGCGATTCGCTATTTCTGGGAGGCGACTTATTTCCTGCAGCAGACGGGTGAGCCCCAACCTCTGCAAGAGGTATCAGGCAAGACTTGCAAATTTTGCGAGCAGTACAAGCAGTCAATGACAGGTCTATATGAGAACGACGGATGGATGTCTGGCGACGGCCCAAGCATCACCTCCATGGCGACCCAGCCATCTACAGACGGATATATAGCAACACTTCTCATCGATCTGAGCCCTGAGACTGCCCGTGACTCCAAGGGAAAAATTCTTCCCGGCGGAGAGGTTTCAGCCTCACCTGAAAGTCCGTGGATTGCAGAACTTTCCTACTCAAGTGACCTTGGACATTGGGTCGTAGACAGCATGACGCTCGAGTCTCCAGCCGGATGACCAGCATGAAACCTAGGCTTTTCCTGTGCGGTTTCGCTCTTACCTCCCTGCTCCTTACTGCACAGCCCGCCGCCTCCGAAGAACCCGTAGTCAAATGTGGCACCCAGGGAAATTCCTATGGAATAGGCGACAACGCCGTGAAGTCTGAAGTAAATTGCACCGATCCGTCGGAGATTTCTTCACCTGGAACAGACGGTGCAAACTCGTCGGCTCCCGTGGCATCCCACCTAGAGCACAAGACGGTCAGTGCGTGCATCCCAGGGCAGCTCGGCAACTCGGATTTCGAGAGCTGCCGAGAGCAGGAGGACAACTTCTGCCCCGAGGGTTCATGGATCCGGGCGCAGACCATAGACACCCGTCAACCTGATGCGAATCCCGTCTATGGCGCCCCCAAATGTTGGACGGCCAAGGCCTCCAGCAACGGCGCCCCGCCCGTCTCCATCGACGAGGTCCGCACGCTCCTCGTGCTGGAGCCTGAGATCCGGTCGGACAATGGCGGACGCGGGATCCGCAATGCGGAGACGAACTTCTACGCAGACGCCGAGACGCGCACGCTCGTCACCACCCTCAACGGGGTCGAGGTCGAACTCCGCGCCACGCCGGTGAGCTTCCACTGGGATTACGGGGACGGGTCCCCCACCAAGACCACCTCGGTCGCAGGCCAGAGCCAGCCGGAGTTCAACGTCCCCACCCCCACGAGCCACGTGTACGAGGACACCGGGCAGTACACGGTCCGCCTCACCACCGTGTACATCGGCGAATACCGGGAGGCCGGGGGCGAGTGGGTGCTCATCCCGGGCACCATCAGCCTCGACTCGGCCCCTGTCACCGCGAATATCTGGCGCACCATCACCCGCAATGTCGCCGATGACTGCAGCGTCGACTCCTCAGCCTGGGGCTGCACCGGCCCCATCGAATCCGCTCCGGCCGGCTGAGCACAGACCGCGGGGCGGCCGACGGTCTCCCGTCCACCGCCCCGCGGCCCCCTCGTCGGCCGGGTGTGTCAGACCCGGCGCACCCGCCCCCGGGCCATGAGCACGAGTCCCGCGCCGAGGGCCGCGAGCGCTCCGAGCGCGCCCGCCGGAACCTCACGCCCGGTCTCGACCGTGTCCGGGGTCGTGTGGGTCTCCTCCCCGCCCGTTCCCTCCCCCGGTTCCTCCCCGGCCACGGGAGCCGGAGTGTCGACGGGCTCCTGCTCGGCGGGCGGCACCGGGTCCGCCTCGCCGGGAGACGGGGCGTCCTCCCCCGCCGGCACGTTCAGGGCCCAAGGCTTCTGCCCGTCCGCGAGCAACTCGACGAGTGCGAAGACGGCGGACCGCTCCGCGTCCTGGGTGATGATGACGTCCTCACCCTCGGTCACCCCGTCCAGCGACCAGTCGAGGACGAGGCGGTCGTCGGTCGGGTATGTCGCGTCGGCGAGGTAGTGAAACCCGGTGAAGGAGTCCACCGTGGTGTCGCGCCAGAGGGCACCCCAGCGCGGACCCCACGAGAGTTCCGCAACCGCCGCGTCGTCGCCCAGGCCTTCGGACCGGAACGGCAGCAGCACGCCCGGCTCGGCGTGCTCCAGCGTGAGGAACCGCTCGGGGTAGTCCCCGAACACGGGGTCGGCCAGGCTGTGCTCGCCCCACGCGTAGACGAGCCCGGCAGAGGGGCCTATGTTGCCCTCCGGAGTGCCGGCAGCCTCATCGTAGAGAGCGGCGGCCACCGGGGTGCCGTCCACGGACAGGGTGAACAGGAGATGACCGTCTCCGGCCTCACCGTGGCACCCCGCCGAAAGATGCGGCGCTCGCGCCGGCCCGGTGACACCCACGCTACGCAGAGCCCATTCTCAGGGGGAGTTCAGGACGGTCTCGGATCCGTCTCGATCCGATCACGATGCCGCGGCGTCGCATTTCCGCGCCTCACGGGCAGGTCATCCCCGTCGCCCCGTCCCTCAGAGCAGCGTTCCCTGCTGCTCTCTCATCTCCTGGGTCAGCTCCGGCCCGTTGTTCCGGACATTCCCCACAGCGCCCCCCACGGGCCGCAGCGACCAGCCCGCCGCGACGTCGTACGCGCCGGCGCACACCTCGCCCACGAGGGCGTCGGCTTCTTCGGCGGACCCGAGCGTGTCCGGGGCGAGCCACCGGTCCATCGTCTCGGCGTCCATGGGCACGGGCAGCCGGTCGTGCAGCTGGCCGAGTGCGGCGAGCACCGGATCGTCGTCGTCCGCGTCGGGCCCGGCCATGGTGAGGATCGTCGTCGAGAGGACCCAGGCGTCCTCCCCCGCCGCCTTGGCCTCGGGGTCCTGCCACCACTCGTACAGGCCGGCGAACCAGATGACCGGCCCCTCGCCGTCCCCGGCCCCGGCCGGGTGCACGTAGTAGGGCTGCTTCTTCGCGGCCCGCCCGTCGGGACCCTTGGCGCCAGGCTCCGGCGTCTTCCACTCGTAGTAGCCCTCCACCGGCACGGCGCAGCGGCGGGCGCGGACGGCGGCCCGGAACGTCGGCTTGCAGGCCACGGTCTCCGAGCGCGCGTTGAACGCACGGGACCCCACGGACAGCTCCTTCGCCCACGGCGGCACCAGGCCCCAGCGGGCCACGTGGATCCGCCGGGTCACCCCGGCACCGCCGTCGCCCCCACGGGTGCCTCCGGCACCGCCGTCGTCCGCGTGCGCCACGAGGATCGGCACCTCGGCTGTCGGCGCCACGTTCCAGCTCTGGCGCAGCACCAGCTCCTCATTCGTCTCGGCATCGCCCAGGGCCACCAGGTCGCTCGTGGCGCGGGCCATCACGTAGCGGCCGCACACGTCAGCGGTCCCTCCCGTCCCGGCCACGCTCGACATACATCCACGCGATGCCGAGGGCGAAGCCCATCATCGCGCAGCCGAGCACAGTGCCCCAGGGCCTCTCGGTGCCCAGTCCGAACACCACCCCCAGGCCGACGCCGATCAGCAGCCCCACCAGTGGGATGCGCCACTGAGCGAGCGCCCCGGTGCCGTTCCGGGCACCGGCCGGAGCCCCGGCTGGAGCCTCCGGAGCTTCGTACGCCTCGTCCTCGTCTCTGCCATGTCCTGCCACGGTTCGCCCCTCCGTTCACATCGGTGCTGCGGGTCAGGTTGCAGTCTCCCCCGGCCGCCGCGGCGACACCACACACCAGGCCCCCCGGCTGCTCACCGATGCGTCGCACAGACACCTGTGATGGGATGGGCAGAACGAGCCCGCACGTCGCGCCGCCCCACGCATGCGCGGCATCGGGCAGATCCCCACCACCAGGAGGAACAACGTGTCCCAGAAGGTCCGCGGCGTCGTCGCCATGGCGAAGGACGCCCCCGTCACCATCGAGACCATCGTCATCCCCGATCCGGGACCCGGCGAGGCCGTCGTCGACATCAAGACCTGCGGCGTCTGCCACACGGATCTGCACTACCAGCAGGGCGGGATCGGCGACGAGTACCCGTACCTGCTCGGCCACGAGGCCACGGGTGTGGTCTCCGCGATCGGCGAGGGCGTCGACCACGTCAAGGTCGGCGACACCGTGATCCTCAACTGGCGCGCCGTGTGCGGCGAGTGCCGCGCGTGCCGGAAGGGCGAACCGAAGTACTGCTTCAACACCCACAACGCGACCCAGAAGATGACCCTGGAGGACGGCACGGAGCTGTCCCCGGCCCTGGGCATCGGGGCGTTCGCGGACAAGACGCTCGTCCACGCCAAGCAGTGCACCCAGGTCGACGGCGTCGACACGCCCGAGGAACAGGCCGCGGTCGGCCTGCTCGGCTGCGGGATCATGGCCGGCATCGGCGCGGCCATCAACACCGGCGAGGTCAAGCGCGGCGAGTCCGTGGCCGTGATCGGCTGCGGCGGCGTCGGCGTGGCCTCGATCGCCGGGGCGAAGCTCGCCGGCGCCACCACGATCACCGCGGTGGACATCGACGCCAAGAAGCTCGCCAAGGCTGAGGAGCTCGGCGCCACCCACACCGTGAACTCGAAGGACGAGGACCCCGTGGAGGCCATCCGCGCGGCGACCGGCGGCTTCGGCGCCGACGTGGTCATCGATGCGGTCGGCCGCCCGGAGACCTACGAGCAGGCGTTCTACGCCCGGGACCTGGCCGGCCGCGTCGTCCTGGTGGGCGTGCCCACCCCCGGCATGGAGCTGAAGCTGCCCCTGCCGGAGGTGTTCGGCCGCGGCGGCGCGCTGAAGTCCTCGTGGTACGGCGACTGCCTGCCGGAGCGCGACTTCCCCATGCTCGTGGACCAGTACCGCCTGGGCCGCCTGCCGCTGGACGAGTTCGTCACGGAGACCATCGCCCTGGACGAGGTGAACGAGGCCTTCGAGACGATGAAGTCCGGCGACGTCCTGCGCTCGGTGGTGGTGCTCTGATGGCGCGCATCGATCACCTGGTCACCTCCGGCACGTTCTCCCTGGACGGGGAGACGTTCGACGTGGACAACAACGTGTGGATCGTCGGCGGCGCGGAGCAGTGCGTCGTCATCGACCCGGCCCATGACGCCTCGGCCGTCTGGAAGAAGGTGAACGGCCGCCAGGTGCTGGCCATCGTCCTCACCCACGGCCACGACGACCACATCCGCCAGGTCCAGGAGTTCCGCCAGATGGTGGACGCCCCCGTGCTGCTCCACCCAGCAGACCGCATGCTCTGGGACGACGTCTTCCCCGACGAGGAGCCCGACGGCGCGCTCGCCGAGGGCGACGTCCTGCGCGTGGCCGGCGTCGAGCTGCGGGTGCTGCACACCCCCGGCCACTCCCCCGGCTCGGTCTGCCTGTACGCCCCCGCGCTGGGCGAGGCCGGCGACGACGGCGCCCCGACCGGCGTCGTGTTCTCCGGCGACACCCTGTTCCAGGGCGGGCCCGGCGCCACCGGCCGCTCGTACTCGGACTTCGACACGATCATCGAGTCCATCCGCGAGCGCCTGTTCCCGCTGCCGGAGGCCACCGTGGTCCACACCGGCCACGGCGACTCCACCACAATCGGCACGGAGAAGCCGCACCTGCAGGAGTGGATCGACCGCGGCCACTGAGGACGCGCCGAGGTGGGGAAGAATGGTCCCCCGTGACCATCCTCCCCGCCTCGCCCCCTCCCTCCGTGATCCTGCTCGGCGGCGCGTCGGGCTCCGGCAAGTCCTACCTGGCCCGGCGGCACGGCCGGCCCCACCTCTCGCTCGATGCGTTCTACCGTCCGCAGTCCGACGACGGCGCCGCGGGCGGGCCCGGCCCCGTGTTCCCGCGCACCCCCTACGGTGAGATCGACTGGGACCACCCCGGAACGTGGGATGAGCAGGCGGCCGTGGACGCCGTCGTCGAACTGCTCGAGGAGGGCGCCACGCGCGTGCCCGACTACGACATCTCCACGTCCTCCGTCCGCGGGCACAGCACCGTCGCGCTCGAGCCGGGCGGGGTGATCGTGGCGGAGGGCATCTTCGCCGAGCGCATGCCCGCCGCCCTGGACCGGGCCAGGGTCCGCTACGCGGCCTGGTACATCGACCAGGCGCGGACCACGACGGCGGCCCGCCGGTTCGTGCGCGATGTCGCCGAGCGTCGCAAGCCCGTGCCGTTCCTCGTGCAGCGGGGCTGGTCCCTGTACCGGACGGACGCGGCGCGCCGGGCGGCGGCCGTGGCGGCCGGCTTCACCCCGCGACGCAAGCGGGAGATCATCGCGGATCTCACGGCCTGACGGGCCGCCCGCAGCCGGGCCGCCCGTGCCCTCAGCCGGCGGTGCCCGCGCCGAGGACGGCGAGCTGCTCGTCCACGACCTCGAGCCCGGCGGCGGCGGCCCACGCCGTGTACTCCTCCCGCAGGGCCACGGCGAACGCGGGGACGCTCACCCCGGGACGCACGTCCTCGGCCGCGCCCGCCGTGCGGGGGTCCATGTCCAGGCCGAGCTCCCGGTAGACGTCGACGAGCACGGCCCGCAGCGGGGCGGGGTCGGACACCACCACGTGGGTGGAGAACAGGAACGCCCCCTTCACCACGCGCTGCGCGGAGCCGGCCAGCTTCACCGGGTAGGTCGGCGCAGGACCCTGCACGGAGAACTCACCCGGGCAGTACTCCCCCGGGATCTCGCCCACGGAGGCGGGCACGTCCATGCGCGCGAACGCCCGCACGAACAGGTCGGCGAACTCGGCGAACCGGGCCTGCTGGGTGAGTGCCGCGTCCTCCTGCTGGCTCAGGTGGTCCACCACCAGGCAGCCGTGATGGTAGGCCGCCGCCCGCCCGCCGGCCCGGCGCACCACCGGCGCGAAGCCGTGGGCCCGGGCCGCCGCAGCCGCGGCCGCGAAACCGGGCAGCCGCGCGTCGCGCTGGCCGAACGCGACCGTCGGTTCGGGCACGTAGACGCGGATCAGATCGTCGAGGGCCCTTCCCTCGGCCGCGGCGGCGCGGAAGACGGCCAGCTCGCCCATGGCCCAGTCGAGGTCTTCAGCGGCCCCGAGGGTCCGCTCCTGCACGGCCCAGCGCAGCCGGGGAGCTGGGCTCACAGGCCGCCCTCGACCGGCCAGGAGCGCAGGGTGAGGGTCTGCTCGACGTGGGCGAAGGGGCCGTCGTCGTCGTGGAGGACGGTGCTGGTCAGGCCCACGCCGTCCGGGCCCACCGTGACCTGCCCCGCGAGGCCGAGCCAGTGGCCGGTGGGCTCGCGGTACAGGTGGATCTGCAGGTCCACGTTGGGGAAGAACCACCCGCCCGGCTTCGCCGGCAGGGCGGGGGCGATCCCGTTGGCCGCATCGGTGAGGCTGATCAGGCGCACCAGGTCGCTCGTGCTCTCCCCCGCCACCATCTCGCGGTCCGTGGTGAGCCACACCCGGCCGTGGCCCGGCCCGTGGCCGGGCAGGACGACGCCGTCGAGGGAGGCGATGTACCCGCCTCCCCATCCGTGGAGCGCGTTGTGCGACTGCGCCTGCGAGCGCGGCGGGAGGGGCTCGTCCGGCAGCTGGGCGACGGCGGAGGTGTCCGAGGTGGACAGCAGCCAGGCCCGCAGGGTCAGCACGGTGCGGCCCCGGGCGTGGAGCACGGACTCGACGAGCTCGATGGTGCGGCCCGGACGCAGGGTGCGCGTGACCACCTCGAGCTCGCCCGACCAGAGCGTGCCCAGGATGTCGTAGGAGAGCCGTCCCACCCGCAGCCCGGGGGTGGTCTCGTGCGCAGCCACCTCGTGCAGCAGCAGGCCCGAGACGGCGGCCATGTGCATCTCCTCCTGCCGCCATGCGCCCTGGGCGTGCACGGTGGAGCGCACGCGGGAGGTGCGGACGCCGTCGGCGTCCACGGTGGGCTCACCGAGGCGGACGTAGAAGGCCAGGGGATCGTCGGCGACGGAGGTCGCGGGGGTGGAGGTGATGTCGGTCATGGGCCGAAGTCTGCCAGAACGACGACGGCCGGTGACGTCCCCGCGGGGATGTCACCGGCCGTCTTCGTGCGGACCGAGCCGGGGTTCAGCGGCGCATGACCTTGCGGGCGATGCCGTTGCCGATCAGCTGCAGCGCCTGGACGAACACGATCACCACGATCACGGCCAGCCAGGTGACCTCCGGACGGAACCGGTTGTAGCCCTCCACGATGGCGAAGTTGCCGACGCCACCGCCGCCGATGATGCCCGCCATGGCGGACATGTCCACGAGCGAGATGATCACGAACGTGAAGCCGAGGATCAGCGGGCCGAGGGCCTCGGGCAGCACCACGGTGCGCACGATCCGCATGCGGGAGGCGCCCATCGCGCGGGCGGCCTCGATCACGCCGGGGTCGAGGGAGACGAGGTTCTGCTCCACGATGCGGGCGATGCCGAACGTGGACGCCCAGATCATGCAGAACACCACGGCGGTGTTGCCGATGCCGGTGCCGAGCGTCGCGATGGTCAGCGGCTGCAGGGCGGCGATGAGGATGACGAACGGGATGGGCCGGATGAGGTTCACGATGAAGTTCGTGACCAGGTAGACGGCGCGGTTGGCGAAGATGCCGCCCGGGCGCGTGGTGTAGAGGACGAGCCCGACCAGCAGGCCGAGGACGCCGCCGATGACGAACGCCCAGCCGACCATGTAGAGGGTGTCCCCCACGGCGGTCAGGAGCTCGGGGCCGTAGTACCCCCAGTCGAGGTTCTGGAAACGGTCGATCACTGCTGCACCTCCTGCACGTCCCCGGCGCCGGCCAGGTCCGCGACGAACGCGTCCACCGCGGCGGGCTCACCCGTGAGCGCCACGGTGAGCAGGCCGTACGCGGAGTCCTTGGTGGCGGACATGCCGCCGTGGGCGATCTCGAAGCTGACGCCGCGCGTCGACGCGGTGCCGAGCACGGCCGACACCGCGGCGGCGTCCTTGAGCGAGACCATGATCAGCCGGCCCTCGGTGCGCGCCCGGATGCGGGCCACCTCCTCGGCATTCGGCCGATCCTTGAGCGCCGTGGCCACGAAGGACGCGGCGTCGGCGGAGTGGGCGGGCCGGGAGAAGAGGTCGTAGACCTTGCCGGACTCCACCACGCGGCCGGTGTCCATCACGGCGACGCGGTCGGCGATCGAGCGGATGACCTCCATCTCGTGGGTGATGGCCACGATCGTGACCCCGAGCTCCTCGTTGACGCGGCGCAGCACGGAGAGCACCTCGTGCGTCGTCGAGGGATCCAGGGCGCTGGTGGCCTCGTCCGCGAGCAGGATCTCCGGCTCGGCGGCCAGGGCGCGGGCGATGCCGACGCGCTGCTTCTGGCCGCCCGAGAGCTGCTCCGGGTAGTGCTTGGCCTTGTCCGCCAGGCCGACGAACTCGAGCAGCTCCGCCACGCGAGCGCGGCGCTTGGAGCGTGGCCAGCCGGCCGTGTCCAGGGCGAACTCGATGTTCCCGGCCACCGTGCGGGAGGTCAGCAGGTTGAACTGCTGGAACACCATGCCGATGCGGGTGCGCAGCGGACGCAGCTTCGCCTCGGACAGGTGGGAGACCTGCTGGCCCAGCACCGTGACGGTGCCCGACGTCGGCTTCTCCAGCCCGTTGATCATGCGGATCAGGGTGGACTTGCCGGCGCCGGAGAAGCCGATCACGCCGAAGACCTCGCCGCGTCGCACGGAGAGCGAGACGTCGTCCACGGCCGTGACGCCGCGGCCCTTCTTGGCGGCGTAGACGCGGCTGACGTGGTCGAAGACGATGACCGGCTCCCCCGGGGCGCCCTCAGAGTGGCGCCCCGGGGTGACCGCGTCACGGTCGGACGTATGGGAACCTGCCATGGATCAGGCGTCCTGCTTCGCGATCGCGTCCTGGTACTGCTTCAGGGTCTCGTCGATCTGGGCGGCGTCGAGCTGCACCGGCACGCTCGTGTCGGAGGAGAGCTTCGCGGACTCGTCCAGCACGGCCTGCTCGTGGTACAGGGCCGCGACCTTCTTGTAGGTCTCGTTCTCGCGGTCCGCGCGGCGCACGGCGAAGCCGTTGACGAACGGCTTGGCGGAGTCGGCCTGGGGGTCGTCCTTGAACAGGGCGGTGTTCGTGTCGATGCCGGCGTCGGCCGAGAACGTGTTGTTGATGACCGCGCCCTGCACGGACTCGAGCGCGTTCACGGTCTGCTGCGCGGCCACGGGCTGCACCGTCACGGTGGAGGCGGCCTCGTCGATGTCGCGGACCTCCGGGCGGATGGTCTCGTTGGACAGCTTCAACAGGCCGGCGGCGACGAGCACGTTGATGGCGCGGGCCTGGTTCACGGTGTCGTTCGGGATGGCGACGGTGTCGCCCTTCTTGAACTCGGAGACGTCTTTGTACTTCTTGGAGTACAGGGGCAGCGGGATGATCTCGGTGGTCCCGATCAGCGTCAGGTCCTTGCCGGAGGCCTGGTTGTAGTCGGCCAGGTAGGCGATGTGCTGGAACCAGTTCATGTCGATGTCGCCGTTGTCCAGCGCCGGGTTCGGCTGCGTGTACTCGGTGAAGTTGCGGATCTCGACGTCGATGCCGTGCTTCTCCTTGGCGAGCTTCACCAGGGCGCGGTGCGTCTCGTTCTCGGACACGACGCCGATGCGCACGGTCTGGGCGCCGTCGTCGCCCTTCTTCTCGGCCTGCGAGTTGCAGGCGGTCAGGGCGAACGCGCCGACGGCGGCCAAGGACAGGCCGGCGAAGGAGCGGCGGGAGATGTTCGAGGGGGTCGTCATGGGGTTCTCCTTGGAGGACGGTGCGACGTCGCCGGCGCGGGTGGGCACGGCGGGTGCGGAACGGTGCGGGGTGGGCCGTGCGGTGGGTGATTCCCCGCGGGGCACAGCACGGCGGGCGGGGGGCGAGAGACGCCCCGAGCCGGAGGCCGGGATCCTTTCGAACGCTGCTCTTGCCCGTCCCCCAGTCACCGCGGGCTCCCCTCGAGGGGTCTGCACGCAGCGGAGGCGGGCCGCTTCTCGGTCCGTTGCCACCCGTGAACATGGGGTTGGCGAGCGGCTCGTCGTGGGACCACGTGGACCCGCCGAGGCGGGGTCCACAGCCGCTTCTCCTGAAGCTGGGCCCAAGCCTATCGCAGCGTGTGCGCTCCATCGGGCAGGGCGGTGACGCGCAGCGTCATACTGCGGGGCCCGGGGCCGACGTGTGATGCCCCCGCGAGACGACGACGGCCGGGCGCCTCCGCGGGGAGGCGACCGGCCGTCGTCGGGACGGGGCTCAGGCGGACGGGATCAGAAGTCCCAGTCCTCGTCCTCGGTGTTCTCGGCCTTGCCGATCACGTAGGAGGAGCCGGAGCCGGAGAAGAAGTCGTGGTTCTCGTCCGAGTTCGGGGAGAGCGCGGAGAGGATGGCGGGGTTCACGTTCGTGGTCTCGGCCGGGAACATGGGCTCGTAGCCCAGGTTCATCAGCGCCTTGTTCGCGTTGTAGTGCAGGAACTTCTTCACGTCCTCGGCCAGACCGACGGCGTCGTAGAGGTCATGGGTGTACTCGACCTCGTTCTCGTACAGCTCGAACAGCAGCTCGAAGGTGAACGCCTTGAGCTCCTCCCGCTTCTCCTCCGGCAGGGTCTCGATGCTCCGCTGGTACTTGTAGCCGATGTAGTACCCGTGCACCGCCTCGTCGCGGATGATCAGGCGGATCAGGTCGGCGGTGTTGGTGAGGCGGGCGTGCCCGGAGAGGTACATGGGCCAGTAGAAGCCCGAGTAGAAGAGGAAGGACTCGAGCAGGGTGGAGGCGATCTTCTTCTTGTACGGGTCCTGGCCGTCATAGCGCTCCACGATCAGGCGGGCCTTGGCCTGCAGGTTCCGGTTCTCACGGGACCAGCGGAACGCCTCGTCGATCTCCGGGGTGGAGGCCAGCGTGGAGAAGATCGAGGAGTACGACTTCGCGTGCACCGACTCCATGAACGCGATGTTCGTGAGGACGGCCTCCTCGTGCGGGGTCATGGCGTCCGGGATGAGGGAGACGGCGCCCACGGTGCCCTGGATCGTGTCCAGCAGGGTCAGGCCCGTGAACACGCGCATGGAGAGCAGCCGCTCCTCATCCGTGAGGTGGGACCAGGACTGGACGTCGTTGGACAGCGGCACCTTCTCCGGCAGCCAGAAGTTGTTGACGAGGCGGTTCCACACCTCCACGTCCTTCTCGTCCTGAATGCGGTTCCAGTTGATCGCCTCGACGAGGTGGGACTGCTGGGTCTCGGTCACGGCAGGGCACATCCTTCAGAAGAATTCGTTGAGAATCCGCGGATTCCGGGGGCTCTCGAGAGCACGGTCAGCGGGGCGCGGGTCCGGGACAGTCTAGGCCCGCAGGGGCAGCGGCAGCCACTCGGGCAGGTCCGGGCTCACGACGTCGTGGGCCCGCCCCGCCCGGCCAGGCGCGCCGCTCCACTTCGCGGCGGGAAATCGAGCGCACCTGCGCTCAGAAGCGCGGAATACGCCGGATTTCCCGCCTCGAAGGGCTGGCTGTCAGAGCATGCAGCTGACGCAGCCCTCGACCTCGGTGCCCTCCAGCGCGAGCTGGCGCAGGCGGATGTAGTAGATCGTCTTGATGCCCTTCGTCCACGCGTAGATCTGCGCGCGGTTCAGGTCACGGGTGGTGGCCGTGTCCTTGAAGAACAGCGTCAGGGACAGGCCCTGGTCCACGTGCTGCGTCGCCGCGGCGTACGTGTCGATGATCTTCTCGTAGCCGATCTCGTACGCGTCCTCGTAGTACTCGAGGTTCTCGTTGGTGAGGTACGGCGCCGGGTAGTACACGCGGCCGAGCTTGCCCTCCTTGCGGATCTCGATCTTCGAGGCCACCGGGTGGATCGAGGAGGTCGAGTTGTTGATGTAGGAGATCGAGCCCGTCGGCGGGACGGCCTGCAGGTTGCGGTTGAAGATGCCGTGCTCCATGACGGAGGCCTTCAGCTCACGCCAGTCGTCCTGCGTGGGCAGGGCGATGCCGGCCTCGGCGAACAGCTCGGCGACGCGCTCGGTGGCGGGCGCCCACTCCTGGTCCGTGTACTTGTCGAAGAACTCCCCCGAGGCGTACTTCGAGTCCTCGAACCCGCCGAACCGCTGGCCGGTCTCGATGGCGATCCGGTTCGAGGCCCGCAGCGCGTGGAACAGCACCGCGTAGAAGTACATGTTCGTGAAGTCGATGCCCTCCTCCGAGCCGTAGTGGACGCGCTCGCGCGCCAGGTAGCCGTGGAGGTTCATCTGCCCCAGGCCGATGGCGTGGGAGGCCGCGTTGCCCTTGGCGATGGACGGCACCGACTGGATGTCGGACATGACCGACACGGCCGTCAGCGCACGGATCGCGGTCTCCACGGACCGGCCGAAGTCCGGCGAGTCCATGGTCTTGGCGATGTTCATCGAGCCGAGGTTGCAGGAGATGTCCTGGCCCACGTGGGCGTAGCTCAGGTCCTCGTTGTACTCGGAGGCCTCGGAGACCTGCAGGATCTCGGAGCACAGGTTGGACATGGTGATGCGGCCCTTGATCGGGTTCGCGGCGTTCACGGTGTCCTCGAACACGACGTACGGGTAGCCGGACTCGAACTGGATCTCGGCGATGGTCTGGAAGAACTCGCGCGCGTTGATCTTGGTCTTCTTGATCCGCGCGTCGTCGACCATCTCGTAGTACTTCTCGGTCACGGAGATCTCGGAGAACGGCACCCCGTAGACGCGCTCGACGTCGTACGGCGAGAACAGGTACATGTCCTCGTTCTTCTTCGCCAGCTGGAACGTGATGTCCGGGATCACGACGCCGAGGGAGAGGGTCTTGATGCGGATCTTCTCGTCCGCGTTCTCGCGCTTGGTGTCGAGGAAGCGGTGGATGTCCGGGTGGTGCGCGTTGAGGTACACCGCGCCGGCGCCCTGGCGCGCGCCGAGCTGGTTGGCGTAGGAGAAGGAGTCCTCGAGGAGCTTCATCACGGGGATGACGCCGGAGGACTGGTTCTCGATCTGCTTGATGGGCGCGCCGTGCTCGCGGATGTTGGTCAGCGAGAGGGCCACGCCGCCGCCGCGCTTGGACAGCTGCAGGGCGGAGTTGATGCCGCGGGCGATCGACTCCATGTTGTCCTCGATGCGCAGCAGGAAGCAGGAGACGAGCTCGCCGCGCTGCTTCTTGCCCGAGTTGAGGAAGGTGGGGGTGGCCGGCTGGAAGCGGCCGGCGATCATCTCGTCCACCAGGTGGGTGGCCAGCTCCTGGTCGCCCCGGGCCAGGTGGAGGGCGACGACGGCGACGCGGTCCTCGTAGCGCTCGAGGTAGCGCTTGCCGTCGAAGGTCTTC
Source organism: Micrococcus luteus (assembly GCF_014138885.1). Classification (NCBI taxonomy): domain Bacteria; kingdom Bacillati; phylum Actinomycetota; class Actinomycetes; order Micrococcales; family Micrococcaceae; genus Micrococcus; species Micrococcus luteus. Next base: position 422,456 of record NZ_JACJIK010000001.1, read on the forward strand.
AGGGCGTACGAGGTGTAGAACTTGAACGCGCCGAGGAAGGTCGGGAAGCGGAACTTGGCCTTGTAGGCACGATCGAACAGGCCCCGGATGAACTCGAAGGGGTACTGCTCGAACGTCTCGGTCTCGTAGTAGTCGTTCTTCTGCAGGTAGTCGAGCTTCTCCTCCAGGTCGTGGAAGAACACCGTGTTGGTGTTGACGTGCTGCAGGAAGTACTGGCGCGCGGCCGCGTGGTCGGCCTCGAACTGGATGCGACCGTCGGCGCCGTAGAGGTTCAGCATGGCGTTGAGCTCGTGGTAGCCGAGGTTCTGCCACTCGGCGGGCATGTTCTTCGCCTGGCGGATGAGGTCCGCCTCGGTGGGTGCGGTGGTGGTCATGTCCACAGTCCTTCCAGGCCGCCGCGGACGCGTTCGACGTCGTCGGGCGTGCCCATCAGCTCGAATTTGTACATGAGGGGCACCTGGCACTTGCGGGAGATGATGTAGCCGGCCAGGCAGTAGCCCTCATGGAAGTTGGTGTTCCCGGACGCGATCACACCCCGAATCCAGTGACGGTTCTCCGGGACGTTGAGGAACTTGATCACCTGCTTCGGGACCGCGCCCGGCCCGCTGCCCCCGCCGTAGGTGGGGGTCATCAGGACGTACGGGGCGGTGGCCCCGAGGGTGGGCTCCCGGGTGATCAACGGCAGTCGAGCCACCCGGTCCTCGGGCAGCTCGAGCTTCTCGACGAAGCGGTGCGTGTAGTTGGAGGCGGAGGAGAAGTAGATCAGTCCCGCGTCGGTGGGGACGAGCCCCTGCGCCTCGGCCGAGCGGATGTGGCTCGGGTCCGCGGCGACGGTCATGTCGACTCCGGTCAGGCCACCGATGCCGCGGCGGACTCGGCGAGCTCGGCGATCTTGTCCGGGCGGAAGCCGGACCAGGAGTCGGTCTCGGTGACGACAACGGGGGCCTGCATGAAGCCGAGGGCACGGACGCGCTCGAGGGCGGCGGGGTCCTGGGACATGTCCACGACCTCGTAGGCGATGCCCTTCTTGTCCAGTGCACGGTAGGTGGCGTTGCACTGCACGCAGGCCGGCTTGGTGTACACGGTGACGGTCATGGCGATCCCTGTTCCTTCGTGGTCTCTGGTGGTCTGCGGGTGTCGGCGCGGCGCCCGCGAGGTGAATCACGGGGCGTGCCGAACATCTGCGTCGATACTACATCTAGTGATCACAGCCGGGAACCATCCCTACATGTAGTAGTCACACCGCTGTAGTTACGTATCCCCACCCTCTGCCCATCCTGTCCACACCCTGCTGTGCGAGACGATCCGCGCGGACATGCGGGACACGCCGGGACCGAGGTCGACTGTCCACAGCCGGTGGAGATCTCGGGGCCGGGTTCCCACAGCCGGAAAGTCGGGTTCGCCACGTCCGCGAGCGGCGTGTCCGGCCCCCGCGGACCACTACATGTAGGAGCCCGCCGCCGGCCGGCGTCGGAATACCCCGTGACCACCGGGGGTTGCCCCGGCATGAGCACCTCCCCCACCGTCACCCGCAATGACGCCGAGTCCCGCTACGAGCTCCACGACGGCGGCACACTGCTCGCCGTCCTCGACTTCCGGGACAACGGCGCGGCCGTCTCCCTGAACCGCGCGTTCACCATCCCGGTGCACCGCGGCCGGGGCCACGCCGCCGCGCTGACCGCGGGCGCCGTCGAGGACATCGCGACGAACGGCGGCCCCGCAGGGGGCCGCCGCATCGTGCCGATGTGCTGGTACGTCGCCCAGTGGTTCGACGAGCACCCGGAGAAGAGCGCGCTGCTCGCGCCCCACTGACCGGCGCGGTCAGGCCGCGACGCGGTGCCGGCGCACCACGGCCAGGACGCCCGCGGCCAGCACCGCGACGGCGACGGGCCACGCCGCCGGACCACGCCCGGTCTCGACCGTGTCCGGCACCGTGTGCTCGCCGTCGGCCGGATCCGCAGGGGTCTCGGGCTCCGCCGGCGAGGTGGGAGTGTCGGGATCGGCCGGCTGGCCCGGAGCGTCGTCGAACGGGCCGGCCACGGGGAAGGTCACGAACCCCGGGATCCGCCCGTTCTCCCAGTCGTAGAGGTCCACGCGGGGATCGCCGAACCGCACGGTCACCGTCCGCGTCGTCGTCACGCCGTCCCTCGTGGCCCGCAGGGTGACGGTGTCGGATCCGGTGAAGCCCTCGGGCGCCTGGTACACGTAGCCGCGCGGCCCGCCGGTCTCCTCCTCCGTCACCTCGACGACCCGACCCTCGGCCGGGCCCGCGACGAGCGTCAGCGGCGCCGCCTCATCGCCCGTGTACGAGGAGATGAACACGTGTCGCTCCCCCGGCGCCGCGAGCAGGGTGGTGTCCCAGGCGGTGGGGAGCATGTGGAAGCCGAGCTCATGACGCTGGTCGGCGCGCAGCGGCTCGCCCGGGTCAGCGTCGGTGAGGTCGGCGTCCGGACCGTAGGTGAGGGCGGCCACCTCGCCGCCCAGGACGTAGAGGGTGTAGACGACGGGACCGGTCCCCGACTCGCCCAGGCTCCGCCGGGCCGCGGCGACGTCGAAGTCACCGCGCTCCAACTCGTCGTCGTACGTGAACGGGACCTCGGTCTCGGCGCCGCGGGCCTCCCCCTCCAGCACCGGAGCCACCGTCAGGCGGACGTCGGACTCGTCCACCTCGAACTCGGTGCCGAAGGAGGCACCGGTCTCACCCTCCGCGCCGGCCACGAGGAAGGATCCGCCGGGCAGGCCGTGCTCGGCGGTCCATCCAGCGGGGTGGGCGGGTGAGGCGAGGGCAGGGGTCGCCCCCAGGCCGGTGAGAAGGACGCCGGCGCCCAGGGCGGCGGCAAGGCGGGTCGGTCGGGCGGTGCGCATCGTGCTCCTCCAGGGGTGCGGTGCTGCGACGGGCCGAAGGGTTCTCCGGCTCGGACGCCCGAGGTCGACCGGATGCCGCACTCGCCGCGTCGGCACGAATCTACGCCGCACGGACGTGAGGCGGGTCACCATCCGGTGACGAAGCGCTATCGACTCGGTCACGGCGACGCGCGATGCGGATCGGGCCGCCCGGCCGGCCGGTGTGTCAGCGGGATGCGCTGGGCGAGGGGCTTGCCCCGGAGGAGGGGCGCGGGGTGGCCTGCGCCGTGTCGGCCGGGCTGGGCGACGGGCTCGCCGATGCGGTGTCCCGCCCCCGCTGGTCCTCGGCGTCCCGGCCGGACGCGCTGGCGGAGCCCGACGCGCTGGAGGAACTGGGCGAGCTCGACGACGGCAGCACCGGCTTCTGGGTGGCGCGGAAGTTGCGCACCCGCTGCAGCGGCTCCGGGACGAAGTCCGAGGGGACGGAGCCGCCGTCGGCGCCGGTGCCCTCGATCTTGATGGGGCCGGTGAACCCGGACGGTTCCGCCGTGCGCGCCCCGCTCGACCCGATCACGCCCATCTCCGCGAGCGTCGCGGCCAAGCTCTCCAGCTCCTTGCGGTGGCCCTCGACCACGCTGGAGGCCAGCTCCTTCGCCGCGTCGTCCGAGCCGTCCTCCGCCTCCGTGGCGGAGATCGTCAGCGCGCCCTGATAGAGGCGGCGCATCTGGAGCAGGTAGATCCGTCCTGCCTCCTCCGGCTCGGCGGCGGCCAGCACGTTCTTCTCCCGGTCGGACAGGAGTCCGGCGCGCAGCTCGTCGCCCACGATCTCCGCCGGCTCCGCGTCCTCCGTGGACTCGGGCTGCGCAGACGGGGTCGCCTCGGCACCCGCACCGCGCACGTCATCCGAGGGGACGCCCCAGCCCTCGAGCATCGACTCGAGCCGGCCCGCCCGCTCCTCGTGCTCGGACTTCATCCGTTCGGCGGTGGCCCGGATCTCCTGGTCCACGCCGTCCTTGCCCAGCACCTGATCGGACTGCTGGATCGCGTCGCGGTGGTTGCGCAGCAGCAGACCCGCGAACTGGATGTCCGCCGCGAGCGGGTCGGCGGACGTCTGGCTGGGGCTGGCCAGCACGCCCTCCAGGTAGGTGTTCCCCGCCTCCGTGCCACCGGTCTGTCCGGGCTCCTCGGCGACGCTGCAGCCGCCGGTGGCCAGGGTGATGCTCAGGAGCGCCCCTCCGACGGCCACGCTCCAGCGGCGGGGGTGCACGCGGGCGGGGGCGATGTCGGCTCGGCTCATGGGCGCAGGTCCTCTCGGCGGTCGTCACCCGGTCACGGGGTCAAGGGCGGTCCGACGCGGTCGGCCGCCCCGGCCTCCCCAGGGTACCCCTCCGGCCTCCCGGCCCCGGGGTCGCCGCGGCCTCAGGCGACGCGGGTGGCCTGCACCACCCAGTTGTTGAAGGCGTTCCCGGCCATCCCGGTGCCCGGCACGAGGTCGCACGTGATCAGCGTGACCTTCGCGTCGTCGCCCCCGGGCTCCCATGCCCAGCGGTGCGACGGATCCTGGGTGAGCGCCTCCTTCTCCATCGAGACCGCGTCCGCGTCCGCCTCGAAGGCGGCCTGCGTGCCGTCGTCGTATGTCACCACGACGACGGCACCCGCGCGCACGTCGCCCAGGTTCCAGAACACGTCCCGCACGCCGTGGTAGACGACGTGCCCGGCCAGGACCCCCGCGTACCGGGACCGCTCCCCCGGCGTGGTGCCCCACTGCGGCGGGCCGTACCAGCCGACCGTCTGTGGCTCCGGGTCCAGGTCGCCGCCCTCATCCAACTGCGTGAGGTCGATCCCCGCTCCGACGATCTGCTCGCCGTCCTGGTGGACGTCCACGTGCACGGGCGTCGCCGTGACCTCGTCCCACGGGGCGGCGGGGCCGGAGAGGTGGGCGGCCGCGGCGGGGGTCGGCTCCTCGGACGGTGCCGGCTCCTCGGACGGCGCCGGCTCCTCGGTGGGGGTCGGCTCCTCGGACGGCGTGGGTGTGCCGGCGAGCTCCTGGGTCTCGACGGGAACCGCCGCCTCCCGCGTGGGTGACGCCGAGGACGGGCTCGGCGTCGGGGTCGGGGTGGCCGTCGTTGCGGGGCTGGGCGTGAAGCGTGCCGAGGACGGCGACGGCGACGGCGACGGGGTCGCGGACGCCGTGGCGCTGAGGGTGGGGGCGGCGCTGATCGGCACGGCGCCGACCGCCAGCACCCCGCGCAGCGCGAGGAACACGAGTCCCAGGCACAGCAGCACCAGGACCACCCACAGGGCGCGTCGGACGGTGGTGTTCATCCGGGTTCTCCCCTCGTGTGCATCGACGCGGCCCGCCCGGGGCCGCGTCCGACGACGGCATGGTCTCACGCGCTCCGGCCTCGGCCCGGCGCGTCGTCCGTTCGGGATGGCCGAGGCGACCGGGACGCGGGTGCGCCCCGGCCGCCTCGGTGCGGGCTCAGGCCAGGCCGAAGGTGCGGCGCAGGCGCACCAGAACGCCGGCGGCCAGGGCGCCGATGGCGGCCAGGCCCCACGCGGAGCCGTTGCCGGTCTCGACCGTGTCCGGGACGGTGTGGCCGTCCTCGGCCGGCTACTCGGGAGCCGGGGCCGCGGGCTCGCCCTCGTCGACGACCGGTTCGGCCGGCTGCTCGGGCTCGGCGGGCTCCTCGGGGGCGGGGGCCGGATCGACCGGCTCCTCCGGGGCGGGCTCGGGTTCCGGAGCCGGCTCGGGGGCGGGCTCGGGTTCCGGAGCCGGCTCCGGCTCCGGCTGCGGCTCGGGGGCCGGCGCCGGGTCGATCGGGGTGGGCGTGGAGTCGCCCGGCAGGTCGAGCACCTCCACGGTGAACTCGACCGTCCGGGTGACGCCGTTCGCGGTCATCACCACGGTGAAGGTGTCGGTCCCGAGGAAGTCCTTCTCCGGGGTGTAGCCGAAGGAGGTCCCGCCGATCTCGACGGTCCCGTGCTTCGGCGCCACGGTGAGCTCGGCGTCGATCGGGCTCGGCACGCCGCCGTCCTCGGTCACGAGGGACTCGACGACGGTCGCGTTCTGGTCCGTGTAGACCCGCCACGTGGCGACCTCGGCCCAGTCCTCGAACGGGATGAACTCCTCGGCCTCGATCGGGGTCATGGTGCCGTCGGCGGCGAAGGCCGCGCCGAAGGCGAGCTGGCCGGCGCCGTAGACGTGCACCTCGTAGGGCTGCGCCAGGTCGCCGCCGAGGACCTGCTCGATGTCGTGCATGAACACGGCGCCCATGTCGTCCTCGGTGATGAAGTCGACCTGGATCTCGGTCTCCTCCCCCGACGCGGTGACGACGACGGCACGGATGTCCTCGGTCGCGAAGTTGTCGTAGAGGACGAACTCCATCAGGTCGTCGTCCGCGCTGACGAACGTGCCGGACGGGGTGCCGTGCTCGGGCGTCCAGGTGGCGGCGTGGGCCGGGGCGGCGGCGACGCCGACGAGGACGGCTGCACCGAGGGCGGCGGCGGACAGGCGGGCGGGGAACTGCAGGGACATGGGGTCCTCCGGTTCGGCGGTGCGGGCGTGGTGTCACCCCGAGTGAGTGCAGGTGACGTGGGTCACGGACACGTCGATCCTATCTGCCACATGTGCATCTGGTGAGCGCCGCCTGGCCGCAGCCGCAGAATTCACTCACTCTTCATGTGGGACGCCGCATCCCCGGGCTCGGCATAGCGGTCCCAGACGAAGGCCTGCAGCCGACGGGCGATCGCCTCCAGCGTCGCGGCGGCGAAGTGATCCTCCCGCCATGCCGCGTGCAGTCGCACCGCGAGCGCCCGCCCCTGCGCGATGACCCGCACCGGCGTCAGCTCGAAGGCCGGGTCCTCGGTGACGACGGCGACGCCCGCCCCCGTCGCGACCAGGGCCTGGGCCACCCGCCCGGAGTTCGCCTCGACGAGGGCCGGTGGCGTGAGGCCCGCCACGGCCACGGCGCCGTCGAGGACGCGCCGCGCCATGAAGGTGCGGGCGGGCGCGACGACGGGCTGGGCCACGAGGTCGTCGAGGGACACCCGCGTCCGGCCTGCCCAGGGGTGGCCCGGGGCGACGTACGCCCAGACCGGCAGGTCCATCAGCGGCAGCGACGCGACGGAGGGAGGCGGCACCGTCGGCATCACCACGAGGTCGTGCCGCGCGACGGCGTCGAGCAGCGAGTCGTCGAGCTGGGTCTCCGCCACGCGCGGGCGCGGGTCCTCCTCGCCGAAGGTGGCCACGAACGGCAGCACGACGTCGATGAGGGTGGTGCCCGGTGCGGCCACGGCCACGTCCGTGAGCCGCCCGGAGGCGAGCGCGCGGGCCGCCTGCTCCGCCCGTCGATGGGCGACGAGAACCTCGCGCGCCACCGGGAGGAACGCCTCGCCGGCCGTCGTCAGCTCGAGCCGGCCGCTGACCCGGGCGAACAGGGGCAGGCGCAGCTCACGCTGCAGCCGCTGCAGCTGCCGACTGAGCGCGGACTGCACGAGATCCAGGCGGATCGCCGCCCCCGAGACCGTGCCGACCTCGGCCACCGTGACGAAGGCCCGGAGCAGTTTCTCCTCCATGCCGGATGAGCATAGCCGCCATGCCAGATGATCACTGGACGGCATGGACTCAACGCCCCACCATGGGAGGACGCGGCCCGACGCGTCGTTGTCGTGCCCACCCGTCGTCCCCGCTCCCCGTGAGCCGTCCCCAGGAGGCACCCCCATGACCGCCACCCCCGACCTCGAGCAGACCCGCCATCTGGCCACCGAGCTGCCCGGCCCTCGCTCCCGTGAGCTCGCCGAGCGCCAGCAGCGTGCCGTCCCGGCCGGCGTGGCCACCACCATGCCGGTGTACGCGGCCCGCGCCGCGGGCGGCATCCTCGAGGACGTGGACGGCAACCGGCTGATCGACCTGGCCTCCGGCATCGCCGTGACCTCCGTGGGCGCCTCCCACCCGCGCGTCGTGGCCGCCGTCCAGGAGCAGGTCGCGCGGTTCACCCACACCTCGTTCATGATCACGCCCTACGAGGGCTACGTGGCCGTGGCCGAGCAGCTGGACCGCACCAGCCCGATCCCCGGCGAGACCCGCACCGCCCTGTTCAACTCCGGCGCCGAGGCCGTGGAGAACGCCGTCAAGGTGGCCCGCGCCTACACCGGCAAGCAGGCCGTGGCCGCGTTCGACCACGCCTATCACGGCCGCACCACCCTGACGATGGCGCTCACCGCCAAGTCCATGCCCTACAAGCACAGCTTCGGACCGTTCGCCCCCGAGATCTACCGCGTGCCCGGCTCCTACCCGCTGCGCGACGGCCTGTCCGGCGCCGAGGCCGCGCAGCGTGCCATCTCCGCGCTGGAGAAGCAGATCGGCGCCGACAACCTGGCCGCCGTGATCATGGAGCCGGTCCAGGGCGAGGGCGGCTTCATCGTCCCGGCCGAGGGCTTCCTGCCGGCCGTGGTCGAGTGGTGCAAGGCCAACGGCGTCCTGTTCATCGCGGATGAGGTCCAGTCCGGCATCGCCCGCACCGGCACCTGGTTCGCCTCCGAGACCGAGGGCATCGAGCCGGACCTGATGGCGACCGCCAAGGGCATCGCCGGCGGCATGCCGCTCTCCGGCGTCACCGGCCGCGCCGAGGTGATGGACTCCGTGCACCCGGGCGGCCTCGGGGGCACCTACGGGGGCAACCCCGTCGCCACGGCGGCGGCGCTCGCCGTGTTCGAGGCCGTCGAGGAGGGCGGTCTCCTGGAGAAGGCCCGCCGGATCGAGCAGGTCATCCGCGAGCACTTCGAGCAGAACGCCGACGACCGCATCGCCGAGGTCCGCGGCCGCGGCGCGATGATGGCGATCGAGTTCGTGGACCCCGCCACCGGCGAGCCGGACGCGACGCTGACCGCCACCGTGGCCGCGGCCGTGCGCGCCACCGGCGTCATCCTGCTCACGTGCGGCACCTACGGCAACGTCATCCGCTTCCTGCCGCCGCTGACCATCGGTGAGGACCTCCTCAAGGAGGGCCTGAGCGAGGTCACGAAGGCGCTGCGGTCCGCCTGAGCCCCCGCCACCGGCGGACCGACGACGACGGCCCCGCATCCCCGTCCGGGATGCGGGGCCGTCCGCCTGTCGGCAGAGGACTCAGATGTCGTCCTCGTAGGCGGGGCCGCCTTCGTTCTCCATGGCCTCGAGGCGCCGGGACTTCTCGGCGGTGAAGATCCGGCGGACCCCCGTGCCGCCGAACTCGTCCTCCGGGACCAGCCCGACGCCGTACTTCCGCAGGGCCTTCTCCAGACGCAGACGCTCGTCCACCCGCAGGTCGGCCAGCCCCTTCTCGAAGCGGCGCAGCTGCTCCTTCTCGAGGCCGGCCGCGGTGGCCAGGGTGCGGACACTGACCTGGGCGAGAGCGCGGCCGGCACGCGCCACGTCGAAGGTCATCGGGGTGGGGTACATCAGACATTCTCGATTCTGCAGTTCTCGACGGGGATCCGATCCATGATGGCCACGCCCCGGATGAAGGGACAAGGGCGCGCCAGCCTAGAACCCGCTGTGCGGTAGGCACCCAGCCGACGGAGACGACCCTGGCCGACGATCGGGGAGAATATGGCGGTCATCACTCCCCCACCCCCGAGAAAGGGGGCTCCATGAGCCACGTGACCTCTTCCCCGCCCGAGACAGGGCCGGGTCTCAAGAAGACCCTCTCGTCGCTCGACGCCTACGCCATGGGCTTCGGCGCCATGATCGGCTTCGGCTGAGTCGTCCTCGTGGGCGGCTGGCTCAAGAACGCCGGCACCTTGGGCTCGATCATCGCGATCGTCTCCGGCGGCCTGATCATGACCGTCGTCGCGCTGGTGTACGCCGAGCTCGTCGCAGCGATCCCGAAGGCCGGAGGCGAGCATCACTTCCTGCTGCGTGGCATGGGCGCGCGGTGGAGCTTCCTCGGTTCGTGGGGCATCACGGGCGGCTACATCTCGATCGTCGCGTTCGAGGCCGTCGCCCTCCCCCGCACCGCCGCGTACATCTGGCCCGAGATCGAGTCGATCCCGCTGTGGAACGCCTTCGGCTCGGACGTCTACCTCGTCTGGGCGCTGGTCGGCGCCGGGGCCGCCGTGGTCATCACCTGGATCAACTACATCGGCGTCAAACTGGCCGGCATCGTGCAGACGATCGTCGTCGCCACGCTGCTCGTCATCGGCGCTCTCCTGGTGTTCGGGGCCGGAACGGGTGGCTCCGTCGCGAACTTCGAGCCCCTCTTCACGGACGCCCGGGGCCTCTTCACGGTGATGGTCGTCGTGCCGTTCCTCTTCGTGGGCTTCGACGTCATCCCGCAGTCGGCCGAGGAGCTCAACATGCCCCCTCGCCGCATGGGCGTGATGATCATCGTCTCGGTGGCCGCCGCGACCCTCTGGTACATCATGGTGATCCTGACGAACGCGTCCTCGATGCCCCGTGAGCAGCTCGTGAACTCCGACCTCGTGACGGCTGACGCCATGGCGGCCCTGTTCCACAGCCCGGCCATGGCCAACGTGCTGCTCGTGGGCGGCATGGCCGGCATCCTCACCTCCTGGATCGCCCTGCTCATGGGCGCGGCTCGCCTGCTCTACGCGATGGGCGTCTCGGGCATGCTGCCCCGCTGGTTCGGACACATCCACCCGAAGTACCGGACCCCGTCGAACGCGGTGCTGTTCATCGGCGTGCTCTCCATCGCGGCGCCGTTCTTCGGCGCGGGCGCCCTGGGCTGGTTCGTCGACTCCGGATCCCCGTCCATCGTGTTCACCTACATGATGGTCTGCGTCGTGTTCCTGCTCCTGCGCCGCCGCGAGCCGGAGATGGACCGCCCCTTCCGCGCGGGCGGCGCGACCGCCGGGCGAGTGCTGGGCGTGACCGGTGTGATCCTCACTGCGGGGCTGCTCAGCCTCTACATTCCGGGGATGCCCGCCTCCATCGCCCCGATGGCCTATGCCTTCTTCGGCCTGTGGTGGCTGCTCGGCTTCGTTTTCCTGTTCCGCATCCCGCGCGGGATCACCCCGGGCGAGGACGCAGAGGAGCGTCTGCTGGAACGTCTGGCGCGTCGCTGACCCACTGCTCCCGCCTCGCCGGGGGACGCGGACGGGCCCGCCTCCGGTCACCGGAGGCGGGCCCGTCGTCGTCGTGGGGTGTCAGTCCTGGACGAAGTACGTCTGCTTGTTGACGAACTCGTCCATGCCGAGCGGGCCGAGCTCGCGGCCGAAGCCGGAGCGCTTGACGCCGCCGAAGGGGATCTCCGCCCCCTCGCCCGCCGGCGTGTTGACGTTGGCCATGCCGACCTCGAGCTGCCGGGCGATCCGCTCGGCCTTGGCCTCGTCCTGGGAGAACACGGCGCCGCCCAGGCCGTACTGGGAGTCGTTGGCGAGGGCGAGCGCCTCGTCCGCGGACTCCACCTTGTAGACGACTGCGACGGGGCCGAAGAGCTCCTCGCGGTAGGCGTCCATCTCGGAGGTGACGCCCGTGATCACGGCCGGGGCGAAGCGGGCGCCCGCCTCGTCCGTGACGGTCCCGCCGACGTGGACGGTCGCCCCCTGCTGCCGGGCCCGCTCCACCTGCTCGGCCAGGCGCTCGGCGGCACCGCGCGAGGACAGCGGGGTGAACACCGTCGGGTCCTCGTCGGCGGCCTCCCCGGGCTTCATGGCCTCGGCCAGGGACACCAGCTCGGCCACGAAGGCGTCGTGGATGTCCGCCGTGACGATCATGCGCTTGTTGGAGTTGCAGGCCTGGCCCATGTTGTACATGCGGGTCGCCCACGCGGTGCGGGCGGCCTCGGCCGGGTCCTCGGCGTCGAGCACGATGTACGGGTCCGACCCGCCGAGCTCGAGGACGGCCTTCTTGAGGTGCTGGCCCGCGAGCGCGCCGATCACGGAGCCGGCCCGCTCGGAGCCGGTCAGGGACACGCCGGCCACGCGCGGGTCGGCGATGAACTCGGCGATCTGGTCGTGCGTGGCGAAGACGTTGGTGTACACGCCGGCCGGCACGCCGGCGTCGTCCATGATCTGCTGCACGGCCAGGGCCGAGCGGGGGCAGATCTCGGCGTGCTTGAGCACGATCGCGTTGCCGAGCATGAGGTTCGGCGCGGCGAAACGGGCGATCTGGTAGTACGGGAAGTTCCACGGCATGACGCCCAGCAGCACACCCAGGGGCAGGTGGCGGATCATGGCGCGGCCGCCCCCGTAGGTCTCGATGGGGCGGTCCGCGGCGAGGGTGGGGCCCTTGTCCGCGAAGTAGCCGAAGATGGCCGAGCTGAACTCCGCCTCCTCGACGCCCTCGGTCACGCGCTTGCCCATCTCGGTGGCGATGATCTGCGCGAGCTCGTCTTTGCGCTCCTCGAAGAGGTCCGCGACCTTCTGCACGATGGTGGCGCGTTCCTCGATGGGGCGGGCGGCCCATGCGCGCTGGGCGGTCTCGGCGGCGGCCAGCACCTGGTCGACCTCACCGTCGGCGAGGGCGGGGAAGGTCTCCACGACCTGGTCGGTGCTGGGGTCCTGCACGCGATAGCCGGTGGGGGTGCTCATGAGTGGGTCCTCTCGTTGGGGTCCCGGACCACGGCAGTGCCGTCGTCGTCCGGACGGATGATCGGGATGGGTCGGGTCGAGTCCGTCTGCGGCAGGGTCTCGCCACGGAAGTAGGCCGGGTGGCGCAGCCGCGTCCACATCATCAGTACCACGCCGATGGCCAGCACGCCCATGCCCAGGATGAACACGGTGCCGACACCGAACACGGAGGAGCCGGAGCCGTAGTCGGGGTCGGTGGAGTCCATCGCGGTCACGCAGAACATCACCAGCAGCACGAGGCCGCCGATCAGCGGGAACAGGAAGGTGGTGAGGGCGTTGCCCACCGAGGTGAACCACTCGCGGCGGAAGTACCAGACGCAGGCCAGGGCGGTGATGCCGTAGTAGAAGCAGATCATCAGGCCCAGAGCGGTGATGGTGTCCCACAGGGCGTTCTCGGAGAGCAGCCGCGTGACGACGTAGAAGAGGCCGGCGAAGCCCGCGCACACCCAGGTCGCGAAGGCCGGGCTGTTGAACCGGGGGCTCAGCTCGGCGAAGCGCGCGGGTACGGCCCGGTAGAAGCCCATCGCCAGCAGGGTGCGGGCCGGGGAGACCATGGTGGACTGCAGGGAGGCCAGGGAGCTGACGAGGATCGCGCTGGACATGATCACGGCAAAGGGGCCCAGGATCGGGCCGGCGAGGACCGCGAAGATCGACTCCTGGTTGTCCGGGTTGCCCGCGCCCAGGCCCTCGGAGCCGATGCCCGCCCAGGAGATCACGGCCAGGGCGGACAGGATGTAGACGGCGATGATGACGAACACGGTGACGGCGGCGGCCCGGCCGGGGGTGCGCTCGGGGTCCTTGGTCTCCTCGTTCATCGTGAGGGTCACGTCCCAGCCCCAGAACAGGAAGATGGACAGGGAGACGCCGGCCGCGACCACACTGAAGTCGCCCGCGGTGAACGGGTTGAACCAGTCCAGCTGCACCGGGGTGGGGTCGAAGCCCGCGCCACGGGAGGACTGCGTCAGGGCGGCGACCGCGAACGCACCGAGGGCCAGGATCTGGAAGGCCACCAGGATGTACTGCAGGTGCTTGGTGGTCTCCATGCCGCGGTGCGAGATCCATCCGGCCAGGGCCAGGTACACCAGGGTCAGGGGGATGTTGACCCACAGGTTGCCGGCCAGGTCCGCGATGGCCTGGCTCCCGGTGATCTGGGCGAGCAGCAGGAACGTGAAGTCGACGGCGACGGCCGCCAGGTTGGACAGCACGATCACGGAGGCGGCGATGAGCCCCCAGCCGCCCATCCACCCGACATACGGCCCGAAGGCGTGCGTGGCCCAGGTGAACGACGTGCCGGAGTCCGGCACCCGCGTGTTCAGCGCCCGGTAGCCGAGGGCCACCAGGAGCATCGGGATGAAGCCGAGCAGCAGGATCGCGGGCACGTGGGTGCCGACGGTGCTGATGGTCGGCCCGAGGCCCGAGGTCAACGTGTAGGCGGGGGCGACGACGGAGACGCCGATCACCACCGCCCCGAGCAGGCCGACCTTGCCGGCCTGGAGCCCCTTGTTGCTCACCCCGCCCGGGTTGAGCAGGTTGACCTGCTCGATGGCGGAGGTGGTCGGGTACACGTGCTCGTGTCCCTCATTGTCGACGACGCGGCGTCGTGGGGTGGATGCGCTCATGAGGATGTCCTTGTCCGTCGGGCCGGTCAGCCGGTGGGCTGCCCCGCGTCGGTGGCTTCCCGCTCGGCGATGGCCAGGGCGGCGGCCTCGCCCATGCGGATCGCGCCGTCCACGTGCTGGTAGCCCTCGGCTGCGATGTCCGAGCACGCGTAGTGGATGGGACCGGTCGGGCGGTTCTGGAGGTGGCCCCAGCGGGAGAGCCCGCCGAGGTCGTAGCTGGTGGCGTAGGCGCCTCGGGTCCACTCCTCGGCGGCCATGTCCGAGAGGAAGAACGCGATCGGCTCGAGGGTCCGGGGGCCGAGGTACTCGGCCATGGCGCCGAGGATCGCGGCCTTGCGCTCCTCCTCCGGCAGGGCCCACATCTGCTCCGCGTACACGTCGGACACGAAGCCGACGAGGGTGCCGTGCGGGTCCTCCTTGCCCGGGGCGCCACCGGCCAGGTTCTCGCCGCGGTTGGTGTTGTCATAGATCTCCTGGACGAGACGGCCCCCACCGAAGCACGTGCCGGACAGGCCCTCCTCGCGCCAGAACGGGGTCTCGTACACGGCGTGCACCTTGATGACCAGGCCCATGGAGATGTGCTGGTGCGCGATCTGCTGCTCGCGCGGCATCGGCGGCTCGAAGGAGATGCGGCTGTAGAGGTTCGGCGGGACGGCCAGGACCGCGTAGCGGGCGTGCACCTCGTAGTCGTCAGTGAGCGCCACGACGTCGCCGGCGGCGCCGTCGTGCGCCACGCCGTTGCGCACGTCCGCGGCCACCCCGTTCTTCTCGTCCGCGGTGGACGGGTCCGGCTCGGCCCAGCGCAGGGTGCGCACCGGCTGGCCGAGGACGACGTCGTCGCCCAGCTCGGCGGCCATGGCCAGGGACACGGACTGCATGCCGCCCTCGACGCGCTTGTCCAGGATGAAGTCCTCGTCCACCAGGTTGCGGAACGACCCGGCCGAGGCGGACATGAGCAGCGCCTGGAGCAGGGAGAAGGTGTGGGAGGGCTTGGTCAGCATGCCGGAGGCGATGTAGATGGAGACGTTGTCGATGGCCTCCGGGTCGTCGGACTGCTGCTCCAGCCAGTGCCGGAAGGAGATCTTGTCCAGCTCGGCGGCCCGCGGGTGCTCCCACGGGGCGGCGGCGTCGATCTCGGCGGTCAGTTCGTCGATCTTGGCGATCAGGCGATCCATCTCCCGGTCCGTCTTCTCGGCCACCGGGAAGTCGAGGCCGTCGTAGACGTGGCGTTCTCCGCGCGGGTCCACGTAGACGTTGCGACCGTCGCGGAAGCGGGAGAACGTCGGCAGGCCGAGCTCCTCCACCAGGGAGATGAGGCGGGTCTGGTCCGGGGAGATCCACTGGCCGCCGATCTCGATGAAGTGGTCCTTGCCGTCGGCGCCCTCGACCAGGCCGTTCCAGGTGCGGCCGCCGACGCGCCGGCGAGCCTCCAGGACGGTGACGGACAGGCCCTGGGCCTTCGCGGTGCGGGCGGCCATGAGGCCGGCCGGGCCGGCGCCGATCACGACGACGTCGCTCGTCCGGCGCTCGCGGCCGGCGGTGGCGGGGGCGGTGGTCATGGGGTGCTCCTCTGGCGGGGACGGGGCATCGGGCGGGGCCCGGGTGAATGCCGTTCATTTAGAGTGTCGGCGCTCACTGTACGGGCCGCGCGCCGGGAAGGGAAGGCTGGTCCGTAGCCGGCCTGACACCTCCTGCCCGTCCGACGGGTCAGAATGGCCGGATGGACGAGACCACTGAACCGCCCCGGGCGCGCCGCCGCCGCGGACGACCTCTCTCCCCCGCTCTGAGCCGCGAAGCGATCGCGGACGCGGCGCTCGCGGTCGCCCGCACCGAGGGATACGAAGGGCTCACCATGGCGGCGGTCGGCCGTCGCCTGGGCGTGGCGCCGAGCGCGCTCTACAACCACATCAGCGGCAAGCATGAGCTGCTCGTCCTGCTGCAGGACGCCGTGATGGGCGAGGTCTCGCTCGTCGAGCTGGAGGCCGCGATCCGGGGCGAGGTGCCCGTCGTCGCCGCCCTGCGGGCGTGGGCGCGCTCCTACCGCGACGTCTTCGCGGCCCATCCGCCGCTGATCCCGCTCATCGCGACCCTGCCGATCGAGGGAGCCCCGTCGACGCAGCGGGTCTACGAGACGGTGTGCGCGGTGTTGGCCCGGACCGGTCTGGCGCCGGAGCAGGTGCTGGCCCGGGTGATCGCGCTCGAGTCGTTCATCTACGGGTCTGCGTACGACGTCGACGCTCCGGCCGACATCTTCGAGGTGGCGGGGGCGCAGGAGCGCCTGCCCGCGCTTGGCGCGGCCGCCGAGGCCTTCCGGGCGGGCGGGGGCACGCGCGCGACGGGGGCGCGGAACCCCTATGCGGACGCACCCTTCGAGGAGGGACTGGACCTGCTGCTCGCGGGCCTCGGCGACTGACCCGCGGACTGCCGGCCGCGTGTCAGGCCGGCACGGACGCGCCGCCCCTGTGTGTGAGAGGGGCGGCGCGTCGACGGGGCCGTGTGCGGCGGGCCGTCAGCGGGTCAGGCCGAGACGACGACGCGCCGCGACCAGCACCCCCGCGGCGGCGGCGCCGAGGCCGGCCAGCCACCAGCCGGTGGACTGCCCCGTCTCGACGGTGTCCGGGGTCGTGTGCTGCTCGTCGGCGTCGCCCTCGACCGGAGCGGTCTGCTCCTCCTCATCCTCCGGAGCCGGGGCGGCCTCGTCGCCCCGGAACGCGGCGAGCGCCGCTGCGGTGTCCGGGTCGGTCAGGTCGAGCGGCTTCCCGTTGAGGACGCCGTCCTCGGCATCGAGGAAGCCGTCGTACGCGGCGGAGATCTCCTCGCCGACATGCACGGTGACGGTCTGGACGTGGGCGACGTGGTCGCTGTGGAAGTCGACGGTGAAGGTGTCCGTACCGACGAAGCCCTCGTCGGGGATGTACCAGGCACGGAGCTCGGAGTGCTCCGAGTCACGGAACGCGAAGACCTCACCGTGGGCCGGTTCGGCCACGACCGTCGCGTAGGTGTTCTCCATCGTCGGCGCGGCGACCAGGTGGACGATCTC
This sequence comes from Micrococcus luteus, assembly GCF_014138885.1. Lineage (NCBI taxonomy): Bacteria > Bacillati > Actinomycetota > Actinomycetes > Micrococcales > Micrococcaceae > Micrococcus > Micrococcus luteus. Next base: position 439,529 of record NZ_JACJIK010000001.1, read on the forward strand.
GGCGCCCGCCACCCCGGGTGCCAACTGCACGGCCGAGTCCCAGGCCAGGGGCCGGTCCCCGAGGTGGGCCATCTGCGGGCCGTCGACGGCGTGCACGGCCGCCCCCTGATCGTCGGCGAGGTCGGCGTCCGCCTGGAGCGTGATGCCCATGTTCAGCATCTGCCCGTCGGCCACGACGTCGTACCGCACGAGGCCTTCACCGGCCGCGCCGAGCGCGCGGCGGGTCTCCAGGACGTCCACCGCGCCGCCGTCGATGACGTCCAGGCCGGTGAACTCCACCTCCTGGCCGCCCTCCAGGCGGGTGCCGTCCTCGGCCACCGGGGTGAGCGTGAGCGTGAGGTCCTCCGGGTCGTAGCCGTCGTAGGTCTGGAAGAAGGCGGCGGTGACGTTCTCGTGGTCGACGGCCTGGAAGTAGCCGGCCTGGGGGCCATGGGCGTCGTCCCAGGCCGCGGCGGGGCCGGCGAGGGCGACGGTGGTGATGAGGCCGGCGGCGGCGACGGCGGCGGGCAGGTGACGGAGGGAGGGACGACGGGTACGGATGACGGACATGGCAGCTCCTCACTGAGTCAACCGGACAGGGCCGGCGGCCCCCGCCTCTGCAGCACCGGTGGTCCGGGCTCCACGGGTGGAGACGCCTCGAGTCTGTCCGCCGAGAGCCTGCCGTGAAAGGGCTGTGCGACGTCGATGCGTGATCGACGCTGGACCGCAACCCGGTCGTGACCGGTGGTTCTCGACGGCGAGCTGGCCGTCACGACGACGAAGGCCCGGTCCGCACGGACCGGGCCTTCTGACTGGTGGAGGTAAGGGGATTCGAACCCCTGACCTTCTGCATGCCATGCAGACGCGCTACCAACTGCGCCATACCCCCAGGTGGGTGGTGACTCCGTTTCCGGCGGACCGGCCGGAGCACCTGAACAGAATACCCGGCCTGCGGCAACCGCGCAAACCGGCCGGGCGGCGTCGATGGACCGCCGCGACGCCACGGCCTAGCGTGCAGGAGACGCCCCCATGCCCCCCCCGCCAGCCCAGGAGGTCCTGCATGTCCCGCACTGACGCACCGATCCGCACCGCCCTGATCGGCTACGGGTTCGCCGGGAAGACGTTCCACGTCCCCCTGCTCCACGCCACGGAGGGACTCGCTCTCACCCATGTCGTCTCGAGCCGCCCGGACGCGGTGCACGCGGACCTGCCGGACGTCGTCGTGGTGCCTGACGTGGACAAGCTCCTGGCTCGCCACGACGTGGACCTCGTGGTGATCGCCGCCCCGAACGACCAACACGCGCCGCTCGCGCGCACGGCCCTGAGGGCGGGTAGGCACGTGGTGGTGGACAAGCCCTTCACGCTGAGTCTCGCCGAGGCGCGGGAGCTTCGCGACCTCGCGGTCGAGACCGGGCGGGTGCTGCGGGTGTTCCAGAACCGCCGCTTCGACAGCGACTTCCTGGGCATCGCCGAGCTGGTCCGCTCCGGCCGGCTCGGGGACGTCGTCCACCTCGAGTCCCGGATCGACCGCTTCCGCCCGACCGTCCGGGACCGCTGGCGGGAAGCCGCGGTGCCCGGGGGCGGCATCTGGTTCGACCTCGGACCGCACCTGGTCGACCAGGCGCTCCTGCTCTTCGGTGTCCCCGAACGCGTAGACGCCGACCTCGCGGCCCTGCGTCCGGGCGCCCCGGTCGAGGACTGGGCGCACTGCGTGCTGCAGTACCCGGGCCGGCGCGTGGTCCTGCAGGCGTCGATGCTCGTGGCCGGCGGCAGCCCGCGCTTCGCGGTCCACGGCACGCGTGGCTCCGCGGTGAAGAAACTGCCGGATCGGCAGGAGGTTCAGCTGCGCGCTGGTCTGCTCCCCGGCGCCGAGGGCTGGGGCGTCGATCCGGACCCGATCCTCCTGCACGACGGGGAGGGGAACACCGAGCGCGTCCCCGCGCCGATCGGAGCCCAGCAGCGGTCCTACGCGGGCGTGCGCGACGCGATCCTGGGCCGCGCGAGCAGCGACGCCGCCACCCCCGACCAGGCCGTCGCCGTGATGGCGGTGCTCGAGGCCGCCGTCGCCTCGGCGCGGGAGGGCCGTGCGGTGGAACCCGCACTCACGGCGGCGGAGCGCGCAGCGTACCCCGGCGTGTCCCCCGCACCGACCGCGGCGGAGCGACATCACCGCAGTGCAGAACCGCGGTGATGTCGCGGGGCGGCGGTCGCCTCCCGGCCCCGCACGGGAGTCCGACGACGACGAAGGCCCGGTCCGTGTGGACCGGGCCTTCTGACTGGTGGAGGTAAGGGGATTCGAACCCCTGACCTTCTGCATGCCATGCAGACGCGCTACCAACTGCGCCATACCCCCAGATGTGGGCGCCACCCGCGATCTTCACGCGCCGTTTCCGGCCCGTTCGCCTCGCTGGCAACTCGACCAGCGTACACGGTCCCCGTGCGGGCGCCAAATCGGCGTCCAGGCCGGGGCGCCCTCAGATGCCGTAACCCTCGAGGGTCCAATCGCCCCAGCCCTCGGCCCCGGTGTCGGCAGTGAACGCGCCCTGCAGCACGGCGGCGCGGGCGTTGCCGATCCGTTCCATCGCCGCGAAGGCCTCGCCCTCGTGACGCAGGAGCAGCCCCGTGGCCGCGCGGATCAGCGCACCGTGGGCCACGACGAGCAGGGTGTGGGCACCACCGTCGCGCGGGGTGTCCGCCCAGTGCGGGGGAACGTGTCCGCGCAGCGCACGCAGGGCCCGCTCGCCGCCCCCGCGCAGGGTCTCCCCGCCCACGGGGCCGGCGTCGAGCGCCGGCTCGGCCCGCCAAAGGCGGTGCTCGTCCGGCCAGCGTTCCGCGATGGCACTGAGCTCCAGGCCCTCCCACTCTCCCCCGGCCAGCTCCATCAGCTCCGGGTCGACGGCCACGGACGCCGCGCCCACCCGGGCCTGGAGGACGATCTCGGCCGTGCGCCGCGCCCGGGCCAGCGGGGAGCAGACGGCCACGAGCTCCTCCGCGACCTCGATCAGGTCGCCCACGGGGCCGCCGGCGGCGCGGCGCGCCTGGCGCTCCCCCTCGGCGTTCAGCTCGATGTCCGTGTGCCCCTGGTAGCGGTCCAGGGCGTTCCAGTCGGTCTCGCCGTGACGCAGCAGGATCAGGCGCATCTCGCGACCGCGCTCAGGAGGCGTGCGAGGCGGAGGCGCCGTCGTCCTGGGCGGCCGCGTCCGGTCGGGTGCTCTCCTCCGGCAGGCCGAGGTCGATCGCCGGGGTGTCCTTCCACAGGCGGTCCAGCGCGTAGAACTCGCGGTCCTCGCGATGCTGGACGTGCACCACGAAGTGCCCGTAGTCGAGCAGCACCCAGTGGCCGTCAGACCGGCCCTCGCGACGCAGCGGCTTGAGCTGCTCGTCCTTCAGCAGCGCCTCCTCGACGCCGTCGACGATCGCGTTGACCTGACGCTCCGAGGCGCCGGAGGCGATCAGGAAGGCGTCGGTCAGGCCGAGCCGCTCGGCGACGTCGAACGCGACGATGTGCGTGCCGAGCTTGTCCGCGGCGGCGGCCGCGGCGGTGGTGAGGGCGTCCAGGGTGGTCTGGGGAACGGTCACGAGGTCTCCTCTTCCGAGACGTAGAGGTGGTGCTTGGCGATGTACTGGACGACGCCGTCCGGGACGAGATACCAGACGGGCCGGCCCCGGCGGACGCGCTCCCGGCAGTCCGTGGAGGAGATCGCCATGGCGGGGATCTCCATCAGGGACACGTCATCGCCCAGGCCCATGTCCGAGAGGTCGTGGCCGGGACGGGTGACACCGACGAAGTGCGCCAGGCCCCAGAGTTCGTCCACGTCCTTCCACGTGAGGATCTGGCCCATGGCGTCCGCGCCGGTGATGAAGAACAGCTCGGCGTCCGGGTGCAGGCGGCGCAGGTCCCGCAGCGTGTCCACGGTGTAGGTGGCGCCGGGGCGGTCGATGTCCACCCGGGAGACGGTGAACCGGGGGTTGGAGGCGGTGGCCACCACGGTCATGAGGTAGCGGTCCTCGGCCGGGGAGACCTGCCGGTCCGACTTCTGCCACGGCTGACCCGTGGGGACGAAGATGACCTCGTCCAGCGCGAACTCGGCGGCCACCTCAGAGGCGGCCACGAGGTGCCCGTGGTGGATCGGGTCGAAGGTGCCGCCCATGATGCCGAGGCGACGACGGCGCACGCCCCCGGCGGTGGGCTCGGGGACGGGGGTGCGGGAGGCGACGGTCATGCGCTCAGGAGACGAACGGACGGCCCGCCGCGTCGCCCCCGGCGGAGGCGGCGACGCGGCGGGCCGGTGAGACGTCAGTGACCGGAGGTGTGCGAGCCGCGGCCGGTGCCGTGGTGCTGGACCGCGGTGGTGGGCTCGGGCAGGCGCAGCGCGCGGGAGCGCATGGACATGGTGGCGGCCAGGGCGGCCATCAGCAGCGCGAAGACGAGCAGGCCGTACCAGATGGGGTCCATCGGCAGCTCGTTGACGACGTGGTGGCCCTCCTCGGCGGCGGCCAGGATCAGGGAGGTGTTCAGCATGGATGCTCCTCGGTGCAGCGGGTCAGACGGCCGGGCCGGGGCCGGGCCGAAGGGGTCCTGGTGTCCATCGTAGCCCGGCTCAGCGGCGGATCTGCCCGTCGCCGCGCAGGATCCACTTGGTGGTCGTGAGCTCCTCCAGGCCCATGGGCCCGCGGGCGTGCATCTTCTGGGTGGAGATGCCCACTTCGGCGCCGAGGCCGAGCTCGCCGCCGTCGGTGAAGCGCGTGGACGCGTTCACGATGACGGCCGCGGCGTCCACCTCGGTGATGAACCGCTCGGCCGCGGCCAGGTCGTTCGTGACGATGGCCTCGGTGTGGCCCGTGGACCACCGGCCGATGTGCTCGATCGCCTGGTCGAGGGAGTCCACGACGCGCACGGCCATCTCCATGTCCAGGTACTCGGTGCCCCAGTCCTCCTCGGTGGCGTCCACGGCGTCCCGGGCGTGGTCGCCGCGGTCGGCGAGCGTGGGCAGCCAGGCCCGCGCGGCCTCGTCCACGTGCAGCAGCACGCCGGCACGGGTGAGGGCGCGCAGCACTTCTCGGCCCACCTCCTCCGCGTCCCGGTGGAGCAGCAGGGTCTCGGCCGCATTGCACACGGAGGTGCGGTGGGTCTTCGAGTTGAGCACGATGTCCACCGCCATCTGCTTGGGTGCGGAGGCGTCCACGTACAGGTGCACGTTGCCCTCACCCGTCTCGATCACGGGCACCCGGGCCTCACGGACCACGCGCTGGATCAGCTCACGGCCGCCGCGCGGGACGAGGACGTCCACCGCGCCACGGGCGGCCATCAGGGCGGCGACGCCGGGACGTCCGAGGTCGTCGATGCCCTGGATGATGTTGGGGTCGAAGCCCTGGTCCACGAGCGCCTCCCGCAGCACCTGGATCAGGACCGCATTGGTGGACTCCGCGGCCGAGCCGCCGCGCAGGATCACGCCGTTGCCCGACTTCAGGGCGATGCCGGCGATGTCCACCGTGACGTTCGGACGGGCCTCGTACACGGCGCCCACGACGCCCAGGGGCACCCGCACCTGGCTCATCCGCACGCCGTTGGGCAGCGGGCCGCCGCGGACCACGGTGCCCACGGGGTCCGGCAGGCCGGCCAGGGTCTCCAGGGCGAGGGCCAGCGCCTCGACGCGCGCCTCGTCCAGCTTGAGGCGGTCCAGCATGGCCGCCGAGGTGCCGGCCTCGCGGCCGCGGCTGCGGTCCTCGCGGTTGGCCGTGATGATCGCGGCCGCGTTGGCGCGCAGGGCCTCGGCCATGTGGCGCAGGACGGCGTCCTTGCGGACGCGGTCGGCGGTGGCCAGCTCGGGCACGGCCTGACGCGCCCACTCGGCCCGTTGGCGGACGGCCTCCTCGACCTCGGGCGTCGGCGCCTCGGCGTCCTGGCGGCCGGACTGATCCTGGGGTGCGGTGCTCTCGGTGGTCTGCATGCCCCCAGCCTATCGAGCGCCCCGGACGAGGCACGAGGCCCCGGTCCGTCGCCGCGGCCGGAGCCCGTGCCGGTCAGCGCTGCGGCGGAGCCAGGCGCACCCAGTCGTCGGCGTGCACGACGACGCCGTCGTAGCCCGCGCCCAGGTCCTCGCGGAGGTCGGCGGTCGTCCGCCCGAGCATGGCGGGCAGCTGCGACGAGGAGTACTGCACGAGGCCGCGCGCCCGCACCCGGCCGTGCGCGTCCACGATCTCGACGACGTCGCCCGGCGTGAAGTCGCCCGTGCAACCGGTGATGCCCGCGGCCAGCAGGGAGCGGCCGCGGTCGATCGCCCCGGCCACCGCGCCGTCGTCGATGACGAGCCGGCCCCGGACCTCCGCGGTGAGGCCGAGCCACGCCGCGCGTGCGGACCGGCGGCGGCCGGTGGCGGAGAACCATGTGCCCACGTCCTGACCCGCGAACGCGGCGCCCGCGTTCGCGGCCGAGGTGAGCAGGGTCGGGATGCCGGTGGTGGCCGCGATGCCGGCCGCGTCCACCTTGGTCACCATGCCGCCCGTGCCCACGCCCGCGGAACCGGGCACACGCACGTCGACGCCGGCCAGATCGTCGTCCGAGGCGACCTCCGGGATGCGCCGCGCGTCCGGGTGGGAGGGGTGGCCCGTGTAGAGGGCGTCCACGTCCGAGAGCAGGACCAGCAGGTCCGCCTTGCAGAGGTTGGCGGTGAGGGCCGCGAGGCGGTCGTTGTCGCCGAAGCGGATCTCGCGCGTGGCCACGGCGTCGTTCTCGTTCACGATCGGCATCACGTCGAGCGTGAGCAGCCGCGACAGGGCGCGGTGCGCGTTCGTGTACTGGGTGCGCCGCATGAGCTCCTCGGCGGTCAGGAGCACCTGGGCCACCTCGGTGTCGTGCCGGCCGAAGCTCGTGGTGTAGTGCGCCATGAGCTTGCTCTGGCCGACCGCCGCCGAGGCCTGCTGGGTGGCGGTGTCCTTGGGGCGTCGGCCCAGCCCGAGGTGGGGGAAGCCGGCCGCGACGGCACCGGAGGACACGAGCACCACCTGGGTGCCCTTCTGCCGCTCGGCGGCGAGGACGTCCACGAGCCGGTCGATGGCCGCCACGTCCAGGCCGTCCGGGGTGGTCAACGAGGACGAGCCGATCTTCACGACCACTCGGCGTGCGGCCTGCATCGTCTCCCGCGAGGTCACGGGGTTGGCCTGCGGGTCCTCAGAGCCGCGCGTGGCGGGGGTCGGATAGCGGGTGACGACGGTGCGCCGCACGGACATGGATCATCCCTCTCGATCGTCGGTGTCGGTCCACAGGCCGGAGCGTCGCTCGGCCTCCATCTCGGCCCGGGTCGCCGCACGGGCGGCCCGGCGGGCATCCTGCTCGGCGCGCTTCTCCGCGCGGGTCGCGCGGGTGCGCTCGTCGAGCCGCAGGTCGGTGCCACGGGGCCCGGCGAGCAGCTCGGCTCCCGCGGACAGCGTGGGCTCCCAGTCGAAGACGACGCCCGTGACGTCGTCGCCGATCACGACGGCGTCGCCCGGCCTCGCACCGGCCTTGAACAGGCCGTCCTCGACGCCGGCCCGCTGGAGCCGGTCCGCAAGGTAGCCGATCGCCTCGTCGTTCTGGAAGTCCGTCTGGGCGACCCACCGCTCGGGCTTCTCGCCGCGCACGCGGAACAGCGGCTCGAGGTTGCGCTCCTCGCGGCGGATCGTGAATTCGGCCCGCTCGCCACGGCGGCGATGCCGGCGCGGCACCTCGACGGGCGCGGCCGGCGCGGGCTCGACCACCCGGGAACGGGCCTCCGCCACGAGCTCGGCCATGGCGTACTTGAGGGCGTCCAGGCCCTCGCGGGCCAGCGCGGAGATGTCGAAGACCCGTAGGCCACGGCCCTCGAGCTCGTCGCGGACCATGTCCGCCATCGCGGCGCCGTCGGGCAGGTCGGTCTTGTTCAGGGCGATGAGGCGGGGCCGCTCGTTCAGCGGTACGACGCCCTCCCCGCCCTGGGAGAAGACGGGCTCCACCGCGTAGGCCTCGAGCTCGGCCTCGATGGCCTCGAAGTCGGCGATCGGGTCGCGGTCGGACTCGAGGCTGCCGCAGTCGAGGACGTGCACGAGCGCGGCGCAGCGCTCGACGTGGCGCAGGAACTCCAGGCCGAGGCCGCGGCCCTCCGAGGCACCGGGGATCAGGCCCGGGACGTCGGCCACGGTGAAGCGCACGTCGCCGGCCTGCACGACCCCGAGGTTGGGCACGAGCGTGGTGAACGGGTAGTCCGCGATCTTGGGACGGGCCGCAGACAGGGCAGCGATGAGGGAGGACTTGCCGGCCGAGGGGAAGCCCACGAGCGCGACGTCCGCCACGGTCTTGATCTCGAGCGTCAGGTCCCGGCTCTCCCCCGGCAGGCCGAGCAGCGCGAAGCCGGGCGCCTTGCGCTTCACGGAGGCCAGAGCCGCGTTGCCGAGGCCGCCCTGACCGCCGGCGGCGGCGACGTAGGTCGCGCCCTCCCCCACGAGATCGGCCACGATGTTGCCCTGCTCATCCTTGACCACCGTGCCGTCCGGCACGGGCAGCACGAGCGACTGGCCGTTCTTGCCCTCGCGGTGGTCGCCCATGCCCGGCTGGCCGTTCTCAGCGGACCGGTGCGGGGCGTGGTGGTAGTCCAGCAGCGTGGTGGTCTGCGAGTCCACCACGAGGGTGATGTCGCCGCCGTCGCCCCCGTCGCCGCCGTCGGGGCCACCCAGGGGCTTGAACTTCTCGCGATGCACGGAGACGCACCCGTGCCCGCCGTTGCCGGCGGTGAGGTGGAGGACCACGCGGTCCACGAAGGCTGCCATGGGAGTGCTCCTAGGGGCTGGAGGGATCGGACTCAGACGGCCCAGGGGCCGGAGACGCCGACGGCGGGGGCGGGTCCGGTGGATGCCGGGCCCGCCCCCGCCGGGGCGTCAGGGGGTGCGGGTGTCCTCGCCGGGCGAGGGTCCGCACGCAGACCGCACGAGTGTCAGATCACTCCGCGGCGGGGACGATGTCCACGACCTTGCGGCCGCGGCGCTGGCCGAAGGCCACGGAGCCCGCGGACAGCGCGAAGAGGGTGTCGTCCTTGCCGCGGCCGACGTTGCGGCCCGGGTGGAACTTGGTGCCACGCTGGCGGACGATGATCTCGCCGGCGTTGACGTCCTCGCCGCCGTAGCGCTTGACGCCGAGGTACTGCGGGTTCGAGTCGCGGCCGTTCTTCGAGGAACTGCCGGCCTTCTTATGTGCCATTGCTGTTGCCTAACCTCTCGGATGCTCGGTTTCGCCGGTGCCGGTGACGGCTCAGGCGATCCCGGTGATCTTGACCGTGGACAGCTCAGAGCGGTGGCCCTGGCGCTTCTTGTAGCCGGTCTTGTTCTTGTACTTCATGATGACGACCTTCTTGCCACGGGAGTGGGAGACGACCTCGGCGGTCACCTTCACACCGGCGGCATCGGCGCCAGCCTTGACCTCGTCCCCGTCCACCAGCATCAGAGCGGGCAGCTCGACGGAGCCACCGGTCTCAGCGGGAACGCGGTCAAGGGTAACGAGGTCTCCGACGGAAACCTTCTCCTGGCGGCCGCCAGCGCGGACAATCGCGTACACCACTTGGGACTCACTTCTCTCGACGTTTCAATGGATCAGATCGGGTTCTGCTCGCCCGCACCTCGACCGCGGCTGCGTCCGGGTCCGGCGGTCCCTCACCGGGACATGCGGGAGCGTGCGGGCGGTGAACACCGATGGTCCAGCATACTCGCTGCCGGGCATCCGGACCAAACAGAGGCGTGTCGGCGCGTCGCCGCCGCCCGGGGCAGGCCCGGGGCGGCGGCACCGACGACGGTCAGCGGCCGCGACGGGCCAGGTCGGCGGCCTTCACGCCGACGCCGAGCATCACCGGGGCGGCACCCTGCGGCTCGGCGGGGGTGGACGCCTCGGCCACGGCCGCCGTGAAGCGGCCGCCCTGGGCGCCGCCGGGCGCGGCCTGGACCTGGACGTGGACGCCGTCGGACGACACGGCACGACGCGAGCGCCGGCGCGGCGATCCGGGCGCCGGGGCCGCCTGGGCCTCGGTCGGGGCGTCCGCGGCGGACGCCTGGTCCGCGTCCGCCGTGGGCTCCGCCGTCGGCTCGGTCGCCGCAGGCTCCACCATCACGGCCTCCTCGACGGCGGCCGGGGCGGCGGGCTGCTCGTGGACCTCGGTGGCGTCCGTGGACTCCTCGGGCGAGGGCTCGGTGGCCTCCACCGGAGCCGCGTCCGTGCGGTCGGCCGTCCGCTCGGCGGACGCGTCCGCACCGGCGGCCGGACGGACGACGCCGTCGCTCGAGGCCCGGCGGGACCGGCGGCGCCGGGGCGCCAGGGCATCCTCGGCGGGCACGGGCGCCGAGGCATCCTCGACCGGCTCCGATGCGTCCTCCGCGGGCGCGGCCGCCGAGGACTCGGCGTCCGCGGCGTCGTGCCGCGACGGCGTCGCGCGCTCCGCGCCCTGGTCCTCGGCGTCGGTCTCGGTCGAGGCCGCCTCGCCGTCCCGCCGGGACCGCCCACGGCCACCCCGACGACGCCGGGACCGGCGGGGACGGTCGTCCTGCGCGTCCGCGTCCTCCGGGGACTCGGCCTCCTCGGCCTGCGCGACCGGGTCCTGGTGCTCGGGGGCCTCGGCGGCGGCCGGCTCGGCCTCCTCCTCCGTCTGACGGGGCTGATCGGCGGACTCGGCGGGGCCGTCGTCGTGTGACCGCGCGGCATCCTCAGAGCCCGCGACCTCGGCGCCGGTGTCCCCCGACTCCTCGGTGCGGCCCCGGCCGCGGCGGCGGCCCCGACGGCGCCGGCGACGCGGCGTCTCCTCCTCGTCCGCCCCGGCCGGCTGCCCGGCCTTCGCGGGCCCGGCCGACGCAGCCTCGACGGCCTCGGCCACTGAGTCCTCGGCGGCGTCCGCCGCCTGCTCGGCGGGGGCGGGCTCCTGCGCGGGGGTCTCGTCCTCGGCCACCTTGCCGGAGGCCTTCGCGATCGAGTGCAGGGCGACCCGGGCGGCCTCGGCCCGCTCACGGCGCTGCCGCTCGTCCTCGGAGTCGACGTGCTCGGCGCCCGTCGTCGTGGCCGCGGCGGCGTGGGCGTGCTCGCCCTCGCCGTTGCCCCGGCGCCGGCGACGACGGCGGCCCTCCGCTTCGCCGCGCTGCTCACCGCCGGAGCGGCCCCGCTCGACGGGGGTGTCCTTGATGATGATGCCGCGGCCGGCGCAGTGCTCGCAGGTCTCCGAGAACACCTCCACGAGCCCGGTGCCCATGCGCTTGCGCGTCATCTGGACCAGGCCGAGCGAGGTCACCTCGGCGACCTGGTGCTTCGTGCGGTCCCGGCCCAGGCACTCCACGAGACGGCGCAGCACGAGGTCGCGGTTGGCCTCGAGCACCATGTCGATGAAGTCGATGACGATGATGCCGCCGATGTCCCGCAGGCGCAGCTGCCGGACGATCTCCTCGGCGGCCTCGAGGTTGTTCTTGGTGACGGTCTCCTCGAGGTTGCCGCCGGAGCCCGTGAACTTGCCGGTGTTCACGTCCACCACGGTCATGGCCTCGGTGCGGTCGATCACGAGCGAGCCGCCGGAGGGCAGGTACACCTTGCGCTCGAGCGCCTTGTGGAGCTGCTCGTCCACGCGGTGGGTGGCGTACAGGTCCTCGCCGTCGTGGTCCTCCGGCACCCAGTGGTGCAACCGGTCCAGCAGGTGCGGGGCCACGTAGGTCACGTAGGCCTCGATGTTGTCCCACGTGGCCTCGCCCTGCACGAGCATGGCGGAGAAGTCCTCGTTGAAGACGTCGCGGACCGTCTTGATGGTCAGGTCCGGCTCGGCGTAGAGCAGCTCGGGGGCGAGCACCTTGGTGCCGGACGCCTTCTCCTGGATGCCCTCCCACTGGGCGCGCAGACGGTTGATGTCGTTCTGCAGCTCCTGCTCGGAGGTGCCCTCGGCCGCGGTGCGCACGATCACGCCGGCGTCCTGCGGCAGGTGGTCCTTGAGGATCTTCTTCAGACGCGAGCGCTCCACGTCCGGCAGCTTGCGGGAGATGCCGGTCATCGAGCCTCCCGGCACGTACACGAGGTAGCGGCCGGGCAGGGAGACCTGGCTGGTCAGACGGGCGCCCTTGTGGCCCACCGGGTCCTTGGTGACCTGGACGAGCACGGTGTCGCCGGACTTGAGCGCGTTCTCGATCTTCCTCGGCTTGCCGTCCAGCTGGGCGGCGTCCCAGTTGACCTCGCCCGCGTAGAGCACGGCGTTGCGTCCGCGGCCGATGTCCACGAACGCGGCCTCCATGGACGGCAGCACGTTCTGGACCTTGCCCAGGTACACGTTGCCGATCATCGAGTCCTGCGTGGTGTGCGAGACGAAGTGCTCGGCCAGCACGCCGTCCTCGAGCACGGCGATCTGGATGCGCTGGTCGCGCTGGCGCACCAGCATCTTGCGGTCCACGGCCTCGCGGCGGGCCAGGAACTCGGCCTCGGTGATCACGGTGCGGCGACGCCCGCCCGAGCGGGAGTCGCGGCGGCGCTGGCGCTTCGCCTCGAGCCGGGTGGAGCCCTTGACGCTCTGGACGGTGTCCGAGGCGGTGCTCACGGCCTGGCGCGGCGCGCGCACGCGGGTGACGGTGTGCTCGGGATCGCCGGCCTCGCCGCCGTCGAGCTCCATGTCCACCTCGCCGCGGCGGCGTCGGCGGCGCCGGCGGGAGACCACGGCGCCCTCGGCCCGGTCCTCGGACTCTCCGGCGTCCTCGTCCTCGGAGCGCTGCCGGGACGTGGTCTCGGTGCGCAGGACCTCGATCAGGTTCGCCGGCACGGCGAACGGGTCGGTCGGGTCGACCTGCAGCGTCGGCGCGCTCGGCTCCTCGGGCGCGTCCGCGGCGTCGTCGGACGCGGGGGTCCGCTCCGGCTGAACCGCCCCGGCGGCGGTGTCCGCCGCGGTCTGCGTCACGGCCTGCTCGGCCGTCTCCTCCACGCGTTCGTCTGCGCGGGTCGTGTCCTCGTTGTTGGCCGCCATGGCAGCACCTCCCGCCGACCGACGACGCCACACTCGCCGCCGCCCGGCGTGTCCGCGTCCGCCGCCGGCCGCGTTGCCCCGGGCGCCGTGCGCCACGGGTGCGCCGGGAGGCGGACTCCGAGAAGTCATCGGGTGGACCGCGTCGACCGTCAGGGCCCGGCGCGGAACCGCTGCGCCCTCGAGATCGGGGCCTGGGCGTCACGTGCCGTCCGCCGGCCGGCGCACGGACGCACACGGGCGAGGCCCGGCGTCCACCTCCCGCACGATGCTCGACGCGGGGGCGCCTCGGCGGCGGCCCGACGTCGGGCGCGCAGCGGGCTGCCCCGCGGTGTGGCCACGGGACGGCCAGGGCCGATTCTCTCACATCCGCCCCGGGCACGCGCCTAGAATCGTGTCCATGCCTGCGACCCCGCTGACGGACGACATCCGCCTCTCCCCCGCCGACGACATCCCCGCCGAGGAGGCCCGGCTCACCTGGTACGCCCGGCCCGCGGGGACGGCGGCGCTGCTCCTGATCACCTCGCTCGTGGCGCTGACGGCGACGATCGTCATCATCGTCGAGCGCGCCCTCCTCACCGCGGACCCGACGCACCGCACGTCCTGCGACCTCAACCCGTGGGTGTCCTGCGGCCAGGTGATGCAGTCGTGGCAGGCCCACACCTTCGGCTTCCCGAACACGTACATCGGCGTGGTCGCGTTCTCCGTGCTCATCACCGTGGGGATGTCCCTGCTCGCCGGCGCCCGCTTCGCCCGCTGGTACTGGCTGCTGATGAACGCGGGGATCCTGGCGGGCTTCGCGTTCTGCGTGTGGCTCTGGTACTCGGCCGTCTACAGCATCGGCACGCTCTGCCTCTACTGCATGATCGTGTGGGCCATGGTCATCGCCCAGCTCGTGCTCGTGACGTCCCGGAACCTGCAGACCGGCACGCTGCCGGCCCCGGCCGGTCTCGTCCGCCTCGCCCGGGAGCTGGCCTGGCCCGTGATCGTGCTCCTCTACGTCCTGGTGTTCGCCTCGATCCTGCTGGAACTGGGCCTCGGGGTCATCGGGATCGACTGAGCCCGCGCTCCCCCACCGGGCACGACGACGGCGGCCGGTCACCCCACCAGGGTGACCGGCCGCCGTCGTGCGGGCCCGGAACGGGCTCAGCCGAACCAGATCGCGAGCTCGCGCTCGGCCGAAAGGGTCGAGTCCGAACCGTGGACGAGGTTCTTCTGGACGGCCTCGCCCCAGTCCCGGCCCAGGTCGCCGCGGATGGTGCCCGGGGCGGCCACGGTGGGGTCGGTCTTGCCGGCCAGCGAGCGGAACCCCTCAATCACCGAATCGCCCGTGACGCGCGCGGCCACCACGGGGCCGGAGGCCATGAACGCCACCAGCGGCTCGAAGAACGGCTTGCCCTGGTGCTCCTCGTAGTGGCGCTCCAACATGGCGCGGGTGGGCGTGAGCATCTTCAGATCGGCGATCACGTAGCCCTTGCGCTCGATGCGCGCGAGGATCTCGCCGACCAGGTTGCGGGCCACCCCGTCCGGCTTGATGAGGACGAGGGTCTCTTCGGTGTGGTGCGTCATGGGGTGTGCTCCTAGCGTCGTCGGACGGCCGCGAGCGCGGTCCGGTTCCCGCCCCACCCTAGTGGGGCCCGGGTCTCAGCGTCCGTGCTCGGCCTCCCAGGCGGCCTCGAGGCGGTCCCGGTGGGCGTTCTCGACGTCCATGGCACCGCCCTTGATCACGGCGTACGCCCACGTCAGCGCGAAGAGGGCCCCCACCACGAACATCGAGTACTCCCAGAAGCCGGAGGCCAGCAGGACGGCCTGGATCGCCCAGCCGATCGCGATGCCGACGGGCTTGCGCACCAGGGCGCAGGTCAGCACCGCGACGACGGCCAGCGCGGAGTAGCCCGCCACGAACCACCAGGCGCCCGGCTCGTCCCGGTGCATGCCGAACAGCATGAGCCCGAGGAAGAAGATGAGCACCGCCTCGAGCATGAGGATCGTGGAGGTGAACAGGGCGCGCACGGAGCGGCGGCGCCGACGAGTGCCGGGGCGCCACTGCCGCTGGGCTCGCGTCTCACGCGCGGGGCGCCAGGACTCGTCGCCGAAGCGCCCCTGCTCCGTGGCGCCTCCGGTCTCCGGCTGGTCGGGGGTCATCGGTCCTCCTCCGGCCGGCGGCGGGCGCCGGCGTCGTCGCGGTCCTCGAGCAGCTCGAGGATCTCCGGGTCCAGATCGTCTTCGTCGGCGTCCGCCAGCCCGACGGCGTCGAGCAGGTCGGCGGGGTCGAGGCCGCGGGCGGCCACGGTGACAGGGCCGGCATGCCGGGGTTCGCCCACGAGGGTGCGGACCTCGGCGGCCAGGGTGATCGAGCCGAGCACGAGCACACCGCCGCCGGTGCCGGAGGCCAGTTCGTCCGCGCTCGTCTCGAGGGCCTCCGCGCGGCCGACCGCCCACTCGAGGGCGTCCGGCACGGACTCGGTGGCGTACACGTCGTCCTCGGGCCAGCCGGCGTCGACGGCCATGCGGGCCAGCTCCCCCGCCGGGATGGCGCGGGCCGAGGAGGACTGCGTCACCGCGAGGTCCTCCACGTCGTCGCCGAACGCCCGGTAGAGCGCCGCCAGCATGGCCGGCGCGTCCTTCTCCTGGAGGATCCCGACGACCAGCGAGAGGCGGGTGAAGCCGAACGCCTCCTGCACCGCGCGGGCCGTGGCCCGCACGCCGTCCGGGTTGTGGGCGGCGTCCACGATGAGCGTGGGGGCGGTGCGCAGCACCTCGAGCCGGCCGGGCGAGGTGACCTGGGACAGCCCCTCGCGCAGCAGCTCCTCGTCCAGCGGCCGCTCGCCGCCGCCCAGGAACATCTCCAGGGCCGCCACGGCCACCGCGAGGTTCTGCGCCTGGTGCTCCCCGAGCAGCGGCAGGAACAGGTCCCGGTACTCGGCCGCGAGGCCGCGCACGGACACCTGCTGGCCGCCCACGGCCAGGGAGCGCTCGAGCACGCCGAACTCGACGCCCTCGAAGCGGAACGGCACGTCGGCCGCCCGCGCCGCCTCGAGCAGCGCCTGGGCGGCGTCGCGCTCCTGGGCGGCGGAGACGAGGGCGCCGCCGGGCTTGATGATGCCGGCCTTCTCCTCGGCGATCTCGGCCTCGGTCTCCCCCAGCAGATCTGTGTGGTCCAGGGAGATGGGGGTGACCACGGAGACGACGGCGTCCGCGACGTTGGTCGCGTCCGTCACACCCCCGAGGCCCACCTCCAGGACGACGACCTCGACGGGCTCGTCCGCGAACACCGCGAAGCCCAGCGTGGTGACCGCCTCGAAGTACGTCAGCGGGACCTCGCCCGCGGCCTCGAGCTCCGCGTCCACGGTCTGCACGATCGGGAGGATCTCCCCCCACACGCGCACGAAGGTCTCGTCGGCCACCGGGGCGCCGTCGATGCTGATCCGCTCCGTGACGCGCTGCAGGTGCGGCGAGGTGTAGCGCCCGGTGCGCAGCCCGTAGGCACGCAGGACGGCCTCGACCATCCGCGCCGTGGACGTCTTGCCGTTGGTGCCGGTCAGGTGGATCACCGGGGCCGCGTGCTGCGGGTCGCCGAGCAGCGCGAGCACGCGCCGCATCGGCTCGAGCCGCGGCTGCATCTTGTTCTCCGGAGCGCGGGCGAGCAGGTCCCGGTAGACCTCCTCGACCGTGCCCGGGACGTCCCCGCGCATCACGCGTCCGCCTTCGCGACGGTGACGGCCACGGTCTTCATGGCGTCGTCGGCCGGGTCCTTGCGCGGGTCGGCCGCGCCGGAGTCCACGAGCTCCAGGTCCACCGTGAGGGTCTCCTCCGCCACGAGGCCGCGGTGGGCCTCGAGCGCCGCCACCACGGCGGTGGGGCCCTCGATCCGCGTGCGCACGCGGTCGGAGACGTCCAGGCCGGCGTCCTTGCGGGCCGCCTGGACGGCGCGGACCACGTCCCGGGCGGTGCCCTCGGCGGCCAGCTCCGCGGTGACCTGCGTGTCCAGGACGAGGAAGCCGGCGGTGCCGGGCAGCACGCCCACCGTGGTCCCCTCGGGGGCACCGGTGGAGACGGTGCGCAGCTCGTAGAGCGCGGGGGCCAGGGTCACGGTCTCGCCGTCGGCGAGCGTGACCGCCAGGCCCTCGGCCGTCTCCTCGTAGGCGCCGGCGTCGACCGCCTGCTTCACGAGCGGCACCTGCCTGCCGAACGCCTTGCCGAGCTCGCGGAAGTTCAGCTTCAGCTCCGTGCCGATGCCGTAGCGGGCGATCGCCTCCTCCGAGAGCTCGGTGAGCTCGACGTCCTTGAGGTTCAGCTCGTCCGCCACGATGCGGGCGTAGGTGCCCTCGAGGCCCGCCGCGTCCGGGACGACGACGGACAGGCGGGGCAGCGGCAGGCGCACCCGGCGCCCGGCCCCCTTGCGAAGGGCCGAGCCGGCCGAGCTGATGCGGCGCACGGCGTCCATGCGGGCCACGAGGGAGTCCGCCTCGGGCCCGTGGGGGAACAGGTCGGCGTCCGGGTAGTCGGTCAGGTGGACCGAGCGGCCGCCCGTGAGACCGCGCCAGATCTCCTCGGCGATCAGCGGCATCAGCGGCGCGGCGGCCCGGGTGAAGGCCTCGAGAACGGTGTAGAGGACGTCGAAGGCGACGGTGTCCTCGTCGAAGAACCGCTCACGGGACCGGCGGATGTACCAGTTGGTCAGCGTGTCCATGAAGCCGCGCAGCGCGTCCGTGGCGTCCGAGACCTCGTAGGCGTCCAGGCCGGTCTTGACCTCCCGCAGCATGCGGCCCGTGGCGGCCAGGATGTACTGGTCCAGGGGGTCCTCGGCGGTGTGCCGCTCCTGCGCGCGGTACCCCTCGGGGCGGGCGCCGCCGTCGTGCGCGGTGTTCGCGTACAGGGTGAAGAAGTGGTAGGCGTTCCACGCCGGCAGCAGCACCTGGCGGACGCCCTCGCGGATGCCCTCCTCCGTGACGATCAGGTTGCCGCCGCGCAGGATGGGGCTGGCCATGAGGAACCAGCGCATGGCGTCCGCGCCGTCGCGGTCCAGGACCTCCGTGACGTCTGGGTAGTTGCGCAGCGACTTGGACATCTTCTGTCCGTCCGAGCCGAGCACGATGCCGTGCGAGATCACGTGGGAGAAGGCCGGCCGGTCGAACAGGGCGGTCGCCAGGATGTGCATGGTGTAGAACCAGCCGCGCGTCTGGCCGATGTACTCCACGATGAAGTCCGCCGGGTTGTGCGTGGGGAACCAGTCCGCGCGCTCGAACGGGTAGTGCACCTGGGCGTACGGCATGGAGCCGGAGTCGAACCAGACGTCCAGCACGTCCTCGACCCGGCGCATGACCGCACCGGCCGCGGCGGCCTCGGGGTCCGGGTGGGGGCGGGTGAGGTCGTCCACCCACGGGCGGTGCAGGTCCACCTCGCCCTGGGCGTTGCGCGGCAGGCGGCCGAAGGCCTCCTCGATCTCCGCGAGCGAGCCGTAGACCTCCTGGCGGGGGAAGTCGGGGTGGTCGGACTCCCACACCGGGATGGGCGAGCCCCAGTACCGGTTGCGGGAGATGGACCAGTCGCGCGCGTTGGCGACCCACGTGCCGAACTGCCCGTGCTTCACGTTGCCGGGGATCCAGGTGATCTCCTCGTTCAGCTCGAGCATGCGCTCCTTGATCTGGGTGACCTTGACGTACCAGGACGTCACCGCGCGGTAGATCAGGGGCGTGCGGCACCGCCAGCAGTGCGGGTAGGAGTGCTCGTAGGAGGCTTCGCGGGCCACGCGGCCCAGGGCGCGCAGGGCGCGGATGATCGTGCGGTTGGCCTCGAAGACCTGCACGCCGGCGATCTCGCGCAGGTCGCCGCGCCCGACGTCCTCGCGGGCGAACAGCGGCAGGAACCGGGCACCGGAGTCCACGGAGAGCAGCACGGGGATGCCGTTGGCCTCGCACACGCGCTGATCGTCCTCACCGTAGGCCGGCGCCTGGTGGACCACGCCGGTGCCGTCCTCGGTGGAGACGTAGTCGTCCACGAGGATGCGGTGGGCGCCCTCGACGCCGAGGTCACGGCCGTTGACGGTGAAGGTCTCCCCGCGGTGGGCGTCGAACACGTCCGTGAACAGCGGCGCGTAGGCCAGGCCGCCGAGGCGGGCGCCGGGGATCGTCTCGGTGACCGCGGCGCGGGCGGCGTCGGCATCGGCGTAGCCGAGCTCCCTGGCGTGGGCGCCCACCAGGTCCACGGCCAGGAGGAAGCGGTCCCCGTCCGCGGTCGCGCCCTCGGGGCCGGCCGGCACCACGGCGTACTGGATCTGGGGGCCGACGGCGAGGGCCGCGTTGGTCGGCAGCGTCCAGGGCGTGGTGGTCCAGGCCAGGACGTGGACGCCGGCCAGGTGCGCGGCGAGCGCCGCGTCGGCGCCGCCGTCGGGCACGAGGGCGGGGTCCGCCGGGAGGCCGGTGATCGGGAACGTGACGGTGACCGAGGGGTCCTGGCGCATCTTGTAGACGTCGTCGTCCATGCGCAGCTCGTGGTTGGACAGCGGGGTCTCGTCGTTCCAGCAGTAGGGCAGGACGCGGAAGCCGCGGTAGGTCAGGCCCTTGCGGTGCAGCTCGGAGAAGGCCCAGATCACGGACTCCATGAAGTCCGGGGTGAGGGTCTTGTAGTCGTTCTCGAAGTCGACCCAGCGGGCCTGGCGGGTCACGTAGTCCTGCCACTGGTCCGTGTACTTCAGGACCGAGGAGCGGCAGGCGTCGTTGAACGTGTCGATGCCCATGGCCTCGATCTCGGACTTGTCCGTCATGCCCAGCTGCTTCATCGCCTCGAGCTCGGCGGGCAGGCCGTGGGTGTCCCAGCCGAAGCGGCGCTCCACGCGGCGGCCCTGCTGCGTCTGGTAGCGGGCCACGAGGTCCTTGACGTACCCGGTGAGCAGGTGGCCGTAGTGCGGCAGGCCGTTGGCGAAGGGCGGGCCGTCGTAGAAGACGAACTCGTTCTGCGAGCCGTCCTCGTTCCGGGTGGGACGCTGGTCGATCGAGGCCTGGAAGGTGCCGTCCTCGTCCCAGTACGCCAGGATGCGGCGCTCGATCTCCGGGAAGCGCGGGGAGGCGGGGGTGCGGCCGTCAGGGGCGGAGGAGGCGAGGGGGTACACGGGGGTCCTTTGCGTCCGGGGCGTCGGTTCCGTGCAAGGACGCCCGAGGGCCCGACCCTCCGGCCGGCCGCGGACGCGGTACCACCTTGCTTGCCGGCGTCGGGAGGTCCCCGGGGTGCCGGCCGCTTGATGACTGCTGTGACGGGCTTACCCGTCCGGTTCTACTGGGGCCGTGCGGCCCGTTCTTCCGGAGGCTCGCCGGTGATGGCCGGGTCGACGCCTATGCCCGCCAGTGTAGTGGACGCTGCGCCGGCCCGTGGTCGCGGGGCCGGAGCGCGTCAGAGGGCGGTGCGCACGGCCGCCGACGCGTCGCCGTCGATCTCCACGTGCACGGCGTCCCGGCCCGAGGCCCAGAGGAGGAGCTCCCCGACCTCGCCGGTCACCGTGACGGGCGCCCGCAGCGCCACGGCCCCACGGGTGACGGTGACCGGGGCGCGACCCGGGCCCTGGAGGACCACCGGCGCCGCGGACTTACGCAGGAACAGCGGGGCCATGCGGCGCAGCGAGCGGTAGAGGGCGTCCTCCTCGTCCGGGGAGAACGAGCGCGGGGCGGGCAGCGAGCCGCTGGCCGCGGACTCGCCGCGCCGGACGTCCTCGAGGTGGATGAAGTGCTCGGCCGCGTTCACGTGCCTATCCGCCGCCCGCATGGGGTTCAGCGCCGACGGGCCCGCGGCCCACTCCCGCACGACCTCGGCGTAGTCGCGGCGCGTGGTGTCCGCGGTCAGGCGGTCGAGGTGGCGGGACAGCGGCGGGATGAACAGGGCGGCGAAGGCGTCGGGCCGGCTCTCCCGCAGCCAGAGGTGGGCGGCGAGGTCGCGGGTGCTCCAGCCGCCGCACAGGGTGGGCGCGTCGGGGCCCTTCTCGAGCAGGAGGTCAGCGAGGCGGGCACGTTCGGCTGCGGCGAAGGTGGTCATGGGCACCACGGTAGGGAGCGGGCCGCGGCGCGGGCGAGGGGTGGGCCGCGCCCGGCCCGGATCAGGCGGTCGGGACGGACGCCCCGTCGCGGGAGATGCGGGTCATCTCCTCCCGGTCCACGACCTTCACCCGCTCCCGCGCCACCGGCCCGGCCTCCGTCGCCTGCGCACCCAAGGACTTCTCATGCTCATCCAGAGCATGCCAACCAGCCCACGTCGTGTACGGGACGCCGCGGGACTCGAGCAGCTCGATCACCGACTCCTCCGAGGGCTCCTGGGCCGTCCACAGCCCCGGCTCGTCCTCGATCAGATGCTTGATCGTCTCCAGAGAGTCACCCTTGGTGTGCCCGATCAACCCCACCGGGCCCCGCTTGATCCACCCCGAGGCATACAGACCCGGCACCGGGGCACCGTCCGCGTCCAGCACCCGGCCTTCCGCATTCGGGATCACACCGCGCACCTCATCGAACTCCACCCCCTCCACCGGGGACCCGAAGTAACCCACGGCCCGGTAGACCGCCTGCACCGGGTAGTCCACGGTCTCGTCGGTCGGGCGGACCCCACCGGAGCCGTCGAGCTCCATCCGACGCATCCGCAGACCGTCCACCCGGCCGTCCCCGTCCTCGTCCAGGAACTCCTCGGGGGCCTGGAGGAAATGCAGGTGCAGCCGGCGGGAAGCGCTCTGCTGACGGTCCTCCTGCTCCATGAGCCAGTTCGTCAACGTGCCCACCATGGTGCGGACCTGGTTGTTCTCCTCGATCGCCTGCTCCGAGGCCTCATCGAAGTCGAAGTCCTCCTCGTACAGCACGATGTCCACATCCCGGGAATGGGCGAGCTCCCGCAGCTCCAACGGGGTGAACTTCACCTGCGCCGGCCCGCGACGACCGAACACGTGCACGTCCGTGACCGGGGACGCGGCCAGGTCCCGGTACACGTTGTCCGGGATCTCGGTGGGCAACAGGTCCTCGGCATGCTTGGACAGGATCCGGGCCACATCCAGGGCCACGTTCCCGTTGCCGATCACCGCCACCTGCGTGGCCTCCAACGGCCAGTGCCGCGGCACGTCCGGGTGCCCGTCGTACCAGGCGGCGAAGTCCGCGCCACCGAATGAGCCGGCCAGCTCGACGCCGGGCACGTCCAGGGCCGCGTCGCGCACAGCCCCGGTGGAGAACACGATCGCGTCGTAGTGCCGACGCAGGTCCGCCAGGCTCAGGTCCGTGCCGTAGTCCACATTCCCCAGGAAACGGATGTCGCCCCGGTCCATGACCTTGTGCAGGGCGTTCACGATGCCCTTGATGCGCGGATGGTCCGGGGCCACCCCGTAGCGGATCAGGCCGAACGGGGCCGGGTACCGGTCGAACAGGTCGATGCTGACGCGGAAGTCCCGCTCCTCCTTGGTCAGGATGTCCGCCGTGTACACCCCGGCGGGTCCGGCACCGATGATGGCGATGCGCAACGGGCGGTCAGGCCTCGAGGCCGAGGGGGTCAGGGTCATGCTCGTGCTCCTTCGGAGGTCGGGTTCAGGGTCAAGATCGGGGCAGGGGCGGCGGCCGCAGGCGCGCCGGTGGCGTAGGGGCTCAAGCGCACGACGTCGCCCACGACGATCACGGCGGGGTTCTCCACACCGACGGCGGCCGCCTGCGCGGCGATGGTCTCCACCGTGCCCACGGTGACCCGCTGGTCCGGCATCCAGCCACGCTCGATGATCGCCACGGGCGTCGCACCGTCGAGGCCGCGCTCCGTCAGTCGGCGCGCGGTGTCCGCGAGCCGACGCACGCCCATCAGCAGGACGAGCGTGTGGTCGGCCCGGGTGGGCACTTCGGCCAGCTCTTCGTGGCCGGTCACCAGCGTGAAGCCGGTGGCGACGCCGCGATGGGTGACCGGGATCCCCGCGGCGGCGGGCACCGAGACGGCGCTCGTGACACCGGGGACCACCTCGACGTCGACGCCATGGGCGCGGCAGTGCGCTGCCTCCTCGCCGCCGCGGCCGAGCACGTACGGGTCGCCGCCCTTGAGCCGGACGACGAGGCGGCCGGCCCGGGCCTCCCGGACCAGGACGGCGTTGATCTCGTCCTGCGTGGCCAGGTGGTTCCCGGGGGCCTTGCCGACCTCGATCACGGGCACCGCCGGGTCCAGCTCGGCCAGGAGGGCGCGCGGGCCCAGCCGGTCGGCGACCACCACGTCGGCCTCCGCGAGCAGCTGTCGGCCGCGCACGGTGATGAGCCCGGAGTCGCCGGGGCCGCCGCCGACGAGGGCCACGCGGCCGGGCTCGGCGGACGCGCGCCGCCGGCGCAGCGGCAGCCGCCCCGTCGACAGGGCGAGGGTGATCGCATCCTTCAGGGCGCGGGCGCGGCGAGGGTCTCCCCCGGCGTTGACGGCCACGGTCACGTCCCCGGCCCGGACGACGGCGGGCGTCCAGGCGGCGGAGGACTCGGCATCGGAGGCGTCGACGCACCAGACGCGGCGGGCCTCGGCGTCGGAGGCCACGGCCCCGTCCACGGCCCGGTCGCCGGTGGCGGTCTGGGCGAACCAGACCCCGTCGAGGTCGGACGGGCGGTAGGGGCGGCGGTGCAGGGTGATCAGGCCGGCCGCCGCGAGCCGCTCCACCTCCTCCCCCGGCTCCGGGGCCACCACGGTGACGAGCGCGCCGGCGTCGAGGAGGGCGCCCATGCGGCGGCCGGCCACGCGCCCGCCGCCCACGACCAGGACGGGCCGGCCGAGCAGACGCAGGGAGGTGGGGTACAGATCGGACGCGGTCATCGCGTGCTCCCTTCCAGCAGCCCGCGGCGGCGCAGCATGCGCCGCTCGACGGGGCCGAATGCGGCCAGTTCGACGAGGACGCCGACGGCCAGGATGGTCAGGACGGCGCAGAGGACGACGGCGAGGTCGGACGCGGCACGTCCCTCGTGGAGCAGGGTCCCGAGTCCCACGCCCATGGGCCCGCCGACGGCGATGATCTCGGCGGCCATGAGGCCTCGCCACGCGAAGGCCCAGCCCTGGCGCAGGCCGGAGACGAAGGCGGGCAGGGCGGCCGGGAGGACCACCAGCAGGGCGGTCTCGAGACGCGAGGCGCCCAGCACCCGGGCCGCGCGACGCAGCTGCGGCGGCACCTGGTCCGTGCCGGTGGTAAGGCCGGCGACCACGGCGGGGACGGCGCCGGTGAGCATCACGAAGTACGCGGTGGCGTCGCTGAGGCCGAACCACAGCACCGCGAGCGGCACCCAGGCCACGTTGGGCAGCACCATCAGGGCCGTGAGCAGCGGGCCGAACGCCCGCCGCAGGACGCCGACCTGTCCGAGCACGAGGCCCAGCCCGACGCCGACGACCACGGCGAGTGCGAAGCCCACGACGGCGCGGCCCACCGACGTCGCCACTGCCTGCTGGACGAGGCCCTGCGCCCACAGCGTCCCGAAGGCCCCGACGACGTCACCGGGACCGGTGATCGGCTCACCGCGCGCACCGGCCAGCCACGCGAAGGCCTGCCAGATCGCCACGAGCAGGACGACGGCGGCCACCGGGAGCAGGACCCGGCTCCAGTCCCACCCGGCCAGACCCGTCCGACGGGTCGAGTCGACGGCCTGGAGCGCGTCGAGGCCGCTGTCGAGCTCGCGCAGCTCGTCGTCGGTGGCGGCCCCCGGCGCGCGGCCGGGGGCGTCGAGGGTGGGGGTGTCAGTGCGCATGGCGACGGATCTCCTGACCGAGTCGGGCGGTGATGGCGGCCGTGAGGGCGGCCGCGGCGGGCGCGTCGTGGCGGGCGGCCGCGGGCACGTCCCATTCGGCGACGACGCGACCCGGACGTGAGGACAGCAGCAGCACCCGCTGGCCGAGGCGGACGGCCTCGGCCACGTTGTGGGTGACGAACACGACCGTCCGACCGGTCTGCCGCCACACGCGCTCGAGCTCCCCATGCAGCAGGTCGCGGGTGATCGCGTCCAAGGCCGCGAACGGCTCGTCCATGAGCAGCAGGGGGCGGTCCTGGGCGAGGGCCCGGGCCAGGGCGACGCGCTGGCGCATGCCGCCGGAGAGCTGGTGGGGTCGCAGGTCGGCGGCGTCGTCCAGGTGGACGAGGCGCAGCAGCTCCCCGGCACGCTCCCGACGCTCCCCCGCGGCCACACCGGCGAAGCGGAGGGCGAGCTCGATGTTGCCGCGGGCGGTGAGCCACGGGAAGAGGGCGGCGTCCTGGAACATGAACGCGGCCCCCTCCCGGGGGGTCTTGACGACGCCCGCGGTGGGCGCCTCGAGCCGGGCGATGATGTTCAGCAGGGTGGACTTGCCGCATCCGGACGCGCCGAGCAGGCAGACGAACTCGCCCGGCTCGATCCGCACGGAGACGTCCTCCAGCACGGGCGTGGGCCCGCCGAAGCTCTTGCCCACGTCCTCCATCACCACTGTCATGACCGCTCCCGTCCCGCCGTCGTCATCCGTCTCAGGCCTCGTCGCCGCCGCGCACCATGCCGGCGGCGAGCGTGGCCCCGTCGTGGGGGTCGATCACGAGGAACGCCCCGGTGCGCCGATGCACGGCGTAGGGCTCCACGGGCAGCGGCGCGGCCAGGTGCAGGCGCACCTGTCCGATGTCGTTGAGCCCGAGGGTCTCGGCCGGGTCGAGCCGCAGGGTGTCGAGGTCGAGCCGGCCGGCCACCTCCTGGACGAGCGCCCGGACGACGGCGGTGCCGTGCTTGACGAGGACCTGCTGCCCGACGCGCAGCGGCGCGGCGGAGAGCCAGCACAGCGCGGCGGCCACCTCCGCGGTGGGGCGCGGGGCGGTGTCCGCGGCGGCGATCGTGTCCCCGCGGGCCACGTCCACCTCGTCGGCCAGGCGCAGGACCACCGACTGCGGGGAGGAGGCCTCCTCGAGGGACTCGCCGGCGGCGTCCACGCCCACCACGGTGGTGGTGCGCACCGGCTGCCCCGGGGTGAGGACGGCGACGGCGTCCCCGGGCCGGACGGTGCCCGCCACCACCTGCCCGGCGTAGCCGCGGTAGTCGCGGAAGACCTCGGGGTCGAGGCCGGGGGCCAGGGCGCCCTGGGGGCGCACCACGAGCTGCACCGGGAAGCGGAAGGAGGCCGCGGCGTCGTCCTCGGCGTCCGCCCCGGGCAGGGACTCGAGCAGCTCCATGAGCGTGGGGCCGGTGTACCAGTCCGTCCGCTCGGAGCGGGTGACCACGTTGTCGCCCTGCAGGGCGGACACCGGGACGCTCACCGCGTCGGAGAGGCCGAGCTCCCGGGCCACGCGCCGCACGTCCTCGGCGATCGCGGTGAAGACCTCCTCGGCGTAGTCCACGAGATCGATCTTGTTGACCGCGACGATCACGTGCGGCACCCGCAGCAGGGCCACCACGCTGAGGTGGCGTCGGGTCTGCTCCACCACGCCCTTGCGGGCGTCCACGAGCAGCACGACGGCGTCGGCCGTCGAGGCGCCCGTGACGGTGTTCCGGGTGTACTGCACGTGCCCGGGGCAGTCGGCCAGCACGAAGGTGCGCCGGTCCGTGGCGAAGTACCGGTACGCGACGTCGATCGTGATCCCCTGCTCCCGCTCGGCGCGCAGGCCGTCGGTCAGCAGCGCCAGGTCCAGCCCGCCCTCGGCGCCGCCGAAGCCCCGCTCGGCGGAAGTGCGGGCCACGGCCTCGAGCTGGTCGGCCAGGACGGCCTTGGAGTCGTGCAGGAGGCGGCCCACGAGGGTGGACTTGCCGTCGTCGACCGAGCCGGCCGTGGCCAGGCGGAACAGGGTCCCGGCGGGGGCGCGCCGGTCCAGCAGTGCGGTGCTCATCAGAAGTACCCGTCCTTCTTGCGATCTTCCATGGCCGCCTCGGAGATGCGGTCGTCGGCGCGGGTGGCCCCGCGTTCGGTCAGGGTGGAGGCGGCGACCTCGAGCACGACGTCCTCGACGGTGGCGGCCTCCGAGAGGACGGCGCCGGTGCAGGACATGTCGCCCACCGTGCGGTAGCGCACCGTCCGCGTGGTGACCTCCTCGTTCTCGGCCGGGCGGGAGTGCTCCCCCACGGCGCGCCACATGCCGTCGCGGCGGAAGACCTCCCGCTCGTGCGCGTAGTAGATGGAGGGCAGCTCGATGCCCTCGCGGGCGATGTACCGCCACACGTCCAGCTCGGTCCAGTTGCTGATGGGGAACGCGCGGACGTGCTGGCCGGGGGTGTGACGGCCGTTGTAGAGGTTCCACAGCTCGGGGCGCTGGTTGCGCGGGTCCCACTGGCCGAACGCGTCCCGCAGGCTGATGATCCGCTCCTTGGCCCGCGCCTTGTCCTCGTCACGGCGGCCTCCCCCGAAGACGGCGTCGAACCGGTTGGTCCGGATCGTGTCCAGCAGGGGGGTGGTCTGCAGGGTGTTGCGGGTGCCGTCGGCGCGCTCACGCAGCTCGCCGCGGTCGATGTACTCCTGCACGGAGCCCACCACGAGCCGCAGGCCGAGCCGCTCCACCGTGCGGTCGCGGAACTCGAGGACCTCGGGAAAGTTGTGGCCGGTGTCCACGTGGACCACCGGGAAGGGGATCCTGCCCGGCCAGAAGGCCTTCGCGGCCAGGTGGAGCATCACCACCGAGTCCTTGCCGCCCGAGAAGAGCATGGCGGGGCGCTCGAACTCGGCCACCACCTCGCGGATGATGTGGATCGCCTCGGCCTCCAGGGCGTCCTGGACGTCGGGCCCGGCGGGGCTCACGGTCCCCGGGTCGGGGGCATGGGTGAGGGTCATCGTGTCTCCTTGGTCTGTCTCGGGTGCGGCGCTCAGACGTGGATGCCGCACTCGGTCTTCGCGGTCCCGGCCCAGCGCCCGGCTCGGGGGTCCTCCCCGGGGGCGACGGGGCGGGTGCAGGGACGGCAGCCGATCGACGGGTAGCCGTTCTGCAGGAGCAGGTTCACGGGCACGTCGTGGTCCGTGGCGTAGCCGACCAGGTCGTCGAAGCTCCACGGGGCGACGGGGTTGACCTTGACCATGCCGTGGGCCTCGTCCCAGCCCACCAGCGGGGTGTTCGTGCGCGTCGGCGCCTCGTCCCGGCGGACGCCGGTGAACCACAGGTCGTATCCGGCCAGCGCCCGGTTGAGGGGCTCGACCTTGCGCATCGCGCAGCACAGCCCCGGGTCACGGGCGAACAGGTCCTTGCCGTGGCGCTCGTCCTGCTCGGCCACGGTCAGCTCCGGCAGCACGTCCACCACGGTGACGTCGAGGCGGCGGGCCACCTCGTCGCGCGTCGCGAGGGTCTCGGTGAAGTGATAGCCGGTCTCCAGGAAGAGGACGTCCACGCCGGGCATCCGCTGCGCCACCAGGTGCGGCAGGACGGCGTCGGCCATGGAGCAGGCGACGGCGGCCCGGCGGAGGTCCACATGGCGGGCGGCCCAGTCGACCACCGCCGCGGCGGGGGCGTCCCAGCCGAGCTCGGCGGCGCCGGACTCCGCGAGTGCCTGCAGGCGCTCGAGGTCCTCGGTCGGACGGGTGGGGGGAACGGTGCTCATCGGAGGGCCTCCTCGTCGACTCGGTGCGCCCACCGGGCGAAGGTCTCGCCCGGCTCGCGCTGCTCGTCGTACCGGCGGACGAGGCGCTCGACGTAGTCGACCAGCCCGTCCGCGCGGACCTTCAGGCCGCGGACGCTGCGTCCGAGGCCGGCCTCGGCGCGGTCCACGGAGGCCAGCCCGCCGCCCAGGTGCACCTGGAAGCCGGGCGTCTGGCCGCCGTCGTCGTCCGGGAGCAGCTGCCCCTTCAGACCGATGTCCGCGGTCTGGATGCGGGCGCAGGAGTTGGGGCAGCCGTTCACATGCAGGCTCAGCCGCTCGGGGAGGCGGTCGGCGAGGTCGGCCAGGCGCTCCTCCAGCTGGGCGATCGCGGCGGTGGCGGTGTCCTTCGTGTCCACGATGGCGAGCTTGCAGAACTCCAGGCCCGTGCAGGCGATGGTGGAGCGGCGGAACACGGACGGCTCCGGGTTCAGTCCCAGCTCCTTCAAGCCGGCCACGACGGCGTCCACCCGGTCCCGCTCCACGTCCAGCACCACGATCTTCTGGTGGGGGGTGGTCCGCAGCCGCGTGGAGCCGTGGGCCTCGAGCAGGTCCGCGAGGGCGGTGAGGGTGGTGCCGCTGGAGCGGCCGACGACGGGGGCGGCACCGATGTAGAAGCGGCCGTCCTTCTGCTCGTGGACCCCCACGTGGTCGCCGGGGCGGGTGGGCGGGGCCGGGGCGGGCCCGTCGGGAAGGGCGTAGCCGAGGTACTCCTCCTCCAGCACGGTGCGGAACCTCTCCGGCCCCCAGTCCTCGAGCAGGTACTTCATGCGGGCCTTGTTGCGCAGGCGCCGGTAGCCGTAGTCGCGGAAGATGCTCACGACGGCGTGCCACACCTCCGGGGCGCGCTCGGCCGAGACGAACGCGCCGATCCGGTCGGCCAGGCGGGCCTTCGTGGACAGGCCGCCGCCGACCCACAGGTCGTAGCCGGGGCCCAGCTCGGGGTGCACCACGCCGATCAGGGAGATGTCGTTGATCTCGTGGACCACGTCCTGGGAGGGGTGTCCGGTGATGGCGGTCTTGAACTTGCGGGGCAGGTTGGAGACCTCGAGGTCGCCGATCCAGCGGTCCGCGATCTCCCGGATCACGGGCGTGGGGTCGATGATCTCGTCCGCGGCGATCCCGGCCACCGGTGAGCCGAGGATCACGCGCGGCACGTCGCCGCAGGCCTCGGTGGTGGACAGGCCCACGGACTCCAGGCGCCGCCAGATCTCGGGGACGTCCTCGACGCGGATCCAGTGCAGCTGGACGTTCTGCCGGTCGGTGATGTCCGCGGTGTCACGGCCGAAGTCGGTGGAGATCCCGCCGATCACGCGCAGCTGCTCGGTGGTGAGGTCGCCGCCGTCGATGCGCACGCGCAGCATGAAGTAGCGGTCCTCGAGTTCGTGGGGCTCCAGGGTGGCGGTCTTGCCGCCGTCGATCCCCTGCCGGCGCTGGGTGTACAGGCCCCACCAGCGGAAGCGGCCGTGCAGGTCGTCCGAGGGGATCGAGTCGAAGCCCTCCCGGGCGTAGACCTGCTCGATGCGCTCGCGGACGTTCAGGCCGTCGTCCTGCTGCTTGAACTCCTCGTTGTGGTTCAGGGGGGCGGTCCCGTCCACCTTCCACTGGCCGTGCGGCTTGGCGGAGGGACGGCGCGGAGTGCGCGCCGGCCTCGACGTCTCGTTCACCTGGGTCATGGCCGCCACGCTAGGAACCCGGCATGCCGACCCCAAGATCGTCGACGCGGTTCGTCACGTTCCCGGGGCCGGCCCGCGGTCGGGGCCCGGCCCAGCACCGGCCGTGTGACGAGCGGCTCAGCGGCCTCCGGCGGCTCCCCTCGGGGCCTCGGCGAGGGCGGACCGCAACCGGTCCAGGGCGATCCGCGCCACCAGCGGATGCGGCAGCAGGGGGTCGGTGACCGCGTCCGCGCCGCTCTCGCCGAGTCGGTCGTGGAAGTACCCGGGGGCCAAGAGGTGGGCGGCCACCACGGCGCGACGGCCGGCGGCGCGCACCCGGGAGACGGCGTCGGGCACACGGGGGGTGGCCGCCGCCCCGAACGCCGCGGTCACGGGCAGTCCCGTGGCCCGGGCCAGGGCCCCGGCCAGGGCGTGCACCTGGGCCTGGCCGTCCGCGGCGCGGGTGCCGGCCGCCGCCAGGATGATGTCCGATGTCGCGGCCTCACCGGCCGGCACCGCCCGGGCCACCCGCTCGGCCAGAACGGTCACCAGGCGCGGCTCGACGTCGTCCCCGGCCCCGGCCAGCGGTGCGGCGGCGATCGTGCCGGGTCGGGCGGCTGCGGCGTGGTGGATGTCGTGGTGGACGTGATGGCCCAGGGACAGCAGCAGCGGCACGATCACGGCCGGCTCCCCCGGGGGCAGGGCCGCCACGACCTCGTCGAGGGAGGGGCTCTGCACGTCCACGTAGGCCTCGTGGACCTGGGCGCCCGGCCCCTCGGCGGCCAGGAGGGCCGCCAGGTCGGCACGGAGGCCGTCGATCACGTCGCGGCCGGCCGCGTCGTGCGTGCCGTGGGCGCAGGCGATCACGTGCAGCACGGGCGCGCTCATGCCGAGCCCACCGCGTCGGCCCACACGTTCTGCGGCCCGCCGTTCACCGGCGGATCACCTTGTGCTGGGCGGCCTGGGCGACCGGCCGCATCACGATCTGATCCAGGTTCACGTGGTGGGGCAGCTCGACGGCGTGGACGCACACCTCGGCGACGTCCTCGGCGGTGAGCGGCTTCTCCACGCCCGCATACACGGCGTCCGCGGCGGACTGGTCGCCGCCCAGGCGGTTGCGGGAGAACTCCTCGGTGTGGACCATGCCCGGGAGCACCTCGATCACCCGCACGTTGTGCTCGGCCTCCTCCAGGCGCAGCGCGCCGGTGAGCCCGTGCTGGCCCATCTTCGCGGCGTTGTAGCCGGCGCCGCCCTCGTAGGCGGTGACGGCGGCGGTCGAGGTCAGGTTGAGCACGGTGCCCTCGCCGTGGGCGCGGAGCATGGGCAGGAACGCCTGGCACATCGTCAGGGTGCCGAGCACGTTGACGCGGTACATCCACTCCCAGTCGGCGCGGTCGCCCACGCCCACCGCGTCCGTGCCGAGCGCTCCGCCGGCGATGTTGACGAGGGTGTCGGCGCCGCCGTCGGCCTCGACGCGCGAGGCCAGCGCGGCGACGGCGGCCTCGTCCGTGACGTCCAGGGCGGCGGGGACGACGTCGCCGCTCACGCCCTCGGCCCGGGCGTCGGCAGCGAGGGTCTCGAGGCGCTCGGCCCGGCGGCCGACGGCGTACACGCGCCAGCCGCGGCGGGCGAGCTCGAGGGCCGTGGCGCGGCCGATGCCGCTCGTGGCCCCCGTCACGACGGCGGCGCGGGCGGGGTTCTTCGCAGGTTCATGGGTGTGGCTCACGCCTCCGACCGTAGCCGAGCCGTGCCGTTCGGAGCACCGCCCGGATCACCTCCGCCAGGTCGAGCGGCTGAAAGGGCGGGACGTCCCGGGCGTCGTCGCAGGCCCGGCCCGCCGCCCCGGTCATGGGAGGATGGCGGGCATGGCTGAGAACACGCAGGGCACAGACACGCCCATCGACGCATCGACCCCGTCCACCCCCGCCGCCGGCGCCGTGGCCGTGCCGGACAAGCCGGCCCTCGAGGGCCTCGAGGAGAAGCTGACCGCCCGCTGGGCCGACGAGCGCACGTACGCGTTCGACACGCAGACCACCCGCGAGCAGGTCTACTCGATCGACACTCCCCCGCCGACCGCCTCCGGCTCCCTGCATGTGGGCCACGTCTTCTCCTACACGCAGACCGACGTGCTCGCCCGGTACCAGCGCATGAACGGCAAGAACGTGTTCTACCCGATGGGCTGGGACGACAACGGCCTGCCCACCGAGCGCCGTGTGCAGAACTACTACGGCGTCCGCTGCGACCCCGCCAAGCCGTACGTGGAGGGCTACCGCCCGCCGGAGAAGCCGGCGAAGAACCAGCGCGACTGGGACGTGATCTCCCGCAAGAACTTCATCGAGCTCTGCGAGGAGCTCGCCGTCGAGGACGAGAAGGTCTTCGAGGACCTCTTCACCCGCCTCGGCCTGTCCGTCGACTGGGACATGACCTACCGGACCATCGACGACGTCTCCCGCGCCGTCTCCCAGCGCGCCTTCCTGGCCGGCATCGCCTCGGGCGACGCCTACCTGGCCGAGGCCCCCACCATGTGGGACGTGACCTTCCGCACCGCCGTGGCCCAGGCCGAGCTCGAGGACCGCGAGGTCCCCGGCGCCTACCACCGCTACGCCTTCACCGCTGCGGACGGCGAGCAGGTCTTCATCGAGACCACCCGCCCCGAGCTGCTGGCCTCCTGCTCCGGCCTGGTCGCCCACCCGGACGACGAGCGCTACCAGCAC
Source organism: Micrococcus luteus (assembly GCF_014138885.1). Classification (NCBI taxonomy): domain Bacteria; kingdom Bacillati; phylum Actinomycetota; class Actinomycetes; order Micrococcales; family Micrococcaceae; genus Micrococcus; species Micrococcus luteus. The sequence continues at coordinate 472,369 of NZ_JACJIK010000001.1, forward strand.
CTGTTCGGCACGACCGTCACCTCCCCGCTGTACGGCGTGGAGGTCGAGGTCTTCCCGCACCCGCTGGCCAAGCCGGACAAGGGCTCCGGCATCGCCATGGTCTGCACCTTCGGCGACCTCAACGACGTCACCTGGTGGCGCGAGCTGCAGCTGCCGACCCGCACCCTGATCGGCCGTGACGGCCGCTTCGCCGCCGACACCCCCGAGTGGATCACCACGGACGCCGGCCGACAGGCCTATGCGGACACCGTGGCCGGCAAGACCGTGTTCTCCGCCAAGCAGGGTGTGGTGGACGCCCTCACCGCGGCCGGCCTGCTGGACGGAGAGCCGAAGAAGATCATGCACGCCGTGAACTTCTACGAGAAGGGCGACAAGCCGCTCGAGGTCGTCACCTCCCGCCAGTGGTACATCCGCAACGGCGGCCGCGACGCCGACCGCCGCGCGGAGCTGATCGAGCGCGGCCGCGAGCTCTCCTGGCACCCGGAGCACATGCGCCACCGCTACGAGAACTGGGTCGAGGGCCTCAACGGTGACTGGCTCGTCTCCCGCCAGCGCTTCTTCGGGGTGCCGATCCCGGTCTGGTACCCGCTGGACGCGGAGGGTGAGCCCGACTATGAGAACCCGATCCTCCCGGCCGACGAGCAGCTCCCCGTGGACCCGGCCGCCGAGGCCGCCCCGGGCTACTCCGAGGACCAGCGCGACGTCCCCGGCGGCTTCACCGGCGACCCGGACGTCCTGGACACCTGGGCCACCTCCTCGCTGACCCCGCAGATCGTGGGCCGCTGGTCCCGTGACGAGGCGTTCTTCAACAACGTCTTCCCGTTCGATCTGCGCCCGCAGGGCCACGACATCATCCGCACCTGGCTGTTCTCCACCGTGGTGCGCGCCCACGCCCTCAACGGCTCCGTGCCGTGGACGGACACCGCGCTCTCCGGCTGGATCCTCGACCCGGACCGCAAGAAGATGTCCAAGTCCAAGGGCAACGTGGTGGTCCCGACCGACATCCTGGACCAGTTCGGCTCGGACGCCGTCCGCTACTGGGCCGCCTCGGCCCGCCTCGGCGCGGACACCGCCTACGAGGTGGCGCAGATGAAGATCGGCCGCCGCCTGGCCATCAAGCTGCTCAACGCCGCCAAGTTCGTGCTGAACCTGGGCGCCACGCAGGACGCCGTCATCCGCACGGCCGACGACGCCGCGGCCGTCACCAACCCGCTGGACGCCTCCCTGCTGACGCGCCTCGCGGCCACCGTGGAGCAGGCGACCCGCGCGTTCGAGGCCTACGACTACGCACGCGCCCTCAACGTGACCGAGCAGTTCTTCTGGGCCTTCACGGACGACTACGTGGAGCTCGTGAAGGACCGTGCCTACGGTGGCCACGGCGAGGCCGAGCAGGCCTCGGTGGTGACCACGCTGGCCACCACCCTGGACGCCCTGCTGCGTCTGCTGGCCCCGTTCCAGCCGTTCGCCACCGAGGAGGTGTGGAGCTGGTGGCGCGCCGGCTCCGTGCACACCGCCGCGTGGCCGGGCGCCGCGGACGAGGTGGCGTCCCTGTCCTTCGCCGCCTCCGCCGGCGACGCCGAGGTCCTGCCCACCGTGGCGCAGGTCCTGGGCGGCATCCGCAAGGCGAAGTCCGAGGCCAAGGTGAAGCAGCGCACCGAGGTGCGCTCCGCCGTGGTGACCGGACCGGCCGACTGGCTCGAGAAGCTGCGCGGCGGCCTGGCGGACCTCAAGGCGGCCGGCAACATCGCGGACCTGTCCCTCACGCAGGGCGAGGCCGGCGAGTCCGCGCCCCTGACCGTCTCCGACGTGCAGCTCGCACCGGTCGACGACGACTGACCCGCGCCGCGCGTTCCCGGACGGTGTCTCGGGAGCGCACGCGGCACGACGACGGCCCCGTCGCCCATCACGGGCGGCGGGGCCGTCGTCGCGCCCGTGCTGCAAACCCGAGTCTGCCGTCAGCGTGGGATGTTCGTGGCCCGGATCCGGTAGGGCACAGCACGCGTCGGACAGTCCGCCGCCGGATCGGAGTTCGTCGGGAGGCGGCCCTCCCGGGGGTGTCGTGGTGCACCTCCCGGTCGTGCTCCTGCCGCATGTCGCAGTGCGGTCACCGCGGCAGGGGTGGACACTGAGAGGATGAGACCGACACCCGATCCCGCCCCGGCCGGCCGCCGCGCCTGCGACTCCTCCGCCCGGCGGATGTCCGCCGCCCTCGCCGCCATGGGCGTGCTCCACTTCGTCCGACCTGAGCCCTTCGACGGGCTGATCCCGCCGTTCCTGCCCGGCTCGGCCCGCGCGTGGACCCACGGCTCCGGCGTGGCCGAGCTGGCCGTGGCGGGTCTGCTGGCCGTCCCGCGCACCCGGCGCGCGGGCGGACGCGCCGCGCAGGCGCTCTTCCTCGGCGTGTGGCCCGGCAATGCGTGGATGGCCTGGCGGTGGCGACGCCGGCCCTGGCCGGCGCAACTGGTCTCCCTCGGGCGGCTGCCCCTGCAGGTCCCCCTGATCCGCGCGGCCGGCAGAGTGGCGCGCAGCTGACCCCCGCCGCCCCGCACCCCGACGACGCCGGCCCCACACCTTCGCGCTGAAGGTGTGGGGCCGGTCTCGTGCGAGCCGGGGGCTCAGTCGAACTGCGGATCCGTGGTGCGGGCCCGCTTGATCTCGTAGAAGTACGGGAAGTCGGCCAGGGCGACGGCGCCGTCGAAGATGCGGCCCGCCTCCTCGCCGCGCGGGATGCGGGTCATCACGGGACCGAAGAAGGCCGTGCCGTTGAACGCCACGACGGGCGTGCCGACGTCGTTGCCCACGAGGTCCTCCGCCTCCTTCTGGCTGGCGCGCAGCTGCTCGTCGGCCACGTCGGTGCGGGCGGCGTCCAGGATGTCCGCGTCGTGGCCCAGCTCCTCGAGGGCCTCGGCCACCACGGCCTCGTAGTCCGTGCGGCCCTGCTCGTGGATGCGGGTGCCGACCGCGGTGTACCACGGGCCGAGCGCCTCGGCACCGTGCCGCTCGCGCACCTGCACGGCGGCGCGGGCCGGCAGCCAGGCCTTCTCGAGGCGGGCCAGGTAGTCGGGGTCCAGGTCGCGGCCCTCGTTCAGGACGGCGAGCGACATGATCTTGAAGACCACCCGCACGTCGCGCACCTTCTGGACCTCCAGGATCCACCGGGAGGTGATCCAGGCGAACGGGCACGTGGCGTCGAAGTAGAAGTCGACGGTGGGCTGCTGCGTGGTGTCGGTCATGCTGTGCTCCTTGCGGTCAGGGAGCCGTCTCGGCTCCGGTCGGTCCTGCTGGGCGACGGCGGTCAGGCGCTCCGGCCGCGTCGACGTCGTTCCACCTCGGCCGGGATGAGCGTGGGCTCGGCCTCGCCGCGCACCACGTCCCCGGAGATGACGACCGTGCCCACATCCGAACGGGAGGGCAGCTCGAACATCACGGGCTTGAGGACGTTCTCCATGATGGAGCGCAGGCCGCGGGCGCCGGTGCCGCGGGCCTCGGCCTGGGCGACGACGGCGTCCAGGGCGTCCTGCTCGAACTCGAGCTCCACGCCGTCCATGAGGAACATCTTCTGGTACTGCTTGAGCAGGGCGTTCCTCGGTTCGGTCAGCACCCGCACGAGCTGTTCGTGCGTGAGGTCCTCGACAGTGGTGATCACGGGCAGGCGGCCGATGAACTCGGGGATGAGGCCGAACTTCAGCAGGTCCTCCGGCCGCACGTCCGCGTAGGTGACGTCCCCCGCGCCCAGGTGGTTCAGGGGCGCGCCGAACCCGATGCCCTTGCGTCCGGCACGGGAACCGATGATCTCGTCCAGGCCCGCGAACGCGCCCGCCACGATGAACAGCACGTTGGACGTGTCGATCTGCAGGAACTCCTGGTGGGGGTGCTTGCGCCCGCCCTGCGGCGGCACCGACGCCACCGTGCCCTCGAGGATCTTCAGCAGGGCCTGCTGCACCCCCTCGCCGGAGACGTCCCGGGTGATGGAGGGGTTCTCGGACTTCCGCGAGATCTTGTCGATCTCGTCGATGTAGATGATGCCCTGCTCGGCCTTCTTCACGTCGTAGTCCGCGGCCTGGATGAGCTTGAGGAGGATGTTCTCCACGTCCTCGCCCACATAGCCGGCCTCGGTGAGGCTGGTGGCGTCCGCGACCGCGAACGGGACGTTGAGCCGCCGGGCGAGGGTCTGCGCGAGATACGTCTTGCCGGAGCCGGTGGGGCCGACCATGAGGATGTTCGACTTGCCGACCTCGACGTCCGCGAGGTCGTCCCGCTCGGTGAGGCGGTCGGCCAGGTCACCGCCCCGCGCCTGCGGCCCACGCACGCGCTTGTAGTGGTTGTACACGGCGACGGCGAGGGAACGCTTGGCCGCCTCCTGACCGATCACGAAGCTCTCGAGGTGGTCGAAGATCTCCTGCGGGGTGGGCAGGACGGTCTCGTCCGCCTCCGCCGCCTCGCCGAGCTCCTCCTCGATGATCTCGTTGCACAGCTCGATGCACTCGTCGCAGATGTAGACACCCGGGCCGGCGATGAGCTTGCGCACCTGCTTCTGGCTCTTCCCGCAGAACGAGCATTTCAGCAGGTCAGCGCTCTCTCCGATACGCGCCATGGTGGTACTCCTCGAAGGCCGGGCGGAGACGTCCGCCCCGCGCGGGCGTCGTCGCTGTCAGATTCCGTCCAGCATACGGCCGTGGACGGACACGTTAAGGGACCGGGTCCCCGGTCGGCGCCGAGGGGCCCGGCCGCGCGGCCGGACCCCTCGGCGGGCGTCGTCGGTCAGGCAGACGGGCGGGTGATCTTGCGGGAGGCGAGGACCTCGTCCACGAGGCCGTACTCGAGGGCCTGCTCGGCCGAGAGGAACTTGTCCCGGTCGATGTCCTGCGAGACCTCCTCGGGCGTGCGGTTGGTGAGGGAGGCCAGCGTCTCCTCCATCCACACGCGCATCCGGTTGATCTCCTGGGCGTGGATCTGCAGGTCCGTGGCGGTGCCGCGGTCGCCCTGCATCGCCGGCTGGTGGATCAGCACGCGCGCGTTGGGCAGCGCCAGACGCTTGCCGGGGGCGCCCGCGGCCAGCAGCACGGCCGCGGCGGAGGCGGCCTGGCCCAGGCACACGGTCTGCACCTCGGGGCGGATGAACTGCATGGTGTCGTAGATCGCCGTCATGGCCGTGAACGAGCCGCCCGGCGAGTTGATGTACAGGGTGATGTCACGTTCGGAGTCCATCGCCTCGAGCACGAGCAGCTGGGCCATCACGTCGTCGGCCGACGCGTCGTCCACCTGCGCGCCGAGGAAGACGATGCGGTCCTCGAAGAGCTTGGCGTAGGGGTCCTGACGCTTGAAGCCGTAGGGGGTGCGCTCCTCGAACTGCGGGAGGATGTAGCGCGCGTCCGGCGTGGGCAGGGAGGGCATCCCGGTGGGGAGCCCGGCGGGGAACTGGGTCATTCTTGGTCTCCTGGAGAGGGTCGGGACGGTCCGGGCCGGGCTCAGCCCCGGACGCCGCCGCCGCCGGTCACGGACGCGGCACGGTCGGCGATGTGGTCGATGAAGCCGTACTCGAGGGCCTCCTGCGCGGTGAACCACTTGTCACGCGCGTTGTCCTCGAGGATGGTCTCCACGGACTGGCCGGTCTGCTCGGCGGTCAGCTCCGCCATCACCTGCTTCATGTGCAGGATCAGCTGGGCCTGGATGCGGATGTCCGACTCGGTGCCGCCGATGCCGCCGGAGGGCTGGTGCATCAGCACGCGGGCGTGGGGGGTGGCGTAGCGCTTGCCCTTGGTGCCGGAGGCGAGCAGGAACTGGCCCATGGACGCGGCGAGGCCGGTGGCCACCGTCACGACGTCGTTGGGGATGTACTGCATCGTGTCGTAGATCGCCATGCCCGCGGTGACGGAGCCGCCCGGGGAGTTGATGTACAGGTAGATGTCCTTCTCCGGGTCCTCGGCCGAGAGCAGGAGCAGCTGGGAGCAGATCGCGTTGGCGTTGTCGTCACGGACGTCCTCGCCCAGCCAGACGATGCGCGACTTCAGCAGCTGGGTGTAGAGGAAATCCTCGCGCTGCGCCGGGTCCACCGAACGCATGCTGGGGGTGATGTCGGTCATCACTTCCGCCTTCCTGTCGAGATGTGCACGGGCCTCCCGAACGGCGGCCGCTCGCGCGGACGGACGGGTCCCTGATCGAGTCCGACACTAGCCGGGCGTCCGGGCCAGCGCGCGGGACGCCGTCGGCGTTTCGCTGTTGGCGCAGGTTGTCGCGGACCCCGCCCGGGGCCGCCCACCGGGGCCCCGGGACGACGACGGCGCCCCCACCGGCGTGGGCGGGGGCGCCGTCGTCGTGGCTCGGCGGGGGTGCGTCCCCACCGGCCGGGATCAGGCCTGCTCGGCCGCCTCGGCGTCGTCGGCCTGCTCGGCCGGGGCCTTCTTGGCCGTCGACTTCTTCTTGGCCGGGGCCTTCTCGGCGGGCTTCTCCTCCGCCTCGTCGGCGCCCTCGGCCTCGGCGCCCTCGGCCTCAGCGTCGAGGGCCTCCTGGCCGCCCGGGGTCACGAACGCCGTCAGGTCCACGGCCTTGCCGTCGGTGTCGGTGACCTCGGCGTACTCGAGGACCTTGGCCAGGGCCTTGCGGCGGCGGACCTCGCCCATGATCATCGGGATCTGCCCGCCCTGGTCGAGCATCATGGCGAACTGGTTCGGGTCCATGCCGTACTCGGAGGAGGTGGCGATGATGTACTCGATCAGCTCACCCTGGTCGACCGTGACCTCCTCGGCCTCGGCGACCTCGTCCAGGATGACCTCGTTGGCGAACGCCTCGCGGGTGTTCTGCTCGAGCTCGGCACGGTGCTCGGCGGTGTCGTGGTCGTCGCCCGCGGTGTGGCCGCCGGCGGAGAAGTGCTGCTCGACCTGCTCGGCGATGACGCCGTCCGGCACCGGGACCTCGACGAGCTTGGCCAGCTCCTCGAGGACCTTGTCGCGGGCCTCGACGCCCTGGCGGTTCACGGCCTCCTCGGCGGCCTGCTTCTTCAGGTCCTCCTTGAGCTCGGCGATGGTGTCGAACTCGGAGGCCAGCTGGGCGAACTCGTCGTCGGCCTCGGGCAGCTCGCGCTCCTTGACGGCCGTCAGCTCCAGCTTGACCACGGCGGTCTCGCCGTCGTGCTCGCCGCCGTTGAGCGTGGTCTCGAAGGTGGCGTCCTCGCCGGCGGACAGGCCGTCGAGGGCCTCGTCGATGCCCTCGAGCATGGTGCCGGCGCCCACCTGGTAGGACAGGCCCTCGGCCTGGTCGACCTGCTCGCCGTCGACCGTGGCGGTCAGGTTCATCGTGACGAAGTCGTCCTGGGCGGCCGGGCGGTCCACATCCTTGAGGGAGCCGAAGCGCGAGCGCAGGGCGTCGAGGGCCTTCTGCTCGTCCTCCTCGGTGGCCTGGGCGGGCTCCACCGTCACCTTGAGGCCCTTGTAGTCGGGCAGCTCGATGGTCGGGCGCACGTCGAACTCGGCGGTGAAGGCCACCGGGCCCTCGGCGTTCTCCGCGTCCGGGGTGGCGGTCACGTCGACCTCGGGGCGGGAGATCGGCGTGACCTCGGCCTCGGCGATGGCGGCGGAGAACCAGGTGTTCAGGCCCTCGTTGACGGCCTGGTCCACGACGATCTCGCGGCCGAAGCGCTGCTCGATCAGGCGCGCCGGGATCTTGCCCTTGCGGAAGCCCGGGATCTGGACCTGGTTGGCGATGTCCTTGAACGCCTTGTCCAGGGCGGGCTTCACCTCCTCGAACGGCACCTCGACGGTCAGCTTGACGCGGGTCGGGCTGAGGTTCTCTGCGGTGGACTTGACCACGGATGACTCCTGTTGGTGGTGGTGGATGGTCTTGACGTCGAGTCGGGGTGACAGGATTTGAACCTGCGGCCTCACGCTCCCAAAGCGCGCGCTCTACCAAGCTGAGCTACACCCCGCCGTCGTCCCCGACGCCGGCGGGCTCACGCGGTGGAGGCTCGCCGGACACCCGAGGGACTGCCCGAGGGCAGACTGTGGAATCCTAGCGCGCCGTCTCGCGCCCCGCGAAAAGCCGCGACCGCCGGCCCGTGAAGCCGTCCATCGTGGCGTTGACCCCGAGGACGTCCATCGCGCGGTCGAAGACGGGCGCCGGCAGGGCGCGCAGGGGCGCGATCAGACCGACGGCGCGCGGCAGCAGCAGGCGGGTGCGGCCGGCCTCGACGGCGTCCAGCACCTCCTGCGCCACGTGGCGCGGATCCAGCACGGGCAGCAGCCAGGGCACCCGGCTGCGCACGCCCGCGAACATCCCGGTGTCGATGTAGAAGGGGCAGACGGCGAGGGAGGTGACGCGGCTGCCGTCCTTGCGCAGCTCCGCGGCGAGGGACTCGGCGAAGCCGACCGCGGCGTGCTTGGTGGCGGAATAGTCCGTCTGGCGCGCGACGCCGACCAACCCCGCGGCCGAGGCCACCGTGACCACGGCCCCGCGGTCCCGGGCCCGCATTCCGGGCAGGACCGCCCGGGTCAGCCAGTACGGCGCGAGTGCGTTCACCTCGAAGGTGCGGCGGATGCCCTCCTCCGTGGCGTCCTCGAGGCGCACGCCCGTCACGACGCCCGCGTTGTTCACGGCGACGTCCACCTCTCCGGCGCGGGCGGCGGCGGCCTCGACGGCGGCCGCGTCCGTCACGTCCACGCGCTCGGCCTGGGCGTCCGCGCCCTGAGACCGGATCTCGGCGGCGACGGCCTCAGCCCCCTGCAGGTCGAGGTCCCAGACGACGACGCGGCCCGCGCCGCGGCGGGCGGCCCCCAGGGCGATCAGTCGACCGATGCCGGACGCGCCGCCCGTCACGAGGACGGTGGCGCCGCGCAGGGACAGGGGACGACGGCCGGCGAGGGCGGACGCGGCCCTGCGGAGGGCGGGACGGGAGCCGTGCATCATGCCTCTTCCCCCACGGCCGACGCGGGCCCGCCGTGATACGGTGTCAGCCGCTGGTCCGCGCCGAGCGCGGCCCCGCGGGGATGTAGCTCAATGGTAGAGCCCCAGTCTTCCAAACTGGCTACGCGGGTTCGATTCCCGTCATCCCCTCCGGACCTCATGAGCCGGGTCATCGTGTGCACACGATGGCCCGGCTCATGGCTTTCTCGGGTGCGTCGTCGTCCGCGCCGGTGCCTTGACCGCTGTGCCCGGTCGGGCCTGCTACAGGCCCCTCAGCTCTGACAGGTGAGGCACCGGTAGAGCTTCCGGGCCGCCATCTCCTCCACCACGATCGTCTCGCGCCCGCACACGAGGCAGGCCAGGCCCTGCCGCTGGTACACGTAGTTCGCGTGCTCGGGCCAGGCCGATTCGGCAGGGATCCCCGGCCGGTGCTCGGGCCGCGTGGTGACGATCCGCCCGAGCCGCACGCCCTCCCGCATGAGCGCGGCGTTGTCCGCCCAGAGGAATGCCAGGTCCGACGCGGAGACCTCCCGGGCCGGCCGCCACGGGTCGATGCCGGCGCGGAACAGCGCCTCGGCCCGGAAGATGTTGCCGATCCCGCTGACGGCCGCCTGGTCCATCAGCACGACGCCGATCGGCCGCCGTGTCCGCCGGGCGAGGTCGTAGAACGGCGCGGGATCGTCGTCGCTCAGCGGATCCGGGCCCAGGCCGGCGACGACGTCGGCAGCCTCGGCCGGAGTGAGCGCGCGGCACCGGCTCGCGCCGATCAGGTCGGCCCAGCCGTGCTCGGCGCGCAGTCGCAGCCGGACCGTGGCGGCCGGCGGCGGGGGCTGGACCCAGCCGTCGGCGTCGCGAGCGGGCTCGGCGGCCGGGGCGCCGTCGTCGTGGACCTCCCGCTCGCCGATCCGGCGGGGTGCGCCGATCGAGGACGCGGCCGCGAAGTCCTGATCCCCGCCGAAGGTCCACGCCCCGTACATGCCCAGGTGGACGTGGAGCACGTGGCCGCCGGAGACGTCGGCGAAGAAGTGCTTGCCGTGGGCCCGGGCGCGCTTCAGGACCTGGCCGTCGAGCAGGGCGGCCCCCTCGGCGAAGCGGCCCTGCGGACTCGTGGCGCGGATCCGGCGGCCGCCGAAGACGTCGGTGAACTGGCGCGCGAGACGGTGGACGGAGTGGCCCTCAGGCACTCACATCAGCACCTCTCCGGTGGTCTCGTAGTGCGCGATCTTCCCGATGCGGCGCACGTGGCGCTCGTCCTGGGAGAACGGTTCGGCCAGGAACGCCTCGATGAGCTCGGTGGCCTCCTCGAGCGAGTGCTGTCGACCGCCGACGGCCACGACGTTCGCGTCGTTGTGCGCGCGGGCCAGCCGCGCCGTGTCCAGGTTCCAGGCCAGGGCGGCTCGGACGCCGGCCACCTTGTTGGCGGCGATCTGCTCGCCGTTGCCGGAGCCGCCCAGCACGATGCCGAGCGAGTCCAGTCCCTGCTCGCGGTCGGCGACGACGGCGCGGGCGGCGTTGATGCAGAAGCCCGGGTAGTCGTCCTGCGCGTCGTACTCGGTGGGTCCGTGGTCCACCATCTCGTAGCCAGCGGTGGTGAGGTGCTCCACCAGGTGGGCGGACAGCTCCATGCCGGCGTGGTCGGTGGCGATGTGGACGCGCATGCGCAGACTCCTCCAGAAGGACGACGGTCGGGTGGGGTCAGTCTACTGACGGCCCCACCCGACCCCCTGCCCCGGGGCGGGCCGGCTCAGATCAGCGCGACCGATCGCTCGGGCTCGCGCACCGGCATGGGCTCGGGCTCCCCACTCGCCGAGGAGAGGAAGCCCTCCCCGGTGAAGTGGCCGTTGCGGGCGCGGAAGTCGTAGGCGTAGTCGGGCCAGATCAGCGTCAACTTGCCCGAGCGGGGGTCGACGTACCAGGAGTGGCAGCCGCCGTCCACGAGCCACACCGAGGTGGCGGCCCGCTCCTGGAGACGGTCCACGTACTCCTCCTGGGCGAGTGTCTCGGGGACCATCGTCCTAATTCCCTCGTGCTCCACCCGGTCCAGGGCCTCCAAGATGTACGCGATCTGCGACTCGATGATGTAGACGATCGAGTTGTGCCCCAGCGAGGTGTTCGGCCCGTTGATGGCGAACAGATTCGGGAATCCCGCCACGGCCGTGGAGTCGAACGCCGCCATGCCGCTGCTCCAGTGATCGGCCAGGGAACGGCCCTCACCGTCGTGGACGCGCTCGGCGAACGGCGGCTGGGCCGCCTCGAAGCCGGTGCAGAGGACGACGACGTCGACCTCGTACCCGTGACCGCTCACGCCGAACAGCCGGCTCCCCTCGACGCGGTCCAGCGCGCTGTCCTCCAGGGTGACGTTGTCCCGGGCCATGGCCGGGTAGTAGTCGTTGGAGACGAGCACACGCTTGCAGCCCGGCAGGTACCGCGGCGTGAGGCGCTCGCGGAGCTCGGGGTCAGAGACCGCGGCGGCCAGGTGCCCGAGGGCCTGGGCCCGGACCTGGTCCAGTGCGGCCGGCACACCGCGGCGCTGGGCATAGTTCGACTCGGCGAACCAGAAGATGTCGTCGCGCTCGCGCTGCATGGTGTGCGGGGCGCGCTCGAACATGCGGCGCACGGCCGCGGAGTACGGCTTGACCACGCGCGGGGTGACCCACGCGGGGGTGCGCTGGAAGACGACGAGCTCGGCCGCCGTCGCCGCCAGCTCGGGGATGACCTGGATCGCGGAGGCGCCGGTGCCGACGACGGCGACACGCTTGCCCTTCAGGTCCACCGTGTGGTCCCAGCGGGCGGAATGGATGACCTCGCCCTCGAAGGCGTCGAGACCCGGGACGTCCGGCAGGCGGGGGTCGGCGAGGTGCCCGGTGCCCATGATGAGCCAGCGTCCCGTGTAGGTCCCGCGCGGCGTCCGCACCGTCCACCGCTCCGTCTCGGGGTCCCAGTGCGCTTCGAGCATGTCCGCCCCGAGACGCAGGTGCGGGGTGAGGCCCTCGTCCTCGGAGAAGCGCACGAGGTAGTCCTGGATCTCCGGACCCGGTGTGTAGAAGCCCGACCACTGCGGGTTCGGCGCGAAGGAGAAGCTGTAGAGGTGGCTCGGGACGTCGCACGCGGCACCCGGGTAGGTGTTGTCCCTCCAGGTCCCGCCGACCTGCTGGGCGCGGTCCAGGATGAGGAAGTCCTCGCGGCCGTGACGCCGCAGCTGGGCGCCCATGCCGAGGCCGGCGAATCCGGAGCCGATGATGAGGATCTCGGCGGACTCGTCGCGCGGTGCGGGGCGCACGTCGGTGGTGGTGGTCATGGCGGTGGTCATGGCTGGCCCCTCTCTCAGGCGTGGGTCTCGGGGATGATCGCGCCGGCCGGGTGGCGGTCGGGCTCGCGCAGGTACAGGTCGACGATCTGCATGAGTTCGGCCGGGCGCTCGAGGAAGAAGGCGTGGCCGCTCGTCATGGTCGTCAGCCGCGCGTCGTCGATGATGCCGAGCAGCTCGTACTGGTGATGGGGCGGGACCATGATGTCCTCGGCACAGGAGACGATCAGTGTCCGCGCGGTGACGGCGGAGAGACGGTCGGCGACGTCCACGCGGGCGTTCAGGTCCATCTGCCGGGCGGTGAACTCGTCCGCGGTCAGGGAGGCGAGCGCCCCGTCGAGCATGGCCGGGGTCAGGGAGCGCAGGGCCAGCGGGGACAGGCCGCAGAAGGCCGTGTAACGGGCCAGGGCATCAGGGCTCGTGGCGTACAGGTGCCGCCAGACCTCGTTGCGCAGGCGCTGGTGGACATCCGTCGTCGCCCAGCCGGCCACGAGCACGAGGTTCTCCACACGGCGACCGAGGTCGGCGGCCAGCTGCCCGGCCACGACGGCGCCGAGCGAGTAGCCCAGCAGGTCGAACGCGGCGTCGGGGCCGAGGAGCTCGTCGACGGCGGCCCGCACCTGGCCGACCAGCAGGTCGACGGTCAGGTCCGCGGCGGGGTCGGCCGGCGGTGCCCAGTCGACGGCGAAGACGCGCGTCCGCGTGGCCATCATGGGGAACAGGTGGCCGAAGTGCGAGGCGGTCGTCCCGCCCGTGCCGTGAACCAGCACGAGAGGCCGGTCGAGCTCCCCGGGTGTCACCGAGTCGTGGCAGGTGACGGAGGCACCGTCCACGCTGACGGTGCGCGTGACGGTCGATGCGGTCAGTGGCATGAGGCTCCTCCTGGAAACCGATATGTGGACTATGGGGCCCGACACCTGCGATGTGACGCGCCCTACATTTCCCAGCATGGCGTGTGCATTTCTCAGAATGCAAGCAGGCGCGTCAGTCATTTAGTCCATCAGATGGAACTGGCTCCGACGCCGGAGCTGCGGCACGATGGACCGGTGACCCCTATGACCCCGCCCACCGGCGTCCTGCCCCGTGCCGCCCTCGTGATGCGTCTGCTGCACGAGGCCGGACCCGCCGGCCTGCGGCTGAGCCAGCTCGTCCAGCGGACGGGTCTGCCCCAGCCCACCGCCCATCGGCTGCTGGCCGACCTGGCGGAGCAGGGTGCTGTGACCCGGCGCGGGGCCGCCTATGCACTCGGTGATCGGTGGGGCCCGGTCGGGTTCGAACCGGTGACGCCGCGGTGCCTGATCGAACGCGAGGCCAGCCGGGCCGTGGTCCAGGCCGCCGCGGACGAGCTGGGGGACACGGTCTACCTGGCGGCACGGGCTGCGGGCGGAGTGGCCTACCTCCTGCGATGCGACGGCGACTCCCCCGTGCGCGTCTTCACCGTGGAGGTCGGCGAGGTCAAGCGGCTTGCCGCCGGGTACGCCGGCATCGCGCTCCTGGCCGCCCTGCCGCCCGAGCGCCGGCGAGCGGAGGTGGACGCGGTCGTCGCCCGGCCTCCCCGCCGCTGGAACCTGACGGATGACGGGGCCCTGCACGACCTGCTGGACACCCTGCTGCGTCAGATGGACGAGCAGGGATGGTGCGGCGGTGTGCCGGTCGTGCCCGGGGTGGCCGGAGTCGCCTGTGGCGTCCCGGCGCGGACGGGAAGCATCCCCCAGGTGTCCCTCACGGCCTCGGCGGCCGAGCAGCGGATGCCACCGGCACGCGTGCCCGAGGTGGCTGAGGTGCTGCGTGCGGCGGCGACCCGACTGGCCGAGATCGGGGGCTGAGCACGCCGGCCGGCCCGCCCTTCCGCGGCCGTCCACGACGCCCGGGCCAGGTGGCACACTGGGGAGCACCGTGCCATGGCCCCCATCACAGGCGCCCGGCCGTGCCGCATCCACCCGACCCCAGGAGGAGTCCGACCGTGACCACCGCCGCCGCCATGAACATCACCCGCGAAGAGGCCGCCGCGCGCGCGGCCGCCCTCACCGTGGACGCGTACGAGGTGAGCCTGGACCTCACCCGCGGAGCGGAGCACTTCCGCACGGCCACCACCGTGACGTTCGCGGCCACGCAGGACGCGGTGGGCACCCACACGTGGATCGACTTCGTGGCGGAGCAGGCTCCCACGGTGACCCTCAACGGCGAGGCGCTGGACGTGGCGGACTTCGACGGCGCCCGACTGCGGATCGGCCCGCTGGCGGCGCAGAACACCCTCGTGGTCGACGGGCTCGGGGACTACAGCAACACCGGCGAGGGCCTGCACCGGTTCGTGGACCCCGTGGACCAGGAGGTCTACCTCTACACCCAGTTCGAGGTGCCGGACTCCCGCCGCATGTTCGCGGTGTTCGAGCAGCCCGACCTCAAGGCCGCGTTCCGCTTCACGGTGACCGCGCCGGCGCACTGGGCCGTGGTGTCCAACCAGCCGGAGGCCTCCCGCCGCACCCTCGGCGTCGTGGCGAACGAGGAGAACCCGCAGGGGGTGGACGCCGCGGTCTGGGAGTTCAAGCCCACCCCGCGCATCCCCTCCTACATCACCGCGCTCGTCGCCGGCCCGTACGCCTCCGTGCACTCGGAGCTGACCAGCGCCGACGGCCGCACGATCCCCCTCGGCGTCTACTGCCGCGCGTCGCTGGTGGAGCACCTGGATGCGGAGAACGTCTTCGAGCTCACCCGCCAGGGATTCGAGTTCTTCGAGGCCCAGTACGGCCACGCCTACCCGTTCGAGAAGTACGACCAGCTGTTCGTGCCCGAGTTCAACGCCGGCGCGATGGAGAACGCCGGTTGTGTGACCTTCCTCGAGTCGTACGTCTTCCGCGGGACCGTGCCGGAGGCGCTGATCGAGCGCCGCGCCATCACGATCCTCCACGAGCTCGCCCACATGTGGTTCGGCGACCTGGTCACCATGCGCTGGTGGAACGACCTGTGGCTCAACGAGTCGTTCGCCGAGTTCATGTCCACGCTCGCCGCCGCTGAGAACACGCAGTACACCGGCGCCTGGACCACCTTCTCCTCCATGGAGAAGAACTGGGCCTACCGCCAGGACCAGCTCTCCTCCACGCACCCCATCAAGGCCCGGATCCGCGACCTCGACGACGTGCTCGTCAACTTCGACGGCATCACCTACGCCAAGGGCGCCTCGGTGCTCCGCCAGCTCGTGGCCTGGGTGGGCCAGGAGAACTTCATGGTCGGCGTCCGCGCGTACATCGCCAAGCACGCGTGGCAGAACACGGAGCTGCCGGACCTCATGACCGAGCTCGAGGCCGCGTCCGGCCGCGACCTGTCCGAATGGACCCGCGTGTGGCTCGAGACCTCGGGCGTGAACACGCTGCGCACCGAGGTGGAGACGGATGAGGCCGGCACCATCACCGCGCTGCGTCTGCGCCAGAGCGCCCCGGACGGCTCACCGTCGGCGCCTGGCGACGACGTGCTCCGCCCCCACCGCCTGGCTGTGGGCTTCTACGACGTGGACGAGGCCACCGGCCGCCTGACCCGCACCGAGCGCTTCGAACTCGACGTGGCCGGGGAGGTGACCGAGGTCGCTGAGGCCGCCGGTCGCCGTCGTCCCGCCGTGATCCTGCCCAACGACGACGACCTGGCCTACGCCAAGCTGCGCCTCGACGACGCCTCGTGGGAGGCCGCGTCCACCCGTCTGAAGGATGTGGACGGCTCGCTGGCGCGCACGCTGCTGTGGGGGGCGGCCTGGGACACCGTGCGCGACGGCGAGGCCTCCGCCGCCTGGTTCGTCGACCTCGTCCTCGCCAACGTCGGCCACGAGCGGGACTCGTCCGTGGTGCAGACGCTGCTGCGCCAGCTCGCGACGGCGATCGGCCTGTACCTGCCCGAGGACCAGGCCGAGGCCGTGCGGGTCGCGGCGGCCGACCGTCTGTGGGGCCTCGTCGCGGAGGCCGAGGACGGCTCGGACAACCAGCTGCAGTTCGTCAAGGCGTTCGCCCTGCACGCGCGCACCACGGCGCAGCTGGACCGCCTGGCGGCCCTCGTGGACGGCACCCGCACCGTGCCCGGGCTGGACCTCACCACGGACCTGCGCTGGGAGCTGCTCACTGCGCTGGTGGCGGCCAGCCGTGCCGGGGAGGCCGAGATCGCCGAGGCCGAGCGCGCCGACGCGACCGCCACGGGCGCGCTCGCCGCGATCCAGGCCCGGGCCGCCGTGCCGACGGCCGAGGCCAAGCGCGCGGCCTGGGACCGAGTGATGGCCGGCGAGCTGTCCAACACGGAGCAGCGCCAGGCCCTGATCGGGTTCGCGCGGGTCCACGACGCCGCGCTGATCGCGCCCTTCGCGGACTCCTATTTCGAAGGCGTCGAGGCGATGTGGGACTCCCGTTCTCACGAGATGGCCGAGACCGCCGCGACGCTGGGCTACCCGACCGCCCAGGTCACCCGGGAGATCGCCGACCGCGCCACCGCCCTGTCCGAGCGGCTGGCCGGCACCCGCGCGGGGCTGTCCCGCGTCCTCGCCGAGGGCCGGGACGAGACCGTCCGCGCCCTGGCCGCGCGCGAGCACGCGACGGCGCACGTGCATCAGGTCCACGCCGGGGCCTGAGCCGGACGGCGGCGGCAGCCGCGGCTGACGCCTCTGCTGGCGCCTGCGGGGCGGTGCTGGTGGGCATTCCACGGAAGATGCCCTCCAGCACCGCCCCGGCCGCCGTCGAGGCGCGGGCTGGCTAGGCTGGAACCCATGAAGCACACCTTCTCCCTGCGCACCGAGTGGACGGGCGACCGCGGCTCGGGCACCTCCGGCGTCCGCGACTACGACCGCTCCGTGGTGATCCAGGACGCCGCCGTCGGCGAGATCCAGGCCTCGGCCGCCCGCCCCTTCCGCGGCGACGACTCGAAGTGGAACCCGGAGACCCTCCTGCTCGGCGCGCTCGCCGAGTGCCACGTGCTCTCGTACCTCCATGTCGCGGCGACCTCCGGGGTCGTGGTCACGGGGATGACGTGCGGGGTCGAGGGCGAGCTCGAGGTGGACGGCGACGGCGCCGGGCGGTTCATCGCGATCACGCTGCGGCCCGAGGTCACGCTGCAGGACGAGGCCGACCGGGAGCGGGCCGAGGCCCTCCACGCCGAGGCGCACCGGCTGTGCTTCATCGCGAACTCGCTCTCGGCCCCGGTCACCGTCGAGCCGGTCCGCCCCGAGGCCCTGCCCACCGGCACGCCGACGCTGCCGGACCACTCCGCGCGCCTGGGCGCCCCCCTGGCGGTGCTGCGGCCGCGCGTCGCCAAGGGCCCGTCCCGTGTGACGGGCCTGGCGGAGCGGCCCACCGAGGTCGAGCCGGTGATGCAGGAGGGCACGCCCGCCCCGGTGGAGCAGGTGCGCGCCCGCGACGCCGCGGCGGGCCCCGCCGGTGCGACCCCGGGGACCCCGGCCGCGCCCGGTCAGGCCACCAGCTTCTACGACGCCGTCGGCGGCCGCCCGACCTTCGACCGGCTGACCGCCGAGTTCTACGCCCGCGTGCGCGAAGACGAGATCCTCGCCCCGATGTATCCGCAGGACGACTTCGAGGGCGCCCAGCGCCGGCTGCTGATGTTCCTGGAGCAGTACTGGGGCGGACCGCGGACGTACTCCGAGGAGCGCGGCCACCCCCGCCTGCGCATGCGCCACGCCTCGTATCGGATCGACCCGGCCGCGCGCGACGCGTGGCTGCGGCACATGCGCGCCGCCGTGGACACGCTGGAGCTGTCACCGCTGCACGAGGCCGAACTCTGGGACTACCTGGAGCGGGCCGCCCACTCCCTGCAGAACTCGGCCTGACCGGCCCGCGGTCCGCGCCCCGACATGGGGCGCGGGCTCACACCGCCATGGCGGGGCGGCCCAGTACGAAGCCGCCGGGGGCGTCCAGGCGCGTCCATGGCCCCGCCGTGCTGAGCCGGGCGCGGCCGCCGGGCCGCAGGAAGCCCAGCGCGTGCGCGCCGAAGGCCATGCCGGCCGGGAACTGCAGAGCGTCGCCCCCGAGCAGGGGTCCCCACATCTGCGCCCGGATCTTGCGGACCAGCGCCTCCCCCGGGTTCTCGGGCAGGGCGTCCCGCACGGCGTCGGCGCCGCGCGTGGCCACTTCGGCCAGCTCCTCGTCGGCGACCTCGGCCACGGGCGTCCAGCCGCCGCGGGGCGGGGTCAGCGCGGTCCAGGTGACGTGCTCGCGGCCCGGCGGCACGGCGAACGCCAGGTCGACGGGGTCCTGGCCGCGCATCCGGGCGGTGCGCTCGGTGACGGAGCCCAGGGCGACGACGGCGTCCAGGTCCGCCACGCCGTCGGCGGTCGCCAGGGGCACGGTGCGCAGCCCCAGGACGACGGGCACCCCGTCTCCGAGCCCGGCCGGCTGCAGCACGGAGACCCACTGGGCGAGCATCGGGGTGCGGGAGCGCCCTGCCTCAGGCACGACGTGCAGGCGCATCCCCGTGTCGGCGACGCGACGGGCGCGGGTGGCCAGCTGCTCGAGGTCCCGCACAGCGCGGTCGTCGACGAAGCGGAGGACTGGTGCGGCGGCGGAGTGCTCGGTCATGCAAGCATTGTCCCAGGTCCGTCGCGTCCCGGGCCGCCCCGCCGTCGCGGGGTCCATCCACGTCGAAGGAGCCGTTCGTGCCGCAGCGCCATCCCCGTCCCCGCCCCAGTCGCGCACCGGGCCGTCCGGCCTCGGCCCCGAAGGACCCCACCGACGTGCTGCGCGGGATCCTGGAGCTGACGCCGGCCGCGCCGGACCCGGTGACGGGTCAGGTCCGCTTCACGGGCACGACTCCCCGGCAGACGCGCGGCCGGGTGTTCGGCGGCCAGGTGCTCGCCCAGTCGCTGGCGGCCGCCTCCCGCACGGTGCCGGGCGCCCGCCCCGCCCACTCGCTCCACGGCTACTTCATCCGCCCCGGGGACGCGCTGCAGCCCATCACGTTCACCGTCGAGACGCTGCGGGACGGCCGCTCCTTCTCCGTCCGCCGGGTGCTGGCCTCTCAGAACGAGAAGGCCATCCTCGCCCTGACCTGCTCCTTCCAGGAACCCGCCGGCAGCGCGCTGGACCACCAGGTGGCCATGCCCGAGGGCGTGCCCCGGCCCGAGGACCTGCCCACGACAGCGGACGTGCTGGGCGGCATCAACCACCCCGTGGCTCAGGAGTGGGCGTGGGCCCGGCCGTTCGACATCCGTCACGTCACCCCGGCCCTCTACGTGGACCCGGCCCCGGAGACCGAGAACCGCAACATGGTGTGGATGAAGACGTTCACGCCGCTGGCCGACGACCCCGCGCTGCACCGGGCGGCGCTCACCTACGCCTCGGACTACACGCTTCTCGAGCCGATCCTGCGGCAGCACGGCGTCGCCTGGATCCAGCCCGGCATGTCCGTGGCGTCCCTGGACCACGCGATGTGGTTCCACCGGCCCGCCCGCGTCGACCAGTGGCTGCTCTACGTCCAGGACTCCCCCAGCGCCCAGGGCGCGCGCGGCCTCGGCACGGGCGCCGTGTTCACCGAGGACGGGACGCTCGTGGCCACGGTCGCCCAGGAGGGCATGATCCGCCTGCCCGAGGGGGCCGCCGCCCGGCGGGCGCGCGTGCGTGGCGCGGCCCAGCGCATGGCCCTGCGGACGGTGCTGCGCCGCAGCTGGCGGCGCTGACCCGGCGGTTCCGCAGGGGGTGAGGCTGCCCATCGGGCCCTGCCACGGGTGAGGCGGCTCGCCGTCCGCGCCGCGGGCGCACCGTTCGTGGCGGTCGACGTGGACCCGGCCCCGGCACGACGACGGCCCGTCGCGATCACGTGATCGCGGCGGGCCGTCGTCGGCGCGGCGCCCGGGGGCGCGTCGGCTCAGTCGCGCGTGAGCTTGCGGTGCGTCATGCGGTGCGGGCGGGCGGCCTCGGGGCCGAGCCGATCGACCTTGTTGGCCTCGTAGGACTCGAAGTTGCCCTCGTACCAGTACCAGTTGGCCGGGTCCTCCGCGGTGCCCTCGTAGGCCAGCATGTGGGTGGCGACGCGGTCCAGGAACCAGCGGTCGTGGGAGACGACCACCGCGCAGCCCGGGAACTCGAGCAGCGCGTTCTCGAGGGAGGTCAGGGTCTCCACGTCGAGGTCGTTGGTGGGCTCATCGAGGAGCAGCAGGTTGCCGCCCTCCTTGAGGGTCAGGGCCAGGTTCAGGCGGTTGCGCTCACCGCCGGAGAGCACGCCGGCCTTCTTCTGCTGGTCCGGGCCCTTGAAGCCGAACGCGGACACGTAGGCGCGCGAGGGCATCTCGACGTTGCCGACCTTGATGTAGTCCAGGCCGTCCGAGACGACCTCCCACAGCGACTTCTCGGGGTCGATGTTGGAGCGGGACTGGTCCACGTACGAGATCTTCACGGTCTCGCCGATCTTCAGCTCGCCGCCGTCCAGGGGCTCGAGACCGACGATGGTCTTGAACAGGGTGGTCTTGCCGACGCCGTTCGGGCCGATCACGCCGACGATGCCGTTGCGGGGCAGGGAGAAGGACAGGCCGTCGATGAGGACGCGGTCCCCGAAGCCCTTCTTCAGGTCCTTGGCCTCGATCACGACGGTGCCCAGGCGCGGGCCCGGCGGGATCTGGATCTCCTCGAAGTCCAGCTTGCGGGTCTTCTCGGCCTCGGCCGCCATCTCCTCGTAGCGGGCCAGGCGGGCCTTGGACTTCGCCTGGCGGCCCTTCGTGTTGGAGCGGACCCAGTCGAGCTCATCGGCCAGGCGCTTGGCGAGCTTGGCGTCCTTCTTGCCCTGCACCTCGAGGCGGGCGCGCTTGGTCTCCAGGTAGGTGGAGTAGTTGCCCTCGTACGGGTAGAGGCGGCCGCGGTCGACCTCCGCGATCCACTCCGCGACGTGGTCGAGGAAGTACCGGTCGTGGGTGACGGCGATGACGGCGCCCGGGTAGGAGGCCAGGTGCTGCTCGAGCCACAGCACGGACTCGGCGTCCAGGTGGTTGGTGGGCTCGTCGAGCAGGAGGAGGTCCGGCTTCTCCAACAGCAGCTTGCACAGCGCGACGCGGCGCTTCTCGCCACCGGAGAGGTTTGTGACCGGCTCGTCCCCCGGGGGCGTGCGCAGGGCGTCCATCGCCTGCTCGAGCTGGGAGTCGATGTCCCACGCGTCCGCGGCGTCGATGGCGGACTGCAGTTCGCCCATCTCCTCCATGAGGGCGTCGAAGTCCGCGTCCGGGTTCGCCATCTCCTCGGAGATCTGGTTGTAGCGCTGGATCTTGCCGTAGATCTCGCCGACGCCCTCCTGGACGTTCTCGAGCACGGTCTTGGACTCGTCCAGCTTGGGCTCCTGCATCAGGATGCCCACCGAGTAGCCGGGAGAGAGCCGCGCCTCGCCGTTCGAGGGCTCGTCCAGCCCGGCCATGATCTTCAGGATCGTCGACTTGCCGGCGCCGTTGGGGCCGACCATGCCGATCTTCGCCCCGGGGTAGAACGACATGGTGACGTCGTCCAGGATCAGTTTGTCGCCCACCTTCTTGCGGGCCTTGACCATCGTGTAGATGAATTCCGCCATGCGGCCCAGGCTAGTCGGTGGCCGCGGGATTCCACTCATCGTGCCGATCCCGCGACCACCGAGCCCGCTCCCCCTCCGTGCCGCCCCGTGGTCAGGCGACGCCGGCCGCCGCCGGCTCGCGCTCGGGGGCGCCCGCGTCCGACTCGTCCGGGCCGGGCGAGGCCGGGGCGTCGCCACCCTGGAACCCGTCCGGCAGGCCCGCGCTGAACCCGTCGCCGACCGCGCCGGCCCGTCCGCCCGACGCGTCGTCGCGCGGGGCCGACTCGGGGCGCGGCACGGCCGCGCGCTGGCTGCGCTGGAACGCCGCCGAGCCGAAGCCCAGGTCCAGCCCGACGGCGTCCGCCACCACGTCCACGGACGTGCCGGAGCGATCGCCCGAGGACCAGTCGCGGACCCGGAGTCGACCGGTGACGATCACGGGGTTGCCCTTCTTCACGGACTGGGCGGTGTTCGAGCCGAGCTGGCCGAACGCCGAGATGCTGTACCAGTTGGTGTGGGCGTCCACCCACTCGGCGGTCTCGCGGTCGAAGCGCCGCTCGGTGGTGGCCAGGCGGAAGCCGGTCACGGCGGCCCCCGATGCGGTGTGGCGGGTGGCGGGGTCCGTGGCCACGAAGCCGCGCACGGTGATGAGGTCCTGCATGGTGTGCCTCCTGGGCTGGGCCCCGGTGGGCGCCGGGGCGGGTCGTCGGCGCATCGGCTGATCCGCCATGGCCAGACAACCCCACCGCGGGGCACCCCGGCAGGATCGGGGCCGGTCTGGGGACGCGCGGAGGTCCCCGGGCGACTGTGCAGGAGCCGACGGCGCCGCGGCCGGCGGCCGTTAGACTGACACGGCCCAGCCCCAGTAGCTCAGCTGGACAGAGCAGCGGCCTTCTAATCCGCCGGTCGGGGGTTCGAATCCCTCCTGGGGCACCCAGACCAGGGGCGGAGCCGTCCGAGCACGCCCGACGACCGCCCGAAGGAGACCGTCCTGGACCGTCTGCGCTCCTGGCTCCGCGCCCCGCGACCCGCCGTCCCCGAGGTCCGTGTGACCCGTCGCGAGGGCGTCCAGCTGGCCGCCCTGCTCGTCGCGGCCGCGGCCCTGTACGTGACGCACTCCTTCCTGCGGTACGCCACCTACGAGGCCAAGGGCTACGACCTGGGCATCTTCGACCAGGTGGTGCGGCAGTACGCGCTGTTCAACGCCCCCCTCAGCTCCGTCAAGGGCGTGGACTTCCACATCCTCGGCGATCACTTCCACCCGATCCTCGCGCTGCTGGCCCCCTTCTACTGGGTGTGGCCGGACCCCCGCATGCTCGGCGTGGTCATGGCGCTGGCCCTCGCCGCGTCCGCCGTGCCGGTGTACCTGTTCGCCCGTCGTCGCACGGGACACGGGGTGGCCCTGGCCGCCGTCGCCGCCCTGCTGCTCTCCTGGCCCTTCCAGGCGATGGTGAACTGGGACTTCCACGAGGTCACCCTCGGCGTGCCGATCCTCGCCTGGCTCGTGTGGGCCCTGGACGGGCAGCGGGCGTGGCTCGCCACCGGCCTGGCGGCGCTGCTGCTCACGGTCCGAGAGGACATGGGCGTGACCCTGCTGGCCGTGGCCCTGGTGATGGCGATCCGGCGCTTCTGGCCGCAGGCCGCGGTCACCGCCGTGCTGGGTGTGCTCGGCTACTGGTTCGCCACGTCCGTGGTGATCCCCCACTACTCCCCCACCGGGGCGTTCGGCTACTGGCAGTTCACCGCCCTGGGCCCGGACATGCGCAGTTCGGTCCTGTTCCTGCTGACCCAACCGTGGAACGCCGTCGCGGTGCTGTTCGACCACCCGCTGAAGGTGGCCCTCTGGCTCCTGCACTTCGTCCCGCTGCTGTTCCTGCCGGTCCTGAGCCCGCTCACGCTGATGGCCCTGCCGATCCTGCTCTCGCGGCTGTTCAACGACCGCCTCAACGTGTGGGCCCCCGTGTACCAGTACGACGCGATCCTCGCCCCGCTGCTGCTCATGGCCGCGCTCGAGGCGGCCCACCGGCTGGCCGGACGCCGGGACACGCTGCGCCGGCTGCCCGCCGTCCTCGTCTCCACGGCGCTGGCCGCCGGTCTGATCGGCACCGCGTTCTTCCCGCAGGTGTACCCGCTGCACCGCACGATCGTCGGCGACATGACGATGACGCAGCACGCCCGCGACCTCGACCACGCGGTCGCGCTGATCCCGGACGGGGTGTGCGTCGAGGCCGCCGACAACGCCGTGCCGCACCTGACGGCCCGCACCCACGTCGGGCTGCACGGGGACATCGGAGACGAACTGGCCACGTGGATGATCGTGGACACCTCGGTGCCCGAGCTCGGCGGCTGGGACCCCCTCACCCCGGAGCAGGCACTGGCCCGCGCCGAGCGGCTCGGCTTCGAGCGGGTCTGGTCCGCGGGCGACGTCGTCGTCCTGCACCACCCGGACCGCGCGGTCTCGCCCACCTGCACGACGTACCTCGAACACCGCTGAGCCGCGCCCCACGGCGTCGGCGGACCCGCCCCGCCGTCAGCGGTCCGCGGACCCGCCGAGCGGCTGCAGGCCGCGTCCGGCCGGGGGCAGGAGCAGTCGGTCAGGTGCACCGGTGAAGACGCCGGCGTGTGGGTCCTCCGCCACCCCCGGGGCGATCTCGGGGGCGCCCTGGTCGAGGGCGGTGCGGCGCACCGGGTCACGGGCGGGGTCCAGGACGTCCTTGACCACCGTGGTCATGAGCCACACGAGGGCGACGATGTGCGCCACGATCCCCGAGGCGTACCAGGCGGTGATCCACCAGGCGCCGCCGGCGAACGCCCCGTCCGAGGTGATGCGGGCCGACTCCATCCACACCCCGCCCCAGTGGTAGACCTCCACGGCCTGCCAGATCCAGAACGCGCGCCACCGCGGCGTCGCGAGGACCACGAGCGGGATCAGCCACATCACGAACTGCGGCGAGTACACCTTCCCCCACAGGATGAAGGACGCCACGATCAGGAAGCACAGCTGGGCCATGCGCGGACGGTGCCGCGCCGCGAGGGCGAGGTAGGCGATCCCCGCGCAGCACACCAGGAACAGGCCGTTCTGGAGCGTCGTGAACGTCTCCCCGGACCATCCTGTCCAGGCCAGCGCCAGCCAGGTCGAGGAGAAGGAGACCGCGCGGTCCCCCGAGAACGTGTAGAAGCGGGACCACTGGTCGAACGCCGTCAGCATGAACGGGAGGTTCACGGCGAGCCAGGCCGCCGCCCCGGCCACGGCCGCCTTCACGAACCCGGCCCAGCGGCCCGTGCGCAGCGCCAGCACGAAGATCGCGCCGAAGAAGAACAGTGGGTACAGCTTCGTGGCGGTGCCGAGTCCGATGAGCATGCCGGCGAGGGTCGGACGGCCCGCCGTCCACGCCCACAGGGCCAGGGCGGCCAGCATCACGGCCCACAGGTCCCAGTTGAGCATCGAGGTGAGGATGATCCCCGGGGCCAGGGCCACGAGGAGGGCGTCCCGGGAGCGACCGCGGGCGGTGTACGCGGTCGCGACGACCAGCACGATCCAGCACAGCACCACGCCGATCGCGTTCACGTCGAAGTAGGTCACGGTGCGCTCGTGCAGGTCGCCGGAGACGGGCACGAACCACATGGTCACACCCGCGACCACGGCCAGCAACGCCGGGTACTCCATCCACTGCTCGGGCGGCAGCGGCGTGTAGAAGGGGAAGTGGCCGTCGGAGAGGCCACGCGTGGGGAACAGCTGGGCGAAGTCCGAATAGCACATGTGCGCGTGCACGCCGGGGGCCGCCCAGCCGTTCACGCGGCACCACTGCTTGGTCAGCACGCCGACGGCGGCAGCCACCACGGTCAGGCCGACGAGCAGGCCGACCCAGCGGGCGCTCGGGCGGGTCGGGGCGGGACTGCGGGGGTGGGAGGTCACGGTCTCTCCTGGGGGATGCGGGTGGACGAGGAGGCGGAGTGCGAGGCGGTCGACGGCGGCCCGTCGGGCGGTGCGTCCGGCGGCACGCCCGCCTCCGGAGGCGTCGACGACGCCGCCTCGGCCCGCGGCTCGACCACCTCCAGGGGAGGACGCCGCCGCCCGGGGAACAGGGGCGCGGTGACGGGATCGCGGTGGATGATCCATCCGATCCCCGCGAGCATCAGGACGAGGGTGAACACGCGGACGGCCAGGACCGGCAGCCACTGTGCCACCGAGAGCTGGTCCACCACGCCGACGCCGGTGAGCAGCAGCACCGCGAGCGCGGTGACCCACCCGAGCCAGCGGGGATGGTCGGCGCCCCACGGCAGCGGGCGGAGGGCGCACGCCAGCAGCGGCAGGACCCAGAGCAGGTACCACGGCTGGATGATCGGGGCGGTGGCGACGGCCACCACGAGCACGGCCGCCGCGCTGAACACCGGGTCCAGGGGGCGGCGGCGCAGGGCCAGCCACGCCGTGAAGCCGAGGGCCGCCACCGTCATCACGGTGTAGAAGGCCGCGGCCACGTCGCGCGCCCCCAGGGGCGTCACGGCTTCGACGACCGCGCCGAGCAGCAGGCCGAGCAGGCCCACGGGAGCGTACGGGAACGCCGCGTCCCCGCTCGTGAGCATGGCCGGCACCCAGCCGAACCAGAGGCCGGAGCCGGCGCCGAGGATCGTGAGGACGGCCAGGGAGATCACCGCCGTCGTGAACCACGGGCCGAGCCGGTCCCGCCGGCGCAGGCGCGGATCGGCCGCGCGGAACCGGGCCCAGCCGGTGGGCAGGAGCAGGGCCACGAAGGGCAGCACCAAAGCTGTCAGGGGCTTGATCGCGACGGACAGGGCGATCAGCACGATCCCCCACAGCGCATGCACGCGGCGGCGGGGCGGGCGGACCATGAGCAGGATGCCCGCGAGCATCAGCCCCGACATCAGCGCGTCATTGTGCGCGCCGGCGATCATGTAGAGCAGGAACAACGGGTTCGCCACGGCCACCCACGTGGCCCACGGCCCGCACCGGCCCGCGACGGCGGCCAGCCGCGGCACCGCCCACAGGCACAGTGCCAGGCCCGCCAGGGCGAGGAGGCGGAACGCCGTGACGGACAGTTCGATGCTGCCGCCCGTGGCCCGCCACGTCGTCTCGGCGAACAGCAGGAACAGCGGCCCGTAGGGGGACGGGGACTCGGCCCAGATGGAGTCCGCCCCCTGCATGAACCAGCCGGGCAGGGCGGACACGCCCTGGGAGTACGGGTCGAGACCCGACGCGAGGAGCCGGCCCTGCTGGAGGTAGGAGAACACATCGCGGGAGAAGATCGGCAGCGCGAGCATCAGCGGGGCGGACCACCACCAGGCGGCGTGGGCCACCAGCCGGCCGTGCTCCTCCCAGCGGCCCCGCAGCGCGCGGCCCAGCTCGAGCCAGGATCGGACGAGGAGCAGCGAGCCGGCGGCCAGCAGCACGGTGCTGAGCAGCACGCCGGGAAGGTAGACCCGCAGCGGGTTGAGCAGGGTGGTGCCGGAGAACACCGAGTCGGGCGTCATCGGCAGCCACCCCACGCCCCAGGAGCCCACCGTGATGAGCACGGACGCCCACGTGCCCCGGCGGACGGCCGCCTCCGGCTCGGGCTGCGCCGCCACGCGGCTCGGACGGGGCCCTCGGGCGCCGGTCGTCGCGGGGGCGGCGGGCCTCACTCCCCCGGCTCCACGGGTCGAGGGGCGCCACGGAGCCGGGCCAGGCCGGCGCGCACGGCGGGGCGCACGTGCCAGTGGTCCTTCACGAACCGGCTGGTGCGGCGGTCCACGACGAGGATCCACAGCAGACACACGGCGGAGACGATCAGGGACACGGCCTTGACCTGGTCCGCGATGTCCAGGAACTGCCAGGTGAAGAGCTGGTCCGACGCGCCGAACGCCAGGAAGTAGCCGACCGTGAACACGACCCACTTGATCTGCCAGTTGTCCCGGATGCCGATCACGGCGAAGAACGGGAGCAGCCACAACAGGTACCAGGGCTGGATGATGGGCGAGAGGATCACCAGCGCGGTGAACGCCCAGGTCATGCGCGTCATCACGCGGTCCTGGCGGCCGAGGAACATCAGGGCCAGCACGATGAGCACCGAGAGCGCGCGTCCGGCGGTCTTGTACACGCCTTCGACGGCCTGCACGTCCGCCCCCTGTCCGAGGAGTTCGCTCGCCCCCACCGTGATGAGGGACAGCATGCCGATCGGCCCCCACGGCACGGTGCCCGTGCCCGTGCCGACCATGACGGCCACCCAGCCGAAGCCGAAGCCGTTGAGCACCCCCACCAGGGCCATGAGGCCGAAGGAGATCCCGGCGGTGAGGGCCCAGAAGGCGAACCGGCGCGGCCATCGGGCCGTCGGGCCGGCCCACAGCAGGCCGATGAACGGGAGCAGCACGAGGGTGATGGGCTTGATGCCCAGGGACAGGGTGACCAGCACGACGCCGGCCACCCCCCACGCGACGGACTGCCCGGGTCGCTGGGGGCGGAGCGGATGCCCGGCGCGCAGCGCGCACCACGTGCCGGCCAGGGCGAGGCCGACCATGAGGGCGTCGTTGTGCCCGGACGCGACGAAGCTGATGGTGAAGAGCGGGTTGGCGGCGCTGATCCACTGCGCCCACGCATCGTTGACGCCCAGCCGGCGGGCGAGCAGCGGCACGAAGACCATGATCAGCGCGACGCCGGCCACCGCCACCAGGCGGAACAGGAAGATCGCCAGGTCCGGGTTCATGTCCCCCGAGATCGCGACGACGGCCTGCTCGATCCAGAGGAAGATCGGACCGTACGGGGTCTCGGAGTCCGCCCAGGTGGCGTCCGCTCCGAGCTGGAACCAGTTGGACAGCGAGGAGATCGTGTCCACGTAGGGGTCCTGCCCCGCCTCCATGAGACGGCCCTGTCCCACGTAGGCGAAGATGTCCCGGCTGAAGATCGGCAGGGCCACGACCTGGGGCAGGCACCACAGGACGGTGGCGAGGTTGACCGTGCGCAGGGCGCCGCGGCCGAAGGGGCGGATCGTCTGGCCCAGGCGCAGCCAGGCCCAGAACATCACCCAGCAGCCGAGGGTGAGGAGCACCGTGCCGGCGAGCACGCCGGTCTCCTGGGTGCGCCACGGGATCAGCCACTGCCAGCGGTTGATCGGGGAGGCCGAGGCCAGCCAGCCGACGGAGTACGAGCCCGCCACCAGGAGGAGGGAGCCGAGGGTGCCCACCAGGATGGGCCACCAGTCCGCGCCGGCGACCTGGGGGTCCGCGCGGAGGCCGCCGACGCCGACGTACTCCGGCCGGTGGGCCGTGGACCCGGACGGACGCGGGGTCGACACGCTCATGCGACGGGTCCTTCCGTGCGGTCCTGCGAGGGCGCGCGAGGGCGCGGCTCGCTCGAATCTACCATCGTGACACGCGAGTAGCCTGGGGGCATGAGCGAGACGAGCACCCCCACGCCGGAGAGCGCCCCCCTGGTCTGGATCGACTGCGAGATGACCGGCCTGCACCCCCAGGTCGACGAGCTCGTCGAGGTGGCGGTGCTCATCACGGACGCCGAGCTGAACATCCTGGACGAGGGCATCGACCTGGTGATCCGTCCCTCCGCGGCGGCCCTCGAGCAGATGGACCCGTTCGTCCGGGACATGCACACCACCTCCGGCCTGCTGCCGGAGCTGGCGGAGGGCCTCGAGCTCGACGACGCCGCCGCGCGCGTGCTCGAGTACATCGCCGCCCGCGTGCCTGCCGGCAAGGGCCTGCTGGCCGGCAACACGGTGGGGCAGGACAAGCTGTTCCTCGCCCGCTACATGCCCGCCGTCGTCGACCACCTGCACTACCGGATCGTGGACGTGTCCACCGTGAAGGAGCTGGCCCGGCGCTGGTACCCGCGCGCCTACTACCAGGCCCCCGCCAAGACCGGGGGCCACCGCGCTCTCGGGGACATCAAGGACTCCATCACCGAGCTGCGTTACTACCGGGCCGCCGTCATGGCCCCCGCCCCCGGCCCCACCACGGAGGAGGCCCGCGCCATCGCGGAGGTGGTGTCCGGGGCGCAGGCCTGAGCCGTCACCCCCGGCCTCGCCGCCCCGATTCGGCGCTGCGCGGGATCTCGTGTACTGTGGACCCCGCTGCGCCGCGCGGATCCGTCCGTGTGAGGCAGGCATGGTGGGCGTAGCTCAGTCGGCAGAGCGTCTGGTTGTGGTCCAGAAGGTCGCGGGTTCAATCCCCGTCGCTCACCCCACCGTAAGGCCCGGAATCATGCGGATGATTCCGGGCCTTATCTCGTCTTGGTAGTGCTGTTGGGTAGTGCTCGGTCCCCACGGGGTACGCACATCATCGGAGAGCACCAGGAGAGATGCGTTGGCTACCATCCAGACGCGCACGAACAAGGCCGGCCGGACCACGTACCGGGTCGGCTTCTACGAGGACGGCCGGTTCCAGTGGCTGCCGGCCCTCGCCCACGAGGCCGGCGCCCAGCGCATCAAGGCGATCGTGGAGGACCCACGGCAGGGGCCCACGGTGGCCCGCCGGATCCTCGAGGCCCAGGTGGACAGCGCCCCGGGCATGCCCACGCTCGCCGAGTTCTTCCCGCGGTACATCGAGCACCGCGGGCTCCGCTGCACCCCGGGCACCCTGGCCGGGTACGAGGCAGAGGCCGCGCGCACGTTCCTGCCCCGCCTCGGCGAGCTGCCCGTGGACATGATCGACCGCCGCACGGTGGCCGAGTGGATCCGGTGGCAGCTGCAGCAGCCCACGGCCCGCTGGCGCGCGGCCGCCGCCCGCGCCGCGGCCGCCACTCCCCCGCGGCCCGAGCCGCCGCTGGCCACGGTGTCTCCGAAGACGGTCCGCAACGCGCACGCCCTGCTCTCCGCGGTCCTCGGCCTCGCCGTCCAGGAGGGCATCCTGCCAGCCAACCCCGCGCGCGGCGCCGACCTGCCCGACGACGACGTCGAGGAGGAGCGCGGCATCTTCAGCCGAGCCGAGTGGGCGCGCTTCTACGCAGCCATGTCTGAGTCGTATCAGCCGCTGTTGATCGTCCTGCTCGTCACCGGTGCCCGCTGGGGCGAGGCCACCGCCCTGCAGGTCCGCGACCTCGACGTCGCCGCCCGCGTCATCCACGTGCGCCGGGCCTGGAAGAAGGGCAAGGAGGGCGCCGTCCTCGGCGTCCCCAAGACCGCCCGCGGCCGCCGCACGATCATGCTCCCCGACTGGGCCGTCGAAACGCTCGAGCCCTTGGCCACCGGCCGTGCCGCCGACGAGTTCCTCCTGACCGCTCCCGGCGGTGGCGTCATCCACCGCACGAACTTCGTCGAGCGCCACTGGAAGCCGGCGCTCGCGGCCGCCGGGATCGCCAAGCACCTGACCCCGCACAGCCTGCGGCACACGTTCGCCTCGTGGGCCCTCATGGACGGGGTCCCCGCGCAGGTCGTCCAGCACCGCCTCGGCCACGAGTCACTGCAGACCACCTCCCGCGTGTACGCGCACCTGCTCCTGGACGCCCAGCGCGCCGCGGTCGACGCGATCGGCTGGGAGCCCTCCCCCGGCACCTGACCCCCGGGCGCAGCGAGAGGCCCCGTCCAGCTGGCTGCTGGACGGGGCCTCTCTTGCGCTTCCCTTCGCGACGTCCACGCTCCCCGAGGGGGCGGACGCGTTAAGCGGCGGTCAAGTCCCTGGAAGTGGATGCTCCTATTGCTGTCAAGCGGCCAGTGGCGGGCTGATCTGCTCCAGGATGGCGGTCGCTCGGGCCTCGAGTTCAGGGTCGGCGCGAGTGCCGATCTCGAGTCGTCGGAGCCGCTGGTAGGGGACGCCGAGAGTGGCGGCGAGAACGCTGATCGGGATGCCTTTCGCTTGTCGGCGTGCTCGGAGTTCGCGCCCGACGGGATTGTCGGTGGCGGGATTGAGCAGAGCGGCATAGATCTCGTTCGCGACGTGTCGTTTGAGGCAGCGCATGATGTCACGGTCGGTGAGTTGCTCCGAACGACGCCTCTCGAAGTAGGCCATCGTCCGAGGCTCGCGATGCCGCATGCGCAACAGCACAATCCGGTGCAGCGCGGCGTTCGCGTGCCGGTTCCCGCCGCGAGAGAGTCGATGCCGTGTGCGTTGTCCGGAGGAGGCGGGGATCGGGGCGACACCGGCGAGAGCGGCGAAGCTGGCGCGGGTTCCGAGCCGCTCGGGGTTGTCGCCGGCGGCGACCAGGAGCGTCGCTGCAGTGACAGGACCGACTCCGCTCAGGGACAGCAGCGTGGGGTTGACCTGCCGGACGAGCATCTCCAACTGTTGTTCTATCAGGTCGATCTCGGCTTGCATCGTGAGGTGTCGGACCGCGAACCGTCGCAGTGTCTGCCGGGCGACGACCGCGGGATCGGGGGACGTGATTGTTCCGGGCCGAGTCTTGGCGAGCGTGTTCACCAGACGCTGCCCGCTGAGAGCGCGGAACGCCTGTCGCACGAGCTCGGGTGCGGTGATCAGCAGCGCGTGGATCTGGTTCATCACTTGCGCTCTGGCCTTGGCCGCCGAGCGCCGCTCTGCGAGGAGGATCCGCATCGACTCGACCGCGCCATCACCAGACTTTGGGATCGCGGTGTCCGTTCCTGCGAGGACAGCGACCGCTGCCTGGTGGGCGTCGAGGGGGTCGGACTTGCCGCGACGACGGCGGGCTTGCCGGTCCTGTCGCGCGACTTCGATGACGGTCAGCCCCGCCGTGGTCAGCGCGCGTGCGAGGCCAGCCCCGTACGACCCCGTTCCCTCCACCCCGATACGGACGACATCACCGTGCGCGTGGAGGAACGCGACGATCTGCGCGTAACCGCGACCGTCGGCACGGAACTCTCGGTCCGCGACAGGTCGGCCCACGAGATCGAGGATCGCGACGTGATGCGTTTTCTTGTGCGTGTCGACCCCGGCGACCAACTCGGAGCCTGGTGGCAACGGGTTGGTCAGCGGCGGGTCGAGTGTCATGCTCGTCATTGACGGGATTCCCTTCCAATGGTGATGAACGTCACCGCGGGTCGGGTGAGTGCAGACAGCACAAAGGTGAGACGACTTTCCGGTCAGGCTCCTATCAAGTCATGTGCCCGCCCGGCCCGCAGCGACCCCGGCGTCGACGGACAGATCCACAAAAAGACAGCCGCGAACGGCGTCCGTGTAATTTCGGGTCACGCCGGCGCCGGAGCCGAATCCATCATCTCTGTGTAACCGTCTTCGAGGTTGTAGGGGGCTTGTACCTGTCAGGTCTGCAGGGTCGGCATCACCTCCGTGCTCATCACGGTCTCTTGCTCCGTGGTCAGGGGCTCACGGCACCGGGCGAGCAGTTCCAGGCCGAGATACCGGCGGCCTTCGGCCCATTCATCTGTCTGCTCGGCCAGCACGGCCCCGACCAGGCGCACCACGGCATCCCGGTTCGGGAAGATCCCCACCGAGTCCGTGCGGCGCCGGATCTCCCGGTTCAGCCGCTCGGCGGGGTTGTTCGACCAGATCTGGCACCACACGTCCCTCGGGAACGAGGTGAACGCGAGGATGTCCTGTCGAGCGGCGTCTAAGTGGGCGGCCACCGCGGGCAACCTGTCCTGCACGTAGTCCAACAGGCGCTCGAACTGGGCGTGCACGGCCGGCCCGTCGGGCTGGTCATACACGCTGTGCAGCATGGCCTTCACCGCCGGCCACATGCTCTTCGGGGTCACGGCCATCAGATTCGCCGCGTAATGGGTGCGGCAGCGTTGCCACACGGCCCCGGGCAGGTTCGCCGCCACTGCTTCCACGAGGCCGCGATGGGAGTCCGAGGTCACCAGTGCCACCCCGGCCAGCCCCCGGGCCACCAGATCCGCGAAGAACTCGTTCCACCCCGCCCCGGACTCCGTGGTGGCCACCCTCAGCCCGAGGACCTCGCGGCGCCCGTCCGCGTTGACCCCGGTGGCGACCATGGCCACCGCGTTGACCACACGCCCGCCCTCACGCACCTTCATGGTCAGGGCGTCGGCGGCGAGGAACACGAACGGGCCGGCCTCGCCCAGAGGCCGGTGGCGGAAAGCCTCGATGTGCTCGTCCAACTCCTGTGCCATCCGGCTGACCTGGGACTTCGAGAGCGAGTCGATGCCCAGCTGCCGTACGAGCTTGTCCATGCGCCGGGTCGAGACCCCGGCCAGGTAGCAGTCCGCGACCACGGTGATCAGTGCGGACTCGGCCCGTTTGCGGCGCTCGAGCAGCCATTCGGGGAAGTACGTGCCGGCCCGGAGTTTGGGGATGGCCACATCGATCGTGCCGGCGCGGGTGTCCAGGGGTCGGTGGCGGTAGCCGTTGCGCTGCGCTGTCCGATGTTCGGAGGGCTTGCCGTACTCGGCCCCGCAGACCGCGTCAGCGTCGGCGGAGAGCAGTGCGTTGATCACGGTCTGCAGCAGGTGGCGCAACAGATCGGGAGAGGCCTCCCCGAGAGCTTCGCGCAGCAGCCGTTCAGGGTCGACAATATGAGGAGCGGTCATCGTGGTGATGTCCTTTCGAGAGTGCTGTGGAAGGTTCGCTCGAAGGCTCCCACGGTGACCGCGTCCGTCTCGAAGATGGTCGTGGCCACCGGGGAGGGTTACACAGAGATGATGGATTCGGCTCCGGCGCCGGCGTGACCCGAAATTACACGGACGCCGTTCGCGGCTGTCTTTTTGTGGATCTGTCCGTCGACGCCGGGGTCGCTGCGGGCCGGGCGGGCACATGACTTGATAGGAGCCTGACCGGAAAGTCGTCTCACCTTTGTGCTGTCTGCACTCACCCGACCCGCGGTGACGTTCATCACCATTGGAAGGGAATCCCGTCAATGACGAGCATGACACTCGACCCGCCGCTGACCAACCCGTTGCCACCAGGCTCCGAGTTGGTCGCCGGGGTCGACACGCACAAGAAAACGCATCACGTCGCGATCCTCGATCTCGTGGGCCGACCTGTCGCGGACCGAGAGTTCCGTGCCGACGGTCGCGGTTACGCGCAGATCGTCGCGTTCCTCCACGCGCACGGTGATGTCGTCCGTATCGGGGTGGAGGGAACGGGGTCGTACGGGGCTGGCCTCGCACGCGCGCTGACCACGGCGGGGCTGACCGTCATCGAAGTCGCGCGACAGGACCGGCAAGCCCGCCGTCGTCGCGGCAAGTCCGACCCCCTCGACGCCCACCAGGCAGCGGTCGCTGTCCTCGCAGGAACGGACACCGCGATCCCAAAGTCTGGTGATGGCGCGGTCGAGTCGATGCGGATCCTCCTCGCAGAGCGGCGCTCGGCGGCCAAGGCCAGAGCGCAAGTGATGAACCAGATCCACGCGCTGCTGATCACCGCACCCGAGCTCGTGCGACAGGCGTTCCGCGCTCTCAGCGGGCAGCGTCTGGTGAACACGCTCGCCAAGACTCGGCCCGGAACAATCACGTCCCCCGATCCCGCGGTCGTCGCCCGGCAGACACTGCGACGGTTCGCGGTCCGACACCTCACGATGCAAGCCGAGATCGACCTGATAGAACAACAGTTGGAGATGCTCGTCCGGCAGGTCAACCCCACGCTGCTGTCCCTGAGCGGAGTCGGTCCTGTCACTGCAGCGACGCTCCTGGTCGCCGCCGGCGACAACCCCGAGCGGCTCGGAACCCGCGCCAGCTTCGCCGCTCTCGCCGGTGTCGCCCCGATCCCCGCCTCCTCCGGACAACGCACACGGCATCGACTCTCTCGCGGCGGGAACCGGCACGCGAACGCCGCGCTGCACCGGATTGTGCTGTTGCGCATGCGGCATCGCGAGCCTCGGACGATGGCCTACTTCGAGAGGCGTCGTTCGGAGCAACTCACCGACCGTGACATCATGCGCTGCCTCAAACGACACGTCGCGAACGAGATCTATGCCGCTCTGCTCAATCCCGCCACCGACAATCCCGTCGGGCGCGAACTCCGAGCACGCCGACAAGCGAAAGGCATCCCGATCAGCGTTCTCGCCGCCACTCTCGGCGTCCCCTACCAGCGGCTCCGACGACTCGAGATCGGCACTCGCGCCGACCCTGAACTCGAGGCCCGAGCGACCGCCATCCTGGAGCAGATCAGCCCGCCACTGGCCGCTTGACAGCAATAGGAGCATCCACTATCCGGGACTCAACTTAAGCGGCCGGCGTGGTCACGGGCCCGTCACGATGGCGTCGCACTCCACCGAGGGCAGGTCACCGGTCTCGCTTGTCTCGCGGTCCAGGGGTGTGCGCGCGTTCAGCACGGTCAGGCTGCAGGCCACCCGGCCCTCGCCTAGAGCATCGTCGGCATACGCCGCCACCTGCACCCGGTCGCCCAACTTCGCCTGCGGCACGTCCAGGATCAGCCACTGACCAGGCCCGGCGTGCTTGGACGGGATCCGATCATTCGGCGGCATGGTCATGGTGGCGAGTTCGCCGTTGACTGCGACGCTCGCGCGGACCCTGATCGACCGCGTCACGCTTGGGTCGTCGGGTACCCACTGCAGGAGTGCAGAGACCGACACGGGGCCCTGCGAACGCGCGGGCTGGGCAGCTGCCGCAGCGCGCGAGGTGGATGGGGCAGGGCTGGCCGAGGTGGCCGCTGCACTGGTCGTGGGGCCGGGGGTGGCGGGAACATCAGCTCCGCATCCCGTGAGCGCGAGGCCGAGTGCGGCGCACAGGGCGGCTGCGCGGCAGCGGATGGAGGACATGGACGGCCCCTTCGTTAGGTGAGAGTGCTCACAGCGTAGATCAACCTTCAGAGGCCACCGCCGCCCGCACCGCGCGCTCGCGGGTCAGCCGAGCCTCCCTGGCCCGCCGCGTGATCACCGGGTAGGCGGCGATCGCCACCGGGTCCTCGGACAGCACCGCCACGCGCATCGTCAGCGCCGTCCCCCGCAAGCCGACCAGATGCTCAGCAGCCCGGTCACGCGCGGCCCCGTGCCGCCACCGCCGCCCCCATAGCTGCAGCACCATGTGGTCACGCACGGACAGGCAGCCGGCGCTCGCGGGCGCCTGGGTGGTGGTCATGTCGAGAAGGTACGTCCGGGGTCGGACAGGCTAGACGGTCTCGCGGTGCTCGGGGATCCGGGCGGCGAGGTGCTCCCGCTCGGCCCGGGTCAGCCCGGCGAGCCGGTCGGTGAGCACGAGCGGGGTCACCCACAGCTCGTCGGCGAGCTCGTCCAGGCTCATGGCCCAGGGCAGGGCGTCGGCGAGCTGTTCGAGTGTGATGAGCTGCCGGGCCGCGGCCGCGCGCATGGCGTGCTCGGCGGCTGGCAGCCGCGGTGGCCGTGCTCGAGGTGCACGAGCTCGTGGGTGAGCGCGCACCGCCGCTCGGCCTGTGTCATGCGGGGGTCGAGCCAGACCAGGTCCGCGCCATTCGTGGCGGCCGGGGCGGCCGCATGCGGGCGGAACCACACGACGACGACGTGGCTCAGCGCGCGCAGCGCCCTCCAGGGGTGGAACATGCTGGCATCCTGGCCGTGACGGCGGACACGTTAGATCAAGCGGCCTTCTTGACCAGCCGGTCACGGAACGAGATCAGCGGGCTGCTCTTCACGCGGGGACCGATGCCGATCTGCACGTTCGAAAGCCGCACCTGGAGCGGACTCTCGGTCGATTGGACTAGCTCCAGGACATCGGGCATGGCTGACACGTAGGTGGACGTGGCGATAGCGAGGCTGCGGATGCCGGGCTGATGCGACTGCTTCCGCCCAATCCAGTGGATCCCGTGCTCAAGCAGTGCGTCGAGTTCCTCGAGGTTGTCCATGATCTGTGCCCGGTCCTGGGTCAGGAGCGCGTTGTATCCGCGAGCATGCATGGCGGCAAAGAGCTCGACGTCGAGCAGGCCAGCCAAGCCAACCGCCGAGACGTGCTCGAAGGTGTGAGCTGGGTGGAGCATAGTGAGCGGGGCGCAGATGCCAGCGTGCTCATTCTCGTCGACGAGGAACTTCATGCGGCCTGCCCCCCGCTCTGCCGCACCTGGAGGTCGAACGACAGGGCGTCAGCAGCGGCCTCCGCGGATACCGTCGGGTAGAAGGCGGGCAGGAGATCAGTGGTGAGGTCCCCATCGCGGACGAGGTCGGCCACGACATCGTAGGGGACGCGCGTGTCTTCGATCGTCGGCCAGCCGCCCATGCGGCCGGGAACGACTGCAAGGTGAGGACGCGGGTGCTCGAAGTCGATAACCTCCTTGCCCTGGAGGTTCGTGAAGGGGCGGAAGAC
This sequence comes from Micrococcus luteus, assembly GCF_014138885.1. Taxonomy (NCBI): domain Bacteria; kingdom Bacillati; phylum Actinomycetota; class Actinomycetes; order Micrococcales; family Micrococcaceae; genus Micrococcus; species Micrococcus luteus. The sequence continues at coordinate 510,202 of NZ_JACJIK010000001.1, forward strand.
CTGGGTCAGGGGGATGAGGGCCCGCTGGCCCTTGCCCTCGACGAGTTCGAGGGCTTCGTCGCCGATGAGCACTTCAACGCTCCGCCCGTCGGTGGCGAAGGTGTACTGCGAGGGATGATCGGTCAGGTCGTACTCGTGACGAAGGGTGTGCATGGCCCGCACGATCCGCTGGTTGGACGTCTGGGCGCGCAGGTAGACAATCGCGCGAAGGGCCACGAGGTCCCGGAACGAGTAGAGCAGCGGCCGGTCGGCATTGCCTTCCGGGACGAGGACGCCGCTTCGTTTCCAGCCATGAAGCTGGGCAGGGCTGGCGCCCGTCAGCGCGGACGTGAGGGCGAGTGGAAAGCTCACGTGAGTTCACCTCCTTCCCGTGAGACACGTTGAGTGTCCCACGTGATCCTGACCCTGTAGCCGCGGCGCGCGGTCCCGGCCCTCACATCTCCTCCCCATCGCCGGGGTCCTGGTTCTCCTCGCCGACGTCGCCCCACTCCCGATCCTGCCAGTCGCGGGAGGGGTGGCCCGTGCCGTGGGGGTCGATGTCGAGCACCTTGGCCTTGCGTAGCTGGTCGGGGCCAGAGATGAGCACCAGGAGGAGCGTGAAGAGTGTCAGGAAGGGGCCGATGCCTGGGACGCCAGACAGGATGAGTCCGAGGACAGTGAGGCCAGCGATCAAGAGCCACGCGGTTCGTCGGGGTTGCTTGCCGGCGCTGGAGCGGTCGCGGTCGTCGACGAAGACCTCCTTGCCCTTGACGGTGTAGTAGATCGGGGTGCGTGGCCCCGTCCCGATGCCGAGCCGGGTGACCTCGTCGCTGAGACGGACGGGAGTCGGGTTGGCAGGGGGCTGGGGCTTGCCCGGCTTCTTCTCCGCGCTTGGGGTGGAGGGGCTCGGCGTCGTGTCTAGCTCGGCTGGAGACGTGGAAGCGAACCGCTGGTCGAGTTGGTCGCGCAGCCGGGCGACGGAGTGACTGCCCATGGCCCGGGATCGGCCCTTCGTCTTGGGCTCGCCCTGGTAGGCGTCAGGCACCTCGTAGGAGTGAGCCTCGGGCACCAGATGAGGGAACAGGGGCATCTCACGCAGCCACTCGTCCGACAGCTCCGTGGACTTCGCGCCCTTGATGGTGAGCTCGGCTGCGAGCCCGGAACCGGTGATGGTCCCCCAGACGCCCACGACTCGCCCCATACCCTCGGCGTGCTCGATCACGGGGAGGTAGTGAGCCGACGTCGCCGCGGTGAGCTCGCCGCCCTTCTCCCCGTCGAGGCGGACCTCCACGGTGCGCCGCACATTCCCGTTGCGCAGCATCGACTCGGCCTTGTGGAGTGTGAGCATCACCGGCCCCTTGCCGGACTTCGGCACGTACTCGAAGAGATGGTCGAAGTACTGGTCTTCCTTCACGACCTGGTACGTCTGCCGCCCATAGGGCAGCGCAGACGTCGTGGCCGGGTATCCCGAATTCAGCGGAGTGAGCCACTCCGGTTCGGGGAGACCCACACGTACGTTGAGCTCCGCCTCTCCGTTGAACCCGACGTAGGCGTAGATCCGCGCGTTCGTGCGCAGAACAGCACCGGAAGCCACCACACGCTTGACCGGCAGGTGGTAGTCGGCAGCAAGTTCCCGTGAGAGATAGCCGATCACACGCCCCTTGGCGCGCACAGACACCGCCCGCCGGTCGTACGGGTTATCCGGCTCGGGCACGACCTCCACAGGCACGGTAGCTTCCACAGGAGCTCCGTCCGCGGGGAGCCGCGGCAACACTCGAAGTATCGCCTCCCGGTATGCGAACTCACCTACGAGCTCCACTCCGTTGTACCCGCCATGCGGCAGTTCGTAGTGTGCCTTCTCAGCCATCATGGCCCCCCTCTACGTCTTGGCTCTCTAAACCGACGTCGCCCCATTCCCGGGCCTGCCGGTCGCGGGTCAGCTCGAAGTCGGGGTGTGCTGCCAGATCGAAGTCGGCCAGCGCGCCGGCCACCGCGGTCTTGTGTTCAACGCCAGGGTCACCGCCGAGCGCTCCCCCACGCTCGGCCGTGCCGCGCTCGCGGTCCTGGTGCTGGTCTGAGTGGTCGTGCTCGTCATATTGGTCCGTCCTACGACGATCGAGCATGACCCGGAGGACTGCGGTGAGCAGCTCCTGGTCATACATCGAGAGGTCAGGGGATTCCTGAACGACGTCGAGGATTGACGGGTGAAGAGCCGAGTCGAGCTCCACTCCCATGGACTCCAGCGCTGCGGTGGCCACGTGGGCCACGGGAACCTTCAGCACGAGCGCGAGCATCGTGATGTTCTCGCCCTTGATCGAGGTGACCGGGGTGGACTTGAGCCGCGCGAAGCTGGTGTGGCTCATGTCGTACCCCGCGTGCTCGGCGCGGGCGGCGAGGTCACGGAGGGACCAGCCGTTCCGCTCCTGGGCTGAGGCGATCAGCCGGCCCAGCGAGTGCACGTCGTTCATGGCGACCAATCTGCGGGGCGACGCCAAGGGGAGCAACCGGCCTCGGACACCCGCTGTTGCGTGGGAGTGGACACCGAAACGGTAGCAACAAAGGGGGTGTTGTGCCGCATGGCAGCGCGGATACGGGGCGATCAGCACGGACCCGGCGAAAGTAGGTGGGCACCTGGGCCGACTCGCTGTGCCGTTTTGCTGGACACCACGTCACGCGAAAGGCGACAGACTTGGCGCAAGTCATTCACCTGCCACCCGGTGAGCTCTACATGAAGTTGCGGGATCGCAAGCGACTCCAGCGCCTGATGACCGTCCAGGACGTCTCGGCGCGGCAGCTGGCACGCGCCGCCGGCTGGAAGTCACACTCGTATATGAACCGCCTGCTCAACGGGCAGGCCGAGACGCTCGCGCCCGAGATCACGGGACCCCACACGCCGAACGCCACCGCCCGGTGCCGGCCGCGGAACACGGCGTTCACGGTGGAGAGCGTGGAGGGCATGATGAACGCCGCGCCCACGGCCTGGACGGCCCGTGCCCCGATCAGCGCGTCCCCGCTGGAGGCGGCCGCCGCGAGCAGGCTGCCGCCGACGAACACCACGAGCCCGGTGAGGAAGAGCCGCTTGCGACCCCATCGGTCCGCGAGATCGCCGGTGGAGAGCAGCAGCGCGGCCAGCAGCACGGCGTAGAGGCTGTTCACCCACTGCGCGTCGGTGAGGTCCAGGTGCAGGTCGGCGATGATGGCGGGCAGGGCGACGCCCACGATCGTGCCGTCGAGCACGATGAGGCCCAGGCCGATCGAGAGGACAGCGAGGCCGATCCAGTCGCGTCTGCTCGGCGCGGGGGCGGAGGTCTCCGTCGATGTCATCGACGACCCTTTCGGCGAGAGGGGGCTGGTCGGGGCCCCCGGCAACCGGTTCCACGACTCAGCGTCGCAGGGGCGACGCCGCCGGACATCAACCGCTCGACGGATCCCCGGTCCACTGCCGGGCGTAGAGTCGGCCGGTGAGGGCGTCGACCCGACGCCGCACCCCCGCCGACGAGGAGGTCTGCCCATGTCCGTCGTGAAGATCAACGCCATCAGCGTCCCCGAGGGCGCCGGCCCGGAACTCGAGAAGCGGTTCGCCGCCCGCAAGCACGCGGTGGACCAGGAGCCGGGCTTCGAGGGCTTCCAGCTGCTCCGGCCCACCGCGGGCGAGGACCGCTACTTCGTGGTCACGACGTGGGCGTCGGAGGAGGACTTCCAGCGCTGGCGGGACGGGCGCATGCCCGCCGCTCACGCCGCCGAGCAGGGCGGCCGCCCGGCGCCGGTCGCCACGGGCGCCGACCTGCTCGAGTTCGAGGTCGTGGACCTGGGCTGAGCGCCGTCGTCGTGGTGTCCCCGGCGGTAGGCTGGGGACTCCCCCGTCCCCCCACCCACGCAGGCCCGCAGCCCGGGCCGGGAAGCGCAGTGCCATGGCCTCCATCCGTCCCATCACCGTCTACGGCGAGCCCGTGCTGCACCGGCGCGCGGCCGAGGTGGAGGTGATCGACGACGAGATCCGCGAGCTGATCGAGGACATGTACGTCACGCAGGACGCCGCGCACGGCGTGGGCCTGGCCGCCCCGCAGGTCGGGGTCGGGCTGCGGATCTTCACGTGGACGTTCCCGGACTCCGGCGACGCGCCGAACGTGGGCCACGTGATCAACCCGGTGCTGACGCACCTGGACAAGGCGCCGCGGGAGGAGCCTCACCCGCACGAGCACACCGAGGGCTGCCTCTCGGTGCCCGGGCTCGGCTTCCCCCTGCAGCGCCCGACCCGCGTGCGCCTGTCCGGCCAGCGCGTGGACGGCGAGATGTTCGAGTTCGAGGCCGAGGGCTGGTTCGCGCGCATCATGCAGCACGAGTACGACCACCTCAACGGCACCCTCTACGTGAACCGGCTCGAGGGCAAATGGCAGCGGCGCTGGAAGCGCGCGCAGCGGGCCGAGCGTCTGAACGTGCCCGGTGTGACGTGGCTGCCCGGCACGGACGAGGACCCCTTCGGCCACGACGCCGACGACCACGAAGACCACGAGCACGGCCCCGACGGCGACCACGGGGACGACGAGGCCTGAGCCTCGGCTCCACGTCCGACCCGGTCGGCACACGACGACGGCCCGTCCCCTCTGCGGGGACGGGCCGTCGGTCATCGGCGGGTCAGGCCTGCGGGAAGGCGGGGACCTGCTGGCCCGCCATCTTCTCCACCACGCGGATCACCTGGTGCGAGTAGCCGTACTCGTTGTCGTACCAGACGTAGAGGATCGCGTTCTTGCCGTCGTTGTTCACGAGGGTCGCCAGGCCGTCCACGACGCCGGCGCGGTCCGAGCCGACGAAGTCGGTGGACACGACCTCCGGGGAGTCCACGTAGCCGACCTGGCCGCGCAGGGGGCCGGTGAGGGACTCCTGCTTCAGGCGGGCGTTGAGCTCCTCCACCGAGGTGGGCGTGGTCAGCTCCAGGTTCAGGATGGCCATGGACACGTCCGGGGTGGGGACGCGGATGGCGTTGCCGGAGAGCTTGCCCTTGAGCTCGGGCAGGGCCTTGGCCACGGCCTTGGCGGCGCCGGTCTCGGTGAGCACCATGTTCATGCCGGCGGCACGGCCACGACGGGCGCCCTTGTGGAAGTTGTCCACGAGGTTCTGGTCATTGGTGTAGGCGTGCACGGTCTCCACGTGGCCGTGGTCGATGCCGTAGTCGTCCTGGATGACCTTGAGCACCGGGGTGATGCCGTTGGTGGTGCAGGAGGCCGCCGAGACGATCGTGTCCTGGGGCGTGATGTCGTCCGAGTTCACGCCGAACACGATGTTCTTCATCTCGCCCTTGCCCGGGGCGGTCAGCAGGACCTTCGCGGCGCCCTTGGCCTGCAGGTGCTGGGACAGGCCCTCGTCGTCGCGCCAGCGTCCGGTGTTGTCGACGACCAGCGCGTCCTTGATGCCGTAGGAGGTGTAGTCCACCGTGGTCGGGTCGTTCGAGTAGATGACCTGGATCTCGGTGCCGTTGGCGGTGATCACGTCGCGGTCCTCGTCCACCACGATCGTCCCGTCGAACGGGCCGTGGATCGAGTCGCGGCGCAGCAGGGAGGCGCGCTTGATCAGGTCGTCCTCCGAGTTCTTGCGCACGACGACGGCACGCAGGCGCAGCTTGGAGCCACCGCCGGCGTGGTCGAGGAGGATGCGGGCCAGCAGGCGGCCGATGCGACCGAAGCCGTAGAGCACGACGTCCTGGGTCTCGCCCAGGCCCTCACCGGCCTTGCCCTTGACCTCGGCGAGCTCGGCGTCCAGGAAGGCCTGGACGTCCTGGCCCGAGGCCTTGTGCTTGGCGGCCAGCTCGGCCAGGTCGATGGTGGCGGCGCCCAGGTCCATCGCAGCCATGGCCTCGACCAGGGGGTAGGTGGACTCGACGCTCAGCGGGGCCTCCTGCACGCGGCGGGCGTAACGGTGGGCCTTGATGATGTCGATCACGCCGCGGTTCACGAGGGAGCGCCCGTAGATCGAGGTGACCACGTTGTGCTCGCGGTACAGGGTGCCCAGCAGGGGGACCATCTTCTCCGCGAGCTTCTGCTGCGTGTTCCACTCGGGGGTCTGGGTCGAGGCGGTGTCTGCCACGGGAGTCCTTCCTTGAAACCTGGCGGGGCCGTCCTGGGCAGGCCCCATCCCCCGACCTCGTTGTCGGCGGACTCCGCCATTCTAGGCGAGGACACGTCCGGAGCGGCCCTGCGGTCGCGACGGGGCGTACACTGGTCGGTCGGGACGGATCGGCGGACGGCCGCGTGCCCCTGCGGGGGTGCGAGGAAAGTCCGGGCACCGCAGAGCAGGATGGTGGACAACATCCACCCGGGGCGACCCGCGGGCCAGTGCCACAGAGAGAAGACCGCCTCCGCGCCGTGTGCGCGGCGGTAAGGGTGAAAGGGTGGTGTAAGAGACCACCAGCGGCCCCGGTGACGGGGCCGGCTCGGTAAACCCCATCCGGTGCAAGGCCGAACAGGACGCGTCACGAGGGCTGCTCGCCCCAGCGTCCGGGTTGGCCGCTCGAGCCCGTCAGCGATGGCGGGCCCAGATGGATGGCCGTCACCTCGCGCGGGGCAACGCGCGCGAGGCACAGAACCCGGCTTACAGCCGGTCCGTCCCACCTCACGGCCCCCGGCTGGGGTCAGAACCCCTCGTCGTCGAGGATCCGTTCGAACTCGAGCTCCACCACGTGCTCGCGCTCCCGCTTGTCCAGCAGGCGGTACCCGTACGACTCGCCGATCGAGACGACCTTCGCCAGGCTCGGGCGTCGCCGGTCCCGCGGCCATTCCAGCGTCACGCGGTCCTGCCCCGTGAAGGTGTGCTCCCGCAGGCGCTGCTCCAGAGCGGAGGCGTGCGTGCGCTCCCGCCCGCTGGAGCGGATCCCGAGCCACACGGCGGCCGCGATCACGAGCAGGACGAACGGGTACACCACGCCGAACACGTTCATGGCGGTCATCGGGCGACTCCTGGGATGCGGGGCGGCTGTGCGGACCCCACCACTGTGCCAGGTCCGGACGACGACGTCGGCCCGGCCCGTCCGCGCGTCGGTCCGGGGGCGCCTGGCTAGGCTGGCCCGGTGCTGATCCTGCTGCCGCCCTCCGAGGGCAAGACCGCGCCCCGCTCCGGGGCCCCGCTCGACCTCGATGCCCTCGCGTTGGCCGATGACGCCGCGGTGACGGGCGCCCGCGCGGACCTGCTCACGCGGCTCGCCGCGGTCTCGGCCGCCCCGGATGCCCTGGCGGCTCTCGGCGTCGGGGCGTCGCTCACCGGCGAGGTCGAGGCGAACACGCGCCTGGCCTCGGCCCCTGCCGCGCCCGGTCACCGGGTGTTCACGGGCGTGCTCTTCGATGCGCTCGACCACGTCTCCCTGTCCGCGGCGGCGAAGCGCCGCGCCCGCGCGTCCGTGCTGGTCTTCTCCGCGCTGTTCGGCGCCACCGCGCTGGCGGACCGGATCCCCGCCTTCCGGCTGCCCGTCGGCGCGAAGCTGCCGGGGCTGCCCGGGCTGGCCGCGCACTGGCGCCCCGTCCTGACCCCCGCCCTCGATGCGCTCGCCGCACGGGACGGCGGGCCCGTCGTCGACTGCCGCTCCGGCGGCTACGCGGCCCAGTGGCGGGCACCGGCGGAGCGGACCCTCGCGGTCGACGTGTTCCAGCTGCGCGACGGCGAGCGGACCGTCGTCTCGCACTTCGCCAAGCACACCCGCGGCCTCGTGGCCCGCGCGCTGCTGGAGGCGGGGGCGCGGGAGACCTCGACGCTGGAGCGCGTCGCGGACGTGGTCGCGCGGGCCGGGGACGGCCACGGCTGGGAGGTCGAGCTGGCCCGGCCGTCCGGCGCGAAGCCCGGCGCGCTGCGGGTGATCCTGCCCGAGGGGTGACCCCGGGCGAGGCGCGGTCTGCCCGGACGCGGCCTCAGTCCTCGACGGCCACCAGCTCCACCTCGAAGCCGTCCGCGGTCTCGAGGTAGGCGGCGTAGTGGTCCGGTCCCCCGGCGTGCGGGTGGCGGTCCTCGAAGAGCAGGCGGAACCCCCGGTCGCGCGCGGCGGCGGTGAGCTCGTCCACGCGGGCGCGCGATCCGGCCCGGAAGGCCAGGTGGTTCAGGCCCGGGCGGGTGCGCTCGTGGGCGCCCGCGGCGACGTCGGGCCCGGCCTCGAGCACGAGGTACTCCCCCGCCCCCTGGTACGTCCGGCCCTCGGCCCACCCCTCGCCGGGCACGTAGCCGAGCTCGCCGAACAGCCAGCCGAGGCTCGCCTCGGCTGCCGCGAGGTCGGCGACCCAGATCTCCACGTGGTGCAGCCGGCCCGTGGGCGCGGGCGCCGGGGTCGCATCCTCCGGCGAGGCGACGGCGTCGGGCCCGTCCGCCTCCACGGCCCGGACGTCCGCGTCGGCCTCGAGGCCGGACTCGGCCACCGCCGGCGTGGAGGCCGTGGACGCCGCCGCGGGGGCCGCAACGGGCACCTCTGAGGCGCCGGCGTCCCACTGCTCGCCCCGCGCGCCGGCGTCCATGGCCTCGTTGGAGAGGCGGTCGGCGTCCTTGTTCCGGTTGCGCGGGATCCATTCGTAGGTGACGCGCTCGGGGGGCAGCACGGACCGGGCCTCGGCCGCGAGGCGCCGCATGTCCTCGTGCTTGATCTTCCACCGCCCGGACATCTGCTCCACCACAAGCTTGGAGTCCATCAGCACGTGCACCCGCGCCTCGGGGTCGAGGTCCCGGGCCATCCGCAGCCCGGCCACGAGCCCGGAGTACTCGGCCACGTTGTTCGACGCCTTCCCCAGCGGGGCGGCGTCGGTCCGGAGGATCTCGCCCGTGGCCGGGTCGCGCACCAGGGCACCATAGCCGGCGACGCCGGGGTTGCCCCGCGACCCGCCGTCGGCCTCCACCTGCAGGACTCGTCCGCTCACCGTGCGCCTCCTCGTGTCCGTGGTCGCGCCGTCCGACGCGGCCCCCCCACTCTACTGATCGCGCCGGGGGCGGGGCCCGGGGTCAGTCCCGGATGAGGATGGCGCCGGACTCGGGGCAGCGGGCGACGGCGGCCGGCGGGAGGGCCCGGATGCGCGCGACCTCCGCGGGCGACAGCTCCGTGCCCGCGGCCGCGGACCGGTTCCCGACGAGCCGGGCCGCGCCGATGCCGCCGTTGCGCTCCCGCGCCTGCTCGTACAGGGCCAGCAACGACGCGGGGAACTCCGCGGCCAACGCCGCCCGGCGCTGGGTGAGGTCCCGGCCACGCTGGGTCACGGCCTGCCCCTCGCGGCGCACCTCCGCCGCGCGGGCCTCGACCTCGGCCCGCGCCCGCTCCAGGGCGGCGTGGCCCTTCGCGAGCCGGGACTCGGCGGCGTCGGCGGCCTCCATGGCCTCGAGGGCCGCGGCCTCGTGGTCGTCGAGCAGTGCGGTGAGCGTGTCGTCCTCGTGCTGCATGGCCTGCAGCTCCTTGGGCCCGCCCTGGCCCGTTTCGAGCCGCTCCCGGGTCCGGTCCCGACGGGCGCGGGTGGCGGCGGCCTTCTCGGTGGCCTCGGCTCCCGCCCGGTCGGCGGTGCGGGCGGCGTCCTGCAGACCGGGCAGCGCCTCCTCGAACTCCTGCGCGCGGGCGCGCAGCCGGGCGTGCTCCGGGTCCGCCTTGAGCCGACGGACGGCGGCGCGGGCCTGGTCCAGGGCCGTGTCGAGCTCCTGGAGCTCCAGCAGCCGGGCCTGGACGGCCGGCGGTGCGGTGACCTCACTCATGCGTGACTCCCCTCGTCGGCCCGCTCTCCCCCGACCAGGAAGTCCCAGGGGTCGCTGCGGTGATCTGAGAACAGGGTGGTGACGCCCAGTCCCCGCTCCGCCAGGGCGGCCTCCAGGGCGCGGGCGCCGTGCTCAAGCCATAGGGACTCGCTCGCCCAGTGCGAGACGTCCACGAGCGCGGGACGTCCATCCCCCGACGCTGCCGTCTCCCGGGCCTCCGAGGCCGGGTGGTGGCGCAGATCGGCGGTCACGTAGACGTCCGCGCCGGACGCGCGGACCGCGTCGAAGAGGCTGTCTCCGGCGCCGCCGCACACGGCGACGCGGCGGATGCGCTGGGCGGGGTCGCCCGCCACGCGCACGCCGCCGGCCGTGGCGGGCAGCGCCGCGTGCACGGCCCGGGCGAAGGCGGCCAGGTCGGTCTCCTCGGGCAGGTCGCCCACCCGGCCGATGCCTTCGGCCCCGGTGCCGGCGGCGGAGGTCGTCAGGGGCGAGAGCGCTCCGGTGACGCCGACGGCACGGGCCAGCACGTCCGAGACGCCGCCCACGACGGCGTCGGCGTTGGTGTGCGCGGCGAGCAGGGCGATGCGGTGCTCGATCAGGGTGTGCAGCAGGCGGCCCTTCGCGGCGGCGGCGTGTCCGACGGCGGCGACGGACGAGGTCCCGCGCAGCAGGAGCGGGTGGTGGGTGACCACGAGGTCGGCCCCGCGGGCGACGGCCTCGTCGGCCACGGCCTGCACGGGATCCAGCGCCCACAGGACGGTCCGCACCGGCGACTCCGGGCGCCCGGCCACCGGCCCGACGGCGTCCCACGGCTCCGCCAGCTCCCGCGGCCACAGCCCCTGGACGACCTCGAGGACCTGCCCGAGCGTCGGCGGGGCCAGGGCATGCACCGGCGAGGCGGGGACGGCGGGGCGGGACACGGTCATACCGGCCATGATGGCCCACCCGGCCCGGGCGCGCACGCCCCGGCGGCCCTGGGTGAGGCCACGGGGCGGCGTCGTCGGGAATGAAAAGCGCGGGCCGCGTTGCTGTGCCTGCCATGACCGACTCCCCCCGTACCGAGCCCCTCGGCGCCTCCGGCGCGCCCGCCGACGTCCGCGAGCTGACGCTCGCCGGCGGCTGCTTCTGGTGCCTCGACGCCGTCTACCGTCGCGTGCGGGGCGTGCTCGCCGTCGAGTCCGGCTACACCGGAGGCGACGACCCCGCCCCGAGCTACGAGTCCGTGTGCACCGGGACCACCGGCCACGCCGAAGCGGTCCGTGTGCGCTTCGACGCCGCCGTCGTGCCGCCCGAGGTGATCATGGACCTGTTCTTCACCGGCCACGACCCCACATCCTTGAACCGCCAGGGGGCCGACGTCGGCACCCAGTACCGCTCGGCCGTCTTCGCCCACGACGAGGCCGAGGCCCGGTTCTTCGCGGACGAGATCGCCCGGGCGCAGGCGAACTATGACAGCCCCATCGTCACACGCGTCGAGCCGGCGTCCGCGTGGCACCCGGCCGAGGACATTCACCAGGACTTCTATGCGCGGCGCCGTTCCAACGGATACTGCCGTGTGGTCATCGATCCGAAGCTCGCGAAGGTGCGCCGGAACTACTCCGCGTGGCTCGTGGACGCCTGAGCGGCGCCGCGGCTCGATAGCCTGACGCAGGAACACCCACTAGATCGCCCGCGCCCCCAGGCGCACCACCCCCCGGAGGTACCACCATGGCCCGCATCCTTGACGACATCACCCAGGCGGTCGGCGGCACGCCCCTGGTCCGGCTGAACCGCCTCGCGAAGGACCTGCCCGGCGACGTCGCCGTGAAGGTCGAGTTCTACAACCCGGCCAACTCGGTGAAGGACCGCATCGGCACCGCCATCGTCGACGCCGCGGAGGCAGCCGGCGAGCTGACCCCCGGCGGCACCATCGTGGAGGGCACCTCGGGCAACACCGGCATCGCCCTGGCCATGGTCGGCGCGGCGCGCGGCTACCGCGTGATCCTGACCATGCCTGAGACCATGTCCACCGAGCGCCGCGTGATGCTCAAGGCATTCGGCGCCGAGATCGTGCTGACCCCCGGTGCAGACGGCATGCGCGGCGCCCTCGAGCGCGCCCAGGAGATCGTCCGCAGCACCCCGAACTCCATCTGGGCCCAGCAGTTCGCGAACCAGGCCAACATCCAGGCCCACTACACGGGCACCGGCCCGGAGATCTGGGACGCGTCCGAGGGCGCCGTGGATGTGTTCATCGCCGGCGTCGGCACCGGCGGCACCATCACGGGCGCGGGCCGGTACCTGCGCGAGCAGAAGCCGGACGTGAAGCTCATCGCCGTCGAGCCGGCCGACTCCCCCATCCTCTCCGGCGGCCAGGCCGGCCCGCACAAGATCCAGGGCATCGGCGCGAACTTCGTGCCGGAGATCCTGGACACCGACCTCTACGACGAGGTCTACCCGGCCACCTTCGAGGAGTCCATCGAGACCGCCCGTCGGCTCGGGACCGAGGAGGGCATCCTCGGCGGCATCTCCACCGGCGCGATCATCTCGGCCGCCCTCAAGGAGGCCGCCAAGCCCGAGTCCGAGGGCAAGCTGATCGTCGCCATCGTGTGTGACTTCGGCGAGCGCTACATCTCCACCGCCCTCTTCGAGGACATCCGCGGCTGACCGCCGCCCGCTCACCGACCGCACCGACCCGAAGGGGCCGCCCGTGGGACTGTTCTCCCGCATCAAGGAAGACATCGCGACCGTCCGCAGCCATGACCCGGCGGCGCGAGGTGACCTCGAGGTGGCCCTCGTCTACTCGGGTCTGCACGCCGTGTGGGCGCACCGCGTCGCGCACCGGATGTGGCGGCATGACCGGCTGAAGATGCCCGCCCGCGTGCTCTCGCAGGTCACGCGGGCGGCCACGGGCATCGAGATCCACCCCGGCGCGTCGATCGGTCGTCGGTTCTTCATCGACCACGGCATGGGTGTCGTGATCGGCGAGACCGCGGAGATCGGCGACGACGTGATGCTGTACCACGGGGTCACCCTCGGCGGCCGCTCCCTGGCCAAGGTGAAGCGGCACCCCACGCTGCGCGACGGCGTCGTGGTGGGGGCCGGCGCCAAGATCCTCGGACCCGTCGAGATCGGGGAGGGAACGGCGGTGGGCGCCAACGCCGTCGTCGTGAAGGACACCCCCGCCGACGCGATCGCCACCGGCGTGCCGGCCACCGTCCGACCGCGCAAGGGCCCGTCCGAGGGCAAGCCGCTCGTGGACCCCGCGGAGTACGTGGACCCGGCCCTCTGGATCTGAGGGCCGGGACCACGCCGGGTCAGTCCTGCGTGGGGTCGCCCTCGGTCGGCTGCGGCATGACCACGGGCACGCCCTCGCCGTCGACCTCGGTGCGGTCGCCGGACCACAGCGTGTGGAACGAGCCCTCGCGGTCCACGCGCAGGTAGGTGTGGGCGCCGAAGTAGTCGCGCTGGCCCTGCACGAGGGCGGCCGGCAGGCGGTCGGCCCGCAGGCCGTCGTAGTACGCCAGGGCCGAGGAGAACACCGGCACCGGCACGCCCGCGGCGACGGCGGTGCCGACGACGCGGCGCCAGGCCGGCAGGGCCTCGGCGATCGCCTGGGCGAACTCGGGGGCGAAGAGCAGGTTGAGCGGCTGGCCGGGGGCGCGGGTGCCCGGCGCCGGATGGCGGGAGGTGTCGCGGCCGCCGAAGGCCTGCATGATCACGTCGAGCAGGTCGGCGCGGATGATGCAGCCGTCCCGCCACAGCGAGGCGATGGTGCCCAGGTCCAGCGACCAGCCGTACTCCTCGGCGGCGGCCGCGAGCATGTCCATGCCCTGCGCGTAGGCCACGAGCTTGGAGGCGAACAGCGCCTGGCGCACGTCCTCCACGAACGCGTCCGTGTCCTGCGGGGCGCGCTGCGCCTCCTCGTCGACGCCGGCCGCGAGGGTCTCACGGGCGACCTCGCGCACCGCGCGCTGGGAGGACAGCGAGCGGGCGAAGACGGACTCGGCGATCGCCGCCACCGGGGAGCCGACGTCGAGACCCGAGATCGCGGTCCACCGGCCGGTGCCCTTCTGCCCGGCCTCGTCCACGATCACGTCCACGAGCGGGCGGCCCGTGGCCGCGTCCACCTGGGCGAGCACCTCGGCCGTGATCTCGATGAGGTAGGAGGCCAGGTCGGTCTGGTTCCACGCCGTGAACACCTCGGCCTGCTCGGCGGGCTCGAGGCCGCCCACACGGCGCAGCAGGTCGTAGGCCTCGCCGATGACCTGCATGTCCGCGTACTCGATGCCGTTGTGGACCATCTTCACGTAGTGGCCGGCGCCGTCCGTGCCGACCCAGGCGCAGCACGGCTCCCCCTCGAACTGCGCGGAGATCTTCTCGAGCATCGGACCGAGGGCCTCGTAGGACTTCTCCGGACCGCCGGGCATGATCGCCGGACCGTGCAGGGCACCCTCCTCGCCGCCGGAGACACCGACGCCCACGAAGTGCAGGCCCTTCTCGGCGAGGGCCGCCTCGCGGCGGCGGGTGTCCTCGTAATGGGAGTTGCCGGCGTCGATGACGATGTCGCCCTCGTCCAGCAGGGGGACGAGTTGGTCGATGACGGCGTCCACGGGGGCGCCCGCCTTGACCATGATGAGCACCCGGCGCGGCACGGCGAGGGACTGCACGAGCTCGGCGAGCGTCTCCGTCGCCACGAACGCGCCCTCGTCACCGTGCTCGGCCACGAGCTGGTCCGTGCGGGCCCGGCTGCGGTTGTGCAGGGCCACCGTGTAGCCGTGGCGGGCGAAGTTGCGCGCGAGGTTCGCGCCCATCACCGCCAGGCCCGTGACGCCGATGTCGGCGGCGCCGACGGGGACGGTGGTGGTCTGCTCGGTCATCGCGGGGGCCTCCTGTGGCTCGGACGGTGGGACGGGCCGTGCCGGACACGGACCCGCCCCCAGCCTACGTCGACCGCGGTCAGTCCCCCACGGCGTCGCGGCCGCGGCGCACGATCAGCGGGTCCGGGGTGCCGACGACCTCGTGGTCCTTGCCCTCGTACTCGAACTGGGACAGGAAGTAGCGCATCGCGTTGAGGCGGGCCCGCTTCTTGTCGTTGGAGCGGATGGAGATCCACGGGGCGTGGTCCGTGTCCGTGTGGAGGAACATGGCCTCCTTGGCCTCCGTGTACGCCTCCCAACGGTCCAGGGACTCGAGGTCCATGGGCGAGAGCTTCCACTGGCGGACCGGGTCGATCTGGCGGATCGCGAAGCGCGTGCGCTGCTCGGTCTGTGTCACGGAGAACCAGAACTTGGTGAGGTGGATGCCGTCGTCCACGAGCATCTTCTCGAACAGCGGCACCTGGTTCATGAAGCGGCGGTACTGCTCGTCCGTGGCGAAGCCCATCACGCGCTCGACGCCGGCGCGGTTGTACCACGATCGGTCGAACAGCACGATCTCGCCCGCCGTGGGGAAGTGCTGGATGTAGCGCTGGAAGTACCACTGGCCGAGCTCGCGGTCCGAGGGCTTGTTGAGGGCCACGACGCGGGCGGTGCGGGGGTTCAGGTGCTCGGTGAAGCGCTTGATGGTGCCGCCCTTGCCGGCGGCGTCGCGGCCCTCGAAGACGATGATGTGGCGCTGGCCGGTGTCCTCGCCCCAGTACTGCAGCTTGAGCAGTTCGATCTGCAGGCGGTACTTCTCCAGCTCGTACTCCTCGCGCGTCATGCGCGTCTCGTACGGGTAGTCCTCTTTCCACGTCTCCACGGCACGGCCCTGCGGATCGATCAGGTCGGGATCGTTGGTGTGGCCGTCCGAGACGGTGTAGCCGCCGTCGCGCAGCTTGTCGATGAACTCGCGCAGGTTCTCGCGGGGGGCGTCGGGCTGCAGCAGCTCCATGGACCGTCTCCTTCACTGGGTGCGTCACCGTGCCCGCCCGTCCCCTCCTCGGTACGACGGAGGCGGGCCGCGGCCTGTGCTCTTCACACCATTATGGGTGGGCGGCGGACGAGGAAGCCGGGCCCGGCAGCGCAGCCGGGTGAACAGCAGGTGAACCCTGGGAGGCGAACGGTCACGACCCCGGGCCGACGAACGCCGGCCGGCTCAGCCGCGCGGGCCGACGCCCAGGAGCTCGTCGATCGCCGCGACGGCGGCACGCGCCGCGTCGACGTCGGCGAACTGGGCGACGGCGTCGTCGTACCGGCGGTGCCCGGGAAGCTTGAGGCCGACGGAGGCGCCGTCCGTGGCGGGGAGGATCCAGATCCGGCCGCGCGGCTCGACGTCGCGCTGCTCGGCCACGTCGGCCTCCTCGAACTCGCGGTCGTAGCCGGCCCACTCGATACCGGGCCGCGGGGTGTCGGCACCGTCGAGGACGTCACGGCCGCCCATGCGCAGACAGGTGACGGACTGCAGGAGCGCGTCCAGGGTGCGGGCGGCGGCCTTGCCGGCCAGCTCGTCCTGGAAGAGGGCGAGGATGGACCATTGCCCGTCCTGGAGGAAGAGCATGGTCTGCTGCGCCTCGCCCCCGGTGATGACGGCGAGGTGACGGGCGGCGCCGTCGGGACGTGCGGGCAGCTTCCAGAAGCCGAGGGGGGTCGCGGACATGCGCTCCACCCTAGTGCGCCCCGGACGCCGACGACGCGCCGCCGCCCGGCCCCTGCCCCGCATCCCGGGTTGAGTTGTCGCGGGTGCGCGGGCCCGTCACCCGCGACAACTCAACCCGGGATGCGGGAGGGTGGGCCGATGGGCCTGCTCCGCGACCTCCTCACCCGCCGCTCCGCCCGCGACCGCTCCTCCGACCCGCCGGCGACGCTCGGCCGACACCTCGACAACGCCGCGGCGATCGTGGCCGCCGCACGCCGGGCGGACGTTCCCCTCGCGGTGGCGGCGGCCCTGGCCGAGCTCGAGTCCGGTGGCCGGAACGTCTTCGGGCACGACGCCGGCGGCGTGCACAGCGCCCCGCGCGGGACGGACGTCCTCGTGACCCGGGAGCGCTATGAGGAGCTCGTGGCCCGGGTGGCGCAGGGGGAGAAGTCCAACGGCGTGGGGCCCGCGCAGATCACGTGGCCGCCGTACTTCGCGCAGGCGGCCGAGCGCGGGTTTCGTCTGTGGGAGCCGGAGGACAACCTGGCCTTCGGGCTGGAGATCCTGCGCGGTCACCTGCGCGGCGACCTCTCCGCGGAGGGGATCGCCCGGGCGGGGACGCTCTACAACGCCGGGACGCTGTCCGACGGGGTCACCGCCTACGGCCGGCGCCTCGCCGCGGCGAGCCGCGCATGGGCCGAACGCCTGGGCGAGCCCGCCCCGCCGCCGGTCAGGCCAGGTTGACCAACAGCACGTAGGCCAGCGTGCCGGCGGCGATCGAGACAAGGGTCCGCCGCCCGGCCAGCAGATGCACGACGACGGTCACCGCAGCCGCGAACAGCGCGTGGGCCACCCGCGTCCCGTCCACGGGCTCTCCGGGGGCCAGCGCCGCGGCGTCGAGCAGCATCACCAGGGCCAGGATGGTCAGCACGCCGGCGGGCATCCACACCGCCAGCCGCGCCGCGAGCACGGATTCCCGCAGCGGCTGCAGCAGGGCGAACGGCACCGCGCGCAGGCAGAAGGTCACGAGGCCCGCGACGACGGCCGCCGCCACCAGGTAGGCGGCGCCGGTCATCGGGGATCCTCCTCGGCGTCGGGCTCGGCATCCGTGACGGCCCGCTCCCCCACCGCGGCGACGACGGGCACCGGTCCGGTGACGGGCACGGGCTCGGGCAGCGGCAGGGCGGTCCCGCGCGCGGCGAGCACGTGGAACGCGATCAGTACCGCGGCGTAGAGGGCGAACGCGACGACGAGCACCTGTGCCGGTGCCAGCAGCAGGGCCACCCCGACGGCGACCGCGGCCGCCAGCACGAGGGGCAGCTGGGCGCGTGTGCGGGCGGCGTCCATGGCGAGCACGATGAAGAGGGCGACGAGCGCGAACTCCAGGCCCTCCACCGGCCCGGGCAGCAGCCAGGCCACGGCCACCCCGGCGAGGCCCCCGAGCACCCAGTACGCCTGCAAAGCGACCTGCATGGCCACCAGTCGGGGGCCGGTCCAGCCGCGGGGCCGGGCGGCGGCGATGGCGTAGGCCTCGTCGATCAGGGCACCCATCGAGTAGATCCGCGCGAGGCGCCCCCGGACCACGCGCAGCGGGAAGCTGAACGCATAGAACACGTGGCGGAAGTTCACCAGGAACACCGTCACGGCGATCGTGAGCAGCGGCGTGCCCGCCACCACCAGCGGGACGAGCAGCAGCTCGACGGACCCGGCGAACACGACCACGGAGAACAGGGGTGCGACCCACGCGGGCAGCCCGGCCTGGACCACGAGCATCCCGAAGGCCATGCCCAGAGGGAACAGGCCGAGGCCGGCGCCCAACGTCACGGCGACGCCGGAGCGCACCTCGGCCCACCGCGAGGGCGGAGCGGAGGCGCGCGAGGACGCTGACGAGGAGCCCATGATGGTGAGCATGCTCTCATAGGCGCCTGACGGGCGGTCGGCATGACGGAGCCGCGGCGTCACGCCGTGTCATGGCCCCGCGATCGGTGCACCCGGAGGGACTCGAACCCCCGACCCTCTCGGTGTAAACGAGATGCTCTGACCGACTGAGCTACGGGTGCCGGTGTCCGTCCAGGCTACCGGTCCGCGAGCAGGTCGCGCGTCGCCGCCTCGTGCTCGCTCCGGGTGCGTGCCTGTCCCGGGGCGGCGACCACGCGCGCGGCCTCGACCCCGTCCGCGTCGAGCAGCACGGAGACGCGGCGGGGCCGCCCGGTCTCCACGTCGAAGACGTCGAGGGCACGGCAGGCCGCGCCGTGGGGCCAGAAATCGGAGAGCAGGGTGAGCGGCTCCGGCAGTGCCAGCTCCTCGCGGACGCGGCGCAGCACGGGGGCGGCATCACACGAGACCACGCGGACAGCCACATCGTCGACCGCCACGTCCTCGGCGAGCGCCCCGATCCAGCCGAGCTCGTCCGTGCACACCGGCGTGAACGCCCCGGGCAGGAAGACGAGCCACGTGCCCCGCGGCCCGGCGGCGTCCTGGGGCCCGCGCGTCGGCGGCCACGGCCACGTCTGGCCGTGGTCGTCGCGCAGCGCGGGGACGACGTCGGCGCCCCGCGTCCCGCCGGACGGGGGCTCAGCCACCGCGCTTCTGGACGAGCTTCTGAGCGGCCCAGTCCTCGGAGGCACCGGCCCCGGTGGTGGCGTGCAGGCCCGCGGTGGAGGCGGCCTCGGCGACGTCCGCCGGGCTGACGTGGCCGGGGCGCCCCTTGCGGGGGGTCATGATCCAGACGGGGCCGGCATCGAGGGAGCGCTGGGCGTCCACGAGGGCGTCCGCGAGATCCATGACGTCGCCGTCGTCCGCGCGCCACCAGAAGAGGACGGCGTCCGCCGGCTCCTGATCGTCCTCGGTCAGCAGCTCCTCGCCGAGCGCGCCCTCGAGCGCGTCACGGAAGGTGACGTCGACGTCGTCGTCGTACCCCCACTCCTGCACCAGGTCGCCCCTCGAGAGGGCGAGCTCCGCCAGCAGGGCGCTGTCCGTCGAGGTCGGCGTCGACCCAGCCTGCATAGTGTCCGGTCCTCCTTGATGGTGGCGGGCACTGCGGCCCGCGCCGTCGAGCGGGTGATGATGACCACCATACGCCGTGGACGCCGCCGTTCCGGGGCCTCCGGCCGGGCGGACGCGGCGGCTGCGGTCTACTCTGGGGAGGAACAGACGCACTCTCCGGGTGACGCGCCCGGCTCGGCGTCGCGGGCCCGGACCGGATCGTCTGCCCGCAGCCCACCGCGGAGCACCCCTCCGCACGAGAACCAGGAGGCACCGTGAGCGCAGCTGAAGAGAGCTCGCAGATCCGCAGCGGTCTGACCGACCAGCTCCCGGACAAGGATCCGCAGGAGACGTCGGAGTGGATCGAGTCCCTCGACGGACTCATCGAGGAGCGCGGCACGGAGCGGGCGCAGTACATCATGCGCTCCCTCATGCAGCGCGCGAGCGCCCAGTCCGTCGCCCTGCCCTACGTGACCACCACGGACTACGTGAACACGATCCCGGCGGACCAGGAGCCGGAGTACCCGGGCGACGAGGAGCTCGAGCGCCGCTACCGCAACTACCTGCGGTGGAACGCCATGGCCCTCGTGCAGCGCGCCCAGCGCGACGGCGTCGGCGTCGGCGGTCACATCTCCTCCTACGCGGGCCAGGCGACCCTCTACGAGGTGGGCCTGAACCACTTCTTCCGCGGTCAGGACCACCCGGGCGGCGGCGACCACATCTTCTTCCAGGGCCACTCCTCGCCGGGCAACTACGCCCGCGCGTTCCTCGAGGGCCGCCTGACCGAGCAGGACCTCGACGGCTTCCGCCAGGAGAAGTCCCGCCAGGGCCACGCCCTGCCCTCCTATCCGCACCCGCGGATGATGCCGCACTTCTGGCAGTACCCCACCGTGTCCATGGGCCTGGGGCCGATGAACGCCATCTTCCAGGCGCAGACCAACCGGTACCTGCACAACAACGGCATCAAGGACACCTCCGACCAGCACGTGTGGGCCTTCCTCGGCGACGGCGAGATGGACGAGCCCGAGTCGCGCGGTCAGCTGCACGTCGCGGCCAACGACAAGCTCGACAACCTCACCTTCGTGATCAACTGCAACCTGCAGCGTCTCGACGGGCCGGTGCGCGGCAACGGCAAGATCGTCCAGGAGCTGGAGTCCTACTTCCGGGGCGCCGGCTGGAACGTCATCAAGGTCCTGTGGGGCCGCGAGTGGGATCCGCTGCTCGAGGCCGACGACGAGGGCGAGCTCGTGCGCATCATGAACGAGACGCTCGACGGCGACTACCAGACCTACAAGGCCGAGTCCGGCGGCTTCGTGCGCGACCACTTCTTCGGCCGGTCCTCCGTCACCAAGGAGATGGTGGCGGACATGACCGACGACGAGATCTGGGGCCTCAAGCGTGGCGGCCACGACTACAAGAAGGTGTACGCCGCCTACAAGGCCGCCATGGAGCACAAGGGCCAGCCCACCGTGATCCTGGCCCACACCATCAAGGGCTACGGCCTGGGCAAGTCCTTCGAGGGTCGCAACGCCACGCACCAGATGAAGAAGCTGACGGTGGACGACCTCAAGGTGTTCCGGGACCGCCACCGCATCCCGATCTCGGACGAGCAGATCGAGAAGGACCCGTACGACATCCCGTACTACCACCCGGGCGCCGACGCTCCGGAGATCACGTACATGATGGAGCGGCGCAAGGAGCTGGGCGGCTTCGTGCCGGAGCGGCGCAGCGACTACCACGCGATCCCGCTGCCTCCGGAGTCCGCGTACAAGCAGGCTCGCAAGGGATCGGGCAAGCAGCAGGCCGCCACGACCATGGCGTTCGTGCGCCTGCTCAAGGACCTGATGCGGGACAAGAACATGGGACCGCGCTTCGTGCCGATCATCCCGGACGAGGCCCGCACCTTCGGCATGGACTCGTTCTTCCCGACCGCGAAGATCTACAACCCCAAGGGCCAGAACTACCTGTCCGTGGACCGGGATCTGTTCCTGTCCTACAAGGAGTCCCCGCAGGGGAAGATCTACCACGTCGGCATCAACGAGGACGGCGCCACCGCGGCATTCAACGCGGTGGGCACGGCGTACTCCACGCACGGCGAGCCGATGATCCCGGTCTACATCTTCTACTCGATGTTCGGCTTCCAGCGGACCGCGGACAACATCTGGGCCGGAGCCGACCAGCTTGCGCGCGGCTTCATGATCGGCGCCACCGCCGGGCGCACCACCCTCGCCGGCGAGGGCACCCAGCACATGGACGGTCACTCCCCCGTCCTGGCGTCCACGAATCCGGCCGTGAAGCACTACGACCCGGCGTACTCGTACGAGATCGCCCACATCGTGCGCCAGGGCCTGGAGGACATGTACGGCGACCACGACCGCGGGGACGACGTCCGCAACGTCATCTACTACCTCACGGTGTACAACGAGCCGATCACCCACATCGAGGAGCCCGAGGGCCTCGACGTGGAGGGCCTGCTCAAGGGCATCTACCGCCTCTCCGAGGGCCAGGGCGACGGCCCGAAGGTCCAGCTCCTGGGCTCCGGCGTCTCCGTGCCGTGGGCGCTCGACGCCCAGCGGATCCTCTCCGAGGAGTGGGGCGTGAACGCCTCCGTGTGGTCGGTGACCTCCTACAACGAGCTGTACCGCGACGCCGTCGCGGCGGAGAAGGACGCCCTGAAGGAGCCGTCCGCCACTGCGCGCGTGCCCTACGTGACGCAGGCGCTGCAGGGGGCCGAGGGCCCGATCGTGGCCACCTCGGACTACTCCACCTCGTGGACGAACCAGATCCGCCCGTTCGTGCCGAACCGCTTCTCTGCGCTCGGCGCCGACGAGTTCGGCTTCGCGGACACCCGCGCCGCCGCCCGTCGGTACTTCCTCATCGACACCCACTCGATGGTGGTCCGCGCGCTGCAGCTCCTCGAGGAGGAGGGCGAGGTCGAGCGGGGCACGGCCGCGAAGGCGCACGAGAAGTACCGCCTGGACGACGTCAACGCCGGCACCACCGGCATCGCGGGCGGCGACGCCTGACCCGCACGCCGCGGGGAGGCTGACGCCCTCCCGTCCCGACGCCGGCCGCCCGCCTCCGCCACGGAGGCGGGCGGCCGGCGTCGTCGCTGTAGGAATCCCACAACACGCGCCTAGGATGAAGCGCATGCCCGAGCCCCGCCCCGCCGCCCCTCGCCCCGTGAGCACCGACGGGCTGGCCCGACTCAGGAGCCACCTGGGCGCCCTGAACACGGCGGTGCTGCAGCGGTTGGACGCCACCCTGCCCTGGTACCGCCGACTCACCCCGGACGAGCGCAGCGCCCTCGGGCTCGTGGCCCAGCGCGCCCTGCAGGGCTTCCTCACGTGGTTCGAGCGGCCCACCTCCACGGGCCACGTCCTGCAGGACGTCTTCGGGCCCGCGCCCACCGATCTCACCCGGGCGATCTCGCTGCAGCGGGCCCTCCAGCTCATCCGGACGATGGTGGACGTCGTCGAGACGCGGGTGCCGGAGCTGCTGGCCGAGCGCGACCAGGCGCCCGTCCGCGAGCACATCCTCCACTACTCGCGCGAGGTCGCGTTCGCGCTCGCAGACGTGTACGCCCGGGCCGCGGAGATGCGCGGTGCGATGGACTCGCGGCTCGAGTCGGTCCTGCTGGACGCGGTGCTGCGCGGGCAGGACCCGGACGAGATCCGGCATCGGGCCACGGCGCTGGGCTGGCGTGGGGACCACGACGTGATGGTCATGGCCGGTCTCGCCCCGGGGCAGGACAAGCCCGCGTTCATCCCGGACCTGCGGCGGGCCGCGGCGCGGCTCGACTGCGACCTGCTCGTGGGCGTGCAGTCCGAACGGCTCGTCCTCGTGGTCGGCTCGGTGCGGGACGCGCGGGCGGTGGGCGAGGCGCTCGCGCGCTGGTTCGCGCCGGGACCGGTGATCGTGGGACCCGTCGTGGACTCGCTGATCTCGGCGCACGTCTCGGCCCGGCACACCCTCGCCGGGCTCAGCGCGGCGGCCGCCCATCCCCGGGCGTGCCGGCCCACCCCGGCGGAGGACCTGCTGCCCGAGCGGGCGCTGCTGGGCGACCCCACGGCCCGGGAGGCCCTCGTGGACGGGGTGTTCACGCCCCTGGCCGACGCCGGCACCTCCCTGCTGGAGACCGTGGACGCGTACGGCGCGCTGGGCCACTCGCTCGAGGGCACGGCCCGCGAGCTGTTCGTCCACGCGAACACGGTGCGGTACCGCCTCAAGCGGGTGGCCGAGGTGACCGGCTGGGACCCGCTGGTCCCCCGCGACGCGTACGTCCTGCAGACCGCGATCACCCTGGGCCGGCTCGCGGGGGCGCGGCCGACGACCGGGACAGGCTCGGACTGAGCCGGGGCGGCGCACACCCCCGCTTGTAGAAACCCTCCAAACCGACTCGCCGTGCTTCGTGGCGCGATCTGCCCGGGATGGCGGCCGATCCTGACACGATGGAGGAATGCTTGCCATCGTGTGCCCCGGACAGGGGTCCCAGACGCCCGGCTTCCTCGCCCCCTGGCTCGAGCTGGACGGGACCCGCGACCTGCTCGCATCCCTCTCCGACGCCGCGGGCGTGGACCTGATCCGCCACGGCACCGAGTCGGACGAGGAGACCATCAAGGACACCGCCGTCGCCCAGCCGCTGATCGTGGCGGCCGGCCTGGTGGCCGCCGCGGCCCTCGAGGCGGACGCCGCCGCACCGAAGTCGACCGTCGTGGCCGGCCACTCCGTGGGCGAGGTCACCGCGGCCGCCGTCACCGGCGTGCTGTCCCCCGCCGAGGCCCTCTCCCTGGTGCGCGTGCGCGCCACCGGCATGGCCCGGGCCGCCGCGGCCACGCCCACGGGCATGGCCGCCGTCGTGGGCGGGGACCAGGACGAGGTCCTCGCGGCCATCGACGCGGCGGGCCTGGCGCCCGCCAATGTCAACGGCGCCGGCCAGATCGTCGCCGCCGGCACCGCGGAGGCCCTCGGCGCGCTCGCCGAGTCCGCCCCCGCCCGCGCCCGCGTGATCCCGCTCAAGGTGGCCGGCGCGTTCCACACGGAGCACATGCGCCCCGCCGTGGACGACCTCGCGGCCCACGTCGCCGGCCTCTCCCCCTCGGACCCGCGCCTGCCCCTGCTGTCCAACCGGGACGGCGAGGCCGTCGAGTCCGGCACGGACGTGCTCGCCCGGATCGTGGACCAGGTCACCCGCCCGGTCCGCTGGGACCTGTGCATGGCGACCATGGCCACGCGGCAGGTCACGGGCGTCCTGGAGCTGCTGCCCGGTGGCACACTGACCGGACTGGCCAAGCGCGGTCTCAAGGGCACCGCGCAGCTCGCCGTGAAGACCCCCGAGGACCTGGACGCCGCGCGGGCGTTCCTGGCCGAGCACTCGGCCTGAACCCCGCGCACCGCCCGGCAGAGAGAAGCACCATGACCGTCACCCTGAAGCAGCACGAGCGCCCCGCGGCCAGCCGCATCGTGGCCGTGGGCGCCTACCGCCCGGCGAATTTGGTCCCCAACGAGGACCTCATCGGCCCCATCGACTCGTCGGACGAGTGGATCCGCCAGCGCACCGGCATCGTCACGCGCCAGCGCGCCACGGCGGAGGAGACCGTGCCCGTCATGGCCGTGGGCGCCGCCCGGGAGGCCCTCGAGCGGGCCGGCCTGCAGGGCTCGGACCTGGACGCCGTGATCGTCTCGACCGTCACCTTCCCGCACGCCACCCCCTCGGCCGCGGCCCTCGTGGCGCACGAGATCGGGGCCACCCCGGCGCCCGCCTACGACGTCTCCGCCGCGTGCGCCGGCTACTGCTACGGCGTGGCCCAGGCCGACGCGCTCGTGCGTTCCGGCACCGCGCGGCACGTGCTCGTGGTCGGCGTCGAGCGCCTCTCCGACGTCGTGGATCCCACGGACCGTTCCATCTCCTTCCTGCTGGGCGACGGCGCGGGCGCCGTGATCGTGTCGGCCGCGGACGAGCCGGGCATCTCCCCCTCGGTGTGGGGTTCGGACGGGGAGCGCTGGTCCACGATCTCCATGACGCACTCGCAGCTGGAGCTGCGCGATGCCGTGGAGCACGCCCGCACCACGGGCGACGCCTCGGCGATCACCGGCGCGGAGGGGATGCTCTGGCCCACGCTGCGCCAGGACGGGCCCTCCGTCTTCCGCTGGGCCGTGTGGTCGATGGCGAAGGTGGCCCGCGAGGCCCTCGACGCCGCGGGCGTGGAGCCCGAAGACCTCGCCGCGTTCATCCCGCACCAGGCCAACATGCGGATCATCGACGAGTTCGCCAAGCAGCTGAAGCTGCCGGAGTCCGTCGTCGTGGCCCGGGACATCGCGGACGCCGGCAACACGTCGGCCGCGTCCATCCCGCTGGCCATGCACCGTCTGCTGGAGGAGAACCCCGAGCTCACCGGCGGCCTGGCCCTGCAGATCGGCTTCGGCGCCGGGCTGGTCTACGGCGCCCAGGTGGTCCGCCTCCCCTGAGGCGGCGCCGTCTGATTCACTGATCACGTACACCCCACACCCCTACCGAAGGAGACGCCCCATGGCTTCCAAGGAAGAGATCCTCGCCGGCCTCGCCGAGATCGTGAACGAGGAGACCGGCCTCGACACCGCCGAGGTGCAGCCGGAGAAGTCCTTCACGGACGATCTGGACATCGACTCGATCTCGATGATGACCATCGTGGTCAACGCCGAGGACAAGTTCGGCGTGAAGATCCCGGACGAGGAGGTCAAGAACCTCAAGACCGTCCAGGACGCCGTCGACTTCATCGACGGCGCCCAGGCCTGATCGGCCCACGACGGCGGCGGGCCCGGCCCGCCCCGTCCCCTCGGTGAGCGCCGGGGGCGCGTGAGCGCCCCCGGCCCCCGACACCCTCGACTTCCGGTACCCCGGCGAGCGCCGCGCATCGTGCCGACGACACCCCTCCGCCCGATCCCCACTCGAGACCCAGAGGCAGCAGACCCATGACCCGCACCGCAGTGATCACCGGCCTCGGCGCCACCACGCCCATCGGCGGCGACGTGCCCACCTTCTGGTCCCACGCCCTGCAGGGCGTCTCGGGTGCGCGCACCATGGAACACGACTGGGTGGAGAAGTACGAGCTGCCCGTCACCTTCGCGGCCGAGCTGGCCGTGCCCACCTCCGAGGTCCTCTCCAAGGTGGAGCAGAAACGCCAGGACCCGGCCACCCAGATGGCGACCGTCGCCGCGCGCGAGGCCTGGAAGGACGCCGGCCTCGAGGGCGCGGAGGTCGACGGCGACCGGCTCGCGGTGGCCTTCGGCACCGGCATCGGCGGCGTGTGGACCCTCCTGGACGGCTGGGACACCCTGCGCGAGCGCGGCCCGCGCCGCGTGCTGCCCATGACCGTCCCGATGCTCATGCCCAACGGCGCCGCCGGCGCGCTCTCCCTCGAGTTCGGCGCCCGTGCCGGCGCCCGCACCGTGGTGTCCGCGTGCGCCGCCGGCACCGAGGCGCTCGAGACCGCGCTGCTGCTCGTCCGCTCCGGCCAGGCCGACGTCGTGATCTGCGGCGCCGCCGAGGCCGCCGTGCACCCGCTGCCGATGGCCGCGTTCGCCGCGATGCAGGCGCTGTCCAAGCGCAACGACGACCCACAGGCCGCGTCCCGCCCCTACGACGTGGACCGCGACGGCTTCGTCCTCGGTGAGGGCGCCGGCGTCATGGTGATCGAGTCGGAGGAGCACGCGAAGGCCCGCGGCGCGCGCGTGTACGCCGAGCTGGCCGGCGCGGGCGTCAGCTCCGACTCCCACCACATCACCGCGCCCGAGCCCGAGGGCCTGGGCGCGACCCGTGCGATGCGCGCCGCCCTGAGGTCGGCCGACATCACCCCCGAGGACGTGTGCCACGTGAACGCCCACGCGACGTCCACACCCAAGGGCGACGCCCCGGAGTACCTGGCCATGCGGGCCGTGTTCGGCGACCACCTGGACCAGGTGCAGGTCTCGGCCACGAAGTCCCAGACCGGCCACCTGCTGGGCGCCTCAGGCGCGATCGAGTCGATCCTGTCCGTGCTCGCCGTGCACCACGGCCAGGCGCCCGTGACCATCAACCTGGACCACCAGGACCCGGAGATCCCGCTGAACGTGGTCACCGGCTCCCCCGCCCGCCTGCCCGAGGGGCCGCGCGTGGCCGTGAAGAACTCGTTCGGGTTCGGCGGCCACAACGCGGTGGCCGTGTTCCGCAGCGTCTGAGCCGGAGCGCCGCCGGCCGGGCGAAGGCTCAGACAGCGCGGTGCAGCCAGCGCACGTTGGCGTGGGCGGCGGCCAGCCGGAACGGCTCGAGCTCATCGTCCCAGGCCTCGCCGAGCGCGAGGGAGAGTTCGTGCATCAGCACGCTGGGGTCGCCCGCACCGGCCTCGTAGGCGTACCGGATGCGGTCCTCGGAGACCATGATGTTGCCGGAGACGTCCGTGGTGGCGTGGAAGATGCCGAGGTCCGGGGTGTGGGACCAGCGCGAGCCGTCGACCCCGGCGGACGGCTCCTCCGTGATCTCGAAGCGCAGGTGCGGCCAGCCACGCAGGGCGGAGGCCAGACGCGCGCCGGTGCCGGCGGGCGCCGTCCAGTGCACCTCGGCGCGGTGCTGGCCGGGCGCGACCGGCTGACCCTCCCACTCCACCGAGGTCGCGGGGCCGAGCACGGAGCTCAGCGCCCACTCCACGTGGGGGCAGAGGGCGGTGGGGGCGGAGAGGATGTGGACCACGCCGCGGGTATGGGTGCTGGTCATGGATGCCTCCGAGGGTGCGATGCGGTGCGTCTTCCCCTACGACCACGTCGCGGCTCCGGTGGATCCTGGGGCCATTGTGCACCAGGGATGCTGGGCCGGCAACGAGGCGGCGCGGCGCCCTGCGTGTCGTGGCGGCGCAGGGGACGGGCCGGGGGTGCTCCGGGGAGGCGTCAGGCGCGTGGGTGGGCCTGCCGGTAGCCCTCGCGGAGGCGATCGATCGAGACGTGTGTGTAGACCTGCGTGGTGCGCAGGGACGCATGCCCCAGCAGCTCCTGCACGCTGCGCAGGTCGGCGCCGCCGTCGAGGAGGTGGGTCGCGGCCGTGTGGCGCAGCGCGTGGGGCCCGCGCGCCGCGGTGTCCCCCAGGCCCTCGAGCGCCCGATCGACGACGGTGCGCGCCTGGCGCACCCCCAGCCGGCCGCCGCGCGCGCCGAGGAAGAGGGCGGGGCCGGAGTCCGGCCGGGCCAGGCGGGGGCGACCGAGCCGCTGCCACGCCTGGAGGGCGCGGCCCGCGGGGTCGCCGTAGGGGACGGTGCGCTGCTGGTCGCCCTTGCCGGTCAGCCGGACGACGCCGCGGCCGGCCTCGAGGTCGTCCACGTCCAGGGCGGAGAGTTCGGCCACCCGGGCGCCGGTGGCGTAGAGCAGCTCGAGCAGGGCGGCGTCCCGCAGGGCCAGCGCGTGGGCGGCGGGGTCGTCGCCCGCGGCGGCCGCGTCCACACGCTCCTGGGCGGCCGCGAGGAGCCGGGTCGCCTGCTGCTCCTGGAGCACGTGGGGCAGCGTCCCCTCGGGCCGGGGCGAGCGCAGCCGCAGGGCGGGGTCGTCGGAGCGCAGGCCCTCGCGGCGCAGCCAGGCCGTGAAGGTGCGGACGGCGGCCACCCGGCGGGCCAGGGTCGCGCGGGCGAGGCCGGCCCCGCTCATGGCCGCCAACCAGCCGCGCAGGTCCTCGATGTCCAGCTCGGCGAGGACGTCCGGTGCGCTGGGCACGTGGCGAGCGGGAGCATCGTCGTCCACGGGGGGCGTCCCCGCGGTGGCGGCTGTGCCGGCGACGTGGTCGATGAGGGAGTGCAGATCGGCGAGGTAGGCGCGCACGGTCTGGGGGCTGCGGTTTCGCTCGTGGCGCAGGTGCTCCTCGAACGCCTCGAGCCAGGCCGTGTCCCGGGGCGAGGGGGCGCGCGGGACCGGGACGGGACGGACGGAGGACGACGGGGTCATCCCCCCACTCTGCCATCCGCCCCAGGGCGGCGCCGCCCGGGAGCACGCGGCCGGAGGTCATCCCCGCCGCCACCGGTCCTCGACCCGTTCGGCCAGGCCCGCCCGCTGCAGCCGGGACAGGCACGCCAGGACGGTGGGCAGCGCGAGCCCGGCGCTGACGGTGATCCGGTCGACGGGCACCGCCTGGCGCAGGGGCAGCGCCTCGTGGACGAGGGCCTCCTCCATCGTGAGCCCGTCGGTGGGCCGCGCGGCGGACTCGGGAGCTGCCCGGGTGGAGGTCCTCCCGCCCGCGCCGCCGCTCCGGGCGGGCCCCTGGCCGAGCAGGGCGAGGGCCTCCTGCTCGGTGGTCACGAGACGGGCGGGGCTCTCCTGCAGCAGACGGTGGCAACCGGCGGAGCTGGGCGAGGTCACGGGGCCGGGGACCACGCCCACCTCGCGGCCGAGGCCGAACGCGTGGCCCGCCGTGTTCTGCGCTCCCGACCGCCAGCGCGCCTCGACCACCAGCACGGCCCCCGCGAGCGCGGCGATGACCCGGTTGCGCTGCAGGAACCGGTACCGCGTGGGACTCGCACCGGGCGGCATCTCGGACACGAGCAGCCCGGCGGCCATCACCGCGCGAAGCAGGTCCTCGTGGCCGGCCGGGTAGAACCGGTCGAGGCCGCCGGCCAGCACCGCCACCGTGGGCGGGACGCCGTCGCGATCCGCCGCGTCTTCCGGTGCGGCGGGCGCCTGCAGCGCGGCCCGGTGGGCGGCGCCGTCGATGCCGTACGCACCGCCGGAGATCACGCACGCGCCCTGCTGGACGGCGTGGGCGGCACAGCGGGCCGTCACGGTCCGCCCATACGCGGTCGCCTCCCGGCTGCCGACGACGGCGAGCATCCGGTCCGCGGGAGGCAGCGTTCCGGCGCCGCGGAACCACAGGCCCAGGGGTGCCTCCTCGCCCAGGTCCGCCAGGGCGGCGGGCCAGGCGTCGTCCTCGGGGATCAGCAGGCCTCCCCCGAGCCGGTGCAGAGTCACGAGGTCGCGCTCCGGCTCCAGCCGGGCGGCCCGGGGCGCCCAGCGGGCCAGCCCCGCGGCCCAGCGCCGGGGCAGCGTGTCGGGCGTGCCGGCGAGATCGGCGAGCAGATCGCGTTCGGCGGGCTGGATCGTCTCCCGGCCCGTGAGCAGGGCGAGTGCCCGCTCCGGCCCCAGCGCCGTGACGGTCTGCACCGCGAGCGCGTCCCCGGGCTCGACCAGCCGGGTCAGGGCGGCGCGGGCGAGCCGGGCGGCGTCCGGCCGGCGCGGCCCGGCGACGGGGACGTGGTCTGCCGCCGGGGTGACGTGGGTGGTCATGCGTCCTCCTCGTTCTGGTGGCGCAGCGTGAGTGCCACGTCGGTGTCCTCGGGTGCGGGCCGTTCGGCGCCGCGCAGGTCCGCCAGGGTCCAGGCGAGGCGCAGGACGCGGGCGTGGCCGCGCGCGCTCAGCAGGCCCTGGTCGACGGCGTCGTCCGCGGGCCGGCGGGCCGCCCGGGGCACGGCGTACGGGCCGTGCCGCAGCACCCCGGCGGGGACGTGCGCGTTGCGGCGCAGCCCGGACGGGACGAGCCCGCGCTCTGCGGCGGTGGCCCAGCGCCGGGCCTGGCGGTCGGCGGCCGCGGCGACCCGGGCGGCCACCTGTGACGTGGTCTCGGAGGCGGGCGCCCCCGTGAGCTGCCGCGCTTCGACGGGCCGCACGGTGACCTGCAGGTCGACGCGGTCCAGCAGCGGTCCGGAGAGCCGCTGGGCGTAGCGGCGGCGTTCGGGCACGCTGCATCGGCACTCGACGCCCGTGCCGCCGCCCTTGCCGCACGGGCAGGGGTTGGCGGCCAGCACGAGCTGGAACCGGGCCGGGTAGACGACGGCGCCGAGGGCCCGGTGCAGCAGCACCTCCCCGGACTCGAGGGGCTGGCGCAGCGCCTCGAGGGTGCGTCGTTCGAACTCGGGGGCCTCGTCCAGGAACAGCACGCCGCCGTGGGCGAGGGAGGCCGCTCCCGGCCGGGCGAGGCCGCTGCCGCCGCCCACGAGGGCCGAGCGGGACGCCGAGTGGTGGGGTGCCTCGAACGGCGGGGTCCGGTCGATGTCACCGTCGAACCCCTGGGCCGTCCCGCCCCTGCGCCGGACACGGGCGTCGCCGCCGCGGAGGGAGCGCAGGGCGGCGCACTCGAGCGCGGTGCGCCGGTCCAGGGGCGGCAGGATTCCGGGCAGGCGCTCGGCGAGCATGGTCTTGCCCGCCCCCGGGGCGCCCATGAGCAGCAGGTGGTGGGCGCCGGCGGCTGCGACCTCGAGCGCGAACCGGGCCTCGGCCTGTCCGGCGACCTCGGCGAGGTCGGGCACCGCACGGGCCGGCTCCGGTTCCGGGGCTGTCACCTGCCGTCGGGCCGGGCGGCGGGGCGGCTCTCCGTCCGGTTCCCCGCCGAAGGCGCGGATGACGTCGTGCAGATGGGCGAAGCCGCGGACCTCGGCGCCGGGGACCAGTCGGGCCTCGGCCTCCGCATCCTCGGCGACGACCACCTCGGAGCACCCCGCGTCGACGGCGGCCATCACCATCGCCACGGTCTCCGGCGAGCGGTGCAGGGCGCCGTCGAGGCCGAGCTCGGCCAGGAACACGGGCCCCTCGACGTTCCGCACCCGCCCGTCCGCGGCGTAGGCCGCCAGGACGATCGCCAGGTCGTGGCACGCACCCCGCTTGTGCACCCCCGCCGGCAGCAGGTTCACGGTCAGGTGCCGCCGGGTCAGGGGCAGTCCGGCGTTGCGCGCGGCGGAGCGGATGCGGTCCCGGCTCTCCTGCAGCGCCTGGTCCGGCAGGCCGAGGAGGGTGAACCCGGGCAGGGACTGGGCGATGTCCGCCTCGACGTGCACGACCTCCCCGCGCAGACCCGCCAGCGTGATGGAGCGGGTGCGTCCGATGCCGCTCACGGCCGCACGTCCTGCAGCAGATCGAAGCGGATCCCGCCCGTGCGCGGCACCAGCACGGCGACGGCGTCGACGCGCCAGGGCGTCCCCCGGCGGTCCGCGGCGTGGGCCCGCACCCACGCCGCGGTGAGGCGGTGCAGCCGGGTGAGCTTGCGCCGGTCGATCGACTCGAACGGGTCGCCGAAGGCCAGGCCCGAGCGGGTCTTCACCTCGACGCCCACCCACCAGCCCGCGTGGTGGGCCACGATGTCCAGCTCTCCGGCCTCGCCCCGCCAGTTGCGGTCGGCGATCACGTAACCGCGCTCGGCGAGCCAGCGCGCGGCGGCGTCCTCGCCGAACCGGCCCAGTGCCGTGTGCGCGCGGCTGGCGCGCCTGTCTCCGGGCGGCTGCGCCCCGATCCGTTCCGCGGTCCCCGTCATCCCGACCACCTCCTGGGCACCAGGGTGGTCCCGGGCGGGGTCGCCGGGTGGGTGGCGGCGGGGATTGTGCGGGGCCGGACGCCTGTGCAGGAGTGGACGTCGGCGTCCCGCCCTCGGGGCCGATCAGGGGTGGGTCAGCTCGGCAGCTGGCCGTCCGGCGGGACCGTCAGGTCCTCGGTGGGCAGCTCCTCGATGTTCACGTCCTTGAAGGTCAGCACCTTCACGCGCTTGATGAACCGCTGCGTGCGGTACACGTCCCACACCCAGGCGTCCTCGAGCAGGATCTCGAAGAACACGTCCCCGTCCGCCTGGCGGGGCGTCAGCCGCACGTCGTTGGCGAGGTAGAAGCGCCGCTCGGTCTCCACGACGTAGCGGAACAGGCCCACCACGTCCCGGTACTCGCGGTAGAGCAGCAGCTCGGCCTCGGCCTCGAAGTCCTCGACGTCGTCTGCGCTCATGACATGCCTCCTCAGTGCTCGCCGCGCACCCGCGACAGTCCGGGCACGCACGGTCTCCATCCTCCCCCGTCCGGGGGTCGCACGTCGAACGGGCGGCCGCGCCCGACCCCAGGGGCTCAGTCGAACAGGGTGGGCGGCGCCTGCGCGGGCGCGCCCGGCAGCCCGAGGTTCCAGCTGCGCCGGTGTTGCCGGCTCGCCCCGCGCTCGGCCAGGGCGGCCCGGTGCGCGGCCGAGCCGTACCCCTTGTTCCCGGCCCACCCGTACCCCGGGTGCGCCGCGTCGAGGGCGATCATGACGTCGTCGCGGGCCACCTTCGCGGCGATCGACGCGGCCGCCACCGTCGCGCACCGGTCCTCGGCCCGCACCAGCATCGTGGGCACGGGCGGCACCGGGCGCGGCGCGGGCACGGGGCCGGCGTCGGGATCGGAGCGGCTCAGCCAGTCGTCCCGGCCGTCGAGCACGAGGGCGACCGGCTCCTGCCCCACCGCGTCGCACAGCGCCGCCCACGCCCGGCGCCCGGCGAGACCGAGGGCCGCCGAGATCCCGAGCGCGTCGATCTCCGCGGGGCCGGCCTCCCCGAGCGCCACCCCGGCCGCCCAGTCCTCGATCTGCGGGACCAGGGCGCGCCGGCGTCGGTCCGTGAGCGCCTTGGAGTCGCGCACCGGAGGGATCTGCCCCGCGGCGGGCAGCCACGCGGCGCACACCCCGACGACGACGGGCCCGGCCAGCGCGCCCCGGCCCACCTCGTCCATGCCCGCCACCAGCACCCGGTCCACTCCCCGCGCGGCGAGGACCGGCGCGGCCAGCCCCGCCTCGACGTCCAGACCGGCGCGCACCGTCGGCCGGCCGCCGCCCCGACGGACGGTCACGTGCGAGCCCCCGGCACGGGCGCGTCCGGCACGGCGGCGAACGCGTCGGGGTCGGCGCCGGCGCCGCCGACCCGGTCCAGCGGCCAGACCACGAACCGGGCGCGGCCCACCACGTCGTCGAGGGCCACGAACCCGCCCCCGGGCCCGGCGCGGTGCGCGCGGGAGTCCGCCGACGCCGAACGATGGTCGCCGAGCACCCACAGCCGCCCCTCGGGGACGGTCACCTCGAACGCCTCCTGCGCGGGCGTCTCCCCCGGCGCGAGGTACGGCTCCTCCACGGGCACCCCGTTCACGCGCAGCGTCTCCTCGCCGGGCGTCCAGGAGACGATGTCCCCCGGCAGCCCGACGGCCCGCTTGATCACGTGGCCGCCCCCGGGCAGCCAGCCCTTCGTGTCTTCGAACACCACCACGTCACCGCGGCGCACCGGGAACGGATCCGGGGTGAGCAGCGTGGCGACCACGCGGTCGCCGGCCCGCAGCCCGGGCTCCATGGACGAGGACGGGATGGCGTACATGCGCGCCAGGAAGGCCCACGCCAGCACGCAGGCGAGTACGGTCACGGCGGCCGCGATCAGCGCGGTGCGGCGCCCCGTCACGGCGTGTCCCCGGAGGGGACGTCCACGGTCCCGCGGCGGGCCAGCGGCCACACGACCTCCGCGACCCGGCCCTCGACCCGCTCGAGCGGGATCAGCCCGCCGCCGGGGGCGCCCAGCAGTGCGCGGGAATCCCGGGAGGCGGCGCGGTGGTCGCCCAGGACGACCATGCGCCCGTCGGGCACCTCGAAGGACCAGGTCCCCGCCGCGGCCGGCTCGTCCGCGGTCACGGGCCTGCCGAGATACGGCTCATCCAGCGGCTCGCCGTTGCGCAGCAGCCGACCGTCCGGGGCACAGCATTCGAGGCGGTCCCCCGGCAGGGCCAGCACGCGCTTGACGAACGCGTCCTCGGCCGCGCCGACACCCCACCACCGGGCGACGTCCTCGAGGCCGCGCTCGAGCGATCCGGCCGAACGGTACGGCGCCAGGCTGCCGGCGCCGTCGAACACCACCACGTCGCCGTGGTGCAGGCCCTGCCCGCCGGCCGCGGCGGCCTCCACCCGCACGCGGTCGCCGGGCTGCAGGGTCGGCTCCATCGACCCGGAGGGGATGAGGTAGACGGGGCCGGTGAGGGCGCGCAGCACCGCGGCCACCACGACGGCGGCCACCACGGTCAGGCCGAGCCACGCCCACCAGCGGCTCGTGCCGGAGGCGGGGGCCGCCGTCGGGCCCGAGGAGGAGCCGGCCCCGGACGCGACGGAGCCCCGTGACCGGCGGGGGTCACGGGGCTCCGAGGTGCGCATGGGTCGATCACCGGTCGGCGGGGCCGACCGGGATGATCACTTGGCGTCGACGCGCTTCTCGCGGATGCGGGCGGCCTTGCCGTGGCGGTCGCGCATGTAGTACAGCTTCGCGCGGCGCACGTCGCCCTTGGTGACGACCTCGATCTTGTCGATGACCGGGGAGTGCA
This sequence comes from Micrococcus luteus, assembly GCF_014138885.1. Lineage (NCBI taxonomy): Bacteria > Bacillati > Actinomycetota > Actinomycetes > Micrococcales > Micrococcaceae > Micrococcus > Micrococcus luteus. The sequence continues at coordinate 545,517 of NZ_JACJIK010000001.1, forward strand.
CCGGGAACACGCGCTCCACGCCGACACCGAAGGACACCTTGCGGACGCGGAAGGTCTCGCGCACGCCGTAGCCCTGACGGCCCATGACGTAGCCCTGGAACACCTGGACGCGGGCAGTCTTGCCCTCGATGATGTTCACGTGCACCTTGACGGTGTCGCCGGGGGCGAACTCCGGGATGTCGTCGCGCAGCGTCTTCTTGTCGAACGAGTCGAGAATGTGCATGTCGTCTCTCCTGGCGGATGCCACAGGTCAACCGCGTGGTAGGCGGGCGCACGGCCCGTCCACGTCCGCATGACGAGGGGGCCGGGTCCCGAGCCGAGGGCCGGGCTCCGCACGTGGGGTGCGGTCCCGGGGTCCGATCCGTTGACGCGCGCCCCCTGTGGCAGGTCGGGCGTCCGGCGGACACGAGGACCCATTATGCCACAGCCGACGACGTCGCGACGCCCCTCCAGCCCGTCGGGCGTGGCGGGTCAGTCCTCGGAGTCGTACGCCGCCCACAGGTCCGGACGTCGCTCGCGCGTGCGCTCCTCCTGCTGGGCCCGACGCCAGGCCGCGACCTTGCCGTGGTCGCCCGAGAGCAGCACGGGCGGCACCGCACGGCCCCGCCAGTCCGCGGGCTTGGTGTAGACCGGGTACTCCAGCAGGCCGTCCTCGTGGGACTCCTCGACGAGCGAGGCCGGGTTGCCCACGACGCCCGGCACGAGGCGGCCGACGGCCTCGATCATCGCCAGCGCCGCGACCTCGCCGCCGTTGAGCACGTAGTCGCCCAGCGAGACCAGCCGCACCTCGAAGAGCTCCTCGGCCCAGCCGAAGACGCGCTCGTCGATGCCCTCGTAGCGGCCGCACGCGATCGCCACGTGCTCCCGGCCCGCCAGTTCGCGGGCGAGCCGCTGGGTGAAGCGCTCCCCCGAGGGCGTCGGCACGAGCAGCACGGGGCGGTCCCCCGGCCCCGCCGACGCCGGATCGGCGGGGGCCGGCGCCACAGACCCCTGGGCCGCCACGTGCTCGAGCGCGAGTGCCCACGGCTCGGGTTTCATCACCATCCCGGCGCCGCCACCGTAGGGCGTGTCGTCCACGGTGCGGTGCCGGTCGACGGTGAAGTCGCGCAGGTCGTGGACGTGCACGTCCACGAGGCCCTCGCGGCGGGCACGGCCCAGCAGCGAGACGTCGAGGACCGCGAGGTACTCGGGGAAGATCGTGACGACGTCGAAGCGCACTGCTCAGTCCTCCGCATCCGCATCGGCGGGCCCGTCTGCGGCGTCCTCGTCCTCGCCGGTGGCGAGCTCGAGCAGCCCCGGCGGCGGGGTCAGCACGAGCACGCCGGCCTCGGGGTCGATCTCCGGGACGATCTCCTCGACGAAGGGCACCAGGGCCTCCTCCTCGACGCCGTCCAACGCGACGTGCAGCAGGTCCTGGACCGCCCCGGTGGTCAGGGCCGTGACGACGCCGACGCGGTCGCCCTCGACCCGCACCTCGAGGTCCACGAGGTCCTCCTCGTACCACTCGTCGGACTCCTCGGGCGCGGCGGGAACGGCGAACAGCTGGGCGCCGCGCAGGGTCTCGGCGACGTTGCGGTCCAGCGACTCGGCGAAGCCGACCACGAGGATCTGCTTGTTCCACCGGGCCCGGGTGACGGTGAGCTCCGCCGGCAGGCCCGGGGCGCCGTCGCGCACCACGAGTCGCTCGCCGGGGGCGAAGCGGGCGTCCGGGTCGTCGGTGAAGACCTGCACGGTCACCTCGCCGCGGATGCCGTGCGGCTTGCCGATGCGGGCGACGCGGACGAGGTCGTCCTGGGCTGCGGGACTCATGGGCTCTCCTGGGTGGGACGGTCGGTGGCGGGAGGGGGCGGGGCCGCAGACGACGACGGCCCGCCGGCCCGGTGAGGGGCGGGCGGGCCGTGCGTCACGGGCCGTCAGGAGCGGCGGTCGGTCTCCACCACGTCCACGCGGACGGGGTGGCCGGCCAGGCCGTCCAGCACGGTGCGCAGCGCGGTGGCGGTGCGACCCTGGCGGCCGATCACGCGACCCAGGTCCTCGGGGGCCACGCGGACCTCCAGCATGTCGCCGCGCCGCTGGGAGCGGGCGTCCACGCGGACCGCCTCGGGCGTGTCCACGATGCCGCGCACCAGGTGCTCGAGGGCCTCGGTCAGCATGGTCACTCGGACTTCTCGGCGTCCTCGGCCGGCGCCTCAGCGGCCTCCTCGGACTCGGCCGGGGCCTCCTCCTGCTTCGGCTCCTCCGGCAGGATGACCGAGCCCTTCTCGGGGGCCACGAAGGCCTCCTTCTCGGACTTGGACTTCAGGGTGCCCTCGGCGCCCGACTCGCCCTTGAACTTCTGCCAGTCACCGGTGACCTTCAGCAGCGCGGCGACCTGCTCGGTCGGCTGGGCGCCGACGGAGAGCCAGTACTGGGCGCGCTCCGAGTCGATCTCGATGAACGAGGGCTCCTCGGTGGGGTGGTACTTGCCGATCTCCTCGATGGCACGGCCATCGCGGCGGGTGCGCGAGTCCATGACGACGACGCGGTAGAACGGGGCGCGGATCTTGCCGAACCGCTTCAGACGAATCTTGACAGCCACGAGTGTGGTTCTCCTTCAGTGGATCTGGGGGGCCGGGGCACGACGCCGCGTGGGGGCAGCGGGCATCGACGACCTGGCACACGGAACGGAGCGCAGCGGAGGATAGAGGGTCGTCCGGGCTCACGCTCAGTACCGTGCCATTCTGCCAGATCGGGCGGGCCGGTGCACACCCGGCGCGCCGCGACCGGGCAGCGGGCGACTCAGCGGTCCTTGAGGTACTTCTCGAAGCCCGCCGGCAGGTTGAGGGTGGACGGGTCGAATCCGTCCATCCCCGCACCGTCGCGGCCGAACACGGCCCCGGCCTGTGCCTGGGCGGCGCGGGCGCGCCGCTCCTCGATCGCCTTGCGCTCGGCCGCGGCCTTGGCGGGGTTGCCGGACTTCACGCGATCGCGCTTGGCGTTCTTGCCCTTGCCCTTCGCCTTGCGGGAGGCGCCGCCCGGCATACCGGGCATGCCGGGGATGCCACCGCCGGCGGCCATGCGCTTCATCATCTTCTGCGCCTCGGCGAAGCGCTCGAGCAGGCCGTTGACCTCGGACACGCTCACACCCGAGCCGCGGGCGATGCGGGCACGGCGCGAGCCGTTGATGATCTTGGGGGCCACGCGCTCGTGCGGGGTCATCGAGTGGATGATCGCCTCGACGCGGCCGATCGACGACTCGTCGAACTGCTCGAGCTGCTGCCGCATGCCCTGGGCGCCCGGCATCATCATGAGCATCTTCTTCAGCGAGCCCATCTTCTTGAGCTGCTGCATCTGGGCGAGGAAGTCGTCGAGGGTGAAGTCCTCCTGGTCCGCGAACTTGCGGGCCATCTTCTCGGCCTCGCTGCGGTCCCAGTTCTGCTCGGCCTGCTCGATCAGGGAGAGCACATCGCCCATGTCGAGGATGCGCGAGGCCATGCGGTCCGGGTGGAAGACCTCGAAGTCCTTCAGGCCCTCGCCCGTGGAGGCGAACATGATCGGCTTGCCGGTCACGTGGCGGACGGACAGCGCGGCGCCGCCGCGCGCGTCGCCGTCGAGCTTGGTGAGCACGACGCCGGTGAAGCCGACGCCCTCGTTGAACGCCTGGGCCGTGGCCACGGCGTCCTGGCCGATCATCGCGTCGATGACGAAGAGCACCTCGTCCGGGTCCACGGCGGCGCGGATGTCTGCGGCCTGCTGCATGAGCTCGGCGTCCACGCCGAGGCGGCCGGCGGTGTCGATGATGACCACGTCGTGGTACTTCGTGTTGGCCTCGGCGACGCCGTCGCGGGCCACCTGCACCGGGTCGCCCGTGGCGGCCTCGAACTCGGAGGAGACGCCGGGGTGCGGCGCATAGACCGGGACCCCGGCGCGCTCGCCGCCGACCTGCAGCTGCTTCACGGCGTTCGGGCGCTGGAGGTCGCAGGCCACGAGCAACGGGGTGTGGCCCTGGGACTTGAGCAGGTGGGCGAGCTTGCCGGCGAGGGTCGTCTTGCCGGCGCCCTGCAGGCCCACGAGCATGATGACGGTGGTGCCCGTCTTGGCGTGCTGGATGCGCCGGGTCTCGCCGCCGAGGATGCCCACGAGCTCCTCGTTGACGATCTTCACGACCTGCTGGCCCGGGTTCAGGGCCTGGGCCACCTCGGCGCCGAGGGCGCGCTCCTTGATCTGCGCGATGAACTGGCGGACCACGGGCACGGCGACGTCGGCGTCCAGGAGGGCGCGGCGGATCTCGCGTGCGGTGGCGTCGATGTCCGCCTCGCTCAGCCGCCCCTTGCCCTTGAGGCTGCGGAAGGTGGCTGTGAGGCGGTCGGACAGGGAGTTGAACACGGCGGGTGTGATCCTTCGAAGCGGGGTCGACTGATCCGGACGCGGTCGGTCGCGGGCGCCGCGGCATCCACCGCGGCGCCCGCCAAGCCTAGCAACCGACCGGCCTCACCCGTCCGCGGCGGCTCACCGCGCCTCGGCGGGGACGGGCACCCCGCCGAAGCCGACGTCGTAGGCCGACTCGTCGTGCAGGGTCAGATCGACGCCCCGCTCCTCGTCCTCCTTGCTCACCCGCAGGCCCATGGTCCCGCGCAGGACCAGGGCGATGGCGGTGGTCACCACGGCGGTGAAGACCACGGCGACGAGCACGGCCACCGTCTGGGCCACCAGGAGACCGGCGTCTCCGCCGTAGAACAGGCCCGCCCGGCCCTCGTCCGGCAGGGCGAAGAAGCCGATCAGCACGGTGCCCAGGATGCCGGCGGTGAGGTGCACACCGACGACGTCGAGCGAATCGTCGAAGCCGAGGCGGTACTTGAGGTTGACCGCGAGCGCGCTGGCCGCACCGGAGACCAGGCCGATCACCACGGCCCCCAGGGGGCTCACATAGGCGCACGCGGGCGTGATGGCGACCAGTCCCGAGACGATCCCGGACGCGGTGCCGATCGAGGTCGGCCGGCCGCGGCGCAGCCACTCCACGAACACCCAGCCGAGCATGCCGGCGGCGCCGGCGGCGAGGGTGTCCACCCAGATCAGTCCGAGCTCGTCGACACCGCCCGCCGCGCCCCCGTTGAACCCGAACCAGCCGAACCAGAGCAGGGCCGCGCCGAGCATGGTGAACGGGACGTTGTGCGGCCGGTGGCCGGGGTCCACGCCGAAGCCGTGGCGCTTGCCCAGCAGCAGCGCGAGCACGAGGGCGGCCACGCCGGCGCTGATGTGCACCACGAGCCCGCCGGCGAAGTCGAGGGCCTCCCCCAGGCGGGCGCCGATGGCGCCGTCCGCGGAGAGGAGCCCGCCGCCCCACACCATGTAGGCCAGCGGCGCGTAGACGACGGTGGTCCAGACGGGCACGAAGACGCACCACGTGACGAACTTGAACCGGTCGGCCACCGCGCCGGAGATGAGGGCGACCGCGATGATCGCGAAGGTGGCGCCGTAGGCCGCGGCGACGAGCCCGCCCTCGGCCATCGTGCCGGTCAGCCCGAGGTCACCGGCGGGGTTGCCCACCACCCCGGCCCACCCGTCGCCGCCGGTCATGCCGTGGACCCACAGGACCCAGACGACGCCGACGAGGCCCATCGAGACGAAGGACATCATGATCATGTTGAGCGAGGACTTCGCGCGGGTCATGCCGCCGTAGAAGATGGCCAGCCCGGGTGTCATGAGCAGGACCATCGCCGCGCTCGTCACCATCCACACTGTCCCTGCGTCCAGGACGTTCGACTCCTCCATGGGGGTCTCCTTCGGTCCGGGCCGCGAGCCGGGGGCGAACGCCCGTCCCGCGGCGTCGCTGCCCGGCCCCGATCGGGGCCGATGGAGGGACAATATCGGAGGAGTGGGCCACGCCACACGTCGATGACGTCTCCGTGACAGAACAGGGCCCCTCCCGACGTCGTCGGGAGGGGCCCTGGACCGGGTGCGGGACGTCAGTCGGCCAGCAGCGCGTCCACGAAGCCCTCGGCGGTGAACGGTGCGAGGTCATCGGGGCCCTCGCCGAGGCCGATCAGCTTGACGGGCACGCCGAGCTGGCGCTGGATGGCGATCACGATGCCGCCCTTGGCGGTGCCGTCCAGCTTGGTCAGCACGATGCCGGTGACGTCCACGACCTCGGCGAACACCTTCGCCTGGGTCAGGCCGTTCTGGCCGGTGGTGGCGTCGAGGACGAGCAGGACCTCGTCCACCTCGGCCTGCTTCTCGATGACGCGCTTGATCTTGCCGAGCTCGTCCATGAGGTTGGCCTTGTTCTGCAGACGGCCCGCGGTGTCCACGAGTACGACGTCGACGCCCTCGGCGATGCCGTGCTCCACGGCCTCGAAGGCGACAGACGCCGGGTCGGCGCCCTCCTTCTCGGAGCGGACGGTCTCCACGCCCACGCGGGCACCCCACGTCGCGAGCTGCTCGGCGGCGGCGGCGCGGAAGGTGTCCGCGGCGCCGAGCACGACGGTGCGGTCCTCCGCCACGAGCACACGGGCGAGCTTGCCCACGGTGGTGGTCTTGCCGACGCCGTTGACGCCCACGACCATGGTCACGGCGGGGCGGTCGCCCCTGCGGGTCGCGGCGAGACGGCGATCCATCGAGGGGTCCACCATGGCCACGAGCTCCTCACGCAGCAGGGTGCGCACCTGCTCCGGGTCACGCGTGCCCTCGACCGTGACACGGGCCTTGAGGCGGTCGACGAGCTCCAGGGTGGGCTCGGTGCCGAGGTCCGCCATCAGCAGCGTCTCCTCGATCTCGTCCCACACGTCGTCGTCGATGCGGTCCTGGGACAGCAGCGCCAGCAGGCCCTTGCCGAAGACGTTGTTGGACTTGAGCAGGCGGGCCCGCAGGCGGGCCAGGCGCGAGCCGGCGGCCTCGGGCCGCTCGTACTCGGGCTTCGCCGGGGCGGTCTCCACCTCCTCGACGACGGCGGGCTCCGGCTCGGCGACGACGGGCGGCGCCTCGTCGACCTCGGGGCGTTCCAGGACGGCGGTGGAGCCCGACGGGGCCGCGTGCCGCGGGCTCGGGCGCGGGTCGTCCGCGTCCCGCACTCCCTGGTACGAGCCCTTCGGCGGGGCGGGGCGCCGGTCCAGCAGGCCGACGAGCACGCCGCCCAGCAGCAGGGCGGCCACGACTGAGACTATGAGCACGATTTCCACGGACCCAGTCTGTCACACGGGCCGTCGCCCGCCCCGGGCTGCACACCCGGCACCGTGCGAGGATGGCGGTCATGCCGTCGTCGTCCGCCCGCTCCTCGCGGGTCCCCCTGCCCCGTGAGATCAAGGTCCTCGTCGCCGCCGCGTTCATCATCGCGATCGGCTTCGGCATCATCGCCCCGCTGCTGCCGCAGTACGCGGCGACGTTCGACGCGTCCGCCGTCGGGGTGGCCGCCGTCGTGTCCGTGTTCGGGCTGACCCGCCTCCTGTTCGCCCCGGTCTCCGGCAAGCTGACGAACCGGCTCGGCGAGACGCCCGTGTACATGACGGGCGTGCTGATCGTGGCCGCGTCCATGTTCCTGATCGCCTTCGCGCAGACCTTCCCGCAGCTGATCCTCTTCCGCGCGATCGGCGGCATCGGCTCCACCCTGTTCACCGTGTCCGCGATGGCGTTCCTGGCCCGGAAGTCCCCGCCCACGATGCGCGGCAGGATCTCGGGCGCCTACGCGTCCGCCTTTCTGATCGGCAACATCGTGGGGCCGATCGTGGGCTCCGCCCTGGCCGTATTCGGGTACCGGGCCCCGTTCCTCATCTACGGCAGCTCCCTGGTGGTGGCGGCGGCCCTCGTGTTCTTCCTGCTCAAGGACACCCGGCTCGCGGACCGCGCCGTCCGCGACGTCCGCCCCGCCATGCCGATCCGGGAGGCCCTGGCCAACCCGTCCTACCGGGCCGCGCTGGTCTCCTTCTTCGCCAACGGCTGGGCGACGTTCGGTGTGCGCAACTCGGTGATGCCCCTGTTCGCGGCGAGCGCGTTCGCCGGCACGGCGCTGCTGGGCTGGGAGGTGGACGGCGCGCTCATGGCGGGCCTGGCCCTGTCCGTGTTCGCACTCGGCAACGTCACGGCCGTGACGTTCAGCTCGCGGCTGTCCGACGTGCACGGGCGCCGGCCGCTGATCCTGACGGGCCTGCTCGTCATGGCCGTCACCACCGGGGTGATCGGCTGGATGAGCTCGCCCGTGCTCTTCCTGCTCGCATGCCTGCTGGCCGGCGCGGGCACGGGCACCCTGAACGCCCCGCAGCAGGCGGCCATCGGCGACGTCGTCGGCCAGGGGCGGCGCGCGGGCGCCGTGATGTCCACCGCCCAGATGTCCGCCGACCTGGGCGCCATCTCCGGCCCGCTGCTGGCCGGGCTCGTGGTGGACACTGCCGGCTACGGATGGGCGTTCGCGCTCACCGGCGGCGTCATCCTGCTCGGCGCGCTCGCGTGGTGGCGCGCCCCGGAGACCAATCTGCCGATCGTGCCCGGTGGGCCCCGCACCGGGTCCCTGCCGCTGGTCCGCCCGGAGGACGCCCGGGTGACCCCGCGCGAGGACGGGTGAAGTCGGGGGCAGGCACGAGGCCGCCGTCCCCGCGGGGACGGCGGCCTCGTGGCGTGGACGGGTCAGGCCGGCATCCAGTCCCAGCCATACCAGAGGTCAGCCACAGTCACACGCCACACGTTCTTGGCAAAGCGCCGCCGATCCATGCCGTCCGGCAGGGAGACGGATCCCGAAAGGGCCGTGGCAGCCACTGCGAAGAGCAATGGTTCTGGCAGGTGATCCTGCAGGACCTCCTGGTTCGGGCTCTCTGCAAGGATCCGGCTGAGCTCCACCAGAGTGCGGGATGAGTACTCACCAATTCGTGCCGGTCCGGTCCGTGGGGCCGGCTCGCGATCCGGCAGCGGAGCGGTCCGCTCGGCGTAGAAGGGTCCCGACCATGCGGGATCCGGGCCCTTCTGCTCGAAGCCCCAGGAATTGTTGCCCAGCGGCACGGCCATCACCTCAGGCCAGATCCGCGCCAGAGCACCGAAGAGAGCTCGGTGGGACACCTTTTCCCCATGGTCAGCGCGTCAGCCACGGCTGTCACCTCGGCGTCACCGAGCGGGTAAGCGATCGTCGCGTCCCGGCCGTAGTGGGCGATGTGGGCGTGCAGGTACGTTCCTGAGCGGAACTGCCGGGCGTAGAGATACAACTTCTCTGCCCGGTCCTGGGCCGGCACCTCGTGGAACCAGCGCGTCAACGCCTCCTCGAGAGGTCGTCTGCGCGACTCCACAAGCAGGTCGGGGTTGGACCGCGCGCGCACCCGGCGCAGGGCATCGGCCGTGGTGTAGCGAAGCCTTTGGGCCATGCCGCCCTTGAGGAGCGGCCACTGCCCCAACATGATGCCCTCCCCCGGGGTGCGCGGGTTCGATCCCACATAGCGGGTGGTGTGGGCCTCTGACAGTGGTTGGCCACCCGCCTGGAACAGGGTGGTCAGAATCCGCTCCCGTTCGCCGGTCGCGTCAATGGGGGTGGGCTGGGTGACCGTCAGTGGCATCCCCAATCGGTCCGTCATCATGCGAGCTACGAGCGGATCCGGCTCGTGCTCCTCGCCGAAGGTGACGGCATGAACCTCCATGTCTCTGCCCTTGAGCAGCGCCAACAGGGTGCGAGAGTCCTTGCCTCCGGACAGCCGCAGCTGCACCGGCCGACCGTCGAGTACGGCCTCCACCCGATCCATCGCCCCCAGCATCGCTTCGGCCGCCGCCTCGGCACCCTCCTCCGGCGTATGGTCCTCGGTCAGCGTCGATCGGAGCCCCGGCGGGACGTCACCCAGCCGGGCCCGGCCTTGGACGATCTCCAACGACCGATCGACGGGCAGGCGGCTCACCCCCGCGAACGGACTGACCTCCTCGAGGCTGTACCCGGAATAGAGGTAGTGGGCGAGGTATCGCTCGTCGCGCCGCACCCCCGCCCGGCGGCCACCGGCCAGCGCCAGGGCCGGCAGCAACGGCCGGTTGGAGACGTACACGTGCTCCGAGTCCTGTGCCCAGTAGAGACCGTCGAAAGCGGGCACGGTGGCCCACGCGGTCACCCGGTCCACGTGGCGTTCCACCATCACGGCCGCGTACTGACCCCATACAGGGCGGTCGTACCCGAGACGGGAGCCGACCCGGCGGACATTCCGGATCAGCTCATCCCACACGGGATGGCCGCCGGTGACGGCCCACCGGTCCGCCTCGGCAGCGGCAAGCGCGGGGCCACCAGTGCGCTGGAACACGAGGGCGACGGTCGTGACGGAGGGCTCCACGATCACAGGCTCCTGGTCGTAGGCCGGGCCCACGAACGGTGCGTAACCGTCAGCGACGGCGCGCAGGCGGCTCCGGGTGAGGTCGAGGGTGAGACCCCGGCGGGGCCGACGCGGGACGGCGAGGAGGAACTCGGTCACGCCGGATCCCCCCCGTCGAAGGCCGGCAGCCGCTCGCCCACGCCGAGCAGCTCGGCGATCGCCGAGACCGTGCGCTCCGCCGCGCGGCCGTCGCCGTAGGGGTTCACGGCCTGGGACATCGCGGTGTACGCGGCCTCATCCGTCAGCAGGCGGGTGACCTCGGTGACCACGACCTCCTCGTCCGTGCCGATCAGACGCACGGTGCCGGCGGTCACGGCCTCGGGACGCTCGGTGTTCTCGCGCATCACGAGGACGGGCTTGCCCAGGGACGGGGCCTCCTCCTGGACGCCGCCGGAGTCCGTCAGCACGACAGTGGCCACGGACAGCAGGTGGGTGAATTCACCGTAGGCCAGGGGCTCGGTCACGAGCACGTTCTCGCGGCCCTCGATCTCCGGCAGAATCGCCTCGCGCACCACCGGGTTGCGATGCGCCGGCAGCACGAAGGTGACCTCCGGGTGGTCCGCGGCCAGGCGAGCCAGGGCGCGCCCGACGCCGCGCATCGCGTCGCCCTGGTTCTCGCGCCGGTGGGTCGTCACCAGGACGACGCGACGCCCGGACGTCTCCAGCTCGGCCAGACGCTCGTCCTCGAACGGCACCTGGTGGCTGACGGCCTCCAGCAGCGCGTCGATCACGGTGTTGCCCGTGACGTAGACGTCCTCCGCGGCCACGGCCTCACGCAGCAGGTTGTCCCGGCTCACGGTGGTCGGGGGCAGGTGCAGCGCCGAGATCTGGCTGGTGATCTTGCGGTTGGCCTCCTCCGGGAACGGGGAGAGGATGTCGAAGCTGCGCAGGCCCGCCTCGGCGTGGACCACGGGGATGCCGCGGTTGAAGGCGGCGACCGCGCCCGCCGTCGAGGTCGTGGTGTCGCCCTGGACGACGACGGCGTCCGGCCGCTCCTGCTCGAGGACGGCGTCGAGCCCGTCGAGGGTGCGGGCGAACACGCCGTTGAGGGTCTGGCGGGGCTGGATGATGTTCAGGTCGTGGTCCGGGACGATGCCGAACAGCTCGTTGACCTGGTCCAGCATCTCGCGGTGCTGCCCCGTGACGGTCACCACGCACTCGAACCGCTCGTCGGCCTGCAACGCCTTGACGATGGGGGCCACCTTGATGGCCTCCGGGCGGGTTCCGTAGATGGGCATGACCTTGGGCACGGGCTCTCCTGGATTCTCGGCATCCTGGTCCGCGTCCGAACCGGGGCGCGGCTCCGGCCGGGCGTCGACCCCGGCTCCTCTTCACTTTACGCAGAGCGCAGGCGCACAGCCCACTCGCGCCGAGCCCGCCGCCCCCGCCCGGTCGGCTTGCTAGACTCCCGGGGCGCGACCAACCCGGCCGCCGACGTTCCCCTGACCCATGGAGAGAGGGTGGATCCGCATGGCCGACTCCATCGAGGCCGAGCAGCGCGGGGCACATGCCGCGGCGACCCTGCACGTGGACGGTTCCGATCTGGGGCGCGTGGGCGCTCGGCCGGGACTGGGACGCTACATTGCCTCGCTGTGGAGCTACCGGTCCTTCATCGTGTTCGACTCGCGCTCGCGCATCGCCGGCGCCGCGTCCACGAACGCCCTCGGCCGCATCTGGATGATCCTGAACCCCATCCTGGACGGGGCCGCCTATTTCCTGGTCTTCGGGGTCCTGCTGCAGACCGGCCGGGGCATCGAGAACTTCATCGCCTACCTGATCGTCGGCGTGTTCCTCTTCCGGTACACGTCCCAGGCGATCGCCAACGGATCACGGTCCATCTCCTCGAACCTGTCCATCGTGCGGGCATTCCGCTTCCCCCGAGCCACGCTGCCGATCGCTTCCAACCTGCGCGAGCTGCTGCTCTTCTTGCCGACCCTGGCCGTGATGATCGTCCTCGTCCTGGTCATCCCCCCGTTCGAGCACATCACCTGGCGGTGGCTGCTGCTCGTGCCGTTGCTCGCTCTGCAGACCCTGTTCAATCTGGGGCTCTCCCTGCTGCTGGCCCGCGTCGTGGCCCGGTGGGCTGACGTGGCCAACCTGATCACCTTCGGCACCCGCATCTGGCTGTACCTCTCCGCCGTGTTCTTCAGTGTGCAGCGGTTCGAACACGTGCCGGCGCTGGTGACCGCCATGCACCTGAACCCGATGTACTGCGTGCTGGACATCGCCCGCCAGTCGCTGCTCTACGGCGTCAATGCCGACCCGATGCGGTGGATCGTCCTCCTCGCCTGGACCGCCCTCCTCCTGGTGGTGGGCACGGTGGTGTTCTGGGACGCCGAGGAGTCCTATGGAGACGAACGATGACCGGGCATCCTGACAACGTGGGCACTGTCGAGGTGGCGGATCCCGCCGTGGTGGTGGACGAGGCATCCATGACCTACACCGTCCGCTCGGCCGACGCCGTCCAGGGTGGTCGACGCACCGGCAGCGGTGTGAAGACCACGGTGGTGGAGGCGCTCAAGCCGTTGTCCTTCGCCGTGGAGCGAGGCGAGTCAGTCGGCGTGATCGGCACAAACGGCTCCGGCAAGTCCACGCTGATGAAGCTGGTCACCGGTCAGCTGCAGCCCACCACCGGCCGGGTGTACGCCACGAGCACGCCCGTGATGCTCGGCGTCAACGCCGCCCTGGTGCGGCAGGTGTCCGGGGAGGACAACATCATGCTCGGCTGCCTCGCCATGGGCATGAGCCGGCGACAGGCCCGGGAGAAGCGAGACGCCGTCGCCGCCCTCTCCGGACTGGACGACAGGGCCCTCCAGATGCCCTTGAAGGCTTATTCCTCGGGCATGGCCTCCCGTCTCCAATTCGCCATCGCCACGTCCGTGGACCCCGACATCCTGGTGATCGATGAGGCCCTGAACACGGGTGATGCGCAGTTCCGGGCTCGCACGCGTGCCCGGCTCGACGAGCTGCGGCAGCAGGCCGGCTGTGTGTTCCTGGTGAGCCACTCCCTCAGCACGATCCAGGAAATGTGCTCCCGGGCCATCTGGCTCGAGCGGGGCGTGCTCACGATGGACGGAGACCCCGGCCGGGTCGCCAGGACCTACAAGCGGTACACGCGTCGGATGTCCGACGGCCGCGAGGACGAGGGCCGCGAGCTGCTCGCCGAGAAACAGGCAGAATTGGTGCGGTGCCGGGTCGCCTGGGCCGGTGGCACCGCTCCGACGGGCACGACGCAGCTGTGACCCCGTTCGGCCGCGCGGTGACCCGTCTCGGGCCTGGCGCCCGCCGCTGGAGGGCCCGGGCCGACGTCCTCGGTCGCCGCGCAGCGCAGCGCGCCGGGGCCGCGGGTCGGCACGTGGCGCGCTGGGCACGCGGCGCCGTCGGGGGCCTCACCCTTCCGGCGGTCGTGTGGGCTGCCGCCGGGCATGGGACAGTTCCGGAAGCACCACCCGGGGGGAGCGTGCCGCTGCCGGCCCCCGCCGTCCTGGTGCGGGCGCTGACGGGCCGCCCCCGCCCCGGCCTGGACGCCTGGAACCCGCTCGGCCCCCGGCGGGCGGACGCCCCGGGCGTGCTCCTGGTGCCGGTGGACGACGTGGCGGCGGGATCCTGGCCGCTTGAGGACGCGGCCGCGATGGTGGCTTCGCGGACCCGCCTGCCGAGCGGGTCGTCCCCCCACTCCGTGGCGCTCGCCGCACCCGGCCGCCAGCACGCCCTCATTCGTGCGCTGCGCCGCACCGCAGGCCGCCGGCTCCCCGGAGTGCTGGTCACCACGGGGTCCCTGACGGCGGGGGGCTCCCCCGAAGCTGGCCGGGTGCAGGCCGCCCTGAACCTCGTGGACGCGGTCCTGGTGCCCGACCCACAACACTGCGACCCGGCCCTGTCCCGCGCGGCTGCCGCGGCTGGCCGCGCGGTCGTGGGCCCCGAGGACGCCGCGGCCACCGTGGCCGATGTTGCCGGCCGTGGTCGGGCAGCCCGTCTGGAGCTGACGCGCAGCCACCGGCAGGGCTCAGGGCCGGGCGCCTGGCGGGAGGACCCGCCACGCCCCACCGTGCACGTGGTTCGGGAGCCGCGGCGCGTCGTCGTCGCCGGCCATGACCTCAAGTTCGCGGACGGGCTGATCACCGAGCTGCGGGCCCGCGGCCACGAGGTCCGGGTCGATTCCTGGACCGGACATGCCCGCCACGACGCCGAGGCGAGCCGGTCGCTGGCGGCATGGGCGGATGTCGTGCACTGTGAGTGGTCCCTGGGGAATCTGGTGTGGTATTCGCGCCGGCTGCCCCCGGGGGTCCGCCTGACGGCACGCACACACCTGCAGGAGGCCGCCACGGAGTTCCCCGAACGGGTGCGCCAGGAGGCCGTGGACACCTGGGTGTTCGTAGCCGAGCATGTGCGGGCGCAGGTGATCCGCGATGCGCACCTGGACCCGGGCCGTACCCGGTGGATCCCGAACGCGGTCCAACTCCCGGGCCCGGACTGGGCCTCCGCGCACCCCGCAGACCCGGCACAGCGCTTCACCCTGGGCCTGGTGGGCGTGCTGCCCGAACGCAAGGGACTGGACCGGGCCCTGGACGTGCTCGCCCTGCTGCGGGCCGAGGACCGGCGGTTCCGGCTGCGCATCCGCGGGCACAGGCCCGAAGAGGTCGCCTGGGTCCGCAGTCGTCCCGCGGCGCAGGCGTACTTCGCCGCCCAGCGGCGGCGGCTGACCCAGGACCCGGCGCTGACCGGCGCGGTCACCTGGGACCCGCACGGCCCGGACATGTCCGCCTGGTACGCCTCGGTGGGCACCGTGCTCTCCACCTCGGCCTTCGAGTCCTTCCACTTCACCCTGCCCGACGGCGCCGCCCACGGCCGGCTGCCGCGCTCACTGGCGTGGGCCGGCGCAGACGTGCTCTACCCGGCCGACTGGCTCGCCCCGGACACGGCGGCGCTGGCCGCCTCCGTGCGGGCGGCCACCGCCGACCCCGAGGCCTGGGCGGATGCCGCCGCCCGGGCCCGGGAGTTCGTGGCACGGACCTACGCCGCCGAGCTCGTCCTGCCCGCCCTGGCCGACGTCGTGCTCGGCACGCGCGCCCCGCGCCGGCCCTGACCCTCAGTCCAGGCCCAGGGCCTCCGCCCAGGCGCGGGCCACGGTGCGCTCGTCGAACGCGAGCACGCGTTCCCGCATGCGCGCGGACCACTCCTGCCGTCGTGCCTCGTCCTGTGTGAGCTCCAGGATCCAGCGGGCGGCGGCCTCAGTGTCCGCGTGGACGAGGTCGGCGCCGAAGACGCCGTCCGCACCCGGGCGGTCCCAGATCACCGGGAGCGATCCGGCCGCCATCCCCTCGGCGGGCGCGAGGTGGAAGCTCTCCACCGAGCTGGGTGAGAGCACCCATCCCATGCGCCGCAACCACGTGCCCATGTCCGCGCCGAACGGTTCGAACGCCACCGCCCGGTGCAGCGGATCCCCGCCCAACTTCGCGAAGAGATCCAGGTACCCCTCCCGCTGGAGGGGATCCTGCCACTCGTGGCGGTACTCCCACGGCATGCGACCACGCACGTGCAGGGTGAACCGGTCGTCTGCGGCGCGCAGCACGCGCAGCAGGTCCAGGGCGCGATCCAGGCGCTTGCGCAGCGGAACGATGCCGACCAGCCCCAGGCGGAACTCGGCGCCTGCCACGGGTTCCCGGGCCAGGTCCGCCACGGACACTGCGTTGGGGATGACCCGCACGCGCCCCGGGTCCGCACCGAGTGCCTCCACCGTGAGATCCCGGTAATGGTCCGAGACGGTGATGAGTGTGTCCACCGCATCCAGGTCGAGGTCACTCAGCCACGCACCGCGCAGCTCGAACATGTGGAGTCGGACGACGAGCTTCTGACCGGGGCGCTTGTGGCGGGCGTACCACACCGCATTGGGCCCCGCCCATTCGCACAGCACCACGTCCGCCCACTCAGCGTGCTCGCGGGAGACGGACGCATCGTGCCGGTGCAGGCCCGCCCACCTATCGATCCGCAGTTCGACCCCGGGATGGGTGCGCAGCATGTCCAGCAGCTCGCCCGCGAACTTCAGGTCGTGGCCGGCCACCACGACCCGCAGCGGACGGCCCGGGGAGGCAGGGTTCCTGTCTGTCGTCTCGGCAGACCGCAGCGCCGGCAGAGCCTGCGGGGAGAATCCGGGCACCACCCGCTCCACATACCCACGCAGCACGTCGGCCCGGGCGGAGACCCGATACGGGGCCGCGGCCGCCACGGCACGCTCGGCCAGCGCCCCCAGATGCGGGCGGGCCGTGGCCAACAGCTGCGCGACGCCTTCGACGGAGTCCGTGTGCGGCTCCACGAACAGGGGCCAGTCCACCCCGAGCAGCCGTTCGTGCGCCGCGGTCCGGTTGAGGACCGGAGGCACGCCGAGGGCGCAGGACTCGAGGACCTTGGTGGACAACTCGAGGCTCACGTCCAGGGCAGGCGACCTCCAGCTCAGGGCCATGTCCGCCCGGGCGGTATGGTCGAGGGCTGCACTGCGGGGAACGCCACCGGTCCAGGTCACCGCCGGGTCCGGGGTCTGCATCAGCTCCGTCATGCGGCCGAAGAACGTGGGGTCCGTCTTCTCCCTATGGACCTTGTCACCCACCATCGTCAGGCGCGCCGGGACGCCGTGCCCGGCGAGGGCCGACACGAGGGCGGGCATCAGGTCGGTGCGCCAGTTCCGGGCGAACTTGCCCGTGTAGACCAGCTCCAGCGGACGCCCCGCATCGGAGTGCGCCGCTGCCTCACCGTGGGCCCGTGCTTGGGTGGCCGAGGCCACGAGGGCGTCCGGGATCATCGGGGTGAGCACGAGGGTGCGGCCCGCGGCCTCGGGAACGTAAGCCTCCAGAACGGCGCGGGCGTCCTCGGTCTGGGCGAGCATCACGCGGCTGGCGGCGGCGATCGAGCGGATGACGTCCAGCTTCGCCGGGGCCGCGCCACTGGACGGGTAGCCGAACTCGGTCACGTAGGACCAGAGCCGACCGGGGAAGGCACCCCGGCGGGCGACCTCCGCACACAGGTGGATGCCGCGCACCATGACGATGTCCGGGTGAAGCCGCTCTGCGAGATCCTCCAGCACCTCGACGGCACGGGGGCGGTCCATCTGGTCCGTGCCCGGCTCCGGGTCGGCCTCGTGCAACGTCACACCCGCGAGAGCCCGTAGGTCCGACGTCAGGACGTCACGGCGCTCGAGCGCCTTCAGCTGCACGTGGACCTCGGCGCCGGCGGCCACCCACGTCTCGGCCATGGACCCCAGCCAGACAGCGGATCCGTCCAGGACGTTGAGGTCCACGTCCCCGTACAACAGGACGACCGGCACGCGGGGGCGGTCCGTGGTCTCGGAGACGGCGGTCAGGTGGTCGGTGCTCATGCGTGGGTCTCTCGGGCAAGGGGGCGGACGTGGGGCTCGGCGTCATGCAGGACCCCAAGAACCACATCGGCCACACCGCGCGGGGCGTCTGTGGGGTCCTGGGTGTAGTGGATCGGCGGCGCGGGGTTCAGCACGTCCAGCGCCTCGATGTTGGGATGGGCCAAGAGGGCCGGAGCACCCAGGTGGCTGCGTCGCCCGGTGCCGGCCGCCAGCCAGGTCGTCACACCCCGACGGGCACCCTCCTCGACGGCGGTCATGACCTCACGGGCCAAACCCACGCCCTCGGCATCCAAGGCGCCGCCCCACACACCGGTGAACCCCTCGAGATCCAGGACCGCGACCTCGACACGCGCCATCACGGCGCGTGCAGTGCCGGGCACGAGGGGCTCGACGGCATGGCCGGCATCGATCAGGGCCTCCTCGATCTCCGGACGGGCGAGCACGGCCACACGGCGGCCGCCCCCGGCCGGCCGGCTGACCGGTGGGTGGGACCCGTGCAGGGCCCTGTCGAGGCGGGCGGCGGCACCGGCGTCGTCCCGCACAGCGGCGGCCGCACGGCCGGCCATCTGCACGCCGGCGGCGGGGACCTCGACCAGCAGATCGAGAGGATCCATGACAAGCGCGGGACGTCCGCGTCCACGCCCGCGGCCTCGGCCTCGGCCTCCGACGGCGGCGGAGCGCGGGGTGATGCGGGCGGCACCTCGGACCCGCTCGGCCATGGGGTCGGGCATCGCACGAACCGCGCGGGACAGGCGACGGCGCATCTCGGGGCTCAGATTGGGTTCGACGCGTCGCCGGGTGGCCCGCAGAATGCGGCCACCGGCGCTGACGACCCGGCGTGACAACGGCTTTTCAGGCATCGGTGACTCCCAGGGCTGTGTACAGGTCTCGGTAGCGGGTGACGTTGCTCGACCAGGTGCGAGTGGCCAGCGCCCAGTCCCGTCCCGCTCGGCCGAGTCGCTCGGCCTCCTCTGGCCTGGAGAGCAGACGGCCGAGGGCCGCCACGAACGCGTCCAGGTCCTCGGCACGGAACAACTCGCCGGTGACCCCATCCTCGACCAGCTCCGCGAGTGCGGGCAGATCGGAGGCCACCACGGGGCGGCCGAGCGCCGAGGCTTCCACAGACTTCATGGGCGTGACGGCGCGGGTGACGGGGAGGTCCCGGCGCGGGACGCAGAACACGTCCAGGGCCGAATGGTGCCACACTGCGTCCTCGCGGGCCACCCGCCCGGGGAACTCACAGATGTCGGCGATCCCCAGGCGGTGAGCGAGCACGCGCAGGCCGGGCAGGGCGACCCCGTCTCCGACGATGCGCAGACGGAGGCGGGGGTGTTCCGGGGCCAGCCGGGCCACAGCCCGCACCAGCAGGTCTAGCCCCTCGTAGTCCACGATCGAGGAGACTGTGCCCACGTACCGGCCGTCCGGATCCAGGCCGAGGTGCTGACGGGCCTTCGCACGAGAGGGCGGCGGCGCCTCGAAGCGGGCGTCCACCGCGTTGGGGGCCAGCACGATCCGCTCGGGATCGACGCCCTCGCTGACGAGCGTCTGCCGCATGCCCTCCCCGAGGGTGACGACCGCGTCCGCAGCGCGGGCGGCCTGCGCCTCACGGGCCGTGAAGGCGGCGTACCGGGGGGAGGCTGTCGCCGCGGGTCCCCGGGTCGCGGCCCACGTGTCGGCGAGGCGACCGCGGACTTCATACACCCAGGGGATCCCGCAGGCCTCGGCCACGGCGCGGACAGCCATCGCGTTCACGTAGTGGGTCGTGGTGTGCAGCAGCGCCGGGCGTTCGGCGCGGACCACCTCGAGCAGCAGTGCGGCATGCTGACGCACCCGCGCGGCCTGGCCTTGGGCCAGGCGCGACGGCGTCAGTCGGTGGTACTCGATCCCGTCCACCACGTCCACCGCACGCGCCCACGGCACACCCACCTGCACGGGGTAGCCGGGGCGGGTCATGGCACTGACCTGCAGACCTGCCTCGGCCTGGGCCCGAAGGATCGCGTGGCTGCGCTGGGCGTATCCGGAGCGGGTGTGGGGCAGGGAGTTGGTGAGCACGTGGAGCACCCGCCCCGGGCGCGGTGTGTACCCGGTTTCGCGCGGCAGGGTCGGCCAGTCGCCCGTCAACGCCTCGCGTTCACCCGCCATGCGGCGCGCCAGGGCCCGGTTCCGTCGATGGACACGGGCGTGCCGCACGGCGGCGTCGAGGTCACCGGTGTGGTGGGCCAGACGTGAGGCCGCAGCGTGCCAGGCCGCGCCGCGGGACGCCGGCGGGACCGCCTCCAGGACGGCGGCGGCGTCCTCGAACGCGGACAGGTGCACGAGCACGTCCGCACGCGCCGGCGCGTAGCGGATCCCGTCGGCGGCGGCCAGTCGTTCCTGAGCGTCCTCGGCGGCCCCCAACATGTGAAAACCCACCGCGGCCGGTACCCCGCCTGCGGCTGTCCCCAACGTCGTCAGCCCTCGCGCGGCAGTGCCCCTCAGACGTTCAGGCAGCCGCCGGGCGCCCTGCAGCGTGAGCAGGATCGGGTCGTCCACGGCGTGCTCGGCCACGGTCTGCGCGAGCACGCCGAGGTTGGACCGCCACGGGACGGCCGAGGCGGAACCCACGGATCAGGACCCCGGCGTTGCGCGCCACTGGCCGCGCGTGTCGATCACGCGCTTGTCGGCCACGCGGTCGCCGAGGTCGGCGAAGGCGGAGTGGTCCACCAGCAGCACCACGATGTCGGCGGCGTCCAGGGCCTCGTCGGCCGCGACCAGGCGCACGTTGTCCTTGCCCTGCAGCGCGGCCGGCAGCTCCGTCACGTGCGGCTCGACCACGAGCACGTCGGACCCGGAGAACTGGCCCGCCAGCTCGGCCGCGATGTTCAGGGCCGGGGATTCACGCAGGTCGTCGATGTTCGGCTTGAAGGCCAGGCCGAGGGCGGCGACGACCGGAGCGCGGCCGGTGGCCTGCTGGACGTCGAAGGCCGCAGCCTTGACCTGGTCGATGACCCACTGGGGCTTGCCGTCGTTGATCTCCCGGGCCGCGCGGATCAGCCGGGCGGTCTGCGGGGCGGCGTCCACGATGAACCACGGGTCCACGGCGATGCAGTGGCCGCCCACGCCGGGGCCCGGCTGCAGGATGTTCACGCGGGGATGGTGGTTGGCGAGCTCGATGAGCTCCCACACGTCGATGCCCTGCTCGGCGCAGATCACGGACAGCTCGTTGGCGAAGGCGATGTTGACGTCGCGGAAGGAGTTCTCCACGAGCTTGGCCATCTCCGCGGTGCGGGTGTCCGTCAGCAGGATCTCGCCCTCGCAGAACGTGCGGTAGAGGTCGCGGGCCCGCTCGGCCGCGCGCCGGGTCGAGCCGCCGACGATCCGGTCGTTGGTCACGAGCTCGACCATCACACGGCCCGGGAGCACCCGCTCGGGGCAGTGGGCGAAGTCCAGCTCGGACTCGCGCAGCTCAGGACGCTCGGCGAAGATCACCTCGGCCATGTGCTCGGTGGCGCCGGGGGGCGAGGTGGACTCGAGGATGACGAGCTCGTCACCCGTCAGCTGCGGGGCCAGGCCGCGGGCGGCGGCCTCGATGTAGCCCAGGTCCGGGGAGTGCCCGTCCTTGAACGGGGTCGGCACGGCGACGATGTAGGCGTCCGCCGCCGGCGTCGTCGTCGAGGCGCTGAGCAGGCCCTTCTCGACGCCGCGCGCGACGAACCCGGCCAGGTCCGGCTCCACGAAGGGCACCGTGCCCGCATTCACGGCGTCCACCGTGCGGTCCGAGACGTCCACGCCGTGCACGCGCACGCCGTTCTCCGCCAGGATGGCAGCCGTCGGCAGTCCGATGTAGCCCAGGCCGATCACGGCCACGTCCTTGATCTGCGTCGTCATGCGGTGGTCCTCATTCGTCGAAACGGTCGCACAGGAAGACCGCAACGCACGTCGGGCCACCTGTAATGCCTTGTCGAGTATAGGGACCGGACTCGACCCACGGCGCCGCGAGTACCGTGACCGAGCACGTCTCCGCTCCAGGGCCGACGTCGGGCTCAGCGACCGGCGACGCGGCGCAGCACTCGCTCGTAGCGGCGGGCCACGGCCGGCAGGTCGGCGTGGCGGCGCACCCAGTCGCGTCCGCCCGCGCCGACGTCGGTGCGGTGCGGGTCGTCCGCGAGCGCCGTCAGGTGCTGCACCAGGTCGTCCACGTCCGGGCCGATGACCTCGGCGCCGCCGGCCGCCTCGAGGGTGCGGGCGGCCTCCCCCGTCACCAGGCCCGTGACGTGCCGGCCGACGGCGAGCACCTCGTAGGTCTTGGAGGGCACGGTGTGCCGGAAGCTCGGCCAGTCGGGACGCAGGGCCACCACCAGCGTGTCCGCCCACGCGTATTGCTCGGCCACGGCCGCGCCGTGGACGGGTCCGAGGATCTCGGCCGGCGAGCCGAGCTCGGCGTTGCGGTCCTCCAGCGCCGGACGCCGGGTCCCCTCCCCGACCAGCCGGACGCGCACCCGCGGCCGGGTGCGACGCAGCGTCGCCGCGGCGTCGATGAGCCGATCGAGCCCCTGGCTCTCGCCCATGTTGCCCAGGTACAGCACGTGGAGCTCACCGGCGGCCCGCTCCCGCCGGGGCGCCACCGCCAGGCGGGCCAGGTCCACGCCGTTGCCCAGGGTGCGGACCACCCGCACGCCGCGCCCACGCAGCGTCTCCGCGAAGCCGTCCGTGACGGTCACCACGAGGCGGGCCGCGCGCTGGCCGCCGGTCACGACGCGCTCCATCGCGACGCCCAGCAGGCCCTGGTGGACCCCGGCCTCGTGGGCGAGGTCCGGCCAGGCGTCGCGCATCTCCAGCACGAGGGGACGGCGCCAGAGACGGGAGAGCACGACGCCGGGCACCACCACGGGCAGGGCGGGCACGGTGGCCACCACCACGTCCGGGCGTCGGGTGGCCATCCCGCGGGGGACGGCGAGCAGGGCGTGCACCACCGCCTCGGCGAAGCGGCCGTTGCGGCCGGCCTCCCCCAGGGGCAGGCGAGGCGTGGGCAGGACGCGTTCGCCGTCGGGCCCGGCGAAGGGGCGCACACCCCCGGGCGCGACGACGTCGACGTCCCAGCCCGCCGACCGCAGCGCCGCCACGACCGCGCCCCAGCGACGTGCGGGCGGAGTGCGCTCGGGCCGGTAGGAGTGGGAGACCAGCAGGAGGCGGGGGCGGCGCGGCTCAGTCGTCACAGGGGTCCTCCCCGAGGGCGGGTGCGGGCGTGGTGCCGGTCAGCAGGGTCAGCACGGGGGCGGGCCCGCCGGCGGCCTGGGCCTTCTTCTCCTTCTTGGGCTCGTGCTCGTCGACATAGCGCTGGACGTCGTCGGCGGCGAGGGCGGCGCGCAGGTCCGCCAGCTTGTCCTCGTCGAGCTCGACGATGGCGTCGCCGTTCGGCCCCTCCGCGAAGCCCTTGCGCGGCACCGTGAACATCTCGACGTCCTCGCCGCGGACGTCGCGCAGCTGCCACGCGAGCGAGGCGATCACGCCGGACGTGAGCCCCTCGTCCACACCGAGGTGGTCGGAGAACGTGGCGACGACCTCGGTGGTGCGGGCGGGGTTGCCCAGGATCTGCGGGCTGAGGAAGCGGTCCATCGCCCCGGCCAGGTAGCGCTGCTGGTTCTTCACGCGGGTGACGTCGCCGTCGTCGAAGGCGTGCCGTTCGCGCACGTAGCGCAGGGCGGCGGTGTCCTGCAGCAGGATGTGTCCGCGCGGGTAGTACGAGGGGTTGGCCTGACCGGAGGAGAAGGCCTGCGGGTTGCAGACCTCGACGCCGCCCAGCGCGTTCGTCACGCCCCGGAACCCCTGGAAGTCGACCTCGAGGACGTGGTGGATGGGCACTCCCAGCAGCAGCTCCACCGTGTCCACGGCGAGGGTGTAGCCGCCCGTGTCGAAGGCCGAGTTGATCTTCGCCTCGCCGTGGCCGGGCACGGTGACCCACGAGTCCCGCAGCACGGACATGACGTAGACCTGGCGTCGGTCCGCGGGGATGTGCACGAGCATCATGGTGTCCGAGCGCTGGCCCATGTCCTGCTCGCCCTCGCCCTCGCGGGAGTCGGAGCCCAGGACGAGCACGTTCAGCGGGCCGTCCCCGGCCGCCTGCTCGAGCGCCCCCACGTCCACCGTCTGCCGGTGGTCGTCGAAGGTGCGCCCGAGCGAGCCCGCGTACCAGGCGCCCAGGCCGAGCAGCGCCGCGAGCAGGACGGCGAGCACGCCGACGACCCACGGCCAGCGTCGGCGGCGCCGCGCGACCGGCGGGGCGTCGTCGCGCGGGGACTCGGGACGCGGCAGGGGCTCGGGCGTCCAGGACGCGGCCGGGGGATGGCTCACTCGGGTCTCCTGCTCGAGGTCGGGGGTCAGGCCAGTCTACGGACGCCTGGTCAGGCGTCGGCCGCCACGGCCCGGCGACGGCGCGGCCTGGGCTGGCAGCGCGGGCACAGGTGGCTCGCCCGGTTCATGAACGGCTCGCGGACGATGCGGGAGTCGATCCCCTCGGCGGCGCAGCGGCGACACGGCTGCCCGGTGCGCCCGTAGGCCGCCAGGGAGCGGGCGAAGTAGCCCGATCGCCCGTCCACGTTGACGTAGAGCGCGTCGAAGCTCGTGCCCCCCACCTCCAGGGCCCGGCGCATCACGTCCTGGACGGCCGCCAGGAGGCGCAGCGTGTCCGCCCGGCGCATGCGCTCGGTCGGGCGCTCGGGGTGCAGGCGGGCGCCCCAGAGGGCCTCGTCCGCGTAGATGTTGCCGATCCCGGAGACCAGCGACTGGTCCAGCAGCGCGCGCTTGAGGGTGGAGCGGCGCCGTGCCAGGCGCGCGTGCACGGCCGCGGGGTCGAACAGGGGGTGCAGCGGGTCCAGGGCGATGTGGGCGGCCGTGGTGGGGATCCGCTCGCCGCCGGCGGCGTCGTCGGGCCGCAGCGCGTCGAGCCACCAGCCGCCGAAGATCCGCTGGTCCACGAACCGCAGCTCGCGGGCGGAGCCGTCCGCCGCGGTGACGGGCAGGCGCAGGCGCAGGTGTCGCTGGTCGGCGGCCCCCGGTTCGTCCACGAGGATCTGCCCGCTCATCCCCAGGTGCACGACGACGGCGTCGTCGCCCTCGGCCAGGGGCAGCCAGAGGAACTTGCCGCGGCGAGCCGGCTCGGCCAGCCGGGCGCCGCGCAGCCGCTCCCGGAGGGCGTCCGCACCGCCGGGGCTGCGACGCAGCGAGCGGGGGTCGAGGACCTCGAGCTCCGCGGCGACGGCGTCCGTGGCCCACCGGGCCAGGCCGCGCCGGACGACCTCGGCCTCGGGCAGCTCCGGCACGGGCTCAGCGCCCCGCGGCCGGCAGATCCGCCTCGAGGGCGGGCCACGAGGCGGCCGCGGCGTCCCGCTCGGCCTGCTTCTTGGAGCTGGCGACGGCGGAGCCGTACTCGCGCTCGCCGACGACGAGGGTGGCCCGGTAGCGGGGGTCGTGCGCGGGGCCCTGACCCTCGATCGCGTAGCGGACGGCGCCGAGACCGTGGCGGCTGGCGGCCTCGGCCACGACCGTCTTCCAGTCGGTGCTCTCGCGCAGCAGGTCCGGCTCGTCCAGCAGCGGCACCACGTGGCGGTGCACGAGTGCGGCCGCGGCCACGGCCCCGTGGTCCACGTAGACGGCGCCGATGAGCGCCTCGAGGGTGTCGGCGAGGATCGAGTCCTTGTCCGCCCCGCCGGTGCGGCGCTCCCCCGTGCCCAGGCGCACGAACGGGCCGATGCCGATCCGGCGCGCCACCTTCGCCAGGGCACGCGTGGACACGACGGCGGCCCGGCGGCGCGCGAGGTCGCCCTCGGCCAGGTCCGGGTACACCGTGAAGATGTGGTCGGTGACCACGTAGCCCAGCACCGAGTCCCCGAGGAACTCGAGGCGCTCGTTGGTGGGCAGCCCGCCCTGCTCGTAGGCGAACGAGCGGTGCGTCAGAGCGCGTTCGAGCGTCCCGGCGGTGATGTGCACGCCGAGACGCTCGAACAGCTCTTCTGGCTCGGGCGCGGGCTCAGGCCCGCGGCGAGCCGATGGGGACGCCATCTCAGGCGTCGGCGACCTTGCGGCCCTTGTACTCGAAGAACAGGGGGGTGCCGGCGGCGTCGGTCTTCAGCTCGGCCTGGTGGGGCAGGCGGTACGAGACGCGACCGTTCTCGACGGACTTCACCAGGGCGGGCGCGGTGGCCTTCCACTGCGACCGGCGGGCACGGGTGTTGGCACGGGACATCTTCCGCTTCGGGACTGCCACGACTATCTCTCTTCTGTCTCGGTGATGGAGGTCTCTGAGGTGCCCGCGAGGTGGGCCAGGGCGGCCCAGCGCGGGTCCACGCGCTCGTGGGCGTGCCCCTCGGGCGCGTCCTCGAGGCGGATGCCGCAGTCGGCGCACAGGCCCTCACAGTCCGGCCGGCACAGCGGCTGGAACGGGAGGGCGATGACCACGGCGTCCCGGAACACGGGTTCCAGGTCCACGGTCTCGCGCACCACGAGCGGCTGCTCGCCGGCGTCGTCCTCGGACGTGCCGGTGAGGTACAGCTCCTGCAGGTCCACGGTGATCCCCTCGTGCAGCGGGCGCAGGCAACGGCCGCACTCGCCCTTCAGGGTCGCGTCCGCGGTGCCGGTGACGAGGACGCCCTCATGCACCGACTCCAGACGCAGGTCCAGTTCGACGGGGTCCCCCTCGGGGATCCCCAGCAGCGGCGTGGAGACGCCCGCAGGGGCGGGCCACTCGGCCGTCAGCTCGCGCTGGACTCCGGCCCCGCGCGTCAGATCGCGCACGGGGATCACCCACGGCGAGTCGGCGCCGTGGTGCTGGATGCTGTCCATGGTCGCTCCTCTCGGCGGGTGGGACGGCGGGGGTACACGGCCCGTCCGCACGCCCTCTGCGGGGGTGCGATGCGGCCTGGACACGGGTCCAGCCACGACGGACCGACAGCCCATCCTACCGGGTGGGTCCGCCTCGGCCAAAGCCGGCGGCGGCCCGCGCGTCGCCGGCCCGGCTCAGAGCCCGGCGGTGAACTCCTGGAGCCAGGCGCGCAGGTCGGCCCCGAGGTCCTCGTGCCGCGTCCCGAACTCGATGACCGCCTGCAGGTAGCCGAGCTTGTCCCCCGTGTCGTAGCGGCGGCCGTCGAAGACGACGGCGTGCACGCCGCGGCCCTCGCCGTCCTCCGTGGCCAGCCTCTGCAGCGCATCGGTGAGCTGGATCTCCCCGCCGCGGCCGGGCGGGGTCTCGTCCAGCACGTCGAACACCTGCGGGGCCAGCACGTAGCGGCCGATGATCGCGAGGGTGGAGGGGGCGTCCTCGCGGGCCGGCTTCTCCACGAGGTCGGTGACGCGGACGACGTCGTCGCCCTCCCCCGGCACGGCCTGCACCGCGGCCACGCCGTAGGCCGAGACGGCCTCCTCCGGGACCTCCATGAGGGCGATCACGGAGCCGCCGAGGCGCTGCTGCACGTCGATCATGCGCTCGAGCAGCGCCTCGCCGTCGCCGATGATGTCATCGCCCAGCAGGACCGCGAACGGCTCCTCGCCGACGTGGCGGCGAGCGCAGTTCACCGCGTGGCCGAGCCCGAGAGCCTCGCCCTGGCGGACGTAGTGGATGTCCCCCACCAGGTCCGACTCGTGGATCTGCGCGAGCCGCGTGGCGTCGCCCTTGCGCTCCAGCGCGGCCTCCAGCGCGGGATGGCGGTCGAAGTGGTCCTCGAGGGCCCGCTTGTTCCGGCCCGTGATCATCAGCACGTCGGCGAGGCCCGCACGCCGGGCCTCCGTCACCACGTACTCGATGGCCGGCCGGTCCACCACCGGCAGCATCTCCTTCGGCATGGCCTTGGTGGCCGGCAGGAAGCGGGTGCCCAGGCCGGCGGCCGGGATGACGGCCTTGCGGGTGCGGGGGCGGGAGGGGGGCGGGACGGTCATCGGCGGTTCTCCTGCGGTTGATGCGGTGGGACGAGCGGAAGGGTGGCCCGCGGGTGGGCCGGGCGGGGTCAGGCCCCGCCGTCGAGGCCGCGCAGGACCGCGGCCGGGACGAACTCGGCGACGTCGCCGCCGAGTCCGTGGACCTCCTTGATGAGCGAGGAGGACACGTGGGTGTACCGGGCGTCGGCCGGGAGGTAGACCGTCTCGACCCCGGTGAGATGGCGGTTCATCGCGGCCATCGGGGCCTCGAACTCGAGGTCGGCGCCGCCGCGCAGCCCCTTGACGATCGCGTCCGCGCCGATCTGCCGGCAGAACTCGGCCAACAGGCCCGGGCCCATGGGCCGGACCGCGACACCGGCGAGGGAGGACACCGTCGCCTCGATCATGGCGATGCGCTCGTCCACGCTGAAGCGGTACGTCTTGGCGGGGTTGGAGGACACGGCGACCACCACCTCCTCGAAGAGGTTCGCGGCTCGCGCGATCACCTCGACGTGCCCCTTGTGGAGGGGATCGAACGAACCAGGGCAGACGGCACGACGCATGGGTGCCAGCCTAGCGGGGGCCGCGCCGAGCGGCGACGGACGCCCGTCCGGTCCGGCTCCGGCGCGTCGCGGTGGTGACGGACGCGGCATGCGCCGCCGTGTGCGGTCCGCGGCGATGGGTACAGTGCGGCCATGGACGGAACCCAGCCCACCCCCGGAGCAGCACGGCACGACGTCGACGTGGACGCGCCGTGGCGTCGCACGGCGGCGGCCGCGGGCCTGCTCGGTGACGCCGGCCCCGTGCCCACCGTGTTCGAGACGATGACGGGCCTCGCCGTCGAGCACGGGGCCGTGAACCTCGGCCAGGGCTTCCCCGACGCCGACGGCCCCGACGCGCTGCTGCGGCTGGCGGCCGACGCCGTGCTGGCGGGCCCCAACCAGTACGCCCCCGGCACGGGCGACCCCGCGCTGCGGCGGGCCGTTGCAGAGCACCGCCGGCGCCACTGGGGCGTGACGGAGGACCCCGCCACGCAGGTCATGATCACCACGGGTGCCACCGAGGGCATCGCCGCGACGGTCCTGGCGTTCGTGCGCCCGGGCGACGAGGTCGTCACGGTCGAGCCGTTCTACGACTCGCACGCCGCCACGATCGCCCTGGCCGGCGGCCGGCACGTGAGCGTGCCGGTGGAGGCGCCGGACTTCCTGCCGGACCCGGCACGGGTGGCCGCGGCGATGACCGACCGCACGCGCCTGCTCATCGTGAACACGCCGCACAACCCCACGGGCGCGGTCTATCCGCGGGAGCTGCTCGAGGAGCTCGTGGCCCTGTGCCGGTCCCGGGGCGTGCTGATCCTCGCGGACGAGGTCTACGACCACCTCGTCTACGAGGGCGAGCATGTCGGCCTGCGCTCGGTCGCGGGCGCCGAGGACATCGCCCTGACGGTCTCCAGCGCGGGCAAGGCGTTCGCGGTCACCGGCTGGAAGGTCGGCTGGCTGACCGGCCCGGCCGAGCTCGTCGGGGCCGCGCGCGCCGTCAAGCAGTTCCTCACCTACTCCTCCGGCCCCGCCTTCCAGCGCGCGCTGGGTGCCTATCTGCCCACCGACGACGCCGAACGGCACCTCGCCGGCCAGCGCGAGCGGTACCGCGACGCCCGGGATCGGCTCGTGGCGGGCCTGCGGGAGGCGGGCCTGGACCCGGTCGTCCCGGCGGCGGGCTACTTCGTCGTCGTGGACCTGGCCCCGTGGGGTGTGACGGACGCGGCCGAGGCCGCGGTGCGGTGGACGCGTGAGGCCGGCGTCACGGGCATCCCCGTGGGCGCGCTCTGCCGCCCGGACGGAGGCCACCTGCGGTCGTGGCTGCGGCTGGCGTTCTGCAAGTCCCCGGATGCGATCGACGAGGCGATGCGCCGCCTGGCCGAGGCGGCCCCGCGGCTGCGCGCGGCCTGACCCCCGACGCTTTCGTTGACGAAACGGCGGCCCCCGGAGCACTTTCGTTCGGGAAACGGCGGCCCCCGGAGCATTTTCGTTCGGGAAACGGCGGCCGCCGTGCTCGCGGTTCCGTGCTGAGCCCAGTCCGTTCCGCCCTCCCGTCTCCCCGGTGAGAACGGGCCGAGACGCCGCCGTTTCCCGAACGAAAACGGGCCGACACGCCGCCGTTTCCCGAACGAAAGCGGGTGGGCGGGGTCAGCGCTCGTCCTGCCAGAGGTACAGGGCGGTCTCGCCGTAGACGCGCACCTCGACCTCCTCGAGGCCGCGCGGCCGGCGCGGCGCCGCGTCCCGGGCCGCCCGCTCCAGCACGAGCAGCCCACCCGGGGCAAGCCGCCCGGCCGCCGCCTCCAGCACGGCCTCGAGCGGCGCGCCGGCCACCGGGTACGGCGGGTCGGCCAGGATCAGGTCCACGGGCGCGGCCTCCGCCGCGAGCGCCTGCTCCACGCTCCCGGCGCGCACGCGCACGACGTCGGCCCCGCGCGCCCGGTTGACCAGCGCGGCATTCGCGCGGCACGCGGTCACGGCCTTCCGGTCCCGCTCGACCAGCAGCACCGATGCCGCTCCGCGGCTGGCGGCCTCGCACCCCAGGGCGCCGGAGCCGGCGTAGAGGTCGAGCACGGCCGTCCCGTCCAGCCAGTCGCGGGCCTCGAGCCAGGAGAACAGGGCCTCCTTGGTGCGGTCCGTGGTGGGGCGCGTGCCGGTGCCGGGGACGGCGGTCAGGGGCCGCCCGGCGGCCGCGCCGGCGATGATGCGGGACATGGCTCAGCCCTTCTCGAGGTAGTCGGCGGCGGTGAGGTGCTCGGCCTCCCAGCGGGCCACCTCGGCGGCGAGCGCCGGGTGGGCGGAGAGCCCCGGGCCGGCCGCCATGACCTGCGCGACGGCGTCGGCGGCCACGGCGATCAGCGGGGCGTCGGCAATGACGTCCACATGGTGCAACCCCGAGGCCAGCCCGGACTGGGCGGCGCCGAGCACGTCGCCGACACCGCGCTGGGCGAGGTCCTCCTGCGCGATGCGCATGCCGTCCTGCTCCTGGGCCAGGACCTCGAGCCGGCGCAGCGACGGGTGCCCGTCCGGCAGGCGCGTGGCCAGCAGGCAGACCGCCGCCCCGGGCCCGCGGCCCACGCGGCCGCGCAGCTGGTGCAGGGTGGACAGGCCGAAGTCGTCGGCGTCGAGGACCGCCATGACCGTCGCGTTGGGCACGTCCACGCCCACCTCGACGACGGTGGTCGCCACGAGCACGTCCGTCTCCCCGCGAGCGAAGGCCTGCATCGCCGCGTCCTGCTCGGCCTGGTCCATGCGCCCGTGCACGGCGTCGATCCGCAGCCCCGCCAGCGCCGGCAGACTCCGCAGCCGGGGTGTCATCTCCTCCACGTTGGCGTGACCCGGGTCGGCGTCGTCGGGGTCGATGCGCGGGCACACCACGAACGCCTGGTGGCCGGCCGCCACGTGCTCGGCGATCAGCTCCCACACCCGGCCGATCACGCGTGGGCCGTGGGCCATCCGCGCCACGTGCGTGGTGACCGGCTGTCGCCCCGAGGGCAGCCCCTCGAGCACCGACAGGTCCAGGTCGCCGAACACCGTCATCGCCACGGTGCGTGGGATGGGCGTGGCGGACATGACGAGCAGGTGCGTGCCGGGGTTGGCCCGCCGCAGGGCCTCGCGCTGGTCCACGCCGAAGCGGTGCTGCTCGTCGACGACGGCCAGGGCCAGCTCGGCGAAGCCCACCTTCTCGGAGAGCAGCGCGTGCGTCCCGACGGCGATCCCGGCCTCGCCGGAGGCCAGGGCCAGCAGCGCCTCGCGGCGCGCGGCGGTCTTGAGCGAGCCGGTGACCAGCGCGACCCTTGTGGCCGGGCCGTCGCCGGCCCCGAGGGTGCCGGCCTCGGCGAGGGGGCCCATCAGGCGCAGCAGGGCACGGTGGTGCTGCGCGGCGAGCACCTCGGTGGGTGCCACCAGGGCGGCCTGGCCGCCGGCGTCCACGACCTGCAGCATCGCCCGCAGGGCCACGAGCGTCTTGCCCGCGCCCACGTCCCCCTGCAGCAGCCGGCTCATCGGGGCGTCCCGGGCCAGCTCGGCGGACAGCTGCTCCCCCACCGCCACCTGGCCGGGCGTGAGCGCGAACGGCAGGCGGGCGTCGAGGGCCTCGAGCAGGCCCCCGGGCCGCGGCGGGCGGGGCACGGCGGGCACCGCCCGCTCCCGGTCCCGGCGCCAGGCGAGCGCGGCCTGGACGAGCAGCGCCTCACGCAGGGCGAGCGCGGTCCGCGCCGGGCCGGTGGCGGCGACGTCGTGAGGGGCGTGCAGGTCCCGGTACGCCTGGGCGGTGCCCGGCAGCGGCGCGTCCAGGTCGAGCGCCGCGGCGGCCTCCGCGCGGATCCGCTCGGTGAGCAGCTCGGGGATCCGTCCCAGGTCGACGGTCTCGAGCACCCGGGCGACGGCGGAGCGGACCGTCCACGACGGCAGCTTCCCCGTGGCCCGGTAGAGCGGGACCGGTCGCACGTCCACCTCCCCCGGGGCGACGTCGTCGTCCAGGAGGGCGAAGTCCGGGTTGTTCAGCGTGATCCGGCCGCGGTACTCGGTCGTGCGGCCCTGGAACATGGCGGTCATCCCGGGGGCGAGGCGGCGGCGGGCGTCGTGGCCGTTGAAGAAGGCCATGGACAGGCTCGCCCCCGGCACGCCGGCCACGGACGGGTCAGCGACGGTGACGTCCACGATGAACCCGGGCCGGCTGTGCATGCGCCGCGTGGTCACCGACTCCACGACGGCGACGACGGTCACCTCGGCGTCGTAAGGCAGCGCGGCGATGGGGGTGAGCTCGCCGCGCTCGATCCAGCGGCGCGGCACGTGGTCCAGCAGCTCCCCGACCGTGGTCAGCCCGAGCTCCTTCTCGAGGCGGGCGGGCAGCTTCCCGCCCAGCACCTCGGACAGGGGCAGGTCGGTGACGGGGGCCTCAGCGGCCATGGCACCCATCCGGTGCGGCGTCGTCGCCGTGCGACGGCTCGGCCAGGTCGGTGACGGCCAGGCCCTCGACGTCGCCGGCGGCCCGCAGGGGGCCGATCGCGTCCTCGGCGCGGGGCACGTGCACGTGGACCCGCCACGGCACCCGGCCCTGCGCGTCACGGGCGGTCCCGACGGGGGCCAGGATCACGGCGTCCCCCACGTCGGTCAGCCGTCGGCGCAGCTCGGCCGCGGCGAGCGGGGTCAGGGCCAGGGTGCCCATCACCTCGACGGCCCCCTCGGTCGGCGCCTCCGCCTCGGCGGCGGGCTCGCCCTCCGCGGCGTGGGCGCCCTCGACGTAGCCGGGGAGCGCGGTGGCCAGCTCCTCGTCCACGGGCGTGCCCGTCACGACGGCGCGCAGCGCCTCGAACACCCAGAGCAGCCCGACGGCGCCGGCGTCCACGACGTGCGCCCGGGTCAGCGGGGCGAGCAACGACTCGGTCTCCTCCACGGCCTGCACGCAGTCGGCCAGCATGACGGTCACGGCCGGGCCGAGCCGCACGGCCGGGTCCGCGTCCCCGGCCACCGCGGGGGTGTCGGGGGCCTGGGTGGACGAGCGCGCGAGGCTGCGGGCGGCCGCGGAGAGCACCGTGAGGATCGTCCCCTCGCGCGGATCCGACAGGGCCTGCCGGGCGGCCCGGTCGGCGGCTCCGAACGCCGCCGCCAGGGCGAACGCGTCGACGCGCTCCCGGCCGCGCAGGGGCTCGGCCATCCCCGCCAGGCTGACCGCGAGCAGCATGCCCGAGTTGCCCCGGGCCGAGTCCAGCGCGGCCGCGCCCGCGTGCGCGAGCACGGCGCCGACGTCGTCCTGTGCGGGGCAGGCGTCGGCCGCGGTGCGGGCCGCCGTCAGCGTGGCGAGCATGTTCGTGCCCGTGTCCGCGTCCGGGACCGGGAAGAGGTTCAGGGCGTCGAGTCGCGGCGCGGCCCGGCCCACGAGCTCCTCCGCGAGCGCGAGCCAGTGCCGTACCAGTGACGGCCGGGACGGCGTGCTCACTGCGCGACGGCCTCCCCCAGGGTGCCGGTGCGGATGCCCTCGCCCAGGCGGGCGATCGCCGCCCAGTCCGGCCACACGACGTCCTCGCCGGTGTCCGTGTAGCCCACGCCCACGGACGGCACCGTGCTGGTCACGATCGGGGCGTCGCGCGCGTCGCGCAGGGACCACGCCAGGTTCGCGAGGGTGCTCGAGTCGAGCTCGTCGTCGAGGGTCAGGAAGGGCGCGAACTCCTCGACGGCGGCCTGCACGCGGCTCGGGTCAGAGAGGGTGTCGCGGGAGAGGAACGCGGCCACGATGGCCTTGACCAGGCGCTGCTGGTTCTCCACGCGGTCGAAGTCGCTGCGCGGCAGGTTGTACCGCTCCCGTGCGTAGGCCAGGGCCTTGTCCCCGTCCATCTGCACGGTGCCCGCGGGGAAGTCGATGCCGCCGGTCGAGACGAAGGCGCTGGGGTTGTCCACGCTGACGCCGCCCAGGGCGTCCACGAGGCCCTTGAAGCCGGCGAGGTCCACGGCGATCACGTGGTCCACGCGTGCCTGGAACATGTTCTCCGCGGTGGCCACCGTCAGCGGGATGCCGCCGTACTGGTAGGCGGCGTTGACCTTGTGGTCCCCGTGCCCCGGGATCGGCACCCACATGTCGCGCATGATGGACATGACCTGGATCTCGCTGCGGTCCCCGGGCACGTGGACCCACATGAGGGTGTCCGACCGGCCTGCGGAGTCACGGCCCTCCGCGCCCGCGTCCTCGCCGACGAGCAGCACGTCGAGTGCCTGCTCGTCCGCCTTCTCGTCCGCGTCCGGGGCGACGGGGCCCTGGGCGCCCTCGGCGGCCTGGTCCGCGTCCATGCCGGGCGGCGGCGCGGTGGGCTGCTGAGCAGACGCCCCCGCGGCACCCGGGCGGCCCGACTCGGCGGGGAACGCGCCGCCGTCGAAGCGCTGGGTGTCCTGGTCGATGATCCGGGCGATCCCGCCGACGTACACCGCCGCCGCGATGACCACGGCCAGCAGCGCCACGAGCACCACCGCCAGGGCGATCAGCCACGGGCGGCGACGACGACGGCGCCGCCCGACGGCGACGTCCTCCTGCGGGGGGCGGGGGCGGGGGTCCGCGGTGCTGCTCACGTGGGCTCCTGAGGCGGGGACGGGAACGGTCTCGCCCATGCTAGGGCACGGGCCCCCGCGGGTCCCGGCGCCGCACGTATCCTGGGCGGATGGAATCCCGCCGTCTGCGTCGTCTCGTGCCCCTCCTGACCGCGATCGCCCTCGGCGCCACGGCCTGCACCGGACGGGTGGCCACGGTGGAGGCCGCGCCCCACGCCGCTGACCCGGCGTGTGCCCCGGCCATGGTGGCCATGCCCGACGCCCTGGGCGACCTCGGCCTGCGCCCCACCGACAGCCAGGCGACGGCCGTGTGGGGCGACCCGGCCGCCGTCGTCCTGCGCTGCGGCGCCGAGGTCCCCGGCCCCACCACGGACCGCTGCATCTCCGTGGACGGGATCGACTGGGTCGTCCGGGACGAGGACGAGAACTGGCGGATCACCACCTACGGCCGTGACCCGGCCGTGGAGGTGCTGTTCGGCAAGGACCAGGCCAGCTCGGACACCGTGATGGTGGGCCTGTCCTCGGCGGTCGCGCAGATCGAGCCCAGCGGCGGCTGCGTCGGCGTGCAGGATGCCACACCCGTCGGCTGAGACCGGCGCGGGCCGCGTCAGTGCAGGCCGACGCCCCGCTCGAGGGCGAGGTCCAGCAGCTCCGAGATCAGATCGTCGTAGGACAGGCCCGTCCGCTCCCACATGGCCGGGTACATGCTGATGGGCGTGAAGCCCGGCATGGTGTTGATCTCGTTGACCACCCAGCGCCCGTCCGGGGTGAAGAAGAAGTCGCAGCGGCCCAGGCCGGATCCGTCCACGGCCTCGAAGGCGCGGATCGCCAGGGCGCGCAGCCGCTCGATCTCCTCCTCCGGCAGCTCGGCCGGGCAGGACAGCTGGGTGGTGCCGGTGTCCTGGTACTTCGACTCGAAGTCGTAGAACTGCGTCTCGCCCTCGTCGTGGGCCACGACGATCTCCCCCGGCAGCGAGGCGCGCGGGGCGGCGGCGCCGTGCCCGTCGAGGACGGCGCACTCGATCTCGCGGCCGACGATGCCCGCCTCCACCACGACCTTGGGGTCGAAGCGACGGGCCTCCTCGACGGCGGCGCGCAGACCCGCGGGCTCGGTGACGCGGGTGATGCCGAAGGACGAGCCGGCGCGGGCGGGCTTGACGAACAGCGGGTAGGCGAGCGCCCCGGCGCGGGCGAGGGCCGCCTCCGGATCGCGCGCCCAGTCGCGGGCGGTGATGGTCTCCCACGGGCCGACCTCGAGGCCGGCGGCCTGGAAGGCGACCTTCATGAAGTGCTTGTCCATGCCGACCGCGGAGGCGAGCACGCCGCAGCCCACGTAGGGCAGACCCAGCGACTCGAACATGCCCTGGAGGGTGCCGTCCTCGCCCCAGGGGCCGTGCAGCAGCGGGAACACGACGTCCACCGGGCCCAGCGAGGAGCCGTCGGCCGCGGTCAGCTCGACGGTGCCGTCCGGCAGGGCGCGCAGGCTCACCGGGGCCTCGGGCTCCGGCACCTCCGGCAGGGCGCCGCCGTCCAGGCGGAACGAGGCCACGTCCAGCTCGTCGTGCGACCACAGGCCGGAGCGGGCCACGCCCACCGGCACGACGTCCCAGCGCTGACGGTCGGCCGCGTGCAGCACACCCGCCGCGGTCACGCAGCTGATGGGGTGCTCGCTCGAGCGGCCGCCGAAGAGCAGGAGCACGCGGGGACGCGCGCCGGCAGCGGCCTCCGGGGCGGGGATGGCGGTCATGCGGTGCGTCCTTCCGACTTCAGGTCACGGGCGAGCAGCAGCTCGGCGAGGCGGTCCACGGCCACGTCCCCGGCGACCACCCGGTCCATCAGCTCGCTGATGGGCATCTCCACACCGTGGGCGCGGGCGGCGTGCACGATGGCGGAGACGGACTTGATGCCCTCGGCCGTCTGGCTCATGGCGGCCACCGCCTCCTCCGCGCTGAGGCCGGTGCCGATGTGGCGGCCGGCCGTGCGGTTGCGGGAGAGGGGCGAGGCGCACGTGGCCACGAGGTCGCCCAGGCCGGCGAGCCCGGCCATGGTGGCCGGGTCGCCGCCGAGCGCGACGGCCAGCCGGGTGGTCTCGGCCAGGCCCCGGGTGATGACGGAGGCCTTGGAGTTGTCCCCCAGCCCCTGCCCGTCGCAGATGCCCACGGCGAGCGCGATGACGTTCTTCACCACGCCGCCGATCTCCACGCCCACGACGTCCGTGTTCGTGTAGGGCCGGAAGGTCCGGCCGGCTGTGAGGGCGGCGATGCGCTCCGCCGTCGCGCGCGAGGCCGAGGCGACCACCGTGGCGGTGGGCTCGCCGCGCGCGATCTCGAGGGCGAGGTTGGGTCCGGAGACCACCGCGAACCGGTCCGGGCTGAGGCCCAGCTCCTCCGCGCAGACCTGCGACATCCGCGCGTCGGTGCCGCGCTCGAGGCCCTTGACGAGGGAGACCACGACGGCGTCCGGGGCCAGGTCGGCGCACACGGTGCGCAGCGTCTCGCGCACGTGCTGCGCGGGCACGGCCACCACTACGACGCCGGCGCCCCGGACCGCCTCGGCGGCGTCGGTGACGGCGCGCACGCAGGTGGGCAGGGTGATGCCGGGCAGGTACTCGGGGTTCTCGTGTCGCTCGGTGATGGCCTCGGCGACCTCGGCCCGCCGGGACCACATCACGATCTCGGACGCGCGGGCGGGCTCGGGGCTGGTGCTCAGGCCCAGGACGCGGGCGAAGGCCGACCCCCAGCTGCCGGCCCCGAGGACGGCGACGGTGCGCGGATCGCTCATGCCCCGGTCACCCGCGCTCCGGTCGTGGGATCCCAGCGGCCCTCCGGGGCCGGTTCTCCGCGCAGCTCGGCGACCAGGTCGGTGATCGCGGCCATCATGCGGCCGGTGCCCTCGCGCAGGGTCGCCGCCGTCACGGGGCGGTCCCGCAGGTCCGCGAGGTCGACGGGCGCGCCGACCCGGATCCGGGCGGTCTTGCGCGGGAGGACGCGGAGGGAGCGGCCGCCGTACGGCAGCAGCTCCTGGATGCCCCACTGGCCGACGGGGATGAGCGGGGCGCCGGTCTGCAGGGCGAGGCGCACGGCCCCGTTGCGCCCGGCCATGGGCCAGCCGTCGGGATCGCGGGTGACGGTGCCCTCCGGGTAGACGATGATCGCCCGGCCCGTGGCGACGGCCTCGCGGGCGGCGGCGAGCGAGCGGCCGCCGTCGCGGGTGCGCTCGACCGGGATCATGCGGGTGGCCTCGAGGACCTGCTTGAGCACGGGCACCTTCCAGAGCTCGGCCTTGGCGAGGAAGGTCGGCAGCAGGCCCTGGTTGTAGACCATGTGGGCCACGGAGAGCGGGTCCACCTCCGAGATGTGGTTGACGGCGAGGATCGCCCCGGTCTCGGGCAGGTGCTCGGTCCCCTCCCACACCTGGCGGACGAGGGCCCGCATCGCCGGTCGCACGATCACGCCCGGGATCACGTAGGGGGCCCGCGCGGCACGCGTCGGACGACCCCCCGCGGCGCCAGGGCTCTGCGCGTCCACGCCGCTCACCGGTCGCGTTCGGTCAGCTCGACGTCGGCGCCGAGGCCCTCGAGCTTCGCCATGAAGTGCTCGTAGCCGCGGTTGATGATCTCCAGGCCCGTCGCCGTGGAGGTGCCCTCGGCGGTGAGGGCGGCGATCAGGTGGGAGAAGCCGCCGCGCAGGTCCGGGATGTCGAACTCGACGCCGTGCAGCGGCGTCGGGCCGGAGATCACGGCCGAGTGCAGGAAGTTGCGCTGACCGAAGCGGCACGGCACGGAGCCGAGGCACTCGCGGTGCAGCTGGATGGAGGCGCCCATCCGCACGAGGGCGTCGGTGAAGCCGAAGCGGTTCTCGTACACGGTCTCGTGCACGATGGAGACCCCCTTGGCCTGGGTCAGCGCCACCACGAGGGGCTGCTGCCAGTCGGTCATGAAGCCGGGGTGCACGTCCGTCTCGAGCACGAGCGGGTTGAGATCGCCGCCGGCGTGCCAGAACCGGATGCCGTCGTCGACGACGTCGAACTCGCCGCCGATCTTGCGGTAGGTGTTCAGGAACGCCGTCAGGTCGCGCTGCTCGGCGCCGCGGACGTAGATGTCCCCCCGGGTGGCCAGGGCGGCGGAGGCCCACGAGGCGGACTCGTTGCGGTCGGGCAGCGCGATGTGGTTGTAGCCGCGCATCTCGCTCACGCCCTCGATGCGGATGGTGCGGTCCGTCTGCACGGTGATGATGGCGCCCATCTTCTGCAGGACGGCGATGAGGTCGTGGATCTCCGGCTCGACGGCGGCGCCCTTGAGCTCGGTGATGCCCTCGGCCTTCACAGCGGTCAGCAGCACCTGCTCGGTGGCGCCGACGGAGGGGTACGGCAGCTCGAGCTTGGCGCCGTGCAGGCCCTTGGGGGCGGAGATGGAGATGCCGCCCGGGCGCTTGTCCACGACGGCGCCGAAGTTGCGCAGCACGGCCAGGTGGTAGTCGATCGGGCGGTCGCCGATCTTGCAGCCGCCGAGGTCGGGGATGAAGGCCTCCCCGATCGCGTGCATGAGCGGGCCGCAGAAGAGGATCGGGATGCGCGAGTCGCCGGCGTGGGCGTCGATCTCGGCGGTCAGGGCCGACTTCACCCCGGCCGGGTCCATCGTGATCCGCCCGGTCTCCTTGTCCCACTCCACGGACACGCCGTGGATCTCGAGGAGGGAGCTGACGACGTCCACGTCCTTGATCTCGGGGATGTTCCGGAGCACGGACGGCGAGTTGCCGAGCAGGGCGGCCACCATGGCCTTGGGCACCAGGTTCTTGGCACCGCGCACGGTCACCTCACCGGTCAGCGGCTTGCCGCCATGGATGGTCAAGAGCTTCGCCATGCGCGTCCTTCCTCAGCGCGGCCGCAGGGCCACGGTCTCGGCCACTCCGCCGGAGCGGGGAGGTCTCTGAACGGGACCGCCCGCCGTGTGCGGCGGGCGGTCCCGGAATCGCCTCCCAGCATAGGGCGTCGCCGGGCACGCGCGGCAATGGTGCTCCCCCGGCGGCGCCGGTCAGCCGGCCGTGCGGGCCGGCAGGGTGGTGGGCTTGTACGCGGGGCGGTCCGCCTCGTAGGCGTCGATCTCGGCCTGGTGCCCCAGGGTGACGGCGATGTCGTCCAGGCCCTCGAGCAGCCGGTGACGGGTGTCGTCGTCGATCTGGAACGGGGCGGTCACATCCCCGCACTCGACGGTGCGTGTGACGAGGTCCACGGTGACCGGGGTCCCGGGACGGTTCTCCAGCTCCTTCCAGATGCGCTCGACGTCCTCCTGCTCCACCTGGGCCGCGACGAGCCCCTGCTTGGCGGAGTTGCCGCGGAAGATGTCCGCGAAGCGCGGGGAGATCACGGCGCGGAAGCCGTAGTCCTTGAGCGCCCACACGGCGTGTTCGCGCGATGAGCCCGTGCCAAAGTCCGAGCCCGCCACGAGCACGGTGCCCCCGCTGAACGGCTCGGTGTTCAGGATGAAGTCGGGGTCCTGGCGCCAGCCTGCGAACAGGGCGTCCTCGAAGCCCGTGCGGGAGATCCGCTTGAGGTACACGGCCGGGATGATCTGGTCCGTGTCCACGTTCGAGGCGCGCAGCGGCACGCCGACGCCGGTGTGGGTGGTGAACTTCTCCATGGCTCAGGCCTCCTGGGGGGTGAGGGCGGGCAGGTCGGACGGGCTGGCGAGGCGGCCCAGCACG
This sequence comes from Micrococcus luteus, assembly GCF_014138885.1. Lineage (NCBI taxonomy): Bacteria > Bacillati > Actinomycetota > Actinomycetes > Micrococcales > Micrococcaceae > Micrococcus > Micrococcus luteus. The sequence goes on from NZ_JACJIK010000001.1 coordinate 585,847, forward strand.
GCGGTGGCCGCGGCGACCACCGGGGACACCAGGTGGGTGCGCCCGCCCTTGCCCTGCCGGCCCTCGAAGTTGCGGTTGGAGGTGGACGCGCAGCGCTCCCCCGGGGAGAGCTGGTCCGGGTTCATGCCCAGGCACATGGAGCAGCCGGCGAACCGCCACTCGGCCCCGAAGTCCTCGAACACCCTGTCCAGGCCCTCGTCCATCGCCTGCAGACGCACGCGCGCCGAGCCCGGCACGACCATGACGCGCAGCCCCTCGGCCTTGCGCCGGCCCCGGACGACCTCGGCGAACGCCCGCAGGTCCTCGATGCGGGAGTTGGTGCACGAGCCCATGAACACGGTGTCGACCTCGACCTGCTTCATCGGGGTGCCGGGGGCCAGGTCCATGTAGGACAGCGCCTTGCGGGCCGCCTCCTGGGCCACCGGGTCGGCGAAGTCCTCGGGCGCGGGGACGGTGTCGTTCAGGCTCACGCCCTGACCCGGGTTGGTGCCCCACGTGACGAACGGCTCCAGCGTGTCCGCGTCGATGACCACCTCGGCGTCGAACTCCGCCCCCTCGTCCGTGGCGAGGGTGCGCCAGTGCTCGACGGCGGCGTCCCAGTCGGCGCCCTCGGGGGCATGGGGCCGTCCCTTCAGGTAGGCGAAGGTGGTCTCGTCCGGGGCGACCATGCCGGCGCGGGCGCCGGCCTCGATGGACATGTTGCAGATGGTCATCCGGCCCTCCATGGAGAGGTTCCGGATGGCCTCACCGCGGTACTCGAGCACGAAGCCCTGGCCCCCGCCCGTGCCGATCTTCGCGATGACCGCGAGGATGATGTCCTTGGCCGTCACACCCGGACGCAGCGTGCCGTCCACGGTGACCGCCATGGTCTTGAAGGGCTTCAGCGGCAGGGTCTGGGTGGCCAGGACGTGCTCGACCTCGGAGGTGCCGATGCCGAACGCCAGGGCGCCGAACGCGCCGTGGGTGGAGGTGTGGGAGTCGCCGCAGACCACGGTGAGGCCGGGCTGGGTCAGGCCCAGCTGGGGGCCGACGACGTGGACGATGCCCTGCTCGGCGTCGCCCAACGGGTGCAGGCGCACACCGAACTCGGCGCAGTTGGCCCGCAGGGTCTCGATCTGGGTGCGCGAGGTGGGATCCGCGATCGGCTGGTCGATGTCCAGCGTCGGGGTGTTGTGGTCCTCCGTGGCGATGGTCAGGTCGGGCCGACGCACCGGACGCCCGGCCAGACGCAGCCCCTCGAAGGCCTGCGGGCTCGTCACCTCGTGCACGAGGTGCAGGTCGATGTAGAGCAGGTCGGGGGTGCGGGAGGCGCCCTCGCCCTCGCCGCGCACCACCACGTGCTCGTCCCAGACCTTCTCGGCCAGCGTCCTGGGCCGCGTCGTCGCCGTCGTCATGTGCCGCACCTTCCTGCTCACGCACCTGTCAGTCGTCGCCCGGCGCGGGGCGCCGGTGCTCACGGACCACTGTGGGGCGCGGCGGGGCTGTTCTCGACCACGCGGCGCGATATTCCACATCGTGAGATGTCGTCTCACATGCCGGACGCGGCGGAGGCCGGCCCGGTCGCGCACGTCGCGCGCCGACATCCCCGGCCGTCCGCGCAGTGAGACGACTACGATCACCCCATGACCACCGAGCCCGTGCGCCCGCCCACCGAGGACGACCTCATCGGCCCCTCGCTCCACCGGCATCCCAGCGGTGTCGGCGTGGTGGACAAGTCGGTGGCGATCCTTGACGCGCTCGAGTCCGGCCCGGCCACGCTCGCCCAGCTCGTCATCGCCACCGGGATCGCGCGGCCCACGCTGCACCGGCTCGCGGCCGCCCTCACGCACCACCGCATGGTGGGCAAGGACCTGCAGGGCCGCTACGTGCTGGGCACCCGCCTCGCCGAGCTCGCCTCCGCCGCCGGCGAGGACCGGCTCACCACGGCCTCCGGCCCGGTGCTGCTGTGGCTGCGCGACGCCACGGGCGAGAGCGCCCAGGTGTTCCGTCGGCAGGCGGACTCCCGCGTGTGCGTGGCCAGCGCGGAGCGGCCCTGGGGCCTGCGCGACACCATCCCCGTGGGCGCTCGCATGTCCATGAAGGCCGGCTCCGCCGCGCAGGTGCTCCTGGCCTGGGAGGACCACGAGCGGCTCGTCGAGGGGCTGGCCGGCGCCGTGTTCACACCCACCGTCCTCGCGGCGGTGCGGCGGCGCGGCTGGGCCCAGTCCCTGGCCGAGCGCGAGCCCGGGGTCGCCTCGGTGTCGGCGCCGGTGCGCGGTCCCAGCGGCCGCGTCATCGCGGCGGTCTCGATCTCCGGCCCCCTCGAGCGGCTCTCCCGACAGCCGGGCCGGCTGCACGCGGACGCCGTCGTCTCCGCCGCGACGCGGCTCACCGAGCTCATCCGCGCCGGCGAGGCCTGAGGCCCGCCCGCGCCACCGACGGGACGCGCCGCCGAGACACCCCGTTCTTCCCGCGTTCACCCGCGGGGCCTAGCGTCAGCCAGGTCCCCGACCGCCGCCCCCGCACCACCGAGGAGTCCGCCGTGACCGAGACGACCGCGCCCGCCGCCCCCGCCGAGCAGGAGGCCGCGCCGCGGCTGTCCGTGATCGGCACGGGCTATCTGGGCGCCACGCACGCCGCGTGCATGGCCGAGCTGGGCTTCGAGGTCCTCGGCGTGGACGTGGACCCGGCCAAGATCGAGCGCCTGGCCCGCGGCGAGGTGCCCTTCCACGAACCCGGCCTGCCCGAGCTGCTGCGCACCCACGTCGCCTCCGGGCGGCTGCGCTTCACCACGGACGTCGCGGAGGCGGCCCGCTGGGCGGACGTCCACTTCATCGGCGTCGGCACCCCGCAGAAGGTGGGCGAGACCGCGGCGGACCTGAGCTATGTGGACGCCGCCGTCGCCTCCCTCGCCGCGGCGATCGACCGCGACGCGCTGATCGTCGGCAAGTCGACCGTGCCCGTGGGCACCGCGCGCCGCCTGGCCGAGCTCGTGCGCACCGTGCGCGCCGAGGCCGGACTGCCGGGCGAGGTCGAGCTCGCCTGGAACCCCGAGTTCCTCCGGGAGGGCTTCGCCGTGAGGGACACGCTCACCCCGGACCGCCTCGTCATCGGCACGCACGGGCCCCGCGCCGCGGGCATCCTGCGCCGGGTCTACGCGCGGCAGCTCGCGGACGACACCCCGTGGATCAGCACGGACCTCGAGACGGCCGAGCTGGTGAAGGTGGCCGCGAACGCCTTCCTGGCCACGAAGATCTCGTTCATCAACGCGTTCTCGGAGATCACCGAGAACGTGGGCGGGGACATCGGCACCCTTGCGGACGCGATCGGCCACGACGCGCGGATCGGACGCCGGTTCCTCAACGCGGGCGTGGGGTTCGGGGGCGGCTGTCTGCCCAAGGACATCCGCGCGCTCCAGGCGCGCGTCTCCGAGCTAGGCCTGGACCGGACCATGCGGTTTCTGGCGGAGGTGGACGACATCAACCTGCGCCGCCGTGACCGCGTGGTGGACCTGGCGGTGCAGGTGCTCTCCGCGGCTCGCGACGGCCGGATCCGCCGGGCCGAGGCCTCCGGGCCCGCCCCCACCCCCGCGAGCGTGCAGGTGCTCAACGGCACGCGGATCGCCGTGCTGGGCGTCACGTTCAAGCCGGACTCCGACGACGTCCGGGACTCCCCCGCCCTCGACGTCGCCAACCGTCTCTACACGGCCGGCGCCGACGTCCGGGTGTACGACCCCGAGGGCAATGCCAACGCGGCCGCCCGCTTCCCGCGGCTCGACTACGTGGACTCGCTCGAGGCGGCCGTGGACGGCGCCGAGCTGACCCTGCTGCTGACCGAGTGGCGCCAGTTCCGCGAGATGGATCCGGACACCGTGGGCGCACGCGTGGCCTCCCGCCTGCTGATCGACGGGCGCAACGTCCTGGACGTCGCCGCGTGGCGCGAGCACGGGTGGGACGTCATCGGCCTCGGCCACCGCTTCGACCCGGAGCGACTCCTCCGCGCGGCCTGACCCGCCCGCGGACCCCGGCCCGGGCGCTCAGCCGGCGAACGGGTCCCAGCCGGACTCGGACAGGGGCCGGTGCCCGGTCGGCGGCCGGGCCCCGTCCGGCACGAGCCGGCCGATCCGCGTGAACCCCCGGGGCAGCTCGGTCTCGGGCCACGCCAGCCCCAGGAGGCCGTAGTCCTCGCCCCCGCCGGTCACGAGCGCCTCCGGACTGGTCCCGGCCAGGGCGGCCACGCGGCGCAGGGGTGCGGCGGTCGCCGCCAGCCAGGCCTCGTCCAGCCACGGTGCCGGCGCGGGTCCGGCCCCGCCGGTGGCGGCCGCCATGCGGTGCGCGTCCTTGCCCAGGCCGTCGGAGACGTCCATGAGGGTGAGCAGGCCGGCCGTCACCGCGGCGGGCCCGAGGGCCAGCGGCGGGCGCGGTCGCAGCTGGGCCCGGACGGCGCGGGCGAGCTCCCGCGGTGACGGCAGGTCGGCGGCGGCGAGGGCGTCCGCCCGTCGCTCCAGCTCCGCGCGGTCGGTGAGCAGCAGGGCGAGCCCGGCGGCGGCCCACCCCGGCCCCGAAGGCGCGGCGGCCCGGGGACTCCCCGGCACCGCCTGGGCATGGACGAGGTCGGCGCCCTCGGCGAGCACGCGGTCCCGGTCCGCCGCGGCCGGCGCGCGGCGCAGCACGCCGCCGGGGTGCGGGTCCCCGAGCACCGTCACTGCGGCGTGGACCCGTCCGCCGGTGCCCAGGTCGCCCCCGGCCACCCGGCAGTCCGGCGCGCCGAGGTGACGCACCGCGCCCACGATGCCCGCGGCGAACGACCGCACCCAGGCGACCGGCGTCGTCGGCGGCAGGGTGAGGGCGGTGACGAGCGCGGAGGCGGTCCCGCCCATCGCGTTGACGTCCGAGAGGTTCTGGGCGACGGCCTTCCAGCCGGCGTCGTGGCCGCGGGTGCGGGGACCGGCGGGCCAGCGGTGCAGGAAGTCCGTGCCCTCCCCCATCGCGTCCGTGGAGATGAGCGTCCCGCCGCGGGGCGCGGGCACGAGGGCGGCGTCGTCGCCCGGGGCGACGGTGCCGGCGGGCCAGTGGCCGTCCCGGACGGCGGGGGCGAGCCCGGTCAGGACGACCTCGAGCAGCTCGGCCTCCGTGAGGTCGCCGACGGTCGCCCCCGCCGCAGCCGCGGGGTCGCGCATCGTCATCGGCGGCCCCGCCGGACCGGGACGCCGGAGGCCCGGGCGAGGGCGTCGCGGAAGGCGTGGAAGCGGTCCACCTCGGCGCGCACCGGGTCGACGACGAGCCGCCGGCCGACGTCGGTGGTCGCCTCCTCGAGGCGGCGGCGCGCGCGGCGTCCCCGCGCCGCGGCGGTCCACCGGGTCAGGGGGATCGCCAGCAGGGCCAGCAGCACGCCGAGCGCGAGGCCGCCGACGAGCAGCAGCGTCGGGAGGGGGAAGCCCTCGACCGTGGGCGCGGGCGGCAGGGGGAACTGCAGGTACCCCGCCAGGGCGAGGACGCCCAGCCAGCCGGCGCCGACGACGGCGGTGAGGAGGGCGAGCCACTGCAGCACGTCCAGCACGGGGTGCCACCAGCTGCCCCGACCGGCCCCGAGGTCGGTGGCGGCGATCGCCTGGTCCACGGCGCCGGGGAGCTCCTCGGCGTGCTCCCGGCCCGCGCGGCGGATGGCGGCGGCCCACGGCTCGGAGGCTCCCGCGCCGGCCGCGGCGGCCAGCGTGCGGACCGCGCCGTCGACGACGGCCCGCTGGGTGCCCGAGCGCTCGGGCAGGGAGGTGCGGTGCAGCGCGGGGTCGCGGGCGACCTCGTCCCGGTCGCGGCGGGGGGCGGCGCTCTCGGGCATCAGGTGCAGGCGCCGCAGGGGGTCCGCGCGGAAGGAGTGCATCCAGCGCAGCACGGGCCAGCTGGTGCGCTTGGCCGAACGCAGCCGGTACGAGCCCTCGACCGCCCGGACGACGGCCGGCACGCCGCCGGCCACGGCCAGCTCGCGCCCGAGCCGCTGCTCGTCCCCGGGCCCGACGCCGGCCGGCTCGCCCTCGCCCGAGGCGGCGGCGAGGTCCGCGGCACGGGCCGCGACGTCCGCGCCCAGGCGCTCGGCGGCCGCGCCGCGCTGGGCGACGATCGCCGCGACCTGCCGGCCGACCTCCTCGAGGCCCTCCCCCGTGCGCGCGGACACGGGCAGCACCCGGACGTCGCCGAGGCCGTGGCCGGAGAGCATCCGGCGCAGCGAGGCCAGCACGACGTCCCGGTCCCGCACCGAGAGCCGGTCCACCTGGTTGAGCAGCACGAGGGTCACGGCCGCGTGCGAGCCCATGGTCGCCAGGAACTCGCGGTGCAGCACGGCGTCCGCGTACTTCTCCGGGTCCACGACCCACACCAGCACGTCCACGTGGCCGGCCAGCCGGGAGGTGATCTCGCGGTTGCCCCGCTCGACCGAGTCGATGTCCGGCAGGTCCAGCAGGATCAGGCCGGTGGCGTCGGCGCCGTCACGGCGGCCGAAGCCGAGGAACCCGGGGCGGCCGTCGTCGAGCACGGGCGCCTCGTCCAGCAGGTGGCGGCGGCGCACGCCGAGCCAGTCGAGCAGCGCGGCCGCACCGCCGCCCTCGCCGGTGCCGTCGCCGTGCTCCGGGTCCAGCCCCTGTCCCCGGCCCACGCCCCAGACCGCGGCGAGCGGCTCGGACGTGGTGGGCCGGGTGGCGGCCACGCGGGCCAGGTCGCGGCCGGTGAGCGCGTTGAACAGGGAGGACTTGCCGGAGCCCGTCGCCCCGAAGAACCCGACCACGGTGTGCTCCGCGGAGAGCGCCTGGCGCTCCCCGGCCGCGCGCACGACGGCGTCGGCCCCGGCCACGACGTCCTCGGGCAGGCGGCCCGCGGCCAGCTCGGCGGCCTCGCCGAGAGCGTCCAGGCGGGGGGCCAGGGCGGGGGTGTCGCGGCGGCTCATCGGGGCTCCTCCCCCGCCTCGGCGGCGGACGGGGCGTCCTCGGGCCCGGTCGGGCCGTCGACGCCGGCGGCCACCCCGCGGCGCAGCACCGGCACGAGGGCGCGCAGCTCCTCGGTGGCCTGCGGCTCGCGCTCGAGGTGGAGCAGCGGCAGGAAGCGGTCCGCGAGCACGGTCTCGAGGAAGGCCCGCACGCGGCGCTCGAGCAGCTCATCGGCACGCCGGGCCATGCGGCGCACGGCGTCCTCGCCGAAGATCGACTCGAGCAGCTTCTGACCGACGACGGCGGCGCCGCCGGCGATGCCGACCTCGATGCCCGCGAGTCCGCCGGTGGAGGCGAACGAGATGATCATGAGGGCCACGGCCGCACCGTTCACGCCGGTGGCCGCCAGGCGGGCGCGCGTGCGCTTGCCCGCACCCTCCTCCTGGATCAGCGCCAGCACGTCCGACTGCCAGTCCCGCACGACGTCGGCCGCCCGCGCCGACGCATCCGGCGTCAGGGCACCCAGGTCGCGCCCGGCCACGAGGGCCCGGCCCGCCGGCTCGGACGCCCAGCGCCGCTCGATCTGCTCGGCGGCCGCGGCGGCCGCCTCGACCATCACGGCGTGCAGGCCGGTCTCGAGCGCGGTCTCGACCTCTTCGGGCGGGGCCGGGCGTCCGCGCACGAGGGCGCCGAGGCGGTCCCGCAGCCGGCCGATCGTGGTCTCGACGCCGCGGAAGAACTCCCCCGTGCCGACGAAGTCCTGCCAGCGGGAGAGCACCTCGCCGCGCAGCAGCGTGCCGTCCGAGGTGGCCTCGCGGACCCGGCCGACGGCCTGGTCCGTGGAGTCCCCCACGATCCGGGCGAGCAGGTCCGCGGCGTGCCGCTGCTCCTCCTCGGCGCGGGCCAGGTCGGCGACGCGGGCGGCCAGCTGGCCCAGCACGCCGTCCACGGTCCGGCGGGCGACGGCGCCGCGCGCCTGGGCGTCGGCGGCGAGGGTCTCGAGCCAGACGCGCAGGCCTGCGACGTGCTCCTGCGGGAGCAGGCCGCGCTCGTCGAAGCGGGTCTCGGGGATCACGTGGATCCGGGCGTCGGCGAGGCCGCGCTCGGTGAGCATGCGCCGCAGGTCCGGGGTGATGTCCTCCGCCGCGCCCTCGGGCACGCGGCCGAGCACGACGGCCACGGTGATGTCGCGGGCGGCGGCCTCGTCCAGCAGCTGCCAGGGCACGGCGTCGGCGTAGCGGTGCGCCGTCGTCGTGAAGATCCACAGGTCGGCGGCCTCGAGGAGCTGCCGGGCCAGCGCGCGGTTCTGGTCCGCCACGGAGTCGATGTCCGGGGCGTCCACGAGGGCGATGCCCGAGGGCAGTGCGGGCTCGGCCACGAGCGCGACCGTGTCCATCGCGGACTGGTCGGGTTCGACGGGGCCGGCGGCCGCGTCGCGGTGCACGCTGACGCGGGCGAGGTCGGGCAGCACCCGCGGGCCCGTGAACCAGTGGGCGTCGGCGGGGTTGTGCAGCAGCAGCGGCTGGCGCGTGGTGGGCCGCAGGGCGGAGGAGCGGGAGACCTCGTGGCCGACGAGCGCGTTCACCAGCGTGGACTTGCCCGCACCGGTGGAGCCGCCCACGACGGCCAGCAGCGGCGCGTCGAGCGAGTCGAGGCGGGGCAGCACGTAGTCGTCGATCTGGTGCAGGGTGCGCTCTCGCTCGGCGCGGTCCTGCCCCGCGGTGACGGTCTCGAAGGGCAGTTCGAGCGCGGCGAGGTGCTCGCGCACGCGGCGGACGGCCGTGTCGACACCGAGGTCTGGGGCGTTCTGATCCGTGTGTGGCACGTGGGCCATCGTCTCACGGCGCGCGCCGGCCGCCCATCCCGCCGGCCCGGCGGATGGAGACGACGGAAGCCCGGTCCGTGCGGACCGGGCTTCCTGTCACTCGGGTGACCCCAGCGGGATTTGAACCCGCGTTACCGCCGTGAGAGGGCGGCGTACTAGGCCGCTATACGATGGGGCCGAGCGCGCTGTCCGCGTGTGCGGACGCGATGCCGTGGAGACCTTCTGCTGCGCCTGCATCTCCTGTTCAGGCGGCGGATGCGTCATCCGCCCGTGCCGTCCCGGTCCGAGGACCGGGCGGCGACTGCGTGACCCCAGCGGGATTTGAACCCGCGTTACCGCCGTGAGAGGGCGGCGTACTAGGCCGCTATACGATGGGGCCGTGCGCCACGTCCGAGCTTCTCCGCCCGTGCGCGTTCACTGAGTCCGAAGACTCGCTGGGGTACCAGGACTCGAACCTAGAATGACGGTACCAGAAACCGTTGTGTTGCCAATTACACCATACCCCACTGTCGGTCAAGCATGCCTGACCGATGTGCATCATATTCATGAACTCGGTGTTCCCGGATCTCTCCGGCAACGAGTAAGAACTCTACACCCTCCGGGCGGCGCGTGCAAAATCGGCGGGTCAGGCCGCCAGCCAGGTCCGCAGCCCGCCGATCGCCCGCATCCGCCAGCATGCGTGCTCCTCGTCCCAGAGCGGCTCCTCCGCCCCGCCGTGGGCGGGGGCGTCGGGGCTCATCCACACCGGGACGAGCCCCGCCGACCGGGCCCCCTCGACGTCGTGACGCAGGCTGTCCCCCACCATGAGGGTGCGTCCCGGGTCCGTGCCCAGGCGGGAGCAGCCGGCCAGGAAGGGGGCCGGGTCCGGCTTCGGGGCCCCGGCCGTGTCCGAGCCGATCAGCACCTCGACCCACTCCAGACCGAGGGCGTCGGCCTTGCCGCGCTGGTAGGCCTCCACGTTGTTCGTGACGATCCCCACGCCACGGCCTGTTCCCCGCACCTCGGCGAGCACGTCGGCGGTCGCGGGGAACAGCGCCCAGTGCCCGCGCACGACCTCTTCGTAGTCGGTGGTCCACAGGCCGTCGAGCGGGGTCGCCGCGTCCTCGGGCACGCCGAGCGTGCGCAGGGCGTCGGCCACGCGGGCCAGCCGCTGCTCCTCGAACGTCAGCTCCCCGGCCACGTAGCGCCCGTAGTGGCCGCCGACGTCGGACGCGAAGGCCTCGGTGGCCTCGGCCAGCACCGCCGGGTCGACGTCGGCGGCCCCGGCCCACTGCCGGCGCACCGTCGCGTCGAACGCGGCGTGCTGGGCGGAGCGCAGATCCAGCAGCGTGTCGTCCAGGTCGAAGAGGACGGCGTCCCAGGCCGGCGGCGCGGGCGCGCCCGCGGACCCGCCGGCCGGCGTCGTGCTGGCGCCCCGGCTCATGCGTCGGCGGGCTGGTCCTGGTCCAGGCCCTGCTCCGCGGCGAAGCGGTCCAGGCGGGCGAGCGCGGAGTCCCGGCCCAGGATCTCGAGCGACTCGAAGAGCGGCGGGGACACCTTGCGGCCGGTCACCGCGACGCGCACCGGGCCGAACGCCTGGCGCGGCTTGAGGCCCAGGCCGTCGATGAGGGCGGCCCGCAGCGCCGCCTCGATGCGCTCGGTGGTGAACTCGTCCTCGGGCAGGGCGGCCAGCGCCTCCCGGGCCGCGGCGACGGCGGCCCCCAGGTCCGCCGGCATGCCCTTGAGGGCGCCCTCGGCCGTCCGGACGTCCCGGTCCGCCGTGAAGAGGAAGGCGAGCATCTCGACGGCCTCGCCGAGCAGCTGCACGCGCTCCTGCACGAGCGGGGCCGCGGCGGTGAGGATCTGCATCTCCCGCTCCGTGAGGTGCTCGCCCACGAGGCCGGCCGCGTGCAGGTAGGGCACGAGACGGTCGCGGAAGTCGGCCACGTCGAGCATGCGCACGTGCGTGCCGTTGATCGCGATCGCCTTCTTCTCGTCGAAGCGGGCGGGGTTGGCCAGCACCTTGTGCACGTCGAAGTGCTCCACGAACTGCTGCGGGGTGAAGATGTCCTCGTCCGCGGAGAGGGACCAGCCCAGCAGGCCGAGGTAGTTCAGCAGGCCCTCCGGGATGAAGCCGTTGTCCCGGTGCAGGAACAGGTTGGCCTGCGGGTCGCGCTTGGACAGCTTCTTGTTGCCCTCGCCCATCACGTAGGGCAGGTGGCCGAACACCGGCATGTACCGGGCGACGCCGATCGCGTGCAGGGCGCGGTAGAGCGCGATCTGGCGCGGAGTCGAGGAGAGCAGGTCCTCACCGCGCAGCACGTGGGTGATGCCCATGAGCGCGTCGTCCACCGGGTTCACGAGGGTGTACAGCGGCGAGCCGTCCGCGCGCACCACCACGAAGTCCGGCACGGAGCCGGCCTTGAAGGTGATCTCCCCGCGCACCAGGTCGGTGAAGGTGATGTCCTCGTCCGGCATGCGCAGCCGCCAGACCGGCGCGCGGCCCTCGGCCTCGAAGGCGGCGATCTGCTCGTCCGTGAGGTCGCGGTCGTGGCCGTCGTAGCCGAGCTTGGGGTCGCGGCCGGCGGCCCGGTGACGGGCCTCGGTCTCCTCGGGGCTCGAGTAGGACGGGTAGATGTATCCGCCGGCCTTGAGCTTCTCGATCACGTCCGCGTAGATCTGCCCGCGCTGGGACTGACGGTACGGCTCGTGCGGGCCGCCGACCTCGACGCCCTCGTCCCAGTCGATCCCGAGCCAGCGCATCGCCTCGAGCAGCTGCTGGTAGGACTCCTCCGAGTCGCGCTTGGCGTCCGTGTCCTCGATGCGGAACACGAGGGTGCCGCCGGTGTGCCGCGCCCAGCCCCAGTTGAACAGGACGGTGCGGATCAGCCCCACGTGGGGGGTGCCGGTGGGCGAGGGGGCGAAGCGCACGCGCACGGGGGTCTCGGCGTCCACCTGGGGGACGTCGGCGAAGGGGGCGGGGGCGTTCTCGGACACGGGAGCGGTGGCGTCAGTCATGATGCCCCGAGTCTACGCGGGGGCCCGGACGCCGTCGTCGGGCGCCAGCGTCAGCGGCGGAAGACGGTGGCGAGGACGCCGATGCCCTCGACCTCGGCCTCGACGCGCTGGCCCTCCTGGACCGTCCCGACCCCGCCCGGGGTGCCGGTCAGGATCACGTCGCCGGGCAGGAGGGTGAACATCTCCGAGGCCGCGGCCACGAGCTCGCGGACGCCGAAGACCATGTCCGCCGTCGTGCCGTCCTGGCGGGTCTCGCCGTCGAGCCGGGACGTGATGCGCAGGCCGCCGGCCGGCTCCACGTCCAGCTCGGTCTCGATCCACGGGCCCAGCGGGCAGGCGCCGTCGAAGCCCTTGGCGCGGGCCCACTGCAGGTCGGTGCGCTGGGCGTCGCGGGCGGTGAGGTCGTTGCCCACGGTGTAGCCGAACACGACGTCGTCCACGCGGCTCACCGGCACGTCCTTGCAGATGGTGCCGATGACGACGGCAAGCTCGGCCTCGTAGGAGACCTCGTCCGACCAGCTCGGCAGGGTCACGGGCTCGTTCGGACCCACCACGGAGGTGTTCGGCTTGAGGAAGAACTGGGGCGAGGTGGGCACCTCGTTGCCGAGCTCCTTGGCGTGGTCAGCCCAGTTGCGGCCGACGCCGACGATCTTGGAGCGCGGGATGATCGGCGCCACGAGGCGCACGTCCTCGAGGCGGTGCGTGGTGCCGGTGGGCTGGATCCCGTGGAAGAACGGGTCGCCCTGCAGGGCGGTGATGCTCAGCTCGGCGGGGTCGGCGTCGGCCGGGCCCTCCACGATGCCGTAGGTCGGTTCGGCCTGGTCCACGAAACGGGCGATGCGCATGCCTGCCAGCCTAGTGGGTGAGCAGCGGGCGCCGTCGCCGGACACCCCACCCGATGCCGACCCCGCTGACGCCGCGAGCCAGACGATTCGGCCGCGCCCGACGGCCCGGGGCGACCGATTCGTCTGGCTCGCGGGCGGATTCGTCTGGCTCAGCGGGGTGCGGTGCGGCGCGGTGCAGGGCGGGTCGAGACCGCTCAGCAGCAGCGGCTGCCCGGATTCGCCTGCTGGCGGGCGTATTCGGCCCGCCAGAATTCCCGCTCGGTCATCGGTGCCCGCCCCGGGTGGTGGGCCCGGTGATGGGCCACGTAGGCGTCGTACTTCCCCTCACCGGAGAGCTGGCGGACCCACCAGCGCGCCCGGGCCCACACCCCGGGCCGTGACGGGCCGGCCGAGCCCTCCGCGGTGGAGGGCCCGGCCGGCGTCGCGCGCGGATCGGCCACGTCAGTGACCCCGCACCGGCTGCCGGTCCGCCGGCAGGGCGTCCCACTGCCGCTGCAGCTCCTTCTCCTCGGCCGTGGCGAACAGCCCGGCCGGGGCGAAGCGCTGCGAGGGCACGTACGGGTCCTGGTGGTCGATGACCTCGGTGCCGCGGAAGGCGCGCACCGTGGCGAGCACCGACGTCGTGATGACGATCAGCGCCAACACCAGGAAGACGACGGAGAGCGTGCCCTGGATGAAGGTGTTGCGGACCACGGCCTCCATGGCCGGCACGGACTTCGCGGCGCCGAAGCTCGTCTTCCCCGCCGCCAGCGCGTCCTGGAACGCGCGATGCTGCGCCCAGTAGCCCACCGCCGGGATGGAGGAGAAGATCTTCTGGAACGACGCCACGGTGGTGACCACGGTGATGAACGCCAGCGGCAGCGCCACGATCCACAGGCCCCGGAAGTGCCGGCGGCCGGCCACGATCGCCAGGACCACCGCGAGCGCGATGGCCGCCAGCAGCTGGTTGGCGATGCCGAACAGCGGGAACAGCGTGTTGATGCCGCCCAGCGGGTCGGTCACGCCCATGATCAGCACGGCGCCCCACGCGGCCACCATGATGCCGGTGCACACCCAGGCGCCCACGCGCCAGCCGGTGTCCTTGAAGCGCGGGACCACGTTGCCCAGGGAATCCTGGAGCATGAAGCGGGCCACGCGGGTGCCGGCGTCCACGGCGGTGAGGATGAACAGCGCCTCGAACATGATGGCGAAGTGGTACCAGAAGCCCATGAGGGCCTCGCCGCCGATCAGCTGGCCCATGATGATCGAGAGCCCGACGGCGAGCGTCGGGGCGCCACCCGTGCGGGAGACGACCGTGTCCTCGCCCACGAGGTTCGCCAGCGCGGTGAGCTGCTCGGGCGTGACGTCCACGCCGGCCAGGCCCAGGCTCATCACCCAGGCGGCCGCCGTCTCGGGGGTGCCGCCGGTGAGCGCGGCGGGGGCGTTCATGGCGAAGTAGATGCCGCGGTCGATGGACACGGCCGCCACGAGCGCCATGACCGCCACGAAGGCCTCCATGAGCATGCCGCCGTAGCCGATGAAGCGGGTCTGGCGCTCCTTCTCCACCATCTTCGGGGTGGTGCCCGAGGCGATCAGCGCGTGGAAGCCGGACAGGGCGCCGCACGCGATGGTCACGAACAGGAACGGGAACAGGGAGCCCGGCCACACCGGACCGGTCTGGCCCGAGGCGAACTCGGAGATCGCCGGGGCGGTGATCTGCGGCTGCACGACGACGATGGCCAGCGCGAGACCGGCGATCACGCCGATCTTCATGAAGGTGGACAGGTAGTCGCGCGGAGCGAGCAGCAGCCACACGGGCAGCACGGCCGCGACGAACCCGTAGATGATCACGGCCCAGGCGATGGTGGTGCGGTCCAGGGTGAACAGGGCCGCGCCCCACTCGGTCCCGGCGACCCAGCCGCCGCCGATGATGGCCGCCAGGAGCAGGACGAACCCGATCACGGAGATCTCGGTGATGCGGCCCGGGCGGATCCAGCGCAGGTATGCGCCCATGAAGAGCGCGATCGGGATGGTCATGGCCACGGAGAACACGCCCCACGGGGACTCGCCCAGGGCGTTGACCACCACGAGGGCCAGGATGGCCGTGATGATCACCATGATCAGCAGGGTCGCGACGATCGCGGCGGTGCCCCCGACGCGGCCCAGCTCGTCCCGGGCCATCTGGCCGAGCGAGCGGCCGCCGCGGCGCATCGAGAAGAACAGGACGAGGTAGTCCTGGACCGCGCCGGCCAGGATCACGCCGACGATGATCCAGATGGTGCCGGGCAGGTAGCCCATCTGCGCGGCGAGCACGGGGCCCACGAGCGGACCGGCGCCGGCGATGGCCGCGAAGTGGTGGCCGTAGAGCACGCGTCGGTCGGTGGCCACGTAGTCCCGGCCGTCGGCCCGGTACTCGGCCGGGGTGGCGCGGGTGTCGTCCGGGTGGACGATCATGCGCTCGACGTACTTCGAGTAGAAGCGGTAGCCGATCGCGAACGTCGCCACGGCGGCGAACACGAACCAGATCGCGTTGATCGTCTCGCCGCGGTGCAGGGC
Organism: Micrococcus luteus; assembly: GCF_014138885.1. Classification (NCBI taxonomy): domain Bacteria; kingdom Bacillati; phylum Actinomycetota; class Actinomycetes; order Micrococcales; family Micrococcaceae; genus Micrococcus; species Micrococcus luteus. The sequence goes on from NZ_JACJIK010000001.1 coordinate 600,944, forward strand.
GAGCATGGTCCAGGCGACGCCGCCGAGCAGGGCGACGGCCACCCAGACGGCGATCTTCGCGGGCGTCCAGCGGGGCCGGCCGGCGGCCTCGGTGGGCGGGAGGTCTTCCGGCGTCGTGGCCGGGAGTGGGGCGCCCTCGGCGGGCGCGGAGGAGCGGTGCGAGCTCACGGGGGTCTCCGTTCGTGGGGTGGGGTCAGACGAGGCGGTGCAGCCAGCCGTGGCGGTCCTCGACGCGCCCGGTCTGGATGCCCTCGAGCTCGGTGCGGATCCTGAGGGCCACGTCGGCCCCGCCGGCGGACTCGATCACGTCGTCGCCGTCGAGCAGACGGCCGATCGGGGTCACGACGGCGGCGGTGCCGCACGCGAAGACCTCGGTGATCTCGCCCGAGCGGACGCCCTCGGCCCACTCGGCGAGGGTGACGCGACGCTCCTCGACGGTCAGGCCCATGTCGCGGCCGAGCTGGAGGATCGAGGAGCGGGTGACGCCCTCGAGGATCGTGCCGGTGAGCGCCGGGGTGACGAGGCGGCCGTCGGCGTGCACGAAGAACACGTTCATGCCGCCGAGCTCCTCGATCGCGTCGTCGTGGTACTGGTCGAGGAACACGACCTGGTCGGCGCCCTTCGCCGCGGCCTGCAGCTGGGGCAGCAGCGAGGCGGCGTAGTTGCCGCCGGTCTTGGCCGCGCCCGTGCCGCCCTTGCCGGCGCGGGCGTAGTCACGCGAGACCCAGATGGTCACCGGCTTGAGCTCGCCGCCGAAGTAGTTGCCGGCCGGGGAGGCGATCACCATGTACCGCACCTGCCGGGCCGGGCGGACGCCGAGGAACGCCTCGGAGGCGAACATGAAGGGGCGCAGGTAGAGGGACTGGCCGGGGCCGGTGGGCACCCAGGCCTGGTCCGCCTCGAGCTGGGCCTGCAGCGAGCCGAGGAACAGCTCCTCGGGCAGCTCCGGCAGGGCCAGGCGGCGGGCGGAGCGGTTCAGGCGCGCGGCGTTGGCCTCGGGACGGAACGTCCACACCGACCCGTCCTCGTGCCGGTAGGCCTTCAGCCCCTCGAAGATCTCCTGGCCGTAGTGCAGCACCGCGGCCGCGGGGTCCAGGGACAGCGGTCCGTAGGGCTCCACGCGGGCGTCGTGCCACGCGCCCCCGTCCTCGTCCCAGGTCCAGTCGATCGAGACCATGTGGTCCGTGAAGACGTTGCCGAAACCGGGGTCCTGGAGGATCTCGACGCGCTGCTGATCGGACATCGGGGACAGATGCGGTTGCCGCGTGAACACGGTCTCGGACACGGTGGGATCACTCCTCGTGACGGGTGACGGATGGGGACGGCTCCGGTGCCGGGCACGACGCGCGGGGGCCACGGCGCCGGGCGTGGCACACGCCACAGGCCGTCGCCCCATCCTAGACCCGGCGTCGACGCGCCGGGCCCGCGCGTCAGACCCGCGCGACGACGTCGGCGCCCACCTCGGCGGTGGTGCCCCGCGCGCCCTCCACCCGGTCCTTCAGGTGCGCCCACACGGCGGTGCGCACGCGCGCCGCCGCGCCGGCCTCGCCCACGTGCTCGAGCAGCAGGGCGGCGGAGAGGATGGCGGCCACGGGGTCGGCGACCCCCTGGCCCGCGATGTCGGGAGCGGAGCCGTGGACCGGCTCGAACATCGACGGCGCCGTGCCCTCGACGTTGATGTTGCCGGAGGCCGCGAGCCCGATGCCGCCGGTCACGGCGGCGGCCAGGTCCGTGATGATGTCCCCGAACAGGTTGTCCGTCACGATCACGTCGAAGCGGGCCGGGTCCGTCGCCAGGAAGATCATGGCGGCGTCCACGTGCATGTAGTCCCAGGTGACCGCGGGGAAGTCGGCCGCCACGGACTCCACGGTGCGGCGCCACAGGTGGCCGGCGTGGACCAGGACGTTGTGCTTGTGCACGAGCGTGAGGCGCTTGCGCTCGCCCGCGTCGGCGCGACGGAAGGCGTCCTCGACGACGCGGCGCACGCCGAACGCCGTGTTCACGGAGACCTCCGTGGCGATCTCGTGCGGGGTGTCCACGCGGATCGCGCCGCCGTTGCCCACGTACGGCCCCTCCGTGCCCTCGCGCACCACGGTGAAGTCGATCTCGCCGGGCGCGGCCAGGGGGCTGACGGCGCCGGGCAGCAGGGTGGCCGGGCGCAGGTTCACGCCGTGGTCCAGAGCGAAGCGCAGCTTGAGCAGCATGCCGCGCTCGATCAGCCCGGACGGGATGCGCTCGTCCCCGGGCGCGGCGCCGACGGCCCCGAACAGGATCGCGTCGTGGCGGCGCAGGGACTCGAGGACCTCGTCCGTGAGCGCCTCGCCGGTCTCGAGCCAGTGCTCCGCACCCAGCGGATACGGGGTGAGCCGGGCCTCCGGACGCCCCTCGGCACGCAACGCCGCCTGCAGGACGGCGGCGGCCTGGTCGGTGACCTCGGGGCCGATGCCGTCGCCGCCGATGACGGCGATGTCCAAGGGGTCTGCGGAGCTGCGTGTGGTCTCGGTCATGGCCCTCAGGCTACGCGGGGCACGCGTGAGGACCACATCGTGTGACACCCGGTCTCACCCTCCGGACGGGCTCAGTCCTCGGCGGGCTCCTCGTGGCGCGGGAAGACCGGCTGCGGGGCGGGCAGCGGCGTGCCGGGGACCAGGTCCTCGTGGAACGCGGCGAAGGACCGCGGGCCGTTGCCGGACGCGCCGGTGCGGCCGGCGTCGCCCTCGGCGGGGACGCCGAGCAGGTCCAGCAGCCGCGACGCCGAGTCGGGCATCACCGGCTGCGCGAGCAGGGCCACCCGGCGCACGGCCTGCAGCGTCACGTACAGCACCGTGCGCATGCGCGGCTCGTCCGTCTTGCGCAGCACCCACGGGGCCTGGTCCGCGAAGTAGGCGTTGACCTCGCCGAGCACGCGCCAGGTCTCCTCGAGCGCGTCGTGGAAGTCCTGCACCGCGTACGCGGACCGGGAGCGCTCCAGCAGGGCGTCGACCTGGGCCAGGACGGCGCGGTCCGCCTCGGTGAACTCGCCCGACTCGGGCACGGCGGCGCCGCAGTTCTTGGCCACCATGGACAGCGAGCGCTGGGCGAGGTTGCCGAGGTTGTTGGCCAGGTCCGCGTTCTTGCGGCTCACCACGGCCTCGTGGCTGTAGGAGCCGTCCGCGCCGAACGGGAACTCGCGCAGCAGGAAGAAGCGGATGGCGTCCAGGCCGTACCGGGCCACCCATTCCCGCGGGTGCACCACGTTGCCCAGGGACTTGGACATCTTGGCCCCGTTGTTGTTCAGGAAGCCGTGGATCATGACGCGGCGCGGCAGCTCGAGGCCGGCCGACATGAGGAACGCGGGCCAGAAGATGCAGTGGAACCGGGAGATGTCCTTGCCGATCACGTGCAGGTCCGCGGGCCAGTAGCGCGCGAACGCCTCCGGGTCCTCGGCGGGCCAGCCCGCGCCCGTGAGGTAGTTCGTCAACGCGTCGACCCAGACGTAGGTGACGTGGTCGGCGCGCCGGTCGGCGTCGGCGGCGTCGGGGTCCGCGGGCGCCGGCAGGTCGATGCCCCACTGGAAGGAGGTCCGGGAGATGGACAGGTCCTCGAGCCCGGCCTCCACGAAGCGGATGACCTCGTTGAAGCGGTACCGGGGGGCGGCGAAGTCCGGGTGCTCGCGGTAGTGGTCCAGCAGCGGCTGCTGGTACTTGGACAGGCGGAAGAAGTAGGACTCCTCCTCCGTCCACGTCACCTCGGTGCCGGTCTCGACGGCGCGGCGCACCCCGTCCTGACCCACCTCGGTCTCGTCCTCGCCGAAGTAGCGTTCGTCCCGCACGGAGTACCAGCCGGCGTAGGAGCCGAGGTAGATGTCGCCGTTGGCCTCCATCCGCCGCCAGATCTCGCGGACGGCCTCGGCGTGGTCCGTGTCCGTGGTGCGGATGAAGCGGTCGTAGGAGATGTCCAGGACGTCGTCGTCCATCTCCTTGAAGACGGCGGCGTTGCGCGTCGCCAGCTCGAGGGCGCTCAGGCCCTGCTGCTGCGCCGTCTGCTCCATCTTCTGGCCGTGCTCGTCCGTGCCGGTCAGGAAGCGCACGTCCCGCCCGTCGAGCCGCTGGAAGCGGGCCATCGCGTCCGAGGCGATGTACTCGTAGGCGTGGCCGATGTGCGGCTCGCCGTTCGGGTAGGAGATGGCCGTGGTCAGGTAGTACGGGGCGCGGGCGTCAGTCACAGTCGTCGAGTCTACCGGCGGGGCCGGGGCCCGCGCCGAGGACGACGTCGTCCTCGCCGGCGTCCGGGACGCCGTCGGCGGTCACCTGCAGATGGCCCGGCGCAGGCCGCAGGTGGAGGTGGGCCCACGGGGCCACCACGAGCACGGACGCCCCGATCATCTCGGTCAGCTCCTCCGCGTGCGTCGCGACGTGGTAGGCCTGGGTGCTGCGCCCGATCCCGAAGACGAGCGGCACCGCCTCGAGGAGGATCGCGCCGAAGAAGAACACCGCGCCGCCCGCCACCGTCAGCGCTCGGGTCCGGCGGGGCAGGGCGACGGTGCACAGCGCGAGCAGCCCGAGGACGACGATCGCGGCCGGCGCGCCGAGGATGAGCCACTGGAACGCGGGCAGCGGGTTCTCCCCCGCGAACGGCAGGGCCTCCCACAGCCGGCCGGCCTGCTCGTGGAGCTGCGTCGATTCGTCCAGGCTCATGGCCGCCAGCAGGGCCGCGGGGGTCAACCACGCGAGCAGGCTCCGCCGCCGGTCCGCCCCCAGCGCGCGACGCACGAGACCCACCGTGGTGAAGCCCGCGGCCCCCAGCAGGAGCAGGCCCGAGCTCCACCACGCCGTGAGGTTGGCCTCGTGGTTCACGTCGAAGACCTCGCGCCACCACGGCACCTGCCGCGGGCCCAGCCCGAACACGAAGGGGAGGGCGAACGACCAGGTGGCGAGCAGGACGCTGACGCCGATCAGCCCGCCCGCCGCGCGCCGGGCCCAGCGGCCCTGCACGCCCGGAGGCGTGGCGGGGCGGGCCGCTGCGGCGCGCGCGGTCGGGGCGGGTGCGGGGCGGGGCTCGGCTGGACGCGACATGGACACCATCTCAACACAGGGCGACGCGCGCCGGCCCCGCGGTGCCCGCCGGGCGTGGACGGGTCAGACGGAGAGGTCCACCTCGGCCGCACGGGCCGCGCCGATGGCCGCGGCCAGCGTGGCCGCGGTGTCCCCGGAGAGGGCCCCGTCCAGGGTCAGCACGGCCAGGGCGGCGCCCTCGTCGTCGCGCGAGACGTCCATGCCGGCGATGTTCACGCCCTGCACCCCGAGGGCCTGGCCCAGGACGCCGATCACGCCCGGGCGGTCCTGGTAGGCGAACACGAGCAGGTGGTCGGCCAGCGGCACCTCGAGCTCGTGCCGGTCCACGCCCACGAGCTTCTGCACCTGGCGCGGGCCGGTGAGCGTGCCGGTGACGGCCGTCTGGGAGCCCTGCGCGGTCGCGGCGCGCACCGTGACGGTGTTGCGGTAGGACTCGGACACCGCGGTGGTGGTGAGGCGGCACTCGACGCCGCGCTGCTCGGCCAGCACGGGGGCGTTCACGTAGGAGACCTGGTCCGAGACGATGTCCGTGAACACGCCCTTCAGGGCGGCCAGGCGCATCGCGGAGACGTCGTGCTCGGCGATCTCACCGGCGATCTCCACCTCGACGGCCGTGATGGACTGCTCGCCCACCAGCGCGGTGAGCACGCGGCCCAGCTTCTCGGCCAGCGGCAGGCCGGGGCGCACGTCCTCGTGGATCGCGCCGCCGGCCACGTTCACGGCGTCCGGCACGAGCTCGCCGGAGAGGGCCAGGCGCACGGAGCCGGCGACGGCGACGCCCGCCTTCTCCTGGGCCTCGGCGGTCGAGGCGCCCAGGTGGGGGGTGACCACGGCGGAGTCGTGGGCGAAGAACGCCAGGTCCGTGGCCGGCTCGGAGCTGAAGACGTCGATGCCGGCACCCCCGATGGTCCCGGCCTCGAGCGCGCGGGCGAGGGCGTCCTCGTCCACGAGGCCGCCGCGGGCCACGTTCACGATGATCGCGGTGTCCTTCATGCGGGCGAACTGCTCATCGCCGATCATGCCGACCGTCTCGGGGGTCTTGGGCATGTGGATCGTGACCACGTCGGCGCGCTCGAGCAGCTCGTCCAGCTCGACGAGGCTCGCGCCGAGCTGCTGCGCGCGGGCGGTGGTCACGTAGGGGTCGTAGGCGAGGATCTCCATGCCGAACGCCTTCATGCGCTCGGCCACGAGCGCGCCGATGCGGCCCAGGCCGATCACGCCCAGCCGCTTGCCGTACAGCTCGACGCCCGTGTACTTCGACCGCTTCCACTCCCCCGCCTTCAGCGAGCCGTTGGCGGCCCCGATGTTGCGGGCGGCGGCCAGGATGTGGCCGCAGGTGAGCTCGGCGGCGGAGATGATGTTCGACGTCGGCGCGTTGACGACCATGACGCCGGCCTCGGTGGCGGCGGGCACGTCCACGTTGTCCAGTCCGACGCCGGCGCGCGCGATGACCTTCAGCTGCGGCGCGGCGGCGATCGCCTCGGCGTCCATCTGGGTGGCCGAGCGGATCAGCACCGCGTCGACGTCGCGCAGGTCCTCGAGGAGGCGGGCGCGGTCGGCGCCGTCCGTGCGGCGGATCTCGAAGTCGGGGCCGAGGGCCTCGACGGTGGCGGGCGAGAGTTCCTCGGCGATCAGGACGACGGGCTGGGCTGCGCTCACGGGTGCTCCTGGAGGTGTGGTGCGGTGGGATGGAAGGCGGGCCGGCCCGCGCTCCGGTCCGAGCCTAGACGCGTGACCGGGCCGTGGCCGGAATGCGACGCCGGCCCCGGAGCGCGATGCCCGGGGCCGGCGTCGGGGCTCGGGCGGCTCAGCGGGCCGCCGTGCCCTCGGTGTAGTCGTCGTCCGCGTCCTTGAGCCAGGAGAACATCTGGCGCAGCTCGCGGCCGGTCTTCTCGATCGGGTGGGCCTCGCCCCGGGCGCGCAGCTCCTTGAACTCGGGCGCACCGGCCTTCTGGTCGTCCATGAAGCGCTTCGCGAAGGCGCCGGACTGGATGTCGGCGAGGACCGCCTTCATGTTCTCCTTCACGTCGGGGGTGATGACGCGGGGGCCGGAGACGTAGTCGCCGTACTCCGCGGTGTCGGAGATGGACCAGCGCTGCTTGGCGATGCCGCCCTCGACCATGAGGTCGACGATGAGCTTCAGCTCGTGCAGCACCTCGAAGTAGGCGATCTCGGGCTGGTAGCCGGCCTCGGTGAGGGTCTCGAAGCCGTACTGCACGAGCTGGGAGGCGCCGCCGCAGAGCACGGCCTGCTCGCCGAACAGGTCGGTCTCGGTCTCCTCGGTGAAGGTCGTCTCGATGACGCCGGCGCGGGTGCCGCCCACGGCCTTGGCGTAGGACAGGGCGAGGGCGTGGGCCTGGCCGGAGGCGTCCTTCTCGACGGCGATCAGCGCGGGCACGCCGCGGCCGGCCTCGAACTCGCGGCGCACCACGTGGCCCGGGCCCTTGGGGGCGACCAGGGCGACGTCGACGCCCTCGGGGGCCTGGATGTAGCCGAAGCGCACGTTGAAGCCGTGCGCGAAGAACAGGGCGTCGCCCTCCTGCAGGTTGCCGGCGATGTGCTGGTCGTACACGTCGGCCTGGACCTGGTCCGGGGTGAGGATCATGATCAGGTCGGCCTCGGCGGCGGCGGTGGCGACGTCGACGACGCGGAGGCCCTCGGCCTCGGCCTTGGCGCGGGACTTGGAGCCCTCGGCGAGGCCGATGCGCACGTCCACGCCGGAGTCGCGCAGCGACAGGGCGTGGGCGTGGCCCTGGGAGCCGTAGCCGATGACGGCCACGGTGCGGCCCTGGATGATCGACAGGTCGGCGTCGTCGTCGTAGAACTTCTTCACGGTCATGCTGTTCTCCTCACGGGATGGGTGGATCGGGACGGGTCAGCGGGCCAGGGCGCGGTCGGTCATGGACCGCGGCCCCCGGGCGAGGGCGAGGGTGCCCGAGCGGACGAGCTCACGCACGCCGTAGGGCTCCATCATCTCGAGGAAGGCCTCGAGCTTGTCACGGGTGCCGGTGGCCTCGAGGGTCAGGGACTCCGGGGCCACGTCGACGACGTGGGCGCGGAACAGGTCGGCCGCCTGGACGACCTGACCGCGGGTGGCGGCATCGGCGCGCACCTTCACGAGCAGGTGGTCGCGCTGAACAGAGGAGTCGGGCGTGAGCTCGACGACCTTGATCACGTTGATCAGCTTGTTCAGCTGCTTGGTGACCTGCTCGAGCAGGTCCGTGTCGGCGTCGACGACCACGGTGATCCGGGACAGGCCCTCGACCTCCGTGACGCCCACGGCCAGCGAGTGGATGTTGAACGCGCGCCGGGCGAAGAGGCCGGCCACGCGGGTCAGGGTGCCGGGCACGTCCTCGACGAGCACGGACAGGGTGTGGCGTTCCATCGGTTGCCCTCCTCAGTCTTCCTGGTCCCAGTCGGGCGTCATGCCCCGGGCCACCTGGATCGCGTCGTTGCTGACCCCCGCGGGGACCATCGGCCAGACCATGGCGTCGCGGGAGACCACGAAGTCCACGATCACGGGGCGGTCGTCGATGGCCAGGGCCTGGCGGATGGTGTCGTCCAGGTCCTCCCGACGGTCGCAGCGCAGGCCCGCGGCGCCGTAGGCGTCGGCGAGCTTGACGAAGTCCGGCACCCGGGCGGTGTCGTGGCCCGTGTTCAGGTCCGTGTTCGAGTAGCGCCCGTCGTAGAAGAGGGTCTGCCACTGACGCACCATGCCCAGCGAGGAGTTGTTGATCACCGCGATCTTGATGGGGATGCGGTTGATCACGCACGTGGCGAGCTCCTGGTTGGTCATCTGGAAGCAGCCGTCGCCGTCGATGGCCCAGACCACGCGGTCGGGCTCGCCCACCTGCGCCCCCATCGCGGCGGGGACGGCGAAGCCCATCGTCCCGAGGCCGGCCGAGTTGAGCCACTGGCGCGGGCGCTCGTAGGCGACGAACTGGCTGGCCCACATCTGGTGCTGGCCGACGCCGGCCACGTAGGTGGCCTCGGGGCCGGACAGGGCCGACAGACGCGAGATCACCTCCTGGGGCGCGAGGAGGCCGTCCTCGGTCTCGGTCCAGCCCATCGGGTAGGTCTCCTGCAGGCGCCGCAGCACCGCCCACCAGTCGGCGAGGTCGGGCAGCGCCTCGGTGTCCGTCGCGAGCTCGGCCACCAGGTCCGGGATGATCTCCTTGACGTGGCCGACGATCGGCACGTCCGCGGTGCGGTTCTTGGAGATCTCGGCCGGGTCGATGTCCGCGTGGATCACGCGGGCGCCGGGGGCGAACGAGGGCAGGTGACCGGTCACGCGGTCGTCGAAGCGGGCGCCGAGCGTGATCAGCAGGTCGGCCTGCTGGAGCGCGGCCACGGCGGGGACGCCGCCGTGCATGCCCGGCATGCCCAGGTGCTGGGGGTGCGAGTCGGGGAAGACGCCGCGGGCGGTGAGGGTGGTGACCACCGGGGCGCCCGTGAGCTCGGCGAGGGCGCGCAGCTCCTCGTGGGCCTCGCCGCGGGCCACGCCGCCACCCACGTACAGCACGGGGCGCCGGGCCTCGCGGATCAGCCGGGCGGCCTCGCGGATCTGCCGGGGGTGGCCGCGCAGGACGGGGCGGTAGCCGGGCAGGTCGATCCGGGGCGGCCACGCGAACTCGAACTCGCCCTGCTGGGCGTCCTTGGTGACGTCCACGAGCACGGGCCCGGGCCGGCCCGTGGCGGCGATGTGGAACGCCTCGGCGAGGGCCTGGGGGACGTCCTCGGGCCGGGTCACGAGCCGGGAGTGCTTGGTGATGGGCATCGTGATGCCCACGATGTCCGCCTCCTGGAAGGCGTCCGTGCCGATCGCGGCGGAGGAGACCTGGCCGGTGATGAACACGACCGCCTGGGAGTCCATGTGGGCGTCCGCGATGGCGGTCACCAGGTTGGTGGCACCGGGACCGGAGGTGGCGATGGCCACGCCGACCTTGCCGGTGGCCAGGTGGTAGCCCTGCGCCGCGTGACCGGCGCCCTGTTCGTGGCGCACCAGGATGTGGCGGATCCGATCGGAGTCCATGAGCGGGTCGTAGGTCGGCAGGATGGCGCCGCCGGGCAGCCCGAACACGTCCGTGACCCCCAGCTCCTCCAGGGAGCGGATGATGCCCTCGGAGCCGGTCATCCGGGTCGGCTCGACGCGGGAGCCCTCGCCGGGCACCCGCGGCTCGACGATCTCGGGCCGGGGGGCCGGACGGCGCTCCTGGACCCGGGCGGTCTCCGTCGGGCGGGAGGCCGGCGTCGGGACCTGCGGGACCGCCGCGCGGGCGTCGCGGGGGGTCGTGCTCATGGGGTCACCTCACTGCGTTCGTCGCTGCGTGTCCGTCGCGGGGGCGTCGGACGGTCGTCGTTCGGATCCGTCGGGCGTCGGGGACCGTGGCCGCGTCGATGACGGATCGGGCCGGCGTGGTGGAGTCTGAGGTGGGGACACGGGCCGCCGGGTCCTTCGGGGGTGGTCTCAGTATCGACAGCCGTGCGCCCCGTCCGCCATCGACCACCCGCCTGTCTCGCAATGTGAGATAAAGCGTCACATCGTGAGACGACCGGGCGGTCGGGGTCGGATCCCGGGCCTGCGCCCACCCTAGTCAGCCGCCGCGGGGGCGGCCGCCTTCACCCACGTTCCGTGATGGAGCACCCCGCGCACCTCGAGCTCGGGGCCGAAGACGACGGCGTCCGCTCGGCTCCCGGCTCGGAGCCGGCCGACGTCGGGAAGCCCCAGGGCGTCCGCGGGCGCGGCCGTCGCCGCCCGCAGCGCGGCGTCGAGGTCGACCCCGGCGACGACGGCGGAGCGCACCGAGCCGGTGACCGTGGCCGTGGACCCGGCGATGGCCCCGGCTGCGCCGTCCGCGCCGACCACCCGCGCGACGCCGTCGTGGACCCGGACCCGCAGCGGCCCGAGGGGGAACTCGCCGTCGCCGCAGCCGGCGGCGGCCATGGAGTCCGAGACGAGGATCCACCGCTCCCCGGCCTCCCGGGCGACCCGCCGCACCGTGGCCGCATGCAGGTGGACGCCGTCCACGATGGTCTCGATCCCCACGCGCGGGTCCTCCAGCAGGGCGACGGCCGGCCCGGGCTCGCGATGGTGGGTGGGCCGGCACGCGTTGTGCAGGTGCGTGGCCATCCGCGCCCCCGCGTCGATCGCCGCGCGCGTGGTCTCGTAGGAGGCGTCCGTGTGGCCGATCGCGACGACGACGCCCGCCTCCGCCAGCCGGCCCACCGCGTCGAGGGCCCCGGGCAGCTCGGGGGCCAGCGTGACCATCGCCAGGTGGCCCGCGCCGACCTCGACGAGGCGAGCGACGTCCTCGGGCTCCGGCGCCCGCAGCGACGCGGCCCGGTGCGCGCCGCAGTGCAGGGGCGAGAGCCAGGGACCCTCGAGGTGCACGCCGGCCAGCACCCCCTCTGCGCACAGGGGCGTCAGGGCCGTCAGCTGCGCCGCGAGCGCGTCGACCTCGTCCGTGACGAGGGAGGCCACGACCGTGGTCGTGCCCGCGCGGGCGTGGGCCGCGGCCGCCGCGCGTGCCGCGGCCGCGCCGGACTCGACGGCGTGTCCGCCGCCGCCGTGGCAGTGCACGTCCACGCAGCCGGGAGCGAGGAGGGCGTCGCCGAGGTCGTGGACGGGGCCGTGGGTGCGCGGCGGGTCCCCGGTCCCGACGGCCACCACCCGGCCCTCGGCCAGGGCGATCCAGCCGGGGCCGCCGAGGCGCTCGCCGTCATGGACGCGGTCCGCGCGCAGCACCGACGGGGACGCGGCGGCCTGCGGCGCCTGCTCGGCGCGCGGCCGGTGAGGGACCGAGGCGGGCACGGATGCACCTTCCGGGGTGGGCGGGTCGATGGACGAGGGGCGCTCAGAGGCCCTGCCAGGACGGCTTGGCCTCCCACATGTGGCGGTACTCCCCCGCGAGCTCGAGTCGCCCGGCGGCGGCCTCGTCCACGAGGACGGTCACATGCGGGTGCAGCTGCAGGGCCGTGACCGGCCAGCGCGCGCTCACGGGGCCCTCCACGAGCTGCCGCACCGCCTCGGCCTTGCCCTCGCCCCGGGCCAGCAGGACCAGGTGTCGGGCGTCGAGGATCGTGCCCACGCCCTGGGTGAGGCAGTGGGTCGGGACCTGGTCGAGGTCGCCGTCGAAGAAGCGGGCGTTGTCCCGCCGGGTCTGCTCGGCGAGCACCTTGATGCGCGTGCGGGAGGCGAGGGAGGAGCCGGGCTCGTTGAACGCGATGTGCCCGTCCGTGCCCACGCCGAGCAGCTGCACGTCCACGCCGCCGGCCTCGCGCAGCGCCTCCTCGTAGGCGGCGCAGGCGCCCGGGACGTCCGCCGCCCCGCCGTCCGGACCGTGCACGGCCTCCGGGGCGATGTCCGTGCGCACGACGAACTCCCGCTCGATCACGGTGCGGTAGGACTCGGGGTGTCCCGCGGGCAGGCCGACGTACTCGTCCAGCAGGAACGCGCGGCAGGAGCGCAGGGACAGCTCCCCGTCCCGGACCCGGCGGGCGAGCTCGTCGTAGACGGGCAGGGGCGAGGAGCCGGTGGCCAGCCCCAGGACGGCCTCGGGACGGGCCGCCACGTGGGCGGCCACCGCGTCCGCGCCGTGCCGGCCCAGGGCGGCGGCGTCGGGCAGGATGACGACCTCCATCAGCGCGCCTCCCGCCCGGGACGCGGCGCGGGTCCCCCGGCCCGGGCGTCGATCGCGTGCATGCTCATCCTCTGCTCGTCTCGGCGTGCGGGCCGACCGGGCCTCAGCCCAGGTAGGCGCCCTCGGCGGCGGAGTGCACCAGCTTGGCGTACTTACCCAGCACGCCCGTGGTGAACTTCGGCTCCACCGGCTCCCAGGACTCGCGGCGGGCGGCGAGCTCGGCCTCGTCCACGAGCAGGTCCATGGTGCGTCCGGCGATGTCCACGCGGATGCGGTCGCCGTCCTGCACCAGCCCGATCGGCCCTCCCTCGGCGGCCTCGGGGGCGATGTGGCCGATGCACAGGCCGGTGGTGCCGCCGGAGAAGCGCCCGTCGGTGATCAGCAGGACGTCCTTGCCCAGACCCGCCCCCTTGATCGCGCCGGTGATCGCGAGCATCTCGCGCATGCCCGGACCGCCCTTCGGCCCCTCATAGCGGATGACCACCACGTCGCCGGCGGCGATGGTCCCGTCCTCGAGGGCGTCCATGGCGGCGCGCTCCCGGTCGAAGACGCGCGCGGTGCCCTCGAAGACGTCCGCATCGAAGCCGGCGGACTTCACGACAGCGCCCTCCGGGGCCAGCGAGCCGTGGAGGATCGCGATGCCGCCGTTGGGGTGCAGCGCGTCGTCCATGGTCCGGATGACCTTGCCGTCCACCGGGTCCGGATCGAGCGCGGCCAGGTTCTCGGCGAGGGTCTTGCCGGTGACGGTGAGGGTGTCCCCGTGCAGCAGGCCCTCGTCCAGCAGGGCCTTCATGACCACCGGGACGCCGCCGATGCGGTCCACGTCCGTCATGACGTACTGACCGAACGGCTTGAGGTCGGCGATGTGCGGGGTGCGGTCGGCGATGCGGTTGAAGTCGGACAGCTGCAGGTCCACGCCCGCCTCCCGGGCGATGGCGAGCAGGTGCAGCACGGCGTTGGTGGAGCCGCCGAACGCCATGGTCACGGCGATCGCGTTCTCGAACGCGGGCTTGGTCATGATGTCCCGGGCCGTGATGCCCTGGCGGAGCATGTTCACCACGGCCTCGCCGGAGCGGCGCGCGAAGGCGTCGCGGCGGCGGTCCGCGGAGGGGGCGGCGGCGGAACCGGGCAGGGACATGCCGAGGGCCTCACCGATGGAGGCCATGGTGTTGGCGGTGTACATGCCGCCGCAGGCGCCCTCACCCGGGGCGATGGACTTCTCGATGCGGAGCAGGTCCTCCTCGGACATGAGACCGCGGGCGCAGGCGCCGACCGCCTCGAAGGCGTCGATGATGGTCACCTGCCTCTCGGTGCCGTCGGTCAGGCGGGCCACGCCCGGCATGATCGAGCCGGCGTAGACGAACACGGACGCCAGGTCCAGGCGGGCGGCGGCCATGAGCATGCCCGGCAGCGACTTGTCGCAGCCGGCGAGCAGGACGGAGCCGTCCAGGCGCTCGGCCATCATCACGGTCTCCACCGAGTCCGCGATCACCTCGCGGGAGACGAGCGAGAAGTGCATGCCCTCGTGGCCCATGGAGATGCCGTCCGAGACGGAGACCGTGCCGAACTCCAGCGGATATCCGCCGGCGGCGTGGACGCCGTCCTTCGAGGCCTGGGCGAGGCGGTCCAGGGAGAGGTTGCAGGGAGTGATCTCGTTCCAGGACGACGCGATGCCGATCTGCGGCTTGCCGAAGTCCTCGTCCCCCATGCCGACCGCGCGGAGCATGCCGCGGGCGGCGGTGCGCTCCATCCCGTCGGTGACGTCGCGCGAGCGCGGCTTGATGTCGGGAGCGGCGGACGGGGTGCTGGGAGTCGACGCGGCGGAGTCCATGCCGCGGAGTCTAGTGAGCACGGCGCCACCGGGCCGACGCGACGTCCCCGTGTGACGGGTGCCGCAGCATGACACGCGCGGACGGGTCCGCGTACGTTGGGCCCATGGACACGCCCACCCTGCACAGACGGCTGCGCCGCGTCTTCGATGCGCGCGTGTTCAACCACGGCGACTACAACGTCGTCTACGGCCAGCCCTCGGGCTCCTCCTCCCCCCTCGTGATCGGCTACCGCCACCAGCCGCTCGAGATGCTGCTGTGCCCGTTCGACCCCACCTCCACCCCGGACGACCACGACCGCCGCGCGCCGGGCGTGGCCGAGGACGACCCGCACGGCCCGGTGACCGAGGCCTCCACGGACCGCGCCGACGTCGTCGAGGTGGGCCTGGCCAACGTGGCCACCGTGGCGGACACGGGCAGCGGCTATCAGGTGGAGACCGTCACGGGCTTCCGGACGTGGTTCGACGTCCCGGAGCACACGCGGGTGCCGGTGGGCGACCTCACGGAGGACGGCACCGCGGAGCTCGACCAGGCCGAGGACGCCACCGACTTCCACGCCTTCATGACCGCCTTCATGGACGAACTGGACCGCCTCTACGCGACCCCGGAGACGGACGCGACGGACGTCACGCCCCCCGATTTGCGCGGCGTCTGAAACCCCTGGTAGGGTTTCACCTCGTTGCACGGCGCACCGGAGAGATCCGAGAGGCGGTGCGGCACCTGCACCTCTAGCTCAACCGGTAGAGCATCTGACTCTTAATCAGCAGGTTCCGGGTTCGAGTCCCGGGGGGTGCACCCACCGAAGCGAAGGCCCCGTCTCCACGGAGACGGGGCCTTCGTCGTCCTCGCTCCCCGCCCGGGCCCACCGTAGGCTGGGGCCCATGACCGACACGACCCAGCACCGCCTCCAGCCCGGCGACACGGCACCCGCGTTCACCCTCCAGGACCAGGAGGGCCGGCCCGTCTCGCTGCGCGACAGCGCGGGCAAGCACACGATCGTCTACTTCTACCCGGCCGCGTCCACGCCCGGCTGCACCACGCAGGCCTGCGACTTCCGGGACAGCCTCGCCTCCCTGACCGCGGCCGGCTACGTCGTCCTGGGGATCTCCCCCGACCCGATCGGCAAGATCATCCGGTTCGCCGAGCAGGAGGGCCTGACGTTCCCCCTGCTCTCGGACGAGGACCACGCGGTGGCCGAGGCCTACGGCGCCTGGGGCGAGAAGAAGAACTACGGGCGGACCTTCGAGGGTCTGATCCGCTCCACGATCGTCGTCGGCCCGGACGGGAAGGTCACCCACGCGCAGTACAACGTGAAGGCGACCGGCCACGTGGCCCGACTGCGCCGCACCCTCGGCCTCGACGAGGCCTGATCCCCGCCCGCCGCGCCCGGGCGCCGCACGGTAGGATCGGGCCTCGCCCCGCCCGCGCGGGGTGTGCGCGGGCGTGGCGGAACTGGTAGACGCGCTGGATTTAGGTTCCAGTGTCCTGGACGTGGGGGTTCGAGTCCCCCCGCCCGCACTCCCCGGGCCCGCCCGACCCCGACGTCACCTGCCAGAGGAGGCCGCCATGCAGCCCACTCGCCGCGCCTTCCTCGGCGGGGGCCTGGGCCTGCTCGGCCTGAGCGTGGCCGGCTGCACGACGTCGCCCGCGGCGCCGTCCTCCGCCGCCCCGACCTCCTCGGGCCCGGGCCGACTGCTCGTGGTCGGCGCCCCGGCGCGGGCGCTGACGCGAGATCCGGCCCGCGCGCTGGACGTCGAGTCCTTCCGTCTGATCCGCCAGGTCTTCGAGACGCTGCTCGGCGTGGACGCGGACACCGGCGCCCCCACGCCCCGCCTCGCCGAGCGGCATGAGGAGTCCGACGGCGGCCGCCTCCACACGTTCCACCTGGTCTCCGGGGTGGTGTTCGACGACGGCGAGCCGTGCGACGCCGCCGCCGTGGTCGCGAACATCGAGCGGTGGGCCTCCGCCCCTGCGCCCGTGGACGGGACCGTCGCCCCGCCCTCCTCGTTCGTCTCGGCCTTCGGCGGATACGCCGGGGATGCGGACTCCGCCTTCGCCGGCGTCGAGGCCCGCGGAGAGCTCGAGGTGCGGCTGCGCCTGCACTCCCCCCGCCGTCACCTCGCGGCCGCGCTGGCCTCGCCGGCCTTCGCGATCTCCTCGCCGGCCTCGTGGGACCGCACGGTCGACGTGGACGGCTCCGAGGTCACCACCCCCGCCGGCACCGGCCCCTACCGCTGGGCCGACGCCGCGGAGACCGCCGAGCTCACGCGCGCCCACCCGGGCGCCTCGGGCGCGACGATCCTGGTCCCCAGCGCCCGCCACCGCGGCTCCGATCCGGCGGCGTACCCGGTGGCCGTGCAGGCGTGGGGTCGGGCCTCCGTGCGCCTGCGGGAGCTGCGGCGCGGCTCGGCGGACGTGATCGACGTCGTCGCCCCCGGCCAGCTGCGCCCCCTCGTCGAGGCCGGCACCCAGGTGCTGCCCCGGGACCCCCTGGGCGTGCTCTACGTGGGCATGAACCTGGACCACCCGCGCGTGCGCTCGCAGTACCTGCGCCAGGCGATCGCGTACGCGGTGGACCGCCCGCGCATCGCCGGCAGCGACGTCTTCCTCGAGGGCACCCGCCTGGCCCACGACCTCGTCCCCCCGTCCCTCGGCGTCGGCGACGAGGAGGCGCGGCGCTACGACGTCAACCCGGGCCGGGCCCGCGAGTTCCTCCACCTGGCGGGATACGACGGGGAGCCGTTGGAGTTCCTCTACCCGGCCGGCACGGCCCGCCCCTCCCTGCCCGAGCCGGAGCGGGTCTACGCGATGGTCGCCCGCGACCTCGGCGCGGTGGGGATGCACATCGTGCCCGTGCCCGTGCCGGAGGACCAGGACTACCTGCACGCCGTCGTCTCCCGGCCCACCCGAGCCCTGCACCTGATGGGCCGCACCGGCGACTATCGCGACCCGCACGCGTTCCTCGAGCCCTTCGCGCGCTCGGGCCGCGCCGAGACCGGCTACCGCAACCCGCGCGTCGTCGAGGACGTGGACGCGGCGGCGGCCGAGAACGACGACGACGCGCGCCGCGCCCTGTTCCGCCGCGTCGTCCGGGCCATGGCCCTCGACCTGCCGGCGCTGCCGCTGGTCTATCCGATCTCGGCCCTGGCCACCGGCCCGCGCGTGGCCTCCTACCCGACGTCGCCGCAGCTGGACGAGCCCTTCTCGCGCGTCAGGCTGACCGAAGGCTGAACGCACCGGTAGTACAGTGGGAGATCACGGCGCCCGGCCCGACCGCCACTGCTCGGCCTGGTCGCACTGCGCCCACCCGCCGTCGTTCTGCTTCAGGAGTTGACCGTGCCCACCACCTCGTCCACCGCCACCCACGACGTCGTCCTGATCGGCGGCGGCATCATGAGCGCCACCCTGGGCGTGCTGCTGCAGAAGCTCGAGCCCACCTGGTCCATCGCCCTGTACGAGAGCCTCGATCAGGCCGGCCTGGAGTCCTCCGACCCGTGGAACAACGCGGGCACCGGCCACGCCGCCCTGTGCGAGCTGAACTACTCGCCCATGGACAAGAACGGACGGGTGGACGTCACCAAGGCGCTGGGCATCAACGAGCAGTTCTGGACCACCCGCCAGTTCTGGTCCTCCCTGGTGGCGGACGGCACGCTCAAGGACCCCAAGTCCTTCATCAACCCGCTGCCGCACATGTCCTTCGTGTGGGGTGACGACCACGCGGACTACCTCCGCACCCGCTATGAGGCCATGTCCGCCCAGCCGCTGTTCGCCGGCATGGAGCACAGCGAGGACCCGGAGCAGATCCGTGCCTGGGCCCCGCTGCTGATCGAGGGCCGTGAGCCGGGCCAGCGCCTGGCGGCGTCCCGCAACACCGGCGGCACCGACGTCGACTTCGGCTCCCTCACCCGCCAGCTCATCACGGCCATGGCCGGCGCCGGCGCCGAGGTGCGCTTCGGTCACAAGGTCACCGGCCTCACCCGCGGCACGGACGGCCGCTGGGAGGTCAAGGTCAAGAACAAGGCCGCCGGCTCCGAGCTCGTGGACCGCGCCCGCTTCGTCTTCGTCGGTGCCGGCGGCGGCGCCCTGCCCCTGCTGCAGAAGTCCGGCATCCCCGAGGCCAAGGGCTTCGGCGGCTTCCCGGTCTCCGGCCAGTTCCTGCGCTGCACGGACGAGTCCGTGGTCAACCAGCACATGGCCAAGGTGTACGGCCAGGCCGCCGTCGGCGCCCCGCCGATGTCCGTGCCCCACCTGGACACCCGCTTCGTCAACGGCAAGCGCTCCCTGCTGTTCGGCCCCTACGCCGGGTTCTCCACGAACTTCCTCAAGACCGGCTCCTACCTGGACCTGCCGCTGTCCGTGCGCCCGCACAACCTCAGCACGATGCTGGACGTGGCCAAGGACAACATGGACCTGACCAAGTACCTCGTGACCGAGGTGCTGAAGTCCCGGGACAAGAAGATCGACGCGCTGCACGAGTTCTACCCGGAGGCCGACGGCGGCGAGTGGGAGCTGATCACCGCGGGCCAGCGCGTGCAGGTGATGAAGCGCAAGGGCCGCTTCGGCGGCGTCCTGCAGTTCGGCACCGAGGTCGTCACGCACGCGGACGGCTCGCTCGGCGGCCTGCTCGGCGCCTCGCCGGGCGCCTCCACCGCGGCCCCCATCATGGTGAAGCTGCTCGAGCGCTGCTTCCCCGCGAAGATGGCCGGCTGGGACGGCACGCTCAAGGAGCTCATCCCGTCCCTGGGCCACACGCTCAACGACGACCCGGCGCTGCTGGACGAGGTCCGCACCGTCACGGACGCCGCACTGAAGCTGGCCTGACGCCCCGATGGGAGCGCTCGCACGGTTCTCACTCGGTCGGCGGGCGCTCGTGGCGCTCGTCACCGTGTTCATCGCGGTGTTCGGCGTCCTCTCCGCCGGGCAGCTCAAGCGGGAGCTGATCCCCCCGCTCGAGCTGCCCGTCATCTCCGTCTCGACGCTCTACCCGGGGGCGTCCCCCGAGGTCGTGGACGCTCAGGTGGGCGAGCCCCTCGAGACGGCCCTGCAGGCCGTGGAGGGGCTCGAATCCTCGCGGTCCACGTCGCAGTCCGGCTTCAACGCGGTCCAGCTGGAGTTCGCCTACGGCACAGACCTGAACCGGGCCCGGTCCCAGGTGGACCGCGTGGTGGCCAACCTGGGGCCGCAGCTGCCGGAGGAGGCGGAGACCTCGTCCTTCGCGGGCTCCGTCTCCGACTTCCCGGTGGTCTTCCTCGCCCTGTCCGGGGACGAGGACCTCAACACCCTGCGCCGCCGCGCCGAGGACGTCCTGGCCCCGCGGCTGCAGAAGATCGACGGCGTCCGCGGCGCCGACGTCCTCGGCGGCACGGACGAGAACGTCTCCGTGGTCCCGGACCCGGCCGCGCTCGCCGCCGCCGGGCTGACCACCTCCGACATCACCGACGCGCTCGAGGAGAACGCCGGCCTCTTCCCCGTCGGCCAGGTCACCGAGGGCGCGACCACCTATCCCGTCCAGGCGGGCGCCGCCGTCGAGGACCTCGAGGGCCTGCGCGGGATCGTCGTCGCTCCCTCCGGCGACGGCGAACCGCGCACCCTGGACGAGGTCGCCGACGTCACCCTCGTGGCCGCGGCCCCCACCTCGCTGACCCGCACCGACGGGGTGCCGACGCTGTCCGTCTCCGTGACCGCGACCCCGGACGCCGACCTCGTGGCGGTCTCTCAGGCCGTGCGCGACGCCCTGCCGGAGCTGGCGTCCCTGGTCGGCGGCGGCGCGGACCTGACCGTGGTGTTCGACCAGGCCCCGTTCATCCAGCAGTCCATCGACACGCTGTTCCAGGAGGGCCTGCTGGGCCTGGCGTTCGCCGTGCTGGTGATCGCCGTGTTCCTGCTCTCGGTGCGCTCCACCCTCGTCACCGCCATGTCCATTCCGCTGTCCCTGCTGGCCGCCCTCATCGGGGTCGCGGCCTTCGGCTACTCCCTCAACACGCTGACGCTCGGGGCGCTGACGATCTCGATCGGCCGGGTCGTGGACGACGCGATCGTGGTGGTGGAGAACATCCGCCGGCACCTCGGCCTGGGCGCCGACCGGCGCACCGCGATCCTGGACGGCACGCGCGAGGTCGCCACCGCGATCACCGCCTCCACCCTGGTCTCCGTGGCGGTGTTCCTGCCCATCGCCTTCGTGGGCGGCCTGGCCGGCGAGCTGTTCCGGCCCTTCGCCGTGACCGCCACGGTCGCCCTGCTGGCCTCCCTCGTCGTCGCCCTGACGATCGTGCCGGTGCTGTGCTGGTGGTTCCTGCGCGCCCCGCGGCGCGGGGCCGAGACCACGGCCGCGCCCGCCGTCCCCGGCGACCGGCCCGTGGCGGCCGGCGGATGGCTCACGCGGGCCTACCGCCCGGTGCTGCGCTGGACGCAGCGGCACACCGTGGTCACCCTCGCCGCCGCCCTGGCGCTGCTGGCCGGCACGGCCGCGCTGGTCCCGCTGATCCCCACGAACCTCCTGGGCGACTCGGGACAGAACTCGTTCGTCGTCACGGCGGAGCAGGAGCCGGGGGCGTCTCTGGAGACCACGGCCGCCGCCGCCGAGCGCATCGAACGCGTGCTGCTGGACACCGACGGCGTCGAGACCGTCCAGTGGACGGCCGGCACCGCCGCCGGCCCGATGGGGGCCTTCGGCGGCTCCTCGGCGGACCGGGCCCGGTTCACGGTGGTGACCGACCCGGATGCGGACCAGGTGGCCCTTCAGGACGGGGTGCGCGCCGAGCTCACCGGTCTCGACGGCGTGGGCGACGTGTCCGTCTCCACGCAGCAGGGGCCGAGCGGCGGCCAGGACATCGAGGTGTCCGTCTCCGCCCCCGACCCGCAGGCCCTCACCGCGGCCGCCGATCAGGTCGCCGAGGCGCTGCGGCCCGTCGAGGGCGCCCGCGAGGTGACGACGCCGGCCTCGGACCTGCGCCCGACGTTCCAGGTGGACGTGGACACCGTCGCCGCCGCCCGGCTCGGCCTGACCGAGGAGGCGGTGGCCGGCCAGGCCGCCGCCGCCCTGCAGGCCGCGCCCGTGGGCGACGTCCGCTTCGGGTTCGAGAGCTTCGCGGTGCAGCTGGGTGACCCGGAGCCGGTCGAGTCCCTCGACGCCCTGCGCCAGGTGCCCGTGGAGACGGCCGAGGGACCCGTGCCGCTGGGGGACCTCGCCGAGGTCTCGCGGATGTCCGTACCTGCCCGGGTGACGTCCTCGAACGGCGAGCGGACCGCCGTCGTCACGGTGACCCCGGACGACGAGGACCTCGGGGCCGTCTCGCGCCGGGTCACGCAGGCCGTGGCGGAGCTGGACCTGCCCGAGGGCGTCACCGCGGCCGTGGGCGGCGCGGCGGAGCAGCAGGCGCAGACGTTCCGGGACCTCGGACTGGCGCTGCTGGCCGCCGTGGCGACCGTGTACGTCGTGATGGTGGCGACGTTCAACTCGCTGCGCCAGCCGCTCGTGCTGCTCGTGTCGATCCCCTTCGCCGCCACGGGCGTGTTCCTGGCGCTGCTGGCCACCGGCACGCCGCTGGGACTGTCCACGATGATCGGGCTGCTCATGCTGGTGGGCATCGTGGTGACGAACGCGATCGTGCTGATCGACCTGATCAACCAGTACCGCCGCGACCGCGGCATGACCCTGGACGAGGCGATCGAGGTGGGCGCGCTCAACCGCGTGCGCCCGGTGGTGATGACGGCCCTGGCCACCATCCTGGCCATGACCCCGATGGCCCTGGGCATCACGGGGCACGCGGGGTTCATCTCCCAGCCCCTCGCGGTGGCCGTGGTGGGCGGCCTGGTGTCCTCCACCCTGCTCACGCTCGTGCTCGTGCCCGTGCTGTACCGGCTCACCGAGGTCCGCGGGGAGCGCCGCCTGCAGGAGGAGCGCCGTGTCGCGGCCGAGCGGGAGGCGCAGCGCGTCGCGGCCGAGCGCGCGGCCGAGCAGGCGCGCCGGGCTGAGGAGCGTTGGGCGGCCCCGTCCGAGCTCGACGCCGGACGCCTCGGCCGACTCCGGCAGCGCCTCCGCCGGCGGTGGCGCCGGGCCTGACCTCACGCGTGGCGCGGGCCGGGGCGGCGGGGCGCACCCCCGTCGCTCAGGCGCCGTCGTGCACCGCGAGGCTCGAGCCGCGCCGGTCCTTGCGCACCTCGAGGCGCACGCCGATCTCCTGCCTCATCCGTTCGACGTGGGAGACGAGGCCCACGGTCCGGCCACCGGTCCGCAGGGTGTCCACGACGTCCAGGACGTCGTCGAGGGTGTCCGCGTCGAGCGAGCCGAAGCCCTCGTCCACGAAGAGCGTGTCCAGTTCGATGCCGCCGGCTTCGGCCTGCACGGTGTCCGCGAGCCCCAGGGCGAGGGCGAGGGAGGCCATGAAGGTCTCGCCGCCCGAGAGCGTGGCCGGGTGGCGCGTCTCGTCCACGTAGTGGTCCCGGATGACGAGTTCGAGGCCCTTGTTCCCGCGCCCGCCCACGGCGTCGGAGTACTCGATCGAATACCGCTGGTCCGTCATGGCGAGCAGACGCTCGGTGGCCGCGGCGGCGACCTCCTCGAGCCGCCCGGCGAGGACGTAGCTCGTCAGGGGCATCTTGAGCAGGTTCTCCCCGCCGCCGCGGACGAGGTCGAGCAGCCCCCGCACCCGCGTGTGCTCGGCGATGAGCCCGGCGGACCGCTCCAGGACCTCGGTCAGGGCGGCTGACTGGCGGCGCACCGTGGCGACGAGTGAATCGAGTCGCCCGACCGCCGTCGCCCGGGACGAGCTCGCGGCCTCGGCCGCGGCGAGCGCCTCGGCGGCGGCGCGGGTCTGCTCCTCGGTCGGCGGCTCGACGCCCGCCTCGGCGAGGGCGCGGCCCCGGCGGACGGGCTCGCTCGCCTCGAGCTCGGCGAGGCGGGCCCGTTCGGCGTGCCACTCCTGCACGGCGGCCGTGCGCGCGGCGGCCTCCGTCTCCTCGAGGCGGGCCGCGCGCGCCGCGTCGACGTCGTCGAAGCGCTGTTCGGCCAGCGCGGCGGTGAGCGCCTGGTCGGTCTCGTCGGCGACCGCCCGGGCGCGCGCGTCCTCGTCCTGCGCCGCAGCGAGGGCGGCCAGGACCCGGCGTGCGGCGGTGACCTGGTCGCGGCGGGCGTCGAGGGTCTCGGCGTCACCGCGGGCGGCCTCGACGGCGTCCCGCAGCTCGGTCAGCCGGGCGGCACGGTGGGCGGCGGCCTCGGCGAGCCGACCGTCCTCGGCCGCGAGCGCGGCGGCGGTCTCGTCGGCCCCGGCGAGCGTCTTCTCGGCGGCGGTCAGCCGCCGGCGGTCCGCGGCGAGGTCCTTCGCCGCCTGGTCCAGCGCGGCCCGTTCGGCCTCGGCGCGCTCGAGCGCCTCTCGCGCGGCCTCGGGTGCGAGCCCGGCGGCGGCCTCGCGCGCCGTGCGGAGGGTCTGCTCGGCGGCGCGCAGGGCGGTCTCGGCGTCGGTCGCGGCCCGGTCGGCCGCGGTCCGGGCCTGCTCGGCGTCCCGCACGTCCGCCTCGGTCACCGTGGTGTCCGCGGTGGCGGCCGGGGCCGGGTGCTCGGGCGAGCCGCACACGGCGCACGGCTCGCCGGGCACGAGCCGCTCCGCCAGTTCGGAGGCGGCCTGCTCGTACCGGGCACGCAGCAGACCGACGTGCCGTTCGGCGGCCTCGCGTCGCCGCTCCTGTGCCTCCCGGTGGGCCCGGGCCGCGGTCTCTGCCTCGACGGCGCGGGCGGCCGCGGCCTCGGCGGCCGTGCGGCGAGCGGCGGCCTCGGACACGGCGCGGTCCACGGCCTCCCGGGCGCCGAGACGCTCGGTGCCGCGTTCGACGGCCGCGCGGTGTGCCGCGACGGCCGCCTCACGCTCGGGGCGGGACTCGACCAGGGCGGCGCGGTCGCGGCCGATCTCGGCCCGACGCTCCGCCGCGGCGGCCGCCTCCTGCTCCAGCTCGCCCATCCGGGCACGGTCCTGGACGGCGCGTGCCACCGCCTCCGCGGCGCGCTCGGCCTCCCCCAGCGCCTGGCGGGAGGCGGGCGCGTCGGCGGCCCCGTCCGCCCGGGCGGCGGCGAGCCACGCCGCCGCGGTCGGCTCGTCCTCGACGTGCGCCAGGGCCTCCGTCACCGTCTCCGACGCGGTGCCGGCGGCGTCCGCCGCCGCGGTGGCCCGCTGGGCGGCCGCGAGCACCCGCCCGGCGCGCTCATGGGCGTCGACGGCGCGGCGCCGCGCCGCGGCGGTCTCGGCCTCGGCGTCGTGGTCGCGTCGACGGCTCGCCCACGCCTCGGCCGCGGCCAGGTCCCGCCCGCGGGTCTCCAGCTCACGCGCCGTCACCCGGGCCCGCTGCTCCGCGGCGCGGGCCGTGGCGAGGTCGGCCCGCGCGTCCTCGTGGGCGCGACCTGCGCGCTCGGCGGCGAGGGCGAGCAGCCGGTCGTCCGTGTCCGGTGACGGCTCCGGCGCATGCCAGTCCGGGCCGAGCGCCTCGTGGAGCGCCTCGGCCAGCTGTGCCCGCGCGGTCCGGGCCACGTCCGCGTCCACGGCCACCGCGGTGTCCAGCCGGGCCGTCTCGACGCGCAGGTGCTCCTCGACGCCGTCGAAGCGCTGCGTGCCGAAGAGCCGCCGCAGCAGGACGCGGCGCTCATCCGACTTCGCGGTGAGGAACTGGGCGAACTGTCCCTGAGGCAGCAGGACCACCTGCATGAACTGCTCGGCGTCCAGGTGCAGGACGGCCGCGATCTGCTGGCCGACCTCGTCCGCCCGGGTGAGCGGCGCCGTCCATTCCCCGTCCACGCGTTCCCGCAGGGAGACCGTGGCCTGCGTGGTGACGGTGGCGCCGCCCGCCGCGCTGCGTCTCCGGCGGGGCCGCTCGTGCTTGGGCGAGCGGACCACCTCGAAGCGCCGGCCCTGCACGGTGAACTCGACCTGCACCTCGGGGATCACCGCGCCGGGCTCGCGCAGCGTGGTCACGAGCGACTCGGCCGACCGTCCGCCCGGCACGGTCCCGTAGAGGGCGAAGCACAGCGCGGCCAGCACCGTGGACTTGCCCGCGCCGGTGGGCCCGTCCAGCAGGAACAGGCCGCCCGCGTTGAGCCGGTCGAAGTCGACGTCCTGCGCCTGGGCGTAGGGCCCGAGCCCCTCCAGGCGCATCCGATGGATCCTCATGCGCGCACCTCCCCCGCGCGAGCGGCCTCGAGGGCGTCCCGCAGCAGGTCCTGCTCGGCCCCGCTGGCCGGCCGCTGCCGGACGTGGTCCACGAAACCGACCGCGAGCGCGTGGTCCGAGGGTGCCTGCCGCAGGACCTGGGCGTAGGTCCGCTCCCGGGCCCGCCTCCCGCCGGCCGGTTCGTGGCGGAAGACGAGCACGGAGGGGAACCGGGTCTTCAGGCGCTCCAGGGCCCGCTCGGGGCGTTCGTCGTCGGTGACGGTGACCTGCACCCAGCACTGCTCCGCCCACGCGAACTCCGGGGACTCCAGCAGGTCCTCGATCGGCCCGGACAGCACCGCCAGGCGCCGTCCGGCGTCAAAGTCCACGGCCTCGACGTCGGTGACGGCCCCGCCCGTGACGTGGACGAGCCAGCCGCCCTTGCGGTGGCCCGCCTCGGAGAAGGAGTACGGCAGCGGTGAGCCGGAGTACCGCACGTGCTCTGCCAGCCGCTGGCGGCCGTGCAGGTGGCCCAGGGCCGCGTAGTCGAGCCCGTCGAACACGGAGACCGGCACCTGCCCCAGCGTGCCCACCAGCATCTCGGGCGGGGCGTCCGGCTCGACGTGCTCGCCCTCGCCGATGTCCCGTTCGGACTCGGAGCCGTGGCCCCCGGCCGCGAACAGGTGGGCCAGCACGACGGCGGCCACCGGCTCCGGCGTCTCGGCGCGGCGGGCGGCCAGATCGGCGTGGACGCGGCGGACCGCCTCCGTCAGCACGGCCGTGTGGTGGGCCTCCACGCCCCAGGCCGGTCCCTGGTGGCGCGGTTCGAGGTAGGGGATGCCGTAGACGGCCACGGTCTGGCCCGCACCGCCGTCGACTCCGGGCTCGGTGAGCAGCACGGGGCGGTCCAGCTCCGCCGCGTCCGCGCGCACGTGCACGCCCGCGGCCGCCAGGAGTCCGCCGCCGAAGCCGAGGCGCACCGCCGAGTCGTGGTTGCCGCTCGTGAGCACCACCTGGGCGCCGGCCGCGTGCAGCCGGGTGAGCGTCCGGTCCAGCAGCCGGACGGCGTCCGCCGGCGGCAGCGCGCGGTCGTACACGTCCCCGGCCAGCAGGACGGCGTCCACGCCGCGCTCCGTCACGGTCGCGACGAGGGCGTCCAGGACCTCCTCCTGGGCCTCGAGCAGCCCGGTGCCGTGGAACGACCGGCCCAGATGCCAGTCCGAGGTGTGCAGCAGGATCATGCGGCCCACTCTAGGGAGGGTGTGGACGGGATAAGCACGACGCGGTGCAGCTCGTACGATGGCGGCATGTCCGCCACCGCGCCCGAGCCCACCGCCTCCTCGTCCACGCCCCTGCCCGGCCCCGAGCACGCCGACCGGGTCCTGGCCCTCCTCGCGGCCGGTGCCGCCGGGGACGCGCTGGGCGGCGTCGTCGAGTTCACCCCCGCGTCGGGGATCGCGGCGGTGCACGGCCCCGCCGGCGTCACCGACGCCGCGGACCTGCTCGCCCAGGAGGGCGCCCACGCCCTGCCGATCACCGACGACACGCAGCTGACGCTGTACGTGCTCGACGGCCTGCTCGAGTGGATCGAGTGGCAGAACGACGGCGTCCCGGCCGATCCTGCGGCGTGCGTGTGGCTCGCGTGCCTGCGCTGGTTCGCCACGCAGGACGGCGCGCTGCCCGAGGGCGCTCCCCCGGCCCCGCCCCGCTGGATCGACGCGCACGCGGAGCTGAAGGTGCGCCGCGCGCCGGGCACCGCGTGCCTGACCGGGCTCGCCGAACCGGGGATGGGCCTGCCGGGCGACCCGCACAACCCGGGTTCGAAGGGCTGCGGGACGGTCATGCGCTCGGCCCCGTACGGGATGGTGCCGGGGCTCGAGGACCCGCACGTCGTGTCCCTCGCCCGCCAGGGGGCCGTCCTCACGCACGGCCACCCCACCGCGTGGGTCGCGGCGGGCGCGTACGCCCTCGTCATCGCGGCCCTGCTGCGCGGCCTGGACCTGGCCGCCGCGGTCGCGCACGCCCGCGCGTGGCTCGACGGCCTGGGCGAGGAGGCCGAGGAGACCCGCGCCGCCGTGACCGCGGCGGTCGACCTGGCCGGCACCGTCGACGCCGACCCCGGCGCCCCCGGTGCCCTCCCCACCGCGCTCGGCGAGGGCTGGGTCGCGGAGGAGGCCCTGGCCATCGCGCTGTATGCCGCGCTCACCGCGCAGGCGGCGCACCCGGCCGATCCGGCGGCGGCGCTCGCCCTGGCGCTGCGGATCGGCGTGAACCACGACGGCGACTCCGACTCCACGGCCTCGCTGGCCGGGCAGGTGCTCGGCGCGGCGCACGGCACCGCCGTGTTCGGCGCGCACGACCCCGCGGACCGCGCCGCGGCCGAGGCCTCCGTCCCGGGGTGGATCGCCGAGCGCGAGGTCGTCCTGGAGGCCGCCCGGCGCTGGAGCGCCGCGACCACCTGAGTGGTTCAGCGCGCGGCGTCCGGCCAGTTCCCGTCGAGCATCTGCAGGAACTCCCCCTCGGAGACCAGGGCGATGGCCTGCCCACGGTCCCGCCGGCGCAGGGCGTCCCGCGTCTTGCGGTGCGCCAGCGCCGTGGTCACGGCCTGCGGTGCCCCGTCCTCGGCGCGCGGGCGGTGCAGGTCCGCGGCCTCGAAGCCGTCCCCCACGACGAGCATCGTGGTGGCCGCGCCCACCCGGTTCGCGGTCTGCGCGCCGTGCGCGGCCGCGCGCGTCTTGGCACTCTGACGCGACATGCCGATGCCGCCCGTGAACACCACGGTCTGGCCGAACAGGGGGTGACCCGGGTCGGCGGTCGGGTTCGGGGGCGGATTGACGCCCTCGTCCGGCCAGCGCATGAAGTCGGGCATGGCGCGTTCGTCCCGCAGCGGGACCCGCGCGTCGAAGACGCCCTCAGTGCGCCGGGCCTGGCGGGTGGCCTTCGACTCGGCGCCCGATCCCGCCGCCCGGGGGGCGAGGACGCTGACGCCCAGCCCCTGGGCCCGCATCAGGCGGTCGACGCCGCGGCCGGCCGGCGCGTCGGTCAGCCCGGGCAGAATCTCCGCGTCGGCCGGCGGCGCCCCCAGCACGCGCCGGCCGATGTCCACGAGGATGGCCGCGCAGGCCTCGGCGTCGGCCAGTGCGTCGTGGTGGCGTCCCGGGGTGAACCCGGCCTCGCGCGCCGCGGAGGGCAGGGCGTACGAGGGCAGGTCGTAGACGCGGCGCGCCAGCACCAGGGTGCACACGAACTCCAGGCCCGGCACGTCCCGGCCGGAGACCTCGAGGCCGGACTCGATGACGCCGACGTCGAAGCCCGCGTTGTGCGCCGCGAGCACGTCCGTCCCCACGAAGTCCGCGAGCTCGTCGTACACCTGCGCGAACCGGGGGGCGTCCAGGACGCGGTCCTCGGTGATGCCGTGGATGCGCACGTTGCGGGGATCGAACCGGTCGAAGCCGACGGGCGGACGGATCAGCCACTCCGCACGGTCCACCATGACCCCGTCCCGCACCCGGACGGCGCCCACGGCACACGGGGAGCCGCGGAAGCCGTTGGCGGTCTCGAAGTCGATCGCGGTGAAGTCCAGCCCCGGCACGGGGGCGCGCCCGCCGCTCACGGGCGCGCGTCGAGCGCGTCCACCAGGTAGGGCAGCAGGGCGCGGAAGGCGTGCCCCCGGTGGCTGATCGCGTTCTTGTCCTCGGGGCTCAGCTGCGCGGTGGACACGTCCCGGCCCTCGGGGCGCAGGATCGGGTCGTAGCCGAAGCCGCCGTCCCCCACGGGCTCGCGCAGCAGGGTGCCGGGCAGGCGGCCGTGCTCGACGTGCTCGACGTGGATGGCCCGGGCGCCCGCGGCGTCCGGGCCGCTGGGGACCGCGAGCGCGGCGGCGCACACGAACTGGGCACCCCGATGCTCGTCCGGCACGTCGGCCAGCTGGGCCAGCAGCAGCTCGAGGTTGGCACGGTCGTCCCCGTGGCGCCCGGCCCAGCGGGCCGAGAAGATCCCGGGGGCGCCGTGCAGCACGTCCACGGCCAGACCGGAGTCGTCCGCGACGGCGATCAGCCCCGTGTGCGCGGCCACGGCGCGGGCCTTCTTCAGCGCGTTCTGGGCGAACGTGACGCCGTCCTCGACGACGTCCGGGGCGCCCACGGCGCCCGCGTCCACCACCGCGGCCTCCACGTCGAGGCCGGGCACGGCGCCGGCGAGCAGCTGCCGCAGCTCGCGCACCTTGCCCGCGTTGTGCGTGGCGAGCACGACGCGGGCGCCCTCCGGCAGGCCTGCCGACGAGGAGGCGGGCGCGCTCACGCCCGGTCCTCCGTGGCGGCGGCCAGGGTCTCGGCCTGGATGCGGGCCAGCTCACCCGTGCCGATCAGGGCCAGGTCCAGCAGGGTGTCCAGCTCGGCGCGGGTGAACGGCGCGCCCTCGGCGGTGCCCTGCACCTCCACGAACTCCCCGGCCCCGGTGACGACCACGTTCATGTCCGTCTCCGCCTTCACGTCCTCCACGTACGGCAGGTCGAGGACGGGCACCCCGTCCACGATGCCCACGGACACCGCGGCGACGGAGTCCTTGAGGACGGCGGCGCCCTTCGCGAGGATCCCCTCGCGCCGCGCCCAGGCCACCGCCTCGGCGAGGGCGACGTAGGCGCCCGTGATGGCGGCGGTGCGGGTGCCGCCGTCGGCATCGAGGACGTCGCAGTCCAGGACGATGGTGTTCTCCCCCAGGGCGGACAGGTCGATGACGGCGCGCAGGGACCGGCCGATCAGGCGGGAGATCTCGTGGGTGCGCCCGCCGATCCGGCCCTTGACGGACTCGCGCTGGCTGCGCTCGTTGGTGGCCCGCGGGAGCATCGCGTACTCGGCGGTGACCCAGCCGGTCCCCTCGCCCTTGAGCCAGCGCGGCACGCCCTCGGTGAAGGAGGCGGTGCACAGCACGCGGGTGTTCCCGAACTCGATCAGGGCCGAGCCCTCCGCCTGCCGGGACCAGCCCCGGGTGATGGTGATGGGGCGCAGCTCGTCGACGGCGCGGCCGTCCGGGCGGGGGGCGGTGGGGGCGGGAGAGCTCATGGCCTCCAGTCTAGGCACGCCCTCAGACGCCGTAGCTCAGCCCCGAGACGGCGACGGCCAGCGGGCCGTCGTACACCGCGCGGGCCTCCTGGACGGCGCGCTGCGGATCGTTCCACACCGGCAGGTGTGTGAGCAGCAGCTTCCGGGCCCCGGCCTGCGCCGCCGTCTCGCCGGCCCGTCGGCCGGTCAGGTGGACGCCGTCGATGCCGTCGTCCCGGCCCTCGTGGAAGGCGGCCTCGCACAGGAACACGTCCGCGTCCCGCGCGGCCTCGACGAGCCCCTCACACGCGTCGGTGTCCCCGGAGTAGGTGAGCACGCGGGTGGTGACGTCGCCGTCGTCGTCGACGCGGTCCACCTCGACCCGGATCGCGTAGGCCTCGTCGATGGGATGGCGCACGGGGACCGGGGTGAACCGGAACGGACCGAGCCGCTCGGGGCGGCCGGCGGCCCAGCACCGGAACTCGAAGTCCTGGTGCATCCCCGGCTCGGGGTCCATCCCGTACGCCTCGGCGATGCGGTCGGCGGTGCCGGCGGGTCCGTAGACGGGCAGCCGGCCGCGTCCCCAGCCGGCCGGGTTCCAGCGGATGGCCACGTGCATCCCGCACAGGTCCATGAAGTGGTCCGGGTGCAGGTGGGAGAGCAGGATGCCGTCCAGGTCCTCGAGCTCGACGTAGCGCTGCAGCACGCCGAGGGCGCCGTTGCCGAGGTCGAGCAGGATCCGCCACGTGCGCGGGGTGACGCCGTCCTCGGCCACGCCCTCGGCGGTGAGGAGGTAGCACGAGGCGGGCGAGCCCGGGCCGGGGAAGGACCCGGAGGCCCCGATGATGGTCAGCTTCACGTCACACCCTCCTGCTCGGGGCCCGGCCGGACGGAGGCCGCCGAGCGCGTCGGGACCGGCGCGGCCGCGGGGCGGGGCGCGCCGATCGTCTCCAGGCGTCGCACGGACTCGACCTCGGGTCCGAGGAAGCGGCGCGCGAGGGCCTGGAAGTGGTCGGGGTCGCCGGTGGCGGCGAAGCGGTGGCGGGTGGCCTGGCCGGAGCCCGCGGCCGAGTGGGGGTGCTCGAGGCCGAGGCGGACCAGCTCCCGGTAGAGGTCCTTGGCGGTCTCCTCCGCGGAGGAGACGAGCGTGACGTCCTCCCCCATCACGAGGGAGAGCGCGCCGGTCAGCAGCGGGTAGTGGGTGCATCCCAGCACGAGGGTGTCCACGCCCGCCGCACGCAGCGGGGCCGTGTACTCCCGGGCGGTCTCCAGCAGTTCGGGGCCGGTGGTGATGCCGGCCTCCACGAACTCCACGAACCGCGGGCACGCGACCGAGGTGATCTCGAGGTGCGGGGCGGCCGAGAACGAGTCCTCGTAGGCGCGGGACCCGACGGTCGCCTCGGTGCCGATCACACCGATCCGGCCCGTGCGGGTGGCTGCCACGGCGCGGCGCACGGCGGGCTGGATCACCTCGATCACGGGGATGCCGTGGCCTCCCGTGTAGCGCTCGCGGGCGTCGCGCAGCACGGCGGCCGACGCGGAGTTGCACGCGATCACGAGCGCCTTGACGCCGCGCGCGACGAGCTCGTCCATGATCGCCAGGGCGAGGGCCCGTACCTCGGCGATGGGCCGCGGGCCGTACGGCGAGTGCTCCGTGTCGCCCACGTAGAGGATGGACTCGTGGGGCAGCTGGTCCATGATCGCCCGGGCCACGGTCAGCCCGCCCACGCCCGAGTCGAACACGCCGATCGGCGCGGCGGCGTCCACGGCGGCGCGCTGGCCGCTCACTGCTCGCCCTCCGCGTCCCCGGCGCCCGGCGCGGACTCGTCCGAGCCCTCGGGCAGCTCGCTGAGCATCTCCGTCATGAGCGTCTCCAGCAGCCACGAGGTGAAGTTGTAGAGCAGGGCCATGGTGGACTCGACGTCCTCCGCGCTGCGCCAGTCGTCCACGGCGTGCACGCGGGCGGCGTCCTCCTCGGTCTCGACGCCCAGGCGGGCCGCGAGGACGAGGCGCACGTCGTTGAGCGCGCGGCCGAAGGCCGGCGCCTGGTCGTGCGGGACCTCCACGCGCGTCGAGCGCAGCAGCTCGAGTGCCAGGCGCGCGTCCGCGAGCTTCCCCTCCGACAGGGCGTCCTCGGTCAGGGCCCGGTGGGCGCCCTGTTCGGCGGCGCCGGCCTGGGGCATCGCATCCGGCAGGAGGCGTGCGACGGCCGGGTCGGTGGGGGCCGAACGCTGCGGCTCCGGGTCCTGGCTCAGGTGCAGCCCGGAGACCAGCCCCCAGAACGCGGCGTCGGACGCGTCCAGCCCGGCCACGGGGCCCGCGTCCTGCGCGGCGGACACGGACGGCGGCGCCGCCGGGGGATCTTCGGGCGTGTCGACGCCGTCCTCGGCGGCCGGGGCCTCGGCGGGGTCCGCCTCGGCGGGGCGCACGTCCGCGCGTCGGCCCTCGAGCAGGGCGACGACGTCCCTGACCAGCCCGCGCAGCAGGCGCACCTCCGGCAGCTCCAGCTGCGCCGTGTACCCCCGCCGCGTCCAGCGGAACCGTTCTGCCATGCCCCTCCTCAGTCCTCCGCCTGCTCCAGCGTGGCCCACAGCCCGTAGCCGTGCATCGCGCCCACGTGCAGCTCGGCCTTCTCCTTGGTGCCCGTCGCCACCACGGACCGGCCCCGCTCGTGGACCTCGAGCATGAGCCGCTGCGCCTTGGCCGCGGAGTAGCCGAAGTGGGTGCGGAACACGTAGGCCACGTAGCTCATCAGGTTCACCGGGTCGTTCCACACCACCACGTTCCACGGCCGGTCCCGGGCTGTGTCCTCGTGAGGCCGCTCCAGCAGGGCGGTGTCGGTGGCGCCGGCGGGGACGGACTCACCCGGCGCCGGACGCACGGCGCGCGGCGCGGACGGATCGTGGCGGGTCAGCACGGACATGCGCCCCAGTGTACGAGGCGGGCGGGCCAGGACCGGCCCCGCCACGGTCCACTAGGGTGGGGGCGTGAGCCAGAACCCCGTGCCCAGCGCCCCGCGGACCGCCGACGACTGGCAGATCCCCACGGCGCTGATGACCGACCACTACGAGCTGACCATGCTCCAGGCCGCGCTGAAGGCCGGCACCGCGCACCGCCGCTCCCGCTTCGAGCTGTTCACCCGACGCCTGCCCAGCGGCCGCCGCTACGGCGTGGTGGCCGGCGTGGGCCGCGCGCTGGAGGGCCTGTCCCGCTTCCGGTTCGACACGCCCGAGCTCGACTTCCTCGCGGACACCACCGCCCTCGACGACGCCACGCTGGCCTGGCTCGCCGACTACGAGTTCACGGGTGACATCGTGGGCTACGCCGAGGGCGAGGCCTACTTCCCGCACTCCCCCCTCCTGCAGGTGGAGTCGACGTTCGCCGAGGCGTGCATCCTGGAGACCTACCTGCTCTCCATCTACAACTACG
This sequence comes from Micrococcus luteus, assembly GCF_014138885.1. NCBI lineage: Bacteria > Bacillati > Actinomycetota > Actinomycetes > Micrococcales > Micrococcaceae > Micrococcus > Micrococcus luteus. The sequence continues at coordinate 635,067 of NZ_JACJIK010000001.1, forward strand.
ACTCCGCCGTGGCCTCCGCAGCCTCCCGCATGACGGCCGTCGCGGACGGCCGCCCGTGCGCCGAGATGGGCTCGCGCCGCACGCACGAGGAGTCTGCCGTGGCCGCCGCCCGCGCCGCGGCCATCGCGGGCTTCACCGCCACCTCGAACCTCGAGGCGGGCCGCCGGTACGGCATCCCGACCGTCGGCACCGCCGCCCACTCCTTCACCCTGCTGCACGACTCGGAGCGCGCCGCCTTCGAGGCCCAGGTCGCCGCGCTCGGGGCGGACACCACCCTCCTCGTGGACACGTATGACGTGGAGCAGGGCGTGCGCACCGCGGTCGAGGTTGCCGGCCCGGCCCTGCGGAACGTCCGGGTCGACTCCGGCGACCTCGTGATCCAGGCTCACCGCGTGCGCGAGCTGCTCGACGAGCTGGGCAACACCGAGACCGGGATCATGGTCACCTCGGACCTGGACGAGTACGCGATCGCCGCCCTGCGCTCCGCCCCCGTCAGCTCGTACGGCGTGGGCACGCGCCTGGTCACCGGGTCCGGCGCGCCCACCGCCTCCATGGTCTACAAGCTCGTGGCCCGCCAGGACGACGACGGCACGTGGGTGGACGTGGCCAAGGCCAGTTCCGGCAAGGCCAGCCGGGGCGGCCGCAAGGAGGCCGCGCGCCGCCGCGACCCGCGGGGCCGGGCCACCGCCGAGGTGATCGGCGTCAACCGCGGCGCCGCGCCCGACGCCGACGACCGTCCCCTGCTGCACCGTTTCGTGCACGCCGGCGAGCTGGCCGAGGGCTGGACCGGCCCCGAGGCCGTCACCCGCGCCGCCGAGCGGCACGCCGCCTCCCTGCGCGAGCTGCCCGCCTCGGTGGGCCGCCTGCAGCCGGGCGACCCCGCCATCCCGACCATCTTCCTGGAGGACTGACCCATGGAGAACCTGAACCGCGCCCTGGTGATCGTGGACGTGCAGAACGACTTCTGCGAGGGCGGCGCCCTCGGCGTGACCGGCGGCGCCGCCGTCGCGGCCGGGGTCAGCGAGCACCTGGCCGAGCACGCGGACGCCTACGCGTCCGTGGCAGCCACGCGCGACTGGCACGTCGACCCGGGCACGCACTTCGCCGCGGCCACCGGCGCCGAGCCGGATTTCCGCACCACCTGGCCGGTGCACTGCGTGGCCGGCACCGCCGGCGCCGAGCTGCATCCCGACCTGGACGCCGAGCACCTCGACGCCGAGTTCCTCAAGGGCCTGCACACGGACGCCTACTCCGGCTTCGACGGCGCCCTCGGCGAGCCCGACGCCGTCCCGACCGGGGCCGCGGGCGAGCGCCCCTCCGGGACCGTCGGCCCGTACGGGGCCACCGCCGTGGCCGCGGCCGCCGTCGAGTCCGGCGCCCCCGGCCTCGACGAGTGGCTCCGTGAGCAGGGCGTGGACGCGATCACCGTGGTGGGCATCGCCACGGACCACTGCGTGCGCGCCACCGTGCTCGACGCCCTCGACGCCGGCTACGAGGTCACCGTGCTGACCGACCTGGTGGCCGGCGTCGACGAGGCGGCCGCCCAGGCCGCGCTCCACGAGATGGAGGCCGCCGGGGCCATCCTGGCGACCTCGTGAGCGGGTTCGGCCCCGAGCGGCACCGGCGTCGCCTCTGAGGCGCCGCACGCCGAGACAGTGACGAATGTCACTCGATGCGGCATGATGGAGGCACGCGGCCCCGGCGGGCGTGCCGGAGCCGGTGCCCGACGCAGACGAGGAGAGCAGCCATGACCGACTCCCCCATCGCCGCAGACCGGGACGGCATCCGCTACCTCTCCGGGGTGATCCCCGCCGCCGACGGCGGCCGTCTGGTCGGTCTGGCCCGCGTGGTCTCCGACGGCCACACCATCGCCTACCTGCAGGACATCCTCGTGGATCCGGGGCACCAGCGCCGCGGCATCGCCTCCGAGCTGCTGCGCCGCATCTTCGCCCGGTTCGGCCATGTGCGTCAGCACGTGCTGCTCACGGACACCGAGGAGCGCCAGCGCGCCTTCTACGAGGCCCATGGATTCCGTGAGTCCCGTGACGTGGAGGGCGACGAGCTGCGCGCCTTCGTGCGCTTCCAGTCCCGGGACGGCTGAACCCGGCGCTCAGGTCGGCACGGCCCGCGGGCGCCCGCCGCGCTCCCGACGGACCTCAGGTCCGGCCGACGAACCACCCGCGCAGGGTGCTCAGCCGCTTCTCCAGCTGCTCGCGGGAGGCCTGGGCCACGGCGGGGCCGCCGGAGATCTCCCGCAGGCGGTTGTGGATCACCCCGTGCGGCTGGCCGGAACGGGCCGCCCAGGCGGACACCGTCTTGGACAGCTCGGAGCGCAGCTCCTTCATCCGCCGGTGGTCCACGACGTCGGCGGGCTCGGCCGCCTGCGCACGCGGCCGGCGCTGGATCTGCTCGGCCTGCCGCTGCCGCAGCAGGGCGGAGACCTGCTCGGCGTCCAGCAGGCCCGGGATGCCGAGGAAGTCCTGCTCCTCCTCCGAGCCGACGGCGCCGCCGAGGCCGAACTCGCCGCCGTCGAAGAGCACCTTGTCGAAGCTCGCCCGGGACTCGAGGGCCTCGAACTTCTCCCGCGTCAGCGCGTCCGAGCCGCTCTCGGCCCGGTTGGCCTCCGCGATGAGGTCCTCCTCGGGGGCGTCCTCGAGGTCCTCGACCTCGACGGCGCCCTCCTTGCGGTCCAGCGCGTGGTCCCGCTCGAGCTCCATCTCGTTGGCCAGCAGCATGAGCGCGGGCACGGACGGCAGGAACACCGAGGCGGTCTCCCCACGCCGGCGGGAGCGCACGAAGCGGCCCACGGCCTGGGCGAAGAACAGGGGCGTGGACGTGGACGTGGCGTACACGCCCACGCACAGGCGGGGCACGTCCACGCCCTCGGACACCATGCGCACCGCCACCATCCACCGCTCGTCCGACGCGGCGAACTCCTCGATGCGATCCGAGGCGCCCTTGTCGTCCGAGAGGATCACGGCCGGCCGCTGGCCGGTCAGCGCCTCGAGCTGCGCGGCGTACGCGCGCGCGTCCTGGTGGTCCGTGGCGATCACGAGACCGCCGGCGTCGGGCACGTTGCGGCGCACCTCGCTGAGCCGCCGGTCGGCCGCGCGCAGCACGGACGGGATCCACTCGCCCGCCGGGTCCAGCGCGGTGCGCCAGGCGGAGGCGGTGATGTCCTTCGTGGCGGCCTCGCCGAGCTGAGCCTCCATGACCTCGCCGGTGGAGGTCTTCCAGCGCATCTGCCCGGAGTAGGCCATGAAGATCACCGGGCGCACCACGTGGTCCCGCAGCGCCGGGCCGTAGCCGTACGTGTAGTCCGCCTTCGACCGCTCGATGCCGTCCGCACCGAGTTCGTAGCGGACGAAGGGGATGGAGGCGGTGTCCGAGCGGAACGGGGTGCCGGTCAGGGACAGACGCCGCGTGGCCGGCTCGAACGCCTCACGGATGCCCTCGCCCCAGCTCAGGGCGTCGCCGCCGTGGTGGATCTCGTCCAGGATCACCAGCGTCTTGGCGGCCTCGGTGCGGTTGCGGTGCAGGACGGGCTTGTTCGCCACCTGGGCGTACGTCAGCGCCACCCCGCGGTACTCGGCGCCGTGCCGCCCGTCGGCGTTCTTGAAGTTCGGGTCGATCGCGATGCCGACGCGCGCGGCGTTGTCCGCCCACTGGCGCTTGAGGTGGTCCGTGGGCGCGACGACGGTCAGCCGCTGCACGACGCCGGAGTCCATCAGGATCTTGGCCACGCGCAACGCGAACGTCGTCTTGCCCGCGCCGGGGGTCGCGACCGTCAGGAAGTCCTGCGGGGCGGTCTGGAGGTAGCGCTCCAGCGCCTCCTGCTGCCACTGGCGCAGCTTGGGGGCCGTCCCCCACGCCGCGCGCTCGGGCATGGCGGGGGGAAGGTCCTCGCCGATGTGGAACAGGTCGTGCTGGACGCTGCCGTCCGGGGTGCCGCTCGTCAGGGAGCGGCCGTCAGCCACGGCCGCGGCCTCCGAACCAGCCACCGCGCTTGCCGCCGCCGTCGCCGTCGCCGCCGTCCTGCGGCTCGCGCAGGCCCTCGTAGATCTCCTTGCACGTGGGGCACACGGGGAACTTGTTCGGGTCCCGGCCCGGCACCCACACCTTGCCGCACAGGGCGATCACGGGGGCACCGGTGACGGCGGACTCCGTGATCTTCTCCTTGCGGACGTAGTGGGCGAAGCGCTCGTGGTCGCCCGGCTCGATCTCCTGGCGCAGCTCCTCACGCTCGAGGACGGACGTGCCGCCGCCGGCGGGCGCGAAGGGGTCGTTCAGGTCGGGTTCGCCGGTCACACTCATGCGGGCCAGTCTAGCCGCGCCCCTCAGAAGGCGGCCACGGCCTGGTAGGTCTCGGCCTGCGCGCGGTCGTACCAGCGCGCCCCCAGGCGCACGCCCAGCCACAGCGCGACGGCGCCCCACGCGAGCCCGAGCGCCACCGTCACCCAGCCCCACACGGCGGCCCCGGTGGCGAGCCGGACGACGAAGGGCACCAGGAACGGCACCGCGAGCGCCAGGCTGACCAGCATCGCGGCGCCCTGGACGAGCATCGTGCGCATGGCCGCGCCCTGCGGCGTCGCGAACGGGCTGTCCCCCGGCTTCGGGACCGGGTAGACGAAGCGGGCGGAGACGAACGCGGACAGCCCGGCGGTCGTCCCGAACAGGCCGAGGGCCAGGCCCAGCATCGGCGCCAGCAGGGACCAGTCCCCCGCCGCCGCCACCGTCGCCGTCGTCACGAGCAGGATCATCGGCACGCCCCAGCCCGCCAGGCCCAGGACCCGGCCCCAGCGGTCGTCCACGCCCCGCACGCCCGAGACGACGTGCAGGTGGAACGCCGTGTGGTCGTAGGCGATGTCCGCGGAGATCGAGTAGGCCAGGGACCAGGCGGTGATCGGCCCGAGGACCAGCAGCAGGCCCAGTCCGGGACCCCCCTCCCCGGCCATGCCCCCGGTGAACCACAGCAGGACGGCCATGAGCGGGATGATGATGAGCCCGGCCGCGTACCGCGGGTCAGCCAGCCAGTAGCGCTGGGCGCGGGCCGCGATCGCGGTGCGCGGGCCCGTGGCCGGTCGGCCCAGCCAGCGCAGCGGCGTCGGGTCCGCTCCCGCGGCGACGCGGCGGGACCGACCGCCGCCCACGGCCACCGGCTCCACGGTGCGGCGCACGGCCAGGTGCCACAGGGCCAGGGCGGCCAGGCACCAGGCGGCCGCCACCGCGAGGTGGAGCGCGACGGCGGCGCCGCGGCCCTCGGCGACCGCCCACGCCGCGGCGGGGCCCGCCCCGAACGGGGTCCACGCCGCGCCGCGGGCGATCTGGGGCGCGATCGCCAGGAAGTCCTCGAACGACGCGATGGCCCGCGAGAGGGCGAGGCCGCCGAGCATGAGCGGGATGAACAGCAGGACGGAGACGACGTCCCGCACCCGACGCCGGCTCGCGTAGGCGGCCAGGAGGCCGGCGAGACCGGAGCCGATCGCCACGGCGGTCACCGCGGTGAGCGCGCCCCCGACCAGGCCCACCGCCAGCGCGGCCGGCCGGTCCCACCACCTGGCCCCCAGGCCCACCAGCACGGCCAGCGTGGCGAGCCCGACCGGCGTCGTGAAGGCGCTCAGGACCAGCCCGGCGATGAGGGTGCGGGCCGGGACGGGGAAGAGCACGAAGCTGTGCGGGTCGAGCGTGGCGTCGACGCCCGTGACGAACGGCGGGATGACGAGCCAGGCGAGCACCACGACGGCGGCGGCCAGCACGGTCGTGGCGCCGCGGGCCTCGTCCGGCAGGGCGGGCAGGCCCGTGACGAGCAGCGTCACCGCCACGGCGGCCATGCCGAGCACGTACAGCGCGCCGAGCACGCTCATCACCAGGGTGAACGGGGACCGGCGCCACTGGTTCAGGGTCAGCGTCCAGCGCAGTCGGACGAGCGTCAGAGCCATGCCAGCCCCTCCGAGCCGTGGCGGCCGCCGACGAGGTCCACGAAGCGGTCCTCGAGGTCGCGCCCGTCCCGGACCTCCTCGAGCGTGTCGGCGGCCCGCAGCGTCCCGGCCGCGATCACGGCGACGTGGGTGCACATGCGCTGGACGAGGTCCATCACGTGGCTCGAGACGATCACGGTGCCGCCCCGCTCCACGTACGAGTGCAGGATGTCCCGGATGTTCGCGGCGGAGACCGGGTCCACGGCCTCGAACGGCTCGTCCAGGACGAGCAGGTCCGGGGCGTGGACCATGGCGGCCGCCAGGGACACCTTCTTGGTCATGCCGGCGGAGTAGTCGGCCACGAGCTTGCGGCCGGCGTCCTCCAGGTCCATCACCCGCAGCAGGTCCGTGGTCCGCTCGGCCACGGTGTCCGCGTCGAGCCCGTGCAGCAGCCCGGCGTAGGTCACGAGCTGCGCGCCCGTGAGGCGGTCGAAGGTGCGCACGCCGTCGGCGAGCACGCCGACCCGTCGCTTGGCCTCGAGGGGCTGCTCCCACACGTCGACGCCGTGGATCCAGGCGCGGCCGTGGTCCGGGCGCAGCAGCCCGGTGGCCATGGACAGGGCGGTGGTCTTGCCCGCCCCGTTGGGCCCGACCACCCCGAAGAACGATCCGGCCGGGACGTCCAGGTCCAGCGCGTCGAGCGCCAGCTTGTCCCCGAACCGCTGGGTCAGCCCGCGCGTGACGAAGGCGAGGTCCGGATCGGGGGCGTCCACCGCGCGACGACGGGCGGCGGCCGCCAGGTGGGCGGGGGCAGGCTCGGGCGCATGCGGAGTCATGCCTGGGACGTTACCCACCGTCAAGCGGACACGGCGTCCTCCTCAGGGATGAACTGTGGGTCCCTCAGAACAGCGCTGCGGCCAGCCGACGCCGCGAGGCCTGCACACGGGGATCGTCCGTGCCCACCACGGTGTAGAGGTCCACGAGGTGGGCGCGCGCCGTCTCCCGGTCGTCGCCGGGGTGGAGGGCGATGAACCGCACGAGCCGGGCGAAGGCGTCCTCCACGTGGCCACCGAGCACGTCCAGGTCGGCGACGGCGAGCTGGGCGGCGACGTCGTCCGGGCCGTCCGCGGCGGCCGCGCGCACCGCCGCGGCGTCGGCGTCGCGGGTGCGCAGCATGAGGCGGGCCGCGGACAGGCCCTGCTGGGCCACGGCGTCCGCGGGGCTGTCGGCCAGCGCCGCCTCCCACGCCGAGACGGCCCCGGGCAGGTCGTCGGCGGCGAGGGCCTCATGGGCGGCCCGGTGCAGCGGCGGCACGGGCGGGGCCTCCGCGGCCGCGGCGCCGGCGTCCTGGCGCGCCGGAGCGACGGGGGGCACGGTGCCGGCGACGCCGTTCTGACGGGCCACCTCGAGGATCTCCCCCATGAGCTGGCGCAGCGTCTCCTCCGGCACCTCCTGATTGACCAGCGGCACCGGCTGCCCCGCCACCACGGCCATGACCGCGGGGCCGGCCCCCAGGCCCAGCGCCTGCAGCACGGTGGGCTCCTTCGCCACGTCCAGACGCGCGAGCACGAGCCGTCCCGCCTGGGCGTCGACCGCGTCCGCGAACTGCCGGTAGAGCGCCTCGCTCGCCGCGTCCCCGGGCACGTGCAGGTGCAGCAGCACCGGCACCTGGGCGGAGAGCTGGACCAGCTGCTGCAGCAGACCCTGGTCGGCGTCCGCGATCACCCACGAGCCGCCGCCGGCGCCGGCGTCGGCCCCCGGGGCGGTCCGCCCGGCCGGGGCCGGGGTGCCGAGCGAGGACAGGTCGACGGCGCCGCGCAGGTGGGACGGGGCGTCGGAGGGGGGCTGGGCGGTCACGTCGGTCACGATCCTTCCGGTCCGGGTCCGCCCCGTCGCCGGGGCGAGAGGCGTTGTCACTGCGCCCCACGGTAGCCTCCCCGGCGCGGCGCGGTCAGGCCGGGGCCCTGACGTACGCTGAGCGCGTGGAGGAGAAGGAGACCGCATCCGGCCCGGACGCCGCCGGCGTCGCCGACGTCCGCGCCCCGGCCGAGCCCGAGGGCACCGAGCAGCCGCCCGTGGCCGGCATCCCCGTGGAGCCGGTCGGGGTGGCCGCCGCGCCGCCGTCGCACGGGCCGACGCCCGCCGGGCGTCGTCGACTGCCCCGCCTGGGCTCCGTCCTGCGGCGGCGCCGACCCTTCCTCGAGGAGGACCGGGTGGACCCCGAGTCGGTCCCCGTCGACGGCGCCGAGGATCCGGCGGTCGCGGCCGTGGCTCTCGAGTCCCCCGTGCTGACCGGCTTCCTGCTCGCGGTGGGCGTGGCCCTGGCCATCGGCGTCGTCTCGGTGCTGCGCACGAACGGACACCTCATCGTGTGGATCGCCGCGGCCCTGTTCATCGCCCTGGGCCTGGATCCGCTGGTGCGCCGGGTCGAGTCCTGGGGCGCGCCCCGCTGGGTCGGCGTGCTCACGGCCGCGCTCGGCCTGGCCGCCGTGGCCGGGGCGTTCGTCGCCCTCCTGGTCCCCACGGTGATCGAGCAGTCCACGCAGCTGGTCCAGGACCTGCCGGCCATCATCGACGGGGTGATGACCGCCGAGTGGTTCGTGCAACTCGACGAGGAGTTCCACCTCCAGGAGGCCGTTCGCGCCCAGACCGAGCGCCTCGCCGCCGACGGCGTCGCCGTCACCGACCTGTTCGGCGGGCTCCTCGGCTTCGGCCAGACCGTGCTGAACGCCGTCTTCTCGGTGCTCGTGGTGGTCGTGCTGACGCTGTACTTCCTCTCCTCCCTGCCGCACATGAAGTACTGGGCCTACCGGCTCGCACCGCGTTCGCGCCGGCCCCGGATCGAGGCGCTGTCCGAGCAGATCACCTCCTCGGTCGGCCACTACGTGATGGGCCAGTCCTTCGTGGCCGCCCTCAACGGCGCGGTGGCGTTCACGGCGCTGGCCATCGCCGGCGCCCCCTTCGCCGTCCTGCTCGCCGCGATCGCCGCCTTCATGGCGTTCATCCCGCTGGTGGGCGCCGCGATCGGCGGTACGCTGCTGACCCTCGTGAGCCTGCTGACCTCGTGGCAGACCGCCGCCGTGTTCGCGGCCATCTACTTCGTCTACCTGCAGATCGAGGCCTACGTCATCTCGCCGCGTGTCATGGCGCGCGCGGTGTCCGTGCCGGCGGCCGTGGCCGTGATCGCGGTGATCGCCGGTGGCGCGCTGCTGGGCGTCCTCGGCGCCCTCATGGCGATCCCGCTCGCCGCCGCGCTGCTGCTGCTGGTCCGCGAGGTCTTCATCCCCCGCCAGGACGCCCGGTAGGCCCACGACGGCGGCGCGGCCCGGACCGCGCGGTCAGCGGCCCGGTCGGGTGCGCCAGCACACCGGGTGCCAGTGCCGCCGGTCCGCCCCCGCGTCCTCATCCCCCATGATCCAGTCGGCGCGCCAGGCCACGAGGTGCGCCTGGCCCTGCCGGATCACCTGACCGCAGCCGGGGCACGTGTAGTCCTTCACCGCGCGCCACGCGGGGATCTGCCGGACGTGCCATCCGCCGTCGGACCCGGACTGGCGCGAGTAGCCCGCGTCCAGGCCGAGGAGCTCCTCGAGCGGGTCGGCGCGCCCCGGCGACGGCCGGGACCGCCGGGAGGCGCCGGAGGCCCCGCGCTCGCTCCGCCGAGGCGCGGACGAGCGGCGGGGGCGGTTCGAACGGGGCATGCCTCCATGCTGGCACAAGAGCCGGTGGGCGCGGTCCGCCTAGGATGGACCGGTGCGACTCGTCATTGCCCGCTGCTCCGTGACCTATGAGGGCCGCCTGAACGCCCACCTGCCCACCGCCACCCGCCTGCTCATGGTGAAGGCGGACGGCTCGGTGCTGGTGCACTCCGACGGCGGCTCCTACAAGCCCCTCAACTGGATGTCGCCGCCCGCGACCCTGCACGTGGAGGAGCCCTTCCCCGACCAGGCCGACCAGGGGGTGACGCAGGTCTGGCGCGTGCAGGCCAAGAAGTCCGACGACCGGCTCATCGTGCTCATCGAGGAGGTCCTGGCGGACGACTCCCACGAGCTCGGCGTGGACCCCGGCCTCGTCAAGGACGGCGTGGAGGCGGATCTGCAGCGTCTGCTGGCCGAGCAGATCAGCCTGCTCGGCGACGGCCACACCCTCGTGCGCCGCGAGTACATGACGGCGATCGGCCCCGTGGACATCCTGGCCCGCGACGCCGACGGCGGCACCGTGGCGGTCGAGCTCAAGCGCCGCGGGGACATCGACGGGGTCGAGCAGCTCACCCGCTACCTCGAGCTGATGAACCGGGACCCGCTCCTGGCGCCCGTGCGCGGCGTGTTCGCGGCCCAGCAGATCAAGCCCCAGGCCCGCACCCTCGCCGAGGACCGCGGCATCCGCTGCGTCACCCTCGACTACGACGCGATGCGCGGCGTGGACGACGCCGAGTCCCGCCTGTTCTGAGGCGCCGGGCGGGCTCAGCGGCGCCAGAAGGACGACGCCGCGGACGGCCCCGCCTCGCTCCAGGCGCGCAGGGCGCCGGCGTCGTCGGGGTCGACGACGACGCGCACCGGACGTGTGCCGGCGCTCAGCTCCAGGACGGCCCGGCCGGCCTCGTCCGCCGGGAGGCGGTCGATCTGCAGGCGGCTCCGGTCCGCGCTCCAGCGCTCCCGCGAGAGGCGCCAGCCCCCGGTGAGGCGCAGGCGGGACTCGTCGTACACGCCGATCACACGCTCACGCCCCGGGCCCTCCCGCTCCAGGACCGCAGGGAAGGCGGCCGTGACACGGGCGAGGGCCCGGCGCCGCATCACCAGGGCGAGTGCCGACAGCACGATGACTGCCACCACGGTCGCCGAGGCGATGAGCACCGGGCCCTCCACCGTCAGGTCCTGCCGCGCCGCGTCAGGCCGCCGCGGCGTCGCCCAGCCGGGCGGACGTCGCGGCGATCACGACACGGTCGTGGTCCACGGAGAAGAAGCCGCCGCGGGCCTGCGCGGTGACGGTGCCGCCGTCCGTGGTCCGCACCACGACCTCGCCGTCGCCGAGGACGGCGAGCATCGGGGTGTGGCCCGGGAGGATGCCGATCTCACCGTTGACGGTGCGCGCCGACACGGCCGACGCGGCGCCCGACCAGATGGACCGCTCCTCGGAGACGATCTCGACGTTGAGCTCAGCCATGATCGATCAGCCCTCGGCCTGGATCTTGGCCCACTCGCGCTCGACGTCGTCCAGGCCGCCCACGTTGTAGAAGGCCTGCTCCGCGACGTGGTCCAGGTCGCCGTCGGCGATGGCCTTGAAGCCCTCGACGGTGTCCTTGACCGGCACGGTGGAGCCCTCGACGCCGGTGAACTGCTTGGCGGTGTAGGTGTTCTGCGAGAGGAACTGCTCGATCTTGCGGGCGCGGCCCACGGTGATCTTGTCCTCCTCGGAGAGCTCGTCCACACCGAGGATCGCGATGATGTCCTGCAGCTCCTTGTTCTTCTGCAGGATCTGCTTCACGCGGATGGCCACGTCGTAGTGGTCCTGGCCCACGTACTGCGGGTCGAGGATGCGCGAGGTCGAGGCCAGCGGGTCCACGGCCGGGTACAGGCCACGGGACGCGAGGTCACGGGTCAGGTTGGTGGTCGCGTCCAGGTGCGCGAACACGTTGGCCGGGGCCGGGTCGGTGTAGTCGTCCGCGGGGACGTACACGGCCTGCATCGAGGTGATGGAGTGGCCGCGGGTCGAGGTGATGCGCTCCTGGAGCACACCCATCTCGTCCGCCAGGTTCGGCTGGTAGCCCACGGCGGAGGGCATGCGGCCCAGCAGCGTGGAGACCTCGGAACCGGCCTGCGAGAAGCGGAAGATGTTGTCGATGAACAGCAGCACGTCCTGGTTCTGCACATCGCGGAAGTACTCCGCCATGGTCAGCGCGGACAGGGCCACACGCAGACGCGTGCCCGGCGGCTCGTCCATCTGGCCGAACACGAGGGCGGTGTCCTTCAGGACGTCCGCCTCGTCCATCTCGACCCAGAGGTCGTTGCCCTCACGGGTGCGCTCGCCGACGCCGGCGAACACGGAGGTGCCGCCGAAGTTGCGGGCCACACGGGTGATTATCTCCTGGATGAGCACGGTCTTGCCCACGCCGGCGCCGCCGAACAGGCCGATCTTGCCGCCCTTGATGTAGGGGGTCAGCAGGTCGATGACCTTGATGCCGGTCTCCAGCATCTCGGTGGAGCCCTCGAGGGACGCGAAGTTCGGGGCCGGGCGGTGGATCGGCCAGCGGTCCTCGGCCTGCAGCTGCGAGGTCGGCATGTCCAGGGTCTCGCCGAGCACGTTGAAGATGTGGCCCTTCACGGCGTCGCCGACCGGCACCGAGATGGGGGCACCGGTGTCCACGACGTCGGTGCCGCGCACCAGGCCGTCGGTGGACTGCAGGGAGATGGCGCGGACCATGTTGTCGCCGAGGTGCTGGGCGACCTCGAAGGTGACCGTGCGGCGCTGGCCGTTGAAGTCGATCTCGGTGGTCAGCGCGTTGTAGATCTCCGGCATCGCGTTGGCCGGGAACTCGGCGTCGATCACGGGGCCGATGACGCGGGACACGCGTCCGGTGGCACCGCCGGTGGGGGTCCCGGTGCCCTGGTCAGTGATGGTGGCAGTCATCTCTCTCACTTCTATCGTGTGTGGATGGCGAGTCTGGTGAGTCCCGAACGGGCTCAGGAGTTGTTGAGCGCGTCCGCGCCCGCGATGAGCTCGGTGAGCTCCTGGGTGATCTCGGCCTGACGGGCGTTGTTCATCAGGAGGGTGTAGTCCTTGATGAGGCTCGTGGCGTTGTCGCCCGCCGACTTCATGGCGCGCTGACGGTTGGCGAGCTCCGAGGCCGCCGACTGCAGCATCGCGTTGAAGATGCGCGACTCGATGTACTTGGGCAGCAGCGCGTCGAGGACCTCCTCCGCGTCCGGCTCGTACTCGTAGAGCGGCAGCACGTCCTCGGCGGTGGCGGCCTCCTCCTCGACGACCTCGAGGGGCAGCAGGCGCACCACGTGGGGGTTCTGCTTCACGAGCGAGACGAACTCGGTGAACACGACGTGGATCTCGTCCACGCCGCCGTCCGCCGTGTCCGTGAGGAACGCATCCACGAGCACCTCGCCGATCTCGGCGGCGCGCTCGGCGACGGGGGCGTCCGTCTGACCGGTCCACAGCTTCTTGTAGCCGCGGCCGCGGAAGTCGAAGTACGTCTGCGCCTTGCGGCCGACGACGTACACGTCCACGTCCTTGCCCTCCTCGCCGAGGCGGGTGAGGAGCTGCTCGGCCTTGCGCAGCACGTTCGCGGAGTACGCGCCGGCGAGGCCGCGGTCCGAGGACATGATGAGCACGGCCGCCCGGGTCGGGTTCTCGGGCTCCGTGGTGAGGACATGATCGATGTCGTGCTGGCTCGACACGGCCGAGACGGCGCGGGTGATCGCGTTCGCGTAGGGCAGCGACGCGCTGACGCGCTCACGTGCCTTGGTGATGCGAGACGTGGCGATCAGCTCCATCGCCTTGAAGATCTTCTTCATCGACGACGTCGACGCGATCTTCTGACGGTAGACCCGGATCTGGGCTCCCATGGTGGTCCTTTCCCTGGCGGGAGGGCGGCCCGGCGTCGTCCCCGTGGGGTCCGACGCCGGACCGCTCCCTCACCGACCGGCGGTCAGCGCTTCTGCTTGGTGATCTGCTCCTGCGCGACCTGGTCCTGCTCGATCGCGCGGTGCTCCTCGTGGCCGGCCTGCACGCCGCCGTCCTCGGAGGACTGGAAGCCCTTGGAGAACTCGGCGACGGCCGACTCGAGCGCGGACACGGTGCCGTCCTCGAGCTTGCCGGTGGAGGCGATGTCGGTCAGGACGGAGGTGTGGCGACGCAGGTGGTCGATGAACTCGCGCTCGAAGCGCAGCACGTCCTGCACCGGCACCTCGTCGAGGTGGCCCTTGGAGCCGGCCCAGATGGACACGACCTGCTCCTCGACCGGGTAGGGCGAGTACTGCGGCTGCTTGAGCAGCTCCATGAGGCGCTCACCGCGGGCGAGCTGGCGGCGGGTGGCCGGGTCCAGGTCGGAGGCGAACATGGAGAACGCCTGCTGGTCGCGGTACTGCGCCAGGTCCAGCTTCAGCGTGCCGGAGACCTTCTTCATGGCCTTGACCTGGGCGGCGCCGCCCACGCGGGACACCGAGATGCCCACGTCCACGGCGGGACGCTGGTTGGCGTTGAACAGGTCCGACTGCAGGAAGATCTGGCCGTCGGTGATGGAGATGACGTTGGTCGGGATGTAGGCCGACACGTCGTTCGCCTTGGTCTCGATGATCGGCAGGCCGGTCATCGAGCCCGCGCCCATCTCGTCCGAGAGCTTGGCGCAGCGCTCGAGGAGCCGGGAGTGCAGGTAGAAGACGTCACCCGGGTAGGCCTCGCGGCCCGGCGGGCGGCGCAGCAGCAGGGAGACGGCGCGGTAGGCCTCGGCCTGCTTCGACAGGTCGTCGAAGATGATCAGCACGTGCTTGCCGCCGTACATCCAGTGCTGGCCGATGGCCGAGCCGGCGTAGGGGGCGAGGTACTTGAAGCCGGCCGGGTCGGACGCCGGGGAGGCCACGATGGTGGTGTACTCCAGAGCGCCGTGCTCCTCCAGCGTGGCGCGGACGCCGGCGATGGTGGAGGCCTTCTGGCCCACGGCCACGTAGACGCAGCGGACCTGCTTCTCGACGTCGCCCGACTCCCAGTTGGCCTTCTGGTTGAGGATCGTGTCGACGGCGATCGCGGTCTTGCCGGTCTGGCGGTCACCGATGATCAGCTGACGCTGGCCACGGCCGATCGGGATCATGGCGTCGATGGCCTTCATGCCGGTCTGCAGCGGCTCGTGGACCGACTTGCGCTCGGTCACGGTCGGCGCCTGCAGCTCGAGGGCACGGCGGCCCTCGGCCTCGATCGGGCCCAGGTCGTCGATGGGCTGGCCCAGCGGGTCCACCACACGGCCCAGGAAGGCGTCGCCCACCGGGACGGAGAGGATCTCGCCGGTGCGCTGCACCTCCATGCCCTCGCGGATCTCCTGGAACTCGCCGAGGACGACGACACCGATCTCACGGGTGTCGAGGTTCTGGGCCAGGCCCTGGATGCCGTTCTCGAAGCGCAGCAGCTCGTTCGCCATGACGGAGGGCAGACCCTCCACACGAGCGATGCCGTCCGCCGCGGAGATGACACGGCCGACCTCGGTGCGATCGGTGCCCGACGGTTCGTACGATGCCGCGAAATCGTTCAAGGCATTGCGGACATCGTCAGCGTTGATGGTCAATTCGGCCATCTGCAGTCCCTGCTCTCTGTGCTTGGTGATCATCGACGTGACGATGATGCTTACGTTCGTGGGTGTTCCGGATGCGGGCGGGAGCCGGCGTCAGCCGGCCATCCGCCGCTGGAGGTCGTGGAGGCGCGCGGCCATGGACCCGTCGACGACGTCGTCGCCGACCTGGACGCGGATGCCGCCCACCACGTGGGGGTCCACCGTCACGTCCATGACGAGATCGCGGCCGAAGGCGCGGCGCAGGCCCAGGGCCAGCCGCTCCTGCTGCTCGGCCTCGAGCGGCCGGGCCACGGTCACCTCGGCGATCCACTGGCGCTGCCGCTCGGCGACGACGTCCGCGGCCTTGCGGACGGCGGCGGACGGCTTCAGGCCGCGCGGGGCCGAGACGGCGCGCTCGACCAGCAGTCGGCCGGCCGGGCTGGCCGACTCGCCCAGGAGGCGACCGGCCAGAGCGGCCCGTGCCTCGAGGGGTGCGTGCTGGTCGGTGAGCGCCCGCTGCACCTCGTGCGAGTCCTCCACCGTGCGGTTGAAGGCCAGCAGCTCGCCCGAGAGGGCGGCCAGGCCCGCGTGTCCGCCGCGTGCGGCCTCAGCGGCGGCCGCGTGCGCGGCCACCGTCTCGAGGGCGTCCCCGAGATCGCGCTCCGCCGACCAGCGGCGGCCGGCCAGGTCCTTGAGGACCTGCAGTGCACCGGGGGTCACCCGGGCGCCGAACAGCGAGTCGACGAGGCCGTGACGGCGCTCGGTGGTCCAGGCGGGGTCGGTCAGGGCGCGGCGCAGGGCGCCGTGCTCGTCCACCACGTCCAGCGCGCCGAACAGCTCGCGTGCCAGGGCCACGCCGCCCTCGTCCAGCACCGGACCGACGGCCTCCAGGGAGGCGGCCAGGGAGTCCCTCGATGCGCCCGTCATCATTCGGCGACACCTGCGCTCTGGTGACGGTCCAGGTCAGCCAGGAAGCGGTCGACCACGCGCTGCGAGCGGGCGTCGTCCTCGAGGGACTCGCCCACGATCTTGCCGGCCAGGGTCGTGGCCAGCGAGCCGACCTCGCCCTTGAGCTGCGCGGCGGCCTGCTGACGCTCGGCGGCGATCTGCGCCTGCGCCTGCTCGGAGATGCGCGTCGCCTCGGCGGTCGCGCGCTCGCGCGCCTCGGCCACGATCTCGGCGGCCTCGGTGCGGGCATCCTCGCGGATGCGGTTCGCCTCGGTGCGGGCGTCCGCCAGCTGCGACTCGTAGTCCGCCATCATCGCGTTCGCCTCGGCCTGGGCCTTCTCAGCCTTGGCCAGACCGCCCTCGATCGCCTCGACACGGTCCTGGTAGGACTTCTCGAGGGTCGGGACGATGAACTTGATGACGATGAACATGAGCAGGGCGAAGCCCACCACGACGACGAGGATCTCCCACGGGTTGGGGATCAGGGGGTTGGCCCCCTCAGCCGCCGCGAGGATCAGTCCGTTGCTGATCATGTTTCAACCATCCTTCGGTCAAGAGTCCTGTGGAGAGGGAGCACCGACGGTCTCACCGTGCGGGCGCTCCGTGGACGCGGCGCGTCAGGCGCCGATGACGAAGGCGAAGACGAGGCCCAGGATGGCGAGGGCCTCGGCGAGCGCGAAGCCCAGGAGGGCGATCGGCTGCAGGATGCGCTGGGCCTCCGGCTGACGGGCGACGCCGTTGATGTAGGCGGCGAAGATCAGGCCCACGCCGATGGCGGAGCCGATGGCGGCGAGGCCGTAGCCGATCATGTTGAGCGAACCGTGCAGTTCCATGGTGTTCCTTTCACGAGGCCGAGGTGTCCGGCCGGGTTGTGGAGGGTCGGCCTCCCGGGTGGTCCTCCTGCGGAGGGCCGGGAAGACTGGTGGCGGGCTCTCCCGCCGTACCGCAGCCGCCTGGGTCGTGCCCGAGGCGGCCCCGGAAGATCAGTGGTCGTTCGCGTCGATCGCGCCCTGGATGTAGATCGCGGTCAGCAGCGTGAAGACGAAGGCCTGCAGGTACATGATCAGCAGCTCGAGGAAGTACAGGGCCACCGAGCCGAGGATGACCAGGATGCCGGTGCCCTGCAGGGCCAGGCTGCCGGTCTGCGTGATCAGGTAGGCGGCGCCGGCGCCGGCGAGCATCACGATCATGTGGCCGGAGAGCATGGTGGCCATCAGACGCAGGGAGTGGGTCAGCGGGCGCACGATGAAGTTGGAGATGATCTCCAGCGGCACGAGCAGCGGCAGGATCCAGCCGGGCACACCCGAGGGCACGACGGCCAGCTTCAGGTAGCGCACGCCGTGGCGCTTGATGCCGACGCCGATCCAGATCGCGTAGACGATGAGGGCCAGGCCGTAGGCGGCGCCCGCGTGGGAGAAGGTCGGCAGCTGCAGCACCGGGATGGCGCCGAACAGGTTGTTCAGCAGCACGAAGAAGAAGATGGAGAAGAGCAGCGGGACCCACTGCTTGAAGTTCTTCTCGCCCAGGATGTCCTTCGCGATGTCGTTCCGGACGAAGGAGTAGCCGGACTCGGCGAGCCACTGGGCCTTGCCGGGCACGAGCCGGGGACGGCGCATGGCCCACGCGAAGAAGGCGGTGATGAGCACTACGGAGAGCAGGACGAGCAGCATCTGCTTGCCGAAGCCGGTGCCGTACTCCGCACCCCAGGGGAAGATCTCCGGGAGGTGACCATCAGAGATGGTGGGGGGCACGAATGATGCGTTGGCCAGCACGAGGGTCAGCACGCGGTTCCTCTCCGAAGTGATGCAGTCGACGGGACCGCAGCCTCGTCCCCGGACCACAGGCGGGCGCCGCGACATTGCGGGGGTACCGGTGCGATGCGAGACACGGATGGCGGCAGGTGGGCGCCGTCGAAGTGTTCGCCGCCAACGATACCAAACGGTGACCCGTGCTCCGTACCGCAGAAGGGGCCCACGACATGGCCCCCGGCTCGGTGTCTTCGCCCCTCGGGCGGGTCAGTCGGTGTAGATCCCGCGGCGGGTCCGCGCGAAGACGAGGACCTCCGCGGCCTGCCAGACGAGGATCGTCACGAGGGCGGCGATCGCCGCCGCGTCCGCCCGGACCCAGCCGGGGCGGGGCAGGACCCCCAGCAGCACCGCGAACACCGCGATCTTGAGCACGAACAGCCCCACGCTGACCGGCAGCGCCGCCTCGCGCGCCCGGTCCCACACGAGTGCCGTCGTCGCCCCGGTGAGCGCCGAGAGCGCGAGCACCGCGCCGCCGCCCAGCAGGGCGCTCCCGGCCGCCTCCCCGCCGACGGAGAGCAGCCACGCGGCGCACGTGATCGCCAGGGCAGCCCCCGCCGCGGTCAGGGACCACCCGAGGATCCCCCACCAGCCGCGGCGGTTCTCCCAGCGGCGCCGGCGTCGGCGGCCGCCCGCCCCGGTCACGCGTCCCCCCGCTCGTCCGGGTGGGCCGCGGCGTCGTGCCGGTCCGCGCGACGGCGCTCCACGATCGGATGCAGGGTGAGGTAGCCGGCTCCGGCCAGGGCCACGGCGAGCACGGGTAGGACGATCATGTGGTCCACGAAGTTCAGGGACACCGCGCCCCATGCCACGAGGAACGCCCAGAGCCAGAGCAGCGCGACGGCCTGCGCCTGGGTGTAGCCGCCGTCCACGAGCTTGTGGTGCAGGTGCCCGCGGTCCGCCGAGAAGGGGCTGGTGCCCTTGGCCGTGCGCCGCAGCACGGCCAGGGCGAGGTCCGCGAGCGGCAGGGCGAGGACGGCGACGGGCAGCAGGATCGGCGTGTAGGCGGGGACGTTGCGGAAGCGCATCCCGTCCAGGGCGTTGACGTCGGCGGTCACGGCGACCGCGGCCGCGGCCATCAGCAGGCCGATGAGCATGGCCCCCACCTCGCCCATGAAGATGCGGGCCGGGGACAGGTTCCACGGCAGGAAGCCCACGCACGCGCCGACGAGCAGGGCCATGAGCAGGGTGGCGAGGTTGGCGTAGTCGAACTGGTTGATGGTCCGCGTCAGCAGATACGAGTAGACGAAGAAGGCCGAGCCGCCGATCAGCGCGACGCCCGCCGCCAGGCCGTCCAGACCGTCCACGAAGTTGATCGCGTTCATCGTCAGCACCACGGCGAACACCGTGAGGATGACCTGCGTGGTCTCGTTCCCCACCGGGATCCAGCCCACCGGCATCGCCTCGATGCGGATCCCGCCCAGGGCCACCGCGAGTCCGGCCAGCACCTGGCCGGCCATCTTCACCCACCAGCGCAGGTCCCACATGTCGTCGGCGATGCCCACGACGAGCACGACGGCGACGGCGACCAGGAGCCCGCGCATCGCGGCGTCGTCCGCGTAGATCCCCTGGAGGAACGGCACGACTCCCCCGACGGCGAATCCCACCAGCACGGCCGCGGCCATGGCCACGCCGCCCAGCTTCGGCACGGGGTGCCGGTGCACATCCCGCTGGCGCAGCGGGGTGAACACGCGCGCGCCCAGCCCCAGCCGGCGCATGAGGGGCGTCAGGGCCCCGCAGGCGACGGCCGTGACCATGACCAGGACGAGATACGCGCGCATGGGGGCCGGTCAGGCCTCCCGGTCGGCGGGGCGCGCCGCGGCGGCGTCGTCGGCGGCCGCGATCCGCTCGGCGGCGACCGGCGGCTCCTCGCCCTCGGCGAGCAGGTCCGGCACCACCGCGCGCAGCTCCTCCAGGGGCACGGAGCCCTGCCGGGCCACGCGGAACGGGGTGACGGTGCAGTCCACGATCGTCGAGGGATCCCGGCTCTCGCGGGGGCCGGCGTCGAGGTAGAGGGCCACGGACTCCCCCAGCATCGAGCGGGCGGCGTCGGCGGTGGTGGCGGCGTCCATGCCGGTGCGGTTCGCGCTGGAGACGGCCATGGGGCCGACGGCGTAGAGCAGTTCGCGGGCCACCGCGTCGTCGGGCACGCGCAGGGCGACGGTGCCGCGGGTCTCGCCGAGGTCCCAGGTCAGCGTGGGCTGGGACTTGAGGATGAGCGTGAGGGCGCCGGGCCAGAAGCGCCCGGCGAGGGCCTCGGCCTCCTCCGGCACGTCGTACGCGAGGCCGGCCATGACGCGGCGGTCCGCGATGAGCACGGGCGGCGGCATGGTGCGGCCACGGCCCTTGGCGGCCAGCAGCACGGCCACGGCCAGCGGGGAGAACGCGTCCGCTCCGATGCCGTAGACGGTGTCCGTGGGCAGGACCACGCAGCCGCGGTCCGCGAGGACCTCGCGGGCGCGGGCCACGGCATCCTCGAGGGCGGCCGGATCCGAGACGTCGATGAAGTCACTCACGTCGGTCATTCTTCCACCTCCGCGCCCGCCACGGCGTCGCAGGACCGGCGCGCCGTGAGGAACCGGTCTCGTCCGGTGAGGTCCTGGTGGACTCGGACGCCCGTGAACCGCCGGTCCGCGCCGAGGGCGGCCAGGAGGGCCGGGCCCTGCGTCTCGTGGTGCTCCATGGCGAACAGGCCGCCCGGGACGAGCAGGTCCGCCGCCCGGTGCGCGATGGCGCGCGGGATCCGCAGCCCGGGCGCGTCCCCGCCGTAGAGCGCCCGCGCCGGGTCCAGTCGGGCCTCGGGCTGGGCGGGCACCTCGGCCTCGGGCACGTAGGGCGGGTTGCTCACGACGACGTCCACGCGGCCCTCGAGGTTGGGGCACGCGACAAGGGCATCGGCTTGTCGCAGGTCGACCCCGCGCGGGGCGAGGTTCCGCCGGGCCCAGTCGGCCGCCGTCGGGTCGAGCTCGACGGCGGTGACGGCGAGCGGGCGGCCCCGCGCCTCGCCCCACGCCGCGACGGCCGCGGCGATCGCGCCGGAGCCGGTGCACAGGTCCACCACGGCGCCCGCCGCGGGCCGCGCGGCCAAGTCGGCCACGACGGTCTCCACGAGCAGCTCGGTCTCCGGCCGCGGGACGAAGACGCCTGGGCCGACCGCCAGGTCGAGCCCGTGGAAGTGCGCGACGCCGGTCAGGTGCTGGACGGGCTCGCGGGCGGCGCGGCGCCCGACGAGCGCCTCGAAGGCCGCCGCCTGCGCGGGCTCGGCCACGGCCCCGGCGAACACCCGGGCCAGCAGCGCGCCGCGGTCGAGGCCGAGCACGTGGGCCAGCAGCAGCTCGGCGTCCACACGCGGCGAGTCGATGCCCACCGCGGTCAGGCGGGCGGCGGCGTCGCGCAGCAGCGCGGACCAGGCCGGTGCGCTCACGCGTCCCCGCCCAGCGCGGCGAGCCGCCGCTCCTCGTCGAGGGCGAGGCAGGAGGCGATCACGGCCTCGAGGTCGCCGTCGAGGACCGCGTCGAGGTTGTGCGCCTTGTAGCCGGTGCGGTGGTCCGCGATCCGGTTCTCCGGGAAGTTGTAGGTCCGGATGCGTTCCGAGCGGTCCATGGTGCGCACCTGCGCGGCGCGCGCCGCGGAGTTCTCGGCGTCCTGCTCCGCCCGCTGCCGCTCGAGCAGCCGCGACCGCAGCACGCGCAGCGCGGCCTCGCGGTTCTGGATCTGGGACTTCTCGTTCTGCATGGAGACGACGATCCCCGTGGGCAGATGCGTCAGACGCACCGCGGAGTCGGTCGTGTTGACGGACTGGCCGCCCGGCCCGGAGGAGCGGAAGACGTCCACTTTGAGGTCGTTCGGATCGAGGTGGACCTCGTCCGGGGCGTCCACCTCGGGCAGCACGAGCACGCCGGCGGCGGAGGTGTGGATGCGGCCCTGGGACTCGGTGACGGGCACGCGCTGCACTCGGTGCACGCCGCCCTCGAACTTGAGCCGGGCGTAGACGCCGTCGGCCGGGTCGGCCGCGCTCCCCCGCACCGCCACGTGGACGTCCTTGTAGCCGCCCAGGTCGGAGTGCGTGGCGGAGAGGACCTCCGTCTTCCAGCCCCGGGACTCGGCGTAGCGCAGGTACATGCGCAGCAGGTCGCCGGCGAACAGGGCCGCCTCCTCGCCGCCCTCGCCGCCCTTGATCTCGAGGATCACGTCACGCGCGTCGTCGGGGTCGCGCGGGATCAGCAGCCGGCGCAGCCGTTCGGCGGCCTCGGCCTCGGCCGCCTCCAGACCGGGCACCTCGGCCGCGAAGGCCGCCGCGTCGTCGTCGCCGGCCGCGGCCAGCTCCCGCGCGTCGGCCAGCTCCTCCGCGGCCGCCGACCAGGCGCGGTGCGCCGTCACCACGGCGCCGAGCTCGGCGAACCGCCGGTTCAGCCTCCGGGCGAGCGCCGGGTCCTGGTGCACCGCCGGGTCGGACAGGCGCGCCGTCAGCTCGCGATGCTCCGCCAGGAGCCGATCCACGGCCTCGCGCCGCTGCTCCGAATCGAACACGTGCGTGCCTCTCCTCCTCCGGCCTCAGCGGGCCGGGCTGTCCGACGCGGACGGCCCCGCCCCGTCCGGCGGAGACGAGCTCCCCCGGGCGGGACGGGGCCGTGCGACGGGGCGGTCAGTCGTCGCCCTTGGACCCCAGCGTGGTCTTGGAGACCAGCATGAGGAACTCGGCGTTGGACGCGGTGTCCTTGATCTTGTTGGTGAGCAGGTCGAGGGCCTGCTGCTGCTCGAGGCCAGAGAGCACCCGGCGCAGCTTCCACATGATCTTGACCTCCTCCTGCGAGAGCAGGGCCTCCTCGCGGCGGGTGCCGGACGCGTTGACGTCCACCGCCGGAAAGATGCGGCGCTCCGCGAGGTGACGGGACAGGCGCAGCTCCATGTTGCCGGTGCCCTTGAACTCCTCGAAGATCACCTCGTCCATGCGCGAGCCGGTCTCGACCAGCGCGGTGGCCAGGATGGTCAGCGAGCCGCCGTTCTCGATGTTGCGGGCGGCGCCGAAGAACTTCTTCGGCGGGTACAGCGCCGAGGAGTCCACACCGCCGGAGAGGATGCGGCCCGAGGCCGGGGCGGCCAGGTTGTAGGCGCGGCCCAGGCGGGTCATGGAGTCGAGCAGCACGACGACGTCGCGGCCCATCTCCACGAGGCGCTTGGCGCGCTCGATGGCCAGCTCGGCGAGGGTGGTGTGGTCGTCCGCCGGGCGGTCGAACGTGGAGGCGATGACCTCGCCGTCCACCGACCGCTGCATGTCGGTGACCTCCTCGGGGCGCTCGTCGACGAGCACCATCATGAGGTGGACCTCGGGATTGTTCGTCTTGATCGCGTTGGCGATCGACTGCAGGATCATCGTCTTGCCGGCCTTGGGCGGGGAGACGATGAGGCCGCGCTGGCCCTTGCCGATGGGGCTGACCAGATCGATCACGCGGGGGCCGATCAGCTTGGGATCGGTCTCCAGGCGCAGGCGCTCCTGCGGGTACAGCGGCACGAGCTTGCCGAACTCCACGCGCTGCGGGTGCTCGACGGCGGGCTGACCGTTGACCGAGGAGATCTTCACCAGGGCGTTGAACTTCTGACGGTTGGAGCCGCCGCCGTGGTGCTGCTGCTTCTCACCGTCGCGCGGGGCGCGGATCGCGCCGACGACGGCGTCGCCCTTGCGCAGACCGTACTTCTTCACCATGGCCAGGGAGACGTAGACGTCGTTCGGGCCCGGCAGGTAGCCGGAGGTGCGGACGAACGCGTAGTTGTCCAGCACGTCGAGGATGCCGGCCACGGGCTGCAGGACGTCGTCCTCGGTCAGCTCGGTCTCGTCGACCTCGGGGCCGCCGCGGCCACGGCGGTTGCGGCCGCGCTCGTTGCGGTTGCGGCGGTTGCGACGGTTGCGGCCGCCCTCGTCGTCGCGGTCGTCGCGGCGGCTGCGGTCCCCGCGTCCGCCGTCGCCCCGGCCACCGTCCTCGGACTTGTCGCCGCGCTGCTCGCGCGAGCCGTCGCGGCCGTTCTCACGGTCCCGGTTGTTCTCGCGGCCGTTCTCGCGGTCGCGGCCGTTGTCGCGGTCCCGCCCGTTGCGGCCGTTGCGGCCGCGGCCGTTCTCGCGCCCGTTGTCGTCACGGTCCTCCCGGTCGCCGCGGCGGTCCGCGTCGGCGCCGTCCTCGCCCTGGGCGCCGTCGGAGCGACGGTCCTGACCCTGCTGGGCGTCGTCGTCGCCGGCGCGGCGGCGGCCGCGGGAACGGCGCTCGGACTGCGGGCGGTCCTCGCCCTCGTCGCGGGTCTCGGACCCCCCGGACCGATCCTGGTCCGAGGCGGTCTCCCGGGGGGCCTGCTCGGTCTGGGCCTCGCGGGCCTCGGCCTGGGGCTGCCCGTCCTGGGCGGCGGCCGGAGCGGAGGTGTCGGCGTCGGCGCGGCGCGAGCGGCGGCGGGCCGGGCGCTCGGCGGCCGGGGCGGCGTCCTCTGAGGACGCGGCCGCCGGGGCGGTCTCGGCGGCGGGGGCCGCGGGGGCCTGGGCCGCGCGCTCGGCGGCGTCGCGGTCCGCCACGGAGCCGCCGCGCTGGTGGTCGGAGATCGCGGTCACCAGGTCGGCCTTGCGCATGCGCGAGCCGCCGGCGATGCCGAGCTGGGAGGCCAGGGCCTGGAGCTGGGCGAGCTTGAGCGAGGCCAGGCCACCGCCGTTCGTCGGCGTGGTCTGTTCCGTGGATTCGGTCACGAAGGTTCCTTCTCCCTCGAATGCGGCCCGGCGGCGCGTGGCGCGTCGGGCTGCGGTGTGCATCCGGTCGGGCCGCGCAGCGGCGCCCCAGAAAACCGGGTTTCATGGTGTGAACTCAGCAGTGGCGCCTCCCCTGATCGTGCGCAGTCGCTGCGTGACGGGGCGGAGGCGTCCGGACTCGACCGAGCCGGAGCGGATCCCGCACGCCGGCCGTGCGCAGCACGGGATGGATCGCGGCGGGGTTCCGGCCGACGGCGCACGGTGCGTCCGGCCGTCACAGGCCCGGGCACCGGAGACCCGGGCCGCGCGAGGCGGTGGGGTCAGCCGTGGTGGAGTGATTCCACCCTAACACCGTCCACGGCCACGCACGGCACCAGCACGCGCCAGGCGGCCGCCCCGTCCGCCGTCAGAGCACGCGCCGCCTCCGTGGCGTGCTCGGCCGCCTGGACGCCGTCGCACAGCGCGAGCACCGTGGGACCCGCGCCGGAGACGACGGCGGCGTGGCCGCGCTCGCGCAGCCCCGCGACCAGTGCGGCGCTGGCCGGCATGGTCACGGCGCGCGGCTCCTGGTGCAGCCAGTCGCGCGTGGCGGCCGGCAGCAGCGCGGGGTCCTCCGCCAGCGCGTGGACGAGCAGCGCGGCACGGCCGGCCTGGGCCGCCGCCACGGCGTGGGGCACCTCGGCGGGCAGCACGCCCCGGGCGACGTGGGTGGACAGCTCGGTGTCCGGGATCGCGACCACCGGCACCACGCGCTCGTGCAGCCGCAGCCGCGCCGTGGCCGGGCCGGGGACGTCGTCACGGGTCCAGGAGACGGTGGCCCCGCCCACGAGCGCGGGGGCGACGTTGTCCGGGTGCCCCTCGAAGCGGGTGGCCGCCTCGAGCAGGTCCGCGGGCGCCCGGCGCAGCGCGGCCGGCAGCAGGGCCTCGGCCGCGGCGTAGGCCGCGACGACGGCGGCCGCGGACGAGCCGAGTCCGCGGGCGTGCGGGATCCGGTTCACGGCGCGCAGGTGCAGCCCCGGCGCGGTGAACCCGCGGTCCCGCAGGTGCTCGTGCGCCAGGCGCAGGATCAGGTGCGCGCCGTCCCGCGGCAGGGTGGCCGCGCCCTCCCCCTCGACCTCCGCGACGTCGGGGCCCGCCACGACCGTGAGCGTCACCTCGTCGCGCAGCTCCAGGGCCAGGCCCATCGAGTCGAAGCCGGGGCCGAGGTTGGCGGAGGTGGCGGGGACGGAGACGGACGCGGCGGTCCCGGGCGCCAGCGGCTGCGGTGCGGCCATGGCTCAGCTCAGGCCGAGGGCCTGGGCGACGGTGACCACGTCGAACGGCACCGAGCGCGGGGTCACGTCGGCGCCGTCGGCGCCGCGCAGGGCCCACTGCGGGTCCTTGAGGCCGTGGCCGGTGACGGTGATGACCCAGCTCTTGCCGGCCGGCACGTTCCCGGCGGCGTGGTGCTTGAGCAGCCCGGCGACGCCGGCGGCGGAGGCGGGCTCGACGAACACGCCCTCCTTCGCGGAGAGCCAGCGGTGGGCCTCGAGGATCTCCTCGTCCGTGACGGAGTCGATCATCCCGCCGGACTCGTCGCGGGCGGCCTCGGCCTGCTCCCACGAGGCCGGGTTGCCGATCCGGATGGCGGTGGCGATCGTGTCCGGGTCGGTCACGGGGTGGCCCTGGACGATCGGGGCGGCGCCCGCGGCCTGGAAGCCCCACATCACGGGGGTCTTCGTGGCCACCGCGGGCAGCTCGGCGTCCGAGGCGCCCTCGTGCGGGTTCACGTAGGGGGCGGCGTACTCGCGGTAGCCCTTCCAGTACGCGGTGATGTTGCCCGCGTTGCCCACGGGCAGCAGGTGGTAGTCCGGGGCGTCGCCGAGGGTGTCCACGACCTCGAACGCGCCGGTCTTCTGCCCCTCGATGCGGGCCGGGTTGACGGAGTTCACGAGGAACACGGGGTAGTTCTCGGCCAGCTTGCGGGCCACCTCGAGGCAGTCGTCGAAGTTGCCCTGCACCTGGAGGATCTCCGCGCCGTGGGCCACGGCCTGGGACATCTTGCCCATCGAGATCTTCCCCTCGGGCACGAGCACGGCGCACGTGATCCCGGCCTGCGCGGCGTAGGCCGCCGCCGAGGCGGACGTGTTGCCGGTGGACGCGCAGACGACGGCCTTCGCGCCGTCCGCGACGGCGGCGGTGATCGCCATGGTCATGCCGCGGTCCTTGAAGGAGCCGGTCGGGTTCATGCCCTCGAACTTCACGTGCACGGTGCCCTGCACCAGCTCGGAGAGGTGGGGGGCGTGGATGAGCGGGGTGCCGCCCTCGCCGAGGGTGATCACGCGCGTGTCCTCGGTGACGGGCAGGCGGTCGGCGTACTCGCGGACGACGCCGCGCCACTGGTGGGCCATGGGTCAGTTCCCTTCGACTCGGAGGACGGACGCGACCTCGTGGACGACGTCCAGGGCGGCGAGCGCCCCGACGGTGGCGTCGAGGTCGCGCTGCCGCGCACGGTGGGTGATCAGCCGCAGGGACGCGCCGGGGGCGTCCTCGCGCTCAGATGGGACCTGACGCAGCGTCTCGATGGAGACGCCGTGCTCCTCGAACACCCCGGCGACGCGGCGCAGCACACCGGGCTGGTCCGCCGCGCGCAGCACGACCATGAAGGAGGTGTGGGCCTCGGCCGGGTCCAGGGCGGGCAGGGCGGTGACGGGGGTGCGCAGGCGCGCCGGGCCGCCGCGCACGATGCGCTGGGCGATCGAGACGACGTCGCCCATCACCGCGGAGGCGGTGGGGGCGCCGCCGGCGCCGGGACCGTAGAACATGAGCTCGCCGGCGTTGTCGGCCTCCACGAAGACGGCGTTGAACGCCCCGCGCACGGAGGCCAGCGGGTGCTCCCGCGGCAGCAGGGTGGGGTGCACGCGCAGGACCGCGCCCTCGGCGCCGTCGGCGGCGCGGCCGCGCTCGGCGATCGCCAGCAGCTTGATGACGTAGCCCGCCTCCGCGGCGGCGGCGTTGTCCTCGGCCGTGATCGCGGTGATGCCCGCGACGGCCACCTGGTCCAGTGTGTACGGCGCCCCGAACGCGATGGTCGCCAGGATCGCGGCCTTCGCGGCGGCGTCGTGGCCCTCGACGTCGGCGGTCGGGTCGGCCTCGGCGTAGCCGAGCCGCTGGGCCTCGGCGAGGGCGTCGTCGAAGTCCGCCCCCTCGGAGTCCATCCGGTCGAGGATGAAGTTGGTGGTGCCGTTGGCGATGCCCATCACGCGGGTGACGCGGTCGCCGCCCAGGGAGTCGCGCAGCGGGCGCAGGATCGGGATGGCGCCGGCGACGGCGGCCTCGAAGCTGAGCTGCGCGCCGGTGGCGGCGGCCGCGGCGTACAGCTCCTCGCCGTGCTGGGCCAGCAGCGCCTTGTTGCCCGTCACCACGGACGTGCCGGCGGCCAGGGCGCGCAGGATCAGGGTGCGGGCCGGCTCGATGCCGCCCATCAGCTCGATGACGACGTCCGCGCCGTCCACGAGCGCCTCGGCGTCGGTCGTGTAGAGCGCCGGGTCCGCCTGCCAGTCGCGCGTCGCGCCCGTGTCCCGCACCGCGATGCCCGTGAGCTCGAGGTCGGCGCCCACGCGGTCCCGCAGGATGTCGGCGTCCTCGGTGAGGATCCGGGCGGTCTGGGACCCCACGGTCCCGCCGCCCAGCAGGGCGACCTTGAGTGCGGTGGGGGCGTCGGTGTGCTGGGGCATGGTCCTCCGTGATCCAGGGTGGGTCGGGCCCGCGCGACCGCGCGGCCCGGCTGGCCTCGAATCTAGCGCGGCGCCCCGGCCCGTCCCACCGCGCGACACTCGGTGTCCGCAGAGCGGGACGGACCCACCCGGGCTCGAGGCCGGCGGCCGGGTGCGCCGCGCCCGCGTCCTCAGCGGGCGAGGCGCGGATCGGCCTCGCGGGCGAACAGGTCCTCCTGCGTCTCGCGGCGGATGATCACCCGCGCCTGCCCGCCGGAGACCGCGACGACGGCCGGGCGGGCCAGCGCGTTGTAGTTCGAGGACATCACGTGCGTGTACGCGCCCGTGGCCGGCACGGCCAGCAGGTCGCCGCGGCCCAGGTCGGCCGGCAGGTACACGTCGCGGACGAGGATGTCGCCGGACTCGCAGTGCTTGCCCACCACGCGGGAGAGCACCGGCTCGGCCTCCGAGGTGCGGCGCGCGGAGACGGCGGTGTAGTCGGCGTCGTAGAGGACGGGACGCGGGTTGTCGGACATGCCGCCGTCCACGGCGACGTAGCGGCGGGCCGCCGTGCCGCCGTCGGGGGCGTCCGCGTCCACGGTCTTGGTCACCCCGACCGTGTAGAGGGTCAGGCCCGCGGGGCCTGAGATGGCCCGCCCCGGCTCGAGCGAGACCCGCGGGCACCTCAGGCCGAGGCGCTCGACGGTCTTCTGGACGTCGTCGGCGAGGGCGTCGGCGATCTCCGCGGCCGGGCGCGGCTCGTCCACGGCCGTGTAGGCGATGCCGTGGCCGCCACCGAGGTCGAGCTCGGCCAGCTCCACCCCGTGCTCGGCCTTGACCTCGGCGAGGAACTCGAGCACGCGTCCGGCCGCCAGCCCGAAGCCCTCGGCCTCGAAGATCTGGGACCCGATGTGGCAGTGCACGCCCAGCAGGTCGATCGACTCGGCCGCCAGGGCCGCGGCCACGGCGACGGCGGCCGGCGAGCGGCCGGCCACGTTGCCGTCCCGGTCGGTGGAGGCCGGGGCCAGGGAGAGGCCGAACTTCTGGTCCTCGTGCGCGGTGGCGATGAAGTCGTGGGTGTGCGCGTGCACGCCCGGGGTCAGCCGGAGCATCACGGGGGCGCGGCGGCCGACCTCGGCCGCGAGCGCGGCCAGGTGGGTGAGCTCGTCGAGCGAGTCCACGATGATCCGGCCCACGCCCGCCTCGAGGGCGGTGCGCAGCTCGGCGTCCGACTTGTTGTTGCCGTGCAGGCCGATGTGGGCCGGGTCGACGCCGGCGGCCAGCGCGATCGCCAGCTCGCCGCCGGAGGCGGTGTCCACGCGCAGGCCCTCCTCGGCCGCCCAGCGGGCGGTGGAGAGGGTGAGCATGGACTTGCCGGCGTAGTAGACGTCCGCTCCCCCGCACAGGTCGGCGAACGCGGCGTCGAAGCCCTCGCGGAACGCGCGGGCGCGGGCGCGGAAGTCGTCCTCGTCCACCACGAGCAGCGGCGTGCCGAACTCCGCGGCGAGCGCGCTCGCGCGCAGGCCCTGGACGGTGAGCTCGCCGTCGGCGGCGCGGTCCACGCCGGCGGCCCACAGGCCGGGCACGAGCGCGTCCGGGTCCCCCGGCGCGGGGAGCCAGGCGGGGGCGAGCGGGGAGGCGGGGGCGGGCTGCGGCGTCGTCATCCGGGCGCTCACATCTTCTCCGGGGCGGTCACGCCGAGCAGGCCGAGACCGTTGGCCAGCACCTGGGCGGTGGCGTCGTTGAGCCACAGGCGGGTGCGGTTGAGGGTCTCCACGGGACGCGGCGTCCCGTCGTCGGTGGGCATGGGCACGATGCGGCAGGCGGCGTACCACGAGTGGTAGGCCCCGGCGATCACCTCGAGGTGGCGGGCCACGCGGTGGGGCTCGCGCAGGCGCGCCGCCGCGCCGACGACGGCCGGGAACTCCGCCAGCTGGGCCAGCAGCTCCGACTCGGTGGCGTGGGTGAGCAGGGCGGCGTCGAACTCGGAGCGGTCCACGCCGTGGGCCTGCGCGGTGCGCGCCGCGCCCGAGGCGCGGGCGTGGGCGTACTGCACGTAGTAGACGGGGTTGTCGTTCGTGGCGGAGCGCAGCAGCTCGGGGTCGATCGTCAGGGGCGAGTCCGCGGGGTAGCGGGCCAGGTCGTAGCGCAGGGCGTCGCGGCCGAGCCACTCCACGAGGTCCTTGAGCTCGATGATGTTGCCGGCGCGCTTGGAGAGCTTCGCGCCGTTGACCGAGATGAGCTGGCCGATGAGGATCTCGATGTTCGTCGCCGGGTCGTCGCCGGCGGCGGCGGCGATCGCCTTGAGGCGGTTCACGTAGCCGTGGTGGTCGGCGCCGAGCAGGTACACCTTCTCCTCGAAGCCGCGGTCGCGCTTGTGGAGGTAGTAGGCGGCGTCGGCGGCGAAGTAGGTGGGCTCCCCGTTGGCGCGGATGAGCACGCGGTCCTTGTCGTCGCCGAAGTCGGTGGTCTTGAGCCACACGGCGCCCTCGCGGTCCTCGATGTGGCCCTGCTCGCGCAGCCGCTGCACGGCCTGGTCGATCGCGCCGGAGTCGTGGAGCGTCTGCTCCGAGGTGAACACGTCGAAGTGCACGTCGAAGGCGGCGAGCGTGTCCTTGATGTCCTGCATCTGGAGCCGGTACGCGGCCTCGCGGACCACCGGGCGGGCGGCCTCGTCCGTCAGCTCGCGCACGTCCGGGTGCTCGAGGGCGACGGCGTCGGCCAGCTCCTGCACGTACGCGCCCGGGTAGCCGCCCGCGGGGACGTCGCGGCCGTGCAGGCGGGCGAGGACCGAGTCGGCGAACACGTTCATCTGGTTGCCGGCGTCGTTGACGTAGTACTCGGCGGTGACGTCCGCGCCGGAGGCGCGCAGGAGGCGGGCGATCGCGTCGCCCAGCGCGGCCCAGCGGGTGTGTCCGATGTGCAGCGGGCCGGTGGGGTTGGCGGAGACGAACTCCATGTTCACGGTGTGCCCGGCCAGGGCGTCGTTGCGGCCGTACTCCGGGCCGGCCTCGACGATCTCGCGGGCCAGGGCGCCGGCCGAGGCCGCGTCCAGGGTGACGTTGAGAAAGCCGGGGCCGGCGACGTCGACGGCGGCGATGCCCGGCTTGTCGGTCAGGCGCTCGGCCACGAGCCCGGCGAGGTCGCGCGGGGCCATCCCGGCCTTCTTGCCCAGCTGGAGGGCGACGTTGGTGGCCCAGTCGCCGTGCTCGCGGCTGCGGGGTCGCTCCACCTTCACGCGCGCGGGGGTGATCTCCTCCCGCAGCGCGGCGGGGAGGTCACCGGCATCGACGGCGTCGGTGAGGACAGCGGACAGCAGGGCGGAGAGGTCTTCGGGCTTCACCCGCGCAAGTCTACGGAAGGGCCGCCGCGCCCGTGCGCGTGCGAACGAACCCTGCGAGATGGCCCCCTCCGGCCCGCGGTGGGGGCCATCTCGCAGGGTTCGTCGGGGTGGGGGTCAGGCGGGCCAGGCGGCGAGGCCGCCGGCGAGGGACAGGACGCGCCCGCCGGCGCCCGGGTCGGCCCCGACGACGGCGTCCCGCGCCCGGGCCGAGCGGGCTCCGGCGGCGCAGTAGACCACCAGGACGTGGTCCTGCCCGGGCGCGTGGGCCGCCGGCTCCGCGAGGACGGCCTCGAGCGGGACGTGTCGATCGGCCACCGCCGCGGGGGCCTCGACGCGGCGCAGGCGCCGCTCCCAGTCCTCGCGGACGTCGAGCAGGGTGAGGGACGCGGCCCGGGCGGGGTCGGCGAGCAGGGCGGCCAGCGCGGCGGGGGCGATCTCCCCGCCCGCGGCGCCGCACGCCTCCGCCGAGCCGGGGGCGCCGGCGTCGTCCGGGCGGGGGGCCTGGTCCGCGTGGGCGGACAGGTCCGTCACGGGGGTCCGCTCGGGGTCGGGCACGAGCCGCAGCTCACGGAAGCGCATCGTCAGGGCGTCCACGGAGAGCAGCCGCCCGACCAGGGGCTCACCCACCCCGGAGAGCAGCTTGATCGCCTCGGCCGCCATGAGGGAGCCGATGATCCCGGGCAGCACCCCGAGCACTCCGGCCTGCGCGCACGAGGGCACCTCGCCGGGTTCGGGCCGCTCCGGGAACACGTCCCGGTACAGCGGCCCGCCCGGGGCGAACACGCTCACCTGCCCCACGAACCGCAGGATCGCGCCCCACACCACGGGCACGCCCGCGATCTCGCACGCGTCGGCCACGAGGTAGCGGGTCGCGTAGTTGTCCGTGCCGTCGAGCACGAGGTCCACGGCGCCGACCCGTTCGAGCGCGTTGGCCGCGGTCAGGCGTTCGCGGTGCTCGACCACGCGCACCTCGGGGTGCAGGCCGCGCATCGTCGCGGCGGCGGAGGCGGTCTTGGGGCGGCCGAGGTCCGCCTCGGCGTGGATCACCTGGCGGTGCAGGTTGGAGCGGTCCACCATGTCGTCGTCGATCACGTGGACCTCCCCCACGCCCGCGGCGGCGAGGTAGGTCAGCACGGGCGCCCCGAGGCCGCCGGCGCCGACCACGAGGACGCGGGAGCGCAGCAGCGCCAGCTGGGCCTCGGGGCCGAAGCCGTCCAGGCTCAGGTGGCGGGCGAAGCGCTCCAGCTGGGTGTCGGACAGCGCGGTGAGGTCGCGGGGCTCGCGGGCGGCGGTCACCGCTCGTCCTCCTCGGCCGTGACCCGCCCGGCCATCGGCGAGGAGGCCAGGGCGTGCTCGCGGCGCGGGATGCGCCCGGCACGGCGGGCGTGGAAGCCCGCCTCGAGCGCGAGCCGGCACGCGTGGGCCATGCGGGCGGGCTCGGCGGCGCGGGTGATGGCGGAGGCGGCGAGCACGGCGTCGCAGCCGGCCTCCATGGCCAGGGCGACGTCCGAGGCGGTGCCCACGCCGGCGTCGAGCACGATCGGCACGGAGGCGCGCGAGACGATCAGCTCCAGGTGGGCGCGGTTGAGGATGCCCAGCCCCGAGCCGATCGGCGAGCCCAGCGGCATGACGGCGGCGGCGCCGGCCTGCTCGAGGCGCAGCGCCATGGCGGGGTCGTCCGACGTGTAGGCCAGGACGGTGAAGCCGTCGGCGGCGAGCCGCTCGGTGGCCTCGAGGGTCTCGACGACGTCGGGCAGCAGGGTGCGCTCGTCGGCGATGACCTCGACCTTCACGAGGTCGGTCTCGAGCGCCTCGCGGCCGAGCCGGGCGGTGAGCACGGCGTCACGGGCGGTGTAGCAGCCGGCGGTGTTGGGCAGCACGTCGATGCCGAGGCGGTCCAGCAGCGCGACCAGGCCGTCACGGGTGTCCGCGGACCAGCGGCGCAGCGCCACGGTGGTGAGCGTGGTGCCGGAGGCGACGAGGGCGCCCTCGAGGGCGGTCAGGTCGGTGATGCCGCCCGTGCCCATGATGAGCCGGGAGGCCAGGTCGTAGCCGCCGATCCGCAGCGGCGGGATCGCGGGGGCGGCGGGCGGGGTGCGGTGCTCGGCCATCGCTCAGCCCCCCTGCACCGCGGTGACGACGTCGACCTCGTCCCCGGCGGCCAGCGCCCGGGTGGCCCAGGCCGACCGGGGCACGACCTCGCCGCCGACCGCCACGGCCACGCCGAGCCGCCGCCCGTCCGCGGCGGCGCCGTCGTCGCCGACCGCGCGCCCGGTGACGTGCGCGACGACGTCGCGGACGGTGGCCGCGGCCAGCTCGGCGGGCTCTCCGTTGAGGGTCAGGGTGAGGGTGCTCATGCGATCTCCTTCAGGCGGGCGTGCAGCAGCTCGAGGATCCGCCCGGCCGCCCAGGGGGCGAGCAGGATCCCGTGACGGTGGAAGCCGGTGGCGACGACGGCGCCCGGAGCCTCGGGCACGGCGAGCACGCGCGGGGCGTCGTCGGGGGTGCCGGGGCGGGCGGCGGTGGTGATCTCGACCAGCTCGCACTCGCGGACGGCGGGCAGGATCGCGGCGGCGTCGGCGAGCAGGTCCAGCACGGCCCCGGCGGAGGTGCCGGCCAGGCCGTCCTCGCGGGCCGAGGCGCCGACCACGAGGGTGCCGTCCGCGCGGGGCACGAGGTAGACCTGGCGCCCGTGGACGAGGCCGCGGACGGTGCGGGTGATCAGGTGCGACTCCCCCGGCAGCAGCTGCTCGGGGCGCACCCGCAGACGCAGCACGTCGCCGTGGACGGGGCGCAGCGGGACCTCGACGGCGGTGGCCGCGCCGCCGATCCCGCGGTGGCCCAGGCCCGCGGCGAGGACCGCGCCGTCGGCGGTGAGGACGCCCCCGTCGGCCAGCGTGAGGCGCACCCCCTCGCCCTCCGGGCCGGCGGCGGTGACGCGTCCGGCCACGAACCGGGCGGCGGGTCCGGCGCCGACCGGGAGCGGGCCGCCGTCGGGTCCGGTCTCGGCGCGCAGGGCGGCGACGCAGGCGGCGGCGAGCCGTCGCGGGTCCACCTGATGGTCGTCCGGGGCGTCGAAGCCGGCGGCCAGGCCCGGGGCCAGGGCGGGCTCGGCGCGGCGCAGCGCGCGGACGGAGACGGGCTCGACCCGGCGACCGAGGATCGAGGCGTGCTCGAGCACGTGGTCCCAGGCGCGGGCGTCCGAGGGGTCCGCGGCCACGATCCAGGCGCCCTGTGCGAGGAAGCCCGTCTCCACATCGGTGAAGGCGGCGAGCAGGTCCACGAGGGCCGGGTAGGCCTCCCAGCCGGCCTGCAGCAGCGGGGCGAGGTCGTCCTGGCTGAACTGGGTCTCGGCGAGCGGCGCGAGCATCCCCGCCGCGGCGTGGGTGGCCCCGGCCACGGCGTGCGGGCGCCCGGCGGCGTCCAGCTCGGGGGCGATCAGGGTGACGGCGTGGCCTGCGGCACGCAGACGCACGGCGGCGGTGAGGCCGATGATCCCGGCCCCGACGACGGCCACGTGCACGGACCGGTCCTCCTCACGGCGGCATGACCCGCATCGAGTGGTGATGGTCGGCCGCGCCGGCGCGGTGCGCCCCTGCGGCCCTCTCAGCCCGGCGTGTGCGGCCCGGGCTCCCATGGAACAGCGGCCAGTCTGCCACAGTGGGCGCATGCACTCCCCCGATCCGCTCCTGATGACCGCGGCCGGCCGCGACGACGGCGGCACCGGCCCCGGCGCGCGCCGCCGCGCCCGCCTCGCCGCCTCCCGGCTGTACGTCTGCACCGACCTGCAGCGGTTCCTGCGCCCGGACGGCACGCTCGACACGGCCGCGTTCGCCGACTTCTGCGCGGCGGCGTTCCGCGGCGGAGTAGACGTGATCCAGGTGCGGGACAAGGCCGTGGACGTGGCGGTCGAGCTGGCCGCGTTCGCCACGCTCGTCCCGCTGGCCCGGGAGCACGGGGCGCTCTCGGCCGCCAACGACCGCGCCGACGTCGCCGCCCTGGCCGGGGTGGACGTGTTCCACACGGGCCAGACCGACCTGACCACCGCGCAGTGCCGCGCCCTGCTGGGCCCGGACGTGGTGCTCGGCCGCTCGTGCCACACCGAGGCGCAGGTGCGCGGCGCCCGCGCGGAGGACGGCCTGGACTACTTCTGCACGGGGCCGGTGTGGGCGACGCCCACGAAGCCGGGCCGGGCCGCCGTCGGACTGGAACTGCCGACCCTCGCCGCACGCCTGGACGCGGAGGACCCGGCGGGGGCGCGGCCGTGGTTCGCCATCGGCGGCGTCGACGCGGACCGGCTGCCCGAGGTCCGCGCGGCCGGGGCGGAACGGATCGTGGTGGTCCGCGCCGTGACGCAGGCCGAGGACCCCGAGGCCGCGGCCCGGACCCTGCGCGGGGGCCTGCCCGGCTGACGCGCCCCGCGGGGAGGTCACGGACGGGCCGTCCTGATGGTGTAGAGTCGACGAGTCCGCAACGCGCTCGACGCGTCGCGACCCCCGCCTCCGTAGCTCAGGGGATAGAGCGTCTGCCTCCGGAGCAGAAGGCCGCAGGTTCGAATCCTGCCGGGGGCACGAGCGAACAGAGCCGGACCCCCGTGGCGACACGGTGGTCCGGCTCTTCTGCGTTCTGCGGACCCGGACGCTCGAGCGGAGCGGGAGGTCCGGGTCACCGGCATTCGAGGCGGGAAATCGACCTCATAGGACGTCCCGAGGTGCGTATTCGCCGGATTTCCCGCCTCGAACGTGTCGAAGCCCGGAGGTCCCGCCCTCAGCCCCGCTGCGCATGACCGTGGTCGACGGGCCCGTGCCACGTCGGCCGCGAGGCGTCCCCGACCGCGAGCGCCTCCCCCGCCCGCATCGCGTCGGCCAGCCACGGCTTGGCCCGCTCGAGTGCGTCCTCCCAGCTCAGGCCCGCCCCGGCCAGCGTGGCCAGGGCCGAGGAGAGGGTGCAGCCGGTGCCGTGCGAGGCGCGGGTCGTCACGCGCGGGCCGCGCACCTCGTGCACGGCCCCGCCCACGCGCACGACGGCGTCCGGCACCTCCGCCGCTGCGGCCTCGGGCGCCTCGGTCTCGTCCAGGTGCCCGCCCTTGAGCAGCACCGTCACCCCATGCTCGGCGGCCAGGCCCCGCGCCGCGTCGAGGGCGGCGTCCCAGTCCGTCGCGTCCCGCCCGGTCAGCCGGGCCAGCTCGGGCAGGTTGGGTGTCACCAGGTGCGCCACCCGCAGCAGCCGGGCCCACGCGGCGCGCCCGTCGTCGTCGCCGACCGCGGTGAGGGCGTCCCCGCTCGAGGCCACCATGACCGGGTCCAGCACGACGACGGCGGGCCGGGTCTCCTCGAGCCAGCCGGCGACGGCCCGCATGAGCTCCACCGTGCCGAGCATGCCGATCTTCACGGCGTCCACGGCGATGTCGGCGGCGACCGAGTCGAGCTGGGCGCGCACCACGTCCACCGGCAGCGGGTGGACGGCCTGCACGCCCTGCGTGTTCTGGGCGGTGATCGCGGTGATCGCGGTCATCCCGTAGCCGCCCCACGCGGCGATGGTCTTCAGGTCGGCCTGGACACCGGCGCCGCCGCCGGAGTCGGAGCCGGCGATGCTGAGCACACGGGGGACGGCGGGGGTCATGCGGGGGCTCCTTCGGGTCGGGGCGGATCGGCCGCCCGGGCCGGGCCGATCCCGCCCATGAGAATGTAGTCGCATGTCCCACGTCACAGAGAGCTCCCCCGCGCACCCCGGCCGAGCCGAGGAGTCGGCGCCGCTGCGGCCGACCTCCCCGCTCGGGATCGCCGCCACGTTCATCGGCACCACCATCGGCGCCGGGTACGCCTCGGGCAACGAGATCCTGCAGTACTTCGTGAGCTTCGGCCTCTGGGGCGGCACGGGGGCGCTCGTGATCGCCGGCGCGCTGTTCTTCCTGCTCGCGGTGATCGTGCTGCGGCTGGCGCAGAAGCTGCGGACCACGGACATCCACCGGATCGTGAACCCCACGACGTCGCGCGTGCCCACCTGGTTCGCGGACCTGTGCATCACCACGTCCCTGCTGGGGACGCTGGTGATCATGCTGGCCGGGGCCGGGGCGGCGGTGCACACCGCGTTCGGGCTGCCCTCGCTCGTGGGCTCGCTGGTGATGGCCGCCGTCTGCGTGGTCTCGGTGCTGGCCGGCATCACGGGCCTCGTGCGCGTCCAGGCCGTGGTGGTCCCCCTGATCATCGTGGTCGCCGTCGGCGTCGCGGTGTGGGGGTTGGCGAACCCGGGGGCCGCGGTGGACGACGTCGCCGCGCTCGTGACCTCGTCCCCGCTGATCAACCAGTGGTGGCTCTCGGGCGTGCTGTACGTGGCCTTCAACATCCAGCTGGCCTACGCGGTGCTCGCCCCGATCGGCGAGGAGAGCTCCTCGTCGGGCCGCTCCCTCGTCGCCGGGGCCGGGCTCGGGGCACTGGGCCTCGTGGTGATGGCCGGCGCGGTGATGGCCGCGCTGACCGTCCACGCCCAGCTCATCGGCCGTGCCGAGCTGCCCATGGTCGAGCTGGCCGCGATGATCGGCGGCTGGGCCGCCCTGCTGTACACGGTCGTCCTGCTGCTGGCGCAGTTCACGACGGCGGTCTCGTGCCTGTACGGCGGGGTGGAGCGCATCGCCCTGCTGTCCTCGATGCGCCGCGTGCCGGGCTGGGTCATCGCCGTCGTCACGGCCCTGGCCGCCACCCTGCTCTCGAGCGTCGGCTTCTCCGACCTCGTGGGCACCGTCTACCCCGTCCTCGGCTACGCCGGCATCGTCATCATCGTGATGCTGGTCGTGACGTGGATCGTCGAGCGCACCACGGTGCGCCGCCGGGCGGCCCGCGCGGCGCGCGCCTGAGCGCCCGGCCGCATGGCCGGACGGCGGCGGTGAGGCCTCGCGGGGGACGTGCTAGGGTCGCTCGCATCCCACGGGAGCCCCACGGCACGGGGCTGAGACCGGGCTGACGCCGCCCGGAGACCGTCTGAACCTGTCCGGGTCATTCCGGCGAAGGAAGAAGGAGCCGCGGCCATGTCCGTTTCCGAGCGCACCCCCCTGCCCGCAGCCGAGTCGACGGCCGAGGTCGTCGCCGAGGAGAACTACCCCACGCACCGTCTGGGATGGCTCGAGGACGCCGAGCACGGCATCCGCGTGCCCGTCACCGAGGTCCACCAGGACGACTCCCCCGACGGCACGCCCAACGCGCCCCTGACCGTCTACCGCACCATGGGCCCGGGCTCCGTGCCCGAGCGCGGCCTGCCGGCCCAGCGCGCCGAGTGGATCCGCGCCCGCGGCGACGTCGAGGAGTACGAGGGCCGCGAGCGCGACCTGCTCGACGACGGCCGCTCGGCCGTGCGCCGCGGCGCCGCCTCACAGGAGTGGGCCGGCGAGCGCCGCCCCCCGCTGCGCGCCAAGGAGGGCGCGCGCGTCACCCAGATGCACTACGCCCGGCGCGGCGAGATCACCCCGGAGATGCGCTACGTCGCCCTGCGCGAGGGCGTGGACGTGGAGCTGGTGCGCTCCGAGGTCGCGGCCGGCCGCGCCATCATCCCGGCGAACGTGAACCACCCCGAGTCGGAGCCGATGATCATCGGCAAGGCGTTCGCCGTGAAGGTCAACGCGAACATCGGCAACTCGGCGGTGACGTCGTCGATCGCCGAGGAGGTCTCGAAGCTGCAGTGGGCCACCCGCTGGGGCGCGGACACCGTGATGGACCTGTCCACGGGCGACGACATCCACACCACCCGCGAGTGGATCCTGCGCAACTCCCCCGTGCCGATCGGCACCGTGCCGATCTACCAGGCCCTCGAGAAGGTCGGCGGCGACCACCAGGCCCTGACCTGGGAGATCTTCCGCGACACCGTGATCGAGCAGTGCGAGCAGGGCGTGGACTACATGACCGTGCACGCCGGCGTGCTGCTGCGCCACGTGCCGCTGTCCGCGGACCGCGTGACCGGCATCGTCTCCCGCGGCGGCTCGATCATGGCCGGCTGGTGCCTGGGCCACCACAAGGAGAACTTCCTCTACGAGAACTACGACGAGCTCTGCGAGATCTTCGCGCGCTACGACGTCGCGTTCTCCCTGGGCGACGGCCTGCGGCCGGGCTCCGTGGCGGACGCCAACGACGCCGCCCAGTTCGCCGAGCTCGACACGCTCGCCGAGCTGACGGAGCGGGCGTGGGCGTACGACGTCCAGGTCATGGTGGAGGGCCCCGGCCACATCCCGCTGCACCTGGTGCGGGAGAACGTGGAGCGCCAGCAGGAGCTGTGCAAGGGCGCCCCGTTCTACACGCTCGGCCCCCTCGTCACGGACATCGCCCCGGCGTACGACCACATCACCTCGGCCATCGGCGCCACCGAGATCGCCCGCTACGGCACCGCGATGCTCTGCTATGTCACGCCCAAGGAGCACCTGGGCCTGCCGGACCGGGACGACGTGAAGACGGGCGTGATCACCTACAAGATCGCCGCGCACGCCGCCGACGTCGCCAAGGGCCACCCCGGCGCCCGCGACCGCGATGACGCGCTGTCCAAGGCGCGCTTCGAGTTCCGCTGGCGCGACCAGTTCGGCCTCGGCCTGGATCCGCAGCTCGCCGAGGAGTACCACGACGAGACGCTGCCGGCCGAGCCCGCCAAGACCGCCCACTTCTGCTCGATGTGCGGGCCGAAGTTCTGCTCCATGCGCATCAGCCAGGACATCCGCAGCGAGTTCGGCGGCGCGTCCGAGCAGGCGCGGATCGCCGAGGCCGGCATGGCCGCGAAGTCCGCGGAGTTCCGGGCCGCCGGCGGGTCCGTGTACCTGCCCGAGCCGACGATCCGCACCGCCTCGGACGCCTGAGGCCGGACGCGGGGTGAGGTGGGGCGGGATGGCCCGCCCCTGCGCCACCTGACGATCGCGTCATGACCTGAGGGCCGCCACCAGGTCATGACGCGATCGCCAGGACAAGGCCCTCCGGGACGGCGAAGGCGCGGCCCCACGGACGGGGCAGTGCGCTCGGTGGTCGATCGAGTGGTGATGCCTCTTGACTCACACACACTGGGCTCACTATTCCGTCAGGCCCCTGTGATGCGTGTCCCATTCGCCCACAGGAATTGAG
Source organism: Micrococcus luteus (assembly GCF_014138885.1). NCBI lineage: Bacteria > Bacillati > Actinomycetota > Actinomycetes > Micrococcales > Micrococcaceae > Micrococcus > Micrococcus luteus. Next base: position 675,854 of record NZ_JACJIK010000001.1, read on the forward strand.
TGGATGGAATATGACGTGAAAGTCGACATGACCCCGCCGGTCCGCACCCCAGGGGCGCTTCCCAGGTGAGGCATCATCCAGCCGCTCAGCTCTCCTCGGGCCAGCCGTGATGACCCGGATGCTCGTCTCGAGATTCCTCCTTCTCCTGATCACGCTCGGAACAGCAGCGCTCCTCGCGTCCTACGTCGGGGTGGAGAAGGAGGAACGCTGGCGCATGGACGGCACGGTGTACGAGATCTCGGCATTCCCCGCCGGCGAGGCCTGGCCCATGATCCGGACGTCGCTGACGGGACCGGACTCCGGCTCTGCGGCCACGTCCACGAGCCCCCACGTGACTGCCCTCGCCGGCCGACCTGCTCTGGACGTGCTCCCGGATGGCGTCGCCCCGACCGCGGTCGTCCCCAGCACCTCCCCCTTTGCCGCACGTGCCGCTGCGGGCGAACTGAGCTGGCCGGACGTCGATCGGGTCGTCGTCCGAGACCTCTCCTCCGCGCCGGATCGCGCCACCGAAGCAGACCTCCTGGTCCCGTTCCTCTCCACCGACAGTTCGTCCCTTGCCGGCGTGATCGGCGGCTCACCGGCCCAGGTCGACGAGCTCGTCCAATCGCTGCGGCGGGCCGGTGTCGTCGTCGACGTCGTCCCGCTCCCGCCGCCGTGGGAGGCAGCGATGCGACGCAGTGTCCATGTGCCCCTGCTCGCCGTGATCGCCGGCTTCGCCCTGCTGGGCGCCCAGGTCGTCTGGCGCACGACCCTGCGCAGTCGACTGCTCCCTGCCGTCACCTCGCACCGCCTCGTCGGTGCCTCCCCACTGCGAGCGGCCCGGCTCGGTGTCCGGCCCGCCATGGTCGCCTGGACGACCGCCGCCGCGAGTGCCGGCGGAGTCTGGCTCGTGGCATGGCCCCGGTGGGACGCGGAGATCGGGCTCACGGGGGACACCGCTCTCCTCTGGTCCGCCGTGCTCGTCGTGGACGCCATCCTCATCCTCGGCACGACCCTGTCCACCCTCTGGGTCCGAAGGGCACACGCATGACGGCAGCCATGCGGGCCGTTGCGGACGGCCTCCGCGACCTGTTCGACACGCCCGGACTGCTGTTCCTGTCCCTGCTGCACACGACCGTGGCGTCGGTCGTGTTCGGACTGGCCCTGGGCGTCGCCGGCGGAGTGACCACGGCGCTCGAGGTGCTCGAGGACGCCGAGTCGTCGGGCCTGGTGGCAACCAGGATCCTGGACCCCGCCGTCACGACCGACCTCCACCCCCGCGCCGTCGACACCGTCTCCCGGGCGTTCGCCGCCCATGTCGACGGAGTCGACCCCCGTGCCTTCCTCGTGACGGACGCCATCGGAATCGAGGACCCCCGGCTGCAGGGGGCGGTCATCGCCACGCCTGGTCTGGCCCGGGAGTTCAACGCCGCTGCTGCCGTCAGTCCCGCCGAGGGTGTGTACTTCGCTCCCGCCGCGATCACCTCCGGGGCACCGGGCGGCACCGTGTACGTGGGGTCCACACCCCACAGCTATGCCGGCCCACTCCCCGGGGACGCGGCCGCGCCGCGGGCCGACGGATCCCTCTGGCCCCTGGGTGAGTCGCCCGTCATCGTCACCAGCACGACGACCATGGCCGGCCTGATCGAACCGGCCCAGCTCGCGGCGGTCTACGGTTCCGTCGTGGCATGCCAGGACGCGGCCTCCGAGGTGAGAGCGGCACTCGACGTCCTCGAGGACGAGACGGGCGTGGTCGCCGAGTTGGCCCCGATCGCCTCGGCCAGGTCTCCGATCGCCCGAGAAGCCCGCGGTGCCGCGCTCATGGTCACCGCCTACACCGCCGGGCTTGCCAGCGCCGTCGTGACGGTGGTGAGCCTCCTGACGACCATGACCCGTCGACTCACGCCCACGTGGCTGGCGCACCTGACGGTCGGGGCGCCCAGACGACTGATCCGGCTCCGGATCGCCACATCCGTGGCCGCGGTATGGGGCATTCCGGCCGTGCTCGGATCGTTGCTCGGCCTCGGCATCGCCTCGGAAGCGGGCGGACTGCGTCCGGCGCCTGCCGTCGTCGTGGTCGGGCTGGCGGTCGTCTTGGCGATCGCCGCTGCGTGCACCCGTCATCCCCTCCGCCAGCTGCACCGGGCCGTCCGCACGGCGGCACTCGTCGAAAGGACCGTGTGATGTCCCTGCTCACCGTGCACGACGTACACCGCTCCTACCGCGGCCCCGCCGGGGATGTCCCCGTGCTCCGCGGCGTCTCGCTCCAGGTCCCCGGGGGCGGCGTCCACGCGATCATGGGACCCTCCGGGTCCGGCAAGTCGACCCTGCTGCGGCTCCTCGCCTGCCTTGACACACCGGACGCCGGGAGCATCCGTGTGGCCGGGCGGAGCCTGCCGGCACCGCGGTCGTCCGACGGCGACGCCTACCGGAACCGGACGTGCGGCATCGTGCTCCAGGACCATCTGCTCATCGATCGGGCGACCGCCGTGGACAACGCGGCCCTGCCGCTGCTCTACGCGCGGCCGCGCACCTCGAAGCGGGAGCGCCGCACCATGGCCGCCGAGCTTCTGACGCGCCTCGGGCTCGGAGACCGTCTCCACCACCCCGTCGGCCGGCTCTCCGGCGGCGAGCGCCAGCGCGTGGCCATCGCCCGGGCCGTGATCATGGGGCCCTCCCTGCTGCTCGCCGACGAGCCGACGGGCGCCCTGGACGAGGAGCGCACCGACGAGGTGATGGGGCTCTTCCGCTCCATGTCCCAGCCGGAGCGGGCGATCGTGGTCGTCACGCACGACCCCGCCGTGGCGGCCCGGTGCGACCACACGTGGCGGCTGCGGGCCGGGCGGCTCGAGTGACGAGGTCCGGCCGTGCCTCCTGCACAGGTGTCCGCAGACGGCGTGGCGTCCCCGGGCGTCGCGTTCCGGTTCCGGATGTCCGGGGCCGCTCCTAGGCTCGGATGCATGAGCGCGCACCACGCCGACGACGGCCTCCCCGCCCCCGTCTCCACCCTCGCCGAGGATCCACCGGCCGACGGGCGACAGGCGCCGCCGAGTGGCGTCGTCGTGGGTGAGGACGGGCGGGCCCGCCCGCCGTGGGCGGCACGGGATCCGCTGCTGCGGGAGTACTACGACACGGAGTGGGGCCTGCCCGTCACGGACGAGCGGGGCCTGTTCGAGCGCCTCGTCCTCGAGGCGTTCCAGTCGGGCCTGAGCTGGCGGACCGTCCTGGCCAAGCGGCCCCGGTTCCGGGAGGTGTTCGCGGGCTTCGACGCGGACGCCGTCGCGGCGTTCGGGGACGCGGAGGTCGAGGCGCTGCTGGCGGACCCCGGCATCATCCGGAACCGGCGCAAGATCGAGGCGGCGATCGCGAACGCGCAGGCCGTCGTCGGGATGCGCGGCGAGCGGTTCACCCCGCTGCACCCGGGCTCCCCCGGCGCGGGCCCCGCCTGGCACGGCGACGGCGACCGGCCGGCCCGCGGTCTGGCGGGGCTGGTCTGGGCGCACCAGCCTGCCGCGACCCCACGGCCGGAGACGGTGGCGCAGGTCCCCTCGGCCTCGGAGGAGTCGCGCGCGCTCGCGAGGGCGCTGAAGGCGCACGGCTGCCGATTCGTGGGGCCGACCACGTGCTTCGCCCTGATGGAGGCCGCCGGGGTCGTGGACACCCACCTTCTCGGCTCGTGGCGAAGAGGGGCGTCCGGGATCTGGGAGTGAGCGGGGCCTCCGGCAGGATGGGGAGCTGACCGCAGGACGTCCACACGAAAGGGTGACGACTGATGACCACCACCTCCGCCTCTCAGGGCTACCGCACGATCAACCCGGCCACCGGGGAGCTGCTGAAGTCCTTCGACAACGCCACGGATCAGCAGATCGCCGACGCCCTCGACGCCTCGCAGGCCGCCTACGAGCAGTGGTCCCGGAAGTCGGTGGCCGAGCGCGCCGCCGTCGTGAAGCGGATCTCCGAGCTGCTGGCCGAGCGCTCCAAGGACATCGCTGCGCTGATCACCACGGAGATGGGCAAGGCCCTCGGCGCGGCGGTCGGCGAGGTGCGCTACAGCGCCCAGATCTTCGGGTACTACGCGGACGAGGCCGAGGAGCTGCTCGCGGACCAGCCGATCAAGCAGTTCTCCGGGCAGGAGGCGTTCGTCCAGCGGCTGCCGATCGGCCCGCTGCTGGGGATCATGCCGTGGAACTTCCCGGTGTACCAGGTGGCCCGTTTCGTGGCGCCGAACCTCGTGCTCGGCAACACCATCCTGCTCAAGCACGCCGAGATCAACCCGCAGGTGGCGCAGCTGCTGGAAGAGCTCTTCACCGAGGCCGGCCTGCCGGAGTGCGTGTACCAGAACCTGTTCGCCACCCACGACCAGATCTCCACGATCATCGCCGATCCGCGCGTGCAGGGCGTGTCCCTCACCGGTTCGGAGCGGGCCGGCGCCGCCGTCGCCGAGCAGGCCGGCCGGCACCTCAAGAAGGTCGTCCTCGAGCTCGGCGGCTCCGATCCGTACATCGTGCTCTCCGCGCCGGACGCCCGCGCGGCCGCCCGCGACGCACTGGCCACCCGGATGGGCAACTGGGGCCAGGCCTGCAACTCGAACAAGCGCATGATCGTCATGGAGGACCTCTACGACGACTTCGTGGACGAGCTGGTCCAGCGCTCCTCGGCGATGAAGCCCGGCGACCCGACCTCGCGCGACGCCGACGTCTACGGCCCGCTGTCCTCCGAGTCCGCGGCCGACGGGCTCACCGAGCAGATCGCCGCGGCCAAGGAGGCCGGCGCCACCGTCCACGTGGGCGGCGAGCGCGTCTCCGGCCCGGAGGGCGAGGGCTTCTACGTCTCCCCGGCCGTGATCACGGACGTGGACCAGGAGAACCCCGCCTACACGCAGGAGCTGTTCGGCATGGCCGCCGTGGTCTACAAGGTGTCCTCGGCCGAGGAGGCCGTGGCGCTGGCCAACGACTCCCAGTACGGTCTCGGCGGCGCCGTGTTCTCCACGGACCTGGACGAGGCCAAGCGCGTGGCCGACCAGCTCGAGGTGGGGATGGCGAACGTGAACCTCGCCTCCGCCGCCGGCGCGAACCTGCCCTTCGGCGGCGTGAAGCGCTCGGGCTTCGGCCGCGAGCTCGGCCCCATGGCCGTGGACGAGTTCGCCAACAAGCGCCTCTACGCGGTGCAGGGCCCGCTGGAGAGCTGACCCCGGGCCGGGTCGGCCGGATGGGTCTCCCGCTCCGTCCGGCCCGTCGGCCGCCTGACGCACACAGAGTGGTCACGACGTGCCGTCACCGGAGTCCGGTGACGGCACGTCGTGACCACTCTGTTCGTCGGGGCCTGCTCGTCGGCCCCTCAGCCGCGCAGCGGGACGGTCGCCAGCACCTCGTGCAGCGGCCCGCCGGAGCGGCCCTCGCCGAGCCGGGACGCCACGACCTCGACCTCGTCGGCGGTCCACTGCGGCCCGCGGTACACCGTGAGCGCGTGCACGGCCTCGGCCAGCAGGACGGTGGCCGGTGCCGGCGGACGGGGCTCGCCCCGCCTCCGACCCCGAGGTCGGGGCGCGGCCCCCGAGACCCGCGCCACGGTGAGATGGGCACGCCGGCGGTCCTGGCCGTCGTCGTCGGCGAGCCAGGGCTCCGCCAGAAGCGCGCCGAGTTCCCGGACCTGCCCGCCCACCCCCACCCAGAGCGTGCGGTGGGAGAACTCCCCCGCTCCGGCCAGGTGCAGGTCCAGCGGGGCATGTCCCACCGCGATACGGCCGGCTTCGGTGACGACGTCGTCCACGGCGCCGGCGGGCACCTCCGGGTGGAACGCCAGCGTCAGGTGCCGCTGCTCCGGCTCGGTCCAGCGCAGCACGCGCCCGGCCCGGTCCCGGACGCCGTCGAGGGCCGGCTCGAGGTGGTCGAGCGCGGCCCTCGGCGGACGGATCGCGAGGAAGAGCCTCACGCCTGCGCGCGCGGATCCGCGGCGGCTGCGGTCGAGCCCCCGGCGGCGTCCCGCGTCATGGCGGCCGGGGCCACGTCCGGGTGCGGCTCGCGGCCGGCCACGATGTCGATCGCGCCGGTGAACTCGGCGTCGATCCGCCGCTGCACACGGCGCGAGCGCTGGGTCACGAGGGACACCACCACACCCACCAGGAGGGCGGCGACGAAGCCCGGCAGCAGCTCGTACAGGCCGAACCACTCCCACGTCTCGGCACTGGCCTCGGACCAGAACCAGGCGACGGCGGCGCCGGTGACCATGGCGGCCATCGCCCCCCACGAGGTGAACCGCGGCCAGTACAGGGCGAGCAGGATCACGGGGCCGAAGGCGGCGCCGAAGCCGGCCCACGCGAAGGAGACGAGCTCGAGCACGGAGGAGTCCGGGTTGAGGGCGAGCAGACCCGCCACGAGCGCCACCACCAGCACGCCGATGCGGCCGAGCCACAGGGTGAACGTCGGGGACCCGGTGCGCCCGCGCAGCATGTAGAGGTCCTCCACCAGGGCGGAGGAGCACACGATCAGCTGCGAGGAGAGCGTGGACATGATCGCGGCGAGGACGGCGGCCAGCACCAGGCCGGCCACGAACGGGTGGAACATGATCGAGGCCAGCACGAGGAACACGGTCTCCGGGTCCTCGAGCGTGGTGCCGGGGTTGGCCTGGAAGTAGGCGATGCCGACGAGGGCGACCATCACGGCGCCGAACACGGACAGCGCCATCCAGCCGATGCCGACGCGCCGGGCGACGGCCGCGTCGTGCGGGGTGCGCAGGGCCATGAAGCGGACGATGATGTGCGGCTGGCCGAAGTAGCCCAGGCCCCAGGCGAGGGAGGACAGGACGCCGATCAGCGTCGCGTTCTCGAACATCGAGAAGTGGTTCACTCCGCCGCCGGCGGCGTCGGCGGCGCGGATGCCCTCGACGACGGCGTCCCAGCCGCCCATGGTCAGGATCACGACGATGGGCACGGCCAGCAGGGAGAGGAACATGAGGATGCCCTGGGCCACATCTGTCAGCGAGGCGCCGAGGAAGCCGCCGAACAGGGTGTAGAGCACCGTGATGCCCGCCACCACGAGCATGCCGGTGAGGTAGTTGATGCTGATGCCCTGGGCGTAGAAGGAGTCGGGGCCGAAGGTCGACTCGACGAACTTGCCGCCGGCCACCATGCCCGAGGAGACGTAGAAGGTGAAGAACACGAGGATGATCAGGCCGGCCACGATCCGCAGGATGTGCGTGCGGTCCTTGAACCGGTTCTCGAGGAAGGACGGGATCGTGATCGAGTTCCCGGCCACCTCGGTGTAGGAGCGCAGGCGGGGGGCGACCACGCGCCAGTTCACCCACGCGCCCACGGTCAGGCCGACCGCCATCCAGCCCTCGACCAGGCCCGCGGCGTAGATCGCGCCGGGCAGGCCCATCAGGAGCCACCCGGACATGTCGGACGCACCCGCGGAGAGCGCCGCGACGGACGGCTTCATGTCGCGTCCGGCGAGCATGTAGTCGTCGAGGTCGGTGTTCTTGCGGGAGGCGTACAGGCCGATCGCGATCATCGCGAGGAAATAGAGGCCGATCGCCGCTAGCAGGGAGACGGTGTTCGTGTCCATGGGCTCCAGAGAATCACATCCGGACTCTCAGCCCCAGTCCCGGATTCGCCCCGTCCGGGTCGGCCCGGGCCCCCGCGCGCCTAGGATGGAGGCCGTCATGACGCAGACTCCCCCGCCCTCCACGCCCGCCGCGCAGCCGTCGGCGACGCCCCACGACGCCGCCGCGATCACGTTCCCCGAACACCTGCCGGTGGCGGAGCGCCGTGAGGAGATCATGGCCGCGATCCGCGACCACCAGGTGGTGATCGTCGCGGGCGAGACCGGCTCGGGCAAGACCACGCAGCTGCCGAAGATGTGCCTGGCCCTCGGGCTCGGGGAGGCCGGCTCGATCGGCCACACCCAGCCCCGGCGCATCGCCGCCCGCTCCGTGGCCGAACGCATCGCGCAGGAGCTGGGCGAGGAGATCGGGCAGACGGTCGGCTACCAGGTCCGCTTCACGACGCAGACCTCGAAGGCCACCCGGGTCAAGGTCATGACGGACGGCATCCTGCTGGCCGAGATCCCCCACGACCCGCAGCTGCGCCGCTACTCCGTGATCATCGTGGACGAGGCCCACGAGCGCAGCCTCAACATCGACTTCCTCCTGGGCTACCTGCGCAACCTGCTGCCCCAGCGCCCGGACCTGAAGGTGATCATCACCTCGGCCACCATCGACCCGGAGCGCTTCGCCCGGCACTTCGGCCGGCCGCTGGCCGCGGGCGAGGACCCTGCGGACGCGGTGGAGGCCGACGACGGCGGCCGCGTGGTCCCGGCGCCGATCATCGAGGTCTCGGGGCGCACCTACCCCGTCGAGATCCGCTACCGGCCGCTGACCGACGAGCCCTCCCCCGACGACCCCGAGGACGATGCGGACGACGCCGCCGAGACCCGCGACCCCCTCGACGCGATCGGCGACGCCGTCCTCGAGCTGGCCGCCGAGCCGCCGGGTGACATCCTCGTGTTCCTGCCGGGCGAGCGGGAGATCCGCGAGGCCGCGGACCACCTGACCGGCGTCGTCGCCGGCACCACGCGCCTGGCCGGCACGGAGATCCTGCCGCTGTTCGGCCGCCTGTCCATGGCGGAGCAGCACCGCGTGTTCGGCCGCGCCGGGGCCGGGGTGCGCCGGCGGATCGTGCTGGCCACGAACGTCGCCGAGACCTCCCTGACCGTGCCGGGCATCAAGTACGTGATCGACACGGGCACCGCGCGCATCTCGCGGTACTCGCACCGCACCAAGGTGCAGCGCCTGCCGATCGAGCGTGTCTCCCAGGCCAGCGCGAACCAGCGCGCGGGCCGGTCCGGCCGCACCTCGGACGGCATCGCGATCCGCCTGTACTCGGAGGAGGACTACCTCTCCCGCCCCGAGTTCACGGACCCGGAGATCCTGCGCACCTCCCTGGCCTCGGTGATCCTGCAGATGCTGTCCCTCGGTGTGGCCCGCACCCCGGGCGACGTCAAGGAGTTCCCCTTCGTCCAGCCCCCGGACGGCCGACAGGTCACCGACGGCGCCACCACGCTCACCGAGCTCGGCGCGCTCGAGGCCGGCGGCGCCCGCGCCGGCACCATCACCCGGGTCGGACGCCGCCTGGCCCGTCTGCCCGTTGACCCGCGGCTGGGCCGCATGATCCTCGAGGCCGGTGAACGCGGCTGCGTCCGGGAGGTCATGGTGATCGCCGCGGCCCTGACCATCCAGGACCCCCGCGAGCGCCCCACGGAGCAGCGCGAGGCCGCGGACGAGCTGCACCGCCGGTTCGCGGACGAGAACTCGGACTTCTCCGCGATCCTGAACCTCTGGGCCTACCTGCACGAGCGGCAGAAGGAGCTCTCCGGCTCCCAGTTCCGCAAGCTGTGCCGCCGTGAGCACATCAACTGGCTGCGCGTGCAGGAGTGGCAGGACCTGGTGCGCCAGCTGCGCCAGCTCGCCAAGGACGTGGGCCTCACCGTCGAGTCCGGACCCGTGGACCCGGTCGGCCGGCACGAGGCCGTGCACAAGTCCCTGCTCACCGGCCTGCTCTCGCAGATCGGCGCCTACGACGAGCGCCGTCGCGAGTACGTGGGCGCCCGCGGCACCCGCTTCGCCGTGTTCCCCGGCTCCGCCCTGTTCAAGAAGCGCCACCCGTTCGTCATGGCCGCCGAGCTCGTGGAGACCTCCCGGCTGTGGGCGCGCACGGTGGCCCGGATCGAGCCGGAGTGGGCCGAGGAGGTCGCCGGCCACCTCGTCAAGCGGACCTACAACGAGCCGCACTGGTCGCGGCGGGCGGGCTCCGTCGTCGCGCGCGAGAAGGTGACGCTGTTCGGCGTCACCCTGATCCCGGACCGCTCGGTCCGGTACGGCCGGATCGACCCGGAGCTCTCCCGCGAGCTGTTCATCCGGCACGCCCTCGTGGAGGGCGACTGGCGCACACGCCACCGGTTCTTCGCCCGCAACCGGGCTGCGCTCGAGGAGGTCGACGCCCTCGAGACGCGCCTGCGCCGCCGCGACCTGCGGATCGGGGACGAGGACCTGTTCGCCTTCTACGACGCGCGGATCCCGGGAAACGTCGTCTCCGAGCGGCACTTCGACGCGTGGTGGAAGAAGGCGCGCCAGGATCAGCCGGACCTGCTGGACCTCGACGTCGCCGCCCTGCTCACCGCCGACGCCGAGGACCTGGACACCGACGCGTTCCCCACCACGTTCACGTATCCGATGCCCGGCGGCGACGTGGAGCTCGACCTCGAGTACACGTACGACCCGACCGGCGCGGCCGGCACCGACGGCGTGACCGTGGCCGTGCCGATCCTGCTGCTCAACCAGGTCTCCCCCGACCCCTTCGCGTGGCTGGTCCCCGGCCTGCGGGTCGAGCTCGTCACCGCCCTCATCAAGGCGTTGCCCAAGGCCGTGCGCAAGAACCTCGTGCCCGCCCCGGACGTGGCCCAGCAGCTCGTCGCGGACCTCGAGGCCCACGCCGACCCGCTGCGGGACGAGCTGCCGGACGCGCTGTCCGCGGCCGTGCGCCGGGTGCGCGGCGTGGTGGTGGAGCCCGGACTGTGGGCCCTGGACGCGGTGCCCCTGCACCTGCGGATGGACTACCGCGTCGTGGACGCCCGCGGCGCCGTGATGGGCGCCGGCCAGGACCTGCCCGCGCTGCAGGCCCGGCTCGCGCAGGCCAACCGCTCCGCGATCGCCGCCCGGCTCGCCGGCACCGACGACCCCGCCTCGGCCCGGCCGGGGCCGCGCGGCAAGGGCCGCGGCGGCCGTGCCCAGGCCGACGCGCGGGCCGGGGCCGAGGGACGCCGTCGCCCGGAGGGCCCCGGGCGGTCCGGCGCGACGCCGGCCTTCGAGGAGCGGCACGGGCTGACCTCGTGGAGCATCGGCACGGTGCCGAAGACCGTCTCCACCGCGGCCGGGGCGCGCGGCCCCGCCATCACGGGCTACCCGAGCCTGGTGCCCGAGACCACGCCCGACGGCGGCCCCGCGGCCGGCCTGACCGTGGCCCGGTCCGCGGAGGACCAGGCGGCCTGGCACCGGGCCGGGGTGATCCGGCTGCTGCTGGCCACCCTGCCCAGCCCACAGCGCTACGTGCTGGACCACCTGGACAACAGGGAGAAGCTCACCTTCACCCAGAACCCGCACGGCTCGGTGGACTCCCTCGTCGCGGACTGCACCCAGGCCGCCGTGGACCGTCTCGTCGGGGACGAGCTGCCGTTCGACGAGGCCGCGTTCCGCGCCCTGTTCGACCGGGTGCGGGCCGACCTGATCGACACGGTCTTCGCCGTCACGTCCCTGGTGGAGCAGGTGCTCTCCCGGGCCGCGCAGGTGCGACGCCGGCTCAAGGACTCGGTCTCGCTCGCCCTCGCACCGGCGCTGTCGGACGTGAAGGCACACCTCGAGCAGCTCGTGTTCCCCGGCTTCGTGGCCGCCACGGGCTGGGAGCGGCTGCAGCACCTGCCGCGCTACCTGCAGGGCATGCTGACGCGCCTGGACCGGCTGGACGCCGGGGGCCACCTGCAGCGCGACGGGCAGCACATGGCGGTGGTGCAGGGGCTCGAGGACGAGTTCGACGCCGCCGTCGCGGCCCATCGCGCCCGGTTCGCGGGCACGCCCGTCCCCGCGGAGCTGGAGCGGGTGCGCTGGCTCATCGAGGAGCTGCGCGTCTCGTTCTTCGCCCATGAGCTGGGCACGGCGGTCTCGGTCTCCGAGAAGCGGGTGCGTCAGGCGCTCGCCCGTGCCACGCGCGCCTGAGCCGGGTCCGGGCGGCGCGGGCCGTCAGTCCTGCGGGACGACCTCGCCGTGGCCCAGGTCCCGCAGGGCCGCGCGGAGGCGGGCGGCGGCGTCGTCCAGGTCTGCCGGATCGGGGGCGTTGTCCACGCGGGCCAGGTCGAAGTCGGCGAGCGAGGTGGAGGGCCACACGTGCACGTGCAGGTGCGGGATCTCGTAGCCGGCGATCATGAGCCCGGCCCGGCGCGCGGAGAACGCCGCCACCTGCGCCTTGCCGATCTGCTGGGCGACGGTCGTCAGGTGCGTGACCAGCGCCGGGTCGACCTCCACCCATTCGTCCACCTCCTCACGGGGCACCACGAGCGTGTGCCCCGGCTGGAGCGGTGCGGCGGACAGGAACGCGACGCACGTCTGGTCCTGCCACACGAAGCGGGCGGGCAGCTCGCCGGCGACGATCCTGCTGAAGACGGTGGCCATGGGGGGTCCTCCTGAGGGGTCGGCGGGGCGGGGCCCCGGGGCTCATCACTCCCGGCCGGACGCGCCGTAGGGCTCGGGGCCGACCGCGACGGCGTTGGACGGGTCCTGGACCCATGCTGACCACGAACCCGGGTAGAGCGCCACTCCGGGTCGCCCCGCGACGGCCAGGGTGAGCACGGCGTGCGCCGCGGTGATGCCCGAGCCGCAGTACACGGCGACGGGAGTGGCGTCGTCCACGCCGACGGCGTCGAACCGCTCCGCCAGCTCCGCGGCGGGCCGCAGGCGACCGTCCTCGGCGATGCTCTCCGCCGTGGGCGCGTTCCGCGCCCCGGGGATGTGACCGGCCACGGGGTCGAAGGGCTCGACCTCCCCGCGGTAGCGCTCGGCCGCCCGCGCGTCGAGGAGCAGACCGCCGGAGGCCATCGCCTCGGCGCCGGCCGTGTCCACGACGGGCATGCGGCCCCACGACGGCCGGGCGGTGCCGGGCACCGGGATGACCTCGCCGGGCTGCAGGGGCAGGCCCGCGGCGCGCCACGCCTCGAGGCCGCCGTCCAGGAGCACGGAGTCCCGCAGCCCCGCGTGGCGCAGCAGCCACCAGGCGCGCGCGGCGGACAGGCCGTGGTCGTCGTCGTAGACCACGATGGTGTCCCCCTCGTCGATCCCCCACATCCGCACGGTCTCCGCGAACTGGCGCGCGTCCGGCAGGGGGTGGCGCCCCGCCGCCGGACCGGCGTGGCCGGCGAGCTGGCTGGGCAGGGAGACGTAGACGGCGCCGGGCAGATGGCCCTGGAGATAGGCGGCGTGGTCCGGCCCGCCCCCCGTGGCCCGGAACCGGACGTCGAGCAGGATCACCCGGTTCGGGCGGCATCGGCCCGGCTGGGCGTAGGCAGGGCCCCCGGGCACCGGCGGCAGGTCCTCGACGGGGGCCAGGCCGAGCCAGCCGGCCAGCACGTCCACCGTCACCAGGGTGGGCGGCTCGGCGGCCTCAGGGTCGACGCCGTCGATGTCCGCGTCGGGGTCGCCGCCGGCGTCATGGGACGAGGACGGGGCCGCCGTGGGCGCCGGGACCACGCGGCCCTGCCCCTCGTCGACGACGATCAGCGGGTCGGGTCGATCGGGGGCGGCGCCGTCGCGGTCCGGGACAGGGGATGGGTCCGGGGTCTCGCTGTGCACCCGGACACCCTACTCCACGCCCCCTTCGGCGTCGCTGATAACCTGGAGGATGGCCCGCGCGGACCTGTTCCGGACCGCGCGGAGGAGGCGGCAGCCGCCGCAGAAGGAGTCGTGAGCACCGTGAGCGCCCCCGAGCCCAGCCCCCGTGCCGCCCGTCCCCGGGCGACCCGGCAGAAGGCCGCCGTCGACCGAGCCCTGGACCGCATCCCGGACTTCGTGAGCGCGCAGGAGCTCCATGCCCGCCTCCAGGACCAGGGCGAACGCGTCTCGCTGGCCACCGTGTACCGGACCCTGCAGCAGCAGCTCGACGACGGGCTCGTGGACATGCTCCGCCGCGACGACGGCGAGTCCGTGTACCGCCGGTGCGAGGACGAGGGCCACCATCACCACCTGGTGTGCCGGATCTGCTGGACCACCGTCGAGGTCACCGCCCCCCACGTCGAGGCATGGGCCACCGCCGTCGCCGCGGAGCACGGCTTCACGGACGCGGACCACACGGTGGAGATCACCGGTGTGTGTGCCCGCTGCCGGGCCGAGGGGCGCACCCGCGCGGCCTGACCCCGGGCCGGGCCCCGGTCAGTGGCGGATGCCGCCCGCGGGGTCGTCCAGGAACTCCGCCGCGTCCTCGACCGCCGTGGAGGGCCCGTGCAGGGCGCCCCGGCCGTACGCGATGTCCAGGTTCTCGACCGTGAGCACGTCCCGCGGCGGGCCGGAGGCCACGACGCGCCCGCTCATCAGGACCACGTGGTCCGCCTCCGCGGCCTCGTCGAGATCGTGGGTCGTGTAGACCACGGACACCCCGCGCGTCGGCTCCTCGTGGAGGAGGTCGTCGATCGTGCGGGCGGAGACGATGTCGAGGCCCGTCATCGGCTCGTCGAGCAGCAGCACGTCGTGGTCCTGGGCGAGGCCCTGGGCCACGTAGGCGCGCTGGCGCTGGCCTCCGGAGAGCTGGTCGAGGTGCCGCCGCGCCAGGTCCGCGACCTGCATGCGCTCCATGGCGGCCCCCACGATGTCCCGGTCCTCCCTCCGGAACCGACGGAACCATCCGAGCGTGGGGTATCGGCCCATCCCGACGACGTCGCGCACCGTCACCGGCACGCCCTGGGGCACGCCGATGGACTGCATCACGAAGGAGGTGCGCTGCGAGCGCCGCCGCGGGTCCTCACCGAGCACCTCCAGCGCACCGGAGGCCGGGTCGCTCAGGCCCGCCAGGGCGGTCAGCAGCGTGGACTTGCCGGAGCCGTTGGGCCCGATCACCGCGATCAGCCGCCGGGCCGGCAGGGTGAAGTCGGAGGGTCGGACGGCCACGTGCGAGCCGTGGCGCAGTTCGAGCGCCCGGGCGACCGCGAGGGGAGGCGGGGTCGCCGCGGCGCCCGCGGGGAAGGACGCGTTCATCGGGGGGCCTCCGCTCCGGGCAGGGCCACGACCGGCGCCTCCTGCTCACGCTGCGCGCGCGAGCGCACGTGCCGGCCCAGGAGCGCCAGCACGGCGGCGCGGACGGCGAGCACCACGAAGAACAGCAGGATCGGCATGAGCGCCATGGTGGCCGAACCCGCCGTGCCCAGCCGGTAGCTGAGGGTGAGCCCGGTGACGACGCACGCCGCGCCGATCACGACGGAGACGAGCATCATCTGGGGCACGCTGCGCGTCAGCAGCGCCGCCGTCGCGGGCGGTCCCACGAGGAGGCCGAACACGAGCACCGTGCCCACCGCCTGGAACGAACCGATCACGGCCGCGCCGATCATCACCAGCAGCAGCGTGTGCGTCAGCCCCGGTCGCATGCCCAGCGAGCGCGCCTTGACCTCGGAGAAGCTCAGCGCCAGCAGGGGCCGGTAGAGCAGCAGGGCCAGGGCGATCACCACGACGGCGATGACCGCCTGGGTCACGATGCCGTCCACGCTGACCCCCAGCACATCGCCGAACAGGATCGACGTGAGCGATCCCGTGTAGGAGTCCGACTTGGAGATGATCACCACGCCCAGGGCCATCATCCCCACGAAGAGCAGGCCGATGGCGGTGTCCTCCTTGAGGGTGGTGGCCCGGTGCACCAGCGAGATGCCCGCCATCATGACGACGGCGGCCACCGCGGCACCGAGGTGGGGGCTGCCGCCGGTGACGACCGCCAGGGCGATGCCCGGCAGGACACCGTGCACGAACGCGTCCCCGAAGAAGCTCATCCCGCGCAGCACCAGCCACGTGCCCACGACCGAGCACATCACCACCGCGATGAGTCCGCCGACGAGGGCACGCTGCTGGAAGCCCATCTGGAAGGGTTCGAGCAGCCAGTCCATCCTCAGCCCTCCAGCGCGTCGGCGAGGGTGCGGGCGTTGACGAGCATGGCCTCGGCGTAGTCCGCCTCCGGGGTGTCCTTCGGGCCGACACCGCCCTCGTAGACCTCGATGACCGGCAGGTCGCCGGCCTCCTCGGCCACGGTGTCCACGAGGCTGTTGCGTGCGCCCACGGACGTGATCACGGCGTCCGCGCCGCCGTCGCGGATGGACCGGGCGAGCTCGGCGAGCTCCTGGGAGGAGGGCTCGCCGTCGGTGGAGCCGCCCGGGACGACGACGCCGGACACGGTGAAGTCGTAGGCCTCGCTGAAGTAGCCGTAGGCGTCGTGGTCCGTGACCAGCGTGCGGCGGTCCTCCGGGACCCCGGCGAGGATCTCCCGGACCTGCGTGTCCGTCTGCTCGAGCTCCCCGCGCACGGTCGCGCCGCACTCGGCGAACCTCTCGTCACCCCGCTCCTGGGCGAGCGTGTCGCCCATCAGCTCGGCGGCCCTCGCCATGCGGGCGACGTCCATCCAGACGTGCGGATCCTCGGACCTGTGGTCATGGCCCTCGTGGCCTGTCCCCTCCTCGGCGTGGTCATGGCCGCCGAAGGGCAGCGGATCCAGCTGGGGCGCCACCTCGACGACGGTCGCGCCGTCCGCCTCGGCGTTGGCGAGGGCGGACTCCATGCCGCCCTCGAGGCCGAGGCCGTTGGAGAACACGAGGCCGGAGGAGACCATGTCCTTCACCTGCGCGGACGAGGCGGAGAAGTCGTGCGGATCATCCCCCGGGCCCATCACCGTGACGCTGCGGGCGTCGGCGCACGCGACCACGCGGTCGAGCACGGAGCCGAGCTGCGTCGTCGTGGCGACGGCCACGGGCGCGCCCGCGGCCGAGCCGGACCCGGCGGCAGCAGAGGCGCCCGCGGCCTGCTCGCCCGCGGAGTCGCCGCTGGTCCCGCCGCACGCGGCGAGGCTCAGGGTGAGCGCGGTGAGGGCCCCGGTCAGGGCGGGCAGACGACGGCGGCGGAGCATGGGGCGACCTCGTTCGTGTCGGGAGGATGTGTGAAATCGGTTCTCAACAGTAGCACCGCGCCGCCCGCGCGACGCTCACGCGGGCCGGAACCGACGTGGCGACTGCGTCACGTCGTTGATCTCCCCGACGAGCTCCTCGAGCACGTCCTCGAGGAAGAGGATGCCCGCGGTCTCGCCCTCGGGCGTGATGACCCGGGCGAGGTGGGAGCCCGTGCGCTGCATGAGCGCGAGTGCGTCCTCGACCTCGTCCTCGAGCCGCACGTTGGCCAGCGAGCGCACGCGCGTGAGCGGGATCGGCTCGTCGTGTCCCGACGGGCCCACGGTGAGGACGTCCTTCAGGTGCAGGTAGCCGGTGTAGCCGCCGTCGGGGTCCTCGACCACGAACCGGGAGAAGCCCACGCGGCCCACGGTCCACTCGAAGTCGTGCGGCGTGATCCCCTCGGGGACGGTGACGACCCGCTCGAGCGGCACCATCACGTCCCCGGCCCGGTGGTCCGAGAACTCGAGGGCCGAGTGCAGCACGCCGGACTCGTCCTCCAGGGTGCCCGAGCGGGTGGACTCGGCCACGATCGACTGCACCTCCTCGAGCGTGTAGGAGGAGGCCACCTCGTCCTTCGGCTCGATGCGCAGGGCGTGCAGCACGAGGTTGGCCGTCCAGTTCAGCGCGGCCACGACGGGATGCAGCAGCTTCGAGAGCCACACGAGCGGCTGGGCCAGCAGCATCACGGCGCGGTCCGCGAACGAGACGGCGGCGTTCTTGGGCACCATCTCGCCCAGGGTCACGTGCAGGAAGGTGACCACCAGCAGCGCGAGCACGAAGGCGGTCACGTCCGCCGCCGCGGACGGGACCCCGAGGGCGGCCATCGGGACGACGAGCAGGTGGTGCAGCGCCGGCTCGGACACGTTGAGGATGAGCAGGGAGCACACCGTGATGCCGAGCTGGCAGACGGCCAGCATCTGGGAGACGTGCTCCATCGCGTAGAGCGCCACCTGGGCCTGGCGGGAGCCGGCCTCGGCCCGCGGCTCGATCTGCGCCCGGCGGGCGCCCATGACGGCGAACTCGCCCGCCACGAAGAAGGCGTTGGCGGCCAACAGGACCACCAGCCACAGCAGTCCGACGACGTCCCCGTTCATGCGCGCGTCTCCTCGTCCTCAGCGGCCGGGTCGAAGCGCACGCGCTCGATGCGGCGGCCGTCCATCCGCTCGACCGTCAGGGTGCCGCCGTCCACGTCCACCACGTCCCCGACCTCCGCCAGGCGCCCCAGTCGGGCCAGGATGTACCCGCCGACGGTCTCGTAGGCCCCGTCCTCCGGCACCACGAGGGCCGGGATCTGGGTCCGCACCTCGTCGGGCCGCAGCTCCGCCGGGAAGTACCAGCGGCCGGAGGCCGTCTGGAGGACCCCCGGGGTGACGCGGTCGTGCTCGTCCGCGACCTCGCCGACGATCTCCTCCACCACGTCCTCGAGCGTGACCACCCCTGCGGTGCCCCCGTACTCGTCCACGACGACGGCCATCTGCAGGTTCGCGTCGCGCAGCTCGGCCAGCAGCTGGTCCAGGTGCACGGTCTCCGGCACGCGGATGACCTCCGTCATCAGTGCACCGGCCTCGAGGTCGGCGCGGCGCTCCCGCGGCACGGCCACGACCTTCTTCACGTGCACCACGCCGCGGATGTCGTCCGAGGAGTCGCCGATCACGGGGAACCGCGAGTAGCCGGTGCTGCGGGCCAGGTCCAGGACCTCGGGCAGAGCCTGGTCCTCCCTCACCGTCTCCACGCGGATGCGCGGGGTCATCACGTCCGCGGCGGTGCGGTCCGCGAAGCGCAGCGTCCGGTCCAGGAACGTGGCGGTCTGCGCGTCGAGCGTGCCCAGCTGGGCCGAGCGGCGGACCAGCGAGGAGAGCTCCTCGGGGCTGCGGGCGCCGGAGATCTCCTCCTTGGCCTCGATGCCCACGCGGGCCAGCACGCCGTTGGAGAACCCGTTCAGGACCAGGATCGCCGGCTTGAACACGGTGCTGAACACGAGCTGGGGCCGGGCGAGTGCGCGGCCGATCGCCATGGGCTCGGCGATGGACATGTTCTTGGGGATCAGCTCGCCGAGGAGCATCGAGAGCAGGGTCGCCACGACCATCGCGACGACGAGCGAGACGGTGCCCACCACGCCGGCCGGCAGCCCCACCTGGAGCAGCAGCGGGTCGATGAGCCGGCTGATCGCCGGGTCCATCACGTAGCCGGTGAGCAGTGTGGTCAGAGTGATGCCCAGCTGGCACGCGGAGAGCTGGGTCGAGAGTGACTTGAGACAGCGCAGCAGGGGCTCGGCGCCGCGGTCACCCGCGTCCACCATGCGCTGCACGGTGGGCACGTCGATCGCGATCATGGCGAACTCGACGGCCACGAAGAACCCGGTGCCCACGATCAGGGCCAGGCCGAGGATCAGCAGGAGCCACTCCACCCGACCTCACCCCCTCGACGGCGGGCCGGGCGGCGGTGCGGGGCACCGGGACTGGAAGGCTCCGATCCGGCCGCGTCCGCGTGGGCGGACGAGCGGTCTGGCACACAGGTGTCAGGGTGATCCATAGTCCGCCCAGTATAGGGGCGTCAGGCCCCGGCGGAACGAGCAGGGGCATGCGGCCGCCTCACCACGACGAGGCGACCGGCCGGCCCTCCTCGTAGCCCGCCGCGGACTGCAGGCCGACGACGGCGCGCTCACGGAACTCCGCCAGGTCGTGGGCGCCGGCGTAGGTCAGCGACGAGCGCACACCGGACGTGATGGTGTCCAGCAGGTCCTCCACCGAGGGGCGGCGCGGGTCCACGTACATGCGCGAGGAGGAGATGCCCTCCTCGAACATCGCCTTGCGGGCCTTGGTGAAGGCGTCCTCGTGGCGGGTGCGGTGCTGGACCGCGCGGGCCGAGGCCATGCCGAAGCTCTCCTTGTACCGCCGACCGTCCGGACCGTGCACGAGGTCGCCCGGAGACTCGAGCGTCCCCGCGAACCACGAGCCGATCATCACCGAGCTGGCTCCGGCGGCCAGCGCGAGCGCCACGTCCCGCGGGTGCTTCACCCCGCCGTCCGCCCACACGCGTGCCCCGAGCTCGCGGGCCGCGGCGGCGCACTCCAGGACCGCCGAGAACTGGGGCCGGCCCACCGCGGTCTGCATGCGCGTGGTGCACATCGCGCCCGGTCCCACGCCCACCTTGACGATGTCCGCGCCGGCCGCGACCAGGTCCCGGACGCCGTCGCCGGAGACGACGTTGCCGGCCACCACGGGCACGCCGGGGTCGAGGGCCCGCACGGCGGCGAGCGCGTCCAGCATGGTCCGCTGATGACCGTGCGCGGTGTCCACGACGAGCACGTCGACGCCGGCCTCGACCAGGACGGCGGCCTTCTCCCCCACCGCCCCGTTGATGCCGACGGCGGCGCCGACGCGGAGCCGTCCGTCGTCGTCGAGACCGGGCGTGAACAAGGACGAGCGCAGCAGGCCCGCCGCGGTGACGACCCCGCGCAGCACGGGGGCGGCGGTGCCCACCGCCGGGTCCACGACGGGGGCCATCTCCTGGTGCGCGGCGTGCAGGCGCTCGAAGGCCGCCCGCAGCGCGTCCTTGTCCGGGGCGCCGTCCGTGCCGCCGAGCTCGGCGAGCGTGAGGGTCACCACCGGAGGGTGCATGACGGAGGCGGCCGAGGTGAAGCGGTCCACGTCCTCGCAGTCCTGGGGGCGGACCACGCCGAGCAGCCCGCCGTGCGCGTCCACCACGCAGACGGCCCCGTGTTTGCGGCGGTCCACGAGGTGGAGCAGGTCCAGCACCGTGTCCTGCGGGCCGACGGTCAGGGCGGTGTCCGCCACGGGGTGGGCCGCCTTCACCCGACGCACGACGTCCCGGATCACGTCCGCCGGGATGTCCTGCGGCAGGATCCCGAGACCGCCGCGCCGGGCCATGGTCTCGACCATCCGGCGCCCGGTGACGGCGGTCATGTTGGCGGAGACCAGGGGGATGGTGGCGCCCGTGCCGTCATCCGGGGCGATGTCCACGTCCATGCGACTGGCGACGTCCGAGTGTGAGGGCACGAGGAAGACGTCGTTGTACGTCAGGTCGACGGCCGGGTCGGTGAGGAAGCGCATGGCGTCAGTCTCCCAGACGAGGCGGACGCCGTGAGGCCCCCGCGCGTCCGCCGGGAGCGGAGTCGAGCCGAGGCCGCGGCATTCCGACCGGGGGCGTCGAAGAACTATGATGTCTCGAGGCGTTCCCGGCCCCACGCGCGCCGCGCGGGTGGCCCGGCGCAGCACATCGCATCCCAAGGCTCAGGAAGAGGCGTTACACAGTGCCAGAACTCACGTCGGACCGGCTCGCACAGGAGTTCCCGGGGAACGAACGGCTGGTGGCCGAGATCTACCGGAAGTACCGCGAGGACTCCGGTTCCGTGGACCGGCAGTGGGCACAGATCTTCGCCCGTCTCGAGGCCAGCGCCCCCGCCGCCGAGGCCGAGCCGAAGGCCGCCGCCAAGACCGAGCCGAAGACCGCCGCCAAGGCCGAGCCGAAGGCCACCGCCAAGGTGACCGAGCCGAAGGCGGCGACCGCCCCGGCCCGGGGTGCGCAGCCCAAGGAGACCTCGGTCAGCACCGGCCCCAAGCCCAAGAAGACCCCGGCGGCCCAGGCCGTGCCCTCCGAGCCCGCCGACACCGCCACCACCACCGCGGACGAGAAGCAGGAGAAGGCCACCGTCCTCAAGGGCATGGCCAAGGCCGTGGCCACGAACATGGACGCCTCCCTATCCATGCCCACCGCCACCACCGTGCGCGACCTGCCGGCCAAGGTGCTGATCGACAACCGCGTGGTCATCAACAGCCACCTGGCCCGCACCCGCGGCGGCAAGGTCTCCTTCACCCACCTCATCGGCTACGCCGTGGTCCGCGCGCTCGCGGCCATGCCCTCGATGAACGTGACCTACGAGGAGCGCGACGGCAAGCCCACCATGGTGGAGCCGGCCCACGTGAACTTCGGCCTGGCCATCGACCTGCCCCGCCCGGACGGCACCCGCGCGCTCGTGGTCCCGAACGTGAAGGCCGCCGAGACCCTCGACTTCCGCGGCTTCTGGAAGGCGTACGACGACCTCGTCCAGCGCGCCCGCAAGAACAAGCTGACGATGGACGACTACGCCGGCACCACGGTCTCCCTGACCAACCCGGGCGGCATCGGCACCGTGCACTCGGTGCCCCGCCTGTCCCAGGGCCAGGCCGCCATCATCGGCGTCGGCGCGCTGACCTATCCGGCCGCCTTCCAGGGCGCCGCCGAGTCCACGCTGCACGACCTGGCGATCTCCAAGACGATCACCCTCACCTCCACGTACGACCACCGCGTGATCCAGGGCGCCGGCTCGGGCGAGTTCCTGAAGATCGTGCACGGCCTCCTGCTGGGCGAGGACGGCTTCTACGACGAGGTCTTCCACTCCCTGCGCATCCCCTACGAGCCCGTCCGCTGGGCCCAGGACGTGCAGGTGAACCCGGAGGAGCAGGTCGGCAAGGTCGCCCGCATCCAGCAGCTCATCCACGCATACCGGGACCGCGGCCACCTGCTGGCCAACGTGGACCCGCTCGAGTACTCGATGGCCTACCACCCGGACCTCGACATCCGCGAGCACGGGCTCACCCTGTGGGACCTGGACCGCGAGTGGCCCACCGGCGGCTTCGGCGGGGCGAGCAGCCTGACCCTGCGCAAGATCCTCGGCGTGCTGCGTGACGCGTACTGCCGCACCATCGGCGTCGAGTACATGCACATCCAGGACCCGGCCGAGCGCGCCTGGTTCCAGGAGAAGCTCGAGCAGCCGTACGCCAAGCCCACCCGCGAGGAGCAGCTGCGCATCCTGGGCCGCCTCAACGCCGCGGAGGCGTTCGAGACGTTCCTGCAGACCAAGTACATCGGCCAGAAGCGCTTCTCCCTGGAGGGCGGCGAGTCCCTCATCCCGCTGCTGGACGGCATCCTCGGCGACGCCGCCGACGCCGGACTGGACGAGGTCGCCATCGGCATGGCGCACCGCGGTCGCCTGAACGTGCTCACCAACATCGCCGGCAAGACCTACAGCCAGGTCTTCCGCGAGTTCGAGGGGGCCACCCCGGGCGGCGCCTCGGGCTCGGGCGACGTGAAGTACCACATGGGCACCGAGGGCACCTTCGTGTCCGACGCCGGCAACAGCACCCGCGTGTATCTCGCCGCGAACCCCTCGCATCTGGAGGCTGTGGACCCGGTCCTCGAGGGCGTCGTGCGCGCCAAGCAGGACCGCCTCGATCTGGGTGGCCAGCGCCCGGACTCCTTCTCCGTGCTGCCGATCCTCGTGCACGGCGACGCGGCCTTCGCGGGCCAGGGCGTCGTGACCGAGGTCCTGCAGCTCTCGCAGCTGCCCGGCTACCGCACCGGCGGCACGATCCACGTGATCGTGAACAACCAGGTGGGCTTCACCACGCCGCCGACCCAGGCGCGCTCCGCGGTGTACTCCACCGACGTGGCCAAGACCATCCAGGCCCCGATCTTCCACGTCAACGGCGACGAGCCGGAGTCCGTGGTGCACGTGGCCCAGCTCGCCTTCGAGTACCGCCAGCGGTTCAACAAGGACGTCGTCATCGACCTCGTCTGCTACCGCCGCCGCGGCCACAACGAGGGCGACGACCCGTCGATGACGCAGCCGCGCATGTACAACCTCATCGAGCAGAAGCGCTCCACCCGCAAGCTGTACGTCGAGTCCCTCGTGGGCCGCGGCGACATCACGCAGGAGGAGGCGGACAGCGCCCTGAAGGACTACCAGCAGCAGCTGGAGCGGGTCTTCGCGGAGACCCACGAGGACGCGCCCGCCTCCGGCGGGGAGGGCCTCCGCCCGGCCGAGGACCGGGACGCGGCCCCGGAGGCGCCGGCGTCCACGGCCATCTCGGCCGAGACGCTGCGGGCCATCGGGCAGGCGCACATCGACGTGCCCGAGGGCTTTACGGTCCACCCCAAGCTCGCGGCCCTGCTCGAGCGCCGCGCCAAGATGGCCGTCGACGGCGGCATCGACTGGGGCTTCGCCGAGCTGGCGGCCTTCGGCTCGCTGCTCATGGAGGGCGTGCCGGTCCGCCTGGCGGGCCAGGACTCCCAGCGCGGCACCTTCACGCAGCGCCACTCGGTGTTCCACGACCGGATCACCGGCGACACGTGGGCGCCGCTGAGGCACCTCTCCGAGGACCAGGCGAAGTTCTGGGTCTACAACTCGCTGCTGTCCGAGTACGCCGCCCTCGGCTTCGAGTACGGCTACTCCGTGGAGCGCTCCGACGCCCTCGTGCTGTGGGAGGCCCAGTTCGGCGACTTCGTGAACGGCGCGCAGACGATCATCGACGAGTTCATCTCCTCGGCCGATCAGAAGTGGTCGCAGACCTCGTCCGTGGTCCTGCTCCTCCCCCACGGCTACGAGGGACAGGGGCCGGACCACTCCTCCGCCCGCATCGAGCGCTTCCTGCAGATGTGCGCCGAGGACAACATGCGCGTGGTCAACCCCTCCACGGGCGCGAACCACTTCCACCTGCTGCGCGAGCACGCCTACGCCCGCCCGCGTCGGCCCCTCATCGTGTTCACCCCGAAGCAGCTGCTGCGCCTCAAGGCCGCCGCGAACTCGGTGGAGGACTTCACCGAGGGCGGCTTCCAGCCGGTCATCCCGGACGCCGGGGTGGACGCCAAGGACGTCACGCGCGTGGTGCTGGTCTCCGGCCGGCTGTACTACGACCTGCTCGCCCGCCGCGAGAAGTCCGGTGACACGTCCACCGCGATCGTGCGGGTGGAGCAGCTCTACCCGCTGCCGCTCGACGAGATCCGCAAGGCGCTCCGCGCCTACCCGGTCGCCGACGTCACCTGGGTGCAGGACGAGCCCGCGAACCAGGGCCCGTGGCCGTTCATGGCACTGAACCTCGTGCCGCAGCTCGACGGCCCCGTGACCCTCGTGTCCCGCCCGGCCTCGGCCGCGACCTCCGCGGGCACCAAGGGCCGCCACGACCAGGAGCTCAGCACGCTGCTGGACGCCGCCTTCGGCCGCTGACCCGGACCGACCCTGCGCCGCCGCCGCACCCTCCGGTGCGGCGGCGGCGCCGGATCGGCCGACGAAAGGACACACTGTGCACAACCGCCGGATCCGGATCGCCGCCGTCGGCGACCAGCTGCTGGCCGGTGCGGGCGACGCCCGCGCCATCGGCTGGTGGGGCCGCGTGCTCGCCCGCACCCAGGCCCCCGACGTGGAGCTGGAGAACTACGTGCTGGCCGTGCCGCACGAGACCACCGAGGACCTCAACGAGCGCTGGTGGGGCGAGGCCTCGCGGCGCTTCTCCGAGGAGACGGAGAACCGCCTCGTCGTGGCCCTGTCCGACGCGGACCTGGATCTGGAGGCCACCTCGACCGCCCGCTCGCGGCTGAACCTGGCCAACGTCCTGGACACCGCCTCGCAGCGGAACATCCCGGTGCTCGTGGTGGGCCCCACGCCCACCCTGGACGAGCAGCGCAACGCCCGGCTCGCCGAGCTCAACGCCGCCTACCTGGATGTGGCCGACCGGCGCAACCACGTGTACGTGGACACGTTCACCCCGCTGGTGGGACACGAGCAGTGGCGCGCGGACCTCGCCTCCGGCCAGGGCCGGCCGGGCCAGGCGGGCCACGGGCTCATCGCGTGGCTCGTGCTGCACCGGGGCTGGTACCAGTGGCTCGGTCTGCCTGAGCCCACGGCCTGATGTGACAGAATGGACCACCGACCGACTCGTTGAAGGGAGACGTCATGAGCAAGCGTGCACGCAAGCGTCGCGACCGCCGCAGGAACGGCGCCAACCACGGCAAGCGTCCCAACGCCTGATCCGCTGATCGGCGTCGCGGACCGGCCGGGTGCCACCCGGCGACCGCAGACCACGAAGGGCCGTCCCCTCAGGGGACGGCCCTTCGTCATCGTCGGGGCGCCCGATCGGGTGCCCACGGGTCCGCATGTCGCGGTGTCAGCCCCAGGTGACGGTCGTCGTCGAGATCTGGGTGATGCGGGTCATGATGGTGGCCCGCAGCTGCGCGGGCGCCTTCTCCTGGCAGCTCCGACGCACCGCCGAGCGGATGAGCTCTTCGAGCTCCTTCTGGTGCCGGCAGTCCGGACACTCCGCCACGTGGGCGCGCACCTGCTCGATGTCCTCGGGCGTCAGGGCGCCGTCCAGGTACTGGTACAGCCGCTCCAGGGAGGCGTCCTGGGCGTCGCGGCACTCATGGCCGTGCTGGTCCGCGGTCATCGCGTGGCCTCCTTCGTGCTCGTCTCGGTCTGCTTCGTGCCGCCGCGCCCGGTCTTCTTCTTCGGCTGGGCCTTGATGCCGCGCGCGGCCGCGTAGTCCGCGAGGCGCTCGCGCAGCTGCTTGCGGCCGCGGTGCAGCCGCGACATGACGGTGCCGATCGGCACGTCGAGGATCTCGGCGATCTCCTTGTAGGCGAAGCCCTCCACGTCCGCGAAGTAGACGGCGAGCCGGAACTCCTCCGGGATCGCCTGCAGGGCGTCCTTCACCTGGGAGTCGGGCAGCCGGTCGAGGGCCTCCGTCTCGGCCGAGCGCAGGCCACCGGAGGTGTGCTCGGCGGCCCGGGCCATCTGCCAGTCCTCCACCTCAGGGTTGTCCGCCTCGAGGGGCTGGCGCTGCCGCTTGCGGTAGAGGTTGATGTACGTGTTCGTGAGGATCCGGTAGAGCCAGGCCTTGAGGTTGGTGCCGGGCCGGTACTGGTGGAACGAGGAGTAGGCCTTCGTGTACGCCTCCTGGACCAGGTCCTCGGCGTCCTGCGGGTTGCGCGTCATGCGCAGCGCAGCGGAGTACAACTGGTCCACGAACTCGAGGGCGTCACGCTCGAACCGGGCACGGCGCTGCTGTTCGGACTCGGCGGCGACGTCGATGTCGGCGCGGTCGTGCTCGGGGGCGTCCTCGGGCCGGGCGAATTCCGGCCGGCTGTTGTCAGTGCTCATCGCGGGCCAGTCTACGGTCCGGGAGGGATGCGTCAGCAGGGCGGCGCTCATGCGGGGCTCCTCTCCGGCTGCGGTCCGCGGCGAGCGGGACCGGTGCGCCGACACGGGTACGGGGTCGTCCAGTGGAGCGCCAGGAGCGTTCCAGGTATTCCCCCGCGACAGGCCGACCCCGGCCGACAGCCGCCGGATAGGCTGGTCCGGTGACCCGCCCCACGCGTGCCGCCGCGCACTCCCCCGCCCCCCGTCCCGACGCCGCCGAGACCTGGCCCGCGCCCGTGGCGCGCGGCCCGGTGCGCGGAGAGGTGCGGCTGCCGGGATCGAAGTCGCTGACGAACCGGCATCTCGTGCTCGCCGCGCTCGCCGACGGTCCGTGCGTCCTGCACGGCGTCCTCGAGTCGCGGGACACGGCATTGATGCGCACGGCGCTCACAGCGCTCGGGGCCCGGTTCGAGCCCCTGTCCGACGGCGGACTGCGGGTGCATCCGATGCCGGTCGGCGAGCCGCTGGCCGGGGATGTCGCCGTGGACTGCGGACTGGCGGGGACGGTCATGCGCTTCGTCCCGTTCGTCGCCGCGCTGCGGCCCGGCCGGGTCCGCTTCGACGGCGACGCCGGCGCGCGCCTGCGCCCGATGGCCCCGGTCCTGGACGCGCTGCGCCAGCTCGGGGTGGCCGTCAACGAGGAGGGCGAGCCCGGTCGCCTGCCCTTCACGATGACGACCCGCGCGGACGCGGCCACGGTGGCCCCCGACGGCGACGTGCCGGAGGTCGCGGTCGACGCCTCCGGCTCCTCCCAGTTCCTGTCCGCCGCGCTGCTGGCGGCCGCGGGGATGCCGCGCGGCCTCCGGCTGCGGCACACCGGGCAGACCGTGCCGAGTCCGGAGCACGTCGCGATGACCGTCGGGGTGCTGCGCGCGCTCGAGGTGGACGTCGCCGAGACGTCTCCCGGGGCGTGGACCGTGGCCCCGGGGCGCGTCCCGGCACACGAGGCGACCGTCGAGCCGGACCTGTCCAACGCGGGCCCCTTCCTGGCCGCCGCCGTGGCGACGGGCGGCTCCGTGACGGTGCCGGACTGGCCGACCCGCACGACGCAGATCGGCGACCGCTGGCGGCGGATCCTGCCGCAGTTCGGGGCGAGCGTGGCCCTCACGGTCGACCGCATGGATCGCTCCCGCGGCCGCCTCACGGTGACCGGGGCGGTCCACGACGACGGCACGCCCCGCATCACCGGCGCCGGTGAGATCGCGGACACGGCCGAGCTCGCCCCCACCGCGGCCGCGCTCGCCCTGCTGGCCTCCGGGCCCACCCGTCTGACGGGGATCGGCCATCTGCGGGGCCATGAGACGGACCGGCTCGCCGCGCTCACCGCCGAGGCCGCCCGCCTGGGGGTCACCGTGGACGAGGGAGAGACGTCGCTCGGCTTCCCGGGCACGGACGCGTCCGGACCGCTGTCGCCCGCCGCCCTCGAGACCTACCACGACCACCGGATGGCGACCTTCGCCGCCGTCGTCGGCCTGCGCGTGCCGGGGACCGGCATCGTGGACGTGGCGACCACCGCGAAGACGATGCCGGACTTCCCCGCACTGTGGACCGCGCTCGTGGCACCCGGCGACGCGGCCGAGGAGGCCCGCTGATGGCCCGGCGCCTCGATCCCTCGGCATGGGACGAGTCCGATGTCCGGGTGCGCCCGTCCAAACGCGGCACCCGCCCGCGCACCAAGGAGCGGCCCAAGCACGAGGATGCGCAGGTCGGCATGGTCACCACGGTGGACCGCGGCCGGTACGCCGTGGTGCTGCCGGATCGCCTGGACGAGCGGATCACGGCGATGCGCGCCCGCGAGCTGCGCCGCACGCCGATCGCCACGGGCGACCGGGTGGCCGTCGTCGGGGACCTCTCCGGGGACGAGGGCACGCTCGCACGCATCGTCCGTGTCGAGGAGCGCAGCACGGTCCTGCGCCGGTCGGCGGACGACTCGGACGAGGTCGAGCGGGTGGTGGTGGCCAACGCCGACCTGCTGGTGATCATGGTGGCCGCGGCCAATCCGGAGCCCCGGACCGGCTTCATCGACCGCGCCCTGGTCGCCTGCTACGACGCCGGCATCCACCCGGTGCTGCTCATCACGAAGACCGACCTGCGTGATCCGGCCGCGCTGGTGGCGCACTACGAGGCCCTGGACCTGGAGGTGATGACCTCCGGTGCGGCGACCTTCGAGGCCGAGACCGGGGACACCGCCCTGGACGCCTCGCTCGTGGCCCGGGTGGCCGAGCGGCTGATCGGGCACACGAGCGCGTTCGTGGGGCCCTCCGGCGTCGGCAAGTCCACGCTGCTGAACGCGCTCACCGGCGCGGAACGGGCCACCGGCCACGTCAACGCCGTCACCGGCCGGGGCCGGCACACCTCCTCGTCCGCGCTCGCACTGCCGCTGACGGGCGACGACGGCGCCCCCCTGCCGGACACCTGGGTGGTGGACACCCCCGGCATCCGGTCCTTCGGGCTGGGCTGGGTCGAGCCGGACCGCGTGGTGGAGGCGTTCGACGACCTCGCCGGCGGGCTGGCGGACTGCCCGCGCGGCTGCACCCACACCGCCGACTCCCCCGGCTGCGGCCTGGACGCATGGGTGGCCGCGGGCCACGCCGGCCCCTCGGGAGCGGCACGCCTGGCCTCGCTGCGGCGTCTGCTCGGCAACCGGCTGGCCCCCTCGGGGGCGGAGGACGCGGCGTCGTCCGAGGACTGAGGCGGCCCGCGCGGTATAGCGTGGGCGGCATGGAGCGACCTGAGAACCCTGCGACCCGCGGCCGCGACCTCACGGAGGACCTGCGGCTGGCCCACATGCTGGCGGACAACGTGGACTCGATCACGATGTCCCGGTTCAAGGCCCAGGACCTCGAGGTCAGCACCAAGCCGGATCTCACCCCTGTCACGGATGCGGACCGCGCCGCCGAGGAGTCCATCCGCTCGACCCTGTCCCGTGCCCGGGCGCGCGACGGCATCGTGGGTGAGGAGTTCGGCGGATCTCTGAGCCGCTCCGGCCGGCAGTGGGTGGTCGACCCCATCGACGGCACCAAGAACTTCGTGCGCGGCGTGCCCGTGTGGGCCACCCTCATCGCGCTGCTGATCGACGGCGAGCCCGTCGTCGGCGTCGTCTCCGCCCCCGCCCTGCACCGTCGCTGGTGGGCCGCGGCCGGCCAGGGCGCCTTCGCGGGCACCTCGCTCACGCGTGCTCAGCGGATCACCGTGTCCGGCGTGGACCGGGTCGAGGACGCGTCGCTGTCCTTCTCCTCGATCGAGGGCTGGCGCGAACGCGGCTCGATCCGCGCGTTCCTGCAGCTCACCTCGGACGTGTGGCGCGTGCGCGGCTTCGGCGACTTCTGGTCCTACATGCTCGTCGCCGAGGGCGCCGTGGACATCGCGGCCGAGCCCGAGCTCGAGCTGCATGACATGGCCGCTCTGGTGCCGATCGTGCGCGAGGCCGGCGGCCGCTTCACCTCGCTGGACGGCGAGGACGGCCCGTTCGGCGGGCACGCGCTGGCCACGAACGGCCTGCTCCACGACGACGTCCTCGCCCGCCTCCGCGCGGGTGACGAGACCGAGGGCGGCGCCTGATAGCAGTGCGGGGGGAGACGACGGCCGACCGGAGGGGCGGGCGCGGGACAGATCGCCGGCCCGGCACTGCGGGTGCGGTGGCCCTCGGCGGTGCCGCGGGCGTGCTGTGCGGTGCGGGGGTGATGAACGCGGTGACCGCGCTGGCCGGGGCGCCCAACTTCCGCGGCACGTTCGGCGCCGCGTTCGGGGCGGTCGACGTGCTGGTCCAGGCCCTGCCGCTGTTCGTGGTGAACGTGCTCGGCTCGTTCCTGCTCGGCCTGCTGTGGGCGGCCTCGCGACGCCGCGGGCCGGACTGGCGTCCACGCCTGGTGGCGGGGCTGGGAACCGGCTTCCTCGGTGCGTTCACCACCATCTCCAGCGCCGTCGCCCTGGTGCTGTGGCCGGTGCGGCTGGGCGCCGCGGCGTCCGGGGCGGGTGGCGTCCTCGCCGCGGCGGTAGCGGTGCTGCTGGTGCTCGCGCTGATGGCTGCACTCTCGACGGCGGCGGCCGTGCTCGGCCTGCGCGCCGGTGGCGCCCCGGGGTCGCGCGCGGTCGGGACGGATCGTTCGGCGGAGGACGCATGAGCGGCGCGGGATACGAGGTCTTCGCTCTCCTCCAGGTGGCCCTCCTGGCCTGCCTCGCGGCGGGCGGGGCGCTCGGCGCCCTGGTGCGCCGGCGCCTGACCGACCGGCTCGGCCCCCGGGGTCTGCTCACCGCCAACACGACGGCGGCCCTGCTCCTCGGCGTCACCGTCGGCCTGGCCGTGCCGGAGCTGGTGTACGCCTCCGAGAGCTGGGGCGACGGGCAGGGGCTCGTGCTCGTCGCGGCGGTGTCCGCCGTGGTGTCCGGGTTCTGCCTCGCCCTGGGGACGTGGTCCACCGTGGCCGCTGAGGCGGCTGACGCCGCGCTCGCCCGTCGATGGGGCACAGCCGCCCGCCTGTGGACCGCGCATCTGGGGCTGGGGCTGGTGGCCGTCGTCGTCGGCTGGGGCGCCGGCCTGGGCCTGCACGCCGTCCTGGCCGGCTGAGGGGCGGGCCGCCGCACACCGGCATGGACACGACGAAGGCCCCGGAATCGGGGTGATTCCGGGGCCTTCCCGTGGTGGTGAGTGGAGCCGGCGGGAATTGAACCCGCGTCCGATGAGGTGTTGCCAGGTCTTCTCCGGGCGCAGTCTGCTGTGGGTGTTGCTCGGTCCTGGCCGTCCCGCAGACGGGCGGCCAACCCGGACCCAGCCGGATTGATGTCGGCGTCACGACCCCCGGCGAGGGTGACGCCCAGTGGCTATCTAGCTGACGCCACGATCCGAGGCGACAGCGACCTCGGGGTGACGGACTCGATCACTGATCAGGCAGCGAGAGCGAAGTCAGTGCGCTTGGATTCGGCACTTATTGGTTTGCAGAGAGCGTTTGACGAGATGACTCTGCATCCTCGGCCCGCTTCTCCCGACGCGACACACACCGTCGAAACCGATCGGCCCCATGGGGGCGACTCCTCTATGAGGTTGTCAATCACCACTGCAGGCGGAGGGCGCGAGGCCCGCCGGTCCTGAAACCGGCCCTGCGAGAGATACAACGTAGCACGCCCCCGAGGCATTCCCAAGGGGTCCACCGCGCTCAGGCCACGCCGGCGCGCCGGTTGCGCATCCGCATGGCCCGCTGGGCCTCGCGGTTGTCCTGCTGCTCGCGCAGCTTGTGCCGCTTGTCGTATTCGCGGTTGCCGCGCGCGACGCCGATCTCCACCTTCACGCGCCCGTTCAGGAAGTACAGGGACAGCGGCACGATGGTCAGGCCCGGATCCTGGATCTGGCGGGAGATCTTCGTCAGCTCGGCGCGGTGCAGCAGCAGCTTGCGGCGGCGGCGGGCGGCGTGGTTGGTCCACGAGCCGTTGAGGTACTCCGGGATGTAGACCTGCTCGAGCCACAGCTCGTCCCGGTAGAAGACCGCGAAGCCGTCCACGAGCGAGGCCTTGCCCTCGCGCAGCGACTTCACCTCGGTGCCGGTGAGCACCATGCCGGCCTCG
Source organism: Micrococcus luteus (assembly GCF_014138885.1). Classification (NCBI taxonomy): domain Bacteria; kingdom Bacillati; phylum Actinomycetota; class Actinomycetes; order Micrococcales; family Micrococcaceae; genus Micrococcus; species Micrococcus luteus. The sequence continues at coordinate 708,095 of NZ_JACJIK010000001.1, forward strand.
TACGTGTCGAGGATGGTGTAGTCGTGGCGCGCCTTCTTGTTGTTGGCGATCACCTGGCGCTCGCCGGGGGCCGGCTGCTTGGCGGCCTTGCCCTTGCTGTTCTTGCCCATGGCCTCACGTCCTTCCAGCGTCCACGGCGACGGCCGCGCCCCGATCAGGGCGCGGCCGTCCAGTCTATCCCGTGCCGGCCCGATGCCCGCCGAGGCGGTGCGCCGGGGCCGCGGGGCGGCGTCGTCGGCTCAGTCCAGCGGCGCGCCGGTGAGCGCGCGGACCTGCTCCTCGGTGATGCCGGGCGCGGTCTCCACGAGCGCCAGGCGGGGCTGTTCCGGGGTGCCGACGACGTCGATCACGGCCAGGTCCGTGATGATGCGGTCGACGACGGCGCGGCCGGTCAGCGGCAGGGTGCACTGGTCGACGATCTTGGGGGTGCCGTCCTTGGACACGTGGTCCATCATGACGATCACGCGGCCGGCGCCGTGGACGAGGTCCATCGCACCGCCCATGCCCTTGACCATCTTGCCGGGCACCATCCAGTTGGCCAGGTCGCCCGCGGCGGAGACCTCCATGCCGCCCAGGACGGCGACGTCGATCTTGCCGCCGCGGATCATGCCGAAGCTCAGCGCGGAGTCGAAGAAGGACGCCCCCGGGTTCACGGTGACGGTCTCCTTGCCCGCGTTGATCAGGTCCGGGTCCACGGCGTCCTCCGTGGGGTACGGGCCCGTGCCGAGGATGCCGTTCTCGGACTGCAGCACCACGGACCGCCCGGCGGGGATGTGGTTGGGGATCAGCGTGGGCATGCCGATGCCGAGGTTGACGTAGGCGCCGTCCGGCAGCTCCTGCGCGGCGCGGGCCGCCATCTGGTCGCGGCTCAGGCCCTGGGGACGCCCGGTGGTCTGCTCGCTCATGCCCGCCCCTCCCCCGACGCGCGCACGGTGCGCTTCTCGATCCGCTTCTCGATGTCCGTGCCGACCTCCACGATCCGGTGCACGAAGACACCGGGCAGGTGCACGTCATCCGGGTCGATCTCGCCGGGCTCGACGAGCTCCTCCACCTGCGCGATGCACACGCGGCCGGCCATGGCCGCGGGCGGGCCGAACTGGCGGGTGGCCTTGCGGAACACGAGGTTGCCGTGGCGGTCGCCCTTCCACGCGTGCACGAGGGAGAAGTCGGTGACGATGGAGCGTTCGAGCACATAGGTCTCGGGCTCGTCCGGGGTCTGGCTGAGGTAGCCCTCGCCGAGCACGAACGTGTCCGTGGGCTTGGCCTGCGAGGACTTCACCACGGTGCCGTCCGCGTCGTAGCGCATGGGCAGGCCGCCTTCGGCCACCTGGGTGCCGACGCCGGAGCGGGTGTAGAACGCCGGGATGCCGGCGCCGCCGGCGCGGAGCTTCTCCGCGAGGGTGCCCTGCGGGACGAGCTCCACCTCGAGCTCGCCCTTGAGGTACTGGCGGGCGAACTCCTTGTTCTCCCCCACATAGGAGGAGGTCATCTTCCGCAGCCGGCGCGCGCCGAGCAGGATGCCCAGGCCCCAGCCGTCCACGCCGCAGTTGTTGGAGACGACGGACAGGTCCGTGGCGCCCTGCTCGAGCAGGGCCTCGATGAGCTGCACGGGGTTGCCGGAGAGCCCGAAGCCGCCGACGGCCAGGGACGCGCCGTCCGGCACGTCCGCCACCGCCTCGGCGGGCGTGGCCACGGTCTTGTCGAGAGCCATGTCCGGGGTCCTTTCTGTCAGGGGCGGTCTGTCAGCGGAAGAGGATCAGGGCCTCGCCCTGGCCGCCGCCGCCGCAGAGCGAGACGGCCGCGCGGCCGCCGTCGCGCCGGTCGAGCTCGAGGGCGGCGTGCAGGGCCAGCCGGGCGCCGGAGGCGCCGATCGGGTGGCCCAGGGCGATGGCGCCGCCGTGGATGTTGGTCTTCTCGTGCGGGTAGCCGAGGTCGCGCAGGGACTGCACGGCCACCGCGCCGAACGCCTCGTTGATCTCGATGAAGTCAAGGTCGGCCACGTCCCAGCCCTGCTTCCGCACCGCCGCGGCGATCGCGTCCGAAGGCTGCGAGTGCAGCTGCGAGCTGTCCGGGCCGGCGGTCTGGCCGGGTGCGCCCACCGTGGCGAGGATCGTCAGGCCCTTCTCCTCGGCGAAGGCCCGCGAGGTCACCACGAGGGCGGCGGCGCCGTCGGACAGGGGCGAGGAGTTGCCGGCCGTGATGGTGCCGTCCTTCGCGAACGCCGGGCGCAGGGCGCCCAGCGACTCGGCGGTCGTGTCCGGGCGGACCCCTTCGTCCTGGGAGACGACCAGCGGGTCGCCCTTGCGCTGCGGGATCTCCACCGGGGCGATCTCGCCCTCGAAGACGCCCTCGGACTGGGCCCGGGCGGCCCGCTGGTGCGAGGCCGCGGCGACCTCGTCCTGCTCGGCGCGGGCGATGTTCCGCTCGCCGTTGCCGGACTCGGTCAGCTCGCCCATGGCCTCGTGGCTCAGGGAGTCGGTGAGGCCGTCCCACGCGACGGCGTCGAGCATGGTGGCCGGGCCGTACTTGAAGCCCTTGCGCGCGCCGGGCAGCAGGTGCGGGGCGTTGGTCATGGACTCCTGACCGCCGGCCACCACCACGTCCACCTCGCCGAGGCGGATGAGACGGGCGGCGTCGATCACGGCGGTGAGGCCGGACAGGCACACCTTGTTGATCGTCATGGCCGGGACGTTCAACGGGATGCCCGCGGCGAGCGCGGACTGGCGGGCCGGGTTCTGGCCCGCGCCGGCCTGCACGACCTGGCCCATGTAGACCATGTCCACGTCCTCGGGGGCCACGCCGGCGCGCTCGAGCGCGTGCGTGATCGCGTGGGCGCCCAGGTCCACGGCGCGCAGGTCGGCCTGCTGCGAGAGCAGCCGGGTGAAGGGCGTGCGGGCACCGCCCACGATCACGGCATCGGTGGGCTGAGGCTGGGGCAGCTCGGCGGTCATGCGGTCCTCCTGGGACGTTCAACTCGGTTCATCACGATTCACTCAAATGCAGTCTATGACCCCGGTCACAGGCGCGCCAGGGAGCGACGCGTCTGTGACGGCGCGCCGCGGCACAGGGACCACGACGGCCCGCACCCGCAGCGCGCGGGTGCGGGCCGTCGTCGGGACGTCCGGGGATCGGGCCGGAGCCTCAGAGGCCCTGGCCGGTGGGCGAGACGAGGATCTTCACGGCCGTCTCGTTGTGGTGGATGAGGGTCTCGAAGCCCTGGTCGACCAGGTCGTCGAGGCCGATCTTGCCGGTGATGAACGGCGCGAGGTCCACGGCGCCGTCCTCGACCATGCGGATGGTGTCCGCGTGGTCGTTCGCGTACGCGATGGTGCCGCGCAGGTCGATCTCCTTCATCACCAGCTTGTGCAGGGCCACGGCGGGCTCGTGGCCCCAGATGGACTCGTTGACGATCACCCCGCCGGGACGCACCGCGTCCAGCAGCATGTCCAGCACCACGTCCACCGAGGTGCACTCGAAGCCCACGTCCGCGCCCTGGCCGTCGTGCAGCTCGCGGATCTTCGCGGGCACGTCCACCTCGCGGGGGTCGAATGCCTCGTCTACCACGCCGGCCTCGAGCACCTTCTGGCGGCGCAGCTCCGAGAGCTCGGAGACGTACACCGTCAGGCCCTTGCCCTTGAGCACGGCCGCCGTGAGCGCGCCGATGGGGCCGGCGCCACCGATCACTGCCACGCCCGACGTCGGAGAGCCGGCCCGCACCCACGCGTGGTGGGCCACGGAGAGCGGCTCGATGAGCGCGGCCTGGTCGAGAGGCACGGAGTCGGCCACCGGGTGGACCCAGCGGCGCTGCACCGCGATCTGCTCGGCCAGTCCGCCGCCGTCGCCGCCCAGGCCGATGAAGTTCATGTCCGGCGCGAGGTTGTAGTCCGGTCGGTCCCGGTCCTCCTCGCGCACGATGTACGGCTCCACGACGACCTTCTGGCCGACCTCGAGGTCCGTGACGCCCTCGCCCAGGGCGGCGACGGTGCCGGACATCTCGTGGCCGAGCGTGACGGGGGCGGCGTCGCCGGAGATCGGGTGCGGGTGCCCGGCCGGCGGGATGAAGATCGGGCCCTCGAGGTACTCGTGCAGGTCCGTGCCGCAGATGCCGCACCACGCGACGTCCACGAGGACCTGCCCCGGGCCGGCCGTGGGCGAGTCGATCTCCTCGATGCGGATGTCCTTCTTGCCGTGCCAACGGGCGGCGCGCATGGTCATGCTGGTCGACCTCCTGGGTGGGAATGGAGTCTGGTGCCGGACCGGCGCGCGGGGGCGCCTGCCCGGTGCTTCGAGCATCCCACCGGGCCGGTCTCCCGGGCCAGGCCCGAGGCCCCTGCGGGGGCTTGAACGGCGACGCCGGCCGGCGCCTCACTGCGGAGGTGCGGGCCGGCGTCGTGGTGGCCTGGGCGGCGGGGCCGCGCCGTGGGGCTCAGTCCTCCTGGGCGGCCTTGACCTGCTCGGCGCGCCAGCGGATCCCGGCGTCCACGAAATCGTCGATGTGGCCGTCGAACACGGAGGAGGGGTTGCCCTCCTCGTGGCCCGTGCGCAGGTCCTTGACCATCTGGTACGGGTTCAGCACGTAGGAGCGCATCTGGTCGCCCCAGGACGCCTTGACGTCGCCGGCCATCTCCTTCTTCTTCGCGTCCTCCTCGGCCTTGCGCAGCAGCAGCAGACGGGACTGGAGCACGCGCAGGGCGGCGGCACGGTTCTGGATCTGCGACTTCTCGTTCTGCATGGACACGACGATGCCGGTGGGCAGGTGCGTCATGCGGACGGCGGAGTCCGTGGTGTTCACGGACTGGCCGCCGGGGCCCGAGGAGCGGAACACGTCCACCTTGATCTCGGACTCGGGGATCTCGATGGAGTCGTCCGACTCGATCAGCGGCACCACCTCGACCGCCGCGAAGGACGTCTGGCGGCGGCCCTGGTTGTCGAAGGGGCTGATGCGCACGAGGCGGTGCGTGCCGGCCTCCACGGAGAGGGTGCCGAACGCGTAGGGCGCGTTGACCTCGAAGGTGACGGACTTCAGGCCGGCCTCCTCCGCGTAGGAGGTGTCCATGACCTTGGTGGACCAGCCGCGCTGCTCGGCCCAGCGCAGGTACATGCGCATGAGGGTCTCGGCGAAGTCGGCCGCGTCCACGCCGCCGGCGCCCGCGCGGATGGTCACGACGGCGTCGCGCTGGTCGTACTCGCCGCTGAGCAGCGTGACGACCTCGAGTTCCTCCAGGGCCTTGCGGATGGAGGTCAGCTCCTGGTTCGCGTCGTCGAGGAGGGAGGGCTCGTCCTCCTCCGCGGCGAGCTCGACCATGGTCTCCAGGTCCTCGATGCGGCTCTCCAGGGAGGTGATGCGCTTGAGGTCCGTCTGACGGTGGGAGAGCTTGGAGGTGACCTTCTGGGCCTCCTCCGGGTCGTCCCAGAGGTCCGGTGCGGAGGCCTGCTGCTCCAGTTCGGCGATGTCCGCCTTGATGCGGTCGAGGTCCGAGACCTGCTCGATGGAGGCCAGGGTGTGGCGCAGGGAGTCGATCTCCGCGGAGAAGTCAGTGTCAGCCATGATTCGGCCAGCCTACCGCGTGGGGTGGACGCCGGTCGTGTGCCAGCGGCGGATCGCCGCCGCGACGGCCTCGGGCTCCGTGACGTGCGGCCAGTGGCCCGTGCTGACATCGACGACGGTGGCGTGCTGCGTGACCGCGTCCAGGTCCCGTTGGTGGACGTCCCGGGTGCTGCGCACGTACAGCGTCGGGACGGTGATGCCGGCCCAGAGGGCACGGGTGTCCGCGGCGAGGACGGCGGCCCAGAGCTCGCGCATCGGATGGTCCGGCGTGGCGTCCAGGTCGGTCAGGATCCGCTCGCGCCACGGCTCCGGGACGAGGAGGTCCCGCGCGAGCGAGGCGCGGAGCACGCTCCGCCAGTCCGGGCGGGCGGCGAGGCGGGCCTTGGCCGCCCGGGCGGCCAGGGCGGTGTCCGTCACCGGGACGTTCGAGTCGATGACCACGAGGGCGCGGGGCCGCACCAGCCCGTCGGCGACGGCGCGCAGCGCGATGACCCCGCCCGTGCTGTGGCCGATCAGCAGCCCCGGCACGGGGCCGGCCTGCGCCGCCCAGGTGCGGGCGGCGTCGAGGACGGGGTCCGCATCGGTCGCCGGCCGTGCGGCCCGGGGGCGGCCCTGACCGCCGGCGTCCGTGCCCGGGTGGCCGGGCAGGGCGGGCGAGGCGGCGAGGTCGGCCACGGCGCCGAGGGCGTCAGCAAGGGGCTCGAAGTGGGCGGGCCGGCCACCGATGCCGTGGAGGAAGCGGATCACCGGGCCAGGCTAGTGCGACTGCTGCCCGTCGCCTCGAGGGGGACCGACAGGGGCAGTGTCCCCGCGAACGGGCCGGTCATGGCGAACAGATCGGCCCGGGCGTCGAGGGTGACGACGACGGTGGTGCCGTCGTCGGCCACGCGGGCGTTCATCCCGCCGAGCCCGGGCACGGCCTCCTGGGCACCGACGGCCGCGAGGTGTGCGCTGGCGGAGGCGGCGACGTCGTCGTCGGAGAGCACGACGCCCGGGTCCTCCCCCAGCCGGAAGCCGAGCTCCTCTGCCCCGGCGATGGCGGCCGAGTCCGCGAGCGACTGCAGGCGGCGGTGCTGCAACTGCACGGTGGTGACCGCGAGCATGACCAGCATGAGGGCCACGAGCACGGCGCACAGGCCGACGGTGAGGACGGTGGTCTGCCCGTCGTCGTGACCCAGGCGAGCGGTGAGGCGGCGGCGCATCAGAACCTCGGCACAGTCTGCCGGGCGTCGGAACCCACCGTCACGGGGGTCAGCGACCACGCTGCCGGCGTGAGAGGGACGGGCACCCCCACGTCCACCCGCACGGCGACGACCTCGCCCGGTTCGAGCGTGCCACAGCCGCCCTGATCGCAGCCGACGGTCAGGTCGTACTGGCCGGCGCCCACGCCGTAGTCGGCCAGCGTGAGCTCGACGGTGGCGTGGGCGGCGCCTGCGCTGGGGTGATCAGCCTCGGCGACCACGGCCTTGACGGCCTGGTCAGCGGCGGCGACCGAGGCGAACGCCGCGGCCTGGACCTGGGAGACGTAGATCATCAGGTACACCACGGGGATCAACAGGACGAGGGTGAGGCCCAGGAATTCGACCGTGGCCGCTCCCCGCTCGTCGCGGACGTCATTGACGGAACGCATGACCGCTCACCTCCACGGGGATCGGGCCCGGCAGGAACCCCAGGCCGGGCAGCGAGCTCGAGACCGTGACGCGCAGGACCGGGACCCCGTCCTGGCTGGTGAGCTCCGCGGCGACGTCGGCCCCGGACTGGCCGGGCACGCCGGCCGAGAGCAGCTCCCGAGCCCGCTGGACGCCGTCCTCGGGGCTCCGGTCCGCGAGCGCCCCGTACCGGGCGCCGGCGGAGGCGGCGTCGATCATCACGTTGCGCGTGTGGATCACGACGCCGGCCTGGAGCAGCGCCGCGAAGAGCAGGACGACCAGGGTCATCACCATGGTGGACTCGGCCACCGCGGCGCCCCGGTCGTCCCGCCAGCGGACACCCGTGTGGCCGCCACGGGGCGCCTGCGCGCCGTGGGCAGCACCCCGGGGCATGCTCAGCCGCCCTGGGACACCTGGGAGATGGCCTGGTTGAACAGTCCCTGGAGCGCCGGCAGGGCGAGGGCCAGCAGGCCGGCCACGAGCACGGCGGACATGAGGGTGATCATCACCCAGCCGGGGACGTCGCCGCGCTCGTCGCGGACGTCGTCGTGGATGAGGGCGCGCAGGGCGGCCAGGACGGTGATGGCGTGGTGGTGGAGCATGGTCCCCTCCTCGGGTGGCCGGCCGCCCGTGCGGCCGGAGTGGATGGTGATCGTGGGTGGATGGATGGACTATTCAGTTGTGGGTCTTCAGAACCCCAGGCGCATCAGGGAGATGCCGGGGAAGACGGCGAAGATCACCGTGAGCGGGAGGATGCCGAACACGAGGGGCACCATCATCTGTATCTCCTTCCGGCCGGCGGCCTCCATGAGCTCGCGGCGATCCATCTCACGCACGTCCTGGGCCTGCGCGCGCAGGACGTCGGCGAGGGGCGTGCCGCGGTCGAGCGCGATGAGCACGCCCCCGATGAACCGTTCGACGGGGGCCAGCTGCACGCGCCGTCCCATGGCCTTGAGCGCCGCGGACAGCGACGCCCCGGCACGCATGTCGGCGAGCGTGGTGCGGAACTCGCCGGCCAGCTCCCCGCGCGCCGTCCCCGCGATGCGTTCGAGCGCTCCGGCGGCGCTCTCCCCCGCGCCCACCGAGAGCGCGAACAGCTCGGCCACGGACGGGAACTCGGAGAGGATGGCCTCGCGCCGCCGTCGCACCCGCAGGGAGAGCAGCTGCTCCCGGAGCAGGAACCCGGCCATGCCGCCGGCGATCACGAGGGCGACCCCCGTGATCACCGGCACGCGGCCCGTGACGGTGAGGCTGAGCGCGAGGACGGCCGCCACGGCGGCCCCCGCGGCTCCGCTCAGGACCTGCTGGGCACGGAAGTCCGTCGACGTGACCGCGAGCCCCGCGGCGGCCAGCTTGCGGTCGAGCGCCACCCCGCCCGGGGAGATGCGCTGGACCCAGCCGACTCCGGCCTGCACCACGGGATCGAGGATGCGTCCCCACGCTCCCCAGGGTGAGGCGCCCGCACGTTCCTCCTCGAGGAGGCGGGAGGCCGGGATGTGGTGGCGCAGCTGCGGTTCGACCCGTTGCTCGAGGCTGGGGCGCCAGCCCACCGGCTGGGTGACCAGGATGAGGAGCAGTCCCGCCCCGAGGGTGAGGCCCAGGAGCGCGGCCCAGATCAGCGCGGACGTCATGCGAACACCCGCTTCTCCCGGGGCAGCGCGCCGATGCGGAGCATGACGCGGTAGCAGACGACGGAGGCCACCATGCCGGCGAGGAGCACGGCCCCGCCGGCGGCGGACCGATAGGCCGCGACCGCGGCGGGCTGGGTCCCCAGCAGCAGAAGCACGAGCCACGGGGCGCACACCGCCAACCGGGCCGCGTTCACGGTCCACGACTGCCGGGCCTCGAGCTCGGCGCGGATGCGGGCGTCCTGCCGGAGGAACTCGGAGAGGGTCTGCAGCAGACGGCCGATGTCGGCGCCCCCGACCTCGCGGGTCAGGCGCAGCGAGACCACCAGGCGGTCCGCGACGGGGTCGGCCATCCGGGCCTTGAGCCGGTCCAGTGCGTCCACGAAGCGGGCTCCGGCCCGGTAGTCCCGGGCGAACTGCTGGAACGGCTCGCGCAGCCCCTCCGGCCCGGTCTCCCCGAGCTGGATGAGCGCCTCCGGGAGAGTCAGGCCCGCGCGGATGGCCGACCGGGCGTGGTCGATCGCGTCCGGCCACAGCTCGCGCAGTGCCGTGGACCGCCGGCGGGCCTGCCAGGACAACAGCAGCCAGGGCACGGCCGCGCCGAAGACGGCGAAGCACGCGGCGATGGTCCACGTACTGGTCAGCGACAGGACGAGCAGCCCGACCACGAGACCGCCGACGGCCATGGCGGACACGACGCCGGCCGGGCTGAGACGCTGGATGCCGGACTGGGCGATCAGCACCCGCAGGCGCGAGTCGGTGCGGGCGGCCCCGGGCTTCTCCATCGGAGGGGACCGGAGGGACCACCACAGCAGGAACAGGCCGCAGCCGAGCGCGAGCCCCAGCAGCGCGGCCATCAGCGCAGCCCCACCAGCTCGTGGACGTCCACGCCGCGACGGGCGAGCGCCTCGAACTCCAGGTTCGCACCCTCGTTGAGGCGCAGGTCGCCCTCGGCGTCGCGCTGGAAGAGCGCCGACGTCTCGATGACCCCGCCCTCCACCCGTGAGCCGACGGTGAGGATCTCCCGCACCCGCCGGCGGCCCTGACGGTCGCGCTCGCAGTGCACGACGACGTCGATGCACGTGGCGACCGTCGGAACGACGAAGTCCCGGGAGATGTTCTCCCCGGCCAGCAGCGGCAGCGTGCAGAGCTTCGTGAGCGCGTCCGCGGCCGAGTTCGCGTGGATCGTGCACATGCCGGCCAGGCCGGAGTTCAGCGCGACGAGCATGTCCAGTGCCTCGGCCTCGCGCACCTCGCCGACGATCAGGCGGTCCGGGCGCATCCGCAGCGCCTCCTTGACGAGGCGGCGCAGCGGGATCTCGCCGTGGCCCTCCAGGTTCGGCTGGCGGCACTGCAGCCCGACGACGTCGCGCACCGGGATCTGCAGCTCGAAGATCTCCTCCACGGTGATCACCCGCTCCCGCGGGCCGATGGCCGAGGCCAGGCAGTTGAGCAGGGTGGTCTTGCCCGCCTGGGTGGCCCCGCTGACGAGGATGTTCATGCCCACGTCCACGGCCGCGTCCAGGAAGCGGGCCGCCGTCGGAGTGAGGGAACCGCCCCGGACGAGGTCGTCCAGCCGGCGCGCCCGGGCGATGAACTTCCGGATGTTCACGGCCCAGTGCCGCCGCGTGATGTCGGGGATGGCCACGTGCAGGCGCGAACCGTCCGGCAGGGCCGCGTCGACGAACGGCATCGACAGGTCCAGCCGCCGGCCCGAGGACTTCAACATGACTTCGACGAGGTCCTGCACCTCCTCCTCGGTCAGGACGATGCCCGTCAGCTCGGAGCGGCCGGACCGCGCGCAGTAGACGGCGTCCGGCGCGTTCAGCCAGATCTCCTCCACGGACGGATCGTCCATGAGCCGCTGGAGTGGCCCGAGGCCCGCGATGCGGTCGAACAGGTCCTGCCGCGCCGCCACGGGATCCTCCAGGTCCGGCAGCGAGCTGACCATCGCGCGGGACTCGTAGTCCGCCGCCGCGTCCTGGATGAGCGTCAGGACCCGGGCGTGCTCACGCTGCGGGTCAATGCCCTGCCGCCGGACGATCTCCCGGATCTCGTCCTCGAGAATGCGCACCGCATCCATGTGTCCCTCCTGTGCCCGATTCGGCGCCATCCCCAGCGCGGCACACGTCTCGATCAGGAAGATACCCCGTTCCGTCGACGCGTGTGGTCCAGGACACCATGACTGTGGACAACGTGGTGGCGGTCCCGTTCGACGGGGAGTTGTCCACAGGCCGCCCGAACCGCCATCCGGCCGTGGCAGGGTCGTCCCCAGGCGGCCGGACGGGCCGGTCGCCGTTCTCGGGAGGGAGGGGCGGGGATGGCCTGGAGCGTGCGGATCCTGGGCGGGGCCGCTCCCGAGACGTGGCGGGTGGAGCACTTCCCCGCCGACGCGGGCGAGCAGGATCGGGCGGTGCGGGAACGTTTTCCCGCCCGGTCGCTGCGCCGGTGCGCTGCCGGGCCGCGCAGCGTGACGTACGCGGAACGGGTCGGGAGTGCACCGACCCGCGGGCCGGAGCTCGCGGTGGTCACCGAGCACGGACCCGACGCCGGCCGCCTCGTCCCTCTGGGGGAGGGCGGGTTGAGCGTGGGACGCGGCGAGGCGCGGCTGTTGCTGGACGATCCCTCTGCCCCGTCGCGGCCGATGCGTCTGCGGCTCGCGCCCACCGGGCTGCACGTCCACGACGGCCCTCGGGGCACCGGACGCCTGTGGGACGGCCGCAGCCCGCTCCCTGTGGGCCGGACCGCCCTGGGCCTGGTCCGCGGGCCCGGGTCCGCCCTGCCGCGGCCGATCACACCGGAGCCGCCCGCCATCGACCTCGGATCCCCACCGGCCCGGCAGTCCGTCGTGATCCCGCTGGTGGCCGCCCTGGGCCCGCTGGTGCTCGGGGTCGCCCTGGTCCTGATGATGGGCAACCCGATGTTCCTGCTGTTCGGCGTGCTGTCCGTGACGGTGGCGCTGGTCATGCTGGCGATGCAGCGCCGCACCCGGCTGCGGCATGCGCGGCTGCTCGCCGCCCGCGCGGACGCGGTCGTCCGCCGGCGGGCTCGGGCGGCACTGAGCCCCGGTGGGGTGGCCCGCGCCGTCCGCTCCGGCGCGACGGACCGCTTCGGACTGACGGCGGGGGCCGACGAGGCCGTGGCGGTCTCGTGGGGTTCCGGCATCGGGGCGCTGTCCCTGTCGCGGGACGACCCGGACGAGGCATGGGTGGAGGCCGTCACGTCGCGGCGCACCGTGATGACGACGTCACCGCCGGAGTCGCGCGTCGTCGTGGTCGGGCCGCCGCGCGATGTGGCCGGGGCCTGCCGGTGGGCGGTGTTCCAGCTCCTGCGGCACGCGGTGGCCGCCGACGGCGCGTTCGTGGTGGAGGCCGGTGGAGTCCGCCGCACCTGGCGGTCGGGCGGGTCCGGCCCGCGGCTGCTGGTGTCGGCTCCTGAGGACGCGGCACTGGATCCGGCGTGGCGAGCGTGGCGGGCCGCCATCGGCGACGACGCGGGGACGACGCCCACGGCCCGGACGGATCTGCCCTGGACGCGGTACGACTTCACCGGGCCGTCGCCTGCGCCGGGGGACGCCGTCGTCGACCTGCGCGGGCGCACCGTCGTGGTCCCGGCGGAACAACAGCGCTTCGAGGACGTGACCGCCGACGGCCTCGCCGACGGCACCCTGGTCGCCTGGCTGACCGAGCTGGCCGACGACGTCGTGAACCTCGGCCTGCTGCCCACCGACGACGGGGACGGCACGCTCACACCACCGGGGCAGGTGGGCGCCCGTGATGCCGTCGACGGGCTCACCGTGACCCTCGCCCGGGGCGGCGACGAGACGGGCGTCGTCGAGATGGACCTGGCCGCCGACGGTCCGCACCTGCTCATCGCGGGCACCACGGGATCCGGGAAGTCGGATCTCCTGCTGTCCCTCCTGCTGGGAGCCGCGGCGCACCACCCGCCGGCCGAGGTCGCGTTCCTGCTGCTGGACTTCAAGGGCGGCGCGTCGTTCGGCTCGCTGGGCGCGCTCCCCCACACGATGAGCCTGGAGACCAACCACGTGGGAACGGCCTCGTTGCGGGCGCTGAGCGCCATCCGGGCGGAGCTGCATCGCCGCGAGGCCCTCTTCGCGGAGGCCGGGGTCAGCGACTATCCCGGTTTCCGTCGCCGCCATCCGGACGCGGCGCTGCCTCGGCTCGTCGTGGCGATCGACGAACTGCGCGTGCTCGTGGACGACCACCCGGACGCGGCCGCCGTCCTGCAGCGTCTGGCCGCCACGGGCCGCTCCCTCGGCTTCCACCTCATCCTGGCCACGCAGCGGGCCACGGGTGCGGTGGGCTCGGACCTGCGCTCGAACCTGGGCAGCACGATCGCCCTGCGCACCGCGACGGAGCAGGAGTCGTGGGACCTGGTGGGCACGGCCGCCGCGGCCCGGCTCGACCCGCGTCGCCCCGGCTCCGCGATCCTCTCGACGGCGGGGCGCCCGACGGTCGCGTTCCGCGCGTCCCAGTGGACGGTCGACGGCGGCACGCCCGTGTGGCGACGGCTGGGCGAGGCCGCGGCCGCCCCGGCCGTCGCCCCCTGGGAGGCCGTCGTCTCGGTCCTGGTGGAGAAGTACGCGGCGGGTGACTGGCCGACACCCCCGCCCGTGGTCACCCCCGCCCTGCCGGAGCGCTGGGTGCCGGACCGCGCTCGCCGGGCGGAGGCCACGGCCCTGGCCCTGCTCGACGACGCGGCCCACGGCCGGCACCGTCCCTGGCGGTGGCCGACCGGCGCGGAGGGACGCACCGCATGGATCGTCGAGGCCGCGGGCGGTCGCGCGGAGACGCTGGTCGCCGTCGTCGAAGTGGCGCTGCGCAGCGGCCGGCCGGTGGCCGTGCTGGACGGCACCGGGGAGGCCGCGGCGGCCGCGCGGTCCGGGACGCCGGTGCTGACCCCGGACGTCGAGGGGGCCGGGGAGGCCGCCCTGGCCCGCCTGCGCGAGCTCGCGGCCGCCGGCGGCACGGCGGTGATCACGGGCTGGAACGCGTGGTCCGGCCTGCGCGTCGGGGACACCTACCGCACGGTCGAGGAGGACGTGCACGACTGGCTCGGCCGTCCGACCGCCGCCGGCCTGCGGTTGGCGGTGTTCGGCGGCCGAGAGCTGGCGACGGGCCGGCTGCTGCTGCACCTGCCCCACCGCTTCTTCGTGCCGGCCGGGACGAACGCCGAGCACCGGCTCATCTGGCCACGGCTGACCGAGGTCGAGCCCCTGCCGGGGCGGGCCGTGCACATCAGTCCCGCCGTCCCCGAACCCGGCATGCCCTGCCAGCTCGCGTCTCCCGCCCCGGCGTGACCGCACTGACGGCGATTCCCGTGTGACCGCAGCGGAACGGTGGACTCAGCTCCGACGTCCACCCGGCGAGACGTTCTCCCGTCCTCCGTCGAACGTGGATGCCGTGGTCGAGGTCGCCAGGAGCAGTCGGACAGGGCGCCCCTTCGTCGCCGTCCGTCCAAAGGGGACGCCGCATCGTCCGGCGAAGACGTCCCGAAGGTCGCAAGACGGATGAAGCGAGGAGGCTGCTGTCCGGTCCTGCCTCGAGTAGCCCCGTGACCGTTCGCACGAGTGCCTCGGCACTCATGCAGAAGATTCCTCGCCGCTCGCTCGCGCAGTCTCCGGTGGGCAGGAGCCTCCTTTCCGCATCCGCACCGACAGCATGCGTCCCCGAGTCTCGCCCCCACCCAGCAGAGCACGCCCGGGGAGGAGCGCTGCAACGAGAACCCAGGGCACCGGTCGGAGAAACACTGCGCTTGCCCTCCACGCAATGAGCGGCAACTCACCCGTGGCGACAGACGCGAGCCACCTCACTTCTTCGCCCCGATCACCCACCCGCACTCTGGGGCAGCCGCTCACCGCGGTCTACGCTCTGACCCATGGCGCAGATCGTCCTCTTCCACCACGCCCTCGGTCTCACAGACGGCGTGCGCGCGCTCGCCGAACAGATCGCCAGCGGCGGTCACACCGTCCACACCCCTGACCTCTACGACGGCCGCACGTTCGCCACCGTGGACGAGGGTGTCGCCCACGCCCAGCACCTCGGCTTCGAGGAGATCGGCCGACGCGGCATGCGGGCGTGTGCCGAGCACCAGGAGGCCTCCGTCGTCGCGGGCATCAGCATGGGCGTGATGCCCGCCTGGCGTGCCGCCCAGGTGGTCCCCGGCTTCCGCGCGTGCATCGCCATGGCCGGCGTCCTGGCCCTCGACGCCTACGCCCCGCTCTGGCAGCCCCACACCGCCCTGCAGATCCACCTCGGCACCCGCGACCCCTGGGCCCTCGAGGGCGACCTCGAGACCGCCCGCTCCTATGCGGCCACCGCCGAGCACCCGGACCGCCCCGCCGACCTCTTCGAGTACGACACGGACCGGCACCTGTTCATGGACTCCTCCACCGCGGACTTCGACGCGGACCTCACCGCCATGCTGATCCGACGCATCCACGAGCTCCTGGCCTGAGCCGCGGAGCGGGCCCGACTCAGGCGGAGCGCCGCCCGCGCGCCACCGTCGCCAGGGCGGCCAGCAGCACGAGCACGAAGCCCGCGGCCGCCGCGAACACGTAGCCCGCGGACGGGGCGATGCTGTCGATGAACACGCCGGCCAGCGGGGCGCCCATCGCGGCGCCCGCGGTCATGGCCGAGCCGTAGAAGCCCATCGCCTCGCCACGCCGCTCCTCCTCCACGAGATGCGACAGCCGCGACGAGGCCGAGGCCAGGGTCGGCGCCGTCAGCAGGCCGGAGGGGATCGAGGCCAGCGCGAGCGCCCACACGCCGTCCACGAGCGCGAGCGGCACCGTCGCCACGGCGAACAGCGCCATCAGCAGGTACGGGTGCACCTGGCGGCCCCACGCCCCGTAGAACAGCCCGCCCACGGCGGAGGCGCCGCACCAGAACGCATACACCAGACCCACCGACGCCGCGGCGCCCTGCGACTCCAGCTCGGCCACCATCGAGACCTCGGTGCCGACCATGACGATCCCGGCCGCCATCGACACCACGAGCACGCCGAGCACCTCCGACCCGACCCAGGAGAAGTGGCTCCGCCGCCACTGCCGCAGCCGCTCGGCCCGGGCCCGGCGCGGCGCCGTCGTCGGCCCGGAGCCGTCCGCGGCGATCACCGGCAGCGCCCCGCTGACGATCGGGATGGCCTCCGTGATGGCCGGCAGTGCGCCAGTGGCCAGGCTGGGGGCGGCCATCTCCACGTGCATGGGCGCGGCGGTCACCGCCTGGGCGATCGCCTCCTGACGGTCCTGCTCCTCGGTGTACGGGTCCTCGGTCGCCGGTCCGACGACGGCCAGCTGACTCGACCGTGTCGGCGGGTTGAACCACATCAGCAGGATGCCGCCCAGCGCGCTGGACAGGCCCACGATGGTCAGGCCGAGGGCGCTCGACCACGTGGCCGCGACGACGGCGCCCAGCGCCGGGCCCATCATGAAGATCGTCTCCGTGACGATGGAGTCCAGGGCGAAGGCCGTCTGCCGGTCCTTGCCGCGGGTGAGCACGCCGAGTCCCTGACGGACGACGGAGAAGATCGGCAGCGAGAACACGCCGCCCAGGAACACGGCCAGGAGCATCGGCCAGAACGGCAGCCACGGGACGATCGGCCAGATCACCGCCTCCGCGATCACGGAGGGCAGCAGTGCGCGGCGCAGCCCCTTCGCGTCCACCACGCGGCCCCGCCACGGCGAACCCACCGCGATGCCCAGCGTCATCGCCGCCGCGGCCAGGCCGGCCTGGCCGTAGCCCAGCCCCAGCGTGAGCGCCACGTGGAGGGTGAGGATCACCCCGGCCGCGGTGTGCGGGAAGCGGGCGATGAACCCCACCGCCAGCAGATGGCGGATCCGAGGGTCCTGCAACAGCCGTCCGTACGCTCCGAAGTCCACCGTCGAATCCTATGGGAGGCGTCAAGGCACGCCCCGGAGGCGCCGCCGAGACGGCCGCACGTCCAGCGGACTCAGCTGGTGCTGCGCCGGTCCTTGGCCCGGATCAGGTCGAGGGCGATGGCCGTGCCGAGCACGGCGCAGCGCACCACGGGCGGCATGCCGGGCTCCAGGCGCATCTCGTACCGCGAGCGCCCGGCCAGGGCGTTCATGACACCTCCGAACCGCGCGGTCACGCGGGCGATCGGCTGCTGGCCCACGGTCATGGCGTAGTCGTGGTCCCACAGGTCGCCGATCACCGCGAAGCACGTGCCGTCCACGACCTCGACGCTCACGGACGTCCGCAGGAACGCGAACTGGCGGGCGAGGTGGGCCAGGGGCAGCCCGTCGGCGTCCAGGATCGCGAAGCGGTCGCGGCCGAACGTGGCCGGGTCGGCGAGGCGGAAGAGCACGCGGCCGTCGTCACCGTCGACCACGTCGAAGCTGCGGTTCCCCATCAGCATTCGGCCCAGGCCCCCGCCCGTAGTGACCACCGAGACGACGGTGCGCCCGTCCGGGTCCGTCACCTGGATGTCGTTGGACAGGAAGCTCGTCACCTGCTGCAGGATGAGGACGTCCGTGTGGGCGAGGCGACCGGCGTCGAAGGCGGGGCTCATGGGACCAGTCTGCCGTGTCGGGCCCTGCGGAATATTCAGGACGGGGCGGCTCGTTGTGCGGTATAGTTCATTTTTGAAGGACACGGCGACGGCGCGGCCGGCACCGTGAGACCCGCCCCCGGGCACACTGAGGAGCACACCATGCAGTTCGGCGTCTTCACGATCGGCGACATCACCGCCGATCCGACGAACGGGACCGCCCCCACCGAGCATCAGCGGATCAAGGACACCGTCAAGATCGCCCGCCACGCCGAGCAGGCGGGCTTCGAGGTGTTCGCGACCGGCCAGCACCACAACCCGCCCTTCGTGGCCCCGGGCAACCCGCCCACGCTGCTGGCCTACCTGGCCGCGCAGACCGAGACCCTCCAGCTCTCCACGGCGACGACCCTGATCACCACCATGGACCCGGTGCGTCTGGCCGAGGACTACGCGTACCTGCAGCACCTCGCCGACGGTCGCGTGGACCTGACGATGGGCCGCGGCAACACCGGCCCCGTGTACCCGTGGTTCGGCAAGGACATCCGCCAGGGCATCCAACTCGCCGTGGAGAACTACAACCTCCTCTACCGCCTGTGGCATGAGGAGACCGTGGACTGGAGCGGCAACCACCGCACCCCGCTGCAGGACTTCACCCTCACCCCGCAGCCCCTGGACGGCGTCGCCCCCTTCGTGTGGCACGGCTCCATCCGCTCCCCCGAGATCGCCGAGCAGGCCGCCTACTACGGCGACGGCTACTTCCACAACAACATCTTCTGGAACAAGGAGCACGTCATCCAGATGGTGCGCCTGTACCGCCAGCGCTACGAGTACTACGGCCACGGCAAGGCCCATCAGGCGTACGTGGCCCTGGGCGGCCAGGCCTACATGGCGAAGAACTCGCAGGACGCCGTGGCGGAGTTCCGCCCCTACTTCGACAACGCGCCGGTCTACGGCCACGGCCCGTCCCTCGAGGACTTCTCGAGGATGACGCCCCTGACGGTCGGCTCGCCGCAGCAGGTCATCGAGCGCACGCTCACGTTCCGCGACTGGGTGGGCGACTACCAGCGTCAGATGTTCCTCATCGACCACGCCGGCCTGCCCACGGACACCGTCCTGCGGCAGATCGACCTCTTCGGCGAGGAGGTCCTGCCCGTGCTGCGCAAGGAGTTCGACGCTCTGAAGCCGGACGACGTCCCGGCGGCCCAGACCCACGAGTTCCTCGTGGCACGCGCCCGCCGCGGCGAGGCTCCCGTGCCCGGCGGCAAGGAGGGATCGCAGGCCCAGCTCGACCGCGCGGCGGCCGCCGAGCAGCGCGCCACCGCCGATGCCGCGAAGGGCGGTGCCGCGCAGTGACCACCCCCGGCGCCCCCGATGCCTCCGCCCCGTTCACGCCGCAGGCCCGGCACCTCGCCGTGGTCTCCGGCGGGTCCGGGGACCCGTCCCAGACCCGCATGCTCGCCGAACGCATGGCGGAGTCCGCCTCGGCGGCGCTCTCCGAGCACGGCGTGGTCCCGCAGATCCACCTGATCACGCTGCGGGAGCTCGCCGTGGACATCGCGCAGGCCCTGGTGACCTTCGCCATCTCCCCGGCCCTGCGCGCCGCCCTGGACGAGGTCGCCCAGGCCGACGCTGTCATCGCGGTCTCGCCCACGTACAAGGCCTCCTACTCGGGCCTGTTCAAGTCCTTCTGGGACCTCGCGGAGCCGACGTCCGTCGTCGGCGTGCCCGTGCTCCTCGGCGCCACCGGCGGCACCGCCCGCCACTCGCTCATGATCGACACCGCCATGCGGCCGCTGTTCGCCTACCTCAAGGCCCGCATCGTGCCGACCGCGGTCTTCGCGGCCTCGGACGACTGGGGCGAGGCGGCCGGCGTGCAGGCCTCGATGCGGACCGACCCGCTGCAGTCCCGCATCCGGGCCGCCGGACGCGACCTGGCCGAGATCACCCTGAACCGCCCCCCGCGGGCACGCGCCGCCGCGCCCGCGGACATCGACCTGGAGGTGACCCCCTTTGAGCAGCTCCTCAACCCCGGCCCCTGAGCCCGCCGCGCAGGACGCGGCGGCGGAGCCCGACGGCGGCTGGTTCGGCTCCGCCTCGGAGGCGCACCGCCCGGTGGACCCGCCCAAGCGCGCCTGGCGCGCCTACTTCGAGGCCACCCAGATGCTCACGGAGGTGCTGGAGCGCCGCCTGAAGCAGGACTGCGGCATGTCGCTGGCCGACTACAACCTGCTGCTGCTCCTCTACGAGTCCCCCGACGGCCGGCTCCGGCTGGGAGAGCTGGCGTCCCGGATGGTCTTCTCCCCGTCGCGTATCACCTACCAGGTGAAGACGCTCGTGGCCCGCGGCCTGATCGACCGCCGCCCGGTGGCCTGTGACCGGCGGGGCTTCGAGGCCGTCCTCACCGACGAGGGCCGGTCCGCCTTCCGGCGCGCCGCGATCGAGCACGCCCGGCAGGTGGACGAGCTCTTCCTCGGCGACCTGGCGCCGGGCGAGGCGGAGTCCCTCACCCGGATCTTCTCCCGCCTGGGGCGGCGGCTCGAGGGGCTGTGCTGACCACGTCCCCACCTGGCCGGGGTCGCCCCGGCCCCGGGACATGACGAGGCCCGGTGATCCGTGCGGGATCACCGGGCCCCGTCGTGTCGTTCGGGGCGGAATCGATCAGCCGACCAGCTGACCGCCCAGGGTCACGGTGGCGTCCGTGGCGGCGCCGGCGGCGTCGACCACGGTCACCACCACGGAGCCGCCCGCGGGCACCTCGGCCGGCACGGGCAGCCAGGCGCGGTACTCGCCGGTGAGGTCCAGGCCCTCCTGGCCCAGGACCGTGCCGTCGGCGTCGTAGGCCGTGACGGTGACGGAGGCGAAGCCGCCCTGATCCGTCTGCGCGACCACCTGGGTGCCGTAGGCGACACCCTCGGCGGGCGCGGCCACGACGTCGGTCACGCCCGGCGCGGCGGCCTCAGCGGCCGGGGCCTCAGCAGCGGGGGCCGCCTCGGCGGCCTCCTCCGCGGCGGTCTCGGCGCGGGCCTTGAGCTCGGCCGCGATGGCCTCCTCCTCGGCCGGGGTGAACTCGGTCAGCTCGGACTCGTCCACGGCAGGCTCGCCGCCGGTGGGCAGGTCCTCGTCGGCCACGGGGCCCGCGACGTCGGCGATCGCCGGGGCGGTCTCGGCGGCCGGAGCGGTCTCCGCGGCCGCGGCGGTCTCGGCGGCGGGCGCCGCGGAGGCGTCCAGCGCGTCGAGGGACTCGACCGGGACCATGATCGAGGACATCGCCTGGGCGTCGCAGCCCACCACGTTGCCCTCGGCGTCGAAGGTCACCGGGGCGATGCCCGAGATGACCCCGACCACCCGCTGCTGGGCGTCATAGACGGCCCCGCCCGAGTCGCCGGCGTAGGTCGAGGCGGTGTCGAGGGCAACCTGATCCGCGTACGCGTCGTCGCAGACCGTGGCGGCCTCGAAGGTCTGCGTGTGGGACACGGTGTTCGGCGCGCCCAGCGGCACGGACGAGCCGTGGGTGTAGACGGTCTCGCCCACACCGATGGACGAGGCCGGCCGCGTGGACCAGTCGCCCACGACGTCGACGTCGTCGGCCAGGGCCACGCGGACCGCGTCCACGCCCGAATCGCCGGGCAGTGCCGAGACGGTGCCGATCGCGGTGCCGTCAGCGTCGCGGACGGTCGAGCCGATCTGCCACTGGCCCGCACCACAGTGGGCCGCGGTGTAGGCGGTGGCGTCGTCGACGATGGTCAGGCTGCACGCCCCGGCCGGCGCGGTGATCGCCGAGCCCTGGGTGAGCGTGGTCTGCGCGAGGGCGGGGCCGGCACCGGCCACCACCACCGCGCCCAGCGCCGCGGTGGCGACGCCGGTCAAGGTTCTGGTTCTCATGGGTACTCCTCGGAGGATGGGAGGCATGGGGCCGGCGCGCGGCGCACGGCCTCCAGGATGGGGTGGGGCCACCACGGGCCCTCCCCTCCCCCTCAACGGTACCGGACAGGCCGGGCGACCGATCAGGGTCGGCGGACCGTGATCTCCACGGAGTCGGCCCGCTCGGCCAGCAGCGGCAGGTCTGCCAGGAGGGTCTTGAGCGTGGCCGTCATCAGGCGCACCCCGGCCGCGTCGGCGTCCCGGGTGGGCATCGCGACGATCTGCAGCTCGGGCCCGGCCCCGCCTCCGTTCATCACCGCGCCGGAACCCGTGTGTGTGGCCACCCCCGACCCGGGTGCGAGGCCCAGGTTCAACAGGTTCGGGACCAGGTCGGCGATCTCGGCGATCTCGTCCGCGATCTCCTGGTCCCGATAGGCGGGGGTCCACTCCCTCTGCTGGGCGAGCGACCACACGGCCGGGCGTCGCACCACGTACGTGTGCTCGGCGCCGGCGTCGATGACGACGAGCTCACAGCCCTCGTCCACGGCGGACAGGCAGGCACGCGGCAGCCACACGGCCACGGGTCGGGCGACCGGGTTCCACGCCGTCAGCGCGGGCACGTTCGTGAACACCGGCAGCGCCTGCCGGCCGTCCGGCGCGCGCATGGTCACGAGGGCCACGTCCGCGGCCTTGTCCCCGTGCGCCGCGACGTCGTGCTCGTGGCCGGTGTGGTCGGCGTGGTCGTGGACGTCGTCCTCGTCCCCGGCGAGGGTGGGCACGACGGCGGCGAACACGCGGATGCGCGCGAGCACCTCCGTCACCTCCCGCTCACCGGCGGAGCCGTCCGTCAGGGCCGCCATGACGGCGGTCCACTCGGCCGGGCTGGTGCCGTCGTCCTCGTCGAACACGTGCAACGGGTTCGCGGAGCCGTCCACGCCGGGGCCGGAGAGGTCGCGGCCCTGCCACGGGATGCCCGCGGTGTCCGCGGTGTTCTCGCCCGCGGTCTTCTCCCGCATGCGGTCGAGTGCGGCCCGGATGTGCCCCGGCAGCTCCCGGGCCGCCGGATGCGGCACCGCGACCGTCTCGTCGATCGGACCGAGCCCGTCGCCGCGGGCCAGGCCGCCGTCGTCGTGCGAGCCCGTCACGGGGCGACCGGGCCGGGCTGCTCGGAGCGCGCCTGCTCCACCGTGGCGCCGCCGGCGACGGCCAGCGCCTGCTCCAGGCTGAAGCGGCCGGCGTACAGCGCCTTGCCCATGATCGCGCCCTCGACGCCCTGGCCGGTCATGGCCGCGAGCGCGGCAACGTCCTCGAGGGAGGAGATGCCGCCCGAGGCGACGACCGGCTTCGCGGTCTTCGCGCAGACCTGGGCGAGCAGCTCCGTGTTCGGCCCCTTGAGCGTGCCGTCCTTCGTGACGTCGGTGACCACGTAGCGGGCGCAGCCGGCATCCTCGAGGCGGGCGAGCACCTCCCAGAGGTCGCCGCCCTCCTTGGTCCAGCCGCGGGCGGCGAGCGTGGTGCCGCGCACGTCGAGGCCCACGGCCACCCGGTCGCCGAAGCGCTCGATGACGCGCGCGGTCCAGTCCGGGTCCTCGAGGGCGGCGGTGCCCAGGTTCACGCGCGCCGCACCCATCTCGAGGGCGTTCTCGAGCGAGGCGTCGTCGCGGATGCCGCCGGACAGCTCGATCTTCACGCCGATCTCCTCCACCACACGGCGCATGACCTCGCGGTTGTCACCGCGACCGAAGGCCGCGTCCAGGTCCACGAGGTGGATCCACTCCGCGCCGGCGCGCTGCCAGTCCAGGGCGGCGGTGACCGGGTCGCCGTACGAGGTGGCGCTGCCGGCCTCGCCCTGGACGAGGCGGACGGCCTGGCCGTCCTGGACGTCGACGGCGGGCAGCAGCTCGAGGGCGGGGGCGTTCGGGGTCATGGGGTTCCTCTCGGGTGGGGCGGCCGGCGCGGTCAGGCGCCGACGGTCAGGAAGGAGGCGGCGATGGCCATGCCGGCCAGCACGAGGACGATCACGATGGCCCACAGCGGCGCCTTCTGCGTGCGCATGGACCAGGCGGCGCCGAGCAGCAGCCCGCCGAGGGCGAGGTAGAGGACGGACCAGTAGGGCATCAGAGGGTCTCCAGCCAGTTGCGCAGCAGCTGCAGCCCGGCGTCCCCGGACTTCTCGGGGTGGAACTGCGTGGCCGACAGGGGGCCGTTCTCCACGGCGGCGATGAAGTCCGCGCCGTGGTGCGCCCAGGTGACCTGGGGCGGACGCATGGCGGAGATCGTCTGGTCGAACTCCCATTCGAGCACGCCGTAGGAGTGGACGAAGTAGAACCGCTCGTCCTCGATGCCCGCGAAGAGGGCGCTGCCCTCGGGCGGCCGGACGGTGTTCCAGCCCATGTGGGGCAGGACCTCGGCGGGCAGCTCGGCGACGACACCCGGCCACTCCCCCATGCCTGCGGTGCGCTCGCCGTGCTCGACGCCGGCGTCGAAGAGGATCTGGTGGCCCACGCAGATGCCGAGGACGGGTCGGCCCCCGGCCACGCGGCGGCCGATCCAGCGGGTGCCGCCGACCTCGGTCAGTGCCCGCATCACGGACGCGTACGCCCCGACGCCGGGCACGAGCAGCCCGTCGGCCTCCTGCACGGCCTGCGGATCGCGCGTGAGCTCGACCTCCGCGCCGGCCCGCTCCACGGCACGCAGCGCCGAGTGCACGTTGCCCGAGCCGTAGTCCAGGACGGCGACGCGCGGCCGCACGCCGGGGACGGTGGTGGGGCGGGCCATCAGAGGGCGCCCTTGGTGGAGGGCACGCCGGTCATGCGGGGGTCGTCCTCGACGGCGGCGCGCAGGGCGCGGGCGAAGGCCTTGAACTGCGCCTCGACGATGTGGTGCGGATCCCGGCCTCGCACGACGTCCATGTGGAGGCAGATCGCCGCGTGGTACGTGATCGACTCGAACACATGGCGGGTCATGGAACCGGTGAAGTGCCCGCCGATGAGGTGGTACTGCTGGCCCTCGGGCTCGCCCTCGTGCACGAGGTACGGCCGGCCGGAGACGTCGACGACGGCGCGCGCCAGCGCCTCGTCCAGCGGCACGGACGCCTCGCCGAAGCGGCGGATGCCGGACTTGTCCCCGAGCGCGGTCTTGAGCACCTCGCCCAGGGTGATGGCGACGTCCTCGACCGTGTGGTGCACGTCGATGTGCGTGTCCCCGGTGGCACGGACCGTCAGGTCGATCTGGGAGTGCCGGGACAGCGCGGTGAGCATGTGGTCGTAGAACGGCACGGTGGTGGAGATCTCAGCGCGGCCGGTGCCGTCCAGATCCATCTCGACGTACACGTCCGACTCGCTCGTGGTGCGCGTCATGCGCGCACGGCGTCCGGAGATCAACTCGGCTGCCACGGGTCCTCCTCGGGCTGGGTCCGCACCGGTCCGGGACGGGTGCGGGGGGATGCGGGTGCGCGCGGCCGGTGCCGGCGGGCCGGGGCGCCGCGCGCGCTGTCCCTATCCTAGGGAGCCGGGCGGACGCCGAGACTCCGGTGACGCCTCAGGACCGGTCCCCGGTCTCGCCGAGGACCTCCGCGAGAGCGGTGAGGAACGCCGTCGTCTCCGCCTCGGTGCCGGCGGTGACGCGCAGGTGGTGCGGGATGCCGACGTCCCGCACGAGGACGCCGCGGTCGAGCAGGCGGCGCCACACGTCGGACGCGTCCTCGAGGTGACCGAAGAAGACGAAGTTCGAGTCGGACACCGAGGGCCTCAGTCCCAGGCCGCGCAGGGTGGAGACGATGCGGTCGCGCTGGGCCTTGATGTCCTCCACGGTGCGCAGCAGCGCGTCCACGTGATCGAGGGCGGCCTCCGCCGTGGCCTGCGTGACCGCGGAGAGGTGGTACGGCAGGCGCACCAGGCGCAGGGCGTCGGCGACGGCGGGGTCCGCGGCCAGGTAGCCCAGGCGCGCGCCGGCCAGGGCGAACGCCTTGGACATGGTGCGCGTGACGATCAGCCGCTCACGGCCGGGCAGGAGGGTGAGGGCGGAGCGGGTGCCGGCGAGGGCGAACTCCGCGTAGGCCTCGTCCACGACGACCATGGCGCCGGGCCCGCCGGCGGCCTCGTTCTGCGCCTGCGCGGCGTACACGGCCTCGATGGTCGCCAGGTCCAGGGCGGTGCCCGTCGGGTTGTTGGGCGAGGCCAGGAAGACGACGTGCGGACGGTGCTCCCGCACCATGGCCGCCGCGTGCTCGGCGCTGAGGGTGTGGTCTTCGGCACGGCCGCCGTCCACGAACACGGTGTCCGTGCCGCCGGCCAGCAGCGGGTACATGGAGTACGAGGGCAGGAAGCTCAGCAGTGTCCGCCCGGGGCCGCCGAAGGCCTGGAGGATCTGCTGCAGGATCTCGTTGGAGCCGTTGCCGGCCCACACGTGGTCCGCCGTGAGGCCGTGGCCGAGGTAGCCGGCGAGCGCACGTCGCAGCCCCGTGAACTCGCGGTCCGGGTAGCGGTTCAGCCCCCCGGCGACGGCCGCGACCCGCTCGGCGATGGCGGCGGCGACCTCCTCCGGCACCGGATGCGTGTTCTCGTTGGTGTTGAGCATGTACGGCACGTCCAGCTGGGGGGCGCCGTAGGGGCTCAGGCCGCGGAGGTTCTCACGCAGGGGCAGAGAGCTGAGGTCGGTCATGGCCGCCAGTCTAGGAAGCGTGGAGGGCGAGGCCCGCCGTGCGTCACCGCGTGGCCGGGACGAACAGCTCCTCGCCCGGCGCGGGGGCCCGGCCCTCGAGCCCGTTGAGCTCGTCGATCGTGGCGATCACCTCGTAGACGTCCGCCTCCGGAGCCACCGTGGTGGCGATGGTCCACAGGCTGTCCCCGGGCATGACCGTGACGGACTGGGTGGCGGGCCCCGCGGTGTCCGCGGACACCGCGGCGGGCGACAGCAGCACACCCAGGAAGAAGGCGGCCGCCAGCGTGGCGGCCACGGCCGCGGCGATCACGGGGATCCCCCGCAGCACGAGGCGGCCGCGGCGGGTCAGACGGATGGTGGCCGGACGCGGCCGCGCCGTCGCGGGCGAGCCGGCGAACTGGGCGGTGGTGAGCGTCATGGTGTCCTCCTCCGGGGCGGATGCCCTCCAGGTGATCGAACATGTGTTCGAATCCGTTCGAATGCCTTTCTAGCACAGGTGTTCGAGACATGCCACGACGAGATCGAACATATCTTTGAAGGAGAGGCGGCTCTCCTCTAGGCTCGAGGCCATGCACGGACGCCCCGGAACGCCCCGGGACCGCCAAGACACAGGCAACCAGCGGGGGCGGACACGGTAAGCGTCCGGACGGCAGCCGGACGCCGGAACACGAGTCCGGCCACCATCACCCCGGGAGAACGGACGGCAGCCATGAGCACCACCGACGATCAGCCGGCGGCGCGCGCGCCGCTCACCGACCGCCAGCGGCGGATCGTGCAGACCATCCGGGACGCGATCGCCGACCACGGCTACCCGCCCTCCATGCGCGAGATCGGCGACGCCGCGGGCCTGGCCTCGCTCTCCTCCGTCACGCACCAGCTGGGCCGTCTCGAGCGGCACGGCTACATCCGGCGCGACCCCGGACGCCCGCGTGCCCTCGAGGTGCTGCTCGACGTGGACGGCACCCCGCTGGGCGAGGCCGCCTCCCCCACCGCTGCGCCGTCGTCGCGGGTCTCCGCGATCCCCGCGTGGCACACCGGCGCAGACGAGGCGGACAGCGTGCCGGTCCCCTGGGTCGGCCGCATCGCGGCGGGCGGCCCGGTCCTGGCTGAGCAGCAGGTCGAGGACGTCATGGCGATCCCGCGACGCCTCACGGGCGAGGGCGAGCTGTTCATGCTGCGCGTCACGGGCGACTCGATGGTGGACGCCGCGATCTGCGACGGCGACTGGGTGGTGGTGCGCCGGCAGGACACGGCGGAGAATGGCGACATCGTCGCGGCCCTCCTCGACGACGAGGCCACCGTGAAGACCTTCCGCCGCCGCGACGGGCACACCTGGCTCCTCCCCCAGAACACGGCCTACGAGCCCATCCTCGGCGATCACGCCACCGTGATGGGGCGGGTCGTCACGGTCCTGCGTTCGCTCTGACCCGCTCCCTCCGGCCGGGCCGACGGCCCGAGGCCGAGCGAGGTCAATCGCCCGAGGCGAGCCGTGCCAGCACCCCGCGGACGACGTCGCGGTCCGTGGTGCGCCAGAAGTCCGGCAGGGCGCTCGTGATGTAGCCGCCGTACCGCTCGGTGGCCAGGCGGGGGTCCAGCACGGCCACCACGCCGCGGTCCGTCACGGAGCGCACGAGGCGCCCGGCGCCCTGGGCCATGCGCACGGCCGCATGCGTGGCGGAGATCCGCATGAACCCGTTGCCGCCGTGCCGGGCGACGTCCCGGGTGCGGGCCTGGGAGAGCGGGTCGTCCGGCCGCGGGAACGGGATGCGGTCGATCACCACGAGCCGCAGCGAGTTCCCCGGCACGTCCACGCCCTGCCACAGGCTCATGGTCCCGAACAGGGACGTGTCCGGCTCCTCGGAGAACTGGCGCACGAGGGCGGAGAGGGTCGCGTCCCCCTGGCACAGGATCGTGGTCTTCGGCCCGAGCCGACGGCGCATCTCGGCGGCGGCGTCCTCGGCCGCCCGGCGCGAGGAGAACAGGCCGAGGGCCCCGCCCCGCGACGCCCTCAGGAGCGCCTCGAGCTCATCCAGGGACTCGGGCGAGGCCGTCCGGCCGGGCCGGGGCAGGTGCCGGGCCACGTAGAGCACCCCCTGACGCGGGTAGTCGAAGGGGCTGCCGACGTCGAGGGCCTCGAACTTCGGGGCGTCCGGGCCGGCCAGGCCCACGTCGCCGGCCACCGAGTCGAACCGGCGCTCCCCCGAGCCCACGGTGAGCGTGGCGGAGGTGAGCACCGTCGTCGCCTTGCCGAACAGGCCCTCCCGCAGCTTGCCGGCCACCGAGAGCGGGGCCACGTAGAGCTGGGGCGGGTCGGTCTCGTCCCCCGGCTGCCAGCCCACGCCGGGCTCGAAGTGGCCGGGGCGGGTGGCCCACAGCACCTCGGGGAAGTCGGCCTCGGGCCGGGCCGCGAGCATGCGCTCCACCACCTCGAGGACCTCGAGGATCCGCGAGCGCGCCATCTGCCGTCCGCCGTCGGCGTCGGCCTCCTTGTCCTTGTCCTGGCCGAGGTCGGACAGGCACTGGCGCGCGGCCGTGAGGACGCCGGTGAGGGCCTGCTCCTGGACCTCGTCCGGGCCCGCGGCGATCAGACCGGACGGAGTGTCCGTGAACGCGCGGTCCAGGGCCGCCCCGGCCTCGATCAGGTCCTCCACGGCCACGGTGGTGTGGCGGCGCAGCGAGGTGGCCGCGCCGTGCACGATCGACCCGGACAGCTGCCCGGTGACCGCACCGGTCACCCGGTCCTGCAGCTCGTGGGCCTCGTCCACGACGACGGCCGAGTACGCCGGCAGCACCGCGAGGCCCTCGAAGGCGCTGATGGCGAGCATCGCGTGGTTGGTGACCACGACGTCCGCGTCCGCCGCGTCCGCGCGGGCACGCTCGGAGAAGCACTCCTCGGCCTGGGGGCAGCGGGACGCGCCGAGGCAGTCGACCGCGGTGACGGAGACCTGCCGCCACGCGCGGTCGGTGACGGGGACCTCGAGGTCGTCGCGGTCCCCGGTCTCGGTCTGGTCCGCCCACGCCCGCAGGTACATGACCTCCTTGCCCAACAGGGAGGAGGGCCCGGCGGCGCCGTCCGTGGCGGAGCCGATCACCCCGCCGTCGTCGGCGACCGTGAAGAGGGCCTCCTCGCCCTCATCCCCGGGGTAGCCGCCGTCCACCTTGTGGCGACAGAGGTAGTTGGAGCGGCCCTTGACCAGGGCGACGACGGGCTCGCGAGGCAGCTCGTCCTTGAGCGCCTCGACCAGCCGGGGGGCGTCCCGCTTCATGATCTGGGCCTGCAGGGCGAGCGTGGCCGTGGCGACGACGACGGGGTCCTCCTGCGTCATCGCGTGCTGGATCGCGGGGATCAGGTAGGCCAGGGACTTGCCGGTGCCGGTGCCGGCCTGCACGAGCAGGTGGCGGCGCGACTCGAGGGCGCGCGCCACCTGCAGCACCATCTCCCGCTGGCCCGCGCGGTGCTGGCCGCCGGTGGCCTGCACCGCGGCGTCCAGCAGGCGCAGTGCCTCGCGCTCGTGCTCCGTGCGGGGCTGCGCGCCGCCTGCCCCGACTTCCTCCGCCCCGCCGCTCACAACGCGTCCGCCTCCACGACGAACTCGGCGAAGTCCGGCGCGATGTCCTCACGGACCAGCACGGACAGGCGGGTGCCGCCCTCCTCGTAGCCCTCGGCCAGGATCTCCGCGTCCGCCGAGTGGAGGCGGGAGACCAGCTCACCCCGGGTGAACGGGATCAGCAGTTCGAGCCGCACGTCCGGCCGCGGGATGGTGGCCGCGATGGCGCGCTCGAGCTCGTCGATGCCCTCGCCGGTGCGCGCCGAGACCACCACGGCGTGGGGCTCCTTGGCCCGGATCCGGGCGATGACGGCCGGGTCCGCGGCGTCCGCCTTGTTCAGCACGATGATCTCGGGGATCCGGTGCGCGTGCACCTCCGCGAACACGGAGCGCACCGCGGCGATCTGGCCCTCGGGGTCCGGGTGCGAGCCGTCCACGACGTGCAGGATGACGTCCGCGTCCGCGACCTCCTCGAGGGTGGAGCGGAACGCCTCGACCAGCTGCGTGGGCAGGTTCCGCACGAAGCCGACCGTGTCCGAGAGGGTGTAGCCGATGCCGTCCGGCGTCATGGCCTTGCGCACGGTGGGGTCCAGCGTGGCGAACAGGGCGTTCTCCACGAGCACCCCGGCGTGGGTGAGGCGGTTGAGCAGGGACGACTTCCCGGCGTTGGTGTACCCGGCGATCGCCACGGACGGCACCCGGTTGCGACGACGGTTGGCGCGCTTGGCCTCCCGGGCCGGCTTCATCCCGGCGATGTCCCGGCGCAGCTTCGCCATGCGGGTGCGGATGCGGCGGCGGTCCAGCTCGATCTTGGTCTCACCGGGTCCACGGGAGCCGATGCCCTCGCCGGCGGCGGCACGGCCGCCGGCCTGCCGGGACATGGACTCGCCCCAGCCGCGCAGGCGCGGCAGCAGGTACTCGAGCTGCGCGAGCTCGACCTGGGCGCGGCCCTCACGCGAGCTCGCGTGCTGGGCGAAGATGTCCAGGATCAGCGCGGTCCGGTCGATCACCTTCACCCGCACCACGTCCTCCAGCGCGCGACGCTGAGACGGGGCGAGCTCGGAGTCCACCACCACGGTGTCCGCACCGGAGAGCGCCACGATCTCGGCGAGCTCCTGCGCCTTGCCCTTGCCGAGGAACGTGGCCGGGTCCGGGGTGGCGCGGCGCTGGATGACGCCGTCGAGCACCTCCGAGCCCGCGGTCTCGGCGAGCGCGGCGAGCTCCCGCAGGGAGTTCTCCGCATCCTCCGCGGAGCCCTCGGTCCAGACGCCCGCCAGCACCACGCGCTCCAGGCGCAGCTGGCGGTACTCGACCTCGGTCATGTCCTCGAGCTCGGTGGACAGACCCTGCACGCGCTTGAGGGAGTGGCGCGCGGCGAGCTCGTCCTGGTCACCGTCGGCGTCGGTGTGCCCGTCCTCGCCCTCGTCCAGGGCGAGTGCGCGGCCCGCGAGCGCGCCGGAGCGGTACGGGGCGCCGGCGTCGGGGGCGTCCCGGTGCTCGGCGGCGGCGCCGTCCGCGGAGCCGTGCCCGGTCGCCTCGCGCTCGGAGGCGCGGCGAGCGTCATCGGCGGCCAGGATGCGGTCGATCACGGCCTGGATCTCGTCCTCGGAGCCGTGGGCGCCCTGGGGGCCGGGGGTGTGCTGGTTCTTCTCAGTCATGGTCTCCTCTGGGCCGCCGCGGTCGGGTGGCCCGATGCTCTCAGGGTAGAGGGGTGCGCGGACGCGTTAGGCGGCTGTCCGCAGGGGGCGGACGTGGCGGGTGACGCGCACGGCCGTGTGGGCAGGGGTCGGCGCCGCGCTGCGACGATCTCGCGGCGGCTCCGTTCGCGGGAGGAAGGTGAGCACGCGGCACCGCAGCCACGAGGTCTCGTCGGCGGGCGTGCAGGGGCGGACCACATCGTCCATGGTGGGATCTCCATCAGGTGCCGGGGCGCGCTCGACGGCCTCATCCGAGGCGGGCGCGCGAGGGGGCGGGGGCGGGCAGTGACGCGGGGGCGTCAGTGCAGGAAGATCCACATGGGCGTCGAGTGTACCGGGCGGCGCGTGTGGGCGACAGGGGCCCCGGCGCCCGGTCCGCTGACGACGCGCACGTATCCTGCGGGCATGACCGTGTCCCCCTCCCCTGCCCCGCCGCAGCCCGGCCGGACGGGCCGGGCGACCGTCGTCGTGATCGGCGCGGGCCAGGCGGGCTTGTCCGCCGCCTACCACCTGCGCCGCCGCGGCTTCGTGGGGCTGGGTCCGAACGACGACGGCGCCGCCGGCGTCCCCGAGGACGCCCCCGGCACGTTCGTGGTGCTCGACGCGGAGACCGCCCCGGGCGGGGCGTGGCAGCACCGCTGGGACTCGCTCACGATGGCCACCGTCAACCACATCCACGAACTGCCCGGCGACCCGGTGCCGCCGGCCGACCCGGCCGCGCGCGCCAACGCCCTGCTGCCGGCCTACTTCGCCGACTACGAGGCGCGGTTCGCCCTGCCGATCCGGCGGCCCGTGCGCGTGAGGCGCGTCGAGCGGATCGGCGCGCCGGGACGTGCGCGCGGGCTCCTCGTCCGC
The DNA here is from genome assembly GCF_014138885.1 of Micrococcus luteus. Classification (NCBI taxonomy): domain Bacteria; kingdom Bacillati; phylum Actinomycetota; class Actinomycetes; order Micrococcales; family Micrococcaceae; genus Micrococcus; species Micrococcus luteus. Next base: position 740,074 of record NZ_JACJIK010000001.1, read on the forward strand.
ACGGACGGGGGGCCGGGCACGTGGCGGGCGGACTTCGTGGTCAACGCGACCGGCACCTGGACGTCCCCGCGGTGGCCCTCGGTGCCCGGGATGCGCTCGTTCCGCGGCCGGCAGCTGCACACCCACGACTACCTGTCCAAGGACGAGTTTGCCGGGCAGCGGGTGGTGATCGTGGGCATGGGCGTCTCGGCGACGCAGCTGCTGGCCGAGATCTCCACGGTCGCGGACACCCTGTGGGTGACCCGCCGCGAGCCGCGGTGGCAGGACTCGGCCGCGCCCGGTGCCCTGGCCGAGTCGGTGCGCGGGGTGGACGAACGGACCCGTGCGGGCCTGCCGCCGGGCTCCGTGGTCGGGGCGACCGGGATGCACCGCTCATCCTGGGTGCGCGAGGCCGAGACACGAGGCGTGCTGGTGCGCCACCCCATGTTCACGGCCGTCGAGCCGGACGGGGTGCGGATGCCCGACGGCTCGTTCGAACCGGCGGACGTGATCCTCTGGGCCACCGGCTTCCGGCCGGCGATCCGGCACCTCGCTCCCCTGCGGCTGCGCACGCCCGCCGGCGGCATCCGCGTGGCGGGCGCGCGCGCCCTGGACGAGCCGCGCCTGTTCCTCCTCGGCTACGGCCCCTCCCAGTCCACGGTCGGGGCCAACCGCGCCGGGCGCGACGCCGTGCGCGCGATCCTCTCGGACCTGGCCGGGCCGCCGTCGGGCTGAGGGCCGCGGCGACCCGCTGGCTACCATGGTCGCCGTGAGCCCCGCATCCCACTACTTCGACGCCGACCCCTCCGCACCCGAGCGGCGCCGCACCGTGCGGACACGCCTGGCCGGCCGCGACGTCGAGGTCCAGACGGCCAACGGGATCTTCTCCCCGGACGGTCTGGACAAGGGCACCGCGGCCCTGTTCTCGGCCGTGCCCGCGCCGCCGGCGAGGGGCCGGTTCCTCGACGTCGGCGCGGGCTGGGGGCCGGTCGCCCTCACGCTGGCGCTGCGGTCGCCCGAGGCGGAGGTGACCGCCGTCGAGGTCAACGACCGCTCCCTGCAGCTGACCCGCGACAACGCCGCGGCGCTGGGCCTCGGCAATGTCGTGGCACTGCGGCCGGAGGACGTCCCCGAGGGCGCGGAGTTCGACCTCATCTGGTCCAACCCGCCCATCCGGATCGGCAAGCCGGCGCTGCACGCCCTGCTGGAGCGGTGGCTGCCACGACTGGCCCCCGGCGGCGAGGCCTGGCTGGTGGTGCAGAAGAACCTCGGCGCGGACTCGCTGCTGCCGTGGATCGGCCGGATGCTCGAGGAGCGCGCGCCCAGCCGGTTCACCGCGGAGCGGGCGGACAGCGTCAAGGGCTTCCGGATCCTGCGGGTGGCGCGGGCGCGCTGAGGCGCCGTTTCCCGAACGACAGCGGTTCGTGGCCCGCCGTTTCCCGAACGAAAGCGGTCAGGCGGTGAGTTCGCCGTCGAAGACCAGCTCGGCCGGGCCGGAGAGGACCACGTGCTCGGCCCCCTCCGGGCCCGGCACGACATCCACGGCCAGCACGCCGCCGGGCACCTCGACGAGCCACGAGTCCGAGCCCTGGTCGCCCGACCATGCGCGCATCGCCACAGCCGCCGCGCACGCGCCCGTCCCGCAGGACTGGGTCTCGCCCACCCCGCGCTCGTGCACGCGCATCCGCACGCGGCCGACGCTCTCGCGCACGAGCGGCTCGTGCGCGGCCACGAACTCGACGTTCGTCCCGTGCGGCGGGGCGGGGTCCACCTCGGGGGCGCGGCCCAGGTCCAGCCCCTGCAGGTCGGCGAAGGAGGCCAGCGGGACCACGGTGTGGGGGTTGCCCATCGAGATGCTCAGCGCCGGACGCGGATCGGTGAGGCCGTGGGCGAGGACCATCGAGTCCGACGCCGCCTCCTCCGCCAGCTCGGGGTCGAGGTACGACCAGGGGCCCATGTCGATCGCGTAGCCGTGCTCGAGCCGGGTCACGGCCTTCACACCGGCGCGCGTGCCGATGGTGATCGCCCGGCCGGGGGCCAGGTCCACGAGGCCCTTCTCGACCAGGAAGTGCACGAAGACGCGCACCCCGTTGCCGCACATCTCGGCGATCGAGCCGTCGCCGTTGCGGTAGTCCATGAACCACTCGGCCTCGGGGTGCTCGGCGAGCAGCGCCTCACCCTCCGGCAGACGCGCGGACCGCACGGCGCGGATGACGCCGTCGGCGCCGATCCCCCGGTGCCGGTCAGCCAGCCGTGCGACGCGCTGGGCGTCGAGCTGCGTGTTGCCGTCCGGGTCGGCGATCAGCACGAAGTCGTTGCCCGTGCCATGGCCCTTCGTGAACGGCACGCGCGGCGCGCTCGCGTGGAGGGGGTCCTGGGCGGCGGGCGCCGCGGGCTGCTCGGTCATGGGCCCAGTCTAGGTGGCGTCCCCGGCGACGACGGCGAGCGCCTCCGCCACGATGTCCTCGCCCTGCGCGTCGAGCCAGACGACGCGTGGGTCGGCCCGGAACCAGGTCTCCTGGCGTCGGGCGAACCGGCGCGTGGCCACGACGGTCTGCTCGGCCGCCTCCGCCTCGGTGAGCTCGCCGTCGAGGACGGCGAGCATCTGGGCGTAGCCGATCGCGCGGGACGCGGTCGGTCCCTGCCGCAGCCCGTCCGGCCCGGGGACGTCGAGGCGGCGGACCTCGTCCAGCAGACCCTCGGCCAGCATGCGCTCCACCCGGGCCGCGATCCGCTGGTGCAGCTCGGACCGGTCCAGGCGCAGGCCGAGCTGCACCACGGGGGCGACCTCCGGGGCGTACGTGCGCTCCGGCATGAACGCGGAGAACGGACGGCCCGTCAGCCGGCACACCTCCAGCGCGCGCACGATGCGGCGGGCGTCCTGCAGCCGCTCCGCCGAGACCGGGTCCAGGGCGGCCAGCTCGGCCCTCAGCCCGGCCAGGCCCTCCCGCTGCGCGCGCGCCTCCAGCTCGGTCCGCAGCGCCGGGTCCGTGGGTGGGAATTCGAGCACGTCCAGCGCCGCCCGCACGTACAGCCCGGAGCCGCCCACGAGGATCGGGGTCCGACCCCGCGCGCGGATCTGGTCGAACAGGTCGCGGGCCGCGGACTGGAAGGCCGCCACCGAGGCCTCCTGGCCGACGTCGAGCACGTCCAGCAGATGGTGCGGGACGCCCTCGCGTTCAGCCGGGGTGACCTTCGCCGTGCCCACGTCCATCCCCCGGTAGAACTGCAGGGCGTCCCCGTTGACCACCTCGCCGTCCAGCGCGTGCGCCAGGGCGACGGCGAGGGCGGACTTGCCCGTCGCCGTCGCCCCGACGACGGCGACGACGGGCGGCCGGGCCGCGACGGCGGACATCAGGACCGCGGGCGCAGGGTCGGCATGCCGAGGCTCGTGGCACCGGAGCCGCCCGCCGTGCCGGGGGCCGGCGCGCCGCACGACTCGGCCTGGGCGCGGTCCCACGCGTCGCCGGCCCGGGAGCGGCGCAGGACGTAGTCCTGGGCGGTCGGGTCGGCGACGGCGAAGAACGGGTGGGCCTCGGTGACCGTCACGGTGACGAAGTCGCCGGGGCGGGGGGTCTCGGCGCCGGCGGGCACGGAGAAGTGCACGAGCCGGTTGTCGGGTGCGCGCCCGGACAGGCGGCCGCGCTCCGCGGCCTTGGAGCCGGAGTCGGCGGTGACGAGCAGCTCCTGGCGGGTGCCGACGAGCGTGGCCATCTCCTCGGCCGAGATCCGGTCCTGCAGGGCCACGAGGCGCTCGAAGCGCTCCTGGACGACGGCCTTGGGCACCTGGTGGTCCATCTCCCCGGCGGGGGTCCCGGGGCGGATGGAGTACTGGAAGGTGAACGCGGAGGAGAAGCGGGAGGCCTCGACCACGCGCATCGTCTCGGCGAAGTCCTCCTCGGTCTCCCCGGGGAAGCCGACGATGATGTCCGTGGTGATGGCGGCGTGCGGGATGCGCTCGCGCACCTTCTCCAGGATCCGCAGGAACTTCGCGGACCGGTAGGAGCGGCGCATGTCCTTGAGCACCTTGTCCGAGCCCGACTGCAGGGGCATGTGCAGCTGCGGCATGACGTTGGGGGTCTCGGCCATCGCGTCGATGACGTCGTCCGTGAACGCGGCCGGGTGGGGGCTGGTGAAGCGGACGCGTTCGAGGCCCTCGATCTCCCCGCACGCGCGCAGCAGCTTGGCGAACGCGCCGCGGTCGCCGAACTCGACGCCGTAGGTGTTCACGTTCTGGCCCAGCAGCGTGACCTCGACGGCGCCGGCGTCGACGAGCGCCTGCACCTCGGCGAGGATCTCCCCGGGGCGGCGGTCCTTCTCCTTGCCGCGCAGCGACGGGACGATGCAGAACGTGCACGTGTTGTTGCAGCCCACGGAGATGGACACCCAGCCGGAGTGGGTGGAGTCGCGCTTGGTGGGCAGGGTGGAGGGGAACACCTCGAGCGACTCGAGGATCTCGATCTCGGCCTCGGCGTTGTGGCGCGAGCGCTCCAGCAGCACGGGCAGGGAGCCGATGTTGTGGGTGCCGAAGACGACGTCCACCCACGGGGCCCTGCGCTGGATGGCGGCCTGGTCCTTCTGGGCGAGGCACCCGCCGACGGCGATCTGCATGCCCGGGTGCGCGTCCTTCACCGCACGCAGGTTGCCGAGGTTGCCGTACAGGCGGTTGTCCGCGTTCTCGCGGACCGCGCACGTGTTGAAGACCACGAGGTCGGCCTGGGCGTCCTCGGCGACCGGGGCGTAGCCGGTGGACTCGAGCAGGCCGGAGATGCGCTCGGAGTCGTGCACGTTCATCTGGCAGCCGAAGGTGCGGACCTCATAGGTCAGGCCCTCGTGCGGGCGCGCGGCGGCGCCGTCCTGCGCGAGCGGGGTGGTGCGGGGGGTGGGGTCCGTCAGAGTCACCGCACCATTCTAGGAACTCCGGGCGCGGCCCGGGTCCGCTCACTCCTCGTGCTCGGCGAGGACCTCCTTCACGACGGCGAACGCGAGGCCGCCGCCGTAGCCCTTGCGTCCCAGCATGCCGACGAGGCGGCGGGTCACCTTGTCCCGCTCGGCCCGGGCCTCCGGCGAGGCACCGCCGGGGACGGTGCGGCCCCGCAGCCGTCGGCGCACGAGGTCGAGGGCGGCGGCCCGTTCGTCCTCGCCGTCGATGGCCTCGAGCGCCTCGGCGGCGATCTCCCGGTCCACGCCCTTCTGCTGGAGCTCGTGCCCGAGGGCACGGCGCGCCAGGCCCTTGCTTCGGTGACGGCTGCGGACCCAGACCTCGGCGAAGGCGGCGTCATCCACGAGGCGCACCTCCTCGAAGCGGTCGAGGACGCGCTCGATCAGCTCGGGCTCGGCCTGGCGCTCGGCGAGCTTGCGTTCGAGCTGGCCGCGGGAGCGGGGGCCCAGGGCGAGCTGGCGCAGGACGACCTCGCGTGCGGCCTCCTCGCGCTCACGCGGTGCGGTGGGCAGGGGCGCCGGGCCGGGGCGACGTCGGGGGCGGTCGGTCTCGACGGCGGGGCGGGGATCCACGGCCGGGCGTCCCTCGTCGCGAGGACGGCCACGCCGCGGGGGCGTGGTGGCCCGCTTCCGGCCCCGGCGCTCGATGTCCGCCCGGGTGTCCTCGCGCCCGGACCAGGGCAGCGCACGGGGCCCGGCGCCGGGCGCGGGACTGGGCAGATCGCTCGCGCGAGTCAGCAGGGCCCCGAGATCCGGTGCCGCGCCGGGGGCGGGATCCGAGCCGTCCCCCGCGGGGGTTCCGGCGTCGCGCGCGGGCACGGCGTCCCGCGCGGCATCCGAGGCGTCCGCGTCGGACGACGTCGGCTCCGGTGCGCCGGCCAGGTCGAGCCACATTCGGCCCACGTCCGAGTCCCGGGCGTCGTCGAACGCGGACGCACCGGAGGCGGAGCCGCTCCGGTCGGTCGTCTCCGACCGGTGGGCGGCCCCGCCTCCGACGTTCCTGCGCGATCGGGTCATCCGGCCGCGGTGTCCCCCGGAACCGCGGTCAGGGCCGGGGCCTCGTCGTCCTCGGCCTCCGGGGCCACGCCGATGCCGAGCTTCGTGAGGATGCGCTCCTCGATCTCGTTGGCGAGGTCCGGGTTGTCCTTGAGGAAGCGACGGGCGTTCTCCTTGCCCTGCCCGAGCTGGTCCCCGTCATAGGTGAACCACGCGCCGGACTTCTTGACGATGCCCTCCTCGACACCCATGTCGATCAGGCCGCCCTCGCGGGAGATGCCGACCCCGTAGAGGATGTCGAACTCGGCCTGTTTGAAGGGCGGGGCCATCTTGTTCTTGACGATCTTCACGCGGGTGCGGTTGCCGACGGGGTTGCCGGCCTCCTTGAGGGTCTCGATGCGGCGGACGTCGATGCGCACGGACGCATAGAACTTGAGCGCCTTGCCGCCCGTGGTGGTCTCCGGGGAGCCGAAGAACACGCCGATCTTCTCGCGCAGCTGGTTGATGAAGATGGCCGTGGTCTTGGTCTGGTGCAGGCGGCCGGTCACCTTGCGCAGCGCCTGGGACATGAGGCGGGCCTGCAGGCCGACGTGGGAGTCGCCCATCTCGCCCTCGATCTCGGCGCGCGGGGTCAGCGCGGCCACGGAGTCGATGACGACGATGTCCAGGGTGCCCGAGGAGACGAGCATGTCCATGATCTCCAGGGCCTGCTCGCCGGTGTCCGGCTGGCTGACCAGCAGGGCGTCCGTGTCCACCCCGAGCTGGCGGGCGTAGACCGGGTCCAGGGCGTGCTCCGCGTCGATGAAGGCCGCGATGCCGCCGTTGCGCTGCGCGTTGGCCACCGCGTGCAGGGCCAGGGTGGTCTTGCCCGAGGACTCCGGGCCGTAGATCTCCACCACGCGGCCGCGCGGCAGGCCGCCGATGCCCAGGGCCACGTCCATGGCCACCGAGCCCGTGGGGATGACCTCGACGGGTGCCTGGGTCTGGTCCCCCAGCCGCATGACGGAACCCTTGCCGAACTGCTTGTCGATCTGGGCGAGAGCGGCCTCGAGGGCCTTCTCGCGATCCGTCACCTTGCTCATCCTTCACCCCTAGCTCTGGTGGTGCTGCCGCGGACGCTGGAGCGCCCGCCTCGGTCATGTCCGTGAATCTACGGGGGGCGGCGGACACGATAAGCGTGGCCGGCCCCGCCTGTGCACGAGATCACCCCGTCGCACTGCTGTGCAGGACTCTACCGCATTCTTCGAACACGTGTTCGAACAGGGGCAGTGCCCCGCCAGCGCCTCGCGGCGTCAGCGTTTCGGCGGCACGTCCCGACCGAGACGCCGCTCCTGGGGGATCTCATGCAGGTCGCAGACCGCCAGCCAGACCCGCCGCGGGTCCACGCCGGCGGCGAGCGCCGCCGTCGCGGTGGTGTCCAGGCCGGGCAGGTGCAGGGAGTCGGCCACGAGGCCGGCCCGGGCGGGGCCGAACTCCTCGTCCATCAGTCGGCGGAACTCGCTCTCGCGCACGGGCGGTCCTCTCTGTGGTCGGTCGCGGGGTCAGAGACGGGGACGCAGACGGCGCGGGCGCCCCGAGACGGGGCGCCCGCGCCGTGGGTGTGGCGGGGTCAGCGGCCGGCCAGCGAGCCCAGGCTGGGGTCCGTGAGGTCGTCCGGCAGGGTGTCCGGGACGACCATGCCCTCCTGCTCCACGAGCCGGTCCGAGACCTCCCGCAGCAGGTAGGACAGCGGGATGTCCAGCGCCTGGCAGATCGAGGCCAGCAGCTCGGAGGAGGCCTCCTTCTGGCCGCGCTCCACCTCCGACAGGTAGCCGAGCGAGACACGGGCGTCGTGCGAGACCTCGCGCAGGGTGCGGCCCTGGAGCTGCCGGACGTCGCGCAGGACGTCGCCGATCTCGTGGCGGAGGAGGGGCATGCTGCGCTCCTTGATGTCGGGGGCGGCCGCGCGGGGACGGGGCTGGTCATCGACCCAGCGCGTGATTCCGTGGGAATGGACGGGATGTCGCATCATGTCTATCGCCTGCTCCTGGACTTTTCCTGAAGGGCGCCGGACCGCGGGCCTGATCCCGCGAGGCACTCTTCTTGACTCGTTACATTCAACGTCGGGCGGGGTCGCGTTCATTCCCGAGACACCGCCTCCCCCGCCGTCGGGCCCTCCGCGGCCCCGTCGCCCTCGTGCCGCTCCGAGCGCCGATGCCGTTCCCGCAGGGAGTACGTGGCGTTCCGGATGCGCTCGGAGTCGTCCAGGCTCGATCCGACGGCCCCGGCCATCGTGCCCATCGACGCCGCCAGCCACACGAGCCGGACGTAGTCGCCCACACCGCTGGGCTGCTCGAGCTCCTCCCCCAGATACTCCACGGGGATGATCATGAGCGCGACCAGCAGCAGCGTCACGAAGAGCAGCACGTAGACGACGGTGCAGGCCAGGCCCACGGTGAGCACGGTGGAGAGGTTGTCCAGCCGCGAGCTGTGCCGGTGGGCCGCACCGTGCGTCCACAGACCGTTCGTGGTGACCAGCCACGCCACCAGCAACACCACGGACAGCACGCTGACCGCCGCGAGCCGCCCCGGAGACATCACGCTGGAGAGCACCCAGATGGAGCCGAAGAACACACCGTAGGCACCGGCCGCGCTGGCCGAGGCGATCGTGAACGTCATGTCCCGCGGCATGAGCAGCGGCCGGTTGGCCATCACCATCCCGGCCAGCAGACGCAGCGTGCCCGTCCAGCCCTTCACGTACACCGTGGACGTGCGCCGGGACCCGCCGCCCATCCCGGTGGTCGTGGTCACGTCCGCGTCGACGTCGCCCAGCGGGGCGATGCCCCGCAGCGCGGCCGTGTCGGGCTCGGGAGGCTCGTCCGCCGGGGACCGGCCGCCGTCCTCCTCCACCTCGCCGGACTCGTCGGAGGACTGCACGTCCAGCTCCCCGTCCGGCGGGTCCACGTGCGGGGCGGTGTCGATGTGCTCGACGATCCGCAGCACCGTCTCCCGCAGCCGGCGGGCCGGGGTGATGACCCCCAGCGCCGGGACGCACACGACGCCGACCCGCAGCTGCGGCACGACGTCCGCCACCACGCCGCGCCGGTCGTCGAACCGGGGCAGGTCGACGACGGCGACCACCGTGTCCCATCCCTGCCCGTCCGCGAGTGAGCGGACCGGCTCCTCCAGGACCATGCCCCCGGTCGCACCGACCGGCAGCGACTCCTGCCGTGTCTCGACCCGCCAGCCGCCGGGCTGCGGCAGGCGTTCGTCGAGCCGGTCCTCGACGTCCCCGGCGATGCGGCGCACGAGGGCCCACGGGGTGCCCGGGTCGGCCACGAGGCCGATGACGCGGGGGCCCGGGGCGTCGTCGCCGTCCTGCGGTGCATGCTCGGGCGGGGTGGGAGGCGATGCGGTCTCCATCGCGCCGAACCTACGCACCGGGTTGGGCCGGCACCAGGGACGGGGCGCCGAGTCGGGTCGGTCGGCGCCCCCGTGCAGCCTCAGTGGCCGGGGCCGGCGAGCAGGTGCGTCAGGGCCTGCAGCGCCGCGGCGACGGTGGCCTCCCGGATCGCGGCCCGGTCGCCGTCGAGCCGGAGGAGGATCGCGGTGGCCGCGCCGTCGCGCTCGCCGCCGAGCACGTCCAGCGCGCTCGCGTCCGCGTCGGGCACGGCCAGGCCGAGCCACACGGTGCCCACCGGCTGGCCCTGGTGCGGCTCGGGCCCGGCGACGCCCGTGGTGGCCACACCGACGTCGGCGCCCAGGGCCGCCCGGGCGCCGAGGGCCATCCGTCGGGCCACGTCCGCATCCACCGCCCCGACCCGCGCGAGCAGGTCCTCCGGCACACCCAGCAGGCCGGTCTTCACGGCGTTCTGGTAGGCCACCACGCCGCCGTGCAGCACGGCCGACGCCCCGGGGACGTCGGCCAGGCGCGCGGCCACCAGACCGGCGGTGAGGGACTCCCCCGTCGCCACCGTGAGGCCCGCGTCCGCGAGCGCGTGCACCACGTCCCGGGCCGCCGCCATGGTCATCGCCTCAGGCCCCCCGCTGGGCGGCGAGGGCGTCCCGCCGCAGGATCCACGCGTCCTTGACGTACTCCAGACCGGTCAGCACCGTCAGCACGGTGGCGGCCCCGATGACCACCCAGCCGGCCCACGGCCACCAGCCGCCCACGAGCGGAGCCAGGGGCAGGAGCAGCAGGCCGATGCCCACGGTCTGCAGCACGGTCTTGAGCTTGCCGCCGCGGCCGGCCGGCATCACGCCGTAGCGGATCACCACGAAGCGCATCAGGGTGATGCCCCATTCACGCACCAGGATCACGATGGTCACCCACCACCACAGCTCGCCCAGCAGGGAGAACAGCACGAGGGCCGTGCCCGTGAGCAGCTTGTCCGCGATGGGGTCCGCGATCTTGCCGAAGTCGGTGATCAACCCGCGGGCGCGGGCGATGTCCCCGTCGAGCTTGTCGGTGTACATGGCCGCCGCGAACAGCGCCAGCGCGAGCCAGCGGGCGAGGAGCGAGTCGCCGCCCCACGGCCCGCCGGCCCACAGCGCCCAGGCGAAGAAGGGCACCATCAGGATGCGCACCGAGGTCAGGATGTTCGGCAGGTTCCAGGCGGACACGTGCTGCGCCCCGCCCGCCGTGCTCATCTGCCCGTCAGCTGCCACGCGTCCTCCGATCCCTCGTCGTCGTCCTCATCGTTCCAGTCCACGGCGGCCGGGCGCGAGTCCAGGTCCTCCTGCACCAGGTCGCGCGGAGCGGACGACGCCGAGGCGGCGTCGTCACCGGTTCCGGCCGAGGGCGGGGTGTCTCCGGAGATGGTGGCGAGCACGTCCGCGAGGTCGTCGGGCTTGACCAGCACGTCGCGGGCCTTGGAGCCCTCGGAGGGGCCCACGACGCCGCGGGACTCCATGAGGTCCATGAGGCGGCCGGCCTTCGCGAAGCCCACCCGCAGCTTGCGCTGCAGCATGGACGTGGAGCCGAACTGCGTGGTGACCACGAGTTCGACGGCCTGCAGGAGCAGGTCCAGATCGTCGCCGATGTCCTCGTCGATGACCTTCTCGGTCTTCTCGGGGATCACGTCCTCGCGGTACTGGACCTGCATCTGCGACTTCACGTGCTCCACGACGGCGTGGATCTCGGACTCGTTGACCCACGCCCCCTGCACGCGCATGGGCTTGGACTTGCCCATCGGCAGGAACAGGGCGTCGCCCTGGCCGAGCAGCTTCTCCGCGCCGGGCTGGTCCAGGACCACGCGCGAGTCCGTGACCGACGACGTCGCGAACGCCATGCGCGAGGGCACGTTGGCCTTGATCAGGCCCGTGACCACGTCCACGGACGGCCGCTGCGTGGCGAGCACGAGGTGGATGCCGGCCGCACGGGCCAGCTGGGTGATGCGCACGATCGCGTCCTCGACGTCGCGCGGGGCGACCATCATCAGGTCCGCGAGCTCATCCACGATGACCAGCAGGTACGGGTACGGGCGCAGCACGCGCTTGGAGTCCGGCGGCAGCTTCACCTGGCCGGCCCGGACGGCCTTGTTGAAGTCGTCCACGTGCTTGTAGCCGAACGCCGCGAGGTCGTCGTAGCGGGTGTCCATCTCCTTGACGACCCACTGCAGCGCCTCGGCCGCCTTCTTCGGGCTCGTGATGATCGGGGTGACCAGGTGGGGCACGCCCTCGTACGCGGTGAGCTCGACGCGCTTGGGGTCCACCATCACCATGCGCACCTCGTCCGGGGTGGAGCGCATGAGGATCGAGGTGATCATCGAATTCACGAACGAGGACTTGCCGGCGCCGGTGGCGCCCGCCACGAGCATGTGGGGCATCTTCGCGAGGTTGGCCACCACGTAGCCGCCCTCCACGTCCTTGCCGACGCCCATCACCATCGGGTGGTCGGTGCGCTGGGCGGCCTGCGAGCGCAGGACGTCGCCGAGGGCCACGACCTCCTTGTCCGTGTTGGGGATCTCGATGCCGATCGCGCGCTTGCCCGGGATGGGGCTGAGGATCCGCACGTCCGAGGAGGCCACCGCGTACGCGATGTTCTTCTCCAGCGCCGTCACCTTCTCCACCTTGGTGCCGGGGGCGACCTCGACCTCGTAGCGCGTCACCGTCGGCCCGCGGGAGAACCCGGTGACCTGGGCGTCCACCTTGAACTCGGTGAACGTGGTGGTCAGCGCGGCGACGACCCGGTCGTTGGCCTCGGAGCGCTCCTTCGGCTGGGGCCCGGCCGGGAGCAGGGCCGACTGCGGCAGCGTGTAGGACACGTCCCCGCCCAGCTCGGACTGGGTGCCGCGGGCCGGCTCGGCGGTCACCGGCGGCACCGGCGCGGGGGTGCTGGCGGGCACGGCGGAGGACGACGACGGCGCGGCGGCCCCGGAGCCCTGACCCGGGGCGTCGTCCAGGGCGAACGGGGTGTCCTCCCCCGCGTCCCCCTCCTGGCGCGCGGCGGCCGGGGCGGCGGACTCGCGCTGGGCGCGGGCATGCTCGCGGACCTGCTCGAGGGCACGGTCCGCGGCCGTGGGCCGGCGCACTCCGGCGGGCGGCTGCGGCTCGGCGTCCGCGTCCTCGGGCGCGTCGTCCTCGTCCACCCACGGGTCGAAGTCGTCCGAGGCGTCCCGGCCCGCGTCCCGCGCGTCCGCGGCGGCCTGCTCGGCGTCGAACACGCCCTGCTCCCCGCGAGCGGCTCGCCGGGGGGCGGGCCGGGGCAGGACCTGGGTGGTCTCCGCCTCGGGGGCGGCGTGGGAGCCGGCCTCGGCCTCGTGGATCACCGGGGAGTCGTAGGCGGTGCTGGCGGTGTGCTCCGGGGCGGCGTCGGCGGCCTGCTCCTCGCGTGCCCGGCGCCCGCCGAACAGGCGCGCGAACAGGCCGGGGCGGGAGGCCCCGGCGGCGTGGGCGCCGGCGGCCGGGCCGTCCAGGTAGGACTGGTCGTGGTCCGGGTGGGTGCGCCCGGTCTCCGCATCCACGGAGAGCGGGGTGGCGAGGTCCTCGGCCTCGCGGCGCTCCTCCCGGGCCCGGCGCCGCTCGGCACGGCGGGCGGCCCGCTGCTCGGAGGCACCCTCGGGGTCCTGGCCCGTGAGCCAGTCGTAGCCGCCCGCGATCCGCTGCGGGATCGAGCCGACGGGCGTCGCGGTGAGCACGAGCACCGAGAAGAAAGCCAGCAGGATCATGAGGACCCAGACGGGCACGGGTGTCAGCAGGGAGGCCAACGGCGCCGTCGCGAGGTAGCCGACCATGCCCCCGGCGCCGAGCATGTCCTCGAAGGCGTCGGCGGCCGAGGGCACGCCGCCCACGAGGTGGGCGATGCCGGAGCCCGCGACGGTGGCCATGAGCAGGCCGATGATGATGCGTCCGTTGGCGCGATGGTCCGTGGCGTGGCGGAAGCAGCGCACGGCCACGACGAGCAGGGCGATCGGCACCAGGAGGGCGAACCACCCGACGGTGCCGCCCACCACCCCGTGCACCACGCGGCCGACGGCGGTGCCGCGCAGGCCCCACCACTCCACGGCCGCGATCAGCGCGGCGAGCAGCAGCAGGACCAGGCCGGTGCCGTCACGGCGTTCCTCGCGGTCGATGCGCACGTCCGGGCCGAGCTTGCGGAAGCCCGCGCCGACCGGTGTGGCCAACCCCATCCACAGGGTGTGCAGGGCGCGCAGGGGCGCGGCGGGCCGGTCGGCCTCGGGGACGGTCGCGGTCGACCCCTTCCGTCCGGAGCCTCGGCGTCCGGCGGAGCCGGAGCGGGACGTGGCGGAGGAGGAGGACGACGAACGCGTGGGGGAAGTACGGGTCGCCATGCCCACCAAACTACCGCGAACCGCGGACACGGCAGGCATGGCGACCCGGAGGGGTCAGGCCTCCAGGACCACCGGGATGATCATCGGGCGCCGGCGCAGCTTGCGGTTGACCCACGTGCCGACGGTCCGGCGGACCACCTGCTGGAGCTGGTGGGCGGTGTGGTCCTTGCTGGACTGCACGGCCTCCTCGAGCGCCCGGACGATCTTCGGCTTGATCTCCTCGAACACCTTCTCGTCCTCGGCGACGCCGCGGGCGTGGACGTCCGGACCGGACACGATCGTGCCCGTCTGCCGGTTGACCACGGTGATGATCGAGATGAAGCCCTCCTCGCCCAGGACACGGCGGTCCTTGAGGTCCGAGTCGGAGATCTCACCCACGGAGGAGCCGTCCACGTACACGTAGCCGCACTCCACCTCGCCGACGACCTTCACGAGGCCGTCGGTCATGTCCACCACGGTGCCGTTGCCGGCCAGGATGACGTTCTCGGCCGGCACGCCGGTCTTCTCCGCGATCCGGCCGTTGGCGATCAGGTGGCGGGTCTCGCCGTGCACCGGCATCACGAACTCGGGCTCGACGATGTTGTAGCAGTACAGCAGCTCGCCCTCGGAGGCGTGGCCGGAGACGTGCACCTTGGCCATGCCCTTGTGCACCACGGTCGCGCCGAGCTTCATGAGCCCGTTGATCACGCGGAACACGGAGTTCTCGTTGCCCGGGATCAGGGAGGAGGCCAGCACGACGAGGTCGCCCTCCTCCAGCTGCACCTGGTGGTCCCCGTTGGCCATGCGGGACAGGGCCGCCATCGGCTCGCCCTGGGAGCCGGTGACCATGAGCACGATCTCGTCGTCTCGGTACTTGTCCACCTTGCGGATGTCCACGAGGATCCCGTTCGGCACGTTGAGGTAGCCGAGCTTCGCCGCGATGGTCATGTTGCGGATCATGGAGCGCCCGCCGAAGGCCACCTTGCGACCGTGCTTGTGGGCGGCGTCGAGGACCTGCTGGACGCGGTGCACGTGGGAGGAGAACGAGGCCACCACGATGCGGCGCTTCGCCGTGGCGAAGTAGCGCTCGAGGGTGGGGCCGATCTCCGCCTCCGTGGTGGTGAACCCCGGGACCTCGGCGTTCGTGGAGTCGGTCATGAACAGGTCCACGCCCTCCTCGCCGAGACGGGCGAAGGCGCGCAGGTCCGTGATGCGGCCGTCGAGCGGCAGCTGGTCCATCTTGAAGTCGCCGGTGTGCAGGATGGTGCCGGCGTCCGTGTGGATGGCGACGGCGAGCGCGTCCGGGATCGAGTGGTTCACGGCCACGAACTCGCACTCGAACGGGCCGAACTCGACGATGTCGTCTTCCTTGACCACGCGGGTGCGCGGCTTGATCCGGTGCTCCTCGAGCTTGGCCTCGATCAGGGCGAGGGTCAGCTTGGAGCCGATCACGGGGATGTCGTCGCGCAGGCGCAGCAGGTACGGCACGGCGCCGATGTGGTCCTCGTGGCCGTGGGTCAGGACGATGCCGACGACGTCGTCCACGCGGTCCCGGATGTAGTCGAAGTCCGGCAGGATCAGGTCGACGCCGGGCTGGTGCTCCTCGGGGAAGAGGACGCCGCAGTCGACGATGAGGATCTTGCCGTCGATCTCGAAGGTGACCATGTTGCGGCCGACCTCCTCGAGGCCGCCCAGCTGGACGATGCGGCAGGTGCCCCGCTTGAGCTTGGGCGGGGTGGACAGGCGGGTGCCTGCGGTCATGGAACGGGTCCCTTCTAGAAGGTGATGCCGGCCTCCGCGAGGTCGGCTCGGATGACGGAGAGCTCGTCCGGCGTGGCCTGGACGAGGGGCAGCCGCACGGCTGCGGACGGGATGACGCCCTGGGCGGCGAGGACGGCCTTCGCGGCCACCGCGCCCTGGACGTGGGTCATGATGCCGCGCTGGACGGGGTCCAGCGCGAAGTGGTGATCACGGGCACCGGCCAGGTCGCCGGCGTGGACGGCGTCCACGAGCTGGCGGTACAGCTCGGGGGCCGCGTGCGCGGCCACCGAGACGACCCCGACGGCGCCGAGCGCCATGAGCGGCAGGGTCGCACCGTCGTCGCCGGAGTAGAGGTCGAGGTCTGTGTGCGCCAGGACGGTGGTGGTGGACTGCAGGTCCCCCTTCGCGTCCTTGAGCGCACGGATGTTGGGGTGCTGCGCGAGCGCGATGATCGTCTCGGGCTCGATCGGCATCACGGAGCGGCCCGGGATGTCGTAGAGCATGATCGGCAGGTCCACGCCGTCGGCCACGGCCTCGAAGTGCGCGCGGATGCCGGCCTGGTTGGGCTTGTTGTAGTACGGGGTGACGAGCAGCAGCCCGTCCACGCCCGTCTCGGCCGCGCGGCGGGACAGCTCGAGGGTGTGCGCCGTGTCGTTGGTGCCGGTGCCGGCCACGACCCTGGCGCGGTCCCCCACGGCCTCGACGACGGTGCGGAACATCGCCACGTTCTCGTCGTCCGTGAGCGTGGAGGTCTCGCCGGTGGTGCCGGTGACCACGAGGCCGTCGGCCCCGCGGTCCACCAGGTGCTCGGCCAGCGCGGCGGCCACCTCGAGGTCCACGGCGCCCTCGTCCGTCATGGGGGTGACCATGGCGGGCACGACCGTGCCGAAGAGCAGCTCGGAGGGGATGACGGCGGGACGGACGGCACTCATGGGCCCCACCCTACCTGCGAGACTGGGGGCCCGCGCCGTCCGTGGCCCCTCCGCGACGCGCGGCGACCCGAGAGGAGCCCGCCCTGCGTCCCGCCCCGCCCCCCGCCGCCGTCCGCCCGGACCGGCCCGCACGTCGCCGGCTGCCCGGCGTCGACGCGGCCCGCGGGATCGCCCTGCTCGGCATGATCACCGTCCACGTCGTCGACCCGGCGACGGCGGACGGGGCGCCGCACCCGGCGTTCCTGTGGTTCGCCGGACGCGCCTCGGTGCTGTTCGTCCTGCTGGCCGGCGTCGGGCTGGCCCTGTCCACGGGGGGCGCGACGCCGGCCACGGGGGTCCGGCGCGCGGCGCTGCGCCGCCGGATCGCCCGACGCGCGGGCCTGCTGTTCGTACTCGGGCTCGCGTGCGGGACGCTCGGCGTCCCCGTGGCCGTCATCCTGTGCCACTACGCCCTGCTCTTCCTGCTCGCGCTGCCCCTGCTGGGCCTGCGCGCCCGCGCCCTGGGCCTGATCGCGGGGGCGTGGCTCGTGCTCGGGCCGGTGCTGGTGTTCGCGGTGGTCGCGGCCGCGCAGGCCGCCGTGGGGCGCCAGGAGTTCTTCCTGGGCGGGCGGCTCTGGCTCTCCCCCGGCCCCGCGGACCTGCTGCGTCCCGGGCTGCTGCTGGCCGATCTGACGCTCACGGGCTACTACCCCGTCCTGTCCTGGGGCGCGTTCCTCGTGCTGGGGCTGGCCCTGGGGCGGCTGCCGCTGGACCGGCCCCGCGTGGCCGCCGGGATCCTCGGCGGCGGGGCCGCGGCGTGGGCGGCGGCCGGCGTCGTCGGTGCGGCGGTGCTGCGGGCTCCGGGCACGGTCGGGCGGGTCGCCGCGGCGATCGGCACGGACCCGGCCGAGACGGCGCTCACGCTGCGCACGGGCGAGCCGCGGCTCGCGCTGCTGATCCCGGATCCGCTGTGGCTCGCCCTGCCGACCCCGCACTCCGGGTCCGTGGTGGCCGCCGTGCTCGCGGCGGGCTGGGCCTGCGCCGTGCTGGGCGCCTGCCTGCTGGCCCGGCCGCTGGTCGGGCACGCCGCGCTGCGCCCGCTCGTGGGTGCGGGGCGCATCCCGCTCACGCTCTACGTGGGGCACCTCGTGGTGCTCGCGCTCGTGGACGCGACCGGACTCGACCCGGCCGACGGGGCGCTGCTCGCCGCCCTCGTCGTGCTGAGCCTCGCGGCCGGGCTGGCCGCCGAGCTCAGCGGCCGACGGGGTCCGCTCGAAGCCGTGATGGCCCGGCTCTCCCGGGCGGGTGGGGAACGGGCCGTCGCAGGGCGCTGAGCGAGGCGTGGGCCGCGTCAGCCGGCGCGGTGCAGGCGGACGGCCTCCCGGGCCGCCTCGCGGGCGCGGCGGCGGTCGCCCGAGGCGTCGTAGGCCAGGGCGAGGCGGTAGCGGGCGCGCCAGTCGCGCGGTGCGGCCTCGGCCTCCACGCGGTACAGCTCGAACTGGGCGTCGGCGGCCTCCCGGTCGATCCGGCCGCCCGGCGAGCGCGGCAGGTCGTCCTCCGGCAGTCCGCCCTCGGCCTCGAGCTGGTCGGCCAGGCGTTCGGTCTGGCGGCCGAACCACACCTCGCGGGCCAGGACGGCCACGGTCACCAGCACCACGAGGATGACGCCCACGCCGATCGCCTTGGCCAGCGGCTGCGGGGCGCGCACCAGCGCGACGGACGCGTTGAGGGCGAACCCGGCGAACAGCAGCACGAGCAGGCAGACGAAGCCGACCCACACCTTGCTCATCACGGTCGAGCGGCGGGCACGGGCGGCGTGCGCGGTCGGGCCCACGGCGCCGTCGTCGGGAGTGCGGGAGGGCTCAGCCAAGGTCCAGGTATCCGTCCAGTCCGTAGGTCAGACCCGGGCGGGAGGCCACGGTCCGCAGGCCGAGGACGACGCCGGGCATGTAGGCGCCGCGGTCGAACGCGTCGTGCCGGACCACGAGCTGCTCGCCCGGCCCGCCCAGCAGCACCTCCTGGTGCGCCTCCAGGCCACGCAGGCGCACCGCGTGCACATGCACGCCGTGGACGACGGCACCGCGCGCGCCGTCCGGGTCGTGCTCGGTGGCGTCCGGGGAGACGGGCACGCCGGCCGCGTCCCGGGCCGCGCCGATGAGCTCGGCGGTCCGCACGGCCGTGCCCGACGGGGCGTCCACCTTGTCCGGATGGTGCAGCTCGACGAGCTCGACGGACTCGAAGTACCGCGCCGCCTGCGCGGCGAACGCCGAGGCCAGCACCGAGCCGACCGAGAAGTTCGGGGCGATCAGCACGCCCACCCCCGGGTGCTCCGCCAACTGCGCCTCGAGGCGCTCGCGGCGCTCGGGCACCCAGCCCGACGTGCCCACGACCGTGTGCAGCCCATGCTCCACGGCGAAGGCCACGTTCTCGGGCGAGGCGTCCGGCACCGTGAGGTCCAGGACGTGCGTGGCGCCGGCGTCGAGCACCGCGTCCAGGCGGTCCTGCGAGCCGAGCTCGGCCACGAGCTCCAGCCCCTCGGCCGCTCGCACCGCGGGCACCGCGTGGCGGCCCATGCGGCCACGGGCGCCCAGGATCGCGACGCGCGGGACGTCGTCGGGAGCGGACACGGCGGAGGGGGTGCGGGTCTCGGTCATGGCCTCCAGCCTACGCGGCCCGCCCCGGCGGCCGTGGCCGAGGTCAGGCCGGGGCGACGACGACGCGCGCCCGGTCCCCCGCGGCCAGGCGCGCGGCCACGGCCCGGACCTGGCCGGCGTCGACCTCGCGGACCCGGGCGAGGGAGGCCGCCAGGTCCACGTACTCCCCCGTGACCAGCTCGGCCCGTCCCAGCCGGGACATGCGGGCGCCCGTGGACTCCATGCCCAGCACGGTGCCGCCGCAGATCTGCCCGTGGGCGCGCGCGAGCTCCTCCCCGGTGACGTCGGCCTCGGCCATCCGGTCCAGCTCGGCCTCCATCAGCGCGGCCACCTCGTCCACCCGGTCCGGCTGGCAGCCCGCGTACAGGCCCCAGTAGCCGGCGTCGGAGTACCCGGCGGAGAACGAGTAGGTGTTGTAGGCCAGGCCGCGGCGCTCGCGGATCTCCTGGAACAGCCGCGAGGACATGCCCCCGCCCAGGACGGACTGCATGACGCCCAGGGCGAAGCGGTCCGGGTCCGTGGTGGACAGCGAGCGGCCGCCGACGAGGACGTTGGCCTGCTCGACCGCCTTGGTGACGGTGTGCGTGCCGGTCCGCACCCGCGAGGCCGCGGCCCCGGCGGTGTCCACGGCACGACGCGGGGCGGGCAGGGCCCCCTGGGTGAGCTCCCAGCCCGAGGCGCGCAGGGCGGCGAGGACGAGGCGGCAGACCTCGTCGTGGTCGAGGTGGCCGGCGGCGGTGACGACGAGCTCGTCCGGGCGGTACCAGTGCGTGTAGTGCCCCACCACATGGTCGCGGGTGACGGCCCGGATCGTCTCGGGCGTGCCGCCGATCGGCCGGCCGAGGGGGTGGCCGTCCAGCATGACCTCGGCGAGCTTCTCGTGGGCCACGTCCACGGGGTCGTCCGCGTCCATGGCGAGCTCCTCGAGGATCACGCCGCGCTCGGTCTCGAGCTCGTCCGGGTCGATCAGGGAGGAGGTGAGCATGTCCGTGAGGACCTCCACGGCCATCGGCAGGTCCTCGTCCAGCACGCGGGCGTGGTAGACGGTGGACTCCTTGGCCGTGCCGGCGTTGGACTCCCCGCCCACGCGGTCGAAGGCGGCCGCGATGTCCATCGCGGTGCGCGTGGGAGTGCCCTTGAAGAGCAGGTGCTCGAGGAAGTGCGTGGCGCCGTAGCCCTCGGGCGACTCGTCACGGGACCCGACGGCCACCCAGTAGCCGATGGTCACCGAGCGCTGGTCCGGCATGGCCTCGGTGAGCACGCGGACGCCGCCGGGCAGCACGGAGCGGCGCACCACGGAACCGTTGCCCTCGTCCGCCAGCACGCCGTCGAAGTCCAGGGGGATCTCACGGTGAACACTCATGACGGCCATTCTCGCCCATGCGCGACGACGGCGCCGCACCACTCGCGGGGAGGGTGCGGCGCCGTCGTGGTCACCGGGCCGGGCGGGGCGGATCAGGCCTCGATCTGCGAGGACTCGATCGCGTCCGCGGTCTCGGCCAGGGCGTCGGACTCCGCCACCACCGGGGAGAGGGACAGCTTGCCGCGGTCGTCGATCTTGGTGATCTCGACCTGGACCTTCTGGCCCACGCCGAGCACGTCCTCGACGTCGTCCACGCGCTTGCCCTCGTTGAGCTTGCGCAGCTCGGAGATGTGCAACAGGCCGTCCTTGCCCGGGGTGAGCGAGACGAACCCGCCGAACGTGGTCAGCTTCACCACGGTGCCGAGGTAGCGCTCACCGACCTCGGGGACCTGCGGGTTGGCGATCGCGTTCACCGCGGAGCGCGCGGCCTCGGCCGAGGCGCCGTCGGTGGCGCCGATCAGCACGGTGCCGTCGTCCTCGATGGTGATGTCCGCGCCCGTGTCGTCCTGGATCTGGTTGATCATGGCGCCCTTGGGGCCGATGACCGCGCCGATCTTGTCCACCGGGATGCGCACGGAGATGATCCGCGGGGCGGTGGGGGCCATCTCGTCCGGGGCGTCGATGGCGGCGTTCAGCACGGACAGGATGTGCAGGCGCGCCTCGCGGGCCTGCGTCAGGGCGGCGGCCAGCACGGAGGCCGGGATGCCGTCCAGCTTGGTGTCCAGCTGGATCGCGGTGACGAACTCCGCGGTGCCGGCCACCTTGAAGTCCATGTCGCCGAACGCGTCCTCGGCGCCGAGGATGTCGGTCAGGGCCGCGTACTGGGTCTGGCCGTCCACCTCGGCGGAGACCAGGCCCATGGCGATGCCGGCCACGGGCGCACGCAGCGGCACGCCCGCGTTCAGCAGGGACAGGGTGGAGGCGCAGACGGAGCCCATCGACGTCGAGCCGTTGGAGCCGAGGGCCTCGGAGACCTGGCGGATCGCGTAGGGGAACTCCTCGCGGGCCGGCAGCACGGGCACGAGGGCGCGCTCGGCGAGGGCGCCGTGGCCGATCTCGCGGCGCTTCGGGGAGCCCACGCGGCCGGTCTCGCCGGTGGAGTACGGCGGGAAGTTGTAGTGGTGCATGTACCGCTTGGCCGTCTCCGGCGCCAACGAGTCGATCTGCTGCTCCATCTTGAGCATGTTCAGCGTGGTGACGCCCATGATCTGGGTCTCGCCGCGCTCGAAGATGGCGGAGCCGTGCACGCGGGGCAGGACCTCCACCTCCGCGGTCAGCTTGCGGATGTCCGTCAGGCCGCGGCCGTCGATGCGCACCTGGTCGGTGAGGATGCGGCGGCGCACGATCTGCTTGGTGAGGGAGCCGTAGGCCTTGGCGATCTCGCCCTTGCGCTCGGCGAAGTCCTTGCCCTCGCCGGCGAGCTCCTCGAGCACCTCGAGCAGGTAGGCGTCCGAGGCCGACTCGCGCTCCTGCTTGTCGCCGATGGAGAAGATCTCGGTCAGGCGGTCCGTGGCGAGCTTCTCGACGGCGGCGTAGGCGTCGTCCTGGTAGTCCTGGAACACGGGGACGTCCACCGGGTCCTTGCCGGCGCGCTTGACCAGGTCGGCCTGGGCCTCGCACAGGGCGCGGATGAAGGGCTTGGCGGCCTCGAGTCCCTCGGCCACGATCTCCTCGGTGGGCGCCTGCGCGCCGCGCTCCTTGACCAGGGTCCAGGAGTCCGGGGTCGCCTCGGCCTCGACCATCATGATGGCGACGTCGTCGCCCACCACACGGCCGGCCACGGCCATGTTGAACACGGCGCCCTCGAGCTGGGAGTGCTTCGGGAACGCGACCCACTGGCGCGTGCCGGAGCCGTCGTCCATGAGGGCCATGCGCACGCCGCCGATGGGACCGGAGAACGGCAGGCCGGACAGCTGCGTGGACAGGGAGGCGGCGTTGATGGCCACCGTGTCGTAGATCTCGTCCGGGGCGATCGAGGTGACGGTCACGACGACCTGGACCTCGTTGCGGATGCCCTTGACGAACGCCGGGCGCAGCGGGCGGTCGATCAGGCGGCAGGTGAGGATCGCGTCCGTGGACGGGCGGCCCTCGCGGCGGAAGAACGAGCCGGGGATGCGGCCCGCGGCGTACATGCGCTCCTCGACGTCCACGGTCAGCGGGAAGAAGTCGAAGCCCTCGCGGGGCGACTTGCCGACGGTGGTGGCGGACAGCATCGACGTCTCCTCGTCGATGTAGACCATGGCGGCGCCGGCGGCCTGCTGGGCGAGGCGCCCGGTCTCGAAGCGGACGGTGCGCTTGCCGTACGAGCCGTTGTCGATGACGGCCTCGGCGAAGGTGATCTCAGGACCCTCCATGAGGGCCTCCTTTCAGGTGGACGGCGCCGCAGGCGTCCCTGTCCCCCTGGTCTTCGATCGAGGCCCTCGGCATCCCGCCGTGCGGCGGGGTCCGGGAGCCACTGTCGAGGACCGCGAGCGATGGGCGCGGAGCCGTCGGGTGTGTCGATGATGCGGGGATGCGCGCCATGGCGCGCCGGAGTGCCGCAGGCTGCGGCGATCTCTCCCCCGGGACACACTACGTGCGTCCGGGGGCAGACGAAAGGCGGCGCCGGCGCTCGCGGGTCTCCCGCGGGCTCCGGCGCCGCCTCCTCAGGTCACTTGCGCAGGCCGAGGCGCTCGATCAGCGCGCGGTAGCGCTCGATGTCGACCTTCTGCAGGTAGCCGAGCATGCGACGACGGCGACCGACCAGGGCCATCAGGCCGCGACGGGTGTGGTGGTCGTGCTTGTGCTCCTTGAGGTGCTCGGTCAGGTCCTTGATGCGGCGGGACAGGACCGCGATCTGCACCTCGGGGGAACCGGTGTCGCCCTCGTGGGTGGCGTACTCCTTGATGATCTGCTGCTTGACAGCGGGATCCAGGGCCATGGTGGGCCTCCTTCACTTCGGTACCGCGAACACGGGCCGCGCCCCGCCGGGGCGGACGACGCGGGGCCCACCCCACCGCGGACTGCAGGGAGGCCGAGGGTCGAGTCTACCGCATCGCCTACCCTGGCCCGGTGAGCACCCCACCGGTCCCCCACTCCCCGGCCCCGTCGTCGTTCCCCCTCCGGCCGCCCGCGCCGCCCCTGGATCTGCCGCTGATCGGCCACGGCTACCCCGCGCTGCTGCGCACGCCGCGGGCCCGATGGTGGAACCCGCTCGCGTCCTTCGGCCTCGTGCTGGCCGGCCTGGTGGGCCTCCTCGTGCTCGGGGGCGTGCTGGGCGCTCTCGCCCTGATCGCCACGTCCGGGCCCGCGCTGCTCGGCGCGGCCGACCCGACGGACGTGACCGACCTCGACCTGTACTCCGCGCCCATGGTGCTGCTGAACAACCTCCTGCTCGCCGCGCTGATCGGGGTCGCGCTGCTGGCCGTGGCGCTGGGCCACCCCGTCGCCGCCCGCTTCGTCCACTCGGTCGAGGGCCGCGTGCGCTGGCGCTGGCTGGCGCGCTGCGTCGTCGTGCTGACGCCGCTGTTCCTCGCCTACGTGCTGGGCGCGTGGGCCCTCGACGGCGCCCCCACGGCCCCGCGCGCGCAGGACTGGGTCTGGCTGCTCGTCATGGCGTTCGTGCTCACCCCGTTCCAGGCCGCGGGCGAGGAGTACCTGTTCCGCGGGTGGCTGCTGCTGGCCGTCGGCACGTGGATCCGCCGGCCGGTCGTGGCCGCCGCGGTCACCGCGGTGCTCTCGGCGGCGACCTTCTCGCTCGCCCACGGCTCGCTCGACCCGTGGATCCTGCTGGACCTCGCCGCGTTCGCCGTCGCCGCCGTCCTGCTCACGTGGCGCACGGGCGGGCTCGAGGCCGCCGTCGCCCTCCACGTGGTCAACAACGTGGTGATCATCGCCGTCGGCACGCTCGTGGGCACCGTCGAGGACAGCTACGTGGGCGCGGAGACCGCCGGCTCCCCGGCGGCCACGCTGCTCTCGGTGGCGGTGGTCGCGGTGGCCACGGCGCTGCTGCTCTGGCAGGCGCGGCGGGCCGGGATCGCCCGGACGGTCCCGGTCACCGTGGGCGCCCGCCCCTGACCGGCGCCGCCCACCAGGCCACCGTCACGTAGGGCACCTGCAGGACCGCGTCCGCCGCATGGCCCAGGTGCTCGTGCAGGTACCAGTCGAGGTTGGCCGTCATCCGGGACCGGATCCGCTCGTCCGCGCGCAGCCAGTACGAGCGCGAGGCCATGAGCCCGTGCAGCCCCGCCGCGGTCATGGGCTGCGTCCACGCCCAGCGCGCGTGCTCCTCCGCCCCGAACGGGGCGGCGAACCGGCGCTGCTCCGGCCGGGCGGCGTGCACGTCCCCGGCGTGCATGATCCGGGTGAGACGGTGCACCCACGGCACCGCCGTGTCGAGCTGGTTCCACACCGCGGCCAGGCGCCCGCCCGGGCGCAGCACCCGTGCGGCCTCCGCGCTCGCCGCGGCCGGGTCCATCCAGTGCCATGCCTGGGCCGCCACCACGACGTCGGCGCTCGCCGCCGGCAGGCCCGTGGCCTCGCCCGTGCCCGGCACGGCGCGCACCCGCCCGCCCGTGCCGGCCGCGACCTCGCGTTCCAGGACGGCGCGCATCGACGCCGACGGCTCGAGGGCCGTCACCGTCCGCACCCGGTCCGCCGGGCGGGCCGCGAGCAGCCGGGTGAACAGTCCCGTCCCGGCCCCGAGCTCCACCACGTCCGCGCCGTCGGCGGTGCCCGCCAGGACGCGGTCCACCGCGGCGGCCGGGTAGGAGGGGCGGACGGCGTTGTAGTGCTCCCCGCCGGTCTCGAAGGGGTTGGGCCCGGCCCGACGGGCCCGGGCCGGGCGCCCCGGCAGGTTCGGCACAGCGGGGGGAGCGCCCGGCTCCGGGGCGCTCACCGGTCGGAGGGGGTCGTGGCCAGGATCGCCCGGGCCTCGTCCACGTCCTGCGTGATCTGCGCCACGAGCTTCTCGACGCCCTCGTAGGCGACCATCCCGCGCAGCCGGGCCACGAACTCCACCTCGATGTGCTGGCCGTACAGGTCGAAGTCCTCCACCCGCTCGTCGTGGCGGTCGATCACGTGTGCCTCCACCACGCGGGAGACGTCCTCGAACGTGGGGTTCGAGCCGATGGAGATCGCGGCCGGCCACACCCCGCCGTGCGCGTCGTGCACCCAGCCGGCGTAGACGCCGTCGGCCGGGATCATGCCCTGCACATCCGTCTCGAGGTTCGCCGTGGGGAAGCCGAGCTCGCGGCCGCGCGCGAACCCGTGCACCACCTCGCCGGCGAGCACGTGGTGCCGGCCGAGCACGGCCGCGGCCTGGGCGACGTCGCCCGCGGCCAGGGCCTCCCGCACCCAGGTCGAGGAGCAGCGGCGCTCCGGCTCGGCCCCGTGTTCGGCGGGGAACTCCTCGACGGCCTCGACCTCGAAGCCGTAGCGGGCCCCCAGGCGCACCATCTCCGCGACGTCGCCGGTGTTGCCCCGGCCGAAGCGCACGTCGTGCCCCACGACCACGACGGCGGCGTGCAGCCCGTGCACGAGCATGCCGCGGACGAACTCCTCCGGGGACTGGTCCGCGAACTCGAGGGTGTAGCGCTGCAGGAGCACCGCGTCCAGACCCGCCTCGTCCAGGAGGACGACCCGCTGCTCGGGGCTGATGATGTCCACGTGGGGCACCTCGGGATGGTGCACGGCGCGCGGGTGCGGGGTGAAGGTCACGGCCACGGCCAGGGCGTCGCGGGCCCGCGCCAGCTCGACGACCCGGCGCAGCACCTCCCGGTGGCCGCGGTGCACGCCGTCGAAGTTGCCCAGGGTGACCACGGTGCGCGGCAGGTCCGTGGGGACCTCGTCCAGGCTGTTCCAGACCCGCATCAGAGCGCCCCCGCCTCGGCCGGGCGGGCGGGGCGGTGCGTCAGCAGCCAGATCAGGCCGACCACCGGCAGCACGAGCGGCACGTAGCCGTAGCCCGCGCCGAACCGGGACCACACGGTGTCGTGGGCGAACATCCCCGGATCCAGGACGGTCCACAGGCCCACGCCCACCACGCCGGCCAGCTCCACGAGCACGGCGCCCAGCGCCACGGCCCAGGCGCGCGCGCCGGAGCGGGCGAGCGCGAACGTCGCCACGATGTACACGACCGCCGCGACCGCGGAGAGCGTGTACGCCACGGGGGCGGCGTCGAACTGCGTGAGGATCTGGAAGAGGCTGCGCGCGCTCGCCGAGAGGGCGAACACCGCGTAGACCATGACGATGATCCGGCCGAGACCCTGGTTGCGCGCGGGGGCGCCGTCGCTGGGTGCCATGTCCATCCTCCTCACCACTGCCCGAACCAGATGACCTGCATGCGGTGCAGCATCACGGCGATCGTGGGCCCGACCACGGCCAGCACGAGGTTGGACCACCGGGTCTTGTCCGTGACGGCCCAGCCCACGGCGATCACCGGCACGATCAGGGCGGTGAGGATGTAGCCCCAGAACTCCCAGCCGGGGCCGTTCAGGGTGTCCCCGCCGAGCTGGCGGACGGCGGCGGCCGCGGCGTAGACGAGCGTGAACAGCTCGACGGCGGCCACCGAGAGGATCGAGGCGTCCGCGGGGTGGCGGCGGATCGCCGTCATCACCACGCAGACCACGAACGAGACGGCACCGATCACCAGTCCCGTCCAGAACCAGGCGTCGAGGATCATGCGGTCCTTCCCTGTCCCGGCCCCTCGGCCGGGGCGAACACGAGCTGGGGCTTGGCGACGTCGGCGCCGCGGCGGCGCACGTCGGAGACGAGGGCGATGACGCGGCCGTCCGGCGCGCGCCCGGCGACGAGCGTCTCACCCGTGCCGGTGGGCGCCACGACCCGCCCGAAGGCGAGCTCGTGGGCCTCGTGCTCCGTCAGCTCGCGCACCGGGAAGAGCCCGGCGGCGGCCTCGGAGAGCTCGGTCATCGCGAAGCGCTCCGCGAGGGCCTCGAGCGAGAGCGCGTCGGCCACGTCGAACGGGCCGACGGCGGTGCGGCGCAGCGCCGTGAGGTGCCCGCCGGTCTCGAGGGCCTCGCCCAGGTCGCGGGCGAGCGCCCGGATGTAGGTCCCGGACGAGCAGCGCACGGTGACGTCGAGGTCGACCAGCCGGCCGCCGTCGAGCCGGCGCAGCTCGTGCACCGTGAACTCGTGCACGGTGACGGGGCGGGCGTCGAGGGTGACGTCCTCACCCGCTCGGACGCGGTCGTAGGCGCGCCGGCCCGCCACCTTGACGGCGGAGACGGCCGAGGGCGCCTGCAGGATCTCGCCCGTGAGGGCGGCGACCTGCTCGGCGACGCGCTCGGGCGTGACGGCGTTGGCCAGCCGGGTCTGCACGACCTCTCCCTCGGCGTCGTCCGTGACGGTCGACTGCCCGAGGCGGATCGTGGCCGTGTACGTCTTGTCCGTGCCCGTGATGGCGGTCAGCAGGCGCGTGGCCTTGTTGACGCCGACCACGAGCAGGCCCGTGGCCATGGGGTCCAGGGTGCCGGCGTGGCCCACCTTGCGGGTGCCCGCCAGCCGGCGGACCCGCCCGACGACGTCGTGCGAGGTCCACCCCTGCGGCTTGTCCACGAGGACGACCCCCGACGCCTCCGTTCCCGGCGCGTCGGGGGCCTGTCCCCCGGTGCTGCGAGCGCTCACCGTGCCGCGGGCCTCAGGCGCGCGGGGCGTCGTCGGCGTCGGCGTCCGGCTCCGCGCTGCGGTACGGGTCCGCGTCACCGGCGTACGACGCGCCCTCGCGCGCCTTCGCCAGCTCGGCGTCCCGCTCCTTGGCCGCGCGGAGGACGTCCTCCAGGTGTGCGGCCGCCTCGGGGACGGTGTCCGCCACGAACTCGAGCGTGGGCACCAGGCGGATGGTGAGCCCGCGGCCCACCTCGCGGCGCAGGATGCCGCGGTTGTCCTGGATGCCCTCGTGGGCGGCGGCCACCGTGGCCTCGTCGCCCAGGACGGTGTAGTAGACGGTGGCGTGCTGCAGGTCGTTGGTCACGCGGACCTCCGTCACGGTGACGGGCTCCACGCGGTCGTCCTTGACGCCGCGGCGCAGCGCCTCGGCCACGAGGACCTTGATGCGCTGGGCCAGGCGGCCGGCGCGTGCCGGATCGGCCATGGTGCGGTTCCTTCCGGTGGTGATGGTTCAGAGGGTGGGACGCGGAGGGCGGGGGCCCGTGCGGGCCCCCGCCCCGGCCGTCAGACGCGCGGCTTCTCCTGCATCTCGAAGGTCTCGATCACGTCGCCCTCCTTGATGTCGTTGAAGCTGCCCAGGCCGATGCCGCACTCGTAGCCCTCGCGGACCTCCGTGGCGTCGTCCTTGAAGCGGCGCAGCGACTCGATCTTGAGGTGATCGGAGACCACCACGCCGTCGCGCACCAGGCGGGCCTGGGCGTTGCGGCGGATGAGGCCCGAGCGCACGAGCGAACCGGCGATGTTGCCCCACTTGGAGGAGCGGAACACCTCGCGGACCTCGGCCGAGCCGAGCTCGACCTCCTCGTACTCCGGCTTCAGCATGCCCTTGAGCGCGTTCTCGATGTCATCGATCGCGTCGTAGATCACGCTGTAGAAGCGCATGTCCACGCCCTCGCGGTCGGCCAGGTCGGCGACCCGCTCGGCGGGGCGCACGTTGAAGCCGATGATGATGGCGTTGTCCACGGTCGCCAGGTTCACGTCATTCTGCGTGATGGCGCCGACGCCGCGGTGGATGACGCGCAGCTGCACCTCGTCCTCGCCGACCTCGATCTTGAGCAGCGAGTCCTCGAGCGCCTCGACGGCACCGGACGCGTCGCCCTTGATGATGAGGTTGAGCGTGTCCAGCTTGCCCTCGGCCACGGCCTGGTCGAAGTCCTCCAGGGTGATGCGCTTGCGGCGCTTGGCCAGCTGGGCGTTGCGGTCCGCGGCCTCGCGCTTCTCCGCGATCTGGCGGGCGGTGCGCTCGTCGTCGGTGACGAGGAACGAGTCGCCGGCACGCGGCACCGCGGACAGGCCGAGCACCTGGACGGGACGCGACGGATCGGCCGCCTCCACGGCGTTGCCGTTCTCGTCGAACATGGCGCGCACACGGCCGTGGGCGGAGCCCACCACCATGGTGTCGCCCACGCGCAGCGTGCCGGTCTGCACCAGCACGGTGACGACGGCGCCGCGGCCCTTGTCGAGGTTGGCCTCGATGGCCACGCCGCGGGCGGCCTTGTGCGGGTTCGCCGTGAGCTCGAGGGCGGCGTCCGCGGTGAGCAGGATCGCCTCGAGCAGCTGGTCGATGTTGATGTTGTTGCGCGCGGAGACGTCCACGAACATCGTGTCGCCGCCGTACTCCTCGGGCACGAGGCCGTACTCGGTGAGCTGACCGCGGATCTTGTCCGGGGCGGCGGTGTCCTTGTCGATCTTGTTGACCGCCACCACGATCGGCACGCCGGCCGACTGGGCGTGGTTGAGCGCCTCGACGGTCTGCGGCATGACGCCGTCGTCGGCCGCCACCACCAGCACGGCGATGTCGGTGACCTTCGCACCGCGGGCACGCATGGCGGTGAACGCCTCGTGACCCGGGGTGTCGATGAAGGTGAGGCGACGCTGCTCGCCCTCGTGCTCCACGGGCACCTGGTAGGCGCCGATGTGCTGCGTGATGCCGCCGGCCTCGCCCTCGATGACGTTCGAGGAGCGGATGGCGTCCAGCAGACGCGTCTTGCCGTGGTCCACGTGGCCCATGACGGTGACGACCGCGGGGCGCGGCTCGAGGTCGGCCTCGTCCTCGTTGGCCGCCTCGGCCTCGAGGTCGATGTCGAAGGCCTCCAGCAGCTCCTTGTCCTCGTCCTCCGGGGACACGATCTGGACCTTGTAGCCCAGCTCGTCGCCGAGCAGCTGGAAGGTCTCCTCGTCGAGGGACTGGTTGGCCGAGGCCATCTCGCCGAGGGTGAAGAGCACCTTCACCAGGTCGGCGACGTCGGCGCGGATCTTCTCGGCGAAGTCGGCCAGGGACGCGCCGCGGCGCAGGCGCAGAACGGTGGTGCCGTCACCCTTGGGGACCTTGACGCCGCCGATCTCACGCGTGTGCTGCTGCTCGAACTCCTGGCGCTTCGCGCGCTTCGACTTGCGTCCCTTGCGCGGGCCGCCGCCGCGCCCGAAGGCGCCCTGGGCGTTGCCGCGACCGCCACGGCCGCCCGGGCCGCCGGGACGACCCGGGCCGCCACCGGGGCCGCCGCCCGGACGGCCACGGCCGCGGGCCGGCTGCGGGGCCGGGGTGATCTGCTTGGGCATCATGCCCGGGTTCGGACGCGGCCCACCGGGGCGGGGACCGCCGGCGCCCGCGGCCGGGCGCGGACCGCCCGGACGGGGACCGCCGGCACCGGCCGGCGGACGGGGGCCGCCCGGACGAGGCGCGCGGTCCTCACGACCGGAGCGCATGCCCTGCGAGGGGGCGAACGGGTTGTTGCCCGGACGCGGAGCACCGCCACGGCCGCCCGGGCGGGCGCCCGGGCGAGGCCCGGCGGAGCCGCCCTTGGGGCTGAACGGGTTGTTGCCGGGACGCGGGGCGCCCGGCTTGGGCGCGGAGGCACCCGGCTTGGGCGCGGCGGCGCCCGGCTTCGGCGCGGCCGACCCCGGCGTGGCCGGCGGCTGCGGGGCCTTCGGCTCGGCCGGGGCGGCCGGCGTCGGTGCGGCGGGGCCGGGGGTCGGGGCGGCGCCCGGCTTGGGCGCGGCGGTGCGGCCCGCGGCGGGACCGGGCGCCGGGGCGCCGGCATTCGACGTGGGGGCCGCGGCGCGCGGCGACGGGGCGGCCGCCGGCTTCGGCGCGGCGGAACGGCCCGGGGCGGCGGGCGTGGAACCGGGCTTGGCGGCGGACTTGCCGGCACCCGGGTAGGCGTTGCGCAGCTTCTTGACCACCGGGGGCTCGATGGTGGACGAAGCCGAGCTGACGAACTCGCCGAGGTCCTTGAGCGTGCTCAAGGCCTCCTTCGAGGTGATGCCGAGCTCCTTGGCGAGCTCATGGACGCGGACCTTGGCCACGGTTCTCCTGTTCTGGCCCCACGGGCCGGAACGGAGCCGCTCGGGCTGTCCGTCTCAGCGCGTCCTGGGACCGTTGACGTTGCTCCAGGCCGTCGCGCGCGCCACCAGGGCACGCGCACCACGGCCTGCCTGATAGCAGGGGGTGAAGTTCATCGCTGGGCACTCATGCTTCAGTGCTCATCGGGTACGCATCAGATCTCTGACCCGCCTTCATCTGTCGGTCTGTCAGCCGGTGCCTCCGCGGTGCGGCCCAGCGCGTCGGCGTCGACGGCGGACCGGAAGGCCCGCCCGAACGCGCGGCGGCGCAGGGCGAGGTGGAGGCAGTCCTCGCCGGGATGCAGCCACGCACCCCGGCCGGGACGGCGTCGTTCCGGGTCCCAGACGACGGATGGGGGTTCCGTCGAGGAGTCCAGGGCGACGCGCACCAGCTCTTGCTGGTCCGCCCTCGATCGGCATCCGATGCAGGTGCGCACGACCGTCCGAGACGTCATGCGTTCACCCCTCACGGGCGTCGGATCGAGAAAGGACCTCATCCATCCTAGCGCGTCCGGGCCCGGATCTGTTCCCGGGGACGGTCAGCGGCCCGGGGCGGAGGTGGTGACCCCGTCGCCGACGATGTCGATCCGCCAGCCCGTGAGCTTGGCCGCGAGGCGGGCGTTCTGGCCCTCCTTGCCGATGGCCAGGGACAGCTGGTACTCCGGCACCACGGCGCGGGCCGAGTGCTGGTCCGCGTCGAGGATCTCCACCGAGACGGTCGTGGCGGGCGAGAGGGCGTTGGCGATCATCGCGGCGGGGTCGTCCACGTGGTCGACGATGTCGATCTTCTCGTCGTTGAGCTCCGTCATGACGGCGCGCACGCGGCTGCCCATCTCCCCGATGGAGGCGCCCTTGGCGTTCACCCCGGGGCGGGTGGCGCGCACGGCCATCTTGGTGCGGTGGCCGGCCTCGCGGGCCAGCGCCGTGATCTCGACCGAGCCGTCCGCGATCTCCGGGACCTCGAGCTCGAAGAGCTTGCGCACGAGGCCGGGGTGCGAGCGGGACACCGTGACGGACGGGCCCTTGGCGCCGCGCGTCGCGGAGACCACGTAGGCGCGGATCCGGCGGCCGTGGGCGTAGTCCTCGCCGGGCACCTGCTCGGGCGGCGGGAGGACGGCCTCGAGGGTGCCGAGGTTCACCTGGACCATGTGGCGGTTCAGGCCCTGCTGGATGACGCCGGAGACGAGCTCGCCCTCCTTGTCCTTGAACTCGCCGAGGACCTTGTCGTCGTCCTCCTCGCGCATGCGCTGGATCATCACCTGGCGCGCCGTGGAGGCGGCCACCCGGCCGAAGCCGTTCGGGGTGTCGTCGAACTCGCCGATGGGCGTGTCGTCCTCGTCCAGCTCCGTGGCCCACACGGTGACGTGGCCGGTCGCGCGGTCGATCTCCACGCGGGCGCGCTTCAGGGCCCCCGGGGTGCGGTGGTACGCCATGAGCAGGGCCTGCTCGATGGTGGGGATGAGGCGGTCCATCGGGATCTCCCGCTCCGCCTCCAGCATGCGCAGCGCGCTCATGTCGATGTCCAACTCATGCCTCCGTGTGCTCGGCCGTGTCCTCGCCCGCGGCGGCGTCGGCGTCGCCGGCCTGCTGAGCGGGGCTCCACTCTACCTGCACGATCGCCGGACCGAGGCGGTCGAGGGCGACCCGCTCGGCGGGCAGCTCCTTGGCCTTCATGCCCTTCTTCGCGGGCGGGCGCACCACGGCCAGCTCGACGTCGTCGTCCGTCACGTCCTTCAGGCGGGCGGTCACGGGCGCGGCGCCGTCGACCGAGACCTCGACGAGACGGCCGACGTTGCGGGCGAAGTGGCGGGGCTCGGTGAGCGGGCGGTCCACGCCCGCGGTGGTGACCTCCAGCAGGTACTCCCCCGCGCCGACGCCGGGCACGTGGTCGCCCAGGGCGTCG
Organism: Micrococcus luteus; assembly: GCF_014138885.1. Taxonomy (NCBI): domain Bacteria; kingdom Bacillati; phylum Actinomycetota; class Actinomycetes; order Micrococcales; family Micrococcaceae; genus Micrococcus; species Micrococcus luteus. The sequence continues at coordinate 773,340 of NZ_JACJIK010000001.1, forward strand.
AGGGCGGCGGAGACCCGGCCGGAGAGGCGGGCGACGTCGTCCAGGCTCAGGCCCTGGGTGCCCGAGGCGCGGTCGAGGACCACCTCGACGGTGCGGTGCTCGGCGGTGCCCGTGGCGCGCACCTGCTCCACCACCACGTCGTCGGCCGCCAGGGCCTCCTCGACGCGGGTGCGCAGCTCGGCGAGGTCGTCGCGGCGGTCGGTGCTGTCCATGGGGTGCCTCACTCGTCGGGTCGGGGCCGCCGCGCCACGCGGGCGGGGGCCGGGGTCGGGATCCGGGGCCGAGCCTACCGGCGGCCCACGGCGGGGCCGAGTGCTCCCGACCGGGTTGGACGGGGCGAGCTCAGCGCAGCAGCGGGGCGAGGGTGTCCGCGCCGACCTTGACGATGAGCGCGGTCACCACCATGAGGTACACCACGCGGATGAAGCCGGTGCCGCGGGCGATCGCCATGCGGGCCCCCACGTAGCCGCCCATGAGGTTGGCCGCGCCGAGCAGCAGCCCCAGGCCCAGCACCGCGTGCCCCGAGGGCACGAAGTACGCGAGCGCGCCGAGGTTGGTCGCGAGGTTGACCACCTTCGCCTGTGCCGAGGCGTGCAGGAAGTCGAACTTGAGCAGCAGGACCAGCCCCAGGATGAGGAACGTGCCCGTGCCGGGGCCGAGGACGCCGTCGTAGAAGCCCACCGCCGCGCCGAGCGCCACGGCCCGGGCCAGCGCGGTGCTCCGCCGCGGCCCCACGCCGGCGACCTGTCCGAGGCCCGGGCGCACGGCCGTGAACACGGCGACGGCGATCAACGCCGCCAGGATCACGGGCCGGATCACGCCGGCCGGCAGATGCGCGGCGACCACGGCCCCGCCCAGGGCCGCCGCGAAGGCGACGGCGGCCATCGGCAGTGCGGTGGACAGATCCTGCCGCAGGCGCCGCCGGTAGGTGAGCGCCGACGTCGCCGTGCCGAACACCGAGCCGAGCTTGTTGGTGGCCAGGGCCTGGATCGGGCTCAGCCCGGGCACGAGCAGCAGGGCCGGCAGCTGCAGGAGCCCGCCCCCGCCCACGACGGCGTCGATCCAGCCCGCCGCGAAGCCCGCGGCGAGCACGAGGACGAGCAGCCCGGCGGTCAGCTCGACGGCGCCGAACCACTCAGCGCCCGTCGCGCACCTCCGCGAGCACCGCCGCGACGGCCCCGTCCACGGGCACGGGGCGCGCCTCGCCGGTGGCACGGTCCTTGAGCTCGAGCTCGCCGTCCGCCAGGCCGCGGCCGATCACCACGGTGGTGGGCACGCCGATGAGCTCGGCGTCCTTGAACTTCACGCCGGGGCTGACCTTCGGACGGTCGTCCACGAGCACGGTCAGGCCCTCGGCCTCGAGGCCCGCGGCGAGGGTCTCGGCGGCGGCGAGGCCGTCCTCGCCCTTCGTGGCGACGACGACGTGCACGTCCGCCGGGGCCACCGCGCGCGGCCACGCCAGGCCCTTGTCGTCGTGGTAGCGCTCGGCGATCGCGGCGACGGCGCGCGTGATGCCGATGCCGTAGGAGCCCATGGTCACCACGACCTGCTTGCCGTGGACGTCGAGGACCTTCAGGTCGAGGGCCTCGGCGTACTTGCGGCCGAGCTGGAAGATGTGGCCCATCTCCATGCCGCGGCGGGTGTGCAGCGGGCCGGAGCCGTCCGGGGCCTGGTCGCCCTCGCGCACCGCGGTGGCCTCGAGCACGCCGTCCCACGTGAAGTCGCGGCCGGCCACGAGGCCGAACACGTGGCGCTGGTCCGCGTTCGCGCCGGTGATCCACGCGGTGCCGGGGGCGATGCGCGGGTCCACGAAGAAGGGCAGGCCCGAGACGGAGCCCTCCGCGCCGAGGACCGGGGTGCCCTCGACCGCGTCGGCCGCCGCGGGGCCGATGTAGCCCTTGACCAGGGCGGGGTGCGCGGCCAGGTCCGCGGCGGTCGCGGCCTCGAGCGTGGGCTCGCCGACCACGCCGAGCGCCGGGCCCACGGAGGCCTCGAGACGCTTGAGGTCCACCTCACGGTCGCCGGGCACGCCCACGACGAACGGGCGGCGCTCGCCGCCGTCCACCACCGCGGTGACCACGACGCACTTGAGCGTGTCCGCGGCGGTCCACGGCTCGCCGTCGCGCGGGGCCAGCCGGTTGGCGACGTCCACGAGCGCGGCGATGGTGGTGGAGACCGGGGTGTCCTTGACCTCGGCGGCGGGCAGGACCGCCATGGCCGCCTCGTCCAGCGGGGCGGGGGCCACCGTGGTGACGGCCTCGACGTTGGCGCGGTAGCCGCCGTCGGACTCGACGAAGGTGTCCTCGCCCACCTCGGTGGGGTGCAGGAACTCCTCGGAGCGGGAGCCGCCCATCGCACCGGAGGTGGCCCGCACCGGCACGACCTCGAGGCCGAGGCGGTCGAAGATCCGCAGGTAGGCGGCCCGGTGGGCCTCGTACGCGGCGTCCAGGCCGGCGTCGTCCACCGTGAAGGAGTAGGAGTCCTTCATGATGAACTCGCGCCCGCGCAGCAGGCCGGCGCGCGGGCGGGCCTCGTCCCGGTACTTGGTCTGGATCTGGTACAGGTACGCGGGCAGGTCCTTGTACGAGGAGTACAGGTCCTTCACCAGGAGCGTGAACATCTCCTCGTGTGTGGGGGCCAGGAGGTAGTCGTTGCCCCTGCGGTCCTGCAGGCGGAACAGCCCGTCGCCGTACTCATCCCAGCGCCCCGTGGCCTCGTAGGGCTCCCGCGGCAGCAGCGCCGGGAAGTGCACCTCCTGGGCGCCGATCGCGTCCATCTCCTCGCGCACGATCCGCTCCACCTTGGCCAGCACCTTGAGGCCCAGCGGCAGCCACGAGTAGATGCCCGGGGCCGCGCGACGGATGTAACCGGCACGGACGAGGAGCCTGTGGCTCGCCACCTCGGCCTCCGCCGGGTCGTCGCGCAGGGTGCGCAGGAACAGGGTGGACATGCGCAGGGGCATGACGGGGCCTCCTCGGACGGGCTCGCGCGGTCGGGGCGGCGCGCGGGACGGGACGACGCCGGCACGGGGTGCCCGGCGTCCTGACCGCCGATCCTATCGCCCGCGCAGGGCCCGCCGGGTCAGTACAGGACGGTCGCGAACGTGCCGCGCCGCTCGAACCCCACGCGCTCGTACGTGCGCAGCGCGGGGGTGTTGTACGCGTTGACATAGAGGCTGACCACGGGCGCCTGGAGTCGCACGTAGTCCACGACGGCGGCCATCGCCGACGCCGCCAGTCCTCGGCCGCGCGCGGCGGGGGCCATCCACACGCCCTGGATCTGGGCGCACCGGGAGGAGAGCAGCCCGATGTCCGCCTTGAAGCGCAGCGGGCCGCCCGCGTCGCGCGGTCCCGGGTCGATGAAGACGCGTCCGGTGTGGATCAGCCGCTCGACGCGGTCCCGGTACTGGGCCGCGCCCCCGGCGAATGGGGAGAAGCCGAGCTCCTCCTCGAACATCGCCGCGCTGGCCGGCAGGACGCGCGCGAAGTCGTGTGGCTGCGCCTGCACCACGTGCGGGTTCGGGTCGATCCCCCCGGCCGTGCCCAGCACGAGCAGCGGCTGGTCGGGGCGCACGGACCGGGACCGGTGGCCCGCGGCGGCGAGGGCCTCGCCGGCGGCCAGCACGGGACCGGCCGGGCCGTAGATCGACCCGTACCGGCGGCGCAGCGCGGCGGCCGCCGCGCCGAGCGCCTCCGCGTCGCCCGGCGCCCAGCCGGCGTCCGGGGCCTCGGACGCGGCGACCGGCACCACGTTCGAGCCGATCCAGACGGCCGCGCGCAGCGCGCCGGCGCCCGGGGCGTCGTCGTCGATCCCGAGGAACAGGGTGCCCGCCGCTCCCCCGCGCGGGCCGGCCAGGCGGCCCGCCTCGAGCAGGGAGTCCACGAACACGTTGGACACGGGGGCACGGGCGGACAGGGCCGCGAGCGCGGCGGTGTCCGCGTCGGTCAGCAGGCGGACGCGGTCACCCGTGGCGGCCCGGACCTCCCGGTCAGTGGACGGAGACCACCGGGGCACCGGCGGCAGCCTGGTCACCGCCGTCCTCCCCCAGGTCCATCTCACCGGCGATCCGGTTGGCCTCCTCGATGAGGGTCTCCACGATCTGGTCCTCGGGCACGGTGCGGATGACCTCGCCCTTGACGAAGATCTGGCCCTTGCCGTTGCCGGAGGCGACGCCGAGGTCGGCCTCGCGGGCCTCGCCCGGCCCGTTGACGACGCAGCCCATGACGGCCACCCGCAGCGGGACCTCAAGGTCCTGGAGGCCCTCGGTGACCTGCTCGGCCAGCGTGTACACGTCCACCTGGGCGCGGCCGCACGAGGGGCAGGAGACGATCTCGAGCTTGCGCTCACGCAGGTTCAGGGACTGCAGGATCTGCAGGCCCACCTTGACCTCCTCGACCGGCGGCGCGGAGAGGGAGACGCGGATGGTGTCACCGATGCCCTGGCCGAGCAGGTAGCCGAAGGCGGTAGCGGACTTGATGGTGCCCTGGAAGGCCGGGCCGGCCTCGGTGACCCCGAGGTGCAGCGGCCAGTCACCCTGCTCGGCGAGCAGCTCGTAGGCGCGGGCCATGATCACCGGGTCGTTGTGCTTGACGGAGATCTTGAAGTCCTTGAAGCCGTGCTCCTCGAAGAGGGAGGCCTCCCAGACGGCGGACTCGACGAGGGCCTCCGGGGTGGCCTTGCCGTACTTCTGCAGCAGGCGCGGGTCCAGGGAGCCGGCGTTGACGCCGATGCGGAGGGAGGTGCCGTGGTCCGAGGCGGCCTGCGCGATCTCCTTGACCTTGTCGTCGAACTTCTTGATGTTGCCCGGGTTCACGCGCACGGCGCCGCAGCCGGCCTCGATCGCCGCGAACACGTACTTCGGCTGGAAGTGGATGTCCGCGATCACGGGGATGGTGGACTGCTGGGCGATGACCTTGAGGGCCTCGGCGTCCTTGTCCGTGGGGCAGGCCACGCGGACGATGTCGCAGCCGGCGGCCGTGAGCTCGGCGATCTGCTGCAGGGTCGCGCCGATGTCGTGCGTCTTGGTGGTGGTCATCGACTGCACCGAGACGGGGTGCTGCGAGCCGACGCCCACCGAGCCCACCTGGATCTGCCGGGTGGTGCGGCGCGGGGCCAGCACGGGCGGCGGGGCGGACGGCATTCCAAGGCTGACGGGCACGGGGGCGCTCCTCATGGGTTCTCGGGGTCGACGGCGCGGGGCCGCCGGGTTCTCCGGTCCATCCTAGGCGCGCGGGCGCCCCGGGGCGCGGGGCGACCGCCCACGGCGAACGGGCCGGGCTCAGAACAGCCGGACCGGCTCCACGATGTCCGCCACGATCAGGATGACGCCCATGAGCAGCATCGCCGCGCCCACCGCGTAGGTCAGCGGCAGCATGCGGGCCAGGTCGAACGGCCCCGGGTCCGGGCGGCCCGTGATCCGGGCCCAGCCGCGGCGCACCGCCTCCCACAGGGCGCCGGCCACGTGGCCGCCGTCGAGCGGGAGCAGCGGGATGAGGTTGAACACCATGAGCGCCACGTTCACGCCCGCCAGCAGGGACAGCAGCAGGGCGGCCTTGTCCGTCAGCGTGGCCTCCTCGAGCGCCGCCGCCTCCCCGGCGATCCGGCCGACTCCCACCACGGACATCGGGCCGTCCGGGTCGCGCTCGGCCGGGGTCACCACGGCGACGGCGGTGTCCCACAGCCGCTGCGGCAGCACGAGGACGACGTCGACGACGCCCCGCACCTGCTGGGCCACGAGCGGGCCGGCGTCGAGCGGGGTGCCGCGGACCGTCTCGAGCTGCGCGCCCATGCCGATGAACCCGACCTCGTGGGTCGCCACGGTCCCGTCCGGGGCCCGCTCGGGCCGGCCCAGCGCGTCCGTCACGGGCCGTTCCGTCAGGCGCGGGGTCAGGGTGGCGCTCATCCGCTCGCCGTCGCGCTCCCACTCGATCCGGGTGGGCTGTCCGGCGCGGTCCCGGATCGCGGCGGAGAGGGCGTCCCAGTCGGAGACCGGCCGCCCGTCGAAGGCGAGCACGGTGTCGCCGGGGCGCAGTCCCGCCTCGTGGGCGGGCGCGGCGGGATCGCCCGGGCGGCAGTCCTCTGTCCCGCCGGAGGCGGCGCGGGCCTGCTGCTCCTGCATCGTGACCACGCACCGGTAGACCTCGGCGACGGTGGTGCTGGGCTGCGAGGTGCCCACCGTGGTGACCAGCAGGGCGGTGGCGCCCAGCGCGATGAGCAGGTTCATGAACGGCCCGCCGAGCATGATCACCACCCGCTTCCACACCGGCAGGGCGAGGAAGCGGCGGTGCTCGTCGCCGGGGCGGACCTCCTCGGCGGCCTGGGCCCGCGCGTCGTCGGCCATGCGGCCCAGCTGCTGGACGAAGCCCGTGGACGCCGCGCGGGGCGTCTGCCCGGGCCGCGGCGGGGGCAGCATCCCGATCATCGCGACGTAGCCGCCCAGCGGCACGGCCTTGAACCCGTACTCCGTCTCGCCGCGGCGCCACGAGACGAGCGTCGGGCCGAAGCCGATCATGTACTGCGTGACGCGCACGCCGAAGAGCTTGGCCGGGACGAGGTGGCCGATCTCGTGCAGGGCGATCGAGACCGCCAGGCCCAGCGCGACCGCGAGGACGCCCGCGACGTACCAGAGGATCTCCACGACGGTCACCAGCGGGCCCGCGCCGCACGGCGCGCCCAGGCCTCGGCGGCGAGCACGGCATCCACGGTGAGCCCCGTCGGCGCGGGGTCGTGGCCGGCCGCGGCGAGCACGTGCTCGGGGGCATAGTCGGCGACGACGGCGCGGACCGTGTCCACGATCCCGTCGAAGGGCAGGGCGCCGGCGTGGAAGGCGTCCACGGACTCCTCGTTGGCGGCGTTGAACACGGCCATGTGGGTGGGCGAGGCGGCCGCCGCCTCCTTCGCGGCCCGTACCGCGGGGAAGGCCTCCTCGTCGAGGGGCTCGAACGTCCAGGTGGCCGCCCGCGTCCAGTCGCAGGCCGGGGCCGCGCCCGGGAGACGGCGCGGCCAGCACAGCCCCAGGGCGATGGGCAGGCGCATGTCCGGCGGGGAGGCCTGGGCGAGCGTGGACCCGTCGACGAACTCGACCATCGAGTGGACCACGGACTGCGGGTGGACCACGACGTCGATCCGGTCCAGGGGCACGTCGAACAGCAGGTGGGCCTCGATCACCTCGAGGGCCTTGTTCACGAGGGAGGCGGAGTTGGTGGTGACGACGCGGCCCATGTCCCACGTGGGGTGGGCGAGGGCCTGGGCGGGCGTGACGGCGTGCAGGGCGGCGCGGTCCAGGCCGCGGAACGGCCCGCCCGAGGCCGTGAGCACGAGGCGGCGGACCTCGTCCGCCGTGCCCCCGCGCAGCGCCTGCGCGAGCGCGGAGTGCTCGGAGTCCACCGGCACGAGCTGGCCCGGCGCCGCGGCCGCCTTCACGAGGGCCCCGCCGACGATGAGCGACTCCTTGTTGGCCAGGGCCAGGCGGTGGCCGGCGTGCAGGGCGGCGAGGGTGGGCCGCAGGCCGATCGAGCCCGTGATCCCGTTGAGCACGGTGTCGGCGCCGGGCCACGCGGCGATCTGCTCGGCGGCGCACGGGCCGGTGAACAGCACGGGTCGGGGGGACGGGCGCCCGAGGCGGGCGGCGGCGTCGGCGAGGGCGGCGCGCAGCTCCTCCTCCCCCGCCGCGGCGGAGCCCACCGCCTCGACCTCGAAGCGCACGGCCTGCTCGGCCAGCAGGGTCGTGTTCGCCCCGCCCGCGAGCGCGACGGCCCGGAGCCGGGCGGGGTCCTGGGCGATCACGTCGAGGCCCTGGGTGCCGATCGAGCCCGTGGAGCCGATCAGGGCGACGGCGCGCGGGGCGCCGTCGTCGTCCGCCGGGGCGGGGGCGGGCAGCGTGTAGTCGGTGAGGGATCCGTGCGTCACCCCGCCATGATGCCAGTCGGGCCTGGACACGGACGGGGGGCCGGCCGGACGGACGCCGCACCCCGACGTCCCGCCCCGCCGGCCCCCGTGGGACCGGGTCAGCCGCGGATCAGTGCTGCACCGGCTTCTCGGCGCCGATGCCGGTGAGGGAGCGGACCTCCATCTCGGCCTGCTTGTCGGGGTCCTCGGCGCGCGACGAGGTCACCGAGCCGAGCCAGCCGAGGAAGAAGGCCAGCGGGATGGAGACGATGCCCGGGTTCTTCAGCGGGAACACCGCGAAGTCCGCGCCCGGGATCATCGAGGTCGGCGTCCCGGACATCACCGGGGACAGGACGATCAGGATGATCGCGGAGAGCAGTCCGCCGTACATCGACCACACCGCGCCGCGGGTGGTGAAGCGCCGCCAGAACAGGGAGTAGAGGATGGTCGGCAGGTTCGCCGAGGCCGCCACCGCGAAGGCGAGCGCCACGAGGAACGCCACGTTCTGGCCCTGGGCGGCGATGCCGCCGACGATCGCCAGGACGCCGATCACCACCACGGTGATCTTGCCGATCCGCACCTCCTCCTGCGGGGTGAGCGGGTGCTTGGCGATCACGGAGCCGTACACGTCGTGGGCGAAGGACGCCGCCGCCGTGATGGCCAGGCCCGCGACCACCGCGAGGATGGTGGCGAACGCGACCGCCGAGATCAGGCCCAGCAGGATGGAGCCGCCGAGCTCGAACGCCAGGAGCGGGGCCGCGGAGTTCTGCCCGCCGGGCGCGGCCAGGATGCGCTCGGGGCCGATCAGCGCGCCGGCACCGTAGCCCAGCACGAGGGTGAACAGGTAGAACGCGCCGATGAGGACGATGGCCCACACCACGGACTTGCGCGCCTCCTTGGCGGTGGGCACCGTGTAGAACCGCATGAGCACGTGCGGCAGGCCGGCGGTGCCGAGCACGAGCGCGATGCCCAGGGACACGAAGTCGAGGCGGGTCAGCGCGCTGGCGCCGTACTGCAGGCCCGGCTCGAGGATCGCCTCGCCCTTCGGGTTCATCTCGACGGCGGCCCCCAGCATGGCGTTGAAGTCGAAGCCGAACAGGGCCAGTGACCACACGGTCATGATCCCCGCGCCGGCGATCAGCAGGATCGCCTTGATGATCTGCACGTAGGTGGTGCCCTTCATGCCGCCGATCAGCACGTAGACGATCATCAGCACGCCCACGATCACGATCACGAGGGCCTGGCCGGCCCGGTCGTTGATGTTCAGCAGCAGGGACACCAGGCCGCCGGCGCCGGCCATCTGGGCCAGGAGGTAGAAGAGGCAGACGGCCATGGTGCCGAAGGCGGCGGCGATGCGCACGGGACGCTGCTGCAGGCGGAAGGACAGCACGTCCGCCATGGTGAACTTGCCGGTGTTGCGCAGCAGCTCGGCCACCAGTAGCAGGGCCACGAGCCACGCCACGAGGAAGCCGATCGAGTAGAGGAAGCCGTCGTAGCCGTAGAGGGCGATCGCGCCCACGATGCCCAGGAACGAGGCCGCGGAGAGGTAGTCACCCGCGATGGCCGTGCCGTTCTGGGTGCCGGAGAAGCCGCGGCCGCCGGCGTAGTAGTCGGCCGAGGACGCGTTCGTCTTGGACGCGCGGATCACGATCACGAGGGTGACCACCACGAAGGCGACGAAGATGCCGATGTTCACGGCGGGGTTGCCGACCGTCTGCGGGGCGGCCTGGAGCAGGGGGGTGAGCGCGCTCATCGCGTGGCCTCCGGGTTCTCGTGGGCGCCGGCGGCCTCGCGCTCGAGGCGCTCACGCAGCGCGGTGGCGCGGGGGTCCAGGGTCCGGTTGGAGAAACGGACGTAGGCGAAGGTGATCAGGAACGTGGTGACGAACTGGAGCAGGCCGAGGATCAGGCCGAGGGTGATGTTGCCGCCGAGGCGGATCGCCATGAACTCGGGGAAGAACGCGCCGACGATCACGAACACCAGGTACCAGACGAAGAACGCCACGGTCATGGGGAAGGCGAAGGATCGGTGGGTGCGCCGGAGCTCGATGAACTCCTCGGACTGCTGCGCGGCGCGGAACTGCGCGGCCGTGGGGACCGGCGCCGTGGGCTCGCTGGATGACATGGGCCCTCCGGGGGTGCGTAGGACGGATCAGTGTGAGACAGATCACTGTGATGACAACCACACTCTGGCGGGCGGAGGGGTGCGCCGTCAAGCGCGCCCCGGGGCCGTGCGCCCGTGTGACAGCCCCGGGGCGCAGCCGTGCGGACGCGGACGCGCCCCGACGGCACGGGGCCGCCGGGGCGCGGAGCCGCCGAGGAGCCGGTCAGGCGCTCGCCGGCCGGGGCGCGTCCGCGCGGCGCAGGACCGCGCGGGCCTGGGCGAGGACCACCTCGTCGACCATCGCCCCGTCCAGCTCGAAGGCCCCGTGTCGGCCCTCGGCCGCGGCGAGGACGCGCCGGGCGCGTTCGACGGCCTCCGGGGCGGGCGTGTAGGCGGAGCGCACGACGGGCACCTGGCGCGGGTGCAGGCACACGGTCGCGGTGCAGCCCAGGGCGACGGCGTCCTCGGCCTCGGCGGCCAGCCCGGCCTCGTCGCCGAGGTCCAGGTGGACGGCGTCCCATGCGGCCGCGCCGTGGGCGGCCGCCGCCAGCAGCACCGTCGCGCGGGCGTGCTGGACCACGGAGCGGTAGGCGCCCTCGGGGGTGCGGGAGGAGCTGCCGCCCATCGACGCCACGAGGTCCTCGGCGCCCCACATCAGCGCACCCACGTGCGGGTGGGCGGCCAGGTCGGCGGCGGCGAGGATCCCGGCCGCGGTCTCGCATAGGGCGACGACGCGGGTCTGCGGGCCGAGGGCGGCGACGACCCCGTCCACCTGCGCGGCGGACTCGGCCTTGGCGAGCATGAGCGTGCGCCAGCCCGTCCCGGCGAGCATGGCCAGGTCGGCGTCGTGGTCCGCGGTGCCCGCGGGGTTCACGCGGACCACCACGCGGTCCTCGTCCAGCGGGCCGCCGTCGACCCCGCCCGTCGCCCGCCCCGCCCAGGCCGCCGCGACGGCGTCCCGCGCGGTGGGCCGGGCGTCCGGGGTGACGGCGTCCTCGAGGTCGAGGATCACCGCGTCCGCGCGCTCGAGCGCCGTGGCGTACCGCTCGGGGCGGTCCGCCGGGGTGAACATGACGGCCGGTCCGAGGGTCAGCGCGCTCATGCCCGCTCCCCCGTGCCTGCGGCGTCGGCGGCCTTCGCCTTGGCCTCCGCGTGCGCCTGCGCGGTCCACATCAGACAGGTGCGCTGGGCGCGGACGACGACGTCGCCGTGCTGGTTCTCCCCCGTCATCGCGAACGTGACGATCCGCTGCCCCGGCCGCGAGGAGGACTCGCGGATTGCGGTGACCTCGGAGCGCCCGTAGAGCGTGTCCCCGTGGAAGACCGGCTTCGGGAACGCGATCTCCCCCAGGCCGAGCTGGGCCACGAGCGTGCCCTGTGTGGTCTGCCCGACGGCGAGGCCCACCAGGGTGGACAGCGTCAGCATCGAGTTGACCAGCGGTCGGCCGAACGGCTGGTCCGCCGCGTACGCGTGGTCCAGGTGCAGGGCCTGCGGGTTCATGGTGAGGGTGGTGAACAGGACGTTGTCCGCCTCGGTGAGCGTGCGGCCGGGCCGGTGCAGGTAGACCTGACCGACCGCCAGCTCGTCCGCGTAGCGGCCCCGCTGCTCGATCTCGACGCGCTCCGTCACGTCAGAGGCCCAGCTCGCGGGCGATCAGCATGAGCTGCACCTCGGTGGTGCCCTCGCCGACCTCGAGGATCTTGGAGTCGCGGTAGTGACGGGCCACGAGGGTCTCGTTCATGAAGCCGTAGCCGCCGAACACCTGGGTGGCGTCCCGGGCGTTGTCCATGGCGGCCTCGCCGGCGATCAGCTTGGCCATGGCGGCCTCGGTCTTGAACGGCTTGCCGGCCAGCATCTTCTGGGCGGCCTCGTAGTAGGCCAGGCGGGCGGCGTGCGCGCGGGCCTGCATGCGGGCGATCTTGAAGGACACGGCCTGGAACTGCCCGATCTTCTGGCCGAACGAGGTCCGCTGCTTGGCGTAGGCGACCGACTCGTCCACGCAGCCCTGGGCCGCGCCGGTGGCCAGGGCCGCGATGGCGATACGGCCCTCGTCGAGGATCTCGAGGAAGTGGGCGAAGCCGCGGCCGCGGGCGCCCAGCAGGTTCTCCTCCGGCACGCGCACGTCCGAGAAGTGCAGGGCGTGGGTGTCCGAGGAGTTCCAGCCGACCTTGTCGTAGGCCTTGGCCACGGAGAAGCCCTCGGTGCCGGCGGGCACGAGGATCGTGGAGATCTCCTTGGCGGGGCGGCCGTCGTGGCCGGTCCTGCCCTCCACGGTGCCGGTCACGGCGGTGACGGTGACGAGCGAGGTGATGTCCGTGCCGGAGTTGGTGATGAACTCCTTGGCGCCGTTGATGCGCCACTGGCCGTCCTCGAGCGCGGCGGTGGTCTGGGTGCCGCCGGCGTCGGAGCCCGCGCCCGGCTCGGTGAGGCCGAAGCCGGCCAGGTGCGTGCCGGCCACGAGGTCCGGCAGCCAGCGCTGCTTCTGCTCCTCGGTGCCGAACTTCAGCAGCGGCATGGCGCCCAGGGAGACGCCGGCCTCGAGGGTGATGGCCACGGACTGGTTGACGCGGCCGAGCTGCTCGAGGGCCAGGGCCAGGGCGAAGTAGTCGCCGCCCATGCCGCCGTACTCCTCGGGGAACGGGAGGCCGAACAGGCCCATCTCGCCCATCTGGGCCACGATCTCGTACGGGAACTCGTGCTGGGCGTCCAGCTCGGCGGAGACCGGGGCCACGACCTCGTCGGCGAACTCGCGGACGGTGTCGGAGAGGACCTGGTAGTCCTCCTCGAGGGCGGGCAGGGTGCGGTGCTTGGTGCTCATGGTCCTCTCCTGTTCTCAGGTGTTCTCTGCGGGTGCTGCGTGCTCGGTGGGCTCGACGACGGCGATCAACGCCTGCGCGGCCACGGCGTCGCCCTCGGCGACGTGGACGGTCACGACGCCGGCGACGGCGGCCGTGACGGGGTGCTCCATCTTCATGGCCTCGACCACCGCCAGCTCCTGGCCCGCGGCCACGGTGTCCCCGGTGGCCACGGACACGGCGACGACGGTGCCCGGCATGGGCGTGCGGGCCTCGGGGGACGCTGCGCCGGCCGGGGCACGACGCGCGGCCGCGGCCGCGCGGGCGGCCTCGACCACCTCGGCCCGGGTGAGGCGGCGGACCTGCCACGCGGCGCCGTCGCGGTGCAGCCACGCTGAGCGCGGGTCCCGCGGGTCACCGGCCAGGAGGTTGACGCCCGCCAGGCCTCCGGCGTCCTCGTCCACCTCGGCGTCGGCGGCGGGGGCGGTGAGGATGCGGTCCTCGTCCCCGACCCGGACGCGCATCCCGGGCTGCGGGGCGCCCGCGCCGCGCCAGCCGTCCGCCCGGGCCCACGCGGTGCCGGCCGCGCGGTGCTCGGCGGCGGCCGCGTCCTCGGACACGTCGGCCAGGGCCTCGGCCGCGAGCGCGGCGAGGTCCTCGGGCAGCGCGGGGGCGGTCCACGCCTCGAGGCCGTCGATCAGCTCGGTGGTGAGCCGGCCGGTCCGCACGTCCTCGCGGGCCGCGAGCTCGCGCAGCCAGCCCAGGTTGGAGCGGACGCCGAACAGCACGGTGTCCGCGAGCGCGGCGTCGAGCCGGTCCAGGGCCTCGGCGCGGTCGGCGCCACGGGCGATGAGCTTGGCGATCATCGGGTCGTAGAAGCCGGTGATCTCGGGCTGTGCGCCGTCGACGTCCACGGGGTCCACGGCGCCGGCGGCGGGGCCAGTCTGCGGTCCGGAGCCGAACGCGCGCTCCTCGGCCGGCCGGGAGGGCAGCAGGAGGGTGTCGACGCGGACGCCCTCGCCGGCGGGCTCGCGCCAGCGCAGCACCGGCCCGGTGGAGGGCAGGAAGCCGTTCGCGGGGTCCTCCGCGTAGACGCGGGCCTCGACGGCGGCGCCGTCGAGGGTCACGTCCTCCTGGGCGAAGCCGAGCGGCCCCCCCGCGGCGATGCGCAGCTGCAGCTCCACGAAGTCCAGGCGCTGTCCGCGCACCCGGACGACCTCCTCGGAGACCGGGTGCTCCACCTGCAGGCGGGTGTTCATCTCCATGAAGAAGAACTCGTCCGGGTTCTCGTCCGAGACGAGGAACTCGACGGTGCCGGCACCGCGGTAGCCCACGGACACGGCCGCGTCCACGGCGGCCCGGCCCAGGCGCTCGCGGAGCTCGGCCCCGTGCGCCAGCCCGGTCAGCAGGGGCGCGGGGGCCTCCTCGATCACCTTCTGGTGGCGGCGCTGCAGGGAGCACTCGCGCTCGCCCAGGTGCACGGTGGCGCCGTGGGCGTCCGCGAACACCTGCACCTCGATGTGCCGGGGCGCGGTGATGAGCCGCTCGAGCAGCAGGGTGTCGTCGCCGAACGCGGAGCGCGCCGTGCGCCGGGCCGAGGCGAGGGCGCCGGGCAGCTCCTCGGCGGCGCGCACGGCCACCATGCCCTTGCCGCCGCCGCCCGCGGAGGGCTTGATCAGCAGCGGGAAGCCGACGCGCTCGGCCTCGGCCGTGATCTGCTCGTCGGTGAGCGTGGGGTCCTGGATGCCGGGGACCACCGGCACGTCGTACGCGGCCACGGTCTCCTTGGCGCGGATCTTGTCCGCCATCGCGTCGAGCGAGGCCACGGGCGGGCCCACGAACACGATGCCGGCCGCGTCCAGCGCGCGGGCGAAGTCGGCGTTCTCGGACAGGAAGCCGTAGCCGGGGTGCACGGCCTGGGCGCCGGTGCGGCGCGCGGCGTCGACGACGGCGTCGATGTCCAGGTAGGACTCGCGGGCCGGAGCCGGGCCGAGGCGGACCGCCGTGTCCGCCTCGCGGACGTGCCGCGCGTCGGCGTCGGCGTCGGAGTGCACGGCCACCGAGCGGATGCCGAGGCGGCGCAGGGTGCGGATGACGCGCACGGCGATCTCGCCGCGGTTGGCCACCAGCACGGTGTCGAACAGGGGCGTCCCCTGGGCGTGGTTCTCGGTCACGGGTGCCTCACATGCGGAACAGGCCGAACCGGGAGTCCGGCAGCGGGGAACGGGAGATGACGTCGAGGGCCAGGGAGAGCACCCGGCGGGTCTGGCCGGGGGTGATCACTCCGTCGTCCCAGAGGCGGGCGGTGGAGTACAGGGGGCTGCCCTGGTCCTCGTACTGCCGGCGGACCGGCGCCTGGAAGGCCTCGACCTCCTCGGGGGACATCGGCTCCTCCCCCGCGGCGGCCCGCTGGTCCTGCTTGATCTGCGTGAGCACGGAGGAGGCCTGCGGGCCGCCCATCACGGAGATGCGCGCGTTCGGCCACATCCACAGGAAGCGGGGTGAGTAGGCGCGGCCGCACATCGCGTAGTTGCCGGCGCCGAACGAGCCGCCGATCACCACGGTCAGCTTGGGCACGCGGGCGGTCGCGACGGCGGTGACCATCTTGGCGCCGTCGCGCGCGATGCCGCCGGCCTCCGCGTCCCGACCCACCATGAAGCCGGAGATGTTCTGCAGGAACAGCAGCGGGATGCCGCGCTGGTCGCACAGTTCGATGAAGTGCGCGCCCTTGCGGGCGGAGTCTCCGAACAGGATGCCGTTGTTGGCGAGGACGCCCACGGGGTGGCCGTCGATCCGCGCGAACGCGGTGACCAGGGTGGTGCCGTAGAGGGGCTTGAACTCGTGGACGGAGCCGCCGTCCACGAGGCGGTCGATCACCTCGCGCACGTCGTAGGGGGTGTTCACGTCCACGGGCACGACGCTGGTCAGTTCGGCCGGGTCCTTGGCGGGCTCCGCGGCGGGGGCGACCTCCCAGGCCGGCGCCTCGGCCGGGGGCAGGGTGGCCACGATGTCCCGGAGGATCTGCATGGCGTGCAGGTCGTCGTCCGCCAGGTGGTCCGCGACGCCGGAGCGCTCGGCGTGCAGCCGGCCGCCGCCGAGGTCCTCGGGCGAGACGTCCTCCCCGATCGCGGCCTTCACGAGCGGGGGGCCGCCGAGGAAGATGGTGCCCTGCTCGCGCACGATCACGGTCTCGTCCGACATGGCCGGCACGTACGCGCCGCCCGCCGTGGAGGAGCCGCACACCGCGGCCAGCTGCGGGATGCGCTGCGAGGAGAGCAGCGCCTGGTTCCGGAAGATGCGGCCGAAGTGCTCGCGGTCCGGGAAGACCTCGTCCTGGCGGGGCAGGAACGCGCCGCCGGAGTCCACGAGGTAGATGCACGGCAGGCGGTTCTCCAGGGCGATCTCCTGGGCCCGCAGGTGCTTCTTCACCGTCATGGGGTAGTAGGTGCCGCCCTTCACGGTGGCGTCGTTGCCGACCACCATCACGAGGCGGCCGTGGACCAGGCCGATGCCCGCCACGACGCCCGCGGCGGGGCTGTCCCCGTCGTACAGGCCGTGCGCGGCCAGCGCGCCGACCTCGAGGAAGGGCGAGCCCTCGTCGAGCAGCGCGTCGATGCGGTCCCGCACCAGCAGCTTGCCGCGGCCGGTGTGGCGCTCGCGCGAACGCTCGGGCCCGCCGAGCGACGTGCGGGCGACGAGGTCGGCGAGCTCCTGCTCCAGCCGGGCGTGGCCGGCCGCGTTGCGCTCGGCCACGGTGGGCGCGGACTGCGCGGCCGGGGCCGGGGTGCTGGCGGTCATGAGACCCCCTTCAGTGAATGACGACTAACTGAACCGAGCCTCAGTGTAGTGACGATCGTCACTGACGTCGACCGGGCGCCCGGCGCGCCTCGTCCCGTCCTACAGTGGATCCCATGCCCGCCGTCGATCCCGCGTCCCCCACCGCCCCGGCGACCCCGCCGACCGCCCGGGAGGCCGCCAAGGCCCGACGCCGGGTGGACCTGCTCGCGGCCGCGGCGCGACTGTTCGCGGCCCGGGGCTTCGACGCGGTCCGCCTCGAGGACATCGGCGCCGCGGTCGGGATCAGCGGCCCCGCCATCTACCGCCACTTCGCCGGCAAGGCCGCCGTGCTCACGGCGATCCTCGACACGGCCTCGCAGGACCTGCTGGACGGCGGGCTGGCCGCCGAGGCGCAGCACGCGCCGGGGGCGGAGACCCTGCGGGCCCTCATCGGTTTCCAGGCGGACTTCGCCCTCGCCCAGCGCGACGTGATCCGTGTGCAGGACCGCGACATGTCCGCCCTGCCCGACGGCGCGCGCACGGCCATCACGCGCACCCAGCGCGCCTACATCGACGTGTGGGCGCGCCAGCTGCAGGTCGTCCACCCCCACGAGGACCAGGCCACCGCCGTGTTCCGCGCCCAGGCCGTGCTGGGCCTGCTCAACTCCACCCCCCGCTCGGTGCGGCGCACCGCGGCCGACCGCGCGGCTCGCCGCGCGACCCTCGTGGCCATGGCCTGGGCCGCGGCCACGGCCCCCGGGCCGCTGCCCGGCGGGGACTGAGCGGGCGGCACCGGCCCGGCGGGCCGGCGTCGTGCCCGGTGATACGGTGGCCGGTACCCGCGACGGCGACGCCGTCGAACCCCGCCCCGAGAGGTCCACCGCCGTGCTTCTTCGTGACGTCCGACCCGAGGATCTGGACGAGTTCTTCCTCCACCAGCAGGACGAGCAGGCCAACCTGATGTCCGCCTTCGCCCCCCGCAACCCCCGGGACCGCGGTGTCTTCGACTACCACTGGGCCCACCTGCTCGGGGACGAGGACACCGTCGTGCGGACCATCGAGCACGAGGGCCGCGCCGTGGGTGCGCTCGTGTGCACCCAGCAGGACGGCGTGGGCGAGCTGTCCTTCTGGACCGCGCAGGACTACTGGGGCCTGGGGCTGACGACCGCGGCCGTGGACCGGTTCCTGGAGGAGCACACCGCCCGCCCGCTGCGGGCGCACGTGCCCGAGGACAATGTGGGCTCCGTGAAGGTGCTCTCCCGCCGCGGCTTCGAGACCGTCGGCGAGGAGAAGGTCTTCTCCAACGCCCGTGCCGAGGTCATCACCGAGCTCGTGATGGAGCTGCCCGCCGCCGACTGAGCGCGCCCCGCGGCCCCCGCCGTGCCGGCGGCCGCACCGGCCTGCCACGACGACGGCCCCGCCTCCCGGTGCCCGGGTGGCGGGGCCGCGGCGCGTCCGGGGCCGTCAGACCATGGTCAGGGTCAGACCCGGGCGGCGCAGGATCGCGCCGACGTCCGCGAGGAAGCGCGAGCCCTGCTCGCCGTCCACGAAGCGGTGGTCGAACGAGAGGGACAGCGTCATGACGTCCCGCAGGGCGATCTCGCCGCGATGCTCCCACGGCATCCTCCGGACCTGGCCGATCGCGATGATCGCCCCCTCACCCGGGTTGATGATCGGGGTGCCCGCGTCCACGCCGAACACCCCGACGTTCGTGAGCGTGAAGGTGCCGCCGGCCAGATCCGCCGGGGACAGCCGCCCCTCGCGGGCGAGGCCCGTGAGATCGCGGATGGCGTCGGCCAGCTCCCTCAGGCTCATCGCCTGGGCGTCCTTGACGTTCGGCACCATCAGCCCGCGGGGGGTGGCGGCGGCGAAACCGAGGTTCACGAAGTTCTGCTGGACGATCGTCCCGGCGGCCTCGTCCCACCGGGCGTTGACGTCCGGGGTGCGCTCCATCGCCACGAGGCACGCCTTGGCGGCGAGCGTCATGGGCGTGAGCTTGACGTCCCGGAACTCGCGGGAGGCCTTGAGCTCGGCGAGCAGCTCCATGGTCTCGGTGACGTCCACCTGCAGGAACTCGGTCACGTGCGGGGCGGTGAACGCGGACTGCACCATGGCCGCCGCGGTCGCCTTGCGCACGCCCTTGACCGGCACGGCCTCCGTGCGCGGGCGGCCGCCCAGGGTGCGGACGCCCCCGGTCGAGCCCGACTCGGCGCCGGACTGCGGCGGCGCCGCCGCGGCCGCGGGCTGCCCGCCCCCGGCCAGGAACGCCTCGACGTCCGCGCGGGTGATGACCCCGCCCACACCCGTGCCGGTGACCTGCTCCAGATCCACGCCCGCGCGGCGCGCGTACAGGCGCACGGGCGGAGTGCACCGGGGTCGCTCGCCCGGGGCCGGCTCGTGGGCCGCGTCCGCGCGGTCCGGCTCGGCGGCCTCGGGCTGCGGGCGCCCGGCGCCGGCGGGGGCCGCCTCCGACGTGGACGGCGCCTGTCCGCGGGCGGGCTCGCCCGCCGGGGCGGCCGACGTCGCCGGGGCCGCGGAGCCGCGCCGCGCACGGCGGCCGGGCTTGCCGGTGTCCGGCGCGGCGCCGTAGCCGACGAGGGTGGGCACGCGGCCGTCACCCTCGGCGGGCCCGCCGACGTCGGGCTCGGCGCCCTCGAGGGTGAAGGTCACCAGGGGCGCACCGACCTCGAGGGTCTCACCCTCGGCGCCGTGCAGGGCCGCGACGACGCCCGCGAACGGGCTCGAGACCTCGACCACGGCCTTGGCCGTCTCGACGTCGGCGAGCACCTGGTTCACGCTCACCGCGTCGCCCTCGGCCACGCGCCACGTCACGATCTCGGACTCGGTCAGGCCCTCGCCGAGGTCGGGCAGGCGGAAGGTCTTCTGGCTCATCGGGTCTCCTCCCCGGCGTTCTGGGCCGCGAGGAACTGCTCGGCGGTCTCGGGGGCGGCGAACGCGTCCACGGAGTCCAGCGAATTCGGTCGGCCCAGAGCACGGTCCAGGCCGTCGAGGATGCGGTCGAGGTCCGGCAGGTGCAGGTGCTCGAGCTTGGACGGCGGGTAGGGCACGTCCATGCCGGTGACGCGCACCGGCGGGGCCTCGAGCCAGTGGAACGCGCGCTCGGCCACCGTGGCCACGAGCTCGGCGCCGAGGCCGCCGGTGCGGGAGGCCTCGTGCGCCACGACGAGCCGGCCGGTGCGCCGCACCGAGGACTCGACGAGGCCGGTGTCCAGCGGGGACAGGCTGCGCAGGTCGACCACCTCGACCTCGACGCCCTCCTCGGCCGCCACCTCGGCGGCCTGCAGGGCGGTCTTCACGAGCGGGCCGTAGGCCACGAGCGTGGCGTCACGGCCCTCGCGCAGGATGCGGGCCGGGCTCATCGGCGGGATCGCGACGTCCAGGTCCACGTCGCCCTTGTCGTGGTAGCGACGCTTGGGCTCGAGGTAGACCACCGGGTCCTCCGAGGCGATCGCGGCGCGGATGAGGTCGTACCCCTCCTGTGGGGAGGACGGGGAGACCACGCGCAGGCCCGCGGTGTGCAGGAAGTAGGCCTCGGGCGACTCGGAGTGGTGCTCCGGGGAGCCGATGCCGCCGCCGAAGGGGATGCGGATGGTGACCGGCATCGGCACGGCGCCGCGGGTGCGGGCACGCAGCTTGGCCAGGTTCGCCACGATCTGGTCGAACGCCGGGTACACGAAGCCGTCGAACTGGATCTCGACGACGGGCCGGTAGCCGCGCATCGCCAGGCCGATGGCCGTGCCCACGATGCCGGACTCGGCCAGCGGGGTGTCGAGCACCCGGTCCTCGCCGAACTCGGCCTGCAGGCCGTCGGTGATGCGGAACACGCCGCCGAGGGCGCCGATGTCCTCGCCCATGAGCAGGACCTTGGGGTCGTCGGCCAGGGCACGGTGCAGGCCGCGGTTGATCGCACGGCCGAAGGTCATGCGCTCGCTCACGCGCCCGCCTCCTCGTCGTCGAACTGCTGCAGGTAGAGGGCGTGCTCGCGGCGCTGCCGCTCGAGCTCCTGGTGGGGCTCAGCGTAGATCTCGTCGAAGAGCCTGTCCGCGCCGTCCTCCTCGAGCGCCTCGAGGGCGCGGCGGACCTCGGCCGCCAGCTCGTCGGCCTCGGCCTGGGCCTGTGCGAGCACGGCGTCCACGTCCACATCGAGGGTGCGCAGGTGCGCCTCCACGCGGGTCAACGGGTCACGGGCCTTCCAGGCCTCGAGCTCGGCGTCGTCCCGGTAGCGGGTGGGGTCGTCCGCGGTGGTGTGCGGGCCCATGCGGTAGGTGACGGCCTCGATGAAGGTGGGACCGCCCCCGTCGGCCGCGCGCTCGACGGCGGCGCGGGTCGCGGCGAGCACGGCCAGGACGTCGTTGCCGTCCACGCGCATCGACGGGATGCCGAAGCCCCACGGGCGGTCCGCGATGCTGCGGCGGGTCTGCAGGCGCACGGGCTCGGAGATGGCCCAGTGGTTGTTCTGGCAGAAGAACACCACGGGCGACTGGTACGAGGCGCTGAAGACCATGGCCTCGTTGACGTCTCCCTGGCTCGTGGCGCCGTCGCCGAAGTAGACGATCGTGGCGACGTCCGCCTGGTCCCGCTGGACGCCCATCGCGTAGCCGACGGCGTGCAGGGCCTGCGCGCCGATGATGATCTGCTGGGTGGCCACGCGCGTCTCGTTCGGGTCCCAGCTCGAGAACGTGGAGCCGCGCCACACCCGCAGCAGGTCCAGCGCGGGGACGCCGCGCAGCAGGGCCACGCCGTTCTCGCGGTAGGACGGGAAGACGAAGTCGTCCGGGCGCAGCGCGACGGCGGAGCCCACCTGGGCGGCCTCCTGGCCCAGCAGCGGGGGCCACAGGGCCAGCTCGCCCTGACGCTGCAGGTGCGTGGCCTCGACGTCGAGGCGCCGGACCACGGCCATCTGGCGGTACAGCGCGGCGAGGGCGTCGGCGTCGACGTCCTCGATCCACGGGGCGAGCTCCGGCTGCGGACGGCGGCGGCCCTCCGCGTCGAGCACCTGGAGCATCACGGCCTCAGCCGGGCCCGCCGGGGGCGGAGAGCCGGCGGATCGGCCGCCGGTGGGACGGGTGTGGTCCACGAGGGTCACTGCACTGCCTTCCGATCGACGCCCACGGTGCGGGGCGAGGGAGTTGTACGCATGCGCGAGCAGGGGTGGAGCGCGCGGCGTCTCGGTGGTGTGATTGTAATCACTTCAGTGTGATCTGCGCCACTCTCCCGGGGCCGCCGCGCGAGGGCCGGGTGTCAGGCGCGGCGCAGCAGCACGTCGACGGCGGCGTCAAGGTAGGCGTCGACCTGGCCCTCCTCGTAGCCGGCGGCACCCTCGGCCTCGCTGAACGCCGCGCGGCGCACGTCGTCCGCGGTCAGCCCGCCTTCGGCGTCGGGATCCGTCGAGTCCTCCGCACCGGCCAGGGTGACGCGCAGGCGGTCCACGAGCGCGTCCACCTGGTCCACGTCGTAGCTCACGGCGTCCGCGCGGGAGGGGCGGCGGAAGCGCTCCGCCGGGGCCCGGTCGGCACGGGCCACGAGCTCGGCCACGCGCTCCTCGAGGTCTGCGGCCCAGTCCTCGTCCCCGCGCTCGGCGACGAAGGCCTGACGCTCGGCGGCGGCCAGCTCCTCTTCGAGGCGGTCCAGCTCGTCGTCCACCTCGTCCGTGGCGTAGCCGCCGTTGACGGTCGCGAAGCGGGCCTGGCGCACCTCCTCCGCCGTCAGCGGGGCACCGCCGTCGC
Source organism: Micrococcus luteus (assembly GCF_014138885.1). Classification (NCBI taxonomy): domain Bacteria; kingdom Bacillati; phylum Actinomycetota; class Actinomycetes; order Micrococcales; family Micrococcaceae; genus Micrococcus; species Micrococcus luteus. Next base: position 795,649 of record NZ_JACJIK010000001.1, read on the forward strand.
GTGCCTCACGGGCACGCGCCATGAAGGCGTCCACGTGGGTGGTCTCGTAGCCGATCTCGTCCTGCTCGACGAGCTCGAAGACCGGCTCGGCGTCCGGGGTGGTGCGGGGGGTCATGGGCGTCTCCTGCGGTGCGGGTCCCGGACGTGCCGGGTCGAGGGGTGGATCAGGTCAGGGGCAGCGCCAGCACGGTGTAGGCCACCGGCGAGGCGAACACGAGGGAGTCCAGGCGGTCCATCACGCCGCCGTGGCCGGGCAGGGCGGAGGACATGTCCTTGATGCCGAGCTCACGCTTGACCATGGACTCGGAGAAGTCCCCCGCGGTGGCGGCGGCGACGGTGGTCACGCCGAGGACGGCGCCGATCCACCACGGCTGGCCGACCAGCAGGGGGACGGCGACGACGCCCACCAGCACCGAGCCCGCCAGGGAGCCGGCCAGGCCCTCCCAGGACTTCTTGGGGCTGATGCGCGGGGCGATCGGGGTGCGGCCGAGGCGGTAGCCCACGATGTAGCCGAACGTGTCGTTGGAGACCACCATCAGCAGCAGGATCGCCACCATGCGGTGCCCCAGCGGCTCGTCCAGGAGCGCAGCGGCGAAGGAGAGCAGGAACGGCGCCCACAGCACGATGAACACGCCCGCGAGCATGAACTGGCCCGCCGGGCGCCGGCGCGTCAGCGCCGTCCACACGGCCACCAGCGCCAGGCATGCCACCAGGGCGATGAACAGCGCGGGCACCCCCCACCGCCACGCGGTGAGCGGCAGGACCGCCGCGGCCACCCAGAGCGGGGGCCGCGGCACGTCCAGGCCGATGCCGCGTACCGCCGTCGCGATCTCGGACACCGCGCCGACCAGCAGGGCGACCACGAGCACGACCAGCAGCCAGTCGAGCCAGAAGAGGCCGACCAGGGCCGTCGCCAGCAGCCCCACCCCCACGAGGACGGCGGACTTGAGGTCGCGGCCGCCGCGCGGGGGTGCGGGCGAGGTGGGCACGGCGGAGGTCATGGGACGAGCGCGGACGGCGGGAGGCTCAGACCTCCAGCAGCTCCTGCTCCTTGTTCTTGGCCATCTCGTCGATGAGCTCGACGTGGCGCTTGGTGAGCGCGTCCAGCTCCTTCTCGCCGCGGGCGCCCTCGTCCTCGCCGACCTCGCCGTCCTTGACGGCCTTGTCCATGGCCTCCTTGGCCTTGCGACGGGCGTTGCGCACGGAGATCTTGTGCTCCTCCGCCTTGGACTTGACCAGCTTCACGTACTCCTTGCGGCGCTCCGCGGTCAGCTCCGGCATCACGATGCGGATGACCTTGCCGTCGTTGGACGGGTTCGCGCCGACCTCGGACTCGGACAGGGCCTTCTCGATGTTGCGCAGGGCCGACTGGTCGAACGGCGTGATGAGCAGCGTGCGGGCGTCCGTGGTGGTGAAGGACGCCAGCTGCTGCAGCGGGGTGAACGAGCCGTAGTAGTCGACCATCACCTTGGAGTAGAGGCCCGGGTTGGCGCGGCCGGTGCGCACGGAGGCGAAGTCCTCACGCGTGGCCTCGATGGTGCGGTCCATCTGCTCTTCGGCGGACTGCAGGGTCTCCTGGATCACGGTGTCTCCTCGGTGTGGTGGATCAGGTCTGCCGCCATCCTACGCGGCGGGCCTCAGACGGTGACGGTGGTCCCGATCGGCTCGCCGAGCAGGGCGCGGGTCACGTTGCCCGGGCCCTCCATGCCGAACACGCGCATGTCCAGGTCGTTGTCCTTGCACATGGTCATGGCGGTCAGGTCCATCACGCGGATGTTCCGCAGCAGCGCCTCATCGTAGGTCAGGTGCGTGAGGCGCTCGGCGGTGGGGTCCTTCTTGGGGTCCGCGGTGTAGACGCCGTCCACGCCGGACTTGGCCATCAGGACCTCGTCTGCCCCGACCTCCAGGGCGCGCTGGGCCGCCACGGTGTCCGTGGAGAAGTAGGGCAGGCCGGTGCCGGCGCCGAAGATCACGACGCGGCCCTTCTGCATGTGGCGGATGGCGCGCAGCGGGATGTAGGACTCCGCCACCTGCTCCATGTGGATGGCGGACTGCACGCGCGTGGTGACCCCGGCCTGGATGAGGAAGTCCTGCAGGGCCAGGCAGTTCATCACGGTGCCGAGCATGCCCATGTAGTCGGCCCGACGGCGGTCCATCCCGTTCTCGGACAGCTCGGCGCCACGGAAGAAGTTGCCGCCGCCGACGACGATCGCGATCTCCACCTGGTCCGCCGCGGCGGCGATCTGCTCGGCGATGCCGCGGACGGTCTCCGGGTCCACGCCGATCTTGCCGCCGCCGAACACCTCGCCCGAGAGCTTGAGGAGCACGCGACGGCGGCCGGTGTCGTCCGAGGTCTGCGGGGCGTGGGCGGTGGTCGGGTCCTCGGGGGCGCGGTTCGTCTCCATGGGAAGCATCTCCTGGTCGGTGGGGGGTCGGGCCGGGGACGGCCGTCCCGGGGGCGGACACGCGGACGGGGTGGCCGCCCGGTCGGGGCGGCCACCCCGTCATGCGATGGTCGTCGGCGCCATCCGGCGCCGGAGTGGACCTCGGGTCGCTCCCGATCCTACGCCCCCGCGGGGCGTGGACCGGGAGCGGCCGGTCCGGGTGCGGCGGTCAGTTGCCGACGCGGAAGCGGGCGAACCCGGTGACGTTGGTGCCGGCGTCGGAGGCGACCTTGCCGACGGTCTGCTTCGGGTCCTTCGCGAACGGCTGGTCCACGAGCACGATCTCCTTGAAGAAGCCGGTCAGGCGGCCCTCCACGATCTTCGGCAGGGCCTGCTCCGGCTTGCCCTCGGCACGGGCGGTCTCATCGGCGATGCGACGCTCGTTCTCGACGGTCTCGGCCGGCACGTCCTCACGGGTGAGGTACGTGGGCGAGTAGGCCGCGACGTGCACGGCGATGTCGTGCGCGGCGGTCTTGGCCTCGGCGGAGTCGGCGTCCACGGCGAGGAGCACGCCCACCTGGGCCGGCAGGTCCTTGGAGGTCTTGTGCAGGTAGGCGTCCACGTAGGCGCCCTCCACGCGGGCCAGGCGGCGCACGGCCACCTTCTCGCCCAGCAGGGCGCCCTCCTCGGTCACGTAGTCGCCCAGGGTGCGGCCCTCGTAGTCGGAGGCCAGCAGGCCGTCGACGTCGGTGGCGCCGGAGGCGACGGCGGCGCGCAGCACCACGTCGCCCAGGGCGATGAACTTGTCGGCCTTGGCCACGAAGTCGGTCTCGCAGTTGAGCTCGATCATGACGCCGACGCCGTTCTCGACGGTCGCGGCCACGAGGCCCTCGGCGGCCGAGCGGCCCTCGCGCTTGGTGGCGCCCTTGAGGCCCTTCACGCGGATGATCTCGATGGCCTTCTCGGCGTCGCCGTCGGCCTCGTCCAGAGCCTTCTTCACGTCCATCATGCCGGCGCCGGTGCGCTCGCGCAGGGCCTTGATGTCAGCAGCGGTGTAGTTCGCCATGCTCGTTCGGTCCTTCCCGTGGTGTGGGTTGTGCGGGATGTTCGGGGTCTGAACCGGCCCGTCGGCCCGGCCGGGTGGGGCCGGGCGGACGGACCGGCCGGGATCACTCGCCCTGCGGGGCGGCCTCGGCGGCGGGGGCCTCGGCCTGCTCGGCCGGCGCCTCGGCGGCGGGGGCCTCGGCCTGCTCAGCCTGCTCGGCCTGCTGGGCGTTGTGCTGCTCGAGCAGCTCGCGCTCCCACTCGGCCATCGGCTCGGCGGCCGCCTGGCCGGACTTGCCGCCCTGACGGGCGATCAGGCCCTCGGCGACGGCGTCCGCGACCACGCGGGTCAGCAGGTTCACGGAGCGGATGGCGTCGTCGTTGCCCGGGATCGGGTAGGCGACCTCGTCCGGATCGCAGTTGGTGTCCAGGATGGCGACGACCGGGATGCCGAGCTTCTGGGCCTCGTCGACGGCCAGGTGCTCCTTCTTGGTGTCCACGACCCACACGGCGGAGGGGGTCTTGGCCATGTTGCGGATGCCGCCGAGGTTGGCCTGCAGCTTCTCGAGCTCACGGTTGAGCAGCAGCAGTTCCTTCTTGGTGAACTGCGAGCCGGCCACGTCCTCGAAGTCGATCTCCTCGAGCTCCTTCATGCGCTGCACGCGCTTGGAGACGGTGGAGAAGTTGGTCAGCATGCCGCCGAGCCAGCGGTGGTTCACGTAGGGCATGCCCACGCGGCCGGCCTGCTCCGCGATGGCCTCCTGGGCCTGCTTCTTGGTGCCGACGAACAGGATGGTGCCGCCGTGGGCGACGGTCTCCTTGACGAACTCGTAGGCGCGGTCGATGTAGGACAGCGACTGCTGGAGATCGATGATGTAGATGCCGTTGCGCTCGGTGAAGATGAAGCGCTTCATCTTGGGGTTCCAGCGGCGGGTCTGGTGGCCGAAGTGGACACCGGAGTCGAGGAGCTGGCGCATGGTCACGACGGGCATGACGTTCCCTTCTGTGGCAGCCGTGGCACCCCGCGCTTCACGCGCGGGCGGTCTGCCGGTCGATTTCTTGACGGTTGGCGGCCGGCCCGGTCGGGCGGCCCCTGGCATCACGACGGCGGGCTGCCGGGCCCCACGAGCACCCGCGCCGACGTCCTCTCCAGGAGGACGGCGGGGACGGGACCGAGCGTGGGGGCTGGGCCGCTGAAGCGACCCACCGCGATGCGCGGAGTCGGCGTCCGGGGCACAGCACAGGGCCGGCCACAGGACACCGCTGAGGTGAATCCTACCCCAGGTGGGCGACCGCTCCCATCGCCGACTCCTGCACAGGGGCCGGTGCGGCGGGCGCTCTCCACGATGGGACTGCGGGCCCGCCACGCGGCCGCCCGGGACGCCAGGCTGACGCCATGACCCCTCGCACGCTCCTCCCCCGTCCGCTCCCGCGTCCGCGCATCGCGGGGTGCGTCGCGGCAGCCCTGCTCGCCTGGCTCGTCCTCGCCCTGGGGATGGGCGACCTCGGCCCCGTGTCCCGGGCCACGCCCGCACCGTCCACGCGCGACGCGCTGCTCCTCGTCGCGGCGTCCCCGGCAGGTCCGGGCGCGACGGCCGCGCCGGTCGCGTGGCACCCGCCCGTCGCCGGCGCCGCCCCGGATGACGTGCTCCGCGCGTTCGTCGCACCCGAGCGACCGTGGAGTCGGGGGCACCGGGGCGTGGACCTCGCCGTGCAGACCGGGGCTCCGATCCAGGCGCCGGCGGCGGGCCGGGTCGTGTTCGCCGGGGTCGTGGTCGACCGCCCCGTGCTGACCCTCGAGCACGCGAACGGGACCCGCAGCTCCCTCGAGCCGGTGGAGGCCGACGTCGCGGTGGGGGCCGTCGTCGACGCGGGCGACCCCGTGGGGCGACTGGCCGGGGCGCCACCCCACTGCCCGCGGGCGTGCGTGCACTGGGGCGTGCGGGAGCCCGATGGCTGGCGGGTGGGGGACGCGGCCTTCGACCGCTACCTCGACCCGCTGGTGCTCATCGGCTGGAGCGGCCCGTCCGTGCTCTGGCCGCACGCCGCGCCACACCCAGCGCGGCCGTGAGGTCCAGAAGCCGGCGGGCGGACTCGTCCCAGCTGAACCGGGCCGCCTGGGCGACGCTCGCCCGGGAGGCCGCGGCGAACTCGGCGGGGTCCTCGAGCTCCCGCACGCGGGCCGCGAGCGCGGCCGCCCGGTCCCCCTCGAGCGGGACACCCCGGAAGGACGGGGTGCCCGCGCCGGCGATCTCGCGGAAGATCGGCAGGTCCGAGCACACCACCGGCGTGCCATGGGCCATCGCCTCGGCCACGGGCAGGCCGAAGCCCTCGGCGCGGGAGAGGGTGACGGCCGCGGTGGCCCGGCGGAGCAGGCGCACGTACTCGGCCTCGTCGGTGCCGTCGTGGAAGACCACGTCCGCGCCGGCGGCCCCTGCGCCGGCGCGGCGCGCGGCCAGCCGGGCCTCGAGCTGCCCGCGGCGCTCCGGGCTGATGCGGGAGAGCAGGTGCAGCGCGTAGCCCGGCAGCAGGGGCGCGGCCGCCACGAGGGACTCGACGTCCTTGTAGTCCATGAACGAGCCCATGTAGAGCAGCGTGCGGTCCGGGGTCTCGTCCGGGTCACGCGGCTCCGGTACCGTCTGCGCCGCATTGGCGATGACGTGGACCGGACGCCGGGTGAGGCGGTGCCGGTCGATGAGCTCCGCCGTCGTCCGGGAGACCGTGGCGACCGCGTCCGCGCGGTCGAGCAGGAGCCGCTGCGGGGTCTTGGTCAGGTGGTAGGCCCGCCACAGCCAGCGGATCGGCTCGGGCAGGTTCCGCGGCGGGGTGCGGTGCTCGTAGTAGATGAGGTCGTGGAGCGTGAGGATCAGCGCGTAGTCCCGCCCCCACGACCCCATGGTCTGCATGGGCGAGAAGACGACGTCCGGTCGCAGGCGCGCGACCTGACGGGCCACGAACGGCTCGCGTGGGGAGGTGGGGCCGGAGACGAGGTGCCACGGCACGCCGTCCGGGAGCAGGGCCAGCTGTCGTTCGTCCGAGATCAGCATCGCGACTTCGACCTCGACGTCGGCCCCCTCCGGGCCCGGCGCGTCGGTCCGGCGGGCGACCGCCTCGATGAGGCTCGCGCCGTAGCGGGAGATGCCGTCGTGGAAGTCGGTGCGGGTGTAGCGGGCGTCCATCAGCAGGCGCAGGGGGCGGGAGGGGCTCACCCGCACCACGCTAGCGCCGCGCCGGAGAGGGGCGGGGACAGCCGCGCACGGTAGGTGCCGACCGGGGCGCGTCGAGCGCCGATCGGCCACCTGGACGTCATCCGAATTTCTGATTGCGTTTCGATAACGATCGTGTATCTTGATCACGGATCGGTTACAGCCGATCCGCCACACCGGGGCTTCCTCCGCGTCCTCGCGTACCCGGTCATCCGCACTGCTCGTCAACTCGCACCCGCGGTCCGGCCTCGTTCCGGGCATCGCCCGGAGGCACCGCCCTCACGGGCCGCAGGTCCTGTCCGGGAAGAAGATCCGATGTCCGTGACCTCCTCGCACGCCGCTGTGCGTCGCGCCCCCCGCACCGCCGCCGCCTCCGTGGCCCTCGCCCTGGGCGCCGCCGCCCTGACCGGCGTCGGCACCGTGTCCGTCGCCGAGACCGCCCAGGCCGCCGAGACCGCCTACACCGTCCGCTCCGGCGACGGCTGGTGGATCATCGCCCAGCGCACCGGCGTCTCCATGTCCAGGTTGCAGTCGCTCAACGGCATGACCGCCGCGACCGTGCTGCATCCCGGCATGGTCCTCAAGACCTCCGGCACTGCCACCCCGACCCCGGCCCCGGCGCCGTCCACCTCGGGCTCGACCTACACCGTGCTGGCCGGCGACGGCTGGTGGATCATCTCCTACCGCACGGGGGTGTCCGCCTCGATCCTGCAGTCCATCAACGGCATGAGCTCCTCGACCATGCTCCACCCGGGGATGGTCCTGAAGACCACCTCGGTCTCCACCTCCAGCGCCCCCGCCGTCGCCCCTGCGCCGGCGCCCGCGTCCAAGCAGGCTGCCGTCGACTACGTGCGCTCCGCCGTCCGGAACCCGTCCTCCTATTACGTGTGGGGCGGCAACGGCCCCTCCGGCTTCGACTGCTCCGGCCTCACCCAGCAGGCCATGGCCCGGGCCGGCATCTCCATCCCGCGCCGCGCCGGCGACCAGTACCTCGCCGCGAAGTCCTACGTGCCGATCTCCCAGGCCCAGCCCGGCGACCTCGTGTTCTATGCGAACCAGTCCACCGGCCGCATCTACCACACGGCCATGTACATGGGCGGCGGCCAGCTCGCCCACGCCCTCAACGAGGACGCGGGCCTAGTGTTCACCTCCACGACGATCATGAAGTCCGACATGCTCGCGGTGGCCGCCCGCTACTGAGCACCGGCACGACGACGGCCCCCGGCCCGCGCCATACCGCGCGGCCGGGGGCCGTTTTCTGTAGGGCGTGCGGGACTTGAACCCGCGACCCAGGGATTATGAGTCCCCTGCTCTGACCGACTGAGCTAACGCCCCTCCCCCGCGGCATCGCGCGGGACCCGCCCATCCTACCGACGGGTCTCAGAGCATCGCGCGGACCTCGGCGGCCGTCGCGCCGCGGTAGAGGCGCTCGAAGATGTCCACCGTCTTCTGGGCGGAATGATGCAGGGCCTTCGCGTGGGACGCCTCGCCCATGGCGGCGCGGTCCGCGTCCGAGAGGTCGAGGATCCGGGCGATCCGATCGGCCAGGGCCACGTGGTCCCCGGGCGGGAAGAGGTGGCCGTTGACGCCCTCGTCCACGAGGTGGGGCAACGCGAGGGCGTCCGCGAGGACCACCGGGGTGGACGCGCTGAGCGCCTCGAGGGTCACGAGGGACTGCAGCTCCGCCGTGCCCGGCTGGCAGAACACGTCGGCGCGCAGGTAGGCCGCCCGCAGCTCCTCCTCGGAGACGTGGCCGCGCAGCAGGACGCGGTCGGCCACCCCCTCCTCGTCCACCGTGGCACGGATGCGGTCGCGCTGCTCGCCGTCGCCGACGATCTCGGCGTGCACGTCCAGGTCGGGGCGGGTGCGGGCCAGGTGCGCGATCGCACGGATCAGCACCTCCACGTTCTTCTCCACGGCCAGCCGCCCCACGAAGAGCACGACCGGATGGCCGGGATGGTCCACCCTCTCCCCCGGCTGCAGCTCGTAGGCGCTCGCGTCGATGCCGTTGGAGACCGGGAGAACGTTGTCCAGGCCGGCGTGCTCGGCCATGGCCTGCGCGGCGAGGGCCGTGGGGGTGGTGACCACCGCGCCCTTGCCCATGAGTCGACCCATGTCCTTCCACGACACCCGGGAGACGGTGTCCAGGAACCACTGCGGGAACGGCAGGAACGGCTCGAGGTTCTCCGGCATGAAGTGGTTCGTGGAGACGATCCGGATGCGGCGCCGCTCGGCCTCGTTGATGGCGGCCTCGCCGATCATGTAGTGGCACTGGGCGTGCACGACGTCCGGCTGGACCTCGCGGTAGATGCGGCGGAAGGAGATCTTGGCATGCCGCGGGAGCACCACACGGTAGTACTCGTGCGTCGGCGCCGGCAGGGAGCGCAGCAGGTGCACGGTGGCCTCCGGCCGGTGCTCCACGGTGTCCGGGCCGGCGTCACTGCGCGGCATCACGACGTGGACCTCGTGGCCGCGCGCGTGCAGCGCCGTGGCGAGGCGGTGGCCGAAGGTGGCGGCCCCGTTGACGTGCGGCGGATAGGTGTCTGCGGCGATCAGCACCTTCAGGGGGCGGTCGGCGGCGATCCCGGGACGGTCGGACACGGCGGTCCCTCTCTGTGGTGGCGATGGCACGACGGCGCCCGGCCCGTGCCGTGAGGATCGGCCGCGGGCACGGCGCGCGTCCCACGGTAGCAACCGTCGGCGCCGGCACGAGGATGCGCGAGGGGGTCAGCCCCGGCGGGACGGGTGCTCGCGCGGGTCCTGACCGTCCGCCCGCAGGCCGCGGGCCTTGCCCACCGCGCGCACGAGGTAGTCCCCCGCGGCGAGGATGTGCAGCAGGCAACCGGCGCCGACCAGAGCCAGGGCCACGCCGCTCCACGGGCCGCCGTCGACCCCCGGCACACGGGCGAGCAGCAGCAGGGGCGTGCCCACCAGCAGCAGCGCGGTGCGCACCTTGCCCAGGACCGTGACCGGCAGATCCGGGCTGCCGCCGAACAGCCACAGGCACACGGCGGCGAGCACGAGGTCCGGGATCGCGATGGCCAGGGCGAGCCAGAGCGGGGCGATGCCGGTGGCCACGAACGTCACGGCCACCACCAGCAGGGAGAGGCGGTCCGCCACCGGGTCGAGCCACCGCCCGACCGTGGAGATCATGTCGAACCGGCGCGCCACGTAGCCGTCCACCCAGTCCGTGCCGGAGAGCACCGCCAGGATCACGAACGCGTCCAGGTGCCGGCCGTCGACGGTGAGCCACACGAACACCGGGACCAGGGCGAAGCGGGCCAGGGTGATGAGGTTCGGCACGGTCAGCCAGGTGTCGCGGACGCGGTACTCGTGGCCCTCGCGCAGGCCGACGTCGATCACACGCATGGGTCGCTCCTCCAGGGTCCGCGGGCGGACGCCCCCGCCGGGCGCCCCACACGCCCAGCCTACCGACGCCGTCGCCCCTGCCCGCAGACGACGAGGCCCCGATCCGTGGGGATCGGGGCCTCGGGGGCTGGGGAGGGCGGGCGCCCCCGGGTCAGCGGCGGCGCAGGCGGCCGGCGAGCGCCACGAACGCGGCGGAGGAGGCGCCGAGCAGCGCGAGCGGCTGCCAGTGGTCCTTCACGTAGTCCTCGGCCTCGGCGGTCCGCTCCCCCGCGCGGGCGGCACCGGTGAACGGCGCGGTCTGCTCGGTGGCGTGCGTGGTCTCGGGGGTGACGCCGCGACCCTTGCGCTGGGCGGCGAAGGCCGCGAGCTGGCCCTTCACGTTGGTCTTCTCGTCCAGGCCGGAGCGGATGTCGCCCAGGTGGCGGCGGCGCAGGTCGGCACGGCGACGGATCTCGGCCTCGGTGGCGTCGTCGCGGTCCGGGTGGGGAGCGGCCTCGCCGTTCTTGCGGGCCTTCTTGTTCTCCTCCTTCTCCACCTTCTTCCGCTCGGCCTCACGGGCGGCCTCGACACGCTTGGCCTCGGCGCGCTCCGCCTTGAGGCGGTCGTACTCGGCCGGGTCGAAGGCGTTGCCCTCCTTGAGGTAGCCGAGGTCGTACTCGAGGTTGCGCACGGTCTCCTGCGGCACGAGCGGCATGGCGCCCTTGACCATCACGAGGCCGACGCCGGCGAAGATCAGGCCGAGCACGAGAAACGCGAGCGCCACCATGAGCGCCGGGAACCAGAAGCTCGGGTCGGCGAAGGCGCCGACCAACGTCACCACGAGGGCGACCACCATGAGCGCGAGGAAGAACAGGCCCACCACCGCGACGCCGGCGCCGATGCCGGCCTTCTTGCCCTTCGCGGCCACGTGTCCCTTGGCGAGCGCGAGCTCGTCCTTCATCTGCAGGGGCAACAGGCGCACGACGGCGCCGAGCAGGTCGGTCAGCGAGCTCGCGCGGGTCTGCGGGGTCACCGGGACGGCGGTCCGCGGCGCGCGGGCCTTCGACGCATCGGCGGGGGGAGCCTGGTGGGACATGGTGCATGCCTTCCGTGGAGTGCCTGGACAGATGCGCCCGGGCGGCGCGGCGGCCACCGGGCATTCTCGAGCAAAGCTATCACCGGCCCGCCCCCAGGGGGACGGGCCGGGTGCGCGCGGTGGCGGCTGGATCAGAAGTCGATGACCGCCGGGTCGGGGCCGAGGCGGCCGTCCTCGCGGTCGAGGGCGTCGATCCGGGCGACGTCGTCGGCGGTCAGCTCCACCCCCGCGGCCTCGAGGTTCGAGACGATGCGCTCGGGCGTCACGGACTTGGGGATGACCACGAAGCCCTGGGCGAGGTGCCACGCGATGACCACCTGGGCCGGCGTCGCGCCGCGGACCTCGGCGATCTCCGTGACCACGGGATCGGCGAGGAGGTCGCCGCCCTGACCGAGCGGGGACCAGGACTCGTGGACGATGCCGTGGCGGCCCTCGACCTCGCGCAGCTCGCGCTGCTGCCAGTACGGGTGGGTCTCGACCTGGTGGATCGCGGGCACCACACCGGTGGCCTCGATGATCTCCTCGAGCTGGGCGGCCGGGAAGTTGGAGACGCCGATCGAGCGCACCTTGCCCTGCTTCTGCGCCTCGATCAGGGCCTTCCAGGTGTCCACGTACTTCCCCTGCGCAGGCTTGGCCCAGTGGATGAGGTAGAGGTCGACGTAGTCGGTGCCGAGCTTGTCGAGCGAGGCGTCGAGGGCGGCGAGCGCCTCCTCGTAGCCCTGGTCCGAGTTCCACACCTTGGTGGTGAGGAACAGCTCCTCGCGGGCGACACCGGACGCGGCGATGCCGCGGCCCACGCCCTCCTCGTTCCCGTAGATCGCGGCGGTGTCGATGTGGCGGTAGCCGGCGCGGATCGCCTGCTCGACGACGTCGGCGGCGACGTCGTCCTCGACCTGCCACACGCCGAGCCCGAGCTGCGGGATCTGCTGGCCGTCGTGGAAGGGGACGGTGGGCACACTGGTCATGAGGGAGCTCCTGCAAGGTCGGGGTCGGGCGGATGCGTCGGATGCAACCGCGCGCGGGCGGCCGGCATTCCCGACGGCGGTCACCGGGCCGGGGCGCCGCCGTCGGACGTCCGCTCCCCCGCGACGACGGCGCCCACCGCGCGGGCGAAGGCCGCGAACACCTCAGCGGGGTCATTGGCCGTGACGAGCCGGGCGTTGGGGCGCCTGCCCCAGATGTCCCGCGTGTCGTGGACGGTCGTGCCGCGCAGCAGCTCCGAGTCCGCCTCGACGTCGACGACGGTGGCCCGCGTGGCGATGCGGGCCTGGCCCGCGGCCACCTGGGCGGCGAAGAGGTCGTGCAGGTGGGCGATGTAGCCCTGGTCGTAGTCGTGGTGGAACTCGAAGTAGAAGCGCAGCGCGTCGGCGAGCACGTCCAGGACGGGGCTGCCGGTGGCGGCGTCCGGCCCGGCGACCCGCGGTCGGTCCGCGGACCAGCCGACGGGGTGGGCCCCGGCGTCGGCCAGGAGGCCGTCCAGCAGGGCCGGCGTGTACTCGATCCGCTCCGTGGTCTCGAGCGCGCAGACCACCGGCAGGCGATCCTCGGGCAGGCCCTCGAAGGCCGTGAACACCTCCTTCGCGACGTCCGGGTCCACCCAGGTGTTCCACTCGGCGGTGGGCGTGGTGTTGCCCGGATGATAGAAGGAGCCGCCCATGATCACGATGCCGCGGGCGAGGAACGGCAGGCGCGGCTCGGCGCGCAGAGCGAGGGCCAGGTTCGTCAGCGGCGCGGTGCAGAGGATCGTCGTCTCCCCGGGGTGGGCCCGCAGCTCGTCCAGCCACACGTCCACGGCGGGCCGGGACGAGAGCCGCTCGGGGCGCCGAACGATCCGGGCATGGCCGAGACCGCCGTCGCCGTGGGTCTCCGGGGTGGTGACCGCAGGGCGGCGCAGCGGGGTCTCGGCACCGACGGCCACCTCGACGTCGGCCCGACCGGCCAGGTCCAGCACCGCGGCGGTGTTGAGGGCGCAGTCCCGGGCGGTCGCGTTGCCGCCCGTGGTGGTGACGGCCGCGAGCTCGGGACCGGCGCCGAGGCGGTGGGCGCCCACGAGGTAAAGCAGGGCGCAGGCATCGTCGATGCCGGTGTCGACGTCGGCGAGGAGGCGGGCGGTCACGGGGTGGGCGTGCCGCCGTTGGCGTTGAGGGTCTCGCCGTTGACGTAGCTGGACTCGCCCGAGGCAAGGAACACGTAGGCGGGCGCCATCTCCACGGGCTGGCCGGCGCGGCCGATGGGGGTGCTGTGGCCGAACTCGGGCAGCTTCTCCTCGGGCTCACCGTAGGACACGTGCTGCACCGTCCAGATGGGCCCGGGCGCCACCGCGTTGACACGGATGCCCTTCGGGCCGAGCTGCTCGGCCAGGCCCTTGGTGAAGTTGTTGATGGCGCCCTTGGTGGCCGCGTAGTCGAGGAGCCTCGGGTTGGGGTTGTAGGCCTGCACCGAGGTGGTGTTCACGATCGTGCTGCCCGGGCCCATGTGCTTCAGCGCGGCGCGGCTGAGCGTGAACATGGACATGATGTTGATCTGGAACGTCTCGTGGACCTGCTCGTCGGTGAGATCGGTCAGGTCATCGGAGATGAACTGCTTGCCCGCGTTGTTCACGAGGATGTCCAGGCCGCCGAGGCGCTGCGCGGCCTCGTCCACGAGGGAGGCACGGTAGTCGGCGTCCATCAGGTCGCCCGGCAACGCGACGGCGGTGCGCCCGGCCGCCTCGATCGCCGCCAGGACGCGGTCGGCGTCGGGCTGCTCCTGAGGCAGGTAGGCGATGGCGACGTCCGCGCCCTCACGGGCGTAGGCGATGGCGACCGCGGCACCGATGCCGGAGTCGCCGCCGGTGATCAGGGCCTTGCGGCCGGTCAGCCGGCCCATCCCCCGGTACGAGTCCAGACCGATGTCCGGGACGGGATCCGTCTTCACGTCCAGGCCCGGCTCGGGCTGGCGCTGCTTGGCGACGCGGAGCTTCGGGTGGCGGGTGCGCGGGTCGTCGTGGGCCAGCTGCGAGTCCCGCACGGGGATCGCGGGGGCGTCGTCCTTCTTCTCTGGAGTGGTCATGGGCCCGATGCTACGAGGCGAGCGCCAGAGGGTGACAAGGGACGGGGCGCGGCGTCGTCGGCGGCGTGGCCCACGCGACGACGGCGCCGCGGCGGCTAGGCGTCAACGCGGGGTCAGCGGGGCCCGCTGAGGCCGCGCAGGGCGCCACGGTGCTGGAGCACGTGCAGGTCCCAGCGTGCGCTGAGCCCCTCGAACAACCCGATGCCACGCCGGGAGTTACCTTGCTCGTCCAGGCGCGGCGACCACGTGGCGATGCCCAGGGCCCCGGGCACGGCGCCGAGCAGCGCGCCCGAGACGCCGGACTTCGCGGGCACGCCGACCTCGGCCACCCACTGGCCGCTGGCGTCGTACATGCCGCAGGTGAGCATCACGGACATCGCCTGCTGCGCTACCCACTCGTCCAGCACCCGCTCCCCTGTCACGGGGTTCGTGCCGCCAGCGGCGAGGGTGGCGCCCATGACGGCCAGCTGGGGTGCGGTGACCAGGACCGAGCACTGCGCGAGGTACCCGGCCACGGCCTCGCGGGCCGAGATGGGCAGCCGGCCGGCGTCGGCGAGCAGGTGGGCCAGGCCCAGGTTGCGGTCGGCGCGGGTGCGCTCGGCGTCGAGGACGTCCTCGCTGACCTCCAGCTCGACGCCGGCCAGCGCGCTGTAGCGGCGCAGCAGCAGGGCCGTCCGCTCGTCCTCGTCCCCGGCGGGCAGGAGGGAGTGGACCAGGATGGCGCCGGCGTTGATCAGCGGGTTGCACGGCCGGCCGTCGTCGTGCAGGGACAGGTGGTTGAACGACTCACCGGAGGGCTCGACGCCCACGTGCTCCAGCACGTGGTCCAGGCCGATCTCCTGCAGCACCACCGCGTAGGTGAGGGCCTTGGAGACCGACTGCAGCGCGAAGGCGTGCTCGGTCTCCCCGGCGGCGGCCTGGTGGCCGTCCACCGTGCACACCGCCACGGCGAGGCCGTCCACATGCTGGCCGGCGACGTCCTCGAGGTAGTCGGAGGGCTCGCCGCGGCGGTCGGACTCCACCTCGTCGAGCATCGCGCGCAGGTCGTCGTCGAATCGCGTCGTGTCCATTCCTGGTCACAGTAGTGGACGGGCAGGCGGGCGGGCGCCGGGCCGGTCACGGCGTTCACTGGACCGGGGCATTCGGGCCCATCGGCAGGTCCAGCCGCATCCAGCCGATGACCATGCCGGTGCACGCGGGCAGGAAGGCGATCGAGGACGGGAGCATCGTGGCGATCAGGGAGCCGATGCCCATCTTCCGGTCGTACCTCTGAGCCACCGCGATGATCAGCGGGACGCTACGCCTGCCGCGGCGGGTCAAGGCAAGACCCGGGAACCCGTGCCGGGGCTATCGTCGGGGGATGGACGTGCGGATCGGGACCTCCGGCTGGACCTACAGGCACTGGCGCGGGACCTTCTACCCGCAGGGGCTGCGGATCGCCGATCAGCTCGACCACTACACGGAGCGATTCCGGACGGTCGAGCTCAACGGCTCCCACTACCGCTGGCCGGCGGACAGCACCGTCGAGGCCTGGCGCGAGCGCCTGCCCGCCGGCTTCGAGATGGCCGTCAAGGCCTCCCGCTACCTGACCCACTACCGCAAGCTCAACGAGCCGCAGGACTGGGTGGAGCGCATCGTGCACACGCTGGACCTGCTCGGTGACCACGCCGGGCCGCTGCTGCTGCAGCTGCCGGCCAACCTGCACCGCGACGACGACCGACTCGCCGGGTTCCTCGGCCTGCTGCCCGAGCGGGTGCGCGTGGCGGTGGAGGTCCAGCACGAGTCCTGGCTGGACGAGGACGTGTTCGACCTCCTCGACCGGCACGGGGCGGGGTTCGTGGTCTCGGTGATCGCCGGGCGGGAGCCGGTGCTGCGCGCGACCGGGCGCCTCGCCTACGTGCGCTTCCACAACGCGGACCCGGACTGGCGCTACGGCGGCTCGTTCTCCGACGCCGAGCTCTCCCCCTGGGTGAAGCGGCTGCGGGAGCTGACCGGCGCGGACGCGGCGGGCGCGCGCCCCGCCTACGTCTACTTCAACAACGACAACCACGGCCACGCCGCGTTCAACGCGCTGACGCTGCGCAGGATGGCGGAGACCGAAGCCTGACACGTGCCGAGCGCGTGCCTAGCGTGAGGAGGAAGCGGCGGCCGAGCGCCGCCGTCGTCCCCCGAGAGCACAGGAAGGCAGACGCACATGACCCTCATGCAGATCCCCACGGACCACGGCACGATCGGACTGAACGTGGAGGAGGCCGGCCACGGGCGTCCCGTGGTCCTCATCCACGGCTGGCCGCTGACCCTCGACTCGTGGAAGGACCAGGTCGCAGCCCTGTCCCCGCACTACCGCGTGATCACCTATGACCGGCGGGGCTTCGGTGCCTCGGAGAAGCCCGCCGGCGGGTACGACTACGACACGATGACCGCCGACCTGCACGGTCTGCTCACCGAGCTCGACCTGCGTGACGTGACGCTCGTGGGCTTCTCGATGGGCGGTGGCGAGGTGGCGCGCTACATGTCCCGGTTCGGCGCGGACCGGATCCACTCGGTGGTGTTCGCCGGCGCGGTGCCCCCGTACCTGCTGAAGACCGACGACAACCCCGACGGCCCGCTGACCGAGAAGCAGGCCGCCGAGATGCGCGCGGGTCTCGAGAAGGACCGCGAGTCGTTCTTCGACGACTTCACGACGACGTTCTTCTCCACCCCCAAGCTGGCCGGCCTGACCAGCAGCCTCAAGGTCACCGAGGAGCAGCGCCAGGAGGCCATCCGGATGGCGCTGCAGTCCGACCAGACGGCGGCGCTGGCCTGCATGGACGCGTTCGGGGCCACCGACTTCCGCCGCGACCTGCCGGCAGTGACCGTGCCGGCCCTGGTCCTGCACGGCGACGCCGACCAGATCGTGCCGTTCAAGGGCTCCGGCAAGCGGACGCACAAGGCGATCGACGGCAGCCGCGTCGAACTCGTCAAGGATGCCCCGCACGGCTTCAGCATCAGCCACTCCGAGGAGTTCAACCGGATCCTGCTGGAATTCCTGGCGGAGTGAGGGGGCAGGTAGGCCCACCAGAGTGCTGAACGCGACACGGCGCTCGTGGGGGTGGTGCATGCCATCCACCACGGCGCCGACGCTGACCTGTCAGGCTCGATCCGACGCCGTGATCACCCGGAGCGCGGGATCAGGCCGACCGGCCGGCAGAACCGCGCGTCAGGACGTCGAGTACGAAGCCGATCGGCCCATGACGGGTGCGCGCGTCCTGAAATAGGCCAGATCGGAACTGCGAGCCCCGGTCCTCGTGCACCAGGCACCCAGCCACCACGGCTGCACCGCCGCGGCCTGCGACGGCCTTGTTCGCGCAGAGACAGAGCTTCTCCTCAGCCGTGAAGTGCTTCCTGATGTCGGTCAGTCAGAGCCTGCGCGGCGCTTCTGGAGCGGGCTGGCGCACAGACCGAGGTGCTGTCGATCCATGACGGCGAGATTCAGGCGCGTGAGAAGGGTCTGCCATGAGTTTGCTTGACACGAGTTATCAGGCGGCGGCAGCCGCCTGGACTGATTGAACCATCTCGAACTCGACAGGGGTGAGCTTCCCGAGACGGGCCTGCCTACGACGGCGGTGATAGGTCCGCTCGATCCAGCTCACGATCGCGAGCCGGAGCTGGTCGAAGGACTGCCAGCGACGCCGGTTCAGCACGTTCTTCTGCAACAGCGCGAAGAAGGATTCCATTGCCGCGTTGTCCCCAGCAGCACCGACCCTGCCCATCGACCCGACCAGGCCGTTGACCCGGAGCGTCTCCACGAACCGCCTGGCTCGAAATTGCGATCCTCGATCCGAATGCACCCGGCAACCCTGCACCTCGGCCTTGCCTCCACGCCGGCCCAGAGCCATCTGCAGGGCGTCCACGGCCAGCTGCGAGCTCATCCGCCGATTGATCGAGTAGCCCACGATCCGGTTCGAGAACACGTCCTTGACCGCGCAGAGATAGAGCTTGGAATCCCCGGCCCAATGCTCTGAGATGTCCGTGAGCCACAGCTGGTTCGGCTTCTCAGCGGCGAACTCACGACGAACCAGATCATCATGAACGGCAGGGCCAGGACGCTTGCCCGAGCCGCGACGGATCGAGTGGCAGCAGCGGACCTTCACGAGCCGACAGGCCTTCAACACCTGATGGTCCGACACGGCCAGGCCACGGCCGCGGAGCTCATCAGCCAGGAACCGGTATCCGAACTCCGGGTCATCGGCATGGGCATCGAGGACGGCGTTGGCGGCATGCGCGTCGGACCATTCCCGCTCGCTGACAGGTTCGGCCAGCCACTGGTAGTAGGCCTGACGGGAGAACCCGAGGACCCGGCAGGAGAGTTTCACGGCAATCCCGTCGCGGGCCAGGTCCTTCACGACGGGATAGGTCATTTTGGGGACTGACCCAATTTCAGGTTCGCCTGGGACAGATACGCGGCCGCACGCCGTAGGACCTCGTTCTCCATCTCCAACTCGCGGTTGCGGCGCTTGAGAGCCTTCAGCTCCTCGTTCTCAGCCTTGGTGATGCCGGGCCGGATCCCGGCCTCGACATCATCCTGGGCCAGCCAGCGCCGTAGGCAGGACTCGGCGATGCCGAAGTCCTTCGCGACCTGCGCGATCGGCATCTGACCCTTACGGGCGATCGCGACCACGTCCTGGCGGAACTCTCGGGGGTATGCAGCGGGCATGGGGTCATCCTTCCAGCAGTCCCTCCCGGGACCACAGATCAGATGTCAACCAAACTCACGGCAGACCCTTTCCTCCTACGGGTCAGGACGGGGGTGCCGGGCCAGAGGTCTCGGGCGGGCTGGGCACGGTGGGTGGGGGTGAGCGATAAAGGCATGTTCTTTCCTGGGCGGCCACCGTGCGATGCCCCCGTGGATGGAGGGGTGTGGGCCGGGCGGGAGGGTCAGTGGATGTAGGAGAAGACGCCCATCATCCCGGCCTCGGCGTGGTAGGCGTTGTGGCAGTGGGTTAGCCACTGGCCCGGGTTGTCCGCCTCGAAGTCGAAGACGATGGTTTGCCGGGGTTTGATGATGACCGTGACCTTGCGGGCGCCATGGTCGGCCAGCTGGAAGGTGTGGCCGTGCAGGTGCATGGGGTGCCACATGTCGGTGTCGTTGGTCATCGTGACCCGCACGCGTTCGTCCAACCGGAGTTCGAAGGCGCCCTCGAAGGGGTTGGCCGGGTCGAAGCGTCGCCCGTTGATGCCCCAGTCGTACTCCATCATCGATCCGGTGAGGCGTACCCCGTGGGTCGTGGTCGGGTCCTTGGGTGGGAGCAGGACGGATTCGTGTGCCTTCAGTCGGCTGCCATCGAGCACGGTTCCGCCCAGGGTCTGTGGGAGCCGACCGGAGAGCGTGGTCTTTGGACCGGCTGCGATGATGCCGTAGGCGTGGCCGGTCTTGCCCTCGGGCAGGGCCAGTACGGGCACCGCCTGGTCGCCGAGGGTGATCAGCACGTCCAGGCGTTCGCCCATCCCCAGGACGACGGCATCGGCCTGGCGGGGCTGGACCGGGAACCCGTCGGTGTGGGTGATGGTCAGTTCCTGGCCGGGGATCCCGACCCGGTAGGCGGTGTCTCCGGCCGCGTTGATCAAGCGCAGGCGGATCCGGTTGCCCGGGGTGCTGGAGAAGGTGTCCGGGTCGGATGGGGGGCGGCCGTTGAACAGGTGCACGGGGATCTTCACGTCGCCGGCGTCCCCGCCCAGATAGTCGCTCTCAGCGCCCATGAGCATGTGCTTCATGGGCATGCCCGAGGAGCTGTCCTGGCTCATGGACCCGTGGTCCATGCCCGCCATGCCGGCCATGCCCTCCATGTCGCCGGACATGTCCATCCCGGCGGAGAGTTCCTCGACGACGTCCTGCGGTGTTCCGGTGATCCCGTCGAGCCAGTCGTCCAGGATCACGACCCATTCCTGGTCGTAGCTGAGGGGCTCGTTGGGGTCCTCGACGATCAGGGCCCCGTACAGGGCGCGTTCGCGCTGGGTGTCGAAGTGGGAGTGGTACCAGTACGTGCCCGGATGGGACAGCCGGAAGCCGTACGTATAGCGTCCTCCGGCGGCGATGGGGTCCTGGGTCACCCCCTGGACTCCGTCGGCGTCGTTGCGCAGGGCCAGCCCGTGCCAGTGCACGCTCGTGTCCTCGGGCAGGTCGTTGGCGACGCTGACCTTGAGCAGGTCCCCGGTCTGGGCGCGCAGCAGCGGCCCGTTGAGGCCGTCGTTGTATCCCCAGGTGGTCAGGCCCCGACCCTGGAGGGAGGTCTCGAGGGGTGCGGCGGAGAGCCGGTGGGTGACGGTGGTGCCCGAGGCGGCGCGTCGTTTCTCGTACTCGGCGACCAGCGGGTCGGTGGGCAGGATGCGCCCTGACGGTTGGGGGCTGATGACGGGATCGGCGCAGGCGGCCAGCCCGGCCAGCGCCAGGGCCCCGACGGAGGCGCCCAGGAAGGTGCGGCGGGTGGTCAGTGAGGAGGTCATCGGTTCTTCTTTCCGTCATCCGGCCCCGTGTCGCAGGCGGGCGCGACGGGGCCGGGCATGGCTGATCAGTTGCTGGGTGAGGCCGGTGGCGTACCGGGGCTGCGTGCCGCTGTCACCCGGAGGTATTGGCGGACCCTGCGCTCACCGGTGGGGCGCGGCCGGGGGCTTTAGGTGCGGCTGACGGCCAGTTGAGCCAGTGAAGGGTCCACGGGGGCCGGAAATGGGCAACCCAGGGCAGGGGTGGTGCGGTCAGTCCCCCACCGGGGCTAGGGCGTGTCTGAGAATAGATGCACGAGTCAGCTGAGACCCTGGGGACATGTCCCGGTTCCAGATGCTCTCTGACACCCAATGGGAGTTGATCGCCCCGATGCTCCCGACCCGGACCGGCCGCGCCGGCAGGCCGTTCGCCGACGCCCGCACCATGGTGGAGGCGATCATCTACCGGTACCGGTGCGGAATCGCTTGGAGGGATCTGCCCGAGGTCTACGGGCCCTGGCAGACCGTGTGGACCTGGCATCGGCGCTTGGCTGAAGAGGGCACATGGGACACGGTGCTGGCCACGCTGACCGCCGCCGCTGACGCCGAAGGCCTGATCGATTGGTCGGTCTCGGTGGACTCCACGATCGCCCGCGCCCACCAGCACGCGACGAACATCACCCGCCACACAGGGGGATGGATCGAACTACAAGAATCCGCGTGAGGAGCCGGCCGATCACGGCATCGGGCGCTCCCGTGGCGGGCTGAGCACGAAGATCCATCAGCTCGTGGACGGGACCGGGCTGCCGCTGGTCAGCCTGATCACCCCCGGCCAGGCAGGGGACTCCCCGATGCTGCTTCCTCTTCTGGCGCAGCTGCGCGTGACCCGGCCAGTAGGGCGGCCCCGGACCCGCCCCGAGGCCGTGCTGGGCGATAAGGCGTACTCCTCCCGGGCGATCCGCACCCACCTACGTGCCCGTGGGATCAAAGCGGTCATCCCCGAACCGGCCGACCAGCAGGGCCACCGCAGACGGCGCGGTGCCCGCGGCGGGCGCCCCGTCAGCCTCGACGCGGACGCCTACAAGGGCCGCAACGTCATCGAGCGTCAGTACGCGCACCTGAAGCAGTGGCGGGGTCTGGCGACCCGGTATGACAAGTACGCGATCGTCTACCGGTCCGCTGTGGTGCTGAATGCTGTGATCGCATGGTCCAAACGATTGTCAGACATGCCCTAGGCAGGAGGGCCCGGGAGGCCAAGTGGGACACGACAGGTGCCTTGGTCAGGGCCGAGGCGCAGGTATCGTCCACGGCCTCCAGGGCACAGACCGGCAACCCGGGGTCGGCTGCCTCATCCCCGGCAGGCTCGGCCGGGAGCACGACCTCGGGCACCATGCCGGCCGGACCGATGGCGCCCGGCCCGAGGTGATGAACAGTTGTGGCGGCGGCCGTACCGGTGGCGGCCCAAGCCGCGCTGGTGCCCGTACCAGCGTGCATCCCGAGCAGGCCCAGGATCAACACGAGGGTGCCCAGAACGGTTCGAAGGGCGGGCCAGCCGGACAGGGGGCGGCGGGGGGAGGTCACAGCAGCGATTCGGTGGTGTTCCCGCCGTCCGTGGTGGACAGCACGGTCGAGCCGACGACCAGCAGTGCTTCGGTCTGCCCGTCGTCGGTGATGCCCGTTCCCAGGGCGGTGGCCGTGCCGACCGGGCGGTCGCTGGCGGTCCAGGTGTCGCCGGCGTCGGTGCTGGTCAGCAGGTGTCCCTCGGTGCCGGCGCCCACGGCGGTGGTGTCATCGGCCCAGGCGACCAGGTGCATCAGCTGGGGGGTGTCCAGGGTGGTCCAGGTCGCGCCGTGGTCGGTCGAGCGCAACATGCCGGTTTCGGTGGTGGCCAGCACGGTCCCGGTTTTGGGGGAGATCGCCAGCGATGCCGGGGCGACGGGGATCTCAAGGCTCTGCCAGGTGAGGCCGTCGGTGCTGGCGCGCAGTTGCCCATCGAAGCCGAGGACCCCGTTCGGGCCGGCGGCCAGGGCGTGGAAATCGGATGCGCCGCCGCGGGAGAGCACCGTCCAGCTCTGGCCCCGGTCGGTGGACTCGGCCAGGCCCAGCGGCTCGGGCAGGTCGGTGCGCGGTGCGGGGTGACCCGAGGCCAGGTAGCGGCCCTCGGGAGTCAGGGTGAAACCCATGAAGTCCACGACCGGACCGACCTGGGTCAGCTCCCCGTCCTGGAGCCGGAACAGGCCCTGGTGGGTGGCCAGCAGCACCTCACCGGACTCGGGGTCCCGGGTGAGGGCATGGACGTGGGTGATGGCCGTGCCGGTGCCCTGCGTGCCGGTGCCGGCCGCCGGGGATGTCGCGGGGTTCGGCGCGGCGCAGGCGGTGAGGGTGCCAGCGCCGAGCAGGGTCAGCCCGCCGGCGATCAGGGTTCTGCGGGTCAGGGGGGTCATGGAGCCTTTCCGCCCCGGGCCAAAAGGCGGGGCTATCTACCATTGTCGGCCGGTGACGCGCCGGGATGGGGCGGTTTGCCTTGAAGATTCGATGAAGATTCCCCGCCCCGGCACCGTTCTGAGCCGCCGGGGCGCGAGACAGAGCGAGACTGGACCCATGAATTCTGGCACTGGCACTGGGACTGACACTGGGACTGGTCCGGCGGCCGGCCGGGTGTTGGTGGTCGATGACGAGAAGCCGCTGGCGCGCATGGTGGCCACCTACCTGGAGCGGGCCGGCTACGAGGTGGCCCTCACCCACACCGGCCCGGCCGCAGTGCAGGCCGCCCGGGTTCACGAGCCCGACGTGATGGTCCTGGACCTGGGCCTGCCCGGGCTGGACGGGATCGAGGTGTGCCGGCGGGTGCGGGCCTTCTCCGAGTGCTATGTGCTGATGCTCACCGCCCGCGGCCATGAGCACCACCGGTTGGAGGGATTGGCGGTGGGGGCCGATGACTACATCACCAAACCCTTCAGCGTCCGGGAGCTGGTCGCCCGGGTGGGGGCGGTCATGCGCCGGCCGCGCACAACGGTGTCAGCCCCCGAACCGGAACGGGTCTGCGGTGACCTGGTCATCGACCTGGCCGCCCACGAGGCCCGCGTGTCGGGCCAGGTGGTGCAACTAACGCGCACGGAGTTCGACCTGTTGGCCGCCTTGTCGGGGCGCCCGCACCAGGCCTTCTCCCGGCGCCAGCTGATCGATATCGTCTGGGACCCGGCCTGGGTGGGCGATGAACGGCTCGTGGACGTGCACATCAAGAACCTGCGCCGCAAGCTCGACGCGGACCCGGCCCGCTATATCGACACCGTCCGCGGGGTCGGCTACCGGATGGCGGAGCAATGACCGGCCGGCGGCGCTACCAAGGATTAGCGGCCCGGTTCTTCCTCGCCCAGCTGCTGGTGGTGGGGGCCAGCGTGCTGGCCGCGGTGGTGGTGGCCTCCCTGGCCGGCCCACCACTGTTCCACGAGCACCTGGAACAGGCCGGGGCCGGACACGATGCAGCCCAGGTGCTGCACGTGGAGCAGGCCTACCGGGACGCCAATTTCTGGACCCTGGGCGTGGCCCTGGCCACGGCCTTGATCTGTTGTCTGGCATTGACCTGGAATGTCGCCCGCCGGATCCAGAGTCCGATCAACGCCCTGACCCAGGCGGCCAAGGCCATGGCCGGTGGACGGTACGACACCCGCGTGCCGGCCATGGGCGCCGGCACCGAGGTGGAGGAGCTGGCAGGGTCTTTCAACACCATGGCCGCACGGCTTCAGCGCACCGAGGACACCCGTCGACGGATGCTCTCGGACCTGGCCCACGAGCTGCGCACCCCCGTCTCCGTGCTGACCGTCTACCACGAGGCCCTGCAAGACGGGGTGTCCCACTGGGACGAGCCCACCGGTGAGCTGATGGGCGAGCAGCTGGCCCGGTTGACCCGGCTGGTGGAGGACATCAACGACGTCTCCCGCGCCGAGGAGGGCCGGATCGAACTGGACCGCAGCCCCCAAGGGGTCAGCGGGCTGCTGCATGCCGCGACCGAGGCCCACAAGGAGGCCTACGCCACCAAGGGCGTGGCCCTGACCATGGACGCCGATCCGGGCCTGGCCGTGGACGTGGACCGCCAGCGCATGGGCCAGGTCCTGGGCAACCTGCTCACCAACGCCCTGCGCCACACCCCGGCCGGGGGCCGGGTCACCCTCGAGGCCCGACAAAGCCCGTCCGGGGTCACGCTCAGCGTCACCGACACCGGGGAGGGGATCTCTCCCGAGCACCTGCCGCACGTCTTCGAACGCTTCTACCGCGGGGACACCGCCCGCGACCGTGACCACGGCGGCTCCGGGGTCGGCCTGGCCATCTCCCGAGCTCTCATCCAGACCCACGGCGGCACCCTGAGCGCCACCTCCACCACGGCCGGGGCGACGTTCACCATCGACCTGCCCACCAAGCAGCCCCCCGACCAGCCCACCTACCGGCGCACCCGTTTATCCACCGTGAACACCGGCGCTCCACCCCTTGAATGATACCCCCAGGGGGTATATACCAAGAGGAGAGGCGCCGTCCGGCGCCGCCCTCAGACCTGAAGGAGACCGTCATGACCGAATCCGCCCGCACCCCGCTGCCGGGGGCCACCAACGGCTGCTCGTGCTGCGCCCCAGCCGCCGACGCCACCGCCCCCGCCGGGCGCCAGAGTGCCGACCCAACCGGGACGAGCGCCGGCGACGCGACCTACCAGGTGGAGGGCATGACCTGCGGACACTGCGTGGGCTCCGTCGCCGAGGCCGTGAGCGCCCTGGACGGGGTGGACGATGTCCGGGTCGAACTGGTCGCCGGCGGGGCCTCCCCCGTCACCGTGACCGGGCCCGCCTCCGCGGACTCCGTGCGGACGGCCATCGAAGCGGCCGGCTACCGCGTCCGGATCTAACCGACCCATCCCCTCGAGGTCGGCGCCCCACCGCCGAGCCGGTCGCCGAACAGACCGCCGAGCAGAAGGAACACCATGAGCACCCCGCACCACCACGATCACCCCACCGACCAGACCGCCGAACACCCAGACCCGAACCCCCACGCCGGCCACGCCAACCACACCGACCATGCCGCCCACCACCCCGCGGACGCGGCCACCCACGGGCAGGCCATGCCCCAGGGCCACGCCCACTCGGCCCTGGACGAGGAGCACCAGGTCCACGACCACGGTCAGCACGCCGGGCATTCCACCGCGATGTTCAAGAACCGGTTCTGGGTCTCACTGGTGCTCTCCATCCCGGTGGTGTTCTTCAGCCACATGGTCGGGCAGCTGCTGGGCTACCACGTCCCCGAGTTCCCGGGCTCGGCGTGGATCGCCCCGGTGCTGGGCACCGTGATCTACCTCTATGGCGGCATGCCCTTCCTGAAGGGCGGGCTGACCGAGTTGCGCGCCCGCCAGCCCGGGATGATGCTGCTGATCGCGATGGCCATCACGGTGGCCTTCGTCGCCTCCTGGGTCACGACCCTGGGCATCGGGGACCTGATGCTGGACTTCTGGTGGGAGCTGGCGCTGCTGGTGGTCATCATGCTGCTGGGCCACTGGATGGAGATGCGCGCCCTGGGCGCGGCCTCCTCCGCCTTGGACGCGCTGGCGGCGCTGCTGCCGGAGGAGGCCGAGAAGGTCGTGGACGGTGACACCATCACCGTGCCGATCACCGAGTTGGCCGTGGGCGATGTGGTGCTAGTGCGGGCCGGGGCCCGGGTGCCGGCCGACGGGACCATCCTCGAGGGCGCCGCGGAGTTCGACGAGGCGATGATCACCGGGGAGTCGAAGCCTGTGCTGCGCCAGGCCGGGGACACGGTGGTCGCTGGGACCGTGGCCACCGACAACACCGTGCGGGTGAAGGTGGCCGCCGTCGGGACCGACACGACCCTGGCCGGGATCCAGCGGATGGTCGCTGACGCCCAGGAATCCTCCTCCCGCGCCCAGGCGTTGGCCGACCGGGCGGCGGCCCTGCTGTTCTGGTTCGCCCTGGTCGCGGCGATCATCACCGCGATCGTGTGGACCGCGATCGGCCAGCCCACCGACGCGGTCACCCGCACCGTGACCGTGCTGGTCATCGCCTGCCCGCACGCCCTGGGCCTGGCCATCCCGCTGGTGATCGCCCTCTCCACGGAGAAGGCCGCCAAGTCCGGGGTCCTGATCAAGGACCGGATGGCCCTGGAGCGGATGCGCACCATCGACGTGGTCCTGTTCGACAAGACCGGCACCCTGACCGAGGGCGCCCACGTCGTCACCGCCGTCACCGCGATGCCCGGCGTGTCCGAGGCAGAACTGCTGGCGGTGGCCGCCGCGGCCGAGGCTGACAGCGAGCACCCCGTGGCCCGGGCCATCGTCACCGCCGCCGGGCAGCACCCGCAGGCCAGCACGTTGCGCAAGCGCGGCACGGACTTCAGTGCTGCCATGGGCCGCGGGGTGCGCGCCACCGTGGACGGCTCCGAGATCCTCGTCGGGGGCCCGAACATGCTGCGCGAGCTTAACCTGACCATGCCGGCGGAGATCACTGAGCACACCGCCTCCTGGACCGCGCGCGGGGCCGGGGTGTTGCACGTGCTGCGCGAGGGGTCCGTTATCGGCGCGGTCGCCGTGGAGGACAAGGTCCGCCCCGAGTCCCGGGCCGCCGTGGCCGCCCTGCACGCCCGCGGCATCAAGGTCGCGATGATCACCGGCGATGCCCGCCAGGTCGCCGAGGCCGTCGGGGCGGACCTGGGCATCGACGAGGTCTTCGCCGAGGTCCTCCCCCAGGACAAGGACACCAAGGTCACCGAGTTGCAGTCCCGGGGACTGTCCGTGGCCATGGTGGGCGACGGCGTCAACGACGCCCCGGCGCTGGCGCGGGCCGAGGTCGGCATCGCCATCGGCGCCGGCACCGACGTGGCCATGGAGTCCGCCGGCGTTGTGCTGGCCAGCAACGACCCCCGCGCGGTGCTGTCGATGATCGAGCTCTCCCAGGCCAGCTACACCAAGATGATCCAGAACCTGGTGTGGGCCACCGGCTACAACGTGCTCGCCGTGCCGCTGGCCGCCGGCGTGCTCGCCCCGATCGGGTTCGTGCTCTCCCCCGCGGTGGGCGCGATCCTGATGTCCGTCTCCACCATCGTGGTGGCCCTCAACGCCCAGCTGCTGCGCCGGATCGACCTGGACCCGGAGCACCTGGCTCCTCTCGAGCGCCCCCGGTCGCAGGCTGCCCTTCAACCCGCGACCTCCTGATCGCGCCTCTTGGCGCTAACTCTGATATGAACCCTCAACCCACTGTGGAAGGACCCACCATGAAACGCACCATGACGCTGACCGCCCTGGCCCTGGCCTCCGCCCTGACCTTGACCGCCTGCGGCACCGGCGCCCAGGACGAGAACGCCGGCGCTGAGGCCTCGGCCACCGCGACCAGCTCCGCCCCCGCCGCCACCCCTGCGGCCACGGCCACCGCGACACCGTCCACCACGGCGACCGGTTCGGCCGAGGAGGTCTCCGCCGAGCACAACGACGCGGACGTGATGTTCGCCCAAATGATGATCCCGCACCACCAGCAGGCCGTTGAGATGAGCGAGATGCTGCTGGCCAAGGATGACGTCCCGGCGGAGGTGGCCGCGTTCGCCCAGAAGGTCATCGACGCCCAGGGCCCGGAGATCGAGCGCATGAACGCCATGCTCACCGCCTGGGGCCAAGACCCCGTGGACACGGACGGTATGGAGGGCATGGACCACGGCGGGATGTCCGGGATGATGTCCGAGGAGGACATGGCCGCCCTGGAGCAGGCCCAGGGCACCGAGGCCGCCCGGTTGTACCTGGAGCAGATGACCGCCCACCACAAGGGCGCCGTGGACATGGCCAAGGACGAGGTCGAGGACGGCCAGAACCCGCAGGCCGTGCAGCTCGCCGAGCAGGTCATCGCCGACCAGGAGGCCGAGATCACCGAAATGCAACAGATGCTCGACAAGCTCTGAGCACCGTCGTCCGCTGCGGGCATCCGGTGAGACGCGGCTGGCGATAGACCCCGAAACCGGAACGGGTCCTCCAGGAAAGGAGACGAGCATGCAGGACAAGATCAAGGTCGCGGTGAACGGGTACGGGGTCATCGGCAAACGCGTCGCCGACGCGGTCCGGGCCCAGGAGGACATGGCGCTGGTCGGAGTCAGTGACGTCATCGCTGACTACCGGATCGCGACTGCGGCCGGGAAGGGTATCCCCGTCTACGCCTCTACCGAGCAGGCCCTACCGGTGATGGCGGATGCCGGCCTTCCCGTCGTCGGAGGCCTGCACGACCTGCTCGAGAACGTTGACGTCGTGGTGGACTGCACCCCGGCCCAGGTGGGCGCCGGCAACCTGGAGCTCTACCGTGCCCACGGGGTCAAATCCGTGTTCCAGGGCGGGGAGAAGCACGATCTCACCGGCCACTCCTTCGTCGCCCACGCCAACTACGCCACCGCCCTGGGCCGGGACAGCACCCGGGTGGTGTCCTGCAATACCACCGCCACCGTCCGGGCCCTTACCGCGCTGAAGGACGTCGGACTGCTGTCCAAGGCCCGGGGGGTGCTCATCCGCCGGGCCACCGATCCGTGGGAATCGGACCACTCGGGGATCATGAACACCATCGTCCCCGAGGGCCGAATCCCCAGCCATCAGGGGCCCGACGCCCAGTCGGTGGTCCCGGACCTGGACGTGGTCACCATGGCCGCCAAGGGAGCCCACACTCAGAACCACCTGCACTACTGGACGATCGAGCTCACCCGCCCGGCCGAGAAGCAGGAGGTGTTGGAGGCGTTCCGGGCGATGCCGCGGATCGCCTTCGTCCGGCGCTCGGACGGCGTCGTGGCGGTCAATAGCACCGTGGAACTCATGGAGGACCTGGGCCGGCCCCGGGGTGATATGTATGAGGTGGCCCTCTGGGAAGACATCCTCACCGTGGACGGCAACGAGCTGTACTACACCTACACGGTGGACAACCAGGCGATCGTCGTCCCCGAGAACATCGACGCGATCCGGGCCCTCACCGGAACCGTCGACGACGGCGGCGAGTCCATCCGGCGCACCGACCGCGCCTTGGGGGTGCGCCAGGACTTCGTGCGCTCCTCGGTGGCTGCCCGTTGAACTGCGCGGCAGACGCCGCTGAGGCGGTGCCCGGCCCCAGGAATGGGGGGTGGTCGGACACCGCTTCGGCGGCCGCAGACTACCGCAGCGGTCCTATGGCCTCCGGTCAGGTGCGAGAGGCCGTCGCGATCGCGTTGATGGCCTCATCCAACACCGCATTGAACTGCGCTGGGCTCTGGGCCGTACTCAGCCCTTCGGTCAGGGCGCGGGAGAAGCTGGCGATCACGCCGTGGTTGCGGGCCAGCAGGGTGGTGGCCTGGGCCCGGGTATAGCCGCCCGACAGGGCCAGGACGCGGATCACTCGGGGATGGTCCACGAACTCGCGGTAGAAGTCCGCCCGCTCCGGCAGCGTCACTTTGAGGATGACCGACTAGGGCATGTCTGACAATCGTTTGGACCATGCGATCACAGCATTCAGCACCACAGCGGACCGGTAGACGATCGCGTACTTGTCATACCGGGTCGCCAGACCCCGCCACTGCTTCAGGTGCGCGTACTGACGCTCGATGACGTTGCGGCCCTTGTAGGCGTCCGCGTCGAGGCTGACGGGGCGCCCGCCGCGGGCACCGCGCCGTCTGCGGTGGCCCTGCTGGTCGGCCGGTTCGGGGATGACCGCTTTGATCCCACGGGCACGTAGGTGGGTGCGGATCGCCCGGGAGGAGTACGCCTTATCGCCCAGCACGGCCTCGGGGCGGGTCCGGGGCCGCCCTACTGGCCGGGTCACGCGCAGCTGCGCCAGAAGAGGAAGCAGCATCGGGGAGTCCCCTGCCTGGCCGGGGGTGATCAGGCTGACCAGCGGCAGCCCGGTCCCGTCGACGAGCTGATGGATCTTCGTGCTCAGCCCGCCACGGGAGCGCCCGATGCCGTGATCGGCCGGCTCCTCACGCGGATTCTTGTAGTTCGATCCATCCCCCTGTGTGGCGGGTGATGTTCGTCGCGTGCTGATGCGCGCGGGCGATCGTGGAGTCCACCGAGACCGACCAATCGATCAGGCCTTCGGCGTCAGCGGCGGCGGTCAGCGTGGCCAGCACCGTGTCCCAGGTGCCCTCTTCGGCCAAGCGCCGATGCCAGGTCCACACGGTCTGCCAGGGCCCGTAGACCTCGGGCAGATCCCTCCAAGCGATTCCGCACCGGTACCGGTAGATGATCGCCTCCACCATGGTGCGGGCGTCGGCGAACGGCCTGCCGGCGCGGCCGGTCCGGGTCGGGAGCATCGGGGCGATCAACTCCCATTGGGTGTCAGAGAGCATCTGGAACCGGGACATGTCCCCAGGGTCTCAGCTGACTCGTGCATCTATTCTCAGACACGCCCTAGTCGTCTCCGAGCTTGTCCAGTTGGGCGAGGATTGCCGCCTTGAGCTGGTCCTCCACCTCGGCCTTGCGGGGGCTGCGGATATCCACCTCGGGCTCGATGATGGGCACCAGCCCGGTAACGAGGATCTGACGGGCGAGCCCGAACTGCTGCTCCACGACGGAGCCCACCCCGTCCCCGGGCAGCTTGATGACCGAGCGCATCTTCGTCCCGAACATGTGCTTTTCGACGGCTCGAGACAGTAAGTCATCCAGGTGCGGGATGGGTTTCATGAGCTGGGCGCCTTGCTGTTCCGGGGCCAAGCCCTGGTCGATTTTGAGGAAGGGCACGATGCCTTTGCTGTTCCACAGGTAGTCGCCCGTGGGGGAACCCTCCACCTGGCGGTTCATTGTGTTCTCGAACAGGATGGCCCCCATGACGGGGCGTGTCAGATGGTCTGTGTAAGCCGTACCGAGAGGAACGGTAAGAATCATGACCATGATCGACGAGAAGAACCCAGGCGAGCCCTCGGGCCAGGACCTGGTCGAGCAGCTGAAAGCCTCAGGGCAGCTTGATGCCCTGTTCGCGCAGATCGACGCGGGCGGCGTCGAGCTCACCGGTGACGGCGGGTTCGTGCCCGCGCTGGTCAAGGCCGCGCTCGAGCGGGGCCTGCAGGCCGAGCTGACCAGCCATCTGGGCTACGAGAAGGGCTCGAGCGAGGCGCCGAAGCACGCCAACTCCCGCAACGGGACCACCCCGAAGACCGTGGAGTCCGAGGTCGGGCCGATCGAGCTGGACGTCCCGCGAGACCGGGGCGGGTCGTTCACCCCGCGCCTGGTGCCCAAGGGCCAGCGGCGCCTCGGGGGCCTGGATGACATGATCATCAGCCTCTATGCCGGCGGAATGACGATCCGGGACATCCAGCACCACCTGGCCTCCACGATCGGCACGGACCTGTCGCACGAGACGATCTCCAACATCACCGACGCCGTGAGCGAAGAGGTCCTGGCGTGGCAGTCGCGGCCGCTGGAGGAGTTCTATCCGGTGATCTATCTCGACGCAATCCGGATCAAGATCCGAGAGAACAGCCAGGTCCTCAACCGTGCCGCCTACATCGCCGTCGGCGTGGACCTCGAGGGCATCAAGCACGTGCTGGGGATCTGGGTCCAGGACACCGAGGGCTCGGCGTTCTGGGCCCACGTCTGCGCCGATCTCGCCAACCGGGGCGTGCAGGACGTGCTGATCGTGTGCTGCGACGGGCTCAAGGGCCTGCCGGAGGCGATCGAGGCGACGTGGCCGGACTCGATGGTCCAGACCTGCGTGGTTCACCTGATCCGGGCCGCGATGCGGTTCGTGGCCTACCAGGACCGCAAGAAGGTCGCCGCCGCGCTGAAGCCGATCTACACTGCCCCCAACGAAGAGACCGCGAGGAAGGCGCTGGCCGAGTTCGAGGCCTCCGAGCTCGGCACGAAGTACCCGTCTGCAGCCGCGACCTGGGCGAACTCCTGGGAGCGGTTCATCCCGTTCCTGCAGTTCCCACCCATGCTCCGCAAGGTCATCTACACGACCAACAGCATCGAGTCGCTGAACTTCCAGCTACGGAAGGTGACCAAGAACCGCGGCCACTTCCCCTCGACCGAGGCGGCGGTGAAGCTGCTCTGGCTGGCGATCTGCAACATCGAAGACAAACGCGCCGCCGAACGCGCTCGGGACCGGGGCAAACCCGCCGGCCAGCGCAAAGCCCAGGGCCGGCTCGTCGAAGGCCAGGCCGTCACGAACTGGAAGCAGGCCCTCGCCCAGCTCGCCGCGGCCTACCCCGACCGGATCAACCCCTACCTGTGACCACCCCGCTTACACAGACAAGTTGACACGCCCCCATGACGCGCTCACCGTCGAAGCTGGGGCTGGTGATGATACGTGTGCGCACCTGGTGTACCAGGTCGAACATCTCCTCTGGGCCGGAGTAGGCATCCTTGTCGATCCCGTAGAGGTGCAAGGCCGCCGGGGTGCTGCCCCCGCTCTGGTCCAGCGCCGCGACGAATCCGGCACCGTTCCTGACCCTCTGATACTTCTCCGAGTCCATGGGAGCCTTCCGCGGCGAGGGAGCACGGTGGTCCGGGTTCCCTGCGCACGTCATGGACGACTGGCCGCCCTCAAGGGGGAACGGTCATCAGCAGGCTCAACCCAGGGTGACGAGCAGGTCCGCGCAGGCCTGTTCACACCGGCGGCAGGCCTCGGCACACACCTTGCAGTGCTCGTGCATCTGGGCGTGGCTCTCGCATTCGTCCCCGCACGTCTTGCAGGCGGCCCGGCAGGCCTCGAGCAGGGCGCGGGTGGTCTCGACGTTGGTGCCGGTCTGCCGGGACAGCATCCGGCCTGTGGCGGCGCACACATCGGCGCAGTCCAGGTTCAACCGGATGCACTGCCTCAGGTCGGCGACCATGTCCTCGGCCAGGCAGGCGTCCGCGCAGGCGGTGCACGTCTGGGCGCACTCGAAGCAGGCCTGGATGCATTCGGCCAGTTTCTGCCGATCGATGTTCCCCACCTCCTTCGGGTAGGTCTCCAGCATGGCGCTCACGTGATGGGTCATGATGTGCTCCTTCGTCGATCTGATCCGACGCACCGGCCTTCGCCGGCCCGCCCTTTCATCGACTGTAGACCGCCCCGCCGACGCGGGTGAAGGGCTCAACCTTGAAGGTTCCGTGAAGATCGCCGGCCACGGAGGCCCGCGGACTCCTTTACGGGCAGGGATGACGCAGGTGTGACCAGCCGCCCCTCAGCCCGGCCGACGGCCCTGAGGACCACGCCGACGGGGAGGACCAGCAGGGCTCGCCTCAACGTGGATCCTGTCGGACCGGACGGTCGGTGTCGGGAAGAGCGCTTATGCGATCCGACCAGGGGCGTCGAGGCCGCCGGTGCAGGGTTGCCGGGTGCATTCGGACCGCGGCTCCCAGGGTGGATTCAATCGGTCGTCGCAACACCCTCTCGGAATCACTGGAGGTATGGGCGATGGCAAGCAAGGACTGGGCGAGGAAGATCAGTGACGTGCCCGAGGGGACACGGCGGCAGTGGAGAGCGGATCGGGCCTTGCGGGCCCCGATGCGCTCTCCTGGCAGGCCGCAGCCCTCACGGGAGGTCCAACGCCAGTTCTGGCGTGTGATCGCCACCGGTGTCACCACGGTCGAGGCATCCCTGACTGTGGGCGTGTCCTGGCCCGTCGGGGCGCGCTGGTTCCGTCACGCTGGCGGGATGACCCCGCTGTCCTTAGCCGAGCCCACCGGCCGGTATCTGTCCTTCGCTGAGCGTGAGGAGCTCGCGATCCTCCATGCCCAGGGCCAGGGGGTCCGTCAGATCGCACGCACGCTGGGACGTGATCCCGGCACGATCAGCCGTGAGCTGCGCCGTAACTGCGCCACTCGTTCCGGGAAGCAGGAGTACCGGGCCACGGTGGCGCAGTGGAAGGCCCAGGAAGCTGCCAGGCGGCCCAAGCCGGCGAAGCTGGCCACGAACCAGCGACTGCACGACTACGTCCAGGCACGCCTGAACGGGGTGGTCCTGGGCCCCGATGGCGTGGCCGTGCCGGGACCGGTCGGGCCCGGTTTCAAGGGGCGGAAGATGAAACCGCGCCGGGCGGACCGGCGGTGGTCCACGGCGTGGAGCCCTGAGCAGATCAGCCACCGGCTGCGCCTGGAGTTCCCGGATGATGTGTCCATGCGGATCTCTCATGAAGCGATCTATCAGTCCCTGTTCATCCAGGGGCGTGGGGCGCTCAAGCGTGAACTCGTCGCGTGCCTGCGTACCGGGCGGGCTCTGCGCGAGCCGCGGGCACGTACCCGGAACAAGCCCCAGGGCCACGTCACCGAGGACGTGGTGTTCAGCAAGCGCCCACCCGAGGCCGCTGATCGTGCTGTGCCCGGGCACTGGGAAGGGGACCTGATCATCGGGACCGAGCGTTCAGCGATCGGGACTCTGGCCGAGCGCAAGAGCCGGGCCACGATCCTGGTCCACTTGCCCCGCCTGGAGGGATGGGGTGAGCGGCCGCCGGTGAAGAACGGGCCGTCGCTGGGTGGGTACGGGGCTGAGGCGATGACCGCGGCCCTGATCAAGGCGATGGCGACGGTGCCGGAGCAGCTGCGTCAGAGCTTGACGTGGGATCGGGGCAAGGAGCTGGCCGGGCATGTCCAGTTCACGATGGCCACGGGCACGAAGGTGTTCTTCGCTGACCCCCACTCGCCGTGGCAGCGGCCGACGAACGAGAACACGAACGGGGTGCTGCGGCAGTACTTCCCCAAGGGCACGGACCTGTCGAGATGGTCGGCCGAGGACCTCGCAGCAGTCGCGTACACGCTGAACAACAGGCCCAGGAAGGTCCTGGACTGGAAGACTCCCGCGGAGGTCTTCGCCGAGCAGCTACGCTCGCTCTCAACGCACGGTGTTGCAACGACCAGTTGAACCCGCCCAGTTCCGCTCGGCCCTATTCCAGGACGCCCTCACCACCCACGGGCTGATCGGGTCCATGGGTCAGGTCGGTGCTGCCGGGGACAACGCGGCAATGGAATCCTTCTTCGCGCTGTTGCAGAAGAACGTGCTGAACCGGCGTCGCTGGCAGTCCTTCGACCAGCTCCGGCTCGCGATCGTGAGCTGGATCGAGCGGACCTATCACCGCCGTCGTAGGCAGGCCCGTCTCGGGAAGCTCACCCCTGTCGAGTTCGAGATGGTTCAATCAGTCCAGGCGGCTGCCGCCGCCTGATAACTCGTGTCAAGCAAACTCATGGCAGACCCCCAGCACGAGACCAGGCCCGCGGACCGTCACCGGCCAATGCATAGAGGCATCTGACAGGGGCGATCGTTCATCGATGCCAGATGGCCCAGTGGGCTGACCCCGTTTCGTAGGTCCAGTCGTTATGAGAGTCGTCCTGTTGCCCGCGGTCGCGGGCAGGGAGACTGGTCAGATCATGACGAACAGCAGGAAGCGTCACACCCCCGAGCAGGTCGTCCGTAAGCTCGGGCAGGCCGACAGGATGCTCGCCGATGGTCAGGACGTCGCGGCGGTGTGCCGGGAGCTCGGGGTGTCCGAGCAGACGTACTACCGGTGGCGGAACCAGTACGGCGGCCTCAAGGCCGACGACGCAAAGCGCCTGAAGGAGCTGGAGAAGCAGAACGCGACCCTGAAGCGTCTGCTCGCGGAAGCGGAGCTGGAGAAGGCCGCGCTCAAGGAGCTGGCTGAGGGAAACTTCTAAGCCCGGACAGGCGCCGCGCCGCCGTCGATCACCTCAAGCGCAAGTTGCGGGTGAGCGAACGGATGGCGTGCCGTCTGGTCGGGCTGAGCCGCTCCGCGTACCGGCGACCGCTCAAGGGCGACACGGTCGCGGACCCGGATCGGGCGCTCAGGGAGTGGCTGCGCGCCTGGGCGAAGGACCATCCCCGCTACGGGTATCGGCGGGCGTATCACGACGCCCGCGCCGAGGGGTGGGTGGTGAACCACAAGAAGATCCAACGCCTGTGGCGTGACGAAGGGCTCCGGGTCCCGCAGCGGCGTCGACGCAAGCGCGTCGGGTCCTCGACCGTCGACGCGCCGACGGCGGACGCGCCGAACGTGGTGTGGGCGGTGGACTTCCAGTTCGACGTCGACGAGCACGGACGGCCGATCAAGATCTGCTCGATCGTCGACGAACACACCCGGGAGTGCATCGGCGGGCTCGTGGAGCGCTCGATTACCGCCGACCGACTCACCGCCCACCTCGAGGACCTCGTCGCCGCCCGGGGCGCCCCGGCGGTGCTCAGGTCGGACAACGGGCCGGAGTTCATCAGCGAGGCGATGGCCGACTGGGCCGGCACCCGCACCGGCCTGTCCTACATCCCTCCGGGCTCGCCGTGGCGCAACGGGTACGTCGAGTCGTTCAACAGCCGGATCCGCGACGAGTGCCTCAACATCAACAGCTTCTACTCGCTGCTGCACGCACAGGTCATCATCGGCGACTGGAAGGACGAGTACAACCACCACCGCCGGCACTCCTCGCTCGGCTACCTAACCCCAGCCGAGTACGCTCGGCAGTGCACCCATCAAATGGAAACCGGCGACTCACAGAACGTCCGGACCGAATGAAGGGGGCGGCTCACTCCTCGCTCGGCTACCTAACCCCAGCCGAGTACGCTCGGCAGTGCACCCATCAAATGGAAACCGACGACTCACAGAACGTCCGGACCGAATGAAGGGGGCGGCTCACACCCACATAGGAGCGGCACGAAACCCGGGACGCTTCAAGGAGACCGTGAACGGGCTCTACAAGGCCGAGCTCATCCACGCCAAGCGGGTGTGGGAGTCGACCGAGGCGGTCGAGCTGGCCACCATGGGGTGGGTGCACTGGTGGAACACCACCCGCCTGCATGAGGCCCTTGGCTATCACACTCCCGCAGAGGTTGAGGCGGCTTACACTCACGATCAGGATTCAGCGCCCGTTGCATCCTGACCTCGGAACGGAACCCAGGGCGCTTCAGTGAGCAGTAGTCCGGGGAGGCCGACGACGCCTGCGCCTGAGGCGTTCCCTTTCACCTCCACGACGGCGCCCGCGCCCTACCGCGCGAGGGTGCGGGCGCCGTTGTGCGACGTGAGGGCTGGGCCACGAGCCTTAATCCGCTGGTCAGCTTCCCGTTCGAAAGAATCACCCTCAGGCATGATGTTGCCGTTTGCCTTCCCATCCCTCTGACACTGCTGAGGCCACCATGACCAATCCGTCCGTCTATCCCCGCGGCTACCGCCCCCGACACGCGGCTGATGGGCCCGATTCGACTCCTGTGGTGGCCCGAAGGCAGGCGGACTGGCGACCGGAGATCCAGGGTTTGCGCGCGGTAGCCGTCCTTCTGGTGGTGGTGTTCCACATCTTCACGGACAGGGTGTCGGGCGGCGTCGACATCTTCCTGTTCATCTCGGCTTTCTTCCTGACAGGCTCCTTCACCCGCAAGATGGAGGCTGGAAGGCCCCTCGCGGTGGGGCGCTACTGGCTTCACGTCTTCACGCGCCTCATGCCCATGGCGGTGCTGACGATCTTGCTTACCTTGGTTGCCGTTGCCACGGTGTATCCGCTGGCCGACCGTGCTTCGTGGCGGACGGAGGCGCTGGCGTCGGCCCTCTACGTGGAAAACTGGGCCCTGGCGTTCAATGCCGTCGACTACTACGCCGCCGACAACACCTCGCTGTCCCCCTTCCAGCATTTCTGGTCGCTGTCGGTCCAGGGGCAGGTGTTCATCCTGTGGCCGCTCCTCTTCCTTGTCTCAGCCCTGGTGGCCCGCCGCACCGGGGCGCGGCCCCGAGCCGTCCTCACGACTGCGTTCGCCTCGGTGTTCGTCGTGTCCCTGCTGTGGTCGGTGACCCAGACCTCCCAGAACCAGGCGTTCACGTACTTCGACACTCGGGCTCGCCTATGGGAGTTCGCCCTCGGTTCCCTCCTGGCGCTCGTCCTTCCATTCATTCACCTGGGACGGCGCACACGGGTGTTCCTCGGCTGGGCAGGGCTCGCGAGCATGATCGCCGTCGGCGTCGTGGTGGACGTCCAGGGCGCCTTCCCCGGCTGGATCGCGCTGTGGCCGCTGATGTCGGCCACTGCTGTGATCGTCGCGGGCACCAGCGGCTCCCATTTCGGTGTGGACCGGGTACTGGCTTCCCGCCCGCTCACCCGCTTGGGTGACTCCGCCTACGCTCTCTACCTCATTCACTGGCCGCTGCTCATCACCTATTCCGTCCTCACGGGGTCACAGAAACCCGGCGCGGCCGCAGGCGTCGTTCTCGTCGTCGTCTCCCTCGGCGCGGCCCTCCTCCTCTCGGTGCGCGTGGAGCGTCCGCTACGAGCGTGGGGCTGGCCCCAGACGGCCGCCTGGCGGTCCGCCGTCGTACTGGGGACCTGCGCCGCTCTCGTTGTGGCGCCGGTGACCCTGTGGCGCGGCGCCGAGGCAGCGGAGTCCGCACGAGTCCTCGAGGCGGCCGACCGGAACAACCCGGGCGCCGCCGTCCTGCGCCCCGACTACGAGCCAGCTGGAGACCCCGGTGCCCCCGTTCTGCCCGTGGTGGAGGGACGGTACCCCTTCCCCGAGTACCCCGAGGAGTGCGACCCCGCCCTGGAAGCACAGTTGACCGAGGTCGGAGCCGAGTCGTGCCATGTCCTCGTCCCACAAGCAGATCCGGCCGGCGTCGTGCTGATGGCCGGCAACAGCCACGTGATGCAGTGGTCCCCCGCTCTCCGGCGCCTCGGTGAGGAAAGACGGCTGGAGGTCGTCAGCTATACGCGGGGCAGCTGCCTGGTAGCGCCGATGGAGGAGCAGGTGGACGACTCCCCGAAGTGCCCGGACTTCCTCGCGGACCTCAACCTGGTCGTGGAGCATGTACGCCCGGACGTCGTCTTCATGCAGGGCACACGCAGCACCTATGAGGACGAGGAGATGCTCACCCCGGGGATGGTCGGGCGGATGGAGGAGATTGCGGGGACGGGTGCCCATGTCCTCGCACTCCGGGACAACCCCCGGTTCGCGGCCGGATCACCCACAACCTGCGGAAGGACACACGGGATCGATGCGGCGACATGCCGCTGGACGCATACCGTGCTCGATCCGAACACCAGCCCCCTGACCGGACTGGCCGATGCTCATCCCCGCATCGCGCAGGTGCAGCTGAACGACATGATCTGCCCGGGCCGTCAGTGCCAGCCCACGGTGGGCAACGTCCATGTGTACTGGGACGACAACCACCTCACCCCAACGTATGTAGAGACTCTTGCTCCCGTCTTCATCGAGCGTGCGCTGGCGGCCCTGGAGCATGACGGCATGCGTCTAGGACGCTGAGGCTCTCTCGAGCGCGCTGATCAAGGGATGGGAATGGTGCGGGTGTTGATGACACCCTCAGTCCGTTCCCGCTCCTCTATCGGCCTCGAAGAGGTGGGCAGCATGCGGAGCAGAACTACGGCGCCGGGCGCGCCCAGGGCGTGTCTGACACCAGCTTCAACCATGTGACCCCAGTGGTCAGGCGCTCGGCGGGCCGGTAGATGATCGTGCACTCGTCATACCTGGCCACCCGTCCGCGCGACTGCTGCAGGGGCGCATACTGACGTTCGATGACATTGCGGCCCCTACAGGCGACTGCGTCGAAGCCGACGGGGCACCCGCTGCTGCAGCCACGACGCCTGCGGTGGCCCTGATGGTCAGCTCACACGGGGATGACCGCCGCGGCTGCCCAAGCAGTGGAGTCGGCATCGGTCAATCCCCTGCCTGGCTCAGGCGATCAAGCTGGCCAATGGCATTCCTGCCCCCGCGTCGAGCTGATGGATCTTCGTGCTCAACCTGCCACGTGAGCGTCCGATACCGCGACCGGCAGGTTCATCCCGCAGATTCCCGTAGTTCGATCCATCCCCTGCATGGCGGGCAATGTCCGTGGCGTGCTGATGAGCGTGGGCGATCGCGGAGTCCAGTCCGGACCGATCCATCGATGAGGCCCTGGGCGTCGCTGGCGGCCGCCAATGTTGCTAGCACCTCATGCCAGGTGCCCGCAGCTGCCATCCGCCAGCACCAGGTCAGCGCGGTCTGCCAGGGCCCGTAGACCTCGGGCATATCCCGCTACGGAATCTCGTGCCGATGCGGGTAGATGGTCGCCTCGATCATCGCCCGGACATCGGCGAACGGCCGGCCCTGCCGGCTGGCCCGGGCCGGGCCGGGCCAGGCCGGGTGCATCGAAGTGGTCGGCGGCTCCCCATGGGCGTCGGAGAGCGCCTGGATACGAGAGATGCGATCCAGGGCGTCAGCTGGCCCCTGGATTCATTGCCAGACACATTCGAGGCTCCGTCGTCCTCCAGGCACGAAGAAGCCCCCGCACCGATCTGGTCGGTGCAGGGGCCTCTGCTCGGCTCCCCCGGTTGGATTCGAACCAACAACCCTTCGATTATTACTGAAGTTGAACAGGCTCTGTAGTGGGTCACCGAACACCGCAGTGGGGACCGTCATGGCCAGGGCGAGCACCAGCTCGTGTTGATCGACAAGACAGTCCTGATACTCGTCGATGAACAGGTGGGTATAGCTGACTTTGAGCATCTTCCCCACTGCCCTGCTGGTGGCTGTCCGCGCCGCTGCGCGATGGTATTCGGCAGACTTGCTCCAGTCGGGACCACCGGACACGTCGAGCCCCGCGAGACTCGGGAAGTGGGCAATCAGGTCATACGACCATGAATCGATTGTGCGCACGACGACTTGGTCGCTGGCAACGCCAAACTTTTTCATGCGGCGGCGAAGGGCGTCCACACCAGCATGCGTATGCGTCAACACGAGGCATGTCCCGCCTTGCTGGGTAGCTTTTGCCACACTGGCCGCGATCAGCTCGGTCTTCCCAGCACCGGCGGGAAGAGCCACCGAACAGGGTAGTGCCCTGAGTACAACTTCGACTGCTTTCGAGATGGGAGGGTCCTCAACCATCGAAGGACCCCTCCGAAGACTCCGCTGGCGGCTCGGATTCCGCGGCGTAAGCGAAGGTCTGCAGATCGTCGATCACCTTCATCAAGTGGGTGCTGTCCAAATCAGCCCAGTGCCTGATGACGACCTCGGCAAGTTCTTCGCCTCTATCTTCGCGCTTGAACCACTCCTTATCCCTGGCAGTCGCCGCGGCCGCGATGGCACCGCGGATCTCGGTTTCATTGACACCGGCCTGTGCCTGCCATGAAGCGAAGTCGGTTCCAGTCAGCTGATCGTTGTTCAGACTTGCGCCGACATTAGCTCGAATGGAATGCTCACCCCTGATCTCTACGGCTAGGTCAACGAGTGCCTGCAGCCCCTTGGCGCCGAGAGTCTGAATGATCTCATCTTCGATCGCATTGCCCGGACCCCAGCGGTATACGCTTACGCCGGAGTCCATTGCCTGCCTCACCGATTTGTCAATAGCGCGGTCGTCATTATCCACTAGCAGGCAGGCTGGGTAGCCGAGCTGCTGGAAGTGCTGGGCTCGCTTGGTCGACTGGGTCCCTCCCCCTCCATTCACCAACACGACGCCAAGCGAAGCAGCACCAGGCTGCTCAGCGGCGATCCGCTGGGCGTCCCAGTGACGAAGCAGGCCGCGCAGGAAACCCACCTCGGTCGCACCCTCTCCGACAAGTACGCGACGGCCAAGGAGCGCCTCTGGGGCAATACGGAACGTGCCCTGCACGTTGTCGAGGTCTTCAGGAACCGGCTGGCAGGTGGTCACGCCAGTTCCATCCGCGCGGACTACGACGAGATCGACGGCGCTCAGCGTCTTCACCGCGATGGGAGAGTGGGTGGTCATAATGACTTGCAGGTTGCCCCCTTCAGTTCGCTTCTTGAGGTGGTGGAGGACTTGCGCCAGTCGGTGCGGCTCGAGCCCGTGTTCGACCTCGTCGATGGCAATGATCGAGCCGTCGTCCATCGCCTGATCCTGGATCGACAAGCTTGTTAGCCGGCGCGTGCCGAGCCCGAGGCTCGACAGAGGCACGTCACCGTCATGAAGCATCAGCGAATGTGTGGAGGTGGCCGAGCCTGGCTCGAGACCAGGCCGCAGCTCATCAAATTTCCCTGCACCGAAGTTCCCGGCCGACCGCTGAACTTTGGAAGCTGCATCATGTAGGGCGCTCGACTGGGCGTCGAAGACTGCTCTCCGCGCTTCACGGTGGGCATCGAGAACGACAGACGAAGCCCCATCGCTACCATCGGTCAGGCCAGACAGGGCCGATCCGCGCGCCCAGCGAAGGTGGAGGTCGGCCCGTTCACCCAGGCGGAAGAAGCCGAGCTGGCGACGTTGGCTGGCGGAAATCGGGCGGGCGTCTTCAGAGTCGGGGCGCACGACCTCCCACGTCGGATCGAGTTCTGGGGTCACGGTCAGCCTGACGACGAGGCACTCATCGGCCTCCTCGACAGGGTCGTGGACGAGAGTGCCGCCCGGCAGGATGCCTGAGCGGTCTTTGCCAAGCTGGCTCTCCTTGACGAGATTGTCCGGGAGGTTCGTGATCGTTGCCTCGATGACGATGTTCTTGGTTAGGTCAAGGTCGAAGAAATCGGCATCCGTGAACTGCGGGCTGTAGTTCGGGCTGAGTACCAGCCCGATCGCGTCCAACAATGTGGTCTTGGTGCTGTCGCCAGCTCCCACCAAACTGATCAATCGCTGGTGGATCGCCCAGTTCGCGGATTCAATGCCACGGAAGTGCTCAATCCGGAGTCGGCGGAGCATCATGGGGTCACCTCGCTGTTAGATCCGATACGGCCCTGATAGCAAGTATGCTCGCGCCGTTGTCCCGAACCACTCCGGGGCAACCGCGGAACACAACGCTCGTCGGCCGCGCGTGCCATCACTCAGCCCAAGACGCTCGATCCCCGTACAAGGCCCCACCCGCGTGCTGACGCAGAAACCCCGGAGACGTAGGCGGCCGAGGATAAGGCTCAGTCTTAGGCTGGCCGGCGCAACGAGGTGTATAGGGTCTGCCGGCTCACACCGAACGCGCGCGCCACCTCGGCCTTCGGGATCCCCATGTCGATCATCACGCGCGCCTGCTCCACGTCGGTGTCCGAAAGCTTCGGGGCCTGCACGTACTTGCCGCGGGCCTTGGCCAGGGCGATGCCTTCGGCCTGACGCTCCTTGATCCGCCGGCGCTCGAACTCAGCGAACGCCGCCAGGATGCCCAGCATCAGCCCGTCCACCGGAGAGGTGCCGGACTTGTCCACGGTGATCCGCTCGGACACGAACTGCACCGCACACCCCTTGCCGGTGAGCTCGTCCACGATCGCGTACAGGTCCCGCGTGTCCCGGCCGAGCCGATCCATCGAGGCG
Organism: Micrococcus luteus; assembly: GCF_014138885.1. NCBI lineage: Bacteria > Bacillati > Actinomycetota > Actinomycetes > Micrococcales > Micrococcaceae > Micrococcus > Micrococcus luteus. Next base: position 839,418 of record NZ_JACJIK010000001.1, read on the forward strand.
ACCTTCACCAGGTCCCCCTCCCGCACGTAGGCCATCAGCTCCGCCAACCCCGTGCGCTTGGCCCTCGAGCTGCCGCTGATCTTGTCCTGGAAGATCCGGTCGCGCTCCCCCACCGCCTCGAGCTGACGATCCAGGTTCTGCTCCGCTGAGCTCACCCGCACGTAGGCCACAGTCTGTCCAACCACGTTTAAGACCCTCCGACGCTTGTGTCCAACGGGCCCGATTGGGACCGTCTCTGACGTGATGGTCTCGTGACCGGGCAGGGTGTGTAAAGGGGTATACCCGGCTTGACGCCGGGATGGGGCAATGAACACCCAGCTGGATTGTGAGGCATCCCTCTGTCGGAGCGTTGACGTTTACTTTACTAACCTGTTAGTATAGTTTCGTTGATGCGACTACAGGCAGAGGACAGGGGTACAACAGTGAACGACGTTGGATCATCGCCGCGGCGGTGGTGGCTGCTCATGACCGTGGGGGCCGGCCTGCTACTCATCACCCTCGACAATTCGATCCTCTACACCGCCTTGCCTACGTTGACCGCAGACCTCGGCGCGTCCGGATCCTCGACACTGTGGATCATCAACGCCTACCCCCTGGTCATGGCTGGCCTCCTCTTGGGAGCAGGCACACTGGGCGATCGCATCGGCCACCGCCGAATGTTCGTCGTCGGCCTGTGGATCTTCGGTGCCGCATCACTGGCAGCGGCATTCTCGCCCAACCCTGCCTTCCTGATCGGCGCCAGGGCACTCCTCGCTGTGGGGGCCGCAGCGATGATGCCCGCCACGCTTGCTCTGATCCGCCTCGCGTTCGACGATCCTCGTGAGCGCAACATCGCCATCGCCATCTGGGGGAGCCTGTCGATCGCGGGGGCAGCGCTCGGACCCATTCTCGGCGGCGCCCTTCTCGAACGGTTCTGGTGGGGATCTGTTTTCCTCATCAATGTCCCCGTTGTTGCCATCGCACTTGTGGCGACCGCAATCATCGCGCCGCACAACCATCCCGATCCGTCGAAGAAGTGGGATCTCGTCTCATCCCTCTATGCGATGGTCGGGCTGGTGGGCACCGTGCTCGTCATCAAGGAACTGGCCCATATTCCACAGAACTGGGTTCTGATCGCAGGGGCGCTGGCGTCAGCAGTCATCGGGTTCGTCCTCTTCGTGCGACGCCAGGGCCGATTGGAAGAACCACTCATCGAGTTCTCCATCTTCCGCAACCGCGCCTTCGCTGGCGGCTCTCTGGCAGCCTTCTTCGCGATGTTCACCATCGCTGGCGCCCAGCTCGCGACCACACAGCGCTTCCAGCTCGTCGAGGGCTTCACCCCCCTGCAAGCAGGCCTGCTAGTCGCAGCCATCGCGCTTGGCGCCCTGCCCTCTGGTGTCCTAGGGGCCGCGATCCTGCACATCGTGGGCCTGCGGATCATTATCTCCGGCAGCCTCGCCATCGCCGCCCTAGGACTAGCTCTCGCCGTGCTGGCCTCTGCGAACGGATCACTACCCCTGCTGGTCGTCAGCTTCATCGTGACCGGCTTCGGCCTGGGCGGCACCTTCGCCGTCGCTTCCGCCGCCATTATGGGCAACGCGCCTCCGCGAAAGGCCGGCATGGCGGCCTCGATCGAAGAAGTCTCCTATGAGATGGGCTCCCTCTCGGCTGTAGCACTCCTCGGGAGCCTCCTGACCTTCGTCTACGCCACAGTCGTCCGACTCCCGGATGGCACTCCCGCCGCAGCGGGGGAGAGCATTGCCGATGCCCTCGGGATCGCCGACGGAGATCTCGACGTGATCGCAGCCGCCACCTCCGCCTACGACACGGCCTATTTGGTCACGATGATCGTCCTCGCTGTCATGCTGGCTAGTGGAGCCGCTCTGACCAATCGGCTGCTCCGCGCTTACGGGCGCGGCAGCGAGGCAATGGAGTACGCCGAAAACCACTGAACCAATCGGAGGGGCGCATGATGGTGCGTGAGAGCAAGAAGACCATGATCCTCGACGCCGCGATCCAAGTGATCGAGGAAGACGGGATCACAGCAGTCACGTTTGACTCTGTCGCGGCCGCTGCAGGGATCACCAGGGCCGGGATCATCTACCACTTCCCATCACGAGACGACTTGATCGCTGCGATCCACCAGAGACTCGCTGATCACTGGGAGCGGCAGTTAGAGATCGCCTGTGGAAAGCCGACCGCTGAGGCAACGCCGATGGAGCGCCTGACCGCCTACATACTCACTTGTTCGACAGCCGCCTCCCGCGCCGAGTTCCAGATGATTCTCGACAGCCAGCACACCCAGCACAAGGCGATCTGGGAAGACCTCATCGACCGATGGACCGGACGTAGCGAACGAGACGAAGCTGAGCGCGACCAGATGACCTCGCTCGCCCTGCTCGCTGCTGACGGGCTCTGGGTCAACGACCTGATCGGAAGCAGGCCCATCTCACAGGACCACCGGAGTGAAACCGCAAAGCAGATCATCGCGCTACTCCAGAATGACGTCCATGAATCCGAGGCCAAGCCCAACGGGTAAGCGAGCCAGCGCGCGGTTGGAGAAGGCCGGATCGACGAATCCGTCGAGCGCGATGATGGGCAACCCTGTCAAGCAAGATCGCACCCTGGCACCTCTGTCCAGCAGCACCCAACTGGCTCTGACACATGCGCCTAGTGGGTATACCCGCCTGGACGGGGTCAGCCTGTGACAAAGCTAGACCAGGAGAAGACCGCCGCGGTCCAGGCCGTGGTGACCCGCGCGTTCGGAGTCTCCCGGACCACGATCTACAAGGCCCTCAACACCACCGAGACCGGCCAGCCCTGAACGGCCCACGCCCTGTGGATACCCGTGGTCCGGGCCGGTTCTTCTCCGTAGGGTGAGACCCGTCGCGGTGTTCTTCTTCGAGGGCCGCGACGGTGAGTGAGCCGCCTGTTCTCCTGTCCGGGTATGGTCACCCCGCCCTTGTCTTGGTCAATAGGGGGCAAGGGGATTTCACTTCCGCCCGGTCCACGCGCGACCCATCGGCAGCGCCCAGCACACATCACCCGTGGTCAGACCGGGGAAGTAGTGCAACTAACGCAGTACCGCAGTACCGCATTCACCCGTGCGGTGCTGCGGTAGCGCGGTGGTGCGGTTATAGCGCTGACATCGCTGTCAAAATGGGCATGGGACACACTGAACCTACTGATCATTCCACTTCCTGGGCGGCGTCAGCCATCCCCTCTCGATTCGATCTTCAGCGGCCATTTCCTCCGTCATTTTCTTGGTCTTGCTCCAAGCTTGCCGAATTTCCTCATCACTCATACCGGGCCGCCACGTCTTTAATAACAATGCTTCAGTCCCAAAGACTGTGAACATCGCGATAGCTCCGCACGCAGCGTGACCCGGAGAAACGAACCACCCCACCATTGCCCCCACAAGTGGGGGAATAACGAACCCCCAAATTGCATAGCCCCACCCGCCTGGGTCTGAGTGACCAGCAGAAACAGTAAAGGGCCGCTCACACAAAGTCACGACAATAGAACTAACCACTACAGCAGCAGCAGTGAGGGCAAGGGAAAGAGATCCGCTCAAAGGGCTGGAGAGGAGCTTGCTCAACAGCCACCAAAACAACCAGACCACCGGGGACAGTAGCGCCGCAGTAGACAAGTGTCCCCCTACGGCCAAGGAAATAGGAACGACATGGGAGGGGCCCCCTTCCTTCGGAAAGGAACCCCTCCCCCTGTTTGGGATTAGCCCTGACATCAGCTCAGGCAAGCCTCCACAAGCCCGGGAACCCCCAGGAGTTCGGAGAGAACATTCACGGCATCCTCACCGATCTCAGCGGCAGCCTGACCGGAACGAATTGCACGCCAAATGCCGCTAACTCCGCCCCAAAGGCTCCGCGCCTTCTTAATCCAAGCAATGATCTTGAATACGGGGAACCCGAACTGAACGACGAAATTGCCAAGCGCCAGCGAGCATCCAAAAACATTAAACGCTGGACTTGCCTCAGCGTCGCCAGATGAATCCACTGGAGTCTGAATTGTCGTGAGGCCTTCAAGGTAAGGCGCGATTTTCTCGCTGTATCCCGGGTATGTGTGAGGATCAGCTCGCTTAAGCTCTTCAGGCATCGAATCCAGCGCCCTCAGAATCATGTCGAGCTGCTCATCTTCCGTGTAGGAGGACTGCGGCTTGCGCCACGCCGACTGAGGCGGCCGTCGCCCAGCATGAGGCGGCCGTCCAATCGGCTGCCCGGCGCCCGCCAAAGTCGGCGCAGCGACTGCAATCAGACCCCCAGAAACCAACGCTCCCGAAAGACCACGCATGGCTTGACGTCGATCGAAAATAATCCCCTCCAATATTCAGCTTGTCATCTGACGCATCGAAGCCTATCTGCGTGCTGTACATCACACAAGTTGCAGGCGAGGCCCCCTGTCATGCGGTGGCAGCAACAGGAGGGGAGGTGGACGTTCCCCGCCGGGGTCGGGCTTAGCTGACCTGGAGGATGAAGTATGTGGTGGGGTATCCCAGCGGGAAGCGGTCTTCTCCGTGGTCCACTGCACATCCCCTCGATGCTCACTCCGTCTGCTTGCGTTCGGTCCGTTGTGGCGAGTTCGTTCTTGCGCCGCGCGGCTGAGTGAACTATCTGTTCTCCCGTCCAGAGACCTCCCCTGACTTGGTCGATTGAGGGATGGAGGCCTTTCAGTATCCCCCGGCTCCTGGATGGTCAACCGGCAGCTACTCAGTGCGTATCGCTCTTAGTCAGACATGGGAAGAGGCGTCTCTAACGCAGTACCGCACTACCTCATTCATGCGCGCGGCACTGCGGTATTGCGGTCAGTCTTCGGGGTACTTGGCTTCGATGGCCTGGATGATCAGTTGGGACATGGGCACCCCGACCTCGACGCTGTGCCGGCGCAGGTGCTTGTGCAGGCGTTCGGGTAGGCGGATGGAGGTGGCCTTGATGGGCTCGGCGGCTGCCTGGGCGTGGGCGGCGTAGGCCAGGGTCATGTCCGGGCCGTCGGTGGGGGTGGCCGGGGTGGTGGTGCGGCGTCCGCGGGCGGCGCCGGGGGTGGGCTTGGTGCTCACGGGCGGGTCATCTCCTGGATCTCCTCGGCGACCTGGAGCCAGGGGCCGAGCGCGGTACGGGTGGGGTAGGTGCCGTGGGTGTGCTTGAAGCTCTCGCGGGTGGGGATCGTGGTGGCCAGCTGCGGGACGTTCTCGGCGGCCAGCAGGTCCACGACCTGGGTGAAGAGCTTGGTGCGGGGGTTGGCCTGGTTCAGCAGGGCCACCAGGCGCACGGTGGGGCCCAGGGCGTCGACGGTGGCCCAGGTGCGGGCGATGTCGTCGGCGCTGGGAGTGGTGGGGATGATGACCAGGTCGGCCGCTGCGGCAGCGGCGGACTGGACGTCGGGGGTGCCCGGTGGGGTGTCGATCACGACGAAGTCCGTGCTCGGGCGCAGCCGTTTGAGGTCGGAGAGGTTCACGGCCCGGTAGGTGAAGGGGATGGGCGAGCCTGTGGGGCGTTCTTCGGCTGCGATCTCCAGCCACTCGCTGGCCGAGCCCTGGGGATCGGCGTCGAGGACTTCGACGCTGTGGCCGGTGTGGGTCAGGGCGGCGGCGAGGCAGATGGTTCCCATGGTCTTGCCCACGCCTCCCTTGGAGGCGATGAACGCGATGGTGACAGGAGCTGGTGCCATGAGGGCAGGATAACCCGCACTAACGCAGTGCCGCACGCGGTGATGCGTTAGTGCGGTACTGCAATCCCTCGGGCCTAGGCGTACATATCGCGTTGGCCAGGGCGGGAGCTGGTGATGGCTCCTCCTCCGTGTGGCAGAGCGTGAGCTCCGTGTTGTCCACCAAGTGGGGATTCTGCTTGTTCAGGAGAGCTTCTCCTCCGTGTCGCTTTCCTCGAGGCTGGCACGCAGCTCGTTCTGGATGCGGAGCAAGGCCGGAGAGTCTGAGTCCTCATCGAAGGGGCAGACATGCGTGTGTGGGATGAGCACCTTGTCGGTGGGGCGTTCTGCGGGGCGTTGGATGGCGATGATCTTCCGACGTCGAGGAAGGCGCCACTGAGCCTTAGGGGGCAATCCAGCGCTCTCGTACTCTTCCGGCTGGAAGGGCCAGGGTGCTTCGCGTTCGGTGTAAATCCAGATGATCGGCAGTCGACAGCGTCGGCAACGGCCTCTCTTTGGTTTGGACCAGAGATAGGTGGCTGGGGCGTCGTCAGCAGGGTCTGAGAACAAGGCCTGCTTGATCTGCTGGGGTTCATGGAGACGATGCCGGGGTGGTGGTTGCTCTTGGCTCATGTGGGTCTCCTCTGCCTGCGCACGCCGGTGATGTTTGGATTCTCACCCGATGGCCGGCTGTACACCAGAGGAAGGAGGGACTGGTGCACGTGTAGGTGACAGTCGTCTTCACGCCGCGTCTGCGGGCGTGTGGTCCATGATCAACTCGTACTCGACCGGCGTCAATCGGCCCAGGCGCACCTGCCGGCGGCGGCGGTGGTAGGTTCGCTCGATCCAGGTGATGATCCCGGCCCGCAGCTCGTCCCGGGTGTCCCAGTCGCGTCGGTCCAGCACGTTCTTCTGCAGCAACGCGAAGAAGGACTCCATAGCCGCGTTGTCCCCGGCAGCACCGACCTGACCCATGGACCCGATCAGCCCGTGGGTGGTGAGGGCGTCCTGGAATAGGGCCGAGCGGAACTGGGCGGGTTCAACCGGTCGTTGCAACACCGTGCGTTGAGAGCGAGCGTAGCTGCTCGGCGAAGACCTCCGCGGGAGTCTTCCAGTCCAGGACCTTCCTGGGCCTGTTGTTCAGCGTGTACGCGACTGCTGCGAGGTCCTCGGCCGACCATCTCGACAGGTCCGTGCCCTTGGGGAAGTACTGCCGCAGCACCCCGTTCGTGTTCTCGTTCGTCGGCCGCTGCCACGGCGAGTGGGGGTCAGCGAAGAACACCTTCGTGCCCGTGGCCATCGTGAACTGGACATGCCCGGCCAGCTCCTTGCCCCGATCCCACGTCAAGCTCTGACGCAGCTGCTCCGGCACCGTCGCCATCGCCTTGATCAGGGCCGCGGTCATCGCCTCAGCCCCGTACCCACCCAGCGACGGCCCGTTCTTCACCGGCGGCCGCTCACCCCATCCCTCCAGGCGGGGCAAGTGGACCAGGATCGTGGCCCGGCTCTTGCGCTCGGCCAGAGTCCCGATCGCTGAACGCTCGGTCCCGATGATCAGGTCCCCTTCCCAGTGCCCGGGCACAGCACGATCAGCGGCCTCGGGTGGGCGCTTGCTGAACACCACGTCCTCGGTGACGTGGCCCTGGGGCTTGTTCCGGGTACGTGCCCGCGGCTCGCGCAGAGCCCGCCCGGTACGCAGGCACGCGACGAGTTCACGCTTGAGCGCCCCACGCCCCTGGATGAACAGGGACTGATAGATCGCTTCATGAGAGATCCGCATGGACACATCATCCGGGAACTCCAGGCGCAGCCGGTGGCTGATCTGCTCAGGGCTCCACGCCGTGGACCACCGCCGGTCCGCCCGGCGCGGTTTCATCTTCCGCCCCTTGAAACCGGGCCCGACCGGTCCCGGCACGGCCACGCCATCGGGGCCCAGGACCACCCCGTTCAGGCGTGCCTGGACGTAGTCGTGCAGTCGCTGGTTCGTGGCCAGCTTCGCCGGCTTGGGCCGCCTGGCAGCTTCCTGGGCCTTCCACTGCGCCACCGTGGCCCGGTACTCCTGCTTCCCGGAACGAGTGGCGCAGTTACGGCGCAGCTCACGGCTGATCGTGCCGGGATCACGTCCCAGCGTGCGTGCGATCTGACGGACCCCCTGGCCCTGGGCATGGAGGATCGCGAGCTCCTCACGCTCAGCGAAGGACAGATACCGGCCGGTGGGCTCGGCTAAGGACAGCGGGGTCATCCCGCCAGCGTGACGGAACCAGCGCGCCCCGACGGGCCAGGACACGCCCACAGTCAGGGATGCCTCGACCGTGGTGACACCGGTGGCGATCACACGCCAGAACTGGCGTTGGACCTCCCGTGAGGGCTGCGGCCTGCCAGGAGAGCGCATCGGGGCCCGCAAGGCCCGATCCGCTCTCCACTGCCGCCGTGTCCCCTCGGGCACGTCACTGATCTTCCTCGCCCAGTCCTTGCTTGCCATCGCCCATACCTCCAGTGATTCCGAGAGGGTGTTGCGACGACCGATTGAATCCACCCTGGGAGCCGCGGTCCGAGTGCACGATGCACCCGGCCACCGCATCGGTGCCGCCGCGGCGTGCCACGGCCTGCTCGAGGGCGTTCACGGCCAACGAGGCCTGCATACGCCCGGCCATGGAGTACCCCACGATCCTGCCGGCGTAGAGATCCTTGATCGCGCAGAGGTAGAGCTTGCCCTCACTGGTGGGGTGCTCGGTGATGTCGGTCAGCCACAGCCGGTTCGGAGCTTCGGCAGAGAAGTCCCGGCGGACGTGGTCGTCGTGCACGGGTGGGCCTGGGCGGGTCCCGTACTTGCCACGCTTGGCCCCGAACCCGCAGTGCCACCCGTTCTGGCGGCAGAGCCGCCAGGCAGTACGGGCGGCCATTCGCTCCCCGGCCGCCTCGGCCTCGTCCCGCAGCAGCCGGTACCCGAACTCCGGATCGTTCAGGTGAGCGGCGTGCAGGGCGTTGGCCCGGTAGGCCTGCTCCACCTCAGAAACGGCGACGGGCTGGTCCCGCCAGCGGTAGTAGGGCTGGCGGGCGAGCTTGAGGACCCGCAAGGACACCGCGACCGGGATCTGGTCGGCGGCGAGCTCGGACACGAGCGGGTACATCATTTTTTCGGCAGGTTCGCCTGGGAGAGGTAGGCCGCGGCGCGGCGTAGGACTTCGTTCTCCTGCTCGAGGAGCCGGATCCTGCGGCGGGCTGCGCGGAGTTCTTCGGCCTCGGCCTTGGTGGTGCCTGGGATGTTGCCTGCTTCGATATCGGCCTGGCGAATCCAGTTCGTCAGGCAGGACTCGAAGATGCCGAAGTCCTTCGCGATGTCTTTCAGATGGGTGCCGGGCTCACGGTTCTGCGCGACCCGGACGACATCATCGCGGAACTCTTTGGGGTAGGGGGCGGGCATGGTGCACATCCTTCCCTTTGGTGTGGGAACACCACAGATCGTATGTCACCTGTACGTGCGTCAGTCCCTCCCTCGGCCGTCGGCCTGTGCACGATCGGCCCCTTGACCACAGGGGTCAGGAGCACCGGGGTCGGGACGCGGATATGGTCTGTCGTTCCCAGGGCCGGGGCTTCTGCTCCATCGCCGACCGGCGTCGAGGCGTGCCACCCACCTGTCGCACCGCCCCACCCCGCCAAGATCACCGTGTGGTCTCGTACGGCGCCGGCAGGTTGACTCCCTAGGGGGGACCGACTGCAGCGGGCCGCGGAGGGGAGTCCTAGTAGTGGTTATCGCGCGGCGTCGACGGTGCCCCGGTCGGGCACCGTGGCGGTCAGGAGGACCGCGGCCAGCGCCCCGCCGACAATGAAGATGTCCGCGATGTTGCCGATGAACCAGTTCCCGTAGGCGAGGAAGTCCACCACGTGGCCTTGCCCGAATGACGGTGGGCGCAGGAGCCGGTCACCCAGGTGGGAAGTCACCGCGCCGCCGAGACACCCGATCACGATCGCCCAGGACACGGTACGGACCCGGAGGGTGAACCAGATCGCCGCGGCGACCGCCACCGCCGAGATGATGGTGAAGATCCAGGTCGAGTTGGCCCCGAACGAGAAGGCCGCCCCGGGGTTGTAGGCCAGCTGGAGCCCGAGCAGCTCACCCAGGAGCGGGACTCGCTCGCCCGTGGACAGGCTGTTCTCCGCCCACCACTTGGTCACCTGGTCCAGGACCACTACGCCGGCCCCGATCGCAATGGTCAAGAGCACCAGGGGGTACCTGCGCCGGTGGTTCATTCGTGTCCTTTCGCGATGCGCCCGTTTCCCGGCGCCTCAGTGGATCTGCTGACCCCGGCGCGACCTGTGAAATCGCTGGCAGGTACCGGATGGACCGGACAGGTCGGGTCTCACCGGGCCTGGGCGTCTCTGTCCCGCAGGCACGGTAGGAGCTCATCCCGTGGTGGCGGGTTGGGCTTGCCGGTCGGTGAGGGGTTCCAGGGCGGTGCGTCGGGTGGTGGCGGCGCGCAGGCCGTTGCCGATGACGATGACCTCGGCGACCTCGTGGACCAGGACCACGGCGGCCAGGCCGAGGACGCCGGTGATGGCCAGCGGCAGCAGCACGGCGATGATCAGCAGCGAGAGAATGATGTTCTGATTGATGATGGCCCGGCCGCGGCGGGCGTGGGCCAGAGCTTGGGGGATCAGGCGCAGGTCGTGGCCGGTGAAGGCGACATCGGCGGATTCGATGGCTGCGTCCGAGCCGGTGGCGCCCATGGCGATGCCGACCTCGGCGGCGGCCAGGGCGGGAGAGTCGTTGATGCCGTCACCGATCATCGCGGTGGGCCGGGTGCCGGTCAACTGGTGGACGGCGGTGGCCTTGTCCTCGGGGCGCAACTCGGCGCGCACGTCGTCGATGCCGGCCTGGTCGGCGATCGCCCGGGCGGTGCGGGCGTTGTCCCCGGTGAGCATGGTCAGGTCGATGCCCTGGCCGGTCAGGGTGGTCACGACGGTGGGGACCTCAGGGCGCAGTTCGTCACGGACCCCGATGGCCCCGGCGACCGCCCCGTCGCGGTGGATGATGACCACGGTCATGCCCTGGTCCTCCAGCCCCTGGACCTGGGCCGCCAGGGGGCCGGGGGCCAGCCAGCGGGGGCTGCCGACGGTGACGGTAGCCCCGTCCAGGCGGCCGGTGATCCCGTGCCCGGCGGTCTCGGTGACGCCCTCGGCCGCGGGCGTGTCCGGGGTGGCGGCGGTGATGGCCGCGGCCAACGGGTGGGTGCTGTGCTGTTCCAGTGCCGCGGCCCAGCCCAGCACTTGGTCCTCGGTGATGCCGGGGGCGGCGAGCACGGCGGTGACGGTGGGCTGGTTGCGGGTCAGGGTCCCGGTCTTGTCCACCGCCAGGTGGCGGATCCCGCCGAGGCGCTCGAAGGCGGCCCCGGATTTGATGACCACCCCGAACCGGCTGGCCGCGCCGATCGCCGAGACCACGGTGACCGGCACCGCGATGGCCAGCGCGCAGGGCGAGGCGGCCACCAACACCACCAGGGCGCGGGTGATCCACAGTTCCGGGTCCCCGAGCAGGGACCCGAGGGCCGCGACGAGCACGGCCAGGATGAGCACCCCGGGCACCAGGGGCTTCGCGATCCGGTCGGCCAGCCGGGCCCGGTCCCCCTTCTCGGCCTGGGCCTGTTCGACCAGGTGCACGATGGTGGTCAGGGAGTTGTCGGTGCCGGCGGCGGTGGCGTCAATCTCCAGGGCCCCGGCGGTATTGATCGACCCGGCCGAGACGGTGTCTCCCGGGCCGACCTCGACCGGGATGGACTCGCCGGTGATCGCCGAGGTGTCCAGGGAACTGCGCCCGGTACGCACGATCCCGTCGGTGGCGACCCGTTCCCCGGGCCGGACCACGAGCACCTGCCCGGGTCGCAGGTCCTTGGCCTCGACCTCCACCGTGGCCCCGCCGGCCCGGATGGTCGCGGTCTCGGGCACCAGTTTCAGCAGGGCGCGCAGGCCCGCCCGGGCCCGGTCCATGGCCTTGTCTTCCAGGGCCTCGGCGATGGAGTACAGGAACGCCAGGGCGGCGGCCTCCTCGATGTAGCCCAGGATCACCGCGCCGATGGCGCTGATCGTCATCAGCAGTCCGATCCCGAGCCGGCCCCGGGTGAACAATCCGCGCAGCGCCCCGGGCACGAAGGTCCAGGCGCCCAGCACCAGCCCGACCCAGAACACCACCGTGGCCACGAGACCGGCCCCGGACCATTCCAGGACCAGCCCGGTGAGGAACGCCAGCCCGGAGAGCGCCGGGAGCAGGATGGCTGCATCGCGCCACCACGGCCGGTGCTCCTCGTGCTCCTCGGGTGCACCGGGAGTGGGGGTCGGGGCCTCGCAGCCGCAGGCGGCGCTCACGAGGCCACCTCCGCCGTGTCGCAGCACCCGGGTACCGGGCAGCCCGGGTCCAGGCAGGGCGCGGAGGCATCCACCGCGAGGGTCACCTCGAGCAGACTGCTCAGCGCCCGGGCCAGGTGCGCATCGACGATCGCGTACCGGGTGCGGCGGCCCTGGTGCTCGACGGCCACGATCCCGCAGTCCCGCAGGCAGGCCAGGTGGTTCGACACGTTCGACCGGCTCAGCCCCAGGGCCTGGGCCAGCTCGGCCGGATACCCGGGGCCCTCCAGCAGGGACAGCAGGATCCGGGATCGGGTGGGGTCGGCCATCGCCCGGCCCAGCCGGTTCATCACGTCCAACCGTGTCGCAATCGTCAGCATGTGGTGAACTATACAGCCTGCACTGTAGTCTCTTGCGGGGTTTCGCCCGGGCCGGGCGACCCCGATCGATTGAATCAGTGAGGACCCTCCGTGACTGCCCGTTGCTGCCCCACCTTCCCGCATCGCCGCTGCCGGGGCCGAGGAGGACGGCCATGAGCCTGGGTGGGTTCTTCGCCGAGATGGTCCAGTCCGGGGCACTGCTGGTGGCGATGCCGCTGGCCGTGGTCGCCGGGCTGGTGTCCTTCCTCTCCCCGTGCATCTTGCCGCTGGTGCCCGGATACCTGGGGTATGTCTCCGGGCTGGCCGACCCGCGCCGGGCGGACAACCGGCGCCGGGTGATGACCGGGGTGGGACTGTTCATTATGGGCTTCGCCGCGGTGTTCACCCTCTACGGGGCCGCCTTCGGGGTGATCGGCGGGTGGCTGTTGCAGTGGCAGGACGCGCTGATCCGGGCCTTGGGGGTGTTCGTGATCCTGATGGGCCTGGTGCTCATCGGCTGGCTGCCGTTCCTGCAGAACACCCGGCGGATGTCCTTCCAGCCCAGGACCGGGATCGCCGGGGCCCCGCTGCTCGGGGTGGTCTTCGGCCTGGGCTGGACCCCGTGTATGGGCCCGACCCTCAGCGCCGTGCTGGCGTTGAGCACCACCACCGGGGACCCCTGGCGCGGGGCCCTGCTGGGCTTCCTCTACTGTCTGGGCCTGGGCATCCCCTTCGTGCTGGTGGCGATGGGCCTGGACTGGGTCACCCGAACGCTGGGCTTCGTCCGCCGCCACATCCGCGCCTTCAACATCATCGGCGGGGTACTGCTGGTGCTCGTCGGGGTGCTGATGGTCACCGGGATCTGGACCCTGTGGATCTACCAGCTGCAGAACCTGGCCGGCACCTTCACCACCCCCGTCTAACCCCGCCCGCACACGCCCCCCACCTCACGGATTGGACCGCTCGTGACTTCCCCTGACCCCACCGCTTCCACCCCGTCCCGGCAGCGCCGGGCCAAGATCGTGGTCTGGGTGCTGCTGGGCCTGGTCGTGGCCGCCGCCCTCATCGGTTACCTTGTGGCCCGCGGGACCGCCACCGCCCAGCAGCAGGACCCCAACCAGTCCACCGCCCAGTCCACCGGGCAGTCGACTGGGTCTGCCGGTCAGTTGGTGCGGGAGAATAGCCGGGTGCTCTCGCAGGCCCCCAATGAGAAGGCCGTGCTGGTGGAGTTCCTGGACTTCGAGTGCGAGGCCTGCGCGGCGGCTTACCCCTTCGTGGAGGACCTGCGCGCCGAGTATGCGGACACCGTGACCTTCGTGCACCGGTACTTCCCGCTGCCGGGCCACCCGAACTCGGTCACCGCGGCCATCGCCGTGGAGGCCGCTGCCCAGCAGGGCGCCTACGAGTCGATGTACCAGAAGATGTTCGAGACCCAGACCGAGTGGAGCCACACCACGGAGGACCGCAGCCCGGTCTTCCGGGCCTACGCCGAAGAGTTGGGCCTGGACATGGCCGCCTACGATGCCGCGGTGGCCGACCCGGCCACCCGGGACCGGGTCGAGCTGGACGTGGCCGACGGCACCGCCCTGGGCGTGGCCGGGACCCCGACCTTCTACCTCGACGGTGAGCCGCTCACCGTGAACAGCCTGGAAGAGTTCACCGCCGCCGTCGAGGCCGCCACCCAGGACTGACCGCCCGGACCATCCGCGGCCACCCGGGCCAGAGCAGAGGACCGAGAGCAAAGGACTTCCCATGACCGACCGGCTCACCGAGCCCACCGCCCCGAGCGCCGCCTCCCCAGTATCGGCAGCCGGCCCGGCGCCGGCCCCGGCGTGGTTCACCGGGCGCCGGGCCTTCGGCCTGGTGCTGCTCGTCACCGGCGCCGTCGGCTGGATCGCCTCGGCGACCCTGGTCCTCGAACGCCTCGCCCTCTACGAGAACCCCGGCCACACCACCAGCTGTGACATCAACCCCTGGGTGTCCTGCGGACGGGTCATGGGCACCTGGCAGTCCGAGCTGTTCGGCTTCCCCAACCCGCTGATCGGCATCGTCGCCTTCGCCGTGGTGATCTCCACCGCGATGGTCGTGCTCTCCGGGGCCCGGCCCGGCCGCGGGTACTGGCTCGGGCTGCAGGCCGGGGTCACCCTCGGGATAGGGTTCGTGGCCTGGCTGTGGTTCCAGGCCCTGTACGAGATCTACATCCTCTGCCTGTACTGCATGATCGTCTGGGCGGCCATGATCCCCCTGTTCCTCCTGCTCACCGCCCGCAACCTCGCCCACGGCGTGATCCCCGCCCCGCCGGGGGTGGTCCGGTTCGCCACCGGCTGGGCCGGGACCCTCATCGCCGTCGCCTACGTCGCCGTCGCCGGCTCGGTCTTCGTCCAGTTCCTCCCCGCCTTCACCGGCTTCTGACCGGTCCTGGGGCGCGACCTCGCCATTATCGACTGAAGGCGCTATCATCGTCGTATGACGATGATTAAGGAGCCGGGGGTGTCCCCGGCGGCGGGCCTGGGCCCGGCGGCGGCGCTGTTCCACGGGTTCTCCGACCCCACCCGGTTGGCGATCCTGCGGCACCTGGCCACCGGGGAGCACAAGGTGCGCGAGCTGACCGAGCACCTCGGGTTGGCCCAGTCCACGGTCAGTGCGCACCTGGCCTGCCTGGCCGGCTGCGGGTTGGTGGCCTCCCGGCCGGTGGGCCGGGCCTCGCTGTACGCCCTGGCCGCCGAGCCCGAGCTGCTTCAGGTGCTGGCCGCCGCCGAGCGGCTGCTGACGGTCACCGGGCACGCGGTCGAGCTCTGCCCACACTCCGGCACCCCGGGCCCCGACGGCCCCGCCGCGGCCTGAGCCCGGTCCCGGAGAAGGAGGACACAGTTAATGGGTGCACACCACCACGCCTCGCCGGCGCACCGCTGGCGGCTGGCGGTCGCTTTCGCCATCACCACGGCGGTGCTGCTGGCCGAGGTGGCCGGGGCGCTGATCACCGGCAGCCTGGCCCTACTGGTGGACGCGGCGCACATGCTCACCGACGCTGGCGGGTTGCTGATGGCCCTGCTGGCCTCCACCCTGATGGCCCGGCCGCCCACGGCCCGGCGCACCTGGGGGTTCCTGCGCGCCGAGGTGTTGGCCGCCCTGGCCCAGGCCGCCATCCTGCTGGCCGTGGGTCTCTACGCCTTCATCGAGGGCCTGCAGCGACTGTTCGCCCCGCCCGAGGTAGCCTCCGGCCCTCTGCTGCTGTTCGGGATCCTCGGCTTGGCCGGTAACCTCGCCTCGCTGGCCGTCCTCGGCTCCGGCCGCGGGGCCAACCTGAACATGCGCGCCGCGTTCCTGGAGGTCCTCAACGATGCGCTGGGCTCGGTGGCCGTGATCGCCAGCGCCCTGGTCATCGCCACCACCGGCTGGGCGCAGGCCGACGCCGTGGCCGGGATGCTCATCGCCGTGTTGATTGTGCCCCGCACCCTGAAGATCCTGGCCGAGGCCGCGCACATCCTGCTCGAATCCACCCCCCGGGACCTGGACCTCGCCGAGGTTCGGGACCACCTTGAAGCGGTGCCGCACGTGGTGTCCGTGCACGACCTGCACGCCTCCCAGATCGCCACCGGGGTCCCCGTGCTCAGCGCCCACGTCGTCGTCGAGGACCACTGCTTCCACGACGGGCACGCCCCCCAGATCCTGGACCAGCTCCAACACTGCGTCGCCGAGCACTTCGACGTGGCGATCGACCACTCCACCTTCCAACTCGAACCCGCCGCCCACGCCCACCACGAACACCCCACCCACCACTGACCCAGTGGGGCTGGTTGAGCAATAGACGCGTCCGCAGGAGGAACCCCCCACCGGACACACCCGCAGCCGACATGGATGAACAGTGGCACGCCACTAGGGACATCCCGCATGACCCGTCCGGTGGTCCGTCCCGCGACGGCACGTCATACGACACGCCCCCGGGTGGGTCACCATCGGCGGCACACAGCTCCGCAGCCCGCGGTGGTCATCGGCGTTGGGCCAGCACCTTCTGTCCGGCTTCGCGCAGTTCCCCCGTGGGTGAGACGTGGCGGTAGAGGGTCTGGCGGGTGATGCCCAGTTCCTTACACAGGGCACCGACGTTGGTGTCCTTGTTCCCCATCGAGGCCATCGCCAGGCGGATCTTGGCCGGGGTCATCTTGTAGGGCCGGCCGCCCTTGCGGCCTCGGGCCCGGGCCGAGGCCAGGCCGGCCTTGGTGCGTTCGGAGATCAGCTCGCGTTCGAACTCGGCCAGGGCGGCGAAGATCCCGAACACCAGCTTGCCGGAGGCGGTCGTGGTGTCAATCGCCGCCCCCTGGCCGGTGAGCACCTTCAGGCCCACGCCCCGCTCGGTGAGCTCGTGCACGATGTTGACCAGGTGGCGCAGGTCCCGGCCGAGTCGGTCCAGCTTCCACACCAGCAGGGTATCCCCGGCCCGCAGCGCTTTCAGGCACGCGGCCAGATGGGGACGGTCATCGCTCTTGCCGGAGGCCTTGTCCTCGTACAGAGCCTCCGGTTCCACGCCGGCTTCGAGCAGGGCGTCGCGTTGCAGGTCGGTGGCCTGGGAGCCGTCAGCCTTAGACACCCGCATGTACCCCACGAGCACCGCCCACCACCCCTGTCATTTATTCGATCGTTTATGTGACACGAGGCCCGCAGAGCGAGGTGTTGAGAAATATTGTCACGTAACCGGTCATTTATTCTACGTCTCGCAGACGGTCAAGGCGCAGCTATGGTGACAGGTAGTCCGAAGGGATGCCGAGCTCGGTGAAATTGCTCCGGACGCCTTGGATCACTTCGTCGTTGTCGCGGCGGTACATCGTGCAGAAGTTGAAGAGTTGGCGGGCGGTCTCGGGGGTGGTCCGGGCTTCCTCGACGACGGCCTGAAAGTTCTTTTTGATCTCCTGCCAACGGATGGCGGTGGGGTCCGTGGTTTGTTCGGTGCTGCCGGGGTCGCGGGAAATGTCCGGTTGGGGCAGGAACACCTCGGCTTCGCGTCCGGGGCAGGTCATGGCCCGGGTTTCGAGCAGGTGTATCGCGGTGGCGGCGGCTTCCAGGGACTGGAGTTGGCGCTGATCGGAGAGTTCCTCGTAGGGGCGCCACGGGCCCTGTCCGGCGCGGACCGGGTGGCCGGTGCGGTCCCACACCTGTCGTGTCAGCCGGCCGGGTGCGCCGCATTCGATGATGGTCGCGCCGAGCTCGTCGAGCAGCGTCCTGAGTAGTCGGAACCAGAGGCCTGCGTGCACCCGGTGTCGGGGAAGGGCGACGGATCCTGTGGTCAGGGCCTGCCAGGTCCGCTGGTCCATGCTCCGGATCGCCGCCCCGACCGGTCGCGGCTCGGGCCTACCCGGCGAGACGTGCCAGAAGTCGTGGTAGCCCACCGGGCCGTTGTGGCGTTCGAGTCGGCAGTGGTGGACGGGGCAGGAGAGCATTAGGGGCACCAGCCACGCCAGTTGGTAGGGGCAGGGAGGGGTGGATTCCATGGTGCAGCGCGGACAGGCCCGGTGTTGCCAGCCGGCATCCGTGGGCAACCAGGCCCGCCAGTCCTCCACGGTACGGTCGCGTCTCCTTCCCCGGGGCAGCAGTACCGCCAGCTGGCGGGTATAGGTGGTGTAGGCCTTCGCCGCTGGCTCGAGTTGGTCCAGCAGCCAGGGGGTCTGCCCGCCGAGAGTCATGGCCCGTATGGTGTCGGTTCCGGTTCTGGTGCGGCCGGCTAGCTGGTTGATGAATTCCTCCGGGGCGGCCACGTCCAGGTCCCCGGGGCGGGAGATGCAGAACCCGGTATCGAGAACGAGGTCCTCGACCTCGGCCCCGTAGCGGTGGGCTATCCGGCGCAGCCAGGAGGTGAGTGCCTCACCGGTGACCGGGGCCGGGTGCACCGGCCACCGAGTGCTCACAGCAGCTCGCGTTCGAAGACCCGGCGGCGTTCGGCCGGCCCGGTGTAGTTAGCCATCGTCAGGGTCCGGTGGTCGATGGCCTCGAGGCCGGACTCGACGGCGGCCACCGCGGCCGCGGTCAGCAGGTGGGCCAGCTCCCCGATGGTGCCCTCGCTGCGGGCCAGCAGGTAGCGGGCCATGTCCTCGGTGTCGATCACCGATGGTTTCCGGAGGGGGAAGGAGGCGGCGAAGCTGGCCAGCAGGGATCTCGCCTGGTCGTCGGCCTCCCAGAGCGGGAGCACGAAGGGCGTGTCAACTTGTCTGTGTAAGCGGGGTGGTCACAGGTAGGGGTTGATCCGGTCGGGGTAGGCCGCGGCGAGCTGGGCGAGGGCCTGCTTCCAGTTCGTGACGGCCTGGCCTTCGACGAGCCGGCCCTGGGCTTTGCGCTGGCCGGCGGGTTTGCCCCGGTCCCGAGCGCGTTCGGCGGCGCGTTTGTCTTCGATGTTGCAGATCGCCAGCCAGAGCAGCTTCACCGCCGCCTCGGTCGAGGGGAAGTGGCCGCGGTTCTTGGTCACCTTCCGTAGCTGGAAGTTCAGCGACTCGATGCTGTTGGTCGTGTAGATGACCTTGCGGAGCATGGGTGGGAACTGCAGGAACGGGATGAACCGCTCCCAGGAGTTCGCCCAGGTCGCGGCTGCAGACGGGTACTTCGTGCCGAGCTCGGAGGCCTCGAACTCGGCCAGCGCCTTCCTCGCGGTCTCTTCGTTGGGGGCAGTGTAGATCGGCTTCAGCGCGGCGGCGACCTTCTTGCGGTCCTGGTAGGCCACGAACCGCATCGCGGCCCGGATCAGGTGAACCACGCAGGTCTGGACCATCGAGTCCGGCCACGTCGCCTCGATCGCCTCCGGCAGGCCCTTGAGCCCGTCGCAGCACACGATCAGCACGTCCTGCACGCCCCGGTTGGCGAGATCGGCGCAGACGTGGGCCCAGAACGCCGAGCCCTCGGTGTCCTGGACCCAGATCCCCAGCACGTGCTTGATGCCCTCGAGGTCCACGCCGACGGCGATGTAGGCGGCACGGTTGAGGACCTGGCTGTTCTCTCGGATCTTGATCCGGATTGCGTCGAGATAGATCACCGGATAGAACTCCTCCAGCGGCCGCGACTGCCACGCCAGGACCTCTTCGCTCACGGCGTCGGTGATGTTGGAGATCGTCTCGTGCGACAGGTCCGTGCCGATCGTGGAGGCCAGGTGGTGCTGGATGTCCCGGATCGTCATTCCGCCGGCATAGAGGCTGATGATCATGTCATCCAGGCCCCCGAGGCGCCGCTGGCCCTTGGGCACCAGGCGCGGGGTGAACGACCCGCCCCGGTCTCGCGGGACGTCCAGCTCGATCGGCCCGACCTCGGACTCCACGGTCTTCGGGGTGGTCCCGTTGCGGGAGTTGGCGTGCTTCGGCGCCTCGCTCGAGCCCTTCTCGTAGCCCAGATGGCTGGTCAGCTCGGCCTGCAGGCCCCGCTCGAGCGCGGCCTTGACCAGCGCGGGCACGAACCCGCCGTCACCGGTGAGCTCGACGCCGCCCGCGTCGATCTGCGCGAACAGGGCATCAAGCTGCCCTGAGGCTTTCAGCTGCTCGACCAGGTCCTGGCCCGAGGGCTCGCCTGGGTTCTTCTCGTCGATCATGGTCATGATTCTTACCGTTCCTCTCGGTACGGCTTACACAGACCATCTGACACGCCCAGCACGAAGGGTTCGAAGCGGTTCTCCAACTGGTCATCGGAGCGCACCGCCAGGTAGGCCTCGCGGGTGCCGACCCCGACCAGCGGGATGCGCAGTTCGTTGCCCAGAAACCGCAGTAGGTTCAGGAACTCCCGACGGGTGTCCCCGCGACCGGCCAGCACGTTGTGCAGCTCATCAACGACCAGCATCCGCGCCCCGACCTTGCGCAGCAGGGACAAGGCGAGGCGTTCGAGCTCCACCAGACGAGGCCGGGGCCGCAGGGGTGCGCCCAGGACGGACAGGATCGCGGTGTAGAACCGCAAGGGTGATGGTTCCGAGGGCATCTGCACGCACACCACCGGGACCTGCTCCCGGTCCGGTTCGGAGCTGGGCGGGTGCTGCCGGCGGAAGCGCTCGATGATCATCGACTTGCCGTTGTTTGTCGGGCCCACCAGTAGCAGGTTGGGCATGCGCTGCTTCGCCGGCCAGCCGAGCATGGTCTCCAGACGCTCGACGGCCTCGACCGCCTTCGGGTAGCCGATCCAGCGGTCCGCGCGGATCCGCTGGACCCGCTCGGCCGCCGGCAATCGCGCCACCGGCTGCGCGGCCGGGTGCAAGTGGGACAGCTCCAGCGGCTCGTACTCGTTGGCATTCACCATTGCTCGATCTCCCCGAACCGGGCCACCACATCCAAGTCCGTTGGTACGACCGGTGGTTCCGGCACCGGGGGCGTCGGCCTCGTAGTGGTCGTCCCGGTCTGGGTGCGGCGTTGCCTCTCGCGGCGGGTGTGCTTGGTGGTCTTCTGGGCGGTCTCGGAGATGGTGCGCATCTGCTCGATCATCCGGAACAGGCCCGACTCGTCGACTTCGGTGGCCCCACGCTCGCGCAGCCGGGCCAGAGCCTGCCGGTGCTCCCACACGCTGACCGCCGGGTTCGACAACGCCCGATACGGGACCTCGATGTACGCGGTGCCCTCGGGGTCCAGCACCCAGATGCGGCTGATATCGCGCGGATCCCGCCGGATGAGGAACCGCTCCAGGGCCTCGCGGCGTGCGATCCACGGCTTGAGCGCATTGGCGAAATAGTGGACATGGTCTAGAACAAACCCGGTGCGCGTGAGCTTGCGGCGGAACACGGGCAGAAAGTCCACTAAGAACGCCGTTGGGTTGGCCGTCGTCATCGGGGTACTGGTCGCTGCGACCGACTCGACCCACCGTCCGGCCGGGGTCTGGCCCAGCGTGGAGTGCACCGTGCCGTGGTAGGTCGCCACAGCCAACACCAGCCACCGCTCCAACTCGGCAATCGTCAGTGCGGCCATCTTCTCGGCGTCGTACGCTCCACGCTCGACTGGGTTCGAAAACGTGGTCCCCGGCAGCTCGTGGATCTGTCGCATGGCCGTGCCGATGACCCGCTCGACGATCCCGCCGTAATGCGGCCGGCCCAGCGGGCGGTAGTCGAGGCTGATACCGTGCTGGTCGCACCCGCGGGTGAGCGCTTCGCTCTTGAACTCCCGAGCATTGTCCACATACAGGACCTTCGGCTTGCCACTCATCGGCCAGGCCGCGTCGATTCCGAGCCGCTCCAGCCAGGGCCGCTTGTCACCGGCCGCATGGGCCAGGCACAACCCCACCGACACCGCCGAGGGCGGCTCCAAGGTCACCACCATTCCAACCAGACACCGACTGCGCACGTCGATGGCCACCGTCAGATACGGCCGTCCGATCGGCTGACGGTCACGGTCATCGACCACGATCAGATCCATGACCGTGTGATCGATCTGCACCTGGTCCAGGATCGACTCGACTACCGGAACCTCGTCCCCGGCCGATTGCAACGGCCGGACGCTCTCGGCCCCCTCGCGCCGCCGGCCCACCTCGACCGGATTCATCCGAGCGATCCGCGCGGCCACCGTGTTCCGTGCCGGAGCCGGCAGCCCCTACACGGCGCAGGCCCGCGTGATCTCCCGATGCAGGGAGGCAATGCTGCGCTTCTGCCGGGTCAAGTACCGCTGGCGCACCAGCTCACGGATGATCTGCTCCACTGGCTCCGTCAGCCGGCCCCCACCCTTGCCACCATCCGATCGCCGGGGGACAAGATCAGTGACCAGGCCCGAGCCCCGCCGGTACCGCTCCAGCAGCACGTACACCCGGCGCCGGGAGATCCCCAGCTCCATCGCGGCTTCGTCGACGACAGCCAGTCCCACTGGATCGTGCTCGGCCAGGCGACCGATCACCCCGGCCCGCAACCGGGCCTGCTCCCACTCACGCTCGGGCACCGCAAGCACGCCCGGTCCAGCCATCTCATCCTGGTCGCCGTCCACGCCCGCCTCCTCATAGAGAACAGGACTACTGAGCAGATGCGACGCTAGTGCACAGGACTACTGAACGACCAGGGCTCGGGAGTCGACGACACCACCCCCGAGAGGACGGGCCCGAGAGCGCAGTCGACTTCTGAAAATGACTCGAGGACTGAGCTCGCTCGACGTACGGTGAAGGATCCCCTTACGGGCATGCGATCTGGGCTGACGCCTGTGACCGAGTGTTCAGTTCGCACTGTATAGTTCAGTCCATGATGACTATTGCTTCGCGTCTCGACGTGATGAACCGCCTGGGTCGTGCACTGGCCGACCCCACTCGATCCCGGATCATCTTGACCCTGCTCGACCATCCCGCTTACCCGGCGGAACTGGCCCGAGATCTGGACCTGACACGCCCGAACGTGTCCAACCACCTGGCATGCCTGCGCGATTGCGGGATCGTCGTCTCCGAGCCCGAGGGTCGTCGGACACGATATGAGATCGCCGATTCGCACCTGGCGCAGGCGCTGACGGCACTGGTCGATGCCACCCTGGCAGTGGACGAAGACGCCCCGTGCATCGATCCCGCCTGCTCGCTTCCCGGATGCGACGCAGCTGGGGAGGGCGCATGAGCCTCACCTCGGTCTTGCAGGCGATGGGCCTGTTCGCAGCGACCAACATCGACGACATCATCGTGCTCTCCCTCTTCTTCGCGCGAGGGGCAGGCCAGCGCGGCACTACCGCCCGCATTCTGGCCGGCCAGTACCTCGGATTCGCCGGCATCCTCGGTGCCGCGGTCCTGGTGACCATCGGCGCCGGAGCATTCCTGCCCCCGGCAGCCATCCCGTACTTCGGCCTCATCCCTCTGGGCCTCGGCCTCTGGGCCGCATGGCAGGCCTGGCGCGGAGACGATGACGACGATGACGACGAGGCCAAGGTTGCCGGCAAGAAGGTCGGCGTGTGGACAGTCGCAGGCGTCACCCTTGCCAACGGCGGCGACAACATCGGCGTCTACACCCCTGTCTTCCTCAGCGTGGAACCTCTCGCAGTAGTCGCCTACTGCATCGTCTTCCTCGCGCTCGTCGCGGTCCTGGTGGCCCTGGCAAAGTTCGTCGCCACCCGCCCCCCGATCGCCGAAGTGCTCGAACGCTGGGAGAACATCCTCTTCCCCATCGTTCTCATCGGCCTCGGCATCGTGATCCTCGTCAGCGGCGGAGCCTTCGGACTCTGACGTAGCGGCAGCGATCCAAACGGCCCCGACCGGGCGCACCCCTCTCGGTTCAGACCGCGACACCTACCTGCAGCCAGTCCTGCGTGATCGCGGCAACAAGACCGCCACGGAGCGCTGCAAAAACCCCGCCACCAAGCGAACGAAGCCACAGGGCAGGGCGTGTAAAGGGGTATACCCGGCTCGACGGCCAATAGGACGAGCGCGGGCAACGGAGCCACCCTGCATGAGAGATCAGGATCGGTGGCCAAGCGCGCTGACCAGGAGGGGAATCGTCCTGACGCGCTGAGGAGCACCGTAGCGCCATGCGGCGGGCACCGGTGGATGAGCGGTCAGGCAGGGAGCGGCGGTAGACCGAACAGGACGTAGATCGTGCTGAGGACCGGGATGATGCGCTGTGCAGACTCGTCCGCGAGGGTCTCGACGGCCTTGTTTAGGAAGCGCTCGAGCAGGCTGGCTGGGATCTTGCCGTCGCCGTCCTCCACCTGCTCCTCAAGCATGTTCACGCGCGTCAGCAGGTCACGTACGGCGTCAGAATCGCTGAGGCCCTCCTCCGCGTGCAGCACCTCGCGCAGCTGCTCGAACTGTCCCGCCAGCGCCGGGCGGTCCTGGCTCTGGACGGTGAGGGTGACGTTGCTCCTGTGGCCGGCTAGGGCCACGTTCGACCCGTTGCCGGTCTGGACGTTCTGAGTAACGGAGTTGTCGTGGTGGTTGGTCACTGAGAACCCGCTTTCTGCCGGCGGCCACACGAAGGGAGTCTGGTAGGCGGCCACGAGATCAAGGCCTGCGGACGTGAGTACGGGCCGGTACGAACTGGTACTACCGGGCTCGAGGTAACCATGAGCCTCGAGGTCCGAAGACGCCTTCTGAATCTGGCGATCGGTGAGGTCCAGGGCCTGGAGGTCGTCGTAGACGCCGGCATCATTGGGACATGCCTCGGCTGCTTCTAGAAGCAGCCACTGGGCCTCGACGCGCGGGTATGCCCGAGCAACCCGCTCGGCGTCGAAGGCACACCGGGGCAGGACAGCAATCGGGATACAGCCAGCCAAGGGGGTGTTCTTGGGGATCATCTCGAGCTGCATGAGCTCTCGGGCGGCGACTTGGACACGGTCGGGTGGGCACACCTCAGTGGGGATGTCCCGCAGGTGCTGGCCGACGAGGCCGTTGGTGTGGACGTAGTTCAGGACGCGGAGGGTGAAGATCGTGGGTCGCACGAGACCTCGCTGTTCTGTCGTGGCGGGTCACTACCCCGCCGTGCTGTGTACTGGAGCCTTCACGGTAGCGGCGAGGGCGGACGCGATAGCCCCCGGCTCCTCCAAGGAGGCCGGGGGCTCACGGGGAGAGCGTGCGGCAGTCAGGCGAAGGGTCGCCCCAGGGCCTTCCACTGCTCCTCGAGCTCGGCGCGCCAGCCCTTCGGTGGCAGCCACGGCACGCCCCAGGCGGCCAGCTGGGCCTTGGTCCAGGGCGTGTCAGATGGTCTGTGTAAGCCGTACCGAGAGGAACGGTAAGAATCATGACCATGATCGACGAGAAGAACCCAGGCGAGCCCTCGGGCCAGGACCTGGTCGAGCAGCTGAAAGCCTCAGGGCAGCTTGATGCCCTGTTCGCGCAGATCGACGCGGGCGGCGTCGAGCTCACCGGTGACGGCGGGTTCGTGCCCGCGCTGGTCAAGGCCGCGCTCGAGCGGGGCCTGCAGGCCGAGCTGACCAGCCATCTGGGCTACGAGAAGGGCTCGAGCGAGGCGCCGAAGCACGCCAACTCCCGCAACGGGACCACCCCGAAGACCGTGGAGTCCGAGGTCGGGCCGATCGAGCTGGACGTCCCGCGAGACCGGGGCGGGTCGTTCACCCCGCGCCTGGTGCCCAAGGGCCAGCGGCGCCTCGGGGGCCTGGATGACATGATCATCAGCCTCTATGCCGGCGGAATGACGATCCGGGACATCCAGCACCACCTGGCCTCCACGATCGGCACGGACCTGTCGCACGAGACGATCTCCAACATCACCGACGCCGTGAGCGAAGAGGTCCTGGCGTGGCAGTCGCGGCCGCTGGAGGAGTTCTATCCGGTGATCTATCTCGACGCAATCCGGATCAAGATCCGAGAGAACAGCCAGGTCCTCAACCGTGCCGCCTACATCGCCGTCGGCGTGGACCTCGAGGGCATCAAGCACGTGCTGGGGATCTGGGTCCAGGACACCGAGGGCTCGGCGTTCTGGGCCCACGTCTGCGCCGATCTCGCCAACCGGGGCGTGCAGGACGTGCTGATCGTGTGCTGCGACGGGCTCAAGGGCCTGCCGGAGGCGATCGAGGCGACGTGGCCGGACTCGATGGTCCAGACCTGCGTGGTTCACCTGATCCGGGCCGCGATGCGGTTCGTGGCCTACCAGGACCGCAAGAAGGTCGCCGCCGCGCTGAAGCCGATCTACACTGCCCCCAACGAAGAGACCGCGAGGAAGGCGCTGGCCGAGTTCGAGGCCTCCGAGCTCGGCACGAAGTACCCGTCTGCAGCCGCGACCTGGGCGAACTCCTGGGAGCGGTTCATCCCGTTCCTGCAGTTCCCACCCATGCTCCGCAAGGTCATCTACACGACCAACAGCATCGAGTCGCTGAACTTCCAGCTACGGAAGGTGACCAAGAACCGCGGCCACTTCCCCTCGACCGAGGCGGCGGTGAAGCTGCTCTGGCTGGCGATCTGCAACATCGAAGACAAACGCGCCGCCGAACGCGCTCGGGACCGGGGCAAACCCGCCGGCCAGCGCAAAGCCCAGGGCCGGCTCGTCGAAGGCCAGGCCGTCACGAACTGGAAGCAGGCCCTCGCCCAGCTCGCCGCGGCCTACCCCGACCGGATCAACCCCTACCTGTGACCACCCCGCTTACACAGACAAGTTGACACGCCCTTGGTCCATCCGCCGGCCGGCGTGCGCGCGGCAGCGACCTCGTCCGGGCTGGGCGTGCTCGGCTCGTCACACATGGGAGAGGACGCATGACCAGCACCCCTACGCGCGCCAAGCGCAAGCAGACCGCCCGCGAGCTAGCCGAGCGATTCGGAGTCTCGCCGCGCACCATCCGCCGCACCGTCGCCCAGGAACGCGCGGACTACTTGGCGGACGCCGCCGCACGCCATAAACGCATTCGTGCTCTGCGCGCGGAAGGGCTCTCCATGCGCGCCATTGCTGCCAAGGAAGGCGTCACCGTCGGGACGGTGCACTACGCGATCCACAAGGACGACTGAGACCAGCAAGAAAGCCCCTCAGCGTCTCAACGGAGGACCAGCGACATCAGAAGGCTCTGACACGGAAACGTGCTCTACTCCAAAGTGCGAGCTCCTAAGGGCCGCGATGAACGCCAACCGGCCATCAGCATCGCCTAGGTGTGATGTCCAGGGAGGTTGTTGAGCCGGGTGGCAGGCGCGGCGCCGATCGCGGAGTGGACGCGATGATGATTGTAGAAGTGCAGCCATCCAGGCAACGCGGCCCTGCGTTCCGTCTCTGAGCTATAGAACCGGGCGTAGGCCCACCCGTCAGCGAGCGTGCGATGGAACCGCTCAATCTTCCCGTTCGTCTGCGGCCGGTAGGGCCGAGTCCGCTTAGGCTTGATCCCGAGCTCGGTGCAGGCATCACGCCAGGCATGCGAGCGGTAGGCCGAGCCGTTGTCCGAGAGCACCCGCTCCACCTCCACACCCAGGCGCGCGAAGTGGGCGACCGCGCGGCGCAACACCGCGATGGCCGTCTGGCTGCGTTCATCGGAGTGCATCTCGACATAGGCGAAGCGGGAGTGATCATCGATCACGGTGTGCAGAAAGCCCACCCCGAGCCGGGGCTGGTATCGGGCATCACGGGTTCCTTCGCGGTCCGAGGTCGCCGCGCGGTGCTTCATGCCCTGCTGGCGCCCGACGAATCGGTGTCCGCCCCCGTCGGGGATGCGCCCGAACTTGGTGACGTCGACGTGGATCAGCGACCCGGGGTGGGGGTGCTCGTAGCGGCGGATCGGCTCGCCGGTGACCCGGTCCAGACGGGCGAGGCGGTTGATCCGGCAGCGCACGAGCACGGCATGGACGGTGGAGGCCGGCATCCCGAGTTCTCCAGCGATCTGTGCCGGCCCCAGGCGTCGGCGCCATCGGGCGGCCACGATCTGTTTCACCACCGCCGGCGGTGTTCTGGTCGGCATCGTGGACGGCCGGCTGGACCGGTCTGCCATCCCTGCAGGTCCCTCGGCCCGGAAGCGTGTGGCCCATTTGCGTGCGGTGGGTGCGGAGACCATGAACATCTTGGCCGCGGTGGCGACCGGCCAGTGCTCCTCGACGATGAGCTTGGCCAGGCGTAGGCGGGCGCGAGGGGTCAGGGCGGCGTTAGCGTGGGACATGAAGGCCTTCTGTTCGCGTGAGCGGTTTCTCGAGGGCGTGTCAACTTGTCTGTGTAAGCGGGGTGGTCACAGGTAGGGGTTGATCCGGTCGGGGTAGGCCGCGGCGAGCTGGGCGAGGGCCTGCTTCCAGTTCGTGACGGCCTGGCCTTCGACGAGCCGGCCCTGGGCTTTGCGCTGGCCGGCGGGTTTGCCCCGGTCCCGAGCGCGTTCGGCGGCGCGTTTGTCTTCGATGTTGCAGATCGCCAGCCAGAGCAGCTTCACCGCCGCCTCGGTCGAGGGGAAGTGGCCGCGGTTCTTGGTCACCTTCCGTAGCTGGAAGTTCAGCGACTCGATGCTGTTGGTCGTGTAGATGACCTTGCGGAGCATGGGTGGGAACTGCAGGAACGGGATGAACCGCTCCCAGGAGTTCGCCCAGGTCGCGGCTGCAGACGGGTACTTCGTGCCGAGCTCGGAGGCCTCGAACTCGGCCAGCGCCTTCCTCGCGGTCTCTTCGTTGGGGGCAGTGTAGATCGGCTTCAGCGCGGCGGCGACCTTCTTGCGGTCCTGGTAGGCCACGAACCGCATCGCGGCCCGGATCAGGTGAACCACGCAGGTCTGGACCATCGAGTCCGGCCACGTCGCCTCGATCGCCTCCGGCAGGCCCTTGAGCCCGTCGCAGCACACGATCAGCACGTCCTGCACGCCCCGGTTGGCGAGATCGGCGCAGACGTGGGCCCAGAACGCCGAGCCCTCGGTGTCCTGGACCCAGATCCCCAGCACGTGCTTGATGCCCTCGAGGTCCACGCCGACGGCGATGTAGGCGGCACGGTTGAGGACCTGGCTGTTCTCTCGGATCTTGATCCGGATTGCGTCGAGATAGATCACCGGATAGAACTCCTCCAGCGGCCGCGACTGCCACGCCAGGACCTCTTCGCTCACGGCGTCGGTGATGTTGGAGATCGTCTCGTGCGACAGGTCCGTGCCGATCGTGGAGGCCAGGTGGTGCTGGATGTCCCGGATCGTCATTCCGCCGGCATAGAGGCTGATGATCATGTCATCCAGGCCCCCGAGGCGCCGCTGGCCCTTGGGCACCAGGCGCGGGGTGAACGACCCGCCCCGGTCTCGCGGGACGTCCAGCTCGATCGGCCCGACCTCGGACTCCACGGTCTTCGGGGTGGTCCCGTTGCGGGAGTTGGCGTGCTTCGGCGCCTCGCTCGAGCCCTTCTCGTAGCCCAGATGGCTGGTCAGCTCGGCCTGCAGGCCCCGCTCGAGCGCGGCCTTGACCAGCGCGGGCACGAACCCGCCGTCACCGGTGAGCTCGACGCCGCCCGCGTCGATCTGCGCGAACAGGGCATCAAGCTGCCCTGAGGCTTTCAGCTGCTCGACCAGGTCCTGGCCCGAGGGCTCGCCTGGGTTCTTCTCGTCGATCATGGTCATGATTCTTACCGTTCCTCTCGGTACGGCTTACACAGACCATCTGACACGCCCTTTCTCGACAACTCCACTCTCGCAACAGGAGGCCTTCGCCTGTCAGCTATTCACGCAACAACGTCCCTGGACATCACACCTAGGAAGAGGTCCTCTTGAGCGAGAGGGATCAGAGAGCAATAGCGGTGCATAGAGAACGCACAGTACAGTGGGGCGCGTCATATCCACTCGAAGGAGACTCTCATGCCCGACAAGCATCGACCGCGCCTCTCTCGTCTAGCCCAGTCCGGGGCCGCGTTTTCCATCGTAGGAGCCCTCACCGTCAGCAACTTCGGGGCTACCGCCTGGGCGGCCCAGCCCGCCTTCACCCCTCAAGCAACAGACGGGTACGCAGCCGCCGCCTCGCTTCCCGGCGACTTCGAGAATCAAGGAAGCACATCCAGCGAGTGGGATGTCTCTGATCTTCTAATCGAGGAAAAGAAGACCGGCCCGGAAGTAGCCGAAACGCAGGCGTGGCCCTGGGCTGTCTATAGGTGCCTCATGGGAATCGGTCTCAATGGGCCTCAGATCACCCAGATCATGACTCGGGGGACCCCTGAGGCGTTTCTCGCCGCAGGAGGACGGGCTGCGCTTGCCTGCCTGAGGGGGAAGTGACCTATGCCACTCCGAGGCATTTCCCGCTCAGCCCTTGAAGAGGAGCTAAGGGCAGTCAACGCGAAACTCTCCACCCACCCTCTAGCATCCGCTCCAGTCAAGGAAGCGCACGCACTCGTTGCAACGATGCAAGGAGCAGACAAGACAGAGGTCTCCAAAAGGCTGTCTGACAAGGGGCTCCCATCCCTCGACGAACTAGGAGCCCTCCAGCTCAAGGGGTCAGTTTCTTGGTGGCGCCTAAACAGGAGGAAGAATAAGCTCGAAAAGAAGCTAGAAGAAAAATCAGAATGACGAATATTATAGTCGCTTTGATTGAGAGCCTCGCTTCTAGCTTTGTGACCCCACCCCCTCCTGTGATTAGTTCACTTCTTATGAAGAATTGAACTACTTTTCACACTGACACGGACTGCCCAGCTCCAGCCAATCCCAAATGGCCCTCCCGCGTCCTCGTGGAGCGGTCCGGGGTGCACCCCGGACCGCTCCGGCGCACGGTTGCCCAGCCCTGCGAGAAGTACTTCGTCAAGGTCGCCGCGCTCCATGAACGTATCCGCGCCATGCGCACCGAAGGCATGATCATGCGCGCCATTGCCGAGCGCGAAGGCGTCAGCACACGCGCCGTTCATTAAGCGATCCACAAGAACGACCCGCCGCGCACCCCGGACACCCCCCAGGCCCCCAAAACGGACGCCTCCGACGACGCTTGACCCCCTGCGCCTGCACCCCCAGCACAGTGCAACGAATCCCGGCCTGACTAGGCCGAAAGCGACTTAGCATAGCTAAGTATCTAACTTGCTCCGGCTCCGCCGGTCCGCACCCTGCACGCCCTCCTGCGCCCCTGCACGCCCTCCTGCGCCCCTGCACGCCCTCCTGCTGCTTACCGCCTCCGCCTCAGCCACCGACCCGTCTTCTGACGCACCCAACGACCAACCCACTGACGCAACCACCGACCCCCAACCAGTCCCGATCCTCGCTGGTGTCGAAGAAGTCAAAAATGACCAGGTCCCGACTTCGCTCCAGAACCTGGTGGGGTCGTTGATGCTGACAAGCGCCCTCCCTATCGTCGTGGGATTCTGGACCGTCATGTTCGGTGCATCCATCCTCATCCGCAAACGAGCAGTCGCATGGGCCACACTTGTTGTCCTGGTCAGCTTGTCAGCCATCGTCAGCTACAAGTTCAAGAGCACCATCACCGACCTTCAGAACCAGGGCCACGACATCGCGAACCTTAGCCTGGACGGGTGGACGTGGTTTGCACTTGCTCTGATTCTGGTTGCCTCGATCCTGCACGTGATCTTCGAGACCGCACGGCATCGTCGCGCCACCAATCGCACTGACTGACCCCAACACGACGGCCAGCCTCAGCCTGAGCCAACTATTCGAAGGCATCACAGGCTGGCCGTCCTGACTGAATCTCCTACGTCAGACCGAGAAGCCCGCGGCCCCGATACCTCTCCGGTATCGGGGCCGCTCCGTCATGGTGCTCCTGTAGTCAGCTCTGCGTCACAGCGACCTGGAGCTTCCGTTCGATTGCTTCGACGCATTCCCGACGCACGGCCTGATACCGCCCAGCACCCTCCTGGCGTTCATCGAAGTGCCCACCATGAGCCAGCCCCGAGAACAACACATCCGTGCGCTCGATAACATCGGTTCCGGCCAACTCGAACACGCGGTACCGGGACCGGTACGGCGCCCCGTTCTTCGTCATCCGCCAGCCACCGTCGCTGAGCATGGCCAGCACGGTGCCGTACTCCCGCTCCACCCACATTGCGCCGGTGCGGTCGTCCTCATAGAGGTCCCACTCCTGCCTGTCCATTTGCTGGACCCAGTGCATGTTCCACGGGCTACCGGTGCCGCGAACCCAGTTCATCGTCGTTCCTCCTCGCTCGAGTCTTCCGGCTGTTGCTCATCTCCCAGGGTGCCCCAGATGTGCCCGTCCGGGGAGCTCTCCCACTCCACACTGAGGTCGTCCCGACTATCAGCCACGGACACCGCCAGCCGTGGAGCCGACGGCGTAGACGAGGACATCTCCAGCACCACGGCCACGTCTTCAGGCTGCCGGGAGGCGGCCAGCCCCACCGGGTTCGACACCGCGACCTGCCCGCCGTCGCCGTCCACCACACGTGCCCGCACGTATTGCACGCCCGTCGCGGGTCGTTCGAGGGTGTCCTGTTCACGGGTGGTACCAGCCCAGGCCGTGAAGTCGTCCTCGTCGTAGTCCAGCGTGAACGCTGGCCGGTCTCCGTACGCCTCGGGCTCCTTGTGCCTCCCGATCTTCGCGCAGCCGGCCTCATCCACCATGCGGCGCAGACGCGCGGTGAGCATCTCCACATGCGGGTGCCACATCATCATCGGGCCCAGCCCCGGAGCCTGTTCCTCCCAGACCTTGTACTCCATGCACATCGCCGCATACAGCTCGGCCGTCAGGTCCGAGTGCTTGTACCAGCAGGGTGGCACTACCGAGGTCACCAGCCGGTACTCGGCTACGAACCAGTCCACCCACCGACGCAGCGTGTTCCACGCCTCCCACTGGTGCTCTGCCTTGATCTCCCTCCACCGCGTGCCCATCCACACCGGCGGACCCTCGCCCGCGAGTTCCGCGGCGACCTCCGGGTCGACGTAGGGCAGCGGAGTTCCCGTCTGTCCGTCGTCATCGGCGGCCGCCGGCGCCTCCCAGTCCGTGGGCTCGTCGTCTTCAACCCAGGGCGATGCCATCAGTTCCGTCCTTCCCTCGTGTACCGGCGTGCTGGCCCGCCCAACAGCCTCTCGAGCCGGGCGAACAGCTCCTCAACGGCCTCGCGCCCGTCTGCCCCGGTCGAGCGCATGTAGCGATGCGCGGCGTCCTCGCATGTACCGCACAACCACACCCCGATTCCGCCGGTGGCACGACACTCGGCGCGGTCCAGGTATCGTCCATCGGCGCAGTGCCACCTCGTGGAGACGGGCCGCTGGCAGACATGGCACCGTGCACCCCCGTCCGTGCTCATGCCTGCCTCTGCCGGATCATCCTGGCCACGATCACGACCGTGGCCCGCCTGCGGTCCCATCCAAAGAACTCCTTCTTGCCGTCCATGATCTGATGCAGCCGCTGATGGTGGTCCCGGCACAACGGCATCAGGTCGTTGTGCGCTTCGCGGGCCTGCCACCGGCCCTCCTCGTCCTGGCCCACGCCCTTGTACGAGACGTGGTGCAGGTCCAGGGTCCCAGCCTGGGTCAGCGTGATCCCGCAGACCTGGCAGGCCGGCTCTTGGCCGGCCTGCCGGCAGTCTGCGAACCACCGCACCCGCCTGTACCCCCATGCCTGGGACCGCAGGTACCGCTTGTACTCGGCCGAGCTGGTGCGGTGCAGCCCGAACCTGCCCATGCCCTCACCGCACCGGGATCGCCGGGGCCGTCTCCGGCACCGGGTCCAACGCCGCCACGGAGTCCTCGGCCCGGTCCGCGTCGGTCGGTGTGGACGGGGCCGGGTCCTTGGACTCCAGCTCAGCCAGCAGCGCCTTCGAGTACCGCCCCGCGGCCTCCTTGATCTGCTTGCCGTCCTTGCGGTCCCACCAGCGGGTCATCTGCATCAGGATCGGACGCCCATTACGGTTCAGCAGGACCCCCCACCCGAACGGCAGCCGACGCAGCTCCGCGACCGAGACCACGTCGGTGTCGTGGATCTGCTCGGAGACCGAGGTGTGGTCCTTGCCGCGAGACTTCGAGGTCCGCATGATCTTGCGCTGGCCGGCCAGCTTGGCGAACTGCTCCAGGTCGGACACGTTCGAGGCACCCCCGAGCTGGACCTTCACCGTGGCCGCATCGAACAACGCCTGCGCCTGCTGCTCGCCCCACTCGTTGCGGGCCTGAGCCATCGACTGGAACACCGCGAACGGGGAGATGCCCACGCCGCCGCCGTCAGCCATGAGCTGGGTCAGCCCCGGCCAGGCACCGGAGATGTTCGCAATCTCATCGAGCACCAGCGACAGCGGCGGGTCGAGCCGGTTCCCGGGCGACTTCGCCGCCAGCTCGCGCGCCCGCTCGGTGATGGCGTCCATCATCGCGATCAGGAACGGCCCCGCCGACGAGCCGCCGGTCTTGGTGCCCACGATGTAGAGCGTCCCGCACTCGGTGAGGAACTTGTCGATGTCCAGGGTCTCCTCGAACCGGTTGGGTCGCAGCACGTCGCGGACCTCGGGCACCGACAGCCCCTTGACCGCACCTTCGACGCCGAACCACTTGGACTGGAGCAGCTTCGGGTCGCCCTCGATGATGCCCTTGAGCACCAGGTTCCAGTTCAGCGCGGCCTTGGGATGTTCGGTGAGGATTTTCACGGCCTCCTTGGCCTCGGCCGGGTTGTTGCCCCACCGCATCAGGTCATCCACGGTGCGCTCACCCAGCGCCGCGGCGTGCAGCAGGCACTCCATGATCGTGATGGCCGGGGCCTGCCACTCCGCGTTCGAGCTGGAGGACCCCAGGCCGGAGGCACCGATCAGCGACGCCGCCCGCTGGTTCGCCACACGCGGCTCTTCACAGCCCGTGATCGGGGACCACTTCAGCGTGGAGGGCTGACCGGTCAGTCCCTGCGGGTCGAACAGGGCCACTGGTCCCTTCTTCTTGCGCAGCTCGGCTGTGGCCCCCAGGTTGTCCGCACGTGAGCTGGTCGTGATGACCGGGCCGGGTGCGTCGAGAATCGCGCCGATCAGCAGGTGCACGCCCTTGCCCGAGCGCGGCGGGCCGATCAGCACCACCGACTCCTCGTAGCTCGCGAACACGTCCACGCCCTCGGCCTTGCCCAGGCGCATGGCCCCGTCCGTGATGGCCGGCTTCTTGATCGAGGGCCGGACCTTCTTCACCCGGGACAGCACCGACTTGCGGCCCACCGTCTTGGTGATCTCCGTAGACCGGGCCAGGCCCTCGCGTTCGCGCAGCTCCTTGATGAACTTCTTGTCCGACTGCTGGTATCGGCTCCACGCCGTCACCGCGACGCCGATCAGCACGAGCACCAACACACCCAGACCGATCAGCCAGCCGATGACCCCGCCGGTGGTCGCCGTGCATCCCTGCGCGGTGGCCCCGAACGTGGCCGGGTCGTGCTCGCCCACGAGGAAGCCCAGCGGCGCGAACAGCGAGTCCGGCTTCGTCGGTGCCCCACAGTGGATACGCCCGGCCAGGAACCCGGCCAGCAGGTACGCCCCGTAGAGCAGCACGGCCGGACCGATGAGCCAGATCAGTGCCGTCTCGGCCGGGCTGTCCCCTTCCAGGACCGAGTTGTTGCCACGTTCACGTCGCATCAGGCCACCGCCTCCTTCGCCTTGTCCATGCGCTCGTCCGTATCGAACAGCGGCAGCTCGGCCCGCGTGAGCACGTTCTGCACCTCGAACGAGGAATCCCCCAGACGCCACAGGCCCGTGCCCTTGGGCAGGGACCGCACCAGGGACCGCTCCCGGTCGGACAGTTCCATCTCCGACGTCGTGATCTTCAGCGCGGACCGGTCCTGCCGGTAGATCACCTTCACGTCCGCGTCGGCCAGCAGGGACCGGGCCATCGCGGCCATCTTCGAGCTCTGATCACCAGCCATGTCCAGGTCAGCGATCTTGTGCAGCACAAGCACGTTGAAGATGCCGTAGGCGCGGCTGAGCTTCCACTGCTCGACCATGCGCCGCAGGTCGGCCTCGGAGCTGATGTTGTCCCAGCCCTCTTCGTAGATCACGATCCGCTGCCCGCCGTCGCGCGTGGTGACCATCGCTTCGGTCCACGCGCCCGCGCACGCGTTGACCACGCGCACCGCCTCCGGGGAGGCACCCAGCAACGCGGAGGTGTCGATGCTCGTCGCGCACGCCTGATCGTCCAGGACCACCGTGGTCTCCCCGTCGAACATGCCGGCCAGATCGCCGGAGGACACGCGGCCCAGCGTCATCATCGTCACCGACGCGGCCTGCGCCTTCATCGCGTCCGGGTCCGTGCGGGCCGCGTCCAGCGCCCGGATCACGTCCGGGATGATCGGCGGACGTCCCTCGGCGTCCGCGACCGCCACAGCCGCGTCCAGGCCCGCCGAGAGCACATGGTGCTCGGGCGAGGTCATGTCCCGGTCGGTGAGGATCTTCACCAGGGCCACCAAGATGGACATGCGCCGAGTCCGCACCATCGAGGCCCACGCCCGATCCGTCATCAGCTCGCCCTGCACGTCCGTCGAGGGCCGGGTGCCCGGGTCCAACGGGTTCAGGCGCGTGTCCAGGCCAGGGCCGACCTGGATCACCGATCCACCCAGGCCCTTGACCACACGGGTCCACTCGCCCTTCTTGTCCGAGGCCACCGAGAGCTTGCGCCCGGCCAGCACCTGCCGCACCGCCAGCGACTTGGCCAGTGACGACTTCCCGGTGCCCACCTGACCGAACAGCATCATCGACATGCCCGAGATGATCCCGGCCTCATAGAGTGCCCACGGGTCGAAGCAGAACGCGCCGCCGCCGTGCATGTCCTTGCCGATCATCAGCCCGCGCGCACCCAGACCGGGGCCGGCCACGAACGGGTACGCCGTCGAGGCCGTATGCGTCGTCGTGCGGACCGGCCGCGGGGCCAGCGTGCGCATCCCCCGCAGCTGCCGTGCCCCGCGCGGTCCGGCCTTGCCCCACTGCGGCTGAGGGAACCGCACCTCCTTAGCCTGCGCAGCCATCGCCTTCCGCAGCGCCCGCTGGCCTCGCTCCAGCTCCCGGGCCGCACGCTTGGCCTCTCGGGCTTCGTCCTTGCCCGGTTCGATGATCTGGAACAGATCGACCTTCGGTTCTTCACGCATCAGAGCTTCATCCTTCCGAACGGCAGGGCACCGGCCACGAACGCCGCGTCCTGCTCCATCCACACCGGGCGCAGCTCGCACCCGGCCGTGATCCCGGAGGCCACGACCTCCGCAGCCGCGGACTCCAGCTCGGACCGCGAGGACCCGGTCACCGTGACCAGCACGACGACATCCACGCCCGTGTGCCGACGCCGCAGCTCGGCCTCCTCGCGCTCCACGTCCTCCAGGGACTGGTCATGTTCCAACGACCCGATGCGCCCGAGCTTGCTCATCAGCCGCGAGTTCGTGTGCCAGTCCGTCTTGCGCCGCTGCACGGACCGCACCGCGGCCCCACGCTCCACCGGAGCCAGGAACACCGAGACCGTGTGCCGGAAGTCCCCGGCGAACACCAGCTCGTCCAGGAACCCCAGCCGGGCCAGGTTCTGCGGCAGCTCGGAGACCTTGTAGGTGCGGTGGTAGTTCCCGTCCGTGACCATGTGGCCCGCATGGACCTCCACGGCCATCGGTCCCGCGCTCGAGGGCGCGGTACCCGCCGTCTTCCCGTCCGCCTTCATGGTCGAGACCATCACCGAGGCGTCCGGGTCGAACGCCGACCGCGAGAGACCGGCCAGCGTGCGCGGAGAGTGCCAGGCGGTCACCTGGGTCCCCGAGCGCGGCAGCGTGCTCTCCACCGTCGTCATCAGCTTGAGCATGTGCTCCATGAGCGCCGGGGTGCCCCCGCCGAGCGCCTTGACCTGCGAGGTGATCTTCGACGGGGAGACCACCAGCGTCAGCCACTGCTCGTGCACCGGCATCGACTGGGCCTCCTTCATCAGCTCACGGAACGCCTGGTCCAGGAACGGGTCGACGCTTGCCCCTGACCGGCCCGCGCCCTCCTGCTTGGACTCGTAGAAGTCCTCCACGGCCGCACCGGAGATGAGCGTCGTCTGATCCGACGCCTGAATCCGCACCACACCCGGCAGACGCGACAGCGCCGCCAGCGACGATCCCCACGACAGGGACCGTTCCTCCTGAGCGTCGAAGGACTCCAGGTCAAAGCCCCGCGTCGTCATGACCTTCGCACAGACCACCGCTTCCCGGGCGCGCGGGTCCCAGACGAACCCGGCCCCGTTGGGCATCGCGTAGACCATCAGCTCACCGGCCACACCCGGCAGCCGGAACCGTGCCGGCTCACCCGGCTTGATCCGCCCCTTCGCATCGCGCTGAGCCTGCGGCCCTGCCTCGCTCACCGGGGCCTGCGGCTCGCCGTCCACCAGCTCCAGCACGTGTGCCGGGGCCATCCCCTGGCGGTACTCGAGCTGATCCGTTGCCCCGCGCCGCAGGTACTGCATCGCCACCCACACCCAGCCAGGCAGGGACCGGCCACGGAACCGGGTCGCGCCGAACGCGCCGATCACGGCCATCAGCCCGATACCCACGAGCATGGCCGGCCCGCCACGCAGGATGAACGCCATGCCGATCAGCACGCCGGCCAGAACCACGATCACCTGCTCCAGGGTCAGCCCCAGGATCAGTCCCTGAGTCCGTTCCTGGGGGAATCGGACGTCGTCGTACTCCGAGTCCATCGACTCCTGAATCATCGTTGCCATCAGCGGCCTCCTCGCATCACCATCGCCCCGGCACGCTGGCGCATCCGGCCAGCCCGCGCCGAAACGCCCCGCATCGAATTCATTGCTCCACGCCCGGCCCGGCTCGCGGCCATCACGCCCGCCTGCTCAGCCTGGCCAGCACCGCCGGCCAGCCACGCGGTGACTGCAAGCATGAAGATCGGCATGGCCGCGGCCACGAACACCAGCACCATGCCAGCCACGGTCTGCACCCAATCCGTGGACAATGCCGCCATCGCCATGCCCAGCCGCACAACGGCGGCTGCGAGTGGCCCGGCCATGATCAGCCCCAGCATCATCGACAGCCACCGCCCCGCCAGCGCCTTGGCCGGCTCCAGGGCCAACGAGAAGATCGCCGGGGCCGCGAACGAGGCCAAGATCAGAATCAGCACCAGACGGAAGATCATCATCGCCATCAGCACGAAGCAGGCGAAGAAGATCACCAGCGCGATGATCACCGCGACCACGATCATCCCGTTCTCCGAGTTCTCGCTGGCCATCTCCCACTGCGCGAAGTTCTCATCCAGCAGGATCTTGTCGTTGGCGGCGTCGTAGGTCAGACCGAACAGCCCCAGCACGCCGGCCACCGCCTCGTCCTGGCCATCGGTGCCACCGGAACCGACCCGCAAGATCCACAAGGTCAGCTGCTGGGTCGCCCCCATCGCCATCCACACCAGCCCGACCACCACGTAAGTCGCCGGGATGCTGAACACCGCCGCCAGGAACGCGCGCACCATGCCGGCCGTAGACCCGCGCACCGCCGAGAGCACGACCTGCACGGCCACGAAGATCATCAGCAGCGGGATCATCGCCACCACGATGATGTTCAGCATCCCCGGGTGGTCGATCACCGTGCTCTCGCCACCGGCCACCGTCGTAGTGACCTGCCCGCCGACGACCGTGACCCACCACTCCGGGGTCAGCGCACCCACGGAGAAAGCCTGCTCGAGCAGCCCGGAAGCGGCCTTCGCCAGCCCCAGGATCGAACCCCGCATGAACTCCTCGAAGTCCTTCTCCCACATCGTTCTCTCCCTCCGTGAGTGCGCTCAGGACCTCAGAACAGCGGCAGGCCAGCGCCCCAGCCGATCAGGCTCGCAGCACCGGCGATCAGGGCCGCAGCAACGATGCCCCAGACCACGAAGCTGATACCCACGTCCTGCGCGCGGCCGCTCGAGGAGAGCTTGCCGAAGATCCAGACCAGCACGCCGATGCCGACGGCGACGATCAGGATGACCAGGAAGGTGCCCAACGCCAGGCCCGTGATGTTCTGGATGGTGGGCATCCACGGCCCGTTGAAGCTCGGTGCGATGTCCGGGACACCGGCAGCCACCGTGGTGGCCGCGTGAATCAGATTGCTCATCAGAGGTCCTCCCGTAGGGATGTGATGTGACGACGGCCTGGATACCTTCCGGGCCGAACGGGCAACTCCCGCCCGCTGCCAGATGTACGACGCGCCCCACCGCCACGCATGTCACCTGGCCCGCACACGAGAAAGCCCCCACCCGCTGCATCCGCAGCAGGTGGGGGCAACTCGCAGATCAGATCAAGAGCAGTTCTGACCCCGCGTCAGCGTCAGGGTCCGCCCGGTCTGAGCACCGTTGGTCAGCGACTGACGCGCCACGTGCACCTCGACCGGCGAGCACTCGGCCGTGGCCTCGTTCTGTGCCGAGCAGTCCGGCTCACCCGACCCGTTCACCTCGCCCGTGGCGTACCACTTCACCGATGTGACGACCGTGTACGAGGATTCCGTGCCCGTAGCCTCCTTGCCCCACTCGTACCCGTCCAACGCGGGCTGTCCACCGAGCAACGCACTGATCACACGCTCACGCTCTGCCCGATCCGGCGACGGCTCCTCCTTGTCGAAGTCCCGCACCGCCTGCCGGTTGCAGGTCTGCTTCGGGGCGTTCTTCTCGATCGCGACCGACTGCGGCCTGGCCCCGGCGGGCATCAGCTCGCTCGTCCCCAGCCCAGCCCCCCAGCTCGTGCCGGCCGTGCCAGCGCCCAGCACCGTCGCCCCCACCGCCGCCAACGCGACCATCGTCCACCCCTTGCGCATCCCGCCAGGTGAGAACAAGGCCCTGCCCCACACCGCCAGCGCCACGCCAGCCCCCACCGCCAGGATCAGCACGACCAGCGCCGTCCCGACCACCCATCCACTGATCTGTGACCACCCCGACAGCCCGTCCGGGTTGATTCCGTTCAACATGTCCGACTCCTCGCCGCTCGTCTGGCCCGCTCTTGCTTCGTTGCCGTGTCTCGTCCTGGGTTCGCGGTCCCCACCGCGAAGGTCTGTCAGCGCGCCATCGCCTGCACCACCAGCACCCACACCACGAGCACCGCCAGCGCCACGGCCGCGATCACCCACCGACCCCGCGCCGAGTCCCACGCGTCCGGTACCCGCTCCTGCCACGACGTCGGCAGCGGCGCGTCCACGGACTCCGCCACCCACCGCCGCCCGGCCTCGCCTGCGCGCTGGCGCAGTCGCCGCACGGACGCGACCAGTCCCCGGTCCCGCTCTACGTAGACCACGCGCGGCTCCTGACCCTCCGGGACGTCATGGCTCTGCTCGAACTCCGTCTGCTCGCTCACTTCTCTGCCCTCTCGTTTCGGATCACCGTTGTCGCCACCCTCAGCAGGTGCCGTGTCTCGGCCAGGTACTGCCGACTCGTGGAGTGGCTGAACCCGGTGGCCTGCATGACGTCCTCGACCGTGACCGCTTCCATCCGGCCCCCCGCCTGCGCGCAGGCCAACGCGACCTGCCGCGCCCAGTCCCCCGCGTCCCCGTCGTCGGGAAGGCAGCTGATCAGCACACGCATCGTCACCGCCTGCCCCGAACGGGCCACCTCCTGCGCCGCCCGGACCACCCGGGCACAGCGCACCAGCTCACGCCGGGCCTGACGCAGTGCGGTCACCGAGACGCCCATCGCCTCCGATGCCGCCACGACGTCATCCCCGAACGCCAGCACCACGGCCAGGGCACGGGCCGTCATCTCCGAGGACTCCATGACCGACTCGACCACCCGCATCACCTCCGCGACTTCCCGGTGTGCAGCCAGCGCTTCAACCACAGCCTCGGCCGGGTCCTCCATGACCGTCGACACCGCGGTCTTCTCCCGCGCCACCGCGGAAGCCTCCAGCGCCTCCTGGCCCGCCCGCGACCGGCCGACCGCC
This sequence comes from Micrococcus luteus, assembly GCF_014138885.1. Classification (NCBI taxonomy): domain Bacteria; kingdom Bacillati; phylum Actinomycetota; class Actinomycetes; order Micrococcales; family Micrococcaceae; genus Micrococcus; species Micrococcus luteus. The sequence continues at coordinate 880,843 of NZ_JACJIK010000001.1, forward strand.
CGCAGATGATCCACCGCTCGGTTCCGGGCGATGGTGCCGACCCAGGTCCGCAGGGAACCCCGGTCCGGATCGAACCGCTCCCGGGAGTGCCACGCGGACTCCCACGTGCTCTGGAGCACGTCCTCGACGACGTCGCCGTTGCCCGAGGGTCCGAGTACGGCCACCACCGTGCCTCGCACCGAGGCCACCGCTTCCGCCAGCTCGTCACCGGTCACCAGCACCATCCCCGCCGGAGCCACCCGGTCCGCCTGCCCGGTCATCAGTCCACCGCCTCCATCAACGCCCGTGGCATCGCCCGCCGCTCCAGCCGGCAGTGCGGGCAGTCTGCAAGCACGGCCTGCCCGTACGCCGGGATGTGCACGTCCGGGTCCTGGCACGGCTCACCGGTCCGCAGCTCACGCACCTGCCCCGAAGCAGCCGGAGCCTGAGTCACGGCGACCGGCCGGGGCCGGGTCACAGCGACCAATTCCTCGAACTCCGAGGCCAAGGACCGCGCCACGAAGGCCGTGGGCTTGCGCACCGGCCCCGAGGCCCGCGCCAAGACCACGTCCACGATGGACCGCAGCTGCCCGTCTCCGAGGTCCGCAGCCGCCGGCACCCGCTGAACCAAGTCCGCCAGGACCACACCCCGATGGACCAGCCCCACGCCTTCCCCACCGTCGATGACCTGATCGGTCCGTCGTCCGTCGTCCGTCGTCGTCTCCGCGCGCACTGCACCGGACTGACGGACTGACGGACGGACAGATGAGGGTTCTTGAGGGTTAGTCCGCGCGCGATCCTTATAGTCGGCAAAGTCGTGATTGTCGGGTGAGTCCGCCGAAATTGTCGGGTGAGTCGACTCACCCGACAGATTGTCGGGTCGCGTGTTCATGCGGGTCTCAGATTTACCCGACAGATTGTCGGGTCGCGTCTTCGTGCGGGTCTCAGATTTACCCGACAGATTGTCGGGTCGCGTCTTCGTGCGGGTCTCAGATTTACCCGACAGATTGTCGGGTCGCGTGTTCATGCGGGTCTCGGGCGTGTCAACTTGTCTGTGTAAGCGGGGTGGTCACAGGTAGGGGTTGATCCGGTCGGGGTAGGCCGCGGCGAGCTGGGCGAGGGCCTGCTTCCAGTTCGTGACGGCCTGGCCTTCGACGAGCCGGCCCTGGGCTTTGCGCTGGCCGGCGGGTTTGCCCCGGTCCCGAGCGCGTTCGGCGGCGCGTTTGTCTTCGATGTTGCAGATCGCCAGCCAGAGCAGCTTCACCGCCGCCTCGGTCGAGGGGAAGTGGCCGCGGTTCTTGGTCACCTTCCGTAGCTGGAAGTTCAGCGACTCGATGCTGTTGGTCGTGTAGATGACCTTGCGGAGCATGGGTGGGAACTGCAGGAACGGGATGAACCGCTCCCAGGAGTTCGCCCAGGTCGCGGCTGCAGACGGGTACTTCGTGCCGAGCTCGGAGGCCTCGAACTCGGCCAGCGCCTTCCTCGCGGTCTCTTCGTTGGGGGCAGTGTAGATCGGCTTCAGCGCGGCGGCGACCTTCTTGCGGTCCTGGTAGGCCACGAACCGCATCGCGGCCCGGATCAGGTGAACCACGCAGGTCTGGACCATCGAGTCCGGCCACGTCGCCTCGATCGCCTCCGGCAGGCCCTTGAGCCCGTCGCAGCACACGATCAGCACGTCCTGCACGCCCCGGTTGGCGAGATCGGCGCAGACGTGGGCCCAGAACGCCGAGCCCTCGGTGTCCTGGACCCAGATCCCCAGCACGTGCTTGATGCCCTCGAGGTCCACGCCGACGGCGATGTAGGCGGCACGGTTGAGGACCTGGCTGTTCTCTCGGATCTTGATCCGGATTGCGTCGAGATAGATCACCGGATAGAACTCCTCCAGCGGCCGCGACTGCCACGCCAGGACCTCTTCGCTCACGGCGTCGGTGATGTTGGAGATCGTCTCGTGCGACAGGTCCGTGCCGATCGTGGAGGCCAGGTGGTGCTGGATGTCCCGGATCGTCATTCCGCCGGCATAGAGGCTGATGATCATGTCATCCAGGCCCCCGAGGCGCCGCTGGCCCTTGGGCACCAGGCGCGGGGTGAACGACCCGCCCCGGTCTCGCGGGACGTCCAGCTCGATCGGCCCGACCTCGGACTCCACGGTCTTCGGGGTGGTCCCGTTGCGGGAGTTGGCGTGCTTCGGCGCCTCGCTCGAGCCCTTCTCGTAGCCCAGATGGCTGGTCAGCTCGGCCTGCAGGCCCCGCTCGAGCGCGGCCTTGACCAGCGCGGGCACGAACCCGCCGTCACCGGTGAGCTCGACGCCGCCCGCGTCGATCTGCGCGAACAGGGCATCAAGCTGCCCTGAGGCTTTCAGCTGCTCGACCAGGTCCTGGCCCGAGGGCTCGCCTGGGTTCTTCTCGTCGATCATGGTCATGATTCTTACCGTTCCTCTCGGTACGGCTTACACAGACCATCTGACACGCCCCGGGTCTCGGCGTCTTGGACAAGGTCGTTCAGGGCCTCTTCGCGGAGGTAGTACCTCAAGCCGATCCGCCCGCGCCCGTCCCCGTAGCGAGACTCGGTGTCCACCAGGCCCAGGTCTCGCAGGCGGGCGATGTGCCGCTCCACCGAACGCACCGTCTGGGCCGACCGCCGGGCCAACAACTCCTGGCTCGGGTGGCACGACCACGCCTCGTCCGCATGGTCACCCAGCAGCAAAAGCACGAACGCCTGGCCGGTGTTGAGTTGGCCTGTCTCCGCGACTTTCTGCGCCCACTTCATCGCTTCGATGCTCATGCCTGCTCCTCCTCGGTCCCGAATGCCTCGGCGTGCGCCTCACGGGCATCGGCCAAGCGGCGGCGCCCGGTGCGCTCTGAGCACCCGAACTTCTCTGCGACCTCCGCCGCCGAGGGCACCTGGCCCTCCTGCGCACGGGCCACGATCCATGCGGTGATGTCCGCACCCGATGCCTTCTCCACCGTCTTCGTCTCTGCGGCGACCGGCTCTGACGACGCCACGGTCTCGACGACCTCGATCCCCTGGGCGACCTGCGATTCCTCGACCACGGCCTGCGGAACCTCGCGGGCCTCGCGTTCGGTCTCGAGTTTGGCTTGACGCTCCATCCGTTCCAGCTCCTGCCGGTGCCGAGCCTCGGCCACCTCGGCCTCCCGCTCGGCCTCGCGCCGCTGGGCCTCGATCTGCCAGCGGCTCGCTGCGAGTTCGGCCTCCAGCTCCGCGCGCTGACGATCCAGCTCCGCCTGAGCCTTCAGCTGCTCTGCTTCCTCCGACACCTGCGATGCGCGCTCGGCCCGCCGCGAGTCCGGGTTCTCCACCGCGACCCGCGCCAGCTGATCCGTGGCCACGAACACCGCCACCGGAACCATCACCGCGATGAGCGCACCCACCACGGACTGCCACACGCTCGCGTTCTCAGCACTCCACGCATGCGCCCCGTTGGCGATCATCGACAGCCCCGTGAACGCCCCCAGCGCCCACCACGACGCCCGCGCGGACTCCCCTCGAGACTCGTGCACCAGTACGGAGCCTGCGTAGACCAGGATCGCCAGGTCTATGAAGACCGGCACTGCCCAATGCATGAACGGCGGCAGCCCCAGCCACGCCGCGACCTCGTACAGCGCCGCGAACGAAATGGAGAACGCCACCAGCCCGGCCACAGCGGTCCCGGCCACCACGGCCCGGATGAACCGCCCATCGTTCGGGTTGACCCGGCGCGGAAGCGTCCGAATCCCACTGTCCGTGGGCCGCGCCCCGGTGCTATCCTTTGAGTGCTCGACCAGCGTGTTCTTTGGAATGTGCACCGTCTCGGATTGAGCGTTTTCGGAAGCCCCGACAGCCTGCCCGCTGGCCGGGGCTTCCGCCCTTTTCGGCCCAGACGTTCGGGCCTCCCACATCTGCTGCGCGCTCATCGCGTGCCCTCCTCGATCTTCTTCAGCACCTCATCCAGGTCGTCCACCGCGTCCCGCAGCGTCGACCGGATCTCCGCCTGGGACTCGCCCTCGACATGCCCCACGGACCGGATCACGTGCGCCAGCGTCCGCACGCACCGCACCGAGTCCCACACGACCCCGTGCAAGTCCTCGTCTTCGACCAGCGCCTTACCCGTCGCCGGAGACACCAGCGAGGCCACCGGGGTAGCCGCCTTGATCAGCGCTGGCACCGCGGCCGCACCCGACCCGTTGAACGCAGTCAGCACACGACGCGCGCGGCCCTTCTGTTCCTCGTCGTGCCGGACCAAGTTCAGCGGCTCGATCCCGAAGTCCTCGGCCGGCATGTCCAGCACCGAGTCCAGGCCCATCTGGCCCTCGAGCACCGCCTCTGGCCCTTCGGACGACGTCGCGGCTCGCTCGCGCACCGGCTGATAGGTCTTCCCGTCCGTGCCAGTCACCCGCCGAGCGTTTCCAGGTGTCCCATTTGGGACATCTCGACCCGCCGTCGCGTCGAGTTCCCGGTGCACGGTGCTCTTAGACAACTGAGTGGCGGTTGCGATGGCGCGTGCGCTCATGCCGGCCTCACGAAGTGAGAGGACCACGTCCTGCCGATATTCCAAGGGCGGACGGAGGTGGAGGTTTCCGAACTCACGGGTCACGTAGTCGTCCCAGCTGCGGTAGCCAAGAACGGCCCAGGCCCGTCCTCGATATGCCGAACGGATGAGGTGGTAGACCGACTCCATGCCAGTCTTAATCTGGTCCGTGAGGTCACGCGCTGCCGCAGCAGTCATGGACGCGCCGTGGTCAGGGTCAACCACTGTCGCCGTCACGGCTTCCCCTCCTCGGCCTCGAACACGAAGAGGTCTCGCATCGACAACCCAAGAAAGTCAGCGACGGTCTCGAGTTCCGTGAAGGTGAAATCGCGGTGCCCGTTCATACGTGCTGACACCGATGCGCGGCTTAGACCGAGGGCTTCGCCCAGGTCCCCCATGCTTTTGTCGGCCAGGGCCAACCTGGAGCGGATTTGCAGAGTTAACTGCTTCTGTCTCGTCATGGCCACCAGTGTTGTGCTACCCGCAACACTGGTCAAGCCGTATGTTGCTTATGTAGCAATTTTTTTTCGTATCCCATGACGACTGGCCTGCCCTTCGCTACGCTGGACACATGGATGAGTCAGAAATCAAGACCGCGCTCCTCGCGGAGATCCGCGCCTGGATGGGCCGCCGGCAGGTCAACCAGTCCGACATGGCCCGGCACATGGGCCTGACACGCAGCGCGGTCAGCCGGCGGATGAGCGGACAGCAGGACTTCACGTTCCCCGAACTGGCCTCGATCGCGGGGTGGCTCGACATCACGCTCGCTGAACTGTTCGGCCCGGTCGTCCTCCAGGCACGAAGAAGCCCCCGCACCGACATGGTCGGTGCAGGGGCCTCAGGATCGCTCCCCCGGTTGGATTCGAACCAACAACCCTTCGATTAACAGTCGAATGCTCTGCCGTTGAGCTACGGGGGAATGTGCCGCGAACCGCCGGAGCCGTTCGGACAACGGATGGAACTCTACCAGAGCCCCTGCCTGCGCGCCACCCGGCCGCGGGGCGCCGTCGTCGTCCTACCCACGCCCGGGGACCGGGCCCTTGCCAGGCACGGTTCCGGCGGGCCTACGGTGCGCGGACACCCCAAAACCATCAGGAACGGACCCGAAGGAGAGACGTGTCCATGACCATCACGACCCTCACACGCAAGACCGCCCTGACCGGCACGGGCATGCTCGCCGCCCTCGCCCTCGCGGCCTGCGGCACCACCTCCGACAACGGCGACGACGGCTCCGCCTCGCCGGGGGTCGACGCCTCCTCGGCGGTGGCGAGCACCCCCACCACGGACGACGCGTCGGGCTCGGCGTCGTCATCAGCCTCCTCCGCTTCGGCCTCGTCGACGGCCGCCGCGGCCGGCAGCGGCTCGGCCACCGGCCAGGCCGACGAGCCCGCCTACGCGGTGATCGACGCGGTCCTGGAGAAGTACGCCGACGGCATCATCGTCGCGGTGGATGCCAACGACGATGACACGACCTGGGAGGTCGACGTCGTGGTGGGCGAGGGGGCCAAGGAGCTGGACGTCACCGCCGACGGCGACATCACCGAGACCGATCGCGAGTCGGATCCCGAGGACGTCCAGAAGGCGAAGGAGGCCGAGGTCACCGCCCAGCAGGCCCTCGACACCGCCCGGGAGGGCCGTGACGGGGTGACCCTGGACGAGATGGACCTGGAGGACGACAACGGCACCCTCCAGTGGGAGGTCCGGTTCGATCGCGAGGACGGCTCCGACGGCCCCGAGGTCGAGATCGACGCCACGTCCGGCGAGGTGCTCACGGTCGACGAGCGCTGACGCCGCGCGGCCGACGGGCCGCCGTTTCCCGAACGAAAACGCGCCTGGAGCCGCCGTTTCCCGAACGAAAACGGGTGGGGGTCAGTCGTCGGCTCGGAGGGCCCGGCGGCGCGCCTCCAGTTCCATGAGCTCGCTGTTGAGGCGGGTGAACTCGGCGGGGTCGCCCTCGGGGCCGAGCCGCTGCAGGCGCCCGAGCAGCTCCTCCTTGCGGTGCACGATCTGCAGGGCGAACAGGCGGTTCATGATGTCCCGGCAGTACCGGTCCACATCCTCGGGAGTGCGGGCGGGCAGGTCGCGGACGGCCAGCTCGGAGACGACGCCGGCCACCTCCTGGGGCACGGCGTCCCGCACGGCGTCCACCCAGCGCTGCGGTGTCGCCCCCGCCGACCCGGCCACCTTCACGCCCTGGTGGACGGCGGCGTACTGCGGGACCGTGAAGCGGGCGGCGTACAGCGCGGTCCACTGCTCCGCGGAGAGCAGGGTGGGGTGCTGCAGCACCACCTCGAGGGACTCCCGCTCCCGGCGGGCGACGGGGTCACGCGGGTCCACCGGCACCACGATCCGCGGCGCCGGGGCGGCAGCCTCCCCGTGGCGGCCCGTGGGCCCGACCGCCTGCCCGTCGCTCGCCGGGGTCGGCCGTGCCTCGGGCTCGGGCCCCCGCCGCGGTGCGCGCCCGGCCGCGGCCACGGCCCGGTGCACGGCGTTCGGGCCCAGGCCGAGCCAGCCGGCCAACTCCCGCTCGTAGCCCGGGCGCAGGACGGCGTCCTTGATCCCCGCCACGATCGGCGCCGCGTGGCGCAGGGCGCCGGCGCGGCCCTCCACGGTGTTCAGGTCGTAGTCCTTCAGCCCCGCCCGGATCGCGAATTCGAAGAGCGGCCGCCGCGAGGCGATGAGCGCGCGCACGGCCTCGTCGCCCTTCTGCATGCGCAGGTCGCACGGGTCCATGCCGCTGGGCTCCACGGCCACGAACGTCTTGGCGAGGAACCGGTGGTCCTCGTCGAACGCCTTGAGGGCGGCCTTCTGCCCGGCCTCGTCGCCGTCGAAGGTGAAGATCACCTCGCCGCCCGTGCCGTCGTCGGAGATCAGGCGGCGGGCCACCTTGATGTGGTCCGCGCCGAACGCGGTGCCGCACGTGGCCACGGCCGTGCCGACGCCGGCCAGGTGGGCCGCCATCACGTCCGTGTAGCCCTCGACGAGCACCAGCTGGCGTTCCTTGGCGATCGTGCGCTTGGCCAGGTCGATGCCGTAGAGCACCTGGGACTTCTTGTAGAGCGGCGTCTCGGGGGTGTTCAGGTACTTGGGGCCGGGATCGTCGTCGTAGAGCTTGCGGGCGCCGAAGCCGATGGTCGCGCCGGTCATGTCCCGGATGGGCCAGAGCAGGCGGCCGCGGAACCGGTCGTACAGGCCGCGCTGTCCCTCGGACACCAGCCCGGAGGCGCGCAGCTCCTCGTCCCGGAAGCCGCGCTGCCGGAGGTGGTCCAGCAGATGCGACCACCCCTGCGGGGCGTACCCGAGGCCGAACTGCACCGCGTGCTCCTGCGTGAACCCGCGCTGGGTGAGGAAGTCGCGGGCGGCCTGGGCCTCGGGCGAGCCGAGGGCCCGACGGAAGAACTCGTCCGCCACCTTGTTCGCCTCGAACAGGCGACGACGGCGCCCCGTCTCCGCCTTGTCCGGGCCGGTGCCGCCGTCCTCGTAGTGCAGCTCCACCCCCACCCGGGACGCCAGTCGCTCCACGGTCTCCATGAACGTGGTGTGTTCAAGTTCCATGAGGAAGCTGATGACGTCCCCGTGCGCGCCGCATCCGAAGCAGTGATAGGTGCCCACGCCGGGGCGCACGTGGAACGACGGCGTCCGCTCGTCGTGGAACGGGCACAGCCCCTTGAACGAGCCCACGCCCGCCGAGCGCAGGGTGACGAACTCCTCCACCACGGCCTTCAGGTCCGTGCGCTCGCGGACGAGGTCGATGTCCTTGCGCACGATCAGTCCAGCCATGCGGACCATTCTAGGGACGGGGCGGGGCGGTCAGCCCCGAGCGGAACCGCCCTGCGTGGATGGCTCGGTCTCCGCTGCGGCCTGTGCAGGACCGGTCCCTGCCGCGCGGGACGCTTCGGTCCGCGCCGCGTCCACTCCCTCGGACGCGGGGCGCCCGGTGGCGGGGTCGATGACGGGCAGTGCGCCGGTGGCCGCCTCGACCAGCGGATGGAACAGCGCGGCCGACGCCAGGCCGCCGTGACGGCGGCGCGCCGAGGACACGAACGAGAGGCTCATGTCGCCCACCATAGCCACCCGGGACCGTGATTCCGGTCACGGTAAGGCAACATTCTGGGCGGTCAGGTCACGGTTCGACCCGCGCCCGCCCCCGCGGACTGCCCGTGCAGCGGCAGCAGCCGGGGCACCAGGCGGACGAGGCTCACCATCGCCCCGAGCTCCACGAGCGTCTGCGTCACCACCACGAGCGGGGCCGGGTCCAGGCTCGCCGGCAGGGCCAACGCCAGCGGCAGCACGACCAGGGAGTTCCGCGTCGCGCCCGAGGACACGAGCGCTCGTCCTGCGGGCACATCGAGGCGCGCCCACCGCGCAGCCACCACACCGAGGGCCACCATCACGACGGCGAACGCCACGAACAGGGGCACGACGGCGGCCAGCGCGGGCAGCCGTTCCCCCACCCCGCGGATCTGCGAGGCGACCACCGTGAACAGCGTGACGACCATGAGCGGGACCATCGCCACCGTGAACCCGCGCACCACCCCGGCCGCCGTGTCCCGCACCCCACCGCGGCCGCGCACCGCACCCCACTGGAGCAGCGCCGCGAGCGCGAGCGGCACCAGAATCAGCATGACCAGAGCACGGACGAAGGGCCCGACGTCGACCGCGGCCACCGCCGCCCCGCCCGCGAGTGCGGTGAACGCGATGACGTAGTCCACGCACGGGGCCAGCAGCACGAGGAGCACGCCCACGAGCAGCGCGTCGTCGTGGGCCACGAACCGGCTCAGCCCGAACACCACCGCCGGCACCACCACGAAGTTCAGGACCAGCAGTGCCCCGAGGAACCTGCCGTCCCGCAGCCCCGCGCCCAGCGCGGCGAACGGCACCGCCAGGAACGTCGCCAGCAGGAGCAGCGCGAGGACCGGCTCGACGAGCACCGCCCACGCGTCGGCCCCGGGCACGGCCCACCCGACGACGGCGCCCGCGGCGATCCCGGCGGGGGCTGACCCCTACGCTGGGGGCCATGCCCACCGCCCCCGCACCGTCCGAGGCCGCTGCCACCCCGTTGCACGTGGCCGTGCGCACGCTCGACGCCGCGGCGCTCGCGGCGGCCGGGCACACGGCGGCGACCGCCGTGGCCGCGGTCTATGCGCACGCCGTCGTGCGCGGGGCCGCGTCGTTCTGGCTGGACTCCGCTCTGCCGGACCCGGCCGAGGCGCGCTGGTCCGTGGCGGGCGACGGGCTGGACGTGCTCGGCGAGGAGCAGGGTCGCGTGCCCTCCCCTGGCCCGCGGCTGGTCCGGCACGACGACCCCGCCGATCCGGACCGCGCGTGGGCGGACCTCGGGGCCGCGGCCGCGCCCCGGTCGGTGGTCGGCGGCGAGGGCCTGCCCCTGCGCGGCGGCCTGGTCGGCTGGCTCGGCTACGAACTTGGCATGGCGGATTTGGGGGTGTCCCCGCCCTCACGCCGACCCGAGGACCCCGCGCCCCTGCCCGCGCAGTTCTGGGTGCGCCCGTCCCGCTACGTCGTGGCCGACCACGCGGCCGGGGTGCTGCACTGCTGCGTCGTCTCCCTCGATCCGACCACCGCGGAGGCCGGGGCCGACCGCTGGGCGGCGGACGTGCGCCGCGCCCTCGCCGCGGCCCGCCGCGCTCTCGAGACGGCGGCGGGCGACGTCGTCGTGCCCCCGCCGCGGGACGCCGGCCCGGGGCCGCGGGCCGATGAGGAGGCGCCGGGCACGTGGCGCGAGGACCGGGCGGCGTACGCCGAGCAGATCGCCCGTTGCCGCGCCGCGCTGCATGCCGGCGACTCCTACGAGCTGTGCCTGACCACCCGCTTCGACGCCGATCCCGGGCTGCGCGTGAACCCGCTGGTCCTGTTCCACGAGCTCGCCGCGCACCAGCCGGCCCCGTACGCGGCGCTGCTGGAGCACGGCACGGGCGCCCGCCGGTGGGCCGTGGTCTCTGCCTCACCGGAGCGGTTCCTCGCCGGGCGCGAGGGCCGGTACAGCACCAAGCCGATCAAGGGCACGGCCGCCCGCCTGCCGGACCCGGCCGGGGACGCCGAGGCCGCCCGCGCGCTCGCCGCCGACCCCAAGACGCGCGCCGAGAACCTCATGATCGTGGACCTGCTGCGCAACGACCTCTCCCGGGTGTGCGAGCCCGGCTCCGTGCAGGTGCCCTCCCTCATGGCGGTGGAGAGCTACGCGAGCGTCCACCAGCTCGTCTCCACGGTCACGGGCACGGCACGGGCCGGCGTCGAGCCCGTGGACGTGGTGCGGTCGCTGTTCCCCGGCGGGTCGATGACGGGCGCGCCGAAGCGCCGCAGCGTCGAGCTGCTGGCCGCGTGGGAGGCCTCCCCGCGCGGGGTCTACTCCGGGGCGCTGGGGATGCTGAGCGCGGACGGGACGACGTCGTTGTCCGTCGTGATCCGCACGGCCGTGCTCGCCGGGGGCCGCTGGTCCGTGGGGGCCGGCGGGGCGATCGTCGCGGACTCTGACCCGGCCGCCGAGCACGACGAGGTCCTCCTCAAGGCCCGCGGCCTGCGCCGGGCCCTCGCCCGCGCCGCCGGCACGGGCCTGCCGACGACGGCGCCCGACATCGCCTGACCCCACCCTGTGGTTCGGGGGCGATATTCGGCGGTATTCCGACGGAATAACGCCGCAAACCGCCCCCGAACAAGGGGAGGCGACCACCCGTGCGGCCTGCCTAGGCTGGGGACATGGCCGATCCGCACCCCGTCCTCGCCGCCTCCGCCCCCGACCTCGACCCTGACGCGCTGGACGCCGTCCGCGCGCTCGTGGCCGCCGCCGAGCGTCCCGTGGTGCTCTCCGGGGCGGGGATGAGCGCCGAGTCCGGCATCCCCACGTTCCGCGACGCCCGGACCGGCCTGTGGGAGCGATTCTCCGCGGAGGAGCTCGCCACGGAGGAGGCGTTCCTCGCCGATCCCGCGCTTGTGTGGTCCTGGTACCGGTGGCGTGCCCGGATGGTGCGAGCCCGCCGACCCAACCCGGGGCACGACGCCGTCGCCGCCTGGCAGCGCCGCACACCCGGTCTGGAGGTGGTCACCCAGAACGTGGACGACCTGCACGAGCGCGCCGGCGCCCGGGTCCTCGCACACCTGCACGGCTCCCTGTTCGAGCACCGCTGCGCCGAATGCTGGGCCCCCGCCGACGTCGACCCGGGCGCGCCCGCGGACGAGGCGACGGCCGGCTCCGAGGCCGACCTCGAGGCGATGCTCCGCGAGGCACCGCCGGCCTGCACCGTGTGCGGGGACGGGCTGATCCGCCCGGGGATCGTGTGGTTCGGGGAGATGCTGCCGGCCGAGCCCTGGGACCGGGCGTTCGCCGCGCTCGAGGACTGCGACCTGTGCGTCGTCGTCGGCACCTCGGGCATCGTCCAGCCGGCGGCGTCCCTGCCGTTCGTGGCGCTGGGGGCCGGGGCCGCCGTCGTCGAGGTGAATCCGGTGGAGACCGAGCTGAGCGGCGCGGTCACGCACGTCCTGCGGGGTCCCGCCGGCGCGGTGCTTCCCGCGCTGCTGGACCCGCCGGTCAGAGCCAGACGCGCCGGAACTCCGCGCCCTGCACCAGGGTGTGATGCCACTCGACGGCGGTCGAATCGGTGAGCGAGGCGATCTGGTCGATCACCACGCGCCGCCGGGCTGCGTCGTCGGGGGCCTGCGCCCAGTCGAACGCGAACATCGGCTCGAGGTACCGGTCCCCCGTCGCGTCGAGCAGCGTCACGAGCTCCGCGAGCACCTCGCGCTGCCGCGCGTAGAGCGGCTGGCGCTGCTCGGCGGTCATCACGTAGGCCGCCGCGATGCCCTTCATCACGGCGATCTCGGTCTCCGTCTCCTCGGGCACCACGACGTCGGCGCCGTGGCGGGTGAGCGGCTCGTTGCCGAACACCTGACGCGTGGCGTCGAAGGCGGCGCTGCAGAACCGGCCGATCAGCTGGCTCGTCATGTCCTTCATCGCCGCCAGCGCCCGCCGGGAGCCGTCCATCTCGGAGACCCACACGTCGGTGGCCTCGAGGCGGGCCAGGGCCGCGTCGACCTCGGCCGGGTCCGTGTGCGGCAGGTACCACTGGCGGGTGGTCTCCACGACGCGCTCCCGGTGCTCCGGGATGGCCAGCCACTTGAGCTGGAACACGGCGTTGACCACGCCGTCCTCGACGTCGTGCACGGAGTAGGAGATGTCGTCCGCGAGGTCCATGACCTGGGCCTCCATGGACGTGCGCGTGCCGGGCACCCCGGCGCGGAACCAGCGGAACACGGGCAGGTCGTCCTCGTAGACGCCGAACTTGCGCGAGCGCGTGCCGTCGGGGCGCAGCGGGGCGTCCTCACGGGTCCACGGGTACTTGCATGCGGCGTCGAGGGCGGCGCGCGTGAGGTTCAGGCCCGCGGAGGAGCCGTCCGCGAAGAGCTTCTTCTGCTCGAGGCGGGCCAGCAGGCGCAGGGTCTGGGCGTTGCCCTCGAAGCCGCCGACGTCCTCGCTGAGCGCGTCGAGCGCCTTCTCCCCGTTGTGCCCGAAGGGCGGGTGGCCGAGGTCGTGGGACAGGCAGGCGGTGTCCACGAGGTCGGGGTCGCAGCCCAGCGACCGGCCGAGCTCACGCCCCACCTGCGCCACCTCGAGCGAGTGCGTCAGGCGGGTGCGGGCGAAGTCGTCCGCGTCCGGGGCGACCACCTGGGTCTTGGCCCCCAGCCGGCGCAGGCCCGCGGAGTGCAGCACGCGGGCACGATCCCGCTCGAAGTCCGAGCGGTACGAGGACTTGGGCGGCTCGGGCAGCCACCGCTCCCGGTCCCACGGCGTGTAGCCGGGGGTCTGCACGGCGCGGCCGGCATACGGGGGCCGGCCTTCCGGGCCGAACAGCACCGGCTGGTGGGCGGCGCCGGTCCAGGGCGACGACGGCGCGGCGGGCGTTCCGGCGGCGGGCTCCGGCGTCGTGGGCTCAGCCACCGGAGACGTCCAGCTCGGCGGCCTGGATCATGGCCTGCTGCTCGGCATTGAGCTCGCGGGAGTCGAGCCAGCCGTCCGGCAGGTGCGGGCGCTTGGGGGCGCCGGCCCGGCCGCGCGGGCCCTCGGCGGCCTCGCCCGGGTAGGGCTGGCCCCGGTCCACGCGGGCGAGGATCTCGCCCAGCGTGGCCAGGTCCGGGACGGTGGACAGCGCGGTGCGGATCTCCGAGCCCACGGGGTAGCCCTTGAAGTACCAGGCCACGTGCTTGCGGATGTCCCGCAGCGCCTTCGTCTCGTCGCCGCCGAAGGTGTCCACGAGCAGCTCGGCGTGGCGGTACAGCGTGTCCGCGACCATGCCCAGGGTCGGCTGGAACCGGTCCTGGCGGCCCTCGAACGCGGCCTGCAGGTCCCCGAACAGCCAGGGCCTTCCCTGGCAGCCGCGGCCGATCACGACGCCGTCCACGCCGGTCTGCTCGACCATCGCGATGGCGTCCTCCGCGGACCAGATGTCGCCGTTGCCGAGCACGGGGATGTCCGGCAGGGCCTCGCGCAGCCGGGCGATGTCGTCCCACACGGCGGTGCCCGAGTAGAACTGGCGGGTGGTGCGGCCGTGGAGGGCGACGGCGGCGACGCCGAGGTCGCGGGCCGTGCGGCCGGCGTCGAGGAAGGTCAGGTGGTCCTCGTCGATGCCGCGGCGCATCTTCACGGTCACCGGGATGTCCTTCTTGGCCGCCTCGGTCACGGCCGCCTTGACGATGGAGGCGAACAGCTCCGCCTTCCACGGCAGGGCGGAGCCGCCGCCGCGCCGGGTCACCTTGGGCACGGGGCAGCCGAAGTTCATGTCGATGTGGTCGCAGCGGTCCTCCTCGACCAGCATGCGCACGGCGGCACCCGTGGTGACCGGGTCCACGGAGTAGAGCTGCACGGAGCGGGGCACCTCGTCCGGGTCGTGCTGGATGATCCGCATCGACTCGGGCTTCCGCTCGACCAGCGCGCGGGCCGTGACCATCTCGTTGACGTAGAGGCCGCCACCGTACTCGCGGCACAGGCGGCGGAACGCCGTGTTGGTGATGCCGGCCATCGGGGCGAGCACCACGGGGACGTCGATGGTCAGCGGCCCCAGCCGCAGCGGGGGCAGGGCCAGGCGGTCCGTCGTCGGGGCGGGGTGGCGGGCCTCGTGGAGCTGATCGTCGTCGGCGATGCGCCGACCCGCGCCGGCGGACTTGGCGTAGTGCGCGACGTCGTCGGCGTCGGTCACCGCCGCGGCGGGGAGGGTGTGGGAAGAAGTCATGTCGGACCCCATTCTTCCATTCCGCCCGGCACCCGCGTCACCGTGCCCCACGACGAGGCCCGCTGGGAGGCGATCACCGAGGCACCCCGCCGGGACGGGCAGACCATCCTCCCGGCGGGTCAGGCCTCCGACGCCGGCGCCGCGTCCTCGCCGTCGAGCACCGCCAGCAGGTCCGCACCGGCGAACATCTGAGCGGTCTGGCGCGCCGAGGGGGTGCCCGCGTCCGGGTCCGCCCCGGCAGCCAGCAGATGCCGCATCGAGGCGACATCCCGCTTGAACGTGGCGCAGGTCAGGGCGCGCTGGCCGCGATCGTTGGCGTGCTCGATCTCGGCGCCGGCCTCGATCAGCATCGCCACCGTGTCCGGGTGCTGGTGATAGGCGGCGAGCGTGAGGAAGGAGTCGCCCGCGTGGTTGCGCAGGCGCGTGCTCACCCCGGCGTCCAGGTATGCCTTCAGCTGGGCCGTGTCCCCGTCCCGCGCCATGTCGAAGAGCCGGTTCGCCAGCTCGATGTCCTTCTCGCTCCACTGCTCACTCATGCCCGCCAGTATGGCGGACGCCGCGACGATCGACCGCTCCGCAGCGACATCTCCGCGGGTCTGCCCGCAGGTGATGTCGCCGGCCGGCGGTCAGACGAGCACCGGGAACAGCCCCGCCCGCCCCGCGGTTGCACCCGGCATGACCCGCAAGCACCTCGGCTTCCTCAACTTCGGCCACTGGATCCACCGTCCCGGCGCCGAACCGGACGCGCGGCAGGCCCTCGACGACGTCGTCGCCATGGCCGTGGCCGCCGAGGACGCCGGACTCGACGGCGCCTGGCTCCGCGTCCACCACTTCCAGCGGATGTTCTCCTCGCCGTTCCCGATCCTCGCCGCGATGGCCGCCCGCACCGAGCGGATCAGCCTCGGCACCGGCGTGATCGACCTGCGGTATGAGAACCCCCTGTACATGGCCGAGGCCGCGGCCACCACGGACCTCATCTCCGGCGGCCGGCTCGAGCTCGGCGTCTCCCGCGGCTCACCCGAGGCCGCCCTCGACGGCCAGGCGCAGTTCGGCTACGCCCTCGACGAGGGGCAGACCTGGGCCGACGTGACCCGAGAGCGCGGACGCCGGTTCCTCTCGGCCGTGCGCGGCGAGGGCATCGCAACGCCGGACCTCACCTCCGGCTGGGCGCACAGCTCGCAGCCGCTGCGGATCGAGCCGCACTCCCCCGGGCTCGCGGACCGCATCTGGTGGGGGTCCGGCTCCGTGGGCTCGGTGGCCGGCGCCGCCACGGACGGCTACAACATGCTCTCCTCCACCCTGCTCCTGCAGGACGACGGCCGCCCCTTCCACGTCCAGCAGGCCGACCAGATCGCGCGCTACCGGGAGGCCTTCGCCGCGGCCGGCCACGCCGGTCCGGGCCGCACGGCGGTCACGCGCTCCGCGTTCGTCATCCAGGACCGGGAGGACGAGCTGTACTTCGGCCGGGAGCGGGCCTCGCGCGACTCCTCCGGCATGCTCGAGGGCGGCGCCGCCCGCTCCGGCCCGACCTATGCCGGGTCCGCCGAGGAGGTCGCGGAGAAGCTCGCCGCCGACGACGCCGTCGCCGCCGCCGACTGGGTCCTGTTCGCCAACCCCAACCAGCTCGGGGTCGAGTACAACGCGAAGATCTTCGCCGGCTGGGCGGAGGTCTGGCGCCTGCTCGGCTGGGATGCATGAGCCAGGCCGCGCCGCACGTTCCGGCCGCCGACGGGTTCACCCGAGCCCGTCGCGCGCGCTGGGCCGTCACCGCCGCCTTCGCGACGAACGGCGCCCTGCTCGGCGCGCTCATCCCGCACTACCCGGAGGCCAAGGCCGCGTTCGGCCTGGACCCGGCCGCGTTCGGCCTGCTCGTCATCGCGCTCGCCGTGGGCGGCACGCTCGCCGGGCCCCTGCCCGCGCCGATCCTGCGCCGGTTCGGCGCCCGACGCGTCATGCTCGCCGGCAGCGTGGCCATCGCCCTGCTCACGACGGCGGCCGGTCTCGTCCTCGACGTCGCCGGGGCGGGTGCGGGGGCCGGGCACGGTGCGGGCACGGCCGCGGCCTGGCCGCTGTGGGTCTTCGCGGGCCTCGTCCTGGCCTCGGGGGTGCTCGACGCCGTCGTGGACACCGCCCAGAACGCGCAGGGCCTGCAGGTGCAGGCCCGGCTGGCCCGGCCCGTGCTCACGACCATGCACGCCGGCTGGAGCCTCGGGGCGGCCGCCGGTGCCGGGCTCGGTGCGGCGGTCATCACCGTGGGCGGCCCCGCGGCCCTGCACCTGGGGCTCAACGGCGCCGTGTGCGTCGCGGTGCTGCTGGGGGTCCGGCGCCTGTTCCTGGCGGAGGCTCCCGTGGACTCGGCGTCCGCCCGCGGCGCCGCGGATCAGTCACCCGCACCGTCGGAGACGTCCACGCCGCCTGCCCCGGCCGCCCAAGCCCTCCCCCGCCGCGCCGCCGTGGCCGTGCTCGTCCCCGCCGTGGTGATCGCGATGGCCGGGTTCGGCGTGGAGGAGTTCGGCAACGCGTGGGCCACCCTGTTCCTGATCACGGAGCGCGGCCTGGATCCGGCCGCGGCGGTGCTCGGCGCGTCGACGCTGCTGGGCGCGCAGTTCGTCGGACGCCTCGCGGGCGACCGAACCCTCACCGCCCTGGGACGCCGCGGGGCGCTGACGGCGGGGCTGGGCGCCGTCGTCGTGGGGCTGGGGCTGGCCCTGGCGCCGCTGCCCGAGCCGGTGGCCGTGCCTGCCGCGTTCGCGGGGCTGGCCCTGGCGGGGCTCGGCTGCGCCGTGGTGGTGCCCGTGGCCTATGCGCTCGGCGACGAGGCGCCCGGGCTCCGGCCGCAGACCGGGCTGGCGGTGACGAGCTGGTGCATGCGGCTGGCCGGGGTTGGGCTCAGCCCGGCGGTCGGGGCGCTGGCCGGCGCCGTCGGTCTTGCACCGGCGCTGACGGTGTTCCTGGGCCTGGCCGCCGTCGGGGCGGTGCTCGCCGCCCGGCTGCCCGCCGCCCCGTAGGAACCGCTCAGTCGTCGTCGACCTCGCCGGCGAGGGCCTGGGCCGCCAGGTGCTCCTCGGTCGCGGCCTCCCAGATCTCCTTGGCGGCGGAGCCGTTGAGCAGCACGAGAAGCACGCCCACGATGATGTCCGCCCAGCCCGACGCCGTCAGCACCGTGATCCCGGACAGGGCGATCAGCACGACGCCGGCCACGAGGTCGTTGCGCGCCGCGAGCCAGGCCGCCCGGGTGAGGGAGCCGCCGTCGACGCGGACGCGGGCCAGCAGGACCACGCACACGATGTTCACGAGGAGCGAGCCGACGGCCGCCCCCAGCAGCACGCCCGCGGCCGGCGGCTCGGGGTCGCCGATCTTCGTGGCCGCCATGACGAGCGCCGCCACGGCCGGCAGCACGATGATCCCGGCCATGACCTTGCCGATGACCGCCTGCCGGGCCGCCGTCCACCCGAGCGCCACGAAGATCAGCAGGTTGACGGCGAAGTCCTCGAAGAAGTCGACGGAGTCCGCCACGAGGGCCACCGAGCCGATCCCCACCGCCAGGATGATCTCGACCACCAGGTAGGCGCCGTTGAGCAGGGCCACCGCCAGGACGGTGCCCCGCAGGGTGCGGGTGCGCCGGCGGTCCGCTGCGGCCGCCCGGTTCACGCGCCCGGCGCGTCGTCCACGAACACGTACGTGTCCACCAGCGTCCGCGCCGCGTTGCCGCCGATGAGCCCGTCCACGATCCGCTCCAGCGGGGCCATCGCCTCGTCCACCTCGATCTGCACGGGGTACTGGGCCACGAGCAGGGCGAGCAGGTCGGCCACGGCCTGCAGCGCGTCCTCCTCCCCCAGCTCCGGGTCCCAGCCCACGAGCACATCGGCCGGCGCGTCCTGGCGCTCCGGGGTGTAGGACACCGCGAACGCGCGGATGCGCCCGCCCTCGGCCTTCGGCGCGTCGCGGAGCACGACGGCGCCCGCGGCCCCGGTGGCCGGGCCCAGCAGCAGCTGCTGGGCGGCCCCGACGCTCAGGGTCGACGGGTCCCACGCGTGCACGGCGTCATAGAACGCGGCGACCGCCTGCGTCAGCTCGACGGAGCCGGTCGAGGCCTCCTCGAGGACCACGCCGTCCGGGTGCTCCTCCCCGCGCACATCCGGCAGGCCGATGGCCCCCGGGGCGATCGCGACGCGGCGGGAGCGCTGCACGGGGGTGAAGCCCTGGGCCACGAGGAACGCCTCGGTGCCGGCGGCCAGTGCGGCGGTCTGGGACCGCACGGCCTCCGTGTCCACGGGCGGGCGGCCCGTCGCACCGTCGGCCTCGGTCTGCGGGTCGGCGCCGGCCACGCCGGGCACCAGGGCGTCCTTGGCGAACCGGGCCTTCAGGGCCGTCGTCGGGATGGCGCCGGCGGCGTGCGCCTCCGCGGCGAGCCCCCGCAGGGCCGCCACGAGCGCCCGGCCGATGCCCCGGCGCCGCTCGGCAGCCGCGGTCTCGACGTACAGCCACAGCCGCCGCGGGTGCACGGACGAGGCATAGACGACGCCGGCCGCCACCGGCACCCCGGCGGCCTCGGCCACGAGCGCGCGGCGCCAGGGCCGTTCCGCGTCCTCGGCGAGCATCGCCCGGTCCTGGTGCTGCTGCGCGTTGGCCGGGTCGCCCCACACCTCGAGCAGGGCCAGGTCGTCCCCGGGCCGCCAGGGACGCAGCACGATCTCCCCGCCGGCGACCGCGGCGGAGTCGAACAGCGCGCCGCCGTCGTCGTGTCCCGCGGCCCCGGCCGCTCCCGTCACGTCCCCGCTCACTTGACCAGGCGCTCCAGCAGGTAGGACTTCACCTGGGACAGCGCCACGCGCTCCTGGGCCATGGTGTCCCGCTCGCGGATGGTCACGGCCTGGTCCTCGAGGGTGTCGAAGTCCACGGTGATGCAGAACGGGGTGCCGATCTCGTCCTGGCGGCGGTAGCGACGGCCGATCGCGCCGGAGTCGTCCGTCTCGATGTTCCACAGGCCGCGCAGCTCCGCGGCGAGGGACTGGGTGGCCGGCTGCAGCTCGGGCTTCTTGGACAGCGGGAGCACGGCGGCCTTGACCGGGGCCAGGCGCGGGTCCAGCTTGAGCACGGTGCGCACGTCCACCCCGCCCTTGGCGTTCGGGGCCTCGTCCTCGGCATAGGCGTCCACGAGGAACGCCATCATGGCGCGGGTCAGGCCGAAGGACGGCTCGATCACGTACGGGGTGTAGTGCTCGTTGTTGGCCTGGTCGAAGTACTGCATCTTGGTGCCCGAGTGCTCGGTGTGCCGGCCCAGGTCGTAGTCGGTGCGGTTCGCGATGCCCATCAGCTCGCCCCAGCCGTCGCCGCCGGTGAAGCCGAAGTCGTACTCGAGGTCGATCGTGGCGTCCGAGTAGTGCGCCCGCTCGTCCGCGGGGACGTCGAACTTGCGCAGGTGCGCGGGGTCGATGCCGAGGTCGATGAACCAGTCCCAGCAGTCCTCGACCCAGCGGTCGAAGTGCTGGCCCGCCTCGGCCGGCGGCACGAAGTACTCGATCTCCATCTGCTCGAACTCACGGGTGCGGAAGATGAAGTTGCCCGGGGTGATCTCGTTGCGGAACGCCTTGCCGATCTGGCCGATGCCGAACGGCGGCTTCTTCCGGGCCGCGCCCAGAACGTTGAGGAAGTTCACGAAGATGCCCTGCGCCGTCTCCGGGCGCATGTAGTGCAGGCCCTCCTCGTTGTCCACGGGGCCGAGGTAGGTCTTGACCAGGCCCGAGAACAGCTGCGGTTCGGTCCAGGCGCCCTGGGTGCCGCAGTCCGGGCACACGATCTCGGCCATGCCCTCGGCCGGCCGGCCCTTCTTGGCCTCGAACGCCTCGAGCAGGTGGTCCTGGCGGTGGCGCCTGTGGCACTGGGTGCACTCCACGAGCGGGTCGGTGAAGGTCTCGACGTGGCCGGAGGCCTCCCACACCGCGCGCGGCAGGATGATGGAGGAGTCCAGGCCCACCATGTCCTCACGGGAGCGCACGAAGGTCTTCCACCACTCGGCCTTGATGTTCTCCTTCAGCTCCACACCCAGGGGCCCGTAGTCCCACGCGGAGCGCGAACCGCCGTAGATCTCACCGGCCTGGAACACGAAGCCTCGGCGCTTGGCGAGGTTGATGACGTTGTCCAGCGGGGACTTGGCAGCCATGGGGGCATCACTTCCGTACTCATCGGCGGGGCGGGAGGGGATCACGACGACGACGGCACCCGGCCGCCTCCGACGCGGCGGGCCCGTTCCGGCGCGGCGCGCCGGTCGATCCCGTCCAGCCTACCGGCCATGATGGACACCATGACCGAGACGAACGCACCCGACGCCCAGCCCCTGCCCATCCGTGACGAGTCCATCCGCCTCGGCCAGGCGCTCAAGCTCGCCTCCCTCGTGGAGGACGGGGCCATGGCCCGCGACGTCGTCACCGACGGGCTCGTCACCGTCAACGGCGCGGTGGAGACGCGCCGCGGCGCCCAGCTGCACGACGGGGACGTCGTCGAGTTCGCCGGCGAGGCGTTCGTCGTCCAGGCCGGGCAGGCCTGAGCCGACGCCCCGTCGGGCGGCCGCGGCGCCGTCGTCGAGCGTGTCCGGTGCGTCAGCCGCGGGGCGGCACCATGTGGGCGAGGTACTCCTTCACGTGGCCCAGCTCCTGCTCGTTGATCGCGTGGCCGAGCCCGGCGTAGACGATCTTCATGAGGTCCACGTGGGCGTTCAGCCAGGCATGGGTCTCCTCGACCCGGGGCTCGGAGATGATCGGGTCCTCCTGGCCGCGGCCCCAGAAGACCTTCGGTCGGACGCGGGCGACGTCGTCGTCGCGGGTGAACAGCTCACGCAGCTGCGGCTCCGCGAGCTGCGGGTCCACCACGAAGCCGGACAGCGCCACGGTGCACGCGTAGGCCTCCGGGTCCAGGCGCAGCAGCGACGTGGCCATGGCCATGCCCTGTGAGAAGCCGAGCAGGGAGACGGTGCGGAAGTCCCCGCGCACGGCCTGCACCCAGGCGTGCAGGGCCTTGACGGCCTCGCGGACCGGCTCGGCGGTGGAGCCCAGCTCCCCCGTGACCGGGTCTTGGGAGAGCGGGAACCAGGCGTGGGAGCCCGGCTGCAGGGGCAGGGGCGCGCGCACGGCGGCCACCGTGACGTGCTCGGGCAGGTGCGGGACGAGGCCGAACAGGTCGTCCTCGTTCGCGCCGTAGCCGTGCAGGACGATCAGCAGGTCCTCGGTGCGCTCGCCCTCGGGGCGGGACCAGCGGACGACGGGCTCGACGGCGGGGGTGGGGTTCGCGTTCACGTCCGCCAGCCTAGCGAGCGGCGCGGTCGGCCCCTCCCGGAGGTTGACCCCTCCCGCGCGACGCGGGCAGAATCCTACCCGTGGGTAACCCATCCTCCTCTCAGCCTCCGCACGCCTCCGACGCGACCCCGGTCGACGACCCCGCCGCCCATCCCTGGCGCCGCTACGTCGCCATCGGGGACTCGTTCTCCGAGGGCATCGGCGACCCGGACCCGGACCGTCCCGGCTACCACCGCGGCTGGGCCGACCGCCTGGCCGAGGAGCTCTCCCGCCTGACGCCGCCCGGCGAGGACCTGGCCTACGCCAACCTGGCGGTCCGCGGGAAGCTGCTGGACCAGATCGCCGAGGACCAGGTGGAGCCGGCGCTCGCCCTGCGGCCGGACCTCATCAGCGTGTGTGCGGGCGGCAACGACATCCTGCGCGGCGCGGACCCGGACGAGATCGCGGTCCGGCTGGACGCCGTCGTCGAGCGTCTGGCCTCCGACGGCGCCACCGTGCTGCTGTTCAACGCGACCGACGTGAAGGGCACGCCCGTCATCGGCCGCATCCGCGGCACCGTGGCGATCTACAACGAGAACGTGCGCACCATCGCCCTGCGGCACGACGCGCTGGTGCCGGACATGTGGTCACTCAAGGACCTCGCCCGGCGGGAGATGTGGGCCGAGGACCGCCTGCACTTCTCCGCGCTCGGCCACCACACGATCGCCGCGATGGTGCTGGACACCCTCGGCGTGGAGCACGGCCTCGAGCACCTGCGCCTGGCCCCGCCGGCGCCGCGCGCGTGGCGCGCGGCCCGCGCGTCGGACGCCGCATGGGTGCGCACGCACCTGGCGCCGTGGGTGGTCCGCCGCCTCCGCGGCGTCTCCTCGGGCGACGGCGTCACGGCCAAGCGCCCCGTCCCCGAGCCGCTCTTCGGCGCGCCGATGCCGCAGGGCTCGGACCACACCGAGCCGCTGGACATCGTCGAGCCCTGAGCCCGGCCGGCGGGGACCGGTGGCCGTTTCTCGAACGACAGTGCCGCGACACGCCGCCGTTTCCCGAACGAAAGTTCAGAGGGCGAGGGTGCGCTTCAGCGTGTCGGCCACCTGGCCGTATTCGGTGAGGAAGCCGTCGTGGCCGATGGGCGAGGCGATCGTGTGCACCGGCGGCCGCGCGGGCAGCGCCGCCGCGAGCGCCTCGGACTCGGCCGGCAGGTAGAGCCGGTCCGAGTCGACGGCGGCCACGAACGCCCGGCCCCGGTAGTCCGCGAGCGCCGCCGCCACGCCGCCGCGCCCGCGCCCGACGTCGTGGCCCATGAGGGCCTCGGTGACCACGAGGTAGGAGTTCGCGTCGAACCGGTCGGTGAGCTTGGCCGCCTGGTGGTCCAGGTAGGACTCCACGGCGTAGCGCCCGCGCCCGCCCGGCACCCCGACGACGGCGCCGAACGGGTCCTCGACGCCCTGCGGTTCCCGGCCGAACCGCTGGCCGAGCTCGCCCGCCGTGCGGTAGGTGGTGTGGGCGATGCGCCGGGCGATGCCCAGGCCGGCCACGGGGCCGGGGCCGGGGTAGTAGTCGCCGCCCTGGAAGTCCGGGTCGAGGCGGATGGCCGCGGTCTGCGCCTGGCCCCACGCGATCTGGTCGGCGGAGGAGGCCGCGGTGGCGGCCAGCACGCCCACCCCGGCGACGCGCGCGGGGTGGGTCGCGGCCCACTCGAGGGCGCGGGCCCCGCCCATCGATCCGCCGATCACGGCACGCCAGGCGCCGATCCCGAGGTGGTCGGCCAGGCGCCGCTCGGCCTCGACCGCGTCCCGCAGCGTGAGGAACGGGAACCGGGAGCCCCAGGGCCGCCCGTCGGGGGCCGGCGTCGAGGGCCCGGTGGAGCCGTGGCAGCCGCCGATCATGGCGGGGGCGACCACGAACCACCGGTCCGTGTCCACGGCGCGGCCCGGGCCGACGAGGGCGTCCCACCAGCCCGGCGTCGGGTCCTCCTCGTGCGCGGCCACGTGCGCGTCGCCGGTGAGGGCGTGCAGCACGAGCACGGCGTTGGAGCCGTCGGCGGCGAGGGTGCCCCAGGTCTCGTAGGTCAGCTCGACGTCGGGCAGCAGCCCGCCGGTCTCGGTGCGCAGCTCGCCGACCCGCAGACGGTGGCGGCCGCCGCGGGGCAGCGCGGTGCGCGACGGACGCGTGGCAACGGCGGTCATGCCCGCTCCCCCGCGTCGTCGTCGCCGCGGCGAGCGGCGGCCGCGAAGCCGCGCTCGAGGTCGGCGAGGATGTCCTCGATGTCCTCCACGCCGAGCGAGAGCCGCACCAGGCCGGGGGTGACGCCGGCGGCGCGCTGCTCGTCGTCGGTGAGCTGGGAGTGGGTGGTCGAGGCCGGGTGCACCACGAGCGAGCGGACGTCGCCGATGTTGGCCACGTGGTGGTGCAGGGTGAGCCCGTCCACGAACGCGGCCCCGGCCTCGCGGCCGCCCGCGATCTCGAAGGAGACGAACGCGCCCGCGCCCTTCGGCAGGTAGCGCTGGGCGCGCTCGTGCCACGGGCTGGACTCCAGGCCGGCGTAGACCACGTGCTCGACGTCGTCGCGACCCTCCAGCCAGCCCGCCACCGCGGCCGCGTTGGCCACCTGCCGCTCCATGCGCAGGGACAGGGTCTCCAGGCCGAGGTTCACCAGGAAGGCGTTGAACGGGGAGATGGCCGAGCCGTAGTCGCGCAGCAGCTGCACGCGCGCCTTCAGGATGAAGGCCAGGTTGGCGCCGAGCGGCGAGCCCACCCCGAGGTCCCGCGCGTAGACGAGGCCGTGGTAGGACTCGTCCGGCTCGTTGAAGCCGGGGAAGCGCTCGGCGTGCTGCGCGTAGTCGAACGTGCCGGCGTCGACGATCACGCCCGCGATGGCCGCGGCGTGCCCGCCGAGGTACTTCGTGGCGGAGTGGGTGACGACGTCGGCGCCGTGCTCGATCGGCCGCAGCAGGTACGGGGTGGCCAGCGTGTTGTCCACGATCAGCGGCACGCCGGCCTCGTGGGCGGCGTCGGCGACGGCGCGCACGTCCAGGACGTCGCCGCGCGGGTTGCCGAGGGTCTCGCCGAAGAACGCCTTGGTGTTCGGCCGGACGGCGGCGCGCCAGGACTCGAGGTCGTCCGGGTCGGCCACGAACGTCGTCTCGACGCCGACCTTGGCGAGGGTGTGCTTGAACAGGTTCTGCGTGCCGCCGTAGAGGCTGGCCGAGGCGACCACGTGGTCGCCGGCGCCGGCGAGGTTGAGGATCGCGAACGTCGTCGCCGCCTGACCGGAGGCCAGCAGCAGCGCGCCCACACCGCCCTCGAGCGCGGCGATCTTCTCCTCCACCGGGCCCTGCGTCGGGTTGCCGATGCGGGTGTAGAGCGGGTCGAGGTCCTTGAGCGCGAACCGGTCCGCGGCCACCTGGGCGGACGGGAAGTCGTACGAGGTGGTCTGGAAGATCGGCAGGGCGGTCGCACCGAAGGCGTGCTGGCCGACGGCGACGCCCGCGTGGACCTGCGCGGTGGAGAAGCCCCAGGCGTCGGGGGTCGGGGTGGGCTGGTCGGTCATGGCGGACCCTCCTGAAGGGTTCAGGGGCCGGACCCGGCCGCCCCGCCCGCCGGCCGACGTGCCGATCCGGGGACCGGCGTCGTCGAGGTGCCGGAGATGACCCGGCGCCGTCGAGAGGGGCCGTGGGATCGGCCCGCGCTTGCCGGCGTCCGTTGTGGGGCCGGCCTGGTCGTCACCCGGGGCACCCCACCGCGGAAGGAGGGTTGCCGGTCAGCATGCCGGGGCCTGTTGCTGACTCTCGTGACCGTGCCTCCGAGTGTAGCCCGCCGCCCCGCCACGATTTCGTCACGCGTGTCACCCGCGGATACGCTCTCCGCACGGGGCGCCCGACCCGTCAAGGGCTCGACGCCCCGCGACTCGCACCAGGTCAACCCCCGGGGCAGCCCGGGAACGGAGAGGAACAGCGCAGTGCACACCTGTCGCATGGACCACGTGTCCTACGCCGCCGGCCCCGAGGGCCTGGACGCCACGGTCGCCCGCATCGCCGAGACGCTGGGCATCGAGCGGATCAAGGGCGGTGTCCACCCCCGCTTCGGCACGCAGAACGCCCTGTTCCCCATGGCGGGCAGGCAGTATCTGGAGGTCGTCGAGGCCCTGGACCACCCGGCCTCCCTCAGCGCGCCGTTCGGCCAGCTCGTGCGCGCCCGCACCGAGCAGGGCGGCGGCTGGATGAGCTGGGCGGTGGCCACCACGGACATCGGCCGGTTCGAGCGCCGCCTCGGCCGTGAGGCCGTCCCCGGCAACCGTCGCTTCCCGGACGGCCGGGAGCTGTCCTGGCGGCAGATCGGCGTCAAGGGAACCCTCGCGGACCCGCAGCTGCCGTTCATCCTGCGCTGGGCCGACGGTCAGGAGGACATGCACCCCTCGCAGGCGGCCGAGCCGCAGGCCACCATCGAGCGCCTGAACATCGCCGGCTCCCCCGAGCGCCTCGCCGAGTGGCTCGGCGACGACGAGGACGGCCAGGTCCAGGACGTGAACATCGAGTACGTCGCGCCCTCCGGCACCCCGGGCATCGTCTCGGTCACCTTCCGCACCCCGAAGGGCGAGGTCACGCTCTGAGCGCGGGGGCGGGGCCGCTCAGCCGAGCAGCCCCGCCCGCGCCAGCAGCGGGTAGCCGACGAACCCGACGGCGTCCAGCAGCGTGTGCGCGATGACCAGCGGCATCACCCGGCGCACCCGCAGGAACACGAGCGCGAACACCACGCCCATCAGGGCGTTGCCCACGCCCGGCCCGATCCCCTGGTACAGGTGGTACGCCCCGCGCAGCAGCGCGAGGGCGAGCACGACGACCGCCACGCGGGTCGGCAGGTACAGCCCTTCGGCGCTCACCCACGACGACGGCACGGCCGGCGCCGGATCGTGCGCCAGGCCCGCGGCGCGCAGCCGCTGCAGATACCCGAGCCGGTCGACGAGCCAGGCGCCCACGATGACCTCCTCCAGCAGTCCGTGCCGCAGCGCGGAGAGCAGCAGGACCGGTACCTGGTACCAGCTCTCCCCGAGCGCCGAGCCGACGATCGCCGTCGTGATCCCCAGGGCCCGGCCGGCGGCGTAGACGCCGAGCGTGCCCAGCCCGATGGCCGCGAACAGGCCCAGGCCCCAGGCCAGGTCGCGGCCGGGGCGACGCAGGTCGAGGCCGAGCACCCGGAACGGGTTCCGGCCGCGCAGGTGCATCAGGTGCAGCACGAGGGCCACCGGCACGAGCGCGAACCCGATGCCGAGCAGCTGATAGGTCAGGTCGAAGGCCCAGCGGTCGGCCAGGGCCGGGTTGAGGACGGTGGTCTGCTCGCCGAGCGGGGCCTGGGTGGCCTTGTCGATGAGCTGGACGATCGCATAGACCGCCGACTTCCCCAGGGAGAGGCCGAGGACGATCGCGATCTCCCACCGCACCGTGCGCGCGGACGGGGCGGGCAGCGCGGGGGCGGGTCGGACGGCCGGGGTGCGGGACGTGCGCGGGGTGGCGGGCATGCCCTCCAGTATCGGCCCGCCCCTCTCCCCCCGGGCGCTTTCGAACGTGAGGTGGGGCCTTTCTCCCGTTCGAAAGTCCCCATTCCCCCGATGTCACGTTCGAAAGTCCGGGAGGGCGGAGGGAGCGTTAGCGTGGTCGTGTGGTCTCCCCGCCTGCCCCCAGCGAGCTCGAGCTGGTCCACCGCGCCCTGCAGCACCTCCGCCCCGGCCTCGACCCCGCCCTCGCCCGGCGGCTCCGCACAGCCGACTGGGCCGCGGCGTCCGTGGAGGAGGGCGGGCAGTTCCACCGCGTGCTCGTGCTCGAGGACGTCGGCGTCCTCCGGATGACGCGGGCCCACGAGGTGGGGGCCGCCCCGGCCGCGCGGTGGGCGCCCGAGCGGGACCCCGCGGCGCACCTGCCCCGGCGCCTGGCCCTCCTCGACGGGCTCGCCGCGGCCCTGGCCGAGCGCCGCGTGCCGTGGACCGTGCCGATCGCCCTCTCGGACCCCGTCCCCGCGGGCCCGGGCGCCGCGGTGCTGCAGCGCTTCCTCCCGGGCGGACCACACCCGCCGCACGAGGGCGATCCGGCCGTGCTGCGCGGCGTCCTCGACGACCTCGCCGCCGTGGACGTCACCGACCCGCGGATCGCCCCGCACCTCGGCCGCCCGTTCGCCTTCCGCGGCCCGTGGACGCCGGAGCGCGCCCGGCACGTCGCGGCGCTGCCGGGGGCGGTCGCCGCGCGCCTGGGCGCGTGGGAGGGGCACGACGTCGACGCGCGGCTGGGCGCCGAGGCGTGGCCGGACGCGGTCGCCGCCGTCACGGACGCCGTGACGGCGTGGACCGCCGCGCCGCCCGTGCCGCCGTCGCTCGTGCACGGCGACCTGGCCGGGCACAACATGCGCTGGCGCGCCGTGCCCGAGGACGAGGACCCGCGGGCCCCGCTGCGCTGGGCGCTGGCCGGGGTGCTGGACTGGGACTTCGCGTGCGCGTGGGACCCCGCCCTCAACGTCGCCTACCTGGCGCTGTGGCACGGCGAGGAGAAGGTGCCCGACCTGGCCCGGGACGCGGCCGAGGCGCGGCGGGCCCGCGTGTGGCTCGGGGCGATGGCCATGGAGACGCTCGACGACGCGGCGGCCCGGGACGCGATCGTCGGCGGGCTGGCCGCGGGGTCCTGGCGGCGTCTGCTGCGCAAGACCCTGCCCCGCGTGGCGCGGGCCCTCACCGCCCTGGACGGCTGAGGGCCCGCACGGACGTCAGGACACGCCCAGGCGCTCCAGCACGATCTCGCGGACGCGGCCGGCGTCGGCCTGCCCGCGGGTGGCCTTCATGACCGGGCCGATCAGGGCGCCGACGGCGGCCATCTTGCCGCCCTTGATCTTCTCGGCCACGTCCGGGTTGGCGGCGATCGCGGCGTCGACGGCCTCGGTGAGCGCGCCGTCGTCGGACACCACGGCCAGGCCCTTCGCCGCGACGACCTCCTTCGGGGCGCCCTCGCCGTCGGCCACCAGACCGAGCACCTGCTTGGCGATCTTGTCGTTGATCGTCTTCGCGGCGATCAGCTCCTCGACCTCCACCACGTGCGCCGGGGTGATCCCCAGCTCCGCGACGGCGACCTCGCGGACGTTCGCCAGGCGGGCGATCTCGCCCATCCACCACTTGCGGGCGGCCGCCGCGGAGGCGCCGGCCTCCACGGTCGCGACGATCTCGTCCAGGACGCCGGCGTTGACGACGTCGCGGAACTCCTCGTCCGAGAAGCCCCACTCTGCCTTGAGCCGCTTGTTCCGCACGGCCGGCAGCTCGGGCATGGCCGCGCGCACGCGCTCGACCCACGCGGCGTCCACGTGCACGGGCACGAGGTCCGGCTCGGGGAAGTACCGGTAGTCGTCCGCGTCCGACTTCGGGCGGCCCGAGGTGGTGCTGCGGGTGTCCTCGTGCCAGTGGCGGGTCTCCTGCGTCACGGTGCCGCCCGCGGCGAGCACCGCGGCCTGGCGCTGGATCTCGTGGGTGACCGCGTGCTGCACGGCGCGCGTGGAGTTCACGTTCTTCGTCTCGGTGCGGGTGCCGAACTCGGTGGCGCCCTTGGGCATCAGCGAGACGTTCGCGTCGCAGCGGACGTTGCCGCGCTCCATCCGCGCGTCGGAGATGTCGATGGCCTGCACGATGTCCCGGATCGCGGTGACGTAGGCGCGGGCCAGCTCGGGGGCCCGCGCACCGGCGCCGACGATCGGCTTGGTGACGATCTCGATGAGCGGCACGCCCGCACGGTTGTAGTCGACGAGGGACGCGGAGGCGCCCTGGATCCGCCCGGAGCCGCCCACGTGGGTGAGCTTGCCGGCGTCGTCCTCGAGGTGCGCGCGCTCGATCTCCACGCGGAAGACCTCACCGTCCTCCAACTCGACGTCCAGGTGGCCGTCGAAGACGATCGGCTCGTCGTACTGGGAGGTCTGGAAGTTCTTCGGCGTGTCCGGGTAGAAGTAGTTCTTCCGCGCGAACCGGCAGGTCTCGGCGACCTGCGCGTCCAGGGCCACGCCCAGGCGGATCGCGTACTCCACGACCTTGCGGTTGAGCACCGGCAGGGTGCCCGGCAGGCCGAGGTCGAGCGGGGTCACGTTCGTGTTCGGCTCGTCGCCGAACGCGTTGGGCGCCGAGGAGAAGATCTTCGTGGCGGTGTTCAGCTCCACGTGCACCTCGAAGCCCAGCACGGGGTCGAAGCGCTCCATCGCCTCCGCGAAGTCCATGGTCTGCTCTGCGTGGCTCATGCCCGGCCTCCTGCCGTGGTCGCGGTGGTGGCGCGCTGCGCGCCCTTCTCCAGCTCGGGGGCCTCGGCCCACACCGGCCCGCCCCGGCGCTGGGCCACGAGGCGTTCGAGCGCGGCGCCGGCCTCGTACAGGCGCGCGTCCTCGCGCGCCGGTGCCATCAGCTGCAGGCCGTAGGGCAGCCCGTCGACGACGCCGCCCGGCACGGACATGCCCGGGATGCCGGCGAGGTTGGCCGGGATGGTTGCGAGGTCGTTGACGTACATGGTCATCGGGTCGTCCGTCTTCGCGCCCAGCTCGAACGCCGGGGTCGGCGCGGTGGGCGTGAGGATGACGTCCACCTGCTCGAAGGCGCGGGCGAAGTCCTCCTGCACGAGCGTGCGGACCTTCTGCGCGGAGCCGTAGTAGGCGTCGTAGTAGCCGGCGGACAGCGCATAGGTGCCCAGGATGATGCGCCGCTTGACCTCGGCGCCGAACCCGGCGGCGCGGGTGGCGCCCATGACCTGCTCGATCGTGCCGCCGCCGTCGGGCACCACGCGGTGGCCGTAGCGGACGCCGTCGAAGCGGGCCAGGTTGGAGGAGGCCTCCGAGGGCATGATCAGGTAGTACGCCCCGAGGGCGGCGTCGAAGCTGGGGCAGGAGACCTCCACGATCTCCGCGCCGGCCTCACGCAGGGCCGCGACGTGCTCGTCGAAGCCGGCCCGGATGCCCGGGTGGAACGCGTCCGCCGGCAGGTCCGTCACGACGCCGACGCGCAGCCCCGCCAGGTCGCGGCCGCGGGCCGCGCCGGTCAGGTCCGCCGGCGCCTCGGCCAGGGACGTGGAGTCCTGCGGGTCGTGGCCGGCGATGACCTGCTGCAGCGCCGCGGCGTCGGCCACGGTGCGGGCGGCGGGGCCGATCTGGTCCAGCGAGGAGGCCATGGCGATGAGGCCGTAGCGGGAGACCGCGCCGTAGGTGGGCTTCACGCCGACCGTGCCGGTGAACGCGGCGGGCTCACGCACGGAGCCGCCGGTGTCCGAGCCGAGGGCGAAGGGGGCCAGGAAGGCGGCCACGGCGGCCGCCGACCCGCCGCCCGAGCCGCCGGGCACGCGGTCCCCGTCCCACGGGTTGCGGGTGATGCCGAACGCGGAGTGCTCGGTGGAGCCGCCCATCGCGAACTCGTCGAGGTTGGTCTTGCCGAGGATCGGCAGGCGGGCCTCGCGGAGGCGGGCCACCACCGTGGCGTCGTACGGGCTGAGCCAGCCCTCGAGCATGCGGGAGGCGGCCGTGGTCGGCTGCCCGCGGGTGACGATGTTGTCCTTCACGGCCACGGGCACGCCGGCCAGCGGGTGCAGGGCGTCGGCCTCGGGGCCGCCGGCGGCGCGGATCGCGTCCACCTCGGCGGCGACGGCGAGGGCCTCGTCCGTGTTCACGTGGAGGTAGGCGCGCACGCCGCGGTCGCCGTCGGCGTCGGCGCGCACGTCGCCGTCGTGGGCCGCGATGCGGTCCAGGTGGGCCTGGACGAGCTCCACGGACGTGGTGGTGCCGGCGCGCAGGCGCTCGGCCATCTGCAGCGCGGTGAGCCGGACGAGCTCGTCGGCGCCGAGGGTCGCGTTCACGTCGAACGTCTCGGTCATGGGGGTGATCACTCTCCGTCCAGGATGGCGGGGACCTTGAACTGGCCGTCCTCGGAGTCCGGCGCCTGGTCGAGGGCCTCCTCCTGCGTGAGCATGCCGGCGGGCACATCCTCGCGGAACACGTTCTCCAACGCGATGGGGTGGGACGTCGGCGTCACGTCGTCGCCCGCGGCGGCCTGGACCGCGGAGACGTGCTCCAGGATCTTCTCCAGGTCGCCGGACATCGTGTCCAGCTCCTCGTCGGTCATCCGGATGTGGGCCAGGCGAGCCAGATGCTCCACCTGATCCCGGGTGATCTCAGGCATGGATCTCCTCGTGTGACGGGTCGGGGCGGGGTGGACGACGCCGGCGCGGCGGCGGCCACATCGGGGTCGAGTCTAGTGCCGGGGCCTGGACGGCCGCCGCCACCGCTTCGAGGCGGGAGATCCACCCCACCGCGGCGCTCCGGGCCCGCATGACAGGGATTTCCCGCCCCGAATGGGGTCCCGGTGCCGATGTCCCGCCCGGGGTCAGTCCAGCGCGAGCCGGTAGACGAGGAACGGGCCGGTCTCGTCGGCCGGGTCGAGGTCCGGCACCACGTCCGCGAGGAACCAGTCCCGCTCCGGGACGCGCACGAAGCCGGCGCGCTCGTACATCCGGTGGGCGCCGGTCATGGAGGGCATGGTGGTCAGCACGACGGCGTCCACGCCCTTCTCGGCGCGGGCCCGCGCCACGATCTCGGCCAGCAGGGCGCCGCCCACCCCGCGGCGGTGGAACCGCGGGTGCACGGCGAGCATGCGGAACTCGTACTCCCCGTCGCCGGAGGTCTCGGCCAGGGGCGAGCCGGGCGGGGTGAGCACCACTGACCCGGCCACCTCGCCGTCGACCTCGGCCACGAGCACCTCCGCGCGGCCGGCCCGGTCGGCCACGTCCATGAGGGTCTTCACGTAGGCGTCGTCGGGGGCGATGTGGCCGCCGTCGACATAGGACGCCAGGGTGAGCTCGGCGACCGCCTCGTGGTCCTCGGGGCGCAGCGGGCGGACGAGGGCGCTCATGCGTCGCCTCCGGCGTGCTGGCGCAGCGTGTCCTTCAGGCGGGCGCGGGTCGCGTCCGTGGCCACGACGTAGTCGCGCCGGCGCAGCCAGGCGGTGGGCACGGCCTGGTGGGGGTGGCCGTCGCGCGCCTCGTGCAGCCCCGCGAGGAACGTCGCGGCCGCCGGCTCCTGCCAGATGTTCACCCAGTAGGCGCGCTCCCGCTCCTGCGCCGTCAGTTCCGTGACCAGCCGCCTCGTGAACGAACAGCCCGGCCGCCAGAACACGACGACGCCGCCGCGCTCGACGTGCGCCTGCGCGCCGGCGAACGGCCGCGAGCGGACCCGGACCGCCCACCGGTACGTGACCGCGTAGCCGGCCAGGACGAGCCCGGCCACGATCATGCCGACCTGCTGCAGGCGCGTCCCCGCGATCATGAACGTCAGTCCGCCGGCCACGAACAGGACCGGGTAGAACCACGGGTCTCCGACGATCCGCCTCATGCCCTCTCCCCCGTCACGGCGGCCAGGGCGGACCCGTCCACGTCGCCGGCCACCATCCAGTCAGGATGTGCCGTGCCGTCCGCCGAGGCGGGCCGCGTCACCGCGACGCCGGCCTCCTCCGCCACCAACGCGCCGGCGGCCCAGTCGTACTCCTGCGTGCCGAACTCGGCGTACGCGTCCAGGGTGCCGTCGGCGACCATGCACAGGTCCAGCGCCGCCGAGCCGATCCGTCGCACGTCCCCGAACGCGGGCAGCAGGGCCGCGAGCGCCCGCACCTGCAGGGCCCGGCGGGCGGGGTCGTAGCCGAAGCCGGTGGCGAGCAGTCGCCCCGAGCGTCCGGGCAGGGGACCGGTGAGCCGCACGGGGGCGGCATCGCGGTCGGGCAGGTCCACGCCCGCCGTCGTCGCGTCCGCGGTGCTGAAGGCGCCCCGGCCCGCGCTCGCGTACCAGGTGCGCCCCAGCGCGGGCGCCGCCACGACGCCGGCCAGCCAGCGTTCGGTGCCCTCGGCCACCCCCAGCAGGTCGGCGGTCTCGGCGTCCACCGGGCCGGTGACGGCCACCGAGGTGCAGAACTGCGGAAGCCCGCGCACGAAGTTCGTGGTGCCATCCAGCGGGTCGATGGACCAGCGGTACCCGGACGGCTCGGCCGGACGGGTGGCGCCGTACTCCTCGCCGGTGATCTCGTCCGAGGGGCGGTAGCCGGCGACGACCTCCCGGACGGCCTGCTCGGCGCGGCGGTCGTAGTCGGTGACCCAGTCGGAGCCGGAGGACTTCGTCTGCGCGCCGATCTCCTCGATGCCCAGCGGGACGGCCGGGTGGTGACCGGTCCAGCGCCGGGCCAGGACGTCCGCGCCGGCGCGCGCGGCGGCCTTGGCGACCACGAGCAGGCCCGGGACCGTGGTGCGCGCGCTCATGCCGAGGCCTCCCCCTCTGCGGCGTCGTCGGTGGCGTCGTCCGTGCCCGCCGGGCGCACGGCGTCCGGGCCACCGGCCAGCAGCGCCGTGAACCCGGCCTCGTCCAGCACGGGCACGCCGAGGGACTGCGCCTTGTCCAGCTTGGAGCCGGCGGCCTCGCCGGCCACCAGGAAGTCGGTCTTCTTGGACACGGACCCGGAGGCCCTGCCGCCGCGCACGAGGATCGCCTCCTTCGCGGAGTCGCGGGAGAAGCCCTCGAGCGAGCCGGTGACCACCACGGTCAGGCCCTCGAGCGTGCGCGGGGTGGACTCGTCCTGCTCGTCCTCCATGGCCACACCCGCCGCGGCCCAGCGGTCCACGATCTCCCGGTGCCAGTCCTCGGCGAACCACTCGATGAGCGCGTCCGCGATGATCGGACCGACGCCGTCGATCTCGGCCAGCCGGTCCCGGTCGCCGGCCTCGGCCGCCGCGCGCAGCGCCGCCATCGAGCCGAACGCCGTGGCCAGCGAGCGGGCCGCCGTCGGGCCCACGTGCCGGATGGACAGCGCCACGAGGGTGCGCCACAGCGGCTGGGACTTGGCCTTCTCGAGCTCGTCGAACAGGCGGAGCGTGTTGGCCGTGGGCGCGGACGGCTTCTTCGCGGTGCCGGCGGTGAAGAAGTACGGCTTGAGCGTGAACACGCCCGAGGGCACCATGCGGCCGTCCACCTTCGTACGGCCCTCGCGCCACACGCGGACCTCGCCGAGGGAGCGCTGCAGGTCCGTCAGCCCGTCCTCGCCGCGGGGGCCCGTGATCTCCTCCGGCGTGCCGGAGGCGAGGTCGAAGATCTGCGCCTCCGCCGTGATGGGGCCGGGACCCTCGGGGCGCACCTGCCCCTCGTGCTCGGCCGGGTCCTCGCCGGGGCCCTGGACGAGCCAGCGGGCGGCCTCCTCGCCGAGCGCCTCCACGTCGAAGGCGCCGCGGCTGGCCAGGTGCTCGACGCGGCCGGCCAGCTGGGCCGGGCAGGAGCGGGCGTTGGGGCAGCGCAGGTCCACGTCCCCCTCCTTGGCCGGGGCCAGCGGCGTGCCGCACGAGGGGCAGTGCGCGGGCATGACGAACTCGCGCAGCTCCCGGCCCGCCTCGATCGCCTTCTCGCGCAGCGGCAGCACGGGGCCCACGACCTCGGGGATCACGTCCCCGGCCTTGCGCACCACCACGGTGTCCCCGATCAGCACGCCCTTGGCCTTGACCACGTCCTGGTTGTGCAGGGTGGCCAGAGAGACGGTGGACCCGGCCACGGTGACCGGCTCCAACACCGCGAACGGGGTCACCCGACCGGTGCGGCCCACCGAGACCGCGATGTCCCGCAGCAGCGTGTGCACCTCCTCCGGCGGGTACTTGTACGCCGCCGCCCAGCGGGGCACGCGGGAGGTGTGGCCGAGGTAGCGCTGGTCCGCGAACGCGTCCGCCTTCACCACGATGCCGTCGATCTCGTGGATCAGCTCGTGCCGGCGCCGGCCGTACTCCTCGATCACCGCGACGACGGCGGCCAACGCCTCCTCGTCCGCACCCTCCACCACGCGGGTGTAGGGGCTCACGGGCAGGCCCCAGCCCGCGAGCGCGTCGTACACCTCGTGCTGGGACTCCAGTCCGAACGCCTCGACCGAGCCGATGCCGTGCACGAACATGGCCAGCGGGCGCTGCGCGGTGACGGCCGGGTCCTTCTGACGCAGGGCGCCGGCGGCGGCGTTGCGCGGGTTCGCGAACGGCGTCTGACCCTCCTCGGCACGGCGCGCGTTGAGCTCGGCGAAGGCGGCGGAGGACATGAACACCTCGCCGCGCACCTCGAACTCGGCGGGCCAGCCCTCGCCGGAGAGCTCGTGCGGGATGTCCCCGATGGTGCGCACGTTGGCGGTGACGTCCTCGCCCGTGACGCCGTCGCCGCGGGTGGCGGCCTGCACGAGCCGCCCGTCCCGGTAGCGCAGGGCGACGGCGAGCCCGTCGATCTTCACCTCCACGAGCCAGCGGGGCGCCACGCCCGGTCGCACCTGCGTCAGGGCCTGCGCCGCGCGGCGGAACCAGACCTCGAGCTCCTCGATGGAGAACAGGTCCTCGAGCGAGTACATGCGGGCCCCGTGCCGGACGGGGGCGAACGCCTCCGAGACCTCGCCGCCGACCTCCTGGGTGGGCGAGTCGTTGGCCACGAGCTCGGGGTGCAGGGCCTCGAGGTCCTCGAGGCGGCGGTACAGCGCGTCGTACTCGGCGTCCGAGATCTCCGGGGCGTCCCGCTGGTAGTAGGCGGTCCGGGCGGCGCGGACCCGCTCCACGAGGTCCTCGTACTCCTCCCGCAGGTCCGCGGCGGGGATGTCCTGCGGATCGGGCTGGGCGGCGGATTCCTTGGGGGTGCTCACCCGGCCCAGCGTAGTCGGCGTCCCGGACGGCGCACCCGGGTCAGGGGATGCGCACGAGCACCGCCGTGATGTTGTCCCGGCCGCCGCGCCACAGGGCGGCGCCGATGAGCTTCTCGAGGGCGTCCTCGAGGGTGTCGGCGTCGTCGATCAGCGCGCGGATCTCCTCGTCCAGCAGCTCGCCGGTCAGGCCGTCGCTGCACAGCAGGACGAGGTCCCCGGAGGCGAGGGGGACCTCGGCCACGTCCACCGTGAGCGCCTCGCGCGAGCCGAGCGCGCGGGTGATGACGTTGCGGCGCGGGTGGACGCGGGCTTCGGCGGGGGTGAGCTCCCCCGCGTCGACGAGCATCTGGACCGCCGAGTGGTCCACCGTGAGCTGCTGGAGCACCGGCGAGCCGACGGGCCGCAGGTACACCCGGGAGTCGCCGACGTTCGCCACGGCCCAGCGGCCGCGCTCCGTGTCCAGGCAGGCCAGGACGGTCAGGGTGGTGCCGGAGCGCCCCAGCCCGGCCTCGACGACGGCGGCGTCCGCCTCGTGGATCAGGTGGCCGAGCTCCTGGGGCGTGTGGGCCGTGCCCGGGGCGAGCACCTCGGGGGCGCGGCGGCGCAGGGTCTCGATCGCGGCGGCCGAGGCCACCTCGCCGGCCTCGTGCCCGCCCATGCCGTCGGCCACGGCGGCGAGCACCAGCGGCTCCCCGACGAGGGTCCACGCGTCCTCGTTCAGG
Organism: Micrococcus luteus; assembly: GCF_014138885.1. Classification (NCBI taxonomy): domain Bacteria; kingdom Bacillati; phylum Actinomycetota; class Actinomycetes; order Micrococcales; family Micrococcaceae; genus Micrococcus; species Micrococcus luteus. The sequence continues at coordinate 918,276 of NZ_JACJIK010000001.1, forward strand.
TCGCGGACGGCGCCCACGTGGGTGGCGCCCGCGGCCTGGGGCCGCGGCGCGGACGGGGTCTCGGGGCGGGGGTCCACGGGGTCCTCGATCAGTCGGCGAGCAGGGTCTGGGCCGACCCGTCCAAGAGCAGGGAGGGGCGGACCTCTCCGAACCCGCGGACGATCCTGGGCGGCTGCGGGACGAGCACGAAGCGCTCGTCCCGGGACAGGGCCGCAGCGGTCATGGCGTCCACGAGCACGGTACCCGGATCGGCCAGGGACGTCAGCCGCGCGGCGAGGTTCACGGTGGGCCCGTAGATGTCCCCCATGCGGGAGAGCACCCGTCCCCATGTCAGGGCGACGCGCGCCGAGGGCAGCTCCTCGTCCGCGGCGATGGTCTCGGCCAGGGAGAGCGCGATCGCGGCGCCGGCCTCGGGGGTCTCGGCGTTGAACATGACCTCGTCGCCGATGGTCTTCACGAGCCAGCCGCCGCCGGCCGAGATGGTCTCCGCGGCGAGGGACTCGAAGCGCAGCACCATGCGGGCCAGCGTCCGGTCGTCCATGGTCCGGGAGAGCGTCGTGTAGGAGACCATGTCCGCGAAGCCGACGGCGCGGGCCAGCGGCAGCGGCGCATCCGACTCGGAGCCGTCGCGGCCCTGGGCGCTGGCCGCCAGCCCGGCCTCCACGCGCACGGTCAGGCGCTGGACGGCGCGGTTGAGCTGGCGCCGGTAGACGATCCGCATGGCCTTCTCGAGCGGTCCGACCATGTCCGGGAGCATGTCGACGACGGCCCGCCGCGCCTCCGGGTCCGTCAGGTCCTCGGAGGCGATCTTGTCCTCCACGAGCGCCTCGATCTGCCACACCACCATGCGGTCCGTCATCTGCCCGATCGACCGGGCCAGCGAGATGGCGGTGTCCTCGTTCAGCGTCCCCGAGCGCACGAGCGTGAGCACGGACTCGAACGCCTCGATGTCCGCCTCGGTGAAGGCCTTGTGCCCCTCCGGCGACGTCGGATAGCCCAGCGCACGCCAGATCTTCCGGGCGGAGCCCATCGAGACGCCGAGGCGCCGCGCCACCTCCCGCGAGGTGTAGGCGCGCGGGCCCACCACCAGGCCGGCGTCGAGCGTGCGCATCGCGCTCGTCCAGCCGGCGGGCTGGGCGGAGCGCTCCTCGACGTCGCGGGCGGTCTCGTCCTCAGCCGACGGGACGATCGGCAGCGGTGCGGTGTCCGGTGTCTCCGGACGGCTCATCGGAGGTCTCCTGTCGGGACGGGGGCGGGCCAGGTTGCGGTGCGGGCCTGGCGGGTGAGGTGGGCCAGGGCCTCCTCGAAGCGCGCGGCCTCGGGGACGTCGCGCAGCCGCCAGTGGACCTGGCGGGCGGGCTCCTGGAAGAGGATGTGCAGGTCTCCGGCACCCGAGCCGCGGCGGCGCCGCTGCACGTCGGCGATGGACACGAGCGGCATGGCGGCCCCGGAGCCGCCGACGCCGGCGCCCTGGAGGATGCGGCGGTCGGTGAGCACGGTGCGCCGGAAGACCCAGCGCCACAGCGGGCGGATGGTGCCGGGGAGCAGGACGAGCGCCGCGACCACCCACGCGGCCGCCTCGAGCACGGCGCGGTTCGCGGCGACGATCCCGGGCAGGTCGGGGCGTGCGAGCACGCCGACGGCCAGGCCGAGCAGGAACGCGACGGCCACGAGGACCGCGGCCGGGCGCAGCAGCGCGCGCGGGTGGGTGCGGGTGCGCACCATCACCTGCTCACCGGGCTCGAGTCGCACGGCGGTCACCTCCTGACCGGGACGGGTGTGTCATGCGCCGCGATGGACGTCTCCGCGCAGGTGGGCCACGTCCCCCGCACTGACCTCGGTCTCGATTGTGCCACGGTCCGGTGTGACGTGCTTCACGCGCAGGGTGCCGCCGGGGCCGAGGCCCACGGCCGTGCCCTCCAGCACGCCGCCGCCGGGCAGCTCGGCGCGCACCGCGCGGCCCAGCGTGGAGAGCCGGTCCGCCACGGCCGCCACGGCCGGGTGACGCCCGTCCACGGCCGCCGTCTGCCCCGCCACGCCCGCCGCGAAGCGGTCCACGGCCGCCACGACGGCGTCACGCAGCTCGACCGCGAGGTCCCGGGGCGCGGGCACGGCGTCCGCGCCGATCCACTCCGCCAGGTCCGAGGCGGTGTCCACCGGGGCGGCCCCGCGGTGGTCCAGGTTCACGCCCATCCCGACGACGACGCCGGGCCCCTTGCCGTCCGAGGACAGCGCCACCGTGGCCAGCACGCCGCACAGCTTGCGCCCGTCGGTGGCGAGCACGTCGTTCGGCCACTTCACGTGCGTCAGGACGCCCCGGGCCGCGAGGCGCTCGGCGACCGTGGCGGAGGCGACGAGCGAGAGCCAGCTCAGATGGGCCGGGGAGACCGGCACCCCGCCGGACTCGGGACGCAGGTACACGGACAGGGCGAGCGCCGCACCCGGCGCGGCGCTCCACACCCGGGAGTGCCGTCCCCGGCCGGCCCGCTGGTCCGCGGTGGCCACGGCCGCACCGTGCCGGTGTCCCTCGCGGTCCAGCCGTGCGAGGAGCTCATCCTGCGTGGAGCCGGCGGAGTCCAGCCAGGTCAGATCCGGTGTGGGGGCGTCGTCGGGGTGCATGCCCCTAGATATACACGGCGTTCCCGGGGGCGGGCTGGGCGGGCCGATCCGCTCCCGGGGCGCGCGGAGGGGCGGCCCGGGCCGACGTCCTCGTCGTTTGTGGGCTTCCTCCAACCGAGGGCGTCCGCGGCGGCCCGTAGACTGGCCGACTGAGCCTCCGCATCTGGCGGACCACCACAAGGAGGACGTGTGACCGATCCCGATCTGACCACCACGGCCGGCCGGCTGGCCGACCTGCATCGGCGGCTCGAGGCGACGGCCGCGCCCGGCGGCCCGGACGCCGTCGAGCGCCAGCACGCGCGCGGCAAGCACACCGCGCGCGAGCGGATCGACCTCCTCCTGGACGAGGGCTCCTTCGTGGAGCTGGACGCGCTGGCCGTGCACCGCACCACCGCGTTCGGCATGGACGCCAAGCACCCGGCCGGCGATGGCCTGGTGTCCGGCTTCGGCACCGTGGACGGACGCCAGGTGGCCGTCTACTCCCAGGACTTCACCGTGTTCGGCGGCTCGCTGTCCGAGCGCAACGGACAGAAGATCGTGAAGGTCCAGGAGTTCGCCGCGCGCAACGGCTGCCCCGTGATCGGCATCCTCGACGGCGGCGGCGCGCGCATCCAGGAGGGCGTGGCCTCCCTCGCCCAGTTCGCGGACATCTTCCGGAACAACGTCCTGGCCTCGGGCATGATCCCGCAGATCTCGCTGATCATGGGCCCCTCCGCCGGCGGCGCGGCCTATTCGCCGGCGCTGACGGACGTCGTGGTGATGGTGGACCAGACCTCGCACATGTTCATCACCGGCCCGGACGTGATCAAGACCGTCACGGGCGAGGACGTGGACATGGAGACCCTCGGCGGCGCCCGCTCGCACAACGCCACCTCCGGCACCGCCCACTACATGGCCTCCTCGGAGGAGGACGCGATCGCCTACGTGCAGGAGCTGCTCGAGCTGCTGCCCTCCAACAACCTCGCGGAGGCCCCGACCTTCGAGGCCGCGGACCCGGAGCCCACGGACGAGGACCTCGCCCTGGACGAGATCGTCCCGGACTCCGCCAACCAGCCCTACGACATGCTCGAGGTCATCGCCTCGATCGTGGACGAGGGCCACCTGCTGCAGCTGCAGGAGCTGTACGCGCCCAACGTGATCACCGGCCTGGCCCGCCTGGACGGCATGAGCGTGGGCGTCGTCGCGAACCAGCCGATGCAGTTCGCCGGCACCCTGGACATCGCCGCCTCGGAGAAGGCCGCGCGGTTCGTGCGCTTCTGCGACGCGTTCAACATCCCGATCATCACCCTCGTGGACGTGCCCGGGTTCCTGCCCGGCACGGACCAGGAGTTCAACGGCATCATCCGCCGCGGCGCCAAGCTGATCTACGCCTACGCCGAGGCCACCGTGCCGAAGCTGACCGTGATCACGCGCAAGGCCTTCGGCGGCGCGTACATCGTGATGGGCTCCAAGAAGCTCGGCGCGGACCTGAACCTGGCCTGGCCGAGCGCCCAGATCGGCGTGATGGGCGCCCAGGGCGCCGTGAACATCCTGTACCGGCGCGACCTGAAGGCGACGGCGGAGGCGGGCGGCGACGTCGACGCGCGCCGGGCCGAGATCGTGGCCGACTACGAGGCCGAGCTGCTCAACCCGTACCAGGCCGCCGAGCTGGGCTACGTGGACGCCGTGGTGCCCCCGCACGCCACCCGCGGCCAGCTCATCCGCGCCCTGCGCGCCACCCTGCACAAGCGCGAGGCCCGCCCCGCCAAGAAGCACGGGAACATGCCGCTGTGAGCGCCCTGCTGGGTCCGGGCGCCCCGGACGAGAACGACGAGTCGACGCAGGCCACGCCGGCGTCGGCCGACCCGCTGCAGCTCAGCGGCCCGGAGTTGGAGCCGGAGGAGATGGCGGCGCTGGCCGCCGTCCTCGAGGCGGCCGCCGCGGCCCGGGCCGAAGCCGCCCGGCTCGCCGCCGCGGCCGCCGACCCCCGTCCCCTGGACCGCACGCTCCGCCGTCGCGGCGACCTGGGCCTGTGGGCCCGGCCCGGCCGCGGCCAGTGGCGTCAGGGCGCGGGCCCGCAGTGAGCCGGGGGCGGGTGCCAGCGCCTAGAGTGCCGGTATGACCCAGCACACCTCCGAGGCCGCCGCCGACGGCGCCCGCACCCCGTCCGCCATCGACGCGCTCGCCGAGCGCTACGTGACCGACCTCCTCGCCCTGCATCCGGACACCGCCACCGAGCTCGGCTTCCCCGGCCGGGAGACCGAGTACACGGACTTCTCCCCCGCCGGCGCCCGCGCCGACGACGAGCTCAACGCCCGCCTGCTCGAGGACTTGGCCGCGCTCGAGCCGCAGGACGAGACGGACCGCGTCACGAAGGCGGCCATGCAGGAGCGCATCGGCCTCGAGCGGGAGATCCACGCGACCGGCCGCACCGAACTGAACAACATCGCCTCCCCCGCTCAGGGCATCCGCGCGGTCTTCGACCTCATGCCCACGGACACCGCGGAGCAGTGGGGCCACATCGCCGGCCGCCTCGAGAACCTGCCGGCCGCCCTGCGCGGCTACACCGAGTCCCTGCTCGCCTCCCGCGACGCCGGCCACGTGGCCGCGGTGCGCCAGGTGGACATCGTGGTGGAGCAGGCCCGCGCCCACGGCGGCGCGGGCGGGTTCTTCCCGGGCCTGGTCGAGCGGGCCGAGGCAGCCGACGTCGTGGACGACGCCCTGGCCGCCCGCATCCGCTCCGGCGCGGACACCGCCGCGCAGGCCTACCGCGACTTCGCGGCCACGCTCGAGGCCGAGCTGCGCCCGCACGCCCCGGAGGCGGACGGCGTCGGGATCGACTACTACCGGCTGGCCTCCCGCGTCTTCCTCGGCGCCGAGATCGACCTCGAGGAGACCTACCGCTGGGGCCAGGAGGAGCTGGCCCGCATCATCGCCGCGCAGCAGGCGGACGCCGAGCGCATCCGGCCGGGCGCCACGATCGAGGAGGCGCGCGCGATCCTGGACGCGGACCCGGAGCGCACCCTGAAGGGCACCGAGGCCCTGCGCACGTGGATGCAGCGGCTCTCCGACGACGCGGTCGAGGCCATGAAGGAGCACTTCGAGATCCCGGCCCCGATGGACCGGCTCGAGTGCATGATCGCCCCCACCCAGGAGGGCGGCATCTACTACACCGGCCCCTCGGACGACTTCTCCCGGCCCGGCCGCATGTGGTGGTCCGTGCCCCCGGGCGAGGACGAGTTCACCACGTGGGCGGAGACCACCACGGTCTACCACGAGGGCGTGCCGGGCCATCACCTGCAGATCGCCACCGCCATGATGAACCGGGAGAACCTCAACCTGTGGCGCCGCAGCTTCTGCTGGACGTCCGGCCACGGTGAGGGCTGGGCGCTGTACGCGGAGAAGCTCATGGAGGAGCTCGGCTTCCTCGACGACCCGGGCGACCATCTCGGCATGCTGGACATGCAGCGCATGCGCGCGGCCCGCGTGGTGTTCGACATCGGCTACCACTGCGGCTTCGACGCCCCCGAGTCCGAGGGCGGCGGCGCGTGGACCCCGGAGAAGGGCTACGCGTTCCTGGCCAAGCACCTGATGATCTCCGAGGGCCAGCGCCGCTTCGAGTTCACGCGCTACCTCGGCTGGCCGGGGCAGGCGCCGGCGTACAAGGTGGGCCAGCGCATCTGGGAGCAGATCCGCGCCGAGCACGAGCAGGCCGAGGGCGCCGACTTCGACCTCAAGGCCTTCCACACCCGGGCCCTGCGCCTGGGCGGCATGGGCCTGGACACCCTGCGGGAGGCGCTCGCGTGATCCCGCACGACGACGGCGCGGCCGGCCCCGGCACGGGCCTGCGGCTGGTGCTCGGCTCGGCCTCCCCCGGCCGGGCGGAGGTCCTGACCCGGGCGCGGGTGCCGTTCCGCGTCGTCGTCTCGGGGGTGGACGAGGCGGCCGTGGGCGCGGCGGCGGGCGACCCGTCGCCGGCGGAGCTGGCGGGCCTGCTGGCGGAGGCCAAGGGCCGCGATGTGGCCGCCCGTGTGGCGGGCGCCGGCGTCGAGGCCCCCACGCTCGTGCTCGGCTGCGACTCCGTGTTCGAGTTCGAGGGCCGCGCCCACGGCAAGCCCTACGAGCCCGAGGTCGCCGTCGAGCGCTGGCGCGCCCAGGCCGGCCGGGAGGGCGTGCTGCATTCGGGCCACTGGGTGGGCCTGGTGCTGCCGGAGCCCGGGGTCGAGTCCGGGATGGCCGCGGAGGCGGGCGTGGTGTCCGCCGTCGTGCGCTTCGGCGCCGTCACCGAGGCCGAGATCCAGGCCTACGTGGCCACGGGCGAGCCGCTGCACTGCGCGGGCGCGTTCACGGTGGACGGCGCGGGCGCGGCCCTCGTGGACGGCGTGGACGGGGATCCCAACGCGGTGATCGGGCTGTCCGTGGCGTGGCTGCGGCGGGCCACGGCGGCCCTGGGCCAGGACTTCACCCGATTGTGGGAACCCTCCAACGCGCAGCGCTGATCCGGCGCGACAGGGCCACGTGCCTCGGAGGGTTCCGCCACAACGAGTAGGGTGCTGGTCAGAGTCGGCGCCGTCCCGCGCCTTTCGCCCCACCGGGTGAGGGGCACGACCCCGGACGTGGCGCCCGCACCCCCAGCCGTGATCGTCCGAGGAGTCCATCGCCCATGAGCATCGCCGACGCACCGCAGGCCTCGGTCGTCCCGCCCGTCGACCCCGCGGCGGAGCGCCGGTTCTCCCGGGTGCTGATCGCCAACCGCGGTGAGATCGCCGTGCGCATCATCCGGGCCTGCCAGGACGAGGGGCTGACCTCCGTGGCCGTCTACGCCGAGCCGGACCGGGACGCCCTGCACGTGAAGCTCGCGGACGAGGCCGTGGCCCTCGGCGGGGAGAGCGCCGCCGACTCCTATCTGGTGGTCGGCAAGATCCTCGACGCCGCCGAGCGCGCGGGCGCGGACGCCGTGCACCCCGGCTACGGCTTCCTCTCCGAGAACGCGGACTTCGCGCGCGCCGTGGCCGACGCCGGCCTCGTGTGGATCGGCCCGCCCGCCGCGGCGATCGACCGGCTGGGCGACAAGGTCTCGGCCCGCCAGCTGGCCACCAAGGTCGGCGCCCCGCTGGCGCCGGGCACCACCTCCCCGGTGACCGGCACGGAGGAGGTCGTCGCGTTCGCGGACGAGTTCGGCCTGCCGGTGGCCATCAAGGCGGCCTACGGCGGCGGCGGCCGCGGCATCAAGGTGGCCCGCACGCGCGAGGAGATCCCCGAGTTCTACGAGTCCGCGGTCCGTGAGGCCGTGGCCGCGTTCGGCCGGGGCGAGTGCTTCGTGGAGCGCTTCCTGGACAAGCCGCGCCACGTGGAGACGCAGTGCCTGGCGGACGTGCACGGCGACGTCGTCGTGATCTCCACCCGCGACTGCTCGCTGCAGCGCCGCAACCAGAAGCTCGTGGAGGAGGCCCCGGCGCCGTTCCTCACGGACGAGCAGAACGCCCGCCTCGTGGAGTCCTCCAAGGCGATCCTGCAGGAGGCCGGCTACGTCGGCGCGGGCACGTGCGAGTTCCTCGTGGGCCAGGACGGGACCATCTCCTTCCTCGAGGTGAACACGCGCCTGCAGGTGGAGCACCCGGTCTCCGAGGAGATCACCGGCATCGACCTCGTGCGCGAGCAGTTCCGCCTGGCCCGCGGCGAGGCCCTCGGCTACACGGACCCGCAGCCCCGCGGCCACTCGATCGAGTTCCGCCTCAACGGCGAGGACCCGGGCCGCAACTTCCTGCCCGCCCCCGGCCGGCTCACCACGTTCCGCATGCCCAGCGGCCCGGGCGTGCGCGTGGACTCCGGCGTGGTGGAGGGCGAGACCGTGTCCGGGGCCTTCGACTCCATGGTCGCCAAGCTGATCGTCACCGGCGCGGACCGCCGCCAGGCCCTGCAGCGCGCCGCCCGCGCCCTGCGCGAGGCCGAGATCGTCGGCATGCCCTCGGTGCTGCCCTTCCATCGCGCCGTGGTGCGCGACCCCGCCTTCGCCCCCGAGATCGCCGGCTCGGAGGAGCCGTTCTCGGTGCACACCCGGTGGATCGAGACGGAGTTCGCGAACCGCATCGAGCCGAGCGCCCTCACCCCGGCCGAGCCGGCCCCCCGCGAGGCGCGCCACACCGTGACCGTGGAGGTCAACGGCAAGCGCGTGGACGTCACCCTGCCCACGTGGGGCGAGGCCCTGCACACGATCTCCGGCGCCGCCCAGCGGGCCGGTGCGGGACGACGCCGGCCCCGCGGCAAGCGCGGCGCACCGGTGGCCGCGGCCGTCAGCACGGACGCGCTGACCGCCCCGATGCAGGGCACCGTGGTGAAGGTCGCCGCCGAGAACGGCCAGACCGTGGCCGAGGGCGACCTGATCGTGGTCGTGGAGGCCATGAAGATGGAGCAGCCGCTCGCGGCCCACCGCGCGGGCGTGGTCAGCGGTCTCGAGGTCGAGCCGGGCCAGACGGTCACGGCCGGCACGGTGATCGCCACCATCGCCGACGCGGAGTGAGCCGCCGGCGACGACGGCGGGGAGCGCCGGCGTCGTGGGCTGGTTCCACATGGTGGACGACGAGGATGTGACTCTCGCAGATCGGCGCGACGAGGCTTAACCTGACACGCATCTTCGTCTCACATCGTGGTCGCTCGCGACCCCCTGTGCCCGTCATACCAGGGAGACACCATGTCCCACTCCACCCCGCCCGTGAACCCGGGCGCCCCCACCGATCTCACGTCGGACGCGGTCGCCACCGCGGAGGAGGTGCCCCGCTCGCGGGTCATCATCGCCTCCCTCGTGGGCACCTCGATCGAGTTCTACGACTTCTACATCTACGCCACGGCCGCCGTCTCGGTGTTCCCGCTGATCTTCTTCGCGGGCGGCGACGACAACACGGCCCTGCTGGCCTCCATGGCCACCTTCGGCGCGGCGTTCATCGCCCGGCCGCTGGGCGCCGTCGTCTTCGGCCACCTGGGCGATCGCGTGGGCCGCAAGACCACGCTCATCGGCTCGCTGCTGACCATGGGCATCGCGACGTTCCTCATCGGCCTGCTGCCCACGTACTTCCAGATCGGCCTGTGGGCGCCGGCCATGCTGACGCTGCTGCGCTTCTTCCAGGGTCTGGGGCTCGGCGGCGAGTGGTCCGGCGCCGCCCTGCTGGCCACCGAGTACGCCAAGGACGGCAAGCGCGCGCAGGCGGCCATGTGGCCGCAGCTCGGCGCGCCGATCGGCTTCCTGCTGGCCAACGGCCTGTTCCTCGCGCTCGTGCTCGGCTTCGACCACGACTCCACGAGCCCGGTGCTCGACGGCCCGTTCCTCACGTGGGTGTGGCGCGTGCCGTTCCTGCTCTCGATCGTGATGGTGGCCGTGGGCCTCTACGTCCGCGTCAAGCTCGAGGAGACCCCGGTCTTCCAGCGCGCCCTCGACCGCGACCAGCGTGTGAAGGCGCCGCTGGGCGAGGTCTTCCGCCGCAACTGGTGGGAGCTGATCCTGGGCACCTTCGTCATGTACGCCACCTACGTGCTCTTCTACCTGATGACCACGTGGATCCTGTCCTACGCGATCGGCAAGCCGGCCAACGGCTTCCTGGGTGTCCCCTACGCCGAGTTCCTCGTGCTGCAGCTGGTCGGCATCCTGTTCTTCGCGGCGTTCGTGCCGGTCTCCGGCCTGCTGGCTGACCGCTTCGGCCGCCGCCCCACCCTGATCGTGATCTCGGTGCTCATGGTGCTGTTCGGCCTCTCGTTCGGCCTGTGGCTCTCGCCGGAGAACATGGGCGTGGGCGCGGAGCTGAACGTGCCGCTGATGCTGGCGTTCCTGGCCACGGGCATGACGCTCATGGGCCTGACCTTCGGGCCGATGTCCGCGGTGCTGCCCGAGCTGTTCCCCACGAACACGCGCTACACCGGCTCCGGCATCGCCTACAACGTGTCCTCGATCCTCGGCGCGGCGCTGACCCCCTTCATCGCGGCCTGGCTCGTGCAGAAGTTCGACGTCTCCTACGTCGGCTACTACCTGGCCGCCGCCTCGGCGATCACCGTCATCGCGCTGGTGCTCTCCCCCGAGACCCGCCACACGGACCTCGACACCGTCACCTCGGCCCGGGAGCGCCGCGCCGCCACCCGCTGACCCCGCCCGCCCGGGGCCCCCGCCCGCACTGTCGAACGTGACATCGGGGGAATGGACGCTTTCGGTCGTGAGATAGGGCCTATCTCACGACCGAAAGTCGTCTCTGGGTCAGATGCGCACGTGCAGGCGGCGGGCCGCCTCCGCGATCGACCCGGACATGGACGGGTACACGGTGAAGGTGTCCGCGAGGTCGTCCACGTGCAGCTTGTGCGTGACCGCGAGCGCGAGCGCGTAGATCAGCTCGGAGGCGCGCGGCGAGACCACCACGCCGCCGATCACGGTGCCGGAGCCCTGACGGGCGAAGATCTTCACGAACCCCTCCTCCGCGCCGGACATCTTGGCGCGGGGGTTGGTGTGGAAGTCCAGGCGCAGCACGTCCGCCTGGTACTGGCCGGAGTCCACCTGCGCCTGCGTGACGCCCACGGTGGCGATCTCCGGCGAGGTGAAGATGTTCGAGGCCAGCAGGTGCGGGCGCAGCGGCTTGAGGGCGTCGCCGAGCAGGTGGGCGACGGCGATGCGCCCCTGCATGGCCGCCACCGAGGCGAGGGCGAGCTTGCCCGTGCAGTCGCCCGCCGCGTAGATGCTCGGCACGGACGTGCGGGAGACGCCGTCCACGAGCACGTGGCCGGAGCCGGTCAGCTTCACGCCCACGTCGTCGAGGCCGAGGCCCGCCGTGTTCGGCACGCCGCCGACGGCCACGAGGGCGTGGGAGCCCTCGATCGACGGGGTGTCCTCGGCGCCCTCGCCGGAGAGGTGCACGCGCACGCCGGTCTCGGTCCGCTCGACGGACTCGGCCCGGGAGCGGGAGACCACCCTGAGGCCGTTGCCCTCGAAGACCTTCTCGAGCAGCTCGGCGGCGTCGGCGTCCTCGCCGGGGAGCACGCGGTCGCGCGAGGAGACGAGGGTGACCTTGGCGCCGAGGCGGTTGTAGGCCGAGGCGAACTCGGCGCCGGTGACGCCGGAGCCCACGACGATCAGGTGCTCGGGCAGCTCCTTGAGGTTGTAGACCTGCTTCCAGTTGAAGATCCGCTCGCCGTCCGGGACGGCGGTGGGCAGCTCGCGGGGGCTCGCGCCGACGGCCACGAGGATCGCGTCCGAGGTGATGATCTCGGGCTCGGCGCCGGCGTCGGCGTCGTCGAGGGCGCGGACGGACACCTCGTGGGGGCCGACGACGCGGCCCACGCCGTCGATCACCCGGACGCCGACCCGCTCGAGGCCCGCGCGGATGTCCGAGGACTGCTCGTGGGCCAGGTTCAGGATGCGGCGGCCGACCTGGCCCATGTCCGCGTGGACGTCGCCCCCGCCGAGGTCGACGCCCAGGTCCACGGAGGCGCCCACGCGGCGCATCGAGTCGGCGGCGGCGATCAGCGTCTTGGAGGGGACCACGTCCGTGAGGACGGCCGCGCCGCCCAACCCCTGGCGCTCGACCAGGGTCACGCGGGCGCCCAGCTTCGCGGCCACCATGGCGGCCTCGTAGCCGCCGGGGCCGCCGCCGATGATGGTCAGGGACGGGATGAAGGTGCTGTTTTCCTCGGTCACGGGCTCCATTGTGTCCGCCACGGACGGGAAAGTCCTAGCCAGCGGCCACGGGACACCGCCTAGACTCCACGACGTGACCGACCAGACCAGCATCCCCTCCCCCGACTCCCCCCTGACCGGCGACCACCCGGGCTTCGCCGAGGCCCGCGCGGCCGCCGACTCCCTCGCCCGGGCGACGGGCGTGGCGGAGCACCGCGTCGCCGTCGTCCTCGGCTCCGGCTGGGGCGAGGCCGCCGGCCTGATCGGCGAGGAGGTCGCCGCCGTGCCGCTGGCCGAGGTGCCCGGCTTCCACGCCCCGAAAGTGCCCGGCCACAACGCGGTGATCCGCTCGGTCCGACTGCCGGACGGCACGCACGCCCTCGTCTTCGGCTCGCGCACGCACTTCTACGAGTCCCGCGACGCCCAGGCCGTGGCGCACACCGTCCGCACCGCCGCCGCCGCCGGGGCGCGCACCGTGGTGCTGACCAACGGCTGCGGTGGCCTGGACCCGGAGATCGCTCCGGGCACCCCCGTCCTGCTCGCGGACCACATCAACCTCACCGGCGCCACCCCGCTCGCCGGCGCCACGTTCGTCGACCTCACCGACCTCTACTCCCCGCGGCTGCGCGCGATCGCCCGCGAGGTGGACCCGTCCCTGCGCGAGGGCGTGTACGTCCAGTTCGCCGGCCCACAGTATGAGACCCCCGCCGAGGTGCGGATGGCGCGCACCCTCGGCGGCGATCTCGTCGGCATGTCCACGGCACTGGACGCGATCGCGGCCCGTCACGCCGGGCTGGAGGTGTTCGGCATCTCGCTGGTGACCAACCTCGGCGCCGGCATCTCGGAGACGCCGCTGTCCCACGCCGAGGTCGTGGAGGCCGGTCAGGCCGCCGGCCCGCGCATCGCGCGCCTGCTCGCGGACATCGTGGGGCGGCTCTGATGCCCGCGCATCCCCCGCACGACGACGTCGCCGCGCTCCCGGAGGACGTCCTCGCCCGGGCTGAGCGGTGGGCGACGGAGGACCCCGACCCCGCGCACCGGGACACCCTGCGCGCCGAGCTCGACGCGGCCGCCGGCGTCGGCCCGGAGGCCGCGGCCGCCCGGGCGGCGCTCGCCGCCCGCTTCGCCGGGCCGCTCGCCTTCGGCACCGCCGGCCTGCGCGCCGAGGAGGGCCCGGGCGAGTCCCGCATGAACCGGCTCGTGGTGCGTCGCACCGCGGCGGGTCTGGCCGCCCACCTGTGGGACGGCGTCGGACGGGACGCTGCCCCGCCGCTGGCCGTCGTCGGGTACGACGCGCGACGCGGTTCGGCCGCCTTCGCCGCGGACACGGCCGCCGTCCTGACGGCCGCGGGCGTGCAGACCGTCCTGCTGCCGGACCCGCTGCCGACGCCGGTGCTCGCCTTCGCGGTGCGCCATCTCAGCGCGGACGCGGGCGTGATGGTCACGGCCAGCCACAACCCGCCCGCGGACAACGGCTACAAGGTCTACCTCGGCGGGCGGCTCACGGACGAGGCGGGCCGGGGGGCGCAGATCGTCTCCCCCGCGGACGCGCAGATCGCCGCCCGCATCGACCACGCGGCGTGGGCCGCGGACATCCCGCTCGCCGACGACGGCTGGACCGTGGCCGGGCCGGACCTGCTGGAGGCCTACCGCGCGGCGGCCCTCGGCGTGCTCGACGACGACCGGCACGGCCACCGCGACCTGCGCGTGGTCTACACGCCCCTGCACGGAGTGGGCGGCGCCGTGGTCCCGGGCCTGCTCGAGGACGCCGGCTTCGGCCCCGTCCACGTGGTGGCCGAGCAGGCCGCCCCGGACCCGGCCTTCCCCACGGTCGCGTTCCCCAACCCGGAGGAGCCGGGGGCGATGGACCTCGCCCTCGCCCTGGCCGCCGAGGTGGACGCGGACCTGGTGATCGCCAACGACCCCGACGCCGACCGCCTGGCCCTGGCCGCGCCCGTCACCGACGCGGACGGTGCCCGCACGTGGCGGATGCTCTCGGGCGACGCCGTCGGGACGCTGCTGGGCGCGCACGCGATGCCGGCCCTGCACGCGGCCGGCCGCAGCGCCGCGAACTCCGTGGTCTCCTCCCCGCAGCTGGCCGCCCTGGCGGAGGCGAACGGGGTGAGGCACCACGTCACGCTGACCGGCTTCAAGTGGATCTCCCGCGCCCCGGACCTCGGCTTCGGCTACGAGGAGGCCCTCGGCTACTGCGTGGACCCGGACATGGTGCGGGACAAGGACGGCATCACGGCCGCCCTCATGGCCGCGGAGCTGGCCGCCGCCCTCACAGCGCAGGGACGCGGCCTGACGGACGCCCTGGCCGACGTCGACGCGGTCACCGGCGCCATGCCCAGCGCCCAGGTCTCGGTCCGCGTGGCGGACCTGTCCCTGATCGCCCGCACCATGACGGCCCTGCGTCAGCAGGCGCCGGCCACGCTCGCGGGGGAACCGGTCACCGTGCGCCGGGACCTGGCCGCCGGCGGGGACGGGCTGCCGCCGACGGACGCACTGCTGTTCGCCACCGACTCCGGCACCCGCGTCCTCGTGCGCCCCTCCGGCACCGAGCCCAAGCTCAAGTGCTACCTCGGCACCCGGGACGCCGACCCGGCCGCGGCCGCCGAGCGGCTCGAGGCGCTGCGCGCCGAGGTGACGGCCCTCGTGGGCGGCTGAGCCTCGGTAGGCTGGCGGACATGACCGTCTCCCTCACCACCGCCGAGCTGGCGAAGTACATCGACGCGACCGCCCTGAAGGCCGACACCTCGGAGGCGGACGTGCGCCGCCTCGTGGCCGAGTCCCGCGAGGCCGGGGTCAAGAGCGTCTGCATCAACCCCGTGTGGGTGCCGCTGGTGGCCGCCGAGCTCGCGGGCTCGGACGTGCTGACCTGCACCGTGATCGGCTTCCCCCTCGGCGCCAACGCCTCGGAGGTCAAGGCCTTCGAGGCCCGGCAGGCGATCGACGCCGGCGCGGACGAGGTGGACATGGTCCTCGACGTCGCCGCGGCCCGCGCCGGGGACCGCGACCGGCTCGTCGCGGACGTCCGCGCCGTGGCCGAGGCCGCGCACGCGGATGGCCCCGCAGGCGACGGCGGGGCGCTGCTCAAGGTGATCGTGGAGACCGCCCTGCTGGACGACGACGCGATCGTCCTGGCCTGCGAGGCCGCGGTCGAGGCCGGGGCGGACTTCGTGAAGACCTCCACGGGCTTCTCCACCGCGGGCGCCACCGTCGAGCACGTCGCGCTGATGCGCCGCACCGTGGGCGAGCGCATCGGCGTGAAGGCCTCCGGCGGGGTGCGCACCCGCGCGGACGCCCTGGCGATGATCGAGGCCGGCGCCACCCGGATCGGGGCCAGCTCCGCGCTTGCTATCCTGGGATCCGACTGACTCGCATCACTTCGGCCGGGCGTCCGCCCCGGCCGGGACCGCACCGAAGGAGCATCACGTGATCCGCAACGGCAAGGCCATCGACCACTCCAACGTGGGCGGCGTCTGGGGTTCCCTGATCGCCTTCATCGTCGCCTTCGGCGCGTTCCTCGGCTGCCTCTACGCCATGGGCTTCTGGTCGCTCGAGTCGGTCTGGATCCCCGGCCTGATCGCGCTGGCCCTGGCCACTGTGGCCTTCATGATCCCCAAGGCGTTCCTGGGCCGCAGCGACACCGTGGACACCACCGCCATCCACACCCGTCCCGTCGTCGAGCACGCCGCCTCCGGCGCCCACGCCGTCGAGACCGGCGCCGCGCACCGCTGAGCCGTCCCGGAGCCGAGGATCGCTGACACCGGTCGTCCGGCCGCCGCGCGCCGAAGGGCGTCCACCCGCAACACGGGGGTGGACGCCCTTCGGCTTGTCTCCATCGCGGCGGTGGTGCTGGGTCACGCATACCTGACGGACCTCACCTTCAGCCGGTACCTGGAGATCTGGCGGATGCCGCTGTTCTTCTTCCTCACCGGCTACTTCTGGACGCGCGGCCGCCCCTGGGCCACGGACGTGTGGGGCCGCTTCCGGAGCCTGATGGTGCCGTACCTGGTGTGGGCGGCGCTCATGTCCGTGGCCGCATTCGCGTGGTTCGCCGACGACCCCGACCTCCTGCGGCGCCTGATGATCACCGGCTGGTACGGGGGCGCGGACCAGGAGCCCCCGTGGTGGGCGTTCTGGTTCATCTCCGTCCTGTTCTTCACCACGGTGCTGCGCCGATTCCTCGAGCGCTTCCCGTCCGCCGTCGCCTGGGCCGTGGGCCTGGCCGGGCTGGCGTGGGCCCACCTCGTGCCGGACTCCGCGATCGCCCGCACGCCGCTGGGCGTCGGGCTGGCCCTGCCGTGCCTGTTGTTCGTCCTCAGCGGGGAGATGTTCCGCCGCCGCGTCCAGCCGCACGTGCGGCGCCACCGGACGCTCATCGGCGTCGGCCTGGTGCTGCTCGGGATGGTCGCGGTCCGGCTGGGCCTGGAGCCGCCCAACATCAAGTTCGGCGGCTTCGGCACGCCGGTGCTCACCCCCGCCGTGGGCGTCCTGATGTCCGCGGGGATGGTGCTCGTGTTCGGTTCCACGGTGGAGAGGCTGCTGCGCTCCTTCGCCCGACGCACCGGGACGGGTCAGGCCCTGCGCCGCGCCATCACCGCCCTGGTCCGGACGGGCACGGTGGTGGTGCTGCTGCACGGCTGGGTGCTGATGTGGGTCACGCGCCACGGCGTGGAGGACAACGCCGCCAAGTTCGCCCTCGCGCTCGCCCTCAGCTGGCTGGCAGGCCTCGCCCTGCTCGCCACCCCCCTGTCCAAGCCGTTCACGGGGGCGCGCCGCCGCTGGCACCCGGTGCACCGCCTGCGACGCGTGGAGCCCCCGCACCCCGTCACGTCCGCGCTGCCGCGCGTCACGACCGCCTCGGAGAGGACACACCCATGAGCAGGGATCATCGCCCCCCGATCCGCAATCCGTTCCTGCCGTCGACGCCGGAGGAGCCTGAGGTGCCGACCCGCGACGGCGGCCACCCGGCGGGTGACGGCGGCGACGCCGGCGCCCCGGCGGCCTCCACGGCGCGGGAGGATCGCCTCGCCGAGTTCCGGCTCGGCCCGGCGTTCCTCCCCCACCCGGCCGACCCCGCCGCGCCGCGGCAGCGTGCGACGCCGGCCGAGCGCGCGGTGGCTCCCGCGACCGCCGCGGCCGCTGAGCCGGCCTCGCCTGCCGCACCGGCCGACCGTGTCCCCGGCCCCGTGCCGAGCGCCCGCATCCTCGTCGTGTGCACGGGCAACATCTGCCGCTCCGCCTATGTGGAGTACGCGCTGCAGGCGCAGCTCAACGCCCTGCTCGGTGACCGGGGCCGCGCGGAGGTCACGAGCGCGGGCACGGAACCGAACCAGGCGCTGACCGTCCCCGGCCCGCTGCTCGACCTCGCACCGAGCCGCCGAGTCCGCGCCGCGTTGACGCAGCATCGACCGCAGCAGCTGACCGGGCGTTCGCTGGCGGGACAGGACCTCGTCCTGACCGCGACGGACGACCACCTGGACGAGGTGCTGCGCGAGGACCCCGCGGCGGTGCGCCGGACCTTCACGATCCTCGGCATGGGCACCCTCCTGCGCGACCACGGCGAGGAGCTCGCCGCGGCGGTCCCTCCGGGCGCGGGCGTCACCGCGCTCGTCACGGCGCTGGCGGAGCTGCGCTCCCGCCTGATCGCCCACGGGGAGCGGCCGGACGCGGATCTGCCGGACCCGTTCCGCGGCCCCGCCGAGGGCTACGCCGCGATGGCGCAGACCGCGCAGCCGATCGTCGAGCTGCTGGCGTGGGAGATCGACGGGGACCTCGTGGAGGAGGAGCCGACGGGCGCCTGACCGGCCAGCGTCAGAGATCGGGGACGGGGCCGCCTCCACTGCCACGCGCAGGGGTGCGCAGCCGGGGGGCGGACAGGCGCAGCCTAAGAATGCGTAGGCGCCGAGGATGGCGAGGACGAGCACGACGCCACCCCCATCTGCGGCGTCGACCAGAGCCACAGGACGGCGCACGCCAAGCCCGCCATGGAGGTGCAGGGCCCGTGAGGAAGACGCACACCGCGGCGGTGACGAGCAGGGCCACCTTCCACCGCCGCGTCCGCATCAGAGCGAGCGGCGACTGAGCCGACCGCGGGCGATGCAGTCAACAAGACCGATGAAGCCCGCGATCCGCGCCCATTAGCGCAACCAGTCCAGGTCTGGGATGCCCTGCGGCAGGGGGACGATCGCGGGGAACGGCATGCTCGGTGAACATGAGAATGGAACTCTGCAGGTGGATCTAGACAGGTCGCGCAGCTCATCGCGAGTCCTGCCACGCGTTCATGGATGGCACGTCAACACGGAGCACCCGGGAGCGTGCGGGTCTCGCGCCGTCAGTCCACGAATCCACCTGAACCCCCTTTAACTTTGCACCGGGCATCCGGCACAGTCACCGCCGGGCCTCCTTTGGGTCGACTAAGCTCGCGGCCATGGGAGAACGAGCGACGGGACAGCGACCGGCCGCCCCGCCGTCCCTGGACTTCGAGGTCCGCGTCCGCCTCGCCCACGCCCGCATCACGCATCTGCTGGACCGGGTCGGCATTCGCGGCCTGCACGTCAAGGGCTACGCCACGGAGCCCGGCGTCTACCCGGAGCACCGCCGCAGTTCGGACGTAGACCTGCTGGTCCATCCGGCCGATGCCACCGCCGTCATCGAGCTCCTGCACGCCCACGCCTGGGAACCGGTCGCTGACTTCTCGGAAGGGTCGATCTTCCAGCACGCGGCCACGCTCTGGCACGACCAGCTGGGGTATGTGGACGTGCATCGGCTCTTCCCCGGCCTCGGCGCGTCCCCCGAGGCGGCCTTCGACGCCCTGTGGAGCGAGCACGCCCACCTCGTGATCGCGGGCCGGCCCGTTCCGGTGCCGAGCCCGCGCCACCAGCGGCTCGTCGTGATCGTCCACGCGGCCCGCGACCCGTTCCGCGGTGGCCTCGACGTCCGGCACATCCGGGAGTCCCTCCCCGCCGAGAGCTGGGCCGCCCTGCGCGAGGAAGCCCACCGGCTGCACGCGGGCGCGGCCTGGCACGTCGCCACGGGCGAGGCCGCCGACGGCGTCGACACCCGGCAGCTGACCCTCTTCGCGGCGCTGCACGAGAGCCAGAGCGGTCTTGAGCTGTTCCGCACCCGGTGGCGGTCGGCCGCCACGGTGCGGGAGCGGGCCGTCCTCGTGGCCCGCACGATCCCGGTGAACCGCCCCCATCTGCAGATGCGCCTGGGCCGGCCTGTCACCCGCGCGGACCTGTGGCGCGAGCAGCGCGCCCGGCTCGGCGCACTCGCCGGCTGGGCCTGGACGAAGGCGGTGCGCCGTGACCGTTGAGACCACCGAGGGCTGGGCGATCTCCCCCGACATCGCGTGGGCCCGCACCGCCGGCGGCCAGGCCGCCGTCATGACGCTCGAGGCCGGTCAGCCGCTGCTGTTGGGCGCCTCGGGCGACGTGATCTGGGACGTCCTCGTGGGCGGCCGCACCCCGGAGGACGACCTGGTCGCGGATCCGCCGGTGCCGCTGTCGACGACGGACGTCACGGTCCAGGTGGCGGAGGCGTTCGGCCTCGCTCCCGCCGACGTCGCGGCCGACGTCCACGCCTTCCTCGAGATGCTCGAGGCGCACGGCATCCTCGTCCGCGTGAGGACGGCCTGACCCGCCTCAGCCCTCCGGCGCGAAGATCGCGTCGACCACCTGCTGCGCCCACTCGAGCAGCGGGACGTCCACGAGGTCCTGACCCATGACCGGCTTGGTCTTGGGACGCGGGATGAGGACGCCGTTCAGGGCCGGCTTGACCTGGGCGCCCTTGTACATGCGGGTCAGGCGCATCTGACGGGACTCCGGCAGGTCCGCGGCGGGGCCGAACTTCACGTTCTGCCCCAGCAGCATGACCTCGGTGACGCCCGCGGCTCGCGCCCGGTTGCGGAACCGGGCGACGGCGACGAGCGCCTCCACCGGCTCCGGCAGCGGGCCGTACCGGTCCTTGAGCTCCTCCACCACGGCGTCCACGGCGGCGTCGTCCGCGGCCTGGGCGAGGTTGCGGTACATCTCGAGGCGCAGCCGCTCCCCCGGCACGTAGTCGTGCGGCAGGTGGGCGTTGACCGGCAGCTCCACCTTCACCTCGGCGGGCGCGGTGTCCTCCTCGCCCTTGAAGTCGGCCACGGCCTCGCCCACCATCCGCAGGTAGAGGTCGAAGCCCACGCCGGCGATGTGGCCGGACTGCTCCCCGCCCAGCAGGTTGCCGGCGCCGCGGATCTCGAGGTCCTTCATGGCCAGCTGCATGCCCGCGCCGAGCTCGTTGTGGGTGGCCACGGCCTTGAGCCGTTCGAGGGCCACCTCGCCCAGGGGCTTCTGCGGGTCGTACAGGAAGTACGCGTACGCCCGCTCGCGGCCACGGCCCACCCGGCCGCGCAGCTGGTGCAGCTGCGAGAGGCCGTAGCGGTGGGCGTCCTCCACGATCAGGGTGTTGGCGTTGGCGATGTCCAGGCCGGTCTCGATGATCGTGGTGGAGACGAGCACGTCGAACTTCCGCTCCCAGAAGTCCACCATGATCTGCTCGAGCCGGGCCTCGCTCATCTTGCCGTGGGCGACGGCGATCCTCGCCTCCGGCACCAGCTCGGCGATGCGCTTGGCCACCTTGTCGATGGTGGTGACGCGGTTGTGCACGTAGAACACCTGGCCCTCCCGCATCAGCTCGCGGCGGATGGCCGCGGTGACCTGCTGGTCCGAGTACGGGCCCACCGAGGTGAGCACGGGGTGGCGCTCCTCCGGGGCGGTGGCCAGCGTGGAGGTCTCGCGGATGCCGGTGAGGGACATCTCGAGGGTGCGCGGGATGGGCGTGGCGGACATGGCGAGCACGTCCACGTTGGTGCGCATCTTCTTCAGCGCCTCCTTGTGCTCGACGCCGAAGCGCTGCTCCTCGTCCACGATCACCAGGCCCAGGTCCTTGAACTGCACCTGGTCGGAGAGCAGCCGGTGGGTGCCGATCACCACGTCCACCTCGCCGTGCGCGAGCCCCTCGATGACCTCCTTGGACTCCTTGGCGGTCTGGAACCGGGAGAGCGCGGCCACCTTCACGGGGAAGCCGGCGAACCGGTCGGAGAACGTCTGGTGGTGCTGGCGGGCGAGCAGCGTCGTCGGGACGAGCACGGCCACCTGCTTGCCGTCCTGCACCGCCTTGAACGCGGCGCGCACGGCCACCTCGGTCTTGCCGAAGCCGACGTCGCCGGAGACGAGCCGGTCCATGGGGACGGCCGCCTCCATGTCCTTCTTGACGTCCTCGATGGTGGTCAGCTGATCCGGCGTCTCGATGAACGGGAACGCCTCCTCCAGCTCGCCCTGCCACGGGGTGTCCGGGGCGAACGCGTGGCCGCGCGAGGCCATACGGGCCGAGTACAGGCGGATGAGCTCGCCGGCGATCTCGCGGGTGGCGCGCTTGGCCTTGGACTTGGTCTGCGCCCAGTCCGAGCCGCCCATCTTGGACAGCGACGGCGTCTCCCCGCCCACGTAGGTGGAGATCAGGTCGAGCTGGTCGGTGGGCACGAACAGCCGGTCGCCGGGGGCGCCGCGCTTCGAGGGCGCGTACTCGAGCACGAGGTACTCGCGGTAGGACTCCTCGGTGCCGGGGGCGGTGCGCGGGCCGCCGGTGACCTTGCGGCGCTGCAGCTCCACGAAGCGGGCGATGCCGTGCTGGGAGTGCACCACGTGGTCGCCGGGCTGCAGGGTCAGCGGGTCGACGGCGTTGCGCCGCTTCCGGGCCAGCCGCGCTCCGGGGGCGCGCGTGCCCGCGGTGCGGTGCCGGCCGAAGAGGTCGTGCTCCGTGATCAGGGCGATCTGCGCGTCCGGGATCGTGAAGCCGGAGCCGACGGGCGCCGCCGCGATGGAGACCCGCCCCGGGGCGAGGTCGGCGGGCAGGGGCCCGTCCACCACGGAGGCCGTGAGGCCGGCCTCCGCGTTGAGCTCGGCGAGGCGGCGGGCGGAGCCGGGGCCGTCGGTGAGGACCACGGCATGCCACCCTTCCGCGAGCCGGATGCGGGTGTGCGCGACCATGGCCTCGATGTCGCCCGAGAAGGTCTGCGCGACGCCGAGGGTGGCGCGCAGGGTGGCGGCGTCGGGCAGCAGCTCGGCGTCCGAGACCAGCGCGGTGACGGACCAGAACCCCTGGTCCTGCTCGAGCGCGGCCGCGCGGAGTTCGGCCACCGTGAGGAACCCGCCCGCGGCGGACTGGTCCGCCCCGGCCACGTCCACCGGGGCGACCGCGCCCTGCGCGGCGCCGGCCCACGCGGCCTGGAGGAACTCCTCGTTGGTGGCCAGCAGGTCGTCGGCGCGGCCGCGCAGGCGCTCGGGCTCCACGAGGACGGTCAGCGAGCCGGTGGGCAGCATGCGGGGCAGCGACGTCATGGCCTCGGCCAGCAGCGGGGAGAGGGACTCCATGCCCTCCACGGCCACGCCCTCGGCGATCCGGTCCAGCATGTCCGCGGCGGCGGGCATGGCCGGGATCAGCTCTTTGGCGCGCCGGCGCACGTGGTCCGTGATCAGCAGCTCGCGGCACGGGGGCGCGTACAGCTCGGAGGGGTGGCCCGAGCCGTCCTCCGTGGTGTCCTCGAGGGAGCGCTGGTCCGCCACGGAGAACCAGCGCATCTGCTCCACCTCGTCGCCGAAGAACTCGATGCGCACGGGGTAGTCCTCGGTGGGCGGGAACACGTCGATCAGCCCGCCGCGCACCGCGAACTCGCCGCGACGGCTGACCATGTCCACGCGCGAGTAGGCGGCGTCCGCGAGCGCGGCCACCACGCCGTCGAAGTCCCGTTCCTCCCCCGTCCGCAGGGTCACGGGGCTCAGCTCGCCGAGCCCGGCCACGAGGGGCTGCAGCACGGCGCGCACGGGGGCGACGACGATGCGCAGCGGGCCCTCCGCGTGCTCCTCGGGGTGGGCGAGGCGGCGCAGCACGGCCAGGCGGGCGCCCACGGTGTCCGAGCGCGGGGACAGGCGCTCGTGGGGCAGCGTCTCCCAGGACGGGAACAGCGCGGCGGCGCCGGCGGGGGCCCAGGCGGCGAGGTCGGTCACGAGGTCCTCGGCCTCGCGGGTGGTCGCGGTGACCACGAGGACGGCGGCGCGCTCGCCGTGGCCCTCGGCCAGCGCCTCGGCGAGGACGGTCAGCAGGGGCGCGCGGGCGCCGTCGGGCAGGCCGATCTCCAGTTCGACGCCCCGGGCCTCGAGCGGCCGGGCGGCGGAGGCGGCGGCCGCCTCGAGCGCGCGTTCGGCGCGCAGGCGCGGCAGCAGCGGGGCGAGGACGGGGGTGGTCTCGGGGGCGCTCATGCGCGGACCTCCGGGGTGGCGGTGGAGCCGTCCGTGGCGGCGGGCAGTTCGGTGGTCATGATCTCCCGGATCTCTTCGAGGAAGGCGAGGACGTCGTCGGCGCCGCCCACCGGGCCGCCGGCGGTGAGCCGGTCCGTGCCGAGCAGCACCGCGGTGGGGAACGAGTGCAGACCGAGGGCCTGCGAGGCGGCGCCGGCCGGGTCGGCGAGCACGAGCGACGCGTCGACGGCGCCGCTGTGGATCGCCCCCTCGGCGCCGGGGGCGTGCTGGGGCATGAGGACCCGCAGCCGGACCGGCCCGAGCGCGTCCTTGAACTCGTCCAGCCGGTCGATCACCCGCGTACAGGAGCCGCACCCCGTGGACAGGCGCAGGGCCACCACGGCCCCGTCCGCGACCAGCCGGTGCAGACCGGTGTACTCGCCGTCCGCGACCACGACGGCGTCCGGGAACGGGTGGCGTTCGGGCTCGGCGGCGTCGGCCGGGTCGACGGCGGCCGGAGCCTCGGGCGTGGGCGTCGCCGGGGCGGCGTCGGGTGCGGCCGGGACGGACTCGCGCCCGGCCAGGAACGCGGCGGTCGCGAGCAGCACGGACACGAGCAGGGCCCACGCCCACGCCCCGGCGCCGAAGGCGGTGAGAGGCTGCCAGGCCAGGCCCGCGCCGTGCACCGCCAGCGAGACGATCCCCTCGGCCAGGGCCAGGACGGCGAGGGCCAGGAAGACGACGTTGCGGACCACGGTGGTGCGGGAGATCGGGGCGGCCGAGGCCTCGCCGAAGCAGCCGCAGGAGACGCCGTCGTCCTGGGCCCGGACCACGAGCGCGAGGAAGGCGGCGAAGAGGGCCACGGCGACCAGGCCGACGACGGGACGCAGCAGGGTGAAGGGCTGCAGGAGGGCGGCGGCGAGCAGCAGCTCGAGCCAGGGGAACGCGCGCGCCAGGGCGGGGGCCGCGAACGGGCGGGGCACCCTGAGCCGGGTGAACGTGGCCTGCACGTCCTCGCCGGAACGGAGCTTCGCCGTCCCGCTCAGGAGCAGGATGAGGGCCACGGCCCAGAGTGCCGACATGGCGGACACACCTTCCAGGGGGTTCACGAGGGGTCGCGCGGCCGGTCCCGGCGCCGTGCACGGGACCCGGGTCGCGGAGGCCAGCATATAAGGTGAGGGATGGACGCCCATCGCCGTCGGCGAACCGGTGCCGGCCCTCTCATGGCCCGCCGGGCGCGGTCCGACTTGACCCCGAGGAGACACCGTGGCCTTTTCCGCTCAGCAGTCCATCCCGCACCCGCCGTCGGCCGTGGCGGCCGCCCTGGCGTCCGAGGACTTCCACCGTTCCGTGGTCGAGTCCTTCGGCGGCTCCCTGGTCTCGTTCTCCGTGGAGGGCTCCCCGGAGGGCCCGATGACCGTCACCGCCGTGCGCTCCCTGCCCGCGGACCGCATCCCGGACCGTGTCCCGGACATGGCCCGCAAGCTCATCGGCTCCGCCCTCCAGGTGGAGCAGGTGGAGCGCTGGGACGCGCCCGCCGCGGACGGCTCCCGCGCCGGCACCACCACCATCACCGTGCCCTCCGCCAAGGCGACGGCGGACGGCGCCCTCCGCCTGACCGCCGCCGGTGAGGGTTCCCAGTTCTCCGTGGACGGCACCCTCGTCTGCCGGATTCCGCTGGTGGGCTCGAAGCTCGCCGCGAAGGCCGAGCCGATGGTCGGCAAGGTCGTCGATCGTCAGGCCCGGGCGCTGTCCTCGTGGCTCGAGCGTGACGGCGGAGCAGCGCGCGGTTGATCTCGTTCCCCCGTCGCCCGGCGCCGACGAGCCCGTCTCCGCCTGCCCAGCGGGGGCGCCGGGCCCTCCCCTCGCCGGACGCCGTGCTCATCGTGTGCACCGGCAACGTGTGCCGATCGGCCTATGCGAGCCGGGCCCTGCAGGGACGGCTGGCGGCTCTGGTCCCCGGCCGGGTGGAGGTCGGCAGCGCCGGCTCCCAGCCGAACCAGGCCCTGACGGTGCCCCCGCCGCTCGTGCGGCTCGGCGCCGAGGCCGGTGTCGCCGGCCTCGCGGACCATCGGCCCGCCGCGTTGCAGCCGTTCATGGTCGCGGAGGCGGATCTCGTGTTGGCGGCGGCTCAGGAGCACATGCGCTTCGCGCTGCGGGAGGTGCCGCAGGCCGTCGCGCGGGTGTTCACCGTACTGGAGCTCGCGGCGCTGGTCCGCATCTTGGACGCGCGGGACGGACGGGACTGGATCCCCGCGGGCCGAGGAGTGCGTGCCTTCGCGGCGGAGGCGGCCCGCCACCGGGCCCTCGCGCGGTCGACCGCCCAGCCCCTCGACGTCGTGGACCCGTTCCGCGGACCGGTGGAGGGGTACGCGGAGATGATCCGGATCATGGATCCCGCGCTGGAGACCATCGCGGATGCCCTGGCCCGTGCCGTGACCCCGACCCCCTGAGCGTGGGGCTGCACCCCCGTCGAGGATGTCGCGGGGCGGGAGGTCAGTGGAACGCCTGCTGGGCGGGCTCGAGCCCGTCCGTGACGAGCTTCTCGACGGCGTCCGCCGCACGGTCCACGTGCAGGGGCAGGACGTCCTGCTCGGGCTTGGTGAAGGGGCGCAGCACGAAGTCGGCCACGTCCATGCGGCCCGGGGGCCGGCCGATGCCGACGCGCACGCGGGCGTAGTCCTTCGTGCCCAGCGAGGCGGTGATGGACTTCAGGCCGTTGTGGCCGCCCTCTCCCCCGCCGCGCTTGAGGCGCAGGGTGTCGAACGGGATGTCCAGCTCGTCATGGACCACCACGAGGTCCTCGGGGCCGATCCCGTAGAAGGACGCCAGCGCGGAGACGGGGCGTCCGGAGACGTTCATGTAGCCGGTGGACTTCGCGAGCACGACGCGCGGCCCCCCGATGCCGAGGCGACCCGTGGCCACCACGGCGCCGGCCCGGTGGCGGGTGAACCCGACCCCCATGCGGGAGGCGAGCTCATCCGCCACCATCTGGCCGACGTTGTGACGGGTGCGCTCGTACTCGGGCCCGGGATTGCCGAGCCCGACGATGAGCGTGGTCCCCGTCGTCACGGCGTGATCAGTCCTCGGAGCCCTCGGACTCGCCCTCGGCAGACTCGGCGGCCTGCTCCTCCTGCACGGACTCGTCGCCGAGGTCCTGCTCGACGACCTCGCTGACGGTGGCGATGACGATGTCGTCCTCGAGCTGCAGGGTGGTGCCGGCGGGGACCTGCACGTCCGTGGCGTACACGTGGTCGCCGGCCTCGCGGCCCTCGATGGAGATGGTGACGGCCTCGGGCAGGTCGGTTGCCTCGGCCTCGACCGGCACGGTGACGTAGTCCAGCACGTACTCGTTGCCGGGGGCGACTTCGCCCTCGACCTGCACGGTGACCTCGACGATGACCTTCTCGCCGCGGCGGACCTCGATGAGGTCCAGGTGGTCCACGGTGTCCTTGATGGCGTGGCGCTGGATGTCCTTGGGCAGGACCAGGTGCTCCTCGCCGGCCTCGTTCACGACGGTGAGCAGGGCGTTGGGGTTGCGGACGGCCAGGGTGGTCTCCTGGGCCGGCAGCAGCAGGTGCACGGGCTCCTGGCCGTGGCCGTAGACGACGGCGGGGATCAGGCCGGCGCGGCGGGCCTGGCGGGCGGCGCCCTTGCCGAAGTCGGTGCGGCGGGTGACCTTGATCTTGAGCTGGTCAGACATGGTGCGTCCTCCTGTGGGGGTCTCGGCCGCGCAGCCGGGGGCGGCGCGGGATGCGGCCAGGAGGGGGCTTCAGTGCCGCAGCGGGTCAGCATGCTGACGCGCGGCGGCGGCCTCGTCGATCACGGAGCGCGCGCTCCCTCGCCTGGGCAACCTGGACAGGATAGCACCGGTGGTGCTCGACGCGTTCAGCGGCCCGCGCGTCGGGACCGCTCGATGATGCGGTCCAGCTTGCGGCGGTGGGCCCGGTCCTTCGCGGGGGCGCCATGGTCCTCCTCGTCCTCCTGGGCGCTCAGCAGGAGTCCGCAACCGAGCACGATGGCGCCGAAGATCGTGATGAACACCTCCCCCAGCTGGAGCGAGGCCACGAGGATGATGAGGGCGGCCGCTTCGACGGCGACACGGGAAGGCGAGCGGTGCGTCCGGGCGAAGGGCCGCAGGCACAGCCAGAGGTAGGCGCCGACCACCACGACCAGGAACGGCCAGCCGCCCTCGACCAGGAGACCCAGGTAGGAGTTGTGGAAGAACATGGACACGTGGTCCAGGTCCACGAATGCCGTGGAGAGGCCCTGGCCGAAGAAGGACGTGTCCGCGACCTTCTCCGCGGACGCCTCCTGGATCTGCGCACGGAACCAGTCCGTGCCCGTGCGGTCTCCGAAGATGCCGAGGTCGGCCAGGTTCTCCTCGGCCCAGCTGACGAACCAACCCATGACGACCCCCAGTGCGATACGCAGGACCCGCCCCAGGTAGGGGCTCACGAGGATCCACACGACCGCGCAGAGCAGCGCGGCCATCGAGGTCCGCGAGCCGGTGAGGAACGTCAGGGCGGAGCCGGCGCCCAGCACGAGGAGCTTGGGGCCCATGCGCTGCATGGTGGCCACGAGCAGCACGGGCAGGAGCGCGTAGAAGAGGCCGGAGACGTTCTTGTCCCCCAGGAACCCGGTGAGGTAGCCGCCGTAGGTGTCCGGGGCCAGGCCCGCGTAGAAGAGGGGCACGTTGACCAGTGCTCCGGCCGTCATCCCGTAGAGGATGCCCTTGATGTCGATCCGCTCGCTGGCGATGGCGTAGATCAGCAGGATCAGGAGCGTGATCCTGGTGGCGCGCCGGGTGGGGTCAAGGTCGTTGTGCACGGTCACCGCGACGAGATACGCCACCAGGGCCAGTGCGCCGAGGGCCAGCACGCCGTACTGGGAGAGGTCCCGGCGGGGCTCTCGGAACGAGGCGAGGAGCAGCAGAAGGATCGCGGAGAACTCTGCGAACGGGATCGGCAGGCCGGGAGCGCTGAACGCCTCCACCACCAGGCCGGTGGCCAGCACGGCCTCGAACAGCCGCGGTGAGGCCGACGTGACCAGCGGGTTCCACGGAGAGCGGGTCCACGCGGCCTGACCGTCCTCGACGAGGCCGAGCGAGGCGTGGCGCCTGGCCGGCCGGGCCTCGGGTGGCGCAACGGCCCCCATAGCGCGGGCAGCCGTCCGGTTATGGGGCGTGCTCGAGCGCATGGTGCGGAACCTTTCATGGACGCCGGGCGATACGCGGCTCAGCGTAGCGCGGTGGCGGGCGTCGTCCCCGGGTCCTCAGACCGTGCGGCGGGTCTTGATACCGTGGACCCGTGCGTTTCCTGGCCACAACGGCCCGCGCATCCCCGCCCATGACCCCCGAGGTGCTCCGTGACGATCGTCGACTTCTTCCGCCTGCTGCGCGCCAACCTCCTCCTGCTGCTGGCGGCCGCCCTCGTGGGGGGTCTGCTGGGCTGGGGCTACTCCGCGCTGCAGCCCCGGATCTACGCGTCCGAATCTCAGGGGCTCCTCGCCGCGCGGAGCACGGATCAGAGCCTCATCGCCGGCAACGGACCCGCCGAGAGCCGGGCTCAGGCCTACGTCGCCCTGATCAACAGCCAGGCCGTGCGTGAACGCGTGGCACAGGACACGGGGCAGGACGACGACGACTCGCTCTCCGCGGCGCTCGTCCCCGGGTCCAGCATGATCAAGGTGACCGCCACCTCGACGGATCCCGAGACCGCCGCGCAGCTCGCGAACAGCGCCCTGCAGGCGACGGCGGACGTGGCGGCGGAGGTGGACAAGAACAGCCCCCTGGAGGTCGTGCCCCTGTCGGACGCCCGCGTGCCCTCTGCTCCCGTGAGCCCTGACACCCGGCGCAACGTCCTCGTGGGCGTCGTGGCCGGACTGGGTGCGGGACTCGCCATCGCGGTGCTCCGTCGTCTCCTCGATGTGAAGGTGCGCAGCCGCGCCGACGTGAAGGAGGTCACCGGCGCCGGCGTGATCGGCGCCGTCCCGGAGAACGCCTCCCTGACCCGCACAGGCGAGGAGGCCGTGGACCTCGACCCCCGGGCCGGCGAGGCCATCCGAGCGCTGCGCACCAACCTCAAGTTCGTCTCCGTCGACGAGCCGCCGCGCGTCGTCTCGTTCACGAGCGCGGACCCCTCCGAGGGCAAGTCGACCATCGCCTCGAATCTGGCCCGCGCCCTGGCCCTGGCCGGCGAACGGGTGCTCGTGGTGGACGCCGACCTGCGGCGCCCCCGGCAGCACGACCTCTTCCAGGTGGCGGGCGACGTGGGCCTGTCCGAGGTGCTGGCCGGTGAGGTGCAGCCGGACGACGCCCTCGCGGCCACCGGAATCCCGAACCTCACGCTGCTCCCCGCCGGCCGGACGCCCCCGAACCCGTCGGAGCTGCTGGGCTCGAAGCGCATGCGGGCCCTGTTGGAGCTGGCATCGGAGGACTTCTTCGTCATCGTCGACTCCCCTCCCCTGCTGCCCGTCACGGACGGCTCGCTCCTGGCCACCGCCGTGGACGGGACTGTGCTCGTGGTGCGTCAGGGGCGGACCCGCAAGGACCACCTGGAGGCCGCTGTGGAGAATCTC
Organism: Micrococcus luteus; assembly: GCF_014138885.1. Taxonomy (NCBI): domain Bacteria; kingdom Bacillati; phylum Actinomycetota; class Actinomycetes; order Micrococcales; family Micrococcaceae; genus Micrococcus; species Micrococcus luteus. Next base: position 948,393 of record NZ_JACJIK010000001.1, read on the forward strand.
GCCGCAGTGGACGCGCATCTGCTGGGCGTCGTGATGAACGGCGTCGCGCGCTCCCAGCGCGGCGGCGGCTACGCCTATGGCTACGGGTACGAGAGCACGTACCACAAGTCCCACGAGAAGTACCTCTCGAGCGGCGGTTCGTCCGCGAAGAAGGGGCGACGTTCACGCCGCAAGGCCCGCACGCGCAGCTGATCGCCCCCACCCACGAAGCCCCCGCCGGAACCGGCGGGGGCTTCGTCGTGCGAGACGGGGTCAGCGCCTCAGGTACGTCCGCAGGCGTTCGCGCTGGTCCGGGGCGGTGTAGCCGACGGCGGCCAAGGGCCCGAGGTCGAGGGCGCTGTTGGTCGGCCGCGGGGCCACGCCCTCCTTGCCGGCCAGGTACGCGGCGGTGGTCGTGGCGGAGACGCGCGCGGCGTCGTGGCCGGTGTCCTCGAAGACCCACCGGGCGACGTCGTGCCAGGTGACCACGTCGCCGCTGTTGGTCATGTGGAACGTGCCCGTGGGCGCGTCCGTGGTGACCAGGTGCAGCAGAGCGTCGGCGAGGTCATCGGCGAAGGTGAGGCGGCCGTGCTGGTCGGCGACGACGGCCGGGTCGATCCCGCGCTCGGCGAGGGAGGCCATCGTGGCCACGAAGTTCTTCCCCTTCCCGATCACCCAGGAGGTGCGGACGATCCAGTGCCGGGGCACGGTGCGCACCGCGGCCTCACCGGCGGCCTTCGACTGGCCGTAGACGCACAGCGGCGCGAGCGGGTGGTCCACCGGGTGCTCCTGCCCCACGGGGAGGGCGCCGTCGAACACGTAGTCCGTGGAGACGTGCGCCAGGGGCACGCCGGCCTCGGTGCAGCGGCGCGCGAGCTCGGCGACGGCGGTCGCGTTGACGGCCCAGGCCTGGGCCCGGCCCTCGGGTGTCTCGGCGGCGTCCACCGCGGTCATGGCGGACGCGTTGACCACGGCGCGCAGGCCGCGGAAGTGCTCCCGCGGCCACGAGGCCGGATCGGTCATGTCCCACGTGTCGCGGCCGTGGGCCTCGACCGGGATCCCGGCGGCCTCGGCGCGGGCCACGAGGGCGCGGCCGAGCTGGCCGCCGGCGCCGAGCACAAGGATCGGGGCGGGCGGCATGGGAGTGACGTCCGCGAGCATCGGGTGGGCGCGGTCCTTGTCCGAGAGCTCGGCGTCCTCGAGCGGGATGGGCCAGGCGATGGCCGCCGTCGGGTCCGCGAGGTTGAGGAACGTGTACCGGCCCTGCGCGTCGGCGGACCAGTGGTCGTTCACCAGGTACGTGTAGGCGGTGTCCGGCTCGAGCGTCTGGTAGGAGTTGCCCACCCCGCGCGGCACGAAGACGGCCTTCTCCGGGCCGAGCTCCACGGTGGCGACGGCGCCGAAGGACGGCCCTTCCCGCAGGTCCACCCAGGCGCCGAAGATCCGGCCGTGGGCGACGGCCACGTACTTGTCCCAGGGTTCGGCATGGATGCCGCGGGTGGTGCCGACGGCGTCGTTGAAGGAGATGTTGTTCTGCACCGGGGCGAGCGAGGCCAAGCGGGGGTGCTCGGCGGCGAGGGCGCGGATCTTCTCCCGCTGCCAGTTCTCCTTGAACCAGCCCCGGTTGTCCCCGTGGACGTCGAGGTCGAGGACGAGCAGGCCGGGGATGGCGGTCTCGGTGATGCGCATCAGCGGTGCCCCCTCACTGGCCCTGGGCGCGGTACGTGGCCTCGACGGCGGCCTTGGCCGGGCGCCACCAGGTCTCGTTCTCGCGGTACCAGCGGACCGTGTCCGCCAGGCCGGCGCGGATGTCCGTGAACTGCGGCTCCCAGCCGAGCTCGGTGCGCAGGGCGGTGTTGTCGATCGCGTAGCGCAGGTCGTGGCCCGGGCGGTCGGCCACGAGGTCGTAGTCGTCCGCGGGGCGGTCGAAGAGCTCGAGGAGGATCTCCACGATCTCCCTGTTGTTCCTCTCGCCGTCCGAACCGATCAGGTACGTGCGGCCGATCTCGCCACGCTCGAGGATGCGCAGCACGGCCGAGGAGTGGTCCTCCGTGTGGATCCAGTCCCGGACGTTGACGCCGTGGCCGTAGAGGCGGGGGCGGACGCCGTCGATCAGGTTGGTGATCTGGCGCGGGATGAACTTCTCGACGTGCTGGTACGGGCCGTAGTTGTTGGAGCAGTTGCTCAGCGTGGCCTGCACGCCGAAGGAGCGCACCCACGCGCGCACCAGGTGGTCCGAGCCGGCCTTCGAGGCCGAGTAGGGGCTGGAGGGGTTGTACGGGGTGGACTCGGTGAACTTCGCCGGATCGTCCAGTTCGAGGTCGCCGTAGACCTCGTCCGTGGACACGTGGTGGAACCGCTTGCCGTGCTTGCGGACCGCCTCGAGGAGGACGAAGGTTCCGACGATGTTCGTCTGGATGAACGGCGAGGGATCGTTCAGCGAATTGTCGTTGTGGGACTCCGCCGCGTAGTGCACGACGGCGTCCGACTCGGCGACCAGGCGGTCCACCAGGGCCGCGTCGCAGATGTCCCCGACCTCGAGAGTGACGCGGTCCTCCGGCAGGCCGGCGAGGTTCTCCCGGTTGCCGGCGTAGGTCAGCTTGTCCAGGACGACGACGTCGTGCCCAGTCTCGCGGACCACGTGGTGGACGAAGTTCGAACCGATGAACCCGGCGCCGCCGGTGACGAGGAGGTGCATGGGGCAAGGGTAACGGGAGCGCAGGCGGCGAGCATGGTGCCCCATTCGACACTGGCAGGATGGAGCGCCGGCCCCCATGGCCCACGACGGAGTTGTTCCACGAGGTCGAACGGCGCCTGGACTACTTCCTCCCCCTTCTGAGGAACCACCCGGGAGGCGTACGGGGCGAGGTCGAATTGTATCCCGTGGGCTGGACTCAGATCCTCACAGACATTGCCTACCCCTCTCCCACAAGTACCACGAGCACAATCCCTTGGAGAAGGAGATCACACCGCTGGACAAGGCCTATCGCTGCGACGACTCGCAGGCCACGCAATGGACTGGATCTTCGCCACAGCAGTTGGAGGCGTCTGCTCCAGGGGGGAGCGCGGGCAGCCCATCGCCCGAGGGGCCATAAATAGAACCAGCAGGGGGATACCCTCGGGGCGACAATCCCCTGGGCAAGATTGCGAAGCTCGTCACGCTCTAGAAGGCGAAAGGAACGCCTGTTCATGACCGCCCTGTAGATTGCAAGGCATGAGGTTCCTCAACAAAGCGAAGTCACGCGCCCTGACAACCATCCGTCGCGGCGATCCTGTGTCCTGGGTTCCCGATTGGATGGGCTTGGGAAATCTCCTGTATCAAGGGTTGTGGGCGTTCGAAGGCCACACGCATCGAGAGTCGCGCAGGGTCCTATTGCACCCCAAACGCGAGGCAGCGGTCGCACTCTTCCCCACTTTGCGGGAGCGCTACTTCATCCCGAGGGACCGCGTACCCTTCACCGCTCGACGGGTGATGCCGTGGCGAGAGGAGTCCCCGCAGCCGGTGCCCTATCAGCCTGCCGAACTCAGGAGCTTCATACGTGAGGTGTTGCTCTCCGGCTCCCCCGTCGCCTTGGACCCGGATGGCCTCTCCAAGGATGATGTCATCGTGAACGTGCGGCGGGGCGACTACTACTCGGTTCCCCAGCATGAGGCCGAGTTCGGAATGGACCAGGTGGCCTACATTCGGGCCGCCATCAGCCGAACAGCGGCGCTCTCCGGCCCCCTCTCACGGATCGTGGTGATTTCGGACGGCCTAGACTGGTGCAGGGAGCATCTCGGTCCCGTTCTCGGCCTTCACGGCGAGGTGGTCTATAAGGACGGCGACCTCTTCCACGATCTGCGCGCCGTCGTGCATGCCCGCCGCCTGATCATCACGAACTCCACCTTCTCCTATTGGGGTGGATACATCGGCGACGAGTTGCACCCGGGCCGTCTCGTCATTGCACCGGCACTGTTCAGCCGTAACCTCAACGGTGGTCGTGCTCACCAGCTCAGGCCTTCGTGGACCGTGCTGGAGGAAGGGTGCGGGGACCTCGCCAGGTAGCCCTCTGTCGGAACCTCGGAAAGGGGAACCGCCCTTGGCTATGCTGGGCGCATGGTTCATTCAAGCCGGTTGGAGCGCCGGGTTTGCATCTCGCTCACCGACAGTGATCGACGCCCCCGGTTCATGGATGGGCCGGGGGCCGCCTGGTTCCGCTTTTACGATGCGTTCAACGGCTCCACCTCGGATCCGTCCCCTTACTTCAATGTGGCCCGCTACCGCGAGCACTACCCCGGTTCACCCACCCCCGGCCAGGCGGGATGCGCCATCAGCCACTTCCGTGTCCTCGAGTCCTTCGCGTCGAGCACAGGCCCCGACGACGGGGTGGCTCTTATCTCCGAGGACGACGTCCTCATGCCGACCGAGACGGAGGCGGTCCTCAACTGCATCCTAAAGGACAACTCCTTCGACATCGCCGTGCTGGCAGATCGCGCCCCCACGAACCCCTCACTAGCATTTCAACGGCTTCTCATGACCGAGGCCCAACTGTCGTTGCTGTCACGCCCAATCGTTTGCGGCGGGCGGATCCGGCGTCTGGGTCGGTTCGCCGGGAACCCGTACACGGCAGCCTTCTACCTGATCACGCGCTCGGGAGCGCAAAAACTCGTCTCGGGACTCGTGGAGGACGCCGGCGGTCCCTGGACCATCGCCGATGACTGGCCGCTGTTTCGTGACAGGTACGGTCTCGACATTCGCGTCCTGAGGCCCGGGCTGGTGACCTACATGGGCGGGTCCACGACGCGGGAGGCGGCGTCCCTTGCCCGCGATAGCGAGACCACCGACCGCGCCGTCAGTCTCCTGGACAGCCTGAAGACGGCGCTAGCGTTGCGCTCTCGATGGCGGGCCGCGCGTCTGGCCGTCCGGGCCACCGCGCACGACATCAAGGCTCGATGAGGCGACCCGGCCGAACGCCGCGGCGGTCCCGCCAGGCAGGATGGTCCGTGGTTCTGGACCCGACGGCGGAGGCCCCGTCCACCAGCCTCCGTGACGGAATCCGCTTCAACAGCCGGTAACGGACCATCCCCTGCAGGGCACCCAGGTGCCCGCCGGCAATCCGGGCGTGGCGTAGCCGCGCGGCGCGCTCGCGGGTGACGATATAGGCCGGAAGGTGCCGAGCCACCTCCGTGGCCGACACCCGCCAACTCGGCCCGCTCATGCCCTCGTCGCGGTGGCGGATCCAGAGCAGCATCCGGCCGACCTGCTGGATCCGCTGCTGCCGAAAGACGGTCTGCGGGGTGGACCGCAGGCGGTAGTGGACAACCGCGCGCGGCGCGTGCACGACGACCGCCCCGCGGCGTTGGGCGCGCCAGGAGAAGTCCGTCTCCTCAGAGCCGCCGGGGAACGAGGAATCCATGCCGCCAACCGCGAGGTAGGTGGAGCGACGGACGCCGAAGTCATTGCCCGCCACGGTGGGGAGGTGCCCGGCGAATCCGCTGTGCACCACCGAATACCCCACCGCGTCTGTGTCGGGCTCGCCGGCCGTAGACGGGATGCCATAGGCGGCAAGCACGGCCCCGTCGTTGAACCGCCGGTGCAGGAGCGTCCCCACAGCTAGGGCGTTCTCGCGCGAGCGCACGGCCGCGGAGAGTTCCCGGACCCACTCGGGGCCGACGAAGTCGTCTGCGTCGCAGAAGAGCAAGACCTCGCCCGCGGCCGCCAGGGCCCCGACGTTTCGGGCATGAGAGGCGCTGGCCGGCCCCCGGGCATCGACCACGGTCACAGTGAGGCCGCAGCGCTCCGCTGCCTCGCGGGCAGCGGACGCCGTGCGGTCCGTGCTCCCGTTGTCGGCCACGATCACCTCGAACTCCGGAGCGGCTACCTGCACGGCCAGGCTCTCAATCTGCTCGGCGATGTACGCCTCGGCGTTGTATGCCGGGATGACCACACTGACCAGCTCGGGGTCACCGGGCCCGCCCACGCCCTGCCGTGCCTCCCCGGAGAGCGCCCGTATGCCAGGGTCGAGGCCCAGGCCGACCTGTGGCGTGGGGCGTCGCCGCAACATTCGATACTCCAGGGCTCCCGCGAGCGTGCCCGCAGCCATCGCCGTCCGCGAGGCGAGCCCCCGCCAGTCGGCCGTCGCCGGATGCGCCGCCATCTTCACCGCCGCCCCTAGGCACCGCACGGGCTCGCTCGCCCACGTCGTGGCCCGAGAACGGTCCCATACGCCATATCGATCCGCCAGGAGCACATGGGCTTTCGCGGACCGGAACGCGATCCTGCGAACCGACCGCGTACTGGTCTTGCCTCGGGAGGCGACCCTCACCTGCGGCATCTCCACCAGCCGGTGACCGGCTCGCAAGACGCGGAAGGCGAGATCGTTGTCGTCGCCCGCGTGGGGGAACGACTGGTCGAAGCCCCCCACCGCCTCCAGCAGCTCACGGGACGCTCCGAAGTCGCCCCCCATCAGCACGGGGAACGGGCCGGAGACCTCCCGGCCGGGCCCGTTCTGCGGCCGCAGCTCGTCTCCGAGACGGTCCCGGACAGCGTCCAGTCCTTGCTCGAAGGTGTCGGCCGACAGATGCGTCACGCTGCCGGTCCAGATCGAAGCCGTGGCGAAGGCCGCCGCTCCCGCAGCCACCCAGTGGCGGGAGACGACGTCGTCGGCGTCGCAGAACATGACGTAGGGGGCGCGGGCAGCGGCAATCCCCCGGTTGCGGGCATAGGAGGACCCTTGGTGCCCGTCGGCTCGGACCACCCTGAGCTGGAGGCCGGACTCCAGGAACGGCCGGATGGCGCCCTCCAGGTCGTCGGTGGAGCGGTTGTCCACCACGACGACCTCGAAGTCCGGTGCACCGACCTGCGTGCGGAGCGCCTCCAGCTGCAGCGGCAGGGTCAGTGCGCCGTTGAAGACGGGGATCACCACTGACACCGAAGGCGTCGTCGGGTCCGAGGAACAGCATTCACGGGTCGACATGAGGTCAGGCCTCTCCCTGGAGTCGGTCTGGCGTGGAGAATTCGTCATCGGGAATCGCCGTCCACTCCGGTAGGAGCAGCGGAGACTCGCCATCGCTGTAAAGGCGGTTGAAGTGCAAGGGCGCGAACACGGTCCGTGGGCGCTCACGGGCGGAGCGCGCGCTGGCGAGATACCCGCCCCAATAGGAGAACGTGGAGTTCGCCAGGATCAGGTCGCGCGCCACGGCCAGCTGGGCGAGATCGTCGAACATGTCATGAGGAGTCGGCATGAAGGAGACGGACCTGCCCTGCCTGACAAAGGTGAGGTTCGTGGCGCACCATTCGGGGTCGTCCGACACCACGACGACTCGCTTCTGCCGGTCGCCCGGGATACGCTGCAGCGCGGCATTCACGTAGCCGGGGATATCGAATCCGAACACCGCCGCAAGCCTCTCGTTCGTGTAATAGTCGCCGCGCCGGACATTGACTACGACGGCGTCGCGCGGACGGGCGGCCATACGACCGCGGAAATTCTCACTTGCCAACAGCAGGTCGCGCGCAAAGTCCCGAAGGTCCTTGACGCGGAAGTCACGCCCCGCGTGTTGCCCCCATTCCACCGTCCGCCTCTGCCGCCATCCCACATCTACCTCGTCGACCGTCAACGCCCGCAGCTGGGGGAACTCCTCAAGCCACGGATTCATCTTGGGCTTGTATCGCACGAGCCACCGCTCGCCTGTGTGTCGCTGTCGCGCCCATGCCGTCGTCCACAGATACAGATAGTTCCCGCCGTTCATGGGCTCGGCGCCCCAGATGATGAAGGGTTGCTGGGTGCGTACGATGGAGAGCGCCCGCGCACGGGCGGCTGCGGCGAAGTCGCGACGGGCCATGCGGCTACCCTACCGAGAGAACCTCACCTCTCCCCATGACGGAAGTGACCCCGTGGATCTCCTCTCACGTGCGCGCACCCTTAAGCACCGCGTCTTCCTGGCCCGCAAGGACTCGGAGCTTCGCGCCGAGGCCATGCGCCTGCGATCCGATCCCGCCTTCCTCGCCCAGTATGCCGCGGCACAGGAAGGCCTGGACGTCCCCCCGCTCCAGCACCATGAGGGTGTGTGGGCGATCGCCATGGTGCGCAACGAGGCGGACATCATCGAGACGACGGTCCGCCACCTCCTACAGCAGGGCATTGACCACATGCTGATTGTGGACAACCTCTCCGATGATGACACTCCCCGGGTACTGGCTCGACTGGCGGAGGAAATCCCGCACCTCCACGTCGGCACGGACAGCGAGCCGGCCTATTACCAGTCGGCCAAGATGACCCAATTGTCCGACCTGGTCTCCGCCGCAGGGGCGCGGTGGATCATCCCCTTCGACGCGGACGAACTGTGGTTCGCCCCGCAGGGTCGGCTGGTCGACGCCCTCGATGACTCAGGGTCGCCCGTGCGTCGCGCTCACCTGTTCAACCTGTTCCCGTCCCCGGGCGGCAAGCAGTGGCGTCTGGACACCGCCCGCCACTTCGACGACAAGGTGGCCTTCCGCCCCTGGGGAGGGGCAGTCGTGACGATGGGCAACCACGAGGTGAGCCGCCCGGGATCCCGTGAGAGCGAGGGGCTGCGCATCCTCCACATGCCCTGGCGGTCTTTCGAGCAGTTCGCTAGGAAGACCCGCATCGGCGCCGCAGCGGTGGCGCGGGCCGAGCTCGACGAGGGGGAGGCCTACCACTGGCGCTGGCTCGGCTCGGCCTCAGACGACGAGCTACGAACCGTATGGAGGCAGCTCCTGTCCGGCGAGGCCGTCGCGAACGCCGCCTGGTACCCCCGGGGGGCGCTACGCCCGGTCGGAGACATGCCGCCGCCGTCATGGGCCGCGGTCCAGCCGCTGCTGGAGCCGATGGCGCCACGGCCGGGGGCGTCGACCCGGTGAGCCCCGTTAGAGTCGGCCCTATGAAGGGCATCATCCTGGCCGGGGGCACCGGCTCCCGACTGCACCCGATCACGCACGGCATCTCGAAGCAGCTTGTGCCCGTGTACGACAAGCCGATGGTCTACTACCCCCTGTCAACCCTGATTCTCGCGGGCATTAGCGACATCCTGGTCATCACCACACCCAAGGACGCCGACCAGTTCCGGCGCCTGCTCGGCGACGGCTCGCAGTTCGGTATCTCCCTCTCCTACGTCCAGCAGCCCTCCCCGGACGGCCTGGCGCAGGCGTTCCTCCTCGGGGAGAAGCACATTGGCGACGACCGCGTTGCCCTCGTGCTGGGGGACAACATCTTCTACGGCCCCGGCATGGGTCAGCAGCTGCTCCGCCACACGGAGGTCGAAGGCGCCACCGTGTTCGGCTACTGGGTGGCCGACCCGTCGGCGTACGGCGTCGTGGAATTCGACGGGCACGGTAGGGCCGTCTCCCTCGAAGAGAAGCCATCCGAGCCCAAGTCCAACTTCGCCGTGCCCGGCCTGTACTTCTACGACAACGACGTGGTGGAGATCGCCCGCGGCCTGAGGCCCTCGGCCCGCGGCGAGCTAGAGATCACGGACGTGAACCGCACCTACCTCGAGCGAGGCGCCCTGAACGTGGAGGTGCTCCCCCGCGGCACCGCTTGGCTGGACACCGGCACGTTCCACGACCTCAACGACGCCTCGAACTTCATCCGCACCGTCGAGTCTCGCCAGGGCCTCAAGGTAGGTTCGCCCGAAGAGGTCGCGTGGAGGCGGGGCCTGCTCACCGACGACGAGCTGCGCGCCCGCGCCGAGCCGCTGGTGAAGTCCGGGTACGGCCGCTATCTTCTGGGCCTTCTCGAGAGTACCCACTGAACAGGCGCGGACTCCGGAGGACCCATGACCCTCGACATCTTGTACGTCCGTCCCAAGGGCTCCGGGTGGGGGCCGGTCTCGCAGCTCGTGGGACTCGCTGCCCGGCTCTTCGAGGCACGAGTGCTGGAGCTGGATGACCGTGGGGAGGTGTCGCTGTTCCGGAAGACGGCAGCGTCCCTGCCCCGGGGTCGCCGGCGCCCGGGTCACCACCTCCTCGTCGTAGCCCCCCACGCGGGCATGGCCGCCTACGCGGCCCGGCCCCGTCTGTGGTTTCCGGGTTACGACTCCACCGCGGTGTGGGTCATCGACTCGTTCTGGACCGACAGGACACCGCGACTCCTGCGCGGCACCGCCCACGTGGATCGGGTGTTCATCACGGACCCCCAGCTCGTCGAGGAGTGGGAGCAGATCACCGGCACCCCGGTCTCCGTCCTGCCCTGGGGCGCGGACACAGCGCTCTACCCCGGCGCCGCGCAACACCGCGGCATCGATGTGCTGCGCCTGGGCCGCCAGCCCGAGGCCTGGGCGGACGACGACGCTACGGCCCTGGACGCCCACCGGCAGGGCCTACGGTTCGCGGGGCGCCCGCCGATGAGTGACGACCCAGGCCAGAACCAGCGCAACGTCCGAGAGGCCCTCATGGGGGCGAAACTGGTGCTCGCATTCTCGAACCTCGTCAGCCCCGCTCCGTACACCCATCCCACACGGGACTACCTGACCGGCCGGTGGATGGATGCACTCGCGGCCGGATGCCTCGTGGCGGGGACCGCGCCAGCCGCAGCGACGAGCACGCTATGGGACGGGGCCACGCTGGAGATCTCCCCGACGTCGCGTGAGGATGCCTGGCCCATCCTGACCGCGGCCGCCGAATGCTGGTCCCCCGAGCGAGCTGCCGAGCAGCAGGAGTGCGCGCGTCGCACCCTCGACTGGCGATGGCGCCTGCGGCAGATGGGCACCGTGATGGGGTGGCCCGAGCCGCCGCGTCTGACCCAAGAGCTAGAACGGCTGATCTCGTCCCCTCAGCAAGGCTGAACCGATTCGCCTATTCGTCGCCGCTTGCTGAGATCCCCAGGCGTCGATGGGCGTCCCACGCCGACCGGACCATGTCCTCCACCGAGTGGCGCATACGCCAGCCGAGGTCCTGGGCTGCCAGCGTGCCGTCCGCCACGATTCGCGCCGGATCCCCGGGGCGTCGGGCGTGCACCTCCGGCGGGTCGGAGACCCCCGTGACGTCACGGACCGCGGCCATGATCTTGCGCACAGAGGTCCCTTCCCCCGACCCCAGGTTGTACACGGAGTGCAGGCCCGCGCCGGACGTCAGCGCCCGCGCGGCCGCCACGTGCGCGTCCGCGACATCCTGGACGTGGACGTAGTCCCGGATGCAGGTGCCGTCGGGGGTCGCATAGTCGTCGCCGAAGATACGGGGCCGCTCGCCCCTCTCCAGCGCAGAGAAGACCAGGGGGAAGAGGTTGTGGGGGCTGAGATCCGTGATGTCCGCCCACCCGGATCCGACCACGTTGAAGTACCGCAGACTGGTGTGACGGATGCCGACGGCACGCCCCTGGTCCCGCAGCAGCCACTCTCCGATTAGCTTGGACTTGCCATACGGCGACTCAGGTGCCGGCGGTGTGTCCTCGGTGACCCGCTCAACGGCCGGTGTCCCGTAGACCGCAGCCGACGACGAGAAGACGATGTTCTGCACCTGCGCGGCCACCATCGCGGCGAGCACGCTCGCGGTTCCCTGGACGTTGACGTGGTACGCCGTCAACGGCACCCGAACAGACTCCCCCGCGTACTTGTACCCGGCGACGTGGACGACCCCCTCTGCCTCATTCTCACGGAGCACCGCCGTCAGCGCTGCGGTGTCCGTGACATCCGCATGAAAGAACGGGACGCCGTCGGGGACGAACTCCCGGTGCCCGGTGGACAGGTCGTCTACGACCGCGACCGGCAGACCCCGCTCCCTAAACGCCCGGACGACGTGCGCCCCGATGTAGCCGGCGCCTCCGGTCACGACCCAGGTCATCACATCGCCCCCTTGTTCCGGGCATGGGTCTGGAGCTGCCCAAGTTGGGTGCGGACCTGACGGGCGATTTGGTCCTCCGAGAAGCGCTCCGCGTGCGCCCGCATCGCAGGGGGGTCCCAGTCCCGGGCCAGCGCCTGCTCGACGCCATCGGTCACGGCTTCCACCGTGGGCGCCTCGACGAACACCCCGTTGACGCCCTCTGTGATCGTGTCCAGATACCCGCCGGCCCGCAGCGCCACGGTGGGGACGCCCCACGCGCTCGCCTCCAGGGGAGTGATTCCGAAGTCCTCGTGGCTGGCCGCGATCAGCGCGGTGGCATGGGCGTAGGCCCAGCGCAGCTGCGCGTCGGTGAGGTCCTGGGCGAAGACGACGCCGTCGCCAGCCATCGCCTTCAGGCGCGCCTCTTCGGGGCCCTTGCCGATCACCAGCAGCCGCAGGCCGGTGCGCTCCGCTGCACGGATGGCCACGTCCACGTGCTTGTACGGCATGAGCCGCGCCACGGAGAGCAAGTATCCGCCCTCGGCAAGGTGCTCGGCGCCCGGGATCGGCTCCTGGGGTCCATCAGTGGACACCGAGTGCGGCGGGAACACGACGGGCACGTCTATCAGCCCGTACACCTCCTCGATGCGCTCCTTCACCACCGTGGAGTTGGCCACATAGCGTGATCGACGTCGAACGGCCGCGCGGTCCCACCTGCGCAGACCCGGGCGCAGCACGCGGGCGATCCGGCCCTTGATGCTGTTCTGACCGTCCTCGCCCAGGTAGTCGTCCAGCAGGTAGACCCAGCGCGCCGGGGTGTGGCAGTAGACGAGCGTGGCGCCGTCGTAACGGAATCCGTGGGCCCATCCGGAGGTCGAGACCACCGCGACCGGCTCCTTCACGTGCATGAGCGAGGAGGCGACGGGCAGCAACGGCAGGGCGCGGCGCGGATCCCTGCGCAGGACGCCGACCCGGTTCAGGGGGGAGGTGATGATCCGGGCGTCCTTGAACTCCGGGAACGTCCCCTCGGGGTCGTAGAAGGTCGTGTAGATCGGGGCGTCCGGCCACATGCGGTGCAGGGCCAGGACGACCCGCTCGGCTCCGCCCTTCTGCGTCAGGTAGTCGTGGGCGATCGCGATGCGGCCGCGTGTCATGTCGGTCATGGTGCTCCCCTCAGAACTGTCGGCGGGCACGCCCCGGCCGAGTGCGTCCGGTCTCCGCGGCGGCCTCGACCTGCAAGGCGATCAGCTTTCGTGCGATTGACGCTGGCAACACGGCAGCAGCACGCTCGACGACGGCGGAACTGTACTGGATCGTGCGCTCCGTGCTCAGAGCAGCCACCGCCCGCACGGCGGCGCCCCACGGCCCGCCTGGGGCACGGTCCCCGCCGAGTGCGTCCGCCCCGTGCTTGGCGATGAAGATCTGCCGGGCAGAACCCGAGTGCAGGGCCCGGCGGGCCTTGGTGTACGTCGTCGCGGCGGCGGCATGATGCCGCGTCTCCAGCTCCGGGCAGATCACCACGGGGTATCCCGCCGCGTGGAGCCGGTAGCCGAAGTCGACGTCCTCCCACCCGTAGCGGCGGTAGTCCGGGTCGTAGCCGCCGAGCTCCTCGTGCAGAGTGCGGGGCACGGAGACGTTGCCCGCCCAGTGCCGCCACTGCTGCTCTGCGGGCAGAGCGTATGCGTGGGCCCGGTGGGTGCGCCCCTGCGCCGTGCCGTAGACCTTTTGATAGGCCGTTTCGGGCAGGACGTCCTTGGTCAGGCCGATGACACCCCGAGGACCCTCCTCATGAGCGGCCACGTGGTCCCGGATGTAGTGCGGTCCGGGCTCGAGATCGTCGTCCGCGCGGATGAGGATGCGTCCGGACGTCGCGTCGGCCCCTGCGTTGAGCGCAGCGACCCGTCCGCGGTTCTCGCCGAAGACGGTCCAGCTCAGGTCCAGGCCCGGATGTTCTGCGGCCAACTGGGCGAGCACCGCTGCCGACCCGTCCACATCCCCGTCCACGGCCACGTGGACCTCGAACGGCGGGGCGTCCTCCTGCGCGGCGAGGGCGCCGATCAGGCGCGGCAGCCGCTGGGCTCCGCCCCGGCTGGGGACGATCACGCTGGCCTCGGGGGTCAGGGGCGTCTCGGTCATGAGTCCTCCGCGGGGATCATAGGGACAGGTCATCCAGGAGCTCGGCGACGGCGGCGCGGCCGGCCTCGGGAGAGAACAGCGACGCCCAGCGGTGCCGCTGGGAGTGGGCCACCGCGCCCAGATCGACCGCACGTACTGCCCGCAAGCAATTCGCGAGTGCGGCAGCGTCGCGCTGCGGAACAACGAAGGGGTGATCGCTGCCGACCACCTCGGGAACGGCCCCCGCATCGGAGGCCACCACCGGAACGCCCGCCGCCATCGCCTCGGCCGTCACCAGGCCGAAGACCTCGGCCCACTGCGACGGCACGGCCAGCACGTCCACCGTGGTCAGGAACTGGGCGGTGTCCTGCCAGCCGAGCACCTGGACGTCCTCACCGGCTGCCTTCAGGGCGGTGGCGAGCCGGTCGGCCTCGTCATCCGCTACGAACCGGCTCTCCCCCGCGATGCGGAACACGAAAGCACCCGGGTCGGTCTTCCACAGCAGCGCGGCGGCCTCCAGCAGGGTGACGATGCCCTTGTCCTCGGACAGGCGGCCAAGGAAGCCCACGGTCACCAGCTCATCGGCACCGCGGGCCCGCCGTGTCTGCGGCGCCGTCGGGGCCGGAACCCAGTTGTGGAGCACGCGCGCCCCGCGGATGCGGTCCGCCGCGAATCGGGACGGCGCGAGGACCGCGAGCGCACCGGGACGCGCCAGGGCGGAGAACACCCGCAGAACCGGCTTCTCGGGTACCTGATGCAGGTGCACGATCCGGCGCGGCCGGCCGGCCAGCGCCGTGGCCGGCAGCAGCCCGTTGCACCACACGACGTCGTCCCCGCCACGGCCACGGTCCCAGGCCCGGAGAGCACGCAGGTACCCCAGGCGTCCGGGCCCGCCCACGCGGACCACGTCGAAGCCGTCCGCGGCCAGGCGATCGGCGGTCTCGGCCGGGTGGGCCGGGGCCACGACGCCCACGTCCCGCCCCAGCTCGCGCAACGCCGTGGCGAGGTGGTGCAGCATCACCTCGCCGCCGCCCACCTCGCCCTGGTTCGCCAGGATCCAGATGCGTCCGGTCATCGGGCCGGCTCCAGGGATCGGGGATGTCCGGTCCGCGCGTCCACGACGGAGCGGACGCGGGTCAGCCCCCGCTTGGCCGCGCGGCCGAGGTGCTCCTCGCCGTACTTCTGCAGGGCCCAGGCGAGCACGGAGACCACGGCCAAGGCCACGAGCATGGCCATGTTTCGGCCTACGTACGGCCATAGAGCATGGATGACCAGATAACCGGGAATGACGTGGATGATGTACAGGGAGTAGCTGATCCGGCCGTAGAACTGGAAGGGCGGCGTTGTGAGGAGCCACGTCCTTCGTCGGAGGGCCACAGCAGTGAACAGGGTCGCTGCTGCCAGCACCCAGAGCCCAAGGGTCATGTCGCGCAAAACGAAGGGGCTCACGACAGCCGATGCATAGGCTGCGGCCACCGCTCGTCGGTGGCGACCCGTCTCCCGTGCCAGGAACACCACCATGCCCAGGACGAACATGGGCGCATACTCGGCAACAGTGATGTTGTTGACGAGTTTGACCCACGTGGGGTCCCCCGCTGGGCGTGGCGCCGCGGCCTGTGACGTCACAGCCACCACCGTCCAGGACAACACAGACCAACCCAGGCATGCCCACAGGACCAGACGGTCCGACAGGCGACACCGGCTGAGGATGAGGAGGGTCAAGACAAGTGCGTAGAACTGCATCTCGACCGCCAGGGTCCAGTAGACGTCGACCACATCGTCGACCAGCAACCATCGTTGGACCATCGTGAGGTTGACGATGATCTGCCCCGGACTCAGCGAGTACCCCGGCACCTGAACGAGGGCGAGGATCACCACGGCGAATGCAAGCGAGAGCCAGTACGGCGGGTACAGCCGGGCGGCTCGGGAGATGACGAAATCGCTGGGACGCGAGGCCCGGCGCGCGGTCATGAGGATCACGAAACCGCTGATCATGAAGAACAGCTGGACCCCCGTGCCACCCCAGACGAAGTCATGAAAAGCGGGGGGATCGTCGCGGTAGTGGAAATTGTGCGTACCGCCGAAGTGCGAGAACACCACGGCCAGCGCCGCGATCCCCCGAAGGCCGTCCAGCTCCCGGAACCGGGGCCCCGGCACTCGCTTCTCGGCCGGGGCCACCGAGGCCGCCCCCGGCTCGTTCGGGCTCGCCGCGGTCATCGGTGCCCGCCCTTCCCCACCCGGCGCCCGAGCACCTCGAGGGTCGCCTCGGCGGTGGCCCGAGCCATCGTCTCCACGTCGCCCACGCGCACCTCGCCCGGGCCCTCGCCGGCGGCACGCACGACGGCGTCGGCGATGGCCGCCGGCGTGGTCTCGTGGACCAGGCGCTCAGGCGGCAGGATCTCCCCGTTGCCGCCCACGTCCGTGGCGACGGCGGGCAGGCCGGCGGCCGCGGCGTCGAGCAGGGTGTAGCTGAGGTTCTCCCACGCGGAGAGCTGCACCAGCACGTCATGCTCGGCCATGGTGCCCCACGGCTCCACGAAGCCGGGCAGGTCGACCGCATCCGCCACACCGAGCGCCTCGGCCTGGGCGCGCAACGCCGCGGCGAGCGGCCCGGTGCCGGCCAGCGTCACCCGCGTCTCGGGATCGCGCTCCAGCAGGGCGGGCAGCGCGGCGATCAGCCGGTCGAGGTTCTTCTCGGGGGCCAGCCGGGACAGGGAGAGGATCCGCAGCCCCTCCCCCGGTGCGCGCCGCCGCCCCGCGGCCGCGGCGCGCACCGCAGGCACGTCCACGCCGTTGCGCACCACGGTGAGGGGCGCCCCCGCACCCCATTTGCGGCGGAGCACGTCCGCGGTGGACTGCGCCACCGCGATCACGAGGTCCGTGCCGCGCAGCCGGGCGCGGTGCGCGGCGTTCTTCACCCGGGCCGCGGCGGCGCGGTTGTACAGCCCATCGTCCGGGGCGATCCCGTGCTCAGTGCTGAGCAGCGCCGGCGCACCGGGCCGCCGCCGGGCCCGCCCCGGGCCGAGCGCGGCGAACGCCGCAAGGTCGGCGTAGGCCAGGTGCGTGTGGACCGCGGCCGGGCGCAGGGTGCGCACCGCCGTCCGGAGCGTGCGCACCGAGGCGGCCAGGCCGGCGTCGGGACCGACGTCCCCGGTGAACACCGCCGCCCCCTGCTCGCGCAGGCGCTCGGCGAGCGGCCCCTCGGGGCAGAGCACCGCCAGACGCAGGCCGGGCAGGCCCACGCGCGCGACGTCGAGGACGTGCCGGGCCACGCCGCCGAGGTCGGCGACGGGCACCACCCAGAGCGTCAGCGGGGCCGGAGTGGTCCTCGCGGCCTCGGGGATCACAGCCACTGCTCCAGGCGGTCCAGGGCCGTCCAGAAGCCCTCGCCGTTGTTGATGTGGCCCTGCCAGATCTCCGGGATGAAGCTCACCCCGGGGGCCAGGCGGTCCAGCTGCTCGCACAGCACGGGCCAGTCGACGTCGCCCTCGCCGATCTGCGGTCCCTCCCCGTCCACACCGGTGGCGTCCACCAGGTGCAGGTGGATGGTGTGCGGGGCCAGCTTCTCCACCATCTCCGAGAAGGGGATCCCCAGGAACGTGGCCGAGAGCTTGGAGTGGGAGATGTCCAGGCACAGGGGCACCCCCGTGGCCTCCACGAACGCCACGGTGTCGTCCGGGTCCATGAAGAGGTTGTGGTACTGCTGACCGCCCATCAGCCACGGGAACGGCGGCAGCGTCTGCGCGGCGATCCGGATGCCGGACGTGTCCAGGCGCTTCACGGCCTCGGCGATGCGCGCGTACTTCGGCAGCCGCTCCTCCGGGCGGATGTGCCGGTCCAGGGTGAACCCGCCCATGGTGATGACCATGATGGGCGCCTCCTCGGACGGGAACCAGCGCTTCAGGTCCCGGGTGATGTCGATCGTGCGCTGCACCTCGGCGATCGAGCGCTCCCACACGGCGTCGTCGTCGCTGGCCAGGTCCACGAGGAAGTCGCCGGAGAAGATGTCCGGCAGGTGGGTGGTGAAGCCCATCGGCATGGGCTCGCTGAACACCGAGTCGATGTCGATCTCGAGGTCCTTGTAGGAGAAGTGGAACTCCAGGAAGTCCGGGGTGCAGTCCTTCGTCAGCGCCTCGACGTCGTGGTAGCGCACCGGCAGGCCCCAGGGGCGCCGGAACTGGAACTGGCGCCCGGTGGGCACCGTGTCCGTGAGGTCGCCGGCGAAGAAGAAGTCGCCCTCGGCCATCTCGCGGTGCAGGGTGCGGCCGACCAGGCGCGGCAGCTCGTTGGGCTGCAGGCCGCGGCCCGGGGACTTCACGGTCACGTCGTCCGCGGTGATCGTGGCGCCGGCCCGCAGCGGACGGGCCGCCACCAGGGACTTGGCCAGGTTGATGCGGTTCATCGCCTCGCCCGTGGAGACCACGCGCTCGTTCCCGACGCCGATCGACTCCTCGATGTCCCGCGTCTGCCGGACCATCTGCGCGAACTCCTCCGGCAGCAGGGAGACCTTGTGGTCGTTGCCCTCGAGCCCGCGGTCCACGGTGAAGTGCTTCTCGATGATCGCAGCGCCCCGGGCCACCGCGGCCAGGGCCACGTGGAAGCCGCGCTCGTGCCCCGAGTAGCCCACCGGCGTCTGCGCGATCTCCGCGAGCCGGTCCAGGTAGGCCAGGTTCACGTCCTTGTAGGGGGCGGGGTACGTGGACTGGGCGTGCAGCATCGCGAAGGGGACGCCGGAGGAGCGCACGAGGGCCACCGACTCGCGGATCTCCTCCTCCCGGGACATGCCGGTGGAGAGCACCATCGGCAGGCCGGAGGCGGCCGCGTCCCGCAGCAGACCGTGGTTCGTCAGGTCCGCCGAGGCGATCTTCACGCCGTCCACCGGGTACTCGCGCAGCACCCGCATGGACGGGGCGTCCCACGGGGTGCACATCAGGGCGACGCCGGCGTCCCGGACGTGGTCGAACACCCGCACCATGTCCTCGGCGGAGAGCGAGAACTTGGCCAGCTCGTCCAGGGTGCGCTGGGCCCCCAGGTCCTCACCGGCGGTGGCCGCACCGGACTGCCGGTAGAGGGCGTCCATGTCCCGCAGCTGGAACTTCACGGCGTCCGCGCCCGCCTCGACGGCCAGGTCCACGAGACGGCGGGCCAGGTCCACATCGCCCTGGTGGTTGTTGCCGATCTCCGCGATCAGGAACGCCGGGTGGCCCTCCCCGATCCGGTGCCCGCCGATCCGCAGCTCGGCCTCCCGGTTGATCGCCAGGGCCGTCAGGCGGCCGCGCTCGTCCAGGAGCGGCAGGTGCAGCGCCCCGGCGGGCAGGGCCTCGCGCATCTCGGCCGGGGAGGCGCCCAGGGGCGCCGTCGCCGGGTCGTGGTGGGCGACGTCGGCCGCGGCCACGTCCAGCGAGGCCTCCGGATGCGCCATGAGCCAGCGACGCACGTCCCCGTCCGTCAGCGAGCCGACGAGGAAGCCGTGGGAGTCCACCACGAACACGGCACGCTCGCGGTTGTCGGTCATCTTGTGCAGGGCGACCAGGAGCGAGTCCTCGGGGAAGACGAGGTAGGGGGTGAGCCTGCGTTCGATGATCACTGCGCGCCTCCGGGGGTGCGGTTCGGGCCGGTGGTGGGGGTCTCGTTGGTGCGCAGGGCACCGAGGTCGGGGCGGTGCTGGAGCACCTTCTGGACCGCCAGGTACTGGTCCATCTGCTGCTCGGCCAGGGCGAAGTCCAGCTCGGTGTCGATGTCCACGCCCTCGAGGTCGTCGAGCTCCAGCAGGCCGATCCGGCCGCCGAGCCGGTTGTGCAGCCGGTCGTAGACCCAGGGGCGCGTCACGTAGAGGGACCCGTTCTCGCGGAACCGCAGATCGGCGCGCGACATGTCCTGCCGACGCTTGCGCGCCGTGACGTCGAAGTCCGGGATCGGCTCCCCGTCGGGGTCCTCGGCGTGGCGCCACAGGAACGGGGACACCGGGACGACGCCGACCAGCGAGTCCACCCCCGTGTCCCGGAACTGCCGCACGGCGCGGTCCAGGGTGCCGGGCAGGCGCAACGGGCTGGTGGCCTGGAGCAGCATCACGCCCTCGGGTTCGACGCCGGCCGCGCGCTCGGCCGCGAGCACGTGCTCGATCACGGGCTCGGTGGGGGTCGAATTCTGGGCCAGGTGGGCCGGGCGCAGGCCCGGGACGTCCGCGCCGTAGCGGAGGGCGACCTCGGCGATCTCGGCCGAGTCCGTGGAGACCACCACGTGCAGGTCCTCCTCCGCCTCGAGGGCGGCCTGGATGGTCCAGGCCACGAGCGGATGGCCGCCCAGGAGGCGGATGTTCTTGCCGGGCAGCCCCCGGGACCCGCCGCGCACGGGGATGACGCACAGGATGCTCACGCGGACTCCTTCCAGACGTGCTCGGCGATCGCGGCCGCGGGGTCTGCGGTCGGCGAGGCCAGGGGCGGGGTGGGCTCCGGGGTGCGGCCGGGCCGCCACCGGGTCATGCCGTAGCGCCGCCAGAACCCCTCGAGCCAGGCGGGCGGGTCCGGGTGGACGGCCCATGCGGGTCTGCCGGCCTGCGCGGCCTCGAGGATCCCGGTGGAGAAGACGGCGGCCACGGGCCCGCGGGTGGCGACGAGGGGCGCCCCGGCGTCGTCGATCCGCACCCCGGCCCTGCGCCAGGCCGCGTGCTGGCCGCGGGAGAGGCGGTCCCCCTCGGCCGGGTGGGGGCGGTAGGCGGCGCCGGTGGCCCGCACGTACTGTCCGGCGGCCGCGGCGAAGTCCCGGCGGGGCAGCTCGGCGCCGTGCAGCTGGCCGAGGAACACCCCGGGACCGTCGTCCCCGGCACCCGAGAGCGCGGGCGCGGTCTGGCGGGCCTGCTCCAGCAGCGCCGAGCCCACCGGGACGGCCTCCACATCGGCGCGGCCCTGGGTCCACCAGTCCGCGTCCGTGCTCGTGAAGGCGTACAGGGTGGCGTCCTGCGGGACGGGCGGCGTGGACACGGCCAGCAGCCCGTGCTGGACGACGCCGATCCGCGCCCCCCGCTGCCGGGCCCAGCGCACGGCGGCGCGACCCGAGGGCAGGTACTCCCCCGCCACCAGGACGCGGCGGAGCCCGGACAGGCGATCCGTCACGACGTCGGCGGTGGCGGCGTGCTCCCGGTGACCCGCGGCCCCGGGCAGGGCGGGTGCGTCACCGGCGGGCAGCACCCAGCCGACCCCGGCGGCGACCTCCGGCCGCGCGGTGGCCAGGGCGGCCACGGGCGAGGCCAGCGCGGCCAGCTGCGTGGGGCCGAAGGACTCGAGGGCGACGAGGGTGTGCACGTCCCCCGCCGGCAGGAGCAGTCGGGGAGCGTCGTCGCCGGTGGACCGGCGGCGTGTCAGGGCGCCGGCCACGCCGCGCACGGTCGAGCGCGCGGTGTCCGCGGCCCGCCGGGTCAGCGGCCACTGGGCGCGCTGCCACGCGTGCCAGCGCGGCAGGTCCTCGGAGCGCCAGAAGAGGGGCGCGTCGGTCATGCCCACCACCCCTGGGCCATGGCCGCCCGGTGCGCGAACGTGTGCTCCGCGTGCGACCGGCGGCGGCCGGCCTCCCGGATGCGCGCTCCCCAGGCGGGGTCCGCGACGACCCGGCGGGCCTGCTCGATGAGGTGGTCCGCGTCCTCGAAGACGAGCACCTCCTCGTCCGGGACGTAGAACTCGGCCACGTCGGCCCGATCGACGAGCTGGAGACCGCCCATGCCGGGCACCTCGAAGGTCCGCATCGCGTGGCCGGCCTGCAGGCCGTGGATGTTGATGGCGCCCGCGGCGGCCGCCTGCACGGCGTACGCCTCCTCGAGGGGGATGTCCCGTTCGGCCGGCAGGTCCGGCCGGGTCAGCTCCCACGTGCGCAGGCGGTCCACCGGGTGGTGGCTCCACTGACGCCCGTAGGCGCGCACCGGCACCCCGGCCGCGGCCAGGCGCGAAAGCAGCTCCACGCGGTTCGGGTAGCGCGAGCCCACGAAGACCAGTTCGTCACTCCGCGGCACCTGGGGCAGCGCCATGGCCGGGTCGAAACCGTTGGGCATGTAGTGGGCGTCCACGCCCTCGCCGGCCAGCAGCTCGGCCTCGGAGCGGGCGTAGCTGAGCACCGGCCCGACGGAGCGCAGGAACTCCATCGAGTAGTCGTGCCGCGCGAGGTCGTCGTACAGCCAGAGCATGCGGGGCAGGCCCGCATCGAGGATCTCGGACCAGAAGTCCTCGCCCAGCGAGTCCCCCTTGATGACGAGCACGCGGTCCGGCCGGGCCTCACGCAGCGCGGCCACGGCCCGCCCGGTGTCCCAGGCGACCCGCGCGGCCGTGCGGTCCACGCCCGCCTTCTGCGGCAGCTCGAGCAGCCCCTTGTTCCGCAGCTTCATGCCGAGCGTGGCGTAGGCGTCGTAGCAGTGCACCGTGACGTCGAAGCCCTGGGCAGCCCACGCCGCCGCGATGGAGCGGTGGTAGCCGTGGAACGCCGGCGAGACGAGGAACAGCCGTTCCGGTGAGCGGCCGCCCCGCGCGTCGGGCGGCGCGGGCACGGTGTAACCGGTGGCGCTCATCGGCGCTGCCCCCTCCAGACCAGCGCGTGCTCGTCCCGGAGCACGGCGCGGGCGTCCACGTCCACACCCCGGGCCTGCCGGAGCGCGTTCACGGCGAAGTTCGCCCCCGTCGCCGCGGTGAGCGCGGCCTTGAGGGCCCAGGGGTGACCGAACTTCCGGGCGTAGCGGTACCGGGAGTCCACCAGCCAGCCGCGCCGGCGCAGCGGGTCCGAGGAGCCGTGCAGCCCGTGCGGCACACGGACGGCCGGCACCACGATCGACGGCACGCCGCGCTCGCGCAGGCGGCGCTGCAGGTCGACCTCCTCGGAATTCATGAAGTACTCCTCGTCGAACCCGCCGACGGCGCGGACCTGCGCCATCGGCAGGAGCAGCACGGCGCCCATCACCCAGTCGACCGCCACGGGCGAGGCGGACCGGGCCGCCGCGACGTCGTGCCCCACGGCCTCGTGGAGCACGTCCAGGTGGCGGAAGCGGGCCAGCGGGGTCAGCCACTCGACGGTCTGGTGCAGCACCGTGGGGAAGTGCCGCCCGGACCACTGCGGCGTGCCGTCCCCGTTGACGACCTGCGGACTGACCACGGCCGGCTGGTACGGAGCGGCCGCAACCACCAGCGCGTCGATCTGCGCCCCCGTGATCTCGGCGTCCGAGTTGAGGACCAGGGCCAGCTCGGTGGTGACCGCGGCCAGGCCGGTGTTCACGTTCGCCCCGAAGCCGCCGTTGCGCTCGCGGCGCACCACGGTCAGACGCGGATCGTGCGCCTCGGGGTACGGGGTGGGCGAGGCGTCGTCCGAGACCACGACGGCGGCCAGCGCGTCTCCGGGATCGCTCAGCAGGCGGTCGACGAGGGCGAGGGTGGGGGCCGGATCGCCGTAGTGCGGGATCACCACGGTCACCGCCGCCGTGGGCGACTGGGCTGCCATGCGGGCTCCTCCCTCAGCTCGGATGGAGGGCGCACCCAGCGCCCGAGAACCTGTGTCGAGTATAGGGAGGCTCTGGCGAGGACCCGTGCCGTCCGACGGGGCGGCCTCGTGGCCGTCGACACGGTGCTCGGTACACTGACCGGACAACCACGGGATGGAAGGGGTGAGCCATGCCCGGCACCCAGGGGGAGGACGAAGCCACGCGCGAGACGACCGCGTTGCGCATCGGCGCCGGACTCGATGCTGTGACGGTCAGCGGCCTCACGGGAGACGAGCGGGCGGAGGTGATCGAGTCCTGGGCCCGATGCGGTGTGGAGGCCGTGGAGTCGCCCGCCGACGCGGATGCGCACCGGGGCGCAGGCGCCGCGCGTCCGTGGCTCCAGTGGCACGAGGACCTGGTGTTCCTGGCGACCTCGCAGGCGATCGAGTCCGCCCGCGGCACCCACCTGATGTTCCATGCCGCGTGCCTCGCCGCACCGGACACCGGGGAGGCGATCGTCCTGGTGGCGGCGTCCGGGACGGGCAAGACGACGGCCACGCGCCGGCTGGGACCCCATTTCGACTATCTCACCGACGAGACGGCGATCATCGCCCCGGACGGCCTGGCCGTCACCCCGTACCCCAAGCCGCTGTCCGTGCTGGAGGCACACGGAGTGCGGCCGAAGACCCAGCGCGGCCCGGACGACCTCGGTCTCGGCCCGACCCTTCCTGACGCCCGACTGGCCCGGATCACCGTGCTGGATCGCGTGCGGGATCCGGAGGGCTCGGTGTCGCCGCGGGCGGAGCCCATGGAGCTCGTGGCTGCGCTGGGGGCGCTCGTCCCCCAGACGTCCTCCCTCTCCCTGCTCCCCCGCGGCCTCGTGACGCTCTGCCGTGTCCTCGACGCGGTCGGCGGCGCCCAACGCCTGGTCTACGCCGAAGCCGAGGACCTGCGGGGCGTCGTCGACGGCCTGCTGGCGGCCCCGCCCACGCCCGTCACCCCCGCCTGGGAGGCGCTCACCGATGAGGAGCTGCGGGCCTCGGTCGGTGCGGCGGTCCCGGGCGCGGTGTCCCGCTGCGCCGTCGACGACGGCATCCTGACCGACCACGGCCGCCTGGTCCTGCTCGCCTCGGACCGCCTGGTCGTGCTCGAAGGTCTGGGCCCGTCCGTCTGGCTCCTGCTGGACGAGCCGCGGACGGCCGCCGACGTGGTGGCCTGCCTCCGCACCGAAGGACCCGTGCCCGAGGACGCCGAGGCCCGGGTGCAGGAGACGATGGACGCCCTGATCGCCGTGCAGCTGGCCACGGCCGGCTGAGCCGGCCCGGCCCGGAGACGGCCGGCGCCCAGGGCCCGCCCCCTCAGGAGATCAGTGCCCGCCCCAGTGCGTGGGCGGCCAGACGGTCACGAACACCTCGCCCACGATGTCCTCGCGGGTGACGAAGCGGGCGCAGTCCCCGGCCTGGTCGGCGGGGATGCCGCGGCACGCGATCACGGAGTCGGCCGAGTTCGAGCGGTGGTCGCCGAGCACGAGCATCGAGTCGTCCGGCACGGTGACCGGGCCGAAGCAGCGCGCGGACATCACCTCGGACTCGCAGTCCAGCTCGTCCCGGATGAACGGCAGATCGTTGTGGATGTACGGCTCGTCCACGGGCTCCCCGTCCACCGTCACCGCGCCCTCGGCGGTGCAGCACTCCACGGTCTGCCCCGCGGTGCCGACCACGCGCTTGACCAACGCCTGCTCGTGCGAGCGGCCGATGCCGGTGAGGTCGCCGAACGTGCGGACGGCGTTCTCCACGGCCCCCTCCGGTGGCATGGGGTGCGCCCAGTCCTCGTTGGCCGTGAAGACCACCACGTCCTGGGAGTCGGCCATCCCGTCCGGGTAGGCGGTGCGGTTGACCAGCATGCGGTCCCCCACCTCGAGGGTGTTCTCCATCGAGCCGGACGGCACCGAGTACACCTTCACCCACAGGGCCTGCACCACGGCGACGACCGCGAGGGCCACCACCACGTTCAGCAGCAGGGAGGCCCAGAACGGCAGGCGCGGACGGTGAGGCTGCGGCGCGGCCACCGCGCCGCCGTCTTCCCCGTGGGCCGGCTCGAGGCGCTCGGCCATGGTCAGGCGACGCCGTCGAACAGGCTGGTGACCGAGCCGTCCTCGAAGACCTCGCGGATCGCGCGGGCGATCAGCGGGGCGATCGAGAGCACGGTGAGGGTCTCGAAGCGCTTCTCCTCCGGGATGGGCAGGGTGTTGGTCACCACGACCTCGCGGGCGCCGCACTCGCCGAGCCGCTGGGCGGCCGGGTCCGAGAACACCGCGTGCGTGGCGGCGATGATGACGTCCTTCGCGCCGGCGTCCTTGAGGATCTGCACGGCGCCGGCGATCGTGCCGCCCGTGTCGATCATGTCGTCGATCAGCACGCAGACGCGGCCCTCGACGTCCCCGACCACGGTCTTGGACTCGGCCTTGTTCGGAACGGTGAGGTCCCGGCTCTTGTGCACGAAGCCCAGCGGCACACCGCCCAGGCGGTCCGCCCACTGCTCCGCCACGCGCACGCGACCGGTGTCCGGGGAGACCACCGTGACCTCCTCGCCCTCCACGCTGGAGCGGATGTGGTCCGCCAGCAGCGGGATGGCGAACAGGTGGTCCACCGGGCCGTCGAAGAAGCCCTGGATCTGGGCGGTGTGCAGGTCCACGCTCATCACGCGGGAGGCGCCGGCGGTCTTGTACAGGTCCGCCACGAGGCGGGCCGAGATCGGCTCGCGGCCGCGGCCCTTCTTGTCCTGGCGGGCGTACGGGTAGAACGGCGAGACCACCGTGATGCGGCGGGCGGAGGCGCGCTTCATGGAGTCCACCATGATCAGCTGCTCCATGAGGTGGTTGTTCAGCGGCGCCGGGTGCGACTGGATGATGAACACGTCCTTGCCGCGCACCGACTCGCCCGAGCGCACGTAGATCTCGCCGTTGGCGAAGTCGTAGGCGCTCATGGGGAGCAGCTCGGTGCCCAGCTCCTCGGCGATCTCCTGCGCGAGCTCGGGGTGGGCGCGGCCCGTGGCCAGCACCAGTCGCTTGTCCTCGCTGCGGCTCAGCTCCGTCATGACGTCCTCAACATCCTTCGTGGTCTCGCGTTTCAGGACCGACGGCGTCCGGCGTCGGTGTCGGCCGCCCGGGGCGGCCCGGTCCTCGCACCCATCCTAGGGCGCGAGGGATCAGCACTCGGCGTCCGCGACCGTCGCCCCGGCCGCCTCAGCGGCCTGCGCGGACGTGCTGCCGGGGCGCTTGGCGGGCACCCAGCCCTCGATGGTGCGCTGCGCCACGGCGTTCAGCGCCAGGGCGCCGGCCGGGACGTCATCGCGGACCACCGCGCCGGCACCGGTGTAGGCGCCGTCGCCCACCGAGATCGGGGCCGTGAACACCGTGTTCGAGCCGGTGCGCACGTGCGCGCCGATCACGGTGCGGTGCTTGGTAACGCCGTCGTAGTTGGCGGTGATGTTGCCGCAGCCGATGTTGGTGTACTCGCCGATCTCGGCGTCCCCGGCGTAGCCCAGGTGGGAGAGCTTGGCGCCGCGGCCCACGGTCACGTTCTTGGTCTCGTAGAACGCGCCGATCTTGCCGTCCTCCCCCAGCACCGTGCCCGGGCGCAGGTAGGTGAACGGGCCGACGGTCGCGCCCGCGCCGATCACGGCCTCCGTGGCGTCGGTGCGCTTCACCACGGCGCCCTCCCCCACCTGCGTGTCCGTGAGGGTGGAGTCCGGGCCGACGACGGCGCCCGTGGCCACCGACGTCGCCCCATGCAGCTGGGTGCCGGGCTTGAGCCTGACGTCCGAGGCGAGGGAGACGGTGACGTCCACCCACGTGGAGGACGGGTCGACGACCGTGACACCCTCCTTCATCCAGCCGCGCAGCACGCGGTCGTTGAGCTGGCGGCCCAGGTCGGAGAGCTGCCGGCGGTCATTGGCACCCTCGACCTCCCACACGTCGTCCGTGCCCACCGAGGCGACGCGGCCGCCCTCGGCACGGGCCATGCCGAGCACGTCCGTGAGGTACTTCTCACCCTGCACGTTGTCCGTGGAGATCTCCGGCAGGGTGCGGCGCAGCAGGGCGGCGTCGAAGGCGTAGATGCCGGAGTTGACCTCGCGGATCGCCACGAAGGAGTCATCCCCCGTGGCCTCGGCGTGGGCGAGGGCGTCCTTGTGCTCCATGATCCGCTCCACGAGGCCCTCGGCGTCGCGGACGATGCGGCCGTAGCCCGTGGCGTCCTCGAGGGTGGCGGTGAGCACGGTGACGGCGTTGCCGTCCGCCTCGTGGTCCGCGACGAGCCGGGCGAGGGTCTCCGGGGTCAGCAGCGGGACGTCACCGTAGGTCACCACGACGGTGCCCTCAAGGTCCGCGGGCAGGGCGGCCAGGCCCAGCTCGACGGCGCGGCCGGTGCCCGGCACGTCGTCCTGGTCGGCGATCGCCAGCGCGTCGATGCCCAGCTGGGCCGCCACCGTCTCGATGTGCTCGGCCACGCGGGCCCGCTCGTGCCGGACCACGGCCACGAGGTGCTCCGGCGCGAGCGACCAGGCCGCCGCGAGCGCGTGGCCCACGAGGGAGCGCCCCCCGATCGCATGCATGATCTTCGGCGTCGTCGACTTCATGCGGGTGCCCTGGCCCGCGGCCAGGACGATCACGGCGGAGGGACGGGCGGACGGCTGGGACATGGGGGCTCCTGCACCGGTGGGGGTCAGAGGACGGGTGTTCCGCCCCTAGGATTCGAACCTAGACCGCACGGCTCCAAAGGCCGGCGTGCTGCCATTACACCAGGGCGGAGCGCCGGACCCCAGGGGGCGGCGACGACGGCCTATTCTTCCACACAGGTCGCGCGGATCCGGGGTCAATAGGCGCCGTCGGCGGCGATCACGGCCTTGACGGTCCGGCCCAGGATCACGAGGTCGCCCAGGATGGACCAGTTCTCCACGTAGTAGAGGTCCAGGCGGACCGCCTCCTCCCACGGGAGGTCGGAGCGGCCGGAGACCTGCCAGAGGCCCGTGATGCCGGGCTGCACCAGAAAGCGGCGGTGCACGTACTGCTCGTAGGCCTCGACCTCGTGCGGCAGGTGGGGCCGCGGGCCCACGAGGGACATGTCCCCCCGCAGCACGTTCACGAGCTGGGGCAGCTCGTCGATGCTGGTGCGGCGGATGAGCCTGCCGACCCGGGTGATGCGCGGGTCGTCCTTCATCTTGAACAGCACGTCCGCATCCCCGCCGTCCGAGACGAGCCGCTGCCGGATCTCCTCGGCGTCCACCACCATGGAACGGAACTTGAGCATGGTGAACGGCCTGCCGCCGAGACCGATGCGCTCCTGCCGGAACAGCACCGGCCCGCCGTCCGTGGCCTTGACCGCGATCGCGACGGCGATCAGCAGCGGCGAGATGGCGATCAGGCCCAGCCCCGACGCGACGACGTCGAACGCCCGCTTGGCGAACGCCTTGCCCTCGGAGAGGCGCGGGGTGGAGAGGTGGATGAGCGGCAGGCCCGCGAGGGGCTGCGTGTGGAGGCGGGGTCCGGCGACGTCCACGAGGGCGGGCGCCATGATCAGGGAGACGCCGCGCTCCTGCAGCTCCCAGCCCAGTCGGCGGACGTCCCCGGGGACGAACGAGTGGCCCGAGGTGATCACCACGGCTTCGACGTCGCGCACCTCCACGAGGGCGACCACGTCCTCCACGGTGTCCAGGTCCGTGGAGACCGGTATCGGGAGGTAGTCCTCCTGCCGGGCCTTGTATCCGGGGAGGGCCGCCGCCACGGGGGCATAGCCGGCGCCGGCCTCGGAGTCGAGGGTCTGGAAGATGTGCCGGACCGCCTTCGGGCCGCCGACGAGCAGGAGCCGCCGCCGGAACCTGCCGTGGTGGCGCTGCCGCGCCACCCACCCGCGCACAAGGAACCGGCCCAGCAGGAGCAGGAGCACGCCCAGCGGCAGAGCCAGGCCCACGTAGCCGCGCGCCACTTCGAGACCTGCCGCATAGGCGAGGATCGCGACGGTGCCGAAGAGGTAGAGGGTGCCCTGCAGAACCCGCTTGTACTCCTCGCTGCCCACCCCCAGGATCCGGATGTCCCGCGAGCCCTGGATGGTCAGCGCGAGCACCCAGGCCGCGCTCAGCGCGAGGCTGATGACGCTGTAGTCGACGAGTGCGGCACCGGGGAGGGTGGTGCGCCGCGGTCCGCCGAAGCGGAGCTGGGCCGAGACGAAGGTGGCGAGCAGGACCGCGACCACGTCCACGATGAGGACGAGCAGCGGAAGGCCCCGCTCCCAGGGCCGGCCCAGGACACGGCCGCGGGCAGTCGAGCCCATACGGAGCGCGGTCGACTCATCACCGGGACTCCCGATCACGCTCTGCTCCTCCGTCCTGACGCGGGGGATGGTCCACGTCGTGGGGGTCGGGCATGGTGCTGTGCCCCGGCCCCCGATTGTAGGCCGGAAACAGCCTTCAGCTGTGCCACCTGCCACACGCTCCTGTGCACGCCCGCCGGTCAGTCCCCTTCGGCGAGTTCAGCGGCCTGCAGCCACTCCTCCTCCAGGACGCCCAGCTGCGCGTCGAGGTCCTTCAGGTCGGCGGAGGCCGCGGTGAGGGCGTCGAAGTCCTGCGCCTGCCCCAGCTCGGCCATCCGCGCCTCGAGGCCGGACCTCCGCTCCCGGAGCCGGGTCATCTGCTTCTCGAGCCGGGCCATCTCCTTGCGGGCCAGCCGACGCTCCGCCTCGGTGGGTCCGGTGTCCTCCTCCGGTCCGCCCATGCCCGCGCACGTCCCGACGACGTCGTTGCGGCCCCGTACCGGGCCGGCTCCCCGGGCCGGGCCGCCGGCCTCGTCCATCGCGGCGCGCAGCTCGAGGTACTGATCCACCCCGCCCGGCAGGCCGCGGACCTTGCCGTCCCCGAGCAGGGCGACCTGGTGGTCGGTGACGCGCTCGAGCAGGTACCGGTCATGGGAGACCACCACGAGGGTCCCCGGCCACCCGTCCAGCACGTCCTCGACGGCGGCCAGGGTGTCCGTGTCCAGGTCGTTGGTCGGCTCGTCGAGCATGAGGACGTTGGGCTCACCCACGAGCAGGCGCAGCAGCTGCAGGCGCCGGCGCTCGCCACCCGAGAGCTCGGAGACCTGAGTCCACTGCCGGGAGGTGCCGAAGCCGAGCATCTCGAGCAGCTGGCCGGAGGACATCTCGCGGTCACCGACCTGGAAGGACGAGCCTTCGCGGGCCATGACTTCGGCGACGCGCAGGTGGGCGACGTCGTCGAGCTCCTTCACGTCCTGGGTGAGGGTGGCCGAGACCACCGTCTTGCCGCGCTTCACCCGCCCCGAGTCCGGAGCGATGCGGCCGTCGAGCAGGCGCAGCAGGGTCGACTTGCCCGCACCGTTGACGCCGACCACGCCGAGCCGCTCGCCGGGCGCCAGGCGCAGGGTGACGTCGTCGAGGATCGGCTTCTCCCCCAGCGTCAGGCTCACGTGCTCGAGGTCGAGGACGTCCTTGCCGAGCCGGGCCGTGGCCATCTTCGCCAGGGACACCGAGTCGCGCGGGGCGGGGACGTCCTCGATGATGGCGTTGGCCGCCTCGATGCGGAACTTCGGCTTGGACGTGCGCGCCGGGGCGCCACGGCGCAGCCAGGCGAGCTCCTTCTTCACGAGCTGCTGACGCTTCTGCTCCGTCACCGCCGCCTGCCGGGAGCGCTCCGCGCGCGCGAGCACCCACGCCGCGTAGCCGCCGTCGAACGGGTCCACCGTGGCATCGTGCACCTCCCACGTGCGCGTGCAGACCTCGTCGAGGAACCACCGGTCGTGGGTGACCACCACGAGGCCGCCGTCGGTGGGGCGCCAGCGCTGCTTCAGGTGGCGGGCGAGCCACGCGACGCCCTCGACGTCCAGGTGGTTGGTGGGCTCGTCGAGGAAGAGGACGTCGTCGTCCCCGGCGAGCAGACGGGCCAGGGCGACGCGCCGGCGCTGGCCGCCGGAGAGGCCCCGCACGGACTGCTCGAGGTCGAAGCCATCGAGGAGACCGCCCAGGACGTCCCGGACCTTGGGGTCCGAGGCCCACACATGGTCGTCCACGTCCCCGACCACGGCCTGACGCACGGTGTGCTCCGGGTCGAGCCGGTCCTGCTGGTCCAGCACGCCCACGCGGACGCCGCCGCGGCGGGTGACGCGGCCCGTGTCGGGTTCCTGAAGGCCGGCGAGGATGCGCATGAGCGTGGACTTGCCGTCACCGTTGCGGCCCACGAGTCCGATCCGGTCCCCCTCATCCACGCCGAGGGAGAGGCCCTCGAGGACGGTGCGGGTTCCGAAGGCGATGCCGATGTTCTCGGCGCCGAGCAGGTGGGCCATGGAGGAGGTGGTCCTTTCCGGACGGAGGAGGGGTGGTCGGGTGCGGCGGGGTGCGCCGCCGGGTGTCAGAGCACGTGGGCGCCGGGCACGGGGCCGTGGACGGGGAGGGCGCGCACGCCCGTGCGCTCCTCGATGGCCGAGGCCAGCCGCAGCGCGGAGGCCTCGTCCTGCGCCACGAAGAGCAGGGTGGGGCCGGAGCCGGAGACCATGCCGCGCAGCGCGCCTTCGTCCATACCGAGGTCGAGGACGTCCGAGAGCTCGGGGAACAGGACGACGGCCGGGGTCTGCAGGTCGTTGTCCATGGCGGTGGCGAGTTCGAGCGGGTCCGCCGCGGTGAGGGCCCGCAGGACGGCCTCGTTCACCTCCGGGCGCGCCGGCCCGTCGGTCAGGTGGCCCTCCCGGCGCAGCTCGTCCAGGGTCTGGAACACCACGGGGGTGGACAGCCCGGCGTCCGCCGGGACGAGGACGAGGTGCACCGGGGTGCGGGCCGCGACGGGGGTCAGCTCGGCCCCGGTCCCGAGCCCGACGGCGGCGCCGCCCAGCACGCTGAAGGGCACGTCCGCGCCCAGCGGGGCGGCCAGCTCGGCGAGCTCGGCGCGGGTGTGCCCGGTCTCCCACAGGACGCTGCACGCGAGCAGCGCGGCGGCCGCGTCGGCGGAGCCGCCGCCCATGCCGCCCGCGACCGGGACCTGCTTGGCGACCTCGAGGTGGACGCCGTGGGTGTCAGGATCGAGCCCGAGGGTGCGCCGCAGGTGCGCGGCGGCGCGGTGCGCGAGGTTGCGCTCGTCCCAGGGCACGTCCTGGGTGTCCACCAGACTGATGTGGCGGCCCGACGGGCCGACGGTGATCCTCCCGTCCGTGCGCGCGATCGCCGTGACGGTCTCCCGCAGGCTGACGGCCAGGTACACGGTGGCCACGGGGTGGTAGCCGTCCGCACCGGGGGGTCCCACCCGCAGGGACAGGTTCACCTTGCCGGGGGCGCTGACCGTGACGTGCCGGGCCGTGGGGTCGAGGCCGAGGTCCTCCGTCGTCATGCGCCCACCTCCTCCGCCGCACGCCGCGGGCCGTGCTCGGCGATCCGCGCGAAGGCCGCGATGTCCAGGGCCTCGCCGCGGGCGCGCGGGTCCACGCCGGCGGCCACCAGGGCGTCCTCCGCCGCCTGCGGCGACCCGGCCCAGGAGGCGAGCGCGGCGCGCAGGGTCTTGCGGCGCTGGGCGAAGGCGGCGTCCACCACGGCGAAGACCTCCCGGCGGGACGCGCCGCCCGCCGGCGGCTCGCGTCGGGTGAAGGCGACCAGCCCGGAGTGGATGCGCGGAGCCGGCCAGAACACCTGGGTGCCGATGGTGCCCGCCTTGCGCACGTCCGCGTACCACGCCGCCTTGGCGGACGGCACGCCGTAGACCCTGGAGCCGGGCCCGGCCGCGAGACGGTCCGCGACCTCCTCCTGCACCATCACCAGGCCGTGCCGCAGCCCCGGCAGGACCGCGAGCGCGTGCAGCAGCACGGGCACGGCCACGTTGTAGGGCAGGTTCGCCACGAGCGCGGTGGGACCGCCGGCGGCGGTGGCGGGCCGGACCTCAGCCAGGGCCTGCTCGCTCAGGGTCATGGCGTCCGCGTGCAGCACGGCGAGGGCACCCTCGGCCCCGGGGCGGAACTCGGCAGCGGTGCGCGGCAGGCGGGCGGCGGTGACCG
The DNA here is from genome assembly GCF_014138885.1 of Micrococcus luteus. NCBI lineage: Bacteria > Bacillati > Actinomycetota > Actinomycetes > Micrococcales > Micrococcaceae > Micrococcus > Micrococcus luteus. The sequence goes on from NZ_JACJIK010000001.1 coordinate 981,735, forward strand.
GGTCGATCTCGACGGCGGTGACGGCGGCGGCCGCGTCCAGCAGGCCGAGGGTGAGCGAGCCCAGCCCGGGACCGATCTCCAGCACGTGCTCGTCCGCGGTCACGTCCGCGGCCTGCACGATGCGCCGGATCGTGTTCGGGTCGATCACGAAGTTCTGGCCCCACTGCTTGGTGGGACGCAGGTCCAGCTCGGCGGCGATGCGCCGCACGTCCGCGGCGCTCAGCAGCGGGGCGGGGGCGGGGTGCGGGGAGGGCTGGACCATGCCCGCGAGTCTATCGGGGCGCCGGACGGGGTAACCGGGGCGCAGCGGCGCGGGCTCCGCTCAGGTGGAGAGGTCACCGAGCCGGACGAGCTCGCGGAACTCGGGGCTCGTCTCCTGCAGCCCGGCGAACGTGCCCTGGCCGATGATCCGCCCCTGGTCCATCAGCACGATCTGATCGCAGCGCTTGACCGTGGAGAGACGGTGGGCGACCACGATGACCGTGATCCGGCCGCGCAGCGACTCGATCACCTCGGTGACCCGGCGTTCCGTGAGGTTGTCGAGGGCCGACGTCGCCTCATCGAGCACGAGGAGGCGGGGGCGCCGGAAGAGCGCGCGCGCGATGCCCAGGCGCTGGCGCTGGCCGCCGGAGACGCCCACGGCCCCTTCGCCGATCACGGTGTCCAGGCCGTCGGGGAGCTCGTCCAGCCACTGGCCCAGCTGGGCTTCGCGCAGCACGCGCTCCACCTCGGCCCGGTCCGCCGTCTGGGCGGCCTCGACGTCCAGGAGCACGTTGTGCAGCACCGTCCCGTTGACCACGGTGACGGACTGCGGGACGAACGCCACGTTGTCCCACCAGCCGCGCGGGTTGGCCTCGAGCTCCACCCCGTCCACGTAGACCCCACCGCGCTGGGCGTGGTGGAAGCCGATGACCAGGTCCACCAGGGTGGTCTTGCCGGCACCGCTGCCGCCCACGAAGGCGTACGAGGACCCGAAGGGGATGCGCAGGTCGATGTCGCGCAGGACCGGCTCGGTCTTGCCGGGGTAGGTGAAGGACGCGTCCCGCACCTCGATGGCCTCCTCGAACGTGACGCGCTCGTAGGGCCGGTCCGCCGCGTGCAGGACCGGCTGCGCGGCGGCGAGCTCCGCCGTCGTGCGCTCGAAGGCCGGCCAGGACGTGCGGATCTCGTTGGTGGTGGCCATGAGCGCGGCCATGGACGGCAGCACGCGGAAGCCGGCCATCGCGAGCAGGGCGAGCGAGCCGAACGCCTCCCCGCCGCGGCCCTGGATGAAGGCCACGGCCACGAGCGCCGCGATGGCGGCCACGAAGGCGACCTCGAGCACGTAGCGCGGCATCATCGTGAGGATCATCTTGAGCCGCGTGGCTTCGGCGCTCTCCATGCGGGCGGCGCGGTACTCCTCCATGAAGGCCGAGTCGTTGCCGCGGATCTTCACGTCCTTGTAGTTCTCCAGGCCCTGCAGCGCCGCCGTGTTGGCCCGCTCCCCCGCGGTCACCAGGGTCCAGCCCAGGCGGGAGGCCGGGCGGCGGATCACGGTCTTGATCACCCAGGCGACGGCGAGGAAGTACAGGGCCATCCCGAGCCCCGTCAGCGGCATGGAGACGCCCACCACGACCGCCACCGCGACGAGCGTCACGGCCTCCGTGAGGAACGTGACGGACGCATTCACCACGCCCGTGTACGCCATGCTGGAGGTGCCGGTGACGTTGTTGACCAGGGTGCCGACCGTGCGCGTCAGGTGCAGGCCGTAGTCGGCCCGCAGGTAGTAGCGCAGCAGCGTGGCGGACGTGCGGACGAGGTTCTGGTTGGTGAACCCCATGGTCCACCAGCGGAACGCGAGCACCAGGATCGCCTTGAGCAGGAAGGCCACCACGATCACGACGGCGAAGGCCACCGTCTGCTCCGGCACCGTCACGGCCCCGAACCGGGCCAGCAGCCCTTCGAGCGCCGGGGAGCCCAGCTCACCTGAGGTCAGCAGGCTGACCAGCGGGATGATCGAGGCGAGCGCCACCATCTCGAGGCCGGCCACGAGGACGGACCCGAGGACCACGAACACGAGGCGGATCCGCATGGGGCGGTCCACCAGGTACTGCGTTCCCTCGGGCAGCCGGGCTTTGAGGAGTCGGGTCAGCACGTCGCTCATCCTAGGGGCCGGGTCTGGATCGGCTTAGAACGCCCCGTACACCCGGGCGGTGTTCTCGCTCACCGCGCGGGCGAGGGCCGCCACGTCGTCTCCGCGCGTCTCCGCCATGCCCCGCAGTGTGACCGGGACCAGGTAGGGCGCGTTGGGGCGGCCCCGATGCGGATGCGGCGTGAGGAAGGGCGCGTCCGTCTCCACGAGCAGCAGCTCGGCCGGGGCGATCCGCAGCGCCTCACGCAGCTCATCGTTGGCCTTGAAGGTGACGGGGCCGGCGAAGGACATGTGCCAGCCGTGCTCGGCGCACGTGCGGGCCAGATCGGGGCCACCGGAGAAGCAGTGGAACACCACGTGCGGGGGCAGCCCGCCGTCGGCCGCCTCCTCGAGCAGGATCCGGACGGCGTCGTCGTGCGCGTCCCGGTCGTGGATCTGCAGGGCCGTGCCGAGTTCGCGGGCGAGTCGGATGTGCCGGCGGAAGGACTCCTGCTGCGCCGCGTGGCCGGCCTCGTCCTGCGTCCGGAAGTAGTCGAGGCCCGTCTCACCCACCGCGCGCACGCGAGGGTGACGGGCGAGCTCGGCGATCTCCGCGAACGCCTCCTCGAACTCGCCGCACTCGGTCAGGCGGGCCGCGTCGTTGGGGTGCAGCGCCACGGCGCCGAGCAGGCGAGGCTCGGCCTCGATCGCCGCGATCGTGAACCGGGCCGAGGCGACGTCGCAGCCCACCTGGACCGCGCCGGTCACGCCCACCGCCTCCGCCGCGTCCATCGCCTGGTGGACGTCCACGCGGACCAAGCCGTCGCGGAAGTCGAGGTGCGTGTGGTTGTCCACGACGGGCACCGGCAGCGGCTCCGGTGCGGGCGGGTACTCGAGACGACGCTTGCGGCCCGACTTCTCCTCGCGGGCGTCCCGGCGCGGGCCGCCGTCGTCGTCCGGCTGCTGGGCGGAGGCGCGGTAGGCGAGCGGGGTCTCGGATGCGTGGGCCATGCACCCCACTCTAGGGAGCCGAGCCCGGGCCCCCCGACACGCCTCGGGGGCGGTATCGGGTGGTATCCGACGTGGATACCACCCGATACCGCCCCCGGAGGGCACGGCTCGGCGCGAGGGTCAGGCCTTCGCGGCCGCCCACGGGTCGGCGATGCCGATGTACTGCACCGAGGTGTACTCCTCGATGCCCTCGGCGCCGCCCTCACGGCCCAGGCCCGACTGCTTCACGCCGCCGAACGGCGCGGCCGGGTTGGAGATGACGCCCACGTTGTAGCCCATGAGGCCGAACTCGATGCTCTCGGCCACGCGGTACATCCGGGCCTGATCCTTCGTGAACACGTAGGAGGCGAGGCCGTACTCGGTGTCGTTGGCCATCTCGATGGCCTCCTCCTCGGAGGAGAAGGTCACGATCGGGGCCACGGGGCCGAAGATCTCCTGCTGGAGGATCGGGTTGCCCTCCTCCACCTTGATCGCGGTCGGCGCGTAGAAGTAGCCGTCGCCCTCGATCTTGTGGCCGCCGGTGAGCACTTCGCCGCCGGCCGCCACGGCGTCCTGGACGAGCTGGTCGATGTCGTCGCGCGCGCCCTCGTCCACGATCGGGCCGAGGGTGGACTCCGGGTCGGTGCCGCGCAGGGGCTTGAGCGCCTCGAGCTTGGCCACGAACTTCTGCGTGAACTCCTCGGCCACGTCCTCGTGCACGAGGAAGCGGTTGGCGGCGGTGCAGGCCTCGCCCATGTTGCGCATCTTCGCGGCGAAGGCGCCCTCGACGGCGGCGTCCAGGTCCGCGTCCTCGAAGACGATGAGCGGGGCGTTGCCGCCGAGCTCCATGGAGGTGCGCAGCACGTTGTCCGCCGCGTCCTTCATGAGGCGCACACCGACCGGGGTGGAACCGGTGAAGGACACCTTGCGCAGGCGCCGGTCCTGCAGGATCGGGCTGGAGATCGACGAGGCGGAGGAGCCCGCCACGACGTTGAGCACGCCCTTGGGCAGGCCGGCCTCCTGCATCACCTGCGCGAACAGCTGGGTGGTCAGCGGGGTCAGCTTGGCGGCCTTGAGGACCATGGTGCAGCCGGCGGCGACGGCGGGGCCCACCTTGCGGGTGGCCATGGCCAGCGGGAAGTTCCACGGGGTGATCAGCAGGCACGGGCCCACCGGGCGATGGTGCACCTGCATGCGCAGCGTGCCCTCCGGCACGGTCAGGGTGCGGCCGTAGTGGCGGCCGGCCTCCTCGGAGAACCAGCGCAGGAAGCCGTTGCCGTACGTGACCTCGCCGCGGGCCTCGGCGAGCGGCTTGCCCATCTCGAGGGTCATCAGCAGCGCGAAGTCCTCGGCGCGCTCGTTGATCAGGTCGTAGGCGCGGCGCAGGATGTCGGCGCGCTCCTTGGCCGGGGTGCGGGCCCAGTCGGCCTGCGCGGCGCAGGCGGCGTCGAAGGCGGCCATGGCGTCGTCGGAGTTCGCGTCCTGCAGGCTCGCGATGACCTTGCCGGTGGCCGGGTCCTTCACGTCGAAGGTCTTGCCGGAGGAGGCATCGCGCCACTCGCCGTCGATCAGCAGGCCGGTGGGGACGGACTCCAGCAGCGCCTTCTCGCGCTCAGCGGTCACGGTCATGATGCACCTCTTTCGGGGTCGGTGGTCGGAGGCGGCACGCCCCGCGTCCCTCAGGGGAACGGGTGGACGGCCACGGGTATTCCGACGCCGTCCGGCGGCGGTCGGCAGCGGCTCCACGGCTGATCCTAGCCAGGCCCCGGGGCCGCGCCCCCGCGCATGAGCATCTGTGTAGCCGGGGACGTGTCAGCCCCGGGCCGCGAGCACCGCCTGGTAGAGCTCCCGGCTCCGCATCCCGTGGGCTCCGGCCACCGCGGCCACGGCCTCCTTCAACCGGGTGCCGGACTCCACCAGCACCGCCACCTCGGCGACGGCGTCCGCCTCGGACGCCTCGCCCGCAGCGCCGGGCGCGGCCGGCCCGATCACCAGCACGATCTCCCCGCGGATCCCCTCCCCCGCGTGCCGCTCCGCAGCCCAGGCATGCACCTCGGCCGCGGTGCCGCGCACCACCTCCTCGTGCAGCTTGGTGAGCTCGCGCGCCACGCACACCGGCCGTTCCGCACCGAGGACCTCCACGACGACGGCCAGCGCGTCCGCCAGGCGCTGCGGCGACTCGAAGGCGACCACAGTGCGGGCCTCGGTCAGCAGGGAGGTGAGCCATCGCCGTCGTTCCCCGTCCTTGCGGGGGACGAAGCCGTCGAAGGCGAACCGGTCCGTCGGCAGGCCGGAGAGGGCGAGCGCGGTGGTCACGGCGGAGGGGCCGGGCGCGCAGGTCACGGGCAGCCCTGCGGACACCGCGGCCGCCACGAGCCGGTACCCCGGGTCCGAGACCGTGGGCATGCCCGCGTCCGAGACCACCGCCACCGTGGCACCGCCCCGCACCTGGTCCAGCAGCCCCTGGGCGGAGGCCGCCTCGTTGTGCTCGTGATGGGCCACCACCCTGCCCGCCGGGGTGACGCCCAGTCCGGCGCACAGGCGCCGCGCGGTCCGGGTGTCCTCGGCGGCGATCACGTCCGCCTCCGCCAGCAGCTCACGCAGGCGCGCGGACGCGTCCCCGAGGTTGCCGATGGGGGTGGCGGCCAGGACGATGCGACCCTCGGGCATGGGACGACCTTTCGACGGACGGACGGCTGCCCCGAGCCTACGGCCCCGGCCACCGTGCACGTCTCGCCGTCCACCGTGCGGCCTAGCATGGAGCCCGTGCCCGCCACCGCCCTCGCCTCACGCCCCGCCGCCGTCGCGGTCGACGACGGCCCCTTCGGCGTCGCCGCCCTGCGCGCCCGCCTCGGGGTGAGCGCGGCGCCCCTGACGCGGTGGCACTGGATCCTGCCGCTGCTGGTCACGGTGATCGCCGGCGTCCTGCGGTTCACGAACCTGGCCCACCCGGACCAGCTGATCTTCGACGAGACCTACTACCCCAAGGACGCCTACTCCCTCCTGGAGTCCGGCTACGAGCGGCGGTGGGACGAGGACGTCAACGACGCGTTCGCGCGCGGCGAGGCGGAGCCGCTCGAGGGGGCCGCCTACGTGGTGCACCCGCCGCTGGGCAAGTGGCTGATCGGCCTGGGCATGCTCGCGTTCGGTCCGGACAACGGGGTGGGCTGGCGATTCAGTGCCGCGGTGGCCGGCACGCTGTCCGTCCTGCTGGTCGCCCTCGCCACGCAGCACCTGCTGCGCTCGGTGTCCCTGGGCGCGGTCGCCGGGCTGCTGCTGGCCGTGGAGGGCCACCACCTGGTGATGTCCCGCATCGGGCTGCTGGACATCTTCCTCTCGTTCTTCGTGCTCGCGGCCTTCGCCGCGCTGCTGGCGGACCGCGTCCACGGGCGGCGGCTGCTCGCGGAGCGGCTCGCCCACGACGTCGCCCGGCGGGGACGCGACGCCCTGGCCAGCGGGCCGTGGCTCGGCTGGCGCCCGTGGCGACTGCTGGCGGGCGTGCTACTGGGCGCCGGCTGCGCCGTGAAGCTCTCCGGGCTGGCGTTCATGGCGGCCTTCGGCCTGCTCACGGTCCTGTGGGACATGTCCGCGCGCCGGACCGCCGGGGTGCGGCACTGGGCGTGGGCCGGCGTCGAGAAGGACGGCCTGTACGCGTTCGTGGCCGTGGTGGGCGGCGGCCTGGTCGCCTACCTGGCCTCGTGGACCGGCTGGTTCGTCACGGAGGGCGGCTACTACCGGGACTGGCACCGGGACAACCCGCCGGAGGGCCTGCTCGCGGGGCTGGTCCCCGGTCCGCTGCGCTCCCTGTGGCACTACCACGTGGAGTCCACGACCTTCCACCAGGGTCTCACCAGCCCCCACGACTACGCCGCCAACCCGTGGACCTGGCCGTTCATGGGCCGGCCCGTGAGCTACTACTACGAGGGTGCAGAGCCCGGCGAGGGGATCTGCCCGGCGGACGCCGCGGGCGCGTGCTCGGCGGCCATCACGGACATCGCCAACCCGTTCGTGTGGTGGACGGGCCTGGCCGCCGTCCTCGTGTGCGTGTGGCTGCTGGTGCGCCACCGGGACTGGCGGGCCGGCGCCCTGCTCGGCGCCTACGCGGCCGGGCAGCTGGTGTGGTTCCTGTGGCCCGAGCGGACCATGTTCTTCTTCTACACGATCGCCTACGAGCCCTTCCTCGTGATGATGATCGCCCTGGCGCTCTCACTGCTGCTCCGGCCGGGCCGCCGACCCGGGCCCCGCTGGGGCTCGGCCCTGGTGCTGGCGTACGTGACGATCGCCGTCGCCGTGTCCCTGTTCTTCCTGCCCGTGTGGATCGGCGACGTGATCCCGTACGACCAGTGGCGCTGGCGGATGTGGTTCAGCAGCTGGATCTGACGGCCACGTCCCGGGCGCGGGCGTGCCCGACCGCGCGCCGCACGCCCGGAAATGGATACGCTCGGACCGTGCAGAACCAGAGCCCCGTCCATGAGTCCGCCACCGAGCTCGTCGGCATGCCGCCGGCGGACTCCAACATCACGGACCTGATCGTCACCTCCTGTGCCGACCGGCCGGACGCCCCCGTGTACGCCGTGCGCAACGGCGCGGGCGGCTGGGTGGACGTCCACTTCACCGCGTTCCTCACCCAGGTGCGCGCCGTGGCGGCCGGCCTCATCGCCCGCGGCGTCCAGCCCGGGGACCGGGTGGGCCTGTTCTCCCCCACCTCCTACGCGTGGGCCGTCCTCGACCAGGCCGTGTGGTTCGCCGGCGCCGTCTCCGTGCCGATCTACGAGACCTCCTCGGCCCACCAGGTGGAGCACATCGTCACGGACTCGGGCCTGCGGGTGGTCGCCGTCGGCAGCGAGGAGCTCGGCGAGCGCGTCGCCGAGGCCGCCGGGCACGCGGGCGTGGACGTGGCGACGTTCCCGCTGACGGACGCCGGACTGGCGGAGCTGGCCGAGGCCGGCGCGTTCGTGTCGTATGACGCGGTCGAGCACGCCCGCTCCCTGGCGACCCTCGCCAGCCCCGCCTCGATCGTCTACACCTCCGGCACCACCGGCCGCCCGAAGGGCGCCGTGATCACGCACGGCAACTTCGTGGGCGCGGCCATCAACGTGCTGCACTTCGCGCGCGAGGTGGTCCAGTGGTCCCCGGAGACGACAACGTCGCGCACCCTGCTCTTCCTCCCGCTGGCCCACGTGCTCGCCCACGCCGTCCAGGTCATCTGCCTGTACGCCCGCATCCAGGTGGCCCACTCCGGTTCCCCGGCCACGCTGCTCGGCGACCTCGCCTCCTTCCACCCCACGTGGCTGCTGGCCGTGCCGCGCGTGTTCGAGAAGGTCGAGGCCGGCATCGAGGCCAAGGCCCAGAAGAGCGGCACCGGGCGGATCTACGCGGCCGCCAAGCGCACCGCCATCGAATGGTCCACGGCCGTGGACGAGGCCGAGTTCGGGGACGGCCCCGGGCCTTCGGCCCTGCTGCGCGCCCGGCGCGCGCTGTTCGACCGGCTGGTCTACCGCAAGATCCGGGAGGCCCTCGGCGGCGAGGTGATCTCGTGCGTGTCCGGCGCGTCCGCCCTCTCCCCGGAGCTGGTGCACTTCTTCCGCGGCGCCGGCATTCCGATCGTGGAGGGCTACGGCCTCACGGAGACCACCGCGCCGGCCACCGTGAACATCCCCGGCGCGCACCGCGTGGGCACCGTGGGCCTGCCCGTGGCCGGGGTGACGGTGAAGATCGCCGAGGACGGCGAGATCCTCATCCGCGGCCCCGTGGTGTTCGACGGCTACCACGGCATGCCGAAGGCGTCGGCGGAGGCGATGGAGGACGACTTCTTCCGCACCGGGGACATCGGTGCGCTGGACGAGCACGGCTTCCTGCGGATCACCGGCCGCAAGAAGGACGTGATCATCACCGCCGGCGGCAAGAACGTGTACCCCACGCCCATGGAGGAGGCGCTGCGCCAGCACCGGCTCATCGAGCACGTCGTGGTGGTCGGCGAGAACCGCCCGTTCGTGGGCGCCCTCATCACCCTGGACACCGAGGCCTTCACCCAGTGGGCCCTGGACCGCGAGCTCAGCCTCACGCCGGCCGAGGCCGCGACGGACCCCACCGTGCTGGCCTCGATCCAGGAGGCGGTGGACCAGGTCAACGCGGGCGTCTCCCGTGCCGAGTCCATCCGCCGCTTCCGCATCCTGGACCACCCGTTCACCGAGGACTCCGGGCACGTCACCCAGTCCCAGAAGCTCAAGCGGGCCCAGGTGATCGAGGACCACGCCGAGGACGTCGAGGCCCTCTACCGCCGCTGACCCCGCCCCCGGACGACGACGGGCCGGGAGGACGCCTCGTCCTCCCGGCCCGTTCCCGGTGTCGTCCGGCGGCGGTCAGCGCACCACGGCGTCGTCCTCCCGGGCCCAGCGCAGGCGGGTGCGCAGCAGCTGCTCGCGGCGGTCCGCGCTCAGCTCACGACGGCGGCGCGTGGGCCACGTGAGCACGAGCGTCACGAGGGACGCCAGCAGGGTCACCAGCCCGACCACCACGGCCGCGTCCACCCAGAACTGCTCGGGGTAGAGGCGGATGAGAGCGTCCCGCACGGAGAACGTCCACGTGCCGTCCGCGAAGAACAGCGAGTGGAAGCCAGCGAAGAACGTCTCCCAGCCCAGCACCGCCAGGACCGCGAGCGCGATCACCGCGAGCGGCAGCCACACGGCGCCGGCGAACAGGGCGCGGCGCACCCCGCCGGGGCTGGTGCGCAGCAGGGACGCGATGAGCAGGGCGCACACCACCAGGAGCACCACGAGCGCCGCGGCGGCGATCCACAGCACGGTCTTCACATCCGTCATGTGGTCGACCTCGACCTCGGTGAACAGGGGCGCGCCCTGGTGCGTGAGGCTGCTGAGATACCGCGGCCCGGCCAGGTTGGTCACGTAGTCCAGCCCGGCGGAGCCGTAGTGCATGCGGTCGGCGAGGGTGAAGCCGAACCGGTCCGCGGGGAACCCGGGCCGGTGGTACTCCAGCCACAGGAACACCGGGCTCGCCACGAGGCGGACGGTGGCCAGCAGCAGGGCGAGCGGGGCGAGGATCGCCAGCAGCACCTGCGCCAGGCGCGGGCCCGCCTTGGGCAGGCGCGCGCGCTCCTCCGGCGTGGGGCCCTGCAGGGCCGCCGCCTGGGCCACGGGGGCGGCCGTGCCGTCCTCGGGGTAGCGGTCGACCGGGGCGGCGGCGCTCGACCCCGCCGCGCGGGCCCCGACGGCGGCGCTCAGCGGGCCGAGCTCGTCGGCGCCGGGCAGCGGCCGCCGGCCGCCCTCGGGCACGGCCCGGGAGGCGACGATGTCGCGGTCGGCGTCCGCGGCCGGGCGGCCGGCGTCGCGTCGGTCCGCGGCCGCCGCGTCCCCGCCGCGCAGCGCGGCGAGGTCCTCGGGGCTGAGCGCCGAGGTGTGCTGGGCGCCGCCGTCGTCGTCCCGGCCCATGGCGGGCAGCGCCTGGGTGCGGTTCGGGTCGTCCGCGGCGTCGTCCTCGACGAACGCGCCGTAGTCCAGCCCGGAATCGAAGTCCTCCGCCCCGGCGCGCTCGTCGCGCCCGCGGCCGGCCTGATGGGAAGCCATGCTCGTGCCTCTCTCGAATGGGTCCGTCCGCCCGCGGGCGCCGGGGATCAGTAGCGGTAGTGGTCGGCCTTGTAGGGGCCGGCCACGTCCACGCCGAGGTACTCGGCCTGGGCCTTGGTCAGCTCGGTCAGCCCGACGCCGAGGGCGTCCAGGTGCAGGCGGGCGACCTTCTCGTCCAGCACCTTGGGCAGCGTGTAGACGCGCTTCTCGTAGTGCTCGCCGGTCAGGGCGCCGGTGCCCGTGGAGCCGCCGAAGAGCTCGATCTGCGCCATCACCTGGTTGGTGAAGGACGCGCTCATCACGAACGAGGGGTGGCCGGTGGCGTTGCCGAGGTTCAGCAGGCGACCCTCGGAGAGCACGATGATGCTCCGCTCGGCCTCCGTGCCGCCGTCCAGGGTCCACTCGTGGACCTGCGGCTTGATCTCCGTCTTCACGACGCCGGGGATGCGGGCCAGGCCGGCCATGTCGATCTCGTTGTCGAAGTGGCCGACGTTGCCCACGATGGCCTTGTCCTTCATGGCGGCCATGTGCTCGGCCATGATGATGTCCTTGCCGCCGGTGGTGGTGACGAAGATGTCGCCCTCGCCCACCACGTCCTCGAGGCGGGCCACCTGGTAGCCGTCCATCGCGGCCTGCAGCGCGCAGATCGGGTCGATCTCCGTGACGATCACGCGGGCGCCCTGGCCGCGCAGGGCCTCGGCGGCGCCCTTGCCGACGTCGCCGTAGCCGCAGACCACGGCCACCTTGCCGCCGATCAGCACGTCCGTGGCGCGCATGAGGCCGTCCGGCAGGGAGTGGCGGATGCCGTACTTGTTGTCGAACTTGGACTTGGTCACGGCGTCGTTCACGTTGATCGCCGGGAAGAGCAGGCGGCCCTCCTGCGCCAGCTGGTAGAGGCGCAGCACGCCCGTTGTGGTCTCCTCGGAGACGCCGCGCAGGGTGCCGGCGGTGCGGGTCCAGTGCTGCGGGTCGCGGGCCAGCGAGCGGCGCAGCGTCTCGAGGATGATCCGGTACTCCTCGGGGTCGTCCTCGGTGGCGCTGGGCACGGCGCCCGCGGCCTCGAACTCGACGCCCTTGTGCACCAGCAGGGTGGCGTCGCCGCCGTCGTCCAGGATCATGTTGGGGCCGCGCTCCGGATCCTCGTCCGCGCCCGGCCAGGTGAGGATCTGCGAGGCGGTCCACCAGTAGTCCTCGAGGGACTCGTTCTTCCAGGCGAACACCGGCACGCCCTGCGGGTCCTCGGGGGTTCCCGAGCCCACGACGACGGCGGCGGCGGCCTCGTCCTGCGTGGAGAAGATGTTGCAGGAGGCCCACCGGACCTCGGCGCCGAGGGCGATGAGGGTCTCGATGAGCACGGCGGTCTGCACGGTCATGTGCAGGGAGCCGGCGATGCGGGCGCCCTTGAGCGGCTGGGCCTCCCCGTACTCCTCGCGCAGGGACATCAGCCCCGGCATCTCGTGCTCGGCCAGGCGGATCTGGTGGCGGCCCGCCTCGGCCAGGGACAGGTCCCGGACCGTGAAGTCGAACGAGGCACCGGGCACGGTGGTGCGGTTGGCGAAGGCCGGGTCGACGTCGGGGGTGCGGAACTCTGCGGAGGTCTCAGTCATGCCCTCCAGCCTAGCGAGGCCCCGGACGGCACGAGACGCACCGCGTCAGTCCCCGTCACGCACCACGCGCAGCCCGGGGCGGGCCGGCGGGACGGCCATGGGCCGGGTGGGGACCGTGCGCACGCCGCCGTCCGCGTCGACGGCCTCGTAGTGCTCGGGCAGCTCCAGCCGCAGCACCTCCCAGCCGCGCGGGGCCGTGGTGCGCCGAGCGTGCTCGCCGCAGAGGTCGTACGTGTGCGGCTCCGCCCGGCGCGACAGGGGCCCGATGACCACCTGCGAGTCCGCATAGTTGTACGTCAGCGTGGCCAGGGCAGGGCTCTGGCATCCGGTCTTGCTGCAGCGTCGCATGGGTCCCACGCCCGCCACCCTACTCGGCGGACGGCCCGGAGCGGTGGCCTACCATGGCGCGCATGACCGCGTCCGCCTCCTCCGATCCCCTCGACCCCCTGCCGTTCCGGGCGGGCGACGCCGCGGGGGCCGAGCCGGGCGTCGAGGGCGGCCCGGCCGAGGCCGGCGTCTCCTCCCCCACGGGGCGCGGCGGCCGGGACCGCCGTGGCCGAGGGCTGCGGCATCCGCGCCCGTTCGGTGCGCGCTCGGAGCGGGGCCGGGGCGAGGCGCTGCTGACCGCCGTCGAGAAGGCGGTGGACCGGCTGGGCTCCCTGGACGCGCCCGGGCTGCGGCACGTGACCGCGCGGGTGGAGCGCATCCCGGACCGGCTCGACGAGCGGCTGCGCGAGCTGCACGCCGGCCGGGAACGGGATGAGGAGGCGCTGTTCGCGCGGGCCGAGCGGCAGGGCCGGGACGGGGTGCTGATCACCCTGTTCGAGCGGCCGCTGCGGGACGCGGCCGACCCGGCCGACCTCGAGGGGGCCGTCTACGGGGTGGCGCTGAGCCGTTGCGCCGACGCGCTGGGCGTGGACCCGCAGGTGCTCGACCCCAGCTGGGGCCGCGGCTGAGCCCGGACCGGGCGGTCCGCGCCGGGCACCGCGCCCGGCGGACGGGCGCCGCGCGTCAGGCGCGGGCGCGGCGCAGGCGGCGACGCTCGCGCTCGGAGAGCCCGCCCCAGATGCCGAAGCGCTCGTCGTTCGCCATGGCGTACTCCAGGCACGCGTCCTTGACGGTGCAGGCCTCGCACACACGCTTGGCGTCCCGCGTGGAGCCGCCCTTCTCCGGGAAGAACGCCTCGGGGTCCGTCTGCGCGCACAGGGCGTCCGCCTGCCAGGCCAGCTCGCCCTCGACGGGCTCGGTGGTCACGCCCGGGATGGCGGCCCAGTCGGCGGAGACGGGCACGGCCTCGACCGGACGCTCGTCACCGGGGAAGAGGGCGGTGACGGTGGCGGCCGGGGTGCCGGTCTCGCCGTCGAGGTCGTGGGCGGTGAGGAAGGCGGTCGCCTGGTCCTCGAGGCTCGCGCCGGAGACGCCGGCCTGCGGGTCGGCGGGGTCGAGGAACCAGTCGCTGGGGACGCTCCGCGGACGAGGTGCCGGCGCGGGATCGGCGCGGTGCGCGTCCTCGACTCGCTGGGTCTGCTCCATGTGTGACGCCTCTTCCCGGGATCGACGTGGCGGCTGTGGGCCGGGTGATCATGCGGTCCGCGCGGGTGCCGGGCAAGCCGGCGGGCCCCTCCTGGCGGGACCGTTGGCCCGGGTTCATTACATCGGTGTGATTCATGCCGAGTCAAACCGAACGGGTGCCACACTGGGCCCATGGTCTCCCTCTCCGCACCCCGGTCCACCGGCCCCCTCGTGCACCGCCTCGCCTCCTCCCCGCGGCCCGCGCTCGTCCAGGAGCCGGGGGCCCCGGACGAGCCCGGCGCGGTGGACCAGCGCCTCGAGCTCTCGGGCCGTGTGACCGTGAACTGGGCCGCCAAGTTCGCGGGCCTGCTCGGCGACGAGGGCGTGGGGGCGGGTGACGCCGTCGCCCTGGACCTGCCCGTCCACTGGCTCTCCCACGCCCTCGCCCTCGGCGTGCTCTGCGCCGAGGCCGAGCCCGCCCTCGAGGGCGACTCCCCCGCCGCCGTCCTCACGGACCGGCCCGAGGCGTGGCCGGACCCGTCCGTGACCGTGTTCGCCGTGGCCCTGCCGCGCGGCCTCGAGCCCGAGTTCGACGGCCCGGCCGCCGACCCGGCCGTCGTGGACGTGGCCGCCGAGATCCGCGCCCAGCCGGATGCCCTGCCCGGCCCCGTGGACCACGTGCGGCCCGCGTCGATCCCGGCCGGGGCCGACGTCGCCCCGGACGACGACGGCCCGCGCCCCCGCCTGTCGTGGGCGGGAGTGCGGGCCGCGCTGGAGGCGTGGGACGCGGGCCGGGCGGTGACCGTGCGCCCCTGACGGGGCGGCGGGGTCAGGCCGGGACGCTCAGACCCCGGCGTCGGGGGTGCGGTGCCGGGCCGGGCCGTCGGCCCGATGCCCGCGCTCGGCGGGCCGGCCCCGGGCCTCGTGCCGGCCGTGCGGAGGCAGCTGCTCCTCGCGCAGCACGGGCATCTGGCCGGTGATGATCGCGAGGTCGTTGGCGAAGCCGGGCTCCACGTCCAGCTTCTCCTTGAACACCCAGAACCGGTAGGCGAAGTAGCGGAACACGGTGCCGAAGAACAGGCCGATCACGTTGCCGGCGATGAACAGGCCGGTCGGGTCGGTCACGCCCATCAGGTACTGCGCGATCGCCACGCAGCCGGCCTGGATGCCCAGCCCGATCGCGTTCATGATCAGGAACATCACGAGCTCGCGCGTCTTGTTCGAGGAGCGCTTGTCCCGGAACGTCCAGTAGCGGTTGGCCACCCAGCTGAACAGGGTGGCGACGACGCCGCCCACGATCTTGGCCTTGACGTTGGACCCCTCGAGCGGGCCGGTCATCATCCACCAGAAGACGAGCGAGTCCACCACGAACGCGGCCGCACCGACGGTGCCGAACTTGGCCACCTCCCGCCACAGCAGGGAGACCATCCCGGTCAGGCGGCCCCAGAGATCGGACAGCATGGGCGTGGACTCCTCGGTTCGGGACGGGGGTGTGCACGCGGGGCGGACCCGCGCAGGGCTGGGGAACACTGTAGCCGCGCCCCCGGCGCGCGCCCTCCTCGGATCCGGCATCGGCCACCCCTCCGTGACGGAGTTCTCAGCCGGTCCGACTACCCTGTCCGGGTGACTTCCCCTCGACTCGGTGTGATCGGTGGCGGGCAGCTGGCCCGCATGATGGCGGGCGCCGCCGCGGAGCTCGGCGTGCCCTTCCGCGTGCTCGCGGAGGCCCCGGACGCGTCAGCGGCCCAGGTCGCCCCCCACGTGGTCGGCGACCACGCGGACCTGGCGGACCTGCGCGCGTTCGCGGCCACGGTGGACGTGGTCACCTTCGACCACGAGCACGTGCCCACCGAGCACCTGCGGGCCCTGCAGGAGGCCGGCGTCGCCGTGCGCCCCGGCCCCGAGGCGCTGCAGCACGCCCAGGACAAGCTGGTCATGCGCGCCGCCGTCGAGCGGCTGGGCCTGCCGAACCCGGCGTGGGCGCCGGTCGACGACCTCGAGGCCGTCCTCGCCTTCGGCGACGAGCACGGCTGGCCGATGATCCTCAAGACCGCCCGCGGCGGCTACGACGGCAAGGGCGTGCTCACGCTCGACGACGCCGACGACGCCCGCGCCTCCGCCGCGGACGGCACCCTGGCCGCGTGGCTCGGCGCCGGCATCACCCCGCTGCTGGCCGAGGCCCTCGTCCCCTTCTCCCGTGAGCTCTCCGCGCAGGTGGCGCGCACCCCCTCCGGTGAGGTGGCCGTCTACCCCGTCGTCGACTCGGTGCAGGTGGCCGGCGTGTGCGACCTCGTGGTCGCCCCGGCCCAGGACCTCGACCCGGCCGTCGCCGCGGCCGCGACCGCCGCGGCCGTCCGCCTCGCCGAGGAGCTGGACGTCACCGGCATGCTCGCGGTCGAGCTGTTCGAGACGCCGGGGGTCGGCCCGGGCTTCCAGGTGAACGAGCTGGCCATGCGCCCCCACAACTCCGGCCACTGGTCCATGGACGGCGCCGTCACCGGCCAGTTCGAGCAGCACGTCCGCGCCGTGCTCGACCTGCCGCTGGGCGAGACGACCCCCCGCGGGGCCGGCGTCGTGATGAAGAACGTCCTCGGCGGCGCCCGCGAGGACCTGCACGCCGGCAGCGTCGCGGCCCTCGCCGCCCACCCGCAGGCCAAGGTCCACCTCTACGGCAAGGACGTGCGCCCGGGCCGCAAGGTCGGTCACGTCAACGTCGTCGCGGACCACGGCCTCAGCCTCGAGGAGGCCGTGCGGACCGCCGAGTCCGCCGCCGCACTGCTGCGCGACGACGCCCCCACCACCGGCACCGAGACGGAGGCCCGCCCATGACCGCCACGCCCCAGTCCCCCGCCCAGCCCCTGCAGGACGACGCCCCGGTCGTCTCCGTCGTGATGGGCTCCGACTCCGACTGGCCCGTGATGAGCGCGGCCGCCGAGGCCCTGCGCGAGCTCGACGTGCCCGTCGAGGTCGGCGTGGTCTCCGCGCACCGCATGCCCCACGAGATGGTGGAGTTCGGCGCCCGCGCGCACGAGCGCGGCATCCGCGTGATCGTGGCCGGCGCGGGCGGCGCGGCGCACCTGCCCGGGATGCTCGCCGCCGTCACCCCCCTGCCCGTGATCGGCGTGCCCGTGAAGCTCAAGAGCCTGGACGGGATGGACTCCCTGCTCTCGATCGTCCAGATGCCCGCCGGTGTGCCGGTGGCCACCGTCTCCATCGACGGCGCCCGCAACGCCGGCCTGCTGGCCGCCCGCATCCTCGCCTCGGCCGACACCGCGGAGGGCGACCGCCTGCGCGCCGCCCTCGCCGAGCACGCCGACGAGCTCAACGCCCAGGCCCGGGCCAAGGGGGCCCGCCTGCGCGAGCGGATGGCCGCCGACCGCTGATGTCGTCCGCCACCGGATCCGTGCCCGCCGGTCACGCGCAGCCCGACCCGCTCCGAGATCCACGCGTCGCCTCCCCCACCGAGCGCACCCGCCGGGCGCTGATCCTCACCGCCCTGACCCTGCTGGTCCCCGGCGGCGCCCAGCTCGTCGCCGGCAGCCGCCGGCTCGGCCGCGTGGCGCTGCGGGTCACCGTCACCGTGTGGGCCGTGCTGATCCTCGGGCTGCTGTGGTGGCTGGTCTCCCGCGCGAGCCTGATCTCGCTCATGGCCCGGGACGGCGTGCTGCTCGGACTGGCGGTGGTCCTGGCGGCGTTGGCGGTGGGCTGGGCGGTGCTGTGGGTGGACACGTTCCGGCTGATCCGACCGCACCTGCTCGCCCCCGGCGCGCGGAAGATCACGGCGACGGTCACCGCACTCGCGCTCGTGCTCACCAGCGGCGCCCTGCTCTACGGCGGCTGGGCCGCGAACACGAGCCGCGGCGCGCTCGGCGAGGTCTTCCGGGAGGGGCCGGCCGTCCCGGAGGCCGAGGGCCGCTACAACATCCTGGTCCTGGGCGCGGACGCCGGCGAGGGCCGCCAGGGGCTGCGCCCGGACTCCATGCACGTGGTCTCCGTGGACGCCCGCACCGGCGCCATCGTGATGTTCTCCCTGCCCCGCAATCTCCAGAACGCGCCGTTCGTCGAGGGCTCCCCGCTGTGGGACGTGTACCCGAACGGCTTCGACTGCGGCGACGAGTGCATCCTCAACGCCCTCTACACGGACGTGGAGGAGCACCACGCAGACCTCTACCCGGACGCCGAACACCCCGGTGCCGAGGCCATGAAGGACGCCGCCGGCGGCATCCTCGGCCTGGACGTCTCCGGCTACGCCCTCATGGACATGGGCGGCTTCGCCCAGCTGATCGACGCCATGGGCGGGGTGGACGTCGTCAGCGGCGGCTACGTGGTGCACCGCGGCGTCCGGCCCGACGGCGCCTGGGGCAACATCTGGTGGGAGCCGGGCACCCACCACTTCAACGGCGACGACGCGCTCGCCTTCGCCCGCTCCCGGCACTGGTCCACCGACTACGCCCGCATCCGCCGGCAGCAGTGCATGCAGGCGGCGATGCTGGAGCAGTTCAGCCCCGCCACCGTGCTCACCCGCTTCGAGGGGATCCTCGCGGCGGGCCAGCAGATCGTGACCACCGACCTGCCGCAGTCCCAGCTCGGCACGTTCGCGGACCTCGCCGAGCGCTCGCGCGGCCAGAAGATGCGGCGGCTGACCATCGGCCCGCCCGACTTCGGCGACACGGGCACCCACTTCACCACCTACCCCGACTACGACCTCGTCCACCGCCGCGTGGACGAGATGCTGGCCGATGAGTCCGCAACCGCCGGATCGGAGCCGACCGGGGTCTCGGCGACGCCGCTGCTCACCGTGCTGGCCGTCGTCGCGCAGGAGACGCAGACCCCCGACGTCGACGAGGACGACCCGGCCACGTGGCCGGCCCCGCCGACCCGCTCCGACGGCGAGCCCTTCACCGCCGAGGACCTGATGACGGCCGAGGACCTGGGCCAGGAGGACGTGCTGAACCACGCGTCCTCGACCAACGGGCTGTGCATCCCCGCCCCGTGAGGCGCGGCGCGCGGGCCGACGGGCTGACCTAGGCTGGGCGCATGCACGTCCTGAAGCCCGTGATCCGTGACTACGCCTGGGGCTCCCCCACGCTCCTCGCCGACCTGCAGGGACGCGAGCCCACCGGCCGCCCCGAGGCCGAGCTGTGGCTGGGCGACCATCCGGGCGCCCCGTGCGTCGCCGTCGTGGCGGACGGCGCCCACGTCGGCCTGGACGAGGTGGTGGCCGCGGACCCCGAGCGCTGCCTCGGACCCGCCGCGCCGGAGGGCCGTCTGCCCTTCCTCATGAAGCTGCTCGCCGCGGGCGCCCCGCTGTCCATCCAGGCGCACCCCACCCTGGAGCAGGCCCGCGCAGGCTACGCCGCGGAGGAGGCCGCCGGCGTGCCGGCCGACGCCCCGGAGCGCAACTACAGGGACGCGAACCACAAGCCGGAGATGCTGCTCGCCCTGACCCCCTTCGCGGCGATGTGCGGCTTCCGCTCCCCCGAGGTCTCCTCGGACAGCTTCGAGGCCCTGGCCCGCGCCCTCACGGAGCGGGCGGACGGGGACACGTCCGCCGTCGCCGTCGCCGCCGCCCGGATCAGCCAGACCCTCGCCGCCGGCGACCTCGAGGACGCGTTCACCTCGATCCTCGACCCCGACTCCGTGTGGGGCTCCCCCGGCGCCGTCGCGCAGGTCGTGGACGTGCTGCGGGCCGCGCCGGACCTGGCCGAGCGCGACCCCTCGCTGGCCACGGCCCTCGAGGCCGCCCAGCACCACCCGGACGACCCCGGCGTGGTGGTGGCCATCCTGCTCAACCGCGTGGACCTGGCCCCGGGTCAGGCCATCCATCTGCCCGCCGGCAACGTGCACGCGTACCTGCACGGGCTGGGCGTGGAGGTCATGGCGGCCTCGGACAACGTGCTGCGCGGCGGGCTCACCCCGAAGCACGTGGACGTGCCCGAGCTGCGCCGCGTGGTCACCTTCGAGGCGCTGCCGGTGCCCTCCACCGAGCCCGAGCGCGTGGCCGACTCCGTGGTGGCCTTCCGCCCGCCGTTCGAGGAGTTCGAGCTGCTCCAGGCCACGCTCGAGGACGACGCCGTCCACGGGCTCGACGTGCACGGGCCCGGGATCGCGGTGGTCACCCGCGGCACGGCGAGCCTGGCCCTGGCAGGCCAGGAGATCGAGCTGGGCCCGGGCGAGGCCGTATTCCTGCCCGCCGTGGAGACGGCGTCCGGCCGGCTGGCCGTCCGCGCCGCGGCCGGCGCCCCGGCGACGGTGCACGTGGCCGGCCTGCCGCGGGGCTGAGCCCGGCAGGCCGGCCCGCAGGCTCAGCGGGCGTCGCGGTCCTCCAGCCACTTGGACCACTTCTTCACGTCGTGCTCGGCGTCCACGGTGCGGACCGTGCCGGACGACGAGCGCATCACGATGGACTGCGTGTGCACGCGGCCGTCGGCGAAGCGCACACCGCGCAGCAGGTCGCCGTCGGTGATGCCGGTGGCCGCGAAGTAGCAGTGGTCGGAGGTGACCAGCTCGTTCGTGGTCAGCACGGCGTCGAGGTCGAGGCCGGCGTCGAGGGCCTTCTGCTTCTCGGCGTCGTCGGTGGGGGCCAGGCGGCCCTGGATGATGCCGCCGGTGGCCTTGATCGCGCACGCGGTGACGATGCCCTCCGGGGTGCCGCCGATGCCCATCATCATGTCCACGCCGGTGCCCGGGCGGGCGGCGGCGATGGCGCCGGCGACGTCGCCGTCCAGGATGAACTTCACGCGGGCGCCGGCCTGGCGGATCTCCTTGACCAGGCCCTCGTGGCGGGGGCGGTCCAGCACGCACACGGTCACCTGGGAGACGGGCTTGTCCAGGGCCTTGGCCACGAGGTTCACGTTCTGCTTCACCGGCAGGCGCATGTCCACGAAGTCGGCGGCCTCGGGGCCCACCACGAGCTTGTCCATGTAGAACACGGCCGACGGGTCGAACATGGTGCCGCGCTCGGCCACCGCGAAGACGGAGAGCGCGTTGTTGTAGCCCATGGCGGTCAGGCGGGTGCCGTCGATCGGGTCCACGGCCACGTCCACGGCGGCGCCGGAGCCGTCGCCGACCTGCTCGCCGTTGAACAGCATGGGGGCCTCGTCCTTCTCGCCCTCGCCGATCACCACGGTGCCGTCCATGGCCACGGTGTCCATGAACGCGCGCATCGCGTCCACCGCGGCGCCGTCCGCCTTGTTCTTGTCCCCGTAGCCCACCCAGGGGCTCGCGGCGATGGCCGCCGCCTCGGTCACCCGCACCAACTCCATGGCCAGGTTGCGGTCCGGGACGTGATTCTCGTAGCCGGTCTTCTCCGAGGACGCGCTGGTCATCGCTGCTCCGATCCTTGCTCGCGGCGCTCCGTCCGCACGAGACGGGGCGTGAGGGCGGCTCTGCCCCGGTCCTCATCCTACGGGGGCGGCCTCCCACGGGTGGCACAATGCTGACCGTGAGCTCCGCCGACCCCCACTCCCCCGCCCCCCGTCCCGTCCTGACCGCCACGCAGGCGCAGCGGGCCCGGCAGCCGTGGATGGCCATGGTGCTCTCCCTGGCGGCTCTGCTGGCGATCGTGGCCGTGGTCCTCCTGCTCAACCCGGAGCCGCCGCAGCGGCCCCGTGAGGACCGCGTCGACGTCGCCGCCGAGGCCGCCACGGTCCCCCACGACGACGGCGACCTGCCGGCCCTGGCGCCCGAGGTGCCGGAGTCCTGGTACGCCAACTACGCCCGCCTGCAGAAGCTGGACGGCGTCTCCACGTGGGACGTCGGCTGGGTGGTCACGGACACGGTGTTCGCGGGCCTGCAGCAGGCCGAGGACGTCGACCCCACCTGGGTGAGCCTGCGGGTGGACCAGGTCCCGACGTCGGAGACGATCGAGATCGACGGGATCGCGTGGGACCTCCACGCCGATCCGAAGAAGCCGGAGCGACGGCTCGTGGCGGAGGTGGACGGCAGCACCGTGGTGCTGACCACCACCGGCGACCGCGCCGTCCTCGAAGACCTGGCCCACGGAGTCGCGAAGGAGACCCGATGACCCCCCACACCCGCCCCGAGACGACGCCGGCCCCCGACGTCGTCGTCCCCACCTCCGACCTGACCCCCGCGGAGGCGTGGGAGGTCCTCGTCGAGGGCAACCGCCGCTTCGTGGCGGGCGAGCCGAGCCACCCGAACCAGAACGCCGAGCGCCGCAGCGGGCTGACGGCCGGCCAGGCCCCGGTCGCCGTGATCTTCGGCTGCGCCGACTCGCGCCTGGCGGCCGAGATCATCTTCGACCTGGGGCTCGGCGACGTGTTCGTGGTGCGCACGGCCGGCCACGTGATCGACGACGCCGTGCTGGGCTCCATCGAGTACGGCGTGGACGTGCTGGAGATCCCGCTCGTCATCGTCCTGGGCCACAACTCGTGCGGCGCCGTCACGGCGACGGTCGAGTCCTACATCTCCGGCACCATGCCGCGCGGCTTCGTGCGCCCCCTCGTGGAGCGCATCATCCCGTCCGTGCTGGCCGGGCGCCGCCGCGGTCTGGAGGAGGTCGACGAGTTCGTGGCCGAGCACGTGGACCAGACCTGCGACCACCTCTTGGAGACCTCGCAGTCCGTCCGCGCGGCCGTCGAGTCGGGCCGCACCGCCGTCGTCGGGCTCACCTACTCGCTGTCCGAGGGCACCGCTCGACCGGGCCGCGTGCACGGCGACCTGGCGGTCTGACGACGACGGGCGTCCGGTGCGGCACCGGGCGCCCGCGCCGTCCTAGGATGTGACCATGACCGCAGAGAACACCGATCAGCAGTTCCGCATCGAGCACGACACCATGGGCGAGGTGAAGGTGCCGGTGGACGCGCTCTACCGTGCGCAGACCCAGCGCGCCGTGGAGAACTTCCCGATCTCCGGCAAGGGCCTCGAGCCCGCCCACATCCACGCCCTCGCGCAGGTCAAGAAGGCCGCGGCCAAGGCGAACGCCGAGCTGGGCATCATCTCGCAGGAGCGCGCGGACGCCATCGTCGCCGCCGCGGACCAGGTCATCGCCGGCGACCACGACGACCAGTACCCGATCGACGTGTTCCAGACCGGCTCCGGCACCTCCTCGAACATGAACACCAACGAGGTGCTCGCCACCCTCGCCACCCGTGCCCTCCAGGAGGCCGGCTCCGAGGACGAGGTGCACCCCAACGACCACGTCAACGCCTCCCAGTCCTCGAACGACGTGTTCCCGACCTCCGTGCACGTGGCCGTCACCGCCGCCCTCGTGAACGACCTCGTCCCGGCGCTGGACCACCTGGCCGTCTCCCTCGAGAAGAAGGCGGAGGACTTCGCCGGCATTGTGAAGTCCGGCCGCACCCACCTCATGGACGCCACCCCGGTGACCCTGGGCCAGGAGTTCGGCGGCTACGCCGCGCAGGTCCGCTACGGCATCGAGCGCATCCAGTCCGCGCTGCCGCGCGTGGCCGAGGTCCCGCTCGGCGGCACCGCCGTGGGCACCGGCATCAACACGCCCCAGGGCTTCTCCGCGCGCGTGATCGAGCTGCTCGCCGAGGAGACCGGTCTGCCGCTGACCGAGGCCCGCAACCACTTCGAGGCCCAGGCCAACCGTGACGGCCTCGTGGAGGCCTCCGGTCAGCTGCGGAACATCGCGTTCTCGCTCATGAAGATCAACAACGACCTGCGGTGGATGGGCTCCGGCCCGAACACCGGCCTCGGCGAGATCGCCCTCCCGGACCTGCAGCCGGGCTCCTCGATCATGCCGGGCAAGGTCAACCCCGTGATCTGCGAGGCCGCGATCATGGTGTGCGCCCAGGTGATCGGCAACGACACCACCGTCGCCCTGTCCTCCACCAACGGCGCGTTCGAGCTCAACGTGGGCATCCCGGTGATGGCCGCCAACCTGCTCGAGTCCATCCGCCTGCTGGCCAACACGACGCGCGTCATGGCGGACAAGATGATCGACGGCATCGAGGCCAACGAGGAGCGCTGCGCCTTCCTCGCCGGTGCCTCGCCGTCCATCGTGACCCCGCTGAACAAGGTGATCGGCTACGAGGCCGCCGCCAAGATCGCCAAGCACTCCGTCGCGAACAAGATGACCGTGCGCGAGGCCGTCGTGGACCTCGGCTACGTCGAGCGCGGCGAGGTCACCGAGGAGCAGCTGGACAAGGCCCTGGACACCATGTCCATGACCCACCCGGAGTGATCCGGCGGATTCGGTGAGCGGCGCGACGCCGCCTCCCGGGCCACGACGCCGAGCGGCCGTCCTCCCGTGCGGAGGGCGGCCGCTCGTCGTTCACGCCAGCACCAGCACTCCGGCGGCCGCCGCCACCATCGCCGGTCCGAACGGCAGCGCCGTTCGCCCCGTCGCCCGGCCCGCGAGGACCAGCAGCCCCGCCACGACGCCGCCGAGCAGGATCGCGCCCACCCCGGCGGCGAGCACCGCCGTCGGGCCGAGCACCCCCGTGTACACGCCCAGCCCGCCGGCGAGCTTCACGTCGCCCATCCCGAGGCCGCCGCGGCTGAGCACGTGCAGCGCGAGCATCGCCACGGTGTAGCCGAGACCGCCCAGCAGGCTGCAGAGGGTCAGGTCACCCCGGCCCGCCAGCAGCGCTCCCCCGGTCATCATCGTCAATCCGCCCAGCGCCAGCCGCAGCGTCCATCGGTTCGGCAGCCGATGTTCGCGCAGGTCGGTGCGCACGAGCACGCCCGTGCACACCGCGAACCACACCAGTCCCAGGGTCCACAGCACCGCCGTCGCCGGCGCGCCGTGCGTCCACGCCCATCCCACTCCGCTCATGCGCCCAGCCTAGGTCGGGCGGCGCACCCGCCGGGCCGTCGTCCACAGGGCGATCCGGCCACCTCGCGTTCACGGTCCGGCCACCCGGTGTTCTGCCGACAGCGCAACCGGAGCCGCCCATTGCGACGAGCCCTCGCGTGGGTCTACTGTGAAGTCACGAGCTTCCGGCCGTCTGATGGACGTGCGGGGCTCACACAGACCCCATGGCCTCAATCCCGTTTCAAAGGGGCCATGGTGGCGGGCTTCCTCGGTCCCCCATCCCCCCCTCCGCGGGGCCGAGCACCCCCGCCGGGGGCCGCTGCTTCGGCAGCGGCCCCTTTTTCATGCCCGGCTCAGGCTCGGCCCTCCTCCAGCAGGTCCGTGACCAGCGCGGCGATCGGGGAGCGCTCGGAACGGGTCAGCGTCACGTGTCCGAACAGCGGGTGGCCCTTGAGGCGCTCCACCACGGCCGCGATGCCGTCGTGCCGGCCCACGCGCAGGTTGTCCCGCTGGGCGACGTCGTGGGTCAGCACGACCTTCGAGTTGCGGCCCATCCGGCTCAGCACCGTGAGCAGCACGTTCCGCTCGAGCGACTGCGCCTCGTCCACGATCACCCACGCATCGTGCAGCGAGCGGCCGCGGATGTGCGTCAGCGGCAGGATCTCCAGCATCCCGCGGTCCACCACCTCGTCCACCACGGACGGGGAGACCAGCGCGCCCAGGGTGTCGAACACGGCCTGCGCCCACGGGCCCATCTTGTCGCCCTCGGAGCCGGGCAGGTAGCCGAGGTCCTGGCCGCCGACGGCGTACAGCGGGCGGAACACGACCACCCTGCGGTGCTCGCGGCGCTCCATCACGGCGTCGAGGCCCGCGCACAGCGCCAGCGCGGACTTGCCGGTGCCCGCGCGGCCGCCGAGGGAGACGATGCCCACGCTCGGATCCGTCAGCAGCTCGATGGCCAGCCGCTGCTCGGCGGAACGGCCGTGCAGGCCGAACACGTCGCGGTCCCCGCGCACCAGGCAGGCTCGGCCGCCCTCGCCGACCCGGGCCAGGGCGGAGCCCCGGGGCGCGGTGAGCACCAGCCCCGTGTTGACCGGCAGGCGGTCCGCCTCGGCCGGGGCCTCCTCCGGCCCGGTCTCGACGCCCGTGCCGGTCAGGGTCCCCAGCGGGACGCCGGCCAGGTCGACCTCGCCGTCGTCGTAGAGGGCGTCCAGCCGCTCCTGCGCCACGCTGAGGGAGACGGTGCCGCGCCAGCCCGAGTCACGCACGAGCTCGTGGCGGTACTCGTCCGCGGCGAGGCCCATGGCCGCCGCCTTCACGCGCATCGGCAGGTCCTTGGACACGACCGTGACCGTGGCGCCCTCGTCCGCGAGCGCCTTCGCGACGGCGAGGATGCGGGAGTCGTTGTCCGTGCCGCGGATGCCCAGGGGCAGCACGTCCACGGACACGTGGTTCAGTTCGATCCGCAGCGTGCCGCCCTCGGGGGTGATCGGCACGGGCTGGTCCAGCGCGCCGTGGCGGCCGCGCAGATCGTCGAGCAGGCGCAGGGCCGTGCGCGCGTAGTAGCCGAGGTCGGGGTCGGCGCGCTTGGCCTCGAGCTCCGAGACCACCACGAGCGGCAGGACCACCTCGTGCTCGGCGAAGTGCAGCAGGGCGCGCGGGTCCGAGAGCAGCACGGACGTGTCCACCACGTAGGTCCGCAGGCCGGTCGCCTCCGCCGCCCCCGCCTCGGCACGCGCCTGGCCCGGCCGGCTCGACGGCTCCTGCCGGGTCTGCGCGTGCTCCACGAGCTCTGCCACCATGTCTGCCTCCTGTGCCGGTGAACCGTGCGGACGGGGGTCCGCCCACGGTCCACGCTAGGAAGCGGCGTCGTCCGCCGGGTCCCGGCACGGTGAACCCGGGATGAAGTCACGGTGACGGTCCGTCCGGGCTCCGCCACGGCCCCGGCGTCCCGCGCTCCCTACACTGGAGACGCGCCGCCGACGTCCCGACGGCCGCCCGCTCCCCGTCCACAGGAGGGCCCTTGAGCATGCACCGCCCGTCCCCCGGCCTGCCCGATCTGCCGGGCGGCCCGGCCCCCGCCCCGACCCTGGCCGAGCGCGCCGGCGGCCGCCTGCTGGGCGCCGTCGCGCCCACCGCCGTGCTGATCGCGGCCATGTGGGTCGCGCAGTTCGTGCTGATCTTCCTCGGCCGGGTGATCATCCCCGGCGTGGGCCTGATCCCCCGAC
Organism: Micrococcus luteus; assembly: GCF_014138885.1. Taxonomy (NCBI): domain Bacteria; kingdom Bacillati; phylum Actinomycetota; class Actinomycetes; order Micrococcales; family Micrococcaceae; genus Micrococcus; species Micrococcus luteus. The sequence goes on from NZ_JACJIK010000001.1 coordinate 1,008,509, forward strand.
GCCTCGACGGCCTCGACGGGGTCCTGTTCTCCCCCGTGCTGCATGCCGGCTGGGCCCACTTGATCGGCAACACGACGGCGCTGCTCGTCCTCGGTCCGCTGGCCGCCCTGGTCTCGCGCCGGCCGGTGGCCCTGCTCGTCTGCGCCTGGCTGGGCTCGGGCCTGCTGACCTGGGTGATCGGCACCCCGGGCGTGCACATCGGCGCCTCCGGGATCGTGTACGCGCTGATCGCGTTCCTGATCGTCTACGGGGTCGCGGTGCGGCGGATCGGGGCGGTCGTCGTCTCCGTGCTCGTTGCGCTCACGCACCTGGGCTCGAGCCTGATCGGCCTGCTGCCGGCACCCGGCATCTCGTGGACCGGCCACCTGGCCGGGGCCGTCGTCGGGGTGCTGCTGGGCCTGTGGTGGGGCCGCGCCGACCGTCAGGTGCCGAACCGGCGCTGACGGCTGCCGTAGTCGCGCAGGGCACGCAGGAAGTCGACCTTGCGGAACGCGGGCCACATGGCCTCGCAGAAGTAGAACTCCGAGTACGCGGACTGCCAGAGCAGGAACCCGGAGAGCCGCTGCTCCCCGGACGTGCGGATGACCAGGTCCGGGTCCGGCTGGCCGCGCGTGTAGAGCCGGTCCGCGATCTGCTCGACGGTGACGGACTCGGCCACCTCCGCCGCGCTGTGGCCCAGGGCGTGCTCGTCCCGCAGCAGCTCGCGCACGGCGTCGAGGATCTCCTGGCGGCCCCCGTAGCCCACGGCCACGTTCACGTGCACGCCGTCGTGGCCCTTGGTCTGCTCGGCCACCTCGGCGAGCCGTCGCGCCATGGGCTCGGGGAGCAGGTCCACCGCGCCGACCGGCTGCACGCACACGGGGGCGCGGCCCTCGGCCGGCTGGGCGAGGCGCTCCGCCGTCGTCTGGATGATCTCCAGGAGCGGGGCGAGCTCCTCCGCCGGACGCCGCAGGTTCTCGGTGGAGAGCATGTAGAGCGTGACCACGGGGATGCCGGCCTCGTCGCACCAGCCGATGAAGTCGAGGATGCGCTCAGCTCCGGCCTGGTGGCCCTGCTGCGTGGACGCCCCGAACGCGCGGGCCCAGCGACGGTTGCCGTCCACCAGCACGCCGATGTGCCGGGGCAGGCGCTCCGGGTCCAGGCCGCGCGTCAGCCGCCGCTCGTACAGGCGGTAGAAGGCCTCGGGTCGACCCACGGCGCGCTCCCCTCTCGGACGGTCCTGCGAGCCTCCAGGATACGCGCGCGGCACACAGCGACCATCCCGTGCCCCGGCCCCGGGCCGACCGGTGACAATGGAGGCATGGACCCTGTGACACCCCTCCCCGACGCCGACGCCGCCCGTCGCCTGCGCTGGCGCATCGAGCGCATCCGCGACCCCGACCATCCGCTGTACAAGCCCCGACTGCGCGGCTGGATCCACGCGGTCATGGCGCCGCTGACGCTCGCGGCCGGCATCGTGCTCATCGTGCTCGCGCCGACCGCGACGCTGCGGTGGGCCAGCGCGGTCTACGCCGTGACGGGCCTGCTGCTGTTCGCGGTCTCGGCGACGTACCACCTGGTGCAGTGGAACGAGGTGGTCTCCCGTGTCCTCAAGCGGTTGGACCACACGAACATCATGCTGGTCATCGCCGGCACCTACACGCCGCTCTCCCTGGCCCTGCTGGCTCCGGACCGGGCGCGCGTGCTGCTCACCCTGGTGTGGGTGGGGGCCGTGGCCGGCGTCGCGTTCCGGGTGCTGTGGACGGACGCGCCGCGCTGGCTCTACACGCCGGTGTACGTGGCCCTCGGGCTGGCGGCGCTGCTCTACCTGGGCGACTTCTTCGCCGCGGATGCGGCGGCGGGGTGGCTGATCGTGGCCGGCGGCGTCGCGTACATCACGGGCGCGGTCTTCTACGCGCTGCAGGCCCCCACGATCCACCGCGAGTGGTTCGGCTTCCACGAGCTGTTCCACGCCTTCACGGTGGCCGGCTTCGTGTGCCACGCCGTCGCCATCTACCGGGCGGTGCTCGTCGTCGCCTGAGCGTGGCGGGGACGGGGGTCTGCCGCCCGCCGGGCAGCGCCGAGGCCCGCAGACGCGCCGCTACGTCCATGCCGTAGCGGCGCGTCTGCGGGCCTCAAGGGTTCGGGCGTGGAGTCTCCGGCGTCGAGTCTCGGGCGTGCGCGGGCCCGACGGCGGTCAGTCGCGTCCGGTGTCCGGGGCCTGGGGCTCCGGGGCCGGCTCCTGGAGGTAGCCGGGGTACTTCTCCTGCAGGCGGCGCAGCCGGTCCTCGGAGTCCGCGTCCAGGTGCTCGCCGCCCGCGCGCGCCTCGTCCGGCAGGTGCTGCTGATGGCGCTCCACGAGCATGGCCTCGGCCTGCGGGGAGCGCTGCTGGACGCGGCGCACGGAGCGGACCATGACGCGGAGGACGATGATCGCCATGACCACCATGAGCGCGGTGAACAGGAACCCTTCGATGCCGGGGGTGACCTCCGCCTCATCGAGCCCGGGGCGCAGCGTCGGCTCCGGGACGGCGGGCACCGGCGCGGGGCTCGCGGCCGCGAGCGCGGTGAGGACGAGGGGAAGGCCAGACAGGGGTGTCACGCCGCCCCACTCTACCGGCCCCGGCCGCACGGCCCGAGCCGGGTCGGCTCAGCGCAGGCCGGCGAAGAGGTCGTGCTCCGGCAGCTCGGAGGGCACGCGCGAGTCGATCAGCGCGAAGTCCTCCCACGGCCAGGCGCGCCGCTGCAGATCATGGGGGGCGTCGAAGAACATGCCGTCGGGGTCGATCTGGGTGCGATGCGCCCGCAGGGCGGCGTCGCGCTCGTCGAGGAAGCCGGTGACGTCCACCTGCGTGGTGACGTCGTGGTCCGCGGTGACCCACGGCGGGATGACCTCCGGGTCGGGCACGTCCTCCCCGGCTTCGCGGCGGCGCAGCACCTCGCGCATCGCGTCCATCGCGTCGAACATCATCAGGCGTCGGGCGAACGGCACGTCCTCGCCGTCGGCCTCGGCCACCGCGGCCATCGTGCGGAACTTCCGCGGGTTGAAGCCGCAGTCGTAGTAGACCTTCGAGACCTCCCAGGCGGGCCCGGCCTCGGGGTACTCGTCGGCGAGGCCCGCGGCCCGGTACGCCTCCATCGTCACGGCGTGGGCCTGCAGGTGGTCCGGGTGGGGGTAGCCGCCGACCTCGTCGTAGGAGATGAGCACGTGCGGGCGGAACCGGCGCACGAGCGAGATCAGCGGGGCCGCCGCATCCCGGAGCGGGATCTCGGCGAAGCAGTTCGCCGGGAGGGCCGGCAGCGGATCCCCCTCGGGCAGGCCCGAGTCGAGGAAGCCGAGCCAGGCGTGCCGGATGCCGAGGATGCGCGCGGCCTCCGCCATCTCCTCGCGGCGCACGGCCGCGATGTCCCGGTCGGCCCGGGTGGTGTCCCCGAACGACGGGTTGAGCAGGGTGCCGGCCTCGCCGCCGGTGCACGTGACGACCATGACCTCGGCCCCGGCCGCCGCGTAGGCGGCCATGGTGCCGGCCCCCTTCGAGGACTCGTCGTCCGGGTGGGCGTGCACCGCCATGAGGCGCAGCCCGGTGGAGGGCGGCAGGGCGGTGCCTGCGGCGGGCTGGGCCTGGGGGGTCTGATCGGCCACGGGGATCGCACACTCCTGTCCGGATGGCGGGGCCGCCGCGGGGGCGACGGCGTGAGGGGGCTGGGCCGACGTCCTTATCGGCCTCCGGCGGCGGGCAGCGGCTAGGGTGGAGGGGATGTCCCACCACGCCCCCGCGGTCCGCGCGCAGGACCCCACATTAGCCAACCGGTACGGCACGAACCACACGCGTCCGGGCCGTCGTCGGCTGTGGGCGGGCCTCGGCGGGCTCGGGCTGGTCGTGGCCGTGCTGCTGTCCGTGTGGATCGGCCTGAACATGTCCGTGGGCGCCATCGAGTACAAGGACGTCGGCTTCACCATCGAGGACGACGGCCACGCGACCGTCACCTTCCAGGCCTCCGTCCCGGAGGGCGTCCAGGCCGAATGCGATGTGCTCGTCACCGACTCCCACGCCGCCCCCGTCGGCTTCCGCACCGTCCGCCTGGAGACCCTGCCGGCCGACCGGCGGGACTCCCCCTCGGACGCGCAGCAGCGCTACACCGTGGACGTGCGCACCGTGGTGCGGGGCGACTCCGGCGTCGTCGAGACCTGCCGCAAGGTCTGACCCCTCCCGGAGTGCTCCGCCCTCGGCGAAGCGGCCGCCGTTGGTGTGACGCACGCCGCCCGGATAGACTCGTCGGAGCATTCCCGCCCCGCCGGTGAGTCAGGCAGGCGTCGCACGGAGCCCTCGGGTCACGCGCGTCCTCCTGATCGGCGGGGTCTTTCGCATGCGGGCGCGTCCGCCGGACGCGGATCGCGCGCCAGACCCGGTGCGCCGCGCCCCGGACTCCGCATCACCCGAGACAGAAAGGCGGAACAGAGCATGACCACCAGCCAGTCCGACGCCCCGTGGCTGACCCAGGAGGCGTACGATCGCCTCTCCAAGGAGCTCGAGTACATCTCCGGTCCCGGCCGTCAGGAGATCATCGAGCGCATCGAGGCCGCCCGCGATGAGGGCGACCTCAAGGAGAACGGCGGCTACCACGCCGCCCGCGAGGAGCAGTCGAAGAACGAGGGCCGCATCGCCGAGCTGAAGCACCTGCTCGAGACCGCCCGCGTGGGCGAGGCCGCCGAGAACGACGGCGCCGTGCACCCGGGCACCGTGGTGACCGCCGTCGTCGCAGGCGACGAGATGACCTTCCTCTTCGGCAACCGCGAGATCGCCGCGGACGACGAGTCGCTCGAGGTCTACTCCGAGCGCTCCCCGCTCGGTGAGGCCATCAACGGCGCCAAGAAGGGCGACAAGGTCTCCTACACCGCCCCGAACGGCAAGGACATCAAGGTCGAGGTCAAGGACGTCCAGCCCTACTCCGGCTGACCCTGCCCGGCTCCGACGGCGGCCGCGGTCCCCCCGAGGGGACCGCGGCCGCCGTCCGTCCCGGACCCCACCGCGCCCCCGTTGCTACTCTGGCCCCATGCTGACCGTCGAGAAGGCACACCTGCTGCTCACCCGCGAGGACGGGTGCTCCGAGAGCCCCTCCCACCACCGCGTTGCCCTCGCGGCCGCCGCGCTGGCCGACCACCGGTCCGCCGGGATCGTGACCCTCGAGGACGTCCCCGTGGACCGGGCCCGCGTGCTCGTGACCGCGGCCGGCACCACCGGCGACCCCGTCCTGGACTCCTCCCTCGGACAGGTCGACGCCCTGGCCGGCCGACCGCTCGTGGCCACCGTGGCGGCCGGCAAGCCGGACCTGCGCAAGGCCGTCGTCGCCCATCTGACCGAGACCGGCCGCCTCACCGAGCGCAAGGCCTTCCTGGCCACCCGGCACGTCCCCCGCGGCACCGAGCGCGCCGAGCTGCTCGCGCACCTGACCGCCGTCGTCCTGGACGAGGCAGAGCCCTCCGACGAGGACGTGCTCCTGCTCGGCGTGCTGCAGCACCTCAACCTGGCCCGGCGCCTGCTGCCGGGCGCCCACGAGCGCTATGACCGTCGCGAGATGGTCCGTCGCATCGAGACGCTGACGCGCGAGGACCTCCTGGTCCAGGCCGTGCGCCGCGCGGTGGGCGGGACCTGCGGCACCGTCACCGCGGCCGCCGCCGGCTCCGTGGCCTGAGCCGGCCCGGTCAGGGCAGCGGGGCCGGGCTGTAGCCGGCCCCGCGCAGCGCCTCCAGGACCTGGGCGGAGTGCTCGGCGCCGCGGGTCTCCATGTCGATCGTGATGTGCACGCCGCCCATGGACAGCTCCGGGCCGACGCGGGTGTGGTCCACGCGCACCACGTTGGCGTCCGTGTCCGCGATGATCCGTGAGATCGTGGCCAGCTCGCCGGGGCGGTCCCGCAGCGGGATGCGCACGGTCATGTAGCGCCCGGCGGCCGACAGCCCGGCCTGGATGGACTTCAGCATGAGCATCGGGTCGATGTTCCCTCCGGAGAGGACCACGGCGGTGGTGCCGAGCTCGAAGCCCAGGTCCGCCGTGCGGCCCGCCAGCAGGGCGGCCACCCCGACGGCGCCCGCCGGCTCCACGACGAGCTTGGAGCGCTCGAGGAGGTGGACGAGGGCGGCGGCGATCTCGTCGTCCGTGACGGTCACGACGGCGTCCACCAGCTCGGCGGCGATCCGCAGCGGCAGGGCCCCGGGCCTGCCGACGGCGATGCCGTCCGCGATGGTGGACACGCTCTCCAGCACCTGGACGCGGCCCTCCTCGAGGGAGCCGGGGAACGCGGCGGCGGTGGCCGCCTGCACGCCGATGACGCGCACCGTGCGCCCACGACGCCGGGCGGCCTCCTTGAGGGCCACGGCCGTGCCGGCGATGAGCCCCCCGCCGCCGATGCCCATGATCACGGTGTCCACGTCCGGCAGCACGTCGAGGATCTCGAGGCCGACGGTGCCCTGGCCCGCGATGACGGCCGGATCGTCGAACGGCGGGATGAACACGGCACCGGTCTCCGTGGCCCACCGCTGCGCCTCGGCGAGGGACTCATCCACGGTGGAGCCGTGCAGGACGACCTCGGCACCGTGGTCCCGGGTGGCCTGCAGCTTGGGCAGGGCCACGCCGTGCGGCATGAAGATGCGGGCGCGGATGCCGAGCTTGGCGGCCGCGAGGGCGACGCCCTGGGCGTGGTTGCCGGCCGATGCGGCCACGACGCCGCGGCCGCGCTCCTCCTCGCTCAGCTGCGCCATCCGCACGTAGGCGCCGCGGACCTTGAACGAGCCGGCCCGCTGCAGGTTCTCGCACTTCAGGTGCACGTCCGTGCCCACGGCCCGTGAGAGCGCCCGGGAGTGCTGCAGCGGGGAGCGCTCGGCGATCCCGCGCAGCGTCTCGCGCGCCCGCTCGATCTCCTCGAGGGTGACGGGCAGCTCTGCCGGGGCCGGCGGACCGTCGGCGGGCCGCACCCACCGGGGCGACGGCGTCGGTCCGGTCCGGTCCGGGGTGTTCGTGGCCTGCGCCGCGCCCATCAGGCGTCGTCCCCGTGCCGGGTGCCCGCGTCGGCCTCGGAGGCGAGGGCGGCGTCCTCGTGCGTCGAGGGGCGGTACCGGTGGGAGCCGGCCGCCTCGTCCTCCGCGCCGCCCGGTTCGAGGGCGTGGTCCGTCCGCTCCGTGAGCTCCTCCGGCACGTCCGCGGTGAGGGCGCGGACGAAGCTGTTCACGAAGGCCAGCACCGGCACGGCGAACACGGCGCCCGCCAGCCCGAGGACGGTGGACCCGGCGGCGACGGCCAGGAACACGGCCAGCGGGTGCAGCGCGACGGCCTTGCCCATCACGAGCGGCTGCAGGACGTTCGACTCGATCTGCTGCACGAGCAGCACCACGCCCAGCATGAGCAGCGCATTGACCAGGCCGTTGGACATCAACGCCAGGAGCACCGCCATCGCGCCGGTCAGGGTGGCGCCGATCATCGGGATGAACGAGGCCAGGAAGACGAGCACGGCCAGCGGGATGGCCAGCGGCACGCCCAGGATCAGGGCACCGATGCCGATGCCGACGGCGTCGATGAACGCCACGAAGATCTGGACCCGCACGTAGGAGCCGAGCGACTGCCAGCCCGAGCGGCCCGCGCGGCCCACGGTGGCACGGTGCGCCTTCGGCACGAAGATCAGGAGGAAGCGCCAGATGCGGTCGCCGTCGTAGAGGAAGAAGATCAGGGAGAACAGGGCGATGAACAGGCCCGCACCGATGTTGACGGCCGTGGAGCCGAACGTGACGGCGCTGTTCATGACCGTGGCGGAGTTGTCCCGCAGCGTCTGCCACAGGCCCTCCAGCCCGGCACCGGAACGGGGGATCTCCACGCCCACGCCGGCCAGCCAGGCGATCGCGCCGTCGACGGCCTGGCCCAGCTGGTCGCCCAGCTGGGCGAAGCCCTGCACGATCTGCTGACCGGCGAGCCCCATGAGGCCCACCACGACGACGATCAGCAGCAGCACGCACAGCAGGGCGGCCGCGACGCCCGGCACCCGGATGCGCCGCATCGCCTGGTACACCGGGGCCAGCAGGGTGGCCAGCAGCGCGGCCACCAGGATGGGGATCAGCACGAGGCTCACGAAGCTGAGCAGGTACACCACGACGCCGAGGCCGATGACGACGGCCACCAGCCGCCAGGACCAGGCTGCGGCCACCGTCAGCCCATAGGGCACGTCCTTGTTGATCTTGGTCTGGGCCGCCAGGGTCGAGCTCACGCGCGATCCTCCTCGTGTGGGTGGTCGGGGACATGGGGGGTCAGACCCCACTGGACGCTCCAGCGGGCGTGCGGGGCGAGCCGGTGCAGGCCCTCCCCCGAGTTCAGGGCGTCCGCGGGAGCGGTGAGCGGCTCCACCGCGAGCGCCGTGTCACGGCCGGGCAGCCGGTCCGTGACGAAGACGTGGGTGTAGGCGAACGCGTGGTCGGACCACAGGGTCACGGCCTGGCCGTCCCCGGCGAGCAGAGTCTGGCGGTGCCGGCCGTCGGCGTCCGGCGTCAGGCCGGTGAGGCACACGTCCAGGGCGTCCTCGCCCACGGCCCGGCCGCGGCGGAAGTCCAGGTCCGTGCCGTCCACCGGCAGGGTCTCCACGGGGATGAGGTCCTCCCCCGTGCGGATCCAGGCGTCCGCGGGCACACGCAGGCTCAGCTCCGCCGTCGGGACGTCCCCGATCCGCAGGAACGGGTGGGCGCCGACCGCCACGGGCACGGTGGCGTCCGTGTGGTTCTGCACCTCGGCGGTGACGGTGAGGCCGCCGTCCGCCTCGAGCTCGTAGGTGACGCGGTGAGTGAGCCGGAACGGCCAGCCGTGCTGGGGGTGGATCTCACCGCGCAGGGTCACCGCGTGGGCGGAGAACGTCTCTGTGACGAAGTGGGTGTTGCGCAGCAGGCCGTGGCTGGCGTGGCCGCGCGCGGGTTCGGTGACGTCCAGGCGCTGCTCGACGCCGTCCAGGATCCAGCGGGCGCCGGCGACGCGGTTCGGCCACGGGCTCATCTGGATGCCGTTGGCGGCGGGCGGGACCACGTCCTGGCCGTACGGCTCGGTCAGGTCCACGCCGCCCACGCGGTACCTGCGCAGGGCACCGGCCAGGCCGACGACGACGGCCTCCGCGGACCCGCGGTGCAGGCGGTGCTGGGTGCCGGTGGCGTCCGGAGCCCCGAAGGCGGGCAGGTCGCTGGTCTCGGTCACGGGACCTCCTGAGTGGCGGCGAGGGACCCCCTCAATCTACGCCCTCGCGGACGCAGACCGCCCCGGCCCTGTGCAGGACCGGGGCGGCGGTGCGGGTCTCCGTGCGGGGACGGGGCGCCGGTCAGTCGTTGCCGCGCAGGATGGCGACGATGCGCAGGATCTCGATGTACAGCCAGATCAGGGTCACGGTCAGGCCGAAGGCCACGGACCAGGAGTACTTCTGCGGGGCGCCGTTCTTCACGCCCACGGCGGCCATCTCGAAGTCCATCGTCAGCGAGTACGCGGCGAGCAGCACGGCGATCGCGCCGATGATCAGGCCCAGGCCGCCCTCACGCATGTTGCCGATGCCGGTCCAGGTGAGGACCAGGTTGACGAGCATGAAGACGAGGTAGCCGATCATGGCGCCCATGACGATCTTCGTCATGCGCGGGGTCGGGCGGAACTTGCCCGAGGTGTAGAGCGCCAGCATCACCGCGAACACGGAGAAGGTGCCGAGCACGGCCTGCACCACGATGCCCGGGTAGGCGCCCTCGAAGAACGCCGAGATGCCGCCCAGGAACAGGCCCTGCGCCACGGCGTAGGCCATGATCAGCACGGGCGAGGGCTCGCGCTTGAACGCGTTGACCAGGCCCAGCACGAGGCCGGCGATCGCGCCGATGATCATCAGGCCCGGCGAGAACCAGCCCACGGCGCCCGCCACCACGACGAGCACGAGCATCAGGCCGGTCTTGCCGACGACGTCGTTGAAGGTCATCCGGCCGGTCTGCTCCGGGCCGGCGGAGGGCGCGCGGAAGGCGTCCTCCATGGACTGCTGGTGCGCGTACTGCTGGGCCGCCTGGCCGGCGCCGAACGCCTGGGCCTGGCCGTACGGGCTCTGCTGCTGGCCGTACGGGGACTGCGCGGACTGCTGCCCGCCCTGGTACCAACCGGGCTGCGCCTGTCCGCCGCCCTGCATCTGCTGCTGGAAGTTCTGAGAGTTCATGACCGGATTCGCCACGGCTCGCTCCTTCGGGTCGAGTCGGCCCGGTCGCACGCCGCCGCAGTGAGCAGCGCTCGTGCCCCGGGGTTCAGCACGATCCTATCGGGATGTCTGCGTCCGCGCGCGGGGCCGGAGCGTGGATCCGCGCCGGTTCACCGGCTGTTCACGGTGGGCGCAGAAGCGAGGCGCGCGGGGAGACGCGTGGTGCCCCCGGCGGGACTCGAACCCGCAACACGCCGATTTTAAGTCGGCCGCCTCTGCCAGTTGGGCCACGGGGGCGTGGCGGGCCCGTGGACGCGGGCCCGGGTGCGGACGACGCCGGCCCCGCCCGATGCGCTCGGACGGGGCCGGCGGCCCGCTGGCTGCGGGATCAGCCCTTCGAGGACTCGAGGGCCCGCTGCCGCTCGAAGCGGCCGGGCTCGAGCTCGACGCCCGCGGCGCGGCGGAACGGGTTGAACGGGGTGTCCAGGCCCGCCACCGAGGTGGAGTCACGGCCGAACAGGGTCTCGGCGACCCAGCCGGACAGGATGCGGAACTTCCGCTCCAGGGTGGGCATCGCGTAGCCGTGGTAGCCGCGGTGGGCCAGGAACGCCGGGATGCCGGCGATCTTGGTGCCCAGCGGGTTGCCCACGCCGCGGCCGAAGCCCAGCCCCGCCACGGTGCCCAGGGACTTGTGCACGTACTCCTGCACCTCGCCCTCGCCGTGGCGCACGGCCATGTAGTTGGCGGCCAGACGCTTGGCCTGACGGATGGCGTGCTGGGCGTTCGGGACGCAGAAGCCGCCCGGGCCGGCCCCGGTCAGGTCCGGCACGGCGGAGACGTCGCCGCAGGCCCACGCACCCTCGAGCGCGCCGGCCTCGCCGTCCTTGATCTGCAGGGTGGGGGTGGCCTCCACGCGGCCGCGGTCGTCCACCGGGAAGTCGGTGCTCTTGACCACGGAGTTGGCCACCACGCCGGCGCACCACACGAGGGTGTCCGCCGCGAAGGTCTCCGCCTCCTCCTTGGAGGGCATGGCCACGAGCTTCATGACGCCGTCCGTGGCGTCGCCCAGCGAGGTGTTGAGCAGGACCTCGATGCCGCGGTCCTTCAGGTGCTCCACCACGCCCTGGGCCTGCTCCTCGGAGACCTCGGGCATGATGCGGCCCATGGCCTCGACGAGGACGATCCGGATCTCCGACTGGGAGAGGCGCTCGTTGCGCTCCACGGCGTTGCGGATGAGGTTCTCCATCTCCGCGATGGCCTCGATCCCGGCGAAGCCGCCGCCCACCACCACGAAGGTCAGGGCACGCTTGCGCTCCTCGGCGTCCGTCATCAGGGAACCGGCGTCCAGGCGCTCCAGGATCTGGTTGCGCAGCTGGACGGCCTCCTCGACCGAGCGCAGACCGATGCCCTGCTCGCCCAGACCCGGGATCGGGAACACGCGGGTCACGGCGCCCGCGGTCATCACGATGTCCTGGTACGGGATCTCGAACTCGTCGCCGCCCTCGCCGCGCACCACGGCGGTGCGGCCGGCGTGGTCCACGGACACGACGGCGCCGCGGACGACCTCGGCGTCCTTGAGGTGCGTCTGCAGGTCCACGTTCACGTGGCGGCCCTCGATGTGGCCGCCCACGACCTCGGGCAGGAACGGGTAGTACGTCATGTACGGGCGGGGGTCGACGACGGTCACGACGCCGCCGCGCTCGGCGACCTTCTTCTGCAGCTCGCGGGCGACATGGAACCCGGCGTAGCCGCCGCCGACGATCAGCAGGCGCGGCTTGGGAGACAGTTCAGGGGTGAGAGACATACCGCCAGTCTACGCACGCACGGGCCCGGCCCCTCCACTCTCCGCCGTCGTGGTCAGGACCGCAGCGAGAGCACGATCCCGTCCAGGATGTCGTGCTCGCTCGCCCAGGCCTCGGTGACGCCCGCGACCTCGGCCACCCGCTCCAGGACGGTGCTCCACAGCAGCGCGCCCGCGCCGATCACGTCCACCCGTCCCGGGTGCATGAACCCCCGCTCGGCGCGTTCGGCCCGGGTCGCCGCCACGAGGCCCTCCGCCGCCGCGCGGAACTCGGCGATCGGCAGGCGCGCACCGTGGATGGCCTCGGGCTCGTACGTGCTGAGCCCGAGGGCCTCGGCGGTCACGGTGGTCACCGAGCCGGCCACGCCGACCACGCGCGCCACGCGTTCCAGCGGCAGGCGGGCGGCGGCGTCGTCGAGGAGACGGAGCGCGTCTGCGCGGGCCGCGGTGACCTCATCCGACGTCGGGGGGTCGGAGCGCAGATGACGCTCGGTGAACCGCACGCAGCCCATGTCCAGGCTGACCGCGCCCACGACCTCGCCCGCGGGCGTGCCGACGACCAGCTCGGTGGAGCCGCCGCCGAGGTCCACGACGAGCACGAGGTCCTCCGGGCCCAGGTCCGCGGTCTCGACGGCGGAGACGGCGCCCGCGAAGGACAGGCCGGCCTCCTCGGCGCCCGAGACGACCTCCGGCTCGACGCCGAGCCGCTCCCGGACGCCGTCGACGAACGCGGCCCGGTTGGAGACGTCCCGGCTGGCGGAGGTGGCCACGAACCGGACCCGGCCGGCGTGGTGGCGCTGGACCAGGCGGGCGTACTCGTCGACCGCCGCGAAGGTGCGCTCCAGCGCGGCGTCGGAGAACGCGCCGGTGGCGTCCACGCCCTCGCCCAGGCGCACCACGCGCATCTCGCGCACGACGTCGGCCAGCGGCGCCGCCGGGTCGGCCCCGGCGCCGGTGGTCTCGTCCGTCCCGGCCGGCCGGGAGATCAGCAGGCGGATGGAGTTCGTGCCGCAGTCCACGCCGGCCACCGTCACCTCCTTCAGCGCGGCGACGCGCTCGAGGTGCTTCACGTGCCGGGAGAGGTCCTTCGTGGGCACCGCCGCGGCCTCGTCCCACGCGCCCTCGCACGCGCAGACCTCGGGCGTCCACCACGGGGCCACCAGGGCGATCGCCTCGTCCCCGAGCGGGTTCACCCCCGGCCCGGCCGCGAGCGCGTGGCCCACGAGGGCGTGCAGGCACTTCACGCGCTCGGGCATGCCGCCGGCCGAGACCCCGGCGATCTCCGGGACGGGCCCCGTGCCGGCCTCGGCCCCGACCCGGTCCCGCTCGGCGATGTAGGCCTCGTGCGCCGCGCGGTGCGCGGCCGCGAGCGCGGGGTCCTGGGCGAGGCGGTCGTTCATGCGCGCCATCTCCCCGTCCGCCTCCACGCGCGAGACCGCCGCCGTCAGCACGGGGTGCGTCAGGTAGAAGGTCGTGGGGAACGGGATGCCGTTGGAGAGGCGCGGCGCGGTGGTGGCCACGAGGGGGTTGCCGCACACGCAGCGGGCGCCGATCTCCACGACGTCCCGGACCGGGCGGCCGAGCTGGCGGGACAGGGTGTCCAGGTCCTTCTCGGTGACGGTGCGGTCCGGGGCGGGGCGGGGGCTGACGGTCATGGTGTCCTCGGGGGTGCGGGGGTGGTGCGGGCGGGGGCGGGACGCGGGGTTCACTCGAGCCCGGCGCGGACGGCCGAGTCCCACAGGCCCTCGGCCCACGGCAGGCGGGTGTTGACGACCTCGTCCGCGCCGGCGGCGGGCGTGTCCTCGGTCTCGGTATCGGTCCCGGTCTCGGGGGGCTGCCCCGTCACGGAGTACAGGGTCTCCCCCGGCATGACCAGCTCGAGGCGCTCGCGCGCCTGCTGGGTCACGTAGGCGGGATCGTCCCACAGCTGGATCCGCCGTTCGTAGTCCTCGCGCTGGGCCTGCATGGTGGCGATCTCCTCGCGCGCGGCCGAGATCTCCAGCTGCTGGTTCAGGAACGCGCGCAGCGTGGGCGCCACCAGGACGGCGGCCACCAGCAGCACGGCGACGACGATGAGCGAGCGGCCCGTGATCTGCCGGGCCGGCACCGGCTCCGGCAGCGGGGCCCGACGGCGGGCGGCCGTGGCGGCGGCGGATGCGGCGCGGCGGGGGGCGGGCCGGGGCCGACGCCCGGCCGGGCGGGCCGGTGCCGTCCGGCGCGGGGGTGCCGACGGGGATGCGGGGGCGGCGGTGTCCTCGGCGGGGGCCGTGTCGGCCCGGTCCACGTCGGGGTGACCGGCCTGGCGGCGCTCCTGGATGCTCTGCAGGTCGATGACCTCGGCGTCCGTCGCCGCGGGCGCCGGCGTGGGGGCCGCAGGGGTCGGCGTGGGCGTGTCCGCCTCCGGGAAGGCCGTCGTCGGGGCCGCCGGGGCCGCGACGGCGGTCCGGCGCGGGGCGCCCGTCGTCGGGTCGACACGGGGCACGCGGGGGCGGCGCGGACTCATCGCGGACTCCTTCGGACGCGTGGCGGGGACCCTCCCAGCCTACTGCCCGCCCCTGACAGGATCCTGGTCGCGCCGGGACGGGCGCGGGCCCGCCCGGAGGGATCCGGGCGGGCCCGCGCGTCGTCGTCGGGGACGGTCAGCCGCGGAAGCGCGGGAAGGCGGAGCGGCCCGCGTAGACGGCGGCGTCGTCCAGGTCCTCCTCGATGCGCAGCAGCTGGTTGTACTTGGCCACGCGGTCCGAGCGGGCCGGGGCGCCGGTCTTGATCTGGCCGGCGTTGGTGGCCACCGCGAGGTCCGCGATGAACGTGTCTTCGGTCTCGCCCGAGCGGTGCGAGATCATGCAGTGGAACATGTGGCGCTGGGCCAGGGCGATCGCGTCGAAGGTCTCGGTCAGGGAGCCGATCTGGTTGACCTTCACGAGCAGGGCGTTGCCGGCCTTCTCGTCGATGCCGCGCTGCAGCCGCTCCACGTTGGTGACGAACAGGTCGTCGCCCACCAGCTGGACGCGATCGCCCAGCTGCGCGGTCAGGTGCTGCCAGCCGTCCCAGTCGTCCTCGTCGAGCGGGTCCTCGATGGAGACGATCGGGTAGTTGTCCACCAGCTCGGTGTAGTAGGCGGCCATCTCCTCGGCGGAGCGCTGCTGGCCCTCGAAGGTGTAGGAGCCCTTGTCGAAGAACTCGGAGGAGGCGACGTCCAGCGCCAGCGCGATGTCCTCGCCCAGGCGGTAGCCGGCCTTCGTCACGGCCTCGGCGATGAGGTCCAGGGCGGCCCGGTTGGACTCCAGGGACGGGGCGAACCCGCCCTCGTCGCCCAGGCCGGTGGACAGGCCCTTCTCCTGCAGCACGGTCTTCAGGGCGTGGTAGACCTCGGTGCCCCAGCGCAGGGCCTCGCGGAAGGACGGGGCGCCGATCGGGGCGATCATGAACTCCTGGATGTCCACGTTGGAGTCCGCGTGGGCGCCACCGTTGAGGATGTTCATCATCGGCACGGGCAGCACGTGGGCGTTCGGGCCGCCCAGGTACTTGTAGAGCATGAGGTCGGAGGCCTGCGCGGCGGCCACGGCGACGGCCATCGACACGCCCAGGATCGCGTTCGCGCCCAGCTTGCCCTTGTTGGGGGTGCCGTCCAGGTCCAGCATCGCGCGGTCCACGGCGCGCTGGTCCGCGGCGAACTCGCCCTCGAGCTCCTCCGCGATGCCCCCGACGGCGGCGACGGCGTCCAGCACACCCTTGCCGCCGTAGCGCTTCTTGTCCCCGTCACGGCGCTCGACCGCCTCGAACTCGCCGGTGGACGCGCCCGAGGGCACGGCCGCGCGGCCCAGGGAGCCGTCGGTGAGCAGGACCTCCACCTCGACGGTGGGGTTGCCGCGCGAGTCGAGGATCTCGCGAGCGTGGATGGCGTCGATCAGGGCCATGGACGGGTCTCCTTCAATCGAAGTCGGAAGTCGTGCCCGCGGCGTGGACACGGCCTCAGCCTAGCTGTTGTGGGTCATGAGGTTCTTGACACGAGGCACGGGCTGAGATGAGACGAGCGGGCTCCGCCCCGCAGGATGGGAATTGCGACATCCACTCATCCGCGGAAGGAAGCCCGCTCGTGACTCACGCTAACGCACCTCTGACCCCCACCGGCCGGCTGCGCATGGTCCACCGCCACCTGAACGACGGGATCCCGCAGTCCCACGTGGCCGCGGAGTTCCGCGTCAGTCGGCCCACGGTGGCCACCTGGGTCGCCCGCTACCGTGCCGAAGGCGAGGCAGGACTGCAAGACCGCTCGAGCCGGCCCCATCGCTCACCTGCCCGGCTCGACCCCGCGATCGTGGCCGAGCTGGAGGCCCTGCGCCGGGCCGAGAAGTGGTCCGCCCGGCGCATCCATCACCATCTGGTCGGCGAGGGCCACCAGGTGTGTCTTCGCACCGTGGGGCGATGGCTGCACCGGGCCGGGATCTCCCGCCTACGGGACCTGACCCCAGCCGGAGAAGACCTCCGCCGGCAGCCGGCCCGGAGGATCACCGCGAGAGGGCCGGGGCACATGGTGCACCTGGATGTGAAGAAGATCGGACGCATCCCTGAAGGGGGAGGCTGGCGCGCCCACGGAAGAGACAGTGAGGCAGGGCGTGCTTCCAAGCGGGGGTCTGGCCAGCGGGTCGGCTACACCTACCTGCACTCGGCGATCGACGGGTTCACCCGCCTGGCGTACACCGAGGCGTTGGAGGACGAGCGGACGGTGACCACGATCGGGTTCTTCTGCCGGGCGCGGGCGTTCTTCGCCGCCCACGGCATCACCGTGGACCGGGTGGTCACGGACAACGGGAACAACTATCGGGCTGCGGACTTCACCGCGAAGGTGGTCTCGCTCGGGGGCCGGCACCACCGGATCCGCCCCTACACCCCGCGCCATAACGGGAAGGTCGAACGGTACAACCGGCTGATGGTCGATGAGGTCCTCTACGCCCGCCCGTATACCTCAGAGACGGCTCGGCGTGAGGCGTTGGCGGTGTGGGTAAACCACTACAACTACCATCGGCCTCATACCTCCTGCGGAGACGCTCCTCCGGCCTCACTGGCACCGACCCGAGTCAACAACGTCATGCCCTCCTACACCTAGCTGGGACCTCAGGTTCCAGTCGGCCGCGCGCCGGCGACAAGACCGCCGTTCCCCCCTGCTGCGATGTCGCTGGGGCGCGGTCGGGGCTGCGGCCGGGCCGGCGCGGCGTCGCGTCAGCCGGACGGACGCAGCGCCGACCAGTCCCCCGCACGCACCCGCGCCACCGTGGTGCGCAGGGCCCGTTCGGGGTCCAGCCCCGCCGCCCGGGCCCGGAACACCAGCGCGAACAGCTCCGCCCCGAGCGCGGTCTCGTCCGGCCACACCGCCACCGGACGCTCCCCCGCCTCCGCGGCCGGCACCGGGACGTGCGCGGCGAGCGGGTCCGGCTCCTGCCGGGCCGCGCGGTCGACCACCTTCGCGGCGGCGGCCAGCGCCGGCAGCCGGGCCGGGATGTCGCCGACGTCGAGGCCCGGGCCGGTGCCGCCGTCGTCGTGGGTCGGGGCGGCGGACGAGAGCCCCGCGGCGGCCCGCTCCTGCGCCTTGACCCGCTCCCAGGCCAGCTCGACGGCCTCGGGCGTGACGGCGGCGAGCTCCTCGGCCGGTCGCAGGCCGCCCTCGGGGGTGAGCACGAGCGGGTTGCGCCGGATCATCTTGGCGGTGAGGGCGTCGGCGGCGTCGTCCAGGCGGAACCCGGCCGTCTCCGCCGGGGCGCCCGGCTCCCGGGAGACGGCGGCGTGCAGCACCACCTGGAACAGGACGTCCCCGAGCTCGGCGGCCAGGGCGGGGTACGCGCCGTCGGCCCGACGCGCGGGCACGTCGGCCCACGCGGCGGCGTCGCGGGACTCGATCTCCGCCACCGCCTCGTACGCCTCCTCCACGAGGTACTCGGCGAGGTCGGCGTGGGTGAGCGCGGCCGTCCAGGGGCAGTGGTCGCGCAGGGCCTCGACCACCGCCACCAGACGGTCCACACTCGCGCTCACGGGCGGATCAGTCGTCCTCGTCCTCGTCGTCCAGCTCCTCGAGGACCGGGCCGACGGCGTCGCCGGAGATGACCTCGCCCCAGCCGGCCACGAGGATCTCGGCGAGGTCCTCGCGCTCGTCCACGGACAGGAAGGCGGCCTCGGCGGCGTTGAGCTGCAGGTCCAGCAGCTCGGAGAGCGAGTAGCCGAAGGTCTCGGCGAGCAGGTAGAGCTCGTCGGTCAGGGACACGTCCGAGACGAGCCGGTTGTCCGTGTTCACGGTGACGCGGAAGCCGAGCTGCACGAGCAGGTCGATGGGATGGCCCGCGATGCCCGCCGCGGCGTCCACCGCGCCGGTCTGCAGGTTCGAGGACGGGCAGACCTCCAAGGCGATCTGCCGGTCCCGCACCCACGCGGCGGTCTCGCCCAGGTCCACGATGCCGGTCAGCTCGTCCAGCTGCTCGCCGTCCTCGTCCACGCCGCCGTACTCCACCGAGATGTCCTCGGCCAGGCGCACGCCGTGGCCCAGACGCAGGGCGCGGCCGTCCACGAGGGCCGAGCGGACGGAGTCCAGGCCGTCGCCCTCGCCCGCGTGCACGGTGACGGGCAGGTGGTGGGCGGCCAGCCACGTGAAGGTGTCGGCGAAGCGGGAGGGCGGGAACCCGGCCTCGGCGCCCGCGATGTCGAAGCCCACGACGCCGGCCTCGCGGTGGCGCACGGCCAGCTCGGCGATCTCCTGGGCCCGGTCGGCGTGCCGCATCGCGGTGACCAGCTGGCCCACGCGGATCACGTGGCCCGCGGCTTCGGCGGCCTCGACCGCCTCGTCCAGACCGGCCTGCACGGCCTCGACGGCCTCGTCCAGGCTCAGCCCGCCGGCCAGGTGCTGCTCGGGGGCCCAGCGTATCTCGCCGTAGACGACGCCGTCGGCGACCAGGTCCTCGACGAATTCGCGGGCCACGCGGCGCAGCTGCTCGCGGGTCTGCATCACGGCGGTGGTCAGGGCGAAGACCTGCAGGTACTTCTCGAGGGACTCGCCGTTGGCGTGCTCGGCGATCCACTCGGCCAGGCCCTCGACGGTGTCCGCGGGGACCTCGACGCCGGCCTCGCGGGCCAGGTCGAGGACGGTGCCCACGCGCAGGCCGCCGTCGAGGTGGTCGTGGAGGGAGACCTTGGGCAGGACGGCCAGGTCGACCTCGAGCGGGGAGGGGGATGCGGTGTCCGGAAGCTGCGTCGTCGTCACGGGCGTCACTCTACGGCAGGGCGCTCAGCGCAGGGCCTCCTGCTCGGCCAGGGTGAGGCCCTTCACCCCGGCGCCCAGCCGGCGGCGCAGCAGGGCCTTGAGCAGGCGGTCCAGCAGCAGGCCCACGAGCGCGGCACCCGTCACGGAGACGGCGATCTGCAGCACCGGGTTCTCCAGCCAGCCCGCGGTCAGGCGCGCGATCATGATCGAGTACGCGGCCCAGCTGGCCGTGGAGAGCAGGTCCAGCGCCACGAACCGCACCGGCGGATAGCGGGTGGCGCCGGCGGTGAAGTTGAGGGCCACGCGGCCGCCGGGGATGAACCGGGCGGTGAACAGCAGCAGGGCGCCGTGACTGTGCAGGTGGTGCCGGGCGACCTCGACCGTGGCCCGCACCCGCCGCAGCCGCATCCACCGGAACCGCTCCATGCCTACGGCACGGCCGATCGCGTACGCGGCCACGTCCCCCAGGAACGCGCCCGCGAAGCCGACCCCCCACAGCGCCCACAGGGAGAACGGATGCCCGTCGCGGACGATCGCGCCGAGGGCCACCAGCACCGACTCCGACGGGAAGATCGGCACGATGCCGTCGAGCAGGCACAGCAGCAATGTCAGCGGCAGGACCCACCACTGCGCGGAGGCGTGGAGGATCGCCCCCTCGAGCCACGCGAGCATCCGGTCAGCCGATCCGGTCCAGGATCACGGAGCGCTCGCGCAGGGCCCGGGCGGCGTCGTCGTCGAGCTCGCCGACGGACCAGCCGCCGGCGAGCGCGGCCCTCGCCCGCTCGAAGCGCTCCGGCGTGTCCGTGTGCAGGGTCAGCACCTTCTGACCCCGAGCCACGCGCTCGCCGGGGCGCACGTGCACCTCGACGCCGGCCGCGGCCTGGACGGCCTGGCCCTGCCGCTCCCGCCCGGCGCCGAGGCGCCACGCGGCCAGGCCCACGGCCATCGCGTCCAGCTCGGTGAGGACGCCGTCCGTCTCCGCGACGACGTCCTCGGTGTGGGCCGCCGTCGGGAGGGTCGCGCGGGGGTCGCCGCCCTGGGCCTCGATCATCCGGTTCCACACGTCCATCGCCCGGCCGTTGGCCAGGTGCTCGGCCGGGTCCACGTCCGTGACCCCGGCGCCGGCGAGCATCGCGGCGGCGAGCGCCACGGTGAGCTCCACGACGTCGGCCGGGCCGCCGCCGGCGAGCACCTCCACCGACTCGCGGACCTCGAGGGCGTTGCCGGCCGTCCGGCCCAGGGGCACGGACATGTCCGTGAGCAGCGCCGAGGTGTCCACCCCGGCGTCCCGGCCGAGATCCACCATGGTTCGGGCCAGCTCGCGGGCGGACGCCTCGTCCTTCATGAACGCGCCCGAGCCGCACTTGACGTCCAGCACCAGGGCGCCGGTGCCCTCGGCGATCTTCTTGGACATGATCGAGGAGGCGATCAGCGGGATGGCCTCCACCGTGCCGGTGACGTCACGCAGGGCGTACAGGCGCTTGTCCGCCGGGGCCAGGCCCGAGCCGGCGGCGCAGATCACGGCGCCCACCTCGGAGAGCTGGCCCAGTATCGCCTCGTTGCTGAGGTCGGCCCGCCACCCGGGGATCGCCTCGAGCTTGTCCAGGGTGCCGCCGGTGTGGCCGAGGCCGCGGCCGGACAGCTGCGGCACCGCCACCCCGAAGGAGGCCACGAGCGGGGCCAGCGGCAGGGTGATCTTGTCCCCCACGCCGCCGGTGGAGTGCTTGTCCGCGGTGGCCAGGGGGCGGCCGTCCGGGGTGGTGAGCCCGCCGAAGTCCATGCGCTCGCCCGAGGCGATCATCGCGTCCGTCCAGCGGGCGATCTCGGCGCGGTCCATGCCGTTGAGCAGGATCGCCATGGCCAGGGCGGACATCTGCTCGTCCGCCACCACGCCGCGGGTGTACGCGTCCACCACCCAGTCGATCTGCTCGGGCGACAGCGTCCCCCGGTCCCGCTTGGTGCGGATCACCTCGACGGCGTCGAAGGGCTCGGCCTGCGGCTGCGCGGTCATGGGGTTCTCCTCGGAGGACGGCTGCGACGGTCAGCCTCCGACTCTAGCGAGCGGGCCCGGGAGCGCGCCGCAGGTCAGGGACGGTCCGCCCGCTCCAGGTCGGCCGGGCCGAAGGCGTCCGGCAGCACCGCGTCGATCCCCCGCTCCCCCGCCGGGGTGAGCAGCACGAGCCCGGGGGCGCGGAACTCGTACAGCAGCTGGCGGCACCGCCCGCAGGGCATGGTGAGCACGCCCGCGCCGTCCACGCACACGAACGCGGCCAGTCGGCCGCCCCCGCCCATGCGCAGGTCGGCCAGCAGCGCGCACTCGGCGCACAGGGTCAGCCCGTAGGACGCGTTCTCGATGTTGCAGCCCGCGACGAGGCGGCCGTCGTCGGTGAGCGCGGCGGCGCCCACCCGGAACCCCGAGTAGGGCACGTAGGCGTGCTCCGTGGCGGCCAGGGCCGCGGCCCGCAGCCGGTCCCAGTCCACGCGCGGCGCCGTCGTCGTGTGCTGCCCGTCCGCCACGGCTACTCCTTCACGTACGGCACGCCCGAGGCGGCCGGGCCGCGCGAGCGGCCCACGAGGCCGGCCACGGCGAACACCGTGACGAGGTACGGGAGCATCGCCATGAACTGGCTCGGCACCGGGGTGCCGAGGATCGCCAGGACGTACTGCATGTTGGTGGCGAAGCCGAACAGCAGCGCCGCGAAGAACGCGCCGATCGGGTTCCAGCGGCCGAAGATCACGGCCGCGAGCGCGATGAAGCCCTGGCCCGCCGTCATCTCCTTGGTGAAGGACGACGCGGAGACGAGCGTGAAGAACGCCCCGCCCATGCCGGCCACCGCACCGCCCAGCAGGACGGCGGCGTACCGCGTGCGGTTCACGTCGATGCCCACGGTGTCCGCGGCCTTGGGGTGCTCGCCCACGGCGCGCACGCGCAGGCCCCAGCGGGTGCGGAACAGGGCGAACCACAGCGCGATCACGAGCAGGTACATCGCGTAGCCCAGGATCGTCTGGTCGAACAGGATGGGCCCGAGCACGGGGATGTCCGCCAGGCCCGGGATCCGCAGGTTCGGGAAGTGCGGCGGCGCGTTGAGCTCGGTGTCCCCGCCCGTGAGGACGGTGGAGTACAGGAAGCTCGTCAGGCCGGCCACGAGCACGTTGAGCACGACGCCGACGATCACCTGGTTGACCAGGTACTTGATCGAGAACACGGCGAGCAGCCAGGACACGAGGACGCCGGCCACGATCGCGGCGGCCAGGCCCGCCCAGGGCGAGCCGGTGGCGGTGCCGACGACGGCGGCCGTGAACGCGCCCGCCAGCAGCTGACCCTCGATCGCGATGTTCACCACGCCCGAGCGCTCGGCCAGGATGCCGGCCATCGAGCCGAAGATCAGCGGGACGGCCAGCGCGAACGAGCCGGCGATCAGGCCGGTGAGGAACACGGTGGTGTTGTCCGCCGAGCCGATCACCCAGATGAGGAACGCGGCCACGAACGCGACGGCGAACAGGGCGGCGGCCCAGCCGGGGGTGCGCCCCGAGCGCAGGGTCGCCAGCCAGGCCACCACGGTGAGCACCGCCATGAGCCCGACGAGCAGCCAGCCCCCCAGCACGGGGTCGGCGGTCAGGTCCGGGAGCACGACGGCGTCGGACGCGTGGGAGAGCCGGAAGGTCGCCGTCGTCTCGGGGGCGCCGAGGGCGAAGACGGCCAGGGCCAGCAGGGTCAGGATCGTCAGGGCGATCGGGGTGGTCCAGTGCCGGACCACGACCCGGGCGGGCTCGGCGGCCTCGGGGCGGACGACGTCGGCGTGGGGCCGGGCGGCGGTCGCGCTCATCGGGCGTCCCCCTTCTGCTCGTGCGGGCGGTGGGTCGGGGCCGTGTCCGTGGGCTGCGTGGTCGGGGCCTGCGGGTCCGCGACGGCGGTGGCCGCGGCCGCCTGGACGCCCGTGGACGGGGCGGCGGCGTGGCCGCCGGCGCCGGTCACCGCGGCGCCGGCCACGGCGGGCTGGGTCACGGGGTCGGCGGCACGGCGGGCACGGGCGGCACCCGGGGCGGGCAGTCGGAAGATCGCACGCACCAGCGGCGGGGCCGCGACGAGCAGCACGATCACGGACTGCACCACGAGGACGATGTCGACCGGCACCCCGGTCTCGGTCTGCATGGTCACGCCGCCGGCGCGCAGGGCGCCGAAGAGCAGGCCCGCGAACAGCACGCCCACCGGGTGGGACCGTCCGAGCAGGGCCACCGTGATCGCGTCGAAGCCGAAGGACCCGGCCACGGAGGTGTTCAGCGTGCTCTCCGTGCCGGCGACGTGGGTGGCGCCGGCCAGGCCGGCCAGGCCGCCGGAGATCGCCATGGCGGCCAGGTAGGAGCCCTTCACGGAGATGCCGGCGGTGCGGGCGGCGTCGGGGTTGGCGCCCACGGCCCGCAGGCGGAAGCCGAGGGTGGAGCGCTGCATCAGCCACCACGTGAAGAGCACGGCCAGCAGCGCGACGAAGAAGCCCCAGTGCAGCCGGAAGTCGGTCCCCAGCAGCCGCGGGAACATGGCGGAGCGGTCCAGCGGAGCGGACACCGGGTTCGTGGTGCCGGGCGCCCGCAGGACGGGGGTGTTCAGCAGGTACGCGAGCAGGTTCACCGCCACGTAGTTGAGCATGATCGTGAGGATCACCTCGTGCGCGCCCGTCCAGGCCTTGAGCACGCCGACGACGGAGCCCCACAGCACGCCGCCGAGCACGCCCATCACGACGACGAGCAGCAGGTGCACGCCGGCCGGCAGGTGCAGGTGCACGCCGAACCACGTGGCGAACATGGCGCCGAAGATGAACTGGCCCTGGCCGCCGATGTTGAACAGGCCCGCCCGGAAGGCGATGGCGATGCCCAGCGAGATGATGATCAGCGGGGTCGCCACGGTGAGGGTCTCGGTGAGCGGGTAGAGCATGCCCGTCGCGTCCGAGGCCCGGTAGTTGAAGACGGCGCCGCGGAACAGGGCCGCGAAGGCTCCGGCGAACGCGGCCCAGGCGGCGGACAGCAGGTCTCCCGGGCGGGCGAAGAAGTAGCCGGCGGCGTCGCGGACGTCCTCGTCCACGGCGATGATCAGCAGGCCGGAGATCAGCAGGGACAGCAGGATCGCCAGGACGGTGACCGTGCCGTTGCCCGAGAGGATCCGGCGCAGGGCGGAGTCGGCGGGGGCGGGCCGGACGCGGGGGTCGGACGCGGGGGCCGGGCGCTGCGGGGCGGCGGTGCTCACGGGCGCTCTCCTTCCGTGGTGGGGTGGGCGGCGGGCGCCGCGCCGGCGGTGCCGGGCGTGTCCGCGGCGACGTCCGCTCCGGAGGCGAGAGCCGCGTCGTCGGGGGTCTGGCCGGCCATCATGAGTCCGAGCGTCTCGCGCGAGGTGTTCCCCGGCACGATGCCGACGATCCGCCCGTGGTACATCACGGCGATCCGGTCGGCCAGCTCGAGGACCTCGTCCAGCTCGGTGGAGACGATCAGCACGGGGGTGCCGGCGTCGCGCTCGGCGATGATCCGGTCGTGCAGGAACTCGATCGAGCCGACGTCCACGCCGCGCGTGGGCTGCGAGGCGATGAACAGGCGCAGCCCGTCCACGAGTTCGCGGGCCATGACGACCTTCTGCTGGTTGCCTCCCGAGAGGGAGGAGACCGGCAGGTCCACGCCCTGGGTGCGGACGTCGAACTCGGCCACGCGGCGCTCGGCGAGCGCCCGCACCGCGGCGGGGCGCATCTGCACGGCGTTGCCGGCCGGGGCGACGTCGTACCGGTTGAGCACCATGTTCTCCGCCACGGAGAACGGGCCGACGAGCCCGTCCGTGGAGCGGTCCTCGGGCACGAAGCCGACGCCGGCGCGGATGATCTGGCGGGTGGACCGGCCGATCAGCTCCCGGCCGTCCAGGGTGACGGAGCCGGTGGCCTTGACCAGGCCCATGATCGCCTCGGTCAGCTCGGTCTGCCCGTTGCCCTGCACACCGGCCACGGCGAGGACCTCGCCCTGGCGGATGGCGAAGGACACGGCGTCCAGCAGCACCTGGCCCGTGGGCGAGACGACGGAGAGGTCCTCGACGCGGAACGTCTCCTCCCCCAAGGTCGGGGCCGTCTTGCGCCGCTCGAGGACGACGTTCCGGCCCACCATGAGGGCGGCCAGCTCGGCGGCCTCGGCGGAGGGGTCCGCCGTGCCGACCACGCGGCCGCGGCGCAGCACGGTGATGTCGTCTGAGACGGCCTTGACCTCGCGCAGCTTGTGGGAGATGAACACGATCGCCGTGCCGGCCGCGCGCAGCTGGCGGATGATGCCGAGCAGCTCGTCGGTCTCCTGGGGGGTGAGCACGGCGGTCGGCTCGTCCAGGATGAGGATGCGCGCGTCGCGGACGAGGGCCTTGATGATCTCGACGCGCTGCTGCACGCCCACCGGCAGGTCCTCGACGACGGCGTCCGGGTCCACGTCGAAGCCGTACTGGGCGGAGATCTCCCGGATCCGCCGGCGGGTGGCCTCGAGGTCGAGCACGCCCAGGGCGCGGGTGTGCTCGTCGCCGAGGGCCACGTTCTCGGCCACCGTGAAGACGGGCACGAGCATGAAGTGCTGGTGCACCATGCCGATGCCCGCGCGCATGGCCTCGCCGGGACCGGAGAACCGGACGGGCTCGCCGTCGAGCAGGATCTCCCCCTCGGTGGGCTCGTAGAGCCCGAAGAGGACGTTCATCAGGGTGGACTTGCCGGCGCCGTTCTCGCCGAGGAGGGTGTGCACCCGCCCCGACTCCACGGTCAGGTTCACGTCCTCGTTCGCGGCGAACGAGCCGAAGCGCTTGGTGATCCCGCGCAGTTCGAGCCTCATCGAGGGCCTTCCGTCTGGTCGATGCTCGTGGTGCCGCGCTCGGCGGCGGAGCGGGCCTGGCGCCCGCGCGCCGCGGGGCCGGTCCGGAGGGGTCCGGGCCGGCCCTGCGGCGGTGGCGAGGCGGGTCAGGCCTCCGGGGAGTACTCCGAGCCGACCTTCAGCTCGCCCGAGACGATCTTGGCCTCGAGGTCCTTGAGCTCGTCCTTGAGCTCCTGCGGCACCGTGTCCTCGAAGTCGTGGAACGGGGCCAGCTCGACGCCCTTGTTCTCCAGCGTGCCCACGTAGGGCTCGGCCGAGAACTCGTCCTTCAGGTCCGCGGCGATCACGTCGGAGACGGACTGGCCCATGTTCTTCTTCACCGAGGTGAGGATCAGGTTGCCGTCCTTGGTGGACTCGTAGCCGTCCGAGTCCGGCCAGATGACCTTGACGTCCTTGCCGCCCTGGTTCGCCTCGCGGACGGCGTCCAGGGTGCCCAGGCCCACGGGTCCGGCCACCGGCATCACGATGTCGGCGCCCTCGTTGATGAAGTTGGCGGTGTTCGTCTTGCCGTTGGCCACGTTCTCGAAGTCGCCCGTGAAGGAGCCGGTCTTCGCGTCCTTGTCCCAGCCCAGGACCTTGACGTCCTCGTCCTTGACCTCGTTGTAGTGCTCCACGCCGCGGGCGAAGCCGTCCATGAAGATGGTGACGGTGGGCAACTCGGCCCCCCCGTAGGTGGCCACGGTGCCGGTCTCGGTGGTGCCCGCGGCCAGGTAGCCGGCCAGGAACGCCGCCTGCGCCGTGTCGTAGGTGAGCTTCTGGAAGTTGTCGGTGAAGTCGCCGTCGGTGACGTCCACGCCGAAGAAGTGGGTGTCCGAGTGCTGGGCGGCGATCGGCTTCATGGTGTCACCGAGGAGGAAGCCCACGCCGATGACGGCGTCGCAGTCGGCGTTGACCATGGCGGTCACGTTCGGGGTGTACTCGCTGGGCTCGTTCGACTCGGCCTCGCTGGTGGTGATGCCGTAGGCCTTCTCGGCGGCCTTGAGGCCCTCGTAGGAGGACTGGTTGAAGGAGCGGTCGTCGAAGCCGCCCTCGTCCGAGACGATGCAGGCCTTGTAGTCGTTGTTGTCCGAGCCGACGCCGTCCACGGTGGCGGCGGCCTCGCTCTCGGCGGCGCCGGAGCCCGAGGCCTCGGACTGCTCCGGCGGGGCGCCGCACGCGGTCAGCAGCAGGCCGGAGACGCCGAGCGCGGCGGCGGGGAGCAGGAGACGACGGCGGCGCGCGGCCGACGGGGTGGCGATGCCCATGGGGTCCTCATTTCGGAAGGCACGGTGCGAGGTCCGCGGCCGGTGGCCGCGGAAAGACGGGGCCCGTGCAGGTGGCCCCGTCCGGATGAGCGCGAGTCTACCGAACGGTTGGCCCGTCCCCTCCGGCGGGGGCGGGCGACGGGGTCAGTGGTGGTCCTCGCCCGTGAGCACCTGCAGCGCGGCGGCGGTGAAGACCCGCATGCCCACGCCGATGGCCCGCTCGTCCGGCGCGTAGTCCCCGCGGTGCAGATCGTAGATGGGGCCACCCGGGGACCGGGTGCCGAGGCGCAGCATGGAGCCGGGCACCTTCTGGGTCATCCAGGCGAAGTCCTCGCCGCCCATCGACTGCGGGGTCAGGACGATCGCCCGGGAGCCGAGCTCCCGCCGCGCCGCGGTCTCGATCAGCGCCGTCTCGCCCTCGGTGTTGTGCACCGGCGGGACGCCGCGCACGTGCTCGAGCTGCACGTGCACGCCGTACGGCGCGGCGACCTGCCGGACCACCTCGTCGAGCAGCGCACCGGCCTCCTCCCACACGTCCGCGTCGAGGCAGCGCATGGTCCCGGCCAGGTAGCCGGTGTTGTCGATCGCGTTGGGCGCGCTGCCGGCGGCGATCTGCCCCCACACCACGGAGACGGCCGAGCGCACGTCGATCCGCCGGGAGAGCACGGCGGGCACGTTCACGGCGATCTGGGACAGGGCGAAGACCATGTCCTCGGTGAGGTGGGGCCGCGAGGTGTGCCCACCGCGTCCGGTGAGGGTGATCCGGATCGTGTCCGCCGCCGAGGTGATGGCGCCGATGCGGGTGCCGATCGAGCCGACGTCGACCTGGGGGTCGCAGTGCGCCGCCAGGATGCGGGGCACGTCGTCGAGGATCCCCTGGCGCAGCACGGCCAGGGAGCCGCCGGGCAGCCGCTCCTCCGCGGGCTGGAAGATGACGCGGACCGTGCCGTGGACCCGCTCGCCGGCCGCGCGCAGGTCGGCGTCGGCGGTGGCCCCGCGGAGGATGCGGCCGAGGGCGACGGCCACACCCGCCATGACGGCGGTGTGCATGTCGTGGCCGCACGCGTGCGCGACGCCGTCATTGACGGACACGTAGGGCAGGCCGGTCTCCTCCTCGACCGGCAGCGCGTCGATGTCCGCGCGCAGGGCCAGCACCACCGGCCCCTCCCCGACGTCCACGTAGGCGCCCGTGGACTCCATCCGCACGGGCGAGAGCCCGTAGCCGGAGAGCAGCTCCACGATGCGGTCGGTGGTGCGGTACTCCTCATAGGAGAGCTCGGGATGCCGGTGCAGGTCCCGGCGGAAGGACACGATCTCGTCCTCGAGCTCGGCCACCACGGGGCCCACCGAGGGGACGGAGGTCGGACGGGGCCCGGTCAGCACGGAGTCGGAGGTGGTCATGGCCCAGCACCCTACTCCGGGGGTGCCGGTCGGTGCGGGCCGGACCCCGCCGGGGACGCGGTCAGAGGACCTCGTCCACGCCCTCGGCCTTGAGCGCCTCGACGGCCTTCTTGACCTCCTGGGCGTGCTCCGTGGTGGTGACCAGCAGCGCGTCCTCGGTGTCCACCACGACGACGTCCTCGATGCCGATCAGCGCGATGACGCGCTTCGTGTCCGTCACCACGACGCCGGACGCGTCGTCCGAGTACACGCGCGGGGTGTCGCCGATCACCGTGATGCCGGAGGCGTCCTTGACCGGGTTCAGGCGGGCGATCGCCGCGAAGTCCCCCACGTCGTCCCACGTGAAGGAGCCGGGGATCACGGCCACGTCGCCGACGGCGGCGGCGGGCTCGGCCACGGCGTAGTCGATGGCGGTCTTCGTCAGCTCGGGCCACACCCGGGCCATGACCTCGTCCCGCTCCGGCGTCTCCCACGCGCGGGCGATCTCCATCAGGCCGGCGTGCAGCGCGGGCTCGTTCTCCTCGAGGTGGGCCAGCATGAGGCCCACGGGCGCCACGAACATGCCCGCGTTCCAGAGGTAGCGGCCGGACTTCACGTACTGCTGGGCGACCTTCAGGTCCGGCTTCTCCACGAACGCGGCGACGTCGTGCGCGTCCGGGGCGCCGGCCACGCGGAGGCGGCGGCCCCGGCGGATGTAGCCGAAGCCCGTGGCCGCGTGCGTGGGCTCGATGCCGATGGTCACGATCCGACCCGTGGCCGCCGTCTCGACGGCCTGCCGCACCGCGTCCTGGAAGACCTCCACCGGGGAGATCACCTGATCCGCCGCGAACGAGCCCATGATCGTGTCCGGGTCGCGCAGGGAGAGGATCGCCGCGGCCAGGCCGATGGCGGCCGCGGAGTCCTTGGGCGAGGGCTCGAGCACCAGATCCGTCTCCGCCAGGGCCGGCAGCTGCGTGCACACCGCCTCCCGGTGGGCCTCCCCGGTCACCACGAGCATGCCCGCGGCCAGGGGCGCCAGACGGTCCCACGTGGCACGGATCAGGGTCTGGCCCGAGCCGGTGAGGTCGTGGAGGAACTTCGGCGCGGCGGCCCGCGAGAGGGGCCACAGGCGGGTGCCCACGCCCCCGGCGGGGATCACGGCGTGGAAGCGGGACAGGGCCGTGCCCGGCGCGGCCTCGCGCGGGGCATCGGTCAGGTTCGGATCGGTGCTCACCGGGCCAGACTACGGAACCGTCCGGACGGGGGACCACTCGACGCGTCCCAGGCGGGGCACAGCCCAGACCGAACAGGACGGCGGCGGGGCGCCGCACGCGTCACAGTGGTCGCCCGGGTCCCGGTCGGGCACGGAGGCGCGGGAAGGGTCTACCCTAGGTGGAGGAATCCACTCGCACACGCCCCTGCCCGTCGTCGTCCCACGGCGGAGGACCGGGATCGTGCATTCCCCCTGGAGGTATCAACCGTGTCTAGCGCCACTGCGCAGGCCCCGGCCAAGAACGGCCGCGGAACCCTGTACCGGGGCCACGGCGGCATGTGGTCCTGGGTGGGCCACCGCGTCACCGGCGTCGTCATCTTCTTCTACCTGCTCGTCCACGTGCTGGACACGGCCCTGGTCCGGGTCTCCCCCGAGGCCTACAACGCCGTGATCGGCTCGTACAAGACGTGGTACTTCGCGCTCGGCGAGGCCGGCCTCGTCGCGGCGATCATCTTCCACGCCCTGAACGGCCTGCGCATCATCCTGGTCGACTTCTGGAAGGGCGGCACCCAGCACCACAAGACCCTGCTGTGGATCGTGCTGGGGCTGTGGGTCGTCCTGACCCTGGGCTTCGCCATCCGTCACTTCAGCCTCGCACTCGGAGGTCACTGAGCCATGAGCACCACCGCTGAGACCACCATCGCGGCGCCCCGCAGCCGCCGTCTGGACCCCAAGTACACGCGCGACGGCGGCGGCCGCGGCAACTTCGAGATGCTCGCCTGGCTGTTCATGCGCATCTCGGGCGTCTTCCTCGTCGTGCTGATCGCCGTGCACCTGACCACCAACCTGCTGGTGGGCGACGGCATCCACGCCATCGACTTCGGCTTCGTGGCCGGCAAGTGGGCGCACCCGCTGTGGCAGTTCTGGGACCTGGCCCTCCTGTGGCTGGCCATGCTGCACGGCGCCAACGGCGTGCGCACGATCATCAACGACTACACCCGTCGCGGCAGCGCCCGCTTCTGGCTGACGATGATCCTGTACATCGCCACGGCCGTGATCATCATCCTCGGCACCCTGGTGATCTTCACCTTCGATCCCTGCATGGTGGACGCCTCCGGCGCCCTGCTCGAGGGCTCCCCGGCCTTCTGCGGCTGACCTCGGAAACGCTCACCCTGCGGTGCGGCCGGCCCGAGCGGCCGCCGCGTCACAGACACCCAGAAAGAGAGACCTGAATGCAGGTGCACAAGTACGACGTGGTGATCGTCGGCGCCGGCGGCGCGGGCATGCGCGCGGCCATCGAGGCCGGTCAGCGCGCGCACACCGCCGTCCTCACCAAGATCTACCCCACGCGTTCCCACACCGGCGCGGCCCAGGGCGGCATGTGCGCGGCCCTCGCCAACGTCGAGGAGGACAACTGGGAGTGGCACACGTTCGACACCGTCAAGGGCGGCGACTACCTCGTGGACCAGGACGCCGCGGAGGTCATGGCCAAGGAGGCCATCGACGCGGTGCTGGACCTCGAGAAGATGGGCCTGCCCTTCAACCGCACCCCCGAGGGCAAGATCGACCAGCGCCGCTTCGGCGGCCACACCCGTGACCACGGCAAGGCGCCCGTGCGCCGCGCCTGCTACGCCGCGGACCGCACCGGCCACATGATCCTCCAGACGCTGTACCAGAACTGCGTCAAGCACAACGTGGAGTTCTTCAACGAGTTCTACGTGCTCGACCTGCTGCTGGTGGAGGAGGACGCCGTGCGCGAGGACGGCACCGCCTACAAGCAGAAGCGCACCGCCGGCGTCGTCTCCTACGAGCTGGCCACCGGCGAGATCCACGTCTTCCAGGCCAAGTCGGTCATCTTCGCCACCGGCGGCGCCGGCAAGGTGTACAAGACCACCTCGAACGCCCACACCCTCACCGGCGACGGCATGGCCATCGCCTACCGCGCGGGCCTGCCGCTGGAGGACATGGAGTTCGTGCAGTTCCACCCGACCGGCCTGGCCGGCCTGGGCATCCTGCTCTCCGAGGCCGCGCGCGGCGAGGGCGGCATCCTCCGCAACGCGGACGGCGAGCGCTTCATGGAACGCTACGCCCCCACCATCAAGGACCTCGCCCCGCGCGACATCGTGGCCCGGTCCATGGCCGAGGAGGTCCGTCAGGGCCGCGGCGCCGGTCCCAACAAGGACTACGTGCTGCTCGATCTGACGCACCTGGAGCCCTCGCACATCGACGAGAAGCTCCCGGACATCACCGAGTTCGCCCGCACGTACCTGGGCGTCGAGCCCTACACGGAGCCGGTGCCGGTGTTCCCCACCTGCCACTACTTCATGGGCGGCATCCCCACGAACATCAAGGCCGAGGTCCTCCAGGACAACGACACCGTCGTGCCGGGCCTGTACGCCGCCGGCGAGGTGGCCTGCGTGTCCGTGCACGGGTCCAACCGCCTGGGCACCAACTCGCTGCTGGACATCAACGTGTTCGGCCGCCGCGCCGGCATCTACGCCGCCGAGTACGCCGCGCAGGCGGACTGGGTGGAGCTGCCCGAGGGCGGCGAGCTGCCGACCGTGGAGCACATCGAGAACCTGCGCTCCGCCACCGGCTCCGAGCGCGTCGCGGACATCCGCGCCGAGCTCCAGGAGTCGATGGACGCGGACATGCAGGTCTTCCGCGACGAGGACTCGATCCGCCGCGCACTGGCCAAGATCGAGGAGCTGCGCGGGCGCTACGAGAACGTGTCCGTCCAGGACAAGGGCCGCCGCTTCAACCTCGACCTGCTCGAGGGCATGGAGCTGGGCTACCTCCTGGACATCGCCGAGGCGATGACCCTCGCGGCCCTGGGCCGCAAGGAGTCCCGCGGCGGGCACTACCGCGAGGACTACCCCGACCGCGACGACGAGAACTTCATGGCGCACACCATGATCTACCGTGACGAGACCGCGGAGATGGAGGGCGTCAAGGGCATCCGCTTCGAGACCAAGCCCGTCGTCGTGACCCGTTACCAGCCGATGGAGCGTAAGTACTGATGAGCCACTCAGCAACCGAGACCGAGGCCCCCGTGGCCCAGGCGCAGACCCAGTCCGCCGGTGGCGGCGCAGGCGAGGTCGAGAGCTTCGACATCGTGCTCAAGGTCCGCCGCTACCTCCCGGAGTCCTCCGAGGAGTCCTACTGGGACGAGTGGCGCCTGACCATGTACGGCACCGACCGCGTGCTGGACGCCCTGCACAAGGTCAAGTGGGACCACGACGGCACCCTGTCGTTCCGCCGCTCCTGCGCCCACGGCGTGTGCGGCTCCGACGCCATGCGCATCAACGGCCGCAACCGCCTGGCCTGCAAGACGCTCCTGAAGGACCTCGACCTGTCCAAGCCCATCCTGGTGGAGCCCATCAAGGGCCTGCCGGTGGAGAAGGACCTGATCGTGGACATGGACCCGTTCTTCCAGTCCTACCGCGAGATCATGCCATTCCTGGTCGCCGAGGGCCACGCGCCCACCAAGGAGCGCTACCAGTCCCAGGCCGACCGGGCGATCTACGACGACACCACGAAGTGCATCCTGTGCGCCGCGTGCACCTCGTCCTGCCCGGTGTTCTGGACGGACGGCCAGTACTTCGGCCCGGCCGCCATCGTCAACGCGCACCGGTTCATCTTCGACTCGCGTGACGAGGCCGGCGACATGCGCCTGGAGATCCTGAACGACAAGGAGGGCGTGTGGCGTTGCCGCACGACCTTCAACTGCACCGACGCGTGCCCCCGCGGCATCCAGGTGACCAAGGCGATCTCCGAGGTGAAGCGGGCCATCCTGGCCCGCCAGTTCTGATCCCCCGCACCACGACGGCGGCCCGTCTCCTCACCTCGAGGAGGCGGGCCGCCGTCGTCGTGCGTGGTGCCCCTCCCGCCGAGGCCCGCAGACGCGCCGTCACCGGACCGGCGTAGCGGCGTGTCTGCGGGCCTCGGCGTGGGGACGGGCGGGACCGGAGGCGGAGTCGGAGGCGGGGCGAGCTCAGACGTCGAAGGCGTCGCGCGTCTCCCGCCGGTGTGCCACACGCAGCCACACCGCGCTGGACACGAGCATCCCGACGACGGCACCCAGCACGACCGGCCCCCCTCCCCCGTCCTGCACCATCCGTCCACCGTCGACCATCCAGAAGGCCGCCGTGAGCATCCCCAGCACCACGAGCACGCTCCCCACGGGGCGCACGACCCGGATGCGGCGGGTGATGCCGGCCAGGAGCACCAGGGTCAGGACGACCACCGCCGCGGCGGCCACCGGCCACGCCCCCGCCGGGGTGAGGAACGCGGCGACGTCGGCGTCGGTGACCTCGCTCGCGCCCCAGGAGCGCGCCTCCAGCACGGCGCGGGCGTAGCCGGGCGTCGACTGCAGCGCGAGCACGCCCCCCATGCCGGCCGCGCTCAGTGCGCCCGTGACGGCCGTGACGGTCTGGAACAGGCGCAGGGGACGCAGCGACGCGAGATCGGGGGCGGGGTCCGTGGTCTCGTGGGGATCGTCGTCGAGGGGGTGCATGCCCCCATCATGCCCGGCGGCGCAGGAAGGTCGTCGCGAGGCCCGGGTTGAAGGCGCACACGAGCCAGGCCGCGTTCACGAGCGCGAACAGCCCGCCCAGGACCAGGGGCAGCACCACGTCCCCGGCGGGGAAGACGAACAGGCGGATGGCCCCCAGCAGCGTCACGAAGATGGCGATCGAGGCGAACAGGGCACCCATGATGCGCGCCGTGTTGCTGTGCCGGGTCAGGCCGACGAGGACAATCGCGTAGACCGCCAGACCCAGCAGGGTCGCGAACCAGACACTGCCGGTGAGGGCGCCCTCGATCGCCTCGGCGGTCATCGCGGGCGACTGCGCGCTGCCCTCGGGCAGCGAGTCCGCGATGTCCTGGGCCGCGCCCGGGAGGAGGTTGCGCAGGATCGACGCGGCGTAGAGGACCGCGGACGCGACCGTCAGTCCGAGCAGCGCCCGGAACACGCCGGGGGTGCGGGCGTCGGGGCGGATCAGCGGGCGGGCGTCCGGGCCGGAGTGCCCGGCGATGCGCCGCCGCGCCTCATCCGGGCCCACCACGGGCCGCCCGCCGCCGTCCAGGTCGTCGGGGTGGGGGGACACGGGATGCGGGGGTCGATGATCGGAGGCCATGTCGCCATGGTCTCCGCCGGCCGACGCCGGGGCGAGGGCTGGCGACCCCGGACTCGCCGCCGGCGAACGGCGTCGGGATCAGGCGTGGCGGCCCTGACGGGTGTAGGCCGCGACCTGCGGGTTGAAGGCCTTGACCAGCCACAGGATGTTCACGATCACCAGCGCCAGGCTCAGCACGGAGGCCAGGACGCCGCCGATGCCGGGGAAGGTCACGAAGGAGAAGATGCCGCCGACGGCGCTGAGGGTGCCCAGGATCGCGACGACGATGCCGAGGATGCGGGCCCAGTTCTTGGCCCCGCGGAGGTTGAAGTACACCAGGGCGTACAGGGCCACGCCGATGAGCAGGACGATGATCGTGCCCACCGTCACGGAGGCGCCCACGACAGGCGCGATCTCCTCCACCTGCTCGGGGGTGAGGCCGCTCTGGCGAAGGGAGTCCCGCATGCGTTCGATGCTCTCCTCGCCGCCGAACAGAGCCGGCAGGGAGGACAGCACGTACAGCGCGAGCGACGTGAGCGTCAGCGTCAGGAGCGCGGGGAACGCGGCCGGCTCCGGGACGATGCCGTACGGGCTGCCCGGCTGGGCGCCGTAGCCCGGGGCCGCGTAGGGCTGCGTGCCGTAGCGGGAGCCCACGGCGGGCTGCTCCGGGTTCGGGTTCGGTCGATCGGTGGTCATGGTGTGCTCCTCGGTGTCGGGGGTGCGGGTGGTGGTGATGACGGGCGCGGCGGCAGGATCACTCGTGCCGCAGTGCCTCGATGGGATCCTTGCGGGCCGCACGCAGGGCGGGCAAGGTGCCGGCGATGAACGCGATGGCCACGATCAGCAGCAGGATCAGCAGCAGGGCGAGGGGGTTGACCGCGAACAGGACCAGGCCGGTGACGCCGCTGAGGGGGCCGGTGGTCAGCACCTGGTTCGCGATGAGTCCGACGGCGACGCCCAGGCCGATGCCGATCAGCGAGCCGAGCAGGCCGATCACGACGGCCTCCATGGTGAACAGGCCGAAGATCTTCCCGCCGGTCATGCCGAGGGCCTTCATGAGGCCGATCTCCCGGGTGCGCTCCTGCACCGCCATGAGCAGGGTGTTGATGATGCCGAAGCTGGCGGCGAGCAGTGCGATGAGTGCGAAGCCGGTGAGCACCCACGTGACGGCGTCGATGATGCCGCGGATCACGCCGAGCTGCTCCTCGAGGGTCTGCGCCAGCAGGCCCTGGTCGGCCAGCGCCTGCTTCACGGCGTCCTCGTTGGCCTCCGGATCCTCCACGATCGCCGTGGCCTGGAAGTAGGTGTCCCGCTGGGACTCCGGCAGGCCCTCCGTCGTGATGTCGTAGATCGCCTGCTCCAGCGACTCCGACGGCGTCGGGGCGGTCCCCGCACCGGACGCGGCCGCCTTCGTCACACCGACCACGGTGGCCTTCACGGACTTCTGCTCCTGCAGCGGGGTCGCCGCCACGACGGTCAGCTCCGTGCCGATCAGGTCCTCGGCGTCGCTGGCGCCCAGGTCCTCCACCCACGACTCGGGCATGACGATCTCCGCGGCGCCGGCCTCGGGGGCACGGCCGGCGGCGAAGGTGAGCATGTCGATCTCACCGGAGCTGCCCATGAAGCCGGTCTGCCACTTGCGGTCGTCCGGGCCCTGGATGTACTCCGGCTCGGCCACCCGATAGGTCTTCACCTCGGTGACGTGCTCGGTGTCCTCGATCGCGGCGAGGTCCTCCTGGGTGAGCAGCGGCATGCCGAACATCTCGCCTCCGGCGGCGTCCTGCTCCGTGTACTCCTGGGGCGAACCGCTCACCGCCCCGGCCGAGGACATGTCCTGCTGCTTCATCACGGTCAGCTCGCCGGGCTGGCCGAAGCCCTCGACCACGTTGTCCACGTACTTGTTGATGCCCGCGCCGAGCCCCGTGGTGAGGGTCAGCGTGAATGCGCCGATCACGATCGCGACGACGGTGAGGAAGGTGCGCAGCTTGGAGCGCATCGTGTTGGCGAGCGCCGTGCCCGCGACGTCGGTGACCTTCATGCCCGCGCTCCGTCCCGCTCGGTGCCGACGCGCTCGTCGGCGATGACCACGCCGTCCTGCAGCTCGACGCGACGGTCGCACTTCGCGGCCAGGTCGTCGTCGTGCGTGACCACCACGAGGGTGATGCCCTCGTCGCGGTGCAGGCCGAAGAGGATGTCCTCCACGGCCGCCGAGGTGGCGGAGTCCAGGTTGCCCGTGGGCTCGTCCGCGAACAGCACCGTCGGGTTGTTCACGAGCGCGCGGGCGATGCACACGCGCTGCTTCTGGCCGCCGGAGAGGTCCGTGGCCTTGTTCTTCGCCTTGTCCGCGAGCTCGAGCCGCTCGAGCACCGCCATGCCGCGGCGGGTGCGCTCGGCCCGGCCCACGCCGGCGATCTTCAGCGGCAGCACGGTGTTCTCCAGGACCGTCTGGTTCGGGTTCAGGAAGAACTGCTGGAACACGAAGCCGAACCGCTCGTTGCGCAGCTGGGAGATCTCCGCGGCCTTGAGCTGGGAGACGGGACGGCCGTCCATCGCCACCACGCCGGCGGAGGGCTGGTCCAGCAGCGCCAGCAGGTGCATCAGGGTGGACTTGCCGGAGCCGGACTTGCCGACGACGGCCAGGGACTCGCCGCGCTGGATCTGCAGGGTGATGCCCTTCAGCGCGTCGAAGCGGGACGCCCCGCGGCCGTAGACCTTGACGAGGTTCTCCGTCTCCAGGACGGGTTCGGCCCCGGGCGGGACCTCGGCGACCCCGGGGGTCGCGACTGCGGTGGACATGGCTCCGGCACTCCTCTGTCGGTGGGGCACGCCCCCACGGCGGCAGGAGCGGAGGCAGTGCCTCCATCCTGACAGCCGCGCACGCGCCGCCGCCTCCACCTCGAGTCGGAGAACACGACGGCCCGCGTCCCCCGCAGGTCGGGGGCGCGGGCCGTCGTCGGGAGGCCGCGGGGCCGGTGCGGCCCGGCTCAGCGCAGCGGCGGCAGGAAGCCGACCTTGGCGTAGACGTCCTCGAGCACGGGGGTGGCCACGGCGCGGGCCTTCTCGGCGCCGGCGGCGAGGATGCGGTCGAGCTCGGCGGGGTCGTCCAGCAGCGCGAGGGCGCGCTCGCGCACGGGGGCCAGGCGCTCGACGACGGCGTCCGCCACCGCGACCTTGAGGTGCCCGTACATCTTGCCGACGAACTCCTCCTCGAGCTGCGGGATCGGCGTCCCGGACACCGCGGAGAGGATGGTCAGCAGGTTGGAGACGCCGGGCTTGGCCTCGCGGTCGAAGCGCACCTCGGTGCCGTCGTCGGTGACCGCTGACTTGATCTTCTTGGCGGTCTTCTTCGGCTCCTCGAGGATGTTGATGAGCCCGTTCGGGGACGCCGCGGACTTGGACATCTTCGACGTGGGGTCCTGCAGGTCGTAGATGCGCGCGCCGGTCTCCGGGTAGAAGCCGGTGGGCACCACGAACGTCTCGCCGTAGCGGTGGTTGAAGCGCTGGGCGAGGTCGCGGGTGAGCTCCACGTGCTGGCGCTGGTCGTCGCCCACGGGCACGCCATGCGGCTGGTAGAGCAGGATGTCCGCGGCCATGAGCATGGGGTACGCGAGCAGGCCGACGCCGGCCGCGTCCGCGCCCTGCTTGGCGGACTTGTCCTTGAACTGGGTCATCCGCATGGCCTCGCCCATGCCGGTCATGCAGGTCAGCACCCACGCCAGCTGCGCGTGCTCGGGCACCTGGGACTGGACGAACAGCGTGGAGCGCTCGGGGTCGATGCCGCCGGCGATGAACTGCGCGGCAGCCACCCGCGTGCGCTCCGCCAGGGCTGCCGGGTCCTGCGGCACGGTGATGGCGTGCAGGTCGGGGATGAAGAAGAAAGCCTCGAAGTCGGCCTGGGTGCGCTCCCAGTTCACGAGGGCGCCGAGGTAGTTGCCCAGGTGGAGGGAGTCCGCCGAGGGCTGCATGCCGGAGAGCACGCGGTGCCGGGCGGACGCGCCGGCCAGGTGGGCGGTGGCGGCGGCGTCCTGGGCCAGGACGTCCTGCACGGAGTTCTTCTTCATGGTCATCTCAGCCTCGGGTCTCTCCTGCACGGTCAGAACTGGTAGTCGACCACGAGCGGGGCGTGGTCGGAGAAGCGGGTGCCCCAGCTGGGGGCGCGGTCCACGACGGCGGTCGTCGCCCGCTCGGCCAGGCCCGCGGTCGCCATGTGGTAGTCGATGCGCCAGCCGGCGTCGTTGTCGAAGGCCTTGCCGCGCATGGACCACCACGTGTACGGGCCCGGCACCGGTCCGGCGAGGGCGCGGTGCACGTCCGTGAAGCCGAGCTCGCCGAAGAACCGGTCGAAGTAGGCGCGCTCCTCGGGCAGGAAGCCGGCCTTCTTCACGTTGCCCTTCCAGTTCTTGATGTCCAGCTCGGTGTGGCCCACGTTGAGGTCGCCCGTGACGAGGGCGTGCCCCTCCCCCGCGGCCAGCTCGGAGAGGCGGCGGACCATCTCGTCGAGGAACCGGTACTTGTCCACCTGCTTCGGGGTGTCGACCTCGCCCGAGTGCACGTACGCCGAGACCACGGTCAGCGGCGAGCCGTCCGGCAGGCGCAGGTCGGCCTCGATCCAGCGGCCGGCGTCGTCGAAGTACCCGTCGGCGTCGGCGATGCCGGTGCGGACCTCGCCGAGCGGGAACCGCGAGGCGATCGCGACACCGGCCCGCCCCTTGGCGGCGGCCACGGCGTCCGCCAGGTGCACCTCGTCCCAGTCCTCGCCCACGATCTCGCGGACCAGCTGCGCCGTGACGTCCGCGGGGGCGCGCACCTCCTGGAGGGTGAGCACGTCCACGCCGCGGCCGGCGAACCACTCGCGCATGCCCTTGCGGTGCGAGGCGCGGATGCCGTTGACGTTCACGGTGGCCACGCGCACGGCGCCGTCGGCCTTGGGCGCCCCGGCGTTGGCGTGCACCACGGGCTCGCCCTCGGCGGGCTCGGGGTACTTCCCGGTGACGGGGTCCTTCTCGGGCAGCGCCGTCATCAGCCGATCACCGTCCCGCTCACCGGGCCCTCGGCGCCGCCGGCCCGGGACTCCTTGATCATGTCGCGGGCGTTGGAGGCCGTGATGTCGATGGTCTCCAGGGCGCGGTCCACCATCTCGCGGTCCATGCCCTCGCCCGCGGCGAGCTGCTCGCGCACCACGCGCACCTGCACCTGGGCGATCTTGAACGAGTGGTCCAGCTTGGTGTCCCGCAGGGGGTCCGCGGCCGGTGCCGGCGGGACCACCGCGGGGGCTGCGGCGTCGGCGTCACGGCCGCGCAGGGCGGCGACGTCGGCGCGGGCGTTCTGCATGGCGGTGTCCACCTTGCGGCCCGCGGCCCGGACGCCGCGGCGCATCTGCAGGTACACGACCACCGCGAACACGAGCCAGCCGGCGGCGACCGCGACCACGAGCCACCCGATCACGTCGTTCTGGTTCGCGGCGAAGATGATCGCCACGATCAGGATGACGATCATCGCGACGAAGCCGAGCGATCCCACGCGCAGGCCGGCGCGGGGGCCGCGGCGCGCGCCGTCGGGACCGGGGGTCAGGGACTGGGACATGGGTGCTCCTCCGGAGGGGCTCGTGGGGTCTGCCCTCCATCATCCCGCATCGTGGGGTGCGCTCCGAATCGGGCGGCCCGCGTCGGCGCCTATCCTGAGGCGATGACCCCCCGCCCCCCGCACCCCGCCGACCCCGCGTCCGGGGCCTTCACCCCTGACCAGCGCCGCATCCTCACCGCACTGCTCATGCCGCTCTTCCTCGCGCTGATGAGCGTGTCCGTGGTGAACGTGGCGCTGCCGGCCATCGAGTCGGGCCTGGACGCCACGAGCGCGGATCTGCAGTGGGTGCTGGCGGGGTACACGCTGACGTTCGGCACCGTGCTCGTGGCCGCGGGCCGCGCCGGCGACCTGTGGGGGCGCAAGAGCCTGTTCCTGGCGGGCATCACGCTGTACATGCTCGGCTCCCTGCTCTCCGGCCTGGCCGGGGACACCCTGCTGCTCAACGCGGGGCGCCTGCTCACGGGCCTGGGCGCGGGCGTGTTCAACCCCCAGGTCATCGGGTTCATCCAGTCGAACTTCCACGGCCGCGCCCGCGGGCGGGCCTACGGGCTCTTCGGCACCGTGGTGGGCCTCGGCGTGGCCGTGGGGCCCCTGCTCGGCGGGCTGTTCCTCGGCGCGTTCGGCCCCGAGTGGGGCTGGCGCTCCACGTTCCTCATGAACGTGCCCGTGGGCCTGGCCGCCGTCGCGATGGGTGCCCTCTGGCTGCCGCCGCCCACCCGCGTGCACGGCCTGCCCGCCGCCCCCGGCCCGCGCGGGATCGCCGCACTGGACCCGGTGGGCGCCCTGCTGCTCGGCGCCGGCGGGGTGAGCCTCATGGTGCCGTTCATCGTCCCGGGCACCGCCTGGCTGCTGGTGCTCGCCGCCGCGCTCGTGACGGCGTGGTGGCTGTGGGAGAAGCGCGTGAAGGCCCGGGCGTCGGCCACCGGCGTGCAGCCCATGGTGGACCCGGCCCTGTTCCGGCGGCCGTCCTTCACGATCGGCGCGCTCGAGTCCACGATCTACCTGGCCACCATGCCGGCGGTGTTCGCGATCGTGGCGATCTTCCTGCAGCGCGGCATGGGGTTCACGCCGCTCGAGGCCGGCCTCGTGGGTCTGCCCGGCGCCGTCGTCGTGGCCTCTCTGTCCCCGTGGGTGGGCTCGATGGTGCAGCGGCGCGGGCCCGTGCTCGTGCTGCTCGGCGCTCTGGTGGGCCTCGTGTCGCTGGGGGTGCTCGCGCTCGCGTTCGAGCGCAGCGCGGCCGGCGCGTGGTCGCCGTGGATCGTGGGGGTGGGGCTGATCGTGCAGTCGGCCTCGCAGGCCCTGCTGCTCACCAGCACGCAGGTGCTGATGATGGACGACGTCGCCGGCCACGAGGCGGGGGCGGCCGGCGGCGTCGCCCAGACGGCGCAGCGCCTCGGCACCGCCCTGGGCCTGTCCGTGGTGACGGGCGCGTTCTTCGCGGCCCTGGCCGGCGCCGCAGCCGAGAGCGCCGGGCCACCGTCGGCCGCGGCGTACGCGCACGCGGCCTCGACCGCCATGGGCATGGTGGCCGTGTGCTGGGCGCTCACCGCCGTGGTCGCGGCCCTGGACGTGGTCCGGCGGCGCCGCGCGGTGCGCGCGGCCTGACCGGCCCGCGGGGGCCTCAGCGCAGGAACAGCGCGCCGAGCCGGCGGGCGGCGAGCCACACCCCGACGCCGGCCATCACCACGAAGTAGAGAACGTGGCCGGCGGTCGCCCAGCTCAGCGCCCCCACCGCGAGCGCGCGCATCATCTCCACCGCGTGCCACAGCGGGAACACGCGGATCACCCACTGGATCGGCTCCGGGTAGACCGCGAGCGGGAAGAACGTGGCCGAGAACAGGAACATGGGCATCAGCACGATCTGGACCCAGTCCATGTGCTGGAACGTCTTCATCCAGCTCGTCACCGCCATGCCGAGGGAGGCGAAGCCCAGCGCCACGAGCAGGGCGCCGGGGATCATGAGCAGCGCCGTCCACGAGGTGACGAGACCGGCCACGGTCATGACGATCAGGAAGCCGACCGCGTAGATCAGCCCGCGCAGCAGTGCCATCGCGATCTCCCCGAGTGCCACGTCCAGCGGGCCCAGCCGCGTGGAGAGCATGGTCTGGTACGTCTTCGCGTAGCGCAGCTTGAAGAACACGTTCCACGTGGAGTCGTAGATGGCGCCGTTCATCGCCGAGACCGCCAGCAGTGCGGGGGCGAGGTACATGCCGTACGGGACGGGGGTGCCATCCGGGCCGGCCACGTCGCCGACCAGCGCACCGAGCCCGAGCCCCAGGGAGGCCAGGTAGAGCACGGGCTCGAAGAACCCGGAGAAGAACACCACCCAGTTGTTGGACTTCAGGGAGAGGAACGCCCGCTCCATCACCGCGCGCACGTTGCCCGAGTACGCGCCGGCCAGCGGGCCGCGGCGGACGGGGATCTCGGGCAGGGGCGGCACGGCGACGGCGTGTTCCCGCACCACCGAGGACGACGGCGCAGCCGGGTCCGCCTGCGCGGCGGCGGGTGCGACGTCGGCGCGGGCGGCCCCGGTGCGCGCGGCACGGCGGCCCAGGCGCGGGGCACGGCGGCCCAGGCGCGGGGCACGGTCGCGACGGGCGGCCGTGACGGCGTCGCGGTCCGGGGTGCCGCGGACCCAGCCGAGGCGGCGCGTGTAGATCCGCACCGCGAGCCAGGCCCCGCCGAGCGCGAGGGCCAGCAGGAACGCCACGTGCACCACGGTGAGCCAGGCCGGCTCGACCATCCCGTAGGAGAGCACGCGGCCGAGCTGGGCGGCATGCCACTGCGGGGAGAGCCAGCCGATCCAGCGCAGCCACACCGGCAGCGCCTCGAGCGGGTAGAAGGTGGCGGAGAACAGG
This sequence comes from Micrococcus luteus, assembly GCF_014138885.1. Classification (NCBI taxonomy): domain Bacteria; kingdom Bacillati; phylum Actinomycetota; class Actinomycetes; order Micrococcales; family Micrococcaceae; genus Micrococcus; species Micrococcus luteus. The sequence goes on from NZ_JACJIK010000001.1 coordinate 1,051,985, forward strand.
AACAGGGGCATGACCACGAGCCGCTGCAGGGTGGCGAACTGGCCCTTGTCCTCCTTCAGGGAGGCCGCGAACGCCATGATCGGCGCGCCGACGGCGAGCCCGCCGAGCGTGGCGGTGAGGACCTGCACCCACGCCCACGGGCTCGAGACCACGCCGAACGCCAGCATCACCAGCAGGAACACGGCGGCCTGGAACACGAACCGCAGGCTCACGGCCGCGAGGTGGCCCAGGGCGATCTGCGCCGGAGACAGCGGAGTGGCCTGCGCCGCGTAGTACGTGCGCTGCCACTGGAACCCGCCCATCACCGGGTAGGAGAACTCGACGGACGCGGTCATCAGCGCGCCCGAGGCCAGCAGCGCCGGGGCGATGAACGCGACGTAGGAGACCCCGCCCAGGGCGTCCTGCGGCATCCCCCCGCCCATGAGCTGGGCCAGGCCCAGGCCCATGGCCAGCAGGTAGAGCACGGGCTCGCCGAGCGCCCCGACGAGCAGCACCGCGCCGTAGCGACGCATGTTCCGCAGCTGGTGTTCGGCGTAGAGCAGGACGCCGCGGCGCCTCACACGCTCCGCGGACGCCGCCGCGGTGACCGGCGGGCGCAGCGGCTCGGCGGGCGTGGCGGACGGAGCCGAGGTCCCGGACCGCGGGCCGGGCGAGGCGGGGCCGGGGGTCGTCGTCGTGGTGGGGGACGGCACGGGTCAGTCCACCAGGGTGCGGCCGGTGAGGATGAGGAACACGTCCTCGAGGCTCGCGCGGCGGGTCAGCGTGGTGGCGGGGGCGGGCAGGGCGCCCTCGTCGACGAGGCGCTGCACGACGTCGTGCAGGTCGTCCGCGCGTCGGGCGTAGACGAGGACGCGGTCCGGGAGGACCTCGACGCGGTGCACGACGCCGTCACCCGCGTGGGCCTGGACGGTGCGGGCCGCGGCCTCGTTGCGGTCCGCGCCGAAGCGCGCCTCGAGGACCTCACGGGAGGCGTGCTCGCGGATGAGCTCGGCGGGGGTGCCGGCGGCCATGATCTCGCCGCCGTCGACGACGACGAGCCGGTCGCACAGCTGCTCCGCCTCGTCCATGTGGTGCGTGGTCAGCAGCAGCGTGGTGCCGCGTTCCTTGAGCCGGTAGAGGCGGTCCCACAGGATGTGGCGGGCCTGCGGGTCCAGGCCCGTGGTGGGCTCGTCGAGGAGGAAGAGGGCCGGCTCGTTGACCAGGGCGCGGGCGATCACGAGCCGGCGCTTCATGCCGCCGGAGAGGTCGGTGACCTTGGCGTCCGCCTTCTCGGTGAGCTGGGCGAAGGCCAGCAGCTCCTCGGCCTTGGGCCGCAGGTATGAGTAGGGCAGGCCGAAGTAGCGGCCGTAGATCAGGATGTTCTCCCGGGCGGTGAGCTCCTCGTCCAGGTTGTCCTGCTGCGGCACCACGCCCAGGCGCGCACGGACGGCCGGCCCGTCCTCCTCCGGGTCGATGCCCAGGATGGTCAGCTCGCCCGCGGTGCGCTGCGAGGTGCCCGCGAGCATGCGCATGGTGGTGGACTTGCCCGCGCCGTTGGGGCCGAGCAGGCCGAAGCACTCGCCGGGACGCACGTCCAGGTCGATGCCCTTCACGGCGTGGAACTCGCCGTACTGCTTGCGCAGCCCACGGGCACGGATGACGGAGGCGTCGCCGGGGGACGCGTGCAGAGTGGTGTGACTCACAAGGCGACAGCATAGGCGCACCACCCGCCCGGACGCGCGCCGCCCCCTCGGCGACGAACCCTGCGATATGGCCCCCATCCGGGGTGGATGGGGGCCATATCGCAGGGTTGGTCGCGGGAGTGGGAGAGGTCAGGCTCCGGCCCGCTCCCCGGCCCAGTCCTCGCCGTCGGCGGCACGCTCGGCGGCCTCGACGACGTTCGCCAGCAGCATGACGCGGGTCATCGGCCCGACGCCGCCCGGGTTCGGCGCCATCCAGGCCGCCTTCTCCTTCACGGCCGGGTCCACGTCGCCCAGGACGCGCGACGTCCCGTCCTCCCCGGTCACGCGGGAGACGCCCACGTCCAGGACGATCACGCCCTCCTTGACCTGCTCCGGCTTCACCATGTGGGCGGAGCCGGCGGCGGCGATCACGACGTCGGCGCTCGCCAGCAGCTCGTCGAGGTTCGTGGTGCCGGTGTGGGCCAGGGTCACGGTGGCGTTGACCTCGCGGCGGGTGAACACGAGGCCGGCGGGCCGGCCGATGGTCACGCCGCGGCCGATCACGAGCACGTGCTTGCCGGCCAGCCCCACACCGTGGTGGCGCAGCAGCTCGACGCAGCCGGCCGGGGTGCACGGCAGCGGCGAGTCCAGCTCGCCGCCGACCGAGGCCACGAGCCGCCCCAGGTTCATGGGGTGCAGGCCGTCCGCGTCCTTGTCCGGGTCGATGGCCTCGAGCACCTTCTGGGTGTCCACGTGCTTCGGCAGCGGCAGCTGGACGATGTAGCCCGTGCAGGCCGGGTCCTCGTTCAGCTCGCGCACGACGTCGAGGATCTGCTCCTCCGTCGCGTCCGCGGGCAGCTCACGCTGGATGGACTCGATGCCCACCTCGGCGCAGTCGCGGTGCTTGCCCGCCACATACTTCTGCGAGCCGGCGTCCTCACCCACGAGCAGGGTGCCGAGGCCGGGGGTGTGCCCGCGCTCGGCGAGGGCGGCCACGCGGCCGCGCAGCTCCTCCTTGATCGCGGCGGCGGTGGCCTTGCCGTCCAGGACCTTCGCGGTCATCGGCGGCTCACCAGCCCTCGAGGCCGTCGTACAGCGGGAAGTCCTCGGTGAGCTTCACGACGCGGGCGCGCAGCGCCTCCACGTCCGGGCTCGGCTTCAGCGCCTCGGCGATGACGTCGGACACCTCGCGGAACTCGGCCTCGCCGAAGCCGCGGGAGGCCAGCGCGGGGGTGCCGATGCGCAGGCCGGAGGTGGTCATCGGCGGACGCGGGTCCCACGGCACCGAGTTGCGGTTCACGGTGATGCCGACCTCGTGCAGGATGTCCTCGCCCTGCCTGCCGTCCAGCTGAGACTCGCGCAGGTCCACCAGGACCAGGTGCACGTCCGTGCCGCCGGTGAGCACCGAGATGCCGTGCTCGGCCATGTCCGGGGCGGTCAGGCGCTCGGCCAGGATCTGCGCGCCGGCCAGGGTGCGCTCCTGCTTCTCCTTGAAGTCCGCGGAGCCGGCGATCTTGAAGGCCACGGCCTTGCCCGCGATCGCGTGCATCAGCGGGCCGCCCTGCTGGCCCGGGAACACGGCGGAGTCGATCTTCTTCTTCAGCTCCTCGGTGGAGAGGATGAAGCCCGAACGGGGGCCGGCGAGGGTCTTGTGCACGGTGGAGGAGACGACGTCGGCGTGCGGCACCGGGTTCGGGTGCAGGCCGGCGGCCACGAGGCCGGCGAAGTGGGCCATGTCCACCCAGAGCCGGGCGCCGACCTCGTCCGCGATCGAGCGGAAGGCGGCGAAGTCGAGCTGACGGGGGTAGGCGGACCAGCCGGCCACGATCACCTTCGGCCGGGCCTCGAGGGCCTTCTCGCGCACCTTGTCCATGTCGATGCGGTGGGTGTCCGGCTCCACCTCGTACGCGGCGATGCTGTAGTTCTTGCCGGAGAAGTTCAGCTTCATGCCGTGCGTCAGGTGGCCGCCGTGCGCCAGGGACAGGCCCATCATCGTGTCCCCGTGGTCCAGCAGCGAGGTCATCACGGCCACGTTGGCCTGAGCGCCGGCGTGCGGCTGGACGTTGGCGTGCTCGGCGCCGAACAGGTCCTTGGCGCGCTGGATGGCCAGGTTCTCGGCCACGTCCACGAATTCGCAGCCGCCGTAGTAGCGGCGGCCCGGGTAGCCCTCCGCGTACTTGTTGGTCAGCACCGAGCCCTGCGTCTCGAGGATGGCGCGCGGCACGAAGTTCTCCGAGGCGATCATCTCGAGCGTGCCCCGCTGGCGGCCGAGCTCGTCCGCGAGCGCCGCGGCGATCTCCGGGTCCACCTCGGCGAGGGGCTGGGTGTTGATGTCGGGCGTCTGCGTCACGGGGGTTCCCTTCGAACGGGGGTCTGTGCGGCCGGAAGGCTCCGGTGCCCTCCATCCTAGTGACCAGGCGCCGTCGTCGGTCCTGCGCGACGGCGGCCCGCGGCCCCGGCGACCGACCCCGGCACCCGGTTCTTTTGACTGATTCAGAAATATGCCAAGATCGGGGATGACGCCGCCCACCGCGCCGATCGGTGCGCGGCCGACGTCGATCGACGAAGGAGAGTTCCATGACGGAGTACCAGAAGACGACCCCGCACGCGACCGGTTCCACCCGCCAGAACGGCGCCCCGGCCGTCAGCGACCGCCAGTCCCTGACCGTGGGCAGCGAGGGGCCCATCGTCCTGCACGACACCCACCTGCTGGAGACCCACCAGCACTTCAACCGCATGAACATCCCGGAGCGCCGCCCGCACGCCAAGGGCTCCGGCGCCTTCGGCGAGTTCGAGGTGACCGAGGACGTGTCGAAGTACACCAAGGCCCTCGTGTTCCAGCCGGGCACGAAGACTGAGACCCTCCTGCGCTTCTCCACCGTGGCCGGCGAGCTCGGCTCCCCGGACACCTGGCGCGACGTGCGCGGCTTCGCGCTGCGCTTCTACAGCGAGGAGGGCAACTACGACATCGTCGGCAACAACACCCCGATCTTCTTCCTGCGCGACCCGATGAAGTTCACCCACTTCATCCGCTCGCAGAAGCGTCTGCCGGACTCCGGCCTGCGCGATGCCACCATGCAGTGGGACTTCTGGACCAACAACCCCGAGTCGGCGCACCAGGTGACCTACCTGATGGGCCCGCGCGGCCTGCCCCGCACCTGGCGTGAGATGAACGGCTACGGCTCCCACACCTACCTGTGGGTCAACGCCCAGGGCGAGAAGCACTGGGTGAAGTACCACTTCATCTCCCAGCAGGGCGTGCACGGCCTCTCGAACGACGAGGCCACCAAGATCGCCGGCGAGAACGCCGACTTCCACCGCCAGGACCTGTTCGAGTCCATCGCCAAGGGCGACCACCCCAAGTGGGACCTCTACATCCAGGCGATCCCCTACGAGGAGGGCAAGACCTACCGGTTCAACCCCTTCGACCTGACGAAGACGATCTCCAAGAAGGACTACCCGCGCATCAAGGTCGGCACGCTGACCCTGAACCGCAACCCGGAGAACCACTTCGCGCAGATCGAGTCCGCCGCGTTCAGCCCGAGCAACACCGTGCCGGGCATCGGCCTCTCCCCGGACCGCATGCTCCTGGGCCGCGCCTTCGCGTACCACGACGCCCAGCTGTACCGCGTGGGCGCCCACGTGAACCAGCTGCCGGTGAACCGTCCCAAGAACGCGGTGCACAACTACGCCTTCGACGGCCAGATGTGGTACGACCACACCGGCGACCGCTCCACCTACGCGCCGAACTCCAACGGCGACTCCTGGTCGGACGAGACCGGCCCGGTGGACGACGGCTGGGAGGCCGACGGCACCCTGACCCGCGAGGCCCAGGCCCTGCGCGCGGACGACGACGACTTCGGCCAGGCCGGCACCCTCGTCCGCGAGGTCTTCTCGGCCCAGGAGCGCGAGGACTTCGTGGAGACCGTGGCCGGCGCGCTGAAGGGCGTCCGCCAGGACGTCCAGGCCCGCGCCTTCGAGTACTGGAAGAACGTGGACGCCACGATCGGCCAGCGCATCGAGGACGAGGTCAAGCGCCACGAGGGCGACGGCATCCCGGGCGTCGAGGCCGGCGGCGAGGCCCGCATCTGACGGCTCCTTCCCCCGGCGGGCGCCCGCGCGGGCTCCGCTGAACGCGCGGCGGCCGCTCCCTCACACGAGGGGGCGGCCGCCGTCGTCGTGGGGCGGTTGTGCCGGTCAACGCTTGCCCCAGCGGCGCTCCTGCGCCTGGGACAGCTTGTCCTTGACCACCTTCACGACCGTGTCCTTGGCGGGCACGGCCACGTTGTCCCGCAGCGGGACGGCGACCTTGTCACGCACGGTCTCGAACGCGGAGGCCGCCACGGCGCCGACCTGGGCCAGCTTCGACTCACCCTCGGCGTCCGAGGCTCGGGTCTCGTCGCGGTCCGCCCGCAGGTCCGGGAGGGCGGCGCCCTCGGTGTCGTCCTCGGCGGGCTCCTCATCCGTGGGGGCGGAGGAGGTGGAGGTGTCCGGGGCCACGGTCGTGGGCGTCGACGACGTCGGCGCGCCGGTCCCGGCGGCTGCCGCCGACTGCGCGGCGCGGGCCTCGCGGCGGGTCGCCGGAGTGGCGTCCTCCGCACGGCCGGACGAGGCCGCGGTCGGATCCAGCTCCGGGGCGCCGCCCAGGGGCGTGGCCGGCGTGGTGCCGGCGTGGGTCTCCGGGGCCTCGGCCCGTCGGGTGGCCGGGGTGGCCTCGAGGGACGGGCGCTCGGCCGCGGCCTCGAGGGACGGGCGCTCAGCCGCGGGCTCGACCGCCGCCGGCTGCGCGACGTCCGCGCGGTGGTCATCGGTGCGCGCCGGCTCGCGGTCCGCCTCCGCCACGCGACCGGGCACCCCGGGCGTGCCGTCGATGCGCAGGGACCCGGCGGCCGAGCGCTCCGCCCCGTCGGCGCCGTTCTGCTGGGCCTGGTACGACTCGGTGGCCACGACGGTGACCGAGCCGTGCGCGGTGGTGGCGACCGTGTGCGTCTCGAGGTGCTCGCCCTGAGGGACGGGGATCGCGTCCGTGGCGAACTCCTTGGTGGGGGTGTGCTCGGTGGCGACCTCGGCGGCGGGGACGGTCCCGTGCACGTGCTCGGGAGCCGGGGTGAGGTGGCTTCTGTGCTGCGGAGCCTCGGCGGCCGGTGCCGCCGGGGCGGGGGTCTCGGTCACCGGGGACGGGGAGGCCGGGGTCGCCGGGACGTCGGCCGCGGGCGTCTGCTCGTCCAGGGTGACGCCGGAGCCGCCGGCCACACCGGCCGCGCCCAGGCCCACGGTGTCCGTCTCGCGCGCCGTGCTCGGCGCCGCCGCGGCGGGGCGCAGAGTGCCCCGGGTGGCCGGAACCGCGGCATCGCGACGGTGGGTCTCAGCGGCGGCCTCGGTGCTCGGGGCGTCGTGCTGGTCCACGGTCACCCCCGCCCCGCCGGCCACGCCGGCGACGGACTCGTCGGTCTCGCGGTCCGCCGCGGCGGTGTCGAACGCAGCCATACCCCCGGCGGGCTTCACCGCGGCTGCGGGGCGCGCGTCCTTCTCTGCCACCACCTCGTCCAGGCGGGAGAGGCGGGTCGGGGCCGCGGGGGCGGCCGCCTGCTCACCCGCGGTGTCCGCGGTGACACCCCGACGCTCGAGCCGGGTCTCGGCGGCCTCGGCCTCGGCCTCGCGACGACGGCGGGAGGCGATCACCGAGAGGATGATCAGGATCAGCAGCACGACGATGATCGCCGCGATGATCCAGTAGAGGGTGGACTGTGGCATGGGGGTGCTCCTCGGTCGTCTGGGGCGACCGGCCGGGCCGGGCGCCGCGTCGTGCTTCCCGCGCCGCCGCGCGGCGGGGAACCTGGTCTTGAGGATGACACGGGGCCCGGCCCCCCGACCAGGGATCAGCCCCGTCATCCCGCGGTTCCGCGCGGCCGGCACCGCCTACCATCGACGCCATGGACACGGCAGCCCTCTCCCCCAGCCCCTCCCCCGCCTCCGGCGCGGAGCACGCCCGCGTGCTCACGCTGGCCTGCACGAACCGCAAGGGCATCGTGCACGCCGTGACGGGCGCCCTGCTGGGCGTGGAGGCGGACATCACCGAGTCGCAGCAGTACGACTCCCCGGACACCGGCGACTTCTTCATGCGCGTGGAGTTCGTGACCCCGGCCACGCGGGAGGACATCGAGCAGGCGCTCGCGCCGGTGCGCGAGGAGTTCGGCATGCGCATGGGCCTGTGGGACGCGGCGCAGCGCATGCGCACCCTCGTGATGTGCTCCAAGGACGGGCACACCCTCAACGACCTGCTCTTCCAGCAGCGCGCCGGCACCCTGCCCATCGAGATCCCCGTGGTGGTCTCGAACCACCTGGACCTGCAGCCGCTCGCCTCCTTCTACGGCGTGCCCTTCATCCACGTGCCCGTCTCGAAGGACCCCTCGAGCCGGGACTCCAAGGAGGCCGCGGAGGACCGGCTGCGCGATCTGATCGCCCAGTTCGACATCGAGCTGGTGGTCCTGGCCCGCTACATGCAGATCCTCTCGGACGAGCTGTGCCGGGACCTGGCCGGGATGGCCATCAACATCCACCACTCGTTCCTGCCCTCCTTCAAGGGCGCCCGCCCCTACCACCAGGCGCACGAACGCGGCGTGAAGCTCATCGGCGCCACCGCCCACTACGTGACCGCCGACCTGGACGAGGGCCCGATCATCGCGCAGTCCGTGCAGCCGGTGACCCACGCCCAGACCGCCGCCGACTTCGTGGCCCGCGGCCGCGACGTCGAGGGCTCCACGCTCGCGCAGGCCGTGCGCTGGCACGCCCAGCACCGCGTCCTCGCGGACGGCCGGCGGACCGTCGTCTTCAGCTGAGCCCGGGACGACGGCGCCACGCGGCGCCGTCGTCCTGCCCGCCTAGGTGTAGGAGGGCATGACGTTGTTGACACGCACCGGGGCCAACGAGGCCGGAGGAGCCTCTCCGCAGGAGGTATGCGGCCGATGGTAGTTGTAGTGATTCACCCACACCTGCAGGGCCTCACGCCGAGCCCGCTCTGAGGAGTACGGGCGGGCGTAGAGGACCTCGTCGACCATCAGCCGGTTGTACCGCTCGACCTTCCCGTTATGGCGCGGGGTGTAGGGGCGGATCCGGTGATGCCGGCCCCCGAGAGAGACCACCTTCCGGGTGAAGTCCACGGCCCGGTAGTTGTTCCCGTTGTCCGTGACCACCCGGTCCACGGTGATGCCGTGAGCGGCGAAGAACGCGCGGGCCCGGCAGTAGAACCCGATCGTGGTCACCGCCCGCTCATCCTCCAGCGCCTCCGTGTACGCCAGGCGGGTGAACCCGTCGATCGCCGAGTGCAGGTAGGTGTAGCCGACCCGCTGGCCAGACCCCCGCTTGGAAGCACGCCCTGCCTCACTGTCTCTTCCGTGGGCGCGCCAGCCTCCCCCTTCAGGGATGCGTCCGATCTTCTTCACGTCCAGGTGCACCATGTGCCCTGGCCCCCTCGCGGTGATCCTCCGGGCCGGCTGCCGGCGGAGGTCTTCTCCGGCTGGGGTCAGGTCCCGTAGGCGGGAGATCCCGGCCCGGTGCAGCCATCGCCCCACGGTGCGAAGACACACCTGGTGGCCCTCGCCGACCAGATGGTGATGGATGCGCCGGGCGGACCACTTCTCGGCCCGGCGCAGGGCCTCCAGCTCGGCCACGATCGCGGGGTCGAGCCGGGCAGGTGAGCGATGGGGCCGGCTCGAGCGGTCTTGCAGTCCTGCCTCGCCTTCGGCACGGTAGCGGGCGACCCAGGTGGCCACCGTGGGCCGACTGACGCGGAACTCCGCGGCCACGTGGGACTGCGGGATCCCGTCGTTCAGGTGGCGGTGGACCATGCGCAGCCGGCCGGTGGGGGTCAGAGGTGCGTTAGCGTGAGTCACGAGCGGGCTTCCTTCCGCGGATGAGTGGATGTCGCAATTCCCATCCTGCGGGGCGGAGCCCGCTCGTCTCATCTCAGCCCGTGCCTCGTGTCAAGAACCTCATGACCCACAACACCTAGGCTGGTGGCATGGCCCACATCATCACCGTCGCGGGTGCCACCCCGCGCATCCACGAGTCCGTCTTCCTCGCCCCGACCGCCGCGATCACCGGCGACGTCGAGATGGCCGAGCGCTCCTCGGCCTTCTACGGCGTCTCCGCCCGCGGTGACTCCGCCCCCATCCGCGTCGGGGCGGGCACCAACCTGCAGGACAACGTGGTGCTGCACGCGGACGAGGGCTTCCCGTGCACCCTGGGCGCCGGTGTCTCCGTGGGCCACTCCGCCGTGGTGCACGGGGCCACCGTGGAGGACGACTGCCTGATCGGCATGTCCGCCACGGTGATGAACGGCGCGGTCATCGGCGCCGGTTCGCTCGTGGCCGCCGGCGCCCTGGTGCTCGAGGGGACGCAGGTCCCGGCCGGCTCGCTCGTGGCGGGCGTCCCCGCGAAGGTCCGCCGCCCCCTCACGGACGAGGAGCGGGAGGGCCTCAAGAAGAACGCGGCCACCTACCTGCGGCTGTCCGCCGCGCACCGGGACGCCGTCGCCGGCTGAAGCGGGCCCGGAGGATGTGGGACGGTGGGCACCATGCCCACCACTTCCGCTCTCCCCCGCACCCGACCCGACGACGTCCCCGAGCGCCTGCTCGTCCTCCCCGCGGCGCAGGACGTCGCCGGCACCCCCTACGCCCACGCCCGTCGGCTGGCCGAGCAGGCCGTGGCCGACGTCGGCGGCGCCGCCGTGGCCGAGGGCGACACCTCCGCCACGGCCCTGCTGATGGTCCGCCCGATCCCGGTCGATGCGCTCGCCGCGGCCCTGGCCGCCCACCCCCACGTGAGCTGGGTGCAGCTCCCGTTCGCCGGGATCGAGCCGTTCGTCCCCCTCGTGCGCAGCCGCCCGGACATCGTGTGGACGTCCGCCAAGGGCACGTACGCGCCGCCGGTGGCCGAACACGCGCTGCTGCTCACCCTGGCCCTGCTGCGGGACCTGCCCGCGCGCGTCCGCGCCACCACATGGGGCCCCTCCTCCGGTCGCACCCTGAACGGCCTGACCGCCGTGGTCGTGGGCGGCGGCGGGATCGCACAGGAGTACATCCGCCTGCTCAAGACCTGGGACGTGCACGTCACCGCGGTCCGCCGACGCGCGGGCGACGTGCCCGGCGCGGACCGCACCGTCACGACCGACCGCCTCGACGAGGTCCTGCCCGGCGCGCAGGTCGTGATGATCGCCGCGGCGGCCACCGAGGAGACCCGCGGCATGTTCGACGCCGACCGCCTCGCCCTCCTGGACGAGGACGCCGTGCTCGTGAACGTCGCCCGCGGGGCGCTGGTGGACACGGACGCCGTCGTCCAGACCCTCGCGGCGGGCCGGCTGCACGGCTACGGCACGGACGTCACCGACCCCGAGCCCCTCCCGGACGGCCACCCGCTCTGGACCGAGGAGCGCGCCCTCATCACGCCGCACACGGCGGACACCCCGGAGATGTGCGTCCCGCTGCTCCACGCGCGGGTCGAGCGGAACCTGCGGGCCCGCGCGGCCGGGACGGAGCTGGAGGGCCTGGTGGACGCCGAGGGCGGATACTGACCCGCCCCCGGCGTCCCGCGGCGCCGGCTCAGCGGCGCGGCGCGTCCGCCTCGTGCTCGGCGGCGTCACGCTCGGCCGCCATCTCGATCTGGCGGCGGCGCTCCTCGCCGGCCCGGCGGGTCAGCTCGGCGCCGACCTCCGGGTCGCGGGTGAGGTTCTCACCGGTCGTCGGGTCGAACAGGTGCACCCGCGTGGTGTCCACCCACAGGCGGGTCGGCGTGCCCGGCCGGGCGCGGGACTCGCCGGAGAGGGTGGCCACGACGACGGGGCGCAGCTCATCCGCATCCAGGTCCTTGGCCAGCGCGGAGAGCATCTCGGCCACGGCCGGGTCCGGCTCGAACTCGATGTAGCCGTACTGCTCGTGGCCCAGCCACTCCAGGTGCGTGAGCGTCGCGTCGAAGGTGGAGCCCCGGTCGCGGCGGCTGTCCTCCACCAGCTCGGCGTCCTCGAAGAACTCCGGCCGCAGGCCGAGGAACACGATGTCCCGCCCCTCGGCGGCGCGGGCCTTCTCGGGCGGCACCGGGATGTCACCGATCGGCGAGGACAGCACGTGGCCGCCCTCCTTCTGCTTCAGCGAGGCGGGCAGGAAGTTCATCGACGGCGAGCCGATGAAGCCGGCCACGAACAGGTTGAGCGGCTGCTCGTAGAGCTCGCGCGGGCTGGCCACCTGCTGCAGCTCGCCCTTCTTGAGCACGGCCACCCGGTCGCCCAGGGTCATGGCCTCGGTCTGGTCGTGCGTCACGTAGACGGAGGTCGTGGCCAGGCGGCGCTGCAGCTGCGAGATCTCCGCGCGCATCTGCCCGCGCAGCTTGGCGTCCAGGTTGGACAGCGGCTCGTCGAAGAGGAACGCGTCCGCCTCGCGCACGATCGCCCGGCCCATGGCCACACGCTGACGCTGGCCGCCGGAGAGGTTGCCGGGCTTGCGCTCGAGGTGGTCCTCGAGCTCGAGCACGCGGGCGGCGTCGCGCACCTTGCGGTCGATCTCCTCCTCGGAGGGCTTGTTGTCCTTGATCAGCCGCAGCGGGAAGGCGATGTTCTCGTACACCGTCAGGTGCGGGTACAGCGCGTAGTTCTGGAACACCATCGCGAGGTTGCGGTCCTTGGGGGCCGCCTCGTTCACGCGGCGGCCGTCGATCAGCATCTCGCCGTCGGTGATGTCCTCGAGGCCCACGATCATGCGCAGCAGCGTGGACTTGCCGGAGCCGGAGGGGCCCACGAGGATGACGAACTCGCCGTCCTCGATCTCCAGGTTCACGTCCTTGATGGCGTGGAAGCCGTCGTCGTAGGTCTTGTCGATGTGGTTCAGGGTGATGGAGGCCATCGGGGGGTCCTTTCAGGAGGTCTCGTGTGCGGGCCTCAGCCCTTCACCGCGCCGTTGGTCAGGCCGGCCACGATCTGACGCTGGAACGCCAGCACCAGGATCACGATCGGGATGGTCACGATGATCGCGGCCGCCGAGATGGCCCCGGTCGGCGACTCGAACTGCGAGGCGCCGGTGAAGAAGGCCAGGGCGGCGGGCACGGTGCGCGCGGTCTCGGTGGAGGTCAGGGAGATGCCGAACACGAAGTCGTTCCAGGCGATGAAGAAGGCGATGATCGCCGTCGTGAAGACGCCGGGGGCGGCCAGCGGGACGATCACCTTGCGGAACGCCTCGAGCGGGGTGGCGCCGTCCACCTGCGCGGCCTGGTCGAGCTCCCACGGGATCTGGCGGAAGAACGCGGCCAGGGTCCAGATGGAGATCGGCAGGGTCAGGGACAGGTAGGGGATGATCAGGCCGACCCACGTGTCGTACAGCCCGAGGGTGCGCCACATGTTGAACAGCGGCGTCACCAGGGAGATGACGGGGAACATCGAGACCATCAGGGACACCGTGAGCACGATCCGCTTGCCCGGGAAGTCCAGGCGGGCGATCGCGTAGGCGCACAGCGTGGCCAGGGTGACGGCGATGATCGTGGCGATCACGGTGATGCCGATCGAGTTGCGCAGCGCCGTGAGGAACAGCTCGCGCGAGCCGCCCACGAAGATCTCCTCGTAGTTCACCGTGGACCACTGGGTGGGCAGCAGCTTGCCGTTGGAGAGGTCGGCGGGCGTCTTGAAGCTGGTCGCGAAGATCGAGAACAGCGGGAAGAGGCACCACACGCCGATCACGACGGTGAGGATCCACCACAGTGCGGTGGCCTTCCCGGTGCCGCGACGGTGGGGCGCGCGGCCCTCAGGCGAGCGGCCCTCGGGGGCGGGAGCGGATGCGGCGGTGCTCACTTGGAACCTCCTCGGTCGGCCAGGTCCACCTTGAAGCCCTTGACGGCGATGACCGCCATGAGGGCCACGCACAGGAACAGGATCACGGAGACCGCCGAACCCATGCCGATCTCGAGCCGGCCGATGGACGTGCGGTAGGCCAGCAGCGAGAGGACCTCGGTGCCGTAGGCGCCGTTGGTCATGATGTAGATGGAGTCGAAGATGCGGAACGCGTCCATCGCGCGGAACAGGACGGCCACCATGATCGAGGCCTTCATGTTCGGCAGGATGACCAGCTTCATCCGCTGCCACCACGAGGCGCCGTCGACGGAGGCGGCCTCGGTGAGGTCGCCCGGCACCTGGGCCAGGCCGGCCAGCAGGAGCAGGGAGATGAACGGGGTGGTCTTCCAGATCTCGGAGAGCATGATCACGAACAGCGCGGTGCTGCCCTGCGCGAACCAGTTCAGGTCCGCGTCGACGCCCGGCAGCCACTCGAACCAGGCGTTGATGTAGCCCGAGTCGATCGAGAACATGTAGAACCACGCGAACGCGGAGACCACGGTGATGATGCCGTACGGCACCAGGATGATCGTGCGGATCAGGCCGCGGGTCTGCTTGATGGCGTGGTGCATGGCCAGGGCCAGCAGGAAGCCGAGGATGAGCTCGACCACCACGGTCACCACGGTGATCAGCAGGGTCACCCCGAGGCCCTTCCAGAACACGGGGTCCGTGAGGATCACGCCGTAGTTGCCCAGGCCCACGAACTCGCGGTCGCCCGGCGCGGTGAGCCGGTACGTGAACAGCGAGTCGTAGAGGGCCTGCAGGATCGGGTACAGGACCACGAACAGCATCACGAAGAACGCGGGGCCGGCCAGGAGCCAGCCGAGACGCGCCTCGGACTTCGCGCGCTGGGACTTCACCCGGCGGGGGCGACGACCCTCGGCGGCGCGCGGGGTGGATGCGGCGGGTGCGGTGTCGACGTGGCTCACAGCAGACGCTCCCCTCTCAGGACTTCCTGGATGAAGTCGTCGGTCTCGGCCGGGGTGGACTCGGAGACGCCCGACGGCGGCGCGTAGCGCTGCTGGATCGCGGTGGAGACCTCGTTGTAGTACGGGGTCTGCGGCCGCGGGGCGCCGAGTTCGAGGGACTCCCGGATGGTGTCCGCCATGGGGTACTTCTCGGCGACCTCGGGGGCGTCGTAGGCCGCCGGGTCGGCGGGCGGGTTGCCGTTCTCGACGAAGTACTGGCTCTGGTGCTCGGTGGTGGTGATGCAGGAGATCGCGTCCCAGGCGAGGTCCTGGTGCTCGGACTTCGCGCCCACCCCCAGGTTGATGCCGCCCACGGGCGGCGCGGCGTCCTTGCCCTCGACGGTGCGGGGGTAGACGGCCCAGCCGATGTCCTCGGGCAGGTCCTCCGGCAGCGAGCCCTCCTCCACGGAGCCGAGGGTGGCCGGCCAGACGAACGGCCAGTTGACCATGAACGAGCCGTTCTTGCCCTGGAAGAGCAGCATGGAGGCGTTCTCGTCCTGCGTCGGCAGGCCGGCGCTGCCGAGACCCTCCTTGCCGATCGTGGAGATGATCCGGGCGGCCGTGCGGCCGGCCTCGGAGTCGAGGTTCGTGGTGACCTCGTCCGTGGGCGCCTCGGCGTTGGGGACGATCTGCTCCCCGCCGCCCTCGATGAGCGCGTTGAGCCACACGGTCATGGACTCCGCACGGGCGCCCTGGACGGCCAGGTCCTTGTCCTGGCTGCGGGCGGCCTCGATCAGCTGGTCCCACGTGACGGGCTGGGACATGTCCAGCCCCGCGGCCTCGGCGACCGACTTGCGGTACCAGAGCAGCTGCGTGTTGGCCCAGAACGGGACCGTGACGAGCTCGTCCTTCCAGCTGGCGGCCGCGAGCGCGCCCTCCAGGGCGTTGTCCTTCGCGTAGGCCTGCATCTCCTCCGGCACGGGGGCCAGGAAGCCGGGCTCGGCGAGCTCGGGGACGAACGGCGGGTCGAGGGACATGATGTCCATCGACGTGTCGCCCGCGGCGAGGCGGCGGGTCAGCTGCTCGCGCTGGGAGGCGGCGTCCGTCGGAAGCATGGACGTCTCGACTCTGTACCGGCCGTTCGCGGCGTCGGTGCACTGGGCGGCGATCTTCGCCTGCCCGCCGTCGTCGGGGTTGGTGTACCAGGTCAGGGTGGGCGTCTGCTCGGCCGGAGCACACCCGGCCAGGATCAGCGCGCCCGCGGCGACGGCGCCGGCCAGCGTGGCCCGGCGCCGTTGACGTGCCCGCGTGTCGTGTCTCACAAGTGGAACCTCAATCGATGCGAGTCGGATGTGACGGCCATCATCACGCATCACAGCGATTCCTGCACGTTTCGCGGACCCCTTTCTCAGCGGGCGCGGCGGTTCGTCCGGGCGGTCGGCTCCGCGGCGGCGGGATCCTCGGGCCACGGGTGCTTGGGGTAGCGCCCCCGGTTCTCAGCGCGGACCTGCGCGTAGGGGCCGGCCCAGAAGGAGGGCAGGTCGGCGGTCACGGCGAGCGGGCGACCTGCCGGGGAGAGCAGGTGCAGGACCACCGGCTCACGACCGTCCGCGACAGCGGGGGTGACACGCGCCCCGAAGAACTCCTGCAGCTTGGCGGCGACCACGGGCGGGGTGTCCTCGTGGACGGCCGGATAGTCCACGACGACGGCGCGCCCGCTCGGCACGGGCAGGCGCTCGGGGGCGAGCTCGTCCAGCCGGCCCGCCTCCGGCCAGGGCAGGGCGCCGCGCAGCAGCGCCTCGGCGTCCAGGCGTGCGAGGGACCGCCCCGCGGCCAGGTCGGCCGCAAGCCCGTCGACCAGCGCGTCCAGGCCGGGCAGCGCCGCGTCCGAGAGGTCCGGCCACGGGGCGCCGAGGACGCGGTGGAGCAGGTGCACCCGGCGGCGCAGGCGTTCGGTCCGACCGCTCGGGTCGAACCGGGCGAGGCCGTCGGCGGCGAGTGCGGCGCGCACGGCCTGCGCGGCGGCGTCGGGGGCGACGGGGGCCGGCGTCTCCGCCAGCACGAGCGCGCCCAGCCGGTCCACGCGGCGGCCGGTGAGCCGGTCCCCGCGCCAGTCGGCGGTGTCCTCGGTGCGCCGCAGGCCCGCGCCGGCGAGCTCGGCGAGCGTCCGGTCGATCGGCGCGGTCGCGCGGATCGCGGCACCCGTGCCGGCCGCGTCCCCGGCCACACGGGCGACCTCGGCCACGGCCAGCCACTCCTGCCCCGCCAGGCCGCCGCCGGCGGCGTCGCGGGGCAGGGCCGCGCGGGTGCCGGAGGCGAGCAGGTACGCGCCCGCCTCCCCCGCGCGTCGGGCGATCCACGCGGGGAAGGCTAGGGCGGACACGAGGCCGGCGGGGTGCCGGCGCGCGGCCGCCGTCGCCTCGGGCCCGGGCTCTCCCGGCGCTCTCGTCTCCAGGGAGTGGTGCGCGTGCCGACGGGCGAGTCGTTCCAGTCGGTCCGCCTCCCGACGCCAGCGCCCTGCCTCCGGGTGCCGGCCGTCCCGCACGGACGCGACCAGCGCCTCGAGGTCGGCCCCGGGGGCGCGCAGGTCCAGGGCGAGGGCCGCCGTCGCCTCGGCCGCGGGGCGGGGCCCCGTCCACAGTGCCGCGCGCAGGAGGGCGTGGCCGAGCGGCGGGTCCAGGGGCAGCTCGGCCAGGACGGCGCCGTGCGGGGTGATGCGCCCGTCCGCGTCCACCGCGTCGAGGGAGGCGAGCGTGCGCTCGGCGGCGGCCATCGCGTCGGCCGGCGGATCCTCGGGCAGGGTCAGCCCGCGGCCGCCCGGGGCGCCCCACGCCGTGAACGCCAGGGCCACCGGCGCGAGGTCGACGACGGCGAGGGCCGGCGTCGGGGCTGCGGGCGCGGTGCCCAGGGCCGCGGCGGTGTGACAGCGGACCACGGTGCCGGGGCCGAGGCGGGCGGCGCGGCCCGCCCGCTGGCCGGCGGCCGCGCGCGAGGCCTGGACGGTGACGAGCCCGGCCATGCCCCGCCCCCGGTCCCGGCGCGGCTCGCGGGCCAGGCCCGAGTCGATCACGAGGCGCACCCCCGGCACGGTCAGCGAGGACTCGGCGACCGCCGTCGCGACGACGACGCGCGGCACGGCGGGGTCGGCGCGGCCGGCGAGCGCGGCGTCCTGGTCGGCGGGTTCCTGGCGGCCGTGCAGGACGCGGACCTCGGTGTCCGGGGCGAGCGCGGCGACGCGCCCCGCGACCGCCTCGACCTCGGCCACCCCGGGCAGGAAGACGAGGGCGTCCACGGACGGGTCGGCGTCGAGCGCTTCGGCGTGGGCGCGCGCGGCCGTGGCCGCGACGTGGTCGAGGAAGGCCCGGTCCACGCGGCCCTCGGCGGTGAGGCGGTGGCCGCGGAACGGGGCGTGCTCCTCGCGCAGCGGGTGCAGCACGGCCGGGGTGGAGACCACGGGCAGGGGCGCCTCCTCCCCCATGCCGCGGGCCCAGCGGGCGGCCAGGGCCGCCGCGTCCACGGTCGCGGACATGGCCACGAGCACGAGTTCGGGGCGCAGCTGCCGCAGGTCGGCGAGGAGGGCGAAGAGCACGTCCGTGTCCAGATCCCGCTCGTGGACCTCGTCCAGGACCACCGCGTCCACGCCATCGAGCCCGGGGTCGGCGAGGAGGCGGCGCAGCAGCAGGCCCGGGGTCACGAACTCGACGGCCGAGGCCCCGCCGCCCACCGCGTCGCCGCGCACGGCGTACCCGACGGCGGCGTCCGCGAGCCGAGCCTGCGCGTCGGGGTCGGCGCCGGGCAGCACGTCGGCCGCGGCGGCCAGCACCGCCGTGCGCAGCCGCCGCCAGGCCGCGCGCACCGCGACCCGCCGCGGCTGCGTGACCAGGACGCGCCCGCCGCCGTGGTCCGCGAGCCGGACCGCGAGCGCGGGCGGGACCACGGTGGTCTTGCCCGTGCCCGGGGGCGCCTCGACGACGGCCGCCCCGCGCGCGTCCAGTGCGTCTTCGAGCTCGGGCAGGGCGGCGGCGAACGTCAGGCCGGTGCTGAGGCGGCCCAGAGCGGCGGAGAGGCAGGCGGGGACGGAGACGGGATCGACGGGGGTGGGCATCGGGACCCATTGTGCCCGCCTCCGTCGCGCTGTCCCGGGGCCGCCCCACTGACTAGGCTGTGACCCATGACCACACCCGTCCAGGAGCACCTCGATCGCCTCACGTCGGCCCACGCGGGTGAGGGGGAGGTCCCGGACGGGCTGGGCGTCGCGATGCTCATGGTGGACGGGCACCGCTACGTCTCCGGATCCATGACGGCCGTGCCCCTGGCCACGCTCGCCTCTCCCCTGTTCCACGCGCAGGCCCTCGAGGACCTCGGCGCGGTGCGGGTGGGCGAGCGCGTGGGAGCCGCCCCCGTGCGCGACCTGGACCATCGGGTCGAGGTGGACGCCGTCACGGGCCTGCCGCACAACCCGCTCCAGAACGCGGGCGCGGTGGCCACGGCCTCCCTGGTGAAGGGCCGCGGTGGCCGCGACCGCACCGCGCGCATGATGCAGCTGCTCTCCGCACTGTTCGACCGCGAGGTCACCGTCACGGAGTCGGCCGCGCGTGCGGAGAACCGCGCCCAGCATCACACCCGGTCGGCTGCGTGGCTGATGAAGTCCCTCGACACCCTGGACGCCGACCCCGAGACGCTGCTCGAGGACATCGCCACGGTGCGTGCCGCCGCCGTGACCGTGGAGGACCTCGCCCTGCTCGCCGGCACCCTCGCGCACGGCGGTGTCCACCCCGTCACCGGGGACCGTGTGCTGAGCGAGGAGACGGTCCGCGGTGTGCTCTCCGTGATGGACTCCTGCGGCATGGACACCCGGGACTCCCGGTGGGCATACGACGTCGGCCAGCCCGGCTGGGCGTCGACGCGCGGCGGCACGGTGCTCGTGGTGGTGCCGGGCCACCTCGGTCTGGCGCTGCAGTCGGACACGACGGACGAGAACGGGCTCGGCGCCGCGGCGATGGCCGCCCTGCGGACCCTCGTCGAGGACTTCGAGCTGCACCCGTCGGTGGTCACCGGCTCCCCGCGGGCGGCCCTGCGCACCCACTACCGGATCGATCAGGCGCCTTCGGGCACGGTGCGCAGCGCCGTCGTCCTCGAGGCGCTCGGGCGGTTCGCGGACACCGTGCACGTCATGGAGCTGGGCGGTCACCTCGGCTTCAGCCAGGTGGACGCGATCGCCCGCGTCAGCCGTGGTCTGCCCGAGGTCCTCGAGACGCTCGTGGTGGACATGCGCTCGGTCAGCTCCATCTCCCGTCCGGCCCGGCTGCTGGTGGCCCAGTGGTTCGCCCGCGCGCTGGGCAACGGGCTCGACGTCGTCGTCGTGGACAGGGACGCCGCGGAGATGAAGGAGCTGATGGCGGCCGTCGAGGAGTCCGTGGAGGTGGACCTGCCCGAGCCGCTGCAGGATGAGGCCGAGGGGGTGGATCCCGCCGCCGAGGGCGCACAGTTCGTGTTCTTCGACTCCCGCTCGCGGGCCGCCCAGTGGGCCGAGCAGCGGCTGCTCTCCCGCCACGCCCCCCACCTGCTGCCGCGGGACGCCCAGGAGGCGGCCGTGGCACCCCTGCTGCAGCACCTCTCCGCGGACGACGCGCGCCTGCTCGAGTCCATGATGGACGAGCGGGTCTACGCGGACGGCCAGATCATCCGTCGCGCCGGCCAGCCGTTCGGCGGCATCTACGTGATCGTCTCCGGCACCGTGGAGCTCTCGGGTCAGGGCACGGGCAGCCGCCGCGTGCGCCGCACCCTGCTCACCCCGGGGATGACGTTCGGCGAGATGGCCCTGGGCCAGCCCGGCCGCCAGCCCTCCACCGTCCGCGCGCGCGGGCCGGTCACGGCGCGAGTCCTCACCGCCCAGGTGATGGTCGCGCTCCAGGAGGGCTTCCCCCAGCTGGCCCTGGCCCTGTGGGAGGCGCTGGCCCGCGACGCGTTCACCGCGCTGGGCCAGCTCATCCGGGAGACCGGCGCGCTGCAGGACTGACGACCCGCGGGGGCAGCGTCCCCGTGGGACGCTGCCCCCACCCCCGTCACCGCCCGAGGACGTGGCGCAACGCGCCCTCCAGTTCGGGGTCGCGCATCTCGTAGCCGGAGGAGACCAGCCGGTCCGCCACGACCTTCTGGTCCGCCGCGACGGTCTCCACCCGGCCCTCCTCGCCCAGCAGCAGGCGCGGCCCGGCCTCGGGCACCGGGATGAGAGCGGGCCGGCGCAGCACCCGCCCGAGCACGGTGGCGAACTCCTTCGCCGTGACCGGCTCGGGCGCCACCGCGTTGACCGGGCCGGTGACGCCGTCGTCGAGCACCGCGTGGGCGAAGGCCCCCGCGATGTCATCCGCGCCGATCCAGCTCAGCCACGGGCTGCCGTCGTGGCTCTCCCCGCCCGAGGTCGCGACCGGGCCGCCGAGCCCCGCGAGGAACAGCGGCAGCACCTGCTGCAGCATGCCCCCGGCCGGGCTCAGGACCACGCCGGTCCGCAGCATCGCCACCCGGATGCCGGACGTCTCGGCGCGTCGGGCCTCGGCCTCCCAGTCCGCGACGACCTCGGCGAGGAAGTCGTCCCCGGGCTCCAGATCCTCGACGAGGCCGCTGCCGAACGGGCCCGTGCCCGCGTCCGCCCCGTAGTACCCGATCGCCGAGCCGTTCACGAGTGCCCGCACCCGCGCGTCGTCCCCCTCCCGTGCGGCAATCCGGGCGAGCGCGTCCACGAGGGTGCGCGTGCCGCGGACGCGCGAGTCGTGCACGGCCTCCTTGTGCGCGTCCGAGAACCGGCCGGCGATGGGCTCGCCCGCCAGGTTCACGACGACGTCGGCCTCGGCCAGGGCGTCCTCATCCACGGTCTCCCGGCCGGGGTCCCACAGCGCCGCGTCCAGCGCGTCGGCCTTCTTCGGGCTCCGCACGAGCCGGATGACGCGGTGGCCGCCGGTGGTGAGCAGGGCACAGAGCTGCCGGCCGATCAGTCCGCCGGCCCCCGTCACAGCGACCGTGCGGGCCGGCCCGCCGACGAGGGGGCCGGGGTGGGCGGCGTGGAAGTCCAGGTCGTCGGCCATCACGCGGGCGCGGTAGGCGAACTGGCGGCCCAGCTCCGCCTCGAAGGCCTCGTGGGTGCGGCGCGAGGCCGCGGTGCCCAGAGCGGGCACGCGGGACATCAGGGACTCCCCCGGCAGGGCGTACTCGATGTGGTCCGTCACGACCGTGCCGCGCCGGCCGTCCGCCGTGTCCGCCTCACCGGGCGCGGCGTCATCGAGCAGGTGGGTGTGCCGCCAGGAGGCGAGGGGGCCGGAGACCATCTCATCCCGGAACATGCGGCCCTCCTCGTAGGCCGTGTGGCGGGCTCGCCACGGCACCGCGGGCGCGGCCCCACCGGGGAGGCGGGAGGCGACGGCGTCCGGCAGCAGGCCCGTGAGCATCCCATGGGCCGCGCCGGCGAACAGGCCGGCCGCCCCCGGGGCCTGGATGCGCAGCCGCGACTCGGAGCCCACGCGGAGGCCGTCCGTGGGTCCCTGGACCACCTCGCCGGCGAAGGGCGGGGTGAGCCGCTCCAGCGCGCCGGGGTTCTCCAGCCAGCGGAAGACGACCTCACGCGGGTGGCGCAGGAGGGTGCGGTGCTCGAAGACGGTGATCTCGGTCATGGACGCCAGCCTGACACAGGGAGCGGACGGGCGAACACCTGTCCGGGCCGGGCCGTGCAGGACAATGAGGGGATGGACCTGCTTCCCGAGCTGCGCTGGACCGCCGCCGCCCTGCCCGCCACCGAGCTGACCCTCGTGGCCGTCTTCTCCCCCGAGGACCAGACGGTGCGCGCCTCCGGCGTGGCCGTGCCGGGGGACTCGGAGCCCCCCGCCGCCGCGATCGGGCGCCTCCTCGAGACGCTCATGGACCGGCTCGTGGCCCTGGACCCGGAGACCGCCGACCGCGAGATGAACCCGCGCCCCGTGGAGCCGCGTCCGGGTGCGTCCCAGCCCGTCGCCGACGCCCTGGCCGCCTACGCCGCGGGGGACGTGGCCGCGCTGGACGCCCTCGACGTCGCCCAGCCGGGCACCGCGTTCCGGCAGCGGGCGTGGCGGGAGCTGCGCGGCATCGCCCCCGGCTCCCCCGCCACCTACGGCGGCCTGGCCGAGCGGTGCGGGGCCCCGCGGGCCGTGCGTGCCGCCGGCGGGGCGTGCGCCGCCAACCTGGTGGCCGTCGTCGTGCCCTGCCACCGCGTGGTGCGCGCCGACGGCGCCGCCGGCCACTACCTCTACGGCACCGCCGCGAAGCAGGCCCTGCTGGCCCACGAGGCGGCCCACGCGGGCTGACCACCCCCTCCCCACGGCAACGTCGGTTGAGTTGTCACGGGTCCGGGGCACGCACACCCGTGACAACTCAACCCGCGTTGCGGGCGGGGAGCCGTCTCGGGTGGGCGGGGGCCGGCGTCGGGCGCCGGGGAACGAGAAGGGGCCGGGCCGCGCGCTCCACGCACGCGACCCGGCCCCAGGCGCTCAGATGCTCAGACGGAGAGCTTGTCCACGATCGCGTTGAGCGTCGCGGACGGACGCATCACCGAGGTGACCTTCTCCATATCCGGCGCGTAGTAGCCGCCCAGGTCCACCGGGGAACCCTGCACGCCGTTGAGCTCGGCCAGGATGGTCTCCTCCTGGGCCCCCAGCTCCTCGGCGATCGGCTTCGCCGCGGCCGCCAGCTCGGCGTCCTCGGTCTGCTTCGCCAGCTCGCGGGCCCAGTACAGCGCCAGGTAGAAGTGGCTGCCGCGGTTGTCCAGCTCGCCGACCTTGCGCTTCGGGGACTTGCCCTCGATCAGCAGGGTGCCGGTGGCGGCGTCCAGGGTGTCCGCCAGGACCCGCGCGCGGTGGTTCTCGTTCGCGACCGCCTCGTGCTCGAAGGACACGGCCAGCGCGAGGAACTCACCCAGGGAGTCCCAGCGCAGGTGGTTCTCCTCCACCAGCTGCTGCACGTGCTTCGGCGCGGAGCCGCCCGCACCGGTCTCGAACAGGCCGCCGCCGTTGAGCAGCGGGACGACCGAGAGCATCTTCGCGGAGGTGCCCAGCTCGAGGATCGGGAACAGGTCCGTGTTGTAGTCACGCAGCACGTTGCCGGTCACGGAGATGGTGTCCTCGCCGCGGCGGATGCGCTCCACCGAGAGCTTGGTGGCCTCCACCGGGGAGAGGATGCGCAGATCCAGGCCCTCGGTGTCGTGTTCCTTGAGGTACTCCTCGACCTTCTTGATGAGCTCGCGGTCGTGGGCGCGGGTCTCGTCCAGCCAGAACACGGCCGGGGTCTGGGACGCGCGGGCGCGGGTCACGGCCAGCTTCACCCAGTCGCGCACCGGGACGTCCTTGGTCTGGCAGGCGCGCCAGATGTCGCCGGCCTCGACGTCGTGGGAGAGCAGGGTCTCCCCGGCGGAGTTCTTCACGGCCACGGTGCCCGCGGCGTCCATGATGAACGTCTTGTCGTGCGAGCCGTACTCCTCGGCCTTCTGCGCCATGAGGCCCACGTTCGGGACGGTGCCCATGGTGGTGGGGTCGTAGGCGCCGTTGGCCTTGCAGTCGTCGATCACGGCCTGGTAGACGCCGGCGTAGGAGGAGTCCGGGATGACGGCCAGGGTGTCCTGGGTCTGGTCGTCCTTGTTCCACATGCGGCCGGAGGTGCGGATCATGGCGGGCATGGAGGCGTCCACGATCACGTCGGAGGGCACGTGGAGGTTGGTGATGCCCTTGGCGGAGTTCACCATGGCCACGTCCGGGCCGTTCTCGTAGGCGGCGGCGATGGCGGCGCGCACACCCTCGGCGGTCTCGGCGTCGAGCTTGTCCAGGCCGCCCTCGATCGCGGCGAGGCCGTTGTTCGCGGACAGGCCGGCGGCGGCCAGCTGCTCGCCGTACTTCTCGAACAGCTCGGAGAAGTAGGCCTTCACGACGTGGCCGAAGATCACCGGGTCGGAGACCTTCATCATGGTGGCCTTCAGGTGTGCGGAGAAGAGGATGCCCTCCTCCTTGGCGCGCTTGACCTGCTCGGCGAGGAACGCGTCCAGGGCCTTGGCGGACATGAACGTGCCGTCCACGACCTCGCCCTTGAGGACCTTCAGGCCCTCCTTGAGCACGGTGGTCTTCCCGTCCTCGCCGGTGAACTCGATCGTCAGCACGTCGGCGGTCGGCAGGGTCACGGATTGCTCGTTGGCTCGGAAGTCGTCCGCGCCCATGGTGGCGACGGCGGTCTTGGAGTCCGGGGTCCACTCGCCCATCGAGTGGGGGAAGCGCTTGGCGTACGCCTTCACGGCCTTCGGAGCGCGGCGGTCCGAGTTGCCCTCGCGCAGCACCGGGTTCACGGCGGAGCCCTTGACCGAGTCGTAGCGCGCCTTCGCGTCCTTCTCCTCGTCGGTCTTCGGCTCGTCCGGGTACTCCGGCAGCGCGTAGCCGTCCGCCTGCAGCTCCTTGATCGCGGCGCGCAGCTGCGGCACGGAGGCGGAGATGTTCGGCAGCTTGATGACGTTCGCCTCGGGGGACTTCACGAACTCGCCGAGCTCGGCGAGGGCGTCCGCGGTGCGCTGGTCCTCGGGCAGGACGTCCTTGAACGCGGCGAGGATGCGGCCGGCCAGCGAGATGTCACGGGTCTCCAGCTCCACGCCGGCGGTGCCCGCGTAGGCACGCACGATCGGCAGCAGCGACGCGGTGGCCAGCATGGGGGCCTCGTCCGTGAGCGTGTAGATGATCTTCGACATGCGGATGATCTCTCCTTCTGGCCGCACTCGAGACGCGGCCCTCGTCGGCAGGGAACGGGTGACTCCCCGCCAATCTACCCGGCGCCTCGGACGCGCCACACCGTGTGTGGCTCGGCGTCAGCGCCCCCGGCCGTCGCCGGTGCCCTCGCCGGGCCGGGCGGGGTCGCCCGGGTACCAGGGGGGCGTCGGGTCGGCGGGGGCGCCCCCCGACGACGGCGGCACGGCCGGTCCGGCGGGCCCGCCCCGGAACGCCTCGCCGAGGCGGGCAGGGCGGCGTGGACCGTGGCCGGCTCAGATGCCGAGCACGGCCTGGGCGATGAAGAAGTAGACGACCAGGCCGAGGGCGTCCACGAGCGTCGAGATGAACGGGTTCGAGAACACGGCGGGGTCGGCGCCGATCGTGCGGGCCGCCAACGGCATGAGACCGCCGACGGTGGCGGCGAAGGCACACACGGTGAACAGCGTCGCCCCGATCACGAGACCGACGGGCCACGAGAACACGAACCCGGCGAGCACGAGGCCCAGCAGGCCGATGCACCCGCCCAGGGCCATGCCGACGCGCAGCTCGCGGAACATCACGCGCGGCGCGTCGCGGGGCCGGACGTCGTCGAGGGCGAGCGCCCGGGTGACCGTGGTGGCCGCCTGGTTGCCCGTGTTGCCGCCGGTGCCGATGATCAGCGGGATGAACAGGGAGAGGACGACCATCTCCTCGAGCGTGTCCTCGAAGACGCCGAGCACCTGCACGGTGAGGGTGGCGCCGATCGCGAGCACGAGCAGCCACGTGATGCGCGAGCGCATCAGCGCCAGGACGGAGGTCGCCAGGTAGGGACGACCCAGCGGCTCCACGCCGCCGGCGCGGGCGGAGTCCTCGGTCGACCCCTCGTCGAGGACCTCGAGGGCGTCGGCCACCGTGAACACCCCGATCAGGCGACCCTCCGAGTCCGTCACCGGCACGGTCCACAGACGGCGGTCCGCGCAGAGCCGGGCCACCTCCTCGGCGTCCTCGGTGGCGACGGCGGACACCGGTTCCCGCATGATCTCCGAGACTCGCGCATCGAGCGGCTGTGTGACCAGCACGGAGACGTCGACGACGCCCGTCAGACGCGCCTGGGGACTGACCACCGGCACGGAGACGATGGCGGCCTGCTCCTGCCCCCCGTGCTCCCGGAGGTTCTCGAGCGCGGTGGACACGGTCCAGTCCTCGCGCAGGCGCACGGGCGCCATGCGCAGCCGCCGTCCCACCGAGTCCGCCGGGTAGCCCAGGAGCCGGCCGGCCTTGCCGCTCGCCTCCGCGTCGAGCCCGGCGAGCATCTTGCGGGCCACGGTGGCCGGCATCTCGTCGAGCAGCCGGGCCTGGCCCGAGACCCGCAGCTCGGCGAAGAGGTCCTGGACCTGACCGTCCTGGAGCTTGCGCACCAGGTCGGACTGCTGGCCCGTCTCCATCGCCGCGAAGACGTGGACCGCCGTCGTCTTGTCCAGGAGGCGGAACAGCATCGGGGCCATGCGCGGCTCGGAGCGGTCCAGGAGGTCGAGCGCGTCGCCCGGGGACAGCGCGCGCAGCAGCTCGACCGCGCTGTCGAGGTCGTCCCTGCGCAGGTGCTCACGGATGCGGTCCTCGACGCTCTCGACCTCGCGGCGGGTCATCGCCTCGTCACCTCCTGGGGGTCGCGGGGCCCGGTCCGGGCCCCCGTCCGGCAGCGGCGCGCCGCGCTCAGCCGTGGAAGAAGTGGCGCGCCCCGGTCAGGTACAGGCTCACGCCGGCGGCCTCGGCCGCGGCCACGACCTCCTCGTCCCGGACGGAGCCGCCCGGCTGGACGACGGCCTTCACGCCGGCGTCGATGAGGATCTGCAGCCCGTCCGCGAACGGGAAGAACGCGTCCGAGGCGGCCACGGACCCGCGGGCCCGCTCGGGGGCGCCCTCCCCGGAGACGTTCTCCGCGCCGCCGGCGCTGCTCACGTCCTGCCCGCCGGTCTGCGCGGCGCCCAGGGTGTTGGCGCGCTCGACGGCCAGGCGGCAGGAGTCGAGGCGGTTGACCTGGCCCATGCCCACGCCGACCGTGGCGCCGTCGTGGGCCAGCAGCACGGCGTTGGACTTGGCCGCGCGCACGGCGCGCCACGCGAAGGCCAGGTCGGCCAGGACGGCCTCGTCGGCGGCCGGGCCGGCGGCGAGGGTCCAGGTGGCCGGGTCGTCGCCGTCCGCGTCCACCGCGTCCGCGATCTGCAGCAGCATGCCGCCCGAGACCTGCTTGGCCTCCACCGCATCCCGCAGGAAGCCCTCGGGCAGGCTCAGCAGACGCAGGTTCTTCTTGGCGGAGAGGATCTCCAGGGCCTCGGGCTCGAACGCCGGGGCCACGACGACCTCCGTGAACACGTCCTTCACCTGGGCGGCCATGGCGGCGGTGACCGGGCGGTTGGCCGCGATCACGCCGCCGAACGCGGAGACCGGGTCGCACGCGTGGGCCTTGGCGTGCGCCTGCGCGATGTCCGTGCCCTCATCCGTGACGGCCAGGCCGCACGGGTTGGCGTGCTTGACGATCGCCACGGCCGGGACCGGGTGGTCGAAGGCGGCGCGCACCGCGGCGTCGGCGTCCACGTAGTTGTTGTAGCTCATCGGCTTGCCGTGCAGCAGCTCGGCCTGCGCGATGCCGGGGGCCGCCGAGGAGTCCAGGTACAGCGCCGCGGGCTGGTGCGGGTTCTCGCCGTAGCGCAGGATCTGCGCGCGCTCGAGGGAGAAGCCGGCGTAGGGCGGGA
The DNA here is from genome assembly GCF_014138885.1 of Micrococcus luteus. Classification (NCBI taxonomy): domain Bacteria; kingdom Bacillati; phylum Actinomycetota; class Actinomycetes; order Micrococcales; family Micrococcaceae; genus Micrococcus; species Micrococcus luteus. The sequence continues at coordinate 1,079,918 of NZ_JACJIK010000001.1, forward strand.
ACACGGGGATCTCGTCCGCGTCCGTGTCCTCGCCGAAGTGGGCGGCGGTCCAGGCGGCCACGGCGTTGTCGTACCCGGCGGTGTGGGCGAAGGCCAGGGCGGCCAGGCGCCGGCGGGCGCGCAGGTCGAAGCCGCCGGACTGCGCGGCCTGGACCACCTCGCCGTAGCGGGCCGGGTCCACCACGATCGCCACGGACGCGTGGTTCTTCGCGGCCGCGCGCACCATGGACGGCCCGCCGATGTCGATCTGCTCGACGACGGCGTCCTCCGCGGCGCCCGAGTTCACGGTGTCCACGAACGGGTAGAGGTTCACGACGACGAGGTCGAACGGCTCCACCTCGAGCTCGCGCAGCTGGGTCACGTGGTCCTCGCGACGACGGTCGGCCAGGATGCCCGCGTGCACGCGCGGGTGCAGCGTCTTCACGCGGCCGTCCAGGCACTCCTGGAACCCGGTGACCTCGGCGACCTCGGTGACGGGCACACCGGCGGCGGCGATGCGCTGGGCGGTGGAGCCGGTCGAGACGATCTGCACGCCCGCGGCGTGGAGCCCTGTGGCGAGCTCCTCGAGGCCGGTCTTGTCGTACACGGAGATCAGGGCCCGCTTCAGGGGCACCGTGTCCAGGACGGTGGTGGTGGTGGGCTGGGCAGAGGTCACGAGGGGGCGCTCCTTCGAGGGGGTCCGGGTGCGTCCCCCAGCATAGGCCGGGCCGCATAATGGCCCAGGCGTCCGCGTGACGGACCGCCCCCACTCCACCCGACGAACGGGAGCCGACCATGTCCTCCGCCACCCCGCCCCGCCCCAGCGCCGACGGCGCGCACCCCGGGCCCGCGCCCGACGTCGTCGCCCCCGACGCCGCCCTGCCCACCGGTGAGGCGGTCGTCCAGGAGCTGCCGTGGCGCTGGTCCGTCCAGGGCCGCATCTTCCTGATCGGCGGCCTGGGCTTCATGTTCGACGCGTGGGACGTCACGCTCAACGGCGTGATGATCCCGCTGCTGCGCGAGGAGTGGGCCCTGGACAAGGCCGACGCCGCGTGGATCGGCACCGCCAACCTCATCGGCATGGCCGTGGGCGCGTTCCTGTGGGGCACCATCGCGGACCGCATCGGCCGCAAGGCGGCGTTCGCGTGGACGCTCGCGATCTTCTCCGTGTTCACGATCGCGGGCGCGCTGACCGACTCCCTGCTGTGGTTCGCGCTGTTCCGCTTCGTGGCCGGCATGGGCCTGGGCGGCACGATCCCCGTGGACTACGCGCTCGTGGGCGAGTTCACCCCGCGCCGGCTGCGTGGCCGCGTCCTGGCCGCGATGGACGGCTGGTGGCCCGTCGGCGCCGCGCTGTGCGGCCTCGTCTCCGCCTGGCTCGTGGGCACGTGGGGCGACTGGCGCCTGCCCCTGCTGGCCATGGTCCTGCCGGCCCTGCTCGTGTTCGTCGTGCGCCTGGGCATCCCCGAGTCCCCGCTGTTCCTGATGAGCCGGGGCCGCGAGGCACAGGCCCGCGCCGTCATCGACCGCATGGTGGCGGCCACCGGCGCGCCCCGCCGGCCCTACACGATGCCCCCGGCCGAGCCGGCCCGCTCCGGCGGCGTCGGCGCGCAGCTCGCCGCGGTCTGGCGGTTCTCCCCGCGCATCACCGCGATCGCCTGGGCCCTGTTCGTGGCCATCATGCTCGTCTACTACATCGCGCTGCAGTGGCTGCCCACGTTCCTCATCGACGCCGGCTACGCGGAGGGCCGCGCCTTCATCATGACCTCCGGCATGGCCGCGGCCGGCCTGCTCGGCGTGGTCGTGGCCACCGCGCTGATCGAGGTCACCGGCCGCCGCTGGCTGCTGGCCGTCAGCGCCGTCGTCGCGAGCGCCCTGACCGTCTGGCTGGCGAGCGTGCTGGACGTGCCCGCCGCGGTGCTGCCGCTCGTGCTGGCGTTCGGCTTCGTGGTGCAGGTCGCGATCCCGGTGCTCTACACGTACGTCTCCGAGCTGTACCCGACGACGCTGCGCGCCTCCGGCTTCGGCTGGGCGTCGGCGGCCTCGCGGGTGGGCGCGGGCCTGGGCCCGCTGCTCTTCGTGGGCACGCTGGTCCCCGCCCTCGGGCTGCCGGGGGCGTTCGCCGTCACCGGCGGGCTCGTGGTCCTGGCCTGCGCGGCGATGCTGGCGCTGGCCCCGGAGACCCGCGGCCGCGCCCTCGAGGTCAGCGCCGACTGAGCTCGCCGAGCACGCGCAGCAGCAGGGCCCGCTCTTGGACCTTGATGCGCTCGTGCAGCTCGGCCTCGGTGTCCGTGTCCAGCACGGGCACCGCGGCCTGGGCGAGGATCGGGCCGGTGTCCACGCCCGCGTCCACCACGTGCACGGTGCAGCCGGTGACCTTCACCCCGTGCGCCAGCGCGTCCCGGACGCCGTGGGCCCCCGGGAAGGAGGGCAGCAGGGCCGGGTGGGTGTTGAGGATGCGGCCGTCGAACCGCTCGAGCAGCGGGGCGCCCAGGATCCGCATGAACCCGGAGCACACCACCCAGTCCGGCGCGTAGGCGGCGACGGCGTCCGCGAGCGCCTCGTCCCACGCGCGCCGGTCCGCGTGGTCCTTCGGTGACACCACGAACGTCTCGATCCCGTGGGCGCGGGCGCGCTCCAGGCCGCCGGCGTCGGCGACGTCGGCGCCCACCGCGGCGATCTCCACGTCCAGGGCGCCGGAGGCGACGGCGTCGAGGACGGCCTGCAGGTTGGTGCCGGAACCGGAGACGAGGGCAACGATGCGCATGCGCCCATCGTAGGGTGAGGGGGTGTCCGCCCCCGTTCCCTCCTCCCCGCCCCGCCCGCCGCAGGGCGCCCCGGACCCCGGCCGCGTCCGCACCGGCCGTGCCCTGCTGTGGCAGTCCGTGGCGCTGCTGGGGATGGTGCTCTCCTTCTCCCTCGTGCTGCCGTGGAAGCTGATCGCCCTCGCGCTGGGGCTGGTCGCCCTCGTGCTCGGCGTGCGCGTGTGGGTCACGAGCCGCGGCGCCGACCGCTCGGGACTGCCCCGCGCGGTGGCGTCCGCCGGCATGGCGATGGCGCTGGTGGGCATGACGACGGCGGCGCTGCCGCTGCTCGCGTGGGACGCGACGGTCCAGCTCGAGCAGTGCGGCGCCTCCGCGCTCACCGTGCGGGCACAGCAGGCGTGCGCGGACGAGTTCACCCGTCAGGTGGAGGAGCGCACGGGGGTGCCCCAGCTGCGGCCCTGAGCCGCGGGCGTCAGTCCCGCGCCCGGCGCGGGGACGGCCGGTCGCGCGGGCCCGAGGCACGGTCGCCGGACCGCGGCGCCGTCGTCGTCCCGTCCCGGTGCCCGGCCACGGCCAGGGCCGTGAGGTAGCCGGCCGCGCAGCCCAGCGCGACCCATCCGGCGACGGCGGCGCACACCGCCCAGACGTGGGAGCCGATGTCCGTCAGCGTGCCGAGCCCGAGCGTCCCGGAGGTGAGGGCCAGCGGCACGAGCAGCAGCAGCCCCGTGAGCAGTCCGGTGAGCACGGCTAGGGCCAGCGTGGACAGCGTCAGGGACACCGCGCGGCTGCCGTGGCGGGTGTGCAGCCAGTCGTCGAGGTGGTTCTCCCCCTCCCGCAGCAGCCACACGCCGGCCACGACGCCGGCGCCGATCGGCACGGCCAGCAGGAGCAGCTGCCACGGCGACCACGTCCCGGGCAGCGCACCCAGCGCCGGGAGGGCGGGCGCGGTGGCCGGCGTCGCGCCGAACACGGAGTAGAGGCTGTCCGCACCCACGGAGAACCCCGGGCCCGCCGTCCACGCGATCGACCACGCGGTGAACGTGGGCAGCCAGCCGATCTGCAGCAGCGCCAGCAGCAGGCCGCCCAGCGGGCCGCCCCCGATCGCCTGGGCCACGGTGACGACGGCGGCCCACTCGACGGCCAGCCGCCCCGCCACGAGCAGCGCGTTCAGGCCCGTCAGGGCGAGCACGGCGACGGCCGCGGCGCGCACCACGGACCACGCGTACGAGCCGGCCCAGCGTTCGTACTGCGAGCGCCGCGAGATCCGCTCCGTGAGGTCCAGGCCGATCAGGTGCGCCCAGGTGCCGGCCTCGCGCCGCGCCCCCGCGAGGGCGGCGACGCCGAAGAGCAGGGCGGGCAGCAGCGCCGCCGGGGCGGGGTGGGCCGTCAGCTCGTCCGTGCCGGGCAGGAACGCCACGGCCAGCCCCACCAGGGCGTAGGCCCCCACCGCGCCCACGAAGGCCTGCCACGCCTGGTCCCGGTAGGACGCGCGGGCCAGGCGCCGGCCGGCCCGCCAGGACAGCGCGAGCGGGACCAGGGTCAGGCCCCACGGCACGAGCCACGCCGTGCCGGTGATGAGGTGATCCGGCGCGGTGGGCATGGCCGTGGCCACGGTGACGGGCACCGCGTGCAGGGCCAGCCACAGGACGCCGCCCACCTGGACGGCGCCCTCGATGGTCGGCCGCTCGAACCCGCCCGTGGCCCACACCGCGAGGGTGGGGACCATGACCGCCAGCAGGCTGATCATCGCCGTGACGAGCGCCTCGACCACCCCCTGCAGCCACAGCGGCAGGGGGACGGGGCGCAGCAGACGGGGCGCAGCGGGGCGGGAACTCACCCGTCCATGGTGCCACCCGACTCCGGGCGGCGCCTGGACGGGGGCGGGCCGCGCGGGCCGGTGCGACGACCGTCACGCGCCCCGAGAGTTCACCGCGGGGTCACCGGGCCGTCGTCGGCGGGTGTCCCGGCCGTGGTCCGGGGTCCTTAGCGTCGGCCACGTGCGTGTCGTCGTGGTCGCCGAATCGTTCCTGCCCCATATGAACGGGGTCACCCACTCCATCCTCCAGGTGCTGCGCCACCTGCGGGAGCGGGGCGACGAGGCGATGGTGGTCGCCCCGGCTGCCTCGTGGTCCGCCGGGTGGACCCAACGCGCGGGCGCCGGTGAGGCCCCCCGCGAGGTCGAGGGCTTCCCCGTGCGCACCCTGCCCTCCGTGCCCCTGAGCGGGTACGCCTCCGTGCGGGTGGCCGCCGGCACGGTGGGCCGGCTGCGCGGCATGCTCGCCGACTTCGCCCCGGACGTGGTGCACATCGCCTCCCCCTTCGTGCTGGGCTGGCGCGCGGTGCAGGCGGCCGAGGAGCTCGGCATCCCCTCCGTGGCCGTCTACCAGACCGAGGTCCCCGGCTACGCGGCCCGGTACGGCGCCCCGTGGCTGGAGGACGTCCTGTGGAGCCACGTGGCGCGCCTGCACAACATGGCCACGCTGACGCTCGCGCCGTCGTCGTTCACCGTCCGGCAGCTGCACCGCCAGGGGGTGCGACGCGTGCACCTGTGGGGCCGCGGCGTCGACTCCCGCCGATTCCATCCCGCCAAGCGGGACGAGGCGCTGCGCGCCGAGCTCGCCCCGAACGGCGAGAAGCTCGTGGGCTTCGTGGGGCGGCTGGCGCACGAGAAGCAGGTCGGGGACCTGCGGGTGCTCTCGGACCTGCCGGGCACCCGCCTCGTGGTCATCGGCTCCGGGCCGCTGCGCGAACAGCTCGAGCGGGAGCTGCCCGGCGCGCACTTCGCCGGCTTCCAGGGGGGCGAGGACCTCGCGCGCCACGTGGCCAGCCTGGACCTGTTCGTGCACCCCGGCGAGTCCGACACCTTCGGCCAGACGCTGCAGGAGGCGATGGCCTCGGGCGTGCCCGTCGTCGCCGTCGGCCGCGGCGGCCCCCTCGACATCGTGGACGCCTCCCGCACCGGCTGGCTCTACCCGCCCGGCGAGCTGGACGAGCTGCGCCGCCACGTCGCGGACCTCGTGTACGACGACGTCAAGCGGGCCGCGTTCGCCGACGCGGCGTGGGCGTCGGTGCAGGGCCGGACCTGGCCGGTGCTGTGCGAGCAGCTCGTGGGCTACTACGAGAAGGCGATCGCGGTGCAGGAGCGCCGCCGCGTGGAGCTGGCCCGCCGGCTGCTGACGGCGCCGTCGCTGCTGGCCGCGCGCGTGTTCGGCTGAACCCCGGGACGGACGACGGGCCGGACGCCGGACGGGCGCCCGGGTGTCGTGTCCGGAGTCGTGGCTAGGGTGGCGGGCATGGACGCCACCCCGCATGCCCGCCCCGCCGAGCCTGGCCCCCTGCCCGATCCCGCCGAGCCCCGCCGCCTCGCCGGCAAGGACGTGCACCCCGTCGGCCTCGGATGCATGAACATCGTGCACGGCTACTCCGGATTCCTCGACGACGACGCCGCCGTCGACCTGCTCACCCGCGTGCTGGACGACGGCACCGACCACCTGGACACCGCCACCCTCTACGGCGGCGGCCGCAGCGAGGAGCTCGTGGGGCGCGCGCTCGCCCGGGCGGGGTCGGGCGTCCGCGAGCGCGTGCTGCTCGCCTCCAAGGGCGGGCTCGTGCGGGACGGGCAGCGACGGATCGACGGCCGCCCGGAGACACTGCGCGCGCACGTGGACGCCTCACTGCGCCGGCTCGGCCAGGACCGGATCGACCTGTACTACCTGCACCGGCTGGACCCGGAGGTCCCCGTCGAGGAGTCCGTGGGAGCGCTCGCGGAGGCCGTCACGGACGGCAAGATCGGGGCGATCGGCCTGTCCGAGGTCTCGGCCGTCACCCTGACCCGGGCCGTGGCCGTCCACCCGATCGCGGCCGTGCAGTCCGAGTACTCCCTCGCCACCCGCAACCCCGAAGGGGGCGTGCTCGAGGCGTGCCGCCGCCACGGGACCGCCTTCGTGGCCTTCTCCCCCGTCAGCCGCGGCCTGCTCACGGACGCGCCGCCGCGGCTGGACCGGCTGGACGCGGGAGATCTGCGGCACCGGCTGCCCCGCTTCGCCGAGGGCCACTACGAGGCCAACCTGACGCTGCGCGAGGCGCTCTCGGCCGAGGCCGTCCGGCTCGGGACGAGCACGGCGGGGCTCGCCGTCGCCTGGGTCCTGGCCCAGGGCGAGGACGTCCTGGCGATCCCGGGCACCACCTCGTGGGAGCACTGGCTCGAGGACCGGGACGCGCACGAGGTGCGGCTGACCCCGGCCGACGTCGCCCGGCTGGACGACCTCGTCAACGACGCGACCGTGGCGGGGCCGCGCTACAGCGAGAGCCAGCAGGCCAGCATCGACACCGAGGCGGCGCCGCCGCGCTGAGCCGAACGTGGGGCCCGGGGTGGCCCGCGTCTCATTTCGGTAACAGAGCGCGCTCCCTGTCAGGATGGGCGTCAGGCACCGCGGCCTCCTCCGACCGCGGCGCGCCACGGGGGGCACCGCGGGGCGTCTCTACCCCGACGTCCGAGGAGGACACCATGAATGAGTCTCTGGAGACCCTGCGCGACGAAGTGTTCGCGCGCAACCCCGGCGAGGCCGAGTTCCACCAGGCGGTGTCCGAGGTGTTCGAGGCGCTGGGACCGGTGATGCAGCGCCACCCCCAGTACGTCGAGGCCGGGGTCATGCACCGCCTCTGCGAGCCGGAGCGCCAGATCATCTTCCGCGTCCCGTGGATCGACGACGCCGGCGTCGTGCAGGTCAACCGCGGGTTCCGCGTGGAGTTCAACTCGGCGCTCGGCCCGTACAAGGGCGGGCTGCGCTTCCACCCCTCCGTGTACCTCGGGATCGTCAAGTTCCTGGGCTTCGAGCAGATCTTCAAGAACTCGCTCACCGGCATGCCGATCGGCGGCGGCAAGGGCGGCTCGGACTTCGACCCCGCCGGCAAGTCCGACCGCGAGATCATGCGGTTCTGCCAGTCCTTCATGACGGAGCTGCATCGCCACATCGGTGAGCACACGGACGTGCCGGCCGGTGACATCGGCGTGGGCGCCCGCGAGATCGGCTACATGTTCGGCCAGTACAAGCGACTGACCAACCGCTTCGAGGCCGGCGCCCTCACCGGCAAGGGCCTGACGTGGGGCGGCTCGCTGGTCCGCACTGAGGCCACCGGCTACGGCGCCGTGATGTTCGTCGACTCCATGCTGCGCACGCGCGGCGAATCCATGGACGGTCAGCAGGTGCTGATCTCCGGCTCCGGCAACGTGGCCATCTACGCCGCGGAGAAGGCCGCCGCGCTCGGGGCCACCGTGCTCACCGCGTCCGACTCCTCGGGCTACATCGTGGACCCGGACGGCCTCGACCTGGACCTGCTCAAGCAGATCAAGGAGGTCGAGCGTGCCCGCATCTCCGAGTACGCCGAGCGCCGCGGCGGGCGGTCCCGCTACGTGACCGGCGGCAGCGTCTGGGACGTCGAGGGCACCGTGGCCCTGCCGTGTGCCACCCAGAACGAGCTCGACGAGTCCGCCGCGCGGACCCTGCTGAAGAACGGGGTGAAGGCCGTGGCCGAGGGCGCGAACATGCCCTGCACCGAGGCGGCCGCCCACCTGTTCGTCGACTCCGGGACGCTGTTCGGCCCGGGCAAGGCCGCCAACGCGGGCGGCGTGGCGACGTCGGCGCTGGAGATGCAGCAGAACGCCTCGCGGGACTCGTGGAGCTTCGACTACACCCACGACCGGCTCGAGCAGATCATGCGCGACATCCACGACCGCTGCGTGGAGACCGCCGAGGAGTACGGCACGCCCGGCAACTACGTGGCGGGGGCGAACATCGCCGGGTTCATCAAGGTCGCCGACGCGATGATCGCCCAGGGCGTGGTCTGAGGCCCGGCCCTGTCCCTTCCGTGATCCTCCGCCGCCCTGCGACATCACCGCCGTTCTGACGCGCGGTGATGTCGCAGGGCGGCGGTCGCTCAAGGGCGCCCGGCTCCTGCACAGGCCCCCCGACGTCGGGTGCCCTCCACCGCCGGCGCGGCCGACCCGTCGCGCCCCCGACGGGCCCACGAGACTGGGCCGCATGACCCTGCTCTCCGACCACTCGCGTGCGCTGCTCCCGGGACGCGGGCCCCTGCTCAGCGCGGCGGACCCTCACGACGGGGCGGCGCGGCGCCGTCTCGAACGCGCCTGGACCCGCGGGGTCCTCGTGCGGCTCTGCCCGCGCGTCTACATCAGCGTCAGCGACTGGGCCGCGCTGCGTCCGTGGGACAGGGCGGTCGTGTCCGCCGTCGCCCTCTCGATCGCCCGCCCCGCGACGGTGTTCACGGGCCTGACCGCGGCCCGGTTGCACGGTCTGGGGCCGGCCGTCGAGCCGCCCGTGCTCGAGCTGCGCGCCCCCTCGCCCGGGCATCACGGCGCCGGTCCGCTGACCCGCCGTCCCTTCGCCCCCTCCGTGGTGGCCCACGATCGCCGGCTTCCCGTCCCGCCGCGCCGCCGACCCCGGTGGGGGCTGCCGGAGGCGGCCCCCGCCGCGCCTCAGCCGGTCGAGGCCGTCCTGTCGGACGGGCAGAGCCTGGGAACCGTCCTGGCGGATCCGCTGCCCACGGTGCTGCTGGTGCTGGGGGCGGCCACCCCGTTCCGCGACGCCGTGGCCCCGCTGGACGCGCTCGTCCGAGCCCGGCCCGAGGAGGCCGCACGCTGGGCGAGGCAGGCGGAGAGCCGACTCAAATCCGCGGCCGCCCTCCGCCGATTCGAGCGGGCCTGGCACTTCGCGGACGCGCGGGCGGAATCCGCCGGCGAGTCCTACAGCCGGGCCAGCATCCACGAGCTCGGCTTCGTCCCGCCCACGGCGCTGCAGCATCGCCACCGGGATGCGAACGGACGCGAGGTGGCCCGCACGGACTTCTGGTGGGAGCAGGTGCGGGTGTACGGGGAGTTCGACGGGCTGGGCAAGTACGACCTGTCGTTCTTCGACGGTGACGACACGGCCCGCCGCGCCAGCATCCGCCGGGAGAAGGAACGGGAGGTGGCCCTGCAGCTGGTCACCCGGGCGGGCGCGCATTGGACGTGGGGAGACCTCCTGCGGCCGGACCGGCTGGCGCGGATCCTCACCGCCGCGGGCGTCCCCCGCTCGGTCTGATCCACGGCCGTCCCACGGGCCCGGTCCCGACCTCCGCGAGCCCGAGCGTTCGACCTCCGCTCTGCGACATCACAGCCGTGCTGCACGGCGGTGATGTCGCTGGGCGGCTGCCGGGCAGTCAGCAGCCCACATCAGCCTGCCTCAGCCGGCCAGGGCCGCCCGCTGCTCGGGGCTGATGCGCACGGGGCGGCCCGTCTGCCCGTCGACGAACACCATGACGGACGTCGCGGTGGCGCAGAGGGTGTCGTCGACGCCGTCGTGCAGGGCGTAGCCCACGTGCACCGAGGCGGCCTTCACGGCGTCCACGCTCACCACCACGCGCAGTGGCACGGGGCGGTAGGGCATCTGGGCCCGGTACTTCACGGTGTGCTCGGAGATGAACGTCCGCACACCGGGGGCCACCCCCTCGAGCAGGTCGATCGGCGGGGCCTGCCCGCCGCCGGCGCCGGTGTTCGCGGGCACGCCGAAGGCCGCCACGCGGGCCTCCTCCAGCAGCTGCACCACGGCGATGTTGTTCACGTGGCCGTAGGCGTCCATGTCCGCCCAGCGCAGCGGGATGCGGACCTCGACGGAGCGCGAGGCGGTCAACGGGCGGCCTCCTCGTCCGCGGACCGGCCGTCGCGCTGCGCCGCGGCGTCGAGGGTCGCCGGCGCCTCGTCGTCGCCGAGGATGTCCTCGCGCCAGGCCTCGGGCTGCACGTCCACGAACTCGACGGGCAGGATGCCCAGGTCCTCGAGCTGATTGGACAGCGTGGCCCCGTCCGGGCCGTAGCACCACGGGATGCCCGGGGTGGAATGGCGGGTGTCCTCCGCCCGACCGCCCGCGAGCAGCGCCTGCGAGGGGGTCAGCTGCCGGATGACGATCGCCTTGACCCGGTCGGGGTGGCGCTGCGCGAACTCGGCGTAGATCTCGGGGTCGTGCTGGCCGTCGTCGCCCACCAGGATCCACTGGATGTCCGGGAACTGCTCGGCGAGGCGCTCGAGCTGGACCCTCTTGTGCTCCTGGCCGGAACGGAACCAGCGGTCCTTCGTGGGCCCCCAGCTGGTCAGCAGCAGGGCGCCGAGCGGGTAGAGGTTGCGGCCCAGGAAGCGGGTGAGGGTCTGCGCCACGTTCCACGCGCCCGTGGACAGGTACAGCACGGGGGCCTTCGGCTCGAGCTCGGCGATCCGGCGCAGCAGCACGGCGATCCCCGGGGTGGGCGTGCGGGCGTGCTCGTCGATCACGAACGAGTTCCAGGCCGCCAGCAGGGGGCGGGGCAGCGAGGTGACCACCACCGTGTCGTCGATGTCCGAGACCAGGCCGACCCGCGCACCCGGCTCGCAGATGTACAGGTCCATGACGGCGCGCTCCTCCTGGCCGCCGACATGGAGGGTGGCGGTCTGCCAGCCGGGCTCCAGCTCGACGTCCAGCACGACGTCGACGACGCCCATCCGGTCCGTGCGCACCGTGGTCCGCAGGTCCCCCACCTGCACCTCCACCTCGGCATAGGCCATGGGTGGGGCCACGAAGTTGCGCCAGCCGCGCACGCCGTCCGCCACCACCTTCGACAGCCGACGGCCGTTCATGAACTCCTCGTCGGGGGCGATCACCACGCGGGAGAGGAGCCGCACCCAGCTGGTGCTGCCGTAGCCCGTGAACGCCATGACCGTCGGCACGTTGCCGGCACGCAGCGCACGGGCGCGGTGCCAGCGGTTCCATCCCTCCTGCAGGTGCGTGGCGACGTTCTCCACGGGAGTGGGGTCACCGGAAGGGACCAGGCGGCCGCGCCGGGGCGCGGGCGTGGGTGCGTCGGAGGCTGCGGGCATGCGTCCAGTATTCCGCACCGCGCGCGCTCTCAGCGGATCTCGGGGACCAGCGCGGTCAGGCGGTCCAGCATGCGGCCGACCTTGCCGTTCTCGATCGCGGCGGCCACGTGCCCGTCCGTGAACCGCTCGCCGCGCACCAGGTAGGTGAACAGCGTGCCGAGGTCGGCCAGGGACGCCTCGGCGATGCCGGCCTCGCTCACCCGGTCCACGTTCCGCAGGTAGTCGACGTCGATGCCCGCCAGCTCCTGCGCGGCCACGAGGCCGGGGAACACGCGGTTGTCGTAGTCCGGGTAGACGCCGCCGAGGGTGCCGGGCGCGGGGGCGCCGTAGGAGGCGATCGGCCGGGCCTCGGTGCCGTAGCCGGCGGCGAGCAGCTCGCGCAGCGCACGCACGGCGGCCACGCGCTGGGGCGTGGGGGTCTGCGGGCCGGTGAGGGTGGCGTCGTCGTCGGGGGTCGGGAGGGGGTGCTCGGTCATGGCGGCTCCTCTGCTCGGGGGGGTCGGCCCCATTGTCTCGCGTGCGGTCCGGCGTGTCCGGACCCCCGCCTAGGCTCGGGGCATGAGCCCAGCCCTGCCCCGCCCCGCCGAGCTCCGCGCGATCGCCCTCGACGCCGCCCGCGCGGTCGTCGGCGACCTCGCCGCCGCCTTCCGCTCCCCCACCGCCATCGGGCCCGAGGCCAAGACCACGCACCACGACCTCGTCACCGTGCACGACCGACACACCGAGGCCCGGCTCGTCGCCGCGCTCACGACGGCGGTCCCCGGCTCCGGCGTGCTCGGCGAGGAGCTCGGGGCGCAGGCCGGCACCGGTGAGGCCGCCCGGCTGACCTGGATCGTCGACCCCATCGACGGCACCTCCAACTTCACACACGGCTTCGCGATGTTCTCGGTGTCCCTGGCCGCCGAGGTCGACGGCGAGGTGGTGGCCGGCGTCGTGCTGGACCCCGTGGGCGGGCTGGCGTTCTCCGCCGACGGGGACGGCGCCTACCTCACCCGCGGCGACGGGCCGGAGCGTCCGCTGGCCGAGGTCGGCCGGCCGGCGCCGGCCGGCGGCGAGCGCGCCCAGAACCTCGTGACCTCCTATCCGGCGGGCGAGGCGCTCGCGCGCGAGGGCGAGGACGCGCTGCGCCGCTTCGGGCGGCTCGTGACCGCCCACGCGACCGTGCGCCGCACCGTCTCCGGCGCCCTCGAGCTCGCCCACACGGCGGCGGGCTGGGCCGACGCCGCGCTGTACGTGGACACCAAGCCCTGGGACGTCGCGGCGGGGCAGCTGATCCTGCGCCGCGCCGGGGGCAGGTGGCTCACGCCGGACCCGGCCGCGCCGTCGTCGGGCCGGCTCGTCGACGACGGCCCGCGCGCCCACACGTGCCCGTTCGCGCTCGCCGTCGCCCCGGGCCGCGAGGCGCCGACGACGGCGGCGGTGCTGGGTGACATCGTCGCCTCGCGGGCGACCGACCATGTATAGAGTGGATGTGAGCCCGATCTCAGCGCCGCGCCCGACGGCGCCCGTCCCGGCATGCCAGGAGGCCCCGATGACCCAGCAGCACCATGACACCGACGACGCCCCGTCGATGCAGCGCCCCGATCCGGTCGCGGAGCCCGGGGACCACCTGATGTTCGAGCACCCGGACGGCGAGGCCGTCCTGGTGCTGGACGAGGACCAGGTCTGGCGACTGCTGGGCCGCGTGGGCCACGCGCGCCTCGGGCTGGCCGTGGACGGGCGGCCGGACATCGTGCCGGTGAACGTGCGGGCCCACGACGGCGCCATCTACTTCCGCACCGCGCCCGGCTCGAAGCTCGCCGAGCTCACGGTGAACCCGCGCGTCGTGGTGCAGGCCGACGGGATCCTGGCCGACCAGGCCTGGTCCGTGCTCGTGCACGGCACCGCGCGCCGCCTGGACACGGAGGCGGAGATCGCGGAGGCCGAGTCCCTCGGCATCGAACCGTGGGTGCCGACGCTCAAGGACTTCTACGTCCGCGTGGACGTCCAGCGCGTGTCCGGCCGCCACTTCGTGTTCGGCCCGCACCCCGAGCGCAACGAGTCCCAGACCGACTGAGCCGCCGGCAGGACGCGTGGGCTGAGCCGGACGGCTCAGCCCACGTCCGCCGGGCTCAGGGCTGCGCCGGGGGCTGGCCGCCCTCGCCGCCCGCCGGGGGCTGGCCACCGCCGGGCCCGCCCATCCCGCCCTGCTCCTGCTCAGTGGTGGTGTCGATCGGGACGTCGATGGTGATGGCGAAGCCCTTCTCCACGGAGCCCGTGATCTGCGGCAGCTGCGTCTCGTAGCCGTCCGAGAAGACGTTGTCCGTCTCGAGGCTGACGTCGGCGAAGTTCTCCGTGGACCCGTCGTAGGCCGAGGTGGCGTAGACCTGCGCGGACTGCTCCTCGGGCATGGCGATCTGGGAGGTGAGGACGTTGTTCGTCGAGTCCGTGATGGACGCCTTGTCCGGGAACACCTCGAAGTGCAGGTGGGGCCACCGGCCGTCGTAGCAGCCGGGCCACACCGTGGTGAAGGTGACCGTGCCGTCGTCGCCCACCACCTGGACGCCGCGCAGGTAGGTCTCCTCCGTGATGCCGTCCGAGTACATCGAGTAGCGGCCCTGCGCGTCGGCGTGCCAGAGGTACACGGCGGCGCCGGTCATGGCGGCGTCGCCGTTGGCCATGTCGATCACGTTCATCGTCACCCTCAGCGGGACGCCCTCGGCGGCGGTGCCCGTGTCGATGCTCGTGGTCAGGTCGGAACGTTCGATGCCGGACGCGTCGAGCACGTCCGGGCCGTTGGAGCCGCCGCCCGGGTACGGGCGTGCGTTCTCGGTGACCATCTCGGTCAGGGTGGCGGACGGCGAGGCGCTCGCCGCCGACGAGGAGGAGGCCGCGGGTGACGAGGAGCCGGCGCTCGCCGACGTCGAGCCGGAGGAGGACGAGGCGCCCTCCTGGACACCGCACGCGGCGAGGACGAGGGCTCCCGCCCCCGCGCCGAAGATGCCCAGCGCGTTGCGGCGGGAGACGAGCGTGCCGACGTCGAAGGCGGCGCCCTGGTCCTCGACGTCCTCGGCCGGGCGGTGGAAGGCCCGGCCCTCGAAGGTGGGCGTGACGGCGGGGGCCTCGCCTCCCTCGGAGACCTGGGGGAAGGGACGGCGGGAGCGGATCGAGAGCCAGGGGCCATGGAGTTCCTCTCGTGGGGCGCCCGCCGGGTGGCGGACCGCGTCGAGAGGCCAGCATGGCAACGGATGCCGGACGTTTTCGTGAGATCGGCGGGATGGTTCCAGGACATCTCCTGGGCGGTTTCTGACACGGGCGGGACCGCCGGCGCCTCGGTCGACGCCTCAACTACCTGCCGGTCCAGCTCCGTTGCTGAAACATGCACCTGGAAAGGTGGCGCACACTCTCAGGGTCGAGTCAGCGATTCCGGCGCCGGGCCGCCTCAGACCTCCGGGGCCTCCCCCAGGTGGCTCGGCGCCCACATCGCCAGGCGGGTCTGCACCACGACGACGTTCGGCCCGTCCGCCTGGAACGAGCGCTCGAGCGCGCCGCGCACGTCCCCCACTCCCACCGTCTCGGCGGGCACGCCGAAGGAGGCGGCGAGGGCCTGGAAGTCCGGCCGGTCGAGCTCGGTGGCCGTGGCCTTGCCGAACGCGCCCTCCATGTACTCGCGCAGGATGCCGTACCCGCCGTCGTCGATGATCAGCCACGTCACCGCCGCGCCGTGCTGCCGGGCGGCCGCGAGCTCGGCGATGGAGTACATCGCCGAGCCGTCGCCGGCGACGGCGAGCACGCGCCCGTCGATCCCGGTGCGTCCCTGGTGGGCCAGGCCCACCGCGCCGCCGAACGCGGCCGGGAACCCGTAGCCGAGCCCCCCGGCGCCCTGCGCCGAGTGGAACTCGCCGTCCTGCGCGTCCCAGCAGTTCCACGCCCAGTAGGCGGCGATGGTCATGTCCCAGTACGTCTGCATGGTCGACGGGACGGCGGCGCGGATGTCCGCCAGGAGCCGGCGCTCCACGCCGAGGTCCTGGGCGTCGAGCCGGGCGGTGATGCGCGCGTTGACGTCGGCGACCACCTCGGCCGGGGTGCGGCCGTGCCAGACGGCGGCGTCCTGCGCCACCGAGCCCGACTCGCGCAGCGCCGCGGCGAGGGCGTCGAGCGCCTGGCCGGCGTCGGCGCGCACACCCAGCGTGGGGTGGTTGGTCTCCAGCACGCGCGGCTCCGCGTCCACCTGGATGAGGCGGCCGCGCGGCTCGAGCGTGAAGTAGTTCGAGGTGACCTCGCCGAGCGAGGAGCCCACCACGAGCAGCACCTCCGCGTCCTCGAGCAGGTCCGTGACGAGGCGGTCCTCCACCCAGCCGCCGAGGCTGAGCGGGTGCTCCCACGGGAAGGCGGTGTTGCCGCCCGGCGAGCAGACCACGGGCGCCTGGAGCAGCTCCGCGACCTCCTGCAGGCTCTCCATCGCGGCCCGGCCGGAGCGGCGCACACCGCCGCCGGCCACGATCGCCACCCGCCCGGCCCCGCGCAGCCAGCGCACGGACTCGGCCACGAGCTCGGCGCGCGGCGGGTGGTCGTAGGGCACGGCCAGGGCGTCCTCGACCGGGGGCACCATGACCTCGCCGAGCAGCACGTCCTGCGGGATCTCGACCCACACCGGCCCCTGCGGCACGGTGATGGCCTCGGCCCACGCGTCCTGGATGGCGGAGGGGATGCCCGAGGCGTGGTGGACCGTGAACTGGGCCTTGGTGACGTTGCGGGCCGAGGCCTTCTGGTCGTCCAGCTGGTGCAGCATGCCCTTGCGCCGGGCACCGAGCCCGGACAGCGGGATCTGCGAGGCGATCACGAGCATCGGCACACCGGTCGCGTAGGCCTCCTGCAGGCCGGCCAGCGAGGTGAGGGCGCCCGGGCCGGTGGACAGGAACAGGACGCCGACCTCGCCGGTGGCCCGGGCGTACCCGTCCGCGGCGAAGGCGGCGTTGTTCTCCACGCGGTTCGAGACGAACTCCAGCGGGGAGCGGGACAGGGCGTCGAAGAGGCCCAGGGCGTGCTGGCCCGGGATGCCGAAGACCGTCCGTGCACCCAGGGCGTGGAGCGTCTCGACGGCGAGGTCGCCGCCGTTGCGCCGCGGGGCCGCCGCCGTCGTCGTCTGCTCGTCCGTCATCGGCCCGGCTCCTCACCGGCGGCCGCGCGGGTGGCGCGGCGGTCGGCCATCAGGGAGATGAGGTCGTACGCCACGTGGGAGGCGGCGACGCCGGTCAGCTCGGCGTGGTCGTAGGCCGGGGCCACCTCCACCAGGTCCGCGCCCACGATGTCCAGCCCGCGCAGGCCGCGGAGGATCTCGAGCAGCTCGCGGCTCGTGATGCCGCCGGCCTCGGGGGTGCCGGTGCCCGGCGCGTGCGCGGGGTCGAGGACGTCGATGTCCACCGAGATGTAGAGCGGCCGACCCCCGATGCGCTCGCGCAGCTGGTCCACGATCTCGTCCACGCCCTGACGGAACACGTCCGAGGAGGTGACGATGCCGAAGCCCATGCGGTGGTCGTCGTCGAGGTCCTTCTTGCCGTAGAGCGGACCGCGCGTGCCCACATGCGAGATGGCCTCGGTGTCCAGGATCCCCTCCTCCACGGCGCGGCGGAACGGCGTGCCGTGGGTGTACTCGGCGCCGAAGTAGGTGTCCCACGTGTCCAGGTGGGCGTCGAAGTGCAGCAGGGCCACGGGCTCACCCGCCCGGGCGGAGGCGGCGCGCAGCAGCGGCAGCGCGATGGTGTGGTCGCCGCCGATGGTCATGAGCGAGGAGCCGTCCTCGGTGAGGTCCATCGCGTCCTGCTGGATCGCCTCGATGGCCTCGCCGATGGTGAACGGGTTCACCGCCATGTCCCCGGCGTCCACCACCTGGGCCTGCGCGAAGGGCGAGGTGTCCGTGGCGGGGTTGTACGGGCGCAGCAGCCGCGAGGACTGCCGCACGTGGCCGGACCCGAAGCGTGCACCGGGGCGGTAGGAGACGCCGGCGTCGAACGGGACGCCGACCACCTTGATCTCCGGGGCGACGCCGGCCGCGGCCGCCTCGTCCAGGCGCGGCAGCAGCGCATAGGTGGGGGCGCCGCCGTAACGGGGCACGAGGGCGGAGTTCACGGGGCCGAGGCGGCCGTTGTCCTCGACGCGGGGGATCTCGAGCATCTGGATGTCCTCTCTGGGCGGTTCGGTTCGTTCTGGTCGGTCTGGTCTGTCCGGCGCGGGCGTGCCGCACGGGGTCACGCGTGGCCCACGAGGGTCCACAGCACGACGGCGGGGCGGTCGTCCGGATTGGCCCACGAGTGGGGCTCGCGGCCGGGGAAGGTGACGGTGTCCCCCTCCTCCAACAGGTGCACGGCCTCGGTGGTCCGCAGCTCGAGGCGGCCGGTGGCCACGTGCACCGCCTCCACGCGGCAGTCCACGGTGTACAGCTCCGCCTCCCCGCGGCCGTGCGGCGCGATGTCGGCGCGCAGGATCTGCAGGTCGCGACTGCCGCGCGGGGTGATCAGGCGCTCGCGGATGCCCTCGCCGCCGAGGCTGATCGCGGGGGCGTCGGCGAGGCGCACGACCGTCACCTCGGGCGCGTCCAGGACGTCGCCCGGGCTCGCGCCGAGCACCTGGCACAGGGTCACGAGCGTGCTCACGGACGGGCTCGTCAGGTCCCGCTCGAGGCGGGAGAGGAAGCCCTTGCTGACGCCGGCCGCCTCGGCCAGCTGGGCCACGGTGAGCCGCCGCGCCTCGCGCAGCGCGCGCAGCCGGCGGCCGATCAGCGCCTGGCCCGGGGTGGTCTCGAGCGGGAGGGCCTTCATCGCGTTCCTCCCGACGTCGGCCAGGCGAGGACGCGGGCCGGGGCGCCGTCGCCGCCGGCCAGGGGCAGCGGATGCACCTCGAGCCGGAGGCGGGCGGACCAGTCGGCGCGCGGCGCGGCCCCTGCGGGGCGGAGCGCGTCCAGCCCCACGAGGTTCTCGACGATGATCCCGTCGCCGCCGAGGAAGGCCGCGTGGGCAGGAAGGTCGGGCTCACCGGCGAGCCCGGTGGGATCGGGACTGAGCATGTCCACCCCCAACAGACGGATGCCACGATCCCACAGCATGGCCGCGGCCTCTCCTGTGAGGAAGGGATGACGCGCGCGGAGGAGGCCGTCGCGCCAGTGTCGATCCCAGCCCGTGGCCAGCAGGAGTCGGGCGGGCGTCTGCGCATCCGTGCCGGGCAGGAGGGGGGCCAGGCGCGCGGCGGAGATCGGCTCCCCGGGGGCGAGCCCGGCCAGACCGAGGACGAGGGTGTCCCCGCACAGCTCGTCCCAGGTCAGCCCCTCGACGGTGCGGCCGCCCGGCACGGTGTGGCACGGGGCGTCCACGTGGGTGCCGGCATGCGAGCCGATCTCGAGGGCCATGACCGCGACCCCGTCCTGGGCGACGGTGAGGGCGGGACGGATACGCACACCTGGATCGCCCGGGTACACGGGCATGCGGTCCTCCAGGGGGCGCGAGAGGAGCAGGGGGGCAACGGAGTCAGACGCCACGGCGTCCCTCGATCGACGCGCCGGCCTCCGGGCGGGCCTCCGGCCGATGACGCGGCCAGGCGAGCAGGGCGTAGAGCAGGGCGCTCAGGAGGAACACCGGGACGGTGACACCGACGGGACTGGGCCACACGTCCGTGAGCAGCCACGACGTCGCGGCACCGACGACCCACACGGCCACTGCTCGCCCGTGGACACCCCCGCGGAACCAGGCGCGCGGGCCACGGGCCACGAGCACGTCCAGGGTGGTGCGGCGGCCCTGGAGCACGTAGTCCACGAGGATCACGGCGAACACCGGCACGAAGAAGGCGCCGATCAGCGCAAGGAAATCTGTGAAGCGGGTGAGCAGGTCGAACCACATCGCACCGATGACGCTCACCGCGCCGAGCACCAGGGCGACAGGCACGAACGGAAGGGGCCGGCTCAGCGAGGCGTGGGTGACCGACGTCGCCATCCCGTAGACCACCATCGTGTTCGTGGCCATGACCGAGAGGAACATCACCACGGCCAGCGGCCAGCCGAAGGCCGCGACGAGGGTCGCCGGGTCGAAGGGGGTGGCCGCGGCGTCGCCCAGGAGCACGTGTGCGAAGGCCGTGAGGCCCAGGCTCATCGCGATGACGGTGGACAGGGTGTAGCCGATGCCAGAGCCCAGCGCGGCCGCTCGCGGGGTGCTCGCGTTCCGGGTGATGTCGGCGGAGAGGACGGTCCACGAGATGGCCGTGGCGAAGACGAGATCGAAGGCGAGGGCGGGAGTCAGCTCGACTGCGGGGTCCACCGGGATCGACGCCAGCTCGGCCGGGCCGTGGGCACGGAAGGCGGTGACGAAGATCCCGCCCATCACGGCGAGCATCACGAGGGCGAGCCAGGGTTCGATCCGCGCGATGCCCTCGTGCCCGAGGATCGCCAGGGCCACGACGACGAGCTGGCACAGGACCGCGAAGAGCATCGGCGAGGAGAATCCGGTGGCCGCGGACACCAGGGCGTCCACCGCGAGGCCGGCCAGCATGGCCTGCACCCAGGACCACCCCATCAGGACCACCACGTTGAACGTCACCGGCAACAGAGATCCGCGGTGGCCGAAGGCCGCACGGGTCAGCGCCATGGTGGGCAGACCGGTGCGGGCGCCGATGACCCCGACCCCCACCAGGACGAGGGCGCCGAGGACGGTGCCGAGCACGATGCTTGTCAAGGCGGTGGCATAGGAGACCCCGGGCTGGAAGAGGGTCCCCGTCAGAAGCGTGGTGACCACGAGGTTGGCGGCCAGCCAGATCAGGAGCATGCGGAGCGTGCTCACGGTGCCGCGGGGCGGTGTCTGGACGACATGCTCGGACACACGCGCTCCTCTCGTTCGACCCGGAGCCTGCGCCCCGTCGCCCTGGACGACATGTTGCCTGCGATGCAACATGTGTTTACCGTAGACCCAGATCGTGTGATCGGCAACACGCCGATCTCTCCTGTCCCGCCCGCGGCGCCCCCGCATCCCGGCGCCCTGGATCCCCTCGCCCCAAGGACCACCCGTGACCCTCAACCTGACCATCGTCGCCGTCTACCTGGTCGGCATGCTCGCCTTCGGCTGGTGGGGCAAGACCCGCGCCGCCAGCTCGGAGGACTACCTCGTGGCGGGCCGCCGCCTCGGGCCGGTGCTGTTCACCGGCACCATGGCCGCCGTCGTGCTCGGCGGCGCCGCCACCGTGGGCGGCGTCGGCCTGGGGTACGAGTTCGGGCTCTCCGGCGCGTGGCTCGTGGCCGCCATCGGCGTCGGCGTGCTCATCCTGTCGGTGGCGTTCGCCCCGATCCTGGCCCGCCTGAAGATCTACACCGTCTCGCAGATGCTGCGCCTGCGGTACGGCCGCGGCGGGGCCTCCCACGCCTCCTCCTTCGTGATGCTCGCCTACACGCTCATGCTCGCCGCCACCTCCACGGGCGCCTACGCGTCGATCTTCGTGGTGCTCTTCGGCTGGGACCGCTGGCTGTCCGTCCTGGTGGGCGGCGGCATCGTGCTGGCCTACTCCGTGCTCGGCGGCATGTGGTCCATCACCCTGGCCGACATGGCCCAGTTCCTCATCATGACCATCGGCCTGTTCGCCCTCATGCTCCCCCTCTCCCTGGCCAACGCCGGCGGCTGGAGCGCCATGCAGCAGCGCCTGGGCGCCGAGTTCTTCAGCTGGGACGGGATCGGCGTGCAGTCGATCGTCACCTACTTCGTGATCTACACCCTCGGCCTGCTGATCGGCCAGGACGTCTGGCAGCGCGTCTTCACGGCCCGCTCCCCGCGCGTGGCTCAGATCGGCGGCGCCACGGCGGGGCTGTACTGCATCGCCTACGGCGTCGCCGGCGCCGTGATCGGCATGGCCGCCCGCACGGTGACCGCGGACATCGCCACCACGGACGACGTGTTCGCGTGGGTCGCCCAGAACCTGCTGCCCGTCGGCGTGGGCGGCGTGGCCCTGGCGGCCGCCGTCGCGGCCATGATGTCCACCGCATCAGGGGCGATCATCGCGGCCTCGACCGTGATGCGCACCGACATCCTCCCCATCCTCCGCGGCGAGGCCGCCGCCGCCGAGGACGGCGCCACCACCGAGGACGCGGCCACGGAGACCGCGGCGGAGCTCGCCTCGAACCGCGGCTGGGTGCTGCTGCTCGGCGCCGTCGTGCTGGGGCTGGCGATCGTCGTCCCGGACGTGGTGGCGGCCCTGACCATCGCGTACGACATCCTCGTGGGCGGCCTGTTCGTCGCGATCGTCGGCGGCCTCGTGTGGAAGCGCGGCACCGGCACGGCGGCCCTGTGGTCCATGGTGGTCGGGACGGTGGGCACCCTCGGCACCATGGGCTGGCTCGAGCTGAACGCGGCCGAGCCCTTCGAGGGCGTCTTCGCGAACGAGCCAATCTACGTCGGCCTGGCCGCCTCCGCCGTCGTGTACGTCCTCCTCAGCCTGATGACCCGGCCCACCGACCCCGCGGTCCTCGAGGCCTGGCGGGTGCGCTCCCGCCACGGCGTCGACCCCGCGGTCCGAGCGCAGGTCTGACCGATGCGCCCGGGGCCTGCGGTCCTCCGATGCCCGCACGATGGTCAGGCCAGACGATGCGGCGGCGGGCGATCCTTCCTCAGGCTCCTCCCGGCCCCTAGTGTTTCCGTATAGCTCGGGACCGGGACGCCCCCTCGGGGCCGTTCCGGCTTCCATCCACCCGGGCCTCGCTGGAGACAGAAAGGCAACGGTTCCCATGACCACCAAGAATCGCGCCGTGGCATTCCACGGCATCAAGGACGTGCGCGTCGACGAGCTGGACTTCCCCAAGCTGGAGATGCCCGACGGCTCCGCCGCCCCGCACGGCGTCATCCTCAAGATCGTCGCGACCAACATCTGCGGCAGCGACCTGCACATCTACCGCGGGTCCTTCCCCGCCCCCGAGGGCATGGTGCTGGGTCACGAGATGACCGGCCAGGTGCTGGAGGTCGGCAGCGACGTCCAGTTCCTGCAGGAGGGCGACCTCGTCTCCGTGCCGTTCAACGTGGCCTGCGGCCGCTGCCGCAACTGCCGCGCCGGCCGGACCGAGATCTGTGAGACCGCCAACCCGGAGCAGGCGTGCGCCGCCTACGGCTTCAATCTGGGCGGCTTCCAGGGCGGACAGGCCGAGTACCTGTTCGTGCCGTACGCCGACTTCCAGCTGCTGCGCTTCCCGGACCAGGAGCAGGCGATGGAGAAGATCCTGGATCTGACCGTGCTCTCGGACATCCTCCCGACGGCGTTCCACGGTCTCATGGAGGCCGGCGCCAAGCCCGGCTCCACCGTCTACATCGCCGGCGCCGGCCCCGTGGGCCGGTGCGCCGCGGCCGCCGCTCGGCTGCTGGGCGCCTCGTGCATCATCGTGGGCGACCAGGACGCCTCCCGGCTGGAGCTGGTGCGCAAGCACGGCTGCGAGACCATCGACCTCTCCGCCACGGAGAACCTGCAGGACGCCGTGAACGACATCCTGGGCGAGCCGATGGTGGACTGCGCGGTGGACTGCGTCGGCTCCGAGGCCCACGGCCTGGGCTCCGCGTCCGATGAGATGCAGCCGATCGCCGCCGTGAACCAGGTCCTGGACATCACCCGTCCGGGCGGCGCCACGGGCATCATCGGCATCTACGGGCCGAACCCGATCGCGGAGACGAAGGCCGAGCAGGAGGGCACCTTCCCGGTGGACTTCGGCAAGGCCTGGATCAAGTCGCCCCACATCATCGGCGGCCAGGCGCCCATCATGCGCTACAACCGCCAGCTGATGATGTCGATCCTGTGGGACCGGATGCCGTACCTGACGGAGATGGTCAACCCGCGCGTGATCACCCTGGACGAGGCACCCCAGGCCTATGCGGAGTTCGACCAGGGGTCCCTGGAGAAGTTCGTCATCGACCCCCACGGCATGATCGCCCGCTGAGCGGTCCGCCCCCGGAGGCACGACGGCGCCCCTCACCTGCCCGCGCAGGTGAGGGGCGCCGTCGTCGTCCGCGGATCATGCCGCGTGCAGCAGCGTGGCGGTGATCCCGAGGCCCGCCAAGCCCACCACCAGGGCGACCATGCAGGCCACCGACGCCAGCGCCGGCCGGGCCCGCTCCCGCGCGATCCCGTCCGCCTGCGCCACGTAGCGCCGGCGCTGCGTGGCCAGCACCGCCGCCCCGCCGACGGCCGCCACCACCGCAGGCCCGAACGCCCACGCGCCGACGGCCGGCCACCACCTCAGGAACGTGAGGCTGAGGACGCCCAGCGCCAGGACCGTGCGGCCCCAGCTCATCACGGTGCGCTCGGGCTGCAGCCCCGGGTCGTGATGCAGACGCATCGCCTCAGCCCCGCGGCAGGACGACGGCGAGCATCAGCACCACGACGGCCAGCACGACGCCCCCCGCCAGGACCGGGACGATCAGCGGCAGCGGCAGCGGACGGCCGCGGCGCATCGCCCGCTCTACCCGGAGCCAGCGCACACCCGCGCCCAGGGCGAGCAGCGCCGCCAGGACGAGCAGCACCGTGCTCAGCACCACCCGGACCGGCGGCGCGAAGAGGGCGCCGGTGAACGCCTCCACCGCGACCCCGCCGGCCAGCAGCGCCAGCGCCGTCCGGACCCAGGCCAGGAACGTGCGCTCATTGGCGAGCGTGAACCGGGGGTCCGGCTCCACCCCGCCCGCCAGGAGGCGGTGCTGCCAGGCCGGCCGGCCGCCGTCGTGGGCGGCGGCCTCGGGGCCGTCGGGGGTCTCTGCTGCGTCCATGCGGCCATGGTAGCGACGGCGTAGACTGGCGGGTCGGGCGCGCGCCCGGCCGCCGTGGTCCGCGGCGGCGGCGCCCGTCCCCGCCCGACCATCCGATGGAGCCCCATGAGCCCCGCCCACACCGCCACTCCTGCAGCACGCCCCGAGCCGACCCGCGA
Organism: Micrococcus luteus; assembly: GCF_014138885.1. NCBI lineage: Bacteria > Bacillati > Actinomycetota > Actinomycetes > Micrococcales > Micrococcaceae > Micrococcus > Micrococcus luteus. The sequence goes on from NZ_JACJIK010000001.1 coordinate 1,104,471, forward strand.
GCAGGTCCGACGCTGGCGCCGCTACCTCGCCGACGAGATCGCCGAGGGCCAGATCTACCGCGACATCGCCGCCCGCAAGGACGGTGTGGAGCGCGACATCCTGCTCGGCCTCGCCGAGGCCGAGCGCCGCCATGAGCAGCACTGGCGGATTCTCCTGGGCAAGCACGCCGAGAACCCCCCACGCCCCTCCTTCCGTCGCGTCCTGCTGCGCTGGCTCGCACGGATCTTCGGCTCCGTGTTCGTGCTGGCCCTGGCCCAGCGCGCCGAGTCGGACACTCCCTACGCGGAGGACCAGGACGCCCCCGAGGGCATGGTGGCGGACGAGGCCATCCACGAGGAGGTCGTGCGCGGCCTCGCCGCCCGGGGTCGCGAGCAGCTGGCAGGCAACTTCCGTGCCGCCGTCTTCGGCATGAACGACGGGCTGGTCTCCAACCTGGCGCTCGTGATGGGCATCGGCGCGACGGGCGTGGCGCCGTCCGTCGTGCTGTTCACGGGCGTGGCCGGCCTGCTGGCGGGCGCGCTGTCCATGGCGGCCGGCGAGTACGTCTCGGTGCGGTCCCAGCGGGAGCTGCTCGAGGCATCCTCCCCCACCCAGATCACCCTCGAGGCGGCCCAGCACCTGGACCTGGACCACAACGAGCTCAAGCTCGTCTACCTGGCCCGCGGCATGACGCCCGAGGACGCCGAGCACCGCGCGCTCGAGCGCCTCGGCTATCTCACGTGCGACTGCAACCCGCGGTTCTCCGCCCGTCCCGACGGCTCCCAGGGACCCGTGGACCACTCGAACTCCTTCGCGGAGATCGGCTCGGCGTGGAGCGCCTCCCTGTCCAGCTTCGCGTTCTTCGCCTCCGGCGCGCTCATCCCGATCCTGCCGTACATCTTCGGCATGTCCGGGCCGTGGGCCCTGGGCCTGGCTGCGGCGATGGTGGGCGCGGCCCTGCTCTTCACCGGCGGTGTGGTCGGGCTGCTGTCCGGCTCCTCACCGCTGGCCCGGGGCCTGCGCCAGCTCGCGATCGGCTTCGGCGCCGCCGCCGTGACGTACGTGCTCGGCCTGCTCTTCGGCGCGAACGTGGGCTGACGGGCGCCCACCGCCTGCTCCGCCCCGCACAGCACACGGCCCCTGCCCCTCAGGACGAGGGACAGGGGCCGTGGTGCATCCGCCTGCCGGTGCGGAGCGCCGGCATCGGCGCCCCCCACCGCGGGATCAGGCCTGGGCCTGCAGGATCTCCCGCATGAGCTGGGCGGTCTCGGACGGGGTCTTGCCGACCTTCACGCCCGCGGCCTCGAGGGCCTCCTTCTTGGCCTGCGCGGTGCCGGCGGAGCCGGAGACGATGGCGCCGGCGTGGCCCATGGTCTTGCCCTCCGGGGCGGTGAAGCCGGCCACGTAGCCGACGACCGGCTTGGTGACGTTGGCCTTGATGAACTCGGCCGCACGCTCCTCGGCGTCGCCGCCGATCTCACCGATCATCACGATGGCCTGGGTGTCCGGGTCGGCCTCGAACGCCTCGAGGGCGTCGATGTGGGTGGTGCCGATGATCGGGTCGCCGCCGATGCCGATGGCGGTGGAGAAGCCGAAGTCACGCAGCTCGTACATCATCTGGTAGGTCAGCGTGCCGGACTTGGACACGAGGCCGATGGGGCCGGAGCCGGTGATGGTGGCCGGGGTGATGCCCGCCAGGGCCTCGCCCGGGGTGATGACGCCGGGGCAGTTCGGGCCGATGATGCGGGTCTTCGGCTTGCCGTCCTCGCCGGTCTTCGACTGGGACAGGGCGAAGAACTTGGCGGTGTCCTGCACCGGGATGCCCTCGGTGATGACCACGAGCAGCGGGATCTCGGCCTCGATGGCCTCGATGGCGGCGTCCTTGGCGAAGGCCGGCGGCACGAAGGCCACGGACACGTCCGCACCGGTCTTCTCCATGGCCTCCTTGACGGTGCCGAAGACGGGCAGCTCGACGGCGTTGCCGTCCTTGTCCTCGTGGGACACGGTGGTGCCGGCCTTGCGGGCGTTCACGCCGCCCACGATGTTCGTGCCGGCCTTGAGCATGAGGCGGGTGTGCTTGGTGCCCTCGCCGCCGGTGATGCCCTGGACGATGACCTTGGAGTCCTTGTTCAGGTAGATCGACATAGCTGTTTCCTCAGTCTTTCCGAACGGTCAGTTCGCGGAGTGGGCGAGCTCGGCGGCCTTGTCGGCGCCCTCGTCCATGGTGGCGGCCAGGGTGACGAGCGGGTGGTTCGCCTCCTGCAGGATGCGGCGGCCCTCCTCCACGGCGTTGCCGTCCAGACGCACGACCAGCGGCTTGGTGGCGGTGTCGCCCAGGATCTCGAGGGCCTTGACGATGCCGTTCGCGACCTGGTCGCACGCGGTGATGCCGCCGAAGACGTTCACGAACACGGACTTGACCTGCTCGTCGCCCAGGATGACGTCGAGGCCGTTGGCCATGACCTCGGCGTTGGCGCCGCCGCCGATGTCCAGGAAGTTGGCCGGCTTCACGCCGCCGTGCTGCTCGCCGGCGTACGCGACGACGTCGAGGGTGGACATCACGAGGCCGGCGCCGTTGCCGATCACGCCGACCTGGCCGTCCAGCTTCACGTAGTTGAGGTCGTTGGCCTTGGCCTTGGCCTCCAGCGGGTCCTCGGTGCGCTCGTCGACGAGGGCGGCGTGGCCCTCGTGGCGGAACGCCGCGTTGTCGTCGAGGGAGACCTTGCCGTCCAGGGCGAGGATCGTGCCGTCGCCGGTCTTCACCAGCGGGTTCACCTCGACGAGGGTGGCGTCCTCCTTCTCGAAGACCTCCCAGAGCTTCTGGATGACCTCGGCGACGTCGGCGCGCAGCTCCTCGGGGAAGCCCGCCTCGGTGACGATCTTCTGGGCGGTCTCGGCGTCGATGCCGGTCAGCGGGGAGACGGGCACCTTGGCGAGGGCCTCGGGGCGCTCCTCGGCGAGCTGCTCGATCTCCATGCCGCCCTCGACCGAGCACATGGCCAGGTAGGTGCGGTTGGCGCGGTCCAGCAGCACGGAGAAGTAGTACTCCTCGGCGATGTCGGCGCCCTGGGCGATCATGACCTGGTGCACGGTGTGGCCCTTGATGTCCATCCCCAGGATGGCCTTGGCGTGCTCGTAGGCCTCGTCGGCCGTCTTGGCGACCTTCACGCCGCCGGCCTTGCCGCGGCCGCCGACCTTCACCTGCGCCTTGACGACGGTGACGCCGCCGATCTTCTCCGCGGCCGCCTTGGCCTCGTCCGGGGTCTGCGCAACGATGCCGGCCAGCACGGGGACGCCGTGCGCCTCGAACAGATCGCGCGCCTGGTACTCATACAGGTCCACGGTGGTGTGTCCTTCTTGGTCGAAGACAGGGTCTGCCGGCCTCGCCCGCGGGCGCGGCCGACGTCGACGCCCCCTCCGTGGCCGGGCCGGGCGCGGGGGCACGGCGGGGCGGCGGACGGCGGCGTTCCACGGCTCACTGTAGTCCACGCCCCGGGGCGACCGGGGGGTCGGCGGGCCGGTCCCGTCAGCCCTCGACCTTCGTCAGCGGGGCGTAGCGCAGCAGCAGCCGCTTCTGCGCCCCGGTGGCGTCGAAGGTGACGGTCGCGACGGTCTTGTCCCCCGCGCCCGCGACGGCGTCCACGCGCCCCTCGCCGAACGTGGCGTGGGAGACGCGGTCGCCCGGGCTGAGCGCCACGATCTCCTTCTGCGGCTGCACCCGGCTCGGCGCCTTCCCGCGCACCACGGCGGAGGGCACCGTGAGGTCCGCCGGCTCGTCCCCGCGGGTGAGGCGCTGGGGCCGCGCGCCGTCGTCGTCCCGGGACCGCCACGCCGGCCGGCCGCCCCCGAACCGCCCCGCGTACCGCGAGGTGCCGGCGCCGGTCAGGCTCAACGACCCGGCCGAGCGCGTGGTGCCCTCCCGCTCCCAGTCGATGAGCGTCTCCGGGATCTCCCCGAGGAACTGGCTGGGCGGGTTGAACTGGTGCTGGCCCCACAGCGAGCGTGCCTCGGCGCGCGTCAGGAACAGGCGACGGCGGGCGCGCGTCAGGCCCACGTACGCCAGGCGACGCTCCTCCGCGAGCTCCTTCTCGTCCGTCATCGAGCGGGCGTGCGGGAACACCCCGTGCTCCATGCCCGTCAGGAACACCACGGGGAACTCGAGGCCCTTGGCGGTGTGCAGCGTCATGAGCGTGACCTGGCCCTGCTGCTCCGCGAGCGCCTCGCCCTCCACGTCCGGGGCCGTGGGCAGCTGGTCCGCGTCCGCCACGAGCGCGACCTGCTCGAGGAAGTCGGACAGGGTGCCGTCCGGGTGCGACGTCTCGAAGGAGCGGACGACGGCGACGAGCTCGCCGAGGTTGTCCGCGCGGGACTCGTCCTGCAGGTCCTCGGACTCGCGGAGGGCGGCCAGCATGCCGGACTGCTCGAGGACGGCCTCCAGGACGGTGGCCGGGCCGGCGGACTCGGCGACCTGGCCGAGGTCGTCCATCATCTGCACGAAGCCACGGACGGCCTTGAGCGAGCGCGCGGCCATGCCGGGGGCGTTCTCGGCGTCGCGCAGGGCCGCGGAGAACGTGGAGCGGTTGCGCTCGGCCCACGCGGCGATGGCGCCCTCGGCCCGGTCCCCGATGCCCCGCTTGGGCTCGTTGAGGATGCGGCGCACGTTGACGTCGTCGTCGGGGTTGACGATCACCCGCAGGTAGGCGAGCGCGTCCTTGATCTCCTTGCGGTCGTAGAAGCGCGTGCCGCCGATGACGCGGTACGGGATGCCGCGCGTCACCAGCCGCTCCTCGAGCGCGCGGGACTGCGCGTTGGTCCGGTAGAACACGGCGACGTCGGCCGGGCGGATCCCGTCCTCGTCCTGCAGCCGGTCGATGGTGGTGGCGATCCACTCCGCTTCGGCGGACTCGTTCTCCGCGGCGTAGCCGACGATCGCCGGGCCCTCCCCCTCGGCCGTCCACAGGCGCTTGGGGCGGCGGTCCGGGTTGCGCTCGATCACCGCGTTGGCGGCGTCCAGGATGGTCTGCGTGGAGCGGTAGTTCTGCTCGAGCTTGATGGTGACGGCGTCCGTGAAGTCCTGCTCGAACTCGACGATGTTGCGGATGTCCGCGCCGCGGAACGCGTAGATGGACTGGTCCGAGTCGCCGACGACGGTCAGCTCGCCGCCGGGGGTCTCCACGCCCTCGGGGTCGCCCGCCGGGCCGGCGAGGAGCCGGATCAGGCGGTACTGTGCGTGGTTGGTGTCCTGGTACTCGTCCACGAGGACGTGGCGGAACCGGCGGCGGTAGTTGTCCAGCACGCGCGGGAACGCCTCGAACATGTGGACCGTCATGCCGATCAGGTCGTCGAAGTCCAGGGCGTTGGCCTGGCGCAGGCGGGCCGTGTAGTCCCGGTAGACGGCGGCGACGGCGCGGCCCCACGGGTCCCCCTCGGCCACGGTGGCGGCGTAGTCGTCCGCCTCCACGAGCTCGTTCTTCAGGGAGCTGATGCGGTTCAGCAGGGCCTTGGGCGCGAAGCGCTTCGGGTCCAGCTCGTGCTGCTTGGCGACGGTGGTGACCAGGCGCAGGCTGTCCGCCGAGTCGTAGATGGTGAACGTGGACTTCAGCCCGATGTTGGCGGCCTCGTTGCGCAGCAGCCGCACGGCGGAGGAATGGAACGTGGAGATCCACATCCGCTGGGCGGTGGGACCGATCAGCCCGGCCACGCGCTCGCGCATCTCCGCGGCGGCCTTGTTCGTGAAGGTGATGGCGAGGATCTCGTGCGGCCGCGCCCGGCCGGTGGCGAGCAGCCACGCGATGCGGTGGGTCAGCACCCGGGTCTTGCCCGAGCCGGCGCCCGCCACGATCAGCAGCGGCGCCCCCGTGTGGGTCACCGCGGCGGCCTGCTGCGGGTTGAGCCCCGCCACGAGCGACTCGGGAGTGTGCGCCGGAGCGGCCGGGCGGGCGTCCTCGCCCCAGGCCTCGGGGTCCGCGGCCGCGCGCGTGACGGCCGGGGGCACGAGCCCGGGCAGGGCGGTCTCCGGGTCCGCGGGGCGGCGGGTCCGGTCGAGGTTCAGGGGCGTGCGTCCGAGCGCGGAGAAGAGGTCAGCCATGGCGGACCCAGTCTAGGCGCGGCCCCGGACGCGACAGGGGGCGCCGTCGTCGCCATCCCCCACCGCGCCGCCCCGCCCCACCCCACCCGCACTTTCGAACGTGATGTGGGGCCTATCTCGCGTTCGAAAGTCCCCAAGACCCCGATTCCACGTTCGAAAACCGGCGGGAATCGAACGGCCCGCTATGGTCTTCTGGGCGTTCCGCGCGATGTGGCGGCGGAGCCTCCTTCCCCTGCCCCGCCACGTCACCCCGGAGCCGCCATGTCCACCACGCCGACCCCGCCCATGTCCCACGGGTCCACCCCCAGCCGGATGACCTGGATGGACGCGATGCGCGGATTCGCCGTGCTGCTGGTGATGTTCACCCACACCTACACGATGCCGCAGGGCCTCGACGCGACCTTCAGCTCCGTGGCGTTCGCGAACGTGGTGCAGGTGTTCCAGTCGTGGCGGATGCCGATGCTCGTGTTCCTGTCCGGCGTCCTGCTGCCCCGCTCCGTGTCCAAGCCGCTGGGCACGTACTACCGCGGCAAGGCGGAGCGGATCCTGTGGCCGTTCCTCGTCTGGATGGTCGTGCTGGCGCTGGCCACGGGCAGGCCCGGGTCCCTGCTGTCCGGCGAGTTCTGGCGCGGTGGCGCGTGGCACCTGTGGTTCCTGTGGGTGCTCATGCTCTGCTATCTCATCGGCCCGGTGATCCGCCGTGTCCCGGCGCTGGTGGTCGCGGCCGTCCTCTTCGTGCTGCTCCTGGAGTTCGTCAGCGGCCCCCGCGACTGGGTGCGTCCCCTGTACTGGGGTGTGTACTTCTTCCTCGGTGCCGCGTCCGCGCGACTGCTCCCCCGGATCCGCACGGCGCCGGCCGCCCTGGGTGTGATCGCGGTGATCCTGATGGTGCTCACCGTGACGGCCACGCGCACCGGCGCGCTCGTGGTGGCGGAGCGCCAGCCCTGGTCCGTGTTCGCTGCTCTGCCGGGGATCCTCGTGGTGCTGTGGCTCGGCCCGCGCCTGCCCCGTCTGCCGTTCCTCGAGTTCTGCGGCCGCCGCTCGATGGTCCTCTACGTCGCCCACATGCCGGTGCTGATCCTGGCGGTGGCGGCCTTCCGCGACCTCGCCGCGGTCCGCCCGGTCGACTTCTACGTGGCCATCGCGTCGTTCACGTTCCTCGTCCCGCTCGCCCTCGCGCTCGGCTACCGACGGGTGCGCTGGCTCTTCGAGTTCCCGACGGCGGGACGCGGCCGGGAGCGGCCACGCACCCGGGCAGCGGTCCCGGAGGCGGCCGACGCCGTGCCGGCGCAGACCGCCGAGCCCGCCCCGACGACGGCGCCCCTGCCGGTCGTCGAGCCGGCGTCCGAGCCGCAGTCCACCGCGGGGCCGGCCCCGGCCACCGAGCCGGCGTCCGACGCACCCGCCCAGGTCCCCCGCCCGCGGCCTCGCCACGCGGACTGAGCCGCCCCGGACTCGCCCCCACCCGCACTTTCGAACGTGATGTGGGGCCTATCTCGCGTTCGAAAGTTCCCATGACCCCGATTTCACGTTCGAAAGTGAGCTGGGCTGGGCGGGGCTGGGCGGGACCGGACCGGCTCGGCCGGTCTGGGAGGATGGACCGCGGAGGTGCCCCGTGTCCCAGAAGTCTCGCAAGTCCCGTCCGCGCCCGTCGCGGCCCGCCGCGCGCCCGGTCGCCGAGTCCCCGCGCTCCCGTCCCACGCTGCGGGACGTCAACGTCCGTGAGGACCTCGCCGCGGCCGCTGAGCGCGAGGGCAGCCCGGCGATCCCGGTGAGCGCGCTGATCGTGACCACCCTGCTCGTGGGCGCGTACCTCCATCTGCTGGTGCTGCAGCAGATGACCCAGCTCAGCGGCGGCCTGGCGATGCCGGACTCCCTGCTGTTCTACGGGCAGGACCACATCCGCGCGCTCTCCGCGGTCATGGACGAGGACGCCCGCGGCCAGCTGAACTGGGTGCACAAGACGGCCGGCGTGATCTTCCCGATCGCCGTGGCACTGACGGTCACCGCGGTCGGCGCATGGCGCCTGCGTCCCGTCGGCGCCAAGTGGGCCGTCTTCGGGCTGGGCGTGCTGTTCGCGGTCGTGGACATCTGCGAGAACATCGCGATCGAGCAGGCGATCGCCGCCGGCGGCCCGGGCACCGGCCTGGCCGCCGCCCTGACGCTGACCCGCTGGGTCCTGCTGGCGCTGCTCGCGCTGGCGGTGGCCGTGATGCTGTGGGCCGGGCGGCGCCGTCGTGGTCGCGCCACGCGGGCGGCCTGAAGGGCTCGGCTAGACTCGCTCACCGGACCGACGCACGGTCCGCGCCCCAGTAGCTCAGTTGGATAGAGCGACCCTCTCCTAAAGGGTAGGCCGTCGGTTCGATTCCGGCCTGGGGCACCTGGGCGGCCGGTCCGGTCGCCGCCTCATTCCGCGTCGGCGAACTGCGTGGTGTAGAGCTCCGCATACCGCCCGCCCGCCGCGAGCAGCGCGGCGTGCGTGCCGCGCTCCACGATCCGCCCGGCCTCGACCACGAGGATCTCGTCCGCGCTGCGCACGGTGGAGAGCCGGTGCGCGATCACGATCGCGGTCCGCCCGGCCAGCGCCTCCCCCAGCGCCTCCTGGATGGCGCGTTCGTTGGTGGAGTCCAGCGCCGCCGTCGCCTCGTCCAGCACCACGACGCGCGGAGCCGCCAGCAGCAGCCGCGCGATCGTCATGCGCTGCCGCTCGCCGCCGGAGAGGCGGTAGCCGCGCTCGCCGACCACGGTGTCCAGCCCGTCCGGCAGCGCCTCGACCACGGGGCGCAGGCGGGCCCGCTCGACGGCGTCCCACAGCTGCTCGTCCGTCGCGTCGGGGCGGGCCAGCGTCAGGTTGGCGCGCACGGTCTCGTGGAAGAGGTGGCCGTCCTGGGTCACCATGCCCACGGCCCGCTGCAGGTCCGCGAACGCGAGGTCCCGCACGTCCACGTCGCCGATCTCGACGGCGCCGGAGGTGACGTCGTGCAGGCGCGTGACGAGCGAGGCGATGGTGGACTTGCCCGCACCCGAAGAGCCCACGAGGGCCACGGTGGCCCCGGCGGGCACGGCCACGTCGATCCCGTGCAGCACCTCCTCGCCGCCGCGCGTGTCCAGCACGGCGACCTCCTCGAGGGAGGCCAGGGACACCTGCTCCGCGGTGGGGTAGGCGAAGCGCACGTCCCGCAGCCGCACGGACAGGGGCCCCTCCGGCAGGGCCGCGGGCCGCGCGGGCTCCGTGATGAGCGGCTCCAGGTCCAGGACCTCGAACACGCGCTCGAAGCTCACGAGCGCGCTCATGATCTCCACGCGGGCGTTCGCCAGCGCGGTCAGGGGGGCGTACAGGCGGGTCAGCAGCAGGGCGAGGGTGACGACGTCGCCGGCGTCGAGGGTGCCCGCGATCGCCTGGAGCCCGCCCACGCCGTACACGGCCGCGAGCGCGAGCGCGGAGACCAGGGTGAGCAGCGTGGTGAAGACGGCCTGGCGCACGGAGATGTCCACGCCGGTGGCGCGCACGCGGTCCGCGCGGCGGGCGAACTCGGCGGACTCGGCGGCGGGGCGGCCGAAGAGCTTGATGAGTGTGGCGCCGGGAGCGGAGAACCGCTCGGTCATCTGGTCGCCCATGGCCGCGTTGTGCCCGGCCCGCTCGCGGGACAGGCCCGCCAGCTTCGAGCCGACCGCCCGGGCCGGCAGCAGGAACAGCGGCAGCATCACGAGGGACAGGACGGTGACCTGCCAGCTGGTGGCCACCATCACGCCCAGGGTCAGCGCGACGGACACCACGTTCGCGACGACGCCGGAGAGCGTCCGCGAGATCGCCGACTGCGCCCCGATCACGTCGTTGTTCAGGCGCGAGACGAGCGCGCCGGTGCGGGTGCGCTGGAAGAACGCCACCGGCATGCGCTGCACGTGGTCGAACACGGCGGTGCGCAGGTCGTAGATGACCTGTTCCCCCAGCCCGGCGGAGAGCCACTTGGTGAACACGGACAGCGCCGCGTCGAGCACCGCCACGAGGGCGATCAGCAGGGCCAGCCGCACCACGAGCCCGCGGTCCGCGCCGCCGGTGATCGCGTTGACGACGTCGCCGGCCAGCACGGGCGAGGCCACGCCGAGCACCGCGCCCACGATGGACGCCGCGACGAACACGATCAGGCGGGTGCGGTACCGGCCCGCGAACGCGATGGTCCGGCGCACCGTGCCGCGGGCGAGGCTCTGCTGGGCGTCGGACTGCCCGCGGGTCATCCGCATCATGGACATCCGTGCCGCCGACTCCATGCTCATGGGCCCCTCCGCTCTCTCGACCGTTGGAGAGTCTAGGAACCGCCGGGCACGGGCGGGCGCGATTCCGCTTCCGGCGTCAGGCCGCCAGGCGCAGGTAGTCCCGCCACGCTTCGGCGGGCCGCTCCAGCTCGCGGATCCGCCACTGGGCCCCGCGCGGGCGCACCGGCTCCACCCGCAGCCGCCAGCCCAGGGCCTCGAGCGAGCGGTCCGCCTTCGCCCCGTTGCAGCGCAGGCAGCAGGCCACGAGGTTCTCCCACGAGTTCTCGCCGCCCCGCGAGCGCGGCCGCACGTGGTCCACGGTGGTGGCGTGGGCGCCGCAGTAGGCGCAGCGGTGTCCGTCCCGGCGCAGCACGCCCTTGCGGGAGACCGGGGCCGCATCCGTGTGGGGCACCCGGATGTACTGGTGCAGCAGGATCACGAGGGGTCGGCCCCACGCGCGGGTGGGGCTGCGCATCGGGTCACCGGCGTCCTCGAGCACGCTCGCCTTGCCGGTGGCCACGAGCAGCAGCGCCCGGCGGTCGGAGACGACCGAGAGGGGTTCGTAGCCGGCGTTGAGGACGAGTGTGCGCATCGGGGGCCTCGGAAGCGTGGGGACACAGGGGCGTCGTGTCTCCACGCTAGACGCGGGTGCATCGGCGCGCCACGTGTCGCCTGCGGCGGCGGAAGAGGTTCACCGGCCCGTCACCGGGCCATCACGCCCCCGTCACGCACGACGACGGCGCGCCGCGCCTCAGCCGTCGAGACGCTCGACCCACACGTGCGCGGCCGTGGCCTCGGCCAGCTCGAGGGCCCCGCCGTCCGCGGCCGCGCCGTCCTCCGCCTCGCCCTCGACCCGGATGTACCCGGCGTCGCGGGCGGCCTCGGCACGCACCACGCGGCCGGGGGTCACGCCGGCGCCGGCCAGCTGGGCCAGCAGCTCGGGGTCGGTCTGCACGCCCTCGGCCAGCCCGCGGACGCGGAACCGGCCGGCGGTGGCGGCCTCCTCGGAGAGCCGGGCGCCCGCCAGGCCCATGTCGCGGCTCCAGTCCTCGGCGGAGGCCTGCTCGGGCCGGGGCGGGATCGGGGTGCCGTAGGGGGTCTCGGTGGGGTTCTCCAGGAGCGTGAGCAGGCGGCGCTCCACCTGGTCGCTCATCACGTGCTCCCAGCGGCAGGCCTCCTCGTGGACGAGCTCCCACTCGAGGCCGATCACGTCCGCGAGCAGGCGCTCGGCCAGGCGGTGCTTGCGCAGCACGGACACGGCCCGCTCGCGGCCCGCCACGGTCAGCTCCAGCCGACGGTCCGCGCCCACGTGCACCAGCCCGTCCCGCTCCATGCGGGCCACGGTCTGGGAGACGGTGGGGCCGGAGTGCTCCAGACGCTCGACGATGCGGGCGCGCAGCGGGGGGATGCCCTCCTCCTCGAGCTCGAGGATCGTGCGCAGGTACATCTCGGTGGTGTCGATCAGATCCGTCATGGCACGTCCTCTTCCCTCGGGCTCTTCGTCCCGGACATCCTAGCGAGGCGTGAGTCACGTGGACGGCCGGTGGTCCCGGGCGCGGGAGAATGGGCGCGACCCGCGACCCCGAAGCGTCAGGAGCACGCATGACCTCCCCCGCCGAGATCACCATCCCCCAGGACCTGCTGCCGGCCGACGGCCGCTTCGGCGCCGGCCCCTCCAAGGTCCGCCCCGAGCAGCTGAGCGCGCTCCAGGACGCAGCCGGGCTGCTCGGCACGTCGCACCGTCAGAAGCCGGTCAAGGACCTGGTGGCGAGCGTCCGGTCAGGCGTCGCCGAGCTGTTCTCGGCGCCGGAGGGCTACGAGGTGATCCTCGGCGTCGGCGGCTCCACCGCGTTCTGGGACGCGGCCGCCTTCAGCCTGGTCCGCGAGCGCGCCCAGCATCTGAGCTTCGGCGAGTTCGGCTCGAAGTTCGCCAAGGCCACCGACCAGGCGCCGTTCCTGGCGCCGTCGGACATCCGCACCTCCGAGCCGGGCACCCGCCCCGAGCCGGAGGCCGTGGCCGGGGTCGACGTGTACGCGTGGCCGCACAACGAGACCTCCACCGGCGTGATGGCGCCCGTCGTCCGCCCCGCGGGCATCGACGAGGACGCGCTGGTCGTCGTCGACGCCACCTCGGCCGCGGGCGGCCTGCCGGTGGACGTGTCCGAGGCGGACGTGTACTACTTCGCGCCGCAGAAGAACTTCGCGTCCGACGGCGGTCTGTGGCTCGCGCTGTTCTCCCCGCGGGCCCTGGCGCGGGTCGCGGAGATCAAGGAGTCCGGCCGCTGGATCCCGGCGTTCCTGGACCTGGCCACGGCCGTGGAGAACTCCCTCAAGGACCAGACCTACAACACGCCCGCGCTGGCCACGCTCGTCATGCTGGACGCGCAGCTGCGCTGGATGAACGGTCAGGGCGGGCTGGACGCGATGACCGCCCGCACCGCCGACTCCTCCTCGCGCGTGTACGCGTGGGCCGAGGCGTCGTCCTTCGCCACGCCCTTTGTGGCCCGGTCCGAGGACCGCTCCGCCGTGGTCTGCACCGTCGACTTCTCCGACGACGTCGACGCGGCGGCGGTCGCCCAGGCCCTGCGCGCGAACGGCGTGGTGGACGTGGAGCCCTATCGCAAGCTCGGCCGGAACCAGCTGCGGATCGCGACCTTCGCCGCGATCGAGCCCGAGGACGTCGCGGCACTGCTGCGCTGCATCGACCACGTGGTCGAGCGCCTGGCCTGAGCCGTCCCCGGACGGGGACACGGGCCCGCGGGGGACTCCACCGCGGGCCCGTTGCGTGTCCGCCCCGGCGGGTCAGCCGGGGCGCGCCGTCTCAGCCGCGGTCGTCCGGCGCGGTCTCAGGCGCCGGGGCGCCGGGCACACGGCCCTCGGCCACGGCCTTGAGCCGCTCGCGCTCCTCCTCGTTCACGCGCTCGGCGTACGGCACCCACGGGGGCGCCACGAGCGCACCCTCCCCCGCCATGAGGCCGGTCTCGCACACGGTGACCTGCTTGGCGCGTGGGGCCCGGGCGATCGTCACGTACCAGAGCCAGCCCGCGTAGCCGGGCATGCGGCACGCGAAGCGGTGCGTCAGGAGCCGGTCGTCGTCCACGAGCACGTCCACGTGCTCCCCCACCTCGTCCGGGGCGGCCAGCCCGGCCAGCCCCGCGCGGGCGGCGTCCACGGCGGCGGCGAGCAGCTCGTCGCGGCGCGGGGCCCGGCGACGCGCGGGCGGCACGGCCGCCCTCTCCTCCGCGGGCGCGGGCTCGGCGTCGGGGCTCCGGTGGTCGACGCGCGGGGCGTCGTCGTGGGTGGTCATGGCTCAGGCCTCCAGATCGTCGGCGACACGGCGCAGCACCTGCGCCATCTTCTGCGCCTGGGCGCGCTGGGGGTAGCGGCCGCGGCGCAGGCCGTTGGAGGTCTGGTCCAGCCACGTGATGAGGTCCTCCATGAGGACGGCCATCTCGGTGGCGCCGGGTCGGTGGTTGCGGACCACCGAGGGTGCGGCGTCGAGCACGCGCAGCGAGAGCGCCTGCTTGCCGCGGCGGCCCTCGGCCACGCCGAACTCCACGCGGGTGCCTCCGCGCAGCTCGGTCACCCCGGCCGGCAGGGCCGAGGCGGGCACGTGGACCTCCTCGCCCTCGTCCGTCTGGGCGAACCCGAAGCCCTTGGTCGAGTCGTAGAACTTGATGCGCCCGGTGGGCATGTGCGTCACCTGCTCCTCGTCATGTGGGTCCACCGCGTCGGGCCGGCGCCGCAGGGGCGGCCGTGCTCTCGTCTCGGGTCGGCGGGGTCCGGCACCGGCGTGGCGGTGCGCCGCGGCATCGGTGGGACCAGCCTGGCCGTGCGCCCGGAGGGGACGGCGGAGGACGTGGTCGTCAATGACCTCCCAGGATAGCCCGACTAGAGTGGCGGGCATGCCTCGGACCTCCACCCTCCCCGCCTCCGCGCCCGCCGCCGACCCCGCCGATCACCGGGGCGGTCGTGGCGTCGTCCTGGTGCTGGGCGTGGCCGTGACGGCGGTGTCCGCTCTGGCCCTGGTGGCCCTGCTGGTCGCGTACTTCCTGGCGTGGCCGGCGTCCCCGGCGCTGTTCGCGCTCGCGCTGTTCGGCCTGCCCGTCGGCTTCGGCCTGATGCTGCTGCACGTGGTGCTGGGCGCCGTCCGGCGCTCGCGCCCCTGAGCCGTCGGGCCAACGACGCCCCGTGACATCCAGCACCCTTTCAGGGTGTTCCCAGGTCGGGGCGGTTGACTGGGCTCCATGCAGCCTCAGAACCCCGAAGCACGCCTCCTGGTGGTGGACGACGAGCCCAACATCCGCGAGCTGCTCTCCACGTCCCTGCGCTACGCCGGCTTCGAGGTCACGGCCGCGGCCAACGGCCGGGAGGCCCTGGACGCCGCCGAGGAGTTCCAGCCGGACCTGGCCGTGCTGGACGTGATGCTCCCGGACATGGACGGCTTCACCGTGACCCGCCGCCTGCGCTCCGCCGGCCGTCACTTCCCCGTCGTGTTCCTCACCGCGCGGGACGGCACCGAGGACAAGATCACCGGCCTGACGGTCGGCGGTGACGACTACGTGACCAAGCCGTTCTCCCTCGACGAGGTGGTCGCCCGCATCCGCGCCGTGCTGCGCCGCACTGCCTCCCTCGACGACGACGACGCGGCGGTGCTGCGCGTGGACGATCTCGAGCTCGACGACGACGCGCACGAGGTCCGCCGCGGCGGCGAGGTCGTGGAGCTCTCCCCCACCGAGTTCAAGCTGCTGCGCTACCTCATGATGAACCCGAACCGGGTGCTCTCGAAGGCCCAGATCCTGGACCACGTGTGGGAGTACGACTTCAACGGGGACGCCTCGATCGTCGAGTCCTACATCTCCTACCTGCGCCGCAAGATCGACGTCGGCGGCCGCGAGAAGATGATCCACACCAAGCGCGGCGTCGGCTACATGCTCCGCACCGCGGACAAGCGCTGACGTGCGTGCGCGGCTCGACGCCGCGGCGGCCCGCGTCCGCCATCCGCGCGCCTGGCTGAGGGGCGCGTGGCAGGGGCAGTCCCTGCGCACCAAGCTGGTCGTGATGATCGCGGCGCTCATGCTGGCCCTGGTCGCCGTGACCGCCGTGGCGACCGCGGTGCTGTTCCGCCAGGAGGCGGTGCGCCAGCTGGACGAGGACATGGCCGCCAACCGGGACACCGTCTCGATGTACCTGGCCAACGTCGCCCAGACCGGCGAGTACTACATGCCGCAGCTGCCCATCCTGCGCTTCTACGGCGTCGTGTGGGACAACGAGGGCGCGCGGGTCGTCCAGACCCCGGTGATGCCGGGTGCGGACGAGCCGGCCCTGCCGGACATCACCCCGGCCGAGGCCCTGGAGCGCGGCTCCGCCTCCTTCGAGGTGCCCGGCACACAGCCGGACTCGAGCGGCTGGCGCGTGCAGCTGTACGGGCTCAGCAGCGGCGACGGCACCATGGCCGTGGCCCTTCCCCTGCAGAGCGTGACCTCCTCCGTCGAGCGCGTCACCTCGATCGTCGTGACCATCGGCCTGCTCGCGACGGCGGGCACCGTGATCGTGGCCAACCTGGCGGTCCAGCGCGCGTTCCGCACCCTGAACCGCGTGGAGCGCACCGCCGCCAAGATCGCCGCCGGCGACCTGAGCCAGCGCGTGGAGAGCGCGGCGCCCGACACCGAGGTGGGCCGGCTCTCCCGCTCCCTCAATGCCATGCTCGCGCACATCGAGTCCGCGTTCCGGGACAAGGAGATCTCCGAGGACAAGATGCGCCGATTCGTGCAGGACGCCTCCCACGAGCTGCGCACCCCCCTGGTCACCATCCGCGGGTTCTCCGAGCTGTACCGGCACGGCGGGCTGCGCGAGGAGGAGGACGTCGCCGCCGCCATGCAGCGCATCGAGTCCGAGGCCACCCGCATGACCCGCCTCGTGGAGGACCTGCTCACCCTGGCCCGCCTCGACGAGCAGCGCCCCCTCGAGCACGCCCCGGTGGACCTGCTCATCCTCGCGATGGACTCCATGATGGACGCGTCCGTGAACGCCCCGGACCGCAAGGTCACCCTCGTGGGCCCCGACGACGACCGGGCGGCTCCGGCGCCCATCCTCGGCGACGAGAACCGGATGCGCCAGGTGGTGGTGAACCTCATGGCCAACGCCCTGCGCTACACCCCCGCCGGCACCCCCATCGAGATCGCGGTCGGCACGGTCGACCACCTCGGCGGCCGGGCCGGGGCGGACGGCGCGGGCCGCAGCTCCGTGATCGAGATCCGTGACCACGGGCCGGGCGTGTCCGAGGAGGACCGCGCCCGCATCTTCGAGCGGTTCTACCGCGCGGACACCTCCCGGCACCGCGAGACGGGCGGCACGGGGCTCGGCCTGGCCATCGTCGCGGCGATCGTGGCCCAGCACGGCGGCTCCGTCCGGCTGCTGGAGACCGAGGGCGGCGGCGCCACCTTCTCCGTCCACCTGCCGTGGGCGCCGTTCGAGGACGAGGCGGACGAGGACGTCGAGGACGAGCGCCCGTCCGCGCAGGACACCGACGACGACGCGGCCGGTCCGCCCAGCGGCCCCCTCGCCCTGACCGCGCCGTCAGGAGCCGGCGCCAGCGCCGCGGACGCCGCCCGGAGCAGCCGCCTGCTGCGGGCGGCGGAGCGGTTCCGTCGTGCCTCGGCCGAGCGCCGCCGTCGGGCTTCTGCTCCTGCACAGGCGCCCGAGGCCAGCGTCCCGTCCCCAGGCGGGGACGACCCGGCGGCCGGGCGCGACGCGCGTCCCTAGCGTGGTGCCCGGCGGCACCCGCCGCCCATCAGCACTCATCAGAGGGGACAGTCACATGAGCATCGTGCAGATCGACGTCGAGGACCTGCGGGCCAAGAGCGGGGCGGTGGAGGGCTCCATCGGCCGCCTCCAGGCGGAGGTGAGCACCATGGAGGCCAACCTGCGCCAGCTGCAGGACACCTGGCGCGGCCAGGCGGCCGCGAACTTCCAGGGTGTGCTCACCGAGTGGCGCGCCACCCAGCAGCGCGTGGAGGAGTCCCTGGCGGGCATCCGCCGCGCGATGGACGCCGCCGCCACCCAGTACCAGGACGCGGAGACCGCCAACGCCGCGATGTTCCGGTTCTGAGCGCCCGGAACGGTCCGGGGTGCGGCCGGCCGGCCGCGCCCCGGTCCGTGCTTCCTAGAGTGGGGGCATGACCGTCCTGATCGACCCGCCCGCGTGGCCCGCCCACGGCACCGTGTTCTCCCACCTCGTCTCCGACGCCTCCCTCGAGGAGCTCCACGCGTTCGCGCGGGCGGCGGGGCTCTCGGAGCGGGCCTTCGACCGGGACCACTACGACGTGCCCGCGCACCGACGCGCCGAGCTCGTGGCCCGCGGGGCGGTGCCCGTCACCGGACGGGAGCTGGTGCGCCGCCTCGCCGCCTCGGGGCTGCGCGTGCCCGCCCGGAGCCGCGCCGAGAAGCGCGACGTCGTCCTCGCCCGGCGCTGGGCGCGGCTGTTCGAGGGCACGGCGGCGAGCCCGGACGCGGTGACGACGGCGGGACGCGACCTGCTGGCCCGCTGGGCGGAGCCGCATCGGCACTACCACGACCCGGCCCACCTGCTCGCGGTGCTCGAGTCCGTGGACCTGCTCGAGCGGGCGGGGGCGAAGGCCGGGCCGGATCCGCGTGCGGTCCGCCTGGCCGCGTGGTTCCACGACGCCGTCTACGTCGGGGACCCCGCCGCGCCCGCCGGCTAGGACGAGGCGGACTCGGCCGCCCTGGCCCGGGACGTGCTCACCGACCCGCGGCTGGCGGTGCCGGCCGACGTCGTCGACGAGGTGGCGCGCCTCGTGTTGCTCACCGCCGCCCACGACCCCGCCCCGCACGACGCGGCCGGGGCGGTGCTCTCGGACGCGGACCTCGAGGTCCTCGGCCGCTCCCCCGAGGCCTACGCCCGCTACGTGGCCGCGGTCCGGCAGGACTACGCGCACGTGTCCGACGCGGACTGGGCCCGCGGTCGCGGCGCGGTGCTGGACGCCCTGCTGGACGCCGAGCGGCTGTATCGGACCGCGCCCGGCCGAACGCGCTGGGAGGCCGCCGCCCGCCGCAACCTGGCGGCGGAACGAGCCGCGCTGTCGGCCTGAGCGGGGCGCCCCGGTGCCGGCCCCGGACGCGGCGAGGCCCGCCTCCCCGGACGGGGAGACGGGCCTCGCTGGCTGGGCGCCCGAACGGGCCGGGCCGGCTCAGCGGCTGATCACATCATGCCGCCCATGCCGCCCATCGGGTCCATGCCCTCGGCGCCGGCGGCGGCCTTCTCGGGCTTGTCCGCGACGACGGCCTCGGTGGTCAGGAACAGGCCCGCGATGGACGCGGCGTTCTGCAGGGCCGAGCGGGTCACCTTCACCGGGTCGTTGATGCCGGCGGCCAGCAGGTCCTCGTACTCGCCGGTGGCGGCGTTCAGGCCGTGACCGTCGTCGAGGGTCTTGACCTTGTCCGCCACGACGCCGGGCTCCAGGCCGGCGTTGAAGGCGATCTGCTTCAGCGGGGCCTCGATGGCGACCTTCACGATGTTCGCGCCGGTGGCCTCGTCGCCCTCGAGCTGCAGGCCGCCGAACGCCTTGGCGCCGGCCTGGATCAGGGCCACGCCGCCGCCGGCGACGATGCCCTCCTCCACGGCGGCCTTGGCGTTGCGCACGGCGTCCTCGATGCGGTGCTTGCGCTCCTTGAGCTCCACCTCGGTGGCCGCGCCGGCCTTGATGACGGCCACGCCGCCGGCCAGCTTGGCGAGGCGCTCCTGCAGCTTCTCGCGATCGTAGTCCGAGTCGGTGTTCTCGATCTCGGAGCGGATCTGGGCCACGCGGCCGGCGATCTGCTCGGCGTCGCCGCCACCCTCCACGATGGTGGTCTCGTCCTTGGTGACGACCACCTTGCGGGCGGTGCCCAGCAGGTCGAGGGTCGCGTTCTCCAGGGACAGGCCCACCTCGGAGGAGATGACCTGGCCGCCGGTGAGGATGGCGATGTCGGCGAGCATGGCCTTGCGGCGGTCACCGAAGCCCGGGGCCTTCACGGCCACGGACTTGAAGGTGCCGCGGATCTTGTTGACCACGAGGGTGGCCAGGGCCTCGCCCTCGACGTCTTCGGCGATGATCAGCAGCGGCTTGCCCGACTGCATGACCTTCTCGAGGATCGCCACCATGTCCTTCACGGAGGAGATCTTCGAGTTGACGATGAGGATGTAGGGATCCTCGAGGACGGCCTCCTGGCGGTCCGCGTCGGTCACGAAGTAACCGGAGATGTAGCCCTTGTCGAAGCGCATGCCCTCGGTGAGCTCGAGCTCGAGGCCGAAGGTGTTGGACTCCTCGACGGTGATGACGCCCTCCTTGCCGACCTTGTCCAGGGCCTCGGCGATGAGGGAGCCGATCTGCTTGTCCGCGGCGGAGATCGAGGCGGTGGCCGCGATCTGGTCCTTGGTCTCGATCTCGCGGGAGGCGGAGAGCAGCTCGGAGGTGACGGCCTCCACGGCCTTCTCGATGCCGCGCTTCAGGGACAGCGGGTCGGCGCCCGCGGCCACGTTGCGCAGGCCCTCGCGGACCAGCGCCTGGGCCAGCACGGTGGCGGTGGTGGTGCCGTCGCCGGCGACGTCGTCGGTCTTCTTGGCGACCTCCTTGACGAGCTCCGCGCCGATCTTCTCGTACGGGTCCTCGAGCTCGATCTCCTTGGCGATGGAGACGCCGTCGTTGGTGATGGTGGGGGCGCCCCACTTCTTCTCCAGCACCACGTTGCGGCCGCGGGGGCCGAGGGTCACCTTCACGGCGTCGGCCAGGGTGTTCAGGCCCTTCTCCAGGCCGCGGCGGGCCTCTTCGTCGAATGCGATGGTCTTGGCCATGTGCAGGTCCTTTCTGGACGTCGGCTTCCTACTGCTGGTGGCTGACCCGCGCCGGTGCCCGCGACGGACGGCCCCTGGGGGCCTCACCGGTGGACAGGTCCTCCTCCACGGCGCCGGGCCGACCGGGGTACGGCTGGCAGTCGCGCCTTCGGAGTGCTAACCCCATTATGAGCACTCGCACCGGGAGAGTGCAAAGGGTCCGCAGTGCGGGGCCCGCCCTTCCGCGGACGGCGGACGGCCCCCGGCAGAACGCCTCGGAAGGCGCCCCGCCGGGGGCCGGAAAGGGTGCGCGGCCGGCACGGCCGCACGACGGGCGGATCAGCTGGTGACGACCACCGCGATACCGTTCACCTGCAGGTTCGGGGTCTGCATGACCGGGAAGCCGAGCTCCTTGCCGACCGCCTCGGCGGCGGCCTTGTTGGCCGAGCCGTTGTACAGGACGGTGGAGGACTGGATGCCGTAGCCGCTCCAGTTCTTCGCGTCCACCGAGGTGTAGCCGGCGCCCGTGAGCCGCTGCGCGTAGGAGGCGGCGAGGCCCTGGGTGCGGGTCGCGTTGTACACGGTGACGTGGGTGCCGCGCACGGCCGCGGACTGCGCGGCTGCACGAGAGCTCGACGCGGCCGCAGACTGCGCGGCCGCACGAGAGCTCGACGCGGCCGCGGACTGCGAGCGCGAGGCCTCCGCCGCGGCGGCCGAACGGGACGCGGCGGCGCGCGAGGACTCCGCCGCCTGGGCGGCCGAACGGGACGCGGCGGCGCGCGAGGACTCCGCCGCCTGGGCGGCCGAACGGGACGCGGCGGCGCGCGAGGACTCCGCCGCCTGGGCGGCCGCCGCCGACCGAGACGCCTCTGCGGACTGCGCGGCGGCCTCGGAACGCGAGGCCTCCGCCGCCTGTGCCGCGGCGGCGGCACGGGACGACTCGGCGGCCTCGGCGGCCTCGGCGGCGGCTCGAGAGGACTCGGCGGCCTCGGCGGCAGCCGCCTCCTGCGCCGCCCGCGAGGACTCGGCCGCGGCCGCGGAACGGGACGCCTCCGCCGCGTCCTCGGACGGGGTGGCGGACTCGGTCGCGGACGCAGTCGACGCCGACGCGGAGGACGCCGAGGAGGACACGGACGACGCCGACGTCGACGGCGCGGCAGCCGGGGCCGTCGTCGAGCTCTCGGCGGCGACGGGCTCGGAGCGGTCGCCGGTGAGCCACGGCAGGACGACGCCCACGAACAGGCCGGCGAGCAGGACGAGGCCGGCCACCCAGAGCAGCGGGCTCAGGCGGCGACCCCCGCCCGCGGCGGTTGCGCCGGCAGCGGCGAAGGACTCGCGGTGCGCGCCGCGCTGGTCCGTGTACTCGGGGACCTCGTCGAAGCGGTCGGGCTGGTAGGCCATGGGTCAGTTCTCCTGGCGGGAAGCGGGCGTGGACGGCGCCGGATCCGCGGGTCCCCTCCGGGCCCGGCTGCGGGTGCCGCGCTTGCGCAGCAGCCGCGTGACCAGCAGGGGTCGGTAGGCCAGGGCGGCCTCACGGTCCAGCAGTCCGTTCAACACCTGATAATAGGCGGTCGGAGACAGCCCCAGACGCTCTCGGACGGCGTGGTCCTTGGCCCCGCCGTACCGCCAGGTGGCGGCCTCCAGGTCCAGGACCGCACGCTCCAGGTCCGTCAGCTCGTCCCGTCGCGCACGCGCGCGGGCACCCTCGTCCGGGGCCGGATCGGGCGAGACGGGCGTGGGGTGGGACATGGCGGCCACTGTACCCACCCGGTCTACCCTCGGGGCATGGAGTTCATCGCGCCCCTGGATCCGGGCTGGGAGGCGGCCCTCGCCCCGCAGGCCGCCGCGTTCGAGCAGGTCGGCGAGCGGCTGCGGGCCCGCCGGGCGGCCGGAGAGCAGGTGCTGCCGGCGCCGGAGCACATCCTGCGGGCGTTCCGTCAGCCGTTCGCGGACGTCCGCGTCCTCGTGCTGGGCCAGGACCCCTACCCGACGCCGGGCCATCCGATCGGCCTGAGCTTCGCGGTGGACCGCCACGTGCGGCCGCTGCCCCGCTCCCTGGCCAACATCCACCGGGAGCTGCACGACGACCTCGGCATCACCCCGCCCGCCCACGGGGACCTCTCCGCGTGGACGGACCAGGGCGTGCTGCTGCTGAACCGCGCCCTCAGCGTGCGGGCCGGCGCACCCGGCAGCCACCGCGGCCTCGGCTGGGAGCAGATCACGGAGGCCGCGGTGCGGGCCCTCTGCGCGCGCGGCACCCCGCTCGTGGGGCTGCTGTGGGGAGCCGACGCGCGGCGCATGGCGCCGCTGCTGACGGCGGCGGGGGCCGGCGTCGTGGAGTCCCCGCATCCCTCGCCCCTGAGCGCCCACCGCGGGTTCTTCGGCTCCCGGCCGTTCAGCCGGGTGAACCGGCTCCTCGAGGCGGCCGGCGCGGCCCCGGTGGACTGGCGCCTGCCCGACTGAGCCGGGCCGCCGGTCAGCCGCGCTGGTGCATCACGAGTTCGGTGGGCAGCAGCGTGCCCATCCGGTCGGTGATCGGCTTGGCCAGGGTGTTGCCGAAGGCGACGCCGGCCGCGATTGCCACGACGATGACCGCGGCGTTGAAGAGTCCCTCGACGCCCAGCAGCGTGGCCCCGGTCTCCACGGTGAACCCGTAGACGGACCGGAACATGGTGAGTCCGGGAAGCAGGAACAGCATGGACGGCAGGACGATCACGAGCGCCGGGGCCGCGAGCCGCTGGGCCACCAGGCGGCCGAGGAACCCGACCGCCGCCGCGGCGACCGCGGGCACCAGCCGGTCGCTGACCCCGATCTGCTGCGCTGCCAGGTACGCGCCGAAGCCGGCCCCGGACACGAGACCGCAGGCCAGGATCTGGGGCCACCGCGACTGCTCCACCACCGCGTCCGCCATGCCCGCGGCCATCACGAGGCCCAGCAGCAGCAGCGGCGGATAGCTCAGCGTCCCCGCCTCGGCCAGGTCCAGCTGTTCGAATCCCACGAGATCCCCGATGCCCACGGCGATCATGATCCCGGCCATCACGCCGGCGAACACGAGCAGCGCGGAGAGGAAGCGGCCCGCGGCGGTCACCGGGAAGCCGTGGATGGCGTCCTGCACCGCGGTGACGAACCTCGCCGTGGGCAGGAGCATCATGATGCCGCCGGCGATCACCAGCGCCGGGTTGACCGGCAGGTCGAGGGCGTGGGCCATCAGCGCGATCACCGTGGCCGTGATCGCCCCGAACATCGTGGAGAAGATCTCCGGGAAGCGCGCCTTGTCCGCCTGGACCTTGAGCCAGAAGACCAGCCAGGTGGAGACCATGCCCAGGGCCGCGCCCGTCCAGGTCCCGCCGATGAACGGCACGAAGCAGGCCACGAACACGCCGGAGAAGAGGACCTCGAAGACGGCGGGGAACGGCTTGGGCTGATGCCGGATCTCCACGAGCCGGCGCTGGGCCTCGGCCCGGTCCACCTCGCCCGCGGCGATCTCCTCGACGAGCCGGTGGACGGCCACGAGCCCCTCGAAGTTCACCGAGGACGAGCGGACCACCCGCTGGAGGGTGAACGGGGCCTCGCCGCGTGAGGAGTCGGGCGCGTAGTTCAGGGAGATGGACTGGTTGGTCAGGTCCACCTCGGTCTCGAGGATCCCGTAGGCCTGCGTGGCCACGATGATCGAGGTCTCCACGTCCAGCGAGGCCGCGCCGAAGCTGAACATCGTCTCGCCCAGCTTGAGCGCGAAGTCCAGGGTCGTGCGGGCCTCAAGGGCCTGCGCCTCCGCGCGGCGCTGCTGCAGCGTGGAGCGCATGCGGCGCCCGTACGGCGAGGAGTGCAGGCGGTCGGCCAGCACGAGCGCCTGCGTCGGCAGGTTCTCGACGAAGACCTCGCGGGAGCGCCGGCCGCGCCGACGCCCGCGCTTCTCGGGCGGACCCGCGGGGACCACCGGGTCCGGGACGGTGACGTCCGGCGCGGGGATCACCTCCGGGGCGGGCAGGGCGCCGTCGGCCTCCGCGGGCGCCAGGACGGAGGTGGGCACCTGCTCGGACAGCGGCGGCTCGGTCAGGGGCGCGTCCGCGGCCGGCTCCGGCAGCGTCTCCGCCTCCGGCTCGGCCGATTCCTCCGGCTCCGGCTCCGGCGCCGAGACCGGATCGGCGGCGGCGGGGCGGACCACGGGCGGCAGCGGCTCCGTCGGCTCGACGGCGACCGCGGCCGGGTGGGCCGACTCCGCCGGGTCGAGGTCGAGCAGGCCGGGGTCCTCCGGGTCGAGCGTGAGGTCGCCGACAGCGGCGGCGTCCTCGGCGCCGGCCGGGCGCAGCACGGGGATGAGCGTGGGGACGGCCGGGGGCTCCGCGATGCGGGGGTCGAACCGCGCCGGCTCCTGGGTGCCCTCCTGCTCCATGCGGCTCACCCTCTCCTTCCGTGTGCGGGCGCTGGACGCGCCACGGCGGTGGGCCGAGCCCCGCCGACGCGTCCATCCAACCACGCCGGCACCTCCCCCGCCGGGGCCGTCGGCACCGCGGCCCGGGGACGCGAAAGGGCCCTCCCGGAGGAGGGCCCTGCTGCGGTGGATCTTACTGGACTCGAACCAGCGACCTCTCGCGTGTGAAGCGAACGCTCTAACCAACTGAGCTAAAGATCCGGGCGTCGCCCCATGGGGGTGACAACTCGAAGAACGATACCTCAGGCGGCGCCGCCTGTCCACCCGGGCGACGGCCACCCCGCGCACGGCGGAGCGGCCATCGAGAGCCGACGAGCACGTCAGGCGTCGGTCAGCGTGGCGCCGGGCTCGAAACCGCCCTGGGCGACCAACGAGGTCCCGGCGCCCGGGCGGGCTCCGGTCAGGAGCTGCCACCGAGGGAGGAGACCGCCCTGGCGGCGTCCGCCAGGCCGGCGCCGCAGCCCGCGGAGCAGGACACGGGCATGGACCGGGCCGTGGACCTGAGGGTGGACTCGACCTGGGCCGGGGTGAGGCTCGGCCGCTCGGCCAGCAGCAGGGCGGCCAGGCCCGCGACGTGCGGGGTGGCCATCGAGGTGCCGTTGTAGGCGGCGTGGCCGGCCGTCGTCGGGGTGGTGGCGCCGTTGTTCACGGTCGAGATGATGTTCGCCCCCGGGGCGGTCACGTCCACGGCGGAGCCGTAGTTCGAGAACGAGGCGCGGGCGCCCTGCGAGGTGGAGGCGGCCACCACGATGGTGTTCCGGCAGTTGGCCGGGCGCACGTTGGCGGCGGGCTGGTTCTCGTTGCCCGCGGCCACGACGACGGGCACGCCGCGGGAGACGGCCGCGTTGATCGCGTTCTGGTAGGTGGTGCCGCACGTGCCGGAGCCGCCGAGGGACATGTTGATGACGTCCGCCGGGTTCGGGTTGGCCGGCACGCCCGCCACGGTGCCGCCGGCGGCCCACACGACCGCGTCGGCGATGTCGGACAGCGAACCGCCGCACTTGCCGAGCACGCGGATGGGCTGGATCTTCGCGTTCGGGGCCACGCCGACGACACCCTGGGAGTCGGCCACGGCCGCGACGGTGCCCGCCACGTGGGTGCCGTGCCACGAGGAGTCAGAGGCGCCGGTGGTGCCGCACTCGCCGGCGGCGTACCAGTCGCCCTCGTCGCGCGGGTTGGAGTCGCGGCCGCCGCCGTCGCGCGCCGCCCTGCCGTCGGAGATGAAGTCGTAGCCGGGCACGACGTTGCTGTCGAGGTCCGGGTGGGAGGTGATGCCGGTGTCGATGACGGCCACGGTCGCACCGGAGCCCGTCGTGCGGTCCCACGCCCCGGGGACCCGCATGCCGTGGGCGCCGGTGAAGCCCCACTGCTGAGAGTAGAGGGCGTCCACGGGGCTCAGGCCGGTGGCGGTGAGGATGGCGTCCGGCTCCACGGCCTCGACCGCCCCGGAGGCCTTCAGGTCGGCCATGAACTTCGCGGACTCGGCCTGGTCCAGCTTGCGGTCCGCCTTGACCACGCGGGAGCCGAGCGCGGTCTCACGCAGCTCCTTCACGGAGACGCCGGCCTCCTTCGCGGCCTTGCCCCAGGCGTTGGCTCGGCCCTTCGCGTGGGCGGTGGCGGCGGTCTCCTTGTAGGTGACGATGAAGGAGTCGTAGCCGTCGGCGTTCGGGTCCTCGACCTGCGCCGCCGCCAGGGGCGAGGCGGCGGTCGGGGTGGCTGCCGGTGCGGCGGGGGCGTCGCCGGAGGGGGCCGCAAGCGCGGGGGACGAGGTCAGGGTCCCGCCGGCGAGGACGGCGCCGGCCACGAGGGCGCCGATGCGGCGGCGGGTGCTGCGGGGGGTGGAGGACTGCACGGGATCTCCTCGGAGTTCTGGGCCACCGGACGCGGGTGCCCGAGGGGCTCGGGCCGGGGTGGCTGGGATCACGGTAAGGTCACGATTCCGTCACGACGAGGCCCAGGGTTGAAGTCTGGCGGATGGTCGAGGCATCTCTGGCGGATCCGCCAGCCGAGCCTGGCGGATGGCCGCGGGCGCGCACAGCGGCGCCCCAGCGTCGGCCCGCGCCGGACGCGACGACGGCGCCGCGCCCTCCCGGCGGAGGTGCGCGGCGCCGTCGGGCCCGCGGTGGGGTGGAGCCCCCTGCCGGATTCGAACCGGCGACCTGCTGTTTACAAGGCAGCTGCTCTGGCCAGCTGAGCTAAGGAGGCCTGCGGCCGGCGCCCGGGGCGCCGCGGCCGACCCTTCCAGCGTACAAGGCCCGGGCGGGGGGCGCGGGGCGCCCCCTGCGTGGGGACGCCCCGCGGACCTCGGCGACGGGTCAGCCGGGTCAGCCGGCGATCTTGGCGCCCGCCCAATCGGCGAAGGTCTTGTCCTCGCCGTCGAGGGCCCAGTTCTTCCCGTCCACGAACACGGTGGGGGTGCCGGCCACGCCGGCGACGCGCGCCTGGCGGGTGGTGTGCTCGACCGCGGAGCGGAACGTGCCGTCCTCGACGCAGGAGGCGATGTCCGCGCCGTGCTCCTGCGCGAGCTGCGTGATCGCCGCGTTGTCCAGGCCCTTGCCCTGGTGCTCGTCGTAGGTGGCGAACAGGGCGGCCACGAAGCCGTTGTAGGCCTCGGGCTTCTGGTCCGCCACGCAGTACGCGGCGTTGGCGGCGCGGGCCGAGTAGTTCTGGTTGTTCGGGGCGCTCAGGTAGTCCACCATCCGGTACTCGACCGTGACCTGGCCCTGCTCGAGCCACTGCTCGATCTGGTCCCCGTTGGTGGACTCGAAGTCCGCGCAGTGCACGCAGTTGAAGTCCGCGTAGAGCACGATCCGCGTCGGCTCACCGTCACCACGGGCCTCGGTGTTCGGCAGGGTCTCGGGCTGAGAGCTCGCGGCCTGCTTCGGCACCTCGATCTTCGAGGGGTCGACCTCGCGTTCTCCCGCGCCCTCCGCCAGGTCCGTGGCCGAGGTCAACTCGATGCCGCCCTGCTCGTTCGCCACGGCGGGGATGGGGCCGGCGGCCGCGGCGTCGTCGCCGTTGCGGTTGAGCACGAACGCGACGACGAGGCCGATCACGAGCACCACCGCGAGGACCGAGCCCCAGATGACGCCGGTGCGGCGGCGACTGTCCTTCCTGCGCTGCTCCTCCTGGATCTGGCGGGCACGCGCACGAGCGTCCGTCGCCGAGGTGTGCGAGCCTGACGTGTTCCGGGCCAAGGGTCCTCCTCGTGGGGCAGTCGGTCCGGGTCGAGCACCGGAGCCGGCGGGCAGCGGGCGCGCCGCGCCAGGCGAGCATAGCGGCCCTGTCTGAAAGGATCGTGACCATGGACACCGCCGAGACCCCCTCCCCCGTCGATCGACTGACCATCACGGGCGCCCCGTCGGGGGACGCGACCGAGGACCCGGCGACGTCTCTGCTCGCCCTGCCCTGGGCGCTCCCCCTCGAGACGTGGCCGCGTGAGGTGCTGGCGGCCCTGCCGCGGGGCATCTCCCGTCACGTGGTGCGCTTCGCCCGGGTGGGCGGGGGCATCGTGGCGGTGAAGGAGACCACCGAAGAACTCGCGTTCCGCGAGTACCGGCTGCTGCGCCGGCTCGAGCGGAGCCCGGCGCCGTCGGTGGTGCCGGTGGCCGTGGTCACCGGACGCACGGAGGACGACGGCACGCCCCTGCCCGCCGCCCTCGTGACCCGGCACCTGCGCTTCTCCCTGCCGTACCGCGCCGTGTTCTCGGAGCGCCTCGAGCGCCGCACCCTCGTGCGGCTCATGGACGCGCTGGCGACCCTGCTCGTGGAGCTGCACCTCGAGGGGTTCTTCTGGGGTGACGTCTCCCTGTCCAACGTCCTGTTCCGGCGGGACGCGGGCGGGTTCGCCGCCCACCTGGTGGACGCCGAGACCGGCGAGCTGCGGGCACGGCTGTCCACCGGCCAGCGCGAGCACGACCTGGACGTGGCCGCCGTGAACGTGGGCGGTGAGCTGCTGGACCTGCAGGCCAGCGGGCTGCTGGACCCGGAGGTGGACCCCGTCACCACGCCGGACCTGCTCGTGGCCTCCTACCGGCGGCTGTGGGACGAGCTGACCGGGCCCCTGCTGTTCCCCCGCGCCGAGCCGTGGCGCCTGGACCGCCGCGTCCGCCGCCTGCAGGAGCTCGGCTTCGAGCTGGCCGAGTACTCACTGCGCGCCGCCGACGCCCCCGGGATGATGATCGCCCGACCCGTCGAGATCCACGCGGGCTACCACCGCCGTCGGCTGACCCGCCTCACGGGACTCGAAGTCCAGGAGAACCAGGCCCGCCGGCTGCTCGTCGACATCGAGGCCGCCCGCCGGGAGTGGGACCCGTACATGGACATCGAGGCTGCGGCGCATCGCTGGGTGGTGGAGGTGTTCGACCCCGTGGTCCGCTCGGTGCCCCTTGAGCTGCGGGCCAAGCTCGAGCCCGCCGAGGTGATGCACCAGCTCCTCGAGCACCGCTGGTACCTCTCCGAGGCCCGCGGCCAGGCCGTGCCCCTGCAGGAGGCGGTGGACTCCTACGTGGACACGGTGCTGCGGGCCCGCCGCGACGAGGACGCGGTGGCACTGCACCCCACGACCACCATGCTGCGCGCCGTCCCGCCTGCGGACGCGGACTGACGCCGGACGCGGCTCAGCGGCGCAGGAGCAGGAAGCCGGGGGCCGGGACCGCCGCCGGCACCGTGCCGGGGCCGAGCGGGCCGTGGTCGCCGTGGCCGGCGAGGAGCCCGGCCCGCGCCAGGTCCGCGGGCACGGGCAGCGGGTCCGCGCCGAGGGCGACGAGCAGGATGACGTCGGCGTCCGCGCCGGCGCGGGTGAGGCGCACGTGGCGCCGGGCCGCGTCCACCTCGGCCCGGACGCGGTCGCGGCGGGGGTCGGTGAGCTGGGGCAGCGTGCGGCGCAGACCGATCAGGATGCGGTAGGCGGCGAGCACGCGCGCTCCCCGGCCGTGGCCGTCCGCGCCGCCCGCGGCCTCCGCCCAGTCCAGCACGGCCGCGTCCCGCGTGGCGGGGTCCTGCGGGTCGGGGACGTCGTCCGGATCCCAGCCGTGGGCGGCGAACTCGCGGCGACGTCCCTGCCGGACGGCGTCCCCGAGCTCGGGCTCGCGGAACGAGGTGAAGAACGGCCACGGCGTCGAGGCCGCGAACTCCTCCCCCATGAAGAGCATCGGCACGTGCGGGCCGGTCAGCAGCAGGGCGGCCTCGGCCGCGAGCGCGCCCTCGGACAGCGCGGCCGCGGTGCGGTCGCCGCCGGCGCGGTTGCCCACCTGGTCATGGTTCTGGATGCTGGCCACCCACGCGTGGTTGGGGATGGCGTCCGGCACGGGCCGGCCGTGGTCGCGGCCGCGGAAGGTGGAGCGGGTGCCGTCGTGGAAGTAGGTGCGCTCCATGACCTTGGCCACAGCCTCCAGCGGGGCGAAGTCCGCGTAGTAGCCGTGGGTCTCCCCCGTCGCGGCCACGTGCAGGGCGTGGTGGACGTCGTCGTTCCAGGCCGCGGCGAGGCCGAGCCCGCCGGCGTGGCGGGGCAGCACCAGACGTGGGTCGTTGAGGTCGGACTCGGCCAGGAGGGGCACGGGTCGGCCGGCACGGGCCGCGATCCCGTCCGCGAGTGCGGCCATCTCCTCGAGCAGGTGCACGGCGCGGGTGTCCCGCAGGGCGTGCACCGCGTCGAGGCGCAGCCCGTCCACGCGCATCTCCTCGAGCCAGAAGCGGACGTTGTCCAGGACGAACCGGCGCACCTCGTCCGAGTCGGCGCCGTCCAGGTTCAGGCCGTCGCCCCAGCCGGTGCCGCCCTGACCCAGATACGGCCCGAACACCTGCAGGTAGTTGCCGGAGGGGCCCAGGTGGTTGTGCACGACGTCCTGGACCACGCCGAGGCCGGCGGCGTGGGCGGCGGCCACGAAGCGGCGGTAGGCGGCGGGGCCGCCGTAGGACTCGTCGACGGCGAACCACGCCACCCCGTCGTAGCCCCAGTTCCGCGGCCCGGAGAAGGAGTTCACGGGCAACAGTTCGACGTGGGTGACCCCGAGGTCCGTCAGGTGCGGGAGGCGGGCGATGGCGGCGTCGAGGGTCCCCTCGGCCGTGAAGGTCCCCAGGTGCAGCTCGTACAGGACGGCACCGCGCAGGCCGCCGCCCTGGGGCGCGGCCGGATCGGACTCCACCCCGGGCGGCCCGGCCCAGCCCTCGTCCGGCCACGTGAAGACGCGGCCGGCGACGTCGCGGCGGGAGGGCCCGTGGACCGTGTCGGGCTGGCGGCGGGAGCGGGGGTCCGGCACGGGGTCCGCCCCGTCCACGCGGTAGCCGTAGCCGGGGTCGGCCGACGGCTGGGCGGCGTCGAGGCCGAGGGCGGCCAGCGGGTCCTCCGTGGGCGTCCACCAGCCTCCGGCGGCGGGGTCCATGGGCACGACGGCGGCGACGGGCCAGCGGTCCTCGGCGTCGTGCAGGGCGCCGGGCTCGGTGTCGACGAGGACGAGGTCGACGCTCTCGGCGTGCGGCGCCCACACGGCGTAGGGGACGGCGCGCGCGGCCTCGACGGCGGCCCGCTCCGCCGCGGCGGGGTCCACGGGGTCGGAGCCGATCGGGTGCAGGCCCGGGGCGGGGGCGTCGACCGGACGGGGCTCGGTCACGGGGCGGTCCTCTCTCGGCGGTCGGACGGGGCGTGCGCCGGGACGAGCAGCGCGACGGGCAGGGTGCTGAGCAGTTCGTCGAGGCGCACGGCGCCGCGCGCGTCCGGGTGGACGGGGTGGCCGGTGACGGCGTCCTCCCACCGCCCAGCCGGCACGGTCACGACGGTCTGGCCCCAGCCACCCGCGGCCGCGAGGCGGACGGGCCAGCGCGTGGCCACGGCGAGCGCCCCGCCCCGGTCGAACGCGATCGCGTGTTCGGCGGCGGGGCCGGAGACGTCGAGCGGGCGGTGGCCGGTGAACAGCTCGGGCCGGTCGCGGCGGGCGCGCAGCACGCCGGCCACGACGGCCAGCTTGGCGGCGGCGGGGTCGTCGAGGCCGGGCGTGTGGCCGGCGTCGAGGCGGTCCAGCAGGTCGGCCCGGGCCGCGAAGTCCACGGGGCGGCGGTTGTCCGGGTCCACGAGGGTGGGGAAGGGCACCTCCGTGCCCTGGTAGACGTCGGGGACGCCGGGGGCGGCGAGCTGGACGAGCTTGTGGCCGAGCTGGACCACGAGGCCGGGCTCGGCGATACGGTCCGCGACGGCCTGCAGCACGCCCCGCGCAGGCCCCTCGGGGGAGGTGACGGCGGCGGCGAGCGCGGCGAGCCGGGCCTCGAACTCGGGGTCCTGGTCCGTCCAGGTGGTGGCCAGGGCCGCCTCGCGGGAGGCCTTCTGCAAGAAGCCGAGGATCCGTTCCTCCTCCGGCGCGGTGCCGTCCGTGGGCCAGACGCCCACGATGGACTCCCAGAGCAGCCGCTCCGCGTCGGGGTGGCCGAGCGGGTGGAGGCGCCTCAGCTCCGCGAGCTCGGCGGCCCAGCGGTCGGGCTCCTCGGCGAGCACGGCGATGCGGGCGCGCACGTCCTCACCGCGCTTGGTGTCGTGGGTGCTCAGGGTGGTCATGGCCGTCGGCCAGGCGGCCTGGCGCGCCTGCTGGGCGGCATGGAAGTCGGCCAGGGACAGGGCGACGTGGGAGGGGTCTCCGCCGACCTCGTTCAGATTGGCCCACCGCGTGTACCGGTAGAAGGACCGGTCCTCGACGCCCTTGGCCATCACCATGCCGGAGGTCTGCTGGAACCGGCGGGCCACGGGCGAGTCCGGGTCGGTCAGCTCGGGCCGCAGGTCACCGAGCACGTCGGCGAGGCCCGGCTCCGCCGCGGCCGCGTCCGCCAGCGCACCCTCGAGCACGGCCAGGCCCACGGGCAGGTAGGTGCGGTACACGGGCAGGCGGGCGAGCACGGCGGCGAACGCGGCGGCCACGTCCTCGTCCGGGTGGGCACCGAGGGCGTGCACGGCGCGGACCTCCCGGACCAGCCGGGCGGTCTCGGCCGCGAGGGAGCCGGTGGCCACGTCGTGCTTGGCCCGCACCACGGCCTCGTCCCACTCCCGACGACGGCGCGCGTCCTCGGCCTCATCGCCCGCGGCGTCGGGGTGCATGAAGACGCGTTCGACCTCGCCGAGCGCGCCGTAGCCGGTGGTCCCGTCCACGGGCCAGTCCGCGGGCAGCGCCTCACCGGGCTCGAGGATCTTCTCCACCACGAGGTAGCCCTCCGGGAGCACGTGGGAGCGCAGGCGTCGCGCGTAGCCGGCCGGGTCCGCCAGGCCGTCCGGGTGGTCCACGCGCAGCCCGTCCACGAGCCCTTCGCGGACCCAGCGGGCGGGTTCGGCATGGACGGCGTCGAAGACCTCGGGCTCCTCCACCCGGACGCCCGCGAGCGTGGTGACGGTGAAGAACCGGCGGTAGTTCAGCTCGGCGTCGCCGCGGCGCCAGCCGACCAGCCGGTAGTGCTGGCGCTCGTGCACGGCGCGGGCCAGGCGGACCTGCTCCGCGGTCGGCTCCTTCGCCGGGTCCGCCGCCGCGAAGACCTCCGCGGCGCGCAGCCCGGTCTCCGCCTCGGCCGCCTCGAGCGATCCGGGGGCGAGGGGGTAGACGTTGTCCCAGTAGCGCAGACGGCCGCCCTCGGCGTCGACGACGAGACGGTCCAGTTCCGCGTCCGCGTCCCCGTCAGGGCCGTCTCCCAGCACGGGGATGAGCAGGGACCCGCCGCCGGCCGCCCAGTCCACGTCGAACCACGCCGCATGCGCCGCCTCGGGACCGTGGGTGAGCACGTCCCACCACGCCGGATTGGCCTGGGGCGTGGCCACGCCCACGTGGTTCGGCACGATGTCCACGAGCACGCCCATGCCCGCCTCGTGCGCGGCGCGCGCGACCATGTCCAGCCCCTCGGCCCCGCCGCGGGCGGCGTCCAGCCGGGTGGGGTCCACGACGTCGTACCCGTGGTCGGAGCCGGGCTCGGCCTCGAGCAGCGGCGAGAGGTAGAGCCAGTCCACGCCCAGGCGCCGCAGATAGGGCACGAGCCCGGCCACGGACTCCAGCGGCAGATCCGGGCTGACCTGGAGCCGGTAGGTGGACGCGGGGGCGGAACGGACGGTCGAGGTGCTCACGCGGCGACGCTAACAGAGGCCCCCGACGCGGCATCAGGCCCGACGGGCCGGGGCGGGAAGGTCAACGCGTCTCGACCGGACGGGCGAAGATGTCCTCCCCGACGACGGGCTCGCCCGAGGACTCCAGCAGGACCATCTCGTCGCGCAGCACGGTGCCGTCGGCCTGGGTCAGATCGGCCACGAAGCCGGGGCCGGACTGGCGGATGCGGTCCACCGCGGTGTAGCCGTACTTCGCCTCGAGGTTGCCGCGGAACGCGTCCAGACCCTGGACGTGCAGGACGGCGCCCGTCGCGCCGAGGGCGACGGCGGCCGCGAGCGCGACAGCCCCGACCCCGCGCTGGGTGCGGGTGTCCTCGAGGAGTCCGATCTCCGGGTTGCGGCCGTGGGTCGCGGCGAAGCGCCGGTGCCGCCGGGCACGCCACAGGCCGACGACCACGAGCGTGCCGCCGACCACGAGGGTCAGTGAGGCCAGCCAGTAGAGGATCCAGGGGGTCACGAGGTCGACGTTCGCGAAGTCCATGCCCCAGTGTGACACAGGTCTCACTCCGGCGGGAGGGCGCGCGGCCGGTCGCGCCTCGTCAGGGCAGCAGCCGGCCCCGCGCCGCGGTCCACAGGCGGTGCCACTGCGCGGAGTCCATCGCCTCGGCCGCGGC
Source organism: Micrococcus luteus (assembly GCF_014138885.1). Lineage (NCBI taxonomy): Bacteria > Bacillati > Actinomycetota > Actinomycetes > Micrococcales > Micrococcaceae > Micrococcus > Micrococcus luteus. The sequence goes on from NZ_JACJIK010000001.1 coordinate 1,138,798, forward strand.
GGCCGCCTCGGCGCACGCGGCGACGCGCTCCGGGTCCTGGGTGCCGATCACGGGCCGCACGCCCCACGGCAGGCGCAGCAGCCAGGCGAGCACCACGGCCTCCCGGCTGACGCCCAGCTCCGCTGCGACCTCGCCGACGACGCCGGCCGCGCCGTCGTCGCCGGAGCTGAACCGACCCTGCCCCAGCGGACCCCAGGCCTGCAGCTCGATCCCCTCGGCGGCGCACACCGGGCCGAGGCGCCCGGCGTCGGCGTCCGCGGGGGCGTCCGGGTGGTTGGCGAGCACGACCGCCTCCACGAGGGTGCGGTGGTGCAGGCCGAGCTCGACCTGGACGCATGCCAGCCCGGTCCCGTCCGCCGCTTGGCTCTCGAGCTCGCGCTGGAACTCGAGGACGCGGCCCACGCCGAGGTTGGAGACGCCCAGCTTGCCGACCAGGCCCGCCTCCCGCGCGTCGAGGAAGGCACGCACGGTGTCGGCCACGGGCGTGAGGACGTCGGGCCGGTGGATGATCAGGGTGTCCACGCGCTGCTCGCCGAGGCGGGACAGCGAGCTCTCCAGCGAGGCGCGCACGTGCTCGGGCGAGGAGTCGTAGCGGGTCAGACGCCGCCCGGCCGGGTCCGTCTCGTGCAGGACGATCCCGCACTTGGTCTGCACCTTCAGGGCGGAGCGCTCCTCGTAGGGCAGCTCGTGCAGCAGCCGGCCGACGGTCTCCTCGGAGCGGCCGGCCCCGTAGATGTCCGCGGTGTCCAGCAGGTCGACGCCGGCCTCGATCCCGGCACGCAGGGCGCGGCGGGCACGCTCCACGGCCGCCTCGGCCTGCGCTGCGCCCGCGGGCCCCTCCGGCCCCGCCCCCGGATCGGCGTCCGGGGGCGGCGGGGGAACGGACCCCCAGGCCATGGTCCCGAGGACGATCGGGGTGGCCGGGGTCGGGTCGAGGTCGAGCGGCGGATGCGTGGAGGCTGTGCTCATGGCCTCACCGTCTCACGTCCGCCCGCCCCGGGTCCGGACCCGCCGCCCTGTGATGGGATGGGTCCATGAAGCTCGCCACGTTCCGCCAGCCCGACTCCGACGCCGCCTACCCCGGCGCCACGTTCGCCGCGGTCATCACCTCCGTGCACCCCGAGGACCCCGAGGTCGCCGTGCGCGCCGTCGCCCTGCCGGACTGTCGCGACGTCGGCGAGTACCTCACCGCCACGCCGGAGGAGCAGCGGGAGATGGTGGAGGGTGCCCTCCGCGCGGCGCAGGCCGACCGGTCCCTCCTGCTGGACACCTCCGGCCTCGTCTACGACACGCTCGTGCCCTTCCCCACCAAGGTGTTCTGCGTGGGCCTGAACTACACGAACCACATCGACGAGACGGGCCTGGATCGCCCCGAGCATCCGACGCTGTTCGCGAAGTTCCCGCAGTCCCTCACGGGTGCGCTGGACCCGATCGAGGTCCCCGAGGAGGACCACCGGGTCGACTACGAGGGCGAGCTGTGCATCGTGGTCGGGGAGCCGGGCCGACGCATCGCCGTCGAGGACGCCCCGGAGCACATCGCGGGCTACGCGGTGGCCAACGACATCTCCATGCGCGGCTTCCAGGGCCGCACCTCCGAGTGGCTGCAGGGCAAGGTGTGGGAGGCCTCGACGCCCGTGGGTCCGTGGCTGGTCACCCCGGAAGAGTTCCCGGCGGACGCGCGCGTCCTCACGCACGTCAACGGTGAGCTGCGTCAGGAGGACAGGGTCGCCGACGTCGTCTTCTCCCCCGCCGAGCTGGTCTCCTACGCCTCGCAGCTGATCACCCTGAACCCGGGTGACCTGATCCTGACCGGCACGCCCGCAGGGGTCGCCCTGGCCCGCCGGGACGCCGAGGGCCGCCGCCCGTGGCTGCGTCCCGACGACGTCGTCGAGGTGGAGATCACCGGGCTGGGACGCCAGCGCAATGAGCTCGTCTGAGGCGGCGCCGGCGGACGCCCTGCCCCGCGTCGTCGGCATCCTCGGTGCGGGGCGGGCGGGCACCGCGCTGGCACGGGCGATCGCGCGCATCCCCCGCCTCTCCCCGGGCACGGCCGCCCCACGGGTGATGGTCGCGGGCACGCGGCGCCCCGCGGCGGTCCAGCGTCACCTGACGATCTACGCGCCCGAGGCCGTCGCCGTGTCGGCCGAGGACCTGGCGGCGGAGGCGGAGCTCGTCGTCGTGGCCGTGCCGCGCGAGGCGCTCGACGACGTCGACCCGCTCGCCCTCGCCGGGCCGGCCACGCGCGCCGTGGTGGACCTGACCAACACGTGGCCGGGCGAGCCCGTCCCGGCGTGGCTCGACGACGACGGCTCGCCCGGCTCCGTCCGGATCGCCGCGCGCTGGGCCGCCGCAGGGCTGCGCGTGCCCGTCGTGCGCGCGTTCTCGGAGATCTCGCATCACGACCTGGAGGACGCCGGGCGCGCCACGGCCCCGCGTCGCGCCCTCGCGGTGGGCACCGAGCGGACTGACGCGGCGCCCGAGCCGGCCGCGGTCGCCGCCGCGCGCGACACGGTGGTCGCCCTCGTCACCGCGATGGGCTTCGACGCGGTCCCCTACACGGGCCTCGACCGGGCCGGGGTCCTCGAGCCGGGGGCGGCGGGATTCGGCACCGCGCACGACGCCGGCCGGCTCGCCGCGCTGCTCGCCGACGCGCCCACCGGCTGAGGCGCGCCACCGGCTGCGGTGCCTACGCTGGGCGGGACCGCCGACCCGTCCAGGAGGCCCCGTGACCCGTCCGACGCACCGCACCGCCCGCCGCACGCTCACCGCGGTCGCCCTGTCCGCCGCCGCCCTCACCGGACCGGCGGCGTCCGCCACCGTCGTCGCCCTGCCGGTCACGGCGGGGGTGACGGGCGCCGTCGTCGCCGCCGCGCCGCAGGCCCACGCCGTGGCCTGGGACCAGGTGGAGCTCGTGGATGACGCGGGCGTGATCGACCCCGCCCAGCTGCGCCGTGACCTGGCGGGGATCGAGTTCCGGGAGCCGACCCGCGTCGCCGTGGTCACCGAGCACGGCCCGGACCTGTCCGCACTGGACGACGACCGCGCGTCTCAGGCGTTCAACGGGCGGGTGCTCGAGCGGGCTCGCGCGGAGCACCCGGACTGGCTCAGCGCGGACGGCCAGAAATGGGCCGACGGCCTCGTGATCGTGGCGCTCGACCCGGACAACCGGGTGATCGGGGTGTACGTGGGCGAGGACCGGATGCTCAGCACGGGCCAGCTGCGGGAGGTGCGCGAGGCCGGACACGAAGCGGCCCGTGCGGCCCGATGGACGGACACGGTCGTGGATGTGACGGACGCCGCCGCCGAGCTGATCGGGCGCCCCTGGTGGCAGGCTCCCGAACTGTGGTTCGGCGCGGGGATCGTCGGTGTGGCGGGCGGTGGCGCCGCGGCCGCGGCACTCGCGAGCCGACGGCGTCGCCGCCGCCGGACGGCCGACCTGCTGGCCGAGGCCCGCACCCACCTGACCCCCGTCACCCTGGAGATGGACACCACCGAGGTGAACGCGTCTACGGTGCCCGAGGACTCGCCCCACGCGGCCGCGCTGATGGAGCGCTTCCGCAACTTCCGGCGCCAGGCGCTCGATGCGTCGGCGGAACTGGACCGCCTCGAGGCCCTGCCGGAGCGCAGCCTGCATCGCACAGAGCACGCCCGGGCCGCGGAGGACGTCCGGGACCGCGCCCGTGAGCTCGACCGCCTCGACGACGCCGTGGCCGCGGCGAACACCTTCCTCAACCGCCACGCGGGGTGGCCGTCGGCGTGGGACCAGCAGACCGCCCCGCTGCGGGCCGACCTGGACGCCGTCGGCACGCTGGCCTCCTCCGTCGGCTCCGCCGGACCCGTCCGATCCGCCGTCGCCGCGCTGGAGTCCTTCCGCACCGAGGCCCAGGACCGACTCGAGGCGCTGGGCGCGGACCTCCAGGACGAGCGCCTGACCCCGGCCGCGGCGCTGGATGAGCTGGACGCCCTGCGGCGTCGCCTGACCGGGCTCGTCTCCGCCCTCGCCGACGCCGAGGTGGCGGCGTTCGGCAAGGACGACGCCGAGCGTGAGCTGCTGCGCGACGAGCTGCGCTCGCACCGTGGCCCGGCCCGGTCCGGGCGCGGCTCGATCCTGGACTCCGCGCTGCCGGCGGATGCCTACTGGACGGTGGTGGCCTTCACCACGGGCCACCAGGCCGGCGAGCGGTCCGTCCAGGACCATCGCCAGGCGCAGTCCAGCTCCTCCGGGACCGGCTACGGATCCTCGGGCGGCTCGTTCTCCGGGGCGGGCTCGTCCGGCCGATTCTGAGCCGGTCGGGGCCGGATCTGAGCCGGAAGCTCGTCCGGGCCGGGCACCCGGTCCCTGGCCCACCGCCCCGTTCTGCGAGCCAGTGAAGGACCATGACCGCCGCTGACACCCCCGCACCCCGTCAGGACCCCCTCGCGTTCCTCCTCGACAAGGCCGTGCCCGAGGCGTGGCACGCGGTCGGGCCGCTGGCCTCGGCCGCGCGCGCCGCCGCCGAGCAGGCCGGGCTGGACCGGCAGCTCGTGGAGCTCGTGAACCTCCGGGTCTCCCAGCTCAACGGCTGCGTGTTCTGCCTGGACCGGCACACCCGCCAGGGCGCCGACGCCGGTCTGAGCGTGCAGCGCCTGGGGCTGCTGCCGGCGTGGCGTGAGGCCGAGGCCGTGTACTCGGAGCAGGAGCGCGCCGCACTCGAGCTCGCCGAGGCGGTCACGGACCTCCCCGAGCAGGAGCAGCTGAACTACGTGCAGGCCTCCACGGCCGCCGCGCTCACGGACGCCCAGTCCGCGGCCGTGCAGTGGGTCGCGATGGTGATGAACCTGACGAACCGCATCTCGATCCTGTCTCACCACCCCGTGCGGCGCCGGGACGGCTGACCCCTTCCCCGTCGCCGGCCCAGCGGCGGGGTCCACCCAGGAACGAGAGGACCGACCATGACCGAGCAGACCCCCAGCCTGGAGCACCCGCAGGTCCGCAAGAACGGGGAGAGGTACGAGATCGTCATCGACGGCGCGGGCACGGTGGCCGGCTTCACGACGGCGATCGACGACGACACCGCCGACGGCCCGGCCCAGCGGATCTTCCCGCACACCAAGGTCGACCACGAGTACGAGGGCCGGGGCCTGGCCTCGACCCTCGTGCGCGAGGCGCTGAAGGACACCGTGGCCGCGGGCCGCCGGGTCGTCCCCGTCTGCCCGTACGTGAAGGACTGGGTGGACGAACACGACGACGTGGCCGGCGAAGTGGACCCGGCGCGCCCCGAGCATCTCCAGTTCCTGGAGTCCCGCCAGGACTGACGCACCGCACCCGGTGAGCACCCGGAGACGAGAAGAGCCCCCGCCGATCCGGCGGGGGCTCTTTCTGGTCGGGGTGACAGGATTTGAACCTGCGGCCTCGTCGTCCCGAACGACGCGCGCTACCAAGCTGCGCCACACCCCGTTGGAGGTCTCAGACCTGAATCCAACAGAGAGCGACTATACCAGCCACACCGGGTGCCGCCAAACAGAGATGCGGGGCAGAATCTCACGCGTGAGACCTCTGCGCACCCCGCGAATCCGAGAGAGGCCGGCATGAGCTGGTGGCCGTTCCCGCGTTCCTCCGCGAGCCCCTCCCCCGACGACGACGGCGCCCCGGCCGCCGCCGAGCTCGAGGAGGCCGTGGCCGCCCTGCGACAGCTGTTGCGCGCGGAGCGGCACCGACTGCGCCCGGACAGCTGGGCCCTCGCGTGGGAGATGGTCGAGCACGCCGCCGAGTACGCGCCAGCCTGGACTCGCCTGCAGCGCACACGGCCCGTGGAGACCCAGGAGCTCGTGCTCGCCCTCACCGGGCGCTTGGAGCCGCTGCTGCGCGACTTCCTCGCACTCCCCGACTCGGAGAAGCCGGCCCATGCCGACGCCGTGCACGCGCGCCTTCGGGAGCAGGGCACGGAGCACGGCCGGCTGCGCCGCCGACTCACCCGCGCGCTCACGGCACGACTGCGGGCCGGCGAGGAGCTCTGAGCGCCGCGGGTGAATGCACCCGGAACGCAGAAAGCCCCGTGCAGATCGCACGGGGCCGCCCGGTGAATCCTCCCGGGAATGCGGGAAGGGCCTCGCACCAACAGTGCGAGGCCCTCCCCCAAAGAATGTCCGGCGGCGACCTACTCTCCCACAACCTCCCGGCTGCAGTACCATCGGCGCTGTGGGCCTTAGCTTCCGGGTTCGGAATGGAACCGGGCGTTTCCCCCACGCTATGACCGCCGTAACCCTAACCCCACACCACCACCCTCAACACGGGCAACAGCAGGGAAACCTAACGGGTCACACAACAGTGACACTATTCAACTGAAACACCCCAACCATCCACCAACACATGGACAGCCGGTTGCAATCAGACAACCGCACAGTGGACGCGAACACCAACCCATCACCTTGAAGCAAGCAATGGAATAAGAGTGTGTGTAAGTCATCGGCCTATTAGTACTGGTCAGCTTCACGAGTCTTCAGTCCTCGCTTCCACATCCAGCCTATCAACCCAGTGTTCTAGCTGGGGGCCTCACACCCTCAAAGGGGCAAGGAAATCTCATCTCGAAGCCGGCTTCCCGCTTAGATGCTTTCAGCGGTTATCCATCCCGAACGTAGCTAATCAGCCATGCACCTGGCGGTACAACTGACATACCAGAGGTTCGTCCGTCCCGGTCCTCTCGTACTAAGGACAGACCTTCTCAAATTTCCAACGCGCGCAGAGGATAGGGACCGAACTGTCTCACGACGTTCTGAACCCAGCTCGCGTACCGCTTTAATGGGCGAACAGCCCAACCCTTGGGACCTACTCCAGCCCCAGGATGCGACGAGCCGACATCGAGGTGCCAAACCATGCCGTCGATATGGACTCTTGGGCAAGATCAGCCTGTTATCCCCGAGGTACCTTTTATCCGTTGAGCGACGGCCGTTCCACAACGAGCCGCCGGATCACTAGTCCCGACTTTCGTCCCTGCTCGAGCTGCCACTCTCACAGTCAAGCTCCCTTGTGCACTTGCACTCGACACCTGATTGCCAACCAGGCTGAGGGAACCTTTGGGCGCCTCCGTTACATTTTGGGAGGCAACCGCCCCAGTTAAACTACCCATCAGGCACTGTCCCTGACCCGGATCACGGGCCGAAGTTAGATATCCAGAGTGACCAGAGTGGTATTTCAACGGCGACTCCACGAACACTGGCGTGCCCGCTTCACAGTCTCCCACCTATCCTACACAAGTCACACCGAATACCAATACCAAACTATAGTAAAGGTCACGGGGTCTTTCCGTCCTTCTGCGCGTAACGAGCATCTTTACTCGTAATGCAATTTCGCCGAGTTCATGGTTGAGACAGCGGGGAAGTCGTTACTCCATTCGTGCAGGTCGGAACTTACCCGACAAGGAATTTCGCTACCTTAGGATGGTTATAGTTACCACCGCCGTTTACTGGGGCTTAAGTTCTCCGCTTCGCCGAAGCTAACGGGTCCCCTTAACCTTCCAGCACCGGGCAGGAGTCAGTCCATATACATCGTCTTACGACTTCGCATGGACCTGTGTTTTTGATAAACAGTCGCTTCCCCCTGGTCTCTGCGGCCCCGATCCCCTCACACCAGCACGTGGTGCTCAAGGTTGGGGCCCCCCTTCTCCCGAAGTTACGGGGGCATTTTGCCGAGTTCCTTAACCATGATTCTCTCGATCGCCTTAGTATTCTCTACCTGACCACCTGTGTCGGTTTAGGGTACGGGCAGTTTGAACCTCGCGCCGATGCTTTTCTAGGCAGCATAGGATCACCGGATCACCCACCATGTGGGCGCCCATCAGGTCTCAGGCATACAGCCGGCGGATTTACCTACCAGCAGCCCTACACCCTTAGACCAGGTCATTTCCATTGCCCGGCCCGGCTACCTTCCTGCGTCACACCCGTTAATGCGCTTGCCTCCCCGGTTCAGGTCCCGCGCTCCCCATCACCGACCCCGTCAAAGACGAGGTTCGGGATGGTTCGGGCGGTTAGTATCACCGGCTCAACATGGACGGTTCTTCACTGGTACGGGAATATCAACCCGTTGTCCATCGACTACGCCTGTCGGCCTCGCCTTAGGTCCCGACTTACCCAGGGCAGATTAGCTTGACCCTGGAACCCTTAGTCATCCGGCGGACGGGTTTCTCACCCGTCTTTCGCTACTCATGCCTGCATTCTCACTCGTCCACAATCCACCAGAAGTTACCCGCTGGCTTCACCTCGTGAACGACGCTCCCCTACCCATCCAGCAAAACTGAATGCCACGGTTTCGGCGGTGTACTTGAGCCCCGCTACATTGTCGGCGCGGAATCACTTGACCAGTGAGCTATTACGCACTCTTTCAAGGGTGGCTGCTTCTAAGCCAACCTCCTGGTTGTCTCAGCAACTCCACATCCTTTCCCACTTAGCACACGCTTAGGGGCCTTAACCGGTGGTCTGGGCTGTTTCCCTCTCGACTATGAAGCTTATCCCCCACAGTCTCACTGCCACGCTCTCACTTCCCGGCATTCGGAGTTTGGCTGAAGTCAGTAACCTTGTAGGGCCCATCGTCCATCCAGTAGCTCTACCTCCGGGAAGAAACACGTGACGCTGCACCTAAATGCATTTCGGGGAGAACCAGCTATCACGGAGTTTGATTGGCCTTTCACCCCTACCCACAGCTCATCCCCTCCATTTTCAACTGAAGTGGGTTCGGTCCTCCACGCGCTCTTACACGCGCTTCAACCTGGCCATGGGTAGATCACTCCGCTTCGGGTCTAGGACACGCGACTCAATCGCCCTATTCAGACTCGCTTTCGCTACGGCTTCCCCACACGGGTTAACCTCGCCACGTATCACTAACTCGCAGGCTCATTCTTCAAAAGGCACGCTGTCACCCCACAAGGAGGCTCCAACGGTTTGTAGGCACATGGTTTCAGGTACTATTTCACTCCCCTCCCGGGGTACTTTTCACCATTCCCTCACGGTACTGATCCGCTATCGGTCAACAGGTAGTATTCAGGCTTACCAGGTGGTCCTGGCAGATTCACACGGGATTCCTCGGGCCCCGTGCTACTCGGGCAACCCTCCAACAGCGGCGGAACACATTTCGACTACGGGACTCTCACCCTCTACGGTCCAGCATCCACACTGGTTCGTCTATATGCCCGCACCTCACTGCGCCATGCCGGCAGACATGACAAGGAGGGGCCCACAACACCGCACATGCAACCCCTGCCGGGTATCACACACATACGGTTTAGCCCCATCCGCGTTCGCTCGCCACTACTAACGGAATCACTTTTGTTTTCTCTTCCTGTGGGTACTGAGATGTTTCACTTCCCCACGTTCCCTCCACCCGGTCTATGTGTTCAACCGGGGGTCACACGACACGTCGTGCGGGGTTTCCCCATTCGGAAATCCTGGTCTCAACGTCCGGTTATCGACTCCACCAGGCTTATCGCAGATTCCCACGTCCTTCTTCGGCTCCTGTTGCCAAGGCATCCACCATGCGCCCTTGGAAACTTTCACACACAATGAAAGTCCTCAAATGAGCAATATCTAACTAAGATGTCATTCTCGGCATCACCACACCTCACACACCACCCCAGGGGGGACAGTGCGATCAACGATGCAGCAACAAAAAAATAAGATGCTCGCGTCCACTATGCAGTTCTCAAACAACAACCCACACCCCATCCACCAACCCACAAGGCCAGCTTCACAAGATACGGAGACCAGAAACAACAACCCCAACCCTCACAGGTCAGGGCACCTGCTGTTCCAGGACCCAACAGTGTGCCAACACCAGCTCGCAGCCACCAACACCACCCATTCCAACCACACCCGCAAAGGCATGACGTACTCGAGCACTGCCGGCACCACCACTGGCACCATTCATTGATGTTCCACCCATGAGCAACCCGCCATCACACACGCGGTGATGCAACGGGCACTGATGCTCCTTAGAAAGGAGGTGATCCAGCCGCACCTTCCGGTACGGCTACCTTGTTACGACTTAGTCCCAATCGCTGGTCCCACCTTCGACGGCTCCCCCCACAAGGGTTAGGCCACCGGCTTCGGGTGTTACCAACTTTCGTGACTTGACGGGCGGTGTGTACAAGGCCCGGGAACGTATTCACCGCAGCGTTGCTGATCTGCGATTACTAGCGACTCCGACTTCATGGGGTCGAGTTGCAGACCCCAATCCGAACTGAGACCGGCTTTTTGGGATTAGCTCCACCTCACAGTATCGCAACCCATTGTACCGGCCATTGTAGCATGCGTGAAGCCCAAGACATAAGGGGCATGATGATTTGACGTCGTCCTCACCTTCCTCCGAGTTGACCCCGGCAGTCTCCCATGAGTCCCCACCATTACGTGCTGGCAACATGGAACGAGGGTTGCGCTCGTTGCGGGACTTAACCCAACATCTCACGACACGAGCTGACGACAACCATGCACCACCTGTGAACCCGCCCCAAAGGGGAAACCGTATCTCTACGGCGATCGAGAACATGTCAAGCCTTGGTAAGGTTCTTCGCGTTGCATCGAATTAATCCGCATGCTCCGCCGCTTGTGCGGGCCCCCGTCAATTCCTTTGAGTTTTAGCCTTGCGGCCGTACTCCCCAGGCGGGGCACTTAATGCGTTAGCTGCGGCGCGGAAACCGTGGAATGGTCCCCACACCTAGTGCCCAACGTTTACGGCATGGACTACCAGGGTATCTAATCCTGTTCGCTCCCCATGCTTTCGCTCCTCAGCGTCAGTTACAGCCCAGAGACCTGCCTTCGCCATCGGTGTTCCTCCTGATATCTGCGCATTCCACCGCTACACCAGGAATTCCAGTCTCCCCTACTGCACTCTAGTCTGCCCGTACCCACCGCAGATCCGGGGTTAAGCCCCGGACTTTCACGACAGACGCGACAAACCGCCTACGAGCTCTTTACGCCCAATAATTCCGGATAACGCTCGCACCCTACGTATTACCGCGGCTGCTGGCACGTAGTTAGCCGGTGCTTCTTCTGCAGGTACCGTCACTTTCGCTTCTTCCCTACTGAAAGAGGTTTACAACCCGAAGGCCGTCATCCCTCACGCGGCGTCGCTGCATCAGGCTTGCGCCCATTGTGCAATATTCCCCACTGCTGCCTCCCGTAGGAGTCTGGGCCGTGTCTCAGTCCCAGTGTGGCCGGTCACCCTCTCAGGCCGGCTACCCGTCGTCGCCTTGGTGAGCCATTACCTCACCAACAAGCTGATAGGCCGCGAGTCCATCCAAAACCGATAAATCTTTCCAACACCCACCATGCGGTGGACGCTCCTATCCGGTATTAGACCCAGTTTCCCAGGCTTATCCCAGAGTTAAGGGCAGGTTACTCACGTGTTACTCACCCGTTCGCCACTAATCCACCCAGCAAGCTGGGCTTCATCGTTCGACTTGCATGTGTTAAGCACGCCGCCAGCGTTCATCCTGAGCCAGGATCAAACTCTCCGTAAAAAAATTACAGAACAACACCGTGGCAGCCGGAAATAACCACCACGACATCCATTCAATACCTGGCAGACCATCACCACACCACGGGGGTGGCAGGCGATGATCAACCAATATGTGTTAAAACAATTGGCATCAACAAACTTGGCACACTATTGAGTTCTCAAACAACAGGCGCTTCCAGCTTCAGCGACCCGCTCCGCGGGCCGTTTCGCTCTGGAGCAACTTCTCCATCCTAGACCATCCGTTTCGACCGTGTCAACTCCGTGTCCGAAGCATTCACCGTCCGTTCACGTGGCCGGGCTAGAAAACCTTACCACGCGATCCGACAATGTCAACTCCGCTTCCGCGGGGTCAGACACTCACCGGACCATCCACGTGGAAGGCCTCGAAGAGCTTACCACATGATTCCCGGCTGTCAAACCAGATCATCTTCTTCAGGAATCCCGACCCGCATCACTGCCGGCCGCGCACCCGGTGAGCACCACCCGCCCTGGACCTGCCATTCTCGGCATGAATCCGCGGATTCTGTGTTCTTCACCCCGCCTCCCGGTCACCCGGTCGGCGTCTTGAGCACGAGATGGAACTCTACACACGAATCCCACCGAACACAAAATCAGGGGCGGCACCCGGCGTGCGGTCAAGGGTGGGCGGCCGGTTTCCGCCTGTTCTCGCGCATTCCTTCGGCCTGGCCCGCCCCGTTCGACGCTCCAGCGCCGTCACCCCCGGCCGTGACGTGCACCACTCCTCAGGGCGTGGCCGTCGTGTCCAGGGTCGGCTGGAGCCACAGGGTGGTCAGCGCCGGCACGTTCACCGTGACGTGGGCCGGCTGGCCCTGCCACTGGCCCTCGTGTGCCGCGATCACCTCGGACTGGCCGGTCTGCTCCCGCCAGCCGTCACCGTGGAAGTCGGTTGAGTCCGTGTCCAGCACCACCGTCCACTCCCCCGCGGACGGCACCCCCACGCGCAACCCCTGACGCGGCGACCCCGAGAGGTTGGTGATGCACAGCAGCGGGGCGCCGCCCGGTTCAGCGGCCGGGACCGCGGCGCCGTCGTCGTCGATCCGTGTCTCCGGCACCACCTGCGCCGCGGGCATGCGGAGGAACACGAGCGTGTTGCCGTCGGCGTCGCCGCCGTCCACCCACGAGAATCCCTCCGGGCTGTGGTCCAGCGACCACAGCGCCGGCTTGCTGCGGTAGAGCGCGTTGAGCTCCCGGATCGTCAGCTGGACCCCGCGGTGCGCCTCATCCCACGAGACGGGCCAGTCCAGGCCCTCGCCCTCGGACCACTCGCTCGGCTGCGCGTACTCCCCGCCCATGAACAGCAGCTGCTTGCCGGGGTGCGCCCACATGTACCCGTAGTAGGCGCGCAGGGTCGCCAGCTGCTGCCGTCGGTCGCCCGGGATGCGGCCCAGCAGGGAGCCCTTGCCGTGGACGACCTCATCGTGGGACAGCGGCAGCACGTAGTTCTCCGAGTAGGCGTACACCAGGGAGAACGTCCACTGCTCGTGGTGCCACCGGCGGTTGACCGGGTCCTGGGACAGGTAGGCCAGGGTGTCGTGCATCCAGCCCATGTTCCACTTCTTGCCGAAGCCGAGACCGCCCGCGTCCACGGGAGCGCTCACCCCGGAGAAGGCCGTGGACTCCTCCGCGATCATGTGGACGCCGGGGTGCAGGCGGTACACGGTCGCGTTGACCTCGCGCAGGAAGTCGATGGCCTCGAGGTTGTGGTTGCCGCCGTGCACGTTGGGCTCCCACTGCCCGTCCTCGCGCGAGTAGTCCAGGTAGAGCATCGAGGCGACGGCGTCCACGCGCAGCCCGTCGATGTGGAACTCGCCGAGCCAGTAGAGCGCGTTGGCCACGAGGAAGTTGCGGACCTCGGTGCGGCCGAAGTCGAACACGAGGGTGCCCCAGTCGGGATGTTCGCCCCGCCGCGGGTCCGGGTGCTCGTACAGGGCGGTCCCGTCGAAGCGCGCGAGCGCCCACTCGTCCTTCGGGAAGTGCGCCGGCACCCAGTCCACGATGACGCCGATCCCCGCCCGGTGGAGCGCGTCTACCAGGTGCTTGAACTCGTCCGGGGAGCCGAACCGGGAGGTGGGGGCGTAGTAGCCGGTCACCTGGTAGCCCCAGGACCCGCCGAACGGATGCTCCGCGACCGGCAGGAACTCCACGTGCGTGAACCCGAGCCACTGCACGTACTCCACGAGCTGCTCGGCCAGCTCGCGGTAGTCCAGCCCGGGCCGCCACGAGCCCAGGTGCACCTCGTAGATGCTCAGCGGGCGCTCGTGCGGGTCCGTGAGACGGCGGCGCTCCATCCAGGTGCGGTCCCCGAAGGCGTAGTCGGACTCGAGCACACGCGAGGCCGTGGCCGGCGGGACCTCCGTCCAGCGGGCCATCGGGTCCGCCTTCTGCCGCCAGAGCCCGTCCCGGCCGAGGATCTCGAACTTGTAGCGGTCGCCGTGACCGACGCCAGGCACCAGCAGCTCCCACACGCCGGAGGAGCCGAGGGACCGCATGGCATGGGTCCGGCCGTCCCAGCCGTTGTGGTCGCCCACCACGCGCACGGCCCGCGCGTTCGGCGCCCAGACCGCGAAGGCCGTGCCGACGGCCTCGCCCGCGGAGGTGCGGACCACGCGGGCGCCCAGCACCTCCCACAGCCGTTCGTGCCGGCCCTCCCCGATCAGGTGCAGGTCCAGCTCGCCGAGCGTGGGCAGGTGCCGGTACGCGTCGTCCTGCTCCTGGACGGGGCCGGTCGTGCCGTCCTCGGTCTCGTACGCCACCTCGACGCGGTAGTCGCCCGCGGCAGCCCCGGCCACGCGGGGCGTCGGGGCCACGCCCGCGAACACGCCGTCGTGCTCGTGCGTCAGCTCCACCCGCTGCCCGTCGCCGGCGCGGACCACCGTGACCGTGCGCGCCAGCGGGCGCAGCACGCGGTAGGTGACCGCCGCGCCGTCGGGATGCGGGTGGGCGCCCAGCACGGTGTGCGGATCGTGGTGCCGGCCCTGCGCGACGGCGGCCAGCACCTCCGGGTCCACGGCGAGCGGGGCGACGGCGGGACGGGGGGCGGCGGACGGGGTCATGGCGATTCCTGTTCTGGGGACGGCGGGCGTCGGGAGCGGCTCAGCCGTTCCGGACGACCCGCAGGACATGGGCGGGCTCGACGTTCGGGTCCAGGCGGACGTACGGGGTGCGGCCCCACCGCCAGCGCTGGCCGGTGAGCAGGTCCTCCACCTCGACGGCCCCGGACGCGTCGCGGTCCTCGGGGCGCAGACGCAGCGCCTCGAGGTCCAGGTCCAGGGTCGCCTCGACGACGTCGTGCGGGTTCGTGGTGACGACGACGATCAGGGTGTCCTCCGCGGGACCGGCGTCGGTGACCGCCTCGGCGTCCCGGTGCGCACCCTCGGGCCGGGCCGAGCGCGTCTTCGAGAACACGAGCAGGTCAGGGTGCGTCGAGGCGTGCAGGGTCAGGTTCTGCAGGTCGCCCAGCGCCGGGTGCGCCGCGCGGATCTCATTGAGCCGGGTGAGGTACGGGGCGAGCGAGGCACCCGCGGCCTCCGCGCCCTCCCAGTCCCGGGGGCGGTACTCGTACTTCTCGTTGTCGATGTACTCCTCCGCGCCCGGCCGGGCCACGTGCTCGAACAGCTCGAACCCGGCGTAGACGCCCCACAGCGGGCTGGCCGTGGCGGCGACGACGGCGCGGATCCGGAACGCGCCCGGGCCGCCGTGCTGCAGGTACTCCGTGAGGATGTCCGGCGTGTTGACGAAGAGGTTGGGGCGATAGAACGCCGGCGTCTCGTGCGAGATCTCCTGGAGGTACTCCGCAAGCTCCTCGGCCGTGTTCCGCCAGGTGAAGTACCCGTAGGACTGCTGGAACCCGACCTTGCCCAGGGCGTGCATCATCGCGGGACGGGTGAAGGCCTCGGCGAGGAACACGACGCGCGGCTCCTCGGCGCGGACCTTCGCGATCAGCCACTCCCAGAACCACAGGGGCTTGGTGTGCGGGTTGTCCACGCGGAAGATGTGCACGCCGCGGGCCACCCAGCCCCGCACCACGTCCAGCACCGCCTGGGCGAGGCCGCCCGGGTCGTTGTCGAAGTTCAGCGGGTAGATGTCCTGGTACTTCTTCGGCGGGTTCTCCGCATACGCGATGGTGCCGTCCACGCGGGTGGTGAACCACTCCGGGTGCGCGGCGACCCACGGGTGGTCCGGGGAGCACTGCAGGGCCAGGTCCAGGGCCACTTCGAGGCCCTCGTCCGCGGCCGCGGCCACGAACGCCTCGAAGTCCTCGACGGTGCCCAGGTCCGGGTGCACGGCGTCGTGCCCGCCCTCGGGCCCACCGATCGCCCACGGCGAGCCCGGGTCCTGCGGCCCGGCCGTCAGCGTGTTGTTCGGACCCTTGCGGTGCGTGGTGCCGATCGGGTGGATCGGCGGCAGGTAGACCACCTGGAAGCCCATCCGGGCGACCGCCGGGAGCCGGTCGGCCGCCGTCGCGAAGGTGCCAGAGGACCACGTGCCGGAGGCCTCGTCGAAGCGGGCGCCCTCGGAGCGGGGGAAGAACTCGTACCAGGCGCCGCGGCCGGCGAGCTCGCGCTGCACGTCCAGCGGGTAGAGCTCGGAGCTCGTGAGGTGCTCCCGCACGGGGCGGGCGTGGAGGACGGCGGACACCTCCGCCGACTCGGCGGAGGCCAGGCGCTGGGCCGGGATGAGCGACTCGTCCTCGAGGCCGCGAACGACCTCCTCGAACACGGCGCGGTCCTCGGCCGAGCGCTCCGCGTCCTCGGCGGCCCGGCGGAACAGGGCGGCGCCCTCGGCGAGCATCAGCTCCACGTCGACGCCGGCGGCGATCTTGACGGTGGCCGCGTGCTTCCACGTGCCCACCGGATCGTCCCAGCCCTCGACCACGAACTGGTGCAGGCCCGGCTCGGCGGGCCGCAGCGTGGCCACGACCTCGTCCAGGCCGGGCCGGCCCGGACGCATCTGCACGCGCTGCACCTCGGCGCCGGCCGGGTCGAACAGGCGGACGGTGGCGCGCACGGAGTCGTGGCCCTCGCGGAACACGGTCGCGCGGACGGGGATGTCCTCGCCGACCACGGCCTTCGCCGGGAACCGGCCGTCCAGCACAACGGGCTGCACGTCCGTCACCGGGATACGCCCCGTGACGGTCTGGAGGCGGACATCGGCTGCGGTGGCGCTCTGGGTGTCGGGCTTCACGGTGCTCACGCCACGACGCTACCCCGCGGCCGCGCCGGTGAGAACGGCCGGCCCGCCCGCCCGCCGTGGGGGGCGGAGGGGCGGGCCGGGGACGGGGCGCCGGACGGGACGCTCAGGACAGCATGGTCTTGTCGTCCACGACGGCGCCCTTGATCTTGCCGAACTCGGCCAGCAGGTCCGCCGGGGTGCGCCCGGCCTTCTCCTGCTCGTCCAGCTCGAGGATGATCCGGCCGTCGTGCATCATGATCAGCCGGTTGCCGACCTCGAGGGCCTGGGACATGTTGTGCGTGACCATCAGCGTGGTGAGCCGGTGCTCGGCCACCACCTGCCGGGTCAGGCGGGTCACCAGCTCCGCCCGGGACGGGTCCAGGGCGGCGGTGTGCTCGTCCAGCAGCAGGATCTTCGGTCCGGAGAACGTGGCCATGAGCAGGCTGAGCGCCTGACGCTGGCCACCGGAGAGCAGCCCGACCTTGGCGGTGAGGCGGTTCTCCAGGCCGAGTTCGAGCTTCGTGAGCTCGTCGCGGAACATCGCGCGCCGGGCGCGGGAGACGCCCCGCGAGAGCCCGCGGGCGTGCCCGCGTCGCCAGGCCAGGGCCATGTTCTCCTCGATCGTGAGATTCGGGGCCGTGCCCGCCGTCGGGTCCTGGAACACCCGGCCGATCGAGGCCGCGCGGCGGTGGTCCGGCATGCGGGTGACGTCCTTGCCGCCCACGGCCACGGTGCCGGTGTCCGGGAGCAGCTTGCCGGCGATCGTGTTCAGGATCGTGGACTTGCCGGCGCCGTTGGAGCCGATCACGGTGACGAAGTCGCCCTCGGCCAGGTACAGGTCGATGCCCTGCAGGGCGCGCCGCTCGTTGACGGTGTTCGGGAAGAAGGTCTTGGAGACCTGTGAGATCTCAAGCACGGGGGGCCTCCTCGGAGACGGATGCGGCGGGGGTGGCGCCGCCCGGCTCGCCGGTCAAAGGCATGCCGGCGGTGGCCGGAGCGGCGGCGGCCGGCCCCGGGGTCACGGCCGTGCCCCGCGTGCGCAGGCCCAGGCGCGTGGCGAAGCCGAAGCGCGGCAGCAGCAGGGCCACGACGACGAGAGCCGCGGAGATCAGCTTCATGTCGTTCGGGCTCAGGCCCGCGTTGAGGGCGAACTGGATGATCAGGCGGTAGAGCACGGCGCCGACGATCACGGCGAGCGTCGCCCAGAAGACCGTGCGCTGGCCGAACACGGCCTGGCCCACGATCACGGACGCCAGGCCCACGAGGATGAGGCCGATGCCCATGGAGATGTCCGCGAAGCCCTGGTACATGGCCAGCAGGGAACCGCCGAGGGCCACGAGGCCGTTGGAGATCATCAGGCCGAGGATCTTCATCCGGTCCGTGGAGACGCCGTACGAGCGGATCATCTCCTCGTTGTCACCGGTCGCCTGCAGGGCGAGGCCCAGGTCCGTGTGCAGGAACCAGTCGAGGATCAGCTTCACCACGAACACGCCGAGGAAGAGCACGAGGATCGAGCCCCAGTTCCGGGCCAGGCCCAGGTCGTCGAGCCACGTGAACAGGGTGTCCTGGCCGAGCAGGGGGATGTTGGCCTTGCCCATGATCCGCAGGTTGATCGAGTAGAGCGCGATCATCGTGAGGATGCCGGCGAGCAGGCCGTCGATCCGGCCCTTGGTGTGCAGCAGGCCGGTGACGAGGCCCGCGAGCGCGCCCGCCACGAACGCGGCGAGCATGGCCAGTGGCACCGGCGTGCCGCCCGTGATGAGCACGGCGGCCGTGGCGGCGCCGGTGGTGAACGAGCCGTCCACCGTGAGGTCGGGGAAGTCGAGGATGCGGAAGGTCAGGTACACGCCGAGCGCGACGACGGCGTAGATCAGACCCAGTTCCACTGCGGTCAGCATGGGGTGGGTGCCTTTCGGGCGGTGCGAGGGGGACGGACGACGGCGGGCGGGGTGGGCCGGCCGTCGACGTGCTCCGCGGCGGCCCGGACCCTGTGGTCCGGGCCGCCGCGGAGGCGGGTCAGGCGCGGGATCAGCCCTCGACGAGCTGGTCGGCCCTGTCCGTGAGCTCGGCGGGGATCTCGACGCCGTAGGCCTCGGCGGCCTTCGGGTTCAGCACGAGCTGCAGGTTGGCCGGGTCGGCGTAGCCCACGGGCAGCTCGGCCGGCTTCGCGCCGTCCTTGAGGATCTTCACGGCCATCTCGCCGGCCTGCTTGCCGTGCGCCTCGTAGTCGATGCCGTACGTGCCCAGGGCACCGCGCTCCACGGAGTCGATGTCCGCCGAGATGACGGGGATGCGCTGCTCCTCGCCGTAGCCCACCACGGTCTCCAGCGCCGAGACGACGGCGTTGTCCGTGGGCACGTAGATGCCGTCCACGCCGGACAGGGACTGCACGCCCTGCTGGACCTCGGACGAGTTGGTGATGGTGGCCTCCTTGACCTCGAGGCCCAGCTCCTTGCCGGCCTCCTTGGCCTGGTCCACCTGGACCTTGGAGTTGGCCTCGCCGGAGTTGTAGACGATGCCGACGGTCGTGGCGTCCGGCTTCACGTCCTTGAGCAGCTGCAGCTGCTCCTTGACCGGGTTGCGGTCCGAGACGCCGGTGACGTTGCCGCCCGGGGCCTCGTCCGAGGCCACGAGCTCAGCGCCCTTCGGATCGGTGACCGCCATGAACACGACCGGCTTGTCCTTCACGGCCGAGGCGGTGCCCTGCGCGGCGGGGGTCGCGATCGCGGCCACGAGGTCGACGTCCGCGTCGTTGGCGAAGGTGGAGGCGATGGAGGTGACGGTGGCCTGCTCGCCCTGGGCGTTCTGCTCCTCGAACGTCACGTCCAGGCCGGCGTCCTCGAACGCCTCCTTGAAGCCCTCGGCCGCGCCGTCGAGCGCCGGGTGGGAGACGAGCTGGTTGATGCCCACGGTGTAGGAGCCCTCGCCGCCGGCGGCGGAGGAGGAGCCGGAGCCGCCGGAGCCGGAGTCGCCGCACGCCGTGAGCCCGAGGGCGACGACGGCGAGGGCGGCGGTGAGGGGGAGGGAGCGGTGCTTCATGAGACGGACCTCGTTCTGATGGTGCGGTGCGGGATGCGCTCGCCGACGGGGGCCCGTCGGACACAGTGCAGACACTGTGCGCGGTGACGCGCGTCACGGGCAAGACGTGGGCGTGTCCACGCGACATCCTGCCATGTGATGGGCATCACGGTGGACACTCTGCCCCGCTGGGCTTCGTGTGCGACCCCCGCGTCCCCGCCCGGCCGTCATCCCGGGCGGGACGCCGTGGAGGTCAGCGCCCGCCGGCGCGCTGCACCGAGATCTCGTACAGGGAGATGCCCACCGCCATCGAGGCGTTGAGGGACTCCATCGTCGAGTCGATCGGGATGGACACGATCTGCTGGCAGTGCTCCCGCACCATGCGGGACAGACCCTTGCCCTCGGCCCCCACCACGAGCACGAGCGGCTCCGTGGCCAGGGCGAGCCCGGGCAGGGAGACGTCCCCGCCGCCGTCGAGGCCCAGCACGAAGTAGCCGGCCTTGTGCAGGTCGACGAGGGTGGTGTTCAGGTTGCCGGCCTGGGCCACGGGCACCCGCGCGGCCGCGCCGGCCGAGGTGCGCCAGGCGGTGGCGGTCACGCCGACGGAGCGCCGCTCGGGCACGATCACGCCGTCCGCGTCGAACGCGGAGCCGGCCCGGATGATGGCGCCGAGGTTGCGGGGGTCGGTGATGCCGTCGAGCGCGATCAGCAGCGGCGGGGTCCGCAGGTGCCCCTTCTCGTGCTTCGCGAGCGCGTCGAGGGCCAGGGCCGTGGCGTCCGCGTACTCATAGGGCGGGATCTGCAGCACGATGCCCTGGTGCACGGCCTCGCCGGAGAGGCGGTCCAGCTCCGGCTTGGTGTTCTCCAGGACCGGCACGCCCTGTTCGAGGCAGAGGCGCAGGGCCTCCTTGACGCGGTCGTCCATCTCGATGCGCACGGCCACGTGCAGCGCCTTGGCCGGGATGCCCGCGCGTAGCGCCTCGAGCACGGGGTTGCGACCGGAGACCGTCTCGTCCGTGAGCTTCACGCGGCCGCGGACCTGGTCCTTCACGGGGCCGCGCTTGGCGGCCGAGCGCTCGGCCAGCTGCTTGGCGCGGTGCGCCTTGTGGTAGACCCGGTCCTCGGCCTTGGGGGTGGGTCCGCGGCCCTCGAGCGCCTTGCGGCCGTGGCCGCCGGTGCCCTTCATGGGGCCCTTCTTGCCCTTGGGCTTGCGGGATCCGCCGGAGCGGGGGGCGGTGGACATGGCGGGACTCCTGCGGGCCGGGGACGGGGGCGGCGGCACGCGGGGCGCCGCCGGATCGCCCTCCAGTCTAGGTGTCAGTCCGCCAGGCGCCATGTGGCGCCGTCGGCGCCGTCCTCCACCACGACGCCGGCCGCGGCCAGCGCATCGCGGATGCGGTCCGCGGTGGCCCAGTCCTTGTCCGCGCGGGCCTGTGCCCGCGCCTCGATCTGCGACCGGACGAGCGAGTCGAGGGCGTCCGACACCGGGCCGGCCGCGGCGTCGTCGCCCTCGGGCACGTCGTCCAGGCCCAGCACCGCGGTCATGGCCTCCACCTCGGCCAGGCGGGCGGCCGCGGCGTCGAGGTCCTGCCCGGCCAGCGCCGAGTTGCCGGCGCGCACGGTCTCGTGCAGGGCCGCGAGCGCCTGGGGCACGTTGAGGTCGTCCTCCATGGCGGTGCGGAAGGCGGCGGGCACGCGGTCCGCGAGCGCCCCGTCGGGGGCGGGCGGGACGGCGCCGGCGGCGCGGGCGCGGGCCGTGAAGCCCTCGATGCGCTCGACGGCGGCCTCGGCCTCGTCGAGGGCGCCGGGCCGGTAGTCGAGCTGGGAGCGGTAGTGGGCCTGCCCCAGGAAATAGCGCACCGCCGTCGGGCGGGCCATGCCGAGCATCTCCTCGGGGGAGATCGTGTTGCCCACGGACTTGGACATCTTCTCGCCGCCGTAGGTGACGAGCCCGTTGTGCAGCCAGAAGCGGGCGAAGCCGTCACCGGCGGCCGCCGACTGGGCCAGCTCGTTCTCGTGGTGCGGGAACCGCAGGTCCAGGCCGCCGCCGTGGATGTCGAACTCGGCGCCGAGGTACTTCGTGGACATGGCCGAGCACTCCAGATGCCATCCGGGGCGGCCGGCCCCCCAGGGCGACTCCCACACGGCGGTGGCGGGTTCGCCGGGCTTGGCGCCCTTCCACAGGGCGAAGTCGCGGGGGTCGCGCTTGCCGCGCGGGTCGGCGTCGGGCGCGTCCTGCATGTCCTCCACGCGCTGGCGGGTGAGCTCGCCGTAGCGCTCCCACGACCGGACGTCGAAGTAGACGTCGCCCGAGCCGTCCTGCGCGGGGTAGGCGTGGCCGCGCTCCATCAGGCGCTCGATGAGCGCGAACATCTCGGGCACGTGGCCGGTGGCGCGCGGCTCGTAGGTGGGACGGCGGACGCCGAGGGCGAGGTAGGCGGCGTCGAACGCCTTCTCGAACCGATAGGCCAGGGCCCACCACGGCTCGCGGGCCGGGTAGAGGTCCGAGGCCTCGAAGCCGGCCTCGTGGGAGGCGGCCGAGCGCTCGAGGATCTTGTCGTCGATGTCCGTCACGTTCCGCACCGAGGTGACGCGCAGCCCGGTGGCCTCGAGCCAGCGGATGAGGATGTCGAACACGATCGCGCTGCGCACGTGGCCCACGTGCGGCATGCCCTGCACCGTGGCCCCGCAGTAGTACACCGACGCCTCGCCGGGCACGAGGGGCTCGAAGTCCCGGACCTGCGCGGTGCGGGTGTCGTAGAAGCGCTGGGCCATGGGGCGCGGTCCTTCCGGAGGGGCGGGGTCCTGACGGGGCTCTGCCAGCCTAGTCGGTGCGCCGGCGCGGACTCAGGCCGCAGGGATGACGAGCGCGGTCGCGATCCCGACCAGCCCCTCCTTGCGCCCGATGAACCCCAGCCGGTCCGTGGTGGCGGCGGAGACGGACACGGGGGCCCCGCCGAGGGCGGCGGACAGGGCGGCCTCCATCTCCGCGCGGCGCGCGCCCACCTTGGGCCGGGGGGCGACCACCTGGACCGCCACGTTCCCGACGGCGAGGCCCGCCTCCGTCAGCAGGCGCAGCACCTCGCGGAGCATGTCCGCGCCGGACGCGTCCGCCATCTCGGGCCGGTCGACGCCGAACACGGCCCCGAGATCGCCGAGGCCGGCGGCGGAGAGCAGGGCGTTGCACGCCGCGTGGGCGGCCACGTCCCCGTCCGAGGTCGCGGCCACCCCCCGCTCGCCGGGCCAGTGGATGCCGCCGAGCCACAGGGGCCGGGGGGCATCCTCGGGTGCCCACGCGTGCACGTCGGTGCCGATCCCCACGCGCGGCAGGGGGGCGGCCGCGACGGCGGGGCGGGTGGGCTGGCGCATGGAGGCCCCCTGGGGGGCGCGGCGGGCGAGCTCGAGGCGGGCGAGGTCGAGGTCGGCGGGGGCGGTGACCTTGAACGCGGCCGGGTCGCCGGGCACCACCACGACCTCGTGCCCCGCGGCCTCCATGACCATCGCATCGTCGGTGAGCGCCGCGGCGTCGAGCGTGGGGTCCGTGCGCACGGCCTCGTGGGCCGCCAGCAGGGTGTCCAGGTCGAAGCCCTGCGGCGTCTGGATCGCGCGCAGTCCGGCGCGGGCCGGCGTGGCCGCGACGACGTCGACGCCGCCCCGTCCGGGGGTGACCTGCTTGACGGTGTCCGTCAGCGGCAGGCCCGGGACCGCGGCGACCGCGCCGGTCCCGAGCGCCGCCGTCACGGCCCCGAACACGCTCGGCGGGGTCAGCGCGCGGGCCGCGTCGTGGACGAGGACACAGCGGGGCGCCCCCGCCGGGGCGAGGTCGGCCAGAGCGCCGGAGGCCGCGGCGAGTCCGGCGCGGACCGAGTCCGCGCGCTCGGCGCCGCCGGGCACGCAGTGCACGGGCACGTCCAGGCGCGGGCCGGCGTCGACCTCGGCGGCCACGCGGCCGGCATCGGCCTCCACCGGCGGGGTGAGCACCACGACGGCGTCCAGGGCGAGCCCGGCGGCGCGCGCGGCGGCGACGGACTCCAGGCAGTGGTGCAGGAGGGTGCGGCCGTCCGCGAGGGGGGCGAGGGCCTTGGGCAGCCCGGCGCCGAGGCGGGTGCCGGCGCCGGCGGCGGCGATCACGAGGGCGGTGGGCATGGCCTCATCCTAGGGAGCGCGCCGGGGTCCGTGGCCGGGGACCCCCATGGCGGCGACGGCCGTGGCCGGGGACGAGACAGGGGAGGGGCCCGCGTCGTGGACGCGGGCCCCTCCCCTGTCGTGTGCTGCTCGTCAGCCCTCGAGCACCTTGTCCAGGCGGCCCTCGGCCTCCTCCTCGGTGACCTTCTTGGCCAGCGCCAGCTCGGACACGAGCACCTGGCGGGCCTTCGCGAGCATGCGCTTCTCGCCGGCGGACAGGCCGCGGTCCTGGTCGCGGCGCCACAGGTCACGGACGACCTCGGCCACCTTGTTGACGTCGCCGCTGGCGAGCTTCTCCAGGTTCGCCTTGTAGCGGCGGGACCAGTTGGTGGGCTCCTCCACGTGCTCGGCGCGCAGGACCTCCATGACGTGCTCGAGCCCCTCCGCATCCACGACGTCACGCACGCCGACGAGGTCGACGTTCTCCGCAGGGACCTCGATGGTCAGGTCTCCCTGCGCCACCTTGAGCTTGAGGTACATCTTCTCCTCCCCCTTGATGGTGCGCATCTTAATCTCCTCGATCCGCGCAGCACCGTGATGGGGGTAGACGACGGTCTCTCCGACCTCAAAAACCATGTTGTTGTGCCCCTTTCAGTCGTCTCATTCTATCATGCGGCCTCGTCATGCCGCGCGCGCCGTCACATCGTCGGCCTCCGGATGTGATAGTGGACGACCCGGCGCCACGGGCCGGCCGGCGTCCCGGGATGCGGTAGCCTGACCTGGCAGGACCCCTGCCTCGGGGCTCCTGAGCACGTCATCGCACCTGAGGAGACCTCTGTGAAGAACGCATCCCGGCCCGCCCGGCGCCACCTCGCCGCAGGTGCGCTGGCCGCGGTCGCCCTGCTGGGCGCCACCGGCTGCTCCGCCGTGAGCCCGATCGCCACCGCCATCCAGTACTCCCCCTCGGACGGCATCAACGGCCAGGAGCAGGACTTCCTGAGCTACCGCAACCTCGCCCTCGTCGGCGACGGCGAGTCGGGCCCCGCCCGCCTGATCGGCACCGTGGAGAACACCTCCGGCCAGGATCAGACCTACACCTTCCAGGCCGAGGGCGGCGGCTCCGCGACCCTGAAGGTCCCCGCCGGCGAGAGCCGCAAGCTCGAGGACGAGGCGAACACAACCGTCCTGGAGCGCGAGGGCGTGTGGGTCGGCGAGAACCTGCCCGTGACCGTCTCCGGCAACGGCGGCACCGCCGACCTGGCCGTCCCGCTGCTGAGCGCCACCCAGGAGCAGTACCGTGACCTGCTCCCCGAGGGAGTCGAGCCCTCGGAGGAGGATCTCGTCGGGCACCTCCACGAGGAGACCCACCACTACGGCGAGGAGCACTGACCTCCGCCGGGCCTGCGCCCGGCACGCCACGGCCCCGGCCCCACCGCGAGGTGGAGCCGGGGCCGTCGTCGTCCCGGGTGCAGCGCGCCGGTCAGGCCTCGAACTTGTAGCCCAGGCCGCGCACCGTGACGAGGTAGCGGGGGCTCGAGGGATCGGGCTCGATCTTGGAGCGCAGGCGCTTCACGTGCACGTCGAGGGTCTTGGTGTCCCCCACGTAGTCGGAGCCCCACACGCGGTCGATCAGCTGGCCGCGGGTGAGCACGCGCCCGGCGTTGCGCAACAGCATCTCCAGCAGCTCGAACTCCTTGAGCGGCAGGGACACCTGCTCGCCGTCCACGGAGACGACGTGCCGCTCGACGTCCATGCGCACGGGGCCGGCGCTGATGGTCGCCGACATCGGCTCCTCCTGGTCCCCCTGACGGCGCAGCACGGCGCGGACGCGGGCCACCAGCTCACGCGAGGAGTACGGCTTGGTCACGTAGTCGTCCGCCCCGAGCTCGAGGCCGACGACCTTGTCGATCTCCGAGTCCTTCGCGGTCAGCATGATCACGGGGACGTTGGAGCGCTGGCGCACCTGACGACACACCTCGGTGCCGGACATCCCCGGGAGCATCAGGTCCAGGAGGATCAGGTCCGCGCTGTCGCGCTCGAAGACGCTCAGCGCCTCGTTGCCGTCGGCGGCGACGGTGACCTCGAACCCCTCCTTCTCCAGGAGGTAGGACAGGGGGTCGCTGAACGACTCCTCGTCCTCCACGATCAGAATGCGGCTCATGCGCTCGTCTCCTTCCGGGTCGGGGGTGCGGCCGAGGCGGTCACCCGGTGACCGCGCCGCTCGGTGACGTGGGCGGCACCCGGCGCGCCGTCGACGGCGACACCGTCCCCCCACTCGGGCAGGCGGATGGTGAAGGTCGACCCGCGGCCCGGCTGGGACCAGAGGGTGACCTCCCCTCCGTGGTTGATGACGACGTGCTTGACGATGCTCAGCCCCAGGCCCGTGCCGCCCGTCTGACGCGACCGCGCCGCGTCCACGCGGTAGAAGCGTTCGAAGACCCGCTCCTGCTCCTCCGGGCTGATGCCGATGCCCTGGTCCGTGACGGTGACCTGCGCGAGCCCGTCCACGGAGCTCAGGCCGATGCCCACCGTGGTGCCCTCCGGGGAGTAGCGCACCGCGTTGTCCACCAGGTTGCGCACCGCGGTCATCAGCTGGTCCTGGTCCCCGTGCACCACCGCGTCCACGCGGCCGCCCACGCGCAGCGCGATGCCGCGGTCCTCGGCGGTCAGGCGCAGGCGGTCCACGGCGTCCGCGACGACGGCGTTGAGGTCCACAGGCCCTCCGTCCTGGACCACGTCCTTGGCCTGCAGCCGGGAGAACTCGATGATGTCCTGCACGAGGGCCGTGAGCCGGCGGGACTCGACGCCCAGCCGTGCGGCGAAGCGACGCACCGCCTCCTCGTCCTCCGCGGCGTCGCCGATGGCCTCGGAGAGCAGGGAGATGGCGCCCACCGGCGTCTTGAGCTCGTGCGAGACGTTGACGACGAAGTCGTGGCGCATGGCCTCGGTGCGGGTCACGTCCGTGCGGTCGTCGGCGAGGATCAGGATGTACTCCTCGTCCAGCGGGGCCACGCGCAGCTCGACGACGAGGCTCGACTGCCCGAGGGGTCCTCGGGGCAGCTCCATGCGGCGCTCGACGATGACGCCGTCGGCCCGCACGGTCCGCGTGAGCTCCCGCAGCTGGTCCTGGACGAGCGAGTGCCCCCGCACCAGGCCCAGGGCGTAGGCCGCGGGGTTCGCGCGCACCACGCCGTCGACGTCGTCCACCACCGCGTACGCGCGGCCGACCACGGAGAGGACCTCGGCGGCGCCCGGCGCCAGGGTGGGTTCGCCAACCGTCAGGTCCACCGTCCGCGAGCGCTCGGACGCCCGGAAGGCCAGCATGGAGGCCACTCCGGTGAACAGTCCGACCGCTCCGCACAGCAGGCCGATGATGACGGGATCCACGGCACCAGACTAGCCTCTGGCGGCCCGGAGACGGGCTGCCCCGGCCCCGCCAGACGCCGGACGATCGGCGTTCATGGGCCGTTCATCTTGCCCTGCCAGGGTGGACCGTTGCCCCGGGGAGTCGGGGTCGGCGGCGCACGGGCGTCGCCGGGGAGAGGAGACCATGCGCGAGCTCTACCGAGCCGACCTCGAACGGCTGGGCCGCGACCTGACCGAGATCGCCCGCCTCGTGCACCGCGCCATGATGGACGCGCAGGCCGCCCTCGAGGCGGCCGACGTGCACGGCGCCGAACGGGTCATCTCGGAGGACGCGCGGATCGACCAGCTGCAGGAGTCCCTCGACGAGCAGGCCGTGCGCATCCTGGCGCTGCAGGCGCCCGTGGCCACGGACCTGCGCACCGTCGTCGCCACGCTGCGGATGAGCTCCTCGCTCGAGCGCATGGGCGACCTCGCCCGCCACGTGGCCCAGCTGACCCGGCTGCGCTACCCCGAGCACGTCATCCCGGAACAGGTCCGGACCGTGATCACCGCGATGTGCGACGCCGCCGTGGAGGTGGCCGAGGAGGTCGTCCTGCTGCTCGAGACCCAGGACCTGGCGCACGGGGACCGGATCGACGCCCTCAACGAGGACGTCAACGCGCTGCACCTGTCCGTCTTCCGCGCGATCGCCGCCCCGGACTGGAGCGCGACGCCGGCCACCACCACGGACGTCACGCTGGCCTCGCGCTACCTCGAGCGGTTCACGGACCACGGCCTGTCCGTGGCCGCCAAGGTGCGCTACCTCGTCACGGGCGAGTGGGCGACCCACCGCCCGGACGCCACCGGCTCCTGACCGTCCCCGACGCCACGGGCCGGGCCCCCGGCGGGGTCCCGGCCCGTCGTCGTCGGACGCGTCAGTGCGCGGAGCCCTGGGCGGCCACGGCGGCGGCGCCGGCGGCGGCGGCCTCCGGGTCGAGGTAGCGGCCGTTCGCGGTGATCGGCTTGAAGTTCTGGTCCAGCTCGTAGACCAGCGGGATGCCCGTCGGGATGTTCAGGCCCGCGATGTCCTCGTCCGAGATGCCGTCCAGGTGCTTGACCAGGGCGCGCAGCGAGTTGCCGTGCGCGGCGATCAGCACGGTCTTGCCGGCCTTGAGGTCGGGCAGGATCTGCTCCTCCCAGTAGGGCAGCAGGCGGTCGATGACCTGCTTGAGGGCCTCGGTGCGGGGGGCGTCCTTGCCCAGGTCCGCGTAGCGCTCGTCGCCGATCTGGGAGAACTCGGAGTCGTCGTCCAGGGCGGGCGGCGGGGTGTCGAAGGACCGGCGCCAGACCATGAACTGCTCCTCGCCGAACTCCTCCTTCACCTGGGCCTTGTCCTTGCCCTGCAGGGCGCCGTAGTGGCGCTCGTTCAGGCGCCAGCTGCGCTTGACCGGGATCCACTGGCGGTCCGCGGCCTCGAGGGCCAGGTTGGCCGTGGTGATGGCGCGCTTGAGCAGGGACGTGTGGACCACGTCCGGGCGGATGCCCTCCGCCTCCAGCAGCTCACCGCCGCGGGCGGCCTCGGCGCGCCCCTTCTCGGTCAGCGGGACGTCCACCCAGCCGGTGAACAGGTTCTTCTCGTTCCATTCGCTCTGACCGTGCCGCAGCAGGACCAGCGTGTACGTGGTGTTCGCCATGTCACCATCCTAGGCGGACCCGTCCCGCCGCTCCCCTACGCTGGAGCCCATGGTGGAGAAGGCCCGGCGGCTGCGCGCGCGC
The DNA here is from genome assembly GCF_014138885.1 of Micrococcus luteus. Lineage (NCBI taxonomy): Bacteria > Bacillati > Actinomycetota > Actinomycetes > Micrococcales > Micrococcaceae > Micrococcus > Micrococcus luteus. The sequence continues at coordinate 1,167,740 of NZ_JACJIK010000001.1, forward strand.
ACGACGCCCGGCCCAGTCCCGGCACGGGGCCCGCAGGGCCACATCACCCGCGGCACGACGGCGGCGCAGCGGATGCGCCGGGTGGACCGCTGGCTCACGGACGTGCACGGCCCCCTGCTGCGGCGCACTCCCCGCCCGCTGGCCGTGGACCTGGGCTTCGGCGCGGAGCCGGTGACCGCCGTCGAGATGGCCCAGCGGCTGCGCGTGCAGAACCCGGCCCTCGAGCTGGTGGGCCTCGAGATCGACCCCGCTCGGGTGGCCCGGGCGCGGGAGCGGGCCGGCGGCCTGCCGGGGGTCACCTGGGCGGTCGGCGGCTTCGAGCTGCCCGTGCCGCGGCCGCCCACCGTGGTGCGCGCGTTCAACGTGCTGCGCCAGTACCGGGAGGAGGACGTGCCCGCGATCTGGTCCCTGCTGTGCGCGGGGCTCGCCGACGACGGCGTCCTCGTGGAGGGCACCTGCTCCGAGGACGGCCGGCGGGCGGCCTGGGTGGACCTGCGTCGGGACGGGCCCGCGAGCCTGACCGTGGCCCTCCGGCTGGGGTCCTTCGCCCGCCCCTCGGACGTGGCGGCGCGCCTGCCGAAGGTCCTCATCCACCGGCACGTACCCGGCGAGCCCGTCCATCGGCTCCTGGCGGAGGCCGACGCCGCGTGGGCCGCGCACGCCCCGCTCGCGGCCTACGGGACGCGGCAGCGGTGGCTGGCGACGGTCGGCACGCTCCGCGCGGCGGGCTGGCCCGTGCTGGGCGGCCCGCACCAGTGGCGGCGCGGGGAGCTGAGCGTGCGCTGGGCGGCGGTGGCGCCGTCGTCATGAGGGCGGCGCCGACGGCGCGGGACCCTCAGCGGCGCAGGGCCGGGCCCATGTCCTGGCGGGGGCCGGCGAGGTAGACGCACGCCACGCACGCGGCCACGAGGCCGAACATGCCCATCCCGCCGCCCGCGAGCACGCCGAGGAGCCCGACGACGGCGGCGACGCCGGTGAGGATCAGCCAGAAGCTCCTGTCCCGGCCCCCGATGCGGGCGAAGTCGTCGGGGCGGCGCCGGACGACGTCCACCAGCGCCCAGACCTCGAGCACGAGCGCGGCGATCGCCAGGACGCGGAACAGCCAGTGGTCGACGAGCAGGGCGAAGTGCATGGGGGCGCTCATGCCGGTCAGTCTAGGCGGTCGGCCCGGCCGGGTTCCCTCCCCGTCCGGGGCGGCGTCTAGGCTCGAGGCGTGAGCACCCAGACCGAACATCGCGGCCTGTTCGTCGCCGTCGAGGGACCAGACGGATCCGGCAAGTCCACCCAGGCCCGCGCCCTGACCGAGGCCCTGCGCGCCGCGGGCCACGAGGTGGTGCTCACGCGCGAGCCCGGCGGCTCGGACCTGGGCGAGACGCTGCGGGAGCTGCTGCTGGACCCCGGGCACGCCCCCGTGGACCCCCGCACCGAGGCGCTGCTGTTCGCCGCGGCCCGGTCCGCCCACGCCGTCCGCACGCTGCGCCCCGCGCTGGCCCGGGGCGCCGTCGTCGTCACGGACCGGTATGTGGACTCGTCCGTCGCCTACCAGGGCGCGGCGCGCGGGCTGGGCGAGGCGCGGATCGCCGCCCTGAACGAGTGGGCCACGGACGGCCTCGTCCCCGATCTGACGGTGCTGATCGACGTGGACGCGGCCACCGCCGCGGACCGGCGTGACCGCCGCGCGGCGGGGGGCGAGGGCAGCCCCGACCGCATGGAGCGGGAGACGGCGGACCGGCACGAGGCCCTGCGCGCCGCCTTCCTCGCGCGCGCGGCGGCCGCGCCCGAGCGGTACCTCGTGCTCGACGGCGCGCTGCCGCCGCAGGAGCTCACCGCCCGCGCGCTGGCCCGCGTCACCGCCCAGGCGGCCGACCGATGACGGCCCCCGCCCCCGCCGTGTTCGCGGACCTCGCGGGCCAGGAGGCCGCGGTGGCCCAGCTGCGCCGCGCCGCGGCCGAGGACCGTCCCACCCACGCCTGGATGTTCACGGGCCCGCCCGGCTCCGGCCGGTCGACGGCGGCGCGTGCGTTCGCCGCGGCCCTGCAGTGCGAGGTCGCAGACCCGGCGGCGCGCGGCTGCGGCGAGTGCCACGCGTGCCGCACCGTCCTCGGCGGCACCCACCCGGACGTGACCGTGTTGGCCACCGAGGCGGTGAGCTATCGGATCGAGGACGTCCGCGCCCTCGTGGAGGCCGGCCAGTCCACCCCCGCCACCGGGCGCTGGCGGATCTTCCTCATGGAGGACGCGGACCGCATGACGGAGCGCGCCACGAACGTGCTGCTCAAGGCCATCGAGGAGCCGCCGGCCCGCACGATCTGGATGCTGTGCGCCCCGTCCCCCGCGGACGTGCTCCCCACCGTCCGCTCCCGCTGCCGGCTGATCACGCTGAGCATCCCCGCCGTGGAGCAGGTGGCGGAGCTGCTGCACCGCCGCGACGGGCTGGACCGCGAGACGGCGCTCACCACCGCCCGGATCTCCCAGTCGCACGTGGGCATGGCCCGCCGCCTCGCGCGGGACCCGGAGGCCCTCGAACGCCGCGAGCGCATCCTCTCCCTGCCGCTCCAGGCCACCGCCGTCTCCGACGCGATGGCCCTGGCCGCCACGTTGGCCGAGGTGTCCAAGGCCGAGGCCGAGTCCGCCGCCGAAGCCCGGGACGCCGAGGAGCTCGAGGCACTGCGCCGCTCCCTGGGCCTCGAGCCCGGCGAGCCCGTCCCGCCCAAGCTCCGCCACCACGTCAAACGGCTCGAGGAGGACCAGACCCGCCGGCGGCGCCGCGCCGTCCGGGACTCGCTGGACCGGGCCATGATCGACGTCATGGGCCTGTTCCGGGACGTGCTGCGCGTGCAGCTGGGGGCCGACGGCGAGCTCATCAACGAGCACCGTCGGGACGAGATCGAGGCGTACGCCCGCGGCGCCGCCGGCGACTCGGCCGAGGTGCTCGCCCGGATCGACGCCGTCACCACGGCCCGCGAGCGCATCGCCGCCAACGTGCCGGAGCAGCTGGCCCTCGAAGCCATGATGCTGGCCCTGCTGCCCCGCCGGGTGCGCACCCCGCGACGTCGCTGAGCGGCCGCGCGGGGCGGGCCGGCGCCGGCTCAGCGGGTGCGGACCACCAGGTCCGGCACGTCGGCCAGGCCCGGCACCACCCGGTCCGCGCCCGCCGCCAGCAGGACGTCGTCCGCGTCGCGACCCGTGCGCACGCCGACCACGAGTCCGGCCCCCGCGCGGCGCCCGGCCGTCATGTCCTCCGCGGTGTCCCCGACCACGAGGACGCTGCGGACGTCGTCGAGGTCGAGACCGAGCAGGGCGGTGAGGATCATGTCCGGGTAGGGGACGCCGCGGCCGGCGTCGTCCGGGGAGAGGCTCAGATCCGCCAGGCCCATCCACCCCAGCGACTCGAGGATCATGTTCTGGGTGTGGCGGGCGTAGCCGGTGCAGAGGCACACGTGGAGGCCGAGGGCGCGCAGGCGGACGAGCGCCTCCTCCGCGCCCGGGACGGCCTGGACGCCGTGCTGGCCCAACAGCGCGTCGAAGGTCGCCTCGAACGTGCGGGTCGCCGCCGCGGCCACCGCCCGGTCGGCGAACACGCGGGGGAACACGGCCGTGCGCGAGGTGGGCCGGAGCGCGCGGAACCGCCGCGCGGCGTCGTCGTGCTCCGGCGTGCCCGCCGGGACGCCGTGCTGGTCCAACGTGCGGGCGAACGCCGTGTCCTGGAGCCCGTGCTCCACGATGGACGTGCCGGACATGTCCACCACGGCCAGGCGGAGGGGCACGGCTGACGAGGCCGCGGCAGGGGGTGCCGGGGTGCGAGGGGCGTGGGGCAGGCTCATGCGTCTCCCGTCGACGGTGTGTGCCCACCAGGGAACCGTCCCCGTCTGGCCGCGGCATGGCCTGGGGGTGAACGCCCGCAGAAGGGGCGGGCCACACTCGGTGGCCCGCGCGCCCAGCCGTGCGGTGGAATCGGGGCCGCGAAACCGGTATGCTCGTCAGCCGTGGCCGTTCACGGTCACGTGCCTCCTTAGCTCAGCTGGCCAGAGCAGCTCCCTCGTAAAGAGCAGGTCGCCGGTTCGAATCCGGCAGGGGGCTCCCCCGGGCCCCGCCGCGTGATCACGCGGCGGGGTCCTCTCGTCTCCGGGCCGGCCCTCCGGGGCGCGCCGCCGTCAGAGCCTGGCTCCCAGCTCCTCCGCCCGGTCCAGGTGGCCGAGGGTGCGTTCGGCGTGCCGGCCGACCGACTCCGCCGAACCCTGACCGAGCCGGTACAGGGCGAGGGCCTGGGCGGTCGCGGCCAGCTCGTGCGCGGCGCGGGAGAGCTCACGGTGGACGTCGGCGGCCTCGGCCGGGATGTGCTCGCCGTCGCCCTCGTGGTCCCGGTGCAGGCGGACGCACAGGGCGCGGACCGCGGGGAGCCGTTCCGTGAGGACGTTGCCGGCGTGGACCACGCCGTTGCGCTCCTCGGGGCTCAGCACGTCCGTGCCCCGCTGGCCCTCCAGCACCTGCCAGTAGCGGTCCAGGGCCCGGCCGAGTCGGTCGTGGGCACGGCGCCACAGCCCCGTGCCGAGCTCGCGGTCGTCGGCACGCTCCTGACGGAAGCGTGCGAAGGGCCCCCTCATGCGCGGTCGCCGGACGGCCGGCGCGCGTCGGCGGGGTCGGTGACGAGCACGACCTTGCCCGTGCGGGTGGCGGAGTCGAACCAGTCGAACGCCTCGGCGGCCTCGGCGAGCGGGAAGCACGCCCCGACGCTCGCGTCGATGCGGCCCGCCGCCACCAGGGGCCACACGGCACGTTCGGCCGCGGCCACGATCCCGGCCTTGTCCACGACCGAGCGGGAGCGGAGCGTCGCCCCCGTGAGCCAGCCGCGCTTGACCACCAGCTTCATGATGTTGAAGTCCTCCGGGACGGCGCCGCCCTGGACCGCGAGCGTCACGATGCGTCCCTCGGGGGCGAGCGCGGACACGTTGGGCGCCAGGTACGGGGCGCCGACGACGTCGAGGATGACGTCCGCGCCGTGGCCGTCCGTGACCTCCTTGACCCACGGGGCGAAGGCACCGGACTCGGCGGCGCGGTGGTCGAACATGTGCTCGGCGCCCAGCCGCCGACCGAGCGCCACCTTCTCCGGGCCGCCGGCGGTGCCCAGCACCCGTGCACCGAGCGCGGCGAGGAACTGGACGGCGAAGGAGCCGATGCCGCCGGTGGCGCCGTGCACGAGCACCCGGTCCCCGGCCTGCACGCCCGCACGGCCCACGAGCGCCGAGTGCACCGTGCAGGCGACCTCCGGCAGGGCCGCCGCCTCGACGAGGCCGACGCCGTCGGGGACGGCCATGAGCTGGCCCGCCGGCACGGCGACGTACTCGGCGAAGCCCCCGCCGGCCAGGAGAGCGCACACCCGGTCACCGACGGCGAAGCGCCCCTCCCCCGGCATCCCGGCCTCGGGTCCCAGCGCCGCCACGGTGCCGGAGACCTCGAGCCCGGGGATCTCGGAGGCGCCGCGCGGCGGCGGATAGCGGCCCTCGCGCTGCGCGATGTCCGCGCGGTTGAGACCCGCGGCGGCCACGTGCACCAGCACCTCGCCCGGGCCGGGGTCCGGCACGGGCTCGTGGCCCACGCGGACGACGCCGTTGTCGCCGGCACCGGTGAATCGCACGGCGCGCATCTGTGCGGGGACGTCCATGGGGGTCTCCTCCTCTGGTCGGGGGTCGAGGGTCCATCCTCGCGCGCGGGGGCCGGACTCGCCACCGGTCGCCCGCCGGGCCACGGGCTAGAGTGGGTCCTCGACGCGGCGGCCCACGCCGTCGCGGTCAGGCCCGGGATGGTTGTCCGAGCGGCCGAAGGAGCCGGTCTTGAAAACCGGTGCGCGGTGACCCCGTGCCGAGGGTTCGAATCCCTCACCATCCGCGTGCACACGACGAGAGGCGGCGGGCCGGACGGCCCGCCGCCTCTCGTTCACCTGGAGGCCACCTGGATGTGATGGACTCCGCGCGTCACCCCGCCGTCCACCGGCGGCGCACCTCTGTCATCACGCATCCCGGGGAGAGCCATGCCCAGCCTGTTCCGCCGCCGTGCCGTCACCACGGCCGCCTGCACCGTCCTCGTCCTCGCGCCCGCGAGTGCGGCGCCCGCCCTCGCCGTCGAGACGGCCGCCGCGGACGAGACCACCATCTCGATCCTGTCCTTCAACGACTTCCACGGCGCGCTGTCCGGGGACTACATCGGCACGCAGTTCGCGGACACCGTGGAGGACTACCGCACCGCGTTCGAGGCCGAGCACGGCGCCGGCTCCACGCTGCTGACCAGCGCCGGCGACCTGATCGGCGGCTCGAAGTCCGTGTCCAACGTGCAGCAGGACAACCCGACGATCGACGTGATGAACGCGCTCGGCCTGGCCTCGCTGACCGCCGGCAACCACGAGTTCGACAAGGGCCTGGACGACCTGCAGGGCCGCGTGGAGTCCCGGGCCCAGTTCCCGGTGCTCTCCGCCAACCTGGTGGACCCGACGAGCAAGGAGCCCGTCCTCACCTCGCACGCCGTCTTCGACGTCGACGGCGTGCGCGTCGCCGTCATCGGCGCCTCCCCCAACGAGCTGTACGCGACCACCACCGGCGCGGGTCTGAAGGGCAACGAGGTCCTCGACGAGGTCGCCGCCGTGAACGCGGTCGCCGACGAGCTGGCGGCCCAGGACGCCGCCGACGTGATCGTGGCCTCGTACCACGACGGTGCCGCCGGTGCGGGCGAGCTGGCCGCCGAGCGGGCGGCCCGGGCCGAGTTCGACCGGATCGTCGGCGAGACCTCCTCCGCCGTGGACGTCATCTTCAACGCCCACACCCACCAGCTCTACCAGTACGACACCACGGCCGGCGGCGCCCACCGCCCCGTGATCCAGGCGGGCGCCTCCGGCAGCCACCTGGCCGCCGTCGAGCTGACCGTGGGCGCCGACGGCGAGGTCACCGGGCTCACCCCGCGCCTGCTGACCCGGTCCACGCAGGCCCCCGCCGAGGCCGCCGCGGAATCCCCCGTCACCGCCCAGGTGTACGCGATCGAGCAGGAGGCCGTCGCGGTCTTCGAGGACCTGCAGGGCGAGGTCGTGGCCGACCTGTCCGCCTCCATCACCACCGACTACCAGAAGCTCATCGACGCCGGCGGCTCCTGGAAGGCCGGCGGCACGCGCGCCGCCGAGACCACCCTGGGCACCTGGGTGGGCGACGCCGTCAAGCACGCCGCCGAGCAGGCGAACCCCGAGGTGGACCTCGGCGTGACCAACCCCGGCGGCCTGCGCTCCGAGCTGCTGACGGACCGCTTCACCGACGGCGGCGCGTTCCCGGCCAAGCCGGCCGACCTCGTCGGTCGCCTCACCCTGGGCGAGCTGCTCGACATGGCGCCGTTCGGCAACACCATCACCTACTTCGACATCCCGGGCTCCTCCATCAAGCTGGCCCTCGAGGAGAACTGGCGGAACGACGTGCGCAAGTTCACCCTCGGCTGGTCCGAGGAGCTGACCTGGACCTACGACGAGTCCCGCCCGCAGGGGGACAAGGTGACCGGCGTGTGGATCGACGGCGAGCCGCTCCAGGCGGACCGCATGTACACGGTGGCCAGCCAGTCGTTCCTGGCCGACGACACCTGGACGACGCTCGGGGACCCGACCAAGGCCCCCGACGGCTACACCGCCTTCGCGACCGGCCGCCAGAACTTCGTGAACATGGGCCTGTTGGACTCCCAGGCGATCACGGACTACGCCCGCGCCCAGGACGCGGCCCACGGCGCCGTCGCCCCGGACTTCGGCAAGAACGGCGTGCCGGTCACCGACGCCCCCGCCTCGGTCGAGGCCGGGCAGGCCGTCGGCCTGACCCTCGGGGACCTCGTGGTGGACTCCGACGGCGCCCCCGCGGCGACCGCGGTCGACGTCGCCTTCCGCACGGCCGACGGCACCGAGACCGCCCTGGGCACCGTGGCCGTCCCCGCGGGCTCCGAGACCGTCACGCTCTCCGGGATCACCGCCCCCGCCGCGGCGGGCACGGGCGAGCTCGTGATGACCGTGCGCTACGCCGACGGCAGCACGACCGTGGTGCGCCATGCCCTCGAGGTCACCGCGGCCCCGTCCCCCACCGAGCCGGAGCAGCCCGCCCCGACCCACCCGGGCAAGGGTCATGGCAAGGGCCATGACAAGGGCGCCGACCACCCGGGCAAGGGCCGCGTGAAGGGCGAGGACCACCCGGGCAAGGGCCGCGGCGTGCAGCGCGGCGCCGCCACGCACCCCGTCTTCTCCGCCCATGCCTGGCTGACCGCCGCGGGCCTGCCGCGCTGACCCATCGAGAACGAGACCGAGGACGACATGACCCCCCTGCCCCGCTTCGCCGCGCGCACCGCGGTGACCACCGCCGCCCTGGCCCTGCTCGCCCCCGCCGTGGCCCTGCCCTCCCAGGCCAGCCCGGCCGGCGACTCCCTCGTCATCAACGAGGCATACACCAACGGCGGCTCCGCGAACGCCGTGTACACCCACAAGTTCGTGGAGCTCTACAACCCCACCGACCAGCCGATCAACCTCGACGGCTGGTCCCTGCAGTACCGCTCCGCCGCCGGCACGGCCGCGACCCAGGGCACGGTCGCGCTGTCCGGCACGGTGCCCGCGAAGGGCCACTTCCTGGTCTCTGGCGGCTCCAACGGCACCGCGGGCGCGGCCCTGCCGCAGGCAGACCTCGTGGCCGGCGGGGCGTTCAACCCCGCGGGCACCAAGGGCACGATCGTGCTCGCGCGCCAGGCGGGCACCGTGACGGACCTGCCGGTCGGCTCCGTGGTGACCGGCCAGGTGCCGGGCGTCGCGGACGTGCTCGGCTACGGAGCCACGAACACCTTCGAAACAGCGGCTGCCGGCGCCCCCTCGGCCAACTCGGACCCGAAGTCCCTCACCCGCACGAACGGCGTGGACACGGACGACAACAGCGCCGACTTCACCGTCACCGACCAGGTCACCCCGACCAACGCCGCCGCCACCGGCGGCGAGCCGACCCCGGAGCCCGAGCCGCAGCCGACCCCGGCCGAGCGGATCACCATCGCCCAGCTCCAGGGCACCGGCACGGCCACCCCGTACGCCGGGCGCCAGGTGACCACCACCGGCGTCGTCACCGCCGTGTACTCCACGGGCGGCTACGACGGCTACTACATCCAGACCGCCGGCACCGGCGGCGACACCCCCGACGCCACCCCGGGCGCCTCCGACGGCGTGTTCGTGTACTCGCCGGACACGGTCGGCTCCGTGACGCTCGGCGACCACGTCCAGGTCACGGGCGAAGCGGCCGAGCACTACGGCCTCACGCAGATCAAGGTCGCCGCCGGCGGCGTGCTGCCGGTCGCCGAGCCCGGCGCCGTGGCCCCCACGCCGGTGGAGTTCCCGCTGGAGGAGGCCGACCGTGAGGCGCTCGAGGGCATGGTCCTCGCCCCGCAGGGCGACTGGACGGTCACGGACAACTACTCCCTCAACCAGTACGGCTCCCTCGGCATCGTCCCCGGCACCACGCCGCTGGACAACCCGACGTCCGTGGCTCGGCCCGGCGCCGAGGCCCAGGCCGTCGCGGCCGCCAACGCGCAGCAGCTGATCGTGCTCGACGACGGGGCCACCACGAACTTCATGCGCTCGCCGGGCAACCAGAATCCGCTGCCGTACCTGGACGCGGACCAGCCGGTGCGCGTGGGCGCGGGCCTGGAGTTCACCACCGGAGTCATCCTCGACTGGCGCTTCGACGCGTGGTCCTTCCAGCCGCTGGGCCACCTCACCGATGCCACGGCGGCCGCCGTCCAGCCCGTGACGATCGAGGACACCCGCCCGGCCGAGGCCGCCCCCGAGGCGGTCGGCGGCAACGTCACCGTCGGCAGCTTCAACGTGCTCAACTACTTCACGACCCTGGGTCAGGACGTGGCCGGCTGCAGCGCCTACCGCGACCGCGCCGGCAACCCCGTCACCACGAACGGCTGCCTGCCGCGCGGCGCCTACACCTCCGAGGCGTTCGCCCGCCAGCAGGAGAAGATCGCGGCCGCGATCAACGGCCTCGGCACCTCGGTGGTCGCGCTCGAGGAGATCGAGAACTCCGAGAAGTTCGGCCTCGACCGGGACCACGCGCTGGCCCACCTCGTGGAGGCCCTCAACGCGCAGGCCGGCGAGCAGCGCTGGGCCTACGTGGCCTCCCCGGCCACCCGTCCCGCGCTCGCGGACGAGGACGTCATCCGCTCCGCGTTCATCTACCAGCCGGCCGAGGTCACCCCGGTGGGCGAGTCGGTGATCCTGGACGACCAGACGAACTTCGACAACGCCCGCGAGCCGATGGCCCAGCTGTTCCGCGCCGCCGACGGCACGTCCGAGGGGGCGGCCGGCACCGACTTCGTGGCGATCACCAACCACTTCAAGTCCAAGGGCGGCTCGGGTGCGACCGGGGACAACGTGGACGCGGGCGACGGCCAGGGCGCGTACAACGCGGACCGCGTGGGCCAGGCCGAGGCCCTCGTGGCCTTCGCCGAGCGCATGAAGGCCGAGACCGGCACCGACCGCGTCCTGCTGATGGGCGACTTCAACGCCTACGAGAAGGAGGACCCGATCCGCGTGCTCGAGGCGGCCGGGTACCTCTCGCAGGGCGCGCTCACGGGCGAGTACTCGTACGCGTTCGGCGGCGCCGTCGGCAGCCTGGACGGGATCTACGCCTCGCCGTCGGCGGCGACGGCGATCACCGGCCAGGACATCTGGATGATCAACGCGAACGAATCCGTGGCACTGGAGTACTCGCGCCACAACTACGTGGCCGAGGACCTGTACTCCGCGGACCAGTGGCGGTCCTCGGACCACAACCCGATCCTGGTGGGCCTCCAGCTCGACGCGCCCGTGACCGAGCCGACCCCGGAGCCGGAGCCCTCCCCGGGCGAGACCTGCGACGGCGTGACCGATCCGCGCGGCGTGCCGGGCAAGCCCGCGAACTCCGTGCGCGAGTGGCTGCGCTGCGTCGGCGCGACCCCGGGTCACGGCGGCGACCACCCGGGCAAGGGCCACGGCCCGGAGCACCCCGGCAAGGGCCGCGGGCCGGTCCGTCCCTGACGGGACGCGGGGCGCCGCACCCGGCATGACGACGGCGGGGCCGTCCGGGAGCAACCCGGACGGCCCCGCCGTCGTCGTGGGGGCTCAGCCGGCGAGCACGGCCGTCGCGGCGGCGTCGGCGTCGGCGAGGAAGAGGGCACGTCCGGCCGGATCGGCCCCGGCCTCGGCCGCGATCGCGGTGCCCCACTGCACGCCCGAGAGCTGCAGGCCCAGCACGAACACGTCCGCGTGGACCGTGCCGTCCGCGGCCCGCAGCCGGTACGGGCGGGCCGTGACGTCGAAGCCGGTGGCGGGCACGCGCACACCCTCCTCGTCCTCCCACGTCCCGGCCGCGGCGACGCCGTCCGCCAGCATCTGACGGACCAGCGGGGAGGCGGCGGCCTGCACGCGGTTGGGCGGCATCATCGCCTCCACCAGCCAGGCCCCCTCGACGACGGCGGGCCCCAGCGAGTCCTGCGCTCCCACCTGGGGGCTGTGGGCGGTGAATGCGTGTTCCTCGGCCTCGACCACGGGCGCGGGGCCGGCCCAGGTGAGCAGGCCGGCCCGGTGCACCGCGAGCATCTGCTCGACGCGCCACAGGGGCGGCCCGGAGGCGAGGCCCTCGACCAGCGGCTCGAACCAGCCCTGGACGTCCCGGATGCGGGAGGCCTCGGCGATCCGGCCCTCGGCGATCCACGCCTTGATCCGCAGTCGGCCGGCATGGAGCGCGCCGACGGCCATCATGAACGGGGACTCCTCCCCGAGGGCGGCCTCCACGCAGGCCTGCTCCATGAGGTCCGCGACGGCCCGCTGATAGTCCTCGTGGGAGGCGAACACGGCGTCCTCGAACGGGGACCCATAGGCCAGGATGTCGAGGAAGCGGCGGCCGGGGGCGTACCGCTGGAGGAGCTCCTCGGCGTGCGCGGAGGTCACGGGGGCGCCGCGGCCGGCCTCCTCGAGCTGGCCGACGAGCTCCCCGAGGAACCGGCGCGCCTCGACGGGCCCGCCGAGGATCTCGGGCTGGGCCCGGACGAGCGTGGCGTAGTAGTGCCGGACCACGTCGCGGTGCAGCAGCGGCCAGAGGTGCTCGGCGAGGTCCAGGGCCCCGTGCCGGGCGGCGAGGGCGTCCACGGCGGCGTCGGAGAGGTAGCTGAGGGTGACGCCGCGGGGCACGAAGGCGTCCACCTCCGCCTTGGGCAGGTACGGGATGCCGCGGCGGGACATCAGGTGCAGGCGCGGCTCGTCCCCCGACGGCTCGTACCGCAGGGCCCGGCCGGGTCCGTCGCCGGTGCGGCGGTACACCCCGCCCCGGCCCTGGGTGAGCTGGGCCAGCAGGTCGAACGCGTTCAGGCCCATGCCCCGCACGAGGACGTCCGCCCCGGCCTCCACGGTCTCCCAGTCCACGTCCGAGGGGATCTGCGGGCCCTGGTAGTGCAGCTCGTCCCGGCCCCGCGCGGCGGCGGCCATCCGGTTCTGGCCGGGGCTGAGCTCCGCCGGCTGATGGCCCAGGCAGAGCACGACGGCGTCCGCGTCGAGCGCGGAGACCGCACCGTCGGCGTCCCGCAGCTCCAGGCGGGCGCCGCCGTCGGGCCGGGGGTGCAGGGCGGTGGCCTCCGCGCGGTGCTCGACGACCTCGACGACCTCGGGGCGGGCGCGCAGCCCCGCGACGACGTCCTTGTACAGGTGCCGGAGGTAGCGCCCGTAGACCGCTCGGGCCGGGTACTGGTGGCGGCGCACGCCGAGGCTGGCCTCCGGGTGCACGCGACGCCACTGGTCGAAGGTCTGGGCGGCGGTGGAGGGGCGCAGACCGGGGTTGTCGGCGGCGCACGCGGTCGGGAAGAACGCGGGGGTGTTCATGAGGTACAGCTCGGACTGGTCCGTGCGCCACACCCGCCCTGGCCCGGGCGGATAGGGGTCCACGACGTCGATGCGCAGCCGCCGGGGGTGTGCGTCCGGGGCCGCGCCCTCGAGTCGGGCGAGGATCCGCTCCAGCAGCATGACGCCGCGGGGGCCGGCTCCCACCACTGCGAGGCGGCGCTCGGCCACCAGGGGCTCGGACATGGGGCCTCCACTCTCCTCGGGATCGTTTTCACGCCTGCGGCGCGCGTATTCCACACAATATCGGTGGCCGTCAAGGGTCGCGGACCGCATGCGCCACACTCCCACCGATCCCCCAGGATCCACAGCAGGCCCGGACGAAGAATCCGCGGAATCATGCGGATCACACCGAGATTCTGGGAGAAGTCTGGGAATTGGGAATCTGGGGGGCCGATGGTTGACGCCACTCGGGCCCATGGGGAATTGTGAATGAGCGTAAGGCAACAAAACACCAATTCAGAAGGAGAATTCCTCATGGACCGCAACGCTCTCGACCAGCTGCAGAACTCCACCGTCTTCGCCACCGACGGCGACAAGATCGGCTCCGTCGGTCAGGTCTACCTCGACGACGTCACCAACGAGCCCACCTTCGTCACGGTGAAGACCGGCCTGTTCGGCGCCCGCGAGACCTTCGTGCCGCTGCAGCAGGCCCAGACCACCGCCGACGGCATCACGGTGCCCTTCGAGAAGTCCTTCGTGAAGGACGCCCCGAACGTGGACGCGGACGGCTCGCTGACCCCCGAGGAGGAGCAGCGCATCTACGAGTACTACTCCATGGAGTACTCCGCCGCGGATCACGACGGCGACGTGCGTCGTGACGACGTGCGCACCGACGCCGGCGCCGCCGGCGTGGCCGGCACCGCGGGTGTGGCCGGCGTGGCCGACCGCCGCGACGAGGCCGTCGTGGACGGCGACCGCCGCGACGTGGCCGATCGTGACCGCCGCGAGGTGACCGACGCCGACTCCGTCGTCGTCAAGGACGAGCACCTGAACGTCGGCACCGAGCGCCGCGCCTCCGGCCGCGTCCGTCTGCGCAAGCAGGCCTACACCACCACCGAGACCGTCGAGGTGCCCGTCACCCGCGAGGAGGTCGTGGTGGAGCGCGAGTCCGTCGACCCGAACTCCGCCGAGGCCCGCACCGCCGGCCGCGACGGCGACGTCGAGGTCACCACCTACGAGGAGACCCCGGTCGTCAACAAGACCGTGGACGCCGAGAAGGTCTCCCTGGGCAAGCGCCAGGTGCAGGACACCGAGACGGTGACCGAGGAGGTCCGCCACGAGGACGTCAAGGTCGACGGCGACGCCACCGATCGCGACCTCGACGGCCGCAACGACCGCAAGGATCGCATCTGATCTGAACGGACGCGTCGGCCTCAGGCCGGACGGCTGACAGATCACGCGGGGCCCCGGATCCATGGATCCGGGGCCCCGCTCGTGCGCGATGGTGATCCGTCCGTGAGCACGCCGCTCCTTTGCCCTGCCCTGGCCTGGCGCGCTAAACTGAACCGGTCTGACCGCGCGTCGCCCCGTGCGAGGCGCGCCGGATGGAGGAGACGTGCCAGAGCGGCCGAATGGACTTCACTGCTAATGAAGGGCTCGACGAAAGTTGGGCCGGGGGTTCAAATCCCCCCGTCTCCGCGAGAGAGGGCCGGAATCCACGCGATTCCGGCCCTCTTCGCGTCTGCGCGCGGCGACCTGACATGCCGACCGGCCGGTGACTAGCCCTCCCCGCGGCGCTCCCGCATGCGGCGCAGCAGCTCGTACGCCTCCGGGACGGAGAGCTCCGAGTGGCTGGACAGCTGGACGGCGGCGGACTCGAGGTTGCCGTCCCGCACCATGGCGGAGAGCTGGTCGCGCAGCCACGGCGGCAGGTCCTGCGAGGAGAGGCGGACGGAGTCCGTCCCCCGCATCACCTCGACCTCGAAGGGGAGCTCCTCCTCGGCGGGGGCGGCGGTCCACTCGGCCGGGACGGTCAGGGTGGTCAGCTCATCGGCGGGCGTCGCCGTCGGACGCGGCGCAGCTGAGGCGTGGTCGGTGTCCTGCTGGGCGTCGTCCTCGGCCACGGCGTCAGAGGGCTCGCGATCGGGCGTCTGGGCGTCCGGCTCCCCCCGCCCGCTCGAATCCTGTCCGGGCCGCTTCGGCCCGGGGGTCTCGGCCGGGGCCGCATCGTCCCGGTGGGGCTCCCCATGGTCGTCGGGAACGGGCCCCGCGACTCCGGCGGACGTGGCGTCCGGTTCCTGCACCGGCTCGGAGTAGACCTGCGGATGCACGGCGAGGGACTGCACGTCCATGACGGCGTCCTTCAGGCCGCGTCCCGTGTGGGCGCGGTAGTCGCGCACGGCCTCCATCACACGGCTCTGGGCGATGTGCCCGTACACGCGCCGATGGGCGTCCTCGTCCAGCAGCCCCGCCGCCAGACGCGCCCGCTCCGGTCCGATGTCCAGCCCGCGACCGGACGGCGTGCGCTGATCCGCCGCCTGACGCGCTCGACCAGCCGACATCCACCGGGCGGCGGCGAACGCGAGGGCGCCGATGACGACCACCGCGAGGACAGGGACGAGATATTCCATGCCTCCAGTCTAGGTGTGGCCCGCGAGGGCCATGCCGGCGGCCGCGGCGCCACATCACAACCTGGTCACAGTTCTGCCAGGGCTCCAGAGCCACCGAGGGCCTCGCCTACGGTAGAAAATGGAGTTCTCCGTGTCTGGTCACGGCGGCCATGGAGGAGACACTCCGCCCGCCACTCGACCGAGCCAGGAGACCGCATGTCCTTCCCCCGCCCGTCCGCCCGCACCGTCGACACCCCCTCGCCCCGGCGACGCCGCTGGTGGGGGACGTCGGTGGCGCTCGCCCTCGTGCTGGCCGGCTGTGCCGCCCCGCAGGGGGACGAGGGGACGGCGGCCGGGTCCTCCGGCGCCACGGACGCGGCCGTCTCGTCGCCCGCATCTGCGGACGGATCCGAGGCCTCGTCGTCACAGGGACGGTCCTCGGATGCGGCCTCCTCGCAGGCTGCGTCGTCGTTCGGTGAGGGCTCGCCGTCGGCCGCCGCAGACCCCGCGGACCCCGCGCTCCCCCTGGCCGCCCGCTCCCACGAGGGCGTGCCGATGCGGGCCTTCACGGCGGAGGAGCGCCCGCCGCAGTTCGTCCTCTTCTCCTTCGACGGCGGCCGTCAGGACGCGCGCTGGAAGACCTTCCTGGACGCGGCCGCGGACTCCGACGCGAAGTTCACGGTGTTCCAGTCCGCGATCAACCTCATCGAGACCGCCAACCGGGAGAACTACACGGCACCCGGCAACGAGCCCGGCTACGTGGGCACGGAGTTCGGCGGCGACGAGGCCGAGGTGGCGCAGCGCATCGAGAACATCAACACGGCCCACGCCGCCGGCCACGAGATCGGCACCCACTACGCGGGTCACCTGTGCGCGCCCACGAGGTACGGCGCAGACCAGTGGTCCACGGCCGAATGGAAGCAGGAGTACGGCTCGTTCACGGACATCCTCTCCGACCCCGGCGCCTACAACCCGGGCAGCTCCCTGCCGGCGCTGGAGGTCACCCCCGACGACGTCAAGGGCGGACGTCTGCCCTGCCTCGACGGGGAGTGGGACCAGCTCGTCCCGATGTGGAAGGACAACGGACTCGAGTACGACACGTCGCGTGCCGCGGCCGCCTCCGGCGTCGCCTGGCCCTACCAGGAGGACGGGATCTGGGAGTTCGAGATGCCGATGACCTGGTCCCCCGTGCTCGCCGAGAAGGACGCGGCCAGCCCGTTCGTGATGGCGATGGACTACAACTTCTGGATCTCCGGCAACGGCGGCAAGGACATCCCGGAGGACGTCTCCCGACTCACCGACTTCCAGTACCGCACCTACCGCTACATGTACGACTCGGCGTTCGTGGGCAACCGCGCCCCGCTGGTCTTCGGCAACCACTTCAACGACTGGGGTCTCAACGCGTTCAACCCGGCTGTGGAGAAGGTCATGCGGGAGGTCTGCGTCGAGGAGGACACCTACTGCGTGACCTACCAGCAGATGATCGCGTGGCTCGAGCTGCAGGACCCGGAGGTCCTCGCCGCCTGGCGCGACCAGGCCCGGTCCGCCACCGGCACGGATGCCGAGGCCCTCAGCTGGTGACCCGCGGGTCGACCCGCTCACACCCGCCCCCACGACGGCCCCGGCTCAGCGCGCCGGGGCCGTCCCGCGTCCGCGCAGCACGACGACGGCGCTCGCCAGGGCGGTCAGCACCAGGGCCAGGACCATCAGCACCGTCCCCGGCCACCCATGGGACTCGTGGAACACGCCGCCCAGCCAGCCGAAGAGGCTCGAGCCGGCGTAGTACGCGAAGTTGTACAGGGAGGTCGACTGGGCGCGGCCCGTGGGGGCGGCCGTCCCGGACCACGCGGAGGCCACGGCGTGGGCGGCGAAGAACGCGCCCGTCACGAGCACGAGGGCGGGCACCAGCACCGCCGGATGCGGGACCGACGTGAGGGCGACGCCCGCCGCCATGGCCGCCGTCGCGCCGGCCAGGACGGGCAGCCGGCCCACCCGCGCGGCCAGCCGACCCGCGCGCGGCGACGACCACGTGCCCGCGAGATAGGCGAGGAAGACGAGGCCGGCCGCCGTCGGCGTCCAGGAGAACGGCGGGTCGAGCAGGCGGTATCCCACGAAGTTGTACAGCGCCACGAACCCACCCATCAGCAGCGCCCCCTGCAGGTAGACGACGACGAGCTCCGGCGAGCTCAGGTGACCGCGCACGATGCGCACGAGCGCCGCCGCGGAGGTGGGCGACGGCGTGAAACGTCGGGCACGCGGGGTGATCGCCAGGAAGCCGACCGTGCACAGCACACCGACCACGGTGACGGCCAGCATGCCGCCGCGCCACGAGGACGCCTCCGCGACGGGCAGGGCGAGGAGCCGGCCGGAGAGACCGCCGAGGGTGGTGCCGGCGATGTAGGTGCCGGCGGCCGCCGCGACCGCGTGCGGGGCCACCTCCTCCGCCAGCAGCGCCACGGCGAGTCCCGCGACGCCCCCGTGCGCCATGCCCTCGAGCAGGCGCAGGCCGAGCATGGCCTCGAACGTGGGCGCGAGGACGCCCGTGAGCGCGCACGCACTGGCGGAGACCATCGAGACCACCATGGCGCGTCGGCGGCCCCACCGGTCCCCGGCCACGGACCACGGCACCACCGACACGGCGAGGCCGAGTGTGCTGGCGGAGACGAGCAGGGCGGCACGGTCCGCGGGGACGCCCAGGTCGTCGCTGACGAGCGGCAGCAGGCCCTGCGGGGAGTAGAGCTGGGCGAACGTGGCCACCCCCGCCAGGAACAGCCCGATCAGCAGCCTGCGGTACGCGGGCTCCCCGGGAGCGGCCGGCGCGGGTCCCGACGGCGGGACGGCCGGGGGCCCCGCGCTCGGGGGCGGAGTGGTCGGGGGCACGCCCTCACTGTATCCAGGCTGTCCACTACGATCGGTCGGGTGACTACCTCGACCCCCTCCCTCGACCTGCACGACTCCTTCAAGGCGTACGACGTCCGCGGCATCGTGGGCGAATCCATCACGGCGGAGAGCGTCCGCGCGGTGGGCGCGGCCTTCGTGGACGTGCTGGGCCTGGCCGGTCAGACCGTGCTGGTCGGCGGGGACATGCGCCCCTCCTCGCCCGCGTTCATGACGGCCTTCGCCGAGGGTGCCACGCGCCGCGGCGCCGACGTCGTCACCCTGGGGCTGATCTCCACGGACATGCTCTACTACGCGGCGGGCGTGAAGCAGGCCTCGGGCGTGGTGTTCACCGCCTCGCACAACCCGGCCGAGTACAACGGCATGAAGATGGCCCAGGCCGGCGCCGTGCCGGTCTCCTCGGACACCGGGCTGTTCGAGATCCGCGACGCGGCCCAGGCCTACCTCGACGCCGGTGAGATCCCCGCGGCCGAGACCACCGGCACCGTGACGGAGGAGGACATCCTCCCCGGCTACGCCGCATACCTGCGCTCGCTCGTGGACCTGACGGGGGTGCGCCGCCTGAAGGTCGTGGTGGACGCGGGCAACGGCATGGCGGGCAAGACCACCCCGGCCGTCCTCGGCGACGCCGAGCTGGCCGCCCTGCCGCTGGAGATCGAGCCGCTCTACTTCGAGCTGGACGGCACCTTCCCGAACCACCCGGCCAATCCTCTGGAGCCGGAGAACCTGCGGGACCTGCAGGCCGCCGTCGTGGAGCACGGTGCGGACATCGGCCTGGCCTTCGACGGCGACGCCGACCGCTGCTTCGTGATCGACGAGCAGGGCGCTCCGGTCTCCCCCTCCGCGGTCACCGCCCTGGTGGCCCGCCGCGAGATCGCCCGCGCGAAGGCCGACGGCGAGCAGACCCCCGTGGTCATCCACAACCTGATCACCTCCCGCGCCGTCCCCGAGCTCGTGGCGGCCGACGGGGGCCGGGCCGTGGAGACCCGCGTGGGCCACTCCTTCATCAAGGCGGTCATGGCCGCCGAGTCCGCCGTGTTCGGGGGCGAGCACTCCGCGCACTACTACTTCCGCGACTTCTTCAACGCGGACACCGGCATGCTCGCGGCCATGCACGTGCTGGCGGCCCTGGGCGGCCAGGAGCAGCCGCTGTCCGAGCTGGCCGAGGAGTACGAGCCGTACGTGGCCTCCGGCGAGATCAACTCGCAGGTCGAGGACAAGGACGCCGCCGTGGCCGCGGTGGTGGCGCAGTTCGCCCCCGCCGTGGGCGAGGGCGTCGGCGAGGGCCAGGCCGTGCACGAGGACTTCGCCGGGGTGGCCACCACGGTGACCCGCATGGACGGCACCACGGTCGCCGCCCAGGACGGCACGTGGTGGTTCAACCTCCGCCCGTCCAACACGGAGCCGTTCCTGCGCTACAACGGCGAGGCCCGCACGGCCGCCACCATGGAGGCACTCCGCGACGCCGTGCTGGCGATCGTCCGCGCGGAGCGCTGACCGCGGCGGCTCATCCGGCCTGGGCGAGGACGAGCGGCAGCACCCCCTGCGCGCCGGCCTCGCGCAGCACCCGCGCAGCCTCGGCGAGCGACCACCGCGAGTCGACGAGGTCGTCGACCAGCAGCACGGGGCCGTGGCGGCCGGCGTCCGGGGCGGTGCGCAGCATCTGCGCCATCGCCTCGGGGACGGCGAACCGGCCGTACACGGACCCGAGCCGGTAGGCGCTGTTGCCGCCCGGCCCGGCCGTGGGACCGCCGCGCGCGTGCTCGAGCGAGCCGAGGAACGGCAGCCGGCCGATCCGGGCGATCCCCTCGGCGAACGACCCCACCAGCTGCGGGCGGGTGCGCGAGGGCATCGCGACGACGGCGATCGGCCGCGTCCGCCACCCCCAGCCGGCCAGGACGTCGACGGCGCCCCGCAGGACCTCCTCCGGCACCGGGGCGTCCTCCCGGTCCAGCAGGTCCCGCAGGACGGTGCCCCACCCGAGGTCCGTCAGGCGGGCGAGCGCGCGACCCTCCTCGGCCTGCGACTCGGGCGCGATGCGCCCCTTGACGGGCACGCCCAGCCGGTCCATGCCCGAGGGCCACATGCGACGGGGCTCGATCGGCACACCGGTGCGGCGCAGGGCGGCCTCCGCGCGCTCACGCGCCGCCCCGTCCGATCCCGTGGGGTACCAGGGGCCGGCGCAGACGTCGCAGCGGCCGCACGGCGCGGCGGTGGGGTCGTCCAGGGTGCGGGCCAGGAACTCCATGCGGCACCGGTCCGTGGTCTGGTAGTCGAGCATGAGCCGCTCCTCGGCCCGGCGGGCCTCGGCCACGCGGGCGTACCGCTCGGCGTCGTACGTCCACTCCCGCCCGGTGGCGCGCCAGCCGCCGCCCACCCGCTCGACCGCCCCGTCCACGGCGAGGACCTTGAGCAGCAGCTCCAGGGAGGTGCGCTTGATCCGCACGTCCGGCTCGAGCGCCGCCACGGAGAGGGCCCCGCCGTGGTCCGCGAGCGCCCCCAGCACGGCGCGCGCCTGCTCCTCGTCCGGCATGGAGGCGGTGGCGAAGTACTCCCAGATGCGACGGTCCTCGGGCCCGGGCAGCAGGAGCACGTCCGCGTGGTCCGTCCCACGGCCGGCGCGGCCGACCTGCTGGTAGTACGCCACGGGCGAGCCCGGCGCACCGAGGTGCACCACGAACGTCAGATCCGGCTTGTCGAAGCCCATGCCGAGCGCCGAGGTGGCCACGACGGCCTTCACCCGGTTGGCCTTGAGGTCCTCCTCGATCTCGGCGCGACGCTCCGGGTCTGTGCGGCCCGTGTAGGCGACCACCTCGTGCCCCGCCTCGCGCAGGGCGCGCGCCGTGTCCTCGGCGGCGGAGACGGTGAGGGCGTAGACGATCCCGGAGCCCGGCAGGTCCCCGAGGTGGTCGAGGAGCCAGGCCAGGCGCGCGGCCGGGCTGGGCAGGTGCAGCACGCCCAGGCGCAGCGAGGCGCGGGCCAGGGGGCCGCGGAGCACGAACACATCCTGCTCGGAGGCAACGCCGAGCTGCTCCACCACATCCGCCACCACACGGGCGTTGGCCGTGGCGGTGGTGGCCAGCACGGGCACCGCGCGCGGCCCCTCGGCGGGAAGCAGCCCGATCAGGTCCCGGATGCGGCGGTAGTCCGGCCGGAAGTCGTGGCCCCAGTCGGAGATGCAGTGGGCCTCGTCCACCACGAGCAGGCCCATGCGCGCCACGAGGTCCGGCAGCTGCTCGTCCCGGAACCGGGGGTTCGTGAGGCGCTCGGGCGAGATCAGCAGCACGTCCACCTCGTCCGCCGCGAGCCGGGCCCGGACCTCGTCCCACTCCGTGGCGTTCGCCGAGCTCACGGACACCGCGCGCACGCCCGCCCGGGCCGCGGCCGCGACCTGGTCCCGCATGAGCGCGAGCAGCGGGGAGACGATCAGCGTGGGCCCCGCGCCGCGGGCGCGCAGCAGCAGGGAGGCCACGAAGTACACGGCGGACTTGCCCCAGCCGGTGCGCTGCACCACCAGGGCGCGGCGGCGGTGGGCCACGAGCGCCTCGATCGCCTCGAACTGCCCGTCCTTGAATCGCGCGTCCGGCCGGTCCACGAGCCGACGCAGGACGGCCAGGGCCTCCTCGTGCAGCGCGGCGTCGCCCCCCGGCGCGGAGGTCTCGGGGAGGCGGGGGCCGGCGTCGGGGTGCGAGGTGGCGTCCATGGCGTCAGTATGCCAACCGGCCCGGACACCGCAGGCGCGGCGGCGCCGTGCACCGGTGGGATGATGGCGGGATGAAGCTGAGCGCCTACACCGACGTCTGCCTGCGCGTGCTGATGACGCTCGCGGCGGCCGAGGGGGAACGGCTCACCAGCCAGCAGATCGCGGACCGGATCCAGGTGCCCTACAACCACGTGATCAAGGCGGTCGCCGAGCTGCGTCGCCGCGGGACCATCGAGGTGCTGCGCGGTCGGCACGGCGGGGCCATGATTGCCGCGGCCGGTCTGGACCAGCGTGTGGGCGAGCTCGTGCGCTCGCTGAGCAGCCGCGACGAGGTGATCGACTGCACCGGGCGCGACTCCGGGGTGGCGTGCCCCTACGCCGGCGACTGCCGCCTGCGCGGCGCCCTGCACCGCGCACGCGAGGCCTTCCTCGCCGAGCTCGACACCGTGCAGATCCGGGATCTGGTGAGCGCCGGGCCTGTCGGCGGGCCCGTGCTGCTGGGCCTGCCGGAGATCCCCGTGGCGCACTGAGGGAACGGGCCGGGGGCGAGTTCCCGACGGCGACGGCCGGGTGTAATCTGGCAAAACCAGCGCAAGATTCGCCACCGAGGAGACGGAGACCCCCGTGCTGTCCGAGAAGTCCCGCCCCGTCATCGAGGCCACCGCCGCCGTCGTCGCCGAGCACATGCCGGAGATCACGCCCCTGTTCTACGCCCACATGTTCGAGGCCCACCCCGAGCTCCTCGACGGCGTCTTCTCCCGCGCCAACCAGCGCAACGGCGAGCAGGCCCAGGCCCTCGCCGGCTCGATCGTGAAGTTCGCGGTGCACCTGCTCGAGAACCCGGGCACCCTGCCCGAGGCCGTCCTGTCCCGCATCGCCCACAAGCACACCGCCCTCGGCATCGTCGAGGAGCAGTACCCGATCGTCTACGAGAACCTCTTCTGGGCCATCGGCGAGGTGCTCGGCGACGCCGTCACCCCCGCGGTGGCCGACGCCTGGACCGAGGTCTACTGGCTCATGGCCGACGCCCTCATCAAGATCGAGAAGGGCCTCTACTCCCAGCGGGCCAACGACAGGATGTGGACGGACTGGAGGGTCGTCGCGAAGGAGCCCACCGGCAACGCGGCCGTCACCTTCCGCTTCGAGCCGGCCGACGACACCCCGCAGTCCCGCGGCAGGGCCGGCGGCTACGTGTCCGTGCGCCTGAAGGTAGAGGACGGCCTGCGCCAGTGCCGCCAGTACTCCCTCTCCGAGAAGGCCGAGTCCACCACCGAGCGCGTCATCACCGTGAAGCTGGACGAGGGCGGCGAGGTCTCGCCCATGCTCATCCAGAACGTGGAGGTCGGCGACGTCATCGAGCTGTCCAACCCCTACGGCGACATCACCCTCGAGGACGAGGACTCCACCGCTCCCCTGGTCCTGGCGACCGCCGGCATCGGCATCACCCCGGCCGCCGCGATCCTGGACACCCTCGCCCAGCAGGGCTCGGACCGCCAGGTCCTCCTCCTCCACGGCGACGCGTCCTGGGAGGCGGTGGCCCTGCGCGAACAGGTGACGGAGTCCCTGGCGGCGTTGCCGCACGGCGACGCCCGCCTCTTCCTCGGGGTGCGGCCGGAGCAGGACCCCGAGGGCGTCACGACCGTCGAGGGTGTGATGCACTTCGACGACGTCGAACTGCCCCGCGACGGGCACTACATCCTGTGCGGCCCGCTCGCGTTCATGCAGTCCACCCGCTCGAAGCTGATCGACGCCGGCGTGCCCGCGACGTCCATCCGCTACGAGATCTTCGGCCCGGACCTCTGGCTCGCCGCCTGATCCGGCCCCGGAACGCGGAACGGCCCGCACCCCTCACGGGGTGCGGGCCGTTCCGCGTGCGGCGGGGCTCAGGCCTGCGCGAAGCGCTGCTTCTGCGCCTCGAAGCGGTCGCGGATGGCCTGCGGCAGGGACTCGCCGAACCGGCCGAGCCACTCCTCGATGAGCTCGTTCTCCTCGGCCCATTCCGCGGCGTCGACCCTGAGGGCGTCCTCGAGGTCCTCGGCCGACACCTCGAGGCCGGACAGGTCGAGCGAGCCCGCGGCCGGCACGAGGCCGATCGGGGTCTCCACGGCCTCGGCCTTGCCCTCCAGGCGCTCCACGACCCACTTCAGGACGCGGGAGTTCTCACCGAAGCCGGGCCAGGCGAAGCCGCCGTCGCGGTTGCGGCGGAACCAGTTGACCAGGTAGATGCGCGGCAGCTTCTCCGGGTCGGCCTTGCCGGACTCCCTGACCCAGTGGGCCAGGTAGTCGCCGGCGTCGTAGCCGAGGAACGGCAGCATGGCCATCGGGTCGCGACGCACGACGCCCACGGCGCCGGCGGCGGCCGCGGTGGTCTCGGAGGAGAGGGTGGCGCCCTTGAGGATGCCGTCCTCCCAGTCGAAGGCCTCGGTCACCAGCGGCACGGTGGTCTTGCGGCGGCCGCCGAACAGGATGGCGTCCAGCTTCACGCCCCGCGGGTCGCGGTACTCGTCGGCCAGCATGTCCGTCTGCTCGATGGGCGTGCAGAACCGGGAGTTCGGGTGGGCGGCCGGGGTGCCGGACTCGGGCGTCCAGTCGTTGCCGCGCCAGTCGGTGAGGTGCTCGGGGGCCTCGTCCGTCATGCCCTCCCACCACACGCCGCCGTCGTCGGTGAGGGCGACGTTGGTGAAGATGGAGTTGCCCTTGGAGATCGCGCGCATGGCGTTCGGGTTGGTGGACCAGCCGGTGCCGGGGGCGACGCCGAAGTAGCCGGTCTCCGGGTTGATCACGCGGAACTCGCCGTCCTTGCCGGCGCGGATCCAGGTGATGTCGTCGCCCAGGGTCTCGGCCTTCCAGCCCTCGATCGTGGGGTCGATGAGGGCGAGGTTGGTCTTGCCGCAGGCCGACGGGAAGGCGCCGGTGATGTGGTAGGACCGGCCCTCGGGGTTGGTCAGCTTGAGGATCAGCATGTGCTCGGCGAGCCAGGCCTCGTCCCGGGCCATCACGGAGGCGATGCGCAGCGCGTAGCACTTCTTGCCGAGCAGGGCATTGCCGCCGTAGCCGGAGCCGAAGGACCAGATGGAGCGCTCCTCGGGGAAGTGCACGATCCACTTGGTCTCGTTGCACGGCCACGGCACGTCCTGCTCGCCCGGCTCCAGCGGGGCGCCCACGGAGTGCACGGCCGGCACGTAGAAGGCCTGCTCGCGGGACATCTTGTCCAGCACGTCCTGGCCGATGCGGGCCATGATGCGCATCGACAGGACCACGTAGGCGGAGTCGGTGATCTCCACGCCGTACTTCGGGTCCTCGGCGTCGAGGTGGCCCATCACGAACGGGATCACGTACATGGTGCGGCCGCGCATGGCGCCGGTGAACGCGTCGTCGAGGATGCCGTGCATCTTCGCCGGGTCCATCCAGTTGTTGGTGAAGCCGGCGTCCTCTTCCTTCTCGGAGCAGATGAAGGTGCGGTCCTCCACGCGGGCGACGTCGGCGGGGTCGGAGAACGCGGCGAAGGAGTTGGGGAACTTGTCCTCGGCCAGGCGGGTCAGGGTACCCGCCGCCACGAGCTCGTCCGCGAGGCGGTCGCGCTCCTCCTCGGAGCCGTCGACCCACTGGACGGAGTCCGGCTGCGTCAGCTCAGCGATCTGAGCGACCCACTCGCGCAGCTGGGCGTAGTCCGTGGGCGCGTCCGCCAGGGCGCGATCCGCGAACGAGGTGGTGGCGTTGTCAGCCATGGTGGAGAGTCCTCCCATTGGGGTCCGGGGCCGTTCCGTCCCGTCCACTCCGATGCGTGCACCGCCGAAGCGCGCACCACATCGTTGTGGCCGCACGGTCCTGCCATGGTACCTGAGCCCGGCTATCATGGCCGCGCCTGCGCCACACCCCCGACACAGACCGCCGCAGACCGTCGATTTGCACTTCGCCGGAGAGGTCCTGTAGTGTTCTACGAGTTCGAGCCGCTCCGGCGGATCGGGTGATGCGCCCATAGCTCAGCTGGATAGAGCGTCTGTCTACGGAACAGAAGGTCAGGGGTTCGAATCCCTTTGGGCGCACGATCGGAAGGCCCCGCTCCTGCTGGAGCGGGGCCTTCGTCATGTCGGCGCGCCTCTGCCACGCGCGCCGCCGCGGAGGTCAGCGCCCCGGAACCACGAAGTGCGTCAGGGCGGCGTCGCGGCCGTCGAGCTCGGCCCACGGCTTCTCCACCCGGAACACCTGCATCCCGAGCGTCGGGCAGTGCTCGCTCATGCGCAGCGCCGCGTCCTGGTCCGAGTCCAGGCTCATCAGCCGCATGCCCAGCTCCTGCACCCACGGCATGTGGCCCACCACCAGCAGCCGTCGCGTGGTCTCCTCCGTCTCGTTGACGACGGCCAGGGCCCGCGCCGCGTCGGCGCCGTAGAGCCGCGGGTCCAGGTAGGGCGTGGGTGCCAGCTCGCCCAGGCGCTCGCACACCCACACGCACGTCTGACGGGTGCGCAGCGCATCGGAGCACACGACGGCGTCCGGGACGAGGTCGTGCTCGCGGAGCCAGTCGCCGGCGGCGGGCGCCTGGGCGTGGCCTCGCTCGGCGAGCGGGCGGGCATGGTCGTCGGCCGCGTCGGGCCAGCCGGCCTTGGCGTGCCGGAGGACGATCAGGGTCTTCGCGTCGGCGGTGCTCATGCGGCCAGGCTACGGCGACGGCCCCCGCTCGGGTGAGCGGGGGCCGTCGTCGGACACGGGCGGGCGCGGGTCAGATGCTGTACTCCGGCGCCGCCCACACGACCACCTCGGGGTGGCGGTAGAAGCGGTAGCCCTGGCCGCGCACGGTGCGCACGGTGTTCGCGAGGCGGCCGAGCTTGGCGCGCAGGCGGCGGATGTGCACGTCGATGGTGCGCTCGTTGGGCACCTCGTCGGCGTTGCGCCACAGGGCGTCGAGCAACTCCTCGCGGCCGACGGTGCGCTCGCCGTTCTCCACGAGGTAGTTCAGGAGCTCGAACTCCTTGAAGGTGAGGTTCAGCGACTCACCGTCCAGCTGCACCTCGCGCCGGGACAGATCGATCAGCACACCGGGCTGGCGCGTGGACACGGGGGCCGGCGCCTGCGCCAGGTCGGGACGGGTGCCGCCCTGCACGGTCGGGTCGCCGAGCACCTGGCGCACGACCTCGATGTCGCGGCCCTCCGCGCCGGCGGGGGCCAGGGCGACGGCGGCGTGCGACTCCGCCCCGGGGACGAGGGACTCCACGTAGTGGCGCAGCTCATTGGCCAGCCGCGTGAGGGAGGTGCCGGCGGCCGAGGCGGCCAGCTCGTCCATGCCCACGTAGATGACGAACCCACGGGCCTCGTTCTCCCGGGCCACCGCCTGGGGACCCGGGATGCCGTTCGGCGCCAGGACCGGCGTCGGCGCCGTCTGGGAGTCGGGGGCGTCGGTGCCACCGGCCAGGCGCAGGCCTGCGCGGGCCTGGCCTCGGCGGGACATGCCGTCGGCCCGGCGCTGCGCGTTGCGGACGGAGATGTGCACGTATCCGGCGGACTGACCCATGGCCACCACTCCTCTTTCGGCTCATGGCCCCTCCACCGCTCGGTCGGTGCGGCGGACGAGGCGTCACATGACAAGAATGTGACTTCACCGAGGGGACTGGCAAGTAACGTTCGCACTTTTGTCTCATTATTTGAGAAGAAGAGTCCTGAATGTGCTCAACATCACTATTCGCGGATCGGAATAACGTCGCGCCGTCGCTCGGCTCGCCCGCGTGACTCTCTCATTGTTCAACAGGTGGGAGCGCGCCGCAGGACCAATGAGTATGCGGAATATTTATGCAGGAGACTGCCAGGTTTTCCATGCGACGCCATGATGACGGGTCACAGCGGGTCGTGACGTCCACTAGATGGACGACACATTGGCGGCCCCGCTTGACGTCCCCGCCGGAGACGCTCCCGTGAGACGACCACGGCCCCCGCCGGGTGGGGGCGGGGGCCGTGGTCGTCTCGTGGCGGACGCGGAGGTCCGATCAGGTCATTCCGCCAGACCGTAGAGCCGGTCGCCGGCGTCGCCGAGGCCGGGGACGATGTAGGACCGCTCGTCCAGGCGCTCGTCGACGGCGGCCAGGTACAGGTCCACCTCGACGTCGCCCAGCGAGGCCTCCAGCCGCTCGATGCCCTCGGGCGCTCCGAGCAGGCAGAGGCACGTGACCCGCGCCGCGCCGCGCTGGTAGAGGAAGCGGATGGCCTCGATCAGCGTGCCTCCCGTGGCCAGCATGGGGTCCAGGACGAACACGTGACGCCCGGACAGGTCGGCCGGCAGCCGCTCCGCGTAGGTGACGATGTCCAGCGTCTCCTCATTGCGGGCCATGCCGAGGAACCCGACCTCGGCGGACGGCGCCATCTTGGTCATCCCCTCCAGCATCCCGAGCCCCGCGCGCAGGATCGGCACGACCAGCGGACGCGGCCGGGCCAGCCGGAAGCCGGTGGTCTCGGTCACCGGGGTCTCGATCCGCACCTCCTCCATGGCCACGTCGCGCGTCGCCTCGTAGGCGAGCAGCATCACGAGCTCCTCCGTGAGCTGCCGGAAGATCATGGACGGGGTCTTCTTGTCCCGCAGGACGCTGAGCTTGTGGGCCACGAGCGGGTGGTCGACGATGTGGACGCGCATGGCGCCCACGGTACCGCCCACGCGCGCCCCTGCGCCCGTCCCCGCGCCCGCGGGGGCGCCGACACCGCCGCTAGGCTGGCCGCGTGTCCGCCCCCGTCCCCTCCCCCGCGCCCACGGCCGAGCAGGAGCACGCGTGGATGGGCCTGGCACTCCGGGCCGCCCGCGTGGCCGGAGCGGCCGGCGACGTGCCGATCGGAGCCGCCCTCGTGGCCGGCGACGGGGCCGTCCTGGCCGTCGTCGGGAACGAGCGCGAGCAGCACCACGACCCCACCGCCCACGCCGAGGTCCTCGCGCTGCGCCGCGGGGCGGAGCTGCGGGCCGCCGCCGGGGCGGGCGACGGCTGGCGCCTGACGGACTGCACCCTCGTGGTGACCCTGGAGCCCTGCCCCATGTGCGCCGGTGCGCTGCTGCTGGCCCGCATCCCGCGCGTCGTGTTCGGGGCATGGGACCCGAAGGCGGGCGCGTGCGGCTCGGTGCTGGACGTGGTCCGCGACCCCCGCTTCAACCACCAGGTGCAGGTCCGCGCCGGCGTCCGCGCCGAGGAGAGCGCGGCGCTGCTGCGGGAGTTCTTCGCGGCACAGCGCGGCTGAACGCGCCCGCGCCCGACGACGGCGGGCGGCCGGTTTGGGCGCGCCGCCGCGGCTCGGGTAGGGTGTCCTGGTCTGGTGACGTGTCCGAGCGGCCGAAGGTGCAGCACTCGAAATGCTGTGTACGGTAACCCCGTACCGTGGGTTCAAATCCCACCGTCACCGCCAGATGTGTAGCCCGGGAGCCTCGTGCTCCCGGGCTTTCGCCATGCCGGGGCGGGTCCGGCCGCCGGCTCAGCGCGGCAGGACGGCGTCCAGGAACGAGGCCACCGCGGACCACGAGATGGTGGCGTGCACGGCGCTGGCCGGCACACCGTTGCGAAGCACCTCCGCGCTGCGGGTCTTCGCGGTCATCATGCCCAGGTCGTGGCCGCCCTCGGCCACCGAGTAGAACGCGGTGCGCAGTCCGGCGGCCTCCGCGGCCCGGTACAGCTCGAGGCTCTGCCCCCACGGCACCGTGACGTCCTTGCGCCCGTGGACGACCAGCAGGGGCGGCGAGTCCGAGCGCACGTGCGCGATCGGGGAGGCCAGCCGGGTCAGGCCGCCCGAGGCCAGGACCGGCACCCCCAGCATGTCCGACTTGGTGCTGCGGTCGTCGAGGTGACAGTGCTCCAGCCGGTTCGCGCGGTTGTAGTCCGCGCACGCGCCCGGGAGCATCTGGCGGTTCATCGTCAGGAAGTCCGTGGGCCCGAAGAAGTCCACGATCGCGTGGACGCGGTCCTCCTCCGGGACCGCGTGGCCGCCGTCGGGCACCTCCCGGCCGGGCGGCGGCACCTGCTCCCGGTCCAGGTCCTGTCCGCCCGTGAGGCCGGCCATGAGGGCGTTCCAACCGCCCGACGACGAGCCGGCCACGGCCACCCGCCCCGCGTCCAGCTGCAGGCCCGGGGCGTTGCGCCGCACCCAGCGGACCGCCGCCGTCGCGTCCTCCACCTGGGCGGGGAACGTGCCCTGCTTGGAGCTGCGCACCGAGAACGCGGCGACGGCGTAGCCGTGCGGGACCAGGCCGCGGGCGACGTCGACACCGTCGCTGTAGCCGCGATCGCTGCGCCAGCCGGAGCCCGCGTTCCACACGAGGACCGGGAACGGGCCCTGGCCCGGCGGCCGGTACACGTCGATGCGTCCGGCGCGCCCGGGCAGGGCCGCGTACGTGTGCCCGGTGGAGCTGCGCATGCCGTACAGGGCCGTCGCGTTGGCGCCCAGCGGCCCGGCGGGCGCGCCGGCCAGGTCGGTGACGACGGCCACCCCGCCCACCGCGAGGGCGCCGACCCCGAGGCCGAGCGCGGCGCGGCGGGACACCCGCGGGGACCGTGCGGTCGACGTCATGGGCCCCCTTCCGGTGCGGAGCCAGGCACCCCGCCCCGGCGAGCGTAACCGAGCGGCGGGGGCCGACCCCCGTACCGTGTCCGCGGCCGGTGCGATCATGGGGCCATGTCTGTTCGGGTGCTGGCCATCGGCAAGAAGCATGAGGCGTGGGTCGTCGACGGGATCGACCGCTACGAGCGGCGCCTCAAGAAGCCCTACGACCTCTCGTGGCGTCTGCTGCCGCACTCCGCGCGGCAGGAGGAGGCGGCGCGCACGGAGGAGTCGGACCGGATCCTGGGCGCGGTCGGCGCGGACGAGCACCTGATCCTGCTGGACGAGCGGGGGACGGCGTTCGACTCGCCGGGTCTGGCGCGGCACCTGCAGAGCCGGTTCGACGTCGGCGCCCCGGTGACGATGGTGATCGGAGGCGCGTACGGGGTGGACGCCCGGGTCCACGCCCGCGCGGACCGCGTCTGGTCCCTGTCCCCGCTCGTCTTTCCGCACCAGCTCGTGCGGCTGATCCTGGCGGAGCAGGTCTACCGAGCCCAGGAGATCTCCGCCGGCCGACCGTACCACCACGCATGAGCGGGCCCGCGGAGACCGCAGCGGGCACGGCCACGCCCGCGGCCGACGTCGTCCTGGGCCGGTTCACCGAGCCCACGCGCGCCTGGTTCACGGGCGCGTTCGAGGCCCCGACGCCGGCCCAGCTCGGCGCGTGGGACGCGATCTCCTCCGGGCGGCACGCACTGGTGATCGCGCCGACCGGCTCAGGCAAGACCCTCTCCTCCTTCCTCTGGGCGCTCGACTCGTTCGTGCGCGAGCCCGCCGCCGAGGGGACGGCGGCCACCCGCGTCCTCTACGTCTCGCCGCTGAAGGCGCTCGGCGTGGACGTGGAGCGGAACCTGCGGGCCCCGCTGGTGGGCATCACACAGACCGCCGCACACCAGGGCAGGCCCGTGCCGCGCGTCCGGGTGGGTGTGCGCTCCGGAGACACCCCGGCGGCCGAGCGACGGCGCCTGCAGCAGGATCCGCCGGACATCCTCATCACCACGCCCGAGTCGCTGTACCTCATGCTCACCTCGCAGGCCCGCGCGGCGCTGGCCGGGGTCCGCACGGTGATCGTGGACGAGGTGCACGCCGTGGCCGGGACCAAACGCGGCGCCCACCTGGCCGTCTCCCTCGAACGCCTGGACACCCTGCTGGACACGCCGGTGCAGCGGATCGGCCTGTCCGCCACGGTCGAGCCGGCCGCCGAGGTGGCCCGGTTCCTCGGCGGCACGCAGCCGGTGACGGTGGTGCGGCCCGCCTCGGCCAAGCGCTGGGACCTGACGGTCACGGTGCCGGTGCCGGACCTGACGGACCTCTCCTCCCCCGCCGCCGCCCACGACCTGGGCCCCGGCTCCTCGACGGGCGGGCTCGGCGACGAGGGCGCGGTGACGGGCGGGTCCATCTGGCCGCACGTCGAGGAGCGGATCGTGGACCTGGTGGCCGAGCGGCGCTCCACACTCGTGTTCGCCAACTCCCGGCGCCTGGCCGAGCGCCTCACCGGCCGCCTCAACGAGATCTGGGAGGCCCGCGCCGAGGCGGCCGCCGCAGCCGAGCACCCGGACGCCGTCCCCGGCTTCCGCACACCGGACCCGACCGGCTTCCACGGACCCGCCCAGGTGGCCGGGCAGACCGGCACCGGATCGGGCACCGTCTCCGACTTCGCCCGCGCCCACCACGGCTCCGTGTCCAAGGAGCAGCGCGCCATCGTGGAGGACGCCCTGAAGACCGGCCAGATCCGCTGCGTCGTGGCCACGAGCTCGCTCGAGCTGGGCATCGACATGGGCGCGGTGGACCAGGTGATCCAGGTCGAGTCGCCGCCCTCGGTGGCCTCCGGTCTGCAGCGCGTGGGCCGCGCCGGCCACCAGGTGGGTGAGGTCTCCCGCGGCGTGTTCTTCCCCAAGCACCGGGGCGACCTCGTGGACACCGCCGTCGTGGCCGAGCGCATGACGGCCGGGCGCATCGAGTCGCTGCGGATCCCCGCCAACCCGCTGGACATCCTCGCCCAGCACACCGTGGCCGCCGTCGCCGTCGCGGACCTGGACGCGCAGGAGTGGTTCGACCTCGTGCGCCGGTCCGCGCCGTTCGCCACGCTGCCGTTCTCCGCCTACGAGTCCGTGCTCGACCTGCTGGCCGGCCGCTACCCCTCGGACGAGTTCGCCGAGCTGCGCCCGCGCATCCTGTGGGACCGGGAGAACGGCACGCTCGCCGCCCGCCCCGGCGCCCAGCGCCTCGCGGTCACCTCGGGCGGCACCATCCCGGACCGCGGCCTGTTCGGGGTGTTCCTGGCCTCCGACGGCGGCGCGGACGGCACCCCCGGCGGCGCGGCGGCCGGGGACACGGCCGAGTCGGCGGGCTCCGCGTCCGCGGGCTCGGCCCGCTCCGGCGGGCGCCGGGTCGGCGAGCTCGACGAGGAGATGGTCTACGAGTCCCGCGTGGGGGACGTCATCCTGCTGGGCGCCACGAGCTGGCGCATCGTGGACATCACCGCGGACCGCGTCCTGGTGCTGCCCGCCTACGGGCAGCCCGGCAAGCTCCCGTTCTGGCGGGGCGACGCCGCGGGCCGGCCGGCGGAGCTGGGCGACGCCGTCGGGCGCTTCCGCCGCGAGCTGGACGCGGACCCCGAGGCCGGCCGCACCCGCCTGGCCGCCGCGGGCCTGGACCCGTGGGCGCAGGACAACCTGCTGGCCTACCTGAAGGACCAGCGCGAGGCCACCGGGGTGCTGCCCACCGAGCAGACGCTCGTGGTGGAGCGGTTCACGGACGAGCTCGGCGACTGGCGCGTGGTGCTGCACTCCCCCTACGGCATGGCGGTGCACGCCCCGTGGGCGCTCGCGGTGGGGGCGCGGCTGGCGCAGCGGTACGGGCTGGAGACCGGCTCGGGCGCGGCGATGGCGGCCGACGACGGGATCGTGCTGCGCATCCCCCTGATGGACGCGGAGCCGCCGGGCGCGGAGCTGTTCGAGTTCACGGCCGAGGAGCTGGACGAGATCGTCACGGCGGAGGTCGGCGGGTCCGCGCTGTTCGCCGCCCGGTTCCGGGAGAACGCGGCCCGGTCCCTGCTGCTGCCGCGCCGTGACCCCGGGCGGCGGACCCCCCTGTGGCAGCAGCGGCAGCGGTCCGCGCAGCTGCTGGACGTGGCGCGGAAGCACCCGCGGTTCCCCGTGATCCTGGAGACCGTGCGCGAGGTGCTCCAGGACGTCTACGACCTCCCGGCGCTCAAGGAGCTCGCGGGGCGGGTGGCCTCGCGGGCCGTCCGGCTCGTGGAGGTCACGACGACGGCGCCCTCCCCGTTCAGCCAGTCCATCCTGTTCGGCTACATCGCGCAGTTCATCTACGAGGGCGACTCCCCGCTGGCCGAGCGCCGCGCCGCCGCGCTCTCCCTCGACCCGGCACTGCTGTCCGAGCTGCTGGGCACGGAGGAGCTGCGCGAGCTGCTGGACGCCGGGGTCATCGCGGAGGTCGAGGCCCAGCTGCAGCGGCTCGCGCCCGACCGGCGCGCCCGCGGGGTCGAGGGCGTGGCGGACCTGCTGCGCCTGCTGGGGCCGCTGTCCGTGGCGGAGGCCGCGCGGCGCACCCGGGCCGAGGGGGAGGCGGAGGAGGCCGCGGACGAGGACGCCGTCGCCGGGATGCTGGCGGAGCTCGAGCGCGCCGGCCGCGCGTTCCGCCTGCGCCAGGACGGGGTCGAGCGGTTCGCCGCCGTCGAGGACGCCGCCCGCCTGCGGGACGCGCTCGGCACGCCGATCCCGCACGGAGTGCCCACCGCATTCCTCGATCCGGTCGACGACCCGCTCGGGGACCTCGTGGGCCGCTATGCCCGCACCCACGGCCCCTTCACCGCCGCCGAGGCGGGGGCCGCGCTGGGACTGGGCGGCGCCGTCGTGCTCTCGGTGCTGCAGCGTCTGGCCACCGAGCGCCGCGTGAGCACGGGCGCGTTCCGGCCGGAGGGCACCCCCGGGGCCGCCGGCCTGGACGCCGAGTGGTGCGACGCCGAGGTGCTGCGGCGGATCCGCATGCGCTCCCTCGCCGCGCTGCGCGCCGAGGTCGAGCCGGTGGACCAGGCCGCCTACGCCCGGTTCCTCGCCGACTGGCAGCACCTGCGGCCGCGGACGGGGCGCGACGGGGCCTGGCGGCCGCCGGCCACGCTCGAGGGCGTGGACGGGGTGGCCACCGTCCTGGACCAGCTGGCCGGCACGCCCCTGCCCGCGAGCGCGTGGGAGTCCCTGGTGCTGCCCGCCCGCGTGCGGGACTACGCCCCCGCCCTGCTCGACGAGCTGCTGGCCACGGGCGAGTACGTGTGGTCGGGCGTCGGGGAGGCCGCCGGCAACGACGGTTGGGTGGCCCTGCACCCCGCCGACGCCGTGGACCTCACGCTGCGCCTGCCCGAGCCCGCCGAGGCGACGCCGGCCGACGCCGCCCTGCGCGCGGCCGTGCTGGAGGTGCTCGCCGGCGGTGGGGCCTGGTTCTTCCCGCAGCTCGTGGAGCGGGTGCGGGCGGCGCAGGCGGCGGGCGACGACGGCGACGCGGGTGGCGCAGGCGGGGCGGGCGGGCCCGACCCGCACCGCGACCCGGCCGACCTGGCCCGCGGCCCCGCGGTGCTGGGCGCGCTGTGGGGCCTGGTGTGGGACGGCCGGGTCGGCAACGACACGTTCGCCCCCGTCCGCGGCCTGCTCTCGCTCGGCAAGACCGCGCACCGCACCGGGCGGCAGACGCCGCGGGCCCGCACCGCGCGGACGGGCGGGGCCGCGGGGGCGGCGGCCGGGCGCGGGCTCGGCGGACGGCTGGCCGGGGTGCGCGGGCGTGGCCGGTACGCGGGGCTCGCCTCGCCCGAGGGCGGCGCCCGGGGCTCGGCCGGTCTCACGGCGGGGACCGTCGGGCTCTCGGCCGCCGAGCAGGCCCGCTCGGCCGGCCGCTGGTCCCTGCTGCCCGCCGCCGAGCAGGACCCCACGATCCGCGCCCACGCCACCGCCGAGCTGCTGCTGGACCGGTACGGCGTGATCACGCGCGGCTCCGTGGTGGCCGAGGAGGTCCCCGGCGGGTTCGCGGGGCAGTACCGGCTGCTCACCCGAATGGAGGACGCGGGCCAGGTGCGCCGCGGCCACTTCGTCGACGGGCTGGGCGGCGCGCAGTTCTCCACCGGCGCGGTGGTGGATCGGCTGCGCGGGTTCCAGCGGGACGAGGAGGACGCCGCCGTCGACGCCGCCCCGCTCGCCCTCGCCCTGGCCGCGACGGATCCGGCGAACCCCTACGGCGCCGCGCTGGACTGGCCGTCCGTGCCGGCCGGGCCGGACGGCGTCGTGCCCACGGGCCACCGCCCGGGCCGGAAGGCGGGCGCCGTCGTCGTGCTGATCGCGGGGCGGCTGGCCCTCTACATGGAGCGCGGCGGGCGCACGCTGCTCGCGTTCACGGAGGATCCGGGCGAGCTGCGGGCCGCGGCGGAGGCGCTCGTGTGGGCGCTGCGCACCGGCCGCACCGAGCGGCTGAGCCTGGAGAAGGTCAACGGCGGGCCCGTGCTCGGCACGCCGCTGGCCGAGGCGCTGCTGGCCGCGGGGTTCTACTCGAGCCCATCGGGCATCCGGTTCCGGAACTGAGAACTCGTGTCCGTCTGTCCGTCCGCAACGCGGGTTGAGTTGTCACGGGTCCCGCCGTCGAACACCCGCGACAACCCAACCCGCGTTGCCCGGGGTGGCCCTGTCGCGGAGGCGGGTCCCGGGGGTAGGTTCGGCCCATGAGCATCGACGCCGCCCCGCCCGAGGACGGGGGCACCGCCCCCACGGGCACCTCCCCGGCCCCCGAGGCCCTCGAGGACGCCCTGCCGCACCCCTCGGACCCCTCCGTCACCCCGTTCCTCCTGTTCGAGGGTGACGCCGGCGCGGCCATGGACGCCTACCTCACCGCGTTCGTGGAATACCTGCCGGTCACCGAGGTCCGCCGCGACCTCTTCGACGACTCCTCCCCGCGCGGCGCCGAATGGGCGGGCAAGGTCCTGCACGGCGAGCTCGAGATCGCCGGCCAGCGGCTGCGGTTCTTCGACTCCTTCACCCCGCACGGGTTCACGTTCACCCCGGCCATCAGCCTGTTCGTCGAGCTGCCGGACGCCACCGCGGTGGACGCGGTCCACGACGCGCTCCTCGCCGGCGGCGGCCGTGACTGCATGCCGCCCGACGACTACGGCTTCTCCCGCCGCTTCGCGTGGGTCGGGGACCGCTTCGGCGTGACCTGGCAGCTCAATGCGGCCTGAGCCGGTGACGGCCCGTGCCTGAAGGCGACTCCCTCGTCCGCGTCGCGCACCGGCTCCGCCCCGTGCTCGAGGGCCGGGTCCTGACGCACGCGGACCTGCGCGTGCCCCGCCACGCCACCGCGGACCTGACCGGCTGGACGGTGGCCGAGGTCCTGCCGCGCGCCAAGTACCTGCTGATGCGGCTGACCCCGCCCGCGGCCCGCCCCGGGGCCCGGCCGCTCACCCTGATCTCGCACCTGAAGATGGAGGGGCGCTGGCTCGTCTCGACCCTCGACGGGCGGTGGGGCGCCCCCGCCTGGCAGGTGCGGGCGGTGCTGGAGACGGCGGAGCACCGCGTGCTCGGCGCCCAGCTGGGCCTGCTCACCCTCGTGCCCACCGCCGACGAGGCCACCGTCCTCGGCCACCTCGGCCCCGACCTGCTGGACCCGGCCTGGGACACGCCCGACGACGGCGCCGCGCTGCTCGCCGAGGGCGTGCGGCGGCTCACGGCCCGGCCCGAGCGGCCGGTCGGTCTGGCCCTGCTCGACCAGCGGCTCGTCTCCGGGATCGGCAACATCTACCGCTGCGAGACCCTCCTGCTGGCCGGCATCGACCCGCACCGGCCGATCGGCGAGGTCGACGACGTCGCCGGACTCGTGCTGCTCGCCCGGGACCTGCTGCGCGCCAACGTCCCGCCCGCCGCCCCCGCCGCGGGCGCCCGGCGCCGGACCACGGGCGTGCGTCCCAACCCGGGGCGGCCCTTCGGGGTCGAGGTGCTGGTCCCGGCCGGTCCGGCACCCGGCCGGACGCCCGGCGCGCGCGGCGGCGGGGCGCCGTCGTACTGGGTCTACGGGCACGACCGCGCCCCGTGCCTGCGCTGCCGCGGCCCGGTCCGCCAGGAGGACTACGGCTCCCCCGAGGACGACGCGCGGCGGCTGTGGTGGTGTCCGCACTGCCAGCGCTGAGCCGGACGCACCCGAACGGTGGCCGCGTGTCCTCCCCGCTCCCTACGCTGAACCCGCCCCGACCCGAGGAGAAGTCATGGCCGACCCGTTCCCCAAGGACCCAGAGGGCGCCGTCGTCGCGCTCGTGCTGGCCGGCGGCACCGGCGGCCGCCTCATGCCGCTCACCGCGGCCCGCGCCAAGCCGATGGTGCCGCTGGCGGGCCAGTACCGGCTGATCGACGTCGTCCTGTCCAACCTGGCCCACTCGCGCCTGCGGGACGTGTGGGTCGTGGAGCAGTACCGCCCCTTCACGCTCAACCAGCACCTGGCCGGCGGCCGGCCGTGGGATCTCGACGGCACCCGCCACGGCCTGCGGCTCCTGCCTCCCGCGCAGGGCCGCGCCGAGGAGGGCTTCGCCCGCGGCAACGGCCACGCGATCGCCCAGCAGCTGCCGCTGCTGGAGCAGTTCGGCGCCGAGACCGTCGTCGTGCTCTCCGCCGATCACCTGTACCAGCTGGACCTGCGCCCCGTGCTGGCCGAGCACACCCGCTCCGGCGCCGAGCTCACCGTGGTCACCACCGAGACGGACGAGGACCCCTCACGCTTCGGCGTCGTGCGGGTGGACGACGACGGCGCCGTGACCGACTACGCCTACAAGCCGGAGGACCCGGCGGGCACGCTCGTGGCCACCGAGGTGTTCGTGTTCGACGTCGCCGCGCTCTCCGAGGTGGTCGGCGACCTCGTGGCGGGCGAGGACGAGGCGGCCACCAAGGACGAGGGCGAGACCGATGAGGACGGCGACCCCGTGGGCTCCTCCCTCGGCGACTACGGGGAGAGCATCATCCCGGCGTTCGTGGCGCGGGGACGCGTGCGGGAGCACCGCCTCGTCGGGTACTGGCGGGACATCGGCACCCTGGACGCGTACGTCCGCGCCCACCGGGAGATCCTCGACGGCACCGGCCTGGACGTCGCCGCCGAGGGCTGGCCGCTGATCACCAACCCCCACCAGGCGCCGCCGGCGTGGGTGGCCCCGGGCGCCCGCGTCTCCGGCTCGCTGCTCAGCCCGGGCTGCCGGATCGAGGGCGAGGTGTCGGACAGCGTGGTCGGCCCCGGGGTGGTCGTGGCGGCCGGCGCCACGGTGCGCGGCAGCCTCCTGCTCGGCGACTGCGAGGTCCCCGCGGGCGCGGTGCTGGACACCGTGGTGGTCGACGTCGGCGGGGCAGTCCCGGCGCGCGAGGTGACGGGGCGCGCCGCGCCGGCCGAGGAGGTCGTGGTGCTCACCCCGCAGCACCGGGGCCCGGCCGAGGACGAGACCACCGGCTCCGGCCGGCCCGGCCGGTCGGACTGAGCGGCGCCGGTCGGACGCAGCCGCGCCGGGCTGGGAGGATGGACCCGTGGCCGTCCCCTCTCCCCTCCCCCCGCGCAACGGCGTCAACGCCACGCGCCTGCGCCTGCCCGCCTCCGGCTGGCCCACCGCGCAGGACTACGTGCTCCACCGGTTCGGTCACGTGGACCCGGACGGCATCCGCGCGCGCTTCGCCCGCGGCGAGGTCGTGGCGGCGGACGGCACCGCACTGACGCCGACGACGCCGCTGGGCGTCCACGAGGACCTCTGGTACTACCGGGACATCCCCGACGAGGCCCCGCTGCCCGTGACGCACACGCTCCTGCACCGCGACGAGCACCTCGTGGTCATCCACAAGCCGCACTTCCTGCCCACCACCCCGGGCGGCCGCTTCGTCCAGGAGACCGCGCTGGTGCGGCTGCGCAACGAGCTCGGCCTCGACGACCTCGTGCCCCTGCACCGGCTCGACCGGGCGACGGCCGGCGTCGTGATGTTCTCCGCGAACCCGGCCACCCGCGGCGCCTACCACCTGCTCTTCGAGCGGCGTGCCGTGGCCAAGACCTACGAGGCCGTGGCGCTCCTGCCGGACGCGCCCGACGACGGCGCCCGCCGCCCCGGCGCCCCGGCCGACCCCGTCCTGGGGCGATTCCCGCTGACCGTGCGCAGCCGGATCCGCAAGGACAAGGGGATCCTGCGCTCCGTGGTGGAGGAGATCCCGCCGGCCGCCTCGGGACGCCGGGCGGGCGCGCCGGTGCGGACCCGGCGGGCGAACCGGCCCCACGCCGGGGCGAACGCGGAGTCCCGGGTGGAGCTGCTGGGCGTCGGCATCTCCGCCGGGACGCTGGCGGGGCGGCGCGTGGGGCACCTGCGGCTCACCCCGCGCACGGGCCGCACCCACCAGCTGCGCATCCACCTGGCCGCCCTGGGCCTGGGCATCGCGTTCGACCCGTTCTACCCGGACCTGCTCGACCTCGCCCCGGACGACGTCACACGGCCCCTGCAGCTGCTCTCCCGGTCGCTGCGCTTCACGGACCCGGTGACGGGCGAGGAGCGGGAGTTCACCTCCTCCGCACAGCTGCAGGAGCGACCGCGGTGACGGGCGGGGACCCGGCCGGCCTGCTGGACGCGCTCGGGGCGTGGTTCCACCCGCTCACCGCGCTGCTCGTGGCCCTGGACGCCCCGATCCCGCCCGTCCCGTCGGAGGTGGTGGTCATCGGCTCGGGGGCGCTCGCGGCCGAGGGCCGGGTCTCCCCCGTGGCCGCGGTGCTGGCGGCGTGGCTGGGCTGCTGGGCCGGGGACGTCGGCCTCTACGCGCTGTTCCGCCACGGCCTCGCCGACCGCCTGGACCGCTGGGCGTGGTGGCGTCGGATCCACCGGGGGATCCGGACCCTGCTGGTGCGGGTGGGCCCGGCGGGCAGCCTGGCGGGGCTGTCCGTGCTGCGGTTCGTCTCGGGCGGACGGACGGCGTCGATGGCGGCGGCGGGGATCGGCGGGATCCGCTGGCCCGTGTTCCTGTGGCTGTCCGGGGCGGGCTCGCTCGCGTGGTCCTCGTCCATGGTGGGGCTCGGCTGGATCACCGGCCGGGCCACCGGCCTGCCGTGGTGGGCGTCCGCGGTGGTCGGCATGGTGTTCGGTACCCTTGCAGGGTTGATGATCGCGGGGATCGTGGCCCACCGTCGCCGGGGCCGGAAGGGGTGAGCATGCAGGACGCGTCCTCCGAGTCCCGCGCCGCCCTCGAGCGCCTCCGGGGCGCCTCGGCGCCCCGTCCCGACGACGACGCGACGCGTGCTCCCGCCGCGCGCCCTCGCCGCGCCCTGGCCGCGCCCGGGGAGATCTCCCGCCGCGATCTGCGCCGTCACGAGCGCGCCCTGCGCTCGGGCCGACCCGAGACCGCCGCCGAGCGCCGCGTGCGCGAGGACCGCCGCGCGGACGTGCACCGCGCCATGGACCGTCTGCGCACCCCGGGCGCTCCCGCCCAGCAGCGTCCACGCCGCGACCTCAGCGAGATCCTGGACCGCCTCGGCAGCCCGGACCTCGCCCGTTTCACCGACCCGCTCGTCGGCACGGTCGAGCGCATCCTCCCCGCCCCGGGCCGGGACCCGGAGAAGGCCGCGGAGGCCGCACGCCGCCGCACTGCGGCCGAGGAGCGCCGGCGGGCCCGCCTGCGAGCCGGCCGGGAGCGCGCCGCCGAGGCCGCCCGTCGCCGCCGCGAGGAGGAGAAGCAGCGCCGTCGGCGTGAAGCCGAGCGGCGCCGTCGGGTGGCGGCCGAGGAGAAGGCCCGTGCCGCCGCCGAGGCGGAGGCCCGCCGCCGGGAGCGGGAGGAACGGCGCCGCCGGGAGGCGGAGGTCGCCGCCGAGCGCGCCCGCGTGCAGGCGGAGCGGCGGGCCCGCGAGGAGGCCGCGCTCGCCGAGCGGGAGCGGCTGCGGCTCGAGGCGGAGGCGGAGGCGGAGCGCCGTCGGCAGGCGGCCGAGGCCGAACGCCGTCGCCTCGAGGCCGAACGCGTCGAGGCCGAGCGGCGCCGTCGGGCCGAGGAGGCCGAGCGGCGCCGTCGCGAGGCGGAGGAGGCCGCCCGCCTCGAGGCCGAGCGACGTCGTCGCCAGGCCGCACGCGTCCGCGCCCACACCGTGCTGCACGCCGAACGCGCCCTCGCCCAGGCCCGGCTCCTCGAGGACCGAGCCCGGGAGGCCGAGCGCCGCGCGGCGGAGGACGCCGCCCGCCGCCGCCGCGAGCACGAGGAGCGGGAGTCCCGCGCGCTGGCCCGGGCCGCGCGCGAGCTCGAGGGCCCCGAGGTCTTCCCGGCCGCCGCCGACCGGCCGCTGCTGTCCGACCCGGAGGAGCGGCTCACCGATGAGGAGCTCTTCGCCCGGGCCCGAGTGGCCCTGCCCGAGTGGCGGCGCCGGCAGCGGCTGTCCACGAAGGCGCAGGCCGTCCGGACCGAGGCCATCGCCCACTCCTCGGCGGGGCCGGTCACGGGCGCCCTGCCCCTGATCCCCGGCTACACCCCCGCCCCGCCCGAGGAGCCGGCCGGCTCACCGACCGCTGCGGACCGACGCGGCCAGGCGCTGCTGACCGTCGTGTGGGCGCTGTTCGTGCTCTCCGGTGCGTGGGGCCTCGGTCTGGCCGGGCGCGTCCCGGGGCTCGGCGCCCTCGATGCCGGCGCGTACCCGCTCACCGCCGACGGCCGACACGGCCCCGGCGCGAGCGTGTTCGGGCTGTCCCCGCTGCACCCGGCGATCTGGCCGGTGCTGTGGCTGCTGACCGGGATGTACGTGCTCCGGCAGTGGGGGCGGGGCCAGGGCGCGTCGCCGCGGCACCGCCGCATCCGGGGCGCGGTCGCGGGGACCCTGCTGGCGCTGGCGCTGTGGTTCCCCCTGGCCGTCCTGGCCCCCGGGGGCCTCGACGTCGTCCCGTGGCTGCTCGCCCTGGTCCTCATGCTCGGCGTGGTCCGGCGGCTCGGCGCACGCCCGGCGGCCCGCCGCGTCGCACGGGTGGCCGAGGACGGCGCGCTCGGCGTGCTGCTGGGCACCCTCCTCGCCGGCGCACCCACCGCGGTGGGCGCCGCCCTCCACGCCTGGGGTGTGCACGTCGACTGGTTCCCGACCGAGCTGCTCGCCCTGCTGGTGCTGGTGGCCCTGCTGCTGGCGGCCCTGCGCCTGGTGCTCGGTGGGCGCGGCCGCCTGGGTGTGGCCCTGGGCATGGCCTGGACCCTGCTCTGCCTCGCCCTGCCCCGCCTGCTGCCCAGCCCGCTCGGGGCGCAGCAGAGCGTGTGGGTGGGTCTCGCGGCCGCCTTCGGGGCGCTGCTGCTGATCACCGCCGCGGCCGTGCGCCGCTCCTGGGCCCGCCAGATCGAGCGCGACGCCGCCCGCCGGCCGCACCCGGCCGGCGCCTGAGCCCGGCCCCGTTCAGCGCCCGAGCCCAGCGGGCACCGGGACCCACCGGCCGCCGTCGCGCCGGAGCACGTCCAGCCGGCCCGTCACGGCGACGCCGGACACCGCCTCCGCCATCCGCCGCGCCACCTCGGCGGCCTCGGCGTCCTCGCCGGCCCGGTGCGAGCCGGGCACCGCGAAGCGCAGCACGATCCGCGGGACGCGCGCGACG
Organism: Micrococcus luteus; assembly: GCF_014138885.1. Classification (NCBI taxonomy): domain Bacteria; kingdom Bacillati; phylum Actinomycetota; class Actinomycetes; order Micrococcales; family Micrococcaceae; genus Micrococcus; species Micrococcus luteus. The sequence goes on from NZ_JACJIK010000001.1 coordinate 1,210,972, forward strand.
ACCTCGATGTCCTTGGCCGCGAGCACGTGCGTGGCCTGGACGGCCGCCTCGGCCAGGTCCATGACCTCTTCGGGTCGGTGGCCGGGCAGGAGGTCGCCGATCTGCAGGCGGGCACGGTAGGAGGGCATGGGCCCAGGGTAGGGGCGGACGCAGCAGCGGTGACGACTTCTCTCGTCGCGCGGGCCGGCCCGCCCTTCCGCCCGCGGCGGACGCGTGCCCTCCCGTGTCCGGACCCGCTCGTAGGGTGGGGTGCATGACTCAGACCGCCACCCCGCAGACCGACGCCCCCGCCGTGCCCGCGATCTTCGAACCGATCGAGATCAACGGCGTGCGCGTGCGCAACCGCCTGATCCTGCCGCCGATGTGCCAGTACTCGTGCGAGGCGCGCGACGGCGTCCCCCACGGCTGGCACTTCCAGCACCTGGGCGCCCGCGCGGCCGGCGGCTTCGGGATCGTGGTGGCCGAGGCCACCGCCGTCACCCCCGAGGGACGCATCTCCGCGTGGGACACCGGCCTGTGGAACGACGAGCAGCGGGACGCGTGGGCGCCGATCGCCGAGTTCATCGCCTCCCAGGGCGCCCTGCCCGCCATCCAGCTCGGTCACGCCGGCGCCAAGGCCTCGACCGTCCCCATGCACCCGGGCGCGCCCGCCGGGCAGCCGATCCTCGAGGGCCCCGACTCCTGGGAGACCCTCTCCCCCTCCGGCGTGGCCACCAACTCCATGGAGATCCGCACCCACGCGATGCGGGTGGACGAGATCCGGGAGACCGTCCAGGCCTTCGCCGACGCCGCCGAGCGCGCCGACCGTGCCGGCTTCGGCGCCGTGCAGCTGCACGCCGCCCACGGCTACCTCATCCACCAGTTCCTCTCGCCGCTGACCAACACCCGGACCGACGAGTACGGCGGGGACTTCGAGGGCCGCACCCGCTTCCTCAAGGAGGTCGTGGCGGCCGTGCGCGAGGTGTGGCCCGCGGACAAGGTCCTCGGCATCCGCATCTCCGGCTCGGACTGGGTCGAGGGCGGCTGGAGCATCGAGGAGACCGTCCGCCTGGCGCAGGAGCTGCAGGGACAGGTGCACTGGTTCGACCTGTCCTCCGCGGGCATCGGGGACACCTACGAGGGCCCTCAGGGCCCGGGCTATCAGGTGCCGCTGGCCACCGCCGTGAAGGAGGGCACCGAGGGGATCGTGGTGTCCGCCGTCGGCTCGCTGACCGGCGCCGAGGAGGTCGCGGCCGTGGTGGACGAGGACCGCGCCGACGCCGTCTGTGTGGGTCGCGCCGCCCTGGCGAACCCGAACTGGCCGACCGCGGCCGCCCTCGCCCTCGACGTCCCCTCGGAGCAGGTGCCGATGGCCCGGCAGTACTTCCGCGCCAAGTGGTGAGCGGAACACGCGGGACCCGGTGTGCCCCCGGCGCGGAACTCCGGTAGAACAGAACCATGAGCGTGCGCACCCCCGACCCGAATCCGGGCTGGCTGTCCGACGAGGACCTCTACGAGGCCCGGCGTCGGCTGCCCATGGTGTATGTGGAGGCCATCCCGGTGCGGCTGGACTCCCTCGGCTACGTCACCGAGATCGGCCTGCTCTACGTGGCGGACGAGACCGGCACGTTCCAGCGGACGTTCGTCTCCGGCCGCGTCCAGTACCGGGAGACCATCCGTGCCGCGCTGATGCGCCACCTGGAGAAGGACCTCGGCCCGCTCGCCTTCCCGCAGCTGCCGCCGTCGGTGGTCCCCTGCACCGTCGCCGAGTACTTCCCGGCGCCGTCCGAGACCGGGCTGACGGACGACCGCCAACACGCCGTGGCCCTGGTCTACGTGGTGCCGGTGACGGGTGAGTGTCAGCCGCGCCAGAACGCGCTGGAGCTGACCTGGCTCACCCCCGAGGAGGCCCTCGGCGAGGACATCCAGGCCGAGTTCATCGGTGGCCGCGGGGACCTGGTGCGCCAGGCCCTCGCCCACGTGGGATGGGGGCGCTGAGCATGGCACCCGTCGTCGGCGGCTACCTCCGCCATCTGAAGTCCCAGGACGTGCAGCCCGGGGACAGCTTCCTGACCCGCCGCGGCGAGCCCGCCCCGCCGGTGGCCTCGACCCGGGTGATGCGGGACGACTTCGGCACCCCCGCGCTCGTGATCGCCACCCTCGAGGGCGGCCGGGAGGTCAAGATCGCCCACGGCTCCGTGATCCGGGTCCGCACGGACCGCCCGGAGGAGCGCAGGGCCGTCCCGGACACCACCTTCTCCCCCGTGGACGCGGGGTCCCCCGAGGAGCGGATCGTCGCCGTCGGCAAGCGCCACCTCGAGGACACCGAGCTGACCGCCACCGCGGCCCGGCTCTCGCACGGGTTGAACCTGCGCTCCGGCTCCCAGCTGGAGGACGTGTTCGGCATGGCCGAGCGGCTCTACCTGCTGCACGAGGACACCGAGGGCACGCTCGCCACCCTGGGCCTGCTGACGAACCTGCCGTGGGACGGGGCCGTGGGGCGGTGGAAGTCCATCCAGGCCGCGCTGTCCCTGGCGTCGCTGATCCTGCGCGAGGAGGGCGAGCACATCGCCGCCGCCAACCTCGGGCGACGCCTGCTCGAGGCGGACGAGGTCCCCTCCGAGCCGGGCCGGGCGGCCCGTGTGCTCGAGGTGCGCCAGCGCCAGCTCAACGAGCCGCCGCTCTACGACCGGGAGATCTCCCGCGCCCTGCAGGCCCGCGACGCCGAGGCCGAATATCAGTGGCGCCGCGCCCGGTTCGACCAGCTGCTGTACCTGCGTGCCCGCGGCGGGTCTGAGACGCTCACGGACGCCGACCTGGATTCCCGGATCGCCCGCGAGCTGGGCACGCTGCGCACCCTCGCCAACGAACTCGAGGCGAAGGCCGCCACGCGCCGGTGACACGCCTGCCGGGGTCCGGTTCGTGTGGCGCACCTCACTGTGGAGCCCCTGTCGGGGCTATGCTCCCGGCATGACCGGCTCCGCACCCGCCCAGCTCCGCCCCCTGCGCTCCACGGACGCGCCCGCCGTCCTGACGGCCTTCCACGCGGGCACCGTCGGCATGGCCGATCCCGCGGAGGTCACCGATGAGGCCTCTGCCCGCGCCTACGTCGACGGACTGGTCCAGGCGGAGGGGACGGACGCCGTCGCCGTGGTGGAGCGCGGGACGGACACGCTGATCGGCCTGGTCGCCGTCGTGCGCGACGAGGCGCACGGCACCGGCGCGCTCACCGCCTGGCTGCATCAGGGCTGGCGCGGGGACGCGATCATGTCGCGCGCGGCGACCACCGTGGCGGACGCCGAACTGGCCGAGGGCGGCCTCGAGCGGATCGAGCTGGCCCACCGGGCGGACAGCCCGACGGCGGGGGCCGTCGCCCGGGCCGCCGGGCTCCGTCACGAAGGCACGCAGCGCGGCCGCCTCCGCGCGGGCGGGCGACGGCTCGACGTGCACCGCTACGGCCGGCTGGCCACGGACCCGCTGCCCGAGGAACGCGTCCGCCCCCTGCCGTGGGCCTCCGACGCCCGCCCCTGGGCCGACCGCTGACCGCGGCCCGCCCCCGACGACGCCCCACGACGCCGCCACGCCCTCCCGGCCCGATGCCCCGCTAGTCTGCCGAGATGACCACCCCGACCGACGCCGTCCCGAGCCCGCATCCGCGGCCGTTCCTCCTCGTCCAGACGCGCCCCGAAGACGACGCCGCGGCTGCCGAGGTCGAGGCCGTCCAGCGACTGGGCGGCTATTCGGAGGGCCGGCTGCGGGTGCTGCCCCTCGACCGCGTCGTGCAGCGCCCGGACGTGGCCACGCACGGCCTGGACTGGGAGGCGGAGCTCGCGGACGTTGTCGCCGTGATCCTGCCCGGCAGCCCGTTCACGGGCACCGATCCCGAGGAGACCAAGTCCCCCGTGCAGCGCGCCGTGGAGGCGGAGCTGGGCCGGATGCTCGACGTCGTCCGGCGCCGCGACCTGCCGTTCCTCGGCTGCTGCTACGGCGTCGGCACGCTGGGCCGACATGCCGGCGGCGTCGTGGACAACGCGTACGGTGAATCGGCCGCGCCCGTCGAGGTCACGCTCACCGACGAGGGTGCCGCGGATCCGTTGCTGGCCGGGGTGCCGCGCACGTTCGCGGCGTACGTCGGCCACAAGGAGGCGATGAGCGCACTGCCGCCCGGCGCGGTCCTGCTCGCCGCGGGCGCCGACTGCCCCGTGCAGATGTTCCGGCTCGGCACCCGCCAGTACGCCACCCAGTTCCACCCCGAGCTGGACCAGGCGGGGATCCTCGAGCGCCTCGAGATCTACCGCGACCACGGGTACTTCGCCCCGGGCGAGTACGAGCCCACGGTGGCGGGGCTGGCCGCCGTCGACCCCGAGCACCCCCGCCGGATCCTGGCGAACTTCCGCACGCTGTTCGGCTGAGCCGCCCGGCCCACCCCGTAGCGTGGCCGCATGGACACGCACCTCGCCACCGCTTCCCTGCCCTGGATCGACGGCCCCGCCGTGCGCGCCGCCCTGAGCCCGCGCGCCGCCGTCGACGCGCTGGAGGCGGCCCTCGCCGCCGGCCTGGACCCGGAGGCCGACGCCCCCCGCACCCGCGTGGCCACCGCCGCCGGGCAGCTGCTGCAGATGCCCTCGACGCGCGGGGCCGAGGTCGGCACCAAGCTGCTCACCCTCACGCCGGACAACCCCGAGCGCGGACTGCCGGTCATCCAGGGCGTCTACGTGCTGTTCGGCGCCCCGGGCACCCCCGGCCAGGCACCGCGGGCCGTGCTGGACGGCGTCGAGCTGACGGGCCTGCGCACCTCCGCGGTGTCCGCGCTCGGGGTGCGGCTGCTCGCGGACGCCTCGCCCCGGCACCTGGTCGTGTTCGGCACGGGCGTGCAGGCGTGGGAGCACGCGCTCACCTTCCAGGACGTGTTCGGGCTGGAGTGGGTGTCCGTGGTGGGCCGCGACGCCGGCCGGGCCGCCGCCCTGGCCGCGCGCATCGAAGCGGAGCTGGGCGTGACCGCGAGCGCCGCGGGCCCGGAGGCCGTGGCGGAGGCGGACGTCGTGGTGACGTGCACGGCCGCGACGGCCCCGCTGTTCGACGGGACGCTCGTGCCGGAGCACGCGACGGTCGTGGCGATGGGCTCGCACACCACGGACGCCCGCGAGACCGACGACGCCCTGGCCCGCCGCGCGACCGTGGCGGTGGAGTCGCGGGACTCGGCCGCCCGCGAGGCCGGGGACGTGACCCTCGCGATCGACTCCGGTGCGCTGGCCGGGATCGAGGACACGGTGACGCTGGCCGAGCTCGTGGCCGGGACCGCGCGTCGTCGGGAGGGCGCGCCCGCCCTGTTCGTCACCACCGGCATGCCCTGGCAGGACCTGGTGGTGGCGAGCGCAGTGGCGCGGGAGGTGCTGGGCTGAGCCGGGGCGGCCTGCGGTGCCTGCGCACTACCCTGGGTCCCATGCCTGAGACCCCCGCCGCCCCGACGCCGCAGCCCGCCTCCGGTGCCCCCGCGCATCCCTCGCAGTTCGGCTTCGAGGTGACGCACCGGCTGGAGACCGGCGGTGCGGACGGCGCCCCGCTCGGGCGCACCGGAGTGATCACCACCCCGCACGGGCGGATCCAGACGCCGGCGTTCATCCCCGTCGCGACGCAGGCCTCGGTGAAGGCCGTGCTGCCCGAGTCCATGGCGGAGCTCGGCGCGCAGGCCCTCCTGGCCAACGCCTACCACCTGTACCTGCAGCCCGGGGACGACCTCCTCGACGAGGCCGGCGGCCTCGGCGCGTTCATGAACTGGCCCGGCCCCACCTTCACGGACTCCGGCGGCTTCCAGGTGATGTCCCTGGGCTCGGGATTCAAGAAGGTCATCGACATGAAGGGCCCCGGCGCGCCCGAGGGGCAGGGCGCCGACGACGCCGTCGCCCCCGGCAAGGAGCGCCTGGCCAACGTCGACGACGACGGCGTCTGGTTCAAGTCCCACCTGACCGGGGACCGACACCGGTTCACCCCCGAGGTGTCCGTGGGCATCCAGCACAACCTCGGCGCGGACATCATGTTCGCCTTCGACGAGCTGACCACCCTGCACAACTCCCGCGGCTACCAGGAGGAGGCGCTCGAGCGCACCCGCCGCTGGGCCCAGCGCTGCCTCGACGAGCACGCCCGCCTCACCGGGGTCCGCGCGGCGCGGCCGTACCAGGCGCTGTTCGGCGTGATCCAGGGGGCCCAGTACGAGGACCTGCGCCGCAAGGCCTGCCGCGACCTCGCAGCGATGCGGGCAGAGTTCCCGGCCGCGGGGGAGCTCGACGGCGTGACCTCCGGCTTCGACGGCTACGGCGTCGGCGGGGCCCTGGAGAAGGAGAACCTCGGGACCATCGTGGGCTGGTGCGCGCAGGAGCTGCCCGAGGACAAGCCGCGCCATCTGCTGGGCATCTCCGAACCCGATGACCTGTTCACCGCCGTCGAGAACGGCGCCGACACCTTCGACTGCGTCTCCCCCACCCGTGTGGCCCGCACCGGCGCGTTCTACACCCGCGACGGGCGCTACAACCTGCCCGGGGCGAAGTACCGCCGCGACTTCGGGCCGCTGGACCCCGAGTGCGACTGCTACACGTGCGCCCACTACTCGCGCGCGTACCTGCGGCACCTGTTCAAGGCGAAGGAGATGGTGGCGCACACGCTCCTCTCCATCCACAACGAGCGGTTCACGGTCTCGCTCGTGGACCGGATCCGCGCGGCCATGCAGGACGGGACGTTCGCGGAGCTCAAGGCTGAGACCCTCGGCCGGTACTACGCCCCGAAGGGCTGAGGGGTGCTGGGTCCGCCGGCACGCTGCGGGGGGGGGGGGGGGGGGAGCCAGCACGCTGCGACGGGCGCGAGCCAGACGTTTCTGCTGTTCTGAGGGGGCTGTCACGACCGATTCGTCTGGCTCAGCGCCGCTCGGACGCGTAGAAGACGTGAGCCAGACGATTCAGTGGCTCCTGCACAGGGCCGCCGGCCCGGCTCGCCCTCCACGGCCCTCCCGCTCGCCATCCGGGGTCCACCGCCGGAAGGGGAGGCTGGCGGCATGGTCGCCCCTCCTCCGCACGACGACGCCCTCGGCCCCGTCTTCCCGGTCGCCGCGGGGCTGCAGGCCGGTCTGACGGCCTCGCAGCTGCGCGGCCCCCGGTTCGACGCCCCGCACCACGGGCTGCGGCACCTCGCCGGGGGTCAGCCCTCACTGGCCGACGTCGTCCGCGCCCTCCAGCGGACGAACCCCGGCACCGCGGCCACCCACGCCACCGCCGCTCGCCTCTGGGGGATGTGGCTGCCGCGGCAGTGGGAGCGCGGCCCCATCCATCTGGGGCGCACGCGGGCCGAGGGCGGGGCGCCGCGCCGCAGCGGCGTCGTCGGGCATGAGCTGCACCCGCAGGACCCCGTGCTGGTGCGCTCGGGGGTGCGGATCACGACGCCGGCCGCCACCTGGGCGGCGCTGGCGCAGCTGGGTCTGCCGTTGGCCGACGTCGTCGCCGCCGGGGACAGCCTGCTGCAACGGGCGGACGGCCCGGCCGGCCGGCGTCGCCCCGGCGAGCATCCGCGGTGCACCGTGCGTGATCTGGAGGCGGAGGTGCTGCGGGTGCGCGGGAGGCGAGGGACGCGGACCCTGCGAGCGGCCCTGCCGCTGCTCAGGGACGGCGCGGATTCGAGGGCCGAGACGCTCCTCCGACTGGCGCTGGCCGACGCGGGTGTGCCGGAGCCGGAGGTGAATCCGCTGCTGATGCTGAGCGACGGGTCCACCGTCCGGCCAGACCTGGTGTGGCGGGAGGCCCGTGTCTGCGTGCAGTACGAGGGCGATCATCACCGGACGGACCCGCAGCAGTGGCGCCGTGACATCGAGCGCGACCGCCGGATGCAGGCCGAGGGGTGGATCGTGCTGCGCGTGACCGCCAGCGTCGTCACCCAGCGGGGCCTCGACGCCCTGCTGCGCGACCTCGCCGCCCACCTGCGGCTCCCTCTGCCTGCGTGAGCCAGATGAATCGGCCGCCGAGCCAGACGAATCGGCGGCAGGGGGGCGTGCGTACCAGCAGAAATCTCTGGCTCACGCCGCCGCCCCCGCTCGCGTCATCTCACACGAACGCGCCGACCCCCGTGATCTCGCGGCCGATGATCAGCCCCTGCACGGTCTCGGTGCCCTCGTAGGTGTGGATCGCCTCGATGTCCGCGAAGTGGCGGGCCACCTCGTTCTGGATGAGGATGCCGTTGCCACCGAGCAGGTCGCGCGCGTTCGCGGCGATGGACCGCGCGGCGCGCGTCGCCGAGTACTTGGCCAGGGACGCCATCGGCCCGGTGAGCCGCCCCTCGTCCTCGAGCCGGGTCGCACGCAGCACGAGCAGCTGCACCTGGGTGAGCTGGGAGAGCATCTCGGCCAGGCGGGTCTGCACGCTCTGGGCGGCCGCCAGCGGCCGGCCGAACTGGACGCGCTGCCCCGCGTAGTGCACCGCCGCCTCGTAGCAGCCCACGGCCTTCCCGAGGGCGGACCACGCGACGCCCACGCGCGTGGCGAAGAGGACGCGGGAGGTGTCCTTGAAGGAGCGGGCCTCGGGCAGGACGTCGGCGTCGGGCACGAAGACGCCGTCGAGGGTGATGTGGGCCTGGTCGATGGCCCGCAGCGCGACCTTGCCCTTGATGACCTCGGCCGTGTAGCCCTCGGACTCCTGGCGCACGATGAACCCGCGGACCTTCTCGTCCTCGGCGCTGCGCGCCCACACCACGGTCACCCCGCCGGCGGCCCCGTTGCCGATCCACTTCTTGTGCCCGTGCAGCCGCCAGCCGCCGTCGACGCGCTCGGCGCGGGTCTCCAGCGAGACCGAGTCGGAGCCGTGGGTCGGCTCCGTGAGCGCGAAGGCGCCGTAGAGCTCGCCGCGCGCCATGGCCGGCAGGTGCTCGGCACGCTGCTCCTCGCTGCCGCACAGCTGGATCGAGCGCATGGCCAGACCGCCCTGCACGCCCGTCATCGTGGCGATCGAGCCGTCCAGGCGCGAGAGCTCCATCATGGCCAGGCCCGCTGCAACGCGGGAGACGTCGGGCAGCCCGTCCACGGGCACGCCGTCGCGCAGCAGGTCGGCCTGCCCCAGGCGGGCCACGAGGTCCAGCGGGTACTCGTGGCGGTCCCACGCCTCCCGGATCCGGGGCAGCACGTCCGGCTCGAGCGCGAAGGCGCGGGCCCGACGCCACACGTCCTTCTCGGCGTCGGAGACGTCCGCGAGCGCCAGGTAGAAGTCGGTGTCCAGCGGCGTGGCGACGTCGTATTCGGGCTCGACGGTGGGCAGGGTCTCGGTCATGGTGGCCTCCCGGGCGGGGTCGGAGAGATGGGTGTGTCCGTCATCACCCTACACCGACTGACACGCCATCTCACAGAAACAGACGCAGTCTCACCCCCTCTCCTCGCCCGTGGCACCATGGCCCGCATGACGACGCCCGCCGAGGACACCCTCACCGCCCTGATCCACCTGCTGGACCGCGAGGGCTACGACGCCGTCACGGCCGACCAGCTCGCCCGCCAGGCCGGCATGAGCCGGGCCAGCTTCTTCCGCCACCTCGGCGGGAAGGAGGAGGTGGTCTTCGCCGACCATGCGGCGCTGCTCGCCCGCCTGGACGACTTCCTGCGCGGCACCTCCCTCGGCGTGCGGGAGGCCCTCGAGGAGGCGGTCCTCCAGGTCTTCCGGCATCACACCGCCGATCCGGACCGGGCCCGGGCGCGCTCCCGCCTGCTGCGCGGCTCCCAGGCGCTGCGCACGCGCGAGCTGCTCACCTCGCACCGCTACACGGAGCTGTTCTCCGGCTGGCTCGCCACGGCCCTGCCGGACACGCCCGCGCGCGGCGGGGTCGCCGTCGGGCTGGCGGCGGCCGTGGTGGCCGTCCACAACCGCGCCCTGCGGGCGTGGCTCCACGCCCCGGCCGACGACGCCGAGGCCGGCCTGCGCGCGGACCTCGCGGAGGTCATCGCGCGGCTCACGGCCGAGCCGGCCGAGGCCGAACGAACGCTCGCCGCCGTGCGCCGACTCGTGGGCTGACGCCCCGCCCTCAGCGGCCGGCGACCTGCGCGTTCTCCGCCCCGAACGCGGGCGGGTAGCGGAACTCGCCGGCCGGCACCTCCGCGCCGTCCTGGAGCGTGAGGATCTGCAGCGCCTCGGGTTGACGCGCGAAGGCCGCGTGCACGCCGTGCTCGGAGGCCCGGTGGAAGCCGAACTTCGCGTAGTACTCGGGCCAGCCGTAGACCACCACGACCTCCTCGCCGTCGGCCTGGGCCTTCTGGAGCAGGGCGTTGACGAGCGCGGTGCCGGCGCCCTCGCCCTGGTGCTCGGGCAGGACGCCGTGCGGGGCGAGGGCGATCACCTCGGCGTGGTCGATGTGGGCCCGGACCAGGGTGCCGTAGCCCATCGGGTCCGACTGCAGGTCCGTGCCGGGGATCGCGGCGGTCATGGCCACGAGGGAGTACTGGGGCAGCCAGCCCTCCGCGCCGCCGGCGAGCGCCTCGACGAGGTCGGCCTCGGCCGTGGACGCGAAGGCGAGCTCGGCGATCTGGCGGACGGCGCGGCGGTCGGCCGGATCGTCGTGATCGGCCTCGCGGGTGGACCAGCGGTGGCCGAGATCCTGGCCGGCAGGGACGTGGGCGGTGCGGTGGCCGGGGGTCTGGGTGCTGTTCTGCTCGGCGCTCATGCGCTCACCGTAGCCAGGGTGTGACCCCGGATACAGAGACGGCGCCCTGCGTCACGCTCGTGACGCGGGCGCCGTCGCCTCCTCTGGCCGGGGGCGGGCTCAGTCGATCTGCAGCTCGCCCATCGGGCCGAAACCCTCCGCACCGACCTGCTCGGAGATGATCTGGGGCGTGCTCGCCAGCAGCGGGCGCATCGCGTCCAGGCCCTCCTGGAAGTGCGGGGACGCGACGTGGGCCTGCGCACCCTCGTCCGTGAACCCCTCGAGCAGGAAGTACTCGTTCGGGCCGCCCTCCACCGGGCGGTACCACTCGAAGAACAGGTTGCCGGGCTCGGAGCGCACGTCCGCGGTGTACTTCGCGACGGCGTCCATCCACTCGTCGGCACGCTCGGGCTGGACGGTGAACTTCAGGTTGATGAGGATCATGCCGTCCATTCTGGCCCACCCGGGACGGCCGCGGCACGGCCTCGCGTCCGCCGGTCGCGGAACCGCCGGGCCAGCAGCCACAGGCCCACGACGACGGCGACCACCAGCACGGCGACCAGCACCGGCAGGAACAGCGCGGCCGCGACGAGGCCGGCCGCCGAGACGTCCTCGGCCGCCGAGAGCACGGGCGCGGCGGCCCCCACCGTGACCGTGTCGGCTCCCACGACCGTCTGGACGGCGTCGTTGACCGCGTCCACCCCGGGGATCTTGTCCGCGACGAGCTCGAGCGCGAGCAGAACGCCGAGGATCCAGAGGGAGGCGTCGGCGGCGAGCCACGTCCAGCCCGCGGGCAGGTCGACGAGCCCCGTGAACCGGTCCAGCAGACCCAGGGCGAGCAGGGGGATGTAGGCGTTGAGCCCGGCCGAGGTGGCCAGGCCCGTGCCGGTGAGGAACTCGAGCACGTCCGTCCCCGTCCTTCGCGGGTCGCTCGGGGCGCCCGGGCGGACGCTCCGGGTCCGAGGACCCTCGTTCCCCGGTGAACACCGCCGGCCGTCGGGCGCTTCCCGTCCGGGGTCGGTCCTACCATGGGCGCATGCCCCAGACCGCTCACTCCCCCCAGCACTCCGCCTCCGCCCCCGCGCTCGCCCTGACCATCGCCGGGTCCGAGGCCACCGGCGGCGCCGGCGCCCAGGCCGACCTCAAGACGTTCCAGGAACTCGGCGTCTTCGGCATCGTGGCGCTGACCTGCATCGTCTCCTTCGACCCGGAGGACGACTGGAACCACCGCTTCTTCCCCGTGCCCACCGAGATCCTCCAGCAGCAGCTCGACGCCATCCAGGGCGACTACCCGGAGCGGCTGCGCACCGTGAAGCTGGGCATGCAGGGCTCCCCGGAGGTCATCCGCACCTCGGCCGCGGCCCTGCGCCGCGCCGCGTGGGACCACGTGGTCCTGGACCCCGTGCTCATCTGCAAGGGCCAGGAGCCGGGCCACGCCCTGGACACGGACCAGGCGCTCAAGGCCGAGCTGCTGCCGCTGGCCACCTTCACCACCCCGAACCACTTCGAGACGGAGCAGCTCTCCGGCATGACCGTGCGCTCGGTCGAGGACCTGACGGCGGCCGCTCGGCGCATCCACGAGATCTCCGGCGCGGCCGTGCTGGCCAAGGGCGGGATGCACCTGCCCGGCCCGGACGCCGTGGACGTGTTCGTGGACGGGGACACCGTGGAGGTGCTCTCCGCCCCGAAGATCGGCCAGTCCGGCGTCTCTGGTGCGGGCTGCTCGCTCGCCGCCGCCGTCACCGCCGAGTTGGCCAAGGGTGCCACCACGCTCGAGGCCGCGCGCCGCGCCAAGGAGTTCGTGCGAGCCGGCATCGCGCAGGCGGTGGAGGGCCGCACGCCGTTCGCCGCCCTGTGGCAGGGCGGCCTGCGCTCCGCCTGAGCGCGCACGTGGGCCGCTGACTCGTCCTGAGCCGGGCGGTGCGCCACACTGGGGGCATGAAGCTCTCCTCCCCCGCCCCGTCCGTCCCCGGCGAGGTCCACCACTCGGCGTCGTCCGTTCCCGTCGACAACGCGGAGGCCGTCGTCCCCGCGCTGCGCCAGCGCGCCCTCGCCCCGGGCGGCCGGCTCTACGGGCTGGCGGCGGCGGCCGCGGTCGGCGGGCTCACCCTGCTGGATCCGCACGCCCGCCGAGGGCGCGAGCGTCGGGCCCTCGCAGAGCTCGAGGCCGCCGTCAGCGGCACGTTCCTCGCGGCCGAGACCGCCAACGCCCTCCACACCGCCGCGATCGCCGACGGCGAGGTGGCCCCCTCCCCCGCCGCGCGTGCCCTGCGCGGGCTCGGCGGACTGGCCGTCGGCGGCGCGGTCGCGGCGGTCGCGCTGCGCACCACCGGCCTGAACGACCGGATCGACGGCGCCGTGGTGCGCGGGCTCCAGCGGGCCGGCGTCCCCGCCCCGCGCGTCGCGCTGGCCGCAGCGGCCTCCCTGGCGATGCTGCTGGCCAACGAGGACGCCCGCCGGACCCGCCGCGACGCCGTCGAACTCGCCGTCACCGGCCCCGCCGGCCTGGACGAGGACACGGTCGACGAGGTCGAGCCCGAGGCCACCGCCGAGCTGCCGGTCGAGGTGCGCGTCCTGCTCGAGACCCTGCTCGACCCGGCGCTGGCCGAGGGCCGGGACCTGCCCGGGGCTGAGGCGCTGCGCTCCCAGCTGCCGCACGCCCGCACCGTCACCTCGGTGGCCGAGGCCATCCGTGAAGCCGGCGAGGTCCCGGACTGGGTGCCGCTCGTCGTCCAGACCGACGACGACATCCGTCGCGCGGTGCCGAACGACTGCGTCTGGCCCGTCCGCGGCCGCTTCGCCTCCGGCTCCGCCGGAGGACACGAGCTCGAGCTGCGCCTGCAGGTGATCGACGGGGAGATCGGCGCCCTGACGGTGACCCTGCCCGCGGACGCCGAGGCGGACAGCGACGCCTGGGACGCGTTCCAGGAGATCGAGTCCTTCCCCGGCGTCGAGGACCTGGCCTTCCACGTGGACGGCGACCGGCGCGCCTGACCGGGAACTCTCCCGGGGCCCGTCCAGCCCGGCCCACTACAGTGGGGACCCGCCCGACGTCGTCGATCCCCCTCCCGGAGAGTTCCCGCCATGACCACCCCCGCCCCGGTCGCGTCCGCCGCCCGTGCCCGTCGCCGCGCGGCCCGTTCCGGCCCCCGCCCGCAGCTGCGCATGGGACTGAACGGGTTCCTCGTGGCCTGGCTGCTGCCCAACCTCGTGATGGCCGCCGTGGTGGCGGTCCTGGCCGTGGTCCCGGGCCTGCAGGCCTTCGGCAGCCTGACACCGCTGCTGACGGTGGTCGGGGTCGCCGGGCTGGTGGTGGGGCTGCCGCTGTGCCTGCTCGTGAACTGGGCGTTCCGGCACGTGCTCAACCAGTGGGTCCACGTGCTGGCGTACGCGCTGATCGGCATGCTCTACGGCCTGGTGGTGCTCACGCAGGGCGCGGCGGGCATCCTGCCGATGCTCATCCCGGTGATCGGATTCCCGGCCGCCGTGCTCATGGCCCTGGGCCGGACGGCGGCCCGTCCCCTCGTCCGCACGGTCACCCCGGAGCCGTCGCGCACCGAGCCGGCCTGAGCACGCCCGCAACGAGAAAGGACGATGGCCGGATGGCCATCGTCCTTCTCGGAACCGCGTCCGGGGCCCGCATCCCCTCAGGCATGTATCCCGGCTCGTGATTCGCACTGTGCACCGTCTCAATGGGGCATGACCCACTCTAGGAGGGACGACGGCGCCCCCGACAGTGGCGGATGGTGCAGACTTTCGGGCGATGATGTGAGGCAGCTCACATGGACGTGGTCCATGACGGTGCCGGCGCCGGCCTCAGTCAGACGGACCGGGGGAGCACCGCGCGCACCCGCCACCCCCAGCCCCCCGGCCCGGCCTCGATCGCGCCGCCGAAGGTGGCCACGCGATCCCGCATGGAGTTCAGGCCCACACCGGAGGAGTTCCACTGCGGCGGGCCGGACCGCTCGGCGACGGTGTTCTCCACCGCGAGCACCACGTCCGACCCCGCGTCGCGGAGTTCGATGCGCACGCGCGCGCCCTCGCCGGCGTGCTTGGCGACGTTCGTGGTGGCCTCCTGGAGCACCCGGTGCAGGGTGGACCGCACGGAGATCGGCATCGCGTTCTGGTCGCAGCGGACGTCCGTCTCCACCGTCATTCCGAGACTGCGCAGCTCCTCGGCCAGGCGGGCCACGGACAGGACCGGATCCGCGGACGTCGCGCCGTCCGCGTCCCCCGCGGCGCCCGGCTCACCGCTCGGGTCCACGATCCCGTCCTCCTGGAGGACGGAGAGCATGCGCCGCAGGTCCCGCAGCGCGTCCTTCGCGGAGTCCCCCACCACGTCCAGCACGCTCTGAGCCGCCTCCGGGGTGCCGAGGTAGCGTGCCGTCCGGGCCTGCATCGAGATGATCGTGAGGTTGTGCGCGACCACGTCGTGCAGGTCGCGGGCCAGGGAGCGACGCTCGGCCTCGGCAGCCAGCCGGGCCCGTTCCTCCGCCTCGAACACCCGGCGGCGATCCCGCTCCCGCCGGGTCAGGCTCTCGCGGATGAAGAGCCCGCCGCCGAGGCCCATGGACATGAGCAGCAGGATGAACCACGTCGCGTTCGCCTGACCCACCGCGAACGGCTGGGCGACGCCCCAGGTCAGCGCCAGGACGGCGGCCGTGACGACGAACCCCCAGGAACGGGCGGTCGCCGCGACGGCCCCGAGGACCACGGGCGCGACGACGGCGAAGAGCACCTCGGAACCGCCGACGACGGTCGCGACGGCCCCGGGCAGGAGCAGGGCGAAGCCCACCGTGCTGCGCCACCACTGGGCGAGGAAGGCGCTGGTCGCCGACGCGATGGCGATCCCGTCCAGGACCGGGATGACGCCGTGGCCCGGGCCGAACAGACCGATGTCGGACGCGGTCGAGGCGAGCAGGAACGCCGACCCGAAGGCGAGATAGACGCGGCTCAGCGGCGCCGCGGCCCAGAACGCGCGCCACCGCAGGCTGCGCGCCTGACGCCACGCCGAAGAGCGGCGCGCCCGGGAGGGCGCGCCGCTCCGGACGGAGGGGGTCGATGGGCTCGAATCAGGCATCGGGGGCGGACCGCCCCGGGGTCAGTCGCACCAGATGCCGAAGTGGCGGCACGTCCACTCCGCAGTGCCTTTGCCGAGGCCCAGGGTCGTGACGACGTCGTCCTCGGCCGAGGCCGCCGAGGCGGCGGCGGCCGGAGCGCCGACGAGGGTGGAGGCGAGAAGGAGAGCGGAAGCGAGGAGAGCGCGAGTCTTCATGGCCCCAGTATGTATGACGCCCGTCACAAATGGTGCACGCCGCGCACAGGCCGCGCCGCGGCATGGCGCAGATGACGGCCGGCGGGCACCCCGGCCTCGCCCCGACGCCGACAAGGTGGCATGCGCCACAGCACCGGTTACGCTGACCTGCGTGTCCGAAGAGCTGCGCATCCTGATCGCCGACGACCAGCCGCTCATGAGCGGCGCGCTCCGCGTGCTCGTCGACTCTGCCCCCGGCATGACCTGCGTGGGTGTGGTCGCCAACGGCGTCGAAGCCGTGGAGGCGTGCGCCGCCATCGAGCCGGACGTGGTCCTGATGGACATGCAGATGCCCCTGATGGACGGGGTGGAGGCCACACGCCGGATCAAGGACACCCACCCCGCGATCCGGGTCCTGGCGATCACCACGTTCACGTCCGAGGACTACCTCGTGCCGGCCCTGCGCGCCGGAGCGGGCGGCTACCTCCTCAAGGACGCGGAGCCGCCGGCCATCCTGGGCGCCATTCAGGCCGTCCATCGCGGCGAGTCCGTGCTCTCCCCCGCCGTGGCGACCAAGCTGCTCGTCTCGATCGAGCGGGACCGGCCGACGGTGGGCCCCACCTCGGTGCAGCCCGGCAGCCCCGACGGCTCCGACCTCACCGAGCGGGAGCTGGGCGTGCTGCGGCTGCTGGCCAGGGGTCAGTCGAACCCGGAGATCGCCGCGAACCTCTTCGTCTCCGAGTCCACGGTCAAGGCCAACCTCACGCGGATCATGGCCAAGCTGGAGGTCCGCGACCGCGTCCAGCTGATCATCCGGGCGGCCCAGCTCGGGCTCGTCACCCTCGCCCTGGACTGAGCGCGGCGGGGTCAGCCACGGGCCGCGATCTCGTTGCGCCGCGTGTTGAGGTCCTTCAGGACTTGCATCCCGTGCTCCACCACCGGGTCCGCCTCGGCCAGGAGCGACTCCTTGGCCGGCCCGTAGGCGAGGTCGGCGAACGTGCCGTTCTCCGGGTCGAGGGCCCGGATCTCCTGCTGCACCAGGCGCACCTGGTCCAGGCCGGCCGCGTACTCCACCGCTCGCTCGTCGATCTTCGTCAGGGACGCCTCCGCGTCCTCCGGGATCTGCTCCAGGGCGAACTGGGCCTCGTAGAGCCGGTTCTGGTACGTGCAGGGCTCCTCGATGTCGTAGAGCCCCACGCCGCGACCCACGGCCTCCTGATTGGCCTGGGCGATCTCCTCCGCCAGGCGCTTGCCGACGGCGACCTCCGTGGGGGCGGCCATGCCGGCCTCCGCCATGGCCACGTTGACGGTGCCGCCGCCGATCGAGATGACCGCGCTCTCCATCCCCTCGGGCGCGCCCTCGTCCGAGGTGGTCATGCTCGCGGTCGCCCCCTGCGGGAGCCGATCACGCAGCCAGGCGTAGGACTCCTCCCCCATGCAGAGGTTGGGGCCGACCTTGAGGCCCTCGGGGTTGCGGCCCGCGCTCGTGACGCCGGCGAGGACCACGGTCCGCTCGGTGCCGCCTTGGTTCACCACCACGGTGTTGCCGTCCAGCACGGTGACGATGTCCACGCGGGCGGCGTCGGCGGCCACGCCGCGGAGGACGGTGACGATGCCCAGCAGGAGCAGGACGGCGGCGACGGCGAGGAAGACCAGCAGCCCCTTCAGGGGGACCCGGGCACGGGCGGCGACGTGAGTCATGCGGACTTCCTGCAGGTGGACGGCGGGACGGGGGGCCGCGACGACGGCCCGGAGCCCGAGTCTAGCGAAGGGCCCCGGGACCGCCGAGCGGCGGGCCGAGGGACGGCTGCGTCGGGCTCAGCGCTCCCGGCGGTAGAACGGCGTGGCCACCACGGTGAACGGCTCGCCGCGGCCGCGCAGGTCCACCTGCAGGGACGTGCCCTCGGCGGCCACGTCGCGGCGGACACGGGCCAGGGCGATGGGGTGTCCGAGGGTCGGGCTGGGGGCGCCCGAGGTCACCTCGCCCACCCGCTCGCCGGACTCGTCCAGCACGGCGTAACCGTGCCGGGCGGCACGCCGACCCGCGCCCTGCAGCCCCACGAGGACCTCCTCGACGTCGTCCCTGCCGACCAGCGCGGATCGTCCGACGAAGTCGGCCTCCTTGCTCGCGGGCACCGCGAAGCCGACGCCGGAGGCGTGCGGCTGGTGCCCGGTGTCCAGCTCGTTGCCGTAGAGCGGCATGCCCGCCTCGAGGCGCAGCGAGTCCCGCGAGGCGAGCCCGCACAGCGTCAGCTCCACGCCCGCCTCGTCCGCGGCCGAGAGCATCGTGTTCCACACGGCGGAGCCGCGGTCGCCGGCCTCGGCGGTGGAGGCGGCGGGCAGGAACAGCTCGAAGCCGTCCTCACCGGTGTAGCCGGTGCGGGCGACGACGGCGATGACGTCACCGGCGTCCGTGGGCACGGTCAGGGTCAGGTGGCCGTAGTACTTCAGCTCGGCCAGCTGCGCCGCGGCCTCCGGCATGGCCCGGGCGAGGATCCTCTCGGCCTGCGGGCCCTGCACGGCCACGAGGGCGGTGGTCGAGGACTCGTCCTCGACGACGGCGTCCCAGCCCGACGCCCGCTGGTTCAGGGCGGTGTGGACCGCGGCGATGTTGCCAGCGTTGGGCACCACCAGGTAGTCGGGCTCGGAGCCGGCCTCGCCGTCGTCCATCCGGTAGACGATCGTGTCGTCGAGGATGGTGCCGGCGTCCGTCAGGCACAGGGCGTACTTGGCGCGGCCGGGCTTCAACGTGGAGAGCACGCTCGAGAGGGCGTGGTCCAGCATGGCCCCGGCCTCCGGGCCGGTGACCCGGATCTCGCCCATGTGGGAGAGGTCGAACAGGCCTGCGGAGGTGCGCACGGCCTTGTGCTCGGCCAGCTCGGAGCCGTACTTCAGGGGCATGTTCCAGCCGCCGAAGTCCGTGAACGTGGCGCCCGCGGCCTCGTGGACCGGGTGCAGCGGGGAGTTGCGCGTCGAATCGCTCATGGGGGTGATCCTCTCAGTCCTCGTCGGCGGTGTCGGCCACGGCGCCCTCGAACGCCTCGGGCGGCGGGCACGAGCACACGAGGTTGCGATCGCCGTAGGCGCCGTCGATGCGGCCCACCGGCGGCAGGTACTTGTCCAGACGCAGGCCCGGCACCGGCGTGCCCGCCTGGGCGCGCGAGTAGGGGCGATCCCACTCGTCGGCCATCAGGACGTTGAGGGTGTGCGGGGCGCGGCGCAGGACGGAGTCCGCCACGGTCTCCGGGGTGACGGCGGTGATCTCGGCGTGGATGGCCTCCATGGCCTCGATGAACCGCTCGATCTCCTCGAGGTCCTCGGACTCGGTGGGCTCCACCATGAGCGTGCCGGCCACGGGGAACGCCAGGGTCGGGGCGTGGAACCCGTAGTCGATGAGGCGCTTGCAGACGTCCTCGGCGGTCACGCCCGTGCGGGCCGTGAGCTCGCGCAGGTCGAGGATGCACTCGTGCGCCACGAGGCCGTCGTTGCCCGTGTACAGCGTCGGGTAGAGGGGCGCGAGGCGGCGGGAGATGTAGTTGGCGCCCAGCAGCGCGTGCGCGGTGGCGGAGCGCAGACCCTCGGCGCCCATCAGGTGGATGTAGGCCCAGGAGATGGGCAGCACGCCGGCCGAGCCGTGCGGGGCCGCGGTCATCAGGGCCTCGCGGGAGGGCAGGTACGGCACCAGGTGCTCGCCCACCGCCACGGGGCCCACGCCCGGGCCCCCGCCGCCGTGCGGGATGCAGAACGTCTTGTGCAGGTTCAGGTGGGAGACGTCTCCGCCGAACTCGCCCGGCTGGGCCAGGCCCACGAGCGCGTTGAGGTTGGCGCCGTCGATGTACACCTGGCCTCCCGCGGCGTGCACCGTGGCGCAGACCTCCTTGACGTCGGCGTCGTAGACGCCGTGCGTGGAGGGGTAGGTGATCATGATGGCCGCGATGCGGCCCTCGTTCGCCGCGATCTTGGCGTCCAGGTCGGCGGCGTCGATCGTGCCGTCGTCGGCGGTGGCGACGACGACGACCTTCAGCCCCGCCAGCACGGCTGAGGCCGCGTTGGTGCCGTGGGCGGAGGCCGGGATCAGGCAGATGTCCCGCTCACCCTCACCGCGGGCCAGGTGGTACTGGCGGATGGCCCACAGGCCCGCGAACTCGCCCTGCGAGCCGGCGTTCGGGGCCACCGAGACGCCCGCGTAGCCGGTGATCTCGGCGAGCTTGGCCTCGAGGTCCTCGATCAGGAACCGCCAGCCCTCGGTCTGGTGGTCGGGCGCGAACGGGTGGATGGAGCAGAACTCGGGCCAGGAGATGGCCTCCATCTCCGCGGTGGCGTTGAGCTTCATGGTGCACGAGCCCAGCGGGATCATGGTCCGGTCCAGCGCCAGGTCGTAGCCGGAGAGGCGGCGCAGGTAGCGCAGCATCTTCGTCTCCGAGTGGTGGGTGTTGAACACCGGGTGCGTCATGAACGCGGAGGAGCGGCGTAGCGCCTCCGGCACGGCCGGGGTGGCCACGGCGCCCTCGTGCGCGGAGGCCGGCAGGGAGCCCGCGTCCAGGCCGAACGCCGTCAGGACGGCCACGAGGTCGGCGTCGACGGTGGTCTCATCGGCCGCGATCCGCAGGGTGTCCGCGTCCACCAGGCGCAGGTTCACGCCGTTCTCCTCGGCGGCCTTCAGGACCTGTTCAGCCCGGCCGGGCACGCGGACGGTGATCGTGTCGAAGAAGTGCTCCTCGGCGACCTCGACGCCGCCGGCCCGCAGCGCCTCCGCCAGGCGGACGGCCTGGGCGTGGGCGTGGCGCGCGATGCGGGCGATGCCCTGGGGGCCGTGGTAGACGGCGTACATCGAGGCGACGATCGCGAGCAGCGCCTGGGCGGTGCAGATGTTGGAGGTGGCCTTCTCGCGCCGGATGTGCTGTTCGCGCGTCTGGAGGGCGAGGCGGTAGGCGGGCTTGCCGGCGTCGTCGTGGGAGACGCCCACGAGGCGGCCCGGCATGCTGCGCTGCAGGCCCTCCTTCACGGCCATGTAGGCGGCGTGGGGGCCGCCGAAGAACAGGGGCACGCCGAAGCGCTGCGTGGAGCCGACGGCGATGTCCGCGCCCTGCTCCCCGGGCGGGGTGATCAGGGCGAGGGAGAGGATGTCCGCCGCGACGGTCACGAGGGCGCCGGCCTCCTTGGCCTGCGCGATGACGGCGGCGTGGTCGTGGATGCGGCCGGAGTCGCCGGGCTGCTGCAGCACGACGCCGCACAGGCCCTTCTCCTCGACCTCGGCGCGGACGTCCTGGGGGATGCCTGCGGAGAGGTCGGCCACGCGCACGTCGATGCCCACGGCCTCGGCACGCAGGCGCACCACGGAGAGGGTCTGCGGGAAGAGGTCCGCGTCGAGGAGGGTGACGCCGTCGGTCCTGCGACGGTTGGCGCGGTGCATGAGGAGCACGGCCTCGGCGGCGGCGGAGGCCTCGTCCAGCAGAGAGGCGTTGGCGATGTCCAGGCCGGTGAGGTCCTGGACCATCGTCTGGTAGTTCAGGAGGGCTTCGAGGCGGCCCTGGGAGATCTCCGGCTGGTACGGCGTGTAGGCCGTGTACCAGGCCGGGTTCTCCAGCACCTTGCGGAGGATGACGCCCGGGGTGACGGTGTCCGAGAAGCCCTGCCCGATCATCTGGGTCTTCATGACGTTGCGGCCGGCGATCTCGCGCAGCTGCTCCAGGACCGCGGACTCGGTCAGCGGGGCGGGCAGCTCGAGGGGCTTCGGCTGGCGGATGCCGGCGGGGACGGCGGTGTCCACGAGGGCCTCGAGCGAGTCGTAGCCCAGGGTCTGCAGCATGTGCTCGACGTCCGCGGGGCGCGGGCCGATGTGGCGGGCCACGAAGGGGGCCGAGGCGGTGTCCTTGGGCTCGACGCGCTCGTGGGGCAGCGCGGTCGTGCTCTCGGTGGTCTGGGGGCTGGTCACGGGGTACCTCCGGGGGGATCCTGCCGTGGTCACGGCGTGGGTCTGCTCCTCCCCGCTCTGTCATGGACCTGAGAGTTTCCGACGCCCGGGTGGGCGGCTTGCACCGTCGGTGGTCTCGGTCCGGACGCGGGCGCGGCGGAGTGAGACGCTTTCCAGAGCGCCTGACCCCACGCGGTACGGATGCCTGAGAGATTCCCGGGGAGGGTTTGCTCCTTCGGCGGCCTGCTCACGCGGCCGGCCGGGGCAGGACGCGCGCCGACGCTCTCCCGCGCGGGGCATGCGGCGTGCCGCCAGTATCCCACACGTGTACGCCGCGTCACAGGGCGCCCGGGAGGGGCCGGACGGGGCGTGTCGAAGGCTTTCGTTGATGAAACGGGCGCCCGGGAGGGGTTGAGTCGCCCCACGCGCCCGTGCCTACCGTGGCGAGGACGGGCGGGCGTGTTCCTCCGCCCCGGAGCCGACCGAGGGAGCGATCCACCCATGTACACCCGCAGCCGGAACGACGTCGAGAAGGTCGAGTGGGGCGGAGGCACCTCCGAACGCCTCATCACCGCGAAGGACGAGATGGGCTTCGCCGTCGCCCACACGATCGTGCGCGCCGGATCGTCCTCGAAGCTCCAGTACCGCAACCACCAGGAGGCCTGTTACTGCATCGCGGGCAACGGCTCCGTGGTGGAGCCGGACGGCACCGTCCACGAGATCACGCCGGGTGTCATCTACGTCCTGCCGGACCACGAGCCGCACGACCTGCGCGGCGGCACCGAGGACATGCACCTGATCTCGGTGTTCAACCCCGCCATCACCGGCGACGAGAAGCACACCCTGTCGGAGGACGGCTACTCCAGCTACTGAGCCCGGGCACGGTGACGGGAGGCGTCGACGACGGCGCCTCCCGCGTCGGCGCCGACGGCGGCGTCCGGTCGTAGGGTGGCGGGGTGCTCAACCTGTGCGCCCCCGAGCGCACCGTGCGCCGCAACACCCACCTGGCGCTGGTGCTGACCGCGATCGCGGGGATCCTCAACTCCGTGGGCTTCGTCGCCGTGGCCACGTACACGTCCCACATGACGGGGATCGTGGCGTCCATGGCGGACGCGGCGGTCCTCCACGCCCCGGGTCTGGTCGGCACGGGCCTGCTCGCGCTGGCCATGTTCATCCTGGGCGCGGTCGTCTGCGCGCTGGTGTTCAACTGGGGCCGGGTCAACGGCCTCCGGTCGCGGTACGCCAACATCCTCCTGCTCGAGGGCGTCGGCATGCTGGTGTTCGGCCTGCTCGCCGAGCACGTCCGCGATGCGCACCGGCCGCTGGTCGTGGTGGCCGTGCTGTGCTTCACCATGGGCCTGCAGAACGCCTTGATCACCCGCATCGGGGCGTGGCCGATCCGCACCACGCACGTGACGGGCATGGTCACGGACATCGGCGTCGAGCTCGGCAAGATCCTGTACCGCAACGGCCCCGGGGCCGCGGCCCCCGTCGTCGGGGAACCGCGGCGCGTGGGACTGCTGGCGCTGCTCGTGGCCCTGTTCTTCCTGGGCGGGGTGGCGGGCGCGGCCGGCTACCTCTGGCTGGGCTTCGAGGTGGTCATCCCGGTGGCCGGCGTGCTGCTGCTCATCGCCCACCGCCCGCTGATCCAGGACCTGCAGGACGCGTGGCTCACACGAAAGCCGAGACGCCGGTGAGGGCCCGTCCCACGATCAGGGTGTTCATGCCGTAGGAGCCCTCGTAGGAGTAGATGGCCTCCACGTCCCCCATGATCTTGGCGATCTCGTGCTCCGTGAGCAGGCCGTTGCCGCCGAGGGCGTCGCGGGCGAGCGCCGCCGAGGACCGGGCCAGCCGGGTCGAGGTGGCCTTGGCCATCGCCGCGTGCATCATCTCCATCCGCCCCTCCTGCCGCAGGGCGTCCACCTGGAGCATCATCCCGGCGGAGGCGGCCAGGTTGCCGGCGACCTCGGCGATCTGGGCCTGGATCAGCTGGAACGCGGCCAGTGGGCGGCCGAACTGCTCCCGCCGCAGCGCGTAGGAGCGCAGCACGTCCAGCACGCCCATCTGCGCGCCGACGCCCTGCCAGCCGACCCACATGCGCGAGTCGCGCAGCAGGGCGCGGGTGGCGGCGAAGGTGGTGGCGCCGGGCAGGATCGCGTCCGCGGGCAGACGCACGTCCAGGGTGATGTCCGCGTTCTGCATGATCCGCAGGCCCATCTTCCCGCTGATCTTCGTGGCCTCGTAGCCGGGGGTGTCGGTGGGCACCACGAAGCCCTTGATCTCGCCGTCGGCGGTGTCGCGCGCCCAGACGAGCGCGACGTCGGCGATCGTGCCGGCCCCGATCCAGCGCTTGGCGCCGCGGATGACCCACTCGTCGCCGTCGCGGGTGGCGGTGGTGGCGAGGCCGCCGGCGATGTCCGAGCCGTGGTCCGGTTCGGTGAGGCAGAACGCGCCCAGGGCGTCGAAGGATTCGAGGCGCCCCTGCCACGTGGCCTTCTGACGCTCTGAGCCCAGGCCGGCGATCATGCCGAGGTTGAGCTCGTTGTGGATGCCCACGAGGGCGGACAGGGACAGGTCCACACGGGCGATCTCCGCGTGCACGAGCTGCTGGAACAGCGAGGACGAGCCGTCCAGGACGAGGCGCCCCAGACCCAGCTCGGCCAGGCCCGGCAGCAGGTCGAACGCGAACTCCTCGGCGTCCCAGTAGCGGGTCAGGTGTGGCCGCACGCGGGTCTGCAGGTGGTCCTCGATCGCGTCGAGCCGGGCACGCTCGACCGGTTCGAGGCGGTCCCGCAGGCGCAGCAGGTCCACGTGGGGCAGGCCGGGGGGGACGGCGGGCGCGCCGGTGGCGGGGAGGGGGCGGTCGGCGAGGGCGGTCATGGCTCTCCTTCGGGGGCGGTCCGACGACGGCGGGCGGTTTCACCGAGAATCCGACTGTAGGACTTCCAACTATCCAGGTCTGACAGTAGTGTTCCAGATCACAGACCCCCGGCCAAGGATCCGTTCAGCAGCCACCCCGAGGAGGGACCCATGACCGTCCAGGACCCCACCGCCGTCGCCGCCCCGTCGCCGACGGAGGTGTTCCGCGCGGCCCGCGACCTGCTGGTCGAGTGCCAGACCGACGACGAGCGCGCCCGCGCCGAGTTCGAGTGGCCCCGCTTCGAGCACTTCAACTTCGGCTTCGACTGGTTCGACCGCCTGGCCCAGGACCCGGCCCGCGCGGACGTGCCGGCGCTGATCATCGCCGAGGACGACGGTCGCAGCACCGAACGCACCTTCGCCGAGCTCTCCGCGGCCTCCAACCGGGTGGCGAACTGGCTCTCCGCGCAGGGCCTGCGCCGCGGCGACCGTCTCATCCTCATGCTGAACAACCAGGTGGAGCTGTGGGAGTTCATGCTCGCCTGCATCAAGCTGCGGGTGGTCATGGTGCCCACCACCACACAGATGACCTCCGGGGACCTCGAGGACCGGGTGACGCGCGCCGGCGCCGCGTGGGCCGTGGCCGGCGCCGAGGACCTGGCCAAGTTCGCCGGCGTCGGCGAGGACCTGCACCTGGTGCACGTGCCGGGCGTCTTCGCGGAGGGCCCGGCGCGCCGCGCCCCCGAGGTCGCCGGCCACACCGTGCTCTCCTACGACGACGCCGACGACGCCGCCACCGAGCTGACCCCGGCCGAGCCGACCCCCGCCGACGAGACGCTGCTCTTCTACTTCACCTCGGGCACCACCTCGAAGCCGAAGCTCGTGGAGCACACCCACACCTCGTACCCGGTCGGCCACCTCACGACGCTCTACTGGATCGGTCTGGAGCCGGGCGACGTGCACCTCAACGTGGCCTCCCCGGGCTGGGCCAAGCACGCGTGGTCCAACTTCTTCGCCCCGTGGATCGCGGAGGCCACGATCTTCGTGCACAACGCCCGCAAGTTCGACCCCGCGGCCCTGATGGCCAACATGGAGCGCTACGGCGTCACGAGCTTCTGCGCCCCGCCCACCGTGTGGCGCATGCTCATCAAGGCGGACCTGGCGCAGCTGACGACCCCGCCGACCAAGACCATCTCCGCGGGCGAGCCGCTCAACGCCGAGGTGATCGACCAGGTGCACAAGGCGTGGGGCACCACGATCCGCGACGGCTTCGGGATGACCGAGACCACCCTGCAGATCGCCAACACCCCGGGCCAGAAGGTCGTCATCGGCTCCATGGGCCGCCCGCTGCCCGGCATGGACGTCACCCTGCTCGACCCGCTCACGGGCCAGGAGGCCGAGGAGGGCGAGATCTGCCTGCGCCTGGACCCGCGTCCGGTGGGCCTGCTGAAGTCCTACTACGGCAACCAGGAGAAGACGGACGAGGTGTTCCGCGACGGCGTGTTCCACACCGGTGACATCGCCCGCCGCGACGAGAACGGCGTGCTGACCTATGTGGGCCGCGCGGACGACGTCTTCAAGTCCTCGGACTACAAGGTGTCCCCGTTCGAGCTGGAGTCGGTGCTGGTCAAGCACCCGGCCGTGATGGAGGGCGCGATCGTCCCCACCCCGGACGAGCTGCGACTGGCCGTGCCGAAGGCCTTCGTCACCCTCGCCCCGGGCCATGAGCCCACCGCGGAGACCGCCCGGGCGATCCTGCAGTTCACGCTCACCCAGCTGCCCCCGTACAAGCGCATCCGCCGCATCGAGTTCCTCGAGCTGCCGAAGACCATCTCGGGCAAGATCCGCCGCGTGGAGCTGCGCAAGGCCGAGGTCGAGCGCGCCCAGACGGGCGCCGCCCCGGACGGCTACGGCACCGAGTTCCGGGAGGAGGACCTGGACCTGCAGCGCTGACCGGCCGTTCCCCGCCACCGCCCCGTCCGTGTCCGGCGGTGGCGGGGGACCCCCGGTGCGCCGCTAGTCTGGAGCGCCATGAAGAAGCCACCCCTCGCCCAGGACCCCATCCGGGAGGCCGCCCGGAACTGGGAGCGTCACGGATGGGGTGACGTCGCCCGCCCGATGGCCGCCATCACCTCGATCATGCGGGCCCAGCAGATCCTGCTGGGTCGGGCGCAGGCCGCGCTCAAGCCCTACGGGCTCACCTTCGCGCGGTACGAGCTGCTGGCGCTGCTGAACTTCTCGCGCGAGAAGCGGATGCGGATGTCCAAGGCGTCCGCGCTCCTGCAGGTCCACCCCACCTCGGTGACCAATGCGGTGGACCGGCTCGAGGCCGCCGGGCTGGTGGAGCGCACCCCCCACGAGTCGGACCGCCGCGCGCTCGTGCTCGCCCTCACGGACGAGGGCCGGCGCGTCGCCGTCGCCGCCACGGAGACGCTCAACGCCGAGGTCTTCGGCCGTTCCGGCTTCGATCCGGCGGACGTGGACACCCTCATCGACGTCCTCGGCCGGTTCCGCGCCGAGGCCGGCGACTTCCAGGTCGACGGCCTCGACGCCTGAGCGCCCCGACGGCGGAGCAC
This sequence comes from Micrococcus luteus, assembly GCF_014138885.1. NCBI lineage: Bacteria > Bacillati > Actinomycetota > Actinomycetes > Micrococcales > Micrococcaceae > Micrococcus > Micrococcus luteus. The sequence continues at coordinate 1,238,210 of NZ_JACJIK010000001.1, forward strand.
ACCTCCTCCTGACGCTCTCCGCGGCCTCCGGCCGCGCGGCTCAGCGGGGCTCGAGGCGCACGGCGCCGTCGAGCCGGATGACCTCGCCGTTGAGGAACGGGTTGGACACGATCTGCTCGACGAGCAGCGCGTAGTCCTCGGGCCGGCCGAGGCGGGCCGGATGCGGGGTCTTGGTGGACAGCGCCTTGCGGGCGGCCTCGGGCAGGCCGGCCATCATGGGCGTCTCCATGAGGCCGGGGGCGATCGTGACCACGCGGATCTGCGAGGAGGCGAGCTCGCGGGCCGCGGGCAGGGTCAGCGCGACCACGGCGCCCTTGGAGGCGGAGTACGCGATCTGGCCGATCTGCCCGTCGTAGGCCGCCACGGACGCGGTGTTCACGATGACGCCGCGGTCCTCGCCGAGCGGCTCCTGCGTCCTCATCGCGGCGGCGGCCTGGGCCATCATCGACACGGTGCCGACCGTGTTGATCGCCAGGACCCGGCTCAGCACCTCGGCGGACAGCGGCCCGTCGCGGCCCACGAGCTTGCCCGGCGTCGCCACGCCGGCGCAGTTGACCAGCACCCGCAGCGGCCCGGCCTCCAGCGCGGCGGCCACGGCCTCCCGGGCGGTGTCCTCGGCGGTGACGTCGCCGGTCACGAAGCGCGCGCGGGGGCCGAGGGCGGCCACGGCGTCCGCGCGGACGGTCTCACCCTCGCGGTCCGGCAGGTCCACCACCACGACGGCGGCACCCGCGTCCGCCAGGCGGCGGGCGGTGGCGTGGCCGAGGCCCGAGGCCCCGCCGGTGACGATCGCGCTCTGGTTCGACAGGTCCATGGACGGACCCTCCCTTCCTCCTCGGGATACCCCCCGAGTTCGATAGTTGCATGTCCTACGTTCTCATCCTAGATTAGCGGAAGAGTAACCCAGATCACACACACAGCCGGGCCCGTCACGCCCGCCGTGGGCGGCGCCGCCCGGCGTCCGCCTTCCGCCTGGACCCGCGAGGAGCCCCCATGTCCCAGAAGACCGCGCCCACCGAGACCGCCCCCGTGATCCCCCACTTCGTGCACGGCGAGCGGCGCGAGGGCGCCTCCGGCCGGCACGGCGACGTCTACCACCCGGCCACGGGCGGCGTGGCGGGGCGCGTGCCGCTGGCCTCCGCCGAGGAGATCGACGCCGCCCTGGCCTCCGCCGAGGAGGGCTTCGCCGCGTGGTCGAGGCTGAACCCGCAGCGCCGCGGCCGCATCCTGCTGCGCTGGGTCGACCTGATCAACGAGAACATGGACGAGCTGGCCACCGTGCTCGCCCAGGAGCACGGCAAGACCTTCCCGGACGCCAAGGGCGACATCCAGCGCGGCATCGAGGTCGTGGAGTTCGCCGCGGGCGCCCCGCACCTGCTCAAGGGTGAGTTCACCGCCGACGCGGGCACCGGCATCGACGTGCACTCCATCCGCCAGCCGCTCGGCGTGGCCGTGGGCATCACGCCCTTCAACTTCCCGGCGATGATCCCGCTGTGGAAGGCCGGCATCGCCCTGGCGGCGGGCAACGCCTTCGTCCTCAAGCCCTCCGAGCGCGACCCCTCCGTCCCGGTGCGCCTGGCCGAGCTGGCCCTCGAGGCCGGCATGCCCGCCGGCGCCCTCAACGTGGTGCACGGCGACAAGGCCGCCGTGGACGCGCTCATCGAGGACCCGCGCGTCAAGGCCGTCGGCTTCGTCGGCTCCACCCCGATCGCGCAGTCCATCTACGCGCACGCCGCCCGCATGGGCAAGCGCGCCCAGTGCTTCGGCGGGGCCAAGAACCACGCCGTGATCATGCCGGACGCGGACCTCGAGATGGCCGCCGACGCCCTGGTCGGCGCCGCCTTCGGCTCCGCCGGCGAGCGCTGCATGGCGATCTCCGTGGCCGTCCCGGTCGGCGAGGAGACCGCCGACCGCCTGATCGCGCTGCTCCGCGAGCGCATCAAGGGCCTCACGGTCGGCCCGTCGCTCGAGGCGTCCTCGGACTTCGGCCCCGTCGTCTCGAAGGACGCGAAGGAGCGCATCGAGGGCTACATCGCGGCCGGCGTCGAGGCGGGCGCCGAACTGGTCGAGGACGGCCGGGGCGTCGTCGTCGAGGGCCACGAGGACGGCTTCTACGTGGGCGCCACCCTGTTCGACCGCGTCACCCCGGAGATGAGCATCTACCGCGAGGAGATCTTCGGCCCGGTGCTCTCCGTGGTCCGTGCGAAGGACTACGAGGAGGCGCTCACGCTCGTGAACGAGCACGAGTTCGGCAACGGCGTGGCCATCTTCACCCGCGACGGCGACGCCGCCCGCGACTTCTCCACCCGCGTGGACACCGGCATGGTCGGCGTGAACGTGCCGATCCCCGTGCCGATCGCCTACTACACCTTCGGCGGCTGGAAGGCCTCCGGCTTCGGCGACCTGAACCAGCACGGCACGGACGGGCTGAAGTTCTACACCAAGACGAAGACCGTCACCACGCGCTGGCCCTCCGGCGTGCGCGAGGGCGCCAGCTTCGTGATGCCGGCCGGCTCCTGACCGCCCCGCAGCCCGTCCCGACCAGGAGGACCCCATGACCACCGTTCTGTTCCTCGGCCTCGGCCACATGGGCGGCCCCATGGCCGCCAACCTCGCCGCCGCGGGCCACCGCGTGCTCGGCTTCGACCTCGTCCCCGAGGCCCTCGAGAAGGCCCGTGCGGCCGGCGTCGAGACCGTCACGGACACGGCCGCGGCGGCCGCGGAGGCCGACGTCGTGCTGACCATGCTCCCCCACGGACGCCTGGTGCTGGACGTCTACCGGGGTGAGGACGGCGACGGCGGCCTGCTCGCCGCCGCCCGGCCCGGCACCGTGTTCCTGGACTGCTCGACCATCGACGTCGCCGAGGCCCGCGAGGCGGCCGCGGCGGCGGAGGCGGCGGGCATGCGGGCGGCCGACGCGCCGGTCTCGGGCGGCCAGGTGGGCGCCGAGGCCGGCACCCTCGCCTTCATGGTGGGCGCCTCGGACGAGGTGTACGCCGAGGTGCTGCCGCTGCTCGAGGTCATGGGCGCGCGGATCGTGCACTGCGGGGCCGCCGGCCTGGGCCAGGCCGCGAAGATCTGCAACAACATGGTGCTGGGGGTCACGCAGATCGCCGTCGCCGAGGCCTTCGTCCTGGGCGAGCGCCTGGGCCTGCAGCACCAGGCCCTGTACGACGTGATGAGCAAGGCCTCCGGGCAGTGCTGGTCCCTGACCACCAACTGCCCGGTGCCCGGCCCCGTCCCCGGCTCCCCCGCGAACCGGGACTTCCAGCCCGGCTTCGCCGGCGCCCTGATGGCCAAGGACCTCGGGCTCGCGCTCGCGGCCCTGGACGAGCAGGGCGTGGCGGCCGACCTGGGCCGCCTCGCGCAGGCCAAATACGCCGAGTACGCCGCCGGAGAAGGCGCCGCCCGCGACTTTTCCGGCATCATCGAGGACATCCGAGCATCACACACGGACAGGAGCGAGGCATGAGCGAGCAGACCACCCCGGACGGCGCCGAGTCGCCGATCATCGTGGAGCGGCAGGGCCGGGTCGGCCACATCCGCCTGAACCGGCCGAAGGCCCTGAACGCGCTGAACGAGGCGACGATGCGTGCTGTCGTCGCGGCGGTGCAGGAGCTGGACACCGACCCGGAGATCGGGGCGATCCTGCTCTCCGGCTCCCCCAAGGCGTTCGCCGCCGGCGCGGACATCAAGGAGATGGCCACCAAGGAGTTCTCCGAGATGTACGCGGCCGACTGGTTCGCCGGCTGGGACGGGCTCACCCGTGCCCGCACCCCCATCGTGGCGTGCGTGACCGGCTACGCCCTCGGCGGCGGCTGCGAGCTGGCCATGATGGCCGATGTGCTCGTGGCCGGCGAGGGCGCGAAGTTCGGCCAGCCCGAGATCAACCTCGGCGTCATCCCCGGCATGGGCGGATCCCAGCGCCTGACCCGCGCCGTGGGCAAGGCGAAGGCCATGGACATGATCCTCACCGGCCGCATGATCGGGGCGGAGGAGGCCGAGCGCATCGGACTCGTCTCCCGCGTGGTGGCCGACGAGAATGCCCTCGAGGAGGCGCTGGAGGTGGCCGCGACCATCGCGTCCAAGTCCAAGCCGGCCTCCTGGATGGCCAAGGAGGCCGTCAACGCCGCGTTCGAGACCACGCTTGCCCAGGGCATCGCCTTCGAGCGCCGCGTGTTCCACGCCGCGTTCGCCACGGCGGACCAGAAGGAGGGCATGGACGCGTTCACGGCCAAGCGCGAGGCGGGGTGGCGGCACCGATGAGCGACGCGCAGACCACCGCGACGACGGCCCCCGCGGCCGCACAGGAGGGCGCGGCGGGCGAGGTGCTCCTCGAGGTCCGCGACGGCCTCGGCCGCATCACGCTGAACCGTCCGCGCGCCCTGAACGCGCTGACGCAGGACATGGTCCGGGCGATCGACGCGGCCCTGACCGACTGGGCCGCGGACCCCGCCGTGCGCGGCGTGCTGATCCGCGGTGCCGGCGAGAAGGGGCTGTGCGCCGGCGGCGACGTCGTCTCCCTGCGCTCCTCCCTCCTGGCCGGGCGGTTCGCGGAGGCCGAGCAGTTCTTCCGCGACGAGTACGCGATGAACGAGCGCATCGCGGCCTACCCCAAGCCGTACGTGGCCTTCATGGACGGGGTCGTCCTGGGCGGCGGCATGGGCGTGTCCGCGCACGGCTCGCACCGCGTGGCCACCGAGCGGACCCGCGCCGGCATGCCCGAGACGGCGATCGGGTTCACCCCCGACGTCGGCGGCTCCTTCCACCTCGCCCGCGCACCCTTCCAGGCGGGCCGGCACCTGGCCGCGACCTCGGCGCACGCCTCCGGGTCCGACGCGGTGGCCCTGGGCCTGGCGGACGTCTTCGTGGAGTCCGCCCGGCTGGACGAGCTCGAGCAGGCCCTCGCCGCGGCGTTCGGCGCCCTCGGCCCGGCCGCGGACGCGGGCGCGCGCGACGAGGCCGCCTTCGCCGCCGCCGACGAGGTGCTGGCCCGGTTCGCGGTGGCCGAGGACGCACGGCCCGCCACCGCGCTGGTGGCCGGCCGGGAGTGGATCGAGGACGTCTACGACCGGGAGACGGCCGCCGAGGTCCTCGCCGCCCTGGACGAGCGCGCCGCCGCTGGCGGGGAGCACGCCGAGGCCGCGGGGCAGGCCGCCGAGGCCATCCGCACCAAGTCCCCGACCGCCGTCGCCGTGGCCCACGAGGCCCAGCGCCGGCTGGCCGCGCGCGGAGCGGACCTGACCGTGGCCGACGCACTGCGCCAGGAGTTCACGATCGCCACCCACCTGATGCGCGAGCCGGACATGGCCGAGGGCATCCGCGCGCTGCTCGTGGACAAGGACAAGGATCCGACGTGGAGCCCGGCCCGGCTCGAGGACGTCTCGGCCGAGGACGTGGCCGGGCACTTCGAGCCCGTGTCCGGGGTGGACCCGCTGCAGCTCGGCTGAGCCCGCCCCGACGGACCGCGCCCCGTGGTCACGTGCGCTGACCGCGGGGCGCCGTGCTGTGCGGGCGACCGGGCAGGCCCCCGGCGTCAGCCGATCAGGCCGCGACCCACGATCATGCGCATGATCTCGTTGGAGCCCTCGAGGATCCGGTGCACGCGCAGGTCCCGGACGAGCTTCTCCACGCCGTACTCGTGCAGGTAGCCGTAGCCGCCGTGCAGCTGCAGGGCGGTGTCGGCGGCCTCGTAGCCGGACTCGGTGGCCACGAGCTTGGCCATGGCGCACAGGCGCACGGTGTCCGGGTCGTTGCGGTCCAGGGCGTCCGCGGCGCGCATGAGCATCGTGTGGGCGGTCTCCAGCTTCACGGACATGTCCGCGAGCTCGAAGACGAGGGCCTGCTTGGTGGTGAGCGGCTCGCCGAACGCGCTGCGCTCCTTGAGGTAGCGGGTGGCCTTGTCCAGGGCGGCCAGGCCGCCGCCGATCGAGCAGGCGCCGATGTTCAGGCGGCCGCCGTTGAGGCCCTTCATGGCGATGCGGAAGCCGTCGCCCTCCTCGCCGAGGCGGTCGGCCACGGGCACGCGGACGTCCTCGAAGATCACCTGGCGCGTGGGCTGGGTGTGCCAGCCCATCTTCTTCTCGTTGGGGCCGAAGGACAGGCCGGGGGTGTCCTTGTGGACCACGACGGCGGAGATCCCCCGGGCGCCCGTGTCCGCGGTGCGGCACATGACCACGTAGTAGCCGGAGGAGCCGGCGCCGGAGATGAACTGCTTGACGCCGTTGAGGACGTAGTGGTCGCCGTCGCGGACGGCGCGGGTCTTCAGCGCGGCCGCGTCCGAGCCGGCGCCGGGTTCGGTGAGGCAGTAGCTGGCCAGGTGCTCCATGCCCACGAGGTCGGGGATCCAGCGGGCGCGCTGCTCGTCGCTGCCGAAGGAGTCGATCATCCAGGCGACCATGTTGTGGATGGAGATGTAGGCGGCGAAGGCCGGGTCCGCCTTGGCGAGCTCCTCGAAGATCAGGATCGCGTCCGTGCGCGCCAGGCCGGTGCCGCCGTGCTCCTCCCCCACGTAGATGCCGCCCAGGCCGAGCTCGCCGGCCTCGGCGAGGACGTCCACCGGGAAATGCTACTCGGCGTCCCAGTCGAGGGCGTGCGGGGCGACGCGCTGCTCGGCGAAGTCGCGGACGGCGTCGACCAGGGCCTTCTGGTCATCGGTGATGGGGAACATGGGTTCGTCCTCCTGGGGCTCGGTCCGGCCGCGCGGGCGGTCCACGACGGGGTGGGGCGGGGGTGACACCGCGGGCGGCGACAGGGTGTGACTGTCATCACCATGATAATAGGACATCCAATGATTTGCCGTGTCGCCACCGGGCCGTGGGCTAGCGTGCTCCCCGTGCAGACCACCACCAGCCCCACCTCGGACTCGCCCACCGGCCCCCGCTCCCACGCCTCCGGCCGCACGGAACAGCTGTTCGGCATCCGCCGCCACGCGCTGATGAGAGAGCGGGACGGTGCCCTCAACCCTGCCGCGTTCGAGGTCGGCCCATGGTGCCTCGACCTGGACGGCCGGCCCACCGGCGCGGCGGCCACCGTGATCATGGACAACGCCACGGCGGTGGCCGTGCACCACGCGGCCCGGGACATCGAGACCGTGGTCACCACCGAGCTGCAGGTCAACGTGCTCGGCCCGCTGCCCGCCTTCGACGCGGCGGCGGTCACAGCCGGGGACGAGGACGGCCCGCTGCTGGAGTGCTGGACCCGCCCGCTGGCCTGGGATGCCGGCGGCGGCGTGGCCCGCGCGTGGCTCGAGGACGCGGACGGGCGTCGCGTCGTCGAGGCGACCGGCTGGTTCCAGTCGGTGCCGGCCGGAGCGCCGGAGCGGATGGCCGAGTTCGTCGCGGCCGGACGGCTGCCCCGCGGGGCCGAGACCCGTGTGCCCATGCCGGAGCTGCTCGCCGCCCGCCCCGAGTCGCTGCCGACGGCCGATCCGGACACGCGCCCCGCCGTCGCCGCGGCGCCGACCGCGGGCGCCCGCTTCGCCCCGAAGCCGGAGCTGGCCAACCCGTCGGGCGCGGTCCACGGCGGGGCCATGACGCTGCGGGCGGTCACCGCCGCGCAGGCGGCCATGCCGGACCGCGAGCGCTACGACGTCCAGGCCGTGCGCGTGGTGTTCGTGCGCCCGGGGCATGGCGAGATGGTCGCCCTCACGCGGGTGCGGCACGCGGGCCGGTCCCTGCGCCTCGTGGACGTGGACCTCGTGCCGGTCGGCGCCGACGGCGTCCCCGTGGCCGACAAGCCGATGGTCCAGGTGCAGGTCACCTTCCGCGCTGCTCGGAGCTGACGCCCCGCCCGCCCGAGCGCCCGAGCGCTTTCGAACGTGAGAGAGGCCCTATCCCACGTTCGAGAGCGCTCATTCCCCCGACATCACGTTCGAAAGTCCCGGGAGGAGGAGGGGCCGTCGTCGTGCGGCCGGCTCAGCGGCCCACGGTGCCGAACCGGGAGGCCACGGGGGCCGTGAAGGCGGGCTTCAGGAAGAACCACGCGGCGGCGGTGACCGCCACGCTCACGAGGAACACCACGAGGCCCCACGCGTCGGTGGCACCGCCCCGCGAGGTGTACATGTGGTTCAAGTTCGTCAGCAGGCCCGTGAAGGCCACGAGGAACACGTGCACCACGATGAACGCCACGAAGAAGACCATCACCGGGAAGTGCACCTTGCGGGCCACCTCCATGGGGAACGCCTTGTTCAGTCCCTTGGCCTCCGTGGGGAACCACGAGGACATGCGCCAGCCCGTGAGGGCGGCGAGCGGGGCGGCCACGAACACCACCAGCGCGTAGGAGAGCATCTGCAGCGCGTTGTAATGCACCCAGCCGTTCTCCGTGGGCCAGTCCAGGGACAGGTACTGGATGCCGGCGGACAGGGCGTGCTGGAACACGTGCGGGTCCGTGGGCACGATCCGCGCCCAGTGGCCGGTGACGATCAGCAGCACCACGAAGATCACGCCGTTGAGCAGCCACAGCGCGTCGAGGGCCTGGTGCGTCCAGATGGTGAGCGAGAACTTCTTCGGGGTGTTGCCCCGCGCGGAGAACAGGCCGTCCTTCGTCGGAGTGAAGTTGGCCGGAGGCCGCGTCTCGTGACGGATCTGCAGGCCCGTCCGGATGATCAGCACCATCAGGAACATGTTCAGGAAGTGCTGCCAGCCCATCCACCAGGGCATCCCCTCGGGGGTGCCCTCGGGCAGGACCGGGTGCCCGTCGTAGGTCGCGATGAAGTCCGCCACCGGGTCGAGGCTCCGCAGCCAGCGTCCGGCCAGCACTGCGAGCAGCGCCAGCACGACGACGCCGGCCACCGCCGGCAGCGCCTTGCGCAGGCGGGACGGGGCGGCGGATTCGGCGGCGTCCGTCTCCGCGGCCCGAGCGGGCGTGCCGGTGGCGGCCCCGGGGGCGGCCCGGGGCGGCTGCGCGGTGGAGGCCGGCGGGGCCGAACGGGTGTCCGGCGCGGTGGGAGCCGGCTCCGCAGCCGGCGCCGCGGCCACGGGGGCGGCGACGGCCGGTTCCGCATCGGCCGGCTCCGCGGCGGCGGGCTCGGCGGTGGCCGGCTCGGCGACGACCTCCTGCGCCACCATCTCCGGCGCGGTGGGGCCGCCCACGGCGGCGAGCTCGGTGAACCACTCCCCCTCCCGGGCGAACGGCACGTACCCGGCCATGCGTCGCCGCTTCGCGAGCGGCACGAGGTCGGACTCCACGGGAGCGCCCACCCCGGCCGCGGCCGGCGCACCGGTCGCGGAGGCGACGACGGCCGCCACGTCCGGCACGACGGGCTCGGTCTCCGCGGGTGCGGGGGCCCGCGTCGGGGACGCCGAGGCGGCGATCGGCTCGGGCGCGACGGACCGCGCCGGGGCGGCGGCCGGGATCGATCCCGCGGCCGGGGCGGGGGCGCCGCCGAGCCACTCGGCCTCGCGGGCGAACGGGACGTACCCGGCCATGCGGCGTCGCGCGGACAGGGGCGTGAGGCCCGACGTCGGCGCGGTCGGCGCCACCGGGACGGCGGCCGCGGCCGAGGCGGGGGCCGCCGTCGTGGTGTCCTGCGCCGGGGCGGGGGCGGGCTCGGTCTCGGCCGGGGCGCCCTTCAGGGGGACGTAGCCGGCCATTCGCTGCTTGGGCATGCTTCTCCTCGTCCGAGGGGCGCGGTCCGCAGCGGACCGCGCCCGCACCGGTTCAGCCGCGGCGGGTGCGCAGCTGCTCGATGACCTGCGGGACCACCTGGAAGATGTCCCCGACCACGCCGAAGTCGGCGTGCTCGAAGATCTCGGCGTCCTCGTTCTTGTCGATCGCCACGATGGTCTTGGCGGTCTTCATGCCGGCCAGGTGCTGGATGGCGCCGGAGATGCCGAGGGCGATGTACAGGTTCGGGGACACGATCACGCCGGTCTGGCCCACCTGGCGCTCGGCCGCGGTGTAGCCGGAGTCGACGGCGGCACGCGAGGCGCCCACGGCGGCGCCGAGCTCGTCGGCGAGCTGCTCGACGATCGCGAAGCCCTCCTCGGAGCCCACGCCGCGTCCGCCGGCGACGACGGTCTTGGCGCCGCGCAACGGCGGACGGGCGGAGTTCTGCGTGCGGGCGTTCACCTCGAGCACCCGGGCGCCGGCGGTCACCGGGCCCAGCTCGGCGGCGGCCAGCTCCACGACCTCGGGCGCCTCGACGGCCGGGGCCCGGTCCGCGACGGCGCCGGGGCGCATGGTGATGATCCGGGGGCCGCCCTCGCCGGTGGACTCGCTGAGGTAGTCGCCTCCGAACACGGAGTGGCGGGCGATGACCTCGTCGTCGGCCCAGCGCAGCCCCACGGCATCCGCGCAGACGGGGCCGCGGGCGCGGACGGACAGGCGGCCGGCCACCGCGCGGGACTCAGGACTGCCGGAGAGCAGCACGGCCACGGGCGCGGTGCGGGCGGCCGCGGCGGCGAGGGCCTGCACGGCGGCGTCGCCGAGGGTGGTGGCGGCGTCGTCGGCCACGAGGACGTGGACGCGCGTGGCGCCGTACTCCCCCAGCCGGGCGACGGCGGCGTCCCTGCCCTCCGCATCGGTCACGAGGACGGCCTCGGGCACGCCCACGGTGGCGGCCGCGCCGAGCAGCTCGGCCACGACCGGGCGGAGCGCGCCGTCCGCGCCGATCTCGGCGTGCACCAGCACGGTCTGACCGCTGTTCGCGGCGTCGGTCTGCGTCGTCATCTCGGTCTCCTCCACGTTCGCGCTCACACGAGCCCCCGACCCGCGAGGAACTCCACCAGCCGCTCGGCGGCGGTGCCGTCGTCGGTGATCTTCTCGCCCGCGGCGCGCTCGGGACGCGTGTCCGCCGAGACCATCACGGAGCGGTAGGCGGCCTCGGCCGGGCCCGCGGCGATGCCGAGGTCGGCCAGGGACAGCACGGTGAGCGGCTTCTTCTTGGCCGCCATGATGTTCTTGAAGTTCGGGAACCGCGGCTCGGCGGTCTTCTCCGTCAGGCTCGCCACGGCGGGCAGGGCGACGGCGGCGCGTACGTCCGCGTCCGAGGTCGCCACGGTGCCGGTCAGCTCGCCGTCGGTCAGCTCGGGGGCCTCGGCGTGCGGCAGGTAGGGCCGGTCCAGGAGCTCGGCGACCATGGCCGGCACCACGCCGGTGCCGCCGTCCGTGGACACCGTGCCGGCGAGCACGAGGTCGGCGCCCTCCTTCTCGACGGCCGCGGCGATCACACGGGCCGTCTCCACGGCGTCCGAGCCGACGAGCGCGTCGTCGGTGATCTGCACGGCGGAGTCTGCGCCCATGGCCAGCATCTTGCGCAGGGTCTTCGAGGAGTCCTCGGGGCCCACCGTCAGGGCCACGACCTCGACGTCCGCGCCGGCGTCCCGCCAGCCCAGGGCGACCTCCATGACGCGCTCGCTGATCTCGTCCGGCACGGGCTCGGCCGCGCCGTCGCGCACCACCCAGCCGGTCTCCAGGCTCAGCTCACGCTCCTGCCACGTGTCCGGCACCTGCTTGGCCAGCACCAGGATCTTCACGGCCTCTCCTCCTCGGCTCACGGTCTCGCCCCGGGGCCTCCGCCCCGAGCACGGTGACTTACGCTACAGACTACGGGTCCGCGCACATCCGGGCCGCATGACCCCCGCGCGGGAGCGGCCGGGGCCGCCGTCGTCGGCCCGTGCGTCCGGACCATGATCGCCCGAACCGAGGAGGCACCGTGAGCCCCGCCGCCCCGCCCGCCGAGGACCGGCCCCGGGTCCCGGCGGTGCCCGCCTCCTCCCTCGTGCTGGTCCGGCCCGGGGCCGGCGGCGAGATCTCGGTGTTCACCGTCCGCCGCGCCGGGACCATGGCCTTCAGCGCCCACGCCACGGCCTTCCCCGGCGGCCGCGTGGACCCCGCGGACGACCTGTCGGACCGATTGTGGGAGGGCACGGATCTGGCCGACTGGGGCCGGCGCCTGGGGCTGCCGCACGAGCCCGTGGACGCCCACCGCACCCTCACGGAGCTCGACCCCGCCGAGGGCGCCGGCCGCGTGCTGGCCGCCGCCGTCCGCGAGACGTTCGAGGAGACCGGAGTGCTCCTGGCCCGGGACGCCGTCACCGGCACCCCCGTGGACCCGGCCCGGGTGGCCGCGTTCCCCGACGAGCTGCGCGACGCCGTCGAGCGCCACGAGGTGGACTTCGGGGAGCTGCTCGACCGCGAGGGGCTGCGCCCCGACGCCCGCGCGCTCGTGCCGTGGTCCCGGTGGATCACCCCCCACGGGGGCCCGCGCCGCTACGACACGTTCTTCTTCGCCGTCCACCTGCCACAGGGCCAGTCCCCCGAGCGGATGTCCTCCGAGGCGGCCAGCCACGGCTGGGCGTCCCCCGCCGAGCTGCTGCGCCGCTTCCGGGCCGGCGAGGTCAACCTGATGGCCCCCACATGGTGGCAGCTGCGCACCCTGGTCGACGCCGGCGAGGACATCCACGCGGGCCGCTCCCGGTTCGAGCCCCTCGAGGGGGTCATGCTCGTGGCCGGGCAGGGGCCCGTGTTCCCCCACGCGGACGAGTATCTGCGTGACCTGACGGCGTTCCGCGCGGCCGCGCAGGTGGAGGAGTCCAAGGACAACATCCTCTGAGCGCTCCCGGCTCCGGACCGTGCGGCGGGCGACGGGCCGGAGAGCACCGCGGACCACGACCCGCGACCCCATGGCCTGCCGGGCCCCGTGCCCCTAGTCTGGTCTGCACCGGATCACCCGGCTCCGCGCGTCCGGCCCACACCCCCCGGCCACCGCGCGTCCCGCTCGCACCCTAGGAGCACTGCATGGCGCTCAGCGTCCTCGACCTGTTCTCGATCGGCATCGGCCCGTCCTCGTCCCACACCGTGGGGCCCATGCGCGCTGCCCGCCGCTTCACGGACAGCATGGGCCAGCACGGCGTCCTCGAGCGCACGGCCCGCGTGCACGCCGAGCTGTTCGGCTCGCTGGCGGCCACCGGCGTGGGCCACGGCTCGGACACCGCGGTGCTGCTCGGCCTGGCCGGCCAGGACCCCGAGACCATCGACCCGGACGCCTGCACCGGGCTCGTGGAGGAGATCGTCACGGGCGGTCGGCTGCCCCTGGACGGGCGCCACGAGATCGCCTTCGACCGGCAGGGCGACCTGACGCTGCACATGCGCGAGTCCCTGCCCGGGCATCCGAACGGCATGCGCCTGACCGCCTACGACGACGCCGGCGAACAGCTTCACACCCGCGACTACTACTCCGTGGGCGGCGGCTTCGTGGTCACCTCGGACGAGCTCGAGGCCGAGTTGGACGCCACCAAGGACGTCAACCGCACCGACGACGGCGACACCGGCGAACCGTACCCCTTCTCCACGGGCGCCGAGCTCGCCGCCCGCTGTCACGAGGCGGGCCTGAGCATCGCGGAGCTCATGCTCGCCAACGAGGCCACCCGCCACGACCTCGACGAGCTGCGCACCCAGCTGCTGGCCATCTGGGCCGTCATGGAGGAATGCGTCCACAACGGCGTGTCCCGCACCGAGCCGATCCTGCCCGGCGGACTGAAGGTCCGCCGTCGGGCCCCCGCGCTGCGGGAGCACCTGCTCCAGACCACCGACCGCACCGACCCTATGTGGGCCATGGAGTGGGTCAACCTCTTCGCGCTCGCGGTGAACGAGGAGAACGCCTCGGGCGGGCGCATCGTCACCGCGCCCACGAACGGCGCCGCGGGCATCATCCCGGCCGTCATGCTCTACTACATGCGCTTCGTGCTCCCCGAGGGCGCCACGCAGCAGGAGCGGGACGACAAGGTGGTCGAGTTCCTGCTCACCGCGGCGGCGATCGGCATCCTGTACAAGCGCAACGCCTCCATCTCCGGCGCCGAGGTCGGCTGCCAGGGCGAGGTCGGCTCCGCCTGCTCCATGGCGGCGGGCGCGCTGTGCGCCGTGCTCGGCGGCACCGTGGACCAGGTGGAGAACGCGGCCGAGATCGGGATCGAGCACAACCTCGGGCTGACGTGCGACCCCGTGGGCGGCCTCGTCCAGGTGCCGTGCATCGAACGCAACGCGATCGCGTCCGTGAAGGCCATCAACGCGGCCCGGCTGGCGCTGCTCGGGGACGGCTCGCACCGGGTGACCCTGGACCAGGCCATCACGACCATGCGCGACACCGGCGCGGACATGAAGTCCAAGTACAAGGAGACCTCGCGCGGCGGCCTGGCCGTGAACGTCATCGAGTGCTGATCGCCCGGGTCCGCGGCCCAGCGCCGCTCCGGTCGGGACGGACGGGGCACCCGTCCGCTACCGTGGGGCCCGACCCGCACCCTGCCCCCGAGCGCGAGAGGACCGACGTGGCCATTCATCCTGTGGACGCGACCCTGGAGGCCGCGAAGATCGATCCCGACCAGCGTGCCGAGAGGCTCAAGGGCGTGAAGCTCGACGGCGCCGGCTGGAAGTACGCGCTCACACGCGCGCTCAAGGAGTTCGGCAACGACGGCGGCACCGACCTGGCCGCGAAGCTCACCTACTACCTGGTGCTCTCGCTGGCTCCTTCCCTGCTGGCCGTGTTCTCCATCCTGTCCCTCGTGCTCGCCTCCAACCGCGGGGCCATCGACGATCTGCTGGGGGAGCTGACCGGCCTGGTCCCGAGCGACTACCAGCCGCTCGTCACGAACCTGGTGACCACCATGAGCGACTCGGCCGGCTCAGGCGGCGGGATCATCGCCCTCATCATCGGCATCGCGACCGCCCTGTGGTCCGCCTCCGCGTACGTGAAGGCGTTCAACCGCTCGGCCAACACGGTGTACGGCTACGAGGAGGGCCGCGGCCTGGTGAAGCTGACGCTGACCAACCTGCTCACCACGCTCATCCTGATCGTGGGCATCGTGGTCGTGCTGCTCTCGCTGGCGCTGAACCGCTCGCTCGTGGACGGCTTCCTCCAGCCGATCGCCGGGCCGCTCGGCATGACCGGCGTGGTGAACTTCCTCTCGGACACGTTCCTGCCGGTGTGGGCGTGGGCGAAGTGGCCTGTCGTCGTCGTGATCCTGCTGGTGCTGATCGCGACCCTGTACTACACCACCCCGAACGTCCAGAAGCCGCGCTTCCACCTCTTCGGCCCCGGCAACATCGTGGCGCTGGTGGGCATGGTGCTGGCCGCGGTGGCCCTGTCCGTGTACTTCACGCAGTTCGCCGGCTACTCGGCGTACGGTGCGATCGGCACGGTCATGGCGCTGCTGTTCGCCCTGTGGATCTTCAACATCGTGCTGCTGCTCGGCCTGGAGGTCGACGCCGAGGTGGAGCGTGCCCGCCAGCTCGAGGCCGGCCTGCCCGCCGAGGCTCGGGTGCAGCTGCCCCCGAAGGACGTGGCCGGGGTGGAGAAGCGCGCCGAGAAGCAGACGGCCGTGGAGGAGCGCGGCTACGAGCTGCGGGCGGTCCACGAGGGCCGCTGACCGCACCCGATGCGGCGCCCTCAGCGCCGGGCCGCGCGGTAGCCGCCCGCCTGCGCCGCGGAGGCGGAGGCGTAGCAGTGGCGCGCGTTGGTCTTGCCGTAGTGCTGCTGACCGGGCATGTGGTAGATGCCCGAGTTGTCGTTGGCCTTGACCGGGTGGGAGTCCGGGCACACGGAGTCGGCTCCGCTCACCGGCCCCGCGTCGCCGGCCGCGGGGGCCGCCTCCGGGGCGGGGGCCGGGGCCGCCTCCGGGATGGGCTCGGCCGCGGTGCCGCACTCCCCGGAGAACCTGCCGACGCCGTTCGCCCGGGCCTCCTCCCACGCCGCCTCGACCTCGGGCAGGAAACGGTCGTTGCCGTCGAAGACCGCCGGCTCGCCGTAGCCCAGGCGGGCCATCTCGGCGTTGACCAGGACGTCGTGCGCGTACACGCCGGCGAGGAGGCGGTCGTAGCGGTCGTAGAGCCGGCGATCGTACCGCAGCACCACCGTGTCGCCGGGGCTGATCATCGACTTCAGCGCCGCCGTCGCCTCCGGTCCCATGCACTCGACCGGCTTCGAGGGGTGGTGGGTCTCGGGGGTGTCGATGTTGAGCAGGCGCACCCGCGTGGACACCTCGCCGAGGGTCACGCGGAGCGTGTCGCCGTCCGAGATCGACTCGACCGTGACCACGTCTCCCTCGACGTCGGCCGGGGCGGCGGGCGCCGCCGGCTCGGCACTGCGGGAGCCCTCAGCGGCACGCGACTCGGCGGCCCCGCTCGAGGACGACGCTGCGGCGCGCGAGCTCTGCGCGGCGGAGGAGGCGGCCAGCGACGACGCAGCGGCACGGCTCGTCGCAGCCCCGTCGACGGAGGGGGTGGGCGTCGTCGGCATCGTGCTGACCGACGCGGAGGTGTCGGCATCGCTCGCCGGGGTGACGCCGTCGTCGGTGGCGGTGCAGCCGGTGAGCAGGAGCAGGGACAGTGCGGCCGCGGGGAGCGCCGCGCGCAGACGGGCAAGGGGCACGAGGATCCTGGAGGGGAAGGGACGGGGACATGACGAAGGCCCCGCCGTGAGGCGGGGCCTTCGGATCACCACATCATCGCATGTGGGAGGCACAGGTGTTGCCGCACGTCACGACAGCATCGGTCCCCGTTCCGTCAATGACGACGGGGGTCAGCGACGGCCGTCGATGGGGTCGCCGCCGCCGTCGAGTGCGTCGAGGACGAGGTCGCGGGCCTCGCCCGTCGCGGACCGGCGGGAGAGCAGCAGCGCGGCCAGCCAGCACAGCAGGACGATCGCCGCGCCGCCCCACGCCAGGAGGGCGAGGCTGCCCGAGAGCAGCCCCGTGCCGTCCGCGCGGCCGACGCCGATCCACACCAGACCCCACGCGAGCGCGAACGCCGGAGCCGGGCGGCCGCCGTTGTACACGGCCGTGAACGCGCCGATCAGCACGGCCACCACGAGCATCACCTTCGCCCAGAGGGACGACTGCCCCGGATCGCCGACGACGCCGGTCGAGGCCAGCCACGCGGCCAGGTTCGCCACGGCGGCGATCGAGACCCAGCCCAGATGCAGGCCCTGCACCCCGTCCAGGAGGATCCGCTCCCCCCAGCTGTGCGCGCGGACGGATTCGAGGAGCACCAGGATCCACGCCAGGCACGTCAGCAGCAGCGCGATCACCACGACGCTCAGCCCCAGCAGCCCGGCCTGCACCGTCCAGATCCACGCGGCGTTGAGCAGCACCGAGACCAGGATCCACGGTCGCAGGCGGTCGTGACGGGCGGACTGGGCCGAGGCGAGGAACTGCCACACGGCGTACGCCAGCAGCCCCGCGTAGATCACGGACCAGATGCCGAACGCGGGGGTCGCCGGGGAGACCCAGGTGGCGTCCGGGCCGAGCCAGCCGCCCGCGGCCTCGGCCACGGGGGTCAGGCCGCCGACGACGCCGGAGCCCAGGAACGCGGCCACGACCGCGAGGATCACGACCACGAGCATGGCCACCCGGCCGCCCGTCGAGGACAGCCCCGTCCCCGAGCTGGGGACGCGCGCCGCGGCGTCGGGGCCGAAGGGGCTGCGGGACGGGCCGAGGTCGGTGGCGGTGCTCATGGGTGCTCCCGTGGGGTGATCGTCGGGGGTGTGCCCCGGGCGGGGCGGGTCTCAGGGTCAGCGTAGCCGCCGGGCCCATCGCGGGCACGGGCCACCGCGGCCTAGGGTGGGGGCATGCGCACTTCCTCCCCGATAGGACTCCTGCTGGACGTGGACGCCCCCGTGGCCTCCACCGAGACCCGGACCGTGCCGGAGGGGATCATCGACGTGCTCGTCCGCCTCGCGAGGCGCGGGGTGCCGGTCGGCTTCAACACGGGCCGCTCCACGGACTTCCTCCTGCACAACCTGATCGCCCCGCTGCGCGACGCGGGCCTCCCGGACGACGCTCCCTTCCACGCGATCTGCGAGAAGGGCGCCGTGTGGTTCCCGTTCTCCGCGGTGCCCTCCGGGGACCTGCCCGACGTCACCGTGGACGGCACCGCCCCGGACTGGCTCCGCACCGACCCGGACATGGCCATCGACGCGGACACCCGTGACGCGATCTGGGCCCTCAACGATGAGCGCGCCGGGGACCTGCAGTTCACCGACCGCACCAAGCTGGCCATGGTCTCCCTCGAGAAGACGGTCGGCGCCGACCAGACGGAGTACGAGCGGGTGCGCGACGACGTCGCCGCGGGCGTCGAGGATCTGCTCGCCGAGCGCGGACTCGCCGAGGAGGTGCGCGTGGCCCCCTCGGTGATCTCGGTGGACGTCGAGCACCGCTCCTCCGGCAAGGACCTGGGCGTCGAGCGCTGCTTCGACCTGCTGGCGGAGGCGGGCACCCCGGTGCCCGAACGCTGGCTCACCGCGGGCGACTCGCGCAGCGACTACGCCATGGCCGACCGGCTGCACGAGCGCGGACTGGCCGTGGAGCACATGGACGTGCGCCCCGCCGACGGCGTCCCCGAGAAGCCCTACGGCGTGGTGACGGCGGCGATCCTCGCCGAACGCGGCATCGGCGACGCCGAGGACGTCCACGAGCGGGCAGGCGAGTCCCTGCTGCGCTGGGTGGAGCGCGACCTGCTGCGCTGACCCGGCCGGACGCCCCCTCCGGGCGGCCGCCCCTCCCCGGGCCTGGACCTCGACCCCTAGCGTGGAAGGCAATGCCGCGCCCCTGCCGAAACCGGCCCGGGCGCCTCCCGACCAGAGAGAGGTTCCACCGTGGCCACCGTCGCCCAGAACATCGTCGAGACCCTCCACGCCTCGGGCGTGCGCCGCATGTACGGCGTGCCCGGGGACTCCCTCAACGGGCTGACCGAGGCCCTGCGCTCCCACGGCGGCATCCAGTGGGTGCACACCCGGCACGAGGAGACCGCGGCCTTCGCGGCCTCCGCCGAGTCCCAGCTCACGGATGAGCTCGCGGTCTGCGTGGGCTCGTGCGGTCCGGGCAACCTCCACCTGATCAACGGCCTGTTCGACGCCCAGCGCTCCCGCACTCCGGTGCTCGCGATCGCCGCGCACATCCCGTCGGAGGAGATCGGCTCGGGCTACTTCCAGGAGACCCATCCGCAGGACCTGTTCCGCGAGTGCTCCGTCTACGTGGAGCACGTCTCCTCGGCGGACCAGATGCCCCGCATGCTGCGCACCGCGATGCGGGCCGCCGTCGAGCAGCGGGGCGTGGCCGTGCTCGTGATCCCGGGCGACGTGGCCCTCACCGAGCTCTCCGCGAAGCCCGAGGTGATCCGTCACACGCCGTCCCGCGTCATCCCGGCGGACTCCGTGCTGCGCGAGGCCGCCGAGGCCCTGGACTCGTCCAAGCGGATCACCATCCTGGCCGGCGCGGGTGCGGCCGGCGCCCACGACGAGGTCGTGGCCCTGGCGGAGCGCCTGCAGGCCCCGATCGTCCACGCGCTGCGCGGCAAGGACCGGATCGAGTACGACAACCCGTATGACGTCGGCTTGACCGGCCTGCTCGGCTTCGCCTCCGGCTACCACGCGCTCAAGGAGGCCGAGACTCTGCTGATCCTCGGCTCCTCCCTGCCGTACCGGCAGTTCTACCCCGAGGACGCCACGGTCATCCAGGTGGACGTGCGCGGCGAGCAGATCGGCCGACGGGTGGCCGTGGACGTGCCGCTCGTGGGCGGCGTGAAGGAGACGGCCCAGGCCCTGCTGCCGCTGCTGCGCGGGAACTCGTCGTCGGCGTTCCTGGACAAGGCGCTCAAGCACTACGCCAAGACCCGCAAGGACCTCGACCAGCTGGCCTCCCCGGGACGCGGACGCGTGCATCCGCAGTACGTGGCCCGCCTCCTCGACGAGCTGGCCGACGACGACGTGGTGTTCCTGCCCGACGTCGGCTCCCCGGTGGTCTGGGCCTCCCGGTACCTGACGATGAACGGGCGCCGCCGGATCATCGGCTCCCTGTCCCACGGCTCCATGGCCAACGCGGTCACGCAGGCGGTCGGCGCCCAGGCGGTCGACCCCACCCGCCAGGTGGTGGCGATGGCCGGCGACGGCGGGTTGGCCATGATGCTCGGCGAGCTGCTGTCGTTCGTGCAGAACGACCTGCCCGTGAAGACGCTCGTGTTCGACAACGACTCGCTGAACTTCGTGGAGCTCGAGATGATGGCCGCCGGGTTCGTCCCCTTCGGGACGGACCTGCAGAACCCGGACTTCGCGGCGATCGCGGAGGCAGCCGGCATCAAGGGCTTCCGCGCGGACCACACGACGGACCTGCCTGCGGTGATGCGCGAGTTCCTCGCCCACGACGGGCCTGCGCTGCTGGTGGTCAAGACCGAGCGTCAGGAGCTGACGATCCCGCCGAGCATCGAGTTCGAGCAGGCCAAGGGCTTCGCGCTCTACGCCATGCGCACCGTCCTCGACGGCAAGGGCACCAAGCTGCTCGACCTCGCGAAGGCGAACCTGCGCCAGCTGTTCTGACCTGCCGCGCACGACGACGGCCCGGACGCTGGCGGCGTCCGGGCCGTCGTCGTGGTGGGGCGGGGAGGGCCCAGCCCCGCCGGCCCGTCAGGCGCGGTGGGCGCCGCCCTCGGTGACGATCGGGTGCTCGGCCGTGCCGGCGACGCCCTGGGTGATCAGGCCGTCGGCGCGGTGCTCCCAGAAGTCCGCGTTGCGGATGCCGAGCGGGCGCGGGTCGAACTGCGGGTCGAGACCCTGGCGCTTCTGTGCACGGTAGTCCTTGAGGGCCTTGAGGGCCGGGCCCTGCAGCACGAGGATGCCGAGGATGTTCAGCCAGGCCATGGAGCCCACGCCGATGTCGCCGAGGCCCCAGGCCGCACCCGTGGTGGCGACGGCGCCGTAGGCCACGGACACGAGGATCAGGGCCTGCAGGAAGCGCAGCACGACGCGGCGGACCATGCCGTTGCGCAGGTTGCGCGTGAGGAACACGAGGTTGACCTCGGCCATGTAGTAGTACGCCACGATCGTGGTGAAGGCGAAGAACGCGAGCGCCACGGCCACGAACGTGGGGCCGAAGCCGGTGAACATGGCGTCGAAGCCAGTCTGGACGAAGGCCGGGCCCTCGGAGGCCGTCGGCGAGACGATGCCCTCGAACAGCAGGCCGGAGCCGGACCCGTCCGAGTACACCCGGTAGGCGCCCGTGGAGATGATGATGAACGCGGTGGCCGAGCAGACGAAGAGCGTGTCGATGTACACGGCGAACGCCTGCACGAAGCCCTGCTTGGCCGGGTGCGAGACCTCGGCGGCCGCGGCGGCGTGCGGACCCGTGCCCTGGCCGGCCTCGTTGGAGTAGACGCCGCGCTTCACGCCCCACTGGATGGCGAGGCCGAGGATCGCGCCGAACACGGCGTGCACACCGAACGCGCTGGCGAAGATGGAGCCGAAGACCTCGGGGATCTGGTCGAAGTTCAGGAACAGCACGATCAGCGCGAGGATGATGTACAGCACGGCCATCACGGGCACCACGTAGACGGCGAACGTCGCGATGCGCTTCACGCCGCCCAGGACGATGAAGGCCAGCAGGATGACCATGGCCAGGGCCACGACCCAGGCGGGCACGGCCCACGCCTCGCCCACGGCCGCGGCCACGCCGTTGGCCTGCACGCCCGGCAGGAAGTAGCTGGTGGCGAAGACGGTGACGACGGCGAACAGGATCGCGTACGCCTTGAAGGCGGGGGCGGCGGCCGTGTGCTTGTAGGCCTTCTCCAGGTAGTACGCCGGGCCGCCGCGGTACTCGCCGGTGTCCGGGTCGCGCTCCTTGTAGATCTGGCCGAGCGTGGACTCGATGAAGGATGTGGCGGCGCCGAGCAGGGCCATGACCCACATCCAGAACACGGCGCCGGGGCCGCCGAACGCGATGGCCGTGGCGACGCCGCCGATGTTGCCCATGCCGACGCGGCCGGCGAGCGACATCATGAGGGACTGGAGGGACGAGGTGCCGTCCGCGGAGTCCTGGCCCTCGCGGAGCTGCTTCACCATGTCCGGGATGTTCACGAACTGCAGGAACATGGTCCGGATGGTGAAGTAGAGGCCGACGATCAGGCAGAGCCAGATCAGGGCCGGGGACCAGATGACGTCGTTCACGGCGGTGATGAGATCTGCGAAGGACATGGGGTCTCCAGATCGGGGTGGGGATGGCCGGTGCGGTGCGAGCTCCGAGCGGCGGCCGCCGGCGGTCCCGGACGACTGGGGAGAAGGATACGCGCAAATGTGACCCGCGTCTCGCATCCAGCGTGGCGGATCGGGAGTCCGGGCGCGCGGCCCGCGACGACAGCGGCCCCGGACATGCGAAAAGCCCCGGAACCACTGGGGTCCCGGGGCTTGCCCGCGGAGGATGGGGGATTTGAACCCCCGAGGGCTGTTAACCCAACACGCGTTCCAGGCGTGCGCCATAGGCCGCTAGGCGAATCCTCCTTGGTGCGCCCTCATGCGGCGGACCGCGCGAGGGCAGGCTCCATCATAACCAGATCGTCCTGGGCCGCGCCAATCCCCCGCGGGAGGCGAGGGCCCGGTCCGGGTCTCGCCGCGGCCCGAATCGCCCCGCCCACCGCCGCCCTGGTAGAGTCGTGGGCGGCCCCTCACGTGGTGTCATCTCGCTGAACTCCCCCAGGACCGGAAGGTAGCAAGGGTAGGTGGGCTCTGGCAGGTGCGTGAGGGGTCTTCACTTTCCCCCAGGAGATCCCATGCCCGCCGGACGCTACGCCCCCTCCCCCACGGGAAGCCTGCACCTGGGCAACCTGCGCACCGCGCTCGTCGCGTGGCTCGCGGCGCGCGCCACGGACCGCGCCTTCCTGCTGCGGGTCGAGGACCTGGACCGCGTCCGCTCCGGGGCCGAGGCTGACCAGCGGGCGGACCTGGCCGCCGTCGGGCTGGACTGGGACGCCGAGCCGGTGCGCCAGTCCGAGCGCACCGCCCTGTACGACGCCGCCGTGGCCGCCCTGCGCGCCGCGCACGGCACGGACGCGGTCTACGAGTGCTTCTGCTCCCGCAAGGACATCGCCGAGGCGACGTCGGCCCCGCACCCGAGGCCCGACGACGGTGCCCCCGCCTCCGGCGGCACCGTGCCGCTGCGTCCGCCCGGCTTCTATCCGGGCACCTGCCGCGGCCTGACCGAGGCCGAGCGGGCCGAGCGACGGCGGGTGCGCCCCGCCGCCCTGCGGATCGATGCGGCGAAGGTCGCGGGTCTGCCGGCGGGCGAGATCCCGCGCGCCACCGCCGTGGACGTGCTGCACGGCGAGGTCACGGGCCTGGTCGACGACCTGGTGCTGCGCCGGAACGACGGGGCGTACGCGTACAACCTGGCCGTCGTCGTGGACGACCTGGCGCAGGGCGTGGACCAGGTGGTCCGCGGCGACGACCTGCTCGACTCGGCCCCGCGCCAGCGCTGGCTGGCCGAGGCGCTGTGCGCCGCGCGCGGGGAGCCGACGCCTGCGGTGGAGTACCTGCACGTGCCGCTCGTGCTGAACACGGAGGGGCGGCGGCTGGCCAAGCGGGACGGCGCCGTGACCCTCAAGGACCTCGCCGCGCAGGACCCGGCGTGGACCCCCGAGCGGGTGCGGGACCGGCTGCTGGAGTCCCTCGGCCTGCCCGCGGGACCGCTGGCGGCCGCCGTGCCCGCGTTCGACCCGGCCGCCCTGCCGCGTGTTCCGTGGGTGTTCACCGGGCTCTGAGCGGGCCGGCGCCCTGGTCCGCCGCAGGCCCGGCCCCGGTCAGAGGACCTGGGCGGCCTGGTCGAAGTCGAGGCGGCCCTGGCGGGGCTGCTGCGCCTTCTCGTCGTCTGCGGCGGCGTGGCCCACGTTGATCACCAGGAGGGACTTCCAGGCACGGTCCGCATGGAACTCGGCGTCCACGGCGGCGGCGTCGAACCCGGCCATGGGGCCGACCTCGAGCCCGTGCGCGCGCAGGGCCACGAGCAGGTAGCCCACCTGGATGAGCGCGTTCGTGCGGCCCATCCCCTCGCGCATGCCCGGCTTGCCCTCGGCATCCTCCTCGAAGCCCTCCCGGAACGGGGCGAGGTGGCCCATGTGGCGGTGCCAGTCGAGGTCGTAGGAGGCGATCAGCGTGAGCGGGGCGCGCTCCGTCTTCTCCCGGTTGAACTCGATCATCAGTGGAGCCAGGCGGGCGCGGGCCTCGGGGCTGTCCACGACGTCGAGCCGCAGCGGCTGGTTGTTCATGGCGGTCGGCGCCCAGCGGAGGTCCGCGTAGGCCCGCTCGATCAGTTCGAGGTCGACGGGCTCGTCCGAGAAGAGCTGCGTCGTGTGGCGGTCCGCGAAGAGGCGGTCGATCTCGGCCTGACTCAGCGGTCCCGCGTCCGGGGCCGGCTGCGTGGGGTGGATCGTGTCCTCGGCGTCGGTGTGCATGTGCGTGGTGGTCATGGGCCAGGGAACGGGCCGGTGGGTGGGCGCATTCCCCGGCTCCCTTAGCCCGTCCGCCCGCCGGATAGGCTTTCGAGGGTGAGCACCGCCCTGTACCGCCGCTACCGCCCGGACCGTTTCGAGGACGTGATCGGGCAGGACCATGTCACGGTCCCGCTGCGCACCGCACTGGCGAAGGACCGCGTGAACCACGCCTACCTCTTCTCCGGCCCGCGCGGCTGCGGCAAGACCACGTCCGCCCGCATCCTCGCGCGCTGCCTGAACTGCGCCCAAGGCCCCACGCCCACGCCGTGCGGCGAGTGCGACTCGTGCCGGGACCTGGCCACCGGCGGGCCGGGCTCGCTGGACGTGCTGGAGATCGACGCGGCCTCGCACGGCGGTGTGGAGGACGCCCGCGGCCTGCGCGAGCGGGCCACGTTCGCCCCGGTCCGGGACCGCTACAAGATCCTCATCATCGACGAGGCGCACATGGTCACCGCGGCGGGCTTCAACGCGCTGCTCAAGATCGTGGAGGAGCCGCCGGAGCACCTGAAGTTCATCTTCGCCACCACGGAGCCGGAGAAGGTCATCGGGACCATCCGCTCCCGCACCCACCACTACCCGTTCCGGCTCGTGCCGCCGGAGCCGCTCATCGCCTACCTCGAGCAGCTGTGCGCGGAGGAGGGCGTGTCCGTGGAGAAGGGCGTGCTGCCGCTCGTGGTGCGCGCCGGCACGGGCTCGGTGCGTGACACGCTCTCCGTGCTGGACCAGCTGATCGCGGGTGCCCAGGAGGGCCAGGTCTCCTACGAGCTCGCGGTGAGCCTGCTCGGCTTCACCCCGGAAGCCCTGCTGGACGACGTGATCGACGCCGTCGCCGCGGACGACACCCCCACCGTATTCCGCGTGGTGGACCGCGTGGTGCAGTCCGGCCAGGACCCGCGCCGCTTCGTCGAGGACCTGCTGGACCGCTTCCGCGACCTCGTGATCGCCCGTGCCCTGCCGGAGGAGGCCGGGGCGATCCTGCACGGCATGCCGGAGGACCAGGTGCGGCGTCTGTCGGCGCAGGCCGCGCAGCTCTCCCGCGCGGAGCTCTCCCGCCTCGCGGACGTCACCAACCTCGCGCTGACGGACATGGTGGGGGCCACCAGTCCCCGCCTGCACCTCGAGCTGCTCATGGCGCGCCTGCTGCTGCCTGCCTCGGACGAGACGCACCGCGGCCTGGCCGCCCGCCTCGAGGCCCTCGAACGGCGCCTGGAGCTCGGTGGCGCCGCGCCCGTCGAGGAGGGCGCCCCGGAGGGCACGACGACGCCGGCCCGGTCCGGCACGCCCGCCGCGGACGGCGGCGGATCGGCCGAGAACGCGGAGGGCTCCGGCACTCTGACCGGTGCCGCGCTCGCCCGGGCCGCCATGCGGCGGCCGGAGGAGCCCGCGCCGACCGCGTCCACCGCCCCGCCGGAGCGCTGGACGCCGCCTGCCCCGCAGTCCGCGGCAGAGGCGCCGGAGGGGGACGCCGCCGCCGGGGCCACGGGGTCCGAGCGTCCGCAGCAGGCGCCGCAGCCCGGGCGGCCCGAACCGGCTGAGGTCGGGGCCCGTTCCGGGGACACGCGCCGCCCGGAGGCCGGGAGCCGCGCCGAGCCTGAGGGCCGGCCCGAGCCCGAGGGCCGGTCCCAGGCCCAGGAGCGCACCGGTGCCGCGCCGGCCCCCGCCCACGGGCCGGAGGAGACGGCCGCGCCGTCGAGCCCCACGCCCGCCCCGGCGGCGAGCCAGGTGGAGATGATCCGCCGGGCCTGGCCGGACATCCTCACGGCCCTCGAGGACGCCTCACGCCTGGTGTGGATGCTGGTGAAGGACAACGCGAGCGTCGCGGGCTACGACGGCTCGTTGCTGACGATCGGCTTCCAGCAGGACGGGCCCCGCCAGTCGCTGCTCGGCCGGGGCGGTGACCGCGTGCTCGGCGAGGCCGTCCACCAGGTGCTCGGCATCCGCCCGCGGCTCGATCTGATCCTCGGTGGGGACGCGCCGACCGGGGACGCCCGCGCACAGTCCGGCGCTCGCCCGGCCGGCCCGGCGCGGACGGACCGGCCTGAGCGTCCGGCCCCGCAGCAGGGCCGGCCCGACCGACCGACGGCGCAGCCGAACCGGCCCGCTCCGGCACCGGGGCAGGCCCCACGCGAGCCGGAGTCCTCCCGCCCCACCCCGCCGCGCTCCGCCGCACCCTCCACCGCGGAGGACGATCCGGCGCCGCCGGCCGCTCCGCCCCGGGCCACGCAGCAGCGTCAGACGCCGGAGCCGTCCCCCGCCTGGACGCCCGCGGCTCCCGCCACCTCCTGGGGGCCGGCGCCGACGTCGTCGACGACGCCCGCCCCCGCCCCGCCGGCGGACGGCTGGGGCGGCCCGGACGAGGAGCCGCCCGCCTGGGACGACGCTCCCCCGCCCGAGGAGGACCCGTGGGACTCGCTGCCCGCGTTCGACCCGGACGCGGAGCAGGACGACTCGGACGGCCCCGAGGGCTGGACCCCGCCGGCCCGCGACGCCGAGGAGCGGCCGGTCGGCGCCGCCGGCTGGGACGGCCCCGTGCCGTCGGTCGAGGACTGGGGGGCGCCGCCGCAGCCCGCGCCGGCCCCCGGCGGCGCCGCGCCGGAGGCCGGCCAGGGCCCCCCGGCCCGGCCTGACGCCCCGACCCCCGGCGAGAGCGAGCCGAGCGCCGAGGAGGTCCGTCGGGCCTACGACCCGGGGCCGCTGGTCCGCGAGGAGGAGCACTCGATCCCCGTGTTCGCCCGTCCGGAGGCGGAGCTGCGCGCGGAGTTCGCGAAGCGCTTCGGCGCGACCCGTCCCGCCGGCTTCGACGACGGCGCGGGCGCGGCCGCGGACGGTGACTCCGCCCGGCCTGCCACGCCGTCGCCCGCCCCGGACGACGACGCAGCGGCCACGGAGCGACGCGATCTCCACCCGGCCGCCTCGGGCGCCGGCCCGTCCTCGGACGAGGAGCGGCGCCCCACGGGCTCGCCCACGGCCGACGCGACCCCTGACCCGGGCGTGCCCGCCGACGACGCGGACGCCGCGCCGCGCGCGGCTGCCGGCCCGACCGGTTCGGACTTCCCGGGTTCGGGCCATCCGGCGAGCATGTACCCGCGGCTCATGGAGCGGCTGCGGGCCGGTGGGCCCCTCGAGCCTCCGGTGAACGCGGGCTCGGGCGGCGGCGGCGGGACGGGCGGCGGCCCCGGCGCTCCCGGTGGCCCCGACCCGGACGCCTCGCCGGGCTCCCCCGCCGGGGGCCGGCCGAGCGCGGCCTCGCTCGGGGCGCGCCCCGCCGACGTCGAGCCCGCCGGGGGAGCCTCGGCGCTGCCGTCGTTGGACGCGCGGGCCGCGGCCATCCGCGCCGCCCGCGAGGCCGCCCAGGGCCGCGGCCCGACCCGGCCCGCCGACACCGGCCCCGCCGCCCCGGCGACGTCCGGGGTGGGGTGGGAGGACGAGGTCGCCAGCGACGACGACGTCCCGCTCGAGGACTCGGGCCTCGTGGGCCGGGCCGTCGTCGAACGGGTGCTCGGCGGCCGCCTGCTCGAGGAACGCCCCAACGACGCCTGAGGCGAACGCGCCCGTACGCCGTCCGGGGCCGCGGGCATGATGGACGCGGCGCCGGACCACGGCGCCGCGTCGGGGCGCACGCCCCACGAGACGCACCATCGGACGAGGGAGACGGATGTACCAGGGCGCGGTGCAGGACCTGATCGACGAGCTCGGCCGCCTGCCGGGCATCGGGCCGAAGTCCGCCCAGCGCATCGCCTTCCACATGCTGGAGGCGGACCGGGAGGACATGCTGCGGCTCGCGGACGCCATCCGCACGGTCAAGGACAGGGTGCGGCTGTGCTCGGTCTGCTTCAACGTCTCCGAGGACGAGGTGTGCTCGCTCTGCCGGGATGAACGCCGGGACCGCTCCCAGATCTGCGTCGTCGAGGAGTCGCAGGACGTCATGGCCATGGAGCGCACCCGCGCCTTCCAGGGCCGCTACCACGTGCTCGGCGGGGCCATCAACCCGATCGCCGGCATCGGCCCCGAGCAGCTGCACGTCCGCGAGCTGCTCACCCGGCTGCAGGACGAGGCCGTGCAGGAGGTCATCCTCGCCACGGATCCCAACCTCGAGGGCGAGGCCACGGCCACCTACCTCGGCCGGCTCCTCGGCGCCACGGGCATCCGCGTCACGCGTCTGGCCTCCGGTCTGCCCGTCGGCGGGGATCTCGAGTACGCGGACGAGGTCACCCTCGGCCGCGCCTTCGAGGGCCGCCGCCTGATCAGCGGCTGACACGGGCCGGCGTCGAGCAGGCCCCGCCCGACGCCGGCCCGGCTCAGGCCACGCGCGTGCCGGCGGGCAGCCGCCCGGCCGGGGTGTCCAGGCGACGGTGGCCCCACCAGCCCAGCCCGGCCACCAGCACACCCTGCATCGCCAGGCCGAGCGGCCACACCGGCCAGGTGCCCTGCCGGTCCGGCACGCCGCTCTGGTCGAGACCGCGCAGCTCGCCGTCGAGGCACTCGACGTCCCGGACGGGGTCACGCTGGGTCCAGCGCAGGCCCACGGACAGCAGGTTGAGCGGCCCGGGCTCCGCCCAGGTCCCGTCCTCGACGAGCCCGCCCTCCCAGGGGGACGCATCCGCGAGGACGGCGTAGGGGTTCGCCGCGAGCAGCCATCCGCTGCGCCGCGGGTCGGGGATCGTCCGGGTGGTCACCGGGCCGACGCACCGGTCGGCGATCCCGTCGTACAGCTCCGGGTGCGCCGCCTCCCACTCGGCCCAGGCCCGCTCCGCCTCCTCCGGGGTCATCTTCTCGAGCTCCGCCTCGGTGAACGGCTCCGCCGTCATGGAGCCGTACTCGGCGTCGTTGGCCCGCACCTCGGTCTGCAGGAACTGCAGGGACAGCCCGAAGGCCACCAGGGTGCCGATCGTCAGCGCCGCCACGATCAGGTACGTCACCACGACGGCGAACAGCGTGCGCCCGGCGATGGCCGAGACGGCCACGCCGATCCCCGCGATCATGCCGAACTCCACGAGGATCATCACGAGCCCCACCAGCACGGCCCACGGGGACACGCGTCCCACCACGGCCGCGACCGCGAGCCACGGCAGCGCGGCCGCGAGGAACGCGGCGGAGGCGATCCACGCGGCCAGCCACTTGCCCGCCATCAGGTGCCCGGTCCGCAGCAGGGTGACCTGGGTGATGGCCAGGGTGCCGCCGGCACGGTCGCCCGAGATCGCGTTGGCCGCCAGGGCGGGCGAGACCAGCAGCGAGAGGGTGAGGACGAAGAGCAGGACGCCGTCGAAGAGCGTCCGCCCCAGGGCGCGCATCTGCTGCTCCGCCAGCTCCGGCTCCAGGCCGGACGCCTCCATCTCCGTCATGCCCAGGCTCCGCAGCCCGAGGGCGCCGAGGGTCACCGCCCCCACCACCACGAAGAAGACGCCCAACAGCACGTACCAGCCGCGCGAGCGCAGCCGCTGACGCAGTTCCATGCCCACCACGGTGGCCACGGCCTGGGCCGCGCCGAGGCGTCCCCCCGGCTGCGGCTGCGGCGGGCGGCGGTCGTGGATCGAGGTCGCGACAGCGGTGCTCACGGCCGGTCTCCTTCGGTGCGGGGGCCCTCCAGATGGAGGCCCAGGTAGGCGTTCTCGAGGCGGGAGCCCTCCGGGGCGAAGTGGCTGACGAGCACACCCTCGCGCACGAGGTCCGCGAGCAGCGCGGCCGCGGCGGCCTCGCCCCGCAACTGCACCACGACGCCGTCCCGGCGCTGGCCCGCGCCGGCGCCGGTGGCCGCGGTGACGGTCAGGCCGCGGGTCTCGAGGGCGCGGACGAGGGTGTCCCGGGCCGTCGGGTCGGGCCCGGCGATCCGGTAGGGGCGGGCGAGGCCGTCGGCGGCGCGGAACTCCTGGGTGGCCACCGTGGCGCCCTCACGGAGGAACACGGCGCGATCGGACATCTCCTCGAGCTCGGCGAGCACGTGGGAGGAGACGAGCACGGCGGTGCCGGCTGCGGCCATGGCGCGCAGGTCGTCCCGCAGCCGGATGCGGGCGGCCGGGTCGAGGCCGTTGGCGGGTTCGTCCAGGAGCAGGACGGAGGGCCGATGCACGGTGGCCCGAGCCAGGGACAGGCGCTGCTGCTGGCCGCGGGAGAGCACGCGGGCGGGCCGGTGGGCGAACTCCGTGAGCTCGACCCACGCGAGCTGCTCGTCCGCGCGCGCCGACGCCTCCGCCTTCCCCATGCCGTAGAGCCGGCCCAGGCTGGCGAGGATGTCGTGGCAGGTCAGCTCCTCCCACACGCCCAGGGTGTCGGGCATCCAGCCGAGCCGCCGCCGGGCCTCGACGGGCTCGCGCACCGCGTCCACCCCGGCCACGGACACGGCGCCGGCGTCCGGGCGCAGCAGGGTGGCCAAGATGAGCAGGAGCGTGGTCTTGCCCGAGCCGTTCGGGCCGACGAGGGCCGTCACGGAGCCGGCGGGCACGGTGAGGGAGACGTCCCGCACCGCATGGACGGCGCCGAACGAGCGGGCGAGGCCGTGGGCCACGATCCCGTCGTGGGCGGCCGCCCCCAGGACGGGTGAGGCGGGCGGGGGTGCTGGAGCGGTCATGGCCCCATCCTTGCCGGGCCGTGCTCGGACGCGGATCCACCCGGGGGATGATCCCGGCGCCGATCCGAGCCCGACCGGGGCCGCAGGCGGGGCCGCGGGCGCCGTCGTCCTGACCGGCCGCGGGCGCCGGGTCCAGCATCCGGAACAGGGGTTCACCTGGCGGACCCGCGCGGGTGCGCGCCCCTAGACTTGGCCCGAACCGACCCTCGATCCCGTCCGGAGCGACCCATGAGTCTCATCGTCCAGAAGTTCGGCGGCTCCTCCGTGGCCGATGCCGCCGGCATCCAGCGCGTGGCCCGCCGCGTCGCGGACACGGTCCGGGCCGGGAACCGCGTGTGCGTCGTGGTCTCGGCCATGGGCGACACCACGGACGAGCTGCTCGACCTCGCCGCCGAGCTCACGCAGGACGCGCCCGCACGCGAGATGGACATCCTGCTCTCGGCCGGCGAGCGCATCTCCATGTCCCTGCTGGCGATGGCCATCCACGCCGAGGGCGTCGAGGCCCGCTCCTACACCGGCTCCCAGGCCGGCATGCTGACGGACACCTCGTACGGCCGGGCCCGGATCGTCAAGGTCAACCCCCACCGCGTGCAGGAGGCCCTCGACGCCGGCCGCGTGGCCATCGTGGCCGGGTTCCAGGGCATGAGCCCCGAGTCCAAGGACATCACCACCATGGGCCGCGGCGGCTCGGACACCACGGCCGTCGCCCTCGCCGCCGCGCTCGGCGCGGACGTGTGCGAGATCTACACGGACGTGGACGGCGTCTACTCGGCGGACCCGCGCGTCGTACCGACCGCCCGCAAGCTCACCGAGCTCTCCTCCGAGGAGACCCTCGAGATGGCGGCCTCCGGATCCAAGGTGCTGCACCTGCGCTCCGTGGAGTACGCGCGCCGCTTCGGCGTGCCGCTGCACGTGCGCTCCTCCTTCTCCGACCATGAGGGCACCTGGATCATGCCCGACCCGAACGACACCATCACCCTTCAGGAAGGCGCTCCCATGGAACAGCCCATCGTCTCCGGCGTCGCCCACGACCGCTCCGAGGGCAAGGTCACGATCGTCGGCGTCCCCGACGTGCCCGGCAAGGCCGCCGAGATCTTCCGCGTGATCGCCGTGTCCAACGTGAACATCGACATGATCGTGCAGAACATCTCCCGCGAGGGCTCGGGTCGCACGGACATCTCCTTCACCCTGCCGATCGTGGAGGGCAAGGACGCCATGGCCGCCCTGCGCGCCGCCCAGGACCGGATCGGCTTCCAGGACATCGTCTCGGACCCGGAGATCGGCAAGCTCTCGCTGATCGGCGCGGGCATGCGCTCCAACCCGGGCGTCTCCGCCACCTTCTTCAAGGCCCTCGCCGACGCCGGCGTGAACGTGGACCTCATCTCCACCTCGGAGATCCGCATCTCCGTGGTCACCGCCGAGAGCAAGCTCGACGACGCCGTCCGCGCCGTGCACGCCGCCTTCGGCCTCGACGCCGAGGAGGAGGCCACGGTCTACGGCGGCACCGGCCGCTGACGCCGCACCCGCCGCTGCCCTACTCACCACGACGCCGGCCCCGCACCTTCAGCGTGAAGGTGCGGGGCCGGCGTCGTGGTGGGCGGTTCCTCCCGTTCCGTCAGCGAGGACGGAGGGGGTGGGCGGTCACGGGACCTGGACGGTCACGTCGGTCGTGATGCCCGCGTCCCAGGTGACGAGGCCCTTCCAGGTGCCCGAGGTCAGGCCGGACCAGGAGAGGGTCGCCTCGGTGGCCTTGCCCGAGGTCACGGGGACCGGGTTCGGGGAGACGGTGAGGTTGCCCGCGTCCTCGCGCAGCTTGAGCGTCTCGA
Organism: Micrococcus luteus; assembly: GCF_014138885.1. Lineage (NCBI taxonomy): Bacteria > Bacillati > Actinomycetota > Actinomycetes > Micrococcales > Micrococcaceae > Micrococcus > Micrococcus luteus. The sequence goes on from NZ_JACJIK010000001.1 coordinate 1,270,844, forward strand.
GGGTGCCGGTGTCCTTGCCGCCGTTGGCCGCGTACAGGTGGCCCACCACGGTGTAGGCACCCGGGGTGGGGTTGGCGATCGTCAGCGTCTCGGACTCGTCCGCGGTCGCCCGGGAGAGCTGCTTGCCCTCGGGGGTGATCACGTACAGGTCCCAGTCGGCGCCGGCGGCGCCCGCGCTGATCGAGGCCACCAGGGACTGGGTGCCCTCCTCCACGGTCACCGTGGACACGGCCAGTGCGCTGGACACGAGCGAGTTGCTCGCGGTGGCGGCGGCCACGGTGGAGTCCACCCTGCCCAGGCCCAGGACCTGCGGGGTCAGCTCACCGGTCACGCCGGGGGTGATCTCCACATTGGCGGAGCCGGTGGCGCCCGAGCCCTCGACGGCGGAGGTGACGGCCGCGGACTTCGCCTTGACGGTGACCGGGGAGGTCACCGCCGGGACGGCCTTGCCCTTGGCGGTGGTCCAAGACATGGAGCCGTGGGTCCAGGTGTTCACCGCGGCGTCGGTGCGGGTGACGGTCAGCTCGACGTCGGCGGACTGGCCGGCCTTCAGGTCCAGCACGGCCGGGGAGGCGGTCACCTCGAAGCCGGGCACGTTCGCGGAGAACCGCCAGCGGCCGTTCTCCAGGGCGGTCACGGTGCGGGTCACGGTGGCCGAGCCGACGACGTCGGGGATCGCCAGGGACGGGACGTTCACGTCACGACCGGCGATGTCGCCGCGCAGCAGCGCGTCCCACTGCTCCTTGCCGGAGTCGTAGACCAGGCCCGGGCGGGCGGCGGCGGCCGGATCGGCGGAGCCGGCGCCCGTGGCGAAGTTGTCCGTGTTCACGGTGCCGTCGGCGTTGTACACGTCGCCGGCGGTGGTCATGAGGGCGGACTTCACGGCCATCGGGGACCAGGCCGGGTACTTGCCGATCAGCAGCGTGGCCATGCCGGCCAGGTTCGGCGAGGCCATGGACGTGCCGGACATGAGGCCGAACGTGTTGCCGTGGTAGTCGGGGTCCAGCGGGGAGACACCGGCGATCACGTTCACGCCGGGGGCGGCGAGGTCGGGCTTCAGGAGCTCCTGGTTCACGGCGTTGGCCGGGCCGCGGGAGGAGAAGCCGGCGATCTGGGGCAGCGGGTCCTCCGGCAGGCCGGTGGTGTCGCCCGGGACGATCGTGGCGGTGAGGTCGGAGGACTTCACCTTCTCGATCACGCCGTTGTCGTTCATGTGCACGGTCGGCACCGCGTGGATGTCCGCGTCCAGCGAGCCGGACGGGGTGTTCACGAGGATCATGCCGACGCCGCCGGCCTCCTCCACCACCTGCGACTTCTCGGTGCGGGCGTTCCCGCCGCGCTCGCAGAGCACGATCTTGCCGGCGGCCTCCTCGGTGAGCCCGCCGGGCAGGCAGAGACGCGCGGCCTCGGCGTCGCCGGCGGCGGCCTCGGACGCGTGGATGACCTCGGCCGGGCCCACGCCGGTGCGGGCCGAGGAGGCGCCGCGGAGCTGCGTGCCGTCGGAGAACTGCACGGTGGCGGTGAGCTCGTTGGAGAACGTCTCCGCGGCCACGGTGGTCAGCCACGGGGAGCCGTGGTTCACGGTGTTCGGGCCGGGGCCGGAGTTGCCGCCGGAGGCGGCCACGAAGATGCCGGCCTCGGCGGCGGACTTGAAGGCCATGGCCACCGGGTCCACGATCGAGGTGTTGGAGCCGGAGATCGAGTAGTTCAGCACGTCCACGTTGTTCTCGATGGCCTGCTCGATGGCGGCCACGGAGGCGGAGGTGTAGCAGCCGCCGGTGTTCGGGTCGGTGTCCTCCCAGCAGATCTTGTAGGAGATCAGGTGAGCGGCCGGGGCCACGCCCGCGCCCTCGCCGAAGGAGTCGCCGTCGATGGTCTGCTCCACCCCGGTGTTGCCGAGGATGGTGGTGGCCACGTGGGTGCCGTGGGAGAACACGCCCAGCGGGGAGATGCGCTCCTCCGGGGCCCGCTCGTCCACCGGGACGAAGCGCTCGAAGTCGTCGGAGAAGGCGTAGGCGCCGATCAGCTTGGAGTCGCACGACGACGCCGGGAAGTCCGGGCCGGTCTCGCACTCGGCCGTGGCGGTGGTGCCGTCCGCCTTGAGCACGGCGATCTGGCCGTCCGCGGTGCGGTACGGCACGCCGACCTTGGCCTTGCCCTTGAGCGGCTGGACGGGCTGACCGTCGATGAACGGGTTGTCCGGGTGGATGCCGGAGTCGATGACGCCGACCACCACGCCCTTGCCCGCGTTCTCGGCCTTGCCGTACACGGACTTCCAGGTGCCCTTCTTGCCGGGCAGGCCGAGGAATTCGGTGGAGCTGTAGTCCGGGGCCACCTGCTCGTCCGGTGCGACGCCGAGCACGGCCGGGTCCTTCGCGATCGCCTGGGCCTCCTCGGCGGTCAGCTCGGCGACGAACGCGTTCACGGCGCGCTGGAAGGAGATCTCGGCCTTGGCGCCGTGGGCCTTCGCGACCTTCGCCTGCTGGCGCTGGAGCTTGGCCTCGTAGTTCTTCACGCGCGGGTGCGAGGGGTCGAACTTCGCCTTCGGGGCGGCGCCCGGAACGGCGCCGGCCTCGGGGGCGGTCACCGACGGCTGGTCCTTCAGGACCACGAAGTAGCGGGCGTCCTCGAACTGCTGCTGGACCTGCACCTCGCCCTGCGGGCTGGAGACGGTGCTGCCGTCGGGCAGTTCGACGGCGGTGGCCGACACCGCGAGCGCGGGAGCGGCCACGAGGCTCGCGCCGGCGACGGCCGCGGCCAGGGCCCGGCGGCGCCGGGCAGGGGTGGGGTTCTGAGGCATTGCCTCCGCCTTTCTCATCAAGGTCCGCCCAGCTCTCGCCCGTGGCACGCCGGCGGGGATGGCGCCGGGGGACGGGGAGATCGACACCCATGTGATGAGCGCCACAGCGAGACACATGCAATCTACCGTCCGGTAGGGCGTTTGACCAGATCTTTGTCAGGCAACGTCCAGGACCGTCGAATAGGGGCCGCCGGGGCGCGCTCCCCGCGTCGGCATCACGTGGGCCCGCTCGCTCGTGAGGGGCGCCACGGGGGAGGATGGTGGGGCCATGCCCGAGCCACGCACCGCCCCCGCACCCCCGCCGACCGCCGTCGTCGCCCTGTCCGCCGACGTGTGGCGGGCCCACGCGCGGGCGCACCGCGAGCGCATCGCCCGACGCACGGACCCGCTGGTGGCCCTGCGGATGCGCGGTGAGAAGCACCCGGTGCAGGACTTCCTCTTCGGCTACTACACGCACTCCCCCGCCGCGCTGCAGCGCTGGCACCCCGGGCCGGGGGTCCTCCTCGCGGACGACGACGGCGCCGCGGCCCGCGCCGAGGCGGCCGAGCTGGGCACGACCCCACGGGGCGAGTGGAAGCACTACCGGCGCGTCGAGGCCGGTGAGGTGGCGGGCGCCGTCGTCGACGGCCGCCCGGTGGGCGGCTGGCTGGTGGACGTGGCGGCGGTGCTGGCCGACCGCGCGTCGGGGGTGGCGTTCACGCGGGACCTGCTCGCGCGCACGGCGGAGCGGACGCCGCGCCTGGGCTGCTTCGGGCTGCACGAGTGGGCGATGGCATACCGCTCGGACGTGCACGGGGTGCGGCACTCCCAGCTGCCGCTGCGGCTCGGGGCCGAGGGGACGGACGCGGTGGTGGAGGGCTCGCGGATCCGGTGCACGCACTTCGACGCGTTCCGGTTCTTCGCGCCCGAGGCCCGCGACCGCAACGAGGGCGACGACGGCGTCCTGCCCACGCGCGCCGGGATGCGGGAGATGGAACAGCCCGGCTGCCTGCACGCGGGGATGGACCTGTACAAGTGGGCGTACAAGCTGGTGCCGGTGGTCGCCTCGGGCCTGCTCGCGGACTGCTTCGACCTCGCGTGGGACATCCGCCGGCTGGACATGGAGGCCTCGCCGTACGACCTGACCGGGGTGGACGACCTCTCCGACGGGTGCGGCGGCTACGCGGCCGTGCGGATCGAGGAGCCGACCGGGCGTGCCGAGTACGCGCGGCGGCAGCGCGAGTTCGCCGAGCGGGGGCAGGCGCTGCGGGTGCGGCTGCTGGCGGTGCTGGACGAGGCCGTGGGGGCGGCCCCTGGGACCGGGCCGGACGCCGAGTGGACTTCCAGCGCACGTCCATGATTAGGATGGCCGCTCTACAGGCTGTGAGGCGCATCACTCGCGTCATCCGGTGACCGCCCCGGCCCTCTCCGCACCGAACGACTCGAGGACCTGACGTGACCAGAACCGTTCCAGCTCGCCGCCGCACCACGCTCGCCGCCGCCGTCGCGGCCGTCTCGCTCGCCGTCACGGCCGCCGCCCCCGCGCTCTCCGCGCCCGGCAACGGCAACGGCAACGGCAACGGGTCCGCATCGCAGGGTCAGGCCCGCTCCAACGACCTCTCCGCCACGCGCGGCAACAAGGTCAACGACGCCGCCGCGCTCGCGCCGCACCTCGTGGGCCAGACGCTGGACTGGGATGCCTGCGACTTCGGCAGCGAGCGCCTCAACGCCCGGTTCAACGCGATCCCCGGCACCGCGTGCGCCGACGTCACGGTGCCCCGCGACTGGAAGAACCCCGAGGACGGCCACACCATCACCCTGCGCTTGGCCAAGACCGAGACCTCGAAGGGCAACCCGGAGCGCCAGGGCATCGCACTGGTGAACCCCGGCGGCCCGGGCGGCTCCGGCCTGCCCTGGGGCCCCGCCATGGCCGAGCGCGCCCCGGAGCTCGCCGAGCAGTACGACTTCATCGGCTTCGACCCCCGCGGCGTGGGCCAGTCCACCGCCCTGGAGTGCACCTACACGCCGAACCCCGAGCACGACGTGTGGCAGGACACGAAGGCCCAGGTCGACGCGTGCCTCGAGAACGAGCTCACCCCCTACATCACCACCGAGCAGACCGTGTACGACATGGACTTCATCCGCGCCGTCCTGGGCGAGGAGAAGACCTCCTACATCGGCTACTCGTACGGCACCTGGCTGGGCAGCTGGTACCAGCGCGTCTTCCCCCAGCACGCGCACCGGTTCCTGCTGGACTCCGCCGTCGACATCTCCCGCGACGGGCTCCAGACCACCTGGGACCTGCAGCCGCGCTCCCGCGACCGCCAGTTCCAGGACGCGATGCTCCCCTACGTGGCCCGGCACGACGAGATCTTCGGCCTCGGGGACGACCCGATGCAGATCCGGCAGCGCTGGGAGGACGGGGGCGGCACCCGCACCCAGCTCGGCATGATCGTCGCCGGTTCGTTCCTGCTGCCGGCCATGTACGACACGTCCCAGTACCTCGACGCCGGGTCCGTCATCGCCGCCTACATCCGCATCATGGAGTCCGAGGCCGCGGCCACGGACCCCGCGGGGCAGCGCACCCAGATCGAGCGCATCCTGGCCGAGGCCCGTGCGTCGCTGCCGGCCGAGGAGCGCGACTCCTTCGACCGCTTCGCCGCCCGCGGCCTGGAGACCGTGGGCGAGCGCGAGCAGCTCGTCGCCGCCACCCAGGCCGGTGACGCCGTCACCTTCGAGGGCGCGTTCTCGGCGATCCGCTGCCAGGACGGCCAGTGGAACACCTCGCAGGGATACTGGACCTCGTGGGTGGACGACCTCGGTCGCAAGGCCCCGTGGATCGGTGTGCTGATGGGCCCGTCGGAGTGCATGTACTGGCCCGCCCAGACCTCCATGCCCTCCCAGCCCGGCGGCAAGGGTGCCCCGAACACCGTGATCGTGCAGTCCGAGCTGGACGCGGCGACCCCGTACGAGGGCGGCCACCGCGCCGCCGGCGTGCTGCGCAACACGTCCCTGATCTCCGTGGACAACGAGGGCACCCACGGCCTGTTCCCGTACGGCACCGAGTGCGTGGACACGCCCATCCGTGACTACTTCCTGACCGGCGCCCAGCCGGCCGAGAAGTCGCTGTGCGACGCCGTCCCGCTCCCGCTCGAGACCCAGCCGGTCCAGGTGGCCGGGACCCCGACGCACAAGGGCGACATCAAGATCTCGATGCGCACCGACGCCGTGCGCGAGGCCAACCGGATCACCCACGACGCGATCGAGCGTCAGCTGATCGACTCCCGCGCGGTGACCCCGGACGTCGAGGCCTTCCTGGAGGACTGACGGCCCGGGCACCCCGGCACCCGGCTCGCCCCCGACGGCCCGGCGACTCCCCCGCGGAGACGCCGGGCCGTCGTCGCGCCCGGGGCGGCCCTGCAACGCTGGTTGGGTTGTCGCGGGTGCCGCCGCCCCACACCCCCGATAACTCAACCCGCGATGGGCAGCCGGAGGGGTGGCGTCGACGCCGAGGCCGATAGCCTCGCGCCATGATCCTGCACATCACCCTCCCGGAGGACTGGGCCGCCGCGCGTCGCACCGGCCGCTACACGGCGTCGACGCGCGGCGCCTCGATCGACGACGTCGGCTTCCTCCACGCCTCCGACGACGCCGCCCAGGTAGGAGTCGTCGGCGCGGCGATCTACCCGGACCGGCCGGACGCGTTCGTCTGCGGCCTGGACGAGGACGAACTGGCGGGGGCCGGCCTGCGGGTGCGGCGCGAGCCGGGAGACCCCTCCGATCCCCACTCGGCCGAGTTCCCGCACGTCTATCCGGGCGGGGCCGCCTCCGGGCACATCCCGTGCTCGATGCTCACCCCCGTGACCGACCCACGGGCGGACGCCCGCGTGCACCGCGAAGACTCGGCCGAGGCCGCTGCGCTGCTCGACGCCGGGTGGAGCGTGCGATCCCGCTCCTGGGGCGCGCGCCTCCACCTCGACGACGACGCCGACCTGGCGCCCTACCGTGGCCACATCGCGGCGGCCGAAGCGCGGGGAATCGAGGTGCGGAGACTGACCGCCGTCGACCTGCCTGCCCTGCGCGCCCTCGACGAGGAAGCGGCTCCCCGATTCCCGCACACCGACGGCTCCCGTCACGAGCCGCTGCCGGACGACCTCGAGGCCCGACTGTCCACCCCAGAGGGGCTCGCCGTGGGGGCCTTCGAGGGAGGCGTGCTCATCGGATTCACCCTGACGTTCCGCTCCCCTGCCCGGTGGGAGGTCGACCGCACCGCGGTCGCGGCCGAGCACGAGAACCGTGGCGTGGCGAAGGCCGTCAAGGCGGCGACCGTCCTGGCGACCCATGCCCGCGGTGGGCGCGAGTGGGGAACCGGCGGCGCCGAGTCCAACGCGGCGTCCCTGCGGATGAACGCGGCCCTCGGGTTCCGTCTCGAGCCTGCCTGGCTCGGGCTGACCCCGCCCACGACGTGGGAGGAGTTCGCGCGGGCCCCGGCGTCAAGCTCCCTTGACGACAAGGTCACTTGACTGTCAAGCTTGCTTCACAACGTCCGGTCGGACGGCCCCCACAGAGCCTCCGAGGCGGGCCGGGCCACCGGCCCAGGGCATCGACCACAGGAGGGCCCCATGACCACGAACCACTCCCGCCACACCACCGCCGCCGCGGACGGCCCGGGCACCCGGTACCCGGTCCGCCCCGACGGCCCGGCGACTCCCCCGCGGAGACGCCGGGCCGTCGTGGGGTCGGCTCAGCCGTCGAGGATGCAGAACTCGTTGCCCTCGGGGTCGGCGAGGACGGCCCAGCCGAGGTCGACGCGGCGGTCGTCGACCATCGCGGCGCCGAGGGCGAGCGCCCGCTCGATCTCGGCGTCGCGCGTCGAGCCGGCGGCCGCGCGCAGGTCCATGTGGGCGCGGTTCTTCACGCGCTTGGCGTCCGGGACGCGGAAGAAGAGGACGACCTGCCCGTCAGGGCCGACGAGTGAGCACTCGTCCGACCCCGGGCGGTAGAGGTGAGGCTCGTCGACCTCCCAGCCGAGCAGCGCGCGCCAGAACTCGGCGATGGCGTGGGGGTCCAGCGCGTCCCACGTGGTGTGAGAGAGACGGAGGGACATGGCGGCTCCTCAGGAACGGGCCGGGGCGGGCGGGGACGACTCCACGCGAGCCAAGGGCGCGGCACCCCGGGCAAGGCGGGTTGACTTGTCACGGGTATTCACCGCCCAGACCCGCGACAAGTCAACCCGCGTTGGCCGGACGGGCGGACGGACGGCGGAGGGCCGGGTCACCCGCGGATGTGTCGCATCACGAGCCGCGGGATCGCGCTGCGCGGGCTGATGCTGCACCACGCGACGGGCTCGCCGTCCGAGTACCGACGACGCCGGGCGCAGGCTCCCCCGCAGCGAGCGCCCGCATGGTGTCCTCGCGGGGGTCGCCGGGCGCGTGCCTCTGCGGCGCTGAGAGCCGGGGGGACAGGCACCAGCAGTGCGTGGCGCGGCGGTTCGGGTTGACGACGTGCGCGAAGTCGTCGAAGCGGTCGGCGGTGAGCGGGTGCACCTCGAAGGCCATGCGGCCAGCATCGTGGGCGGCGGTGGAGGCGTCCACGGCGAGGCCCAGCTCCGCCGCCGCCCTGTCGGGCCACCGTCAAGCAGACTTGACGTCAAACTCTCTTTACTGTCAAGCTTGCTTCACACGACGGGGACAAACCCCGGCCCCGCCCCGGAGGGACCGCCATGGCCACCACGCCGCACACCACCACCGACCTCGCCCGCGACCGCCGCCCCCGCTGGGGCCGCTCCGCCCGTCTGGGCGGCGGGTCCGGGCGACTGATCCTCGTCAGCCTCGTGGCCGGCGTCGTCATCGCCCTGCTGATCGGGGCCGCGTCCTACGGTCTGGCCTCGAGCCAGGGCGACGCCGGTCCCCGCTTCCCGGCGGTCACGGGCGCGGTCATGGCGGCGTCGGCGCTCCCGGTCGGCGCAGCCCTCGCCTGGCTGTTCCTCGTGGACCGCACCACCCTGCGCGGCGCCGTCCGGGACACCGAGGAGACCATCGAAGGCCGGTGGCTCGAGAAGGCGCAGTCCGGCGCGTTCGGCGACCTGCTCGTGGTGCTGGGCCTGGGCACGTTCGTCGTCGCCCTGGCGGGGTGGCAGCCCAGCCTCCCCCTCGTGGGCGCCGGGCTGCTCCTCTTCGCGGGCGCCTCGGTGGCCGTCCGCTACGCGCTCCAGAAGCGCCGGGGCTGAGCCGTGGAGAACACCATCCCCGACGAGCGTGCCCGCCTCGGCTGGTCGCAGCAGCGGCTCGCCGACGAGCTCGGCGTCTCCCGGCAGACCGTCATCTCTCTCGAGAAGGGCCGCTACGACCCCTCGCTCCCGCTCGCCTTCCGCCTGGCGGCCGTGTTCGGGCGGCGGATCGAGGACCTGTTCACCCCGGACGGCAACGCGGGTTGAGTTGTCGCGGGTCCGGGCGCCCAGCACCCGTGACAAGTCAACCCGCGTTGGGCCCGGGGCGGCGTGGGGCATGAGAGGCTGGGGCCATGGATCGAGAGCTGCGCACCCCTCCGGAGCTGGAGGGCGTGGACTGGCACGACGACGCCCCGCGTCGCCCCCGCCCGATCGTCACCCTGGTGGCGTGGGTCGCCATCCTGGGCCTGGTCCTCAGCGTGGGCGCCGGGATCTTCTCCGCCTTCTGACGCGGCACCGCCGGCCGCCGTCCGACGCGCCCCCGGCCTCAGCGCACGTCGCCGTCCACGTAGCGCCAGATCCCGTCCTCACGGCGGAACCGGCTGACCTCATGGAGTCGGAACCGGCCCTCGGCCCCCGCGCCGACGGCCACGAACTCCACGGTCCCGGCGTCCTGGAACGGCCCGCCGTCCCGCACGTCCAGCACCGCCAGGCGGGTGAACCGCGGAGCCTGCTCCCCCGCGGCCGGCAGCAGCTCGGCCGCGGTGGGCCGGTGCTCGGGAACCCAGGTCGCGGCGAGATAGTCGGCCATCGCCCGCGCCTCTGCCGGCCCGGCCTCGCCCAGCCGCGCGAACGCCGTGTACCGGGAGCGCATGAGCGCCTCGGCGGTGGGCGCGGTCAGGGCGCCGTCCCGGGCGAAACGCGCGTGCAGGCGACCGCAGCACGCCGCGAGCCCGGCTCCGGACCCGCAGGGGCAGGGCTCGGGGCGGGTCACCGGCGCGGGCGTCCGGTCGCGCGACGCCGGGCGGAGCGGGCCTTGATGCGGCGCACTCCCGTCAGCACGACGCCGGCCGCCGCGGCGAGCAGCGCGGGGCCGAGCGGGCTGATCGGCCGGCGTCGGCCGAGCGGGGACATACGGGTCTGCTGAGGTCTCATGCCGCCAGGCTACGCCGGGCCGGCTGCCGCGTGCCGCCCCCATCACACCCACGATCCCGCGTCCGGGCGGCCGAGTAGACTGGCCGGGCAAGCACGCGGAGCGCCCAGGGCCGGGCGTGAGACGGCATCTACACCGTCCTGCTCCGCGGCATCGTCCCGCACCCAGGAGCGTGTTCATGCCCATCATCGTCGTCGACGTCATGCCCAAGCCCGAGATCCTCGATCCGCAGGGCAAGGCGATCAACGGGGCCCTGCCCCGCCTCGGCTTCACCGAGTTCAGCCAGGTCCGCCAGGGCAAGCGCTTCGAGCTCACCGTGGAGGGCGAGGTCACCGACGAGATCCTCGCCCAGGCCCGCACGGCCGCCGAGGAGATGCTGTCCAACCCCGTCATCGAGGACGTCGTGAACGTGGCCGTCCTGGACGAGGCCGAGGGCGCCCGATGACCGAGCTCCCCCTCATCGGCGACTACTCGACGCCGACGACGCCGCTCAGCGGCGCGCGCATCGGCGTCATCACCTTCCCCGGCACCCTGGACGACGTGGACGCGCTGCGCGCCGTCCGCCTCGCCGGCGCCGAGCCCGTCTCCCTGTGGCACGCCGACGCGGACCCGCAGCGGACACTCGCCGGCGTGGACGCCGTCGTGATCCCGGGCGGCTTCTCCTACGGCGACTACCTGCGCGCCGGCGCGATCGCGCGCTTCGCCCCCATGATGGACGCGGTGGCGACGGCGGCCGGCGGCCCCGAGGGCGACGCGGACGGCCTGCCGGTGCTCGGCATCTGCAACGGCTTCCAGATCCTCACCGAGTCGCACCTGCTGCCGGGCTCGATGGTCAAGAACGACCACCTGCACTTCATCTGCCGCGACCAGGAGCTGGTCGTGGAGAGCACGGACACCGTGTGGACCCGCGACTTCGAGCAGGGCCAGACCATCACCGTGCCCCTGAAGAACCAGGACGGCCAGTACGTGGCGGACGAGACGACCCTCGACGCCCTCGAGGCCGAGGGCCGCGTGGTGTTCCGCTATCAGGGCTGGAACCCGAACGGCTCGCGCCGGGACATCGCGGGCATCGCGAACCCGGCCGGCAACGTCGTCGGTCTGATGCCGCACCCGGAGCACGCCGTGGAGACGGGCTTCGGCCCGGACACCGCCGCCGGCCCCCGCTCCGGCGTGGACGGCCTCGGCTTCTTCACCTCCGTCCTGACCACCCTCGCCAGCCGTGGAGGCCATGCATGAGCCAGCAGTTCAACATCGAGACGGTCGCGGACGCCCAGGCGACGCCGGACGTCGAGCAGCCCTGGGCCGAGCTGGGCCTGAAGGAGAACGAGTACGCCGAGATCAAGAAGATCCTCGGCCGCCGCCCCACCGCGGCCGAGCTGGCCATGTACTCGGTCATGTGGTCCGAGCACTGCTCGTACAAGTCCTCTAAGGTGCACCTGCGCCAGTTCGGCGAGAAGCTCACCGACGAGATGAAGCAGCACATGATGGTGGGCATCGGCGAGAACGCCGGCGTGACCGACCTCGGTGACGGCTGGGCCGTGACGTTCAAGGTCGAGTCCCACAACTCGCCCTCCTACGTGGAGCCCTACCAGGGCGCGGCCACGGGCATCGGCGGCATCGTGCGCGACATCATCTCCATGGGTGCCCGCCCGGTGGCCGTGATGGACCCGCTGCGCTTCGGCGCGATCGACCACCCGGACACCGCCCGCGTGTTCCACGGCGTGGTGGCCGGCATCGGCGGCTACGGCAACTCCCTGGGCCTGCCGAACATCGGCGGCGAGACCCGCTTCGACCCGATCTACCAGGGCAACCCGCTCGTCAACGCCCTCGCCGTGGGCGTGCTCAAGCACGAGGACCTGCGTCTGGCCAACGCCTCCGGCGTGGGCAACAAGGTAGTTCTGTTCGGCGCCCGCACCGGCGGTGACGGGATCGGCGGCGCCTCCGTGCTGGCCTCCGAGTCCTTCGACGGCGACGGCAAGCCCGCCAAGCGCCCCTCGGTGCAGGTCGGCGACCCCTTCTCCGAGAAGGTGCTCATCGAGTGCTGCCTCGAGCTGTTCCGCGACTCCCTCGTCGAGGGCATCCAGGACCTCGGCGCCGCCGGCATCTCCTGCGCCACCTCCGAGCTCGCCTCCAACGGCGAGGGCGGCATGCGCGTGGAGCTGACCGACGTGCTGCTGCGCGACTCCACGCTGACCCCGGGCGAGATCCTCATGTCCGAGTCGCAGGAGCGCATGATGGCCGTGGTGACGCCGGAGAACGTCGCCGCGTTCGAGGCCGTCATGGCAAAGTGGGACGTCGAGTACTCCTGGCTGGGCGAGGTCACCGGCGACGGCCGCCTGATCATCACCTGGGACGGCGAGGTCATCGTCGACGTGGACCCGCGCACCGTGGCCCACGACGGCCCGGTCTACGAGCGCCCGTACGCGCGTCCGGCCTGGCAGGACGAGCTCCAGGCGGACACGTTCCGCTCCTCCGAGGCCGGTCAGGACCTGCCCGCCACGGGCGAGGAGCTGCGCGCCGCCGTCGTGGAGCTGATGAGCTCCCCGAACCTGGCGGACACCTCTTGGATCACCCGCCAGTACGACCGCTACGTCCGCGGCAACACCGCCCTGGCGGCCCCGGACGACGCGGGTGTGGTGCGCGTGGACGAGGAGACCGGCATAGGCGTGGCCCTGGCCACGGACTGCAACGACCGGTTCACCTACCTGGACCCGTACACGGGCGCGCAGGCCTCCCTGGCCGAGGCGTACCGCAACGTCACCACCGCCGGGGCCGTGCCCCTGGCCGTCTCCGACTGCCTGAACTTCGGCTCCCCCGAGGACCCGGACGTGATGTGGCAGTTCGCGGAGGCCGTGCGCGGCCTGGCGGACGGCTGCCAGACCCTCGGCATCCCGGTGACCGGCGGCAACGTGTCCCTGTACAACCAGACGGGCAGCACCCCGATCCACCCCACCCCCACGGTGGCGGTGCTCGGCCAGCTCGACGACGTCCTGCGCCGCACCCCGTCCGGCTTCGCCCCGGACGCGGACGGCCAGGCGATCTACCTGCTGGGCGAGACCGCGGACGAGCTGGACGGCTCCGAGTTCGCGCGCCTGCGCGGCCACCTCGGCGGCCTGCCCCCGAAGGTCGACCTGAAGAAGGAGCGCCTGCTCGGCGAGCTGCTGGTCAACATGTCCCGGGACGGCATGATCGACGCCGCCCACGACGTCTCCGGCGGCGGCCTCGCGGCCACCCTGTCCGAGATGGTGCTGCGCTTCGGCGTGGGCGCCCGCGTGGTGCTGGACGAGGTGCTGCGCCGCGCCGGCGTGGACCTGTTCACCGCACTGTTCTCCGAGACGCAGGCGCGCGCCGTCGTGGCCGTGCCCCGCACCGAGGAGGTCCGGTTCACGGACATGACCACGGCCCGCGGCTACGCGGCCGTGCGCATCGGCGTGGTGGACGCCGACTCCGCGGCCCTCGAGGTCCAGGACGCCTTCACCCTGCCGATCGCGGAGCTGCGCGAGGCCTGGGAGGCCACCCTGCCGAAGCACTTCGGCTGAGCCTGGGACAGAAGCGACGAGCCCTGCGCAGTGGTGCCTATCCAGTACCGATAGGCCCCACTGCGCAGGGCTCGTCGTATCTCAGGGCTCGTCAGGTGGTCCGGTGCATCTCACCAACCCACAGGGAGAGCGTCGAGTGGGACGGGTCGCCGTCGAAGTGCTCATGCGAGACGTCCAGCACGGGGTAGGACGCCAGGTCGACGCCCTCCGGGACGGTCAGTGTCGTGTCCTGGCGGGTCACCGTGCCCAGCGAGATCATGCGGCTGGCGGCCTCGTCGCGGATCCAGACCTCCAGGTAGCCGTCCTCGGGGGCGGGCACCTGGGGCACATGCACGGCCAGGTGCATCTCCCCGTCGGCGGCACGCGTCATCTCCGCGCGGGCCGGCGATCCGTCGGTGGTCACGGACGCCATGACGGCGGTGCCGATGAGGTCGTCGCCGCCGCCCAGGGCGGCACCCACGGCCCCGCCGCCGATGACGAGCCCGGCGGCCGCCGCCGCGGCGACCGGCCACCAGCGGCCGCGGGCAGCGGACGGACCCGAGCCGATCGGACGGACGGGCGCGACGCCGTCGGGCGCGACATCCTCGCCCGTGGCCTCCCCCTGCAGTGGCCCGTCGTGAGCCACGGCCTCCGTCTCGGGTCCCAGCTCAGCGGCGATCCGCCCCCACAGGTGCGGCGGCGGGTCGGCCAGGTCCGGGGCGGGGCCGTCGAGGGCGGCCAGCACACGCAGGATGGCCTCCAGCTCGGCCGCGTCCTCCGGATGGAGCGACGCCGCGACGTCGGCGGGCGCGGCGAGCGGGCCGCCGTCGCCGCGCACGCGCTCGTGCAGCCGGACGGCGAGGTCGGAGATCTCCTCCGCGGGCTGTCGGCCGCGGGGATGCTCACGCTCGGGCATCGGCGGCCTCCAGACGGCTTCTCAGTGCGGCCAGGCCGCGGTGGATGTGGGAACGGACAGTGCCGAGCGGCATGTCGAGGCGCTCGGCGATCTGCTGGTGCGCCAGGTCCTCCAGGAAGGCGAGGCGCAGCACCTCGTCCTGGGGCGGACCCAACAGAGCGAGGGCGTCATGCACGACGACGGCGGCCACCACGGTGTCGCTGACCGCGTCCTCCGCGCCCTCGGCGCGGGGGAGGTGGACGACCTCCGCCTCCATCTTCCGCGCCTCACGAGCACGGCCGGCGAACATGTCGGCGATGACGCGACGGGTGATGCCCGTCAGCCACCCGCCGAGCGGCCGGGCGGGATCGTAGGTGTCCCGCGAGCGCCACGCCCGCGTGAACACCTGCTGGGCGGCGTCCTCGGCGTCCTACCGGCTGCGCAGCGCGGCGAGACACAGGGAGAAGACCAGGCGACCGTGGCGCTCGTACGCCTCGCGCACGGCGACGGCCTCCCCCGCGGCGAAGCGGCGGTCGAGCCCGTCGTCCTCAAACATGGGACTCCTCTCCCGCGGTGTGCTGCGTCGGCGCGGCGCGGCCCGATTCAGGCCAGACCTTCCGACAGGCTACCGGTCAGCCCTCGACGGGAGTGGCGATGGTCACGATGTTCTCCGTGTAGTCCCGCTCGTCCGGCAGCCATTCGCCGCCGCAGGTGATGAGGACGAGCTCGGCGGCGCCGTCCCGGCGGAAGTACGGGGACAGGTCCAGCTCGCCCTTCCCCAGACTCTGGGTGGAGGCCACCCGATAGCGCCGGGCGGTCCCCGCCGCATCCGTGACGGTGACCTCGTCGCCGACCGCGGCCTGCCGCAGCCCGTAGAGGGCCCCCACGGGATTGCGCGGTGAACCCGAATGGGAGGCGATCACCGCCGTCCCCTCAGGATCCCCGGGGGCCGAGCCGTGGCGGTACCAGCCGCCGACGGAGCTGTCGTCGGGCAGCTCCATCGCCCCGTCCTCCGTGACCCCGACCGAGACCACGCTCAGCGTGGCCCCGATGGCCGGATAGTCCACGCGCACGGGGATCCTGGCGTCGTCCGATGGGCTCTGGGTGGCGCGCCGGACGACGATCCCCGACGACGGCGTCCGCCCGGGGACGACCGGAGCCGCGGAGGGGGTTGCGGCCGGTGGAGTTCCCGTTCCCTCCGCGGGACCCGGCGTCATCGCGACGACGGAGCCTCGCCCCTGCTCGGACGGGAGGGAGGAGACCGCCGCCGACGGCGCGCAGCCGGTGAGGACGACGGCGGCGAGGGCGAGGACCACCGGCACACGGCCGGCGGTCCTCATCTCCGGGCGGGAGGGACCCCGCCCGCAGGACTCATCACGCACGGGCCGCCCGGCGGCGGGCCATGAGGACGGCGCCGGCGACCAGGGCGGCCGCACCGGTGCCGACGGCGGCCAGCATCCCGGTGGAGTCCTGGGCGGGGGCGACGTCGATGCCCGCGGGGACGGAGCCCGGCGCGCTGTGGTCGACGGCGACCTCCTGGGTGGCCAGCGCGAGGGTGCCGTCGGCGGCGGAGCCCCAGGCGTAGGCGATCGTGGTGACGCCGTCCTTGACCTCGACGTCGGCGGGGCCGATCACGGGGTCGGTGGTGCCGGCCACGGACACGGCGGCGGAGACGGTGCCGGCGGGCACCTCGAGGGAGGCCTCGTCCGGGTTCTCCAGGCCGGGCACGACGACGTCCTCGCCGGCCCAGACGTCCACGGCCGGGGCGGCGGCGATGTGACGCACGGTGAGGCGGCCCTCGCCGGCGGCGACGGCGCTCGTGTCGTTCTCGAACGCGGTCACCGTGGGCGTGCCGGCGGCGTCGAGGTGGGCGGCGGCGGTGTAGTCGCCGCCGTCGGCGAGGGTGAGGGTGACGGGACCGAGGATCGGGGCGGAGTCATCCATGGCGTCCGCGGCGGTGATGGCGACCTCGTAGTCGCCGGCGGCGAGCTCCAGGGGACCGGCGAGGTCGCCGGGCTCGAAGTCGTCCAGGGTGAGGGCACCGTTGACGTAGACGTCCACGGGGGTCGCGGGCACGGCGTGCAGCACGGAGAGCTCGGCGCCGGACGGGGCGTCCATGGCGGCGGCGGACAGGGGGGCGAGGACGGCGATGCCGAGGGCGGTGGTGACGGCGGCCGGGAGGGACTTGCGCATGGTGTCGTTCCTGTTCGTCGAGGGTCCTGCGGGGCGAGGCGCCGAATGCGCTCACACCAGGACTACCGACGCCGCGACCGATCCGTTGCAGAGGATTTTCCTCCCCCTCCGATCACGCGCCCTGCGCAGTGGGGCCCGTCGTGTTTCGGGGGCTCGTCAGAATTGAAGAAGGTCCGCCCCGTGGATTCATCGTGTACACACCCCTCCCGCGAGCCTCCCCGCCCCGCGGCCTGGGCGCCGTCGAGGGGCTCGACCGGGAAGAGGCCCTCCTCACCGGCGAGAACGACCCCGTCCCGACGCACGCGGGAGACGCCGTGCTCTCGGGCTCGGCCGTCGTCGCGGGCACGGGAGTGGTGCTCGCCATCGTCGTGGCCGTGCGCCTCAGTCGTTGACGCGGCGGGCTCCGATGACCAGAGTGATCCCAGGACAGCGCGCCAGCGCGCCGCCCGGCCCGTCCAAGAGGGTCGGCGCGGTCCCGACACATGAAGGAGACCACCCATGCGCCTCATCACCCTGGGCCTCGGCGCCGCACTCGGCTACCTGCTCGGCTCCGCCGAGGGCCGCAAGAACCTCGAGAAGATGACCCAGAACGCCCAGAAGCTCTGGAACGACCCCAAGACCCAGGAGAAGGTCGGCCAGGTCCAGGAGACCGCCCAGCAGAAGTTCGCTGAGGTGAAGAAGTCCGATCCGGTGCAGAAGGCCACGACGAAGGTGGAGGATGCCATGCAGGGCAACGACAAGAAGAACGACGTCCGCGAAGATCGCGTGACCGAGTCCAACAACGACAACATCACCTCGGCGGCCCGCCACGGTGCCGAGCCGGACACCATCTCGGACCCGTCCACCCCGCTGGGTGACGAGGGTCCGCTGACGCGCTGACCCGCGCAGACACGGCGGCCCGCCTCCCCGAGGGGAGGCGGGCCGCCGCCGCCGTGGGCCGGGTCAGCCGTCCTGCTTCAGGACCTCGTCGGCCGGCGGGGCCTGCACCGGATCCACCCCGCCCATCTCGGAGAGGGTCACCACGGCCTTCGTGCCGGCGGACTCGGTCTCCACGGTGAGCAGGCGGCCGTCCTCCTTGGACACCGTGAACGCGGTCAGCTCCACGCCCTCCTGCGGGCCCGAGACGGGCTCGTCCAGCACGTAGCGGATCGCATCCTGACCGCTGCGGCGGATGCCGTCCGCGTCCGCCTCGACGTCGTCCAGGCCGCCCGACTCCGGCAGGGAGCCCAGCAGGGAGCTCACCATCGCGCCCATGCCGGTGGCGCTGGGATCGCCCTCGTACGGGGTGGCGGTCCAGCGCTCCGCATAGGCGGGATGGTCCTCACCGCTCGCGCCGACGCGCTCCACCGTGAACCGGGAGTACGCGGTGCCGTCCACGATCCGGGACTCGTCCCGGGTGATCAGACCGTCGTCCTTGTACACGGACACGTACCGCATGGACGAGCCGTCCACGGGACCGGAGATGTCCACCGCGTCCGGGACCGCGCGGCCGTTGCTCGGGGCCTCGGACCGCAGCTCGGTGACCATGCGGACGGAGTCGGCCTCCTCGAGCTGGGTGCGGGCGCGGTCCCAGGCGCCGGGGGCGTCGTCGCCCGAGGCGCAGCCGGTCAGCAGCAGGGCGGCCGCCCCGAGGGCGGCGAGGGACAGGCCGCGGCGGGTGCGGCGGGTCTGGGTCTGGCGCTGCCTCACTCGGCCACCTCCTCCGGCGCCTCGGCCGGCTCGATCTGGTTCCAGTCGCTCAGGGCGTACTGCTGGGTGGCCCGGCCGTCGTCGACGGTGAGCGCGACCAGCTCGCCGTCGTCGTCCACCGTGAAGGAGTGCACCCGGGTGGCGTCGCCCTCGACCATTGCGGCGTCGGCGACCTCCTCGGGCACGGCGTAGCGGTAGGCCGTGCCGTCGTCCCAGTCGACCTCCTCGGCGCGCACCTCGGCGCCGTCGAGGGCGTCCGCCGCGGGGAAGCCCACCTGGTCGAGGAGGGCCTTCAGGGGCGGCTCCTGCCCCTCACCGGCCGGGACACGGCGCCACTGCGGGTCGGAGTACATCACCTGGACGTCGTCCGGGACGTCGGAGCCGTCCACGTCGACCCGGACGAACACATCCTCGCCGACCTGGCGGGACTCCATGGTGATGTGTGAGTCCCGGCCGACCTGCATGACGCCCTTCGACTCGGCGTCGCCGCCGTCGAGCCGGCCGGCGATGTCCCAGCGGACCGAGTGCGGGCCCTGACGGCCGGTGGTGTAGGCGGTCTCGAGTCGGACGGTCTCGGCCTCGTCCAACTGGGTGCGGGCCTGATGCCAGGCCTCCCCCGCCGACTGCGGCTCGGATGCGCACCCGGCCAAGGCCAGGGCGCCCACGACGCCGAGCCCGGCCGCGCGGACGGCACGTCTGCGCTGCATGTTCTCCTCCTGGGGCTGCTGCCGGCCGAGGCAGGGCGCCGCGGCCATTGGCGTCACCCTACCGGCGGCGCAGGGCGAAGGATGCGCCGTGGTGGTTCTGCGGCAGGTGGTCGCCGCGGCCGAAGAGCTTGTGGCGCAGCGTGCCGTCCGTGTACGCGGTCTTGTAGCGGCCGAGCTTCTGCAGCGCCGGCACCACGAACTCCACGACGTCCTCGAAGGCGCCCGGGGTGATGTGGTAGGCGAGGTTGAAGCCGTCCACGTCGGTCTCGTCGGCCCACTCGACGAGCTGACGGGCCGCGGACTCGCCGCCGCCCACGATCACGGGGCCGAAGCCGCCGATGCCCACCCATTCGGCGAGCTTGCGCACGGTCCACTCCTCATCCGTGCCGGAGGCCTTCTGGAAGGTCTCCACGGCGGACTGGATGGCGTTCGACTTCACGTCCCCGATCGGCTCGTCCAGGTCGTACTGGGACAGGTCGATGCCCATCCAGCCGGACATGAGCACGAGGCCGCCCAGCGGGTCCACGTACTGCGCCAGGTCGTCGTACTTGGCCCGCGCGTCCTCGTCGGTGGCCCCGGTGACGATCGTCTGCATCGCGAAGATCTTCACGTCGTACGGGTCACGGCCGGCGTCCACCAGGGCCTGGCGGATCTTCTTCACGGTGGCGGCCGCCAGCTCCTTCGTGGGGGAGTTGATGAACACGGCCTCGGCGTGCTTGCCGGCGAAGGCGCGGCCGCGCGTCGAGGCGCCGGCCTGGTAGATCACGGGGGTGCGCTGCACGGACGGCTCGGTGACGGCGTGGCCGGGCACGGTGAAGTACCGGCCCTCGTGGGCGATGTCGTGGACCTTGGCCGGGTCCGCGAACACGCCGGACTCCTTGTCGTAGACGACGGCGTCGTCCTCCCACGAGCCCTCGAGGAGCTTGTAGACGACGTCGAGGTACTCGTCGGCGTGCTCGTAGCGCTCGTCGTGCTCCATCTGGTCGTCCTGGCCCATGTTCTGGGCGGCGGAGGGCAGGTAGCCGGTGACCACGTTCCAGCCCACGCGGCCGCCCGTGAGGTGGTCGAGCGTGGCGAGGCGGCGGGCGAACGGGTAGGGGTGCTCGTAGGCGGTGCCGGCGGTGACGCCGAAGCCGAGGTGCTCGGTGACCGCGGCCATCGCGGAGACGAGCAGGAACGGGTCGTTCACGGGGGTCTGCGCGCCGGTCCTGATGGCGGCCTCGGAGGTGCCGCCGTACACGGAGTACGGGCCGAGGACGTCGGCGATGAACAGGCCGTCGAACAGGCCCTTCTCCAGCGTCTGCGCCAGGTGCGTCCAGTAGCCCAGGGTGTTGTAGTCCCGGGCGTGGTCGTCGGGGTGACGCCAGAGACCCGGGGACTGGTGGGCGACGCAGTTCATGTCGAATGCGTTGAAGAGGATCGCGCGGTGCTCGTCCGGGCGGGTGGGTGCTCCGGCCCCGGCGTTCTCGGCGGTGCTCATGGGTCTCCTTTCCAGGGCCGCCCGGTCGCAGGGGCGCGGCCGGGCGAGCGACGGTTCCGCACCATGCAACGCTGACGCGGCCGGCGGTGGAAGCCGGTCCGGCCCAGGGGTTCATGACGGCCCCGCCGGGCCCGGCCACGCGTGCGGCGCCCGGTTCGTGACATGCCCCGACCGTGACGGAGGGCACGTCCGCGGGTGGCGTCCCTGCGGCGACTCAGCGGCACCCCAGCGCTGAGCCAGTGACGTCCCAGCGCTGAGCCAGTGACACCCCAGCGCTGAGCCAGAGAAATCTGCTGCCTCCACCCTACGGAGACGACCGAAACGTCTGGCTCGGCGCTGGCTCGGCGCCGGCTCGGCGCGGGATCGGCGCGGGGCCCGGCGCCCCCGGTGTGACGCCCGTGCGGCCCTCCGGCGCCGGCGGCGGGGCAGACTTGCAGCCGACCGGGCCCGCGGTGGTCTGTTTGGCATCCGTCTCCGTCCGGCGCCGACACCGACGACGCAGCGACGATGGGAGCCCTCCATGAGCGTGCACGCGCCTTCCCGTGCCACCGCCTCCACCCCGGTCCGGGACGAGGACCGCCACAGCCTCGACGTCGTCTTCCGCGGCGTCGGGCGCACGTTCCCCACCGCGGACGGACCACGCGTCGTCCTGCGCGACGTGGACCTGACCGTGGCGCCCGGCGAGGTGCTCGCCGTGATCGGCGCCTCCGGCTGCGGCAAGTCCACGCTGCTGCGCGCCGTGGCCGGCCTGGACCCGGACTTCGACGGAGAGCTGCTGATCGACGGCTCGCCCGTGCGCCCCTACGACGAGCGCACCGCCGTCGGCTTCCAGGAGCCGCGCCTGCTGCCCTGGCGCACCCTGCGCCGCAACGTGGAACTCGGCCTGCCCCGGGGGCTGGACCGCGCCGCGGGCCGGGCCCGCGTGCAGGAGCTGCTCGAGCTCGTGGGCCTCGCGCCCTTCGCGGAGCACCGCCCCCGGGAGGTCTCCGGCGGCATGGCCCAGCGGGCCTCGCTCGCCCGCGCCCTGGCCCGCCGCCCCGGCGTGCTGCTGCTCGACGAGCCCTTCGGCGCCCTCGACGCCCTGACGCGCCTGAAGATGCAGGACCTGCTGCTGGACGTGCACGCCGCCACCGGCACCACCGTCCTGCTCATCACCCATGACGTGGAGGAGGCCCTGCAGCTCGCCGACCGCGTGCTGCTGCTCTCCCGTGACGTCCCCGTGCCCGAAGGCGCGGCCCGCCCCGGAGCGACCGTGGGGCGGATCGTGGACGTGCCGGGGGCCCGTCCCCGCGACCGCGCGGACGCCCGCCTGGCCCGGCTGCGCTCCGAGCTCCTCGAGGGCCTCGGCGTCGAGAGCCACGCCCGATGAGCGGCACCGGCACCGCACGCCTGACCCGTCGCACGGCGCTCGGCCTGCTGGCCGCGTCCCTGCCCCTGGGCCTGAGCGGATGCGTCCTGCAGGGTGAGGCGGGGGCCGGCCCGGTGAATGACCGGGACACGCTGAGCATCGACTACGCCACCTACAACCCGCTCTCCCTCGTGATCCGCCACCAGGGATGGCTGGAGGAGACGCTCGCGCCCCGCGGCGTCCGGGTGAACTGGGTGTTCTCCGCCGGCTCCAACAAGGCGAACGAGCTCCTGCGCTCGAACTCCGTGGACATCGGGTCGACGGCCGGCTCGGCCGCGCTGCTGAACCGGGCCAACGGAGCGCCCACGCGCATCGTGGGCATCGCCTCGCGACCGGAATGGTCCGCGCTCATGGTCCCGCCCGGCTCGGACATCACGGACGTCGCCCAGCTCGCGGGCCGCACGGTGGCCGCCACGCGTGGGACGGACCCGTACTTCTTCGCCGTGCAGGCACTTCAGGCCGCCGGGGTGGACCCGGCCGACGTCGAGATCCAGAACCTGCAGCACGCCGACGGCCGCGCCGCCCTCGCCGGCGGCTCGGTGGCCGCGTGGTCCGGGCTCGACCCGATCATGGCCAAGGCCGAGGCCGAGGGCGCCCGCTTCCTGTACCGGGACCTCGCCCTGAACACGTTCTCCGTCCTCAACGCCACGGAGTCCTTCCTCGAGGAGGACCCGGAGACGGCCCAGACCGTCCTGGACACGTACGAACGCGCCCGCGCCTGGGCGCTCGAGCACCCGGACGAGACCGTCGGGATCCTGGCCGAGGCAGCAAAGATCTCCCCCGACGTCGCCCGCACCGTGATCCTCGAACGCACCAACGCGGACGTCAGCCCCGTGCCGGGCCAGGAGCTGCTCGACGCCCTGACGGGGGTCGGACGGATCCTGGTCGACACCGGGTCCGTCGACTACCAGCACCAGGTGGACGCCGCCCTGGCGAGCATCCTGGACACCCGTTTCGCCGAGGAGGCCATCCGATGAGCACCGCCCCGACCACCCCCGCCGCGACGACGGACCCCGAGGCACGCGAGCGGTCGGGTCACGACGACGGCGACACGGGGGCGCGCCGGCGGCACCGGTCTCGGCTGCTGGAGCGGCCCGGCGCCCGGGCGGTGGTGGGGCTGGCCGTGCCCGCCGTCCTCCTGGTGCTGTGGTGGGCGGTGACGGCCGCCGGGCTGCTCTCCGCGGTGCAGCTGCCCTCGCCCGGGGCGGTGCTGAGCGCCGGCGTCAACCTGCTGGAGCGGGGCGACCTGTGGCTGCACGTGGGGATCTCCACCCAGCGCGTGCTGCTGGGCTTCCTGCTCGGCGCCGCGCTCGGGCTGGCCGTGGGGTCCGCGCTCGGGCTGTCCCGGTGGGCGGACGCGCTGTTCGCCCCGCTGATCGGGGCGCTGCGCGCGGTGCCCTCGCTGGCCTGGGTGCCGCTGCTGATCCTCTGGATGCAGATCGGCGAGGAGTCCAAGGTCACCCTCATCGCGATCGGCGCGTTCTTCCCGGTGTTCACCACCGTCTACGCCGCCCTGCGCCATGTGGACCCGCACCTGGTGGAGGCCGGTCGGGCCTTCGGCTACCACGGGCTGTCCCTGCTGCGGACGGTGCAGCTGCCCGCCGTGGTGCCGGCCGTGTTCTCCGGCCTGCGGCTGGCCCTGGCCCAGGCCTGGCTGTTCCTGGTGGCCGCGGAGCTGATCGCCTCCTCGATGGGCCTGGGCTTCCTGCTCACCGACTCGCAGAACAACGGACGCACGGACCGCCTGATCCTGGCGATCATCCTGCTCGCCGTGCTCGGCAAGCTCACCGACTGGCTGCTCGGCCTGCTGGAGCGCCGGGCCCTGCGCCGCTGGGCCTGAGCCCGGCACGTCCGGCCGCCCGGTCGTCGGGTCAGTCCCCCTCGGGGACCTCGCCGGCCGACGTGTAGGCGGTCGGCGGGGTGCCGTTCACGAGCCAGTCGCCGGCCATGCGCACCTTGAACGCCGCCGGGTCGTGGGTGGCGAGGGTGCGGGCGTTGCGCCAGTGCCGGTCGAGCCGCAGCGTGGCCGACGTCGCCGACGCGCCGAGCGTGTCGAAGATGCGGGTGCACACCTCGAGGACGGCCTCCGGCACCACGGCCTGGGCCCGGTACGCGGCCGCCATCGCCTCGGCGGACGCCGCCACGACGTCGGCCTCCGCCGGGCCGGCCCCGTCGGCGCCGTCCTGCCCCTCGTCGAGCAGCCGCCCGATCTCGCGCACCATCAGCTCGGCCGCGGCCTGCCGCCCGGCCAGCTGCCCCATGATCTCGAGGAGCTGGGGGTCGTCCTTGGGCAGCGCGGCCGTGCCGGTGTTGAAGGTGCGGCGCCGCTGCCGCAGCAGCTGCGTGCCCTCCGTGAGCGCCGCCCGGCCGATCCCGGCCTGCAGCGCCAGCAGGGTCGCCTCCATGAGCACGGGCACGGGCCCGTCCTGCCGCGGCACCTCGAGCAGCTCCTCGGCCGCGGCGTCGTCGAGCACCACGGACCCGGTGGCGGTCAGGCGCTGGCCGAAGCCGTCCCAGTCGTCCTTGATGCCCACGCGCGGCTGACGCACGCGCACGACGGCGACGGCCCGGTCCGGCTCGCGGACCGCGCCCCCGGCCCGCTTGGAGTTCCGGCGGGAGACGAGGTCCGCCCCCTCGATGCCCACGGTCGCGGCGGTCCACGTGGCGAAGGCCGAGCCGGTCGCGTAGTACTTCTGCCCCCGCACGACCCAGGTGCCGCCCTCGTCCCGGCTGGCCAGGGTGGCGGCACGGCCCGGCGCGGCCCCGCCGGCGCGTTCGGCCAGGGCGGAGCCGGCCCAGTCCCCGTCGACGATGTGCCGCAGCCACCGCTCCCGACGGGCGGGCGCCTGGTCCATGGCCGTGGCGATGAACACGAGGTGGGAGCGCCAGACGTGCGCGGTGTTCACGTCCCGGGCGGCCAGGTCCATGAGCAGGCGCAGCACGGTCTCGCTGCCGCCGCCCTCGCCGCCCGCGTCCTCGGGGACACCGACCTTGCCGAACCCGGCGGCCTGCAGCTCCGCGAGGGCGGCGAACGGCAGGTGCCGGCCCGCCTCGCGGGCCCGCTCGCCGTGGGCGACGGAGTCGAAGGCGTCGGCGTACCGGGCGGCGAGGGTGGCGTAGGTGGTCATGGACCTACTCTGACACGCGCGGGCGGCCCGGGGGCCGGGACGCCCCGGCCGTGGGACGGGGTCCACACCGGCCGCCGTCGCCCTGGCCCGCGCCGGACGCCCGCGGGGCCCCGGCGGGCCGAGCATGACCGCCGGTGACGACGGCGGGCGGGGCGCCGTCGTCGTCGTCCCTAGCCTGGTCGGACCCGCCGACCAGGAGGACCGCCGCCCATGACGCCCACCGAGGACCCCGCCCGCCCCGACCCGGCCGAGGAGGGCGCCTCCGGGGCCGTCCGCGGACCGAACGACGGCGTGCCCGCCGCGGCCCTCGCCACGCTGCCCGGCCCCCTCCCGCAGGCGCTCGTCGACGCCGCCGACCCGGACGTCCACCCCGGCCGCCCGGCGGACCGGCTGCACGGCGGGCGCGGCGACGGCCGCCCGGTGGCCGAGGCGGACCGGCTCGCGTTCTGGGAGGCGGCCGGCCGACGTCTGAGCTGGGAGCGACCCTTCACCCGGACGCGCTCCCTCACCGCCCCGGACCCGGCCGCCGAGCGCGGCCCGGAGATCCGCTGGTACGAGGACGGCACCCTGAACGTGGCCGTGAACTGCGTGGACCGCCACGTGGCGGCGGGGCGCGAGGAGAAGGTCGCCCTGTACTTCGAGGGCGAGCCCGGCGACCGCCGCGCCGTCACCTACGCACAGCTGCAGCGCGAGGTCGCCCAGGCCGCGAACGCCCTCGAGGAGCTGGGCATCGAGGCGGGCGACCGCGTCGTCGTGTACCTGCCCGTGCTCGTCGAGACGATCGTCATCACGCTGGCGTGCGCGCGGATCGGCGCCGTGCACTCGCTCGTGTTCGGCGGGTTCTCGGCGGAGGCGCTGCGGTTCCGCGTCGAGGACACGGGCGCCAAGCTGCTCGTCACCACCGACGGCCAGTTCCGCCGCGGTGCCGCCGTCCCCGTGAAGGCCAACGCGGACGAGGCCGTGTCCGGGGACAACGCGATCGAGCACATCCTCGTCCTGGACCGCACGGGCCACCGGGACATCCCGTGGACCGAGGGCCGAGACCTGTGGTGGCACGACGTCGTGGACCGCCAGCCGGACACCCACACCCCGCGCGCCTTCGACGCGGAGCACCCGCTGTTCATCATGTACACCTCCGGCACCACGGGACAGCCCAAGGGGCTCGTGCACACCTCCGGCGGGTACCTCGCCGCGGCCTCGTGGACGCACGACTTCCTGTTCTCCCACCCGGACCCGGCACGGCGCGACGACGACGTCCACTGGTGCACCGCGGACCTGGCCTGGGTCACCGCGCACACCTACGAGATCTACGGTCCGCTCTCGAACGGGGTCACGCAGGTGATCTACGAGGGTGTGCCGAACGCCCCGCACCCGGGCCGGCACTTCGAGGTGATCGAGCGCTACCGGGTGACGAGCTACTACACGGCGCCCACCCTGATCCGCTCGCTCAAGGGCTGGCATCCGGACGGGATCCCGGCGCACGCGGACGGCGGTCCGGACCTGTCCTCGATCCGTCTGATCGGGACCGTGGGCGAGTCCGTGAACCCGGAGGCCTGGACGTGGGCGCGGACCCAGATCGGCCGGGACACCCCGGACCTGCCGATGGTGGACACGTGGTGGCAGTCCGAGACGGGCGCCACCGTGCTCTCCCCCCGCCCCACGGACACGGCCTTCAAGCCGGGCTGCGGCTCCCGGCCCCTGCCGGGGGTGGACGTGGCCGTGGTCGACGACGACGGCGCCCCCACGCCCGAGGGCCTGCAGGGTCGGATCGTGGTCACCCGCACCTCGCCGTCGATGGCCCGGACCGTGTGGCAGAACCCGGCCCGCTACTTCCACTCGTACTGGGAGGACTACGCGGACCAGGGCGAGGCGGGCTGGTTCCTCGCCGGCGACGGCGCCAAGCGGGACGAGGACGGCGACGTCTGGATCCTCGGGCGCGTGGACGACGTCATCAACATCTCCGGGCACCGGCTGAGCACCATCGAGATCGAGTCCGCCCTCGTGGCGCACCCGGAGGTGATCGAGGCGGGGGTGTGCCCCGTGCCGCACGAGACCACCGGGCACGCCGCCGTCGCCTTCGTGGTGGCGCACGAGAGCTGGCTGGCCGGCGATGACGGCCCCGGCGCCTCCGCCGCCGACCGCGCCGAGGAGCTGCGGCGGCATGTGGGGCGGGTGATCGGGCCGGTGGCCAAGCCCGCCGAGGTGGTCTTCGTCCCCGACGTGCCCAAGACCCGTTCGGGCAAGATCATGCGGCGGCTGCTGACGCAGCTGCACCAGGGCACCGCGCTCGGGGACACCACGAGCCTGCAGAACGAGCCGTGCGTCGGGCAGATCGCCGAGGTGCTCCGGGCCGGCCGCCGCGCTCAGGACGCCGGCACCGGCGCCGTCCGCAGCGCCAGCTCGGCCAGCACCTGAGCGGCCCGCGGCACCACGGCGTCGTCGAACACGGCCTGCGGGGAGTGGTTGACCGGGGCCTCGTCCGGGTCCATGCCCTCCGGGACCGCCCCGAGCAGGACGTAGGCGCCGGGCACCCGCTGGAGGACCTCGGAGAAGTCCTCGCTGCCGGGCTCGGGCTCGGGCAGCTCCCGGTAGGCGTCGGCCCCGTAGAGGTCCTCCACGACCCCGCGGACGAAGGCCACCGCGTCCGGATCGTTGGCCGTCACCGGGAACGCGCAGTCCGTCCGGACCTGCGCGCTCATGCCGTGCGCCGCGGCGATCCCATGCACCAGGCGCTCCACGGCCGAGAGCAGCCGGGCGCGGGCGTCCGCGGAGAAGGTCCGCAGGGTGAGGGCGAGGGTGGCGCTGTCCGGGATGATGTTGGCCGCCGTGCCCGCGCTCAGGTGCCCGACGGTCGCGACCACCGGGTCGAAGGCGTCGAACTGCCGGGTGACCACGGACTGCAGCGCCAGCACCATCTCGGCGGCCACGGGCACCGGATCCTGGGCCAGGTGCGGCACCGAGCCGTGCCCGCCTCGACCGTGCACCGTCACCACCAGGTCGTCGCAGCCGGCCTGGATCGCCCCCGGGCGGCTGAGCAGGACGCCGCGCGGGTACGTGCCCGAGGAGACATGGATCGCGTAGGCGGCGTCCACCGGTCGCCCGGCCGCCTCCAGCAGTCCCTCCTGGATCATGTGCAGGGCGCCGCCGCCGGTCTCCTCCCCGGGCTGGAACATGGCCACCACGTCGGCGGTGAGCTCCCCGCGACGGCGCACCAGCCAGGCCAGCGCGCCGTAGAGGCCGGCGGTGTGCAGGTCGTGGCCGCAGGCGTGCATGGTGCCCGGCACGGAGGGGGCGTACTCCAGCCCGGTCTCCTCCGTGACGGGCAGGGCGTCCATGTCCCCCCGCAGCAGCACGACCGGCCGCCGGGCCCCCTCCGGCAGCGGGGCCCCGCCGCGCAGCACCACGACGACGGAGCTCAGCGCCCGGCCCACGCTCGTCTCCAGCGCGGGGCGGCCGGTGGCGGCATCCTCCCCCGCCTCGGCGCGCAGGGCCTCGAGCCGCTCGAGGACGGCGGCCTGGGTGCGGGGCAGGTGCAGGTCCAGCTCCGGATGCCCGTGGAGGCGCCGGCGGAAGGCGATCGCCTCCCGTGCGATGTCCTCCGGCAGGTCCGGGGCGAGGGCGTTCGCGGGCGGGGTGGGGGCGGTGCGGTCCATCAGGACATCATGCCGTGGCGCCCCGCCGGCCCACCCGGATCGCCCAGCGGGTCAGCCGGCCAGCTCCTGCAGCTCGGGCAGGTCGAAGACGTCCTCCGAGGCGGGGGCCTCGGGCGCCTCGACCGCGTTCCACTCGGTGAAGGTGGCGTCCGCGGCGGGCCGGAGGCGCAGCCGCGGATGTGCCGTCCCTGTGCGGGTCAGCCGCCGGTGGTGCCGTCCTCGAAGATCTGCCCCGCCGGGGTCTGCTTCTCCGCCTGGAACACGTCCTCGGCGCGGCCGTAGGCCCAGTACGCGCTCACCGACAGCTGCCGCCGGTCCACGCCGCGCACGTCCGTGAGGTACGCCCGGACGCGCTTGACCTGCTCCCGCTCGCCGTGCACGAACGCGTGCACCCGCCCCTCCCGCCACGCCGCGTCCTCGACGGCGGCGGCGAACCGCGTCGTCTCCGGGGTGAAGGGGTCGCCGCGGTGCAGCCAGCGCACCTCGACGCCGGCCGGCGCGGTCAGGGGCACCTCGTCCCGGGCGTCGGTCACCTCGATCAGCGCGACGCCGACCGCCGCGGCGTCCGTGGCGGCGAGGTCCTCGAGGGCGGCGGCGATCGCCGGCAGGGCGGCCTCGTCGCCGGCGAGCAGGTGCCAGTCCGCGGTGGGGTCGGGTCGGTAGGCGCCGCCGGGGCCCAGGAACGCGACCTGCTGCCCCACGGGCTCGGAGGCCGCCCACGCCCCGGCCAGGCCGCCGTCGCGTCCGGGGGCGGCGCCGTCGTCGGACGCGCCGTGGACCACGAAGTCGACGTCCATGGTGCGGGCGGCCGCGTCCATGCGGCGCACCGTGTAGGTGCGGCGGACCGGCAGCTGCTCCGGGGCGAGGCGCTCGCGGAGGGCGTCCAGGTCGTACGGGGGCTCGAGGCCGAGCGCGGGGTCGGCGAAGAGCAGCTTCACGTACTGGTCCGTGGCGCCCTTCTCCGCCCAGCGGGCGTGGACGGCGTCGAACTGCTCG
This sequence comes from Micrococcus luteus, assembly GCF_014138885.1. Taxonomy (NCBI): domain Bacteria; kingdom Bacillati; phylum Actinomycetota; class Actinomycetes; order Micrococcales; family Micrococcaceae; genus Micrococcus; species Micrococcus luteus. Next base: position 1,300,612 of record NZ_JACJIK010000001.1, read on the forward strand.
CCGCCGAGGGTCAGGCGCACGAGGTGCGGGGTGAGCCGGCGGGCGGCCACCACGGTGAGGACGGTCTGGGGCCGGGCCATGCGGGCCTCCTGGGATCGGGGCGGGGTCTGCGCGGGCGCGCGTCCCCCACTTTCCCACGACGAGGCGGATTAGCGCACGTCAGCGTGTTGTTTTCCGCGGCCTCGGGGTCAGCGGAACCGGGCCCCCCGGTGGTCCTCGGGCAGCAGCGCTCCCGCGCCGGCCGGGGCCGGGGTGGCGCGGCGCGCCCCTAGGCTGTGGGCGTGCGTCTCGTCCTGCTCGTCCTGCTCTCGCTGCTGAGCCAGCAGCTCGGCGCGTCCGTGGCGGGCCTGCTGTTCGACGACGTCGGCGCGTCCGCCATGGTCGCCCTGCGCGTGGTGTTCTCCGCGGCCGTGCTGCTGCTCGTCACCCGGCCGAGCCGCGCCGCCCTCGCCGGCCTGGGCCCCCGGGGGTGGGCCGCCGTCGTCGGGCTGGGCGCGGCCATGACCGGCATGAACCTGGCCATCTACGAGGCGTTCGCGCGGATCCCGCAGGGCGTGGCCGTGACGTTCGAGGTGCTCGGGCCGCTGGCGCTGTCCGTGGCGGCGCGGCCGTCGTGGCGATCGGCGGCGTGGGCGGCCCTCGCGCTCGCCGGGATCGGGGTGCTCGGCCGGGAGGGGTTCAGCGCGGACGGCGGGATCGGCGGGGCGGGGCTGGACCCGGTGGGGGTGGCGCTCGCGCTGGCCGCGGCGGCGTGCTGGGCGGGGTACATCCTGCTCTCGCGGCGCGCGGGGACCCACCTGCCGGGGGTGCAGGGGCTGGCCCTGGCGACGGCGGCCGGGTCCCTCGTGGCGCTGCCGGTCGGCGTCGCGACGGCGGGGGCGGCCCTGCTCTCCCCCGTGGTGCTGGGCGTGGGGCTGGCCGTGGCGCTGCTGTCCACGGCGGTGCCGTACGGGATCGACCTGCAGGTGCTGCGCCGCATGCCGACCGCACTGTTCTCCCTGCTGACGTGCCTCTCGCCGATCGCGGCGGCGCTGACCGCGTGGGCCGTGCGCGGGCAGGAGCTCACCCCGCTGGACCTGGCGGGGATGCTGCTGGTGATCGCGGCGTGCGCGGCCGCCGTCTGGACGGGCCGATCACCGGGTGTGGCGGGCAGGGGCTGAGGCTAGCCTGTGTCGATGCCCCACCCGTCCCGTCCCGCCCCCGACGACGTCCCCGCCGCCGAGCGCGCCGCCCTGCGCCGTGGCCGGCTGCGTCCGTGGCTGCCGTTCCTGCTCGCGGCCGTGCTGTGCCTGGCGCTGCTGGGGTGGGCCCTCGTCGCCCTGCCGGGCCTGCCGGAGCGCGTGCCCACGCACTGGGGCGTCGACGGGCGGCCGGATGCGTGGGAGGACACCTCGTTCGGCACGGTGGCGGCGGGGCCGCTGATCGGCCTCGGCGTGACGGGGTTCCTGGCCCTGGTCTCCGCGATGGTCACCGTCCTCGTCCCCACGGATCCGGGGCTGTCCCCGTGGCGGCGCGTGCGCCAGGCGGGGGTGCACCGCGGGGTCCAGGAGTGCCTCGGGTGGTCGTGCGTGCTCATCGTGCTGGTGCTGGCCCCGTCGACGGTAGAGGCGCTCGCCGCCGGGGCGTGGATGATGCCCTGGTGGCTCCTGCCCCTCACGCTGACCGTGCTCATGGTGGGCATCTTCCCGGCGATGCGGGCCGGCATTCAGCGGTGGACGCGCTGGTCGGACCGCGTCGCGGCGGAGCTCGGGCACCGGCCCACGGCCGCGGAGCTCGCCGAGGACGAGATGTGGACGCCCCTGGGGCTCAAGCGCGACCCCGAGGACCCGGCCGTCTTCCCCGCCAAGCGCCCCGGCTACGGGGTGGGCGTGACGGTCAACCTCGCCACCCCGGTGGGCCGGTGGCTGGTGCGCGGATTCGTGGCCGTGTTCATCGTCGGCCTGCCTCTGGCGATCTGGCTCGGCGCGTTCGCGGCACGGTGAGGCGGACCGTGCCCGACGACGTCGCCGTCCGCCTGCTCCTGATCGCCGACACCCACATCCCGCGGCGTGCCCGTGCCCTGCCCGCGCAGGTGCGGGCCGAGGTGGCGCGGGCCGACGTCGTGCTCCACGCCGGCGACTGGGTGACCGAGGACGTGCTCGACGACCTCGACGCACGGGCCGCCCGGCTGGTGGGCGTGTGGGGCAACAACGACGGGCCGGGGCTGCGGGCGCGGCTGCCCGAGGTGGCGCGCGTGGAGATCGGCGGGGTGCGGATCGCGATGGTCCACGAGACGGGCCCGGCGGCCGGCCGCGAGCGCCGCATGGCCGCGGCGTTCCCGGACGCGGACGTGCTGGTCTTCGGGCACAGCCATATCCCGTGGGACACCGTGGCCGGGCCGGAGACCGCGAACCCGGGACTGCGGCTGCTCAACCCCGGCTCCTGCACGGACCGGCGACGGCAGCCCGAGTGCACCCTGATGCGCGCGGTGGTGCGGGACGGGCGGCTCGAGGACGTGGAGCTGGTGCCCGTGGACCGCACGCCGTGACCGACGGGCCGGCCGCTCCCCCCTGCAACGCTGGTTGAGTTATCACGGGTCCAGGCGGCTTGCACCCGTGATAACTCAACCCGCGTCGCGCCGGTGCCACCATGACCGGCGGGTCGGCCGCTCCTGCACAGCCACCACGACGACGGCGGCCCTCCCCAGGGCGCGTCGGTCCGGTCCGTCGCAGGGCCCGGGGGCGGCAGGCTCACCCCATGACCGCGCGCACGCCCCTGCCGTCCACCCTCGCCGCGGGCGCCTTCACGACGGCCGAGCTGCACGCCGCCGGCCTGCCGTGGCGCCGCACCCTCGCGGCAGACCTCGCCCGGATCTGCCGCGGCGTGCACACCGCGGGCATCCCCGACCCGTGCGCCCCGGACGGCGCGGCCGCGCTGGTCCGCCTCACGGGCGGGGTGGTCTCCCACGTCTCTGCCGCCCTCTGGCACGGACTGCCGCTGCCGCCCCGCCTCGCGCGGCCCGCCGGACTGCACCTGACCTTCGACCGCTCCGCGCGCACGCACCGGACCGACCTGGACGGCGTCGTCAGCCACCGGGTGCGGCTGCCCTCCGACCACGTGCTCGAGCTTCCCGACGGCCAGCGCGTCACGACGGCGGCGCGCACCTGGTTCGACCTCGCCGGGATGCTCCGCCCCCACGAGGTGGACTGGCTCATCGCGGACGGCGACCACCTGGTGCGTCCGCCGTGGACGCCGACGGGCCGGGCGGACCCCGTGGCCACCGTGTCCGAGCTGTCGGAGGTGCTCGCCCGCTGCCGTGGCCGGCCGGGTGTCCGTCTCGCACGTGCCGCGCTGGCGGAGGTGCGCGTCGGGGCCGACTCCCCGCCCGAGACCTTCCTCCGGCTCGCGCTGATCCGGGCCGGGCTGCCGGAGCCGGAGCTGCAGGTCGCCGTCGACCCGGCCGACCCGGCCTCGCCCGTCGTGGACCTCGGGTACCGGGGGGCGCGCCTGGCCCTCCAGTACGACGGCGCCGGCCACCGCACGGCTCAGCAGCAGGCGAGGGACGCCCGTCGGGACGCGTACTGCCTCGAACGGGAATGGACGACCCTGCGCTGCACCTGGGAGGACCAGCGCGCTGGGTTCGGGCGGATCGTAGGGCTGGTCCGGCGTCGGCTCGCCCGCACGCGCTGATCCGCCCCCGCCCGTCCCAACGCGGGTTGAGTTGTCACGGGTCCCGTCCAACGCGGGTTGAGTTGTCACGGGTCCAGGCCCGCGTAACCGGTGATAACTCAACCCGCGTTGCACGCCAGCGGCCGGCGCCGCGTGACGCTCTGCGACGTCCCCACCCTGCCCCCGGCGCGCCTCGCCCGGGACAATGGGACGGACTGTCCCGAAGCCTCCATCGAAAGGACCCCCGTGGCTGACCACGAGTTCGGCTTCCGCACCCAGGCGCTGCACGCGGGCGCCGTCCCGGACGCCGTCCACGGCTCCCGCGCGGTGCCGATCCACCAGACCAGCTCCTTCGTGTTCGAGTCCGCCGAAGACGCCGCCAACCTCTTCGCGCTGCAGAAGTACGGCAACATCTACTCGCGGATCGGCAACCCCACGGTCGCCGCGTTCGAGGAGCGGGTCGCCACGCTCGAGGGCGGGATCGGGGCCGTCGCGACGGCGTCCGGCATGGCCGCCGAGTTCGTCACCTTCGCGGCCCTCGCCGCGGCCGGCGACCACATCGTGGCGTCCTCCAAGCTGTACGGCGGCACGATCACCCAGCTGGACGTCTCCCTGCGCCGGTTCGGCGTCGAGACCACGTTCGTGGACTCCGCCGAGGCCGCGGACTTCGAGGCCGCCCTCCAGCCCAACACCAAGACCGTCTACACGGAGATCGTCGCCAACCCCTCCGGTGACGTCGTGGACCTGCCCGGCCTGGCCGACGTCGCCCACCGGCACGGCGTGCCGCTCGTCGTGGACGCGACCCTCACCCCGCCCTACCTGATCCGGCCGATCGAGCACGGGGCGGACATCGTCATCCATTCGGCCACGAAGTTCCTCGGCGGGCAGGGCACCACGCTCGGCGGCGTCGTGGTGGAGTCCGGCCGCTTCCCGTGGGACAACGGCAAGTTCCCGTCGATGACCGAGCCCGTGCCGTCGTACGGCGGCGTCTCCTGGTGGGGCAACTTCGGCGAATACGGTTTCCTCACCAAGCTCCGCTCGGAGCAGCTGCGCGACTTCGGCCCGTCGCTGGCCCCCCAGTCGGCGTTCCAGCTGCTGCTCGGCGTCGAGACGCTGGCCCCGCGCATGGACGCCCACCTGGCGAATGCGCAGGCCGTGGCGCAGTGGCTGGACGAGGACCCGCGCGTCTCCTGGGTCCGCTACGCCGGCCTGCCCGACCACCCGCACCACGCCCGCGCGCAGCAGCTGCTGCCCCGGGGCGTCGGCTCGGTGTTCAGCTTCGGCGTGGCCCCGGCAGCCACAGACACCGACGACGGCGCCTCCGGTCCGGAGGCCGGGCGTGCGACGGCGTCGCGCTTCATCTCCGCCCTGCAGCTGGCCAGCCACCTGGCCAACATCGGCGACGCGAAGACGCTCGTGCTGCACCCCGCCACGACGACCCATCAGCAGCTCACCGCCGAGCAGCTCGTGGCCGCGGGCATCCCGGAGGACCTCATCCGCATCTCGGTGGGCATCGAGGACACCGAGGACATCCTCTGGGACCTGGACCAGGCCCTGACCGAGGCCACCGGCCGCACCCGCGACGACGACGGCGCCCCGGCCGCGCCGAAGGAGGCCTGAGCCATGAGCACCACCCACCCCGAGCGCACCTGGACCGGCCCCGGCGCCCCCGAGCGCCTGGCGATCCTGCGGCGCACCCGGTCGATCGCGATCGTCGGCGCCTCGGACAAGCCGGCCCGTGCGTCGTACTTCGTGGCCACGTACCTGCTGAGCTCGACCACGTACGACGTCTACTTCGTCAATCCCGTGCTCGCCGCGGCCGGCAAGGAGATCCTCGGCCACCGCGTGTACGCCTCGCTGGACGACCTGCCCGTCACCCCGGACCTCGTGGAGGTGTTCCGCAAGTCCTCCGACGCCCCCGAGGTGGTGGCGGACGCCGCCCGCGTGGGCGCCCGGACCGTGTGGCTGCAGCTGGGCATCTGGAACGAGGACGCCGCGCGTCAGGCCGAGGCCGCGGGCCTGGAGGTCGTGATGGACCGCTGTGTGAAGATCGAGCACGCCCGCTTCCACGGCGGGCTCAACCTCGCCGGCTTCGTCACCGGCGTGATCAGCTCGCGGCGCCAGGAACTGGACCGCTAGGCGGACGACGCCCCGTGTCGGGCGTCGTCCGGCCCTCGTTGCGCACCCGCCCGTCGATGGCGTGAGATGGGCCCATGACCTCCGAGCTCCCCTCCTCGTCCCTCTCCCCCGCCTGGACCGGCCGCACCGACGGCGACACCCCCGAGCACCTGCGCTGGCACCAGGTCGTCCGCCCCGCCGACGGCCGCGGCGAGCCCACGACGACGCAGCGCCACCCCGGTGCCGGCGCTCCGACGTCGGGCGCGCGGTCCACGGCGCTCGTCGGCTTCGCCTCGGACGAGGGCGTGCGCCGGAACCACGGCCGCGTGGGCGCCGAGGACGGCCCGGAGGCGCTGCGCGGTGCGCTCGCCTCGCTCGCGTACCTCGAGGGCACGGGCGCGCTCGTGGACGCGGGCGACGTGTCCGTGGACCGCGGCGACGACGACGCCCCGGGCGAGCTCGAGGCGGGCCAGGCCGAGCTGGGCACGGTGGTCAGCGGGCTGCTGAACGCCCACGACCTGGCCGTGGTGCTCGGCGGCGGACACGAGACCGCCTACGCCTCGATCACGGGCCTGACCGGCTCCACGCGCGTGGGCGCGGGCACGCGCGTGGGCATCCTCAACCTGGACGCGCACTTCGACCTGCGCGAGGCGCCGCGGCCCAGCTCCGGCACCCCGTTCCTGCAGGCGCTGCGGGACGCCGAGGAGGCGGAGCATCAGCTCTCCTACGCGGTGGTGGGCATCAGCGAGGCCAACAACACCCGGGCCCTGTTCGACACCGCGCGCGAACGCGGGGTCACGTGGGTGACCGACGAGCAGGCCCAGACCGCCGACGTCACCGGCGTCCGCCGCTGGGTGCGCTCGTTCATCAACGCGGTGGACGTGCTCTACCTGACGATCGACCTGGATGTGCTGCCGGCCGCCGTCGCCCCGGGGGTGAGCGCACCGGCCGGCTTCGGCGTGCCGTACGAGGTGATCCACGCGTGCGCGCTGGAGGCCACCCAGTCCGGGAAGCTGGCCCTGGCCGACGTCGTGGAGCTCAACCCCGCCCTGGACGTGGACGGCCGCACGGCGAAGGCCGCGGCCCGGCTGATCCACACGGTCGTCAGCCGTCACCGGACGGACGCGTCGCTGCTGGCCTGAGGCAGGCCGGGGTCCCTTCAGGCGGGGGCCGCGCGCGTCAGCGTCCCTCCGCCCACGGGGCCGGGGGCTCGGCACTGCCGTGGGCCGCGCGTCGGGCGGCGTAGTCCAGCGCCGAGCGTGCCAGGAAGTCGTGCAGGGCCAGCACCCCGGCCCGGGCTCCCGCCGAGTCCCTCCGGGTCACCGCCTCCAGCGCCGGGACGTAGAACGCCCGGCCGCGTTCGACCTCGTCGGGCAGGCCCTTCGTGGTGGCGAGCCAGAACCGCCGAGAGAGCCCCTGGAGCGGGACCAGGGAATCGGCGAGATAGCGGTTGTTCGCGATCGTGCGCAGGAGTTCGTTCGAGCGCCCGACGGCGGCGACGTACGCCGGCAGGTCCTCCACCGTGCGCAGGTGCCGCACGTGGGCTGCGACGGCGGCCAGCTGCTCCTCGTCCGCCCGTGCGCAGGCCAGTCCCACGGCCAGCGCCTCGAGCGACCGCCGCACCTCCAGCCTCTCCAGCTGGTCGTCCACGGAGATCGGGGGCACCTGCAGGCCACGTCCCCCACCGGCCAGGAGCCAGTGGTCTCGGATGAGGCGTTGCACGGCCTCGCGCAGGGGCGTGCGCCCCGTCTCGGCGGCGGCGATGAGGTCCGCCTCGCTGAGGATGGCGCCCGGTGGCAGCTCCCCGGTCTCGATCTTCTGCGTCAGGCGGGCGTAGGCCTCCTCCGACTTGTTCATGGGGCCCAGCCTAGGCAGTCAGCTGCCCCCCTCCGCTTGATATATATCCGGAATATGCGGCGTAGCGTGGCCCACACACTGTTACCGGCATCACATGGAGGACTCATGAAGTACCGCCCGCAGCACGAGGCCAACCCCCTGCCCTTCTCCCCCTTCAAGAGCTCCACCGTGCCGCGGCCCATCGGCTGGCTGTCCTCCGTGAGCACGGACGGCCGGGAGAACATCGCCCCCTACAGCCAGTGGCAGAACCTCACCTTCGACCCGCCCATGGTGATGTTCTCCGCGAACCAGTACCCGGACGGACGCCGCAAGGACACCGTCCTCAACGCGGAGCAGACCGGCTGGTTCGTGTGGAACATGGCCACCTACGACCTGCGCGAGGCCGTCAACGTCTCCGCCATGGCCCTGGAGCCGGGCGAGAGCGAGTGGGACCGCATCGCCGAGCACGGCGTCACCAAGGTCTACGCGGACAACCACCCCATCCCGATGGTCGCCGAGTCCCCCGTGCGCTTCGAGTGCCGCTACCACTCGACGCACCGCATCAAGGGCGACTCGAACGTCGGCACCATCGACGTGGTCTTCGCCCACGTGGACACCATCCACATCGACGACGACGTCATCACCGCCGACGGCCGCATCGACATCCCGCGCATCCAGCCGATCGCCCGCCTGGGCTACTTCGACTACACCGTGGTGCGGGAGACCTTCGAGATGCGGGTGCCCGGCGCCGACGGCGATGCCCAGGCCGGCCTCGAGGGACGGGCATGAGCACCGCGGCCACCGGCGCGGCCCGGCCCGCTCCCGTGCCCCGGGCCCGCCCCCGGAGCCTGAAGGACATGCTGGCCGTGAACTTCGGCAACGCGCTGGAGTGGTACGACTGGAACGTCTACACGATCTTCGCCCCGGTCTTCGCGGCGCAGATCTTCCACGCGGACAATCCCACCTCCGAGCTGCTCGCCACCCTGGCCGTCTTCGCGGTGGGCTTCGTCGCCCGCCCCATCGGCGGCTACGTGTTCGGCGCCTACGCGGACCGGGTGGGCCGCAAGCGCAGCCTCTTCGCGGCGATGATGATCACCGCGCTCGGCAGCCTGATCATCGCCTTCACCCCCACCTACGGCACGGTGGGCGTCCTCGCCTCGGTGATCCTCGTCATCGCCCGCCTGCTGCAGGGCCTGGCGCATGGCGGCGAGATGGGCACCTCCGTGACCTACCTCGTGGAGCGGGCGCCGCAGGGTCGGCGCGGGCTGTTCGGGGCGACGTCGTGGGTGTCCGTGGTGGTGGGCACGATCCTGGCCACGCTCGTGGGCCTGGCCATCAACACGCTGCTCTCTCCCGAGCAGGTGGCGTCCTGGGGCTGGCGCGTGGCGTTCGGCATCGGCGGCGTCCTCGGCCTCTACGCGCTGTACCTGCGACGGAGCCTGACGGAGTCGGAGCACTTCACGGCGGCGCAGCAGGTGGTGCCCACCGCCGACGACGCTCCCCGCCGGGAGCCGGGTGCGGTGTGACGCGGCCTGCTGACGATCTTCCTGGTCTCCGCGGGCGGCTCCCTGATGTTCTACACGTGGCTGATCTACCTGCCCACGCACGCGCAGGTGGCCCATCAGATGGACAAGTCCACCACCCTCTCGGCCTCGCTCGTGGCCCAGGTGATCTTCCTGGCCGCCATCCTCGGGGCGGGCCTGCTGGGCGACCGGATCGGCCGCCGTCCGCTGGTCATCGCCTTCGGCCTGCTCTTCGTGGTGCTGCCGTTCCCGCTGTTCGGCATGCTGGACGGCACCTTCGCCTCGTTCCTGCTCGTGCAGACCATCGCCCTGCTGGCGGTGGCGCTGCTGTTCGGCGTCAACGGCGCCGTCTGGTCCGAGGCGCTGCCCACGGCGGTGCGCGCCAAGGGCGTGGCCACCATGCTCTCACTGGCCACCGCGATCTTCGGCGGCACGGCGCCGTACCTGATCACGTGGCTGACGGCGCAGGGGTGGACCAGCGCGTTCCCGATCTACCTCATGGTGGTCGGCGGCCTCACCGGCCTGACCGGCCTGGTCATGAAGGAGACGAAGGACGTGGACCTGGCGGCCTGAGCCGGGGCCAACCGACCCGACCCGCAGGCCGCCCCTCCACACACAGAGTGGTCACGACACGCCGTCTCGCGCAGGCGCACGGGGCATGTCGTGACCACTCTGTGGCGTCGGACCACGCTGTGGCGTCAGTGCCCCTCGGCCTCGGCGCCCTCGGACTCCTCGGCCAGGTCCTGCGGCTCGGCGTCGGCGGACACGCCCGCGAGCGCCTCCGCCACGGCGGCCAGCACGGACCCGTCGCGCAGGGCCTGCTCGGCGGCGGCCAGCTGCGGGGCCATGTACTGGTCCGGGCCGGGGCCGGGGACGCCGGCCTCGCGGATCACGCGGACGGCGGCACCGGTCGCGGCGGAGGGCTGCAGTGGGGCGCGCAGCTCGATCGCGCGGGCGGCGGCCACGAGCTCGACGGCGAGCACGCGGCGGAAGTTCTCCACGGCCGAGCGCAGCTTGCGGGCGGCGTGCCAGCCCATGGAGACGTGGTCCTCCTGCATCGCGGAGGACGGGATGGAGTCCACGGACGCGGGCACGGCCAGGCGCTTCATGTCCGAGACGAGCCCGGCCTGCGTGTACTGGGCGATCATCATGCCGGAGTCCACGCCCGGGTCGTCCACGAGGAACGCGGGCAGCCCGTGTGAGCGGGCCGGGTCCAGCATGCGGTCGGTGCGGCGCTCGGACATGCTGGCGACGTCGGCCACCGGGATGGCCAGGAAGTCCAGCACGTACGCCACGGGCGCCCCGTGGAAGTTGCCGTTCGAGCTCACCCGGCCGTCGTCGAGCACCACCGGGTTGTCCACGGTCGCGGCGAGCTCGCGCTCGGCCACGGTGCGCACGTACGCGAGGGTGTCGCGCAGGCCGCCGGCCACCTGCGGGGCGCAGCGCAGCGAGTAGGCGTCCTGCACGCGGGAGTCGCCCTCCTTGTGGCTGGCCACGATCGGCGAGCCCGCCAGGATCTTCAGCATCCGCTCCGCGGAGGCCGCCTGGCCCGGGTGGGGGCGCAGCGGGAAATGCAGCTCCCGCACGAACACGCGGTCGGTGCCGAGCAGTGCCTCCACGGACATGGCGGCGGTGAGGTCCACGGTGTCGGCGAGCTCGTCGAGGTCCGCCAGGGCCATGATCAGCATGCCGAGCATGCCCTCGGTGCCGTTGACGAGGGCCAGGCCCTCCTTCTCCCGCAGCTCGACCGGCTCGATCCCGGCCTCGGCGAGCGCCTCGCCGGCCGGACGCAGCGCGCCGTCCTCCCCGACGACGTCGCCCTCGCCCATCAGCGCCAGGGCCACGTGGGAGAGCGGAGCGAGGTCGCCGGAGCAGCCCAGCGAGCCGAACTCGCGCACGGCGGGGGTGATGCCCGCGTTGAGCATGGCCACGAAGGTCTCGACCACCACGGGGCGCACGCCCGTGCGGCCGGAGGCCAGCGTGGTGGCGCGCAGGAACATCAGCGCGCGGACGACCTCGCGCTCCACCACGGGGCCCATGCCGGCGGCGTGGGAGCGGATCAGGGACTTCTGCAGCTGCGCGCGGGACTCGAGCGGGATGTGCTTGTCCGCGAGCGCGCCGAAGCCGGTGGAGACGCCGTAGGTGGGGGTCTCGGCCTCGGCCAGCGCCTCGACGTGGCGGCGCACCGCGCCGACGGTCTCGAGCACGTCGTCGGCGAGCACCACGCGGGCGTCGTGGCGGGCCACGGCGACGACGTCGTCCAGGGTGGCCCCGGACGTGCCGAGCGTGACGGTGGCGGGAGGGGTGGTCATGGTGATGCGTTCTCCTTGCTGTCGGTCGATCAGACGGCCCGGCGACCGGCGCGCCAGACCGCATGGGTCAGCGGCATGCCGGGGCGGTAGGCCAGGTGGATGGCGGCGGGGGCGTCGAGCACGTGCAGGTCGGCGCGCTTGCCGACCTCGAGGCTCCCGACGCGGTCCTGCGCCCGCAGGCCGAGGGCCCCGCCGAGGGTGGCGGCGCGCACGGCCTCGGCGAGGGTCAGGTGCATCTGCAGCACGGCGGTGCCCACGTTGAAGTTCATGGACGTGGTGTAGCTGGTGCCCGGGTTGCAGTTCGAGGCCAGGGAGACCTCGATGCCGGCGTCGAGCAGGCGACGCGCGGGCGCCAGCGGGGCGCGGGTGGACAGGTCGCACGCGGGCAGGCAGCCGGCCACGGTGCCGGGCGTGCCGGTGGCCGAGGCGCGGTCCCAGCCGGTCCAGGTGCCGGCCAGGGCCTCGACGTCCGCGTCGGAGAGGTGGTTGACGTGGTCCACGGAGGCGGCGCCGAACTCCACGGCCACGCCCACCCCCGGGCCCTGCTCGATCTGGTTGCCGTGCAGGCGCACGCCCAGCCCCGCCGCCACACCCGCGGCGAGCACGCGGCGGGTCTGCTCGGCGTCGAAGGCGCCGGTGTCGCAGAACACGTCCACCCAGCTCGCGTGCTCCCGCACGGCCTCGAGCATCGGCCCGACGACGTCGTCGAGGTAGTCCTCCGCGTCCCGGCCCGGGGGCACGAGGTGGGCGCCGAGGAAGGTCACCTCGTCGACGAGGCCCTCCTCGCGCAGCCCGGCCAGCAGGCGCGCGTGGCGGGCCTCCTCCGCCACGGTGAGCCCGTAGCCGGTCTTGGTCTCGAGGTAGGTGGTGCCTCCGGCCACCGCGTCGGCCACCCGGCCGCGGACCAGCTCGGCCAGGCGGTCGTCCGAGGCGGCGCGGGTGGCGGAGGTGGTCACGCCGATGCCGCCGGCCGCGTAGGACTCCCCGGCCATGCGGGCCTCGAACTCGGCGGAGCGGTCCCCGTCGAACACGAGATGCGTGTGGGAGTCCACCCAGCCGGGCAGCACGGCACGGCCCCCCACGGACACCCGGTCGTCCGCGTCCGGGGCGTCCGCGGCGGCACCGATCCAGGCGATGCGCTCGTCCTCGACGACGACGGCCGCGTCCTGGAGCACCCGCCCTTCGGGGTCGACGGTGGTCAGCTCGGCGATGTCGGTGATGAGCGTGGAGCGCATGGGGGCCTCTCTCTGCGGGACGGACGGGACGGGACGGCGGGGCGGGGCCTCAGGTGAGCGCCGCGACCAGATGGGCGACCGGCGTGGCGAGCAGGATGGTGAGGGCCACACGCTCGGCCCAGATCACCACGAGCTTCCACAGCGGGATGGGGATGTCCGTGGCCAGGATGGCAGGCACCACCGCGGAGAAGAAGATGATCGCGGAGACGCAGACGACGCCGATCACGAACCGGGCGACGAGGTCCTCGTGACCGGCCGCCATCGTGGCCGGGATGAACATCTCGGCGATCGAGGTGGCGGAGGCCGAGGCCAGCAGGCCGGGATCGGAGTAGCCCAGCGCCCAGAACAGCGGGTAGAAGATCACGCCGATCCACTCGAACACGGGCGTGTAGGTGGCCAGGACCAGGGCGATCAGGCCCACGGACATGATGGAGGGCAGGATCTGGAGCACCATCACGAGGCCGTCCCGGAAGTTGACCCAGATGTTCTTCGGCAGGGACGGGGCCTCGGCGAGGGTCTGCTCGGCGGCGCGACGGGCCACCCGGAAGCGGTCCCGGGTGACGGCCAGCTCGGGCGAGTGCACCGCGCCGGGGTACACCTCGTCCGGGATGCGGCTCAGCGGCGGGATGCGCACGGTGATGGCCGTGACCGCGAACGTCACCACGAGGGTGCCGAAGAAGTACCAGAGCCAGATGTCCATCAGGCCCAGCGTCTTGGCGACGATCACCATGAAGGTCGCGGACACCGTGGAGAAGCCGGCGGCGATGATCGCCGCCTCGCGGGCCGTATAACGGCCGCCGGTGTACATGCGGTTGGTGAGCAGCAGGCCCAGGGCGTAGGAGCCCACGAAGGAGGCCACGGCGTCGACGGCGGCGCGGCCGGGCACGCGCCAGATCGGCCGCATGGCCGGGCGCAGGTAGACGCCCACGAACTCCATGAGGCCGTAGCCGATCACGAGGGCCAGGAAGACGCCGCCGATGGGCACGATCAGGCCCACGGGCACCACGAGCTTGTCCATCAGGAACGGGCCGATGCTCTTGTCCAGGATCCAGCTCGGGCCCACGCCGAACACGACCATCGCCGAGGCGACCAGGCCGAGCACGGCGAGGAGGGCGAAGACCGTCCGGGTGGTGCTGGTCCGCCAGCGGCCCGAGGCGAACGGGTACACGGCGCCGGCGGCGATGATGGCCAGGCCCACCCAGCGGTCGGCCGGGCCGAGCAGCCCGCGCACCCAGGTCACCAGGTGGTCCAGCGGGATGGAGCTCGCCCCGTTGATCGTGACGGGCACGAAGAACATGACGATGCCGATCGCCGAGTAGACGATCATGCGCCAGCGCGCCGGCGGGCGGGGCGCGTCGGCCTCGATCGCGGCCATCGCGGTGGTGTCGGTGTGCAGCTCGTGGTCTGCGGGGCGGGACGAGTCCATCGTGGTGTCCTTTCGATCGCGAGCCGGACGGGCGGCCGCCCGTCCGGCTCGCGGCGGTGAAGTCGTCGGACGGCGACGGCGCGGCGGCACCGTCGCCGTCCGACGACGTGACCGGGGTCAGTCCCGGATCGTGGCCTCCATGGGCACACGGACGCCGCGCTCCTTCGCCACCTCGGCGGCGCGGGAGTAGCCGGCGTCGACGTGGCGGATGACGCCCATGCCCGGGTCGTTGGTGAGCAGCGCCTCGAGCTTGGCCGCGGCCAGCTCGGTGCCGTCGGCCACGCCCACCTGGCCGGCGTGGATGGACCGGCCGATGCCGACGCCGCCGCCGTGGTGGATCGACACCCAGGTGGCACCCGAGGAGGTGGCGGTCAGCGCGTTCAGCAGCGGCCAGTCGGCGATCGCGTCGGAGCCGTCCAGCATGGACTCGGTCTCGCGGTACGGGGAGGCCACGGAGCCCGAGTCGAGGTGGTCGCGGCCGATCACGATCGGCGCCTTGACCTTGCCCTCGGCCACGAGCTGGTTGAAGAGCAGGCCGGCCTTGTGGCGCTCGCCGTAGCCCAGCCAGCAGATGCGGGCCGGCAGGCCCTCGAACTCCACGAACTCGGCGGCGCCGTCGAGCCAGCGGTGCAGGTGCTCGTTCTCGGGGAACAGCTCCTTCAGGGCCTCGTCGGTCACGCGGATGTCCTCCGGGTCGCCGGAGAGCGCGGCCCAGCGGAACGGGCCGAGGCCCTCGCAGAACAGCGGGCGGATGTAGGCCGGGACGAAGCCCGGGAACTCGAACGCGCGGGAGTAGCCGGCCTTGCGGGCCTCGTCGCGGATGGAGTTGCCGTAGTCGAACACCTCGGCGCCGATGTCCTGGAAGCCGACCATGGCCTCGACCTGGCGGGCCATGGACTCCTGGGCCTTCTTGGTGAAGGTGTCCGGGTCGGCCTCGGCCTCGGCGTGCCAGTCCTTCTCGTCGATCTCGATCGGCAGGTAGGACAGCGGGTCGTGCGCGGAGGTCTGGTCGGTGACGATGTCGATCTCGACGGTGCCGGCCTTCTGGCGCTCGAGCAGCTCGGGGAACACCTCGGCGGCGTTGCCCACGAGGCCCACGGAGACGGCCTCGCCGTCGCGCTTGGCCTGCATGACGCGCTCGACGGCCTTGTCGATGTCCGTCTCCACCTCGTCCAGGTAGCGCTTGCCCATGCGACGGCGCAGGCGGTCCTCCGAGACGTCCACGATCAGGCAGACGCCGCCGTTGAGGGTGACGGCCAGGGGCTGGGCGCCGCCCATGCCGCCGCAGCCGCCGGTGAGGGTGAGGGTGCCCTGGAGGGAGCCGTCGTAGCGCTTGCGGCCGATCGCGGCGAAGGTCTCGTAGGTGCCCTGCAGGATGCCCTGGGTGGCGATGTAGATCCACGAGCCGGCGGTCATCTGGCCGTACATCATCAGGCCCTCGGCCTCGAGCTTGCGGAACTCCGGCCACGTGGCCCAGTCGCCCACGAGGTTGGAGTTGGCGATCAGCACGCGCGGGGCCCACTTGTTGGTGCGGAACACGCCCACCGGCTTGCCGGACTGCACCAGGAGGGTCTCGTCCTCCTCGAGGTCCTTGAGGGTGGCGACGATGGCGTCGTAGGCCTCCCAGGAGCGGGCCGCGCGGCCGGTGCCGCCGTAGACGACGAGGTCCTCGGGCCGCTCGGCGACCTCGGGGTCCAGGTTGTTCATGAGCATCCGCAGCGGGGCCTCGGTCTGCCAGGACTTGGCGGACAGCTCGGTGCCGCGCGGGGCGCGGATGGTGCGGGACGGGTCGTGCTGGGTGAAGCCCACGGCCATGGCAGTTCCTCTCGACGGGGTGCGTGCGCCGCCGGGACGAGTGGCCCCTGTGATTTCACGGCTCGGCATGCACTTTCCGAACATTGAAACAGTGACTCGGCTCACGCGCAAGCCCGATCCGTGTGTCCCGCACCCGTTACGCTCCCTCTCATGACCACCACCCCCACCGCCTCGACGCGCACCGTGGACCGGGCCCTGGACCTGCTCGCCGCCGTCACCGAGCAGCCCCGGCTGAGCCTGACCGAGGCCGCCCGCGCCACGGAGCTGCCGGCGTCCACGGCGCTGCGCCTGCTGCGCAGCCTCGAGGGATCCGGCTTCGTGGCCCGCGACGACGACGGCGCCTACCGCCCCGGCGTGCGCCTCATCCAGCTCGGGGCGCGGGCCTTCTCCCGAGACTCGCTCGTGCAGCTGGCCCGCGGGCCGATGGACCACGTCGTGGCCGCCACGGGCGAATCCGTCTACCTCTCGGTGACGACCCCTCCGGACTCCGCCGTCTACCTGGCGATCGTGGAGGGCACGCACTCCGTCCGCCACACGAACTGGGTCGGACGCACCGTCCCCCTGGCGGGCACGGCCGTGGGCGACGCCCTGCGCGGCAGCGTGGCCGCGGGGGACTACACGCTGCGCACCCGTTCCGTGGAGAAGGACGTCACCTCGCTGTCCGCCCCCATCAGCGTGGCGGGCACGGTGGTCGGTGCGCTCAGCACGCTCGTGCCGGCCTACCGCTGCACGGACGAGCTGGCGGACCGGTGCGGGGCGGCCCTCGTCGCCGCCACCGGCGAGCTCGCGCACCTGCTCGGGGCGGCCGACACTCCCAGGGAACGCCCAGCCGACTCCCCTGGAAAGCCCAAGGCGAGTTCGTAGGCTGAAGCCACCTCATCGAAGGTGCGAGTGATGACGGAGAAGGCCCCGGGCCCGGCGAGAGCCGGAACCGGGGCCTTTCTCTGCGGCCGGCGCCCGAGGCGCCGGTTGCGGGGATCAGCGGCGGGAGGAGACGACGCCCGCCCAGAGGCCGCCGAGCAGGCCCGCCACCGGCAGCATCCAGAACAGGTGCAGGCCCGCCCCGTAGAGGACGGTGTTGGAGAACACCGCGAACAGGCCCACGGCACCGAGGAAGCCGCCGACCACGCCACCGACCACGTAGCGCACGACGGAGCGGGCAGCCCCGCCCATCAGCAGCACGACCAGGTAGCCGGCCGCGCCCGCCAGGGCGCCGCCCACCAGGCCGAACATGAACGACTGCACCAGCACGACCCAGCCGTGGCCGGTCTTGCCCAGCGCCACGGAGCCGTTCGGATCACCCAGGTCGCCGGTGAGCACGCGCACGACGTTGCCGATGATCACGACGAGCACCGAGACGAGGATGACGCGGTTGGTGAAGCCCCAGCCCTCCACCGGGCCCAGCGGCTCGAGCACCTCCTCCTCCACCACGGCGTGGCGCACGGGGCGGGCCGGGGCGGTGTGGGCGTTCGCGGCGTGGGGCTGGACGGCGTGGCTGCCGTCGGCGTTGATGGTCATCTCTGATCTCCCGTCCCGCCCCGGGCGGGGCGCGTTCCGAGCGCCGGGGCGCCCGTCTGGTTGCACGTCTGACGTGATTTTAGGCTTTTCCCAGCCCGAGGGGGTAATGGTGACCCGTCCGCCGGGCGGGGACGGCTCAGAGGACGTCGGTGCGGCGGTTGGCGAGCGAGGGGAGGAACTCCCGGACCTCGTCGATCCGCTCGCGGGTGACCTCCGCGGTCGCCACGGCCTCCCGCTCGTCGGCGAGCTCGGCGACGGGCAGCGCCAGCGGGTCCACGATCATCGAGTGGCCCACGGTGCCGTCCGAGCACGTGTCCGCCGCGGCCACCCACACGGTGTTCTCCACCGCGCGGGCCTTGAGCAGGGTGCGCCAGTGCTCCACCTTGTGCTCGCCGGAGAACCACGCCGCGGGGATCACGAGCACGTCCGCGCCCTCCACCGCGAGACGCCGGGACAGCTCGGGGAAGCGCAGGTCGTAGCAGGTGAGCAGGCCCAGGCGGAGCCCGCCGAGCTCGATCGCGGCGACGCCGCCGTCGCCGGGGGTGATCCGGTCCGACTCGCGGTGCGCGAACGCGTCGTAGAGGTGGAGTTTGCGGTACGCGCCCAGCCGGGCGCCGTCCGCGCCCACCGCCAGCAGCGTGTTGTAGGGACGCCGGTCCGGTCCCGGCTCGTAGCCGCCCGCGACGACGGCGATCCCGTGCTCCCGCGCCAGCGCGGCCAGGCCCGCGGCGAACGGCTCCCAGGCCGCGGCGACGGCGTCGGGGAACTCCTCCCCCACCTCGCGGGCCCCGAGCATGGCCTCCTCGGGCAGCACCAGGAGGTCCGCCCCCTCGCCCGCGGCGCGGGCGGCGAGGCGGGCCATCACGGCCAGGTTCTCCTCGACGTCGCCCACGGGCCCGAACTGTCCGACGCTGATCCTCATGCCCCCAGGGTAGCCAGGCCCCTGCCGGTGGCCGTCAGCCCTGGTCAGCACCGAGGTCAGCCGCCACGCTAAAGACCGGACACGACGTCGGCCCGCATCGGCCGCCGTCGTCCTCCGCCCCGGATCCGCGCGGCACCGCGCGGCACGTCGACACCACAGGAGCAGACGCGATGACCACCCAGCAGCCCGACATCCCCGGCACGCCGGGGCCGATCACCCCCGACCTCGAGGAGCACACCGCCCTCACCCACCCGGACCAGCCCGTGGCCGTGCCGGCCCCGGACCAGCGTGGTCCGGCCCAGGTCTCCCCCACCGGCCAGGACACCGGCGCCGACCCCGCGACCGCCGCGCAGGGCTGCCCATACCTGACCACCGCGCACGGCGTGCGCCTGCAGGACTCGGACCACTCGCTCAAGGCCGGCCGCCGCGGCCCCACCCTGCTGCAGGACCACCACCTGCGGGAGAAGCTCAGCCACTTCGACCACGAGCGCATCCCCGAGCGCGTGGTCCACGCCCGCGGCGCCGGCGCCCACGGCGTGTTCCGTGGCTATGGCACCGCCGCGAAGATCAGCCGGGCCGGGCTCTTCGCCAAGGACAAGGAGACGGAAGTGTTCGTCCGCTTCTCCACCGTGGCCGGCTCCCGCGGCTCCATGGACCTGGCCCGCGACACCCGCGGCTTCGCCACCAAGTTCTACACGGACGAGGGCACGTGGGACCTGGTGGGCAACAACATCCCCGTGTTCTTCGTGCAGGACGCCATCAAGTTCCCGGACGTGGTGCACTCGGTGAAGCCGCACCCGGACCGCGAGATCCCGCAGGCGCAGTCCGCGCACGACACGTTCTGGGACTTCGTGTCCCTGCACACCGAGGCCCAGCACCACACCCTGTGGAACATGTCCGACCGCGGCATCCCGCGCTCCTACCGCATGATGGAGGGCTTCGGCGTCCACACCTACCGCCTGATCGCGGCGGACGGCTCCACCGTGCTGGTCAAGTTCCACTGGAAGCCGATGCTCGGCGTGCACTCCGTGACCTGGGAGGAGGCGCTGCTCACCAACGGCATGGACCCGGACTTCCACCGGCGTGACCTCGCCGACGCGATCGAGGCCGGCGCCTTCCCCGAGTGGGAGCTCGGCGTGCAGGTGTTCGAGGACAACGAGGAGCAGATGTTCGAGGGCATCGACCTGCTCGACCCCACGAAGCTGGTCCCGGAGGAGCTCGCCCCCGTGCAGCCCCTCGGCCGCATGACGCTGAACGCCAACCCGTCCAACTACTTCGCCGAGACGGAGCAGGTGGCCTTCAACCCGGCCAACCTCGTGCCCGGCATCGACGTCACCAACGACCCGCTCCTGCAGGGCCGCCTGTTCTCCTACCTGGACACCCAGCTCACCCGCCTCGGCGGGCCGAACTGGAACCAGCTGCCCATCAACCGCCCGCACGCCCCGGTCAACGACATGCTGCGTGACGGCTTCCACCAGAGCGCCGTGCATCGCGGCGTGGCGCCGTACCGGCCCAACTCGCTCGACGGCGGCCTGCCGTACGAGACCCCCGCGGACGACCACGCGTTCATCGAGCACCCGGAGCCGCTGCCGGCGTCGGTGAAGGAGCGCGCGCACGCCGCCTCCTTCGACGACCACTTCTCGCAGGCGCGCCTGTTCTTCCTCTCCCTCTCCGAGGTGGAGCGCGAGCACGTGGCGCAGGCGTACACGTTCGAGCTGGGCAAGTGCTACGAGCAGACCATCCGCGAGCGCCAGCTGGCCCACCTCGCCGCGATCGACACGCGACTGGCCCAGCAGGTCGCGGACGGCCTGGGCATCCCCGTTCCCGCGCCGACCGAGACCCCGGCCGAGGTGCAGCCCTCCCCCGTGCTGTCCCAGATCGGCGGCGCGTGGCCGCTCGACGGCCGTCAGGTCGGCGTCGTGGTGGGCGAGTCCGTGGACGAGAAGGAGCTGGACGCCCTCGTGCAGGGCATCCACGGTGCGGGCATGGTCCCGCTGGTCATCGCGCCGAAGGGCGGCCCCGTGGCCGGGGAGATCGTGGCCCAGCGGACCTACCTGACCGCCGCGTCCATCGAGCTGGATGCCGTGGTCGTGGCCTCGCCGGCGGCCCCCGCCGCAGACGCCGCCCCCAGCCTGGACCAGAAGGCCGGCGCCGCCGACTCCGAGGCGGTGGACCCGCGCGTCGTCAAGGTGCTGCAGGAGATGTGGCGCCACTCGAAGGCGATCCTCGCCCTCGAGCCGGCGGAGGCCGTCCTCGCTGCCGCCCAGGTGTCCGGCAAGGGCGTCGAGTCCGCGGCGGACGGCGCGGCCGCCGTGGCGGCGCTGAAGCAGCTCCTGCCCGCGCACCGCGTGTGGGACCGCTTCCCGACGACGGGCCGCCTGGCCGACTGACCGGCGGACCCCCGGGCGCTTTCGAACGTGAGATAGGGCCTATCTCACGTTCGAAAGCGCCCATTCGCCCTCTTTCACGTTCGAAAGTGCAGGCCAGGGCGGGCCGGGCCGGGGCGGCGGGCCGGGTCAGTCCTCGATGAGGTCGCGGACCTGGACCACCTGGTCGCGGCCCGGGCCCACGCCGATCGCGGAGATCCGGCACCCGGAGAGCTTCTCGAGGGCCTCCACGTAGCGCTGGGCGTTCAGCGGCAGGTCGGTGAACGCGCGGGCACCGGAGATGTCCTCGGTCCACCCGTCGAAGTGCTCGTACACCGGCTTCGCGTGATGGAACTCGGTCTGGGTCATGGGCATGCGGTCGTGGCGCACGCCGTCCACCTCGTAGGCCACGCACACCGGGATCTTCTCGATGCCGGTGAGCACGTCCAGCTTGGTGAGGAAGTAGTCCGTGAAGCCGTTGATCCGCGCGGCGTAGTGGGCCATGACGGCGTCGTACCAGCCGGTGCGCCGCGGGCGGCCGGTGTTCACGCCGAACTCGCCGCCGGTGGTGCGCAGCTGCTCGCCCATCTCGTCGAAGAGCTCCGTGGGGAACGGACCGGCGCCGACGCGCGTGGTGTAGGCCTTCACGATGCCGATGGTGCGGGAGAAGCGGGTGGGGCCGATGCCCGCGCCCACGGCCGCGCCGCCGGCGGTCGGGTTGGACGAGGTCACGAACGGGTAGGTGCCGTGGTCCACGTCCAGGTAGGTGGCCTGGCCGCCCTCCATGAGCACCACCTTGCCCTCGTCCAGGGCGTCGTTGAGCAGGTTCACGGAGTCCACGACCATGGGGCGCAGGCGGTCCGCGTAGCCCAGGAAGTACTCGGCGATCTCGTCCACGGTCACGGCGCGGCGGTTGTAGAGCTTCACCAGCAGCTCGTTCTTCTGCCGCAGGGCGCCCTCGATCTTCTGGCGCAGGATCGACTCGTCGAAGATGTCCTGCACGCGGATGCCCAGGCGGGCCACCTTGTCCATGTAGGTGGGGCCGATGCCGCGGCCGGTGGTGCCGATCGCGCGCTTGCCCAGGAACCGCTCGGTCACCTTGTCCATGGTCTGGTGGTACGGCGCCACGAGGTGGGCGTTGGCGGAGATCTTCAGGTGCTCGCACGGGTGGCCGCGGGACTCGAGCCCGTCGATCTCCTCGAACAGCGCCTCCAGGTTCACCACCACGCCGTTGCCGATCACCGGCACCGCGTTGGGCGAGAGGATGCCGGCGGGCAGCAGCTTGAGCTCGAACTTCTCCCCGTTGACGACGACGGTGTGCCCGGCGTTGTTGCCGCCGTTCGGCTTGACGACGTAGTCCACTCGCCCGCCCAGCAGGTCGGTGGCCTTGCCCTTGCCCTCGTCGCCCCACTGGGCTCCGACGATCGCGATCGCTGGCATCTGCATCTCTCCTCAGGGCCGCGGGTCGCCCCGGACCGGCCCGTACATGGAAAACGCCCCCTTGCGGTGCACGCGGAGGCCGTACCCCCGAATCCTACCAGCGTGACGGATGCCACCCTCTGGCTACGCTGGCGCCATGAGCACCGCAGCGCCCGGCACCCAGCACTCGGAGTTCGCCTCCCCGACCCCCACCCGCAAGGGCCCGAGCGTGGGCACGTGGCGCCCCTGGGCCGTGCTGCCGTGGGCGCTGGCCCTCCTCGCCCTGCCCCTGATCGCGCTCGCCCTGCGCTCCAACTTCGGCGCGAACGGCTGGATGACGGTCATCTACATGGTCTTCGGCGCCCTGCCCCACGAACTCGTCCTCGTGCTCATGGTGGGGAGCCTGTTCCTCCTGCCCCGCGTGGACCCGCAGGATGAGCAGCGGGGCGGCATCCGGCTGGGGCGCCTGCTGCACACGCTGCTGGGCATCTCCTGGGGGTCCTTCGCGCTGGCCGCGATCATCTTCCCCGACGGCGGCGACCACCCGGACTCCG
The DNA here is from genome assembly GCF_014138885.1 of Micrococcus luteus. Classification (NCBI taxonomy): domain Bacteria; kingdom Bacillati; phylum Actinomycetota; class Actinomycetes; order Micrococcales; family Micrococcaceae; genus Micrococcus; species Micrococcus luteus. The sequence goes on from NZ_JACJIK010000001.1 coordinate 1,323,304, forward strand.
GCGCCACGACCCCGGTGCTCATGGACCTGCTCGGCAAGAGCACCGCGATGGACGTCGGCCTCGTGGGCGGCCTCGCCCTCGCGGCCGTCAGCGCCCTCACCGGTCTCGCGGTGATCGTGGTGTGCGTGGTGCGGCGGATCCGCGCCGTTCGCTGAGCACGCTCCCGACGACGGCGGTCAGCGCGCCGACATGACGCGCGGCGGGGTGCCCCGCGGCACCGTCTCCAGCACCGCCCCGTGGGCGCCGGCCAGGCGGGCCAGGAACACGAGGTTGGCCCGCTCGACGGGGTCTGGGTCCGCGGCCACGCCGCTGACGAGGATCCGCTCCGGCGCCACGCCACGGGCGGCGGCGTGCTCCACCGTGAGGCGCGCGTGGTTCTGCGTGCCCAGCCCGGGGCGCGCCACGACCGTCAACCCCGCGTCGAGCCCGGCCGCCCGCAGCGCGCGCACGGCGTCCACAGGCCCCTCGTCGGCCTCGGTCCACGCCACGGTGATCCCGCCGGCGCCCTCGATGAGCAGGTGGTCGACGCCCGCGGCGAGGCCACGCCACCGGCCCAGCTGCTCACCCAGAGGCGGCAGAGGGGGCGTCCCCTCCCCCGCGTGGGCGACCGCGTCCACGGGGGCCATCGCGGGGCCGACCCGCGCCCCCTCGGACACGGTCAGGCGGGCCGGAGCGGCGGCGTCGAGCGCGCCGGATGCGGCGGCCGCGGCCACCAGGTCCCGGACGGTCTCGACGTCGCCGGCCTCCCCCGGTGCGACGCCCGTCTGCACCGGCTTGTCCACGTGCACGCGGAGCCCGGCCACCAGGGCACGGGCCGCGAGCGCGGCGGTGCCCCACGTCTTGCCGACGTCCGTGTCCGTGCCGGTCACGACCTCGATGCGCATGTGTCCACTCCACTCTGCTCGATTCGGATGTCCTCGCCGCCGTGCCACGGTCCGGGCGTCACGAGCACGTGCTGCGGCGCCTGGAAGGAGAGCAGGCGCAGCCACGTCGCCGGCGGCCCGGTGAGCCGGGCGTCCGGCAGCAGGCGGGCGACCTCGCGGACCACGAGGGCGGTCTCGAGCTCCGCGAGCCCGGCCCCGAGGCAGCGATGCAGGCCGAAGCCGAAGGCGAGCCGGGCGTCGTCGTGCTGTTCGCCGCTGAGGTGCAGCAGGAGCTCGTCGCCGGCGCGGACCTCGTGCTCGCCGACGCGGACGTCCGCCGTGGCGAGGCGCCGCCAGGTGGGCACCGAGGAGCTCGTCCGGAGGCACTCGGCCACGAGCTCGGCCGCGGCCGCCTCCGCCGCATCGGCTCCGGCGCCCCCGTCCGCCCCGGCGCCGAGCGCGGCCCAGCGGGCGGGGTCGGCCAGGGCGCGGGTGAGCGCGGTGGAGATGAGCAGCCGGGTGGTCTCCTGCCCGGCGATCACCAGGAAGTAGCCGAGGGAGACGATCCGCTCGTCGTCGACGCCGGCCTCGTGCAGCGCCGCGAACAGGTTGCCGGGCTGTGCGTCGTCCCCGCGCGCCTCGACGACGGCCCCGCGCAGCCACCGGTGGAAGTCGGCGGCGGAGCGGGCGAGCCGCAGCTGGCGGTCCTCGTCCGGCCAGCCCCAGAACAGTTCGAGGGAGTCGGCGCTCCAGCGGTGCAGCTGCGCCTCGGGCGGGTTGGGCACGCCGGTCAGGGCGGACATCACGCGCGCCGGGACCGCTGCCGCCACGGTGGTCGCCAGGTCCACGGCCCCGCCTGCGCGGCCGGTGTCCGCGAGGGCGGCCGTGAGGGCCATCCGGGTGGTCGCGAGGATCCGGCCGCGGGCTTCGCGCACCTTCGCCGGGGAGAAGAACGGTGCCACGACGCGACGCACCGCCCGGTGCTCCTCCCCGCCGGCGGAGGCGAGCACGGGCGGCAGCCGGAAGCGGGCGGCGGCCAGGATGCGGCGGGCCGGGCCGCTCAGCGGGACGACCGCCGTGAGGGCGTTGTCCGAGGCGAACGTCCCGGGGTCGGTGAGCACGCGCCGCAGGTCGGCGGGATCGGAGATCCGCAGGTGGTCGCCGCGCACGGCCTCCGGCCGTGGGTCGCCGTGGGCGAACGGGCAGCCCGTGGACGCGCCCCACGCCCGGGCGGCCACGCTCGCCACCGCCTCCAGCGCCGCCCGCAGCCGGGGCTCGGGGACGGCGGTGGTCACGCTCACGCGGAGGCGGGCGATGCCGTCGGGCACGCTGGGCGGGCGGAAGCATCCCACGAGGACGCCGTGCGCGCGCAGCTCCGCGGCCGCGGCGACGGCCTGCTCCGGTCCGGGCATGCGGATCGAGTGGACGGCGCCCGCCCCGACCTCCACGTGCCCGGCCAGCTCGGGCCGGCGGGTGAAGACGTCCACGGCCGTCTCCCGGGCCCGCGCGAGCCGTGCCGCGGGCTCCCCCGTGGCGGCGATCCGGCAGGCGGCCGCCGCGGAGGCGGCGAGCACGGGGGCCAGGGCCGTGTCGAAGACGAAGGTGCGGGCGGTGTTGAGCACGTGGTCGCGCCAGGACCGCGCGTCGGGCCCGCCGAACAGGGCCAGACCGCCCTGGCCGCCGAGGGCCTTCGAGCAGGTGGCGGTGACCACGACGGGCGCCTGCCCCGCCCACAGTCCCAGGGCGCCCGTGCGGCTGCCGCCGGGGACCACGCCGAGCGAGTGGGCCTCGTCCACCACGAGCAGGGCGCCGTGTTCGGCGGCCAGGGCGGCCAGGGCGGGCAGGTCGGCCTCGTCCCCCAGCACGGAGTACAGGGACTCGACCACCAGCACGATCCGTCGCGCCCGCCCTTCGGTGCGCAGCCGGTCGAGGGCGGCCCGGAAGGCGGGCACCCTGTTGTGCTCCACCGTGGTGACCGACGCGCCCGCCAGGGGGGCGAACGCCCCTGAGCGGGCGGTGACGGCGAGGGCGGCGCCGTCGCGCAGGCTCGCGTGGGCGTGCTCGTCCAGGAGGAAGGCGGTGCCCGGCCCGGCCAGGGCGCCGAGGACACCGAGGTTCGCGGTGTAGCCGGAGGAGAAGGCGAGGGCGGCATCCGCGTCGGCCAGCGCGGCGGCGGCGGACTCGAGGTCGGCGTGCGCGGGATGCGTCCCCGTGACGACGCGGGAGGCCCGCGCCCCGACCGGCCCCTCGGTGGCGATGCGCGCGGCGGCGGCCCGCACGTCCGGGTGGACGGCCAGGCCCAGGTAGTCGTTGGCGGCCAGGTCCACGACGCTCGACGACGGCGCGCCCGGCTCCGGCGGGTCGGCGCGGCGCTCCAGGCCGCGGCGCGCGCGGACGGCGGCCCGAGAGCCCAGCCACGAGGACCAGGGGTCGGCGGGCGTGCTCGTGGCCGCGCCGGCCTCGGCGGTGTTCATGCGCAGACCTCCTCGACGGCCCCGGTGACGGCCGCGCAGATCGTGGCGACGTCGTCGTCGGTGCTCACGTAGGGCGGCATCACGTACACCAGCCGCCGGAAGGGGCGCACCCATGCACCGCGGGCGACGGCGGCCCGAGTGACGGGCTCGACGTCCACGGTCCGGTCCAGCTCCACGACGCCTACCGCACCCAGGACCCGCACGTCGGTGACGGCGGGCAGGTCGGCGGCCGCCGCCAGCCCGGCGCGCAGCCCGGCCTCGACGCGGGGCACCTGGGCGGCCCAGCCGTCGCGCGGGTCGGTGAGCAGGTCGAGGGACGCGGAGGCGACCGCGCACATCAGCGGGTTGCCCATGAACGTGGGCCCGTGCAGGAGAGCCCCGGGCATGCCCCGTTCCCGCCGGGAGACCGTCTCGGCGACCTCGGCGGTGCACAGCATGGCCGCGCCCGTCATGGTGCCGCCGGTGAGCGCCTTGCCGAGGCACAGCACGTCCGGGGCGACGCCGGCCCCTTCGCACGCGAGCCAGCGGCCGGTGCGGCCGAAGCCGGTGGCGATCTCGTCGGCGATGAGCAGGAGCCCGTGCTCGTCGCACAGCTCGCGCAGCACGGTGAGGCAGCGCGGGTCGTAGACGCGCATGCCCCCCGCCCCCTGGAGCACGGGTTCGAGGATCACGCCGGCGATCTCGTCCGCATGCGCGGCGGTGAAGGCGCGGGCCTCGTCCTCCCACGCGGCGAGGGCGGCGTCGTTGGCCTCCCAGTGGCCGGCCGGAGCGGCGTCGGGTGCCATGGGTGCCGCGGCGACGCCCTCGGGCACCCAGCGTGCCGCCGGCGGGCGGGGCAGGAACAGATGCCGAGCCACGAGCGAGGTGAAGGCCGCGTGCATGCCGTCCACGGGATCGCACACGCCCATGGGCGCGGCGGTGTCCCCGTGGTAGCCGCCGCGGACCGTGAGGAATCGGCGGCGGCTGGGCCGGCCGCGCGTCGCCTGGTACTGGAGGGCGAGCTTGAGCGCAACCTCCACCGAGACCGAGCCGGAGTCGGCGAGGAACACGTGCTCGAGCGCGGCGGGGGTGTGCGCGACGAGCCGTTCCGCCAGGTCGACGGCGGGCGCGTGCGTGAGCCCGCCGAACATGACGTGCGGGAAGGCCGCGGCCTGCCGGGTCAGGGCCTCGACGAGCGCGGGGTGCCCGTGCCCGTGCACCACGGACCACCAGGACGCCATCGCGTCGATGGCGCGGTGACGCTCCCCGCCCGGCCCCTCGAGGTCGAGGTGGACGCCCCGGGCACCGCGCACGGCGTAGAGCTGGCGGGCGCCGGCGGCCCCGTAGGGGTGCCAGAGGTGGGCGGCGTCGCGGTCGAGGAGGCCGGCTTCAGCGGGGGCGGTCACGGTGCGTTCAGGCGTTGGCGGGCTCGGCCGTGCCCGCGCCCCGGCGGCGCAGCTCGGGCTTCACGGTGCCCTCGGTGCCCGTGTCGGGGCGGACGTCCTCTGCGGCCCCGGCCTCCGCAGTGACGGCCGCACCGGAGCCGCACGGGCCGGCGTCGTCCGTGCCGCCGCAGCAGCCGCCGGCCGAGGCGCCGTCGTCGGCCGCGGCCTGCTGCGCACGCTCCTCGGCGCCGAGCACGGTGAAGCCGGCGTCGGCGATCATCTGCAGGTCCGCCTCGGCGTCCTGGCCCTCGGAGGTGAGGTAGTCGCCGAGGAAGATCGAGTTGGCCACCTGCAGGCCGACCGGCTGCAGGGAACGCAGGTGCATCTCGCGGCCGCCGGCGATGCGCAGCTCCTTGTCCGGGCAGGCCAGGCGGACCATGGCGAGGATCCGGAGGCACTCGAGCGGGGTGAGCTGCTGGTGGCCCTGCAGCGGGGTGCCGTCGAAGGGCATGAGGAAGTTGACGGGGATGGAGTCGGAGTCCAGGTCGCGGAGCGCGAGGACGGCCTCGACGAGCTGCTCGTGCGTCTCCCCCATGCCCGCGATCAGGCCGCTGCAGGAGGACAGGCCGGCGGCGCCGGCGCGCTGCACGGTGTCCACGCGCTGCTCGTAGGTGTGGGAGGTGCAGATGGACTCGTAGTGGGACTCGGCCGTGTTGAGGTTGTGGTTGTAGGCGTCGACGCCGGCGTCCTTGAGCTTCTCGGCCTGGCCGTCCTTGAGGAAGCCGAGGCACGCGCACACCTCGACGTCCGGGTGCTGGGCCTTGAGGTCGCCGACCATGCCGGCCACGCGGTCGACGTCGCGATCCGTGGGGCCGGTGCCGGAGGCGACCATGCACACGCGCGAGGCGCCGCCGGCGATGCCCAGGCCCGCCTGGCGGACGGCCTCCTCCGGCTTGAGCCACGTGTACCGCAGGATCTCGGCCTCGGTGCCGAGACGCTGGGAGCAGTAGGTGCAGTTCTCCGGGCAGAGGCCGGTCTTGAGGCTGACCAGGTAGTTGACCTTGACGGTGCGGCCGAAGTGCTTCTCGCGCAGGCGCGAGGCCGCCGCGACGATGCGGAACGTGTCCGCGTCCGGGGCGTCCAGCACAGCGACGGCCTCCTCAGCGGTAAGCACGTGGCCCGCCTCGATGCGGTCCACGAGGGCCTCGGGGTCGAGGGCGGCGGCGGGGCGGGGGTCGACGGCGGGGGCGTCCTGGGTGGCGGTCATGCGGGCCTCTCCGGTGGGCGGGGCTCGGCCCCGGGTGGGTCTGACCCGAGGGACTCTAACAGTGTTAATTGAACAGTGTTCAGGAGCGGGGGGCCATGACCCCGACGTCAGCGCCTGCGCCGGTCCAGAGGGACCGGCTCGGGCCGGGGCTGCTCCTCGAGCGTCGTCGCCGCGAGGATGCCGTGGGCGGCGGCAGCGAGCACCGCGCCGAGCGGACCGGCCCCGACCGCCCGGACGCCGGCGTCGTCGATCACGTTCAGCACCAGCCCCGGAATGACCGCGGCCCCCATCAGCAGCATCACCCACGCGGTGGAGCCGGCTCCGGCGTCGAACACGTTGCGGCGAGCCTGCTCCGCCTCGACCCGGTGATGCACCCCTCGCAAGGCGAGCATCGCCCCGAGGGCCGTGACGGCCACCAGCGTCAGACCCCACCCCAGTCCCAGATCCTGCCGCAGCCCCGCGAACACACCAGCCGAACCCACCAGGGCAGATGCCACACCGATGCGCCACCGCCACTCACGCTCATTCCCCACCCGGCTCACAGCCCCATGCTGGCACACGGCCCTCGGAGGCGGAGCGGCAGATCATGCGGTCGTGGCCGGCGGGATCACTCCTGCGTAAGGGGCGGATGGAACTCCGAGGCGAGCATCGCGTAGGTGGCGCCATCCACCCAGCCGCGCGTGAGATGCAGAGACTCCTCCTTGAACGTGCCCTCGTGACGCATCCCCACCTTCTCCATGATGCGCAGGCTCGGAGCGTTGTCCGCGAAGGCATGAGCCTCCACGCGCCGCACACCCAGATCGTCGAACGCGAAGCCCAGCAGGGCTCGCGCAAGCTCGGTGCCATAGCCCTGCCCGGCCTGGCGCGGATCGATCGTCCAGCCGAGCTCGGCCTGGGCGTCCCGGGCTTCCTCCCGCGGGCCGCCCTGACTCCACGCGTCCTGCACCGCGACCTTCCCGACACCGACGATGACGTCTCCGGCCCGCACGGTGAGACGGTCCCCCGCCCCGAGGTAGGACTCGCGCAGCGCGTTCTCACTCTCCGGGCGGCCGGAGGTCCACGACCACACCTGCTCACGACGGCAGAAGCTCCACACGGCGGGTGCATCGAGACCCCGGAACGGGGTGAGGGTCAGCCGGCGGGCTCGCAGCGGGAAGCAGACGCCTCGACTCGCGGCGAGCTCCAGGAGAGGGGTGGCCATGACAGACAGGGTACGAACAAAAGTTCTCGAGTCAGCCCCCGGACAGACCAGTGCCCGCACCCTGCGTCGATGTCAGATCCACGCGGCCTCTCAGGGCCCGTTGACCTCGGGCAGATCCCGCCACGGAGTCCCGCACCTGCACTGGCAGATGATCGCTTCGACCATCGTGCGGGCATCCGAGAAGGGTCGGCCCTGCTGGCCCGTGCGGTCTGGAGCAGCGGGGCGATCAGCTCCGATTTGGCGTCGGAGACGACCTGGAACCGGGACATGGCTCCCCGGATCTCAGCGGGTCCCTGGAGCCATTCTCAGACACGCCCTAGGCCATCTCCAGCGCCGAGGCCCGCCTCACATCCGAGGAGGTCCTCCACGCTCAGGTGACGCGGCTCAGACACGATGCAACAGTCGATCGAGGGCCTCTCGCCCGGCGGCCCGCTCACGGACGTCGTCGGAGTCCATGAGGTCCAGCGCCACGACTGTTTCAGTGCGAAGCAGGGCGGAGGGATCCACGGGTGCAGGTATGTGGCGGATCACCACTTCCCCCGCCGCCGAGGCGTCGAGGCGGAGCCGCGACTGGAGAGCCTCCAGGTCGCCGAGCAGATAGCCCTCCTCCCGCTGGTTCCCTTCGACAGCGGCGAGCCCGAAGCGGCGGGCGAGATCCGACTGATCCAGGGCGGACACCCCCGAGGGCACGAGAACGTCGGCGAGCTTGGCTCGGGCTCGAGGCGAGGCGTGGAACCGGTGGGGCCGGGCCCTGTTCTCAGCCAGTCGGTGCATCTCGGCAGCGGTGAGCGTTCGCAGCCGGGAGCGCAGACGGGAGATCCGCGGCTGGTCGAGGAAGGCCCGTCCGTTTCCTCCGGCAAGGAGGTCGACGGCGGCCCAGGCGGTCCGCGGAGCCCAGGTGCGGCCGATACCCGGCGCCCTGCGGGCACGACGGGCCAGGGCGCGCTCATCGATGAACCAGGATTCTCCGAGGCGGCGGGCCGGCACATCACCGCGCTCGACGAGACGCCGCACATAGCGGTCGGAGACCTTGAGGCGCTCGGCGGCCTCCCCCACCGTCAGAAGAGTCATGCAAGAAGAGTACCGGAGTCGGGCCTGTTCATGCATGCCCGGGGAGCCCTGGCTTTGAGACCCTGTCATGCCATGCGCCGAGAGCGCGTGGCCCTCTCTCTAGAGCCGTACTCCACCAGAGCGGAGACGCGAGGGCCATCGACAGCAGCGCTTGGAAGGAAACAACACGCCCCAGGGCGATCCCTTCGGCCTGGCGCTCCTTGATCCTTCGACGCGCGAACTCAGCGAATGCGGCCTGGATGCCGAGCATGAGTCCGGCTACGGGGGAAGTGCCGGGCCTGGGCACCGTGATCTCACTCGGTCGAGACCCGCACGGTGCATCCCTTGTCGGTGAGCTCGTCCACGATCGCGTACAGATTCCGGGTGACCCGGCCGAGCCGGGCCACGACGTCGTCGACCGCTGGGGGATCGACCGCGCCGGCACTCTCGTCAGCGAGCTCCCGGCCAGGGACGCGGCCCACGTCCCGCCCACGACGATCGAGCGCCTAGAGTGATCCACATCACTCTCGCCGTGGCCTCTCACCCTGAACAGGAGCCTCATGTCCGCCACGTCCACACGTCCGCCCACACCCGGACCCTCGGGCCGTACCGCCCGCGAGGGCACGTTCTTCAGCCGCGCCATGCGCCCGCTGAACACGACGATGGAGCGGTTCATCCCGTCCTCGCTCGTGTTCACCATCGTGCTCACGTTCGCGGTGGCAGCCCTGTGCCTGCTGCTCACTCCGGCCGGGCCGGCCGACGTCGTCGTGGGCTGGGGTGACGGTCTGTCCGGACTGCTGGCGTTCATCACGCAGATGGCGCTCGTGCTCATGCTCGGACACATCCTGGCGAACACCGGCCCGGTGCGCCGTCTGCTCGCCAGGCTCGCCAGCATTCCCCGCACGCCCCTGGCCGCCTACATCTTCGTGTTCGTGGTGGCGGCGGCGGCCTCCCTCATCACGTGGGGCCTGGGCCTGGTGGTCGGTGCGCTGCTGGCCAAGGAGGTCGCGGCGCAGGCCCGTGAGCGCGGGCTGGTCCTGCACTTCCCGATGCTGGTGGCCGCCGGGTTCTCCGGGTTCGTGGTGTGGCACATGGGGTACTCGGGCTCCGGCCCGCTGACGGCCGCCACCCCCGGTTCGTTCCTCACGGAGAGCCTGGGCGGCCGGACGGTCCCGGTCTCGGAGACCACCTTCTCCTGGTGGAACATCACCGCCGCCGTGGTGACCATGCTCGTCGTGGCCCTGGCCCTGTTCCTCGTCGCCCCGCGCGCCGGGGACCGGATCGTGGAGCTGGAGATCGACGCGCGGGACCGGGACGCCGCGCCCCCATCGGAGATCGAGACGCCGGCGGACCGCCTCGACGCCTCCCGTGCCCCCACGCTCCTCGTCGGCGCCATGCTCGTGGCCTATCTGGTGATGCACTTCGTCGGCGGCGGCACCCTCACCCTGGACATCGTCAACTGGTCCTTCCTCGCGCTGATCCTGCTGCTGGTGCGCAGTCCGCACGAGCTGATCGGCCTCACCCAGTCGGCCGCGTCCAACGTGGGCGAGATCCTGCTGCAGTTCCCCCTCTACGCGGGCATCCTCGGCATGATGACGTCCACCGGCCTGGTGGCGGTGCTCTCGGACGCCTTCGTGGCGATCTCGAACCCGGTGACGTTCGGCCTGCTGGCGTTCCTGGCCGCGGGCCTCGTGAACTTCTTCGTCCCCTCCGGCGGCGGACAGTTCGCCGTGCAGGGCCCGATCATGCTCCAGGCCGGCGACGCGCTCGGCGTGGACCCGGCCATCACCATCATGGCCGTCTCCTACGGCGACCAGTGGACCAACATGATCCAGCCGTTCTGGGCGATCCCCCTTCTGGCGATCGCCGGCCTGAAGATGCGCGACATCCTGGGGTACACCACGGTCGTGCTGCTCGCGTCGGGGCTCGTCTTCGGCGGCACGCTCCTGCTCGTCTCGCTCTGACCCGGCCGGCCGATGCGGGCCGGGTCAGGACAGACGAAGGGCCCCGGGATCACCGGGGCCCTTCGCCTGTCATCACTCGCACCTTCATCACTCGCACCTCGATGAAGTGGTTCCACCGTACGAACCGAGCATGGGCGCAGCCGTCATGCAGCCTGGCAGTTGCCTGGCAATGGCCGCCTCAGCCCAGGGCACCGCCGGACTCCGCCAGGTAGCACGTGCCGCACAGGGACTCGTAGGTCACCTGGACGCCGTCGATCGCCACCTGGTCCCCCTCGAACACGAAGTGCTCGGCGCCCGTGGCCGGGTCCACGACCTTGCGCGTGTTGAACACCGCCTTCCGGCCGCACCGGCAGATGGTCTTCAGCTCCTCGAGGGAGTGCGCCAGCTCCAGCAGCCGCGCGGAGCCCGGGAAGGAGCGGGTGCGGAAGTCGGTGCGCAGCCCGTAGGCGATCACGGGGACGCCGTCGAGCACGGCGATACGCAGCAGGTCGTCCACCTGCGCCGGCTCGAGGAACTGCGCCTCGTCCACGAGCAGGCACGCCACGGGCGGGGCCTCCACGTGCCCCACGAGGGCGTCCGGGTCGTCACCGGTGGCGTGCCGGCGGAACAGCTCCCGCACGTCCGCTCCCGCCGGGACGAGGAAGTCCACGGCGCGGGTCACGCCGAGGCGGGAGACGACGTCGCCCTCCCCCTTCACGTCCACCTCCGGCTTGGCCAGCAGCACCCGCTGGCCGCGCTCCTCGTAGTTGAAGGCGGCCTGCAGCAGGCCCGTGGACTTGCCGGAGTTCATGGCCCCGTAGCGGAAGTAGAGCTTGGCCACGGCTCCGCTCAGTCCCCGGCGCGGCCCTGGTCGGCCTCGATCTGGTCCGCCGCCGTGGGGTCCGAGTCCCGCAGGAAGGTGCGGATGCGCTCGACCTCGTCGGACTCCCCGATCCCGGCGGCCGCGCGGCCCAGCGCGTACAGGGCGCGCAGGAAGCCGCGGTTGGGCTCGTGGGCGTACGGCACCGGGCCGGCGCCGCGCCACCCCGCCCGGCGCAGCGCGTCCAGGCCCCGGTGGTAGCCGACGCGGGCGTACGCATAGGAGTCCACGGTCCGGCCCTCGGCCCACGCGTCCTCCGCCATGAGCGCCCACACCAGGGAGGACTCGGGCGCCACCGGCACGATGTCCTCGGGCAGGTCACCTGCCTCGAGCCGGGCCAGCACCTCCGGCTCCTCCGGCAGGCGCGTGGCCGGCGGCTCCATCAGGTTCTTGCCGATCAGGGACTCGGACATGGGATGCCTCTTCTCCTCGCGGACGATGCGGTCGCGGCCGAGTCTATCGACGGCGCCGGACGCCGGACGGATCGCCGTCCCCGCGTCCAGGACGGTCCGGTACCGTAGGCGCAGCGTCCGTCCGCAGCCCCACGCTCCCGGGGCCGGGCCGCCGATGCCGTCGAAGGAGCCTCCATGACCCACCCCGCGCCCGCCCGCCGCCGTGCCCCGCTGGCCGTCGGCGTCGCCGCCCTCGCCCTCGCCCTGGCCGGCTGCGGCTCGGCCGGCCAGTCCGGTGATCCCGCCTCGTCGACCGCCGCGGCGCCCAGCGGATCGGCGGCCTCGGCCGCGGCCGGCTCGGCCACGGAGAGCCCCACCGACCCCGCGTCCGCCGCGGCGTCCCGCGTCCGTGAGGCCCTCGCGTCGGAGTCCGCCGAGGGCACCCCGCGCGCCGAGCCGCGTCAGGCGTTCGAGACCGTCGGCCCGGGCATCAAGGACGGCGCCGCCACCGAGGCCTGGAAGAACACGGCCGCGGTCCGCAACGACACCGTCTCCGTGATGGACTGCACGCGCGACGTCCTGGACCAGCGCACCCTGGACGCCGTCGCCACGCACATCCCGGACAGCTCGAACATCGAGATCGTGCAGCTGTTCGCCTCGCAGGACGAGACCCACGAGTTCCTCACCTGCGTCTACAACGGCTACTTCGAGTACAGCCCCGGCATGCCCCTGGCGCAGGTCCACTACCAGCACAACCTCGACGGCTCCCGCCTGGAGTGGTGCCAGGAGGAGCCCGCCGCCGTGGCGGACGAGTACACGTTCGACCCGAAGACCGGCAAGGGGCTGCTCGCCCTGCTGCGCCCCGGCATGGTCGGCGGCCAGGACGGCGCCCCCCTGCTGCCCCAGCGCACCGCGTGGGCCTGCTCCGAGGACGGCAGCGAGATGGTCTCCGTGACCATGGGCTCCATGGAGGGCTTCGGCGACGCCAACGGCGGCCTCACCCAGGTGAAGAACTCGCCGGTCGCGCAGAGCACCACCCTCGTCACCGAGACCCGCGACCACCTCGCGGACACCGTGCTGAAGGACGCCGGGGACTTCCAGGAGGTCATCAAGCTCAGCTCGCCGTTCTTCCTGAACGCGCAGATGGACGAGGAGACCCTGGCCCAGGCCCGGGAGATCCCCACCGGCCGCGTGCCCGACGAGCTGCTGAACAACCAGTCCACGATCGACCGCCCCGAGGGCGCCCCCGGCCCCGTGGCCCCCGGCCAGCCGCCGCGGCCGTTCCAGGGCGCCGCGCGGGAGGCCGCCGAATCCCAGCGGGCCGCGGAGGCGTCCGCCTCGGCGTCGGCCAGCCCGTCACCGACGAAGTCGACTTCGGCCTCCCCGTCCCCCTCCACGTCCGGGGACTGACACCCGGCACGACGACGGCCGGTCACCTCGTGAGGTGACCGGCCGTCGTCGTGGGGCCCGGCGGATCAGGCCTTCGCCGCGGCGTCGTCCTGACCGGCGAAGTGCCGGCGGTACGCGCCCAGGGTGAGGAACGCCGGGTACTCCGGCGGCAGGGCCGACTCGCAGAACACGCGCACCGCGTCCTCGAACCGGTGGCCCTCGGGCAGCGGGCCGGCGAGGATCCGAGCGTGCTCCTCGCGGATCAGCTGCTCCATCCAGCCGCGGTTGGCGGTCCGCACGCCGCCCTCGGTCAGCTGCACACCGGTGCCGTTGTGTGCCCACTGCCAGATCTGGGACCGGGAGATCTCCGCCGTGGCGGCGTCCTCCATGAGTCCGTGGATCGCGGCGGCGCCGTTCCCCCGCAGCCAGGACTCGATGTAGCGGATCCCGACCTCGATGTTCATCCGCACGCCGGCCTCGGTCACCGAGCCCGTGGTCGCGGCGACGTCGAGCAGGGCGGCCTCGTCCGGCACCACGTCCTCGCGGCGGCGGGTGCGGATCTGGTTCGGGGCCTCGCCGAGCACGGCGTCGAACTCCTCCCGGGCGACCGGCACGAGGTCCGGGTGCGCCACCCACGAGCCGTCGAAGCCGTCGCCGGCCTCGCGGGCCTTGTCCGCGCGCACCTTCTCCAGCGCGGCGGCGTTGGCCTCCTCGTTCCGGCGGTCCGGGATCACGGCAGACATGCCGCCGATCGCCGAGGCGCCGCGCCGGTGGCAGGCCCGGACCAGCTGCTCCGTGTAGGCCCGCATCATCGGCTGGGTCATGGTCACCTCCGAGCGGTCCGGGAGGACGAACTCGGCCCCGCGGTCCCGGAAGTTCTTGATGATGGAGAAGATGTAGTCCCAGCGGCCGGCGTTGAGGCCCGCGGCGTGGTTGCGCAGCTGGTACAGGATCTCCTCCATCTGGAACGCCGCGGTGATCGTCTCGATCAGCACGGTGGCCCGGATGGTGCCCTGGGGGATGCCCAGCTCGTCCTGCGCCGCCACGAACACGCAGTTCCACAGCCGCGCCTCGAGATGGGACTCGAGCTTGGGCAGGTAGAAGTACGGGCCGTGGCCGCGGCGGATCAGCTCGTCGGCGTTGTGGAAGAAGTACAGGCCGAAGTCCACGAGGGCGCCGGCCATCGGCTCGCCGTCCACGCGGATGTGGTCCTCGAGGAGGTGCCAGCCGCGCGGGCGGACGATGATGGTCGGCCGGTCCGTGAGCTCGCGCTCGCGCAGCCGGTACTCCTTGCCCTCGGGGGAGGTGAAGTCGATCTGGTCGCGGATCGCGTCGAACAGGTTGACCTGCCCGTCCAGCATCCGGTCCCAGGACGGCGTCGAGGAGTCCTCGAAGTCGGCGAGCCAGCCCGAGGCGCCCGAGTTGAGGGCGTTGATCGTCATCTTCCGATCCACGGGGCCGGTGATCTCCACGCGGCGGTCCTGCAGGCCGGGGGCCAGCGGCGCCACACGCCAGGAGTCGTCCTCGCGGACCCGGCGGGTGGACCGCAGGTAGTGCGGGTTCCAGCCGTCGGTGATGCGGCGCCGGGTGTACTCCCGCTCCTCGAGCAGCCGCCGGCGGCGGTCCTCGGCCAGCCGGTGCAGGCGGCCGAGGAACGCCAGCGCCTCGTCCGTGAGGATCTCGGCCTGCCGCCCGTCGACCGGCCCGTGGACGGTCACCACGGGGGCGGCGCCCTCGGGGATGACGACGGGGATGGCCTGGGTGCTCACGTCATGCGGCAGGGGCGTGTGCTCCCGAACGTCGTCGGCATGGATCTCGTGCAGGGTGGGGGTCGTGGTCTGCGGGCTCATGGGACTGCCTCCTCGCGGTCTCGGCTGAGCGGATCAGTGGAACTGGCCGGACTCCGTGGAGCCCGCCAGGGCCACCGTGGAGCTGTCCGGGTTGATGGCGGTGGACACGGCGTCGAAGTAGCCGGTGCCGACCTCGCGCTGGTGCTTGGTCGCGGTGTAGCCGCGGGCCTCGTCGGCGAACTCGCGCTCCTGCAGCTCGACGTACGCGGACATCTGGCGCTCGTTGTATCCCTTGGCCAGGTCGAACATCGAGTGGTTCAGGGCGTGGAAGCCGGCCAGCGTGATGAACTGGAAGGTGTAGCCCATGGCGCCCAGCTCGCGCTGGAACTTGGCGATGGTGTCGTCGTCGAGGTTCTTCTTCCAGTTGAAGGACGGCGAGCAGTTGTAGGCCAGCATCTGGTCCGGGAACTCGGCCTTGACGGCCTCGGCGAACTTCCGGGCCAGCTCGAGGTCCGGCGTGCCGGTCTCCATCCAGATCAGGTCCGCGTGGGGGGCGTAGGCCTTGGCGCGGGCGATGCAGGGCTCGACGCCGTTGCGGACCTTGTAGAAGCCCTCCGCGGTGCGCTCACCGGTGATGAACTCGGCGTCGCGCTCGTCCACGTCCGAGGTGATCAGGGTGGCCGCCTCGGCATCGGTGCGGGCGATGATCACGCTGGGCACGTCGGCGACGTCGGCGGCCAGGCGGGCGGCGTTGAGCGTGCGGATGTGCTGGCCGGTGGGGATGAGCACCTTGCCGCCGAGGTGGCCGCACTTCTTCTCGGAGGCCAGCTGGTCCTCCCAGTGCACACCGGAGGCGCCGGCGGTGATCATCGACTTCATGAGCTCGTAGGCGTTGAGCGGGCCGCCGAAGCCGGCCTCGGCGTCGGCCACGATCGGCACGAGCCAGTCCTCGACGCTGCTGACGCCCTCGGCGTGCTCGATCTGGTCCGCGCGCAGCAGGGCGTTGTTGATGCGGCGCACCACCTGCGGCACGGAGTTGGCCGGGTACAGGGACTGGTCCGGGTACGTGTGGCCAGAGAGGTTGGCGTCCGCGGCGACCTGCCAGCCGGAGAGGTAGATGGCGCGCAGCCCGGCCTTGACCTGCTGGACGGCCTGGTTGCCGGTGAGGGCGCCGAGGGCGTTGGTGAACTCACCGCGGGCGTTCTCGTCCTTCAGCTGGGTCCACAGCTTCTCGGCGCCGCGGCGGGCCAGCGTGTGCTCCTCCTGGATGCGGCCGCGGAGACGGACGACGTCCTCGGCGGTGAAGCTGCGCTCGACGCCGGCCCAGCGGGGGTTGTTGTCCCAGTCGTGCTGGAGCTGTTCGGCGGAGGCGGGAGTGGAGTGGTGGGGCTGGGTGGTCATGACGTCCTCCTGAGGATCGGTCCGGTTCGTGAAGGGTTCGGTGCGACGTGTCCGTCGCTGCCGTTGACATCCACCTTGGCCCCGGGCAAGGCCCTCTGGAGCACAAAATCGGTGGAAACTCCGGCCGTTCCTGCCACTGGGTCAGAACGTGACAGTCCTTGCGCCCCCATGTGGCATGGATCACGGCAACGGCCCCCCGCTTGTCAAGAATGTGACTTTCTTTCCGTCACACGTGATCTCCTCCCCGGTTCCGTCTACAGTTCCGCGCATGATGACCCGCCCGCTTCCCGAGGACAGCGCGACCGTGGACACCGTCGCGCTGGGCCGCCGCGTCCGGCACCTGCGCAAGCAGGCCGGCCTCACCCTGGACCAGCTCGCGGAGCGCACGGGAGTGAGCGGCTCCCACCTGTCCCTCGTGGAGAACGCCCGCCGCGAGCCGCGGCTCTCGCTGGTCCAGCGGATCGCGGAGGTCCTGGGCGTGCCGGTCGAGGACCTGCTCACCGGCCGGGCCCCCACCCGGCGGGCCGAACTGGAGATCGAGGTCGAACGGTTCGCGCGCTCGGAGCACTACGCCTCCCTCGGCCTGCCGCCGCTGCGCATCGGGCCCCGCACCCCCACCGAGGTCCTCGAGGTGATCGCGGGGCTGGAGGCCGAGCTGCGCCGTCGCCTGGAGGAGCAGGCCGCCACCCCCGAGGAGGCGCGCCGCGCCAACGCCCAGCTGCGCGCCCGGATGCGCGCGGTGGACAATCACTACCCCGACCTCGAGGCCGAGGCGCATCGGCTGCTCGACGCGATCGGCCACACGGGCGGGCCGCTGGGCCTGCACGCGGTCTCGGAGCTGGCCGAGCACCTCGGCTTCACCCTGCGCTTCGTCCCGGACCTGCCGCACTCCACGCGCTCCGTCACGGACCTCAAGCACGGGCGCATCCACATCAGCGGCTCCCGCTCCTCGGACCACGACCGCCGCACCGTGGTGCTCCAGGCCCTCGCCGCCGCCGTCCTGGGCCACGGCGAGCCGCGGGACTACGAGGACTTCCTCGCCCAGCGTGTGGCGGTGAACTACCTGGCGGGCGCGCTGCTCATGCCGCAGCGGGCGGCGTCGTCGCTGCTGCGGGCCGCCCAGAAGCGCCGGGACCTGTCCGTGGACGACCTGAAGGACGCGTTCGGCGTCTCCTACGAGGCCGCCGCGCACCGGTTCACCAACCTGGCCACCGTGGACCTGGGCATCCGCTGCCACTTCCAGAAGGTCCACGAGACCGGGGTGATCCACAAGGCCTACGAGAACGACGGGATCGTGTTCCCCGCCGACCACACCGGTGCGATCGAGGGCCAGCAGGCGTGCCGGAAGTGGGGCGCACGGCAGGCCTTCTCCCGCAACGACCGGTTCCGCGCCCACACGCAGTACACGGACTCGCCCAACGGGACGTTCTGGTGCACCTCGATGATCGAGAACGGCCCCGACGGGCTGTTCGCCCTCTCCGTGGGCACCCCGTTCGAGCATGCCCGGTACTTCCGCGGCGCGGACACCCGCCACCGGGTCACCTCCACGTGCCCCGATCCGCGCTGCTGCCGCCGCCCCGACCCCGAGCTCGAGGCCGCGTGGGGCGGGCACGTGTGGCCCGCGGCCCGCATGCACGCGCATCTGCTGGCGGCCATGCCCACGCAGACCTTCCCCGGTGTGGACGAGCGTGAGGTCTTCGAGTTCCTCCAGGCCCAGGAGGAGCGGGAGGGCTGAGGACGACGCCGGCCCGCACCCTCACGCGAGGGTGCGGGCCGGCGCGGCGGACGGCGGGGTCAGCCGATGCTCTTGCCGGCCGAGTTCAGCTCGGTGCAGGCCTGGACCACGCGGGCGGCCATGGCCTCCTCGGCCTTGGCGCCCCACACGCGGGGGTCGTACTGCTTCTTGTCGCCGACCTCGCCGTCGACCTTCAGGACGCCGTCGTAGTTCTCGAACATGTGCCCGGCCACCGGGCGGGTGAACGCGTACTGGGTGTCCGTGTCCACGTTCATCTTCACGACGCCGTACTCCACCGAGTCGGCGATCTCCTGGGCGGCGGAGCCGGAGCCGCCGTGGAACACGAGGTCGAACGGGCGCTCCTTGCCGAACTTCTCGCCCACGGCCTGCTGGATCTCCTGCAGGATCTCCGGGCGCAGCTTCACGTTGCCCGGCTTGTAGACGCCGTGCACGTTGCCGAAGGTCAGCGCGGTGAGGTAGCGACCGTGCTCGCCGAGGCCGAGGGCCTCCACCGTGGCGATGCCGTCCGCCACGGTGGTGTAGAGCTTCTCGTTGATCTCGTGGGCCACGCCGTCCTCCTCGCCGCCCACGACGCCGATCTCCACCTCGAGGATCTGCTTGTTGGCGTGGGTGCGGGCGAGCAGCTCGCGGCCGATCCGCAGGTTCTCCTCGAGGGTCTCGGCGGAGCCGTCCCACATGTGGGAGTTGAAGATCGGGTCGCGCCCGGCCTTCACCTCGGCCTCGGAGGCGTCCAGCAGGGGCAGGACGAAGCCCTCGAGCTTGTCCTGGGGGCAGTGGTCCGTGTGCAGGGCGATGTTCACGGAGTACTTCTTGGCGACCTCGCGCGCGAACGCCGCGAAGGCCAGCGAGCCGGCGACCATGTCCTTCACGGAGGAGCCGGAGAAGTAGGCGGCGCCGCCGGTGGAGACCTGGATGATGCCGTCCGAGCCGGCCTCGGCGAAGCCGCGGATGGCGGCGTTCAGGGTCTGGGAGCTGGTGACGTTGATCGCCGGGTAGGCGAAGGCGCCGTTCTTGGCGGCGTCGATCATCTCGGCGTACTTCTCCGGGGATGCGATGGGCATGCTGCAGCTCCTAGGCGTCGTCGACTCGGGCAGGCGGGGGAGCGCGGCGGGCGCGCCGCCCTCGGGCTCATCCTATCCGCGCGGCCGGACCCGCCCCAGGGCCCCGGGCCCGACGGCGACGCCGGCCTGGGCACGGGCCCGTCGCTGGCCTAGGGTGAGCTGCGTCACATTCACATCCGAGAGACCGGAGACCGCCATGGCCCCCGCACGCCGCCCCTCCCGCCCCCTCGCCCTGGCCGCCGCCGTGGCCGTCGTCGCCGGGTTCGGCGCGCCGCACGCTGCCCTGGCCCAGGAGTCCGCCCCGGCCCCGGACGCGCCGGAGGTGAGCTCCGCCGTCGCGGACCTCTCGCAGCCGGCCACGACGGCCGAGGACGCCCGCTGGAACGCGGCCCGGGACGCCCTGGCGGCCGCCTCGGTCGACGACCCCTTCTACCTGCCGCCCGCCGTCGTGCCCGCGACCCCCGGCGCCCTGATCCGCAGCGAGCCCGCCGCCTTCTATCTGGATCCCGTGCGGCTGGTGCAGGTGCCCGCGCACGCCACGCGCATCATGTACGCCTCGCAGGACGCCCAGGGCCGACCCGTCGCCGTGACCGGCACCGTGCTGACCCCCACCGCCCCCTGGACGGGCGGCGGCGAGCGCCCCGTGATCGGCTACGCGGTGGGCACCCAGGGCGCGGCGGACCGCTGCGCCCCCTCGCGCACCCTCTCGACCGGCGCGCAGTACGAAGGCGTCGGGATCACGTCCCTGCTGAGCCGCGGCCACGCCGCGGTGGTCACCGACTACGAGGGCCTGGGCACCCCGGGCACGCACACCTACATGGTCCGGGAGGCCCAGGCGCACGCCGTCCTCGACGCGGTGCGCGCGGCCGCCCAGGTCTCGGGGTCGGGCGTCACCTCGACCGCGCCGGTCGCGCTCGCGGGCTACTCGCAGGGCGGCGGGGCGGCCGCGGCCGCCGCCGAGCTCGCGTCCGACTACGCCCCGGAGCTGGACCTCAAGGGCGCCTACGTGGGCGCCCCGCCGGCCGACCTCGTGCAGGTCGCGGACCGGATCGACGGCGGCCTGTACGCGGCCTTCCTGCTCTACGCGATGGCCGGGCAGCTCGCCGCGTACGACGTGGACCCGGCCACGCACCTCAACGAGACCGGCCTGACGGCCCTCGCCGGCGCGGCCGAGACCTGCGTGGCAGGCAGCCTCGCCTACGCGCACCTCGACTCCGCCACGCTGACCCACACGGGGCAGGACTTCCCTGAGCTCGTCCGCTCCGACGCCGAGCTGGCCGGGATCCTCGCCGAGCAGCGGATCGGCGCACCGGGCCGCCGTCCGGACGTGCCGGTGATGATCGCGCACTCCGTCACGGACGACGTCATCCCGTACCGCACCGGCCGCGACCTGGGCCGCCGCTGGTGCGCGGAAGGGGCACGGGTGCGTTTTGACCCGCTCCTCACCCCGACCCACGTGGGCGGCCACGTGGCCTCGCTGCCGCGGATGGGGGCGTTCCTGGACGCGACCCTCGCCGACCGCTGGACCGCCGACTCGTGCGGGTGGTTCTGAGCCTCGGCTAGCGTCGGGGCCAGGACCGTCCCGCCCACCGAAGGAGCAGTCATGCGCGCCGAGCAGGTCACCGATCCCATCACCTACCACGGCGAGGGCCCCGTCTGGGCCGCCTCGTGGGGCAGCGCCGCCGAGGGCGTGACCGCCGGCGGCGGCCTGCGCTGGGTGGACATGCTCGCCGGGGACGTCCTGTCCCTGCGCGCCGACGGCACGGTGGACCGCACGCACGTCGGGGACGTGGCCGCCGCGCTGCGCCCGCGTGCGGGGGGTGGCGCCGTCGTCGCGGTGGAGCGGGGCTTCGCCCTGATCTCGCCCGAGGGCGAGCTGACGACGCTGCCCGAGCTGTGGGGCGCGGACGCCGGGATCCGGATGAACGAGGGCGGCTGTGACCCAGACGGCCGGTTCCACTGCGGCACCATGGCGTACGCCAAGACCCCCGGCGCCGCGAACCTCTACCGGCTCGCCCCCGGACCCGACGGCGGCGCCGGCGAGGTGGACGTCGTGCTGACCGGCGCGACGACGTCCAACGGCCTGGAGTGGAGCCCCGACGGCACGCGGGCCTACTACAACGACACCCCCACACGGCAGGTGGCCGTGTTCGACTACTCCCGCGAGGAGGGCCTGACGAACCGCCGCGTGCTCGTGGACGTGCTCGACGGGGAGGGCAAGCCGGACGGACTCACCGTGGACGCCGAGGGCGGGATCTGGGTGGCCGTGATCAGCCACGGGCAGATCCACCGGTACACGCCCGAGGGGACGCTCGACGAGGTGGTCGAGGTGCCCGTGCAGAAGACCACGGCGTGCACCTTCGGCGGCGACGACCTCGGCACCCTCTACATCACCACCTCCTGGGAGAACCTGGAGCGCGGCGAGGACCCGCTGGCCGGGGCCGTGTTCGCCGTCCGCCCGGGGGTGACGGGCCTGCCGGCCCGCCCCTTCGCGGGCTGACGCCGTCACGCCGCACGTCGTCGGCGCGGTCCTGCGCCACCCTGCGCCGTTCTGCGCGGCGAGCCAGACGAATCTGCGGCCCAGAGTCTCCTTTCAGCACGGAATCGTCTGGCTCGCGCCGGACTCAGGGGACGGCCGCGTGCTGCCGGATCCACGCGTGCATCGCGATGCCGGCGGCCACGCCCGCGTTGATCGAACGGGTGGAGCCGTACTGCGCGATGGACAACACCGCGCTCGACGCCGCCCGCACCTCCGCCGAGAGCCCCGGCCCCTCCTGCCCGAAGACGAGCACGCAGGCACGCGGGAAGTCGAAGGTCTCCATCGGCACCGACTCGGGGAACAGGTCCACGCCGAGCACGGGCAGCCCCTCCCCCGCCGCCCACGCGGTGAACGCCGCCACCGTCTCGTGGTGGCGCACGTGCAGGTAGCGGTCGGTGACCATGGCGCCGCGCCGGTTCCAGCGGCGCCGCCCGATGATGTGCACCCCGGCGGCGTTGAACGCGTTGGCGGTGCGCACGACGGTGCCGATGTTCAGGTCGTGCTGCCAGTTCTCGATGGCCACGTGGAACGGGTGGCGCCGCGCGTCGAGGTCCGCGACGATCGCCTCGAGGCTCCAGTAGCGGTAGTGGTCGAGCACGTTGCGGCGGTCGCCGTGCGCGAGCAGCTCCGGGTCGTAGCGCGGGTCCTCCGGCCACGGGCCGAGCCACGGCCCGACGCCGACCTCGCGGGGCGCGGCGCCGTCCTCGGCCGGCGCGGGCTCGTTCAGCGGCCGGCCTCGGACCGGTCGACGGCGGCCCAGGCGGCCCCGGCGGACACCGCGGCCACGGAGAGCACCGCCGGCCACGCACCGATCTTCTTGGCCAGCGGGTGGGAGGCGCCGAAGCCGCCGAGGTACAGGGCGGCCAGGCCCCCGGTGACGGCCGGCCCCCGCGTGGCCAACCACGTCCGGCCGGCATACAGGCCGGCGGCGGCCAGCACGACACCGCCGAGCGGCCGGATGCCGGTCTCACGGGCGGTCAGGTAGCCGCCGATCAGACCGAATGCGGTGACCGGGGCCGTGGAGACGGCGTGGGCGGGGAGCAGGGTCTTGCCGTCGCGGACGACGGGCGGGGCATGACGCGGAGTCTTCATGGCGCCACCGTAGCGCGCGCATCCTGGAATCCGCCGGGGGCCGCCGTCGGGGAGAATGTCCGGGTGAGCATGATCGACAACGCCGTGTACGTGGACGGGCGGCGCGTCCACGCCCCCTCCACCCTCGAGGACACCTGGGAGGAGTGTGAGCGCACCGGCGGCATGGCCTGGCTGGGCCTGTACCGCCCGGACGTGGCCGAGCTCCAAGCGGTCGCGGAGGAGCTGCGCCTGCACCCGCTCGCCGTCGAGGACGCCCTCGCCGGAGGCGAGCGCGCCAAGCTGGACCGCTACGGCGAGGACTCGTTCATGGTCCTGCACCCGGCCCGCTACGTCGACCGCACCGAGACCGTGGAGTTCGGCGAGCTGAGCGTCTTCACCGGTGAGCACTACGTGGTGACGGTGCGTCACGCGGAGGAGCCGGACCTGGCCGCCGTGCGACGGTCCCTGGAGACGGAGGGCCGCGAGCGCCTCGCGATGGGGCCGTGGCAGGTCACCCTGGAGATCCTGGACCGGGTCGTGGACGACTACTTCCCGGTGGCCGACGGCCTCGAACAGGACATCGCGGAGATCGAGGACCAGGTCTTCGCCGGCGACGGGCACGTCTCCCGGCGCATCTACGAGCTCTCCCGCGAGGTGCTGAACTTCCAGCACGCCATCCGCGCGCTGCCGTCCATCGTGGAGCAGCTCCAGGAGGAGGTGCGCACCCGCCTGCATGAGGACACCCGCCGCCTCGACGCCGACGGCCTGCCCCGGCGCGACGACGCCCACGCCTGGGAGGACGAGGAGCTCAGCGATCAGGCGCGCCTCGAGGTGGAGAACCTGCGCCGCCTGCGCGACGTCCACGACCACGCCGTCCAGATCAACGAGCGCGTGATGACCATGCGCCAGATGCTCAACAACGCCCTCGAGCTGGACTCGACGCTGGCGTCGAAGCGGCTGGCCGAGCAGTCGATCGCCCAGAACGAGCAGGTCAAGCAGATCTCGTCCTGGGCGGCGATCATCTTCGCGCCGCAGCTGGTGGGCTCGGTCTACGGCATGAACTTCGACGGCATGCCCGAGCTGCACTGGGCGTTCGGCTATCCGTTCGCCCTGGGACTCATGCTGGCGGTGGCCCTCACCCTCTTCGTGCTGTTCAAGCGCGCGGACTGGCTCTAGGCGGGCGGCGCGGGGCCGGCCGAGGCTCAGTCGAGGCCGAGCTCGTCCTTGCCGAACGCGTACAGGTACGGCACCCCCGCCTCCTCGGCCACGCGCTCGGCGGCGCCGGTCGCACGGTCCACGATCACGGCCACGGCCTGGACGTCGCCGCCCGCGTTGCGCACGCCCTCGACGGCGGTGAGCGCGGAGCCGCCCGTCGTCGAGGTGTCCTCCAGCACGACGACGCGGCGCCCGTCCACGCCCGGGCCCTCCACCTGCCGGCCCATGCCGTACGACTTCTGCGCCTTGCGCACCACGAACGCGTCGAGCGCGCGGCCCACGGTGCCGGCCTGATGCATCATCGCGGTGGCCACGGGGTCGGCGCCCATGGTCAGGCCGCCCACCGCGTCGAACTCGATCCCGTTCTCCTCGAGCAGGCGCAGCATCACGCGGCCGATCAGTGGGGCGGCCTCGTGGTGCAGGGTGACACGACGCAGGTCCACGTAGTAGTCCGCCTCCTTGCCGGAGGACAGGGTCACCCGGCCGTGCACCACGGCCAGCTCCTGGATGAGCTGCTTGAGCCGCTCGCGGTCCTGCTCGGGCGTGGGGACGGTGGGGGTCTGCGCGTCGGTCATGCCGCCCATGCTAGTGCGAGCCCGGCCACCCCTGCCGATTCCGTCCCGGCCTGGCTAGGCTCGGGTTATGAGCGAGATCCCGCACGACGACGCCCCCGTCCAGCATCCCTCCGGCCTGCCCCTGGCGCACTGGCTCACCCTCACCGAGGGCCTGATCGCGGCGCGCGTGGCCGAGAGCCTCGAGGAGCACGGCCTGACCCGCGTCCAGTGGCAGCTGCTGAACACCCTCACGGTGGCCCCGCAGTCCCGCGCCGAGCTCGAGGCCGGCTTCGAGGAGGAGCAGCGCGGCGCGGTGTCCGGTCAGATCGAGGAGCTGGTCGAGTCCCACTGGGTGACGGTCGAGGGCGACCTCTACACCCTCACCGCCACGGGCCGCACCGCGGGCGCCCGCGTGGGTGAGGCGGTCGAGGCCCTGCGTGCCGAGGCGACGGCGGACGTCCCGCGGGACCAGATCGACGACGCCGTCCGCGTCCTGCGCCGCATCGCCCGCAACCTGGGGCACCCGGACGCGTGAGCCGTCGTCGCCGACCGCCCCTGTCCCCGTGCGCGGGGCCGGTCCTACGCTGACCGGCATGCGTGAACTCCAGCAGCGGATCATCGCCCAGCAGGGCGTCCTCCCCGAGATCGACCCGGCGGCCGAAGTCGAACGGCGCGTGGCCTTCCTCGCCGACTACCTCGCGGCCACGGGCGCGTCCGGCTTCGTCCTGGGCATCTCCGGCGGCGTGGACTCCACGGTGGGCGGCCGGCTGGCCCAGCTCGCCGTCGAGCGTCGCCGCGCCCAGCTCGGCGTCCCGGACGCCGTCGCCCTGGGCGGCCCCGGCACCACCCCGCCGGGTGAGGCGGGGGTGGGCGCCGACGTCGTGCCCTCCCGCGAGAACCCCCGGTTCACCGCCGTGCGCCTGCCCTACAAGGTGCAGCACGACGAGGCGGATGCCCGGGCCGCCATGGACTTCGTGGGCGCGGACCAGGACGTCACCCTGAACATCGCGGAGGCCGTGCAGGGTCTGGCCGCCGCCTTCGCCGAGGCCGTGGGGGAGCCGATCTCGGACTACAACCAGGGCAACGTGAAGGCCCGCATCCGCATGACGGCCCAGTACGCGGTGGCCGGCGCCCACGGGCAGCTGGTGATCGGCACGGACCAGGCGGCGGAGGCCATCACGGGCTTCTACACGAAGTTCGGCGACGGCGGCGCGGACGTCCTGCCGCTGGCTGGCCTGAACAAGCGGCAGGTGCGGGCGCTGGGCCGCGAACTCGGCGCCCCCGAGCCCCTGTGGAACAAGGTGCCCACCGCGGACCTGCTGGACGGCACGCCGGGCCAGACGGACGAGGCCGAACTCGGGATGACGTACGAGGACATCGACGACTACCTCGAGGGCAAGGACGTCCCTACCGAGGTCGCGGAGAAGCTCGAGGGCATCTGGCTCCGCAGCCGCCACAAGCGCACCACGCCGGTGACGATCCACGACGACTGGTGGCGCTGAGGCGCCGATCCCACGGTGTCCGCGCCCTTCGATAGCCTGGCCGGGTGAAGATCGCCACCTGGAACGTCAACTCCCTCCGTGCCCGCGCCGACCGCGTCGAGGCCTTCCTCGAGCGCCATGACATCGACGTCCTGGCCATCCAGGAGACCAAGTGCCGGGACGAGAACTTCCCGTGGGAGCTCTTCGAGCGCGCCGGCTACGAGGTGGTGCACAACGGCACCTCGCAGTGGAACGGCGTGGCCATCGCCTCCCGCGTCGGCCTGAGCGACGTGCAGCGCGGCTTCCCCGGCCAGCCGCACTTCGGCAAGGGCGGCGTGGACCCGCAGGAGGAGTCCCGCGCCATCGGGGCGACCGTGGGCGCGGAGGCGGCCGACGGCGTCGCCCCGGTGCGCCTGTGGAGCCTGTACGTGCCCAACGGGCGCGGCCTGGAGAACGAGCACATGGGCTACAAGCTCGAGTGGCTGCGCGTGCTCCAGGAGCACGCGGCCGCTCGCCTCGCCGAGGACCCGGACACCCGGCTCGCCCTGACCGGCGACTGGAACATCGCTCCGCAGGACGAGGACGTGTGGGACATCGAGCTGTTCCAGCGCGAGGGCTACACGCACGTCTCCCCGGCCGAGCGCGCGGCGTTCCACGCGTTCGAGGACGCCGGGCTGGTGGACGTGGTGCGCCCGCGCCACCCCGGCCCCGGCGTGTACACGTACTGGGACTACACGGGCCTGGCCTTCCCCAAGAAGAAGGGCATGCGCATCGACTTCCAGCTGTGCTCCCCCGCCCTCGCACGGACGGTCACGGACGCCTGGATCGACCGCGAGGAGCGCAAGGGCAAGGGCGCCTCGGACCACGCGCCCGTGGTCGTCGAGCTGGGCTGAGCCACGGATGAGCCCGCGATGACCCACGACGACGGCGGCCCGCCCCCGGGTGTCGCGCGCGGCACCGCGCACCTGCGCGTCTTCCAGCCGCTGGCCACGTTCCCGGACGCGGTCCAGGCGCGGCTGATCGCCGGCGGCCACCGCACCCGTGCCGAGGTCGAGGCCGAGGCGGCCGAACGGGCCCGGCGTCGCCTGGCCCGGCCCGTGGCCGACCCGTTCCCGGAACCCGGTGAGGACGACCTGGTGCGGGTCCTCCAGGACGAGCACCGCTCCGCCTTCTACTGCCCGGACGAGCGGGGCCTGCGCGCCGAGATGGCCGCGGCCATGCTCGAGGAGACGATGCTGCCGCGGCTGCACGAGGCCGCCATCCCGCCGGCGGCGCGCGCCATGAACCGCGGCCGCGCGCTCGTGGCGCTCGAGGACGAGTGGGGCCTCTCCCCCGACCCGGACGCGGCGGGCCAGGACCCGCAGGACGAGGGCGGCGCGCCGGAGCACCACCGCGTGCAGACGCGCACGGCCACGTGGGGTGTGCCGCACGGCTGGCTCACGGTGTTCGACCCCGAGGAGCCGGTGAAGCGCCTCGTGGACGGCGAGCGCACGGCGTACCGGCGCGCCCCGATCGTGGCCGCCCGGGAGCGGGCCGGGCACGCGGCGGCGGTGCTCGCGCGGCACGCCCCGGATGCGGAGCTGATCGGCGAGCTCACGGTGATGGTGGAGTGGCTCGGCGCGTTCCACCCCGACTCGTGGATCGAGCTGGACTACGGCGGCCTCACGCGGCACGTGTGGCCGGACGACTCCGTCTTCGACCTGTGGACGCTCATCGACGCGCTCGAGGAGGGCGACGAGGCGACCGCCGGCGTCGCACAGGAACGACTGAACCGGCGCTGGGCCGCCGTCGGGATGCTGGCCAGGCTGACCTGAGCCGGCCGCCGGCGCACCGGGGTGGGGCCGACCCGGGTGCTCGAGACGCACACCACGCCGCCGACGCCGCCCACGCGGGGCGCGCGCCCCGGCGTCGGGCCTAGGGTGGATCCCATGACCACGCAGCGCCTGAGCACCCCGCCCTCGGAAGCCCGGAACCGGCCCGTCACGCCGTGGTGGGTGGACGCCGTGATCTACCAGGTGTACCCGCGCTCCTTCGCGGACGCGGACGGGGACGGCATGGGCGACCTGCGCGGCGTCACCTCGCGCCTCGACTACCTGGCCCAGCTCGGCGTGGACGCGATCTGGCTCTCGCCCTTCTACCTCTCCCCGCAGCACGACGCCGGCTACGACGTCGCGGACTACCGCGCCGTGGACCCGCGGTTCGGCACGCTCGCGGACGCGGACGAGATGATCGCCGCCGCGCACGAGGCCGGCATCCGCGTGGTCGTGGACCTCGTGCCGAACCACACCTCGTCCGAGCACGCGTGGTTCCAGGCCGCCCTGGCCGCCGGCCCCGGCTCCCCCGAGCGCGCCCGCTACCACTTCGCCGAGGGCCGCGGCGAGCACGGCGAGCTGCCCCCCAACAACTGGGAGTCCACGTTCGGCGGCGGGGCCTGGACCCGCGTGACCGAGGCGGACGGCACCCCGGGCCAGTGGTACCTGCACCTGTTCGACACCACGCAGCCGGACCTGAACTGGGAGAACGAGGAGGTGCGTGAGGAGTTCCGCTCCATCCTGCGGTTCTGGCTGGACCGCGGCGTGGACGGCTTCCGGGTGGACGTGGCCCACGGGCTCATCAAGCAGCCCGGCTACCCGGACGCCGAGCACTCCCGCATGGGCATGGTCACGGACGCGGGCGAGGACGCCGACCCCACGTTCGACCCGGACACCTTCGAGCCGCTCACCCCGTTCATGGACCAGGACCGCGTCCACGAGGTCTACCGGGACTGGCGGCGGGTCCTGGACTCCTACGACCACGAGCCGATGATGGTGGCCGAGGCGTGGGTGGCCCCGCTCTCGCGGATGTTCCGGTACGTCCGCCCCGGCGAGATGCACCAGACCTTCAACTTCACCTACCTCATGGCCGGCTGGGACGCCGCCTCGCTGACCCACGCGATCGACCGGTCCTTCGAGCAGGCCGGCCGGGTCGGCGCCCCGAACACCTGGGTGCTCTCGAACCACGACACGGTGCGCCACGCCTCCCGCTACGGCCTCGCCGACCCGAGCTCCTACCCCGCCGGCATCACGGCCGAGGACGAGCAGCCAGACGAGGCGGTCGGTCGCCGTCGGGCCCGCGCCGCCGCGATGGTGGAGCTGGGCCTGCCCGGCTCCGCGTACATCTACCAGGGCGACGAGCTGGGCCTGCCCGAGCACACCACCCTCGCCGCCGAGCACCGCCAGGACCCGTACTTCTTCCGCACGGACGGCAAGGAGCCCGGCCGCGACGGCTGCCGCATCCCTCTGCCGTGGGCCGCCGACGAGCCGTCCTACGGCTTCTCGACCCCCGCGGACGACGACGGCCCCGCGTCCGCCGCCGAGGGCGTCGCCGCGCCGTGGCTGCCCCAGCCCGCGTCCTTCCGAGCGCTGGCGGCGGACCGGCAGGTCGGCGTCGAGGGCTCCGTGTTCGAGCTGTACCGGCGTCTGCTGCAGATCCGCGGCGAGCTCGACCTGGGCACGGGCACGTTCGCGTGGTCCGAGCACCACGACCCCACACGCGGCGTGCTGGCGTTCACGGTCACCTCGGGCGGTGGCCGGCACCTGGGCTCGGGCGAGCCGATCCCGGCGCGCACCGTGCTCGTGATGGCGAACCTGTCGACCGAGCCCGTCGACCTGCCCGCGAACCATTCCCGGGCCCTGTTCTCCCTCGAGGAGGCGGAGGCCGTGCAGGACGGGCGGCTCGCGCACGACGCCGCCGCGTGGCTGCTCATGGACTGAGCCCGGCGCGCCCCGGGACCCGCCGGGGCGCCACGGACCTTCCGCGGGGAATCCGCGGTGGGCGAGGTCACATCATCCGGCCTGGCCGGACGAACGCGACGTAACGTCCACGATGACTTGCATCACACCGGACAAAGTGGCATGAACGCTGTATCACGAGTCACCATGGCGTGTCCTGATCCACCCCCCCCCCTTCGAGCGGAGACTTCACGTGAGCACCTCCCCCTCCGGCTCCCGCGTCGCCGAGACCGGCGCGGCCACCGCGGACCGCGGGCAGCTGCACCGCGGCCTGAGCCAGCGGCACATCATGTTCATCGCCCTGGGCACGGCGGTGGGCACCGGCCTCTTCTACGGCTCGGCCGGCGGCATCCAGGCCGCCGGGCCGGGCGTGATCCTGTCCTTCCTCGTCGCGGGCGCCGCCGTGTTCCTCGTGATGCGCGCCCTCGGCGAGATGACGCTCCGGGAGCCCGTCTCCGGGTCCTTCGCCGCCTACGCCTCCCGTTATCTCGGCCCCTTCGCCGGCTACGTGACCGGCTGGACCTTCGTCTTCGAGCTGGCCGTCGTGATCGTCGCGGACACCGCCGCCATCACCACGTACATGGCGTTCTGGTTCCCGGGGGTCCCGGCCTGGGCCTGGGTCGCGGCCACGATCCTCGTGGTCGGCCTGATCAACTTCACGCACGTCGGCAACTTCGGTGAGGCCGAGTTCTGGCTGACGCTCGTGAAGGTCGGGGCCATCGTGGCGATGATCTTCGGCGGTGTGATCCTGCTCTTCACCGGCGCCTCCACCGCGGACGGCACCCAGGCCAGCCTGGCGAACCTCGTGGACCACGGCGGATTCCTGCCGCACGGCATCCTGGGCGTGCTGACCGCGCTCACCATCGTGACGTTCTCCTTCGGCGGCATCGAGACCCTCGGCGTGGCCGCGGGCGAGGCCAAGAACCCGGAGAAGGTGCTGCCCAAGGCCATCAACACGGTGCCGATCCGCATCCTGTTGTTCTACGTGCTGACGATGGCGGTCATCATGGCCCTCGTCCCCTGGAACCAGGTGGACGGCAAGGCCAGCCCGTTCGTGCAGATCTTCGAGGGCCTCGGCGTCCCCTTCGCCCCGCACCTGCTGAACTTCGTGGTGCTCACCGCCGCCGTCTCCGCGATCAACGCCTGCATCTACGCGTCCGGTCGCCTGCTCTACGCGATGGCCCACGACGGCCAGGCACCCCGGGCCTTCACCCACACCAACCGCGGCGGCGTGCCGTGGCTGTCCGTGGCCGTGATGCTGGGCGTGATGGTGCTCGGCGCGGTGCTGATCACCGTGGACCCGAACGCCTTCAGCCTGGTGGCCGGCGTCGCCTCGTTCGCCGTGGTGCTGACCTGGGCCATGATCTTCCTGTCCCACCGCGCCATGCGCAGGCGCGTCGCGGAGCAGGGCGCGGAGCCGTCCCCCTTCCCCATGCCGCTGGGCGGCGTCGGCACCTACCTGGGCCTGGCGTTCGTGGCCACCGTGGTGATCACCATGGCCACCATCCCGGATTCGCGCCAGGCGCTCATCATCGGTCTCGTGTGGGTCGCGGTCCTGACCCTCGCCTGGTTCGTCACGGGCACCCGCACGTCGGCCGCGGCCCACGACCGCACCGGCACCCTGCCGGTGGTCCGCACCCGCCAGTCCCACGAGGACTGACCCCCACGACGACGACGGCCCCTGTCCCGCGCGGGACAGGGGCCGTTCTCGTCGGGGCCGGGAGGTCGCCCGGGAGGCCGGACGTCAGTGCTCGTGGCGGCGCAGCCGGGGGCGGCGGGGCCCCTCTGAGGCCGGGACGCCGGCGGCCGCATCGGCGATCCGCTGCTGGTGGTCCCGGCTGAGCGAGGCCCACCACTGCGAGGCCGCCACGGGGCCGGCGTCGACCACCTCGTCGTCGTCGGACTCGAGGCCCAGGCGGTCCTTGATGGAGGCCAGCATGGCCTGGCGGCGCACCGCCTCCACCCGCGCCACGGAGTAGCCGAGCGAGCGGAACGTGGCCAGGCAGATCAGCAGCATCAGCACGGAGAACGGCAGGCCGATGGTGATGGCCAGGACCTGGATCGCGGACAGGCCGCCCGCGGCCAGCAGTGCCGCGGCCATGAGCGAGGTGGCGATGGCGAAGAAGATCTTCACCGTGGCCTTCGGGTTCACGTCGCCGCCGGTGGCGAGCATGCCCATCACGAGCGAGCCCGAGTCGGCGGAGGTGATGAAGAAGATGCCCGAGAGGATGATGGCGCCGACCACGAGCATCATGCCCGCGGGCAGCTGCTCGAGCACCTGGAACAGCGCGGTGTTCGAGTCGATGGCGCCGTCCGCGCCCACCACGGAGGTGTACCCGGCCGGGCGGGTGGTCTCGAGGAAGATCGCGGTGCCGCCCAGGATGCCGAACCAGACCACGCAGACCAGGGTGGGCACCAGCAGCACGCCGGCGATGAACTCGCGCACGGTGCGACCGCGCGAGATGCGGGCGATGAAGATGCCGACGAACGGCGTCCAGGACATCCACCAGCCCCAGTAGTACGCGCTCCAGCCGGCCTGCCACGCGTCGCCCTCGGCGCCATAGAACGCGGAGACGTTGAGCGAGTTCGCGAAGAAGTACTGCATGTAGGAGCCGAGGGACTGCACCATCTCCTTGAACAGGAACGCGGTGGGCCCCACGATCGCGATGAACAGCAGCAGGCCGGCGGCCAGGATCAGGTTGGTGTTGGACAGCCACTTCATGCCGCGCTCCACGCCGGAGACCACGGTGTAGAGCACCACGCAGGTGACCGCGCCGATCATGGCGTACTCGAGCCAGGGGCTGTCCTCGGGCACGATGCCCAGCGCACGCAGGCCCGCGGACATCTGGGTGACGCCGAGGCCCAGCGAGGTGGCCACGCCGAAGACGGTGCCGATGAGGGCGATGTTGTCGATCAGGTGGCCCCAGCCGCCGCGCACGCGGCGCTCGCCGATCAGCGGCTCGAAGGCCCAGCGCAGCGCGAGGGGACGGCCACGCCGGTGGATGGCCAGCGCGACCGCCACGCCCACCACCGCGTAGATCGCCCAGGGCTGCAGGCCCCAGTGCAGGAACGTGGTGGCCAGCGCCGACTGGGCGGCCTCCGCCTGGGTGGGGTTGGCGGCCGCCAGGTCGGGCCGCGGCGAGGTGAAGTGCATGAGCGGCTCGGTCATGCCGAAGAACACGAGGCCGATGCCCATGCCCGCCGCGAAGAGCAGGGAGAACCAGGACAGCGTGGAGAACTCGGGCTTCTCATCGGGCTTGCCCAGGGTGATGTCGCCCTTGCGGGAGAACGCGAGGTAGCCGCAGAACAGCACGAAGAACAGGGCGACGAGGGCGTACCACCACGAGAAGTTCGTGATGATGGCCTGCTGGACCAGGCTGATGCCCACGGTCATCTGCTCGGGGGCGAGCAGCGTGGCCACCACGAAGGAGAGCACGATGACCGCGGAGGGCCAGAACACCCACGGCAGCAGGACGCGATCGCGGTCGGCCGCGGCGGAGGTGGCAGGGGCGACGCCGGCGTCGGGGGCGGTCGCCGAGGACGGATGGTTCCCGGGTTGCTCGGGGATCATGGGCTCGGTCGAGGGCGGTGTCGGATCGCTCATCCTCCCGACCCTACGTGGTCCCGCACGCCGGCTCCCCGCCTGAGGCGCGGCCGAGTGGACGGTCTCACCCGGCGGGGTGACCGCGCCCACGGCCCCGGCGCGGGCGCCCCCTGGTGAGGCGTGGGCGGCCTCACTAGGGTGTGGGGCACCACGACGACGGCGGCGCCGGACGGGCCCGCCCGCGAGAGGAAGGACCGCACCATGACCGACGTCCCCTTCGAGGACCGCGAGGACGAACGAGAGCTCGAGACGGACCTGCTCGCCGATCCCAACGCCGCCGGCGACCCCGAGCCGGAGGACGGCCGCGACGGCCAGCCCGTGCGCGGCGGCTCGGACGACCCGCAGCACCGGGCCGGGGAGGGACGTGCCCCGGACTCCCTGCGCAATGCGGAGTCCGCCGCCATGCACATCGAGGAGGACGCCCAGGACCGCACGCGTGCGGACGAGGGCGACGTCGAGATCCTGTGACCGCCCCTCAGCCCCGGTCGGGGACGAGGCCGGTGCGCAGGAGGGTGAGTGCCTCGTCCTGCCCGAGGAGCGGCTGACGCATCTCGGCGCGGAGGAAGTCGAGCATCGCGGCGGCCAGCGCCGGCTCTTCGGAGGCGATCGCGTCCGTCGCGATCGCGGCGTGGAAGTCGAGGGCGAACGCGGCCGTGGCGGTCTCGGCGATGCAGCTGTGGGTGGAGACGCCGCACAGCAGGAGCCGATCCACCCCGCGGCCCCGCAGCTCGGCCGCCAGTCCCGTGCCGTGGAAGGCGGAGTCCCGGGTCTTCACGACCTCGACGGCGTCCGGGGCGGCCGCCGCGACCCCGTCGAGCAGAGCCGCCTGCCGGGTGCCCGGGAAGGCGAAGCCCTCGCCGTCGGCCAGCATGTTCAACGTCCACGTGGAGCGGTCCCGCGCGTGCTCGGTCCGCACCAGGAAGACGGGACGGCCGGCCTCGCGCGCGGTCCGGAGCAGTTCCACGACCGCCGCCGTCAGCTCGGCCTGCTGGGCGGCCAGCGCGGGATGCTCGAAGTAGCTGTGCTGGACGTCGATCACCACAAGCGCGGTCTCGCCGCCGGTCGCGCGGGCGGAGGGGGAATCGGGCATCGAACCAGTGTGCCCACCGCGTCGCCGCCTGTCAGTGGCTCGTCGCCCCGGACGACGAAGGCCCCCCGCGTCTGCGGGGGGCCTTCTCGAAGTGGTGGCTCCGACCGGCGTCGATCCGGTGACCTTACGATTTTCAGTCGTACGCTCTACCAACTGAGCTACAGAGCCCGGCGACCTTCGTCACCAGGACCATGCGTCACCGGACTCCGTTTCCGAATGCCGGTGATCGGACGATCCGAGCGACCCTGACGGGACTTGAACCCGCGACCTCCGCCGTGACAGGGCGGCGCGCTAACCAACTGCGCTACAGGGCCATGTTCTGTTGTTCTCGCCGCTTTCGCAACGAGTGGAAACTCTAGCAGAGCCTCCGAGCGTCGTG
Organism: Micrococcus luteus; assembly: GCF_014138885.1. Lineage (NCBI taxonomy): Bacteria > Bacillati > Actinomycetota > Actinomycetes > Micrococcales > Micrococcaceae > Micrococcus > Micrococcus luteus. Next base: position 1,357,838 of record NZ_JACJIK010000001.1, read on the forward strand.
CAAGTCCACGCTCCACGTGCCGTTCCGGCCGCCGAGGGCGGCCGTTCTGCGTACCCCCAACGGGATTCGAACCCGTGTCGCCGCCGTGAAAGGGCGGTGTCCTAGGCCTCTAGACGATAGGGGCAGGTCCGGTGTCGAGATTCCCGAGGTGGACCCTGGGAGTCTATGGTGGCCGCACACCCTCCGGCAAGTCCGGCCGCCGGCCGGCCGCCCTCCGCACCGCGGAGCCCCGCACCCCCAGGAGCCGCCGTGGACCACCGCCCGTCGCCCGAGCAGCCCGCCGCCACGTGGATGAGCGAGCAGGAGTTCGACGACGCCGTCTCCGCGGCCCTCACCCGCATCCCGGACGAGCTGGCGCGGCTGCTGACGAACGTCGTCGTGGTGGTGGAGGACGAGTACGAGCCGCAGCGCTGGGAGGACCCGGCCACCGAGCTGTTCGGCCTCTACGAGGGCGTGCCGCTGACCGAGCGCGCCGAGCTCGCGTGGCAGATGCCGGACCGGATCGTGGTGTTCCGCGGCCCGCTCACCCGCCACTGCACCTCCCGCGCCGAGCTCGAGGACGAGATCACCGTCACCGTCATGCACGAGGTGGGGCATTTCTTCGGCATCTCCGAGGAGCGCCTCCACGAGCTCGGCTGGGGCTGAGCGCCGGTCAGGACTCCGGCTGGTCCTGGACCGGGCCGAACGAGGCGCGACGGCCGAGGCGGACGTCCTCGCGGAACGGGACGACGAGCACCGGGCCCTTCGCGTGGTCCGCGACGCCGCGGCTCGTGGAGCCGACGATCGCACCGGCGAAGCCGCCCAGACCGCGCGTGCCCACCACGGTGAGGCAGGCGGTGGCGCTCTGGTCCACCAACACGTCCACGGGGGTGCCGTCCACGAGCTCGGTGAGGACCTCGAGGCCGGGGAACTCGGAGCTGATCCACGCGGCGCCGGCGTCGAGGCGCTCGCGCAGCTCCCGCTCGCGGGCCTCCTCGTCCAGGCTGACGGCCAGCCATGCGGCGTTCGCGCCCAGGGGCGGGACGGCGCACACGAGCTTCAGCGGGGCCTGGCGGAGGCGGGCCTCCTCAGCGGCCTCGAGAGCGGCGGCACGGCCCTGCTCGGAACCGTCGACGCCCACCACGACGGCGGTCCTGTCCCCCGCGCGGCTGGCCTCGACCCCGGCGGGGATGATGGCGACCGGACAGTGCGCGTGGCCGGGCAGCGCGGCGGCCACCGAGCCGAGCAGGCGGCCCATGAAGCCGCCGCGGCCGCGCGCGCCCGAGACGAGCAGGGAGGCCTCGGCGGAGAGCTCCACGAGGACGCCGGCCGCGTCCCCGATCTCCACACGCAGCTCCGGACGCACCCCGTCGGCGTCGAGCTTGCCGGCGACCTCCTCCAGGAGGGCCTGCACGCCCTCGCGGAGACGGGAGTCGTCCAGGACGGCGCCGCCGGCGTCCGCGCCGTAACCCCAGTACGCGGGGATCGAGTAGGCGGTGACGAGGGTCAGCGGCTCGCCGCGCAGGCCGGCCTCGCGCTGGGCCCAGCGGGCGGCGGAGACGGACTGGTCGGAGCCGTCCACACCCACCAGGACGCCGAGCGGTGCGTCCTCACGGCGGGTGGCGGCGGGCTGGGTCTGGGCGGACATGGCGACCTCCTCGAGTCGGACTCGACGGGCCCCGGGCGGACCCGGCCGAGTGCCTCCAGTCTACGCCTCGGGGCCCGGGACGAGTCCCGTGATCCCGGGCGCGACGCCCGCGGGGAAGCCGCGTGGATCCTCCGCGAGCCGGGCCGGGAAGGCGTCCATGCGCAGGGCACGGGCCAGGCGGTCGCGGGGGTCGGAGCCGGGCGGGGCGTCCGCGGCGGGGCGGGCCACGGGGGCGTCCGAGGCCGCCACGATGACGTTGCCGCGGCGCCGCCCCTTGAGCATGGGCGGATCCGCGATCACCTCGACGTGCTCGAACGCGGCGACGACGGCGGCCACGTCCGCCCGCACCGACGTCAGGTCCGGCCCGCCGCCCACGTTGAGCACGTACAGCCCGCCGGGGGCGAGGACCCGCGCGGCGGCGCGGGCCGCGTCCAGGCCGGTGAGGCCCGGCGGGGTGATGTGGCGGGCGCCCGTCAGGTCCGTGGGGTCCGGGGCGAAGACGTCGCGGATGATCAGGTCGCGGCTGGCCGGGTGGGCCGTGGCCAGGACCTCGGCGGCGTCGGCCACGCGGATGCGCAGGGCCGGGGCGCGGGGCAGGCCGAAGCGCTCACGCGCGAGGGCGGCCAGGCCGGCGTCGATCTCCACCGCGGTCTGGTGGGAGCCCGGGTACGCGTGGTCCACCCAGCGGGCGAGCGCGCAGCCCGCGCCGCCCAGGTGCAGGGCCCGCAGGGGCGTGGGCTCCGGCCAGTGCGCCCGGACGGCCGCGGCGGCCCAGCGCATGTACTCGAAGGCCATGCGCTCGGGGCGCTCGGGGTCCAGCGGCGAGGACTCGACGCCGTTGACGTAGAGGATGAACGCGCCCGGCTCGAAGGCGTCCTCGCGGATCTCGGCGGTGCCGTGGGTGATCGCGTGGACGCCCGGCTCGATCCCGGCGGGGCCGGCGGCTCCGCCCGCGGCCCGGCCCCGGCGCGCCGACGACCGGCGGCTCACGCCGCACCGCCGTCGTGCGGGAGACGGCGCACCATCAGCTGCTCGTGCAGGCCGGCCCACGGGCCGGTCATCGGCTCCGGCGCCCCCACGGACGCGAAGCCGTGCTTGGCGTAGAACGCGACGGCCCGCGGATTCTCGGCGAGGACGCGCAGCACGGCGGGACGGTCGCCGACGACGGCGTCCAGCAGGCGCGCTCCCAGACCGGTGCCGTACGCCTCGGCCAGGACGTAGAGCACCATGAGCTCCACATCGGGCAGGTCGGCGGGCGATGCGGCCGCGTCGTCCGCGCCCGTCCGGCCCGTCTCCGCCGCCGAGCGACGCGGGCCCGCGAGCGCCACGCCGAGCAGCCGGCCGCCGTCGTCGGCGACCCAGAGGTCTCGGTCCGATCCGATCAGCGCGGTCCACACGGGCACGTCCTCTGGGATCCGGTCCTCGATCGCGTCCAGGTACGCGGACGGCAGGAGCGCGCCGTAGGCCTCCCGCCACGACCGCGCCTTGACGCGCAGCAGCGCCTCGACGTCCCCGGGGGCGGCGGGGCGCACGGTCACAGACTCAGGCACGGGCTGCTCCTCTGGGCCGCCGGCGCGGCGGCCATTTCTCGAACGAAAGCGCCTCGACACGCCGCCGTTTCTCGAACGAAAGCGTCCGGGGGGGCAGCGGGGAGGGGGGTCACCCGGCGTCGCCGTCGCGCGGGGCTGGGGCGGCGCGCCGCCCCTCGTCCTCGGCGAGGGCCGACTCGAGGCGCTCGAGCTTGCCGTCCAGCTCGCCGGTGCGGCCGGGGCGGATGTCCGCCTTCAGCACGAGCGAGACGCGTGTGCCGTACGGGGACACGGCGTCCACGGCGGCGCGCACGACCTCCATCACCTCGTCCCACTCCCCCTCGATCTCGGTGAACATCGAGGAGGTGCGGTGCGGCAGGCCGGAGGCGCGCACCACGGCGACGGCGGCCGCCACCGCCCGGTGCACGGACGCGGTGTCCGCGTCGCCGGGCAGGTGCTCGGCGTCGGCGGGTTGGCCGGAGGGGGCGACGGAGAAGGCGACGATCATGGCACCAGTGTGCCCCGCCCCCGCCGCCGGCTCACCCCCCGAGCACCGGCTGCAGGGCCTTGATCAGCTCGTTCACGCCGATCGCCACGAACACGGCCGCGGTCAGGCCCAACAGGGTGTTGCGGACCCAGCCGTTGCGGAACTGCCGCGGCACGTCCTTCGTGTTGTTGAGGAACAGCAGGGTCACGGCCAGGAACGGCATGAACAGGGCGCCGAGCGTGCCGTAGAGCAGGATCAGGAAGATCGGCCGGTCCAGGAACAGCAGCGCCATGGGCGGCAGGGTCAGCCACAGCAGGAAGAAGCGGCCGGGCTTCGAGGACAGCGACGGCGCGTCGTCCTGGTCCAGCTCCTCGGCGGGCCGGCGGAAGTTCGTCCAGAAGTCCGCGAACATCAGCGAGACGCCGTGCCACACGCCCAGCAGGGAGGAGAAGGACGCGGCGAAGAATCCGATGAGGAACACCGTGGACCACGCCGAGCCGTAGCGCTCGGCCAGCACGTCGCCGACGTCGAGCAGGCCCTTGTCGCCCGAGGAGATCGCCAGCCCCGCCGAGTGCAGCAGCTCCACGCCCATGACCATGGTGGCGATCACGAAGATGCCCGTGAGGATGTACGAGGTCGCATTGTCGAACCGCATGACCTTCAGGTACTTCGGGACGTTCCAGCCCTTCTCGCGCAGCCAGTAGCCGTAGGCCGCGAGCGTGATGGTGCCGCCGACGCCGCCGGCGAGGCCGAGCACGTAGAACATGGCCTGGGGATCGCCGGAGGGCAGGCGCGGCACGAGACCGGCCAGGATCGCGCCCAGGTTCGGAACGGTCAGTGCCGCCGAGAGCAGCACGGTCACGAACATGACGCCGATCAGCACCGTCATGAGCCACTCGATGAGCCGGTACCTGTCCAGCCAGACCAGCCCCAGGCCGATCAGGCCCGAGGCGATCGCGAACACCTTGCTGTCCACCCCGGGGAACAGCGCCGCGAGCGGCAGGGCGGTGGAGGACATCGCCGTCGCCCCGTACACGATGCCCCAGATGAGGATGTACGGGCCGAAGTACCAGGACGTCCAGGCCCCGAGGGTGCGCCAACCCTGGAAGATCGTCTTGCCGGTGGAGAGGTAGTAGCGGCCCACGCCCTCCACGAGCACGATCTTGAAGATCACGCCCAGCACCACGGCCCACAGCAGCATGTAGCCGTAGCGGGAGCCGGCGGTCAGGGTGGCCACCAGGTCCGCCGCGCCCACGCCCGTGGCCGCGGCGACGATGCCCGGGCCGAGGGAGTTCCAGCGCGGGCGGATCGGCGTCTCGTTCAGTTCGGCGTCGGTGAACCCGACGATGTCCGGGTTGTGCACGGGGCGCCCGGGGTCGACGGCGTGGGCCATGGGATGCTCCTGCGATCGGGGATGCGAGTGATGCAGCAAGTATCACGCACGGGGCGACGCCGCTCACATCACTCCGCGGTGCTTCACACGTGCGTCCCGTCCGCCTCCACCGCGATGCCCAGCTCGTTGCCCGGGATCGAGGCGAGCAGGCGGCGGGTGTACGGGTGCCGGGGGTTGGTGAAGACCTCCTCCGAGCTGGCCGCCTCCACCACCTCGCCGTCCTTCATGACGCACACGTAGTCGGAGATGAGCCGCACCACCGCCAGGTCGTGCGAGATGAACAGGTAGCTCAGCCCCAGCTCGTCCTGCAGGCGGCGCAGCAGCGTGAGGATCTGGTCCTGCACGAGCACGTCCAGCGCGGAGACCGGCTCGTCGCACACGATCAGCTCGGGGTTCAGCGCGAGCGCCCGGGCGATCGCCACGCGCTGGCGCTGTCCACCCGAGAGCTCGGCCGGGTACCGGCGGTGGAAGTGGGAGGGCAGGGCCACCTGGTCCATGAGCTCGAGCACGCGCGCCCGCCGCTGCGTGGCGTTGCCCCGCCGGTACGTCTGCAGCGGCTCCTCGATGATCCGGCCCACCGTGAACGAGGGGTTGAGCGAGGAGAAGGGGTCCTGGAACACGGCCTGCACGCGCTGCCGGAAGTCCTTGAGCCCCTCCCCCTTCAGCGCCAGCACATCCCTGCCCTCGAAGGTGATCTCGCCCGAGGTCGGCTCGATCAGCTTGAGCAGCATGCGCGCCGTCGTCGTCTTGCCGGAGCCGGACTCGCCGACGATCGAGACGGTCTTGCCGCGCGGGATCTTCAGGGAGACGTCCTTCACGGCGATGAAGTCCTCGTGCCCGCGCACGGGATAGACCTTCGTGAGGTCGCGAATCTCCACCAGCGGGGTGAGGTCCTGCTTCGCCAGGGCCACCGTGGTCAGGGCCGCGGTGTCGTCCTCGGCCAGGGCGACGGGCGCGGGATCGAAGGCCTCGGGCAGCAGGCGGGCCGCCGCCACCGACGGCGCGGCCGCCACGAGCGAGCGGGTGTAGGCGTGCTGCGGGTCCTCGAGGATGGCCCGCGCGTCGCCGGACTCCACCACGCGTCCGCGGTGCATCACCACGAGCTGCTGCGCCCGCTCGGCCGCGAGGCCGAGGTCATGGGTGATCAGCAGCACGGAGCTGCCGAGCTCGCGGGTCATCTCGCCGATCTGGTCCAGGATCACCTGCTGCACCGTCACGTCCAGGGCGGAGGTCGGCTCGTCCGCGATCAGCAGCTGCGGCCGGCACGCCAGGCCGATGGCGATCAGCACGCGCTGGCGCAGACCGCCCGAGAGCTCGTGCGGATACTGCTTGGCCCGTCGCGCGGGCTCGGGGATGCCGGCGCGCTCCATCACCTCGACGACGGCGGCCCCCACGTCCTTCTTCGTCGCCATGCCGTGGGTCAGCAGGGTCTCCCCGATCTGCTGACCCACCCGGGTCACGGGGTTGAGGTTGGACATCGGGTCCTGCGGCACCAGCCCGATCCGGCGGCCGCGGATGCGGCGCATCCGCGACTCGGGCAGGCCCACGAGCTCCTCGCCCGCGAAGCGGACGGAGCCTGCCGTGACCCGGCCGTTGCCGGGCAGCAGGCCGATCGCGGCCATCGCGGTGGTGGACTTGCCCGAGCCGGACTCGCCCACGATCGCCAGCGTGCCGCCGGCCGGGAGCGTGAGGGACGCGCCCTCCACGGCCTGCACGGTGCCCTGCTGGGTGGTGAACTCCACGTCCAGGTCGCGGATCTCCAGCAGGGGGGCGCCCGCCGCAGGGACCGCGGGCGCCGCGCCGGGGCCGGGTGCGCCGTCGTCGTGCTTGGGGTCCATGGTCAGCGCCTCCGGGAGGTCGGGTCGAGGGCCTCGCGCAGGGACTCGCCCAGCAGGGTGAAGCCGAGCGCGGTGATGGCGATGCACAGGCCGGGCAGGAACGCGAGCCACGGGTTGATGCCCAGCTCGGCCTGCGCGTAGGTGAGCATGCGGCCCCACTCGGCGGTCTCGGGGCGGCCGCCGCCGAGGCCCAGGAAGGACAGGGCGGCCGCGTCGATCACGGCCGTGGCCAGGGTGAGCGTGGCCTGCACGATCACGGGGCCCAGCGAGTTCGGCAGCACGTGGGACATCGTGATCCGTCCGCGCGAGAGGCCGAGGGTCTGCGCCGCGAGCACGTAGTCCGACCCCTTCTGCGTGAGCATCGAGGACCGCAGCAGTCGCGCGAACACGGGCACCTGCGCCACCCCGATCGCGATCATCACCGCGAACGGGGTCTGCCCGAGGATCGCCGCGATGGACACCGCCAGCAGCAGGTTCGGCACCGAGAGCAGGATGTCCACGACGCGCATCACCACGGAGTCCACCCAGCCGCCGAACGTGCCGGCCAGCAGGCCGAGCAGCATGCCGCCGGCCAGGCCGAACGCCGTCGAGATGACACCGATGAGCAGCGAGGCCTGCGCGCCCCAGATCAGCTTGGAGAGCACGTCCCCGCCGAAGCGGTCCAGGCCCAGCGGGTAGCCGGCCACCTCGCCGGGGCCGGGCACGTGGGTGGGGCGGATCTCGCGCATGCCGGGTGTGGCCGTGCCCGCGTACGGGGCCAGCACCGGGGCGAGGACGGCCACGAGCACGAAGAGCAGCACGATCACGGCGCCGGCGATCGCCGCCGGGTTGCGGCGCAGCCGCTGGAACGCGGCGCCCCACACGGAGGTGCCGCGGGTGTCCGCGGCGGCCTCGGTGGTCGCCTGGGTGGCCCCGGCCTCGACGGGCGCCAGCGCGTGCTCGACGGCGTGCTCGGTGGGTCCGCCGCCGGGGCTGGGGGGCAGGTTCACGCTCATGAGACACGCACCCTCGGGTCGATGAGGCCGTAGGAGACGTCCACGACCAGGTTGATCAGCGAGTAGAGCAGGGCGATGAAGATGATGAAGCCCTGCAGCACCGGGAAGTCGAGCTGGAAGATCGCCTGCGCGAGGAACCGGCCGATCCCGTTGAACGCGAACACCGTCTCGGTGAGCACCGCCCCGGAGATCAGCAGGCCCAGCTGCAGGCCGAGCGTGGTGCTCACCGGCAGCAGGGCGTTGCGCATGATGAACCGGTTTCGGATCAGGCGCGGGGCCAGGCCCTTGGCGCGGGCCGTGCGCACGAAGTCCGCGTCCTGCACGTCCAGCACGGAGGCACGGGTGATGCGCGCGATGATCGCCAGCGGGATGGTGCCCAGCGCGATGCCGGGCAGCACCAGGTGGGTCAGCGCGTTCAGGGCCGCGTCCCACTCCGCGGTGATGATGCCGTCCCACACGTAGAAGTTCGTGTAGTGGGTGGCGTCGATCCGCGGGTCCTGCCGGCCGTCCGTGGGCAGCCAGCCCAGCTTCACCGCGAACACCCACTTGAGGATGAACGCCAGGAAGAACACGGGCACCACCACGCCGACCAGGGACAGCACGACGGCGACGTCGTCCTGCCACCGGCCCACATGGCGGGCCGCCCAGTAGCCGAGCGGGATGCCGATGGCCACCGCGAACACGATCGCGAAGACCGAGAGCTCCAGCGTGGCCGGGAAGCGGTCCGCGAACTCCTCGACCACGGACCGGTTCGTCATGGTCGAGGTGCCGAAGTCGCCGCGCAGCAGCCGCCCCATGTAGGTGAGGTACTGCTCGAGCAGGGGCTTGTCGAAGCCGTACGCCGCGTTCACGCGGGCCACGGCCTCGGGGGTGGCGCGGTCGCCGAGCAGGGCGGTGGCGGGGCCGCCGGGCAGGCTGCGGACCCACACGAACAGCAGGACGGACAGTCCGAACAGGGTGGGGATCAGCAGCAGCAGGCGCTTGCCGATGAGTCTGAGCACGAGGGGCCTCCATGCCGGCGCGGGGGCCGGGCCGGTCGGTGCGAGGGACGGGCGGTGGCGGGCGGGCCGGCGACGACGGCGCCGGGGCGCGGCGCCGTCGTCGCCGGTGGGGCGGGTCGTCCCCGGCCCGCCGGGCTCACTCGGTCAGGTCGATCTCGTTGAAGACCTCGTCGTTGACCGGGCTCGCCGGGTAGGAGGCCACGCGCTTGTCGAAGGCCAGCGACGGGGCCGGGTGGGCGAGCGGGACCGCCGGGACGATCTCGGAGATCTGCTCGTTGATCTCCTGGTACTTCGGCGTCTGCTCCTCGAGCGTCGGGATCTGGCGGGCCTCCTCGAGGGCGGAGAACAGCTCCTCGTCGGTGAAGCCGAACTCGGGCTTCTCCTGGCCGAAGAACACGCCCACGAAGTTGTCCGTGTCGTTGTAGTCACCGGTCCAGCCGAGCAGGTGGATGCCGTGGTCCGAGGTGCCCTGCACCTGGTCGAGGTAGTCCGGGCTCCACTTGGCCGGCTTCGCGTTCACCGTGATGCCCACCTCGGCCAGCTGGCTCGAGAGGTTGGAGAACGCCTGCTCGGGGGTCGGCATGTACGGGCGCGAGACGCCGGTGGGGTAGTTGAAGTCGATCGTGAAGCCGTCCGGGTAGCCGGCCTCGGCGAGCAGCGCCTTGGCCTTGGCGGGGTCGTGCTCGTACGTGGTGACGTCCTCGCTGTACCCGTTCACGGACTTCGGGATGAACTGGGTGGCGGGCTCCGTGCCCTCGGGGAGGGTCTGCGCGATGAGGGCGTCCTTGTCGATCGCGTGGGCGATCGCCTGGCGCACCCTGACGTCCTGGAGCTCCTCCTTCTCCTGGTTCAGGCCCAGGTAGAGGATGGTGAACGGGTCGCGGGCCACCACGTTGAAGCCGGCCTCGGACAGCGCCGCGGTGTCCGCGGGGGCCACGAGGTCGTAGCCGTCGATGTCCCCGGCCTCGAGCGCCTGACGGCGGGCCACCGGGTCGTCGATCACGCGGAAGGTGATGTCCGTGACCTCGCCGCCCTCGCCCCAGTAGTCCTCGTTGGCGGTGAGCTTGACGTCCTCGCCCACGCTCCAGGACTCGAACTTGTAGGGGCCGGTGCCGGTGGGGTGTGCCCGGGCGTACTCGGACATCTGGGGCGACTCGGCGGTGCCGCCGACCTCGTCCGCCTTGTACTCCTCGAGCGCCTTCGGCGACTGCATGGCGAAGGCCGGCAGGGACAGGGAGGAGATGAAGCCCGCGAACGGCTGCGCCAGCGTGATCTTCACCTCGTGCTCGCCGGTGGCCTCGCACTCCTTGTAGACGGCGTCCTCGGGCTTGTCCGCGAAGCCGCGGAACAGCTTGCCGTAGTAGTACGAGAGGGTCTCCGACTGCTGGATGCCCGTGAAGTTGTACCAGCGGTCGAAGTTGGCGCACACGGCCTCCCCGTTGAACGGCTCGCCGTCGTGGAAGGTCACGCCCTCCTTCAGCTGGAACGTGTGGGTCAGGCCGTCCTCCGAGGACTCCCAGGACTCGGCCAGCAGCGGCGCGGGGTCCGCGGTGCCCGGCTTCGTGCCCACGAGGCCCTCGAAGATCTGACGGGAGACCCGGAACGTCTCGCCATCGCTCGCGAACGCCGGATCGAGGCTCTTGGGGTCGGAGGAGGCGGCGAAGATGAACGAGCCGTCCACTTGGGCGGCGTCGCCCCCGCCCGAGCCGCCGGAGCCGCCGCCGTCGCGCTGGCTCTGGGCGCAGCCGGTGACGAGCAGGGCGCCGGCCGCGGTGAGCGCGGCGGCGGACAGGAGTCGGTGACGCAGACGGGTGGCCATGGGGGCTCCTCCGGGAGAGGTCTCAGCCGAGACGCGGGTGCGAGGGGACCGCGCCGTCGGGTGTGACCTCGGGCACGCTCCTGGACGTGACTATAGCCACAAGCGCGGGCAGGAACGCAACGCAGGCCGCGTCTGCGCGTGCGGCACGGCGCCCTCAGGCCCCGGTGGGCACCCGCTCGCGACGCGCGGCGGCCCGCTCGCGGACCCAGCGCAGCACGTCCTCCGGACGGTTGGTGGTGAGCTCCTGCACCCCCTGGGCGAGGAGGAAATCGGCGTCCTCGCGCTCGTCGACGGTCCACACCCGCAGCCGCCGCCCCGCCGCCAGCCACGCCTTCACGTCCGCCAGGTGCTCCCGCACGTAGGCCACGGAGGGCCCCGCCATCCCGGCCCGGCCGCGCCAGACGAGCGCCTCGGACCCCGCCAGCGACTGACGCGCCGCCGCACGCACCGCCGCCCGGCTCAGCGGCCCCCGCGCGAGCCGGGTCGGCAGCTCCGTCGGCATGAGGTCCATCAGGGGGCAGAGGGGGTCCGTGCCGGCCAGCGGAGCCACGTGGCGCAGCGCGTCCGGATGGAAGCTCATGAGGGACACCTGCACCTGACCCACCCGGCCGGTCTCCGGATCCCAGCCGGCCCGCAGCAGCTCCCGCAGCACCCGCTCCTCGAGCTCATGCCCGAACGGGGAGGGATGCTTGAGCTCCACGGCCAGGCGCAGCGGCCGGTCCGCGGCCGTCGCGATCGCCAGGAGGTCGGCCAGGGTGAGCACCTGCTCCCCCGCGCCGCCGTACGCGGCGGGCGGCGTCGTCGTCGTGGTGGGCCCGGCCCCCGGGCGCCGGGCGTGCCACGAGACGACGTCGAGGCCGCGCAGACGCTCGAGCGTGTGGTCCGCGACGGCGCCGCGCCCGTCCGAGGTGCGGTCCACGGTGGGGTCGTGCCAGCAGACGACCTCGCGGTCCCGCGTGAGCTGGACGTCGCATTCGAGACCGTCCGCGCCCACGGCGAGGGCGTGGAGCATGGCGGCGCGGGTGTGTTCGGGGAAGGCGACGGAGGCACCGCGGTGGGCGATCACGAGGGCGGGCACGCCGCCAGGCTAGGTGTTGTGGGTCATGAGGTTCTTGACATGGGTACCGGGCTGAGATGAGACGAGTGGGCCTCTCCCGCAGGATGGAAGTTCCTCAACAACCCACCTGCCAGAAGAGACCCACTCATGACTCACGCTAACGCACCCCTGACCCCCACTGGCCGTCTCAGGATGGTCCACCGCCACCTGCACGACGGGATCCCGCAGGCACACGTGGCCGCCGAGTTCCGGGTGAGCCGGCCCACGGTGGCCACTTGGGTCGCCCGCTACCGCGCCCAGGGAGAAGCCGGCCTTCAGGACCTGCCCAGCCGGCCGCACCGTTCACCTGCCCAGCTCGATCCGGTCCTGGTCGCCCAGATCCACGCCCTGCGGCGGGAGCGCAAGTGGTCCGCACGGCGCATCCATCACCACCTCGTCTCCGAGGGCCACCGGGTGTGTCTTCGTACCGTGGGACGGTGGCTGCACCGACTCGGGATCTCCCGCCTACGGGACCTGACCCCGGCCGGAGAAGACCTGCGCCAACGACCCCAGAAGATCACCGCGAGAGGGCCGGGGCACATGGTGCACCTGGATGTGAAGAAGATCGGGAAGATCCCTGACGGGGGCGGCTGGCGTGCTCACGGACGTGAAAGTGAAGCAGGCCGTGCTTCCAAGCGTGGTGCAGGCCGGCGGGTCGGGTACACCTATCTGCACTCGGCGATCGACGGGTACACCCGCCTGGCGTACACCGAGGCGTTGGAGGATGAGAAGGCGGTGACCACGATCGGGTTCTTCTGCCGGGCGAGGGCGTTCTTCGCCGCCCACGGCATCACCGTGGACCGGGTGGTCACGGACAACGGGAACAACTATCGGGCTGCGGACTTCACCGCGAAGGTGGTCTCGCTCGGGGGCCGGCATCACCGGATCCGCCCCTACACCCCGCGCCATAACGGGAAGGTCGAGCGGTACAACCGGCTGATGGTCGATGAGGTCCTCTACGCCCGCCCGTATACCTCAGAGCAAGCTCGGCGTGAGGCCCTGGCGGTGTGGGTGAACCACTACAACTACCATCGGCCTCATACCTCCTGCGGAGACGCTCCTCCGGCCTCGTTGGCACCGGCCCGAGTCAACAACGTCATGCCCTCCTACAGCTAGGGAGCGCGTGTGCCGACCACGTCACCGCAGGGTGCCCGGCTGGTTAACTGGTGGGGACCATTCGGTGCACGCGATCAGGAGCCTGCCGTGTCCTTCTCCCCCGACCCCGCCCAGCAGCTGCTCAGCGCCGGCGCCCTCGAACGCGCGGCGGGCCTGCGGCGCATGAAGGCCGTCGCCCTGGGGCTGCTCATCCTGCTGGCCGTGGTGTTCGTGGTCGCGTTCCCGTTGCAGGACGCCCACCCGGTGTGGGGCTACGTGCGCGCCGCCGCGGAGGGCGGCATGGTCGGCGCGCTGGCGGACTGGTTCGCGGTCACGGCGCTGTTCCGCCACCCGATGGGGGTGCCCGTGCCGCACACCGCCCTGATCCCACGGAAGAAGGACCAGCTCGGCGCCGCGCTGACCGAGTTCGTGCAGGAGAACTTCCTGGACTCGGAGGTCGCCCACGAGAAGGTCGACGGATTGAAGGTGGCCGAGGCCGCCGGCGGCTGGCTGCGCCGTGAGGAGAACGCGGCCCGCACCGCCCGGGAGATCGCGACGGCGGCCCGGGGCGCCATGGCCGCGGCCGACGACGACGCCGTCCAGGAGCTGCTGCGCCAGCTGATGGAACGCCACATGGTGGCCCCGGACTGGTCCCCCACGCTCGCGGGCGTGCTGGAGGACGTGGTGGCCGGCCGGCACCACGAGCGCGTGGTGGACCTCGTGGTCGCCCACACCGGGGACTGGGTGGCCGCCCATCCCGAGCTGTTCGTCGAGACGGTGCGCCGTCGCTCCCCCGAGTGGAGCCCGGACCTCGTGGACCGCCTCCTCGCCGAGCGACTGCACGCCGAGACCCTCAAGTACCTCGCCGGCATCCGCCGCGACCGGCAGCACGAGGCCCGCCGCGCCGTCGACGACTGGCTCAACCGCCTCGCCGACGAGATGCGGAACGAGCCGGCCACCCGCGCCTCGGTGGAACGGTTCAAGCGGAACCTGTTCGCGGACGAACGGCTGCGTGCGTGGGCCGGGCGGGCCTGGGTCTCCCTGCGGGACTCGCTCCTGGATGCGCTCGAGGACCCGTCCTCCGACCTGCATCGCGCGCTCGTGGCCGCCCTGCGCGACCTCGGCGCCCGCCTGCAGGAGGACCCCGAGCTGCGCGATCGCGTGGACGGCCACGCCCGCCGCGCCGCGGCGTATGCGCTGAGCTCCTACGGCCCGGCGCTGACCGGGGTGATCGAGGAGACGGTCGCCCGCTGGGACGGAGAGCAGACCGCGCGCACCCTCGAGCTGTTCGTGGGCAAGGACCTGCAGTTCATCCGCATCAACGGCTCGGTCGTCGGCGCGCTCGCGGGACTGGCGATCCACGGGGTGGCCACGCTGTTCCTCTGAGCCGCCGCGCCCGCCCCGCACTTTCGAACGTGAAATGGGGCGAATGGGCGCTTTCGAACGTGAGATAGGGCCTCTCTCACGTTCGAAAGCGCGGGGGCGGAGCCGAAGGATGCGGGGGCGGGGCTGTCAGGCGGCGGGCTTGCCCTTCTTCTGCCTGTCGTCCTTCTCGTCCTTGCCGCCGGGCAGGGCGCGACGGATCGCACCGAAGACGCCGCCGTCGTCCTTGGTGCCCGCCGACTCCCCCTCGGCGCGCCCCTGCGCGGCGCCCTCGCGGATCTCGCCGGGGATCACCATCGGCAGGGGGCCGAAGAGCTCCGCGGCGTTCTCCATCACGGCCTTGCCCATGGCGCGGTTGCCCACGCCGCCGATCACGGCGCCCACGCCGAACGGCACGGCGCGGCCCACGAAGCCGGCACCCTGCCGCAGGAGCATCTTGCGCATGAACGTCCTCTTGAGGCGATCCACCACGAACGCGCTGATGCCGGTGCCCGATGCGGTGCCCGCGAGCGCGTTGAGGCTGGACTGCGGGTCGTAGGGACGGCCGGCCTTGGCGGCGGCCTCGCGGAGCAGCTCCTTGGCGTCGTCGCCGAGCATGAGGCCCATGACGAGGGCCTGGGCGCGCTGCGGGTCCTGCGTGGTGATGCCGTGCAGCTCGGCGAGGGACTGCGCGTAGAGGGCGGTGGCCTCCATGAAGCCGGCGACCGCGGCACCGGACAGGCCGAGCGCGGCCACGGTGCCGATGCCCGGGACGATCGCGGTGCCGCCCACGGCGGCACCGGCCCCCGTGACGGTGGTCAGGTACTGCTGCCCGAGCCGCTCGGCGAGACGCTCCGGGCTCTCCCCCGGGTGCTTCGCCGCCATGCGCTGGATGTTCTTCAGGACCAGGGGGCGCTGGACCGCCAACACCGTGGAGAGGGCCTTCTCGAAGCCCTCCGTGGGCTCGCCGTTCTCATCGAGTGCCGACTTCAGCGCGAAGTCCTTCACCTTCCCGGACGCGTACCGGCCGATCGTCGAGTTCTTTGCCATGCGCGCCAGAGTATCGGCGCGCGATCCCCGCGGTCAGGACCCGGGCGTCGCCGCGCGCAGGGAATGCTCGAGGAAGATGCGCACGTCACGGACCTCGTCGGGGCCGGTCCCGTGCAGGATCCCGGGGTAGGTGCGCACGGTCAGGCGGGTGTGCTCCTCGGCCCACGCGCGGGTGTGGGCGACGGCGTCCGGATGGATCACGGGGTCCTCGGCGTCCCGGCCCCAGAAGAACGGGCGCGGGCCCGGTCCCTCGGCCGGGGAGTCGAGCATGGCCAGCAGCTCGTTGTCGACGGCGAAGCCGCTCAGGCCCACACCGCAGGTGAACGCCTCGGGACGCAGACGCAGGACCGTCGTCGCCATGGCCATGCCCTGGGAGAAGCCGAGCACCGAGACCGTGCGGAAGCCGGCCGCCACGACCTCCTCGGCGGAGAGCACGTCGAACACGCGGTGGGCGGCGGCGAGCACCTGGGCGAAGTCGGACTGCAGCAGCAGGTCGAGCAGGAACCAGCCGTGCGCGCCGGGGTCGCCCGGGCCCTCGGAGGCCGTCTCGTCGATCTCGAAGCCGCCGCGCACCGCCAGGCCGGTGCACCGCTCCGGGAGCATCGGGAAGTGGCGGCGCGCCGCGCGGACCTCGTTGGAGCCGTAGCCGTGGAACACGAGCACCAGGTCCGTGCCCGCGCGCTCCGCCGGCGGGCGCGACCACACCACGCTGTGGCCGGAACTGATCGTCTCGGTGACTGGTGTGGGCGTGGGGCTCATGGCTCCATCCTAGGGAGAGGCCCCTGACCGGGCGTCATGCCTGGTCAGGGGCCGCTTTCCGGTGGGCCCTGCGGGGATCGAACCCGCGACCGGCGGAATAGCGGGGCGTGGTCCCGGACGGTGCGCGCCGGGTCCCGTCTCCCGCATGATTCCGCAGATTCCGCGCCCCTCCCCTCCACTGTTGAGCCGGTCCGAACAGGTTGTTTCCCAACGTTTAGGGTGGGTAAAGGGTGGGCGGTTCACGGGTGACCGGCGGGCGTGCTGGGCATGTCCCTCACCTGCCCGCACACGACGGCGGCCCCGCCGCCCGGTGAGGGGCGACGGGGCCGCGGGTGGCCGGTAGGCCGGTCAGGCGGTGGTGTCGGGGTCCACGGTGGTGGACCCGGCGGCCTGGACGGCCAAGGCAGCGGCCACAGCACCGTTCAGGCCTCCGGCCCCAGGGATGCCCTGGGCCTCTGCCTCGGCATCGTCCAGGGTCACGGCGAGGCCGGCCAGCGTGGGGGCCTCGGCCAGGGCGGCGGCCATGTCCGTGTCCTCGGTGATCGCGGCGTAGCGGGCCAGGGTGGCGCGCTCCAGGCGGTCCCCCAGCGCGGGGGCGGCGGCCGGGTCCCCGCCGTTCACGGCCAGGTAGGTGGGTGCCCACTCACGGACCGCCTGGAGGGTTGGGACGTCGGCGGTGGCCACGATCTGGTCCAGGGTGGCTCCCGCGCCCAGGCGCATCTCCACGCGCCGCCAGACGTCGGCGGTGGAGCCGGTGGGGGCCGGGACCTTGGCCAGGGCCTTGATGTTCAGGCGGGCCTGTCGTTCGTAGTCGTCACGGATCGGGCGGAGGGCCTGGGCGTAGGCGGTGCGGGCGGCGGCCTCGCGGTCCTGGCGCTGGCGGGTCAGGGCCTCCGGGGTGAGGTCCGGGTCCTGGTGGGTGCGGGCCGTCTGCACGGCCGCGTAGTAGGCGTGACGGGCGGCGGCCAGGTTGGCGGTGATGGTCTGTGCGGTTGTCATGGCGGCGGGTCCTTTCGAGTAGGGGTGAGGGGCAGGGACGGGGCCGCGCGGGGGTGCCCGTTCACAGGGGCTCGGCGCAGTCACCGGGCGTCCTCGGCAGCGAGAGCGGCGTAGACGTGATCCAGGCGGTGGACCACGGCGGAGACGTTGCGGGTGGCGGCCAAGGCGTCCAGGTCCTCCATGTGCGGGTCCGCCTGATCCAGGAGGGCGTGCGCGGCGTCCAGGACGTCGGCCACGACAGCCAGGGCCTCCGGGGTGACTGCAGCGGATACGGATGGGTCCATGGGCTCGAGTGGCCAACCGGCGAGGCGGGCCAGGTGCGCGAGGGATAGTCGAAGGCCAGACGGGGTGATCTTCCCGGCCGGGGTGAGGGTCTGGAGGACACTGGCGGCCATGCGGCCCGTGAGCGGGTCCATGACGGCCACGCGGCCGACGTCTTGCAAGCGGGGCCGCCGGGTGCCCGCCTCCAGGTACTTGAGCCAGCGGAGGGAGACCCCCATCCGGTCCGCGGCCTGGGCCTGGGTGAGGCCCGCGCCGCGGCGGAGTGCGCGTATTTCACGCCCGAACGGTGCCGTGTCAAGGGCACTGGTCAGGGGCACAGAGGCGGGCTGGCGGCTCATGCGTGGTCCTCCCAGTCGGCCTCGGCGAGGTTCAGGCGGGCGGCCAGGGCGGCGACGTCGGCGGCCAGCATGGTGCGGAGGGCGGTGGGGGTGGGTTGTGCCGGGTGGGCGGTGGTGGTGCTCATGGTGTGCTCCTCGCGGTGGAACAGGGTGGGCGTGGTCAGGTGTGGGCCTGGGAGTCGTCGGCCGTGGTGGCGGTGATGCCGGCCAGGTCCTCGGCGTGCTGCGCCACGATGTCCGCGGCGATGCGGGCCATGGCTTCGGCGTCTTTGGCCGCGGCGTCGGCGACGGCTGCCAAGTCCTCGGCATCTCTGGCTGCGGTGTCCAGGTAGCGGCCGCTGGCGTGCTGGTCCTCGGCGGGGTGCGTGCGGATCATCGGCGGTTCTCCAGGCTGGGGAGGCGGTCCCGCGTCGGGCGGGCGTCCTGCGCCGCGCTCGAGGCCGCTGCGGGCGTTCTGGCTGGCGTGGGGGCATCGGGGGCGGGAATGCCGTGGCGGGCGGCCAGGACAGCGAAGAACGGGGCTGCGGTGCGGAGGGTCCCCGCAGGGGTGCGGCGGTGGTGTCTGGCGGTGGTGGTGGCCATGGTCGGTTCCTAGGTGCTGGGCCTCCAGGCGTAGAGGCGGATGGATCGGGGCCACGGGGTGCGTGGTGAGTGGGGCGGCGGTCGCGCGGGGCGGTTCAGGCGGTGAGGGCGTCGGGGTCCTCGGTGTAGTGCTCGGCGGCCCACGCCAGGAGGCGGGCCTCCTGTTCTGCCTTGGAGGGGGTCCTGTCGTCATTCACGGCGTCGGACTCGCGCACGCGCGTACCGGGGTTGGGCTGGGAGGTGATGGGTGGTTCCTCTGGTGGCTCCTCCCGTGTTCCTCCCTGTGGTTCCTGGGTTCTCCTAGGGGGGTCCACGGCGGTCCCCCTCCTAGGTCCACCACGGTCCCCCTGGAGGGGGTCCACGACGGTCCCCCTCTGGGGGTCCACCACGGTCCCTACCTGGGGGTCCATGGCGGTCCCCCTGGCAGTCGTGGGCCGCGCCGTCCAGGTGACGTTCCGCCCTCGGCCGGACGGGACGTAGGTGGTCCCAGGCGCGAGGTTCAGGGCGTACTCCGCACGGATTCCGGCGCGGGCCGTACCGCTGGAGGTGATGGCCCCGGCCTCGGTGAGCGCGGTCAACGCCTTCACGGTGGTGCGCTTGGCGGAGGCGGGGTTGCCCTCCAGGTCCAGGCCTAGCGCACGGGCCACGGCCTCCCACCCGCCGTAGTAGACCGGCGGGCGGTCAGAGTCGAGGGCGGTCACGGCCATGAACACGAGCGCGTGGAGGTCCCGGTGCGAGAGGCGGTCGCGCCAGTAGGTGTAGGCAGCTATGACGTTGCTCGCGCCCATGGGTGCCCTCCTTCCAGGCCTGTGATGCGGGTGGTGGGTGTGCCGCTCATGCGGCGGGAGTGGCGGTGTCCTCCGCAGGGTCCTCGGCCCTCACGGGGACGGCCTCCCAGACGCGGACGGGCCGCGCGGACCCGCCCGGGGACCGCTCCAGGGCCAAGCCCGCAGGACGGATCACACGGGCCGCGTGGAGGTGCCGGACGACGGCCCCGAAGTGGGCCGGGTGAACCGGCTCCGGGAGCGTGGCGCGGAGGCGGGCCGGGGTGAACGGCTCCCCCATGGCGCGGGCGGCTGCTGTGGCTGCGCGGACCCATCCGGAGGGGAGGCGAGCGCCGGCGACGGGGACGCGGCCCTCCACATCTAGGACGGCGGGGTCCAGGCGGTAGCGGTCGGGGGCGCTCACCGGTCGTCCTCGGGGCCGGCGTCCAGGGCGTAGGGGTTCGGCCGGGTGACGCCGTGGAACTCGTCCACCAGGCCCGCGGCGTAGCCGTCTGCCCATGCCTGGGCCTGGATGCGTCGAACGGCGACGGCGGCGGCAGCGTGCGACTCCGGCGCGCTCATCGGTCGTCCTCGGCGGCCACCTGCGCGTCCTCCCACGCCTCCACGTCCGCCAGGCGGTACCGGAGGTGCTTCCCGACGCGGAACCCGCGGGGGCCGTAGCCGGTGGACCGCCAGTTGTAGACGGTGGCGACCGGGACGCCCACGCGGGCGGCGAGGTCCTGGGGGGACAGGTGGGTGATGGGGCGGACGGAGATGGGGGTGGGGGCGGTGGCGCTCATGGGCTTCCTCCTGGTGCACCTCTTTGGAACGGTTGACATCCAACACGGTACACAGATGATCCCGCTCTAGCAACCCGCTACGATATGGAACCGTTCCGCAATGGCGACAACTAGGAGGCGTCCATGCCTGCGACGTACAAAGACCGCACCATCGAGAAGGAGCGGCAGGTGGCCGAACAGGTGGCCATCCTCCGCGCGGCCCGTGGATGGTCATACGCCGACCTGGCGGCCCGCATGAAGGCGGTGGGATGCGACGTCCACCCCAGCGGCATCCAGAAGACGGAGAAGCAGGGACGCCGGGTGACCGTGGACGAACTCGTGGGCTACGCCCGCGCATTCGAGGTCCGGCCGGAGGTCCTACTGGGTGAAGAGGTTCCCGGCGACGTGGCCGCCCTGTGGGCCACGCTAGAGAGCGCAACCCGGCTGGCGCACGTGAAGCGGGAGACGGATGGTGCGTACTGGGAGGCCATTGAGCGCGTTCGGACTGTTGCCGCGGAAGACGCCGCGCTCCGTCAGCGCGTGGAGTTCCATCGGGAATCCCATTGGCGTCTCCAGGTTGACGAGGCGCGACGCCAGGCCGAACGTGACGGGGAGGACATCAGCACCGTTGAAGCCTGGGAGCAGTACCTCCGCGCCGCGGGTGTGTACGACGAACCCACGGTCCGCGCCACGACGGACATTCTGGACGACGATGGCCCCAGCCTGACCTACTCGGGCGGAAGCCTGGACGGCACCGCGGACGAGGAGGACTGACCATGCCGCGCCCTCCGTTGGCCGTGGGCACCTGGGGGCGGATCAGCGACCCCCTGGAGGTCGCCCCCGGCGTGTTCCGCGCCATGGCCAAGGTCCGCGACCTGGACGGCGTGACGCGCAAGGTAGAGGCCCGCGCATCGTCCAAGGAGCGCGCCCGCCGCACCTTGGAGGCCCGCCTCCGCGCCCGCACTGCCCCGCCCGCCGGCGAGGTCACCCCGGACACGCGCGTCCGCGACGTCGCCCGTCTATGGCTGGCAGAGGTGGAGGCCCGTGGCCGCGCGGCCAACACCGTGAAGCGGTACCGGATCACCGTGGACCTGCACGTCTGCAAGGCCCGCGGCGGCGTCGGGGAACTCCGGGTGAGGGAATGCACCACGTCCCGGATGGAGGCGTTCCTCCGCGGCATCGCGCGGGACCACGGGGCACCCTCGGCCAAGGTGGCGCGGACGGTCATGTCCGGCGTCCTCGGCCTAGCCGCCCGGCATGACGCCATCCAGGGGAACCCACTCCGCGAGGTGTCCCCCATCTCCGTCCCACGAAAGGAGGTGCGCGCCCTGTCGCCGGCGGACGTCCGGGTCCTGCGGCGGAAGTTGGCGGCCTGGCAGTCGGAGCCGCCGGTGAATGGGAGGCGTCGGCGGCCGGACGATCTGCTGGACGTCGTGGACGTCATGTTGGCGACGGGGTGCCGTATCTCGGAGGCGCTGGCCCTGCGGTGGCAGGACGTGGACGTGGACGCCCGGAAGGTGGCCATCACGGGTGCCGTCGTCGTGGCGGGCCGCGGGGGCGCGGTGCGCCAGGATCACCCCAAGTCGGCCGGGTCCGTCCAGACGTACACCGTGGACGCGCACACGGCGGACATGCTCCGCCGCCGGTGGGAACGGTCCATGGACCTGGGCCTGGTGTCCCCGATGGTGTTCCCGTCGTCCACTGGGACCCTCCGGGACCCGTCGAACTACCGGAAGCAGTGGCGGACAGCGCGGGAGGCTATCGGATTCGAGTGGGTCACCCCGCACACGTTCCGCAAGACGGTTGCCACGCGGCTGGCGGACACAGAGGGCCTGGCCGCAGCGTCGGCGTACCTGGGCCACTCCGGGGAGGCCGTCACGCGGACGCACTACCGGGCCAAGGCACCGGAGGCGGCGGACATGACGGCGGCGCTGGCCGGGTTCTGGGGGGACGCGGAGGGCGGCGAGGGGGAGGTCCCCTAAAGTGAATCGGGTGGGTAAAGGGTGGATCGCGGCCCCCGGTGCCCAACGGGATCGGCCCCTGACTCGGCATCATGCCTAGTCAGGGGCCGTTTTCGCGTGGGCCCTGCGGGGATCGAACCCGCGACCGGCGGATTAAAAGTCCGATGCTCTGCCAGCTGAGCTAAAGGCCCTCACCCGCGGCCGACGACGACGGCGTGCGGCCGACGACGGCGACCCTCGCGGGTGCCCTCCGATGGTAGCCCAGGCGTCCGGGGCACTACCGTGGACGGGGCCGCCGCCGCCGGCGACCACGTCCCCACCCCGATGCGCCCTCGAAGGGAGCCCGCCCATGGCACGTCACCGCCTGCCCGCCGGCCGCGGCGCGAGCTCGAGCGCCTCGGGCGTGCTGCGCCCGCACCGGCCCCGCCTCTCGGAGCCGCAGGAGCTCACGCACTTCGCCGGCGGCGAAGACCCGCAGGAAGTGGCCGCGGCGGCCTCGCGCCTGGCCCACGCCCTCGTGGCCGGCGGCCGCGCGGAGGAGGACCCGGCCGTCGTCGAGCGGCTGGTCGGGCTGGTCCACGAGCTCGGCGTCGAGACGCTCGCGGAGCTGTGGGCGGACGCCCCGCCCGTCTCGCTCGCCGGCGCCCTGTGGCGCCTGTACGTGCTCCAGGAGGCGACGGCCCGCGACGGCGAACGCTGGGCCGCCTGGTACCGCGCCGGGCACGCCGCCTACGCCTCGCGCGTCGTGGCGGGCGCCGTCGAGCCGCCGGGGCCGGCCGAGCTGCGCCGCCTCACGGACACGATCCTCACGGGCGCCTACCGCTCCGAGATCGACGTCGCGTTCGAGCGCGCCGCCGCCTACGCCCGCGTCGTGGCCCTGGGCCAGGTCGAGCACGCCGAGGGCTCCGAGGCCGCCGCCCCGGACCGCGCCGCCGCCCTCACCCGCCGGGCCGCGCGCCTGGTCAGCACCGCCGACGCCCTGGAGGCGGCGGGTCGAGCGTTTCGGGACGGATCGCTAGACTGATGGGGACGGCGCCGGGCCGCTGGTAACCCCGGGCTCCAACACATAGCCGCTGCGAGCGGCCTTCCGCCGAGAGGCGTTCCCGGTCCGGCGTCGTCGTCGACCCCTTCGCCACCCGTCGACGAGAGAGCGACCGCTGCCCATGTCCCCCCGCATGCCCTGGCTCTTCACGCGCGACACCCCGGCGCTGCGCCATATGGCGGACCTCGCCGAGGCCCTGCACCGGTCCGTGCATCTGGTGGCCCAGGTCGCGGGGACCCGCGGACCCGAGGCGGACCGTGCCGCCCGTGAGCTCGAGGAGCTCGACTCGTCCTCGAGCGCCACCCTCATGGCCTTCCTCACCGCGCTGCGCAGCGCCTACGTGACTCCGCTGCCCCGTCAGGACCTCTACCGGCTGGCCAGCGGCGTGCACGCGACCACCCGGCGCGTCGTGTCGGCGGGCGTGCTGATCCAGCGGGCCGACCTCGAGGAGCTGCCGACGCACGCCCTCGACGTCCTCGAGACCGTGGGGCGGCAGGCCGAGCTGCTCGCCCGCGGCGCCGCCGAGATGCGCGACCTCGACGCCCTGGAGGCCACGTGGATGCAGCTGCTGCGCGCCTCCCGCCGCACGGAGCGGATCATGGTCGAGTGGCTCGCCGACCTCGGCATGGACCTGCTGCAGCGCGACTACAACCGCCAGCGCGAGGTCGCCTGGGCGCTGCACGCGGCGCTCGAGGCCCTCTCCCGCGTGAACATGGACCTGGGCATGGTGCTCGTCCGTGAGTCCTGAGCCGGTGGAGGCGCCGTGACCGCGGGGCTCGCCGTCGTCCTCGTGCTGCTGTGCGCCGTCGGCGCGCTGATGGGGTTCCGCGACGCCCCCAACGCCGCGGCGCTGCCTGTCCGGTACCGGGCGCTGACACCGCGCGGGGCCCTCCTCCTGACCGGAGCGGTCAACACCGTGGGCGCGCTGCTGGGCATCGGGCTCATCACGCTGAGCGTGCACTACTTCACCTCGCCCGCGGTGCGCAGCGAGATCGGCCCCCTGGCCGTGGGCGTGTCCTGCGTGGTGACCCTCGTGTGGGGTCTGCTGCTGTGGTGGCGGCGCCTGCCCGGCTCCAGCACGCACGCGCTGATCTCCGCGCTGGCGGGCAGCCACCTCGCCGTGCGCCTGAGTCTGGACATCGACGTCGCCCTCACCATCTTCGACCTCGTCCGCGCCGAGGTGCTGCTCAGCCTGCTGCTCTCGCCCCTGATCGCGTGGGCGCTCGCCCGCCTGCTCACCGCCCCCGCCATGCGGCTCGCCACCCGGGGCACCACGGTCAACGTCCAGCACCGGGCCCGCGTCGCGTTGGGCATCTCCGCCAGCGCCATGGCCATGGGCCACGGCCTGCAGGCCGGTCAGCGCATGGGGGTGCTGTGGGCCGCCGTGCTGGTGGGGTCCGGGTCCGTCCTGGCGCCGGACGCCCTGACGGCCGAGTTCGTGGGGGGCGCGTTCCTGTTCGCCCTCGCGGTCGGGCTCGGCACGCTGGGCGGCGCCTGGCGGATCGCCTGGACCCTCACCGAGCGTCTCGTGCGCCTCGACCCCCTGCGGGCGTCCGTGGCCGCCGTCATCCCCGCGGGCCTGCTGTTCGTCGGATCCCTGGTGTTCCACCTGCCCCTGTCCTCCACCCACACGGCGACGGCGGCCATCGTGGGCGCCGGCCAGACGCAGACCTACGCGTCCGTGCGCTGGCCCACCGTGCTGCGCGTGGTCGGCTGGTGGCTGCTCACGCCGGTGGCCTGCGCCCTCCTCGGCCTCCTCGGCACGCTGGCCCTCCTCCCGCTGGCCTGAGGCCGCGCCCGACGACGACGCCCGGCCCCGCAGACGCCGCGACCCCGCCCGGCGTGCGGCCGGACGGGGTCGGGGACGGAGCGCGGGGCGGCTCAGCCGAAACGGCCGGAGACGTAGTCCTCGGTCTGCTGGCTCGAGGGGTTGTTGAAGATGACGTTGGTGTCGTCGTACTCGATCAGCTTGCCGGGCTTGCCGACGCCCTGGATGTTGAAGAACGCGGTCTTGTCCGCCACGCGCGCGGCCTGCTGCATGTTGTGCGTGACGATGATGACCGTGTACTCCTCCTTGAGCTCGTTGATCAGGTCCTCGACGGCGAGGGTGGAGATCGGGTCGAGCGCGGAGCAGGGCTCGTCCATGAGGATCACGTCGGGCTGCACCGCGATGGAGCGGGCGATGCACAGACGCTGCTGCTGACCGCCGGAGAGGCCGGAGCCGGGCTTGTCGAGGCGGTCCTTGACCTCGTTCCACAGGTTGGCGCCGCGCAGGGACTTCTCCACGAGCTCGTCCGCACGGGACTTGTTCAGGCGGGTGCCGTTGAGCTTGTAGCCGGCCAGCACGTTGTCGCGGATGGACATCGTGGGGAACGGGTTCGGGCGCTGGAAGACCATGCCGATCTGGGAACGGACGCGGACCGGGTCCACACCGGGCCCGTAGATGTCCTCGCCGTCGAGCAGGAGCTGGCCGTCCACGGTGGCGCCGGGGAGCACCTCGTGCATGCGGTTGATGCTGCGCAGGAAAGTGGTCTTGCCGCAGCCGGAGGGGCCGATGAAGGCGGTGACGGAGCGGGGGGCGATGTCGATGTTGACGCCCTCGACGGCCTTGAACTTGCCGTAGAAGACATCGACGTCGATGGCCTGGATGCGCTTGGACATGAGTGGTTCTGTTCCTTCGTGGAAGTCTCTGGGGGGGTGCGACGGGGTCGGGGCCGGCCGCCCGGGGGATTCCGGGCGGCCGGGCCTCACCGGCCCTTCTTGGGGGCGAACGCCTTGGCGATGAACCGTGCCGCCAGGTTGAGCAGCATGACGATGGTCACGAGCAGCAGGGCGGCTGCCCAGGCGCGGGCGGTCGAGGGGTCCGCCGCCGTGGGTGAGGTCGGGGCGACCAGCTGGCGGTAGATGTACACCGGCAGCGCGGTCATCCAGTTGTCGAACGGGTTCCAGTTGATGCTGGTGGCGAAGCCGGCCGTCACGAGGATCGGCGCGGTCTCGCCCGCCACGCGGGCGATGGCCAGGGTGACGCCGGAGGCGATGCCGGAAATCGCGGTGGGCAGGACCACCTTGGCGATGGTCTGCCACTTGCGCACGCCGAGGGCGTAGGCGCCCTCGCGCAGCTCGTTGGGCACCACACGGAGCATCTCCTCCGTGGATCGCACGACCACGGGGATCATGAGCACGGAGAGAGCGATCGCGGCCGTGAGACCCATCTGCACGGACTGCAGTGCGGTGGACTTGCTGCCGGTGACCAGGGTCAGGACCCACGTGATCGCGGCGTAGGCGAAGAGGCCGGCCACGATCGAAGGGATGCCGGTCATGACGTCCACGAAGAACACGATGGCCCGGGAGAACCAGCCGCCGCGGCTGTACTCCACCAGGTAGATGGACGTGAGCATGCCGATCGGCACGGAGATCAGGGTCGCGATGATCGTGATCACGACGGTGCCGATCAGGGCGTGGCCGAAACCGCCCGCGAGCCCGCCGGCGGGCTTGCCGTCCTCCACCCACGCCGAGTCGTCGATGCCGGTGATGCCCTTCATGTCGTACGCCATGATCTGCGGGTTGGCGATCAGGGTCGGCAGACCGGCGGAGAGGACCGACCACAGCACGGAGACCAGCGGCACCAGGGCCACGAGGAACGCCAGCCACACGAGGTTGCGACACAGGCCGTCTGCGGCGCGGCGCCGGTTCTCCATCACGCGCGTGGCCACGTAGAGCCCCGCGATGTAGAGGATGGCGGCGATGATCACGAAACCGACCACGTTGAAGGCGCCGCTGAGCAGCACGGTCAGGCCGGCGGCGACGACGGCCGCGGCAGCTGCGACGGCCATCCAGGTCCAGCCGGGCTTCTGACCCTCGGTCAGGGAATGACGCCGCGGCGTCACGCTGTCCTCGGTGGCCCGGGGAGAAGTCGAGACAGTGCTCATGTCAGTTGGCTCCCGAGAATTCCTTGTGCTTGCTCACGATCGCGCGGGCGATCATGTTCACCACGAGGGTGATGATGAAGAGCATGAGACCGGCAGCGATCAGCTCGTGCAGGCGCATGTTGAACGCCTCGGGGAAGTTGAGCGCGATCTCCGACGGGATCGTCTGGTTCCTGCCGGACTCCACGAGCGACCAGGAGAAGACACCGCCGGAGAGCACCATGGTGACCGCCATGGTCTCGCCGAGCGCGCGGCCGAGGCCGAGCATGATCGAGGAGATGATGCCGGCCCGGGCGAACGGGAACACGGTCATCTTGATCATCTCCCAGCGCGTGGCGCCGAGGCCGAGCGCGGCCTCCTCGTGGAGCTTCGGGGTCTGGGTGAAGATCTCACGGCAGAGCGCGGTGATGATCGGCAGGACCATCACGGCCAGCACGACGCCCGAGGTCAGCAGGGTACGGCCCGTGGTGGTGGCCGAGCCGCCGAAGAACGGGATGAAGCCCAGGTTCTCGTTGAGCCAGCCGTAGATCGGCACCATCAGCGGAGCGAGCGTCAGCCAGCCCCACACGCCGTAGACCACGGAGGGGATCGCGGCCAGCAGATCGATCACGAAGCCCACCGACTGCGCGATGCGCGGGGGCGCATAGTGCGAGATGAACAGGGCGACACCGATCGCGACCGGGGTGGCGATGAGCAGAGCGATGATCGACACCATCACGGTGCCGGCCATGAGCGGCCACACGTACTGGAAGAAGGAGTCCGCAGACACGAGCTCCGCACCCGGCTGCAGGGCAGGCCATGCCTCCGTCAGGAGGAAGACCGCCACGAAGGCGAGCACGAGCAGGATCAGGACGGCGGCCGCCAGGGCCCCGCCGGAGAGGAGCTTGTCTCCGGCGGCTCCGCGGCGGGGGCCGCGCAGGCTGGACGGCTTCG
Organism: Micrococcus luteus; assembly: GCF_014138885.1. Classification (NCBI taxonomy): domain Bacteria; kingdom Bacillati; phylum Actinomycetota; class Actinomycetes; order Micrococcales; family Micrococcaceae; genus Micrococcus; species Micrococcus luteus. The sequence continues at coordinate 1,385,495 of NZ_JACJIK010000001.1, forward strand.
GTGCCGCCTCGTTGGTGGTTGAGGACACGGTGCCTTCCCTCAGATCGACGTGCGTGGTGATGGACGGGCCGCGACGAACGAGTGCCCTGACGCGGCTTCAGCCGCCGGGCCCGTGGGGCCCGGCGGCCGAAGCGGCGGTGGGTCAGCCGACAAGAAGCGACATCAGCCCTTGACCGAGATGGCCTCGATGCGCTCCATGGCCTTCTTGCGGGTGTCCTCGGAGATCGGGGCGTTGCCCGCGGACTCCTCGGCGGTCTTCTGACCGTCCTCGGACACGACGTACTCGGCGAAGGCCTTGACCTGGTCCACGGTCTCCTGCGACTCGTACTGGTTGCAGTAGATGTGGTAGGAGACCAGCACGACGGGGTACACGCCGGACTCGTCGGTGGCGCGGTCGAGCTCGATCGAGCCGTCCTCCTTGGCCTCGGACTTCTCGACGGTCGCGGCCGCGGCCTCGGCGGAGTACTTCACGTACTCCTCGCCGACCTTCACGGACACGGTGCCCAGCTCGCCCACGGCGGAGGCGTCGGCGTAGGTGATGGCGCCTTCGGTCTGGGAGGCCAGGCCCACGACACCCTTGGTGCCCTGGGCGGACTCGGCGGTGATGTCGGACGGCCAGGTCTCGACCTCGTCGTAGGACCAGGCATCGCCGGCGGCCTCGGTGAGGTAGGCGGTGAAGTTCTCGGTGGTGCCCGAGTCGTCGGAACGGTGCACGACGGTGATCGGGGTGTCGGGCAGCTCGACGCCCTCGTTCTGCGCGGCGATGGCCTCGTCGTTCCAGTTCTTGATCTCGCCGGAGAACACCTTGGCGATGGTCTCGGCGTCCATCTTGACGTCATCGACGCCCGGCAGGTTGTAGGCCACGGCGATCGGGGAGATGTAGGCCGGCACGTGGAACGCGCCCTCGTCGCCGCAGTTCTTCTTGGCGGACTCAGCCTCCTCCTCCTTGAGGGCGGCGTCGGAGCCGGCGAAGGAGGTGGCACCGGCGAGGAACTTCTCACGACCGGCACCGGAGCCGTCCGGGGAGTACTGCACGGTCAGGTTCGGAGCGGTCTCGGTGACACCCTGGGTCCAGGCGGTCATGGCCGCCTCCTGCGAGGAGGCGCCGGCGCCGACCAGGTTGCCCTGGACCTCGGAGGTGGTGCCCTGCTCGCCGCCGGCGGAGCCGGAGGCATCGGAGCCGCCGTTGCCGCTGTCCGCGGAGGAGCAGGCGGTCAGGGCGATGGCGGCCACGGACAGGAGGGCGGCGGAGCGGCCGAAGCGGAGAGCCTTCACGAAGAGCCTCTTTCAATCGGATGACGACGGTGAGGGCAGAGCGTCCGGCTGGCCCGGTTCTGCACCGCACTCGACCGTACGGTCCAGAGGTGAATCGAGTGCTCGGCCGGGGTGAACAGATGGTGAACGGGAGCGGCATTCGCAGGAATGAGCTGTGCCGTGGGTCACAATGCTTGGTTGAGCCTCGCACGGCGGGGGCTCCGCGGCGTCGGACTAGGCTGGCCGCATGACGGACCGCTTCGCCACCGCCACGGGCACGGTGCCGATGGTCGACCCCCAGACCCGCGGGGAGCGCCTCGGCCGCTTCCTGCGTCGGCGCGCCCGTGCGGGTTGGTCCCGCGTCCGCTCCTCCGTGGGCCAGGCCGCCCTCGTCGCGGTCTGCGCGGTGGGCGCCTATTGGTTCGCGGAGACCATCCTGGGCCACCAGCAGCCCCTGTTCGCCTCCACCGCCCTGCTGATCGCCCTCGGCTTCCAACGGGAGCCGAAGCTGCGCAAGGTGGCCGAGGTCGCCGTCGGCTGCACCGTCGGCATCCTGATCGGGGACCTGCTCATGGTCGGGCTCGGCCGCGGCCTGTGGCAGGCCTCGGTGGTCGTGTTCGTGTCCGTGATGGTGGCCCGGTTCCTGGACTCCGGCGCCACGTTCACGATGCAGATGTCCCTGCAGTCCGTCCTCGTGGTCCTCCTGCCCATCGGCGCGGGAGGGCCGTTCGTCCGCAGCCAGGACGCGATCGTGGGCGGCGTCCTGGCCCTGCTCGTCACGTTCCTCTCACCCCAGGACGTGCGACGCCCCGCGGTGCGTCAGCTGGGTGGGCTCTACAACTCGATCGCCACGGTGCTGCGCGACCTCTCCCGGGCCCTGCGGGACGACGACTCCCGCACCGCGTGGATGGCGCTCGTGGCCAGCCGCGGCACGCACACCACGCTGGAGGCGCTGCGCAACGAGCTGCGCGTCACGCATGAGCAGACCGTGTTCAACCCGCTGCACCGCTCCTCGCGCTCCTTCGTGGACGACGCGGTGAACGCGGCGGATCGCTCGGACCTGGCGGTGCGCTCCCTGCGGATCGTGGCCCGGCGGGTGGTCTCGGTCCTGGACGAGGGCGTGCTCGACGACGACGACCGCGAGCGCCTGGCCGCCTGGTTCGACGACGCCGCGGACGCCGTCGAGATCCTGCACCGGTCCCTCGTGGAGCCCCAGGCCGAGGGCCGCCATCGCTCGCTGTCCGTGGCGCGGGACGCCCTGGGGGCGTCCGCCTCCACGTTGGACCCGCACCAGCTGGGCGGCGGATCCGTGCACGGCGAGGCGCTCGTGATGCTGCTGCGGCCCATGATGGTGGACCTCATCGAGGCCACGGGCGCCGAGCACGACGAGGCGCGGGCCTACCTGCCCCGCGTCTGAGCCCGACGGCGGAGCGCGGCCCCGGCGGTCGACGGCGGGGCCGTGCGCGGGCCGGTTAACGCGTCCGCCCCGGCTCCTAGAGTGGGCGCATGGCCACCAAGACCGCCCCGAAGCGCGCCCCCGGATACCGCTGCACCGAGTGCGGCTGGACCACCGTGAAGTGGGTCGGCCGCTGCGGGGAGTGCCAGTCGTGGGGCACGGTCGAGGAGATCGGGCTGACGTCCACCACCGGCCGCACGCGCGCGGCCACGGTCGCGGAGGTCGCGCCGCGCATCGCGGACGTGGACGCCACGCTGGCCTCGTTCCGCTCCACGGGGGTGCGCGAGCTGGACCGCGTGCTCGGCGGCGGCCTCGTGCCGGGCGCGGTGATCCTGCTGGCCGGCGAGCCGGGCATCGGCAAGTCCACGCTGCTGCTGGACGTGGCCGCCCAGACGGCCCGCGGCGCGGGAGGCGGCGGTCCGCGCTCGGTGCTGTACCTGACGGGTGAGGAGTCGGCGGCGCAGGTGCGCTCTCGGGCAGACCGGATCGGGGCGATCGCGGACACCCTGCGTCTGACGGCGGAGACGGACCTGGGCCGGGCACTGGGGCAGATCGAGCGGACGGACCCGGAGCTGGTGATCGTGGACTCCGTGCAGACCCTGCAGTCCACCGAGGTGGACGGGATCGCCGGGGGCGTCAGCCAGGTGCGCGAGGTGGCGGCCAGCCTCATCCGCACGGCCAAGGAGAAGGGGATCACCACGGTCCTGGTGGGCCACGTGACGAAGGACGGGACCATCGCGGGTCCGCGGCTGCTCGAGCACCTGGTGGACGTGGTCTGCCAGTTCGAGGGGGACCGCCACTCACGGCTGCGCCTGGTGCGTGCCGTGAAGAACCGCTTCGGGCCCACGGACGAGGTCGGCTGCTTCGACCTGCGGGAGGACGGCATCGAGTCCCTGGACGACCCCTCCGGCCTGTTCCTCTCGGGCGTCTCGGAGCCGGTCGAGGGCACATGCGTGACGGTGACGCTCGAGGGCCGGCGCCCGCTCGTGGCCGAGGTGCAGTCCCTGCTCACCCCGTCCGCGGGCGGCAGCCCGCGCCGCACTGTCTCCGGCGTCGACGCGGCGCGCGTGAACATGCTCCTGGCCGTGCTCCAGCGACGGGCCCGTTTCGCCCTCGCCCAGGACGACTGCTACGTGGCCACCGTGGGCGGCGTGCGACTCTCGGAGCCCGCCTCGGACCTGGCCGTGGCCGTCGCCGTGGCCTCGGCGAAGCTCTCGGCCCCCGTCCCGCAGGGGATGATCGCGGTCGGCGAGCTGGGCCTGGCCGGGGAGGTGCGCCCCGTGCCCGGCATCGGGCGGCGCGTGCGTGAGGCCGCGCGGCTGGGCTTCACCCGCGCCCTGGTCCCCCGCTCCCCCGAGCCGCTCGGGGACGTCCCGGCGGGCTTCACGGTGGCGGAGGTCGGCTCGATCGGCGAGGCCCTCGCCACGATCCCCACGTGGACGGGCGGCGGCCCGGCCGCGCATCCGGAGGCCGGCCCCGGCCGCTGACGGCGCGCCCGGCTCAGCGGGATGGTGACGGCGACAGGTCAGTGGTCGTGGCGGGCGCCGCGGACGGCGAGGCCGACGCCGAGGCTGAGGCGGGCGCCGGAGCTGAGGCGGACCCCGACGGGGAGGTGCTGCCGCTCGAGGAGGGGGTGGCCGAGGAGCTGCTGTCCTGGGCCCCCGGGGCGAGCTCCTCGAGGATCTTCAGCGCCACGGGGCGGGAGGTGACGTCGCCGAGGCTGACCGTCAGCAGATGGGGCCCGGGCTCCGCGAGAGCGCCGAGGCGGCCGCAGTCCTGGCTCGAGGCGCGGCCGGACCAGCGGTACACGGCGGTGAGCTCCTCGTGCGGGTACAGCACCCGCTGGGCCTCCGCGGGGTCCGCCTGGCAGATGCGGGTGGAGAAGACGTCGTCGCCCTCGGCCGTGCGGATCGTGAACTCCTGCCGGGCCGTGCCCACATCCGTGCGGCACGGGGTCGAGGAGAGGTTCGTGATGCCCAGGCGCAGCTCGGCCTCCTCGCCCCGCTGGTACTCGGACCGGTCCGCGGAGGCGGCGATCCGCAGGTCCGAGGGCTGGCACTCGGCCGCGTCCTCGAGGGCCACGGTGGGCGAGGCGGAGCCGGACTCGGCGTCCGTGGCCGGGGCGGGCGACGGGGAGTGCACCGGCGTCGGGGTGGCGGAGGGGTCGGCGTCCTCGGAGGAGAGGGCACCGGCCCCGGCGCGGACGAGCGCCACGACGGCCCACCCCACCAGGAGCAGGAGCACGAGGGCGAGCAGGGCGGCCACGAGCCGCCGGCGGCGGTAGACGGCGGGGGACGGCTTCGACCCGGGGGAAGTCGGACGAGACGGCATGCGATCCAGGGTAGGCGGCGGCGCGCCCTACAGTGGACGCCATGCCCGCGCCCGCCCCGCTCGTCCCGCCCACGGTGGACGTGCCGCACCTGCACGACGCGGTCCTGGGGTGGTTCGCCGTCCACGCCCGGGACCTGCCGTGGCGCAGCCCGGACTGCTCCCCGTGGGGTGTGCTCGTCTCGGAGATCATGCTCCAGCAGACGCCGGTCGTGAGGGTGCTGCCCCGCTGGCGGGAGTGGCTGGAGCGCTGGCCCACCCCCGCGGACCTGGCCGTCGCCCCCACCGCAGACGTGCTCACGGCCTGGGACCGACTCGGCTACCCGCGCCGGGCCCTGCGCCTGCAGGAGGCCGCCCGGGCCGTCGTCGAGCGCCACGACGGCCGGGTGCCGGCCGACCCCGCCGCCCTGCGCGCCCTGCCCGGCATCGGCGAGTACACGGCCGCGGCGGTCGCGAGCTTCGCGTTCGGCATCCCCGAGACCGTCGTGGACACCAACGTGCGCCGGGTGATCGCGCGCGCGGTCGCGGGTGAGGCCCTGCCCGGCAGGTCGCTGACCCGCGCCGAGATGCGCCGCGCCCAGGCCCTGATGCCCGAGGACCCCGTCCGCGCCAACGCGTGGAACGCGGCCGTCATGGAGCTCGGGGCCCTCGTCTGCACGGCCCGCTCCCCCGCCTGCGACCGCTGCCCCCTGGCGGAGACGTGCGCGTGGGTCGCGGCGGGCTCCCCGCCGCCGGCGGAGGTGTCGCGCGGCCAGGCCTGGGCCGGCACGGACCGTCAGGTGCGCGGGGCCGTGATGGCCGCCGTCCGCGAGCACGGGCGCGTGGCCGAGGCGGAGGTGCCCGCCGTCGTCGTGGCCGGGGGGTGGCTCGGGTCGCACCGCCCCGAGGACGCGCAGTGGGCGCGGTGCGTGGCCGGGCTCGTGTCGGACGGGCTGCTGGCCCGGGACGCCGACGGCGGCCTCACCTTCCCGGCCTGACCTCGCCGGGGTACGGGGCGGCCCGCGGTGCGGCGGCTCAGAGGCGGCGGATCATCCGCGTGTTGCCGAGCGTGTTCGGCTTGACCCGGGCGAGGTCCAGGAACTCGGCGACGCCCTCGTCCGTGGAGCGCAGCAGTTCCGCGTAGACCTCCGGGTCCACGGCGGACTGGTCCGCCATCACCTCGAAACCGTGCCGGCGGAAGAACTCGACCTCGAAGGTCAGGCAGAAGACCCGCTCGACGCCCACGGCCCGCGCCCGGCCCAGCAGCTCCTCGATGATCAGGTGCCCGACGCCGGCCCCCCGGTGGGCCTCCGAGACGGCGAGGGTGCGGACCTCGGCGATGTCCTGCCACATCACGTGGAGGGCGCCGAAGCCGGCCAGGGTCCCATCCGCCTCCTCGGCGACCACGAACTCCTGGATGGCCTCGTAGTAGGCCACAGCCTCCTTCTGGAGCAGCACGCGCTCCCGCGCCAGCGGCTCCACGAGCGCCTGGATGACCGGGACGTCCTGGGTCCGCGCCGAGCGGAGGGTGAGGGGGCGGTCGGCAGGCATGGGGTCCAGTCTAGGCACGGACATCCCGACCCCGGACAGACGGGAGCCCCCGTCCCGGCGGACCGGGCGGGGGCTCCCGCGGCGTCGACGGCAGGCTCAGGCCTGCTGCTCGCCCTCGTCCCCGGACAGGAACTTCTCCTGCGCGCCGTCGACACCCTTGTTCACGGTGTCGCCGTGCTCGCCGAGCTTGTCGCCGTGCTGCTCCTGAGCGTTGTCCACGGCCTCGTCGATCTTGTCCGAGTGCTGGTTTGCGAGGTTGTTCAGGTCACCGATACCCATGGGCGGCCTCCTTCTTCTCGGGGCTGCTCCGCGGCCGTCCCGGCGAGTGCCGGGCCGAAGCGGAGACAGGACCACCGTCGAGCGGTCACAGACCACAGTGGCACCGATCCCGCCGCGAGGGAACCCCTCTCGCGCCTGCGGGGAGGCGGGCCGGTTCAGCGGTCCTTCGCGAGGCCGTCCTTGATGCCGGCGGCGGTGTCGCGGACCTCGGCCCCGGCGCCCCGCGGGGGCACCACGACGGCCCGCCGCCTCCTCCCCGAGGGGAGGGGCGACGGGCCGTGGCCACCGGACGCGCGGTCCGGCGTCGTGGGTCAGACCCCGCAGGTCACACGGAGCGGTCGGCGTCCACCGGATCGCCGGCACCGGACTCGAGCTCGGCCAGGTCCGCACCCTCCAGGGCCTCCCGGCCGCCGGAGAACGCGAACGTCAGCTCGGCGCCCTCCCCCTCGCCCGTGGCGTCCACGGTGATGAGGGAGCCGGCCGGGATCTCGCCGAAGAGGATCTTCTCCGAGAGCTGGTCCTCCACCATCTGCTGGATGGTGCGGCGCAGCGGGCGGGCGCCCATGGCCGGGTCGTAGCCGCGGTCCGCGAGCAGGTCCTTGGCGGACTGGGTGAGCTCGATGGACAGGTCCTGCTCCGCCAGGCGCTTGCCGAGGCGGGAGATGAACAGGTCCACGATCTCCACGATCTCGTGCTTCTGCAGCTGCGGGAACACGATCACGTCGTCCACACGGTTGAGGAACTCGGGGCGGAAGTGCTGGCGCAGCTCCTCCTTGACCTTGCCCTTCATCCGCTCGTACCCGGTGGTGGTGTCCGTGGCCGACTGGAAGCCGGTCATGACGCCCTTGGAGATGTCCCGGGTGCCGAGGTTCGTGGTCATGATGATCACGGTGTTCTTGAAGTCCACCACACGGCCCTGCGAGTCGGTCAGGCGACCGTCCTCGAGGATCTGCAGCAGGGAGTTGAAGAGGTCCTGATGGGCCTTCTCCACCTCGTCGAACAGCACCACGGAGAACGGACGGCGGCGGACCTTCTCGGTGAGCTGGCCGCCCTCCTCGTAGCCCACGTAGCCGGGAGGGGCGCCGAACAGACGCGAGACGGTGTGCTTCTCCTGGAACTCGGACATGTCCAGCGTGATGAGCGCGTCCTCGTCCCCGAAGAGGAACTCCGCGAGGGACTTGGCCAGCTCCGTCTTGCCGACGCCGGTGGGGCCGGCGAAGATGAACGACCCCGAGGGGCGGTTCGGGTCCTTCAGGCCCGCGCGGGTGCGGCGGATGGCGCGGGACAGGGACTTGATGGCCTCGTCCTGGCCGATCACGCGGCGGTGGAGCTCCTCCTCCATGTTGCGCAGGCGGTCCGTCTCCTCCTCGGTGAGCTTGAACACCGGGATGCCGGTGGACTTGGAGAGCACCTCGGCGATGAGGTCCTCGTCCACCGTGGCGACGTCGGCGTCCGCACCGGTGCGCCACGCCTGCTCCTTATCGCGGCGCTCGTCCTCGAGCTGCTGCTCCTGGTCGCGCAGGCGGGCGGCGCCCTCGAAGTCCTGGCCATCGATGGCGGCCTCCTTCTGGGTGCGCACCTCCGCGATCCGGGACTCGTAGGCCTTGATCTCCGGCGGCACGGTCATGCGACGGATGCGCAGACGCGCGCCGGCCTCGTCGATCAGGTCGATGGCCTTGTCCGGCAGGTGCCGGTCGGAGACGTAGCGGTCCGCCAGGCCGGCGGCGGCCTTGAGCGCACCGTCGGTGATGGAGACCTTGTGGTGCGCCTCGTAGCGGTCCCGCAGGCCGCGCAGGATCTCCGTGGCGTCCTCGACGGACGGCTCGGCGACCTGGATCGGCTGGAAGCGGCGCTCGAGCGCGGCGTCCTTCTCGATGTGCTTGCGGTACTCGTCCAGCGTGGTGGCGCCGATGGTCTGCAGCTCACCGCGGGCCAGCATCGGCTTGAGGATGCTGGCGGCGTCGATCGCGCCCTCGGCCGCGCCCGCCCCGACGAGGGTGTGGATCTCGTCGATGAACAGGATGATGTCCCCGCGGGTGCGGATCTCCTTGAGCACCTTCTTCAGGCGCTCCTCGAAGTCGCCGCGATAGCGGGAGCCGGCCACGAGGGAGCCGAGGTCCAGCGAGTAGAGCTGCTTGTCCCTGAGCGTCTCCGGGACGTCGCCGCGGTCGATCGCCTGGGCCAGGCCCTCGACGACGGCGGTCTTGCCGACGCCGGGCTCGCCGATGAGCACGGGGTTGTTCTTGGTGCGGCGGGAGAGCACCTGCATGACGCGCTCCATCTCGCCCGCACGCCCGATGACGGGATCCAGCTTGCCGTCGTGCGCGGCCGCGGTGAGGTTGCGTCCGAACTGGTCCAGCACCACGGAGCCGGCGTTCTGGCCGGCCTCGCCGCCCTGGCCCACCCCGGCGCCGGCGGTCTCCTTGCCGCCCTGGGCGCCGCCCTGGTAGCCGGAGAGCAGCTGGATGACCGTCTGACGGACGCGGTTCAGGTCCGCGCCGAGCTGCACGAGGACCTGGGCGGCCACGCCCTCGCCCTCGCGGATCAGGCCGAGCAGGATGTGCTCGGTGCCGATGTAGTTGTGGCCGAGCTGCAGCGCCTCGCGCAGGGACAGCTCGAGCACCTTCTTGGCGCGCGGCGTGAAGGGGATGTGGCCGGGCGGGTTCTGCTGGCCCTGGCCGATGTCCTCCTGCACCTTCTCTCGCACGGCGCCCAGGGAGATGTCCATGGACTCCAGTGCCTTGGCTGCGACGCCCTCACCCTCGTGGATCAGTCCGAGCAGGATGTGCTCGGTGCCGATGTAGCTGTGGTTGAGCATGCGCGCCTCTTCCTGGGCGAGCACGACCACCCGACGGGCGCGGTCGGTGAATCTCTCGAACATGGGCACACTCCTTGCGTACGGTCGTGGTCGACACTACGCACCCGGACCGCGTGCCGCGCGGCTGTTCGCCAGCGGGAGAAGCGGCCCGGCCGTCGTCGGGAGGGGCCGGAACGAGGCCCGGGGACGCCGATTCCTCGACGCACCCGGGCGGGGCGCTCACTTGCGCTTCGCGTTGCGGTAGGCCTCCACCACGTCGCGGTGCAGACGGCCCCGGCTCGAGACCTCGTAGCCGTTCTCGGCCGCCCACTTGCGGATCTGGGCGGCCTCGACCTTGGGCGACGGCGGCGCCACGGCGCGGCCCTTCTTCATGTAGGGCTTCAGGAACTCACGGAGTTCTGCGGCGTGCTCCTTCGACAGGTCGATCTCGTAATTGCGACCGTCCAATGCGAAGTTCACGGTCTCATCTGCAGGCGAACCGTCAAGATCATCCACGAGGACCACTTCTACCTTCTGTGCCAACGGTGATTCCCACTTTCTTCTCTCGTGCGCGTGTCCCTGGGTTCCGGTCTTCGCTCTCGGGGTTCTTTCCCGCGTGCTCACGATTCCGGCCGTGCACTTGTGGTGATTCAAGAATACCGCAACAAAGCCGGGCAGAAGGATTCTTCAACGCCGGGGAAGGAATCTCAGCGGGCGCGGTCCTCCGGATCGGCCTCCGGCCCTCCCTCGGCTCGGCGTCGGGCCGCCCACTCACGGGCCTCGGCCTCCTCGCGGGCCGCCCGCGCGTCCGCGCCCGAGAGCCGGCGGGCCTGACTCTCGCGCTCGCCCGTGTCCGAACGCAGCAGGGAGCGCATCACCAGCCAGAAGATGAGCCCGAGGCCGATCGAGGGGGCGAGGACGGAGAAGTAGTCCCAGAAGTCGGCCATGTCAGGCCTCCGGCTTGAGCAGCGGGAAGAGGATGGTCTCGCGGATGCCGGCGTCCGTGAACAGCATCACCAGGCGGTCGATGCCCAGGCCGATGCCGCCCATGGGCGGGGCGCCGTACTCGAGGGCGCGCAGGAAGTCCTCGTCCAGCTGCATGGCCTCGTCGTCGCCGGCGGCCGCCATCGCCGACTGGGCGGTCAGGCGCTCGCGCTGGATGACGGGGTCGATCAGCTCGGAGAACGCGGTGCCGCGCTCCATGCCGCCGATGATCAGGTCCCAGGCCTCGATGACCCGGTCCTTCGAGCGGTGCGGGCGCGCGAGCGGCTGGGCGGCCGGCGGGTAGTCGTACACGAACGTGGGGTTCATCAGGGTGGGCTCCACGATCTCACCGAACAGCTCGATCACGAGCTTCTCCGCGTCCCACGCGGGGTCCACCTTGACCTCGTGCTCCGCGGCGATCGCCCGCAGCGTCTCGGCGTCCGTGTCCGGGGTGATCTCGCGGCCCACGGCCTCGGACAGCCCCGGGTACACGGCGACCCAGGCCCACTCGCCGTCGAGGTCGATGACGCCCTTCGCGGTCTCGAGCCGACGCCCGGCGCCCACCGCGTCCGCGGCGTTGAGGATGATCTCCTGCATGCGCTCGGCCATGACGTGCATGTCCGCCCACGCCTCATAGGACTCGAGGGTGGTGAACTCGGGCGAGTGGGTCGAGTCCACGCCCTCGTTGCGGAACACGCGGCCGATCTCGAACACGCGGTCGATGCCGCCGACGACGGCGCGCTTGAGGTACAGCTCGGTGGCGATGCGCAGGGTCATCGGCTGGTCGAACGCGTTGAGGTGCGTCTCGAAGGGACGCGCGAGGGCGCCGCCGTGGACGAGCTGGAGCATCGGGGTCTCCACCTCCACGTAGCCGTGGCCCTCGAGGGTGCGCCGCACCGCCGAGGTGACCTTGGCGCGGGTGTAGACCATGCGGCGGGCCTCCTCGCGCACGATCAGGTCCGCGTAGCGCTGGCGGACGCGGGTCTCCTCGTTCAGGTCCGCGTGCAGCACGGGCAGGGGGCGCAGCGCCTTGGAGGCCATCTCCCATGCCGAGGCCATGATGGACAGCTCGCCGCGGCGCGAGACGATCACCTCGCCGGTGACGGAGAGGAAGTCGCCCAGGTCCACGACCTTCTTCCAGTCGGCCAGGGACTCCTCACCGACGGCGGCCAGGGACACCATGACCTGGAGGCGGACGGCCTCCCCGTCCGCGCCGGACTCCTGCAGGGTGGCGAAGCAGAGCTTGCCGGTGTTGCGGAGGAAGACGACGCGCCCGGTCACCGACACGGTCTCGCCCGAGGCCCAGTCAGGCTCGTGGCCGTCGAACCGCTCACGCACCTCGGCCAGCGCGTGGGTGCGCGGCACCTGCACGGGGTAGGCCTCGCGGCCCGAGGCGAGCAGCTGCTCACGCTTGGCGGCGCGGACGGCCTGCTGATCGTGGTGGTCGACGGCGGCGGAGGCGGAGTTCTGGGTGGTCACGGTCCCCGAGTCTACCGACGGCGCCCCGCCGGTCAGCCGCGCACCTCGGGGTTGACGAGGGCCGGGACCTCCGCGCCCGTGGCCATGGCGATCGCGTTGCGCGCGGCCAGCTCGGCCATCGCGGCGCGGGTGTCCCGGGTGGCGGAGCCCAGATGCGGCAGGAGCATCACGTTCTCCAGCTCGGCCAGGCCCGGGGCGAGGGCGGGCTCGTCCTCGTAGACGTCCAGACCGGCGCCGAAGAGCCGCCCCTCGCGCAGGGCGGTGACGAGGGCCGCCTCGTCCACCACGGGCCCCCGGGCCGTGTTGACGAGGACGGCGTCGTCCTTCATCTTCGCGATCACGTCCGCATCCACGAGGTGATGGGTGTCGTCCGTCAGGGGCACGTGGAGGGACAGGACGTCCGCGACCTCGACGTGCTCCTCCCAGCGGACCTGACGGACGCGGCCGGCGAGGTCGCCGAGCTCCGCGGCCGCGACCTCCCGGTGCGCGGGCGGCCGCGGCGCGAACACGACCTCCATGCCGAAGGCGAGCGCACGCTCGGCCACCGCCTTGCCGATCCGCCCGAAACCGGCCAGGCCCAGGGTCGCGCCACGCACGTCCCGGCCCACGAGCAGGTCCGGCGCCCAGCCGTGGAAGCGCCCCTCGCGCACCATCCGCTCGCCCTCGTGGACGCGGCGGGTCACCCCGAGGATCAGGAGCATCGCGATGTCCGCGGTGGCGTCCGTGAGCACGTCCGGGGTGTTGCCGACGGCGATCCCCCGCCGCGTCGCGGCGGCCACGTCCACGTTGTTGTAGCCGACCGCGTAGTTGGCGATGCCCCTGATCCGCGCGTCGGCGAGCACGTCGGCGGTGAACTTCTGGTCCAGGGCCGCGACGACGACGTCGTAGTCCCCCGAGGCCACCAGCCGCGCGAGCGCGGCGTCCCCTCCGACGTCGGCGCCGTCCACCACCTCTCCGGCCTCGCGCAGCATCCCGAGCCCGGGCTCAGGGAGGCGGGTCATGAGCAGGAAACGGGGGGTCACGGCGGGGCCTCACTCTCGGATCGGGGGGAGGACGCGGCGTCGTCCGGCGTGACCAGGCTAACCGCGGACGGCGGGTGCGGCCCGGTCCGACGCCCCTTATGATTGACTCTCGTCAATCATTGACTCATGTCAATCACCGCGCCGCCCCTCCCGCCGAAGGACCCCATGACCCCAACCTCCCCCGCCCCCGAGGCCGTCGCGCCGGCCGGCGCCCCCTCGCTCGAGCGCGCCGCCGCCGACGCCGCGCGCCACCGCTCCGTGCTCCAGGCCCTGACCGGCCTCCTGCTGGGCATGTTCGTCTCGATGATCGCCAACACGGTGGTCTCGACCTCGATGCCGGTGATCATCCACGACATCGGCGGCGACCAGACCGCCTACACCTGGGTCATCACCTCGGCCCTGCTCGCCACGGCCATCGCCACCCCGATCTGGGGCAAGCTGGCCGACCTCGTCAACCGCAAGGTCCTCTTCCAGGTCGCCCTGGCGATCTTCGTCGCCGCCTCCGCGGCGGCCGGGTTCACCCACGATCCGACCTTCCTGATCGTCTGCCGCACCGTGCAGGGCCTGGGCGGCGGCGGCCTCGTCGCGCTCAGCCAGGTGATCATGGCGGACATCATCAGCCCGCGTGAGCGCGGCCGCTACATGGGCCTGTTCGGCGCCGTGATGGCCGTGGCCACGGTGGGCGGCCCGCTCGCCGGCGGCGTGATCACCGACCTGTGGGGCTGGCGCTGGAACTTCTTCGTGGCGGTGCCCTTCGCCGTCGTCGCCCTGGTGATGGTGCAGCGCACCCTCCACCTCCCGCACCGCGAGCGCCAGAAGGTGTCCATCGACTACCTCGGCATCGTGTTCCTGACCGCGGCCACCGCGCTGCTGCTGATCTGGGTCACCAGCGCCGGTCGCGACTTCGACTGGGCCAGCACCACCACCGCGTGGATGCTCGGCGGCGCCGCCGTCGCCACCGTCCTGTTCGTCGTGACCGAGCTGCGCGTCGCCGAGCCGCTCATCCCGCTCACCCTCTTCCGCGACCGCACCTTCACCCTCGCGACGATCGCCTCGATCGCCACGGGCCTGGCCATGTTCGGCTCCTCCGTCTACCTGGCCCAGTACATGCAGCTGGCCCGCGGCGCGACGCCGACCCAGGCCGGCCTCATGACCATCCCGATGATCCTCGGCCTGCTCGTGTCCTCCACGGTGATCGGCGGCCTCATCACCCGCACCGGCGTGTGGAAGCGCTGGCTCGTGATCGGCGCCGTCCTGCTGATCGCCGGCACCGCCCTGCTCGGCACCCTGCACTACGACACCTCCTTCTGGCTGGTGTCCCTCTACATGTTCCTGCTCGGCGCCGGCGTCGGCATGACCATGCAGAACCTCGTGCTCGTGGTGCAGAACACCACCGACCCGCGGCAGATGGGCGTCGCCAGCTCCGGCGTCACCTTCTTCCGCACCCTGGGCGGCAGCATCGGTGTCGCCGTGATGGGCGCCGTGGTCTCCAACGTGGTCCCGGACCGCATCGAGGAGCGCCGCGCGGACCTCGCCGCGGCCCTGCGCAGCCTGGGCCCGGACGCCGCCGAGTGGTCCGAGAGCCTGCAGTCCAGCACCCTGCCACGCGTGGCAGAGATGCCCGACGGCCTGCGCTCGATCTTCGAGGACGTCTACGCCACCGGCATCTCCCACGCGTTCCTCGTGGGCGTGCCCCTCGCAATCGTCGCGCTGATCGCGATCCTGTTCCTGCCGAACATCCCGCTGGGTCGCATGACCACCTCCGAGCGCCTCCACGCCACCCGCGCCGACCTGGCCACCCACTCCACGGCCGAGGCCATGCAGACGCTGCCCGCGACCGGTCCGATCCCCGTGGTGACCGCGGCGCAGGGGCAGCATCCGGCCGAGGACCCGGAGGAGTCCCGGGCGGTGGCGGCCGAGCGCCCGGCGACGGCGTCGCCGGTGGCCGGCCGGCCCGTCGTCCCCGCGGCGCTGGCCGTGGCGGGGACGGCCCTGCTGGCGGCCGTCGTCACCGCGCTGGTCCGGGCCCGCCGTGGCTGACGGCGCCCCGGACCCGGGCAGAGGCGGCGACGACGCGGGCTTCGAGGCCGCCGTCCAGGGGCTCGAGCAGGCGTTCTCGCGTCTGGTCCTGCAGCACCGCCAGGTGATGGTCCGCTACGCGGCGGCCCTCAGCCCGGCCCTGTCCGTCGGGGCGATGAAGGCGTTCATGATGCTGGCCAACGAGGGGACCATGACGCCCTCGGCCGTGGCCGAGGGCCTGCTGGTGGACCGCGCCCAGGTCTCCCGCATGGTCCGCGACCTCGAGGCCGCCGGGCTGATCACCCGAGAGCCGGACCCGCGGGACCGCCGCTCCGCCCTCCTGAGCGCCAGCCCCGAGGGGCTCGCCCGCCTCGACGCAGTGCGCGGCGGCCCGGCGGGTCGCGGGCTGCGCGACGACCTGGCGCGCTGGGACCGCGAGGACATCCGGACGCTGACGCGCCTGCTGGACCGGCTGGCCGCCGAGCGTCAGACCCGGATGCAGGACCCCGCCGAGTCCGAGTGAGCCGCCGGCCGGACCCGCGGGCCCGGCCGGCGGGCGGGATCACCAGATGGTGACGCGCTCCTCCGGGGCCAGCCACATGGGATCCCCCTCGCGCGTGCCGAACGCCTCGTGGAAGGCGTCGATGTTCTTGACCACCTGGTTGCAGCGGAACTCGTTGGGCGAGTGCGGGTCCGAGGCGATGCGGGTGACCATGGCCTCCGGTCGCGTGAGCTGACGCCACACGGTGGCCCAGGCGGTGAAGAACTCGCGGTCCCCCGCCGCGGCGTCGAGGGAGGCGCCGTCGCCCTCGTCCCGCCAGATCTCCAAGGCGCGGTGGGCGATGCCCAGGCCGCCGAGGTCGCCGATGTTCTCCCCCAGGGTGAACTCGCCGTTGACGCGGTGGTCCGGGGCCTCGGCCGGGGAGAGCGCGTTGTACTGGGCCACCAGCCGGGAGGTGCGCTCGGTGAACGCCGCGCGGTCCTCCTCGGTCCACCAGTCCTCGAGCCGACCGGCGCCGTCGTACCGCGAGCCCTGGTCGTCGAAGCCGTGGCCGATCTCGTGGCCGATCACGGCGCCGATCGCCCCCAGGTTCGCGGCCATCGAGGCCTCGGGGTCGAAGAACGGGGGCTGCAAAATGGCGGCCGGGAAGACGATCGCGTTCTCGAGCGGGGAGTAGTACGCGTTCACCGTCTGCGGCGTGATGTGCCACTCCTCCGGGTCCGGCCCGTCCGCGATCTTGCGCAGGTCCCGCTCCCACTCGAGCTCCGAGGAGGAGCGGGCGTTGCCCAGCAGGTCGCCGGCGTGGACCTCGAGGGCGGAGTAGTCCAGCCACTTCGAGGGGTAGCCCACCATGGGGCGGAACATCGCCAGCTTCTCGAGCGCCCGCTGACGGGTCTCCTCGCCCATCCACTCGAGCTCCTCGATGGACCGGCGATAGGCCTCCTGGAGCAGGCCCACGAGCTCGTCCATCGCGGCCACGTGGCCCTGCGGGAAATGGCGGGCCACGTAGAGCTGCGCCACGTCCTCGCCGGCCGCCCCGTTGACGAACGCGACCGCGCGCTTCCAGCGGGGGCGGACCTCCTCGGTGCCGGCCAGGCGGCGGCCGTAGAAGGAGAAGTTCTCCTGCACGAACGCGTCCGGCAGGAAGCCGGCGAAGGAGCGCAGCACCTGCAGGATCAGCCAGTGACGCCAGTCCTCGAGGTCGGCGGCCTCGGGTCCCTCGAGCAGCCCCTGCACACCGGAGAGGAAGTCCGGCTGCCACACCACGACCTCCGCGGCGCGCTCGCCGGCGGCGTCCACGCCCTCGAGCCACGCGTCGGCCAGGGGGAAGAGCTCCGTCAGCCGGTCGTGGGTCATGGGGTTGTAGCGGGCCACGGCGTCCCGGCTGCGGACCAGGTCCCAGTGCAGGGCGGCGATGCGCTTCTCCAGCTCCACCACCCGGACGCCCAGCGCGGCGGCCTCGTCCCGGTCCGCGCCGATCCCGGCCAGCGTCAGCAGGCGGCCGGTGTGCTCGGTGTACTGCGCGAGGATCTCGGCGTAGGCCTCGTCCCGGTAGTAGGACTCGTCCGGCAGGCCCAGGCCGCCCTGGAGCAGGTGCAGGAGCATGCGGCCCGGGTTCCCGGCGTCGTTGAGGGCACCGGTGTTGATGAGGCCGGAGACGCCCTGGCGCTGCAGTCGCCCGGACAGGGCGAGCAGCTCCGCGGGGGTGGACACGGTGGCCACCGCCGCCAGGTCCGAGGCGATCGGCTCGAGGCCGCGGGCCTCCACGGTCTCGTCGTCCATGAAGGAGGCGTACAGCGCGGCGATCCGGCGCTTGAGCTGCGGATGCTCGGTGCCCTCCGCGTCCTCCTCGTCCAGCGGAGCGAGCGGGACGTCCCGGTGCCCGCCAGCCGCGGCCGTGGCCTGCACGCGCGCCTGGGCGGGGTCGAAGCCCGTGCCGACCTCGCGCACGGCGTCCTCGCACAGGCGCCGGACGGCGAGCTCGGCCGCGTCCCGCAGCTCGAGGAACGCGCCGTAGGCACCCTGGTCCGCGGGGATCTCATGGGTGTCCATCCACCCGGCGTTGACGTGGCGGTACAGGTCCTCGCGCGGCGACGGGACGCGGGGCTCGGCGGTGGCGGTCACGGCGGATCCTCCTGGACGTGGGGGGTGGGACGGTCTCGCACGGCACTCTAGCCGTGACACCGGACACGACGACGGACACGCACCCTGGTCGGGTGCGTGCCCGTCGTCGTGGGGACGGCCGGCACGGGGCCGCCGTCGGGAAGCGGGGGTCAGCCGACCTCGGCGGCCAGCTTCGCGAGCGACTCCTCCATCTGCTCCTCGGAGACCATCGGGAAGAGGTTCTTCTCCAGCAGCTCCGGGTCGGTCACGGCGGTCCAGTCGTAGGTGAGGGACACGTCCGTGCTGCCGGAGCCGTTGTCCTCGAGCCGGTAGACCCACTGCCAGCCCTTGGGCTCGGTGCCGGCGGGGGCGGTCTTCCAGCCGACCAGCTTGTTCGGGTCGTAGGCGACCACGTGATTGTCGGTCTGGTAGTCGCCACCCATGTGCTCCGCGTGCATGTTCATGGTGAACACGTCGCCGACCTTCTGGATGCGCTGGGTCTTGTCGTCGGACTGCACCATGCCCGAGCCGTCGAACTTCGCGTGGTTCGCGGGCAGGGTCAGGAAGTCGAACACGTCCTTGGCGGACGCGTCGATGGTCCGGGTGACGGTCTGCTGGGTCTCGCCGTGGGCGGTCTTGTTCATCTCGGTCATGGGATCAACCTAGGCACGGGGCCGGGGCGGTCGACAAGGTCTGGGGGTCAGTCCGGCACGTTGCGGCCACGCCGGAACGCGGACACGCTGCGGTGGCCGGCCACGCTGAACCGCCACGGGAAGCGCACGGAGCCGCCCTCCCCCGAGACGCCGACGCGCGGGCCCGTCACGACCTCGGTCGGCGGCTCGGCCGGATCGCGGGGCGCGGGCGGGGCCAGGAGGAACCGGGCGGGCGCGGCCGGCGCGGCGAGGCGGGCCGGGGTGCCGCCGTCGTCGGACACCTCCGGCGGCGAGGCGACGATCTCCACGGGCGCGTGGCCCATCTCCAGGGTGATGCCGAGGCCCTGGCCGAGGTTGCCCGGCCCGGAGAGCAGCTTGGGGCCGGTGTCCCGGCCGCGGCGGGCCACCGCGAGGTCCCCTCCCGCGAGCACCTCGGCCGCACGCAGCAGCACACCGCCGGCCTCCCCCTCGGGGTGGCCCACCAGGTTCAGGCAGCGGTGGATGCCGTAGTTCAGGTACACGTACGTGCGCCGCGGCGGCCCGAACAGCGCGGCATTGCGCTCGGTGCGACCGCGGAACGAGTGGGCGCCGGGGTCTGCGCCCGCGTTCCCGTACGCCTCGGTCTCGGTCAGCCGCACGGTGACGGCGCCGTCCGGGGCGACGACGGTCAGCCGGCACCCCAGCAGCGTCGCGGCGAGCGCGGGCGAGGGGCCGTCGAAGGCGGCGGCGAGACGCTCCGGGGTCACGGCAGCGGCCCCGCGGCGGGCAGCACCATGGTGTCGATCAGCCGGACGGGCGGCACGTGCGCGGCCACGAGGGCGAGGGCCTCGCGGCGCAGCGGCTGGCACAGCAGCTCCGGACCGAGCTCGGCGAAGGTGTCCCGGTCCACCACCACGAGGTGGTCCAGCTCGACGCCCGGCTCGTCCTCGACCATCCGGCGCGCGGCCTGGACGTCGACGGGCTCACCGGCCGCCGCGGCGTCGGCCAGGGAGCGCAGGGCGCGGCTGAGGACGAGCGCGTGTTCCAGGCCCGCGGCGTCCAGGCGGGTGTTGCGGCTGGAGAGCGCGAGGCCCTCGGGCGAGCGGACGATGGGCACGGCGCGGACGTCGACGTCGATGTCGAGGTCCGTGGCCAGGCGGCGCAGGACGGTGAGCTGCTGCGCGTCCTTCTGGCCGAAGTAGCTGCGCAGGACCGGCGCCGCCGGGCGCACGATGTTCCACAGCTTCGCCACGACGGTGGCCACGCCGTCGAAGTGGCCCGGGCGGGAGGCGCCCTCGAGGACCTCCCCCATGCGGCCGGCGGAGACGGTGACGATCGGCGCGTCCGGGTAACCCGGGTACATCTCCTGCACGTCCGGGGCGAACACGACGTCGGCGCCCGCCGCCGCCAGCAGGTCCAGGTCCGCGTCGAGGGTGCGCGGGTAGTGCTCCAGGTCGGCCGGATCGCCGAACTGGAGCGGGTTCACGAAGATGCTGACCGCGACGACGTCGTTCTCGGCGCGGGCCCGCCGCACCAGGGCCGCGTGGCCGCCGTGGAGGGCGCCCATCGTGGGGATCAGGCCGACGGTGACGGGCTCGGCGTCGCCGTCGTCCGTGGCGTGGGCGACGAGCTCACGGAGAGCGGAGCGCATCTCGGCGACGGTCCGGGCCAGACGCGGGCGCGCGGAGACGCCGTCGGCCTCGGCCGTCACGGGAGCGGGGAGGGCGTCCTCGAGGGTCAGGCCGGTGCCGGCGGGGACGGGGCGCTGGTCGGGGACGCGGTCGAGAGGGGTCACCCTCCGAGTCTAGGCACGGGGCCTCGGGGAGGACTTCCGCCTCACCACGCGCATCTGGTCCAAGGCCTGAGCCGCGGGCCGGATTCGGCCCCAAACGCGCGACGCCGGCCAGTCCCGTCAACGGGACCGGCCGGCGTCGTGCTCGGGTCGGGCTCAGGCGTCCTTCGCGGTGTCCTTCACCTGGCGGGCGGCGTCCTGGGACTCCGCCTTGAGGTCCTGCGCCGTGTCCGTGCCCTGCTCCTTGAGGTGGGAAGCGGCCTCGGCAGCCGACTCCTTCACGCTCCCGGCGGCCTCGCGGGCGGCGGGCTCGAGGTCCTCGCGCAGCTGCTGGGCGGCCTGCTTGGCCTCGTCCACCAGCGGGGCGGCCTGCTCCTTGAGGCCCTCCGCGGCGCGCTGCTCCACGCGTGAGGCGGGGATCAGCGAGCTGAGCAGCAGGCCGGCGCCGAAGGCGATCAGCCCGGCGGCCAGCGGGTTGCCCGCGGTGCGGCCGCGCAGCTGAGCCGGGGCCTGCTGCAGGGCGAGCTGGGCGTCGTCGGCCCACTCGGACACGCGGTCGCCGGCATCGCCCAGGCGGTCCTGGGCCTGGCCGGCAGCGTCGTACGCGGAGGCCCGGGCGTCGTCGATCACCCCGTGGGCGCGATCGCCCAGCGAGGGCTCGTGGCGGTGCTGCTCCGGGGAGCCCATGATGTTCTCCTTCGCGTGGATGAAGCCGTCCTTGATGCGGTTGGTCTGCCGGGACACGGCCTTCGTGGGGCTCACCTTCTCGGCGAGGGCGTCCACGTCCTGGCCGAGCTCGCGGCGCGTACGCTCGATGTCGGCGCGGATCTCATCGGGGTTGTTGCTCGTGGTCATCGCGTCTCCTTCGCGGGGTTCAGGGTCTCGGGGATCTCCTGAAGCGTCTCCTGGGTCTGCGGCAGACCCTTGATCTTCTCGATGTCCTTCTTGCCCTGCACGGCCAGCACGGCCGCCACGACGCCCCACAGCACGGCCACGATCAGCGCGGCCCAGCCGATCGGCAGGAACACGTCGAGCAGGTGCATCAGGGCGAGGGACAGGAACATCAGCAGGAAGAAGCCGCCGACGGCGGCGCCGGCCAGCAGCCCCGCCCCCTTGCCGGCCTTCTTCGCGGACTCGGTGGCCTCGGCCTTGGCCAGGGCGATCTCCTGGCTGACCAGCGTCGACAGCTTGGCCGACAGGCTCTGGAACATCTCGCCGAGGCTCTCGTGCTCGGCGCGGAACTCCGCCTGCGTGGGCGGCGGGGTGTGCGCGCCGGAGTGCGGCGTCGCGTCGCGGAACGGCTCGTGGGCGGTGCTCATGCGTCACCCCCGGGCCGGGTCTGGTCGAACGGCCGCTCGGCGGTCAGGCCCTGCTGGACCGGTGCCTGCGTGCCGTACGGGACGTCCCCGACGCCGGCCGCGCGGCGGGGCCCGGCGCCGTCCGCGACGCGGCCGTCGGCCTGGGAGAGCGAATCGCTCGAGTAGGCCGGGGCCTGCGAGTCCAGGTGGTGCGGAGTCACGTCCGCGTGCACCGCGTCCGGACGGGTCTCGTGACGGCGCGGCGAGGTGGAGGCGGTGGAGTCGGGCTGGGCGGCGTCGCGGATGCCGCGCGTCAGTCGACCGGCCACCAGCCCGGCGCCCAGGGCGAGGGCCAGGAACGTGCCCGGACGGCGAGCGGCGAAGCCGCGCACGTCCTGCAGCAGGTCCTGCGGGGAAGCGGTCTCCAGGCGCTGGGTCAGGGCCTCGGCACGGTCCGCCACCGAGGCGACGCCCTGGCGCACCAAATCGGTCTGCGGCTGCTCACCGGAGACCACGCGGTGCAGGTCGTCGGTGTAGCTGCGCACCTGGCCCGCGAGCCGCTCCTGCTGGGTCTGCACCTGCGCGCCGACCTGCTCCTGGGCGGAGCCGACCAGCGACTGCACCTGGTCAGCGGCCTCGTCCTTCACCTGGCCGGCCTCGTGCTTGGCGGTGGCCGCGAGGTCCTGGGCCTTGTCCTTGGCGTCGTGGGCCACGGCCTTCGCCTGGCCCTGGGCCTCGCCCGCGGCCTGCTGGGCCTTGCCCTTCGCCTGGTCCTTGGCGTCACGGCCCTCGGCTGAGGAGCCGTGGGCGTTCTTCGGCGTGTTCGTCGTCATGCTGTGCCTTCCTTCGTCCGGGTCGGCGTCCCTCATGGCCGGCCCTTCTGGCCGTCCACGTCACCGGGTCCACCGGTCTTGAGCGCCAAGGTAAGCACCGCAGGGACCCTGCCGGAAGACCTCGGGTCCGCCGGGATCGGTCGACGCAACACGCGTGCCGCCGCGCCCCCCACCGGGCCGGGCGGCGCGACGGCGTCGTCTCCGGTCGGGACGGGGTCAGCGCACCTTCAGGCCCCGCTGGGCGGTCTTGCCGACGCCCCGGCCCGGGTGCTCCTTCTTGCCCTGCATCCAGACGTCCACGGCCTGCACGCCGAGGTCGGGGTGGTCGGTGAAGAAGCCGTCGATGCCGGCGTCGAGGAACGGCTGGATCATGCCGACCATGTCGCCCTGTGCGTTCCGGTCCGTGGAGGAGCGGAACTCCGTGTAGAGGAACTGGTTCTCGGCGCGGAAGGTGTACGGCACCACCTCGAGGCCCGCGCGGTGGGCGAGGGAGACGAACGCGGTCTCCTCGCCCATCGAGCCGTCCTTCTCCTTGGTGATGATCTGCGCGAAGGCCGGGCCGAGCGTGTCGACGCCGGCCGCGCGGATCTCGCGCATGCCCGCGGCGGTCTCGTAGAAGTCGTAGTCGCGGAGTTCGTCGCCGGCGGCCACGGAGTCATAGGGTGCGCCGGTGACGCTGGAGAGGAACACCGTCTCGGCCTTGAGGCCGAGGTTCTCGTTGAGATCGCGCAGGTTGGCGAGTTCGAAGGACTGCACGGTGGCGGGGGCGTTGCGCTTGTTCAGGCCGTGCTCGTCGAGCAGCTCGACGACGCGCTCCTCCATGGACAGGCCGAT
The DNA here is from genome assembly GCF_014138885.1 of Micrococcus luteus. Taxonomy (NCBI): domain Bacteria; kingdom Bacillati; phylum Actinomycetota; class Actinomycetes; order Micrococcales; family Micrococcaceae; genus Micrococcus; species Micrococcus luteus. The sequence goes on from NZ_JACJIK010000001.1 coordinate 1,408,637, forward strand.
GGAGTCGAAGTAGGTGGGGTGCTTGATCTCGGGGATGACGCCGATCTCGCGGCCGTGCCGGGCCGAGAGGCGCTCCCGCAGCTCGAGCACCTCCTCGAAGGTGGGCACCTGGTACCGGCCGTCGTAGGACGCGGACTCGGGGCGGACCTGCGGCAGGCGCTCCTTGGCGCGCAGGGTCTTGAGCTCGGCGAGGGTGAAGTCCTCGGTGAACCAGCCGGTGAGGGCCACGCCGTCGACGACCTTGGTGGTCCTGCGGTCCGCGAACTCGGGTCGCTGGGCGACGTCCGTGGTGCCGTCGATCAGGTTCTCGTGGCGGACCACGAGCACGCCGTCCTTGGTGGAGACCAGGTCCGGCTCGATCACATCCGCGCCCTGGGCGGCGGCCAGCTCGTAGGCGGCCAGGGTGTGCTCGGGGCGGTAGCCGGAGGCACCACGATGACCCACGACGTCGGGACGCACTACGGGCTTGCCCGTGACGGACTGCGCGGCGGCCGGGGTCTCCGTTGCGGCGGGGGCGGCGACGGCCGGGGCGGCCAGCGGGGCGCTGACGGCGACGGCGGCGGCGAGGGCCACGAGGCCGCGGGCGGCGTGACGACGGACGGAGGTCATGGAACGGTCCTTTCCGGGGGGGATGACCGCTCCAGTGGGCCAGATCCGGGTGTCGGCCGGGTGGCCCCCCTCCGGCCACAGCCGGCCCGTCCGGTGAACAGCCGGTGACGGGCGGCTGATCGGAGAGGTTCAGCCGCCCGTCACGATGCGCGGCACCGGGCCCGGCGACTCAGCCCGCCGTCGACGACGGCCGCGTCAGTCCCAGCGTCTCCGGGGCCGTCGGGGCGCTGTCGCCGAGGACGTGCTCGCCCAGGAAGCCGAGGACGACCTCGTACCAGACCTTCGCGTGCTGCGGGGCGAGGATCCAGTGGTTCTCGTGGGGGAAGTAGAGGAACCGGTGGTCGGTGGTGCCGTCCGCGGCGGCCGGCCGCCCGGACTTCGCCAGCAGGTCCGACCACAGGCGCAGCCCCTCGCCGATCGGCACGCGGTAGTCCTTATCGCCGTGGATGACGAGCATCGGGGAGACGATCTCGCCCACGAACCGGTGCGGAGAGTTCTCCTGCTGCATCTGCTCGTCCATCTCGCGGGCCCAGTAGAACGCGGCGTCCGTCGTCGGGCCGAAGCCGTCCAGCGCCCACAGCGAGGCGTGCGTGACCACGCACCGGAACCGGTCGGTGTGCCCGGCCACCCAGTTCGCCATGTAGCCGCCGAACGAGCCGCCCATGGCGGCGGTGCGGTCGCCGTCGACGTCCTCACGCGCCACGACGGCGTCCGTGAGCGCCATCAGGTCCGTGTAGGGCGCCTGGCCCCAGCGGCCCCAGCCGCGTTCGATGAAGTCCTGGCCGTAGCCCGTGGACAGCGCCGGGTCCGGCAGCAGCACCGCGTAGCCGCGCGCCGCCATGATCCACGGGGTCCAGCGCCAGCTCCACGCGTTCCACGAGCCCAGGGGCCCGCCGTGGATCCACAGCAGCAGCGGGTGACCGCCGGCCGGCGCCTCCCCCTCGGGGAGCACGAGCCAGCCGCGCACGTGCGTGCCGTCCTCGGCGACGGTCTCCACGTCCTCGAGGGTGCCCGGGATCGCGGGGCGCTCCACGGGGTTCGGCAGGCGCGTGGTCTCGCCCGTGGCCAGGTCGATCCGCGCCACCTCCGGCGGGAACAGGTAGGAGGAGCGGACGCCGTAGGCCGTGGCCCCGTCCGGGGAGAGCACGATGTCGGTCCACGCCTCGTCCTCCCGGGTCACCTGCGCGACGGCGCCGGTGGCCACCTCGATGCGGAACACCGGGCGGCGGCCCTCGGAGTCCGCGAGCGCGATCACCGCGGAGTCGTCCGGCAGCCACGCGACGACGTCGGCCCAGCGGTCCCAGCCGTGGGCCAGGGGCGTGGTCTGGCCCGTGGCCGTGTCCATCACGTACAGGCGCGGGTGCACGGCGGAGTGCGGGGTGGAGTCGGGGGTGCGGACGACGACGGCGCGCGTGCCGTCATGGCTGACGGGGCCGACGGCCACGTCCTCACCGGGGACGTCGTGCAGGACGCGGTGCTCGCCCGTGGCCAGGTCCACGCGCACCACCGTGCCCTCGCGCACGTTGCCGCGAGCCTCGGCGGTGGCGGCCGTGGTGAGCAGGAACGAGCCGTCCGGGGCCACCTGCGCGCCGATCCCGAACGCGTGGGAGCGCGGGAATCCGGAGACGTGGCGCAGGTGGTGCGCCACGTCGTCGGCCTCGGGAGCCAGGCCGGAGGCGGCGGGGCCGGGCTCGGCGGCGTCGGCGTCCGTGGCGGGCTCACCCTGCGGGTCCGGGCCGGGCTCGAGGACGAAGAGCTCGGGGCGGGCGGGGCCGAGGTCGTGGTCCCAGAAGCGGATGGGGTAGCCGGTGTGCAGGATGGCGTCCACACCGGCGTCCTTGCGGGTCTGCGCGAGGGCCGCGTGCTCGGCCTCGGTGGTGGCGCCGAGCAGCCGGTCCGCCGTGACGACCACGCGGTCCGCCGCAGAGGCGCACGTGACCGCGGCGACGCCGCCCGGGCGGGAGAGCACCACGCGCGCCTCGCCGCCCCGGGCCGGCAGGGCCCACAGGGCGCTGCGCTTCTCGGCCTCGGCGTCGGCGGGGTCGGGACGGGCGGAGGTGAAGAAGAGGGTGCCGTCCGCGGCGAACTGCGCGCCGGCCTCGCCCTCGCGGGAGCGGGTCAGGCGGTGGGCGGGGCGCTTGCCCGCGGGGTCGACCTCCCAGAGGGCGGTGGCGTAGCCGGTGCCCTTTGCGTCCCGGGCGGCGACGGTGGTCACCAGGCGGGCGCCGTCCGGGCTGAGGGTGAGACCGGCGACGCGCGGCAGCGCGGTGAAGGCGTCGAGGTCGTGGAAGGGGGTGGCGGGGGCGGCCGGGGTGTCCGGGGTGGAGGTCATGCGTTCGTTTCTATCGGCCCGCACGTGATCCGGGCAACACGGAGGGCGGCGGGGTGGTGGCGTCGACGGCGGGCCGCCCCGGTGCCCGCCGCGCCTCAGGCGCCGGGCCGCGTGCCGGCGTCGGCCCGGATCTGCTGGAGCTGTTCGCCGAGCCAGTCGACGTACCCGCCCATCCACTCCCCCGTGGCCTGGTGGTTCCAGCTCTGGCCGACCACCGGCTGCGGGAAGACGACGGCGTCCGAGAGGGTGTCCCGCAGCGCGAGGGCGGGCCCCTCCTCATCCGCGACCGTCACCCACTGCATGCCGTGGCGCGCACCCAGGTGCTCGCCGAGCAGCACCGCGACGACGTCCAGCAGCACCGCCAGCTCCTCGGGGTCCAGCTCGTCGGCCTCCGCCTGCGAGCGGGCCAGCACGGCGTCGTAGTACGCGGCGACCGCGTCCAGGTCCAGGTGGTCCACGCCCTCCTGCGCGGCGAAGTCGCGACGGACGCGCACCCACTCCCGCTCGGGCTCGGTCAGGGGGCTCATCTCGGGCTGGTCGGTCATGGCCTCCATCCTGCCAGGCGCGCCGGGCGCCACCGTCGCCGGAACAAACGGTGCCGGCCGCGCTTTCGTTCGAGAAGCGGCGGCGTGTCGCAGCGCTTTCGTTCGAGAAACGGCGAGGAACCGGGGGGACACACCGCCGGAGGCCTGCGATCCCCCAGCGGGAGCACTCGTGGACGCGCCCGATGTCGTGCCGCCAGCGACGAGGCGAGCGTGCGGGCCGTCGTCGTCCGCCGCCCCCGACCGGACTTGAGACACTGGCCCCATGCGCATCATGACCGTCTGCCTGGGGAACATCTGCCGCTCGCCCGCCGCCGAGGCCGTGCTGAACCGCAAGCTCGCGGAGGCCGGTCTCGACGACGTCGAGGTCACCTCCGCCGGCACGTCCGACGAGCACGTGGGCGCCCGGCCGCATCACCTCACCCGCGAGGTCGGCGGCGAACTGGGCTACGAGTTCCCGACGGTGGGGGTGCAGCTGTCCGCCGACCTCGTGGACGAGGCCGACCTGATCCTGGTGATGGACGAGGCCAACCTCGCCGACGCGCGGCGGCTCGCGACCACGGACGAGCAGCGGGACCGGATCCACCTGATGGGCGAGTTCGCGTCGGATGCGGACAGCGCCGGGGTGCGCGAGGTCCCCGATCCGTACGGGTGTCCGCGGCCGCAGTTCGAGGAGATGTACCGGCAGATCGAGGACGCAGCAGACGGCGTCGTCGCCGCGATCCGCGACGGCCGCCTCTGACGGCCGGGGCGCGGCCCCGGACCCGCCGTTTCCCGAACGAAAACGGTCCGGGACCCGCCGTTTCCCGAACGAAAGCGGGGGGCGGGGGCGGCGGGGGGTCGGTCAGTCGTCGTGGGGGTCGTCGGAGTCGTCGAGGACCTCTCGCAGCCGCGCCGCCGTGTCCGCGCGCAGGGTGCCGCGGGTCTCGGCGCGGTCGGTCGTCGCGCGGGCGAGGGTCTCCCACACGGCCCGCACGTCCGGGGGCAGTCCCCCGGCCTCGAGCTCCCCGAGGGTCTCACGGTGGGTCCGCAGCGTGTCGACGTCACCGCGGGCCACGGGGCCGGTGAGGGCGCCGTCGCCGTCCGTGAGCGCGTTCTCCAGCGCGGCGGTCATCAGTGAGCGCAGCACCCGCACCGGGTCGGCCACCCCGATCGTCTCCAGGATCTGGCGGGCCTGCGCCGTCAGCGTCACCAGGTGGTTCGACCCGTGGGACAGCGCCAGGTGGTAGGCCGCCCGGTCGGCCTCCTTCACGACCACGGGCTCGCCGCCCATCTCCACCACGAGCGCCTGGGCCACGGGCAGCACCACGGGGTCCGCGGTCACGCCGAACACGCAGTCCTGCAGCCGCGCGACGTCGAGGCTCAGCCCCGTGAACGTCATGGCCGGGTGGATCGCCAGGGGGATCGCCCCGTGCGCGCGCACCGGCTCCATCACCCCCACCCCGTAGCGGCCAGAGGTGTGCACGAGCAGGTGGCCGGTCTGCACGTGCCCCGCGGCGGCCAGGCCGGCCACGAGCTCGCCCAGCGCGTCGTCCGGGACGGCGAAGACGACCATCTCGGAGCGGCGCAGGATCTCGGGAATCTCCAGGACGGGCACGCCCGGCAGGAGCATCTCCGCGCGGTCCCGCGAGGCCTCGGAGACGGCGTGCACGCCCGTGATCGTGTGGCCCGCAGCCCGCAGCGCCGAGCCCAGCACGGCCCCCACTCGACCCGCGCTCACCACACCGACGCCCAGCCGCCCGGGCCGCTGCGCCGGGTCGTGCGGGTCCAGGCTCAGGTCGAATCCACCAGTCATCGCTCCTCCTCGCCGCGCACGGCGGGGACGTCTGCCCCGCTCTCCTCCCCGACGACGGCGCCGCCGACGACGCCGGCCCGGGCCAGTTCGCGGCGGCCCACCTCGGTGGCCGCGACCTCGCGCGTGCGCTGCTCGAAGCGGGCCAGCTCCTCGGGGCGCATCCACTGGTCGCGGTCGGCGAGGCGACGCGAGACGGCCGCGTGCCGGGCCTCCCGGGCGTACAGGTCCACGGCCACGTCCTCGTCGAGGTCGCGGACCACGGCGTTCGCCCCCGCGACCCACACGCGCACCGTGGCCAGGCCCAGGCGTCGCTGCACCGGGCCCTGCGCCAGCTCGGCCGCCTGCATGCGCTCGTGCTGGAGGGTCTGCAGCCGGCGGTTCAACCAGCCGCTGCGCACCACCAGCAGGGACCGCGTCGTCGTGAAGCCGGTCCGCCGCCAGGCGAACCAGTTGAACCACCACCTGCCGCGCCGCGGCACGTGCTGGAAGCCGCCCTCCGTGCCGGTGCCGTGCACGCCGAGGTGCATGAGCCCGGCGGGGGTCAGCCCCTGCGCGGCGCGCGGATCGCCGTCCAGGCCCGGGTCCGGGGCCACGACCGTGAGGACGCGGAGCACGTCCTCCCACGGGCCGACGGGCAGCGCGACGTCCCGGGCGCCGTCGGACTCCTGCAGGTACCCGGCCACCGCCATGTTCACCCGATACCAGCCGAAGGGCCGCCAGAACAGGGGCTGGGAGACGGTCACCCCCTGCACCCGCCCCGGCGGGACGGTCTGGTGGGTGGTCTCGGTGAGCCCGTGCCGCAGTCGCAGCCCGTCGGTGGAGCGGCGCACCTGGAAACCCCAGCCGGCGTTCAGCCGGGACCACGCGACGCCGGCCACGGAGAACAGGGCGGGCAGGGCCGCGGCCGCGCCGATCCCGGTCAGGGTCTCCCCCTCGTCCAGCACCGCCTCGGGCAGCAGCGCGACCACGAGGGCGAGGCCGCCCAGCCAGATCAGGGACCCGGCCAGCACCCCCAGCACGCCTCCGGAGAGCAGGACGGAGCCGAGGAGCCGCCCCGCGGGCACCTGCAGCATGAGTTCGCCGGCGTCCGCGGCGTCGGCGTCGGGGAGGCCGGGCTCGGCCGCCCGCTCCGGCGCGGACGCGTCCGCCCCGGCTCCCCCGAGCATCCCCGACGCGCGGTCCAGGATCTCCCGGCGCACCGCTTCGGCCTCGGCGCGGCGCAGGAAGGACAGCTCGAGCGCGGACTCGCCGCCGTCGGCCGCCTCGACCTTCACCGTGGCCAGCCCGAGCAGCCGAGCCACGAGGGGGTGCTGCAGGTCCACCGCCTGGATGCGGTCGTAGCGCATCTGCCGGCGGCTGCGGAAGAGCCAGCCCTGGCGCAGCTCGATCCGGTCCTCCCCGCAGCGGAACCGGGTGAACCACCAGGAGAAGAAGAACACGAGGCTGATCAGCAGGGTGACCCCCAGCAGGATGCCGCCGGCCACGAGCAGGCTGCCGTCGCCGCCGCCCGGGGCGTCCTCCCCGCTGAGCCGGCCCGCCGCGAAGTCCTCCACCGCGTTGCGGCCCGCGAAGAACAGGATCAGCAGCAGGAAGGTCCAGCCCCGCACCCAGGGCGAGGCGGGGTGGACGCGGACCCAGCCGGCGTCGTCGGCGGGGGGCGGGGCGGCCGCGCTCACAGGCCCGCCAGCCGCGCCTGGCCGCGCGCCATGAGGACCTCGCGCAGCTCCTCGGCCCTCTCGCGGGGCACGCCCTCCAGGGTGACGTCCCCGCCCGCGGCGGCGGTCTTCAGGGTGAGGGTCTGCAGCCCGACCCGGCGCAGCAGCGGACCGTCCGACACGTCCACGTACTGCAGGCGGCCGTACGGCACCGCGTGCACGCTGCGGAACAGGATGCCCTCGCGCCACAGGACGTCGTCCTCGCGCTCGGCCCAGCCCATCGCGCGCACGCGCCGCGGGATCAGGATCAGGTCCACGATCCAGGACACGACGACGACGGCCGGCAGCCCCCACGCGACCCACGCGGCCATCCCCGCCCACGGGCCGGTGAGCTTGAGGATCAGCGGCACGGAGAACGCGGCGAGCCAGATCAGGTGGCCGATGGTCGTGGCGATGAGCTTCACCGTCGCCAGCCGCGGCGAGGCCGGCGTGAAGGCCACGCCGCTCAGGTCAATGCCGGGCACGGGCATACCCTCCTTCCGTCTCGGGACGGGCCGGTCGGCCCGGGGACCCATCCTGCCCACGGCCGCCCTCGGGCGCATCCTCCTCAGGCGGGATCCGGCACCACCGTTCGACGATCAGCCCCACCACCAGCAGGACGAGACCGCCGACGGCCTGCAGGGCGGCCTCCCGCACGGTCGGTGCCTCCACGCCGGCCCGCAGCAGCACCTGCACCGCCACCCCGGCGTGCCACCCGCCGAGGGCCGCTCCCGCGAAGCCGGAGGCCTGGCCGAGCACGAGGGTGCGGGCCGCGGCGAGCGGGTCCATCCGCGCGGCGGCGGGCTTCTCCCGGTCGCGGCGCACCCGCCAGCCCAGCGCGAGGCACAGCACGGAGACCGCGGCCACGGTGATCAGGCCGCCGCGGCCCACCACGGGCGCCGGCCAGCCCAGGGACGGCGCGGCGAGCCCGGCCAGCCAGCCGAGCACGGCGGCCACCAGCACCACGAGCAGGGTCCACCCGGAGCGCAGCGCGATCACGTGGCCTCCCTCCCGAGGGCGTCCGGGCGTGCCGGGCGGAGCGGGGCGACGTCGTCGGTGCCGGCCAGCAGCCGGTGCCGCTCGGGCTCCTGACGGCGCACCCCGGGGGCGTCCGCGGCGACGGCGGCGAGGTCGGCGACGGGCGTGCCGGCGAGCGTGGCGTCCGCGTCGAGCCACAGCCACGGCAGCAGCACGAAGGCCCGCTCGGCCGCGCGGGGGTGCGGCAGGGTGAGGTCCGGGTGGTCGCTGCGCACGTCTCCGTAGGCGATCACGTCCACGTCCAGGGTGCGCGCGCCCCAGCGGACCTCACGCCGCCGATGGTGGTCCTGCTCGAGCCGGTGCGCCACCGCGAGCAGCTCCCACGGCGCGAGGTCCGTGCGCAGCGTGACCACCTGGTTGAGGTAGTCGGGCTGGCCCGGCGGCCCGCCCACGGGTGTGGTGACGGCCCGGGGCGAGGCCCGGACGTCCGTGATGTGCGGCAGCGCGGACAGGGCGGCGACGGCGGCGTCGAGCGTCTGCGCGGGCTCGCGCAGGTTGGCGCCGAGGGCCAGCACGGCCGCGACGGGCGCGTCCGGGCGGGCGCCCAGCTCGGGGATGGGCGCGGGGCCCTCGGCCGGGTGCGACCAGTCGACGGTGCTCACGCGAGGTCCTCCCGGGTGCGGTGCACGGTGACGGCGGCGTCCGCGAAGTCGTGCGGGATGGGCGCCTGCGGCTTGTGCACGGTGACCTCGACGGCGGCCACCACGGGCTGCTCGGCGAGGACGGTGCGGGCGATCCGGTCGGCGAGGGTCTCGATCAGGTCCACCGGCTCCCCGGTGACCAGGCGGACCACCGTGTCCGCGACCTCGGCGTAGTTGGCGGTGCGGGCGAGGTCGTCGCCGGCCGCGGCGGGGCCGGCGTCGAGGTGGAGGACGACGTCCGTGACGAACGGCTGCCCGTCCCGGCGCTCGTGGTCGAAGACCCCGTGGTGCCCGACGGCGGACAGTCCGGCCAGGCGGATGCGGTCCCGGGCGCTCACGGCAGCACGTCCTCGGAGACGGGCTCACCCGGGGCGTGGGCCCCGGCCCAGGCCGCGGCGGTGCGGACGGCGTCGGCGCTGGCGCGCACGTCGTGCACGCGCACGCCCCACGCGCCCTGGGCGGCGGCGAGGGCGGAGATGGCCGCGGTGGCGGCGTCGCGCGCGGCGGGCGGGGCCGGGGTGCCGTCGTCGTCCGCCAGCAGCGTGCCCAGGAACCGCTTGCGCGAGGCGGCGACGAGCACCGGGTGGCCCATGGCGCGGAGCCACTCGAGGCCGCGCAGCAGCTCCCAGTTCTGCTCGCCGGCCTTCGCGAAGCCCAGGCCCGGGTCGACGATCAGCTGCGCGGGCTCGACGCCCGCGGCGAGGAAGCGGCCGGCCACGTCCCGCAGCTCGCACACGACGTCCGGGACGGTGTCCTCGTAGACGGCCAGCCCGTCCATGGTCTGCGGGTTCCCGCGGTTGTGCATGAGGATGTACGGCGCGCCCGACGCGGCGATCAGCGCCGGCATATCCGGCTCGTGGGCGAGGCCGGAGACGTCGTTGACGATCACCGGCCCCAGCGCCAGGGCAGCCCGGGCGGTGGCGGTGTGGCGCGTGTCCACGGAGAGGACGACGTCCTCGGCCAGCAGCGCCTCGATCACGGGCAGGATGCGCTCCTGCTCCTCGGCCGGCGGCACGGCGCGGGCCCCGGGGCGGGTGGACTCCCCGCCCACGTCCACGATGTCCGCGCCGTCCGCGACCATGCGCCGGGCGTGCTCGACGGCCGCGCGGACGGTGGCGTGCTCCCCGCCGTCCGAGAAGGAGTCAGGGGTGACGTTGAGGATGCCCATGACCAGGGTCCGGTCCGCGGGCAGCCGCCCCAGCAGGGCGCGGTTCGCCTCCCGCGCCGCCGCGTCGATGCTCTCGTCCACGTGTCCTCCTCCGCCGTCGGTGGTCCTCAGCCGTGCATGATGAGGCTCATCGCCTCCGAGCGCGTGGACGGATCCCGCAGCTGGCCGCGCACCGCCGAGGTGACGGTCTTCGCGCCCGGCTTGCGCACGCCGCGCATGGACATGCACATGTGCTCGGCCTCCACCACCACGATCGCCCCGCGCGGGGCCAGGTGCTCCATGAGCGCCTCCACCACCTGCGTGGTCAGCCGCTCCTGCACCTGCGGACGCCGCGCGTACAGCTCCACGAGACGGGCCAGCTTGGACAGCCCCGTCACGCGGCCCTCGGCGGAGGGGATGTAGCCGATGTGCGCGGCGCCGTGGAACGGCACCAGGTGGTGCTCGCACGTCGAGTAGAACGGGATGTCCTTCACGAGCACGAGCTCCTCGTGCGCGATGTCGAACGTGGTGCCGAGCACCTGGTCCGGGCTCTGGTGCAGGCCCGCGAAGAACTCCGCGTACGCCTTGGCCACCCGCGCCGGGGTGTCCGCCAGGCCCTCGCGGTCCGGGTCCTCGCCGATCGCCAGCAGGATCTCCCGCACCGCCGCCTCGATGCGGGGCCGGTCGACCGCGGTCGAGTCCGGGTCGAACGTGCCGGGGACGGCGTCGTCGGGGGTGTGGGCTGTCATGCGGGCCTCCTGCGCGGTCAAAAGGTCGGTCCCTCGCCGGGGCCCGGCGTGTTGCTCGGACCGCCGTGCGGCGGCAGGCCGGGGCCGGCCGCGTCCCCGCCCAGCGACGACGGCGGCGCACCCTCCGGACGCACCGGCACCGTGGTGCCCTCGACGCCGACGGGGGTCTGCTCCCCGCCGTCGTGGCGCGAGCGGCGCTCGGAGGGGGAGAGGACGGGCGGGATGTCCTGCGGGAGCCGGTCGTCCGAGGCCAGCCACACGCCGCGCTCGGGCCGCTTGCGCACGTCCGCGAAGATGGCGGCGATGGCCTCCTGGGTCAGCGTCTCCTTCTCCAGCAGCTCGTAGGCCAGCCGGTCCAGGACGTCCCGGTTCTCCGTGAGCACCCAGTGGGCCTCGGCGTGGGCCTGGTCCAGCAGGGTGCGGACCTCGGCGTCCACCAGGTACGCGAGCTCCTCGGAGTACTCACGGGAGGAGCCGCCGGCGGCGCCGCCCACGAAGGGCTCGGAGCTGCCGCCGCCGAGCTTGACCGCGCCCACCTTGGCGGACATGCCGTACTCGGTGACCATCTTGCGGGCCGTGTCCGTGGCCTTCTGGATGTCGTTCGCGGCGCCCGTGGACGGGTCCTTGAACACGATCTCCTCCGCCACGCGCCCGCCCATCGCGTACGCGAGCTGGTCCAGGAGCTCGTTGCGGGTGACGGAGTACTTGTCGTCCTCCGGGACCACCATCGTGTAGCCCAGGGCGCGGCCGCGGGGCAGGATCGTGATCTTGGTGACCGGGGCGGAGTTGCGCAGCCCGGCCGCCACGAGCGCGTGGCCGCCCTCGTGGTAGGCGGTGACCTTGCGCTCGTGCTCGTTCATCAGGCGGGTGCGCTTCTGCGGGCCGGCCATCACGCGGTCCACGGCCTCGTCCAGGGCGTGGTTGTCGATCACGTTGTTGTTCGAGCGCGCCGTGAGCAGCGCGGCCTCGTTGATCACGTTGGCCAGGTCCGCACCCGTGTAGCCGGGGGTGCGCTTGGCCAGGGAGCGCAGGTCCACGTCCAGGGCGATCGGCTTGCCCTGCGCGTGCACCTCGAGGATCTTGGCGCGGCCCTCGAGGTCCGGGGCGTCCACGGGGATCTGGCGGTCGAAGCGGCCCGGGCGCAGCAGCGCCGGGTCCAGGACGTCCGGGCGGTTGGTCGCGGCGATCATGATGACGTTCGTGGAGGCGTCGAAGCCGTCCATCTCCACGAGCATCTGGTTCAGGGTCTGCTCGCGCTCGTCGTTGCCGCCGCCGATGCCTGCGCCGCGGTGCCGGCCGACGGCGTCGATCTCGTCCACGAAGATGATGGCGGGGGCGTTGGACTTGGCCTGCTCGAAGAGGTCGCGCACGCGCGAGGCGCCGACGCCCACGAACATCTCCACGAAGTCCGAGCCGGAGATCGAGTAGAACGGCACGCCGGCCTCACCGGCCACGGCCTTGGCCAGGAGGGTCTTGCCCGTGCCGGGCGGGCCGTAGAGCAGCACGCCCTTGGGGATCTTGGCGCCCACCGCGCGGAAGCGGTCCGGCACGGTGAGGAACTCCTTGATCTCCTGGAGCTCCTCCACGGCCTCGTCCGCGCCCGCGACGTCCTTGAACAGCACGTCCGGGTTGTCCTTGTTGATCAGCTTGGCGCGGGACTTGCCGAACTGCATGACCTTGCCGCCGCCGCCCTGCATGCGGGACATCAGGAACCAGAACAGCAGTGCGATGAGCAGGAACGGGACCATGAAGCCGAGCAGCGAGAGGAACCAGTTGCTCCGCACCGGCTCGTCCGTGTAGCCGTCCAGGGCCGAGTCGTCCACCGCGGTGACCACGTCCGTGGCGCGCGCGCTGGCGAAGTAGAAGTAGACCTCCTTGCCGAGGTCCCGGTCGTCCTGCTTGTAGGGCTCACGCAGGGTGAGGTCCACGCGCTGGTCCCCGTCCACCACGCGGGCCTGCGCGGCCTTGTCGTCCTTCAGCAGGGCCATGCCCACGTTGGTGTCCACCATGGTGCGGCCGCTCTGCGACGTGGTCAGCGGGATCGCGACGGCGAGGACCAGCAGGCCCAGCAGGATCCAGACGTAGGGCTTGTTGAACAGCTTCTTCACGGTCCGAGTGTCTCCTGGTCTGCCGCGGGGGCCGGGCTGCCCGGGGCGGCCGCCGTGCGGCCGGGGACGGCGCAGGGCCGACGTCGCGCCCGGGTCAAGCCCCCACGGTACCGGCCCGGCCCGGGTGTCCGCTGACTGTTCGCGTCAGGTGGACAGGGCGCGGGCGGTCGGCCGGCGCCGACGTCGGCCAGCGCCGTCTTGACGCCCACCGGGAATGCGAGAGGTCGGAATGGCGCGTGGATGGCGCCTCGGAGCGACCGCTCGCGTGACAGGTCGCCGGCGCTGCGGTCGCGCCCCTGTGTCCCCTCCTGCACAGGCCCCCGCGCACCCGAAATCCTCCCCGGGCCGGCGGCGGCCCAGCACATCGCCCGCCCCACCGCGCCAGGCTGGCACCATGCGTCGCCCCGCCCCGCTTCCCGCGGCCTTGCCTGACGGTCCCTTCACCGCCGCGCAGGCGAGGGCCGCCGGCATCGACCGCAACCGGCTGCGTCGCTCCGACATCGAACGCCTCGCCCGGGGCCTCTACCGCCGGCGTGAGGCCACCCCGGCCGCCGTCGAACGCCCCGTGGCCGGCTCCTCCCCCTACCGGTGGAGCACCCCGCTCTCGGCCACCCAACACGAGCTCCTGCTGCGACTCGCCCGGCACCGCGCCACCACGGTGGTGTCGCACCAGACCGCGGCCCGCGCCCGGGAGATCTGGCTGCCGGAGCGACTGGACGCGGGGGACGACGTCCACGTGAGCCGCCCGCGAGACCGTGGCCAGCTCTCCCTCCCCGGCGTCACCTCCCACCGAACAGCGCTCCCGCCCGCGGACGTGGAGCGCGTGCGGATCGGCGGCCTGGCCTGGTACGTCACCGCCCCGCCCCGTCTCTGGGTCGACCTCTCGGCCCTGCTCGACGACGACGAGCTCGTCATCCTCGGCGACCATCTCGTCCGCCGGGCGCAGCTGTCCGGCGGCCCGGACGCCGCCGAGCGGACCCGGGCGGCCCTGGCCCAGGCGGCCGAAGCGAGCCCGTCCGCGCACAACCGACGACGACGGCTCCGCACCACCGCCACACTGGTCCGGGTGGGGGCGCACTCGCCGAAGGAGACGCGGCTGCGGCTCGCGCTGAGGGCCGCCGGGCTCCCCGAGCCCGCACTGCAGCTCGAGGTCTGGGACCCGGAGTTCTCCCTGCACCACCCCGCGACGGCGGACCTGGGCTATCGGCAGGCGAGAGTGGCCCTGCACTACGACGGCGGCCACCACGGCGCGGATCGCCAGATCGACCGCGACGTGCAGCGCAACGCGGCCTTCGAGCGACGGGGCTACCGGAACATCACCGTGTCCTCCTCCGACGCTCGCCGCGGATTCACGCGCGTGATCGTGGAGGTGCGCCGTCACCTCGGGGACGCCGGCGACCTGTCACGCAAGGAGTCGGAATGGGGCGTGAATGGCACCTCAGAGCGACCGCTCACGTGACAGGTCGCTGCTGCGGCGGCCACGCCGGGCCGGGCCCCCGGTCAGCTGTACACGTGCGGGGCGAGGGTGCCCACGAAGTCCAGGTTGCGGTACTTCTCCGCGTAGTCCAGGCCGTAGCCCACCACGAACTCGTTGGGGATGTCCCGCCCGACGTACTTCACGTCGATGTCCACCTTCATGGCCTCCGGCTTGCGCAGCAGGGTGCAGATCTCGACCGAGGCCGGGCCGCGGGACTCCAGGTTGGCCTTGAGCCAGGACAGGGTCAGGCCGGAGTCGATGATGTCCTCGACGATCAGGACGTGCCGGCCCGTGAGGTCCGCGTCGAGGTCCTTGAGGATGCGCACCACGCCGGAGGACTTGGTGCCGGAGCCGTAGGAGGAGACCGCCATGAAGTCCAGCTCCACGTGGGAGTGCAGGGCGCGGGTGAGGTCGGCGACCACCATCACGGCGCCCTTGAGCACGGCGACGATGAGCAGGTCCTTGTCCGCGTAGTCGCGGTCGATCTGGCGGGCCAGGTCCGTGATCGTGTCCTGCACGTCCTCGCGGGACATGAGGACGTGGGTGAGGTCGTTCTGGACATCCTGTGCGTCCATGCGCCGCTCCTGGTGAGTGCTCGTGCGGGAATGCCGGGCCGGGCCGCAGTCAGGGACCGGGCAGGCAGGGGATGAGGTCCAGTCTGGCACACGCCCGATGCGCGGCCACCCCGCCGGGCAGCTCCACCGGACCGGCCGACGTGCCCCCCGCGCGGGCGCCCGTCACGAGGGCGTCCACCGCGAGGATCCGTTCGCGGGGCGGGGCCTGCCCTCCCGCGGCGCGGGCGGCGCGCGCGATCACGCGGTGGCGCACGGCGGCGGGCAGCGCGGCCAGGGCGTCCAGATCCAGGGAGACGACGCGCGGGTCCCGGGCGGGCGGGTCGACGCGCAGCCGGGTGACCTCGGCGCCGGCCCATGCCTCGAGGGCCGCGGCGTCCTCGGCCGCGATGGCCGCGGTGCGCACCAGCCCGGCCCGCACGCCGGGGCCGAGGCCGGCGTCGGGGTCCTCGAGCGCGGGCAGCACGCGGGTGCGGACCCGCGAGCGCAGCAGCGCGGGATCGCGGTTGTGCGGGTCCTCGAACCAGGTCAGCCCGGCCCAGCGGCAGATCGTCTCGGTGTCCGCGCGGGTCAGGCCCAGCAGCGGGCGGACGACGGCGGCCCCGCCCGGCAGCGTCCCGCGCGCCGGGATCCCCGCGAGGGACCGCGTGCCGGACCCGCGTGCGAGCCCGAGGAGGACCTGCTCCGCCTGGTCGTCGGCGGTGTGGGCGGTGAGGACGACGGCGGCGCCCCCCTGCCCCGCGTCCCGGGCGGCGGCGGCGAGGGCCTCCCGGCGGGCACGCCGGGCGTCGGCCTCGGGGCCGTCGCCGGTGCGGGCCACCTCGACCCGCGTGACGGTGACCGGGGTCAGACCGAGGATGCGGGCGACGTCGGCGGCGGCCGCCGCCACGGTGTCGCTGCCCGACTGCAGCCCGTGGTCCACCACGGCCGCGCCGATCGGGCCGAGCCGCGCACCCTCCCGGGTGCCCACGAGGACGGCGCAGGCCACGGCGAGCGCGAGGGAGTCGGCGCCACCGGAGAGGGCGACGAGGCCGCGGGGACGACTCCCCGCCCGGCCCGGCACGGCATCCGCGCGACGGGTCCCGTCGCCCGCCAGGGCCTCCCGCACCGCCGCGACGGCCCGGTGCAGGGGCTCGGGCCAGCGGGTGCGCGGCGGCCACGCGCCGACCGCGGGCACGCCGCCGACCCCGCCCACCGGCGTCGGCCCCGGGTCCCGCGCCTCAGGCCTGGGCACGGATGCGCGCCACCCACGTCTCGGGGGCGTGGAGCTCGGCCTCGCTCGGCAGCAGCTCGGGGGCGTCCCAGACCACGTTGAACCCGGCCATGCCGAGCTCGGCCACGGCGGCGGCCACGAACCTCTGACCGTCGCGATACTGGGCCATCTTGGCGTCCATGCCCAGCAGACGGCGGAGCATGCGGTCCAGGGGCGAGCGGCGGTCGCCGCGCTCGTCGAAGCGGCGGCGGATGGTCTTGACGGAGGACACGACGGAGGAGTCGACGCCGTCCATCACCACGTTCGCGTGCCCCTCGAGCAGGGACATCACGGCCGTCAGCCGGGACAGGCGCTCCCGGTCCTCCTCGTCCTGGATCGCACCGAGCAGGCCCGGCGCGGGGCGGGCCGGGGCCACGTCCTGCGCGTCGTGTCCGTCCCGCGCCCCAGTCCGGCCGGCGTCGGCCTCCCGACCCAGCGGGTTCGCCGCCGCGAGCGCGGTGCGCAGGCGCTCGGGCAGGGACTCGGCCTTGTCGAACAGGCCGACGGTGAGCGCCGTGATCTCGGCCCGCAGGTGCTCGCGCAGCCAGGGCGCGGCCGCGAACTGCACGCGGTGGGTCTGCTCATGCAGGCACACCCAGAGGCGGAAGTCCGCCGGGTCCACGTTGATCTCCGCGCGCACCTGCGCGACGTTCGGGGCCACGAGCAGCAGGCGTCCGCCGGCGGGGCCGCCCGCCGTCCCCCCGGGGCCGGGCAGCGCGATGAACGGGTCGTACTGGCCGAGGATCCTCCCGGACATCCAGGCGAGGATCCCGCCCATCTCCAGGGCGGTGGCGTGCCGGGTGACGCGGGTGGTGGCGGCGGCGTGCTCGCGGGGCCGGGTGTCCCGCAGATGCGCGAACGTGGGGTCCAGCAGGGTGGCGAAGGACTGGGTGGCGGCGCGCGACCAGGTGGGGCGGTCCACCACGAGCACCTGCGAGTCGCGCAGGTCCCGTGCCGCCTCGAGCCCGGTCAGGCGGTGGACGTGCGGCACGGCGGCCTCCGCGGCGGCGCGCAGGCCCTCCGCCTCGCGCGTCGCCTCCCGCGGCGTGAACCGGGGCCCGGCGGCGGCGAGGGACCGTGCGGTCCGTGCTGCGAAGGCCCAGTCCACCGGGTGGGCGACGGCGGGGCCCGGCTCGGCGGTGGCGCCCGGCTCGGCGTCCGCGGCGGTGCGGGGGCGGTCGGTCGCGTGGTCGTCGCTCATGGGCTCCATCAGATCACAGGCCCCGAACCTCGGATCAGAGCCCGGCGACGGCGCTGACGGCCTCGTCGACCGCCGCGCGCGCGGGCTCCAGCTTCCACTGCAGATCCGAGCAGATGATGCTGAACGCGAGGACCCGCCCGGACGTCGTGGTGACGGTGCCGGTGAGGGAGACCGTCTGGTCGAGCGTGCCGGTCTTCGCGGCCACGGCCTGCCGCGCGGGGGCATCCGGGAACCGGTCGCCCAGGGTGGAGTCCTCGCCGGGCCGCGGCAGGCCCTCCAGCACGGTGCCCAGGGCGGGTGTGCGGGCCACCCCGGCCACGACGCCGGCCAGCTGGCCCGCGCTGACGCGGTTGTCCGGGGACAGGCCCGAGGAGTCCACGAGCGCCATCCCGGCGGTGTCCACGCCGAGGTCCTCGGCGGTGGCCGTCAGCAGCCGCGTGGCGCCCTCGTGGGTGGCCGGCAGGTCCGTGGCGGGCGCGGCCGTGTGGGCCAGGGCCTCGACCACCTGGTTCTCCGAGTGGGCCAGCAGGTACGCGACCTGCTCCCCCACGGACGCGGACTCCACCGCCGCGACGGGGGCGGCGGCGAGGACCGTGGCGCGCGGCACCTCGGTGGCCGGGAACGTGTCCCGCAGGCCCACCTCGAGGTCGGCGCCGGAGGCGGCCACCGCGTCGTCGAGCGCGGCCTGGAAGGTGAGCGCGGCGAACTGCGCCGGGGCCTCGATGCGGTCCTCCCCGGTGCCGGGGGCCTCACGGCCGCCGTAGGTGGCCAACGGCTGCACCGGCGCGATGTTGCCGCTCTCCGGGATGTCCGACGTCCAGCGCGGGTTCAGGGCCGTCCGGTCCGTGAAGAGCCGCAGGTCCGTGCTGACCACCACCCGCCCGGTGACGCCGTCCTCGACCAGCCCGGCCACGGTCCGCTCCGCGAGGGTGCGCAGGCCCGCGCGGCCGGAGACGTGCGTCGAGTCCGAGGCGCCCGTGCCCAGCAGCACGTCGCCGCCGCCCACGAGCACCAGCTCGGTGGCCGCGCCGTCCGCGGTGGGCTGGGCCACCACGGTGGTCTGCAGGGTCGTCTCAGGACCCAGGGCGGAGACGATGGCCGCGGCGGCGAGCACCTTGAGCGAGGACGCGGGGGCCACGGGCTCGTCCGCGTCCCGCGCGTAGAGCACCTCGCCGGTGGCGAGGTCGCGGAACTCGGCGGAGACCGTGCCCGGGGACGTCGCCAGCCCCGGCTCGACGGCGGCCGCCACCTCGGCCGCGGTGGGGCCGGCGGACGGGGACGTCGACGTCGGCGCGGCGGTCGTCGACGCGGCGGGCGCGCTCGACGGGGCCGGCGGCGCGGTCACGGGCCCGCAGGCGACCAGGACGGCCGCGAGCGCGGCCAGGAGGACGGCGGGGAGCGAGCGGCTCCGGCGGTGTTCCGTGCGTCGATCCCGACGCCCAGCGCGCCCCGTGTCCACCTGTCCCATGCGTCCATCATGACGGACGCCCCCGGTAGGCTGACGGCAGCACCGCCGGGCGGCGCCGCGCCGCCCGGACACCCCACCCTCTGTGCGAAGGAGAGTCATGGCGCACGACGTCACCATCGAGATCCCCGCGGGCTCCCGCGTGAAGTACGAGTTCGACCACGAGACCGGCCGCCTGCGCCTGGACCGCGTGCTCTTCACCTCCATGCAGTACCCCACGCACTACGGCTACTTCGAGAACACCCTCGGCGAGGACGGCGACCCGCTGGACGCCCTCGTGTACCTGCCGGGCTTCGACCTGGTGCCGGGCTGCGTCGTCGAGGCCCGCCCGATCGGCGTGTTCAACATGACCGACGACGGCGGCGGCGACGCCAAGCTGCTGTGCGTCCCGGCGGACAAGCGCTACGACCACATCACCGAGCTCGAGCACGTGGAGGAGTCCCTCAAGCAGGAGATCGAGCACTTCTTCACCCGCTACAAGGACCTGGAGCCGGGCAAGTGGGTCAAGGCCGAGGGCTGGGAGGGCCGCGCGGCCGCCGAGGCCGAGCTCGAGGCGTCCATCCAGCGCTTCGACGCCCAGGGCGAGGAGTCCCCGACCGACGAGCCCCAGGGCCGCGCGGTGGACACCGAGGAGGCGCAGCCGGCCACCGAGGAGGGCGAGGCGACGGACGAGCCCCAGGGCCGCTGATCCCCGCACCGCCCACGCGCGCGACGCCGGCCGCTCACCCCTCGGGGTGGGCGGCCGGCGTCGTCTGCGGGCTGGCAGAATCGACCACCATGTTCGTGCTCACCATCAACCAGCGGGACACCCTCGACGCCGGCGACCGCGTGGACACGTTCCTGCGCGCCCTCCAGGACGTGCCGGGGCTGGACGACGCCGTCGTGCTCCCGTTCCAGCGCGCCGTGGGCGACGAGCTGATCGGCGCCGTCGAGGACCCGCGCGTCGCCGTGGACGTGGCGCTGCGCGCCCTGCGGCAGCGCCGCTGGAACGTGGGGGTCGGCGTCGGGACGGTGACGCACGCGGACGGTGCGGCGGGCGCGCCCGCCTCCGGGGACCTGCACGACGCCGGCGGGCCCGGTCTCGCGGCGGCGCGGCGGGCCGTGGAGGCGGCGACCGTGTCCACCGCGCGGATCCCGTTGGCCGTGCGCGGCCGCGACGAGGAGGCGGCCGCCGAGGCCGAGGCCGTCCTGCGACTCGTCGGGCAGCTCGTGTGGTCCCGGACCGACGCCGAGTGGGCGGTGCTGGACCTGCTGGTGCCCGGCGTGCGCGGCCAGCAGAAGCCGGCGGCCGCCGCGCTCGGGATCACGGCGCAGGCCGTCTCGCAGGCGGTGCAGCGCTCCTACTGGAACGAGGAGCACGCCTGCCGCCCCGCCGCCGCGCGGCTGCTCACGCTGGCGGGGGGCTGACCCGGCGGCCCGGGCCGGTCGCGCCGCTCAGGCCGCGGCCGGCTCCTCGAGGAGCGAGCGCAGCACCGTGGCGAGCCCGTGCTCGTCCACGTGCCCGGTGACCTCGTCCGCGGCGGCCACGACCTCCTCCACGGCCTGGCCCATGGCCACGCCGCGGCCGGCCCAGCGCAGCATCTCGATGTCGTTGCGGCCGTCGCCCACGGCCACGGTGTCCTCGGGGGCCACCTTCAGCACGGTGCGCAGCGCCTCGAGCCCGGAGGCCTTGGTCACGCCCGCCGCGGCGACGTCGAGCCACGCCGTCCAGCCCACGGAGTAGGTCACGCCGGACAGGCCGATGCCCTCCACCGCGCGACCGAACTCCTCGGCGGAGGAGTCCGTGGAGAACACCACGAGGCGCACGGCCGTGGTGTCCATGAGCTCCTCGAACGTGACGCCCTCCGCGGCCACGCCGAAGGACATGTCCTGGAACCGCTCGGTGGAGCGGAAGGTGCCGTCCGGCAGCTCGAGCGCGTACTTGGCGCTGGGCAGGCGGTGGCGCAGCTGGGTCAGGACCGAGCGCGGGTCGAAGGTGCGCAGGTCCGTGACCTCGTAGCCCTCCTCCAGCTCGGGGTCCAGGCGCAGCGTGACGCCGCCGTTGGAGCACACCATGAAGCCGGCGCCGATCCCCAGGGAGCGGGCCACGGGCAGGGTGGCCGCGCGGGAGCGGCCCGTCGCGATGACCACGTGGTGCCCGGCGTCCAGCACGGCCCGCACGGCCGCGCGCACGGGCTCATGCAGATGGCCGTCATGGTCCACGATCGTTCCGTCCACGTCCAGGCACACGAGCTTCTTCGTCATGACCTCCACCCAACCACACGGCCCGGACACGACGGCGACGCGCGGGTGAACCGCAGGGGCGCCGCAGGGGCGCCGCGGGGCGGGCGGGCGAGGCGACCGGCGCCGCGGGGGACGACGTCGTCCGTTCAGACCAGCTCGAAGCGCTCCATCCCGCCGAGGTAGGGACGCAGCGCGGCGGGCACGGTGACCGAGCCGTCCGCGTTCTGGTGGTTCTCCAGGATCGCCACGATCCAGCGGGTGGTGGCCAGGGTGCCGTTGAGCGTGGCCACCATGCGGGTGCCGCCCTTGGAACCGTCCTCCGTGCGGACCCGCTCGCGGATGTTGAGACGGCGGGCCTGGAACGTGGTGCAGTTCGAGGTGGACGTCAGCTCGCGATAGGTGCCCTGCGTGGGGACCCAGGCCTCGCAGTCGAACTTGCGGGCGGCGGAGAGGCCGAGGTCGCCGGCGGCGATGTCGATCACGCGGTACGGCACCTCGATGGCGCCCAGCATCCGCTCCTCCCACGCCAGCAGGCGCTCGTGCTCCGCCTCCGCGTCCTCCTGTGCGGCGTAGATGAACATCTCCAGCTTGTTGAACTGGTGCACGCGGATGATGCCGCGGGTGTCCTTGCCCGCCGAGCCCGCCTCACGCCGGTAGCACGTGGACCAGCCCGCGTACCGGACGGGGGCGCTCACGTCCATGATCTCGTCCGCGTGGTAGCCGGCCAGGGCCACCTCGGAGGTGCCCACGAGATACAGGTCGTCGCGCTCCAGACGGTAGATCTCGTCGTCGTGCTCGACGTCGAAGCCGGTGCCCTGCATGGTCTCCGGGCGCACCAGGGTGGGCGGGATGACCGGCACGAAGCCGTTCTCCAGGGCCAGGTCCAGGCCCAGCTGCATCAGGGCGAGCTCGAGACGCGCGCCCACGCCCTTGAGGAAGCTGAACCGGGCGCCGGACACCTTCGCGCCGCGCTCCATGTCGATCGCCCCGAGCAGCTCGCCGAGCTCGAGGTGGTCGCGCGGCTCGAAGCCCTCGGCGGCGAAGTCGCGCGGGGTGCCGACCTCCTTGAGGACCACGAAGTCGTCCTCGCCGCCGGCCGGGACGCCGTCGACGATCAGGTTCGGGAAGGCACGCTGCAGCTCCGCGAGGCGGGCCTCGGCCGCGCCGGCGGCCGACTCGGCCTCCTTCACGCGCGCGGCCAGGTCCTTCACCTCGGCCAGCAGGGCCTTCTTCTCCTCGCCCTTCGCCTGGGCGACGCGCTTGCCGAAGGCCTTCTGCTCCGCGCGCAGCTGCTCGAAGCCCGCGATGGACGAGCGGCGGGACGCGTCCGCCTCGACCACGCGGTCCACGAGGGACGCGTCCTCCCCGCGCGCCTCCTGGGAGACGCGGTACTTCTCGGGCTGCTCGATGAGGTCCTTGACGTCGATCACGTGCGCCAGCCTAGCGGGCGGGGCCGACGCCTAGACTCGGGGCATGACTCCCGAGTGGTGGATGGCGCTGGCCGCCCTGGTGCTCCTGGCCGTGCTGGCCGTCGTCGTGGTGGTGCTGGCGGTGCGCCAGGTCCGCCTCGGCGTGCAGCACCAACGGACGCGTCTCCTGGTGGACGCCCTCGACGCGCGGGTGGGCGGCGTGCAGCGCCGGCTGGAGGAGGTGCCCGGCATCGGCACGGGCCGCCACGAGGTCGCGCTGGTACTGAACCCCATCAAGACGCACGCGGACCGGGTGCGGCGCGAGCTCGAGCGGCTCGCGGAGGCGGAGGGCCTCGGCGAGGTGCTCGTGCTCGAGACGCAGGAGGACGACCCCGGCACCGCCATGGCGCGGCAGGCCCTCGACGCCGGCGCCCGGCTCGTGATCGCCGCGGGCGGCGACGGCACGGTCCGCACCGTGGCCGAGCAGCTGGCCGGCACCGACGTCGCCCTCGGCGTGGTGCCGCTGGGCACCGGGAACCTGCTGGCCCGCAACCTGGACCTGCCGATCAACGACGTCGAGCAGTGCCTGCGGATCGCCGTGGGGGGCCGGCAGCGACGCATCGACACCGTGGACGTCCGCTTCACGCACGAGGACGGGCGCGTCACCCGGCAGACCTTCACCGTGATCGGTGGCGCCGGCTACGACGCGGACATCATGGGCGACACCAAGGATGAGCTGAAGGATCTGGCCGGCTGGCTGGCCTACAGCGAGGCCGGCATACGGCACCTGCGCGGCAAGCGGCACGAGGTGACCGTGGCCCTCGACGGCGGTCAGCCCCGCCGGTTCAAGGTGCGCACCGTGATGGTGGCCAACTGCGGGATGCTCACGGGCGGCGTCGAGCTGCTGCCCCAGGCCAAGCTCGACGACGGCCTCCTCGACGTCATGGTCCTCTCGCCCCGGCACGCGCTCGACTGGGCGCGGATCGCCGTGAAGACCGTGACCCGGTCCCGCAGCTCCATCCCCGTGATGCACACGGAGCAGGCGCAGCGCGTGAAGGTGGAGTTCGCCGAGCCGATGCCCTCCCAGCTCGACGGCGACGCCACCGGGGTCATCACCGCCCTCGACGCCCGCGTGCAGCCGGACTCGCTCGTCGTGATGCTCGTGGCCGAGGACGACGCCTCCGTGCGCGACGACGGCGTCTCCGCCGCCGCCCCCGTCCCGGAGCCGGCCCCGCACATCTGACCCCCCGTCCCCGCTTTCGTTCGGGAAACGGCGGCTTCCCCACCGTTTTCGTTCGGGAAACGGCGGCTTCCCCAGCACTTTCGTTCGGGAAACGGGCGCCGGGGCGACGCGCGGACGGGAAGCACGACGACGGCCCGTCGTCGTGGTGATCGTCCCGTTTCGGCAACGAAAGTCTCTCGGGGCCGCCGTTTCCCGAACGAAGGTGACCCTGGGGCCGCCGTTTCCCGAACGAAAGTGACCCTGGGCCGGCCGTTTCCCGAACGAAAGTGCTGCACCGCCTCAGCGGGAGCGGAGGGACTCCACCCAGGCGCGGCCGGAGCGATACGCGGCGTCGGTGAACTCGGCCGGCACCCTCGTGGGCACGGGCTCGGCCTGGGCGTAGGAGCCCAGGAACCGCAGGTCGGGGTACTCCCGGTACAGGGCCGCGAGCGCATCACCCACGCGGGCCTCCGCCAGGTGCCCCTCGAGGTCGAGGGAGAAGAAGTACCGCCCGATGCCCTCGCCGGTCGGCCGGGACTCGATGCGGGAGAGGTTCACCCCGCGCGTGGTGAACTCGGCCAGGATCTGCCCGAGGGCGCCGGGCCGGTCCTCCGGCAGCGGCACCACGAGCGTGGTCTTGTCCGCCCCCGTGGGCGCGGGCAGGGCCGTCGGCCGGGAGAGCAGCACGAAGCGCGTCACGGCGCCCGGCACGTCCTCGATCCGCTCGGCGAGCACCGGCAGCCCGGTCTGCTCGGCCACGAGCGGGGCGCACACGGCGGCGTCGAAGTCGCCCTGGGCCACGAGGCCGGCCCCGGCCGCCGTCGACGGGGCGGGCGTGAACTCCACGCCCGGCAGCGCCGTCTCGGCCCAGCCGCGCACCTGCGCCCAGGCGTGGGGGTGCGTGGTCACGCGCCGCACGTCCTCGATCGCGACGCCGGGCCGGCCTACGAGCACGAAGCTGATGGGCACGTGCACCTCCGCGAGGATCTGCAGCGTCTCCCCGAGGGCGATCTCGTCCACGGTGGCGGAGACGCCGCCCTCCACCGAGTTCTCGATGGGCACGACGGCGCGGTCCACCTCCCCCCTGCGCAGCGCCGCCACGGCGCTCAGCACGGAGCCCGCAGACACGAACTCGGCCTTGGCCGGGTCCGCCACCTTGCGCAGGGCGGCCTCGGTGAAGGTGCCGGCCGGGCCGAGGAAGGCGTAGCGCAGGCGCGACGGCGTCGCGTCAGCGGAGTCCGTCCCCGTCACTTGACGGTGGGCTCGGCGTCGCCGTCGGCCTCCATCGGCTTGCCGGCCTCGAGCCACGCGCCGGAGCCGCCGGCCACGTTGATGGCCGAGTAGCCGCGGCCGGTCATGAACTCGGCGGCGCGGGCGGAGCGGCCGCCGGTGCGGCAGATCAGGTAGTAGTCCGTGTCCGGGTCCAGCTCCTCGAGCCGGTCCGGCAGCTGGCCCAGCGGGATGTGCTGGGCGCCGGCGGCGCGGCCCAGGGCCCACTCGTCGTCCTCGCGGACGTCCAGGATGGCCGCATCGGCGGGGATCTCGTTCACATCGACGGTCTCGAAGGCGCTCATGGCTTCAGCGTAGCCACCCGCCCGGACGTCCCAGGAAGGCCCCGCCGTCCATGACCCTGCCCACGCCCGTTAGGCTCGGCCGCATGCAGACCTCCGACGCCGCACCCGCCGCCGACGACGACCGCACCCCCTCCGCCCCCGGCCCGGCCCGGCTCCTGGACCGCTCGGCCGTGCGCCTGCGGGAGGACCTCGCCGCCGGGGAGCTGAGCGCCCGGGAGGTCACGGAGGCGGCCCTCGCCGCGGCCCAGACCCACGCGGACCTCGGCGCGTTCGCCCTCCTCGACGCCGAGGGCGCCCGGACCCGTGCGGCCGAGCTGGACGCGGCCCACCCGCGCGTCGCACCCCGGGCCGCGCCCGGTCCGCACACCTCCCCCGCCCCGGACGACGACGGCGCCCCCGCCTCCCTGCACGGCCTTCCGCTGGCGTACAAGGACCTGATCGACGTGCGCGGGATGCCCACGCGGTTCGGCTCCGCCCTGCTGGCCGACGCGCCGCCGGCCGCGCAGGACGACCCGCTCGCGCTCCGCCTGCGCGCGGCCGGCACGGTCACCCTCGGCAAGACGACCGTGCCCGAGTTCGGCCTGGACTCCTACTCGGAGAACCTCGTCACGGCGCCGGCCCGCAACCCCCTGGACCCCGCCCGCACCGCGGGTGGCTCCTCGGGCGGGGCCGCGGCCGCCGTCGCCGCGGGGATCCTGCCGTTCGCCCCGGGCTCGGACGGGGGCGGGTCCATCCGCATCCCCGCCGCCGCGTGCGGGCTCGTGGGCCTCAAGCCCGGCCGCGGGGAGCTGCCGATGGACGAGCACGCGGACACGGTCCGCAACCTCACGGTGTCGGGCCCGCTGGCCCACACGGTCGAGGACGCCGCCCTGCTCTACGACGTGCTGCTCTCCCCCGAGGGTCTGCCCGGCCGGGTGCTGCCGGACCTGCGCCGCACCGTGGAGACCGCCCGGGCCGGGGGCGCCGTCGACGCCCGCCGGATCGGCGTCACCACGGCCTCGCCCTTCGCCTCCGACCTCGAGATCTCCCTGGCCCGGCCCGCCGTCACCGCCCTGACGAAGGCCGCCGCCGCCCTGGACGCGGGCGGCCACGCGGTCGAGGACCTCTCCCCCTACTACGGCGAGGACTACCACCGGGA
This sequence comes from Micrococcus luteus, assembly GCF_014138885.1. Taxonomy (NCBI): domain Bacteria; kingdom Bacillati; phylum Actinomycetota; class Actinomycetes; order Micrococcales; family Micrococcaceae; genus Micrococcus; species Micrococcus luteus. The sequence goes on from NZ_JACJIK010000001.1 coordinate 1,434,825, forward strand.
CTTCCGCACGGTGTGGACCGCCGGGCTGCTCCGGGCGCCGCTGCCGGAGGACGCCGAGGCGCACGTGGGCGCGGTGGCCGCGCACTTCCTGCGCACGGCCCGGGCCGCAGGGCGCGCCGAGCTCGACGACGCCGCCCACCGGCTCGAGGAGTGGGCGCGCGGGGTGCGGGCGCAGTTCGCCGCCGTCGACGTGGTGATGACCCCGGTGCTGGCCACCGCGCCCCCGCCGGTCGGCCACTTCCTGGCGATGGAGCCCGAGGCCAACTACGAGGCGCAGTGCGCGTTCACGCCCTACACCTCGATGGTCAACGTGCTCGGTCTGCCCGCGGTCGCGGTGCCCGTGCTCCGGGACGAGCGGGGCCTGAACTGGTCCGTCCAGCTCATCGGTCGGCCCGGCACGTCCGCGCCCCTGCTCGCCCTGGCCGCACATCTCGAGCTGCTGCTGGCCGGCTGAGCCGGCCGGTCAGGTCGAGGTGTAGTCGCCCAGGGAGATCCCGGCGATCACCAGGATCACGAGGAACACGACGGCGAGCAGCAGCAGGGCGAGGGACACGTAGTTCATCACGAGGCCGGCGATCGCCATGCCGCGGCCGTGGGGCTCGCGCTTGAGGCCGATGTGGCCGAGGACCACGCCCACGATCGGCGGGAGGAGGAACGTGAACCCGCCCACCACGGAGATGATGCCGAGGATCATGGACGCCACCGAGCGGCCGATGCCCTCGGTCTGGCCGGGCTGCAGCGGGGCTCCGAAGCCGTGGCCGGGCGTGCCCTGCCCGTAGCCGTAGGCGGGGACGGTGTTCGCGTCCTGGCCGTAGCCGTACGGCTGGTCGTAGGCGGGGCGGGTCTGCCCCTCCTGCTCGGCGTACGAGGGGGCCCGGTCCCAGGCGGCGCGGTCGGCGTCGCCGGTCGGGGCGGCGGGCCAGCCGGCGGCCGAGGAGCCGGTGCCGGAGGAGCCCGCACCGGCCTCGGACCCGTACCAGCTCGGCCGGGCGGCCTCACGGCGCGGGTCGTGGGAGGCGTGGGGGTCGGTCATGACGGTCCTTCCGGTTCGGGGCGTCGCGGTCCGGTGCCGAGTCTAGGTGTAGGAGGGCATGACGTTGTTGACTCGGGCCGGTGCCAACGAGGCCGGAGGAGCGTCTCCGCAGGAGGTATGAGGCCGATGGTAGTTGTAGTGGTTCACCCACACCGCCAGGGCCTCACGCCGAGCTTGCTCTGAGGAGTACGGGCGGGCGTAGAGGACCTCATCGACCATCAGCCGGTTGTACCGCTCGACCTTCCCGTTATGGCGCGGGGTGTAGGGGCGGATCCGGTGATGCCGGCCCCCGAGCGAGACCACCTTCGCGGTGAAGTCCGCAGCCCGATAGTTGTTCCCGTTGTCCGTGATCACCCGGTCCACGGTGATGCCGTGGGCGGCGAAGAACGCCCGCGCCCGGCAGTAGAAGCTCACGGTCGTGGCCGCCCGCTCGTCCTCCAACGCCTCGGTGTAGGCCAGGCGGGTGTACCCGTCGATCGCCGAGTGCAGGTAGGTGTAGCCGACCCGCCGGCCAGGCCCGCGCTTGGAAGCACGGCCTGCTTCACTTTCACGTCCGTGGGTGCGCCAGCCGCCCCCGTCTGGGATCTTCCCGATCTTCTTCACATCCAGGTGCACCATGTGCCCCGGGCCGCGGGCGGTGATCTTCTGGGGTCGTTGGCGCAGGTCTTCTCCGGCCGGGGTCAGGTCCCGTAGGCGGGAGATCCCGAGTCGGTGCAGCCACCGTCCCACGGTACGAAGACACACCCGGTGGCCCTCGGAGACGAGGTGGTGATGGATGCGCCGTGCGGACCACTTGCGCTCCCGCCGCAGGGCGTGGATCCGGGCGACCAAGACCGGATCGAGCTGGGCAGGTGAACGGTGCGGCCGGCTGGGCAGGTCCTGAAGGCCGGCTTCTCCCTGGGCGCGGTAGCGGGCGACCCAAGTGGCCACCGTGGGCCGGCTCACCCGGAACTCGGCGGCCACGTGCGCCTGCGGGATCCCGTCGTGCAGGTGGCGGTGGACCATCCTGAGACGGCCGGTCGGGGTCAGGGGTGCGTTAGCGTGAGTCATGAGTGGGTCTTCTCGGGCAGGTCGGTGGTGTAGGAACTTCCATCCTGCGGGAGAGGCCCACTCGTCTCATCTCAGCCCGGTACCCATGTCAAGAACCTCATGACCCACAACATCTAGGCGGTGCCCCCGGACCCGGCCCGGACCCGCACCCCCTGTTCCACGGCCGGCCTCACCCGGGCCGGCCCACGGCCTTGAGGTGCCCGGAGAACCCGCCGGGGGTCCGCCCCTCCAGGCGGGACGAGGTGAGCACGCGGGTGGTGTCGGTGGCGATCACGCGCACCCGGCGGCCGTCACCGCCGTCGCGCTCCCCCGCCAGGGCCCGCACCGCCGCGGCCAGGCCGACGTCCTCGTGCTCGGCCACCGGCGGGAACCCGCCCACGGCCTCGTACAGCGACCACGGCAGCCCCAGGTTCGCCCCGTGCACGTGCGCGTGCCCCTCCTCGTGCCGGTAGCCGCGGAGCCAGGCCTGCCGCAGCGGCCCCTGGCGCACGTCCACCGTGCCCAGCACGAGCGCCTCGTCGCGGCCGGCGGCCACGGTCTGCGCCAGCAGCCAGTCGGCGGGGACGCGGCTGTCCGCGTCGGTGGAGGCGAGCCAGAGGCGCTCGGCGGGCACGTCGGGGAACAGCGCGCGGGCCCGGCGCGCACCCTCCGCGCGGGCCCGCCCGACGCCGGCCTGCCCGGCGGTCGGCTCCCCCAGTTCGAGGACGTGGATGCGCGGGTCGGCGGCGCGGGCCTCGAGGGCGGCGGCCACCGTGGCGTCGTCGCAGCGGTCCGCGGCGACCACGACCGCGGCCGTGCCCTGCGCGTGGTGCTCCTCCCAGCGGTCCAGGGCGGCGGTGAGGGCCGCGAGCGCGGCCGGCAGCCGCTCCTGCTCGTCCTTGGCGGGCACCACGACGACGGCGTGGGTCGCGGCGGCGGCCCGCACGTGGAGGCTGAGCCGGAAGTCGTCCTCCACGAGCTCGGTGCGCAGCCGCCAGCGCGGGTCGGCGGCGACGCGCGCGTGCACGGCGTCCCCGTCCAGCGGCCAGCCCTCGATGGGGTGGCGCCAGTGGCACAGCAGCAGCTCGCCGCCGGGGGCGAGCGCGGCGTCGGCGTCGTCGATCAGCGCGTCGAGCTCCTCGGGCTGCAGGAAGTAGCCAATCTCGGAGGCGATCACGAGGTCCGCGCCGGCGACGTCGGCCGGCCAGTCCGCGGGCAGCACGGCTCGGCGCACCTCGGCGTGCGGCGCGCCGGCCAGCCGGGCGGCGGCGCGCTCGACGGCGGTGGAGGACGCCTCGAGGCCGACCACGCGGTCCGCGCGCGCGGCCACGTCCGCGGTGAGCACGCCGATGGACGCGCCCGCCTCGACCACGGTCCCGTAGCGGGGCCGGGGCAGGGCGGCGAGGGTGAGCGCCCGCTTGCGGGCCTCGTAGGACGAGCTGAGGTAGCGCCACGGGTCCTCCTGGGCCCGGTAGAGCCGATCGAAGACGGCGGCGGCCCGGTGGGCGTCGGCGTCGTCGGGGCCGGAGACGCGGTGGGCCTCGAACGGGCGCTCGTGGTGGGCGAGCACGGCGGGGCCCAGGATCGCCTCGTCGCCGGGCGCGGCGGAGAGGGGCCGGACCTGGGAGGCGTGCGCGTCGAGGGCGGCACGGCGGGCGGCACGGTCGTCGTCGGTGAGCGGCAGCCGTCGGTAGCGGCGGGCGGGCAGGTCGGCCGGGTCGGCCCAGTGCCAGAACCAGATGGGGAAGGCGTAGAGCGGCAGGTCGCACTCGCCCGCGACCGCGCCGACGGCCCGGCCCACGGCCTCGTGGTCCGCGTGGCCGTCGCCCGGGTCGTGGGAGGCGAGCACGGCGGGGCCGGGGTGGGCGTCGAGGGCCGCGGCGACGGCGTCGCGCACGGCGTCCTCGTGCTCGGCCACGCCGGAGTCGGGCAGGGCCAGGGACGCCCACGTCAGCCGGTCCCGCGCCGGAGAGCCGGGGCCTGCGGAGGCGGGCAGGCCGGCGGCGAGGGCGTCGAGGGCGTGCTCCATCTCGTCCCGGCGCAGCCGGACCAGGTCCTCGGGCGTGTGCGTGGGCGAGTGCGGGTGGGAGGCCTCGCCGGCGGTGGCGACCAGCACGTGCACGCGTGCCCCGTCGCGCAGGGCGGAGCGGATCAGGCCGGTGGCGGCGAGGGTCTCGTCGTCCGGGTGCGCCACGGCCACGAGCAGCAGCGTCTGCGCGTCCCAGACGGGCAGGCGCAGCTCCGGCAGCTCACCGACGCCGCCCTCGGCCCAGGCCGCCTCGGACGTGCCGTCGTCGGTGTGGGAGAAGCTCACCACGTCCAGCCGCCGTCGGTCTCGCCGGTCAGGAGCGCGGCGCCCAGCCGGGCGTCGTCGCGGTGTCCATGGTGCTGGCGCAGGTAGACCTGCAGGTCGGCCACGGCGCGGGCGTGCGCGGCGCTGCCGGTGAGCGGGCCGGGGCCGGTGGCCTGCCCGACGACGTCCATCACCTCGGTGCACAGCTGCGCCACGGTGCCGCGGATCCGGTCGGCCTCGACCATGCCGCGGCCGTGGTCCAGGCGGCCGGCGTCCACGTCGTCGGCGGCACGGGCGAGCAGGGCGGCCATCGCATGGAGCAGCCGGTCGACGCGGCCGAGCGCGGCCTGGCCGATCTGGTCCGGGCCCGGTCCGCGGCCCTCGGCCTCGGCGGCCGCGCGGGCGGCGGTGGCGTTCCGCAGGGTGCGGGCGATGCCGACGGCGCCGCCGAACCACACCGCCGCCACGCCGATGCCGCCCCACGCGAAGCCGGGCCGGCGCAGGTACCACTCGGCGCCGCCGACGGCGTTGCCGGGGACGGCGTCGAAGGCCAGGCCCACCGTGCGGATCGGGGCGAGGCCGAGCGCGGGCCAGGCCGAGTCGGTCTCGGCCACGCCGGGGTGGGACAGGTCCACGAGCACGGCACGGCGGGTGCCGTCCGCCTCCCGGCCGGTGACGACGGCGGCCGCGCACCGGTCTGCGAGCGAGCACCACGGCTTCTCGCCGTCGAGCAGCCAGGCGGTGTCGGGGCCGTCCGGGACGGGGCGCAGGGCGGGGGTGCGGCCGCCGGACTCGGAGGCGTAGACGCCGAGCAACCCGGCCGGGGCGGGGACGCCGGCCTGGGACAGGATTGAGAGCGCGTCCAGATGGGGCTCGAGCACGCGGGCGGCCGAGAGGTCCTGCGCGGCGACGGAGGCGAGCAGCTCCCACTGCTCCCGGGTGCGCCCCGCGCCGGTCAGCGGCAGGTCGAGCGGGGCGGCGTCGTCGTCGGACGCGGCGCCGGACGCCGCACGGAGCAGCTCGACCATCGCGTCGACGTCGCCGCCGCAGGCCGCGGCGGCCGCGAGGAGGGCCTGCTCGGCCGGGCGGTCCACGGCTCCACCCGGGACGAGACGGACGGGCTCGGGCTGGGCCATGGGTGGGGACCTCCTCGTCGACGGCGCCCGGGCCGGTGCGCCCCGGGGTCGAGGATTCACCGTAGTCAGCACGGGGACGGCGGGGAATGGCCGGTGCGCCGGGGGCGAAGCGGCCCGCTCTTTCTTGACATGTTCCAGAGAACCGGATGGGATCGACTGGCATGGAGACCACGACGCGGGACGAGGACGAGCGCACGCTGCTGCGCGGCGTCGGCCTGCGCGTGACCCGGCCCCGCCTCGCGGTGCTGACCGCCCTCGCCGACCACCCCCACGCGGACGCGTCCACCGTGCTGGCCGCCGTGCGTCGGGCCCTGCCCGGCACCTCGCACCAGGCCGTCTACGACTGCCTCCACGCGCTCACCGAGGCCGGGCTCGTGCGCTCCCTGCAGCCCGCCGGCTCCCCGGCCCGCTACGAGATCTGCACGGGCGACAACCACCACCACCTCGTGTGCCGCGGCTGCGGCACGGTCGTGGACGTGCCGTGCCGCACCGGCTCCGCCCCGTGCCTCGACGCCCCCGAGGACCACGGCTTCGCGGTCGACGAGGCCGAGGTCTACTACTGGGGGCTGTGCGCCGGCTGCCGAGGGTGACCGCCGGCGTCGTCCCGCTGGGCCGCGCGTCTTCCCCCGTCCGCCCGCCCGTGCCAAGGTGTGGCACATGACCGAGAACACCGCCGCCCTGCCCCCCTCCGAGCGTCCCGGCACCCCCGCCCTGCCGCAGGACCTGATCGACGTCGACGCCCTCCTGGAGGCGTACCGCACCGGTCACCCGGACGTGACGGACCCGGCGCAGAAGGTCGTGTTCGGCACCTCCGGCCACCGCGGCTCCGCGTTCACGACCTCGTTCAACGACGACCACATCGCCGCCATCACGCAGGCCGTGGTCGAGTATCGCGCGCACCACGGGATCACGGGGCCGGTCCTCGTCGGCAAGGACACGCACGCCCTGTCCGGGCCCGCGCAGGAGACCGCCGTCGAGGTGCTGCTCGGCAACGACGTCGAGGTGCTCGTCGACTCCCGCGGCGGCTACACGCCCACCCCCGCCGTGTCCCACGCGATCCTGCACCTGAACGCCGGGCGCGAGCTGTCGCCGTCGGGCTTTGCGGTGGACGGGGACAACGCCGGCCTCGTGGACGGCCTCGTGATCACCCCCTCGCACAACCCGCCCGCGGACGGCGGCTTCAAGTACAACCCGCCCCACGGCGGCCCCGCGGACACCGAGGCGACCACGTGGATCGCCGACCGCGCCAACGAGCTGCTCGCCGCCGGGCTGGCGGGCGTGCACCGGGTAGCGAGCGCCGACGTCGCCGGCCACGCGAAGCTGGGCGGCTTCGACTTCCTGGACCGGTACGTGTCCGATCTGCCGCAGGTGATCGACGTGGAGGCGATCCGAGAGGCGGGCGTGCGCATCGGCGCCGACCCCATGGGAGGGGCGTCCGTGGCCTACTGGGGCGAGATCGCCGACCGCCACGGGCTGGATCTGACCGTGGTGAACCCGGAGGTGGACCCGCGGTTCGGGTTCATGACCCTGGACTGGGACGGCAAGATCCGCATGGACTGCTCGTCGCCGAACGCGATGGCCTCGCTGATCGAGCGGATGACCCCGGACGCGGACGGGCAGGCGCCCTTCGACGTCGCCACCGGCAACGACGCCGACGCGGACCGGCACGGGATCGTCACCCCCGACGGCGGGCTGATGAACCCGAACCACTACCTCGCGGTGGCCATCGACTACCTGTACCGCCACCGCGAGCAGTGGCCCCAGAGCGCGGGCGTGGGCAAGACCCTGGTGAGCTCCTCGATGATCGACCGCGTGGCCGGGGACCTGGGCCGCGAGCTCGTGGAGGTGCCGGTGGGCTTCAAGTGGTTCGTGCCGGGCCTGCTGACGGGCACCGGCGTGTTCGGCGGCGAGGAGTCCGCGGGCGCGTCCTTCGTGCAGTTCGACGGCAGCCCGTGGTCCACGGACAAGGACGGGCTGCTGCTGTGCCTTCTGGCCGCGGAGATCATCGCCGCGACGGGCCAGTCCCCGTCCGAGCGGTACCGCGACCTCGTGGCCCTGCACGGCGACCCGGCGTACGCGCGCATCGACGCCCCCGCGACCGCCGAGCAGAAGGCGAAGCTGAAGACCCTCTCCCCCGACGACGTCCCCGTGACCGAGCTGGCCGGCGAGACCATCCTCGCGACGCTGACCAACGCCCCGGGCAACGACGCCCCGATCGGCGGGCTCAAGGTGGTGACGCAGCACGCGTGGTTCGCGGCGCGGCCCTCCGGCACCGAGGACGTCTACAAGATCTACGCGGAGTCCTTCCGCGGCCCCGAGCACCTGACGCAGGTGCAGGCGGAGGCGCAGCGGCTGGTGGACGCGGTCATCGGCTGACCCCCGCCCCATCTCCCCTCCCCCCGTCCGCTTTCGTTCGGGAAACGGCGGCGTGTCGCACCGCTTTCGTTCGGGAAACAGCGGGGCGCGTGCGCCGTTTCCCGAACGAAAACGCCGTGGCGCCCGTCGGGGCGGCACCAGCGGCCGGAGGACGACGACGGCGCCCCGCCCTGCCGCCGCACAGGGCCGCTCGGTAGCGTGGCCGGCATGAGCACGCAGCCCCCCGGCCTGACCACCGACTCCCCCGACTCCCCCGCCGACGATCCGGTCCGCGAGCCGTTGCCCACCGAGGCCCTGCCGATCGCGCCGGCCGGGCCCCGACCCGAGGAGCCGCGGGCCGCCGTCGAGCGGCTGCGCGCCGCCGCCCGCTCCCGCGCCGCCCACCCGCGCGCGGTGCGGGTTCGCCAGCTCAAGGGCCTGAAGCGGATGCTGACCGAGCACGCGGACCGGTTCGTCGCGGCGCTCGGCACGGACCTGGGCAAGCCGGCCACCGAGGCGCTGATCACGGAGATCGTCTCGGTGCGCTCCGAGGTGGACCACGCGCTGCTGCACCTGACCGACTGGATGGAGCCGCGGCCCGTGAAGCTGCCGCTGGCCCTGCGGCCCGCGAGCGCGGAGGTCCGGCCGCGGCCCAAGGGTCTCGTGCTGGTCATCGGTGCGTGGAACTATCCGGTGCAGCTCGCGCTCGCCCCGGTCGTGGGCGCGCTGGCGGCCGGCAACACGGTGGTGCTCAGCCCGTCGGAGAAGGCCCCGGCCACGGCGGCGGCACTGCGGGAGCTGGTGCCGCAGTACCTGGACTCCGCGCTGGTCTCCGTGGTGGCGGGCGGCAAGGAGTGCAACACCGCACTGCTGGCGGAGCCGTGGGACCACATCCTCTACACCGGCGGGGAGCGCGTGGGCCGGATCGTCTACGAGGCGGCGGCGAAGACCCTCTCCCCCGTGACGCTCGAGCTGGGCGGCAAGTCGCCGGCGGTGGTGACGCCGTCGCGGAACACGGGCGCGATGGCCCGCCGCATCGCGTGGGCGAAGTTCACCAATGCGGGCCAGACGTGCGTGGCCCCGGACTACGTGCTGGCCGTCGGCGAGGCCGCGCTGCGCCAGGTCACCGCCGAGCTCCCCGCAGCCCTGCGCGAGTTCTACGGCGACGACCCCCGCGCGTCGAAGGACTACGGCCGGCTCATCTCCGCCGAGCACGCGGAGCGGCTGCGGGAGATGCTCCAGACGGACCTCGACGCCGGCGCCGAGCTGCTCGTCGGCGGCGACGTGGATGTGGCAGGACGGTACATGGCGCCGACCGTGGTGACGGGCGTGCGGCCCGACGGCGCGCTCATGCAGGAGGAGCTGTTCGGCCCGATCCTGCCCGTGCTGACCGTGGACACCTTCCAGGACGCCCTGGACTTCATCGCGGAGCGCCCGCACCCGCTGGCCGCCTACCTCTTCACGGACCGGCCGAGCTACCACCGCGCGTTCGACGACCAGGTGCAGGCCGGCGGCCTCGGCTACGACGTCGGCCTGCTGCACGCCGGCATCGCGACGCTGCCGTTCGGCGGGATCGGCGCGTCCGGGATGGGCGCGTACCACGGCATCCACGGGTTCGAGACGTTCTCCCACCTGCGCCCGTCCATCACGAAGTCGGACCAGGTGGACACGCTCAAGACCGCGTACCCGCCGTACGGGCGGATGAAGCGGGCGCTGCTGCCGAAGATGCTCTGAGGGGCGGGGATCAGCGCTGCGGCCAGAGCCCGCGGCGGGCGTAGACCTCGGCGAGGACGTCGGCGCGGTCGGTCATGACGCCGTCGACGCCGAGGTCGAGCAGGCGCTCGATCTCCGCGGGCTCGTCCACGACCCACACGTGCACCGGCAGGCCCGCCGCGTGGCAGCGGCGCACGAAGTCGGTGGTGGCCACGGGCACGCGGCCGTGCCGGACGGGCACCTGCACGCAGTCGACGTCGAGGGCGTACCGGCGCAGCCAGCGGGTCAGTCCCAGCGGGCCCAGCGTCACGAGCGCCGCGATGGCGGCCGCCCCGCCCGACGTCGCCACCCGCTCCGGCCCGTACGCCCGCTCGGGGTGGCCGAGGCGGGCGAGGGCGCGCCGGAAGAGGCGGCGCCGCGAGTCGTGGAACGAGGCGACGAGCACGCGGTCCCAGGCGCCGTGCTCGGCGAGGATGCGGGCCAGGGCCGGGGCCGACGCGCGGTCCTTGAGGTCCACGTTGAGGCGGGCTTCGGGGAGTGCCGTCAGCAGTTCGGTGAAGCGCAGCAGCGGCTCCCCGCCGACCGTGACGTCCTCCAGCCGCTCCCACGTGTGGTCGCGCAGCCGGCCGCGGCCCGTGCTGACGCGGTCCAGGGTCTCGTCGTGGAACACGACGAGCTCGCCGTCCGCCGTGGTGCGCACGTCCAGCTCGAGGTAGGTGAATCCGGCGGCGTGGGCGTCCACGAACGCGGCCAGGGAGTTCTCCCGGTCGACGGCGGCGCCCCGGTGCGCGAACCCCAGCGGGTGGCCGCGACGGGCGGGGACGGAGTCGGTGAGGTAGGCGGGGGCGGGACGGGGCGAGGTCGGACGCACGGGATCACCGTAGCGGGGACGGACGGCCGAGTGCCCGCTGCCGCAGCCGGGAACGCGAGAGGTCGGAATGAGCGTCAGATCCGCCCTCATTCCGACCTCTCGCGTGACCGGAGGGGCCGAAGCGCCCGCCCTCAGTCCTCGACCGGGAGCTCCAGCATGGGCCGGTGCTCGTAGAAGGTCTGCAGCACCACGGTGGTCCGGGTGGACACCGACGCCGTCTGGCGGATCTCCGTCACCAGCGCCTCGAGCTCCCGCGGGGAGCCGACGCGGACGAAGAGCATGTACGCGGCGTCGCCGGCCACGGAGTGGCACGCCTCGATCGCCGCGATGGACTCGAGGAGCTCGGGGGCGTCGTCGGGCTGACGCGGGTCCAGCGGGCTGATCTCGATGAAGGCGGAGAGCGGCTTGCCCACGGCCTCGGGGTCGAGCAACGCGCGGTAGCCCGTGATCACGCCCGTGCTCTCGAGCCGGCGCAGGCGCGCCTGCACCGCGGACGTCGACAGGCCGACCCGCTCGGAGAGCTGGGCGAGCGTGGCGCGCGGGTCATGGGAGACGGCGGCCGCGAGCCGCGTATCGACAGGGTCGTCCATGCGCGGCACGCTATCAGCCGGCCCCGGCCGCCGGGTTGACAGCCCCGTGCCCGCATGGAACCCTTCCGGCAAGTGATCCGCGTCACCGGATATTTTCCGGCGATTCGACCTCAGGAGGGGTTCCATGTCCACCGCTCTGCAGCCCGCCCGGACCGACGTCGTCGTCCCGGAGACCCCGGCCGACGCGCGCACCGTCGAGACCCACCCGGCCTGGCTCCGCCTCAAGGCCGCCGCCACCGCCCTCCAGCCCCTGCAGGTCAAGGACGGCTCCATCCCGGACCCCGCGGACCACGCCGCCGCGCGCGAGCACGTGGAGACCATCGTCGCCGCCGTCGAGGAGCTCGCCCCGCTCTTCCCGCACGACGCCGCCTACCTCGCCGCCCTGCCCCGCGACTTCGCCCGCTGGGCCGACGGCGGCTTCGCCGAGCCCGACTTCCTGGACTCCCTCGTCGCCTTCCAGCCGCAGGAGCACCGCGTCGACGGCGTCCGGCACCTCGTGGTCTTCCCGATGTACACGCAGAACGGCTCCCCCGACCGGCACGTGGAGGCCCTCGTCGTCGAGACCATCTGGCCGGAGTTCATCGCCGCACTCGAGGCCGGCGACTACGGCAACCGCCTCTTCGTCTCCCTGCGCCTGATCGACTTCACCCCCGGCTACGACACGAACTCGGCCGTGCTCTTCCCCGAGACCGTGGCCATGCGCGAGATCCCCACCTTCACGTGGGGCGCCATCTTCCAGGACCGCGAGGCCGCCCGCTTCCGCCGGGTCGTCACCGCGGCCGCCGAGATCACCCAACTCGAGCTCCCGGCCGAGCTCGCCGAACTGCTCTCCAGCCAGGAGCTCGCCGAGGGCACCTTCGTGATGTGGGACCTCATCCACGACCGCACGCACATGCGCGGCGATCTGCCCTTCGACCCGTTCATGATCAAGCAGCGCATGCCCTTCTTCCTCTACACGCTCGAGGAGATGCGCTGCGACATGACCGCCTTCCGCGAGTGCGTGGCGATCGAGCGCCGCCTCACGGCGCGCGCCGCCGCCGGCGAGCAGCTCACCGCGCTCGAGGAGCAGACCCGCCGCCACGCCGGGCTCGTGCAGCATGCCGTCCTCTTCGACCGGGTCTTCCGCTTCGCCCTCACCGGCTCCCGCGTCCGCAACTACGACGGCCTCGGCGGCCAGCTGCTCTTCGCCTGGCTGCACCGCAAGGACGTGATCCAGTGGCGCGACGTCGAGCTCAGCGTGGACTGGGACCGGCTCGCCGACGCCGTCGTCGAGCTGGGCGACGCCATCGACACGCTCTACTGGGAGTCCATCGACCGCCCCAAGACCGTGCACTGGCTCCAGGCCTACGAGCTCGTCGCCTCCGTGGTCACCCCGCACCCGGCCTCCGTCTGGGCGCAGGGCCTGCCGCGCGAGGTGCTCGCCGGCCCGCCCAAGGGCTACACCGACCTCGTGCTCGACGACGAGTTCCCGCTGTCCATGTTCTTCGAGGCCCTTGAGAAGAAGATGCGCGGCGTCATCGAGTCCACCGCCGGGATCCGCGGCACGGGCGACTGACCCGTGGCCGCCCTGACCGACCGCGCGGTCCTGATCGCGGGCGCCACGAGCGCCTCGGGCCGGGCCGCCGCCCGCACGCTCCTCGACGCCGGCGCGCACGTCGTCGCGACCGGGCGCGACGCCGCGAAGCTCGCCCCCCTCGCCGCGCTCGGCGCCGAGACCGCGGCCCTGGACCTCACGGACGAGGCCGCCGTCCGCGGCCTCGTCGAGGACCTGCACGCCCGCGGCACCCGGATCGACGGCCTGCTCCACCTGGTGGGCGGCTGGCGCGGCGGCGGGGGCCTCGCCGGCCAGTCCGAGGAGGACTACCGCGCCCTCGAGGCCTCGTTCACGGCGCTGCGGCACGTGAGCCGGGCCCTCGACGACGACCTGCGGGCCTCGTCCGCCGGTCGCCTCGCGATCGTCTCGTCCCCGGCGGTGACCCGGCCGCTCGCCGGCGGCGCGAACTACGCCGCGGTGAAGGCGGCGAGCGAGGCATGGACCCGCGCGGTCGCGCAGGGCTGGGCCAAGGCCGCCCGGGACGCGGGGACCCCGCTGCGCTCGGCGGCCGTCGTGTTCCGCGTGACCTCCCTCGCCGGGCTCGAGGCACGGCTGGCCGAGGAGTACACGCGACTGTGGGAGGCTGAGGCGGGCGCGCTGAACGACGCCGTCCTCACGCTCCAGGAGAAGGGAACGGACTGACATGCAGAGGATCCACGATCCGCAGGAGCGGGGCTTCGCCTCGGACAACTACTCCGGCGTCCACCCGGAGGTGCTCGCGGCGATCGCCGAGGCCAACGGGGGCCACCAGGTCGCCTACGGCGAGGACGTGTACACGGCCCGCCTCCAGGAGGTCGTGGCCCAGCACTTCGGCGAGGACGCCACCGTGTGGCCGATGTTCAACGGCACCGGGGCGAACGTCGTCGGGCTCCAGGCCATGCTGCCCCGCTGGGGCGCGGTGATCTGCGCGGACACCGCGCACATCCACGTGGACGAGGGCGGCGCGCCCGAGAAGTCCGCCGGCATCAAGCTGCTGCCCGTGGCCACCGACGACGGCAAGCTCACCCCCGAGCTGATTGCCGCCGAGGCCTGGGGCTGGGGTGACGAGCACCGCGCCCAGCCCCTGGTCGTCTACCTCACCCAGTCCACCGAGCTCGGCACGGTCTACACCCCGGACGAGGTCAAGGCCATCACGGACTACGCCCACGAGCACGGGATGCGCGTCTACATGGACGGCGCCCGCATCGCCAATGCCGCGGCCTCCCTGGGCCTGCCGCTGCGCGCCTTCACCACCGACGTCGGCGTGGACGTGCTCTCCCTCGGCGGCACCAAGAACGGGGCGCTGCTGGCCGAGGCCGTCGTCGTGCTCGACCCGGACGCCGCGGACGGCCTCGTGTACCTGCGCAAGAACCAGATGCAGCTGGCCTCGAAGATGCGCTTCGTCTCGGCGCAGCTGCTCGCGCTGTTCGACGGCGACCTGTACCTGCGCTCCGCCCGCCACGCCAACGCCATGGCCGCCCGGCTGCGCGCCGGCATCGAGGCGGGGGTCGCCGACGGCTCGCTGGCCGGCGTCGAGTTCACGCAGGCCACGGACGCCAACGCCGTGTTCGCCGTCCTGCCCGAGGGCGTGGCCGACCGGCTGCGCGCCCGCTTCCGGTTCTACGACTGGGACGCGGCGCGCCGCGAGGTGCGCTGGGTGTGCGGCTTCGACACGACCGAGGAGGACGTGGACGCGTTCACGGCGGCGCTGCGCGCCGAACTCGTCCCCGCCGTCTGACGGACGCGCCCGGCCGGGATACCCTTCTACCACCGTGCAGCAGGGTGGGACGCCGCGGCCTTCGACGCGCGTCCGACCGCTCCTCCACCGAAAGGCCACCGTGGACAACAGCGCACCCCGGACGTCCCCGTCGACGCCGCCCGCCTCCGCCGCCCACATCACCCCCGAGGGCGGCTCCCTGCGGCGCACCCTCAAATCCCGGCACCTGACGATGATCGCGATGGGCGGCGCCATCGGCACGGGCCTGTTCGTGGCCTCGGGCAACACCATCGCGACCGCCGGCCCCGGTGGCGCCCTTGCGGCCTACGTGGCCATCGGCTTCATGGTGTTCCTGCTGATGCAGTCGCTCGGTGAGATGTCCACGTACCTGCCGGTCTCCGGCGCGTTCGAGGAGTACTCGACCCGCTTCGTGAGCCCCTCGTTCGGCTTCGCCATCGGCTGGAACTACTGGTACAACTGGGCGATCACGGTGGCCGCCGAGCTCGTCGCGGCGGCCCTGATCATGCGGTACTGGCTCCCGGACGTGCCCTCGTGGATCTGGTCCGCGACCTTCCTCGCGCTGCTCTTCGGCCTCAACGCCCTCTCCACGCGCGCCTACGGCGAGAGCGAGTTCTGGTTCTCGCTCATCAAGGTCGCCACCGTGGTGATCTTCCTGGTGCTCGGCGTCCTGATGATCGTCGGCATCCTCGGCGGCTCCTCCCCCGGCTTCCACAACTGGACCGACGGCGAGGCCCCCTTCGTGGGCGGCGGCGCCGGCATCCTGGCGATCTTCATGGTGGCCGGCTTCTCCTTCCAGGGCACCGAGCTGGTCGGCGTGGCCGCGGGCGAGGCCGAGGACCCGGAGAAGAACGTGCCCAAGGCGATCCGCACCGTGTTCGTGCGCATCCTGCTCTTCTACGTCGGTGCGATCACCGTCGTCGGCTTCCTCATCCCCTACACCAGCCCCCACCTGCTGGGCAGCGACGTCGAGGACATCTCGATCTCCCCGTTCACGCTCGTCTTCGAGAACGCGGGCGTGCTCGCCGCCGCCTCCGTGATGAACGCCGTGATCCTCACGGCCATCCTCTCCGCGGGCAACTCGGGCCTGTACGCCTCCACCCGCATGCTCTGGGCCCTGGCCGACTCCGGGAAGGCCCCGCGCTTCCTGGCGAAGGTGAACCGGCGCGGCGTGCCCATGAACGCCCTCTACGCCACCACCGCGGTGGGCGCGGCGTGCTTCCTGACCACGTTCATCGGGGACGGCGCCGCCTACGTGTGGCTCGTCTCCGCCTCGGGCCTGGCCGGGTTCATCGTGTGGATGGGCATCGCCTGGAGCCACTACCGGTTCCGGCAGGCCTACGTCGCGCAGGGCCACGATCCGAAGGATCTGCCCTACCGCGCCTTCCTGTTCCCCCTGGGCCCGATCGTCGCGCTGGTCATGTGCGCCGTCGTGATCCTCGGCCAGAACTACCAGGCGTTCATGGGCGACGTAGACCTCGTGGCCGTGGCCAGCGCCTACATCGGCCTGCCCCTGTTCCTCGCGCTGTGGCTCGGCCACAAGCTCGTCACCGGCTCGAAGCCGGTCCGCTACGAGGATGCCGACCTGACCCGCGTCCTGGACTGAGTCCCCCACCCCGGAGGTCGCCGTGTCCGCCCGCTCGTCCCACGTCCCCGCCGCCACCCACACCGCACGCAGCCGCCTGGTCTGGGTGGACGTCGCGCGCGGCCTGGCCCTGGTCTCGATGATGGTCGCCCACACGGCGCCCACCGGCGGCCCGGGCGGGGTGCTCCACCTCTCCGAGTACCTCACCGCGCCCCTGTTCGCGGCGCTCGTGGGCGTGGGCGCGCGCCTCGAGGCGGAGTGGCTGGGCCGTGGCCGGGCCGTGCCTCGCGCGCTCGTGCGGGCGGCCGCCCTGTGCGGGGCGGTGTGGCTGGCCGGGCACTTCGGGGCAGCCGTCGTGAACGTGCTGGCACACCTGGCCGTGCTCACAGTGATCATGGCGCTGCTGGCCGCCCTCCCCCTCGCCGCGCACCTCGTGCTCGCCGTCCTGGCCGGCGGAGGCGGCCTCCTGCTCGCCGCCACACCGACGGCCGACGTCGTCGACCGGCTCGTCCCCCTCGCTCAGGCCCTCGGGCTGAGCCGCGCGACGCTGACCCCGTGGGTCTCCGCGTTCCTCACGGACGGCCCGTACCGTCTCCCCCTGTTCCTCGCGTGGGCGCTGCTGGGGGCGGTGCTGGTCGCCACCGTCCACGGCACGACGACGGCGGCCCCGGCCCGGCGCGCACGGCTCACGGGGCTCGCCTGGGCGGCCGGGGGGATCGCGCTGGCCGGCGTCGTGCTCGCCCTGTCCCGGACGCAGACCGGCGCCGCCCCCGTGCCCTACACGGCGACCCCGGCGGAGGCCCTGCTGGACACGGGCCTCGTGCTGATCGTGCTCGGCGCGTGCGCGGCCCTGGCGCCGCGGCGGGCCGGGCTGCTGGCCGTGCCCGGCGCGATGACGCTGTCCGTGTACGTGGCGCACCTGTGGTACCTCGGCTGGGTGCGGCGGCTCGGACCCGGGCCGTGGCGCAGCGCCACCGGCGCGGACGACACGTGGTTCACCCTGGCCGTGCTGGTGGCCGGCGCGCTGCTGCTGCCGCTGCTGTGGCGGGCCGTCGTGCGTATCGGCCCGTTCCGCGCGGGGCCGCTGGAGGGCGTCGTCCGCCTGCTGACGGCCCCGTTCGACCGCGCGCGCTGACCGACGTCCACCCCAGCGGGTAGCCTCGAGAGCGTGAGCGAGCGAACCACCTACCTGCTGATCGACGGCGAGAACATCGACGCCACCCTCGGCACGTCCATCCTGCAGCGGCGCCCCCAGCCCGACGAGCGGCCACGCTGGAAGCGCCTGCTCGGCTACCTCGAGGACCGCTGGGACCAGCCGGTCAAGGGCCTGTTCTTCCTCGCCATCGACGGTGAGATCCCCATCCCGTTCGTCCAGGCGCTCACCGCCCTCGGCTTCCAGCCGATCATGCTGCGGGGCGAGGGCAAGGTCGTGGACATCGGCATCCAGCGCACCGCGGAGGCGCTGCTGGGCCGGGAGGACGACGTCATCCTCGTCAGCCACGACGCCGACTTCGCCCCCCAGCTCACCGACCTCGCGGCCACGCCGGGCCGACGCACCGGGATCATGGGCTTCGAGGAGTTCCTCTCCCACGAGCTGCGCCGCATCCCCGGGGTCGAGTTCTTCGACCTGGAGCACGCGGTGGGCGCGTTCGACTCGTCCCTGCCGCGCCTGCGCGTGATCGACGTCGAGGCGTTCGACCCGAACGAGTTCCTCTGACCCGCCGGGGGCGGCCCGCGGCTCAGTCCGTGGGCAGCTCCAGCAGGCGTTCGACGGTGGCGGCCACCCCGTCGTCGTCGCACGCCCCGACCACGCCGTCCGCCGCGGCCAGCAGCGACGGATGGCCCGAGGCCACGGCCAGGCCGAGACCAGCCCACTGGAGCATCTCCAGGTCGTTGGGCATGTCCCCGAACGCGACGACGTCGACCGGCGCGACCCCCCGGCTCGCGGCGAACTCGGCGAGGGTCGCGGCCTTGTGCACGCCCGGGGCGGACATCTCCACGAGCGCGATGCCGGGCGCGGAGTGCGTGGCACTCACGAGCTCGTCCAGCTCGGCGCGGGCCGCGGCGAGGAAGGCGTCCGGGGCCAGGGTGTCCGAGCGGGCCAGCAGCTTCACCACGCCCAGCCGACCCGGCAGCGCGGCCTCGAGCGTGGCCGCCGCGTGGACCTCGGCCCGGAACTCGGCGCGCTCGGAGAACGCGTGCTCCCAGAAGAAGCCCTCGAGGGTCTCGGCGCCGAAGGACACGGTGCGGTCCAGGGCGCGCAGCCGGTCCGTGGCTGTCCACACGGCCTCGACGGGCATGGGGTGGGCGATCAGGACGTCGTCCGTGGCGGTGTCCACGAGGACGGCGCCGTTGGAGCAGATCACCGGGCCGACGGGGCCGAGCTGCGCGCTCAGCGGGCCGAGCCAGCGGAGGGGACGGCCGGTCACGAACACCACCTCGACGCCGGCGTCGTGGGCGTCCCGCAGCGCCGCGATGGTGCGCGGGCTCAGGCGCCCCGACCGCGTGTGCCGGTACCCGATGATGGTGCCGTCCAGGTCCGTCGCGATCATCCGCGGACGGCGCGAGGGCAGGGGCAGGGCGGGCATGCGCTCAGTCTAGGCCGGGGCCGTGCGGCGGGCCGGGGTGTCCTCCGCGGGCGAGCGGGGGCACGATGGGGGCGTGGACACCGCACAGCAGACCACCGCACAGGACACCGCCCCGGACCCCGCGTCGACGACGCCCCGCACGGTCACCGTCACCGGCGCCGCCGGCAACATCGGCTACGCGCTGCTCTTCCGCATCGCCGCCGGCGGGATGCTCGGCCCGGACACCCCGGTCCGGCTGCGCCTGCTCGAGATCCCGGCCGCCCTGGGCGCCGCGGAGGGCACCGCCATGGAGCTCGCCGACGCGGCCTTCCCGCTGCTGGCCGACGTGGAGGTCACGGACGACCCGGCCCGCGCCTTCGACGGGGTCCAGCACGCGCTGCTCGTCGGCGCGCGGCCGCGCACGAAGGGCATGGAGCGCGGCGACCTGCTCGAGGCGAACGGCGGGATCTTCGGGCCTCAGGGCCGGGCGATCAACGACCACGCGGCGCAGGACGTGCGGGTCGTCGTCGTCGGGAACCCGGCCAACACCAACGCGCTGATCGCCGCCGCCCACGCCCCGGACGTGCCGGCCGCGCGCTTCACGGCGCTGACCCGGCTGGACCACAACCGGGCCGTGGCGCAGTTGGCCGCGCGGGCCGGCGTCGCGGTGACGGACGTGTCCGGCGTGACGATCTGGGGCAACCACTCCGCCACCCAGTTCCCGGACCTCACCCACGCCCGCGTGCGGGTGGACGGGACGTGGCGGCCGGCGCTCGAGGTGGTGGACCCGGTGTGGGCGAGCGAGGAGTTCGTGCCGCGCGTGGCGAGGCGGGGCGCGGAGATCATCGAGGTGCGCGGGGCGAGCTCGGCGGCGTCGGCGGCGTCCGCGGCGATCGATCACATGCGCGACTGGACCCTCGGCACCGGTGTGGACGCGGACGGTGCGCCGCGCCGGACGTCGGCCGCGGTGGTCTCGGACGGCTCCTACGGGGTGCCGGAGGGGCTGATCAGCTCGTTCCCCGTGACCTCCGACGGCGGCACCGCGTGGCGGATCGTGCCGGGGCTGGAGCCGGACGAGTCCGTGCTGCCGGGTGAGGGCGGGCGGCTGGCCGCGACCGTCGCCGAGCTGGAGGCCGAGCGCGACGCCGTGCGAGGGCTGGGCCTGCTCTGAGGCGGCCGGGATCGTCTGCGTCTCTGACCCTTCTGGGGGCGTCCCCGCCCGCCGGAAGGGTCGGATGCGCAACAGATTCGTGCGGGGACGGGCGGGCGTGGGATCAGTCCGCCAGCTCGGCCCGCGTGGGCGGGTCCGCCCCCGGGCGGGAAGCCGTGATCGCCGACGCGCGGGAGGCGTAGATCAGCACCGACTCGACGTCGGCCGGGTCCATCGCGTGCAGGCGGCCGCGGTTCGCGGCGCCGAGCAGGGAGCGGTCGTCGAGGGCGGCGAGCAGGGCGGCGGTGAACGAGTCACCGGCGCCCACGGTGTCCGCGACGTCCACGGGCACGATCGGGCGCTCCACCACGCCGTGCGCGGTGACGGCCACGATGTCCTCGGCGCCGCGGGTCATCACCACGAACGCCGGGCCCATCTGCTGCCACGCCTGCAGCGACTCGCGCAGCGGGCGGTCCGGGTACAGCCACGCGATGTCCTCGTCCGAGGCGTGCACCACGTCCGCCAGCCGCACGGACTCCTCCGCGCGGGCGCGGGCGAACGCCCGGTCCGGCACGATCGTGGGCCGCACGTTGGGGTCGTAGCTGATGGTCGTGACCGCCGAGATCCGCTCGAGCAGGGCCATCACCTCGGCGTCGCCGGGGGCGAGCATGGTGGCGATGGAGCCGGCATGCATGTGGTGCAGCGGGCCGCCGGCGGCGTCGTCGAAGTCCCGGGCGAGCGCGGCGGCGGGCGGCAGCGTCCAGTCCAGCTCGAACTCGTAGCTGGCGGCGCCCGTGGGGTCCAGGCGGGCGGTGGCCACGGAGGTGGCGGCGGCATCCGGCTCGAGCAGGCAGCGCACGCCGTTCTCCCGCAGATGCGAGGCGATCATGTCCCCGTGCGCATCGCGGCCGAGGCGGCCGGCGAACAGGACGGGCCGCTCCAGCCGGCTCAGGCCCACGGCCACGTTCAGGGGGCTGCCCCCGACGTGCACGCGGGGGGTCGCGGTGTCCGAGACCACGACGTCGACGAGCGCCTCTCCGATCACACCACAGTACTGAGCCACGCGCCCCACGGTACCCTAATCACCGGCGCGGAACCGGGGCTGTGCTCAGGCTTCCAGGCCCCCGAGAAACGCCCGACACCCCCATCCCCGACCCCTCGGCAGGCGGCCATGTCCCCCACCCCCACCCGGCCCTCGCGCGGCCCCGGCTGGCGCCTCCACGGCGACGGCCGCACCATCACCCCGGGCACCGTCGTCGCCCCGGACGAGCGGCTGAGCTGGCCCCGGACCGTGGGCATCGGCGTGCAGCACGTGATGGCCATGTTCGGCGCCACCGTGCTCGTGCCCGCCCTGACCGGCATGCCCGCGACGACGGCGCTGCTCTTCTCCGGCCTGGGCACCCTGCTCTTCCTGGTCATCACGGGCAACCGCCTGCCCTCGTACCTGGGCAGCTCGTTCGCGTTCATCGCACCCCTGACGGCCGCCGCCGCGATCGGCGGCACGGGGGCCGCGCTCGGCGGCATCCTGGTGACGGGCCTGCTGCTCACGGTGATCGGCGCGATCGTGCACCGCGCCGGCACCGGGTGGATCCACGCGCTCATGCCGCCGGCGGTGATGGGCACGATCGTGGCCCTGATCGGCCTCAACCTCGCCGGCGCCACGACGACGGCCATGCAGGAGGTGCCGGTCACCACGTTCGGCACGGCCCTGGCGGTGGTGCTCACGGCCGTGACGTTCCGGGGGCTCCTGGGCCGCCTGTCCATCCTCGTGGGCATCGTGGTGGGCTACGTGCTGGCCCTCGCGCAGGGCCAGGTGGACTTCGCCGCCGTCGGGGAGGCCGCCTGGATCGGGCTGCCGCCCTTCCACGGCCCGGAGCTGCGCTGGGACCTGCTGCCCCTGTTCCTGCCCGTCGTGCTCGTGCTGGTCGCGGAGAACATCGGCCATGTCAGGACCGTCGGGCTGATGACCAAGCGCGACCTGGACCCGCTCACCGGCCGTGCCCTGATCGCGGACGGCCTGTCCACCATGCTCTCCGGCGCGGGCGGCGGCGTCGGCACCACCACGTATGCGGAGAACATCGGCGTGATGGCCAGCTCGCGCGTCTACTCGACGGCGGCGTACTGGGTGGCCGGCCTGACCGCGATCGCCCTCGCGTTCCTGCCGAAGTTCGGGGCCGCCGTCGCCACCATCCCGGCCGGGGTGGCCGGCGGCGCGGGCATCATCCTCTACGGGATGATCGGCATGATGGGCGTGCGCATCTGGGTGCAGAACCGCGTGGACTTCTCCAACACCGTGAACCTCATGACGGCGGGTGCGGGCCTGATCATCGCGATCGCCGACCCCCAGCTCGTGGTCGGCGGGCTCGTGTTCGGCGGCATCACGCTCGGCACGGTCGCCGCCCTGGTGGTGTACCACCTCATGACGACGATCGCCCGCGCCCGCGGCACCGAGCCGGTGCCCGAGGACGAGGAGCAGTTCGAGGCCTCGGAGGCCGGCCGGCTCGGCTGACCCCGATCCCGCGCCACGCGCACTTTCGGTCGTGAGGTAGGGCCGATCCCACGACCGAAAGCGCTCAGAACCCCCCTTTCACGTTCGAAAACGCGGGGGGTCGGCTGCGCGGGGCCGGGCGGGGCTGGGGGGCGGGTCCCGTCAGCCGGCCGCGACCTCCTCGTCGGCGAGGGCGAGGACCTGGTCGAGCACGTCGAGGCCGAAGCGCAGGTCCTCGTCCGAGATGTTCAGCGGCGGGCACAGGTGGAACCGGTTCTCGGCCATGAACAGCAACAGCCCGCGGTCCTTGGCCTCGGCCATCATCCGCCCCATCACGGGCGCGACCTGACCGAGCGGGGCCAGCCGCTCCCGGGTCTGCCGGTCCTTCACCAGCTCGACGGCCCAGAACGCGCCGGCGCCGCGCACGTCGCCCACGCTCGGGTGGGCCGCGGCGATCTCGGCCAGGCGCGGCCCGATGACCTCCTCGCCGATGCGCTTCGCGTGGGCGACCATGCCCTCCTCCTCCATCGCGGTGATCGCGGCGACGGCGGCCGCGCACGCGAGGGGGTGGCCCGAGTAGGTCAGGCCGCCGGGGTAGGGCGTGGTCGCGAAGCTCTCGTAGACGTCGTCGCTCATGGCGACGCCGCCCAGCGGCACGTACCCGGAGTTGACCCCCTTGGCGAACGTGACGATGTCCGGGGTGACGCCCGTGAGCTGGTGGCCGAACCACTCGCCCACGCGGCCGAAGCCGACCATGACCTCGTCGATGATCAGCAGGATCCCGTGCTCGCGGCACAGCTCCTTGACGCCGGCCATGTAGCCGGGCGGCGGCAGGAAGATGCCCGCGGTGCCGGGGACGGCCTCGAGGATCACGGCGGCCACGGTGGAGGGGCCCTCGAGTTCGATCACGTCGCGCAGGTGGGCCAGCGCGCGCTCGGCCTCCTGCTCGTCGCTCTCCGAGCCGAACGCGGAGCGGTACGTGTACGCGGGCTGGAAGTGCACGACGCCGTCGGACGCCGAGTCCGAGCCCACGCGCCGCAGGGAGCCGGTCAGGTTCGCCGTCAGGCGCGTGGCGCCGTGGTACGAGAGGTACGCGGAGAGCACCTTGTGCCGGCCCGTGTGCAGGCGTGCCATCCGCACCGCGTGCTCGTTGGCCTCTGCGCCCGCGTTCGTGAAGAACACGTGGTTGATGGACTCCGGCAGCCGCTCCGTGATCAGCCGGGCCGCCTCGGACCGGGCGTCGTTGACGTGCTGCGGGGCCACGGTGGCCAGCGTCTCGGCCTGCTCGCGGATCGCGGCCACGATCTTCGGATGGCGGTGGCCGACGTTCGTGAAGACGAGCTGCCCGCTGAAGTCGACCATGGGCCGACCCTCGCCGTCCCACACCCACGACCCCTCGGCATCGAGGATGGTCATGGGATTCAGGTCGCGCTGCGCGCTCCACGAGTGGAACACGTGCGCGCGGTCGAGCTCGTGGGCGCGGCGGCCCCGCTCGATGGCCTCGTCGCTGATCCGGGGGTCCCGGCGGCCGACGTGCTGCTGATGCTCGGACATGCGCCCTCCTTGAGTGTGATGCGGGTCATTCCGAGCATAGGCGCGCCCGCCCTCAGCGCGAGCTGGCGCCCCGCCGCCCGCGCGCCACCCCCACGAACGCCTGCACGAGCTCCGAGTCGGCCGCCTTGAGCCAGGCCAGGGCGACGTCCCAGCCGGGGTGGCGGGCGTCGTCGTCGCCGTGGCCCGCGGGATCCGCCCCGTCGACGACGGCGGCGCCCGCCTCCGCCTCGGCCCGCGCCTGCTCGTCCGCGAGCGCGGACCGCGTGGCGGCGGCCTCGCGGTCGGCGCGGGACAGGCCCACGGTGTCGTCGAGGGTGGAGGCCAGCGGCAGCACGATCACGTCCTTGCGGCCGAACATGCGGGCCACGGACATCGGCAGCACGACGTGGCCGGCGCCGGACGCGGCGATCTCCAGGGCCATCCGCTCGCCCGCGCCGGGCAGCTCGGCGGCGTCCATCGGCTCCGGGCTGGGGGCCGGGGCGAAGCGGGCGGGATCCAGCTCCTCGTCCGGGTCGAGCTCGGCGGGCGGCACCGGGCCGTCCGCGTCCACGTCCCACGCGGCGAGCAGGTGGTCCCTGCCCACGCACACCACCGGCAGCTCGGAGTAGACGCCCACGAGGTGCACGTGCCGCGGGTCGACGCCGCCGGCGCGCAGGAACTCCTCGACGGGCACGTCGCGTCGGCGCCGCACGTAGCCCAGCTGCGGCAGGAAGTGGCGGGGCTGACCGGCGGCGTCGTGGGCGAGGTGGGCCAGCTGGGCCGCGTCGTCGTGGTTGACGAGCTGCACCGTGCGCTGGCGCGTGGTGAACCGCTCCACCCACGTGGACGGCGTGGCCCCGGGGATGGTGGCCAGGAAGAGGGTCTCGGGCGGGACGGGCAGGTCGGCCGGTGGCGCGGGCGCGGGACGACGCCGGCCCTCGCCCCCGGCGCGGCCCGCAGGCTTCACGCCCTTGGCCACGCCGCGCCCGCCGCCGGAGCGGGTGGACCGGGCGGGGCCGCCCCTGCTCGCGCGGGACTTCCCGCCCCGGCCGCCACGGGAGCCGCTCAGCGGACCTTCTCCTTCAGGAAGGAGACGGCGCGGTCCCAGGCGAGGGCCGCGGCCTCGGGCCGGTAGTTGCCCTGGGGGTTCTCGTCGTTGTGGAAGGCGTGCGGGGCGTCGTAGTAGAAGTACTCGACGTCGGCCCCGGACTCCTCACGGATCTGCTGCTCCTGCTCCCGCGCGTCCTCGACGGGGAAGGAGTCGTCCTGCTCGGCGTAGTGGCCCTGGACGGCGGCGGTGACGCCGGAGAAGTCGCCGGGCACGCCCTGGCCCACGCCGTAGAAGGGCACGGCGGCGGAGACCTTGTCGCCCTGCTGGGCCGCGAGGGCGAGCACGAAGCCGCCGCCCATGCAGAAGCCGATCGCGCCCACGGTCTGCGAGGTCACCTCGTCCCGGGCGAGCAGCCAGTCGACGGCGCCGGCCAGCTGGCGGGCCCCCTCCTCGGCGGGCAGGTTCTGCATCATCTCGCCGGCCTCGTCGCCGTCGTGGGCGATCCAGCCTCCGTAGAGGTCGGGGGCGAGCGCGACGAAGCCGAGGTCGGCGAGGCGGTCGCACACATCCTTGATGTGGTCCACCAGGCCCCACCACTCCTGGATCACGATCACGCCGGGGCCCTTCCCGGAGGCGGGCAGCGCGAGGTAGCCGTGGCCCGTCCGGTCGCCGTCCTGGCCGGCGTCCTTGGTGGGCAGGTCGAACGTGACGTTCTGGTGCGGGGTCTTCGAAGCCATCATGGGCCCCACCCTATGAGGAGACCGGGCCCCTCATCGAGGGACCCGGTCTCGACGCGCGAGGTCGACTCAGGCTCAGGCCTGGGCGTCGGCCTCGGACAGCACGAAGGCGGCGCCGATCTCGAGCTTCACCTTGTCCGAGACCAGGACGCCGCCGGCCTCGGTGGCGGCGTTCCAGGTCAGACCGAAGTCCTTGCGGGAGATCTCGCCGGTGGCCTCGAAGCCCACGCGGGTCGCGCCGAAGGGATCCTTGTCCTGGCCGCCGAACTCGGCCTCAAGCTCCACGGTCCGGGTGACGCCGTGCAGCGTCAGCTCCCCGACCAGGGTGAACTCCTCGGGCTCGCCGCGGACCTCGGTGGAGCGGAAGGTCATGGTGGGGAACTGCTCCACGTCGAAGAAATCGGCGGAGCGCAGGTGGCCGTCGCGGCCCTCGTTCTTGGTGCTGATGGAGGCGACGTCGACGGTCACGTCCACGGAGGACTGGGCGAACTGCTCGGCGATGACGAGCTGGCCCTCCACGGCGTGGAAGGTGCCGCGCACCTTGGAGATGCCCGCGTGGCGGACGACGAAGTCGACGTCCGAGTGGGCGGCGTCGAGATTCCAGGTTCCGGTGGTGATGGCGTTCATGGGGTGCTCCTTCTGAAGCGGGTCTGTCTGGTGTGTCCGGGGTGGGCCGCCGCGGCGGCGATGGCTCCTGGGCCTCCGAACTTGTTTCAAATTCAAACATCATCCGGGCAGGCCGTCCACGCTTGATCGTCAAAATTCGAAATAGAGACGGAGGTCACGGTCCGGGGGCACATCAGGCCGCGTCCGCCCACGACGACGGCCCGGAACCTCCGGGGTTCCGGGCCGTCGGCCCGCGGTCGGGCAGCGGGGCCGCGCTCGGGCGGCCGGACGGGGTCAGGCGGCGGGGCCGCCCCCCGTCACGGGTAGAGGCCGCGGGTGCGGTGGGCCTCGGCCACGCGCTGGACAGCGGTCAGGGTGGCGGCCTCGCGCAGGCTCACGCGGCGGCTCTCGGAGGTGGCCAGCACCGCCTTCCATGCGGCGACCATGCGCCGCTTCAGGCGCTCGTCCACCTCCTCGCGGCTCCACCAGTAGGCCTGGTTCGCCTGGACCCACTCGAAGTAGGAGACGATCACGCCGCCGGCGTTGGCCAGGATGTCCGGGACGACCAGGACGCCCTTCTCCTCGAGGATGCGGTCGGCCTCGCCCGTGGTGGGGCCGTTGGCGCCCTCCACGACCAGCCGGGCGCGCACGCGCGGGGCGTTCTCCTCGGTCAGCACGGACTGCACGGCGGCCGGGACCACGAGGTCCACGTCCATCTCGAGCAGCTCGTCCGCGTCCATGGGCGCGGTGCCGGGGGTGTCCTTCACGGAGCCGGTGTCCCAGAGCTGCCTCTGCAGGGCGTCGTAGTGCAGGCCCTCGTCGTCGCGCACGGCGCCGTACTGGTCCGACACGGCCACGACCTTCACTCCGGCCGCCTCGAGCAGCTCGACCGTGCCGGCGCCGACCTTGCCGAAGCCCTGGACCGCGGCCGTCGCCCGCGACGGCTCGATGCCGAGGTGCTCGAGCGCGGCGAGCGCCACGTAGACCACGCCCGCCGAGGTGGCGGAGGCGCGGCCCAGCGAGCCGCCGAGCGAGACGGGCTTGCCGGTGACCACGCCGAGCGTGGTGTGGCCGACGTTCACCGAGTAGGTGTCCATCATCCAGGCCATGGTCTGCTCGTCCGTGCCCACGTCCGGGGCGGGGATGTCCACCTCGGGGCCGATGATCGGCTGGATCTCGGAGGTGTAGCGACGGGTGACGCGCTCGAGCTCGGCCTTCGAGTACTGGCGCGGGTCGATGGTCACCCCGCCCTTGGCGCCGCCGTAGGGCACGTCCAGCAGGGCGCACTTCCAGGTCATCCACATGGCCAGTGCGCGGACCTCGTCCAGGTCCACGTCCAGGCTGAAGCGCACGCCGCCCTTGGCCGGGCCGCGGGAGAAGTTGTGCTGCACGCGGTAGCCGCGGAGCACCTCGGTGGAGCCGTCGTCGCGGCGCAGGGGGATGGAGACGGCCATCTCGCGGCGGGGGGCGGCGAGCATCTGGTGCAGGCCCTCGTCGTAGCCGAGCGTCTTCACGGCGGCGGAGAGCTGGGCCAGGGCGTTGTCGAGCGGGGAGGACGGGGCCGTCACGGCCTCGTCCTCGGCGGGGATCCTCGTCATTGAGCGTCCTCGTGGTCCGGTGGGCAGGGATGTGTCGCGGCCCGACCGACGCGCGGAGGGCCGCGCCCCATTGCGCGGCCGACGTCGTCCGGACCCCGATGAACGCTACGCGCTCCCCCCGCACCCGTCACCCCTTCTGAGCCGAGATCCACGCCCACCCGGGTGACGTCGGACACGGTGGCGTGTACTGTGCTGTGGACGCGCCGCACACCCGCGGCGCCCTTCGGCGTCGAACCAACGCCGCTCGCTCAGGGCCCACCTGGTCCGTCCCCCGGCCGTCCGCCGCGCGAGGCACCCCGCCCGCGACCTCGGCCCGACGCCCCAGCCCCGTGAAGGAGCCCCTCATGACCGTGACCCTGCCCGCCGCGATCACCCCCTCCCCCGCGTTCCAGCCCGTGCCCGGCCAGCGCATCGATCCGGAGCTCGCCCGCTCCTGGCTGCTGGTCAACGCCGCCCAGCCCGAACGGTTCCAGCCCGCCGAGGACTCGGCCGCGGACATCGTCATCCTCGACATCGAGGACGCCGTGGCCCCCAAGGACAAGGACCAGGCCCGCGCGGACGCCGTCGCCTGGCTGACCTCCGGGCACACCGGCTGGGTGCGGCTCAACGGCTACGGCTCGCGGTGGTGGGAGCAGGACGTCGAGGCGCTCGCCGCGGCCCTGCCCGCGCACCTGGGCGGGCCGGTCGCCGAGGGCGGCCTGGCCGGCGTCGTGCTGGCGATGGTGGAGTCCACGGACCACGTGAACGAGACCGCCCGACGGCTGCCCGGCGTGCCCGTCGTGGCGCTCGTGGAGACGGCGCGCGGGCTGCAGCGGATCGACTCGATCGCCGCCGCGAAGGGCACGTTCCGGCTGGCCTTCGGGATCGGCGACTTCCGCCGCGACACCGGCCTGGGCGAGTCGCCGATGGCGCTGGCGTACACGCGGTCCCAGTTCACGATCGCGGCGCGGGCCACGGGGCTGCCGGGCGCGATCGACGGGCCGACCGTGGGCTCCACCGGCGTGAAGCTCGCCGAGGCGACGGCGGTGACCGCGGAGTTCGGCATGACCGGCAAGCTGTGCCTCGCGCCGGAGCAGTGCGCGGCCGTGAACGAGGGGCTCAGCCCGTCCCAGGAGGAGCTGGCGTGGGCCCACGAGTTCCTCGCGGACTTCGAGGCCGACGGCGGCGAGATCCGCAACGGCT
This sequence comes from Micrococcus luteus, assembly GCF_014138885.1. Classification (NCBI taxonomy): domain Bacteria; kingdom Bacillati; phylum Actinomycetota; class Actinomycetes; order Micrococcales; family Micrococcaceae; genus Micrococcus; species Micrococcus luteus. The sequence goes on from NZ_JACJIK010000001.1 coordinate 1,463,650, forward strand.
CCGACCTGCCCCGCAAGGCGCGCGCGGAGAAGATCCTCGGGCTGGCCACCGCGTTCGGGGTGCACTCCACGCGGTACCCGGACCAGGACAACGCGATCACGGCGCCGTCGGACACGTACCACTACTGAGCGGGCCGCCGCCCACCAGAAACGCGGGTTGAGTTGTCACGGGTGCGGAGGCCGCACACCGGTGACAACTCAACCCGCGTTGTCTCGGGGGGCGCGGATCCCGCCTCCGCTCACACGTCCTGACGCGTCCGGCGCACGACGGCGGCCCGCACCGAGAACGCCAGCACGATCGCCAGGATCCCGTAGATCACCCACGTGATGGGGGTGGAGACGAGCACGGCCGGGTCGCCCACCGAGCTGAGCAGGGCGTCGCGCAGGCTGGTCTCCGCCAGCGGGCCGAGCACCATGCCGATCATCAGCGGCGCCAGCGGGTAGCCGTACCGCCTCATCAGGAAGCCCAGCACGCCGATCCCCAGCAGCATCAGCAGGTCGAACACCGCGCCCGTGGTGGCGTAGATGCCCAGCCCGCAGAACAGCGTGATCCCCGCGTAGAGGTAGTGCTTCGGGATGAGCAGGAGCTTGGCCCACAGCTGCGCGAACGGCAGGTTGATCGCCAGCAGCACGATCATCGCGATGAAGAAGCTCGCCAGCAGCGCCCACACGAGGTCCGGGCTGCGGTCGAACAGCAGGGGGCCGGGCTGCAGCCCGTACTGGCGGAACGCCGCCAGCATGATGGCCGCCGTCGCGGAGACGGGCAGGCCGAGCGTGAGCAGCGCGCCCATCGCCATGCCGGTGGTCGAGTTGCCCGCGGCCTCCGGGGCCGCCAGCCCGCGGATCGCGCCGCGGCCGAACTGCGGATGCGCCCGGCGCCGGTCCAGGCGCCGCTCGGCCGAGTACGCCAGGAACGTCGGCACCTCGGAGCCGCCCACCGGCACGATGCCGAACGGCAGGCCGATCGCCGTGCCGCGCAGCCACGCCGGGGCGGCCTCGCGGAACTCGGCGCCCGACAGCCACGGCCGGCCAGTGCGACGGATGCGCAGGTCCTCGCGCTCGCGGCGCACCCGGGAGGCCACGTGGAACACCTCGCCGAGCGCGAGGATCGCCACCGTGACGGTCACGAGCGGAATGCCGTCGAACAGCTGCGGGGAGCCCATCGTGAAGCGCTCGGTGCCGGTCACCGCGTCGATCCCGACGACGGCGATGCCCAGTCCCAGCACCAGGGAGGCCAGGCCGCGCAGCACCGAGTCGGCGACCACCGAGGAGGTGGCCACGAACGCGAAGAGCGCGAGCGCGAAGTACTCCGCGGGCCCGAAGCGCGTGGAGAACTCCGCCAGGACGGGGGCGAGGAACACGACGCACACCGAGGCCACCATGCCGCCGATGAAGGCGCCGAGCGCCGCCGTCGCCAGGGCCTGGGCCGCCCGGCCGTCCTGGGCCATGCGGTGGCCCTCGAACGTGGAGGCGATGGCCGAGGCCTGGCCGGGGGTGTTCATCAGGATGGCCATGGTGGAGTCGCCGAAGAGGCCGCCGAAGTACACGCCGGAGAACATGATGAACGCGGCGGTGGGCTCGAGGGCGAAGGTCATGGGCAGCAGCAGGGCCACGGCCATCGAGGAGCCGAGACCGGGCATCACGCCGACCGCGGTGCCGAGCAGGCAGCCCAGCACCACCCAGAGCAGGTTCATGGGGGTGAGGGCTCCGGCGAAGCCCTCCATGAGGAGTCCGAGGGTCTCCATGTCAGAAGCCACCTCCCAGGATGCCCGAGGGCAGGGTCAGGCCCAGGGCCACCGCGAAGCCGAGGTAGGCCAGCGAGGAGACGAACAGGGCGACGAGGATGTCGAACACGGGATGCGGGGCGCCGAACGCCCGCGTGACGCACCAGAACAGCAGCGCCCCGGCGAGGATCCACCCCAGCCAGGGCAGCAGGACGGCGAACGCGAGGAAGCCGAGGAAGCACCAGGCCAGCGCGCCGAAGTCCGAGTGGAACAGGGTCAGCGGACCGGCCGCCTGGCCGATCTCGCCGTCCGCGTCGGCCTGACCCTCGGGGGACTGGCGCACGCGCACGACCTCCACCGCGAGCGCGGCGGCGATCACGAGGCCCGCGACCGCGAGGATCAGCGGAAAGAAGTCCGGGCCGGGGAAGTCGGCGCCCTCGGTGTCCATGGCCAGGGATCCCAGCAGCAGGTAGAGGCTGAACGCGGCCAGCACGGCCGGCATGACGAGCGCGGAGAGCCCGGCGGCGCGTCCCCAGCGGGAGGGGGCGTCGGCGGCGGGGGGGACGGTGGATGCGTGGCTCACTTGATCTCCTCCGTCAGCGTGCCGATGCGCTCCTTCTCGGCGGCGATGAACTCCTCGAGTTCGGCGCCGGAGAGGGGCACGGGGTTCCAGTAGTTGCGCTGCACCGCTTCCTTCCACTCGGGGGTGTCGACCGCCTCGGCGATGAGGGCCTCGAGCTCGGTGCGCTCCTCCGCGGAGACGCCCGGGGGCACGAACAGGGCGCGCCAGTTGGTGAGCGTGACGTCGTAGCCCTGGGAGCGCAGGGTCGGGATCTCCTCGACGCCGGCCAGCGGCTCGGCCGCCACCACGCCGAGGGCGCGCAGTCGGCCGGCCTCGACCTGCGGGTAGATGTCCGCGAAGCCGCCGGCGGAGGCCTGGGCGGTGCCGTTGAGCAGGGCCTGGATGGCCTCACCGCCGCCGTCGGACGGGATGTAGGTGGTGTCCGCGACCGGCACGTCGGCCGTGCGGGCGATGTCCGCCATGACGAGCTGGTCGAAGGAGCCGCCGCCGGTCCACGCCACGTGGGCGGGATCGGCGCGCCAGGCGGTCACCAGGTCGTCCATGCTCTGGTACGGCGAGTCCGCCGGGACCACCACGAGGCTGTACTCCTCGACGACGCGGCTGACCGCGGTGACCTGGGAGAGCTCGGGGCCGGTGCCACGGGCCGCGTGGGCGGCGATCTGGCCGGTGCCGCCCACCATGAGGTTGTTCGCGTCCTCGAGCGTGGTCAGCTGACCGAGGGCGATGTTGCCGCCGGCGCCGGGGATGTTGACCACCTGGACGTTGTTCACGAGCCCGTTGACGCGCATGGTCTGCTGCAGCTCGCGCTGGAACGAGTCCCAGCCGCCGCCGGCGGCCGCGGGGGCGATGAGGGTCAGGTTGGTGCGGATGTCGTTCCCTCCCGAAGCCGAGCGGATGGAGAAGGCGGAGGCCGCGAGCACGGTGAGCACCGCGATCACACTGAAGACGATCCGGCCGATCCCCGTGCGCCGGCGCGGGGGGCCGTCGGGGGAGGTGGAGGGCATAACGGTTCCTAACAGAGACACCCCGCCGCCAGGGAGTGGCGCCGGGGACAGGTGCGAGTGGTGGAGGTCACGGTAACAGCGCGGCGGGGCCGCGTGCGCTCCGCGTCCGCAGAGTGACCGACGACAACCGGCCCGGGTGGTGACGGGGACCGCGCCCATGACGCACAGTGGTCCCCATGACGATCATCAGCACTGGAACCAGCAGCACCGAGAGCGCCGCGGCCTGGCGGGCCGCCCTGGCCGAGGCGGCCCTGCGCGGAGAGGACGTGGTCTGGTTCTCCCTCGACGGGACCGAGCCGGACGAGGCGGAGGCGCGCGAGGCCGGCGTCGCCGTGTCCGTGGCGCACGCCCAGGAGCGCGGCCGGGACGCCGTCGGCGACCTGCTCGAGCACGCCGAGCGCGTGGGCGCGAGCCGGATCGTCGTGGGCGTGAAGCACCGCTCCCCCGTGGGCAAGCTGCTGCTGGGATCGGCCGCGCAGCAGATCATCCTCGAGGCGCGCGTCCCGGTGGTGTGCGTCAAGCCGTGAGGGCCGGCGTCGGGCGCGCGGCCCCGCACCCGGCCCACCCCGCGGCGTTTGGGGGCGGTTTCGGGCGGTATTCGGCGTGGATACCGCCCGAAACCGCCCCCAACCGGTGAGTGGGGACCAGCCCGGGAACGCCGAAGGCCCCGGAACCGTGTGGTTCCGGGGCCTTCGTCCTCGGTGCGCGAGGGGGGACTTGAACCCCCACGTCCTTGCGAACACTGGCACCTGAAGCCAGCGCGTCTACCAATTCCGCCACTCGCGCGAGCGGCTTCCTGTTCTCGGCTCCGGACATCCGGCGACCGTCACAGGCAGCGAGGAATACTCTAACCCCCGCCCGCCCGGGCGCGCAAATCGGCCCCGACGCCCGCCCCCGCGTCCCCGCCACCCCCGCGGCTCGCCCCCTCCGGCACCTCTCCCACCCGCGCTCCACCCCGCAGAATGCCGCTGTTCTCGGCGGTCTCCCAGCCCGGCCCGTAGTATCGGGACGGACAACTGTGGAAAGGAGCCCCGTCGTGGGACTTCTGGACAACCTCGAACGCGGCCTCGAGCGGGTCGTGCGCTCGGCCTTCTCGGCCGGCGGTCCGCGGGCGGTCAAGCCGGTGGAGATCGCCTCGGCCCTGCGGCAGGCGATGGACGACGAGTCTCTCGCCCTGTCGGAGGGCCACACGGTCGCGCCCAACAGCTACGTGGTCCACTTCTCCCCCGCCGACTTCGAGCGCGCCCGCTCGTGGGGGTCCACCCTCGCCAGCGAGCTGTGCGATGAGGTCATCCGCCACGCCGACTCCCAGGGCTATGCACTGCCCGGCACGGTCCGGGTCGCCTTCCACCCGGACGCGGACGTGCGCGCCGGGGACCTGCGCGTGGTCACCCGCCTGGACGACGGCTCGCTCACCGCCCCGGCCCCCCACGACGACGGCGCCTCGCCCGCCACCGCCCACGGCCCGGGAGCCTCCGCCGCGACGCCGGACCGACTGGTCGAGGACCTGCCGGCGGCCGCGCCCCGCGAGCCCTCCCCCGCCCCGCGCGTCGGGCCCCGTCCGGCGCCCCGCCGGGCCGCCGCCCCGACCGCGCCCGCCGCCCCCGCCGACCAGCCGACCGTCGTGATGGGCCGCCCCGTGACCGAGCCCGCCGGCCCGGCCCTCGAGCTGGACGGCCGCATGCTCCCCCTGGACGGGGACGACCTCATCCTCGGCCGCTCGGCCGAGCGTGCCGACCTCGTGATCCCGGACTCCTCGGTGTCCCGCGAGCACCTGCGCCTGCTCACCGTCGGCTCCACGGTCACGCTCCTGGACCTGGGCAGCCGCAACGGCGTGCTCGTCAACGGCCGCCGCGTGGACGGCTCCGTCACCCTGCGCGACGGGGACGTGGTGACCGTCGGCCAGACCGAGCTGCTGTTCTTCGGCGGGACGGGGGGCCGCGCATGAGCGAGCTCGCCGTCGCCGTGCTCCGCATGGGCCTGCTGCTGGCCCTGTGGGTGCTGATCATCTCCATCGTCATGGCGCAGGGCCGCGACCTCGTGGTCGGCCGGCGCAACAAGACGCGCCTCCAGCAGGCCCAGCGCGACGCCGGCCTGGTCACCGCGGCGCCCGCGGCCGGGGTCGCCGGGGCGGGCTCGTCCGCGGTCGACCGACCCGCGCCCGCGTCGACGCCGGCCCCCGCCGCGTCCGCGCCGACGACGCCGGCCCCGCGGCTGTCCCGGACCCTGCGGGTGGTCGAGGGCCCGAAGGCCGGGCAGACCATCGCCCTGGAGGGCCGTCCCCTGCTGATGGGCCGCGCCCAGGACGCCGACCTGGTGCTCGTGGACGACTACGCCTCCGGCCGCCACGCCCGGCTGTTCCCGCAGGGCACCCGCTGGTTCCTCGAGGACCTCGGCTCCACGAACGGCACCTACGTGAACGGCGCCCCCGTCACCCGCGCGCTGCCCGTGGGCCCCGGCACGGCCATCCGCATCGGCAAGACCGTCATGGAGCTCGAGGCCTGACCCATGACCCTCGTCCTCCGCTACGCCGCCCGCTCCGACGTCGGCCGCGTCCGTGCCAAGAACGACGACTCCGCCTACGTGGGCCGTCATCTGGCCGTGCTCGCGGACGGCATGGGCGGGCACGTGGGCGGCGACGTGGCAAGCGCGTCCACGGTGCTGGATCTGGCCCCGCTGGATGCGGTGGGCTACGAGGACCCGGCCACGGTGCTGCCGGACGAGATCCAGAACGCCAACCTGATCCTCAACGAGCTGGTGCACGCCAACCCCAAGCTCGCCGGCATGGGCACCACGTGCACCGCCGGCCTGCTCGCGGGGACCACGCTGCACATCGCGCACATCGGCGACTCCCGTGCCTACCGGCTCGCGGACGGCGAGTTCTCCCAGGTCACCACGGACCACACGTTCGTGCAGAAGCTCGTCGACGAGGGGCGCCTCGAGGCCGGGGAGGCCCCGTTCCACCCGAACAAGAACGTGCTCATGCGCGTGCTCGGCGACGTGGACGCCTCCCCCGAGCTGGACGTGTTCGAGGTGCCCGTCGCCCCCGGAGAACGGTGGCTGTTCTGCTCGGACGGCCTCACGGACGTGGTCCCCCCCGAGAAGATCCACGAGGTGCTGCGGGACTCGGAGGCTCTCAACCAGGCCGTCGACACCCTCGTGGACCTCACCCTCAAGGGCGGCGCCCCGGACAACGTCACCGTGGTGGCGTTCGAGATCGCGGAGGGCACGGCGGAGGAGCTGGCCCCCGTCCCGGACGTCCACCTGTCCGAGCAGGCCCTCGCCGCCGCCCACCCGCCCGAGGTCGGCCCGGTCTCCGGCCTGCTGCTGCGCGAGGACCTGGACGCACGGCCTCACCTGCTCGTCGGCGCGGCCTCCAACGCCGTGAAGACCGATCGCATCCCCGTGGTCACCCGCAGCTCCACGCGCCGCCGTGCCGCCGCCCTGCTCGGCGAGACGCCCGTGCCGGAGAACCGTCCCCGGCGCACCGCGGCCGTCCTCACGGACGGGCCGGATCCCGCCGCCGCCCCGCGCCCGGACGCCTCCGTCCCGCCCGCCGCGCAGAGCGGCACCGCTGCCGCCGCCGGCTCCTCCTCCGCCGCCACACCGGCCGCCACCGCTGCCGACCACCCGTCCGACGAGGCCGCCGAGCCGATGACCACGGCCCCCACCCCGGCCCCGGCGACCGCCGGGCCCGCCGGCGGCCCCGAGGACGGGGCCGCGCGTCGGCGGCGTGGAAAGGACGACCGCCCGGTGCAGTACCGCCGCGGCTGGTTCATCCCCGTGTTCACCACGCTGCTCGCCCTCACCCTCGCGGCCGTGGCCGTGTGGGGCTACCTGTGGACCCAGACGCAGTACTACGTGGGGGCCAACGACGGCCGGATCGCCGTGTTCAAGGGCGTCTCCCAGCGGCTGGGCCCGCTCGAGCTGTCCCACGTGGACCGCCAGACCGACCTCCCGGTGGACGCGCTGCCCGCGTACGCACGCGACCGCGTGAACGCCGGCATGCCCGCCCGGGACGTGGACCACGCGGAGCAGATCGTCGCCGAGCTGCGCGACTCGCTGCACCCGAACGCCCCCGCCCCCGCCGGTGAGCCCTCCGAGCGGGCCCGGCCGAGCACGACGCCGTCGTCGTCCTCCGCCCGCCCCTCGGACGCGTCCGGCTCCACCGCGCCGACGAGCCCGGCGTCGTCCCCGAGCGCGACGGGAGGTGAGGCCCCGTGACCGAGGTGATCTCCCCCGCACGCCCGCGCCGGAACATCGAACTGGTCCTGCTGCTGGCCGCCCTGGCCATCGCCCTGGGGGCGGACCTGCTGGGCATGATCGGCACGGACGCCCCGCTGGACTCCACCGCCTGGGTGCCGCTGGGCGTCTTCGGCGCCGCCACCCTCGTGCTGCACGTGGTCCTGCGGCTGCGGGCCCCCTACGCGGACCCGTTCATGCTGCCGATCACCGCCCTGCTCAACGGGCTGGGCCTGGCCATGATCCACCGGCTGAGCCAGGACGCCGCGATGGCCAACCCCACCTCGCAGCTCGTGTGGTCCGTCCTGGCCGTCCTGGTGGCCTCCGCCCTGGTGTTCCTGGTGCGCGACCACCGGGTGCTGCGGCGCTGGCCCTACCTGTTCCTCGCCGCGTCCGGCGTGCTGCTGCTCCTGCCGCTCGTGCCCGGGCTGGGCCTGAGCATGTACGGGGCGCGGATCTGGATCGACGTCGGATTCGGCACCTTCCAGCCCGGCGAGATCGCCAAGATCACGCTGGCCATCTTCTTCGCCGGCTACCTCTCCGCGAACCGCGACCTGATCCTGCTGGCCGGCCGCCGTGTGGGCCCGGTGACCTTCCCCCGAGCCCGGGACCTCGGCCCGTTGCTGGCCGGCTGGCTCCTGGCGCTCGGCGTGCTCGTGTTCCAGCGCGACCTGGGCTCGGCCCTGCTGTTCTTCGGCATGTTCATGGCGATGCTCTACATCGCCACGTCCCGCGCCTCCTGGATCCTCCTCGGCCTGGGCCTGATCGCCTTCGGCGCGGCGCTGGCGTTCCTGTTCATGCCGCACGTGACCGCCAGGTTCGAGATCTGGCTGAGGGCCTTCGACCCCGAGATCTACCATCGCGACTTCGGCGGCTCCTACCAGGTGGTCCAGGGCCTGTTCGCGATGGCCTCAGGCGGGCTGATGGGCACCGGCCTGGGCGCGGGCAACCCCACCCAGGTGCCGCTGTCCTTCTCGGACATGATCCTCACGGCCATCGGCGAGGAGCTCGGCTTCGTGGGCCTGGCCGCCGTGCTCGTCCTGTACCTCCTGCTCGTCACCCGCATGATGCGCGCCGCCCTCGGCGTGCGCGACGCGTTCGGCAAGGTGCTCGCCTCCGGCCTGGCCTTCACCATGGCGTGGCAGGTGTTCGTGGTGATGGGCGGCGTGACCCTCGTGCTGCCGCTCACCGGCCTCACGACGCCGTTCCTCGCCGCCGGCGGCTCCTCGCTGCTGGCCAACTGGATCATCGTGGGGCTCGTGCTGCGCATCTCGAACGCCGCCCGCCGGCCCGTGGTCGTGGACGGGATGGTCAACGCGTCCGGGCCCGGCGCCGGCCACCTCGACCCCGGCACGGCGCTCCCGGCGGCCGCCGTGCCCCCGGGAGGAGGTGAGGAGCGGTGAACGAGGCGATCCGACGCACGTGGACCGTCATGGCGGCCATGCTCCTCGTGCTCGCGCTGGCTGCGTCCGTCATCCAGGTGCTGGCCGCTGACCAGCTCAAGACGCACGCCCTGAACTCTCGGCAGATGTTCCTGGAGTTCGGCGCCCCGCGCGGGCCGATCCTCGTGGACGGCGAGCCGATCGCCGAGTCCGTCCCCTCCGGCGACGCGTACCACTACCAGCGCGTCTACCACGAGACCGAGCTGTACGCCCCGCTCACGGGCTTCTATTCGCTCACCTACGGCACCGACGGGCTGGAGGCGGCCATGAACGAGCAGCTCTCCGGCACCCCCACGTCCCAGTTCGTGGACCGCGCCATGGAGATCATCACGGGTGCCACGCCCGAGGGCGACCAGGTGGAGCTGACGATCGACCCCGAGCTGCAGCGTCTGGCGTACGACGCGCTCCCGGACGGCGTGCGCGCCTCCGCCGTGGTCACGGACCCGACGACGGGCGAGATCCTGGCCATGGCGTCGAAGCCGGGCTTCGACTCCAACGCGCTCTCCTCACACAGCCCGGCCGAGGCGCAGTCGGCCATGGCCGCGATCGACCAGATCCCCGGCGCCAGCGCATACCGCAACCGCGCCGCGGAGCAGCTCGTGTCCCCCGGCTCCACGTTCAAGCTGATCGACGCGGTGGCCATGCTCGAGTCCGGTGACTACACCCCGGGCGGGACGGTGGACATCCCCGCCGCGTGGACGCTGCCCGGCACGACCACGGAGCTGCCCAACTACGACGGCTCACCGTGCAACACCGTGGGGCGTCAGACCCTCACGTGGGCGCTGGCGCAGTCCTGCAACACGCCGTTCGCCATGGCCGCCGTCGAGCTGGGCCAAGACCGGATCCGGGAGGTCGCCGAGCGGTTCGGCTTCAACGACTCCTTCGACTACCCGTTGCCCGTGACCGGCTCCGTGTTCCCCTCCGACCTGGACGACGCCACGCTGGCGCAGTCCTCGATCGGCCAGCGGGACGTGCAGGCCACCGCGCTGCAGATGGCCATGGTGGCCGCCGGCATCGCGAACGACGGCGTGGTCATGGAGCCGCAGCTGATCAAGGCGGTCCGCCGTTCGGACCTCACCACGGTGCAGGAGTTCAGCCCCCGTGAGCGCGGCCGGGCCACGACCCCCGAGGTGGCCGGGCAGGTCTCGGACATGATGGTCTCGGCGGTGGAGGACGGCATCCTGGGATCCGTGCAGTCGGACACGGTGCGGATCGCGGCGAAGTCGGGCACGGCCGAGGTCGGGGACACGGGCAACGTGCACTCCTGGATCACCGGCTTCGACGCGAGCGAGAACCCCCGGGCGGCCGTGACGATCGTGGTGGAGGACGAGCCGCCGGGGGTTGGACATCAGACAGTCGTCAGTGGCATGAAGGCAATCATGGAAGCGGTGGTCACGGAATGAGGCCGACATCGGGCATCACCCTCGGCGGCAGGTACCAGTTGACCGATCGCATCGCGATCGGCGGCATGGGCGAGGTGTGGAAGGCGCGGGACAAGGTCCTGGGCCGGATCACCGCCGTGAAGATCCTCAAGGAGGAGTACACGGGTGACCCCAACTTCCTGCGCCGCTTCCGGGCGGAGGCCCAGCACACCGCGCTGCTGAACCACCCCGGCGTCGCCAACGTCTACGACTACGGCGAGGAGAAGGGCTCCGCCTACCTCGTCATGGAGCTCGTGCCGGGCCAGCCGCTGTCCTCCATCCTCGAGAAGGAGAAGGTGCTCTCCCCCGAGCGGACCCTGCGGATCATCGCGCAGACGGCGGCCGCGCTCTCGGCGGCCCACGCCCAGGGGCTCGTGCACCGCGACGTCAAGCCCGGCAACCTCATGATCACGCCCACCGGCCGGGTGAAGGTGACGGACTTCGGCATCGCGCGCCTGGCGGACCAGGTCCCCCTCACGGCCACCGGCCAGGTGATGGGCACCGCCCAGTACCTCGCGCCCGAGCAGGCCACGGGGCAGCAGGCCACCGGCTCCTCCGATCTCTACTCGCTGGGCATCATCGGCTACGAGGCCCTCGCCGGGCATCGCCCGTTCACGGGCGAGTCCCAGATCGCGATCGCCCTCGCCCAGGTCAACGACACGCCGCCGCCCCTGCCGGACACCGTCCCGGCCCCGGTGCGCGCCCTGATCATGTGCATGCTCTCGAAGGACCCCCGGGAGCGGCCCTCGGACGCGGCCGCGCTCTCGGACGCCGCCGACGCGCTGCGGCGCAAGGACACCCGCGGCGCCGTGGAGGCCGTGCCCGCCCTGGCCGTCTTCCTCGAGGAGCAGGGCGTGACCGACCCCTCGGGCGCCGAGACCGCTCCCCTGGACTACGACGGCATGCGCACCACCCATCCCCGCGCCGAGGGCACCCGGACAGACGGCTCCCCCGCCACCGCGGCGCTGCCGGTGACCGCGGCCCAGCCCCGCACCGACGACGCCGCCCGCGGCCCCGGCGCCGCCGGTGCGGCGGCCGTGGGCGCGGCCGGTGCGGCCGGCGCCGCCGCGAGCGCGAGCACGCGCGACCACGAGATCGCCGCCGTGCGCGACCAGCAGACCCGCCCGGGCGACGTCGTGGACCCGGGCCCGCCCGCCGGGGGTGGCTCCGCGCCCGCCCGCCGGCGACGCGCCAACCCCTGGCCGCTGTGGGCGCTGCTCGGTCTCGTGGTGTTCGCCCTGTTGGGGGCGCTGCTGTGGCCGCTGCTCACGGGTGGCCGCGGCGACGGCGGCTCGGCGCCGGCGACCTCGCAGGAGGAGTCGTCCGTGCACGTGGACCCGGAGGCGTACAAGGGTCGCCCCGTGAGCGAGGTGCGCGCCGAGCTCGAGGGCCTCGGCCTGGCGGTGCGCGAGGAGGACCGCGACGCGCAGAGCCCGGAGGGCACCGTCGAGGAGATCAACCCCGTGGGGGCGCTGCAGCGCGGTGAGACCGTCACGCTGGCCGTCTCCACCGGGGAGGGCGTCATCCCGGAGGGTCTCGTGGGCCAGCCCGTGGACAGCGCGATCCAGACGCTGCGCGACCGCGGCTTCACCGTGGACCGGGTGGACGACCCGTCCGCCGACGGCGCCGACGGCGAGGTGGTGCGCGTGGTGCCCGGCGAGGGCGAGCGTCACCGCTATGACACGCACGTGCAGCTGATCGTGGCCACCGGCGGGTCCGACGCCGCGCCGACCCGCGAGGCCTCCCAGCCCGCCTCGGAGCCGGAGCCCAGCGCGTCGGAGGAGCCGAGCACCGAGCCGAGCAGCGAGCCGAGCCCGTCGGCCTCGGACGAGCCCCGCCCGTCCCCCACCGCCGAATCCCCGACGGCCACCGCCGACCCGGAGCCCACGCGGGAGCCGTCCGAGGAGCCGACGACGCCCACGGGGGATCCGACGACGGAGTCCTCCGGGGAGTCCACGGCGCCGACGGGCGAGTCCACCACCGACCCGTCCGCTGACGCGCGTGGCGCGGAGGCCTCGTCCGCCGACGCCACGCCCTCCGCCTGAGCGGCGGGCGGGACGAGCACGCGGACGTGTCTGTGGACGAGCAGAGGACCCTGAACGGGCGGTACCGGATCGGTGAGCTGATCGGGCGCGGGGGCATGGCGGACGTCTTCCGCGGCGAGGACCTGCGGCTGCACCGCCCGGTGGCGGTCAAGCTGATGCGCCGGGACCTGGCGCGCGATCCGCACTTCCAGGCGCGCTTCCGCAAGGAGGCACGCTCGGCGGCCTCCCTGAACCACCCCTCGATCGTCTCCGTGTACGACACGGGCGAGGTCTCCCTCGAGGACGGCCTCCATCCGGTGGACTGCCCGTTCCTGGTGATGGAGCTCGTCTCCGGCCGGACGCTGCGGGAGATCCTGCACGCCGAGGGCGCCGTGGGCACGGACCGTGCCGTGGCCTGGACCCGGGGCGTGCTGGAAGCGCTCGAGCACGCGCACGAGGAGGGCATCGTCCACCGCGATGTGAAGCCCGCGAACGTCATGGTCACGGAGACGGGCGCCGTGAAGGTCATGGACTTCGGGATCGCCCATGCGCTGGCCGACACCTCCGCCACCACGTCGCAGACCCAGGCCGTGGTGGGCACGGCCCTCTACCTGGCCCCGGAGCAGGCGACGGGCCGCACCGTGGACGGCCGCGCCGACCTCTACGCGGCCGGCTGCCTGCTGTTCGAGCTGCTCACGGGCCGACCCCCCTTCACGGGTGACACGCCGCTGGCCGTGGCCTATCAACACGTGCGCGAGGAGCCGCCGGCGCCCTCCGACGTCGACCCCGACCTGCCGCCCGCGTTCGACCCCGTGGTGCTGCGCGCCCTGCGCAAGGATCCGGAGGACCGGTTCCCCACGGGCACCGCGTTCCTCGCGGCCCTCGAGGAGGCCGCGGCGGATCCGCACGCCGGCCCCGGCCGTCACACCCCGCCGCTCGATGCCTTCCCTCCCGCCCTCGTCGGCGCGGGCGGCGCGGTGCTGGGCGCCGCGGCCGCGGAGCACGGGGCCGACGTGCCGATGGCCGCGGTCCCGCTGACCCGGCCGACGCCCTCCGTCCCGGCCGAGCCGGACGCCGCACAGCCCCAGGCGGCGAACCATGCCGTGGCGGGTGCGGGACTGCCCGGCGCCGCCTCCGCCGCGCAGCTTGCCGCCGCCGCCGCCATGGACGGCCCCCGCCCGGTGACGGTCGGCCAGCCGGTGAAGCCCGGTGCGGCCGCGACGCCCCGGCCCGAACCGCAAGGGGACACGCCGGCGCCAGCGACGGCCACGCACCGTCGCGTCCGCCGGCGCCTCCGCCGGCGCACGCTCCTGGCGGCCGGCGCGGTCCTGATCGGCCTGGCCCTGGTCCTGGCGCCGTGGCTCGCGGCGGCCCTGCGCACCACCGTGGAGGTGCCCGCGGTGGTGGGGCTGCAGCAGGACGAGGCGGTCGCGGCGCTCGAGGACGCAGGTCTGGTGGCCGTCGTCTCGTCCGCGTACATGGCCGACGCCCCGGACGGGACCGTCACCCAGAGCGACCCGCCGACGGGCACGGAGGTGCCCCGCGGGGCCAAGGTGCGGATACGAGTGTCCCGCGGCGAGGAGGGCATCGCGCTGTCCGACTCCCTGCACGGGCTGTCCGAGGACGCGGCCCGCCGCGAGCTGGAACGGCTGGGCCTGCGTGTCTCCTCCGTGCAGTACCAGGACGACGGCCGACTCGAGCGCGGGCTGCTCGCCCGCACCGACCCCGCGATGGGCACGCACGTGCCGCCCGGCTCCTCCGTGGTGCTGCACCTGTCCAGCGGCATGGTCGCCGTGCCGGATGTGGTGGGGATGAGCGCTCCGGACGCGCGGCGTCAGCTGGCGCTGAGCGCCCCCGAGCTGCGCGTGCGGATCCAGGACGAGGACGGCGCGACCACGGACACCGGGACGGTCGTGGCCCAGGATCCGCCCGCCGGCGTCCGCGTGGACAACCGTTCCTCCCTGACCCTGACGGCGTCCTCGTGGATCGCGCCCACGGCCGAGCCCTCCGAGCCGGCCCCGCCATCCAGCGAGGCGCCCGAGCCCACGCCGTCGGCGTCCGCATCACCGAGCCCCCCGCCGACGGAGAGCCCCGAGCCCTCCGAGAGCGCGGAGCCGTCACCCTCGCCGTCCGCCTCGGCCACGCCCAGCCCCGAGCCGACGACGACCGAGACGCCGTCGCCGACGCAGAGCCCGTCACCGACGTCGGCGGCCCCGTCGGAGCCGACCGGGCAGCCGCCGAGCACGTCGCCCACCGCGACGCCGGTGGACCCGCTGCCGACGCTGACACCGGACCCCGAGCCCTCGATCGATCCGCCGCCGTCCACCTGAGCGGACGGGGCGCCGTCGGACCCGCGAACCGGGCCCCGGGCCGGTCAGTCCTGGCGGACGAGGGGAGAGAGCCGGCCACCGCGCTCGGCGGCCCCGGAGAGCCCCACGGACTCGAGCCAGTTGCCGAGCATCCGGTAGCCGCCCTCGGTGAGCACGGACTCGGGGTGGAACTGCACGCCCCACAGGGGCGCGGTGCGGTGGGCCAGTCCCATCACGACGCCGTCCTCGGTCTCGGCGGTGATCTCCAGGACCGCCTCGTCCACGGTGGCCCGCACGGCGGCCAGCGAGTGGTAGCGGGTGGCGGTGAACGGCGAGGGGACGCCCTCGAACATGGGGTGCTCGCCGTGGCGGACCAGGGACGTCTTGCCGTGCATGAGGGACTCCGCGTGCGTCACGGTGGCGCCGAACGCCTCCGCGATGGCCTGGTGCCCCAGGCACACCCCGAAGAGCGGGCGGCCGCCGTCGGCGGCGGAGCGGATGAGGTCGAGGGAGACACCGGCGTCGGCGGGCGCGCCCGGCCCGGGTGAGATGAGCACCGCCGTGTGCTCGGCCGCGAGCTCGAGGGCGCGGGCGGGGGTGACCTCGTCGTTGCGGATCACGGTGGTGCGGGCCCCGAGCTGCTCGAGGTAGCCCACCAGGGTGTAGACGAAGCTGTCGTAGTTGTCGACGACGAGGACGGAGACCTGGGGGCTCTGCACGGGGGCGCTCTTTCCTCCCCGCCGCGTGGGAGCGGGGTGCATAGACTGGCCGGGCATGTCGCTGACCCCGGTCCTGGGCAGGTCAGCAGAATACCGTCCCCGCCCCGGTCCCCGCCGGTGGGGGCGCCCACCACCCCCCACCCGAGGAGAAGACCCGTGGCAGCACCCGCCGGCAAGCGCAAGGACTCGGCCCGTCGGAAGCGCGAGGAGCTCGAGGCCGCGCGCCGCAGCCGCTCCGCCGTGCGGACGGACCTCGGGGACGTGGACCCGGGTCCCAAGCCCCTCTCCCCTGTGTACAAGGCCGTGATGTTCGGCCTGCTGATCCTCGGCCTGCTCTGGATCATCGTCTACTACCTGACCCAGGGTCTCCTCCCGATCGTGCAGATCGGCGGCTGGAACATCCTCGTGGGCTTCGGCCTCGCGCTCGTCGGGTTCCTCATGATGTCCCGCTGGAGCGAATGACACGCGTGTAGTTCTCCACAGCGGTGGACAACCCTGTGGATGGGGGATCCGCACGATCCGGCCCGGAGACGAGTTGTCCCCGGAGTTGTCCACAGGTGTGGACACCCCTGTGGGAAGAAGTGCACACCCGCCTGTGGAGAACTCCGGGGACGGTCGGGGAAGACGGCCTACCCGAGCAGGCCGGCCACCGTGACCCGTGCGGCGCCGAGCACCGTGAGCGCCGCCAGCGCCGCCGCCACGACCACGAGGCCGGCCACCTGGGCGCCCACGGACGGCACGCGCGCGCGGCCGGGCCGCAGCCCGCCGGCCAGGGAGAACACGACGGCGACGACGGCGCCCGTCAGCAGCCCGCCCACGTGCACCTGCCAGGCCACCCCGGGCAGCAGGAACGAGAACACGAGGTTCAGGCCGATCAGCACGGCGATCGAGCGCACCTGCCCGCCCCGCACCCGGGTGAGCAGGAACAGGGCCGCGAACATGCCGTACACGGCGCCGGACGCCCCGACGACGGGCTGCAGCGGGTCCGAGACCCACAGTGCGAACACCGCACCGCCCACGGCGGAGAGCACGTAGAGGGCGAGGAACCGCCACCAGCCCAGCGCGGGCTCGAGCACGCGCCCGATCACCCACAGCGCGAGCATGTTCAGCAGCAGGTGCGTGGGGCCGGAGACGTCGTGCACGAGCGCGTAGGAGGCCATCCGCCACGGCTCCATGCCGTACGGGGACGTGTAGAGCCCGGCGTACCAGAGCGCCTCGGTCACGCCGGACGCCTGATCCCGGGTCATCCACTGCGCCGCATAGACCACCGTCGTGACCGCCAGCAGGATCCAGGTGACGGGCGAGGCGGTGAAGCCCGTCCGCCGTCGGGCCGGGACCGTCGCGGCGGCGCCGGCGGCGGGGGACGGCGTCGGAGCGGGGCTGGCCACGACGCCGGACGCACAGTCCACGCAGACCGGTCCGGCCGCGGGACCGGGACGCTGGCAGTCGAGGCACGCGGGGCGCCGGCAGACGGCGCAGCGCACATACGCCGCACGGCCCGGATGCCGCGGGCACACCGGGGGTGTGCCGTCCGCGGAGTCCGGGCCGTGCGGGTCAGAGGGGGTGGTGCTCACCGAGGGGCTGCTCAGGCCTCGTCGATGTCGATGGACTCGATGACGACGTCCTTGAGCGGGCGGTCACGGGGATCGGTGGCGACGGCGTTGAGCTCGTCCACGACCTTCTGGGAGGCCTCGTCCTTCACCTCGCCGAAGATGGTGTGCTTGCCGTTGAGCCAGCCGGTGGGCACGGAGGTGATGAAGAACTGGGAGCCGTTGGTGCCGGGGCCGGCGTTGGCCATGGCCAGCAGGTAGGGACGGTCGAACTGCAGCTCGGGGTGGATCTCGTCGCCGAACTGGTAGCCGGGGCCGCCGATGCCCATGCCGAGCGGGTCGCCGCCCTGGATCATGAAGTCCTTGATGATGCGGTGGAACACGGTGCCGGAGTACAGCGGGGCGCCGTTGTTCTTCTCACCGGTCTGCGGGTGGGTCCACTCCTGCTCGCCGGTGGCGAGGCCCACGAAGTTCTTCACGGTCTTCGGGGCGTGGTTGCCGAACAGCTCGACGACGATGTCGCCGTGGTTCGTGTGGATGGTCGCGGTGTGCGTCTTGTTCGCCATGCGCCCCATTGTTCCATCCGCGGCGGCGGGCCGTCCGGATCCCGCCGTCCGGGGTCGGGATCTTCCGCGATCGGCGTACGCACTCCCGGCGTGCCGGGACCCGTGCCACGGCGGGGGTCGGCCACTAGGCTGGGCCCCGAGGACCACCGCGTTCAACGACCATCCAGAACCCACGGGAGGCATCACATGGCTCGCAAGACCCTGCACGACGAGATCCAGCACGACGGCGGCGCGAACGCGTTCGTCGCACGCCAGGCGGAGAACCTGCGCCACTGGGCCGCCCCGAAGGTGGAGTCCACCCGCGCCTGGAGCGAGGTGGCGGCGGCCTACGGGCTGATCGGCGGCTCCGCCGCGGCCGAGGAGGGCCGCCGCAAGGCCCAGGACGCCAAGGAGGAGTACGGCCCCGTGGTCGAGCGCGGGGCGCGGAAGGCCGGTGAGGCCGTCGCGCACCAGTACGGGCTGCTGGCCCCGGCCGTCGCCAAGGGCGTGGACACCGTCCAGGACTTCCTCGAGCACCTGCAGGCCCAGGCGCAGGACGCCGGCCACGAGGTGCAGCAGCAGTTCGCCGCGGCGCGCAAGGACGCCGAGAAGGCCGCGAAGAAGGGCCGCCGTCGTGGGGGCCGCAAGGCCAAGCAGGTGCGCCGGGACGGCCGCCAGACCGCCAAGGGCCTGCGCAAGGACGCGAAGAAGGCCGCCAAGGGCGCCCGCAAGGACGCGCAGCGGTCCGCCGCCCTGTTCAGCGACCGTGCCGGCCAGGCCAAGGACGCCGCCGCCGCGGGCGGCCTGACCCTCGCCGGCCTCCTCGCCACGGGTCTGTCCGCGCTGCAGGAGCAGGGCGGGAAGGTGGCCCCGCAGGTGCAGGCCCGCCTGGCCGACGCCGGCGACTACGCCCAGCGCCGCAAGGAGGAGGTCCTTCCCGTGGCCGCCGCCCGCCTGGCCGACGGCGCCGCGCACGCCCGCAAGACCGCCCACGACGTCGAGGTCCCGGACGCCCTGGAGCAGGCCCTGATCAAGCTCACCGGGGACAAGGCGATCGTGAAGCGCCTGCGCCAGGGCGCCGAGCAGTACGCCGGCGCCGCCGAGAAGGACCTGAACCGTGCCGCCGGTCGCCGGGCCTCCCGCTCGGGTGGCCGCGCCTGGATCGTCGCGGGCATGGCGGCCGCCGCCGCCGGCGCCGGCTACGCCCTGTGGCGCCTGACCAAGCCGGTGCAGGATCCGTGGACCGCCCCGGTGCCGGGCCCGATCACCGCGAACATCCCGGTGGTGGAGGCCAACAACCCCTACGCCCAGCAGCAGAAGGTCGTGGCCGAGGCCGGCTCGGCCGCGGCGGGCCAGGGCGTGCGGGTGGACACCGCCGCCCCGGACCCGGTGGCCGCCGCCAACGCGAAGGTGCTGGGCGTCCAGCCCGGGCAGCAGCGCTGACCTGCTCCCCCGCGCTCTGAGCGCGCAGCGGACGACGCCCGGCCCGCGCATCCTCGGCAGGACCGAGGGGGCGCGGGCCGGCGCGCGTCCGGGCGCAGGTCGGGGCGGGAGCCGGTGGGCCGCCGTCGAACGGGGCGCGGGCCTTGTCCGCCGCCGGGAGCGCGCGGGAGGCTGGGAGCGCCCGGGATCCCGACGCCGGGCGGAGGAGTGATCTGCATGAGCACGACCCTGACCCTCTTCGGCCACTCGGCCGTCCGCCTCGAGAAGGCCGGTCGACGCCTCGCGTTCGACCCCGGCGCGTTCAGCGACGCGGCGGTCCTGGACGGCGCGGACGCCGTCCTCGTGACGCACGGCCACCCGGACCACGTGGTCCCCGAGCAGCTGGCCCGGGCGTTGGCCGGCACGGAGGCGCACGTGTGGGCGCCACGGGACCTCACGGGGCTGCTGGCGGAGGCGGGGCTCGACGCCGGGCACGTGCACACGGCCGTGCCCGGGGAGACGTTCGAGGCCGCCGGCTTCCGGGTGGAGGTGCTCGGCGGGGAGCACGCGGTGATCCACGCCGAGGTGCCGCGCCCGGTCAACGTGTCCTACCTCGTGGACGGGGCCGTGCTGCACCCCGGCGACTCGTTCACGGTGCCGGACGCCGACGTCGAGGTGCTCCTGCTGCCCGCCGCGGCGCCGTGGCTGCGCATCGCGGACGTGGTGGACCAGATGCGGGCCATCGCGGCGACGCACACCCGCCCCATCCACGACGGCATCCTCAGCGAGGACGGCAAGGGCGTGGTGGATCGGGTGCTCTCGGGGCTCGCCGAGGGCGTGACCGACTACCGACGCCTGGCCCCCGGGGAGCCCTGGAGGTTCTGAGGCACGGGGAGGCGACGGCGGCCGGCCCGGGGCCGGTCACCAGCTGAGGGTGATCTCCAGCTCGGCGTCGCCGTCGTCCTCGACTTCGAGCTCCACCTCGAGGCCCACGCGGTCCGGGACGGTGACGACGACGTCGCGGCCGCCGTGCTCGATCCGCACGTCGTTCTGCCGGGAGAGCTGGTCGGCGAGGTCGCGCAGGCGTGCGGCGGCCTGCTCGCGGCTGAGGGTCTGCTGCTGCTCGTGCTCGAAGAGGTCCTTGCCCATGGCACCGACGGTAGCCGGTGGGCGGGGTGCGCGCGACGGACGGGCCCCGGCGCGGCCGACACCGGGGCCCGTGCGGGTCAGCGGGACGCGGCCGGGGCGAGGGCGGGATCGTCGTCGCGGTGGATCTCGAAGCCGGGTGCCCGGTAGGTGGGCTCCCGGCGCTTGAGGGCGCGGATGACGAGCAGGGTCACCGGCACGATGAGGATCTCCACGAGAGTCTTGTACGCGAAGCCGGTCACCGTGTAGTTCGCCAGTTCCAGCAGCGAGATGGTGCCGGCGTAGGCGATGGTGCAGAAGATCAGGGTGTCGAAGAACTGGCCGACCACGGTGGAGAGGATGAGCCGGAATGCCACGTGCCGTTCCCTCATGCGCTCCTTGAGGCGGACCACGATGGACGCGTTGAGCAGGGAGCCCACGAGGAACGCGACGAAGCCGGCCACGGTGATCCGCAGCATGGGCGCCAGGGCCTGGTCCCACACCTCGAAGCCCTCGACGGGCGTGGTCCAGGAGACCACCGTGTAGGTGAGGGCGGCGAGCACGAGCATCGCGAAGCCGAGGACGATGGCGCGGCGGGCCCGGCGCCAGCCGTACACCTCGGCGAGGATGTCGCCGACGATGTACGCGAACGGGAACAGGAAGGCGCCGCCGTCGAAGATGAGCGGGCCGCCGTCGTAGAAGAGGTCCGAGATGACCGGGACGGTGGGGCCGTAGAAGAGCTTGGCCGCGGTGACGCCGGAGAGGATGAGGAGGGCGATGAAGACGCCCACGAAGATGTCGTAGTAGCTCGCGGGCACCCGGGCGTAGGCCGGAGTGCCCTGCCCAGAGGCGGGTCGGTCGGGGGACGTGGTGTGGATGGTGGTGTTCACCGGACCATCCAACACCACGCACGACGGCGACGGGCGCGGTGGGCGGGTCCGGCGGCGGGGGTTCGGGGCAGGCCATCCCCGTCCCTCCGTGGGCAGAAACGCCCTCTCTTCTGCCCACGGGGCCCGAAGTCCTGCGGCTTGTGCCCCAGGAGCCCCCGGGTCGCCGGTTTCTGCCCACGGTGCCGGCGCCGGCGGCCACCCTGGGCAGACGAAAGGGCCCGGGATTCTCACGACTCCCGGGCCCTTCTTCGGTGGAGGCAAGGGGACTCGAACCCCTAACCCCCTGCTTGCAAAGCAGGTGCGCTACCAATTGCGCCATGCCCCCGTGAGGACGGGTCAGTCCTCCGGTGCCGGCTCGACGCCGTCGGCGTCCTCCGGCAGGTCGTCCGTGGCCGTGGCCCAGACGTCCTTCCCCGCACTGTTCTCCCGCCAGAGACGCGCCCCATAGGCGGCTGCCGCGGCGCTGACCACGAGGGCCACGCGTGCCAGTCGACCCATGGGAAGACCTCCGGAGACGAACGGAGCCCCAGCGGACCGGGGCTCTGTGTGGTGGGAGTGGGCGTACCAAGACTTGAACTTGGGACCTCTTCGTTATCAGCGAAGCGCTCTAACCGCCTGAGCTATACGCCCTCACCGTCGCTCACGGCTGACGCCGTTCACAACAGGAGATGACTGTACAGGAACGCCGACGCCCCGCGCAAATCCGCGCGGGGCGTCGGCGAAGGTCGGCTCAGTCGTCCGTCAGCGTGACGCCGAGGCCGCCCACGAGGCTCGCGCAGAGGTTGTAGAGCAGCGCGGCCACGGTGGCCAGGGCGGTCAGCAGGATGACGTTGACCACGGCCAGCACGGTGGCCAGCGAGGTCACGGTGCTCAGCGGGGCCAGGGACGCCACGGTGTAGCGCCCGGCCTCGGAGCCGAGCACGGTGCCGATCACGTCGTTGACCCTGTCGAAGATCCCGAGGACGTCGGACAGCGAGTACAGCGCCACCGCCGCCACCACCGTGAGGATGCCCAGCGCCACCGAGAGCAGGAACGCCAGCTTCAGCACGGACCACGGGTCCACCCGGGTCAGGACCAGGCGGGCGCGGCGCACCTTGGCCTTCGGGACGGCGCGGACCAGGTCCTCCTGCGAGGACCCGCTGGCCTTGCGCACCGGGCGGCCGGACCGCGGCTCGGCGGCCTTCCCGGTGCTCCGCCCCTGGCCGGGACGCGACGACGCGGACGTGCTCACTGCTCTCCTCCGTCTGCACCCTCACCGGCGTCCTGCGTCAGGGCGTCCTCCGGTGCGGCTACGGGGTCGGTCGGGTCGATGTCTGCGTCCAAGGGTACATCCGGCCCCGCCTCGGCCTCGGCGTCCGCCTTCGCCTCCATCTCCTGCTCATTGTTCAGGGTGACGGCGACGATCCGGTCCCGCTTGTCCGGCTTGGCGAAGATCACGCCCATCGTGTCGCGGCCCTTGGCCGGCACGCCGGCGACGGCGGAGCGCACCACCTTGCCCGAGGCCATCACCACGAGGACCTCCTGGTCCTCGCGCACCACGAGACCGCCGGCGAGCTCGCCGCGGTCGTCCACGAGCTTGGCGACCTTGATGCCGAGGCCGCCGCGGTTCTGCAGGCGGTACTCGTCCACGTGGGTGCGCTTGGCGAAGCCGCCGTCCGTGACGGTGAAGACGTAGCCGTCCTCCTCCACCACGTCCATCGTCAGCAGGGAGTCGTCGTCGCGGAACTTCATGCCGGTCACGCCCGAGGTCGCACGGCCCATGGGACGCAGCGCCTCGTCCGTGGCGGTGAACCGCAGGGACTGGCCCTTGTGCGAGATCAGGATGAGGTCGTCGTCGGGTGAGACCACGCGGGCCGAGACCAGCTCGTCCCCCTCGCGCAGCTTGATCGCGATCAGGCCGGCGGTGCGGTTCGTGTCGTAGTCCAGCAGCGGCGTCTTCTTCACGAGGCCGCCGCGCGTGGCGAGCACGAGGTACGGGGCCCGGCCGTAGTCCACGAGCGGCTGGATCTGGGCGATCCGCTCGTCCGGCTGGAACGCGAGCAGGTTGGCCACGTGCTGGCCCTTCGCGTCGCGGCCGGCCTCGAGCAGCTCGTACGTCTTGATGCGGTACACGCGGCCGAAGTTCGTGAAGAACAGCAGCCAGTGGTGCGTGGACACGGTGAGGAAGTGCTCGACGACGTCGTCGCCGCGCAGCGTCGCCCCGCGCACGCCCTTGCCGCCGCGCGCCTGGGACCGGTACTGGTCGATCCGGGTGCGCTTGACGTAGCCGCCGCGGGTGATGGAGACGACCATCTCCTCCTCGGGGATCAGGTCCTCGATGGACATGTCGCCGTCGAAGCCGGCCATGATCTCGGTGCGGCGGTCGTCGCCGTGCTTGGCCACGATCTCGGCGAGCTCCTCGGAGATGACCTCGCGCTGACGCTGCGGGGACTCCAGGATCCGGTTGTACTCGGCGATCTTCGCCATGAGGTCGTCGTACTCGTCCTGGATCTTCCGGGACTCCAGGGCGGCGAGCTGGCGCAGCTGCATCTGCAGGATGGCCTGGGCCTGGACGTCGTCGATGTCCAGGAGCTCCTTGAGGGCCTCGCGGGCCACGTCCGCCGAGGCCGAGCGGCGGATGGTCGCGATGACCTCGTCCAGCATGTCCAGGGCCTTGAGCAGACCGCGCAGGATGTGCGCGCGCTCCTCGGCCTTGCGCTTGCGGAACGCGGTGCGGCGCACGATCACGTCGATCTGGTGCTTCACCCAGTGGTGCACGAAGCCGTCCAGGGACAGGGTGCGCGGCACGCCGTCCACGAGCGCGAGCATGTTGGCCGAGAAGTTCGACTGCAGCTCGGTGTGCTTGTAGAGGTTGTTCAGCACCACCTTGGCGACGGCGTCGCGCTTGAGCACGATCACCAGGCGCTGGCCGGTGCGGCCGGAGGTCTCGTCGCGCATGTCCGCGATGCCGCTGATCTTGCCGTCCCGCACCATCTCCGCGATCTTCGCGGCCAGGTTGTCCGGGTTGGTCATGTAGGGCAGCTCGGTGACCACGAGGCACGTGCGGCCCTGGATCTCCTCCACGTTGACCACGGCGCGCATGGTGATGGGGCCGCGGCCGGTCCGGTAGACCTCCTCGATGCCCTTGCGGCCCAGGATCTGGGCGCCCGTGGGGAAGTCGGGGCCGTGCACGCGGGCCAGGAGCGCCTCGAGCAGCTCCTCGCGGGTGGCCTCGGGGTGCTCGAGGTACCACTGCACGCCCGCGGCCACCTCGCGCATGTTGTGCGGCGGGATGTTCGTGGCCATGCCGACGGCGATGCCCGAGGAGCCGTTGACCAGCAGGTTCGGGTACCGGGCGGGCAGGACGACGGGCTCCTGCTGCTTGCCGTCGTAGTTGTCCTGCATGTCGACGGTGTCCTCGTCGATGTCCCGGACCATCTCCATGGCCAGCGGGGCCATCTTGGTCTCGGTGTAGCGCTGGGCGGCCGCGCCGTCGTTGCCCGGGGAGCCGAAGTTGCCCTGGCCGAGCGCCAGCGGGTAGCGCTGGACCCAGTCCTGGATGAGGCGCACGAGGGCGTCGTAGATCGCGGTGTCGCCGTGCGGGTGGTAGTTGCCCATCACGTCGCCCACCACGCGGGCGGACTTGTTGAACGCGCGGTCCGGGCGGTAGCCGCCGTCGTACATCGCGTAGAGCACGCGACGGTGCACGGGCTTGAGGCCGTCGCGCACGTCCGGCAGCGCGCGGCCGACGATCACGGCCATCGCGTAGTCCAGGTACGAGCGCTTCATCTCCGACTCGAGGTCGACGGGCTCGACCTTGTCGGCGGCGCCCTCGGGGAGCACGTAGTGCTCCACCTCGATGTCCAGGCCGGTCTGCGGGGTCGGGGCGCCCTCGACGGGCTCGTCCGGGGTCTGGGGGGTGGTCTCGTCGCTCACGCGGGTCCTCTCGTGCTCCCCGCGACGGCGGGGAGGGTGGTCGGCTCAGGCAGGTCTGCGGGTCCGGCTCAGACGTCCAGGAAGCGGATGTCCTTGGCGTTCTGCTGGATGAAGGTGCGGCGGGACTCCACGTCCTCGCCCATGAGCATGGAGAAGACGGCGTCCGCGGCGGCGGCGTCCTCCATGGTCACCTGCAGCAGGGTGCGGTGCTCCGGATCCATGGTGGTGTCCCAGAGCTCCTGGTAGTTCATCTCGCCCAGGCCCTTGTAGCGCTGCACGCCGTTGTCCTTGGGGTAGCGCCAGCCCTTGGCCAGGCCGGCCTCGACGGCGGCGTCGCGCTCCTCGTCCGAGAACACGTAGTCGTGCGGGGCGTTGGACCACTTGATGCGGTACAGCGGCGGCTGCGCGAGGAACACGTGGCCGGCCTCGATGAGCGGGCGCATGTACCGGAACAGCACGGTCAGCAGCAGCGTGGTGATGTGCTGGCCGTCCACGTCCGCGTCCGCCATGAGCACGATCTTGTGGTACCGCAGCTTGGAGATGTCGAACTCCTCGCCGATGTTGGTGCCGAACGCCGTGATCATCGACTGGATCTCGGCGTTGCCGAGGGCCTTGTCCAGGCGGGCGCGCTCCACGTTCAGGATCTTGCCGCGCAGCGGCAGGATGGCCTGCGTCTCCGGGTTGCGGCCCTGCTTGGCCGAGCCGCCGGCGGAGTCGCCCTCCACGATGTACACCTCGCAGCGCTCGGGGTCCTTCGAGGAGCAGTCGGCCAGCTTGCCGGGCATGCCGAAGGACTCCAGCGGGGACTTGCGGCGCGCGTTGTCCCGGGCCTTGCGGGCGGCCAGGCGGGCGTGCGAGGCCATGATGGCCTTGCGGATGATCTCCTTGGCCGGGCCCGGATTGCGCTCGAACCAGTCGCCGAGGTGGTCCGTGACCGCCTTGGACACGAACCCGCGGGCCTCGGAGTTGCCGAGCTTGGTCTTGGTCTGGCCCTCGAACTGCGGCTCGGAGAGCTTCACGGAGATCACGGCGGTCAGGCCCTCGCGGATGTCCTCGCCCGTGAGGTTGTCCTCCTTGGGCTTGAGGATCTCCTTCTCCCGCGCGTAGCGGTTGACCAGGGAGGTCAGCGCGGCGCGGAAGCCCTCCTCGTGGGTGCCGCCCTCGTGGGTGTTGATCGTGTTCGCGTAGGTGTGCACGGACTCGGAGTAGGCGGAGGTCCACTGCATGGCCACCTCGACGGCCATGGAGCGACCGTCCGAGACGTCCTCGGCCTCGAAGGCGATGACGTCGTCGTGGACGTACTCGACCTTCTTGGCGGAGTTGAGGTGCTGGACGTAGTCGAGCAGGCCGTTCTCGTACAGGTAGGTGACGGAGCGGCGCTGGGGCTCCTGCTCCGCCTCCTCCGCCAGGCCGTTCTCCGCGACGTCCTCACCGGCGGCGCCCTCGCCCGCGATCTCGTCGTCGACGACCTCGTTGGACTCCTGGACGCGCTCGTCCGTGAGGGTGATGCGCAGGCCCCTGTTGAGGAAGGCCATCTGCTGGAAGCGGGCACGCAGGGTCTCGTAGTCGAACTCGATCGAGTCGAAGATCTCCGGGTCCGGGTAGAACGTCTGCACGGTGCCCGTGGCGTCCGTGGCCTCCCCCTTCACCAGCTCGCCCTGGGGCACGCCGCCGTCCGCGAAGGACATGCGCCACACGTGCCCCTGACGGCGGACCTCGGTGTCCACGCGGCGGGAGAGCGCGTTGACCACGGAGATGCCCACGCCGTGCAGGCCGCCCGAGACGGCGTAGCCGCCGCCGCCGAACTTGCCGCCGGCGTGCAGGATCGTCATGACGACCTCGACGGTCGGCCTCCCCTCGGTGGGGTGCAGGTCCACGGGGATGCCGCGGCCGTCGTCCGCCACGCGCACGCCGCCGTCGGCCTGCAGCGTGACGTCGATGCCGGTGGCGTAGCCGGCCAGCGCCTCGTCCACGGAGTTGTCCACGACCTCGTACACGAGGTGATGCAGGCCCCGCGGGCCGGTGGAGCCGATGTACATGCCGGGGCGCTTGCGGACGGCCTCGAGGCCCTCGAGCACGGTGATGGCGCTGGCGCCGTACTCACCGGGCACCTTCCGGTCCTTCACCGGGGCCTCGGGCTGCCCGACGGCGTCCGGCACGGCCTCCGGGTTCGGCGCGGCCGACGCGGCGGTCGGCTCCTCCGCGGGGTTCTCGGGCATGGCGTCAACCACGGGTGGCTCACTTCCTCGGACGTCGGCGGCAGGGTCGACCCGCGCGCAGGCGCGCGACGCCGCCCGGACATAACCGGCACGCGACACGCTCCCGCAGATCCACGGGGGTGGGGGACGGACGACGGCCGGCCCCCTCTCACTGGTCCCAGTGTACCGCCTGACACCCCGAGGGCCCGCATCGACGGGGGTCCGCCGGGGGAGAACACCCGCTCAGCGGCCAGGGACACGGCTCAGGACGTGCGCAGGAGACCGCCCATGCCTCCCGGGCCGTCACCGACCCTGTGAGCGCGCCAGAGCGGCGCCCATGGCCTCGCCGCGTCCGGCACGTCGTCGTGCGCCGCGGGGGGCGGCCCCGGACTCAGCCGTAGGTGTCGCGCGGCCCGCGGCCGCCGCGCACGGTGCGCGGCCCCTTGCGCCAGCTCGGGGCCTGCGGGCCCGCCACGTCGATGCGGGTCACGACGCCGGGCCCGAGCGCCTCGTCGAAGCGTTGCAGGAGCACGGGGCTCATCAGGCGCAGCTGCGTGGCCCACGCGGTGGAGCTCGTCCGGACCCGCACCACGGAGTCCTCGAAGCTCTCCGGGCGGCAGTGCAGCGCGATCTCCGGCCCCACCAGCTCGGCCCAGCGGGTGAGCACGGAGCCGACCGCCACGGGGGTGGACCAGCCACGGTCGCGGATGAGCCGGCCGAACACGGTGGACACCGTGGCCGGGTCCCGGTCCGCACCCCCGAACGGGCGCCGACGGTCCTGCCGCTCCCGGCCGGCCGACGTCGTGCCCGCCATGGCCCCGGCCAGGCCCGCGCCCGTCCCCCGCGCCCGCAGCGGCGCCTCGCCCCGCTCCCGGGCGGCCTCGCGGACCCGGCGCAGCTGCACGAGCGCCAGGTCCGGCCGGTCCGGCTCGAACGGGGCGGGGGTCTCAGCCATCGGCGCCGCCCTCGCGCCGGGGCTCGCGGATGTCCCCCTCCACGGGGGCCGCGGCGGTCACGGCCTCGGAGCCCTCCGCGTCCTGGCGGATGAGCACGCGGTGGGCCGTGAGCTCCTCGGGGACGTCCTCGAGCGCGGCGGCCGTGACGATCACCTGCTCGGCCCGGTGCACGAGCGCGGCGAGGCGGCGGCGACGGGCGGCGTCGAGCTCCGCGAACACGTCGTCCAGGATCAGGACGGGGCGGGCGTCGGGGTCCGGGTCGTCGGCCACGAGCACGTCGTAGGCCGCCATGCGCAGGGCGAGCGCCAGCGACCACGTCTCCCCGTGGGAGGCGTAGCCGCGCGCGGGCGCCGGGCCCAGGAAGAGGGCGAGCTCGTCCCGGTGCGGGCCCACCAGGGTGAGCGCCCGCGCCCGCTCCTCCTCCCGTTGGGCCTCGAGCGTCCGGTGCATGTCCGCGGCCAGGTCCGCCACGGCCGGGACCTCCGCGTGGGTGCCACGGGCCAGCGGGACGGTGGACTCGTAGGCGTAGGCCGCGGCCTTGGAGCCGTTGGTCAGCGCCGCGTACATCTCCTGGAGGGGGCGGGCCAGCAGGCGCAGCACGTGCAGGCGGCCGTGGAGCAGGCGGGCGCCGGCGGCGCAGAGGTGCTCGTCCCAGACGGCGAGGGTCGCGTCCTCCTCGGGGCCCCAGCGGCGAGAGCCGCGGCTCGACTTGAGCAGGGCGTTGCGCTGGCGCAGCACGCGTTCGTAGTCGGCGGCGGCCTCACCGAGGGCCGGACGCAGCTGCACCATGAGCTGGTCGAGGAGACGACGACGGCCACCGGGCTCCCCCGTCACGAGGCTCAGGTCCTCCGGGGCGAAGACCACGGTGCGCAGGATCCCGAGGCCCTCCTTCGCCCGCACGGGGGCGCCGCGGTTGATGGCCACCCGGTTGGACCGGCCCGGCAGGATCTCCAGCTCGAGGGCGACGGTGCGGGACCCGCGGTGCACGCGCCCGGCGATCCGGGCCCGGTCCCGGCCGAAGCGCACGAGCTGCGCGTCCGAGCTGACCCGGTGGGACTGCTGGGCGCCGAGGTAGCCGATCGCCTCCACGAGGTTGGTCTTGCCCACCCCGTTGGCCCCGAGCAGCACCGTGGACCCCGGCGTCAGCTCCAGGTCGGCCCAGCGGTAGGACCGGAAGTCCGCGACGGTGAGGTGGGACAGGTACACGGGAGCGTCCAGCCCCCTGCGTCAGGCGATGCGCACCGGCATCACGAGGTAGCGGTAGTCGGAGACGACGCCGTCCTCCTGGTTCACGCCGGTGAGCAGGGCGGGCTTGGGCGCGGACGTGAACGCGAAGCGCACCTGCGGCTGGTCCACCACGGCCAGGCCCTCGGAGAGGTAGGACGGGTTGAACGCCACGGTGATGTCCTCGCCCTCGAGCGTGCACGGCACGGACTCGTTGGCGCTCGCGTCGTCGCCGGTGCCGGCGTCCAGGGTGACCTGGCCGTCCGTGAACACCATGCGCAGGGCGGTGTTGCGCTCGGCGACGAGGGCCACGCGGCGGGACGCCTCGACCAGGGCGGCGGTGTCCACCACGGCCTGGATGGGGCTGGACTCGGGGAAGAGCGAGCGGATCTTGGGGTACTCGCCGTCCACGAGCACGGAGGTGGTGCGACGGCCGCCGGAGGCGAAGCCCACGAGGTCGGCGGTCTGACCGAGCAGGATCTCCAGGTCGCCGCCGGAGCCGAGGGACTTGGCGACCTCGGTGAGCGTGCGCGCCTTGATGAGCAGCGACGTCGAGAGGGACGGGTCCGCCGGGGTCCAGCGGATCTCCTTCATGGCCAGCCGGTAGCGGTCCGTGGCCAGGAAGGTCATGGTGTCGCCCTCGATCTCCACCTTCACGGCGGTGAGGATCGGCAGGGTGTCGTCCTTGGAGGCGGCGACGGTGACCTGGGCGACGGCGTGGGCGAACGCGGCGCCGTCCACGGTGCCCGCGGGGGCCGGCAGCTCGGGCAGGGCCGGGTAGTCGCCCACGGGCATCGTGGCCAGGGCGAAGCGGGAGGAGCGGCAGGTGACGAGCACCTTGCCGCCGTCGAGCTCCACCGTGACCTGGGCCTGCGGCAGGGAGCGGACGATGTCGTTCAGCAGGCGGCCGGAGACGAGCACCTGGCCCGCGGTCTCGACGTCGGCCTCGATCTCCAGGCGCGCGGAGGTCTCGTAGTCGAAGCTCGCGATGGACACGACGCCGGCCTCGGCCGTGATCAGCAGGCCCGAGAGCACCGGCACCGGCGGGCGCGGGGACAGGGAGCGTGCGGCCCAGGAGACGGCGTCGGTGAGGATGTCGCGTTCGACGGTGAACTTCACGAGCTGCACTGCCTCTCTGGGGGTGATGACGGGGGTTGCGGGCCCGGGGGGAACGGCGACACGCGGGCCTCAGCATAGGCGGTCCGCGCGGTGGGTGTCAGGTCGCCCACGAATGACAGTGGTGTGATCCCACGGATTCCGAGCGCACGGGCGCAGCCCGGGCCCTCGAGGCGCTCAGCTCGGTGCGGGGCGGCGGAGATGATGTTGCTTGGCGGGATCTCTCCAGAGGGATCAGAAGGAGTGGTAGCGGGTGTGGATCCTGTGGAGAACGCGGTTCTGCCGCGCCGACATGCGGATCCGGTTGGGGGAACCGTGTGGACGCCCGCTCGTTCGGGGTGTGCATCCGATGTGGACGAGACTCGGAGGCCCTCCCCCCGCTCTGCACAGGCCCGACCGGAGTTGTCCAGACTCATCCCCGGATCCACCCCCCAGTTGTCCACATTCCTGTCCACAGGGTGCGTCCACACCCGTCGAAATCCGCGAGATCATGCGGTTTTCGGCTGTGGAGACCTGTGGATACGTGTGGGCCACCGAATGACATCCGTGTGATTCATCAGCCTGTGCGCCGTCGCCGTCCCCAGGGGTGTGGACGCGGCGTGAGCGGCCTGATTCCGCCATCCACAGGGGCGGAGGTTGTCCACAGCACCGGGGGTTCTCCACAGAGTTGTCCACACCGGTGGACAATGTGGAAGAAGGCTCGAGTCCCGGTCGAAGGTTCGAACCGGGACTCGAGGGTGGGACAGCGGGTGGCTCAGGCGCCGCGCTGCTTCCGCTTGATCTCGTTGGTGAGCTCGGTGACCTGGTTGTAGATCGTCCGCCGCTCGGCCATCAGCTCGCGGATCTTGCGGTCCGCGTGGATGACGGTGGTGTGGTCGCGGCCGCCCAGGACCTGGCCGATCTTGGGCAGGGACATCTCGGTCAGCTCGCGCAGCAGGTACATGGCGATCTGCCGCGCCGTCACCAGCGTGCGGGTGCGGGACTTGCTGGTCAGCTCCTCGAGGGTGAGATTGAAGTACTCCCCCGTGGCGTGCAGGATCAGCTCCGGGGTGATCTCGTGCGCCGTCTCGTCCGTGATCAGGTCCTTGAGCACATGCTCGGCCAGCTCGATGTCCACGGTCTGCCGGTTGAGCGAGGCGAACGCGGTCACGCGGATCAGCGCGCCCTCGAGCTCGCGGATGTTCGTGGAGATGCGCGAGGCGATGTACTCCAGCGCCTCCGGCGGGGCCACGAGCCCCTCGGCCTCCGCCTTCTTCCGGAGGATCGCGATGCGCGTCTCGAGGTCCGGCGGCTGGATGT
This sequence comes from Micrococcus luteus, assembly GCF_014138885.1. NCBI lineage: Bacteria > Bacillati > Actinomycetota > Actinomycetes > Micrococcales > Micrococcaceae > Micrococcus > Micrococcus luteus. The sequence continues at coordinate 1,495,357 of NZ_JACJIK010000001.1, forward strand.
CCGTGATCAGCCCCCACTCGAAGCGGGAGCGCAGCCGGTCCTCGAACCCGGAGAGCTGCTTGGGCGGCAGGTCCGAGGTGATGACCACCTGCTTGTTGTTGTTGTAGAGCGTGTTGAAGGTGTGGAAGAACTCCTCGACCGTCGCCTCCTTGTCCGCCAGGAACTGGATGTCGTCGATCAGCAGGATGTCCACGTTGCGGTAGACCTGCTTGAACGAGGCGCCCTCGTCGTGGCGGATGGAGTTGATGAAGTCGTTGGTGAACTCCTCCGAGTTCACGTACCGCACCCGCAGGCCCGGGTAGAGGCGACGGGCGTAGTGCCCGATCGCGTGCAGCAGGTGCGTCTTGCCCAGGCCGGACTCGCCGTAGATGAACAGCGGGTTGTACGCCTTCGCCGGCGCCTCGGCCACCGCGTTCGCGGCGGCGTGCGCGAACCGGTTGGACGAGCCGATCACGAACGTCTCGAAGTGGTAGCGGTCGTTGAGGCGGCTGGTCTCCGCGGACGTCGACGGCGGCGCGGGGGTCGGCTTGCCGTTCCCGCTCGGGGCCGCGGTCGCAGCGGGCGCGACGTCGGCCGGCGGCTCGATGCGGAAGCCCGGCAGCTCCTCGGCGACGGCGCGGCGGGAGGTGGCGGCGGTCGCAGCCGGGGGCAGCTCGACGTCCGGCACCGCGGCGGCGGCCGGTCCGCCCGCGAGGGAGGAGCGGCGGGCCTCGGACGAGGGGGTCCGCGGCGGCTGCAGGTTCGCGTCGATCGAGATGGCCAGCAGGATCTCCTCGCGGAACTCCTGGGTCAGGGCGTCCGTGAGGGCGTCGGCCACCTGGGTGCCCTGGAGCGTCTCGCGGGTGGTCTCGTTCGGCACGGCCAGCAGGAGCGTGTTGCCGATGAGGCCCTGCGGCTGGGCCAGGTAGACGAAGCCCATGAGGCGGGCGCTGACCCGCGCGTCGTCCTCGAGGGAGCCCACGACGGAGCGCCACGAGCTGAGCACGGCCTGGTCTGCCACCACGGAGGCTTCCTTTCCTGGGGCAGACGTCCCCGAGGACGGGGGCGGCTGCGCGAGACGGACGACGGTGCTCGGAGTCTAACGGTTGTCCACAGGGTTGTGCACAGACGGTGGACAACCCCTATCATCCTGTGGACGACCGCCCCGGGCGCCCACGGGCGTCCGGGATCCGCGCGCACCCGTTTGACCCCTGCGTACCCCGGCCACTAGAGTTGTCTGGTCCCCCGGGTGTCGGTTGATCGTGCCCGCCGGGGATTTCATGTCAGAGCCTCACCGGTCCTTCCCCCTGGTCCACCTGCTCAGGTCGACGGTCGAAGGCACACAACACGTCGTGGAGAGATCACAGTGACCAAGCGCACGTTCCAGCCCAACAACCGCCGTCGTGCCCGCAAGCACGGCTTCCGTGCCCGCATGCGCACCCGCGCCGGCCGCGCCATCCTGTCCGCTCGCCGCGGCAAGAACCGCGCCGAGCTGTCCGCCTGAGGACCTCGGTCCAGGGACGGCGCGCCCCGTGCTGCCCCGTGACCGTCGCGTCCGCACGCCCGCGGAGTTCCGTCACCTCGGTCGCACCGGCACCCGCGCGGGTCGGCGCACCGTCGTGGTGAGCGTCGCCACGGACCCCGATCAGACCCGGTCCACGTCGCCGAGCGCCCCTCGGCCGCGGGCCGGGTTCGTCGTGTCCAAGGCCGTGGGGAACGCGGTGACCCGCAACCGGGTGAAGCGGCGGCTGCGCGCCGTCGTCGCGGATCAGATGCGCCTGCCCCCGCTGCGCGACCTGCCGGTTCTGGTGCAGGTCCGCGCGCTGCCGGCCGCCGCCGAGGCGGACTACGCGCTGCTGCGCCGCGAGACCGTCGGCGCGCTCGGCAAGGCCCTGAAGCCGCACCTGCCCGCCGCCTCGGAGCACGCGTAGATGACCGTCACGCCCTCGCCCTTCGTCGTGCTCGAGCCCTCCCGTGAGTGGGGGCCGCTGCGCGCGCTGCCGTCCGCCCTGCTGGCGGGCCTGCTCACGGTCTATCGGGCCGTGGTCTCCCCGCTGTACGGACCCGTGTGCCGGTTCTTCCCCAGCTGCTCCGCCTACGGGCTGGAGGCCGTGCACGTGCACGGCGCGGTGAAGGGGTCGTGGCTCGCCGCGCGGCGCATCGGCCGGTGCCATCCCTGGAACGACGGCGGCGTGGACCCGGTCCCGCCCGGGCACCGACGCTGGCCGCCGGGCCGGCAGCCGCGCATCCTCGCCCTGAACCACCCTCCCATCCCACCTGATCTCCCGCAGGAGGATTGACCCCCATGTTCGAAGCCATCCTCTCCCCGTTCCGCTGGCTGATGTCCTGGCTGCTCGGGGCGTTCCACAGCATCCTGGAGTTCGCGGGCCTGCCCGCGGACTCCGGCTGGACGTGGGCCCTGTCCATCCTCCTGCTGGTGGTGCTCATCCGCACCCTGCTGATCCCGCTGTTCGTCAAGCAGATCAAGGCGCAGCGCGCCATGCAGGCCATCCAGCCCGAGCTGCAGAAGCTGCAGGCCAAGTACAAGGGCAAGAAGGACCAGCTCTCCCGCCAGGCCATGGCCATGGAGCAGCAGGCGCTCATGAAGGAGCACAAGGCGAACCCGTTCGCCGCCTGCCTGCCGCTGCTGATCCAGATGCCGTTCTTCTTCGCGCTGTACCAGGTGCTGATCGGCGCCCGCGGCGCGGCCGAGCGCGGCGAAGCCATGGACGCCCTGTCCGCGGACCAGATCCGCTCCTTCGAGGGCTCCACGATCTTCGGCGCCCGCATGTCGGACACCTTCATGAACTCGCTCGGCGCGCCGGGCAGCACGCCCGTGATCGTCACGGCGATCGTGCTGATCCTGCTGATGTCGGGCTCGATGTTCTTCATGCAGAAGATGCTCATGACGAAGAACATGACGCAGCAGGCCCTCTCCGGGCCCATGATGCAGACGCAGCAGGTCATGCTCTACGCCATGCCCCTGATCTTCGGCATCGGCGGCATCAACTTCCCGATCGGCGTGCTCCTGTACTGGACCTACTCCAACTTCTGGGCCGTCGGCCAGCAGTGGTGGATCATCCGCAACAACCCGACCCCGGGCTCCCTCGCCGAGAAGGAGCTCAACGAGCGCCGCGCCGCCAAGGGCCTGCCCCCCGTGGGCCAGAAGGTGTCGAACGCCGAGGCCACGCCCTCGTCCGCACACACCCAGGCGGGCCGCGGCGGTGCCGTGCTGAACGGTGAGGTCGTCCGCCAGTCGGGTCAGCGCGTCCAGCCCCAGCGCAAGAACCGCAGGAGGAAGTGAGCATGTCCGCCGAGAACGTGACCCCGGCCCCCGAGGCCGAGGACGCCGTCGTCGAGACCCCCGCGGGCCAGGGCTCTCGCGTCGCGGAGCAGGACGATGCCGCCGTCTCGGAGGCGGTGCGCCGCCTCGAGGAGGAGGGCGACGTCGCCGCGGACTACGTCGAGGAGCTGCTCGACATCGCGGACCTGGACGGGGACATCGACATCGAGGTCCGCGACGGGCGCACGTACGTGTCCGTCGTCTCCGAGGACCACGACGAGCGCCTGGACGGCCTCGTCGGCCCCGACGGCCGCACCCTGGAGGCCCTGCAGGAGCTCGTCCGGCTGGCCGTGCTCGCCGCCACGGGGCACCGCTCCCGGCTGATCCTGGACGTCTGCGGGCACCGGGAGCGCCGCAACGTCGCCCTGCGCACCGCCGCCCAGGCGGCCGTCGAGCGCGTCCGCGCCGGCGAGGGTCCCGTGCACCTCGAGCCCATGGGCGCGTACGAGCGCAAGATCGTCCACGACGTCGTCGCGGACGCCGGCCTGACCTCCGAGTCGGAGGGCGAGGGCGCCCGCCGGCACGTGGTCATCTCCGCCGATGACTGAGCGGGGCTCGGCCTACGAGCGGCGCCCCGGGCTGGATCCGCGGGACCGGGGCGACCGTCCCGCACCCGTGGGACAGCCGGCACCGCCGCTGACCGATGCGCTGCGGCCGGCCGCCGTCGAGCTGTTCGGCGAGGCCCTACCCCGGGCCGAGGCGTACGTGGCCCACCTGGCGGACACCGGCATCGAGTGGGGCCTGATCGGTCCGCGCGAGGCGCCCCGTCTCTGGGAGCGCCACGTCCTGAACTGCGCCGTGGTCGAGGAGCTCCTCCCGCAGGGTGCGCTCGTGGCCGACGTCGGCTCCGGTGCGGGCCTGCCCGGCCTGTGCCTCGCGCTCGCGCGCCCCGACTGCCAGTTCCTGCTCATCGAGCCGCTCGAGCGGCGCGTGGAGTGGCTGGACATGGTGGTCGCCGACCTCGGCCTGGAGAACGTGGACGTGATCCGCGGCCGCGCCGAGCAGGTCTCCGGGAACCTCGACGTCGACGTCGTGACCGCCCGCGCCGTGTCCGCGCTGAAGACCCTCGTGCCGCTGACCATGCCGATGCTGCAGGGCGCCGGGGAGCTGCTGGCCATCAAGGGCCGCTCCGCGGCCGACGAGATCGCCGCCGCCCGCAAGGTCCTGCGCAAGTATGGTGGTGCCGAGCCCGAGATCCTCACGGTGGGCGAGGGCCTGCTGCCCGAGACCACCACCGTCGTGCGCGTCAGCGCGCGTCCCCGCTGACCCCTCCCCCACCGGGACGGGACGGGCCGGGCGGCAGCAGATCCGCACACCCGCGACCCAGGAGGTAGAGCCGCATGGCGCAGGAGCAGGAGAGCCGGGGTGGGGCCTGGAGGGCCCTGCGCCAGAAGTGGACCGGCCGGACCGCCGAGAAGGGCGGCGCCGACGCCGAGGAGCCCGCGCGGCTTCAGCGGCGCCGTCTGACGCGCCCCGACCGCACCCGCGTGTTCACGACGTCCAACCAGAAGGGCGGCGTCGGCAAGACGACGACGACGGTCAACCTGGCCGCGGCCCTCGCCCGCGCGGGCATGCGGGTGATGGTGGTGGACATCGACCCGCAGGGCAATGCGTCCACCGCGCTGAACATCCCCCACACCGGAGACGTCGCCTCCGTGTACGACGTGCTCCTGGGCGAGATGGAGATCCAGGACGTCGTGCAGGACGCCCCGGACGTGGACGGCCTGCAGGTGGTGCCCGCGACGATCGACCTGGCCGGTGCCGAGATCGAGCTGGTCTCGCTGGTGGCCCGCGAACAGCGACTGTCGCGGGCGCTCGAGGCGTACACCGCCTGGCGCGAGGAGGACGGCCAGGAGCGGCTGGACTACGTGTTCATCGACTGCCCGCCGTCCCTGGGCCTGCTGACGGTCAACGCGTTCGTGGCGGCCGAGGAGGTGCTCATCCCGATCCAGGCCGAGTACTACGCCCTCGAGGGCCTCTCCCAGCTGCTCAAGAACGTGCAGATGATCCAGAAGCACCTGAACCCGCGTCTCCAGGTGAGCACCATCCTGCTGACGATGTTCGACGCGCGGACCAACCTCGCCGTGCAGGTGGCGGAGGAGGTCCGGACGCACTTCCCGGAGCAGCTGCTGAACACCGCGATCCCCCGCAACGTCCGCATCTCCGAGGCACCCAGCTATCAGCAGACGGTGCTGACCTACGACCCGGCCTCGGCGGGCGCCGTGGCGTATCGGGAGGCGGCCGCGGAGATCGCCGGCCGCGGTGCCCCGGCCGTGAAGGGCTGACGCCCAGGCGGTCCGCTGCGGTGATCGCCGGGTGGTGCCGCTGACGACGACGTAAGCCCGCCGGAGGGAGCAGTCCCCCGGCGGGTTTCGTCGTGAGTGAGCGTGGCCCGGAAGATGGGGGGTGAAAAGACAAGCGGAAACGCTGGGCATGGCGGATGACCGTGTTTCACGTGAAACGACCCCCTCCGAGGGTGCGAGCGTGGTGCCGCCGCGGCGGGACGATGGGGAGGGGTGCCCGTGGTAGACCGCTTCCGTCTGACGCGCTCCCCTCTCCTCCCCTGGCCCGAGCCCTCTGCCGCTCCGTTGTGGGCGGGGCGCATCTGTCGCCGGGCGTGGGGGTAGCAGGGGCGGCGACGCACGAAGTCACGGGGAGGACGGTTTTGCCCTGGAGCGGGACCGCGGCTGTGATGGCCGGCCGGCGGTGCACCGTGCGTTGAGGTGCGCCTCGGGAGCTGCGCGGTTCGTAGGGAACGTCCTGGCCGGCTGGTGCGGACGTGCAGGGCATGGCCCGTCCCTGCCCCTCAGGCGGGCTCGTGGCAGCCCCGAGAATGCAGCCGTCGAGCAGGCCGGGTGCCGTGGCTGGGTGCCCCCTCCCCCCACGTCAGACCTCCTCGCCGTCGGTGACGTGCAGGGAATCGGGGGCCAGAGCGGAGCACGAGTCAGAGTGCCGTCGCGGGGGTGCGCGGCCGGTCTGTCAGTCAGCGTGTCCGAGAGGGCACGTGAGCGGCGAGGTGGTCTCCTGTGATTCGTCTGAGTTGGAGGGGCCGATTGGGGGCGCCTGAAGGTCAGTTCGGCTGTGCATTCCTGTGTGCGGAGAAAGAGAGCCTCCAGTGAGGAAGCGCGGTCGTGTGCCCCCAATGTATACAGACACAAGTGGTTGAGCTGGCCAACAAGCGTCATGACGTGGTCACCAGCGAACGTCGATGTTGATATGTGGACAACATCTGTGGACAGTGTACGTCTAGGGTGTGCGGCCGTAGATGCCTCTGCGGTGCTGATGAGCCCTGCTCAGTCTCCTGTTGCGTCTGACGACTGGGCACGGGGACGGCGTGTGAATGGTGACTGCGGTGGAGGCCCCCCGGGAAGCCCGCGGCGGCTCCGTGCGGGATGGGGCGGGCCGTGTGGTTCTGTCTTGCAGCGACGTGGGAACCAGGGCGTCGAGTAATCGGCCGGTCGCCGGGGGTTTCACGTGAAACACGGTGGTTCCGCGCTCACCTAGCGTCGATCCCTGACCGCAGCTGTACGCGGATGGAGGCATTGAAGACCCAGTTTCCCCACGAGGCGGTCCTGAAACTTTGATGGGCGGCCTCAGCTGACAGGACGGATGGAGTCAGTGGGTGGGGTGGAGCGCCGGCCGCGTCACTGTACTGCCGCCCGTGACATCGGCGACCACATCGAGCAGTACTGTCAACGGCGGAAGTGGATGCTCGCTGCCCCGACATGCGACCCGCGACCCGGCGTTCCCTCCCAGCCGTTTCACGTGAAACTGAACGACCGGTGATCGGGGCTCACTAGATCGAACCAGTACCATCAGCGACGCGGCAAGTCTGAACCTCTCAAGATATAGAGGACCCTGCGCACGCCGGCCTCGGGGTGCGACCCGCTGGTGGGCGAGCTTCCATGGATGAGCGCACGGTCGAATCTTCGAACGATACGTTTCACGTGAAACGAGCTTCGGGTGAAAGCGCCGTGCCGCGAGGTCACAATCCCAGGCGATCCAAGGAGCACACGATCCGTGCCGGGAGCGAGCTGACTGAGAATGGCGCAGGAATGTGGCACTGACTTGCGGGTGAGCGAGCACGTGGCCCACCCGAACTCATGTCGTACTTGGATGACAGACTCGTCCGTGTTTCACGTGAAACGCGGATGGTGAAGCAGCGTTCAATTCGTGAGCTGCGCGGGTGTGAGGAAGCACTGACGGCGAAGCGACGAGCAGGCCGAGCTCATCCGTTCGGCGATTCGAGTGTTCACATCACACCGCGGGGAAGTGGGACGAGTGCTTCGCTGCTGGTCCGCCATTGCGCGTCCGATGAAGCACATCATCATGCGGGTAGCCAGCGATCTGAGTACCGTCCGCACGGAGGGCTGATCGGCCCGGGAGTACATGAAAAACAAACTGAACAACCGTGATTCTGATACCGCCCGCTCGTCGACGCGGGCTCGCGTTTCATGTGAAACGAGTGAACCTCGAGAGGGAACACGAGGAGGTCTTGAGGATTGCAGCGGCACCCTTCCGAAGCGCCCCCACTCGGAGTGTTCCACGTGAAACACTCACGCTCGCGGCAGGTGCTGTCCGCGCGCCCGCATCCTGCCATCCGGGCCCAATGCGGACGTCTCACCCCAGAACCGAGGCCCGAACCTCGCCGCGCCCCTTGCACGTGTCAGGCCCTCGCGCGCCCCCCGGCGGTCAGGGCCAGAGCTCCTTGAGAAGTGTCTTCCCGCCGCCCGGGACCATCGAGACCAGGCCGCTCACCTACACTGATCGCAGACCCACTCACTGCAGGAGGACCCGTTGAAGACGAGCCGTCGAGGAGGCCTGGGGCGAGGCCTCGGCGCCCTGATCCAGAGCACTGTAGAAGCCCCGGAAGAGAACGCCGAGGCCTCCTCCCCGAGGGACTCTGCGGTGCCGGTGAAGAGCGGCCCGAAGGCTGCCGCGGCAGCGGAGGCAACCACGACATCGACGCGGAGCACCGCGACGACCGAGACGCCAGGGGAGTCCAACGAGCCCGCCCCGTCGGCCTCGCAGCGGAAGACCGCGGGCCGAACGACACAGGCCGGGAAATCAACGGCTGCGACTGGCCGGAACGCCACGTCCGCCACGAAGGCAGGGCCCACCTCGTCGAAGCGTGCCTCGCGACCCGCGCAGCGTCCCGTCGACGTGTTCTTCTCCGCAGACTCCGAGGATGCACCCGCGGCGCGGCCGACCAAGGGGCGTCCGGCCATGCCGACGGTGAAGGCGCCCAGCAAGCGTGCCACCTCCGCGACGTCGTCGAGGAAGGAACCGGCGGACTCGACCGCGGACCCCGTCGCGACCGAGGGGACCGTGTCCGCGGACATCGCGGTCCTGCGGGAGATCCCGGTGGGGGACATCCACCCCAACCCGCGGCAGCCGCGTGAGGTGTTCGACGAGGACCACATGGCGGAACTGGTCACCTCGATCCGCGAGGTCGGCATCCTGCAGCCGATCGTCGTGCGCGAGGTGGACGGCCCCACCCCCTACGAGCTGATCATGGGCGAGCGCCGGTGGCGCGCCACCCAGAAGGCGGGTCTGGACACCATCCCGGCGATCGTCCGCCAGACCCCGGACCAGGACCTCCTGCGGGACGCCCTGCTGGAGAACCTGCACCGCTCCCAGCTGAACCCGCTCGAAGAGGCCGCCGCCTACCAGCAGCTCATGGAGGACTTCGCCTGCACGCAGGAGGAGCTCTCCCAGCGCATCGGCCGCTCCCGTCCGCAGATCTCCAACACGCTGCGGCTGCTCAAGCTGCCGCCCCTCGTGCAGCGTCGCGTGGCCGCCGGCACGCTCTCGGCCGGCCATGCGCGTGCGCTGCTCGGTCTCACGGACCCGTCGGACATGGAGCGTCTGGCGCAGCGGATCCAGTCGGAGGGCTTGTCCGTCCGGGCCACGGAGGAGGCTGTCGCGCAACTGCAGGGCGGGCTCCGGCCGGGCCGCACGCCGCGGCGCAGCACGGACGACGCCCGCCACGAGCGCCTGGACCACTACGCCACCGCGCTCACCAGCCGCCTGGACACCGCCGTAAAGATCACCCTCGGCGCGCGCAAGGGCCGCATCGCCATCGACTTCACCACCGTGGAGGACCTGAACCGCATCATGGACCTCATTCAGGACGGCGAGGACGGCAAGGGGAAGGGCAAGAAGTCCTGATCCGGACCTCCCGCGGACGGCGTCCACGGGCACCCGCCGCTTGTCCTGAAGATCGACGCGCGACGGCCCCGCCACCCTCTCGGGTGGCGGGGCCGTCGTGGTGAGTGGGGGAGGGGCTCAGCCGAGCAGGGCCGAGAACTCCTTCTCCAGCGCGGCCTTGGGCTTGGCGCCCACGGACTCGACGACCTTCTCGCCGTTCTGGAAGCCCACGACGAGCGGGATGGAGGTGACGCCGTAGCGCGCGGCGATGGCCGGGTTCTCGTCCACGTTGAGCTTGGCGATCACGGCCTTGCCCTCGTGCTCCACGGCCATGTCCTCCAGGACGGGCCCGAGCATGCGGCACGGGCCGCACCACTCGGCCCAGAAGTCCACGAGGACGGGCAGCTCGGACTGGAGGACCTTCTGGTCGAAGTCGGCGTCGGTGACGGTGATGGTGCTCATGGCAGCCTCCTGGGGGTTGTTCTGTGTCTGACGGGGGTGGACAGGGGTGTTATCGACATGACTCATGACGCTCGGTCAGGGGTGATGAGTCAGTGGCTCATGCCGGAACCGCGTCCGACTCCGGGCCGGCCGGCGCGGCCTCCTCCACGTCGGCCACGGTCGCGAGGTAGTGCTCCACGTCCTGGGCGGCCACGCAGCCCGAGCCGGCGGCGGTGATGGCCTGGCGGTAGGTGTGGTCCGTGACGTCGCCGGCGGCGAAGACGCCCGGCTGGGAGGTCCGCGAGGACGGATGGTCGATGCGGATCGTGCCGTGCTCCGTGAGCTCCACCTGGCCCTGCACCAGGTCCGTGCGCGGGTCCTGGCCGATGGCCACGAACAGGCCGGTCACGTCCAGCGTGGACGCCTCGCCGGTGCGGGTGTCCCGCAGGCGGAGGGTGTTGACCTTGTCGTCACCGGTCACCTCCGTGACCTCGGTGTTCCAGCGGAACTCGATCTTCTCGTTCTCCATGGCGCGGTGGGCCATCACCTTGGAGGCGCGCAGCTCGTCCTTGCGGACCAGCACGGTCACCTTGGACGCGAACTTCGTGAGGAACAGGGCCTCCTCCATGGCGGAGTCGCCGCCGCCCACGACCGCGATCTCCTGCTCGCGGAAGAAGAAGCCGTCGCACGTGGCGCACCAGCTGACGCCGTGGCCGGAGAGGCGCTCCTCGCCGGGAACGCCGAGCTTCCGGTAGGCGGAGCCGGTCGTGAGGATGACCGCGTGGGTGCGCAGCTGGGTGCCGTCGCCGAGCGTGAGCACCTTGGGGTTCGACGTCAGGTCGGCCTGCACGACGTCGTCGTAGACCACCTCCGTGTTGAACCGGCGGGCCTGGGCCTCGAGGTTCGCCATCAGCTCGGGCCCCTGCACACCCTCCGGGAAGCCCGGAAAGTTCTCCACCTCGGTGGTGTTCATCAGCTCGCCGCCCGCGGTCACCGCCCCGGCCACGAGGACGGGGGAGAGGTCGGCGCGGGCGGTGTAGATCGCCGCGGTGTATCCGGCGGGGCCGGATCCGACGATCACGACGTTGTGGACGCTCTGGTCCTGGGCGGTGGGGGCCACGGGTTCCTCCAGTGGATCGGGGTGGTGGACGCTCCTCCAGGACAACGGCGGAGCCACGGGCGGGTATTCCGCGGTGTCGGGCCGCGGTGCAGCGACGTCCGGCGACGGCGGCCGGAAGGTCCGGCGCGCCGTCGCCTGGGCGCGGGGTCAGCGGACGGCGATCTCGCCGAGGCGCAGGCCGAACGGGAGGTCCGACGTCGTGCCCTCCAGCTGGGGCAGCGAGGTGAGGCTGACGATCACGTACTCGGCCTCGGCCTCGGCGCCCTCGAAGGGCACGGGGATGGAGACGGTGTCCTGGTCGAAGGTGCCGTTGCCGATCTCCTTGGCGTTCGCGCCCTCGGGGGAGTCGGCGATGTAGGCGAACCAGGCGCCACCGGTGGCCCCCGTGCTCTGCAGGGTCACCTCGTTCACCTCGGTGCGCTCCTCGAGCTGGACCACGAGGTTCATGCTCTCCACATAGCCGCCGAAGTTCGGCCGTGCGTAGGCGAAGGTGCGCCACACGGTGGTGGGGTCGCCGTCGATGAGGTTGCTCAGGTCCGCGTCGTGCTCGGCCTCGTGCTCCGGCAGGTCCGGCACCGAGCGCAGAGCCTGGACGGGCTGCGGGGCGGCCGCGGCGCTCTCGCTGGTCGGGGTGGGGGAGGGGCTGGTGCTCTCCGACGGCGACGGGGTGTCCGATGCGGACTCGGACGACCCGGACCCGGACGACGCGGCCGCGGCCTGCGGGGTCGGCCCGCCGCGCAGGTTCTGGGCCAGCAGCACCCCGCCCACGACGAGTGCGGCCAGCAGGCCGAGCACGAGGAGCAGGGCCAGCGGACCGCCGCCGCGCGTGCGGCCGTTGCCGTCGCCCGGGTCGGCCACCGTGGCGCCGTCGTCGCCCCCGGTGGTGGCCGGGGCAGCTTCAGCATTCGGAGCCGCGGCGGCGGCCGTCGCACCGGCGGCCGCCGTTGCGGCCCCGGCCCCGGCAGCCACCGGCGCGGCCGTGCCGCGGGACTCCTCGTGGACGGGCGGCGCGGACTCGGCCACGATCGCTCGGCGGGGGACGGGGCGCTGGCGCCGCACGGGGATCGCCTCGGTGTCCGGGGCGACCGGCTCCGGCGCGTCGGTCTTCTCGGCCGCCACGGGCTCGACGGGCTCGGTGGGCGGCGTGGCCCCGTCGGCATCGGCGTCGGTGGTCTGCGCGGCGGCGGCCCCCGCCGCGACAGCCGGGAGTGCGGCGGTGCCCGCCTGGGCCTCGCGCTTCTCAGCTTCGCGCTCCGCGGCCTCGCGTTCCTGGGCCGCGCGCTTCTCAGCCTCGCGCCGCTCGGCCTCCCGGGCCCGCTCCTCCTCGGCACGACGGCGGGCCTCGGCCCGGCGCTCGAGCTCGCGGCGCTCGGCCTCCTCCCGCTCCGCGGCCAGCCGGGCCTGCTCGGCCTCCCGCTCGCGCGCGGCCCGCTCCTCAGCCTCCTGCTCCGCCTGGCGACGGGCGCGCTCGGCCTCGGCGCGGCGCTCCTCCTCGGCACGCTCCTCCGCCTCCCGGCGCTCGCGTTCTGCGCGCTCGGCGGCCTCCTTGCGCTCCCGCTCGGCCCGCTCCGCGGCCTCCCGTTCGGCGCGGGCCCTCTCCTCAGCCTCCTTGCGCTCCCGCTCGGCCCGCTCGGCGGCCTCCCGCTCGGCCCGCTCGCGCTCCTCCTGCTGCTTCCGGGTGGCGGCGTCCGCCGCGGCCAGGGCCGACGCCCCGGCGGCCGCCTTCGCCGCGGTGCCGTCGGAGGGACGGACCCGCTCGGCGAGGCGCTCGGAGAGGCGGTTCAGGAACCCGGGACGACGCTGGGCCTCGTCCTCGTCCGCGCGGAGCCGGCGGTCGAGGTCGGTGTAGTACGCCTCGTCGTCGTCGTAGGCGTGGGGGTCTCCGGTCCGCGACTCGCCGAACAGCTCGGAGCCGAGGCTGTCCGTCTGGAACGGCTCCACGTACAGCTCCTGCGGGTACGCCAGACCCAGCAGGACGTCCGGGTCGGGGTCCCCGCCTGCGATCAGGTACGTGCGGCCCTCGGACAGCCCCAGGTCGAGCACCTGCACGTCGTCGGTGCGCTCGCCCGTGGCCAGCTCCCGCGCGGACGAGGCCACCTGCGTGGCGTTCTCACGTGAGGCCACGAGCACGGTGACGCGGCGGTTGAGCACCTGGTCCGTGCCCAGGAACACCATGTCCTGGTCCGCGGACGTCACCACGTGCTGGGTGATGCGATAGCGGCCGCCCAGGACGGCGCCGACGGCGATGGGCTGGGGCACGGGCTCTTCTCCTGACGACGGGGTCGGAATCCGATGATACGTGGCGTGGCCGTCGCGGCCAGAGATCAGCCGACGCGCAGCAGACGACCCAGCGCCGGCACGCGGGCGACGAGCGGCCGGAGGGCGTCGTCCAGCTCGGGGAACCGCATGGCCCGCAGCACCACCAGGTACACCGGACCCATCGCCACGGCCGCCACCGCGCACGTGAGCAGCGCCGTCCCGATGGAGTTCCACGCGAACCCGCCGGTGTACCCGCCCAGCAGCCACACGACGACGACGCCCGCGGCCGCCGCGGCCAGCGCGGCCAGGCCCGTCTGGACGTGGGCACGCAGCACGGACGCGAGGCCGTAGTCCCCGAACCGGCGCACGGTGAGCACATGGGTCAGGACGAACTGGTACACGTACGAGACGGACGAGGCGAACGCGACCCACAGGGCCATGGACCACAGCGGCAGCAGCATCGCGCCCGCCCAGGAGAGCAACAGCATCAGGAGCGAGCCGCTGACCTGGACCACCATCGGCACCTTGGCGTCCTCGGCGGCGTAGAACACGCGCAGCAGATAGAAGGAGCCCGAGCGGAACGGAATGGACAGCGCCAGCGCGAGCAGGACCGAGCCCACCGCGATGCCGGCCACCATCGCCGTCTCGGCCGTCGAGCCGAAGACGCGGCCCAGGGGGCCCGCCAGGACCACCACGCCGGCGAGGCAGAACATCAGCGGCACGGTGAACGCGCGCAGACCCTGCGCCGTCGTGCGCCGGACCGCGGACATGTCCTGGCGGCCCATGGCGCGGGCCAGCCGGTTGAAGAGCACGGTGGCCAGGGAGAGCACGAACACCGAATGGGGCAGCACGGCCATCAGCATCGCCATGTTGTACGCGGCCACACCGGGGATGGCCGCCTGCGCCATCTCGGCGCTCCAGGTCTCGGTGCCTGGGATGCGCAGCTCACCGCGGTCGCGGGCCTCCGTGGCGGAGGTGACGTACCGCTGGCACAGCAGGAGCACCACGTTCGTGGCGACCATCGTGACCAGGGTGTACCCGGCGATCCGGCCGGTGTCCCGCAGGCCGATGCCCTTCCAGCCGAACCGCGGGCGCAGACCCAGGCCGAGCCCGCGCAGCGGCAGGAAGAGGATCACCGCCTGCAGCGCGACACCCAGGGTGTGGCCGCCGGCCAGCACGACCGTCTGCGCGGTCGTCCACCCGGCGAGGTCGTCCCCGGCCCGGTACGCCCCGAACATGCCCAGGTACAGCACGATCGCACCGATCGCGACGACGTTGTTCAGCACCGGCGCCCACATGTAGGCACCGAAGCGCCCGTTGGCGTTGAGCACCTGCCCCACCAACGCGTACATGCCGTAGAAGAACACCTGGGGCAGACACCACAGGGCGAACACGGTGGCCATCTCGAGCTTCTCCGGCGACCAGCCGCGGGTCAGGGCCGTCATGAGCGGGGCCGCCGCCAGCATGACCACCACCGTGCCGGCGAGCATCACGAGCGTGCCGAGCGTCATCAGGCGGGAGGTGTAGTCCGCGCCCCGGTCGGCGTCGCGGGCGTGCTTGATCAGCTGCGGCACGAGCACCACGTTGAACACGCCGCCCACCAGGAGCAGGTAGATCACGTTCGGCAGGGAGTTGGCGATCTCGAAGATGTCGGCCATGTCCGCGGACAGGCCGATCGCCACCGTCACCAGCGTCGCACGGACGAGGCCCAGCACGCGGGAGAGGAGCGTGCCGGAGGCCATGATCGCGGTGGACCGGCCGGCGCGGCGCTCGCCCTCGGGGGTCTCGTCCCCGGGATCCGCGGCGGGCGGGGTGGCCGGATCCGTGGCGGGGTCGGGGTCCGTCGTCGTCGGCTCCTCGTCGGCGACGCCGGCGTGGGCGGGGTCCTGCGCTCGGCGCGGGGCGGGTCTGCTGCTCAAGGGTCACCCAATCGTGGTCGGAAGGCCCCGTGCCGGGGGCGGTGGATCAGGGGCGGGGGCTCCGGGCGCCGCCCGGGGGGAAGTGCTGGTCGACCACCTGGCGGGCCAGGTCGACGATCCGGCGCTCGTTGGCGAAGGAGAGGCGGCGCGCGACGTCCTCGAGGCGCACCCATGCGACGTCCACGGCCTCGTGGTCCGGGTCGTTCTCCGTGGTCAGCTCGCCGCCTGTGGCGCGCAGCAGGAAGTGGTGCACGGTCTTGTGGACGCGGTGCCGGGCGACTGTGAACCAGTAGTCGATCGCGCCGAGCGGCTCGAGGATGTGGCCGGCGATCCCGGTCTCCTCCTCCACCTCGCGCACGGCCGCCTGCCGGTGGTCCTCCTCGCCCTCGGGATGGCCCTTGGGCAGGCACCACTCGAGCCGGCCACCGCGGTTGTAGCGGGCGATCACGGCCACCTCGAGGCCGCCGTCGTGCTCGCGGACGATGACGCCGCCGGCGGATACCTCTTCCACCGTGGGCAGGGAGGCGGCACCGGCGGAACGGGGTCCCGCGGGGGCCGGGGTGACGGGGCGCAGAGGCGGCTGCGGCCGGCGACGCCACGCCTCCAGCGCGGAGGGCAGGGGGGCGCCCCGGTGCGCGGAGGGATCGGGGCGGGTCATGCCGTCAACTCTAGCCCGGCCCGCGCGGGCCCGTGCCGGGACCGTCTGGCACCCTTGTAGGCATCATGGATCTGACCACCGCCACCCACGCGTTGCCCCCCGGCTTCCCCGCGGACGCCACCCTGCCCGCCGTCGTCGTGGAGCTGGGGCGGAGGTTCGAGGCCGCCGGCCACGAGCTCTCCCTGGTGGGCGGGCCGGTCCGCGACCTCTTCCTGGGGCGGCCGTCGCTGGACCTGGACTTCACCACGGACGCCGACCCGGACGCGTCCGAGGCCGTGGGCGCCGGCTGGGCGGACGCCACGTGGGACGTGGGGCGGCGGTTCGGGACCATCGGCTTCCGCAAGGCCGGCTGGCAGCTCGAGGTCACCACCTACCGGGCCGAGCAGTACGACCCGGCCAGCCGCAAGCCGCAGGTGGCCTTCGGCGACAGCCTCGAGGACGACCTGCTGCGCCGCGACTTCACCGTCAACGCCATGGCCCTGCGCCTGCCCGCCCTCGAGCTCGTGGACCCCTTCGGCGGCATGCGGGACCTGCACGCCGGCGTGCTGCGCACCCCCGGCACCCCCGAGGACTCCTTCTCCGACGATCCGCTGCGCATGATGCGCGCCGCCCGGTTCGCCTCCCAGCTCGGCTTCGCCGTGGCCCCCGAGGTGGAGCAGGCCATGACCGCGATGGCCGAGCGGATCACGATCGTCTCCGCCGAACGCGTCCGCGAGGAGCTCGTCAAGCTCGTGTGCGGGGCGCACCCGCGCGCCGGCCTCGACCTGCTCGTGCGCACCGGCCTGGCCGACCACGTCCTGCCCGAGCTGCCCGCCCTGCAGCTCGAGTCGGACGAGCACCATCGCCACAAGGACGTCTACGCCCACTCCCTGACCGTGCTGGAGCAGGCCATGGAGCTGGAGGGCGAGTACGCGCCGTCGACCCCCGACCCCGTGCTGCGCCTGGCGGCGCTACTGCACGACGTCGGCAAGCCGGCCACGCGCCGCTTCGAGAAGGGCGGGGCCGTCACCTTCCGGCACCACGAGACCGTGGGCGCCAAGCTCGTCCGCAAGCGGCTGCGCGCCCTGAAGTTCGACAACGACACGATCAAGGCGGTGGCCCGCCTGGTGGAGCTGCACATGCGGTTCTACGGCTACGGCGACGCCGGCTGGACCGACTCCGCCGTCCGCCGGTACGCCCACGACGCCGGCGACCTGCTGCCCCGCCTGCACGCGCTGACCCGCTCGGACGTGACCACCCGCAACCGGCGCAAGGCCGAGCGGCTGGCCCATGCGTACGACGACCTCGAGCGGCGCATCGCCGAGATCGCCGAGGCCGAGGAGCTCGCCGCCGTCCGGCCGGACCTGGACGGGCAGCAGATCATGGCGCTGCTGGGGATCCGCCCGGGCCCGGTGGTGGGCCGGGCGTACAACCACCTGCTCGAGTGGCGCCTCGACGAGGGCCCACACGAGCCGGCCGAGGCCGAGGCGGAGCTGCGGCGCTGGTGGGCCGAGCAGCCGGAGGCCCAGCAGGACTGAGTCGGCGCGGCGGGCCTTCCACCCGGCGTCGGGCCGGGACCACACTGGCCGCATGGCTGAGAAGAAGACCGAGAAGAACGGCGCCCCCATGGGCCCCGGCACGTCCAGCATCAAGGACCCCGAGGTCTACGAGGCGCTGCGCCGCGAGGGCGCGAGCGAGGAGAAGGCCGCGCGGATCGCCAACGCGTCCGCCCGGGACGGCCGGGACGAGGTCGCCGAGCGCGGCGGCGAGGCCGGCTCCTACGCGGACTGGACCAAGGACGAGCTCGCGAAGCGGGCCCGCGAGCTCGACATCGAGGGCCGCTCCACGATGACCAAGGATGAGCTCATCGAGGCGCTGCGGAACCACTGACCGGCGCCCGCACCCCCGCCTCCGGGGGCGGAACCCGGTGCTGTGGGAGCGGAATACCGCCGGAAACCGCCCCCAACGCGGTGGGGCCTGCGGGGGATAGCCGGAGGCTTTGGCCCATCCAGGTCCGGATGGGATGATCGACCGCTGTGAGTTCCGACCAGCGCACCGTGTCCGCGCCCCGCCATGCCCTGCCGCCCCAGGACGGCGTGCCCGCCGTCAAGGTCGGCACGCGGATCAGTCGCGGCCCCGGACGGGTCACCGCCCTCGACGGGCTGCGGGGGATCGCGGTGCTCGCCGTGCTCGTCTTCCACGCCTGGCCCACCTTCCTGCGCGGCGGGTTCGTGGGCGTGGACATGTTCTTCGTGCTCTCCGGCTTCCTCATCACCACCGGCCTGGTCCGTGGTGTGGACGCGGGCCGGGGCGTGGCGCTGGGCACCTTCTGGATGAAGCGCGTCCGACGCCTCATCCCGGCCATGCTGATGGCGCTCGTGGGCACCACCGCGCTCGCGTGGCTGGCGGTGGACGAGTTCCCCGCGGGCCTGGGCCGCCAATGGTTCGGCGCCCTGACCTACACCAGCAACTGGGTGATGATCCTCGAGGGCGGGGACTACTTCAACCGCGCCTCGCCGCCTCTGTTCGAGCACCTGTGGTCCCTGGCGATCGAGGAGCAGTTCTACATCCTCTGGCCCCTGCTCCTCTGGGGGCTGCTCCTGCTCACCTGGCCGCCGCGCAGCACGGTGAACTCGGGGCGGGTGGCGGACCGACGCCGCATCCTCGCGGTCGCGGTCGCGGCCGTGGCCTCCGCGGCGTGGATGGCCTGGGGCTCGTGGCACGGGTTCGAGCAGGCCCGCCTCTACTTCGGCACGGACACCCACGCCTTCGGCCTGCTGTTCGGCGCGTGCGTGGCGATCGGCCTGGCCCACGTGCCCCGGCCCGAGCACGGCGGCCCCGAGCCGCGGACCTCGGCCACGCGGGTGGCCGTCGCGTGGGGCGCCGTCGCGGTGCTCGCGGCGGGATTCGCCCTGGTCGACGGCGGCCACGCGAGCACGTACCGCGGGGTGCTGGCGGGCCTGTCCGCCGTCGTCGCGTTCATCGTCTGGCACGTGGTGCAGGGTGACCGGCGCGACTCGCTCTCGCGCGTGCTGGGCAACGGGTTCCTGCGCTGGTGGGGGCGCCGCTCCTACGCCGCGTACCTGTGGCACTGGCCGCTGCTCGTGATCATGCGCGTGATGGTGCCCGTGGACGCCCCCGGGTGGGTCGAGCCCGTGGCCGCCGGCGCGATCCTGCTGCTGACCGCCCTGATCGCCGACCTGAGCACCCGGCTGATCGAGGAGCCCATCCTCCACGAGGGGTTCAGGGGCGCCTTCGGCGGCTGGGGCGCGGCCGCGCGGCGGGCGTTCACGGGCGGGGCCGGGCCGATCGGCCGGCTCGCGGCCGCCGCCACGGCGCTGGGGCTCGTGGCCGTCCCCGCGGCGGCCGTGGCCGCCGTGGTGCACTCGCCCGCGCAGACTCAGCTCGAGCAGGACATCGCCCAGGCGGAGGAGTCCCTCAAGGCCGCCGAGGCGGCGCAGCAGGCGGCCCGCGAGTCCCGCGCGGCGGAGCAGTCGAAGCGGGCCGAGGCGTCGGCCTCGGGGGCACCCGGCTCGGCCGCCCCCGGGGACGCGGAGGGCTCCGCCGGTGCGACGCCCTCGCCCGGGTCGTCCGCCGAGCCATCCGGGCTCGGGCTCGGCGACCCGGCCGTCACGCGCCCCACGTACTCCAAGGAGCAGCTCACCGCGGCCCTGCCGCCGTCCGAGCTCGGCCCGGACGTCACCCTGATCGGCGACTCCGTCTCGCTCTCGGCCGCGCCAAAGCTCATGGAGCAACTGCCGGGGATGCTGCTGGAGGCGGAGGTGGGCTACCAGATCTGGGACGCCGCGGACGAGCTCGAGAAGCTCGAGGCGGACGGCCAGCTGAGCGACGTCGTCGTGGTGGCCCTGGGCGCCAACGGCACCACCCATCGGGGCGACTGGGAGAAGATCCTGGCGGCCGTCGGCGAGGACCGACTGCTCGTGCTCGTGGTGCCGCACGGCCCGATGGACTGGATCGCGGACGTGCAGGTGCAGATGGAGGCGCAGGCCAAGGCCCACCCGGACCGGATCGTCCTGGCGGACTGGGACGCCGCGGCGAAGCAGCACGTCACGGACTTCTCCGCCGACGGCGTGCACCCCCGCGCCGACGGCCAGGCCATGTATGCCCAGCTCGTCCGGCTCACCATCGAGGACCGGCTCGGCACGCGGCGCTAAGCGCGGTGGCCGGGGCGGCACGCGCCCCCACGACGACGCCGGCCCGTCACCTCCACGGGGAAGGCGACGGGCCGGCGTCGTGCGCGGTCCGCGGGGACCGGGCGGGTCAGCGCTCGATGTCGCCGCGGATGAAGGCCTCCACGAGCTCGTGCGCCGCGTCGTCGTTGTGCTGCACGGGCGGGGACTTCATGAAGTAGGACGAGGCCGAGAGGATCGGGCCGCCGATGCCGCGGTCCAGGGCGATCTTCGCGGCACGCACGGCGTCGATGATCACGCCGGCCGAGTTGGGGGAGTCCCACACCTCGAGCTTGTACTCGAGCGAGACCGGGGCGTCGCCGAAGTTGCGGCCCTCGAGGCGCACGAACGCCCACTTGCGGTCGTCGAGCCAGGCCACGTAGTCGGACGGGCCGATGTGCACGTCCTTCTCGCCCAGCTGCGCGGAGGTGTTGGAGGTGACGGCCTGCGTCTTGGAGATCTTCTTGGACTCCAGGCGCTCACGCTCGAGCATGTTCTTGAAGTCCATGTTGCCGCCCACGTTGAGCTGGTAGGTGCGGTCCAGGGTGACGCCGCGGTCCTCGAACAGCTTGGCCATCACGCGGTGGGTGATGGTGGCGCCGATCTGGGACTTGATGTCGTCGCCCACGATCGGCACACCCGCGGCGGTGAACTTCTCGGCCCACTCCGGGGTGCCGGCGATGAACACGGGCAGGGCGTTCACGAACGCGACGCCGGCGTCGATCGCGGCCTGGGCGTAGTGCTCGGTGGCCAGCTGCGAGCCGACGGGCAGGTAGCAGACCAGCACGTCCACCTCCGCGTCGCGGAGGGCCTGGGCCACGTCCACGGGCTCGGCCTCCGACTCCTCGATGGTCTCGGCGTAGTACTTGCCGAGGCCGTCCAGGGTGGGGCCGCGCTGGACGGTGACGTCCGCGTGGGGCACGTCCGCGATCTTGATGGTGTTGTTCTCGGAGGCGGTGATGGCCTCGGACAGGTCGAGGCCGACCTTCTTCGCGTCCACGTCGAACGCGGCCACGAACTCGAGGTCGGACACGTGGTAGTCGCCGAACTGCACGTGCATCAGGCCTGGGACCGTGTCCGTGGCCTTCGCCTCGCGGTAGTACTCCACACCCTGGATGAGGGATGTTGCGCAGTTGCCCACGCCGGCGATGGCGACGCGGATGGGATTGGTGGCCACGGTCTGGTTCTCTCCTCGACTGTCCGGAACGGGTGCGGGCACGCGGAGCGCGCGCAGGGGGCCCACGCCGTTCGGCGGGGCGCTCACCCGGGGATCAACCCCGCCAGTCTACGACCGACGACGGCGGCCCCGCCCGTCCGGTGTCCGGGCGGCTTCCTAGGATGGGGGCATGAGACCGGCCCCCGCGCACGCCGCGACCCCCAGCGAGCCGCCCACTCACGCCGCGGACGGCGCCCCGAGCGACGCCGTGACCGCCCCGGGCGCCCCCGCCGGGCGTTCCGCTGACAGCGCACCGTCCGGGGCCCTGCCCGCCCCCGGTGAGCGCGGCGGCCGCTTCCAGCTCGCCGGCGGCCTCGCGGCGAACGGCCCCGGACGGGGGACCGGCTCCTGGGCCGGGCCCGTGGCGCTGACGGCGCTGCTGGTGGCTCTGGCCGCCGTCGTGACCGTGCTGCAGAAGTCGCCGTGCCTGCTGCACGGCTGGGGCGCCCCGGACGTCTACTACGCGGGCTGCTACTCGGACTGGGCCGCGCTCTACGGCGGGCGCGGGTTCGCGGCGGACCCGTGGGCGCCGTTCCGGGCGGGCTCCACGTTCGAGTACCCCGTGCTGATGTCCGTCGTGGGCTCGGTGGCGGCCTGGATCACGCAGGCGCTGCCGTTCTCGCCGGAGCAGGGCACGGTGGTGTTCTGGCTCGTGAACTTCGGGTTCGTGGTGGTGCTGTGGGCCGTCGTCGCGGTGCTGACCGTCCGGATGGCGGGGCGCCGGTGGACGGACGGGCTCATGGTGGCCGTGGCCCCGGGGATCGTGCTGGCCGGCACCATCAACTGGGACCTGTGGGCCGTGGCCCTGCTGGCGTGCGGCATGTACGCGTGGTCGCGCGGCCGGTCCCTGACGGCGGGGGTGCTGTTCGGCCTCGGCGCGGCCATGAAGCTGTATCCGCTGCTGATCCTGGGGCCGCTGCTGATCCTGGCGGTGCGCTCGCGGCGGTGGCGGCCGTTCCTGCTCGCGGCCGGGGGCACGGTGGCGGCGTGGGCGGCGGTCAACGTGCCGCTCATGGTCGTGAACGTCCAGGCGTGGTCCGTGTTCTTCACCTTCTCCGGCGAGCGCGGGCCGGGCCTGTCCAGCGTGTGGCACGCGTGGGACGTGACCGCCGCGCAGGCCGGGTGGGCGTTCGTTCCGGAGGACTCCCTGACCCTGCTGGCCTACGGGACCTTCGCGGTGTGCTGCCTGGGGATCTTCGTGCTCGGCGTGCGGGTGCGGCACACCCCGCGGCTGGCGCAGCTGACGTTCCTGGTGGTGGCGGCGTTCGTGCTCACCAACAAGGTGTACTCACCGCAGTTCGTGGTCTGGCTGATCCCGCTCCTGGCGCTCGCCCTGCCGCGGTGGCGGGACTTCTGGGTGTGGCAGACGGTGGAGGCGCTGCACTTCTTCGCCGTGTGGATGTACTTGGCCAAGGGGGTGGCCGAGACCCCGCCGCAGCACTCCATGGACGACTCCGTCTACGTGGCCGCGATCCTCGCGCACATGCTCGCGGTGCTGTGGCTGTGCGGGCGCGTCGTGTGGGAGATGCTGCACCCGGCCGAGGACCTCGTGAAGCGCGACCACGGCGGCCACCCGGACACCGACCCGCTCGCCGGCGCGTACGCCGGACCGGCCCAGGGGCGCTCAGGCCGACCGGCCGCGGTTCAGGCGTAGTCCCAGCGGTGGATCGGGCAGTCCGGGGACGACGGCGGCGCGGTCGTCCCCGCCGCGGCGGCGCCGTCCTCGCGGGGCGGCGGCGGGCAGACGCACTGCGCCCCGGAGGCGGCCGTGGCCGCCTTCATCTGCTCGCGCCACATCACGTGGGGGTCGGTGGCCGGGTCCGCGGCCGCGCCGGGGTGCACCGGACGCGCGGCGCCGTCGTCGTGTGCGTCGTGGGCGGGGGCGCGGGCCGCGTCCCCGTCCCGGGTGAAGCCCATCCGCACGATGGCCCAGCCGCCCACGGTCCACGCCACCAGGAGGAAGACCCCCACGGCGACGGCGATCATGATGTCCACGGCGGGCTCCTCCTGCGCTGACGGGGCGGGCGATGCAGCGGGCCCGCCTCCGGGCCAGGGTAGCCGGACGGGGTGACGGGGCGCGGTACGGTCGGGGCATGACCCCCGTGACCCGTGACACCGTCGCCGAGATGCCCGCCCACCTGCGGGACCTGGCCGAGTTCGTGACCGCCTCGCCCTCCAGCTACCACGCCGCGGAGGAGGTCGCACGCCGTCTGGAGGCCGTCGGCTTCACCCGGCTGGACGAGACGGTCGACTTCCCGTCGGCCCCGGGCGGCTATGTGGTGGTGCGCGACGGCGCGGCGGTGGCCTGGATCGTGCCGACGGGCGCCGGGGCGCTGGGCCGGGCCGCGGGCGCTGAGCCGCGCGTGGCCGGGCCGGACGAGGCGGGGCCGAGCGCCGACGTCGTGCCGGTGTTCCGCGTGCTCGGGGCGCACACGGACTCGCCGGGGTTCAAGCTCAAGCCGAACCCGGCCACCGTGACGGCCGACGGCTGGGTGCAGGCCGGCGTCGAGGTGTACGGCGGCCCGCTGCTGAACTCGTGGCTGGACCGTGAGCTGCGGTTCGCCGGGCGTCTCGCCCTCGACGACGGCACGCAGGTGCTCGCCGCGACCGGGCCCGTGGGGCGCATCCCGCAGCTGGCCATCCACCTGGACCGCGAGGTCAACGAGGGGCTGACGCTGAAGCGGCAGCGGCACACGAACCCCGTCGTGGGGGCGCTCGCCCCGCGCGGCGAGGGCGCCGGCGAGGCGGAGGCCGACGGTCTGGCCGCCCGCGTGCCCGGTGACGTGCTGACCGCGCTCGCGGCCGCCGCCGGCGTGGACCCGGCCGCGGTGCGCGGGCACGACGTCGTGGTGGCCGACGCCCAGGCGCCCGGACTCTTCGGGCTGGCGGGCGAGTTCTTCGCGTCGGGCCGGCTGGACAACCTGAGCTCGGTGCACGCGGGCCTCGTGGCGCTCGAGGAGCTGGCGCGCGAACACGGTGGCGCCGAGGGGGCGATCGCGTACGAGGGGACCGTCGCGGGCGGGGTGGCCGGTGAGGCGGCCGGCGCCCCGGTGATCCCGCTGCTCGCCGCGTTCGACCACGAGGAGCTGGGGTCGGCGTCGCGGTCCGGGGCGGCCGGTCCGCTGCTCGAGGAGGTCATGGGGCGCGTGCTCGAGGTGCTCGGCGTGGCCGGGCAGGGCCGCGCGCGGGCGATCGCGGGGTCCTGGCTGCTCTCCGCGGACGCCGGCCACCTGGTGCACCCGAACTACGCCGAGCGGCATGACCCCGTGAACCACCCGCGCGTGAACCACGGCCCGCTGCTGAAGATCAATGCCAACCAGCGCTACGCCACCGACGCGGGGGGAGAGGCCGCGTTCGCCCGCTGCTGCGGCGTGGCGGGGGTGCCGTTCCAGGAGTTCGTCTCCCACAACGACGTCCCCTGCGGCTCCACCATCGGCCCGATCTCGGCGACCCGCCTGGGCATCCGGACCGTGGACGTGGGCCTGGGCCTGCTGTCCATGCACTCGGCGCGCGAGATGTGCGGCGTGCGGGACGTGGAGCACCTGACGGCGGCCGTGCGGGAGTTCTTCCGCGGGGTGTGAGGCGCGGCGGGGGATGACGGCTGCCACGTGCGGCGTGCGCGGGGCTGCGTCAGCCGGCGGGGCCCGGGGTCACAGCGTCCGAAAGTCGCCGACATTGTCCAAGGTCATGCCGTTCACGACGGCACTGCCGCGGCCGCTGACCGACACGCCGGCGAGGGTCGTGCTGCAGTTGCTGTACCACCCGATGCGCGGCAGGGTGATGGTGCCTGAGACGGGGGCGGGTACCGGGGTGGAGAGCTTGCTGACGTAGCGGTAGTACCGGGTGCCGTTGTTGGTGTACAGGACCGGACTGCCGGTCCCGGAGACCTCACGGACGGGGGTGCTCCAGTCCGTCGTGGCGCTCGTCCAGGTGAGGGGGTTCCGAGACCCCATCGCATCCACCATGTCCTTCTGCACCAGGACGGAGGCGGTCACATCCGTCACCGTGGAGCCGGTGCGCACATTGGCGATCCGGTAGTAGGTATTGACGTCGTCCGTGGTGACGCTCAAGCGGGTCGAACCCGAGCCGCAGGCCGACACCGACGCGCCGGGCACGGCTGCTGTGGTGGCGCGGCGGATACTGAACACGCGGTCGATCCGCGGGAGAGGGCTGGCCGCCTCGGCGGGGGCAGCGGCGGCGGCGACGACGGTCGGCACCGCCCACGCGAGGCTGCTGGCGACTCGGCGGCGGGAGGGGACGGACTGGGACGGCTGGGGCGCTGCCGACGTGGACTCTGACATGGATGCTCCGAAACGTGAGAGGGGTTTGACACAGGATGTGTGTCCTCCTTCCAAGGTACGTCGTCGTCGACCGAGGGCAAGCCCCGGCCACCCCACGGCCCCC
This sequence comes from Micrococcus luteus, assembly GCF_014138885.1. NCBI lineage: Bacteria > Bacillati > Actinomycetota > Actinomycetes > Micrococcales > Micrococcaceae > Micrococcus > Micrococcus luteus. Next base: position 1,521,015 of record NZ_JACJIK010000001.1, read on the forward strand.
TAGGGGTGGCACCTCATCTGCGGAGGCGCAATGCTGGTATTCTTGACGGGATCCCCTGCGTGCCGCCGAAGAGTGCGGATGCATGCGTGAGGGGAGAACGCAGAACCTCCTGCCGCGGAGAGACCGCGGCCGCAAGCCCAGAGGAGGTGGGTTCGCATGCGTGCTTATGAGCTGATGGTGCTGATCGACCCTGAGGTCGACGAGCGCACCGTGGAGCCGACCCTGAAGAAGTACCTCGAGGTCGTCACGAACGCCGGCGGCACCGTCGACAACATCGACGTGTGGGGTCGCCGCAAGACCGCCTACGAGATCCAGAAGAAGTCCGAGGCCATCTACGTGGTCGTCAACTTCCAGTCGGAGCCGGCCGCCACCCAGGAGCTGGACCGTCTGCTGAACCTCAACGAGACGATCCTGCGCACCAAGATCATCCGTCCGGAGGAGCAGAAGATCACCGCTGAGTGATCCTCGTACCGTGTCCGGAGGGTCTGAGAGCATCGGATCAGTCCCCGACGCCCCCACCGGAACCCCGCTGAGCAGTCCCGGATCCCCGGATCCGGTCACTGACCGGCAGAACCCCCGAAGACAGGAGTGACCATGGCAGGCGAGACCGTCATCACCGTGGTCGGCAACCTCACCGCCGACCCGGAGCTGCGCTTCACCCCGAACGGCGCGGCCGTCGCGAACTTCACCGTCGCGTCCACGCCCCGCACGTTCGACCGTCAGACCAACGAGTGGAAGGACGGCGAAGCGCTGTTCCTGCGCTGCTCGGTCTGGCGTGAAGCCGCGGAGAACGTGGCGGAGTCGCTGACCAAGGGCATGCGCGTGATCGTGCAGGGCCGCCTCAGGGCGCGCTCCTACGACGACCGGGACGGCAACCGTCGCACCAGCTGGGAGCTGGACGTGGACGAGGTCGGCCCGGCGCTGCGGTTCGCCACGGCCAAGGTCACCCGCGCCCAGCGCGGCGGCGGCGGCGGTGGCTTCGGCGGCGGCCAGCAGGGGGGCGGCTTCGGCGGCGCCCCGGCCGGCGGCGGCTTCGGGGGGAACAACGACGGCGGCTTCGGCGGCGCCCAGCAGGGCGGCGGCTGGGGCGGCCAGCAGCAGGGCGGCGGCCAGGCCGCACCGCAGGACCCCTGGTCCGGCGGCGGTGGCGGCGGATGGGACACCCCGTCCTCCAACGAGCCCCCGTTCTGATCCTGCACTGACCGGGCGCGGCCCCCGCGGCCGCGACGGACACGGAACACCACGGACCTCTCCGTCCGGGCGCACCTTGCCCGGAGGGCCGCCCCGGCGGCCCATCCCACCCGCGACCCGGCACCGCCGGGCCGCACTGCACACGGCCCCGTGCCCCGCACGGGACGCCGCGTGATCCCATCCCGCAGAACCGTTCTGCGGGCTCCAGAGAACTCTGAAGGAGCACCACGATGGCGAAGGCTGAACTCCGCAAGCCCAAACCGAAGTCCAACCCGCTCAAGGCCGCCAAGATCACCGAGATCGACTACAAGGACGTGGCCCTGCTGCGCAAGTTCATCTCCGACCGCGGGAAGATCCGTGCCCGTCGCGTGACCGGCGTGACCGTCCAGGAGCAGCGCAAGATCGCCCAGGCCGTCAAGAACGCCCGCGAGGTGGCCCTGCTGCCCTACGCCGGCGCCGGCCGCGGCTGATCGAGCGAGCGAAGGAAGGAACACCCAGATGGCAAAGCTCATCCTGACCCAGGAAGTGGCCGGTCTCGGCACCTCCGGTGACGTGGTCGAGGTCAAGAACGGGTACGCCCGCAACTACCTGCTCCCGCGCGGTTTCGCCACCGTGTGGACCAAGGGCGGGGAGAAGCAGGTCGAGTCCCTGCAGAAGGCCCGCGCGGCCCGCGCGGTGGCGAACCTGGAGGACGCGCAGGCCCAGGCCGCGCAGCTCCAGTCCGCCACCGTGAAGCTCGAGCGCACCGCCGGTGCGGAGGGTCGCCTGTTCGGCGCCGTCCAGACCGCCGACGTCGCCGAGGCGATCGAGGCCGCCGGCCTCGGTTCCGTGGACAAGCGCTCGATCACCCTGCCGGCGCACATCAAGTCCGTGGGCAACCACGAGGCCCAGGTCCGCCTGCACGAGGACGTCATCGCGACCGTCCAGCTGCAGGTCGTGGCCGCCAAGGCCAAGAAGTGATCATCCGCTTCTGAGCCCGTCGCGCCCGCGACGCGCACCCGAGGCCCCGGTCCGCTCTTCACGAGCGGGCCGGGGCCTCGTGCCGTGGGGGAACATGGAGGTCATGCCCTCCGCCCCACCGCCCTCCGACCTCGCCGGCTCGACGGCGGCCCCGCGCCCGCCGCTGTGGACGCGCCCGTTCATCCTCGTCAGCGCGACCTACCTGTTCGTGGCGATGATCTTCTACACGCTCATGACCGCCATGGCGCTCTACGCCGTCACGTCCTTCGGCGCGTCGGACGCGGAGGCCGGCGTCGTGGTGGGGGCGTTCGTGCTGGGCGCGGTCCTCACCCGCATGACGACGACACCCGCCACCTTCGCGTGGGGGCGGCGGCGGGTCCTGCTCGTCGCCTTGGCCTGCTACGTCCTCACGACGGCGGCGTACCTCTGGGCGGACTCCCTGGCCACGCTGACCGCGGTCCGGCTGCTCAACGGCATGTGCTTCGGCGCGGCCGGCACCGTGCTGGCCACGGCCGTGCAGCGGATCGTCCCGCCCGTGCGCCGCTCCGAGGGCACCGGCTGGTTCTCCACGTCCATGACGCTCGCGGGCGCCGTCGGGCCGATGGTGGCCCTGCAGCTGAGCACCACCCTCGGCTACGACGCCCTGTTCTGGGCGTGCATCGGCTTCACGGGCATGGCCCTGCTGATCGCCCTGTTCCTGCGCGTGCCCGAGCCGCCGCTGACGGGCCGGTTCCGGCTGCACCGGGCGGACGTGTTCTCCGCGGAGGTGGCGCCGGCGGCGGGCGTGGCCCTGGCCTCCGGGTTCATGTACGGCGGCATCCTCGCGTTCATGGCCACGTTCGCGCAGCAGCAGGGCTACCCGGCGATGGTGCCGAGCCTGTTCTTCCTGCTCTTCGCCGCGGGCACCATCGTGGGCCGCGCCGTCCTGGGCGTGCTGCACGACCGGCACGGGGACAACGCCGTCGTCTACCCGATCCTCGCGGGCATGGCCGTCTCCTACGCGGTGCTGGCGCTGTGGCGGGAGCCGGCGGGCATGCTCGCGGCCGGCGCCCTGCTGGGGCTGACCTACGGGCCCGTGGTGAGCGTGTTCCAGACCATCGCGATCAAGGTGGTCCGGCCCACCGAGATCGGCGTCGCCACGGGCACGTTCTTCCTGCTCCTGGACCTCGGCACCGGCCTCGGCCCCATGGTGCTCGGCGCGGTGGCGGCCGCCGTCGGGATCCCGGTGATGTACCTGCTCTCCGGCGGGGTCGGGATGGCGCTGCTGCTCTACTACCGGCTCGTGCACGGCGGCCGGGCCATCGCCCGGCGCCCGCCCCCGGCCTGAGCGGGGCCGGGGGCCGCCGTCGTCGCGGGGGTGCTCATGCGTCCCATCCTCCGATGTGCACGAGGGCGTCGCCGCGGTGCACCAGGGGTGCCTCGGTGCGGCCGATGACCACGCCGGTCAGCTCGGCCTTCACGTGCGCGAGGCGGCGGCCGAACGAGTTGTAGAGCGCGCCGATCCGGTCCCCGGCGTTCACGCGTTCGCCGAGCGCGACGTCCAGGTGCACGAGGCCGTCCGCGCGGGCGCGCACCCAGGTGGACTGCCACACCAGGTAGGGGGCGTCCTGCTCGCCGTCGACGACGTCGGGGTGGACGGCGGCGGTGTCCTCGCCGGTGGCGTCGGTCGCCTCGGGCACGTCCGTGGTCCGCTCCTCGGGGACCTCGCCGGGCAGCGGACCGGGGGCGTCGACGACGGCGTCCGGCCCGGGCTCGGTGAGCCCGATGTCCGCGGGGTCCACCATGTCCAGGGCGGCGAGCACGCGCAGGACCCCGTCCACGCCGGGGGCGATCGCGTACTCGTCGAACCGCCAGGCCTCACCGGCCTCGTAGAGCAGCACGCGCGCGCCGGTCTCGCGGGCCGCGGCGCGCAGGGAGCCGTCCCGCAGGCGGGCGTGGAAGAGCACGGGCGCGCCGAACGCCTCGGCGAGCGCACGGGTCTGGGGGTCCTCCAGGTCGCAGCGGATCTGCGGCAGGTTGGAGCGGCGGTCCGCGCCGGTGTGCAGGTCGATGCCCACGGTGCAGCGGCCGATCACCTCGGTCATCATCAGGTGCGCGATGCGCGAGGCCAGGGAGCCCCGGGCGGAGCCGGGGAAGGAGCGGTTCAGGTCGCGGCGGTCCGGCAGGTAGCGGTCCCCGGCCATCACGCCGAGCACGTTGACGATGGGCACGGCCAGCAGGGTGCCGCGCAGGTGCGTGGGCTGCAGGCGCTCCAGGACGCGGCGGATGATCTCGACGCCGGCCACCTCGTCCCCGTGGATCGCGGCGGAGACCCACACGGTGGGCCCGTCCTCGCGGCCGTGCAGCACGTGCACGGGCAGGGTGACGTCCGCGCCGGTGACGAGCTGGGAGATCGGCAGGGACAGCTCGTGGCGGCGGCCGGCCGGCACCTCGACCCCGCCGAACGCGAAGGGGGCGCGGGCGGGGCGACGGCTCACGCGCGTCCCCGGTTCCGGCGGCGCACGCCGCGCGGAGGCTGCCCGCCCACGTACGAGGCGGCGGGGTCCACGAGGAGGCCGCCGGCGGCCAGCGCGGTGCGCCCCACGAGCATGCGGAAGCCCATCTCGTCCCGGTGGGTCAGGGTCACCTCCGCCTCGATCGTGCGGCCGGCCAGGGTCAGCGGCATCACGACGACGACGCGTTCCTGCGTCTCGCCGTTCGAGGAGCGGACCGTGCGCAGGTCGGCCACCGGCAGCTCGGCCGTCCGCGCGTCCGCGGCCGAGGTCTGCCACGGGTGCACCTCGAACCGGACCCACGCGGCGCCGTCGCGGGTGAACCGCTCGATGCCGAAGGCGTGGAGCGCCGAGGTGCGGGCGCCGGTGTCGATCTTGGCCTTGATCCAGGGGGTGTGGGCGGCGGGCAGGCCGACCCATTCGCGCCAGCCCACCAGCCCCGGGCGAGCGGCGCCGTCGTCGGTGGGGGGCACGCCGTGGGGGGCCGGGGCCGTGTGCTTAGATTCAGACACGCCCCTCATCCTCCCAGGAAAGCGGTCATGAAGCTCGCCATCCTCTCCCGTTCCCTGCGCGCCTACTCGACGCAGCGCCTCAAGACCGCGGCGCTCGAGCGCGGCCACCAGGTGAAGGTCCTGGACACCCTGCGCTTCGGCATCGACCTCAGCTCGGACGAGCCCGATCTGATGTTCCGCGGCCGCCCCCTCTCCGGCTACGACGCCGTGCTGCCGCGCATCGGCAACTCGGTGACCTACTTCGGCACCGCCGTGGTGCGCCAGTTCGAGCAGATGGACGTCTACACGCCCAACACGGCCGCCGGGATCATGAACTCGCGGGACAAGCTGCGTGCCACCCAGATCCTCTCCCGCCACGAGATCGACATGCCCGCCACCGTGTTCGTGCGCAACCGCGGCGAGGTCTCCACGGCGATCGACATGGTGGGCGGGGCGCCCGTGGTGATCAAGCTGCTCGAGGGCACCCAGGGCATCGGCGTGATCCTGGCGCCGACCAAGAAGGTGGCCGAGGCGATCATCGAGACGCTGCACGGCACCAACCAGCAGGTGCTCATCCAGCGGTTCGTGGAGGAGTCCAAGGGCACGGACATCCGCGCGCTCGTGGTGGGGGACCGCGTGGTGGCCGCGATGCGCCGCCGGGCCCAGGGGGACGAGTTCCGCTCCAACGTGCACCGCGGCGGCACCGTGGAGCGCGTCGAGCTCTCGCCCGAGTACGCGGAGACCGCCGTGCGGGCGGCCCACATCATGGGCCTGCGCGTGGCGGGCGTGGACATGCTCGAGGGCGAGCACGGCCCGCTGGTCATGGAGGTGAACTCCTCCCCGGGGCTGCAGGGCATCGAGGCCGCCACGGACCTGGACGTGGCCGGCGCGATCATCGACTACGTCGCGGACCAGGCCGGCTTCCCCGACATCGACGTGCGCCAGCGCCTGGCCGTGTCCACCGGGTACGGGGTCGGTGAGATCACCGTGCACGCCGGCTCCGGCTGGGTGGGCCAGTCCATCGAGGACTCCGGGCTGCTCGCGAAGGACCTGCAGGTGCTCACCCTGCACCGCGGCACCTCCGTGTTCCCCAACCCCGCGGACACCAAGGTCCTCGAGGAGGGCGACCGGCTGCTCTGCTTCGGCAAGACCGAGAACATGCGCGCCCTCATCCCCGCCCGCGCCCGCCGCCCCAAGCGCGTGCGGAAGCTGCCGGCCACCCCGATCCTCGCCTCCGTGGCCGAGGAGGCTCCGGCGCCCGAGGCGCCCGCCGACGACGCCTGAGCCCGGGCGCGGGGCTCAGCGGGCCGGGGCGAACGCGCCGATGCCCGTGAGGTGCCGGCCGAGCGTGAGCTGGTGGACCTCGTCCGTGCCCTCGTAGGTGCGCACGGACTCGAGGTTGTTCGCGTGCCGCAGCGGCGAGTGCTCCAGGGTGATGCCGTTGCCGCCGAGCATCTCGCGGGCCTCCCGGGCGATGCCGATGGCCACGCGGCAGTTGTCCAGCTTGCCCGCCGAGATCATGGCGGGGGTGAGCGGGCCGGCGTCCTTGGCGCGGCCGATCTGGTGCGCCAGCAGGTAGCCCTTGCCGATGGCCACGGCCATGTCCGCGAGCTTGGCCTGCGTCAGCTGGTGGGAGGCCAGCGGCACCCCGAACTGCTGCCGCTCCATCGCATAGTCGAGGACGGCGTCGAAGGAGTCGCGGGCCGCACCCATCGCACCCCAGATGATCCCGTAGCGGGCCTCGTTGAGGCACTGGAAGGGGCCCTTGAGCCCGACGGCGGAGTCGGCCGGCAGCATTGCGGAGGCGGGCAGGCGCACGCCGTCGAGGTGGATCTCGCACTGCACCGAGGCCCGCATGGACAGCTTCTGGGTGATCGCCTCGGCACGGAAGCCGGGGGTGTCCGTGGGGACCACGAAGCCGCGCACCCCGCGCCCGTCGCCGGGCTCGCCGGTCTGCGCCCAGATGATCGCGACGTCGGCCAGCGTGGCCAGCCCGATCCAGCGCTTGACCCCGTCGAGCACCCAGTCGCCGCCGGGCTCCTGGCGGGCCGTCGTCGTCATGGAGGCCGGGTCCGAGCCGGCGCCCGGCTCGGTGAGGCCGAAGCAGCCGACCGCCTCGCCGGTGGTCATGCGCGGCAGCCACTGCGCCTTCTGCTCCTCGGAGCCGTGCTTGTGGATCGCACCCATCGCGAGCGAGCCCTGCACGGAGACGAAGGTGCGCAGGCCGGAGTCGCCGGCCTCGAGCTCCTGCGCGGCGAGGCCGTACTCCACCGCCGAGCGGCCGGGCATGCCGTGGCCCTCGTAGGGCATGCCGAGCACGCCGAGGCGGCCCAGCTCGGGGACGATCTCGCGCGGGAACACGGCGTCGTCGTACCAGCGGGCGATGTGCGGGCGGATGTGCTCGTCCACGAAGCCGCGCACCTGCAGCGCGACGGCCTTCTCCTCGGCGGAGAACAGGGAGTCCAGGCCGACGACGTCGGCGCGGCCGAGGAACGAGTCGGCTTCGGCGTGGAACGGGGTGGTCATGGCGGGGGTCCTCTCTGCGGGGTGGTCAGCGGGTGTCGAGCCAGGTGTTGACGGCCGCCGTGTCCGCGCCGAGCGCGGGCGGCGCGTGGTGCGGGTGCGCGACGGGCGGGTCCCACTGCACCGGGTGGCGGAACTGCCGGCCGGCGGGGGCGCCGGAGCGGTCCTGGACCTCGACGGTCGGCTCGAGGCCGAGGGACTCGGCCAGCTCGACGCCCTCGGCGACGGTGGACACGAGGCCGACCGGGAGTCGCTCGGCCTGCAGCACGTCCCGCCAGTGGGCGGCCGTCTCGGCCGAGAGCGCGTCCTCCAGGGCGGTGCGCAGCTCCTCGCGGTGCTCGACCCGGTCCGTGTTCGTGGTGAAGCGCGGGTCCTCGGCGAGCTCGGGGACGCCGAGGGCCGCGGCGAAGGTGCGGAACTGCGCGTCGTTGCCGATGGCGACGGCGAGCGGCGCGTCCCGGCACGCCAGCAGCTGATAGGGGGCGATCGAGGGGTGGTCGTTGCCCATCCGCCGCGGGACGACGCCGGCGCCGAGCCATGCCTGGCCCTGGTTGGCGAGCGCCCCCTGCAGCGAGGAGAGCAGGTTCAGTCGCAGGTGGGCGCCCTCCCCGGTGCGCTCGCGGCGCAGCAGGGCCGCGAGCACGCCGGCGGTGAGGTCCTTGGCCGTGAGCACGTCCACCAGGGCGACGCCCGCCTTCATCGGGGCGTCCGGTTCGCCGGTGATGCTCATGAGCCCGCCCGCGGCCTGGACGATGAAGTCGTAGCCGGGCAGGTCCCGGCCCTCGCGGTCGCCGAAGCCGGAGACGGCGGCATAGACCACGGACGGGTTCTCCCGCGCGACCTCGTCGTAGCCCAGGCCGAGGCGCTCCATGGTGCCGGGCTTGAGGTTGTGGACCACGACGTCGGCCCGGGCGGCCAGGGCGGCGGCCCGCCGCTGGTCCTCGGGGTCCTTCAGGTCCCAGCCGACCGACTCCTTGTTGCGGTTCACGGACTCGAAGTAGGTGGCGCCCGTCGCCGAGCGGGGCGGGGCCCAGCCGCGGGTGTCGTCGCCGCGCTCGGGGTGCTCCACCTTGATGACGCGGGCCCCGAGGTCCGCCAGCGTCATGGTGGCGAGCGGGCCGGCGAGGACGCGGGAGAAGTCGGCGACGAGGACGCCGTCGAGCGGGAGCGAGGCCGGGGAGGGGGCGGTGGTGGCCGGGGGCACGGCGGACTCCTCACTGTGGCGGACGACACGATGATGCATCCCACCCAAGCACCGTCCTTTCATTCCGTCCAATGACTCTTGGGCGGCCCACTGATGCGCGGGAGTCATCGGTGCGGGGCGGCCCGGGGCGGCCGGGAGAGGTGGGCACGGGGAGGACCCGGGGCCGCGCGCAGACGCTGTCAACTTCGCCGTCCCCAGATCCGGGCACCTTGTCCACAGGAGTTGTCCACAGATGTGGAGAGTGTGGATGACGGTGTGGATAGGCGTGTACCAGACCGTGTAATAAGGGTGCAAACGAGGCTGCTGTCAAGTTGGATCGATGGGGCCGAAAGGGGGGTGGAGAAACTTCCTCCACAGCCCTGGGGATCGCATCGTCCCAGGTCAGAGCGGGATTATGGGAGCGGTCGAGCGGTTGTCCCCAGCGTGGTCCTCAGGCGATCCACGCGACACGCCGCCGAATCCACACGTTGTCCACAAGGCCTGTGGGAAACGCGGTTGCCCAGCCTCCACGGCGCGCGTAGTGTCGCGTGGTATCCCCAACGCGAGGGCGGGTATTGGCCGCAGGTGACCACTGACAGGCGCGCATCCGCTCGGACCGTCGCCCCGGGGACCGTCGCACCGTCCGCCTGCAGGAGGGTGCGGCGGCACGGGCGGTGACAACAGAGGAATCAGAGCCGGGAAGACCGGCGAGGGCCGCCGTCGTGCGGGCTGTGGGAAGGGAGTCTCCGGACGTTGACTGAGAACTACGGAGACTCGGGCTCCTACGACGGCGGCCGTTCCTCTGAACGCTTCCTGCCGCCCCAGGACCTTGAGGCGGAGCGCTCGGTGCTGGGCGGCATGATGCTCTCCAAGGACGCGATCGCGGACGTGGTGGAGCTGCTGCGCGGCCACGACTTCTACCGGCCCAGCCACGAGATGATCTACGAGGCGATCATCGACCTCTACGGCCGTGGTGAGCCCGCAGATGCCGTCACCGTGGCGGACCTGCTGAACAAGCGCCAGGAGCTCAGCCGCGTGGGCGGCCCCGCCGTGCTGCACGAGCTGATCCAGTCCGTGCCCACCGCCGCCAACGCGAGCTTCTACGCGGAGATCGTGGCGGAGAAGGCCGTCCTGCGGCGCCTCGTCACCGCCGGCACCAAGATCACCCAGCTGGGGTATCAGGGCGACGGCGAGGTCGAGGAGATCGTCAACGAGGCGCAGTCCGAGATCTACAAGGTGGCGGAGAACCGCCAGTCCGAGGACTACGTGCGCCTCGCGGAGATCATGGAGCACGCCGTCGACGAGATCGAGGCGGCCGGCAACCAGGGGGAGGGCCTGACGGGCGTCCCCACCGACTTCTACGACTTCGACGAGCTGACGCAGGGCCTGCACGGCGGCCAGATGATCGTGATCGCGGCGCGCCCCGCCGTCGGCAAGTCCACGCTCGCGCTCGACTTCGCGCGGGCCGCGGCCATCCACCACAACATGGCGACGGTGTTCTTCTCATTAGAGATGGGGAAGAACGAGATCGCGATGAGGCTTCTGAGTGCCGAGGCGACGATCGCCCTGCAGGACCTGCGCAAGGGCACCATCCGGGACGACCAGTGGTCCAAGATCGCCGCGACCGTGGGGCGGCTGAACGAGGCGCCGTTCTTCATCGACGACTCCCCGAACATGACCATGATGGAGATCCGCGCCAAGTGCCGGCGGCTCAAGCAGAAGAACAACCTCAAGATGGTGGTGCTGGACTACCTGCAGCTCATGAGCTCGGGCAAGAAGGTGGAGTCCCGTCAGCAGGAGGTGGCCGAGTTCTCCCGTGCCCTCAAGCTGCTGGCCAAGGAGCTCGACGTGCCGGTGATCGCGCTGAGCCAGTTGAACCGTGGCAGTGAGCAGAGAACGGACAAGCGGCCGCAGGTGTCCGACCTGCGCGAGTCCGGCTCGATCGAGCAGGACGCGGACATGGTGATCCTGCTGCACCGCGAGGACGTGTACGACAAGGAGTCCCCGCGCGCCGGTGAGGCGGACCTGATCGTGGCCAAGCACCGCAACGGGCCCACGAAGACCATTGTGGTGGGGTTCCAGGGGCACTACAGTCGCTTCAGCAACCTCGCACAGGATGGCGGGGGTTCTGGGGGGTTCTAGGTGTTGTGGGTCATGAGGTTCTTGACACGAGGCACGGGCTGAGATGAGACGAGCGGGCTCCGCCCCGCAGGATGGGAATTGCGACATCCACTCATCCGCGGAAGGAAGCCCGCTCGTGACTCACGCTAACGCACCTCTGACCCCCACCGGCCGGCTGCGCATGGTCCACCGCCACCTGAACGACGGGATCCCGCAGTCCCACGTGGCCGCGGAGTTCCGCGTCAGTCGGCCCACGGTGGCCACCTGGGTCGCCCGCTACCGTGCCGAAGGCGAGGCAGGACTGCAAGACCGCTCGAGCCGGCCCCATCGCTCACCTGCCCGGCTCGACCCCGCGATCGTGGCCGAGCTGGAGGCCCTGCGCCGGGCCGAGAAGTGGTCCGCCCGGCGCATCCATCACCATCTGGTCGGCGAGGGCCACCAGGTGTGTCTTCGCACCGTGGGGCGATGGCTGCACCGGGCCGGGATCTCCCGCCTACGGGACCTGACCCCAGCCGGAGAAGACCTCCGCCGGCAGCCGGCCCGGAGGATCACCGCGAGGGGGCCAGGGCACATGGTGCACCTGGACGTGAAGAAGATCGGACGCATCCCTGAAGGGGGAGGCTGGCGCGCCCACGGAAGAGACAGTGAGGCAGGGCGTGCTTCCAAGCGGGGGTCTGGCCAGCGGGTCGGCTACACCTACCTGCACTCGGCGATCGACGGGTTCACCCGCCTGGCGTACACGGAGGCGCTGGAGGATGAGCGGGCGGTGACCACGATCGGGTTCTACTGCCGGGCCCGCGCGTTCTTCGCCGCTCACGGCATCACCGTGGACCGGGTGGTCACGGACAACGGGAACAACTACCGGGCCGTGGACTTCACCCGGAAGGTGGTCTCTCTCGGGGGCCGGCATCACCGGATCCGCCCCTACACCCCGCGCCATAACGGGAAGGTCGAGCGGTACAACCGGCTGATGGTCGACGAGGTCCTCTACGCCCGCCCGTACTCCTCAGAGCGGGCTCGGCGTGAGGCCCTGCAGGTGTGGGTGAATCACTACAACTACCATCGGCCGCATACCTCCTGCGGAGAGGCTCCTCCGGCCTCGTTGGCCCCGGTGCGTGTCAACAACGTCATGCCCTCCTACATCTAGGCCCCTGATGGATGGCAAAGGAGCCCTAGGTGAGCAAGTTCCACGTGGACCAAATCGCAACTCGTATCCGCGAGCTGTACTCGACGGATTATTGGGACGCAAACCTTTCGGATGTAAATAACCTTTCCCGCTTGCTTGCCCGCTATGCCGTAGATCTCACGATTCCTGAGTCAAGCGACAGTGGGAATCAGCGTATTGTCGAAGTAATCGACGGTGGCGAGGACCGCGGGATCGACGCGATTGGGATTGATTTTGTGTCCCAGTTGGTCGTTCTGGTTCAGTCAAAGTGGCGTCAGGACGGATCGGGCACAATGGACCTGGCCGGACTGCTAAAGTTTCGCCGCGGAGTCGAAACCCTGCTAGGCATCAGGACGGATAACGTCCCCGTGAGTGCATCTCCTGAAATGCGTATGGCAGTATCGGATATTTTGAAGAAACCAGGCACCCGGATGCGCTTCATTGCTGTAACAACTGCGCAGGAAGAGCTCCCCACGCAACAGCAAGAGTCTATGAATGAACTTTTGTCATCAGTTAATGAAGGGGGAGCAAGTGAGCCCATTGCGAGTTTTGTACACTTGGGGCAAGGTGCTCTCTTTGACTCTATTGTTGAGCGAGAGCCTATGGATCTTGACCTCAACATGCAGATTTTTAATTGGGGGAAGATTGATGAACCCAGGCGGATGGTTTACGGGCGTGTAGACGCTGCCCAAATTGCCCAGTGGTATCGTGACCATGAACACAAGCTTTTCGCAGAGAATATTCGCCTAGTTATCCCCCGGTCCGATATCAACGACGGCATTAGAAAGACCCTCACATCCGAGCCTGAAAACTTTGCCTACTTTAACAACGGAATTACTATGGTGGTCCGTGATATGCAGGTTGCTCCCGCGGGGTCTGCGACCCGCGAAGCGGGGTACTTCACTGCCAAGGGTGTATCTATTGTGAACGGGGCCCAGACCGTCTCTACGATCGGACGGATTTCTAAGAGCGAGGGTAGCCTTGATTTTCTCGAGGCAGCCTCGGTAATGATTCGTTGTATTGTCGTGAGTGATGAAGAAGCCGAGTTTGGTAGGCTCGTAACTCGATACGCCAACACCCAGAATGATGTTTCTACCCAAGATTTCGCATTCCTTGACGCCGAACAGCATCGCCTTAAGTCCGAAATTAAGGTAATGGGTTTCGAGTATCTTTTGCGGTCGGGCGAGGATGTTCTCACGGAGTCCTCCGATAAGAGAATTGACGTCCGCAGCGCGGCAATCGCTCTGGCCTGCGCGCACCGGGATGTGGAACTGAGTGTCTTGGTCAAACGCGAGATTTCACAACTCTTCTCGGACAGGTATAGAACGATTTTTAATCCTTCCACTGATCCGCGACTCCTTGTTTCATCTGTGCTGGTGAATCAGGTAGTCGAGAATAAGCTCGGTGAGCTAGAGCCTCTTACGGAGGGGGTGAAGAATGGAGTTATAATTCATGGCAAGCGTGTAATTTCTCACCTGATCTTGAGGGGTATTGGAACTACTAATCTAAGTTCCTCTGAGTTTGCCATCGAGAACTATGATTCGTGGATCGAGGACGAGTGCGAGAGGATCGTCGCCGCGCTTGTGGAGAATTTTCCGGATAATTCGTACCCTGGTAATGTTTTTAAAAACACCATTCGCGTACGTGCTTTGCTTAACGAGAGTTCCCTCCTGTGAGCTCGGGTGTTATGTGAGGGCTCGGATGGGCTGCGTTGCGAGGAACTTCGAGCAAACACTTGGCATCGGAGGGCGCTACCTCGTGATGGTCAACGCGGCGAGCATGTTGTTCAGGTTGCCCTAGGGACTGTGGTGCGCCCAAATAGCGGACGCTATGCGGGTAGTCAGTGTCAGTGAACGGCTTGACATCCAGGTAGCAGGACATAGTTTGTACCGCCTCATTGCGTTACATAAGGGCAACGAAGCCGGTGACTTTTGGGCTAGCTGTTGTGGGTCATGAGGTTCTTGCCACGGGGTACGGGCTGAGATGAGACGAGCGGGCCTCTCCCGCAGGATGGAAGTTCCTCAACAACCCACCTGCCAGAAGAGACCCGCTCATGACTCACGCTAACGCACCCCTGACCCCCACTGGCCGTCTCAGGATGGTCCACCGCCACCTGCACGACGGGATCCCGCAGGCGCACGTGGCCGCCGAGTTCCGGGTGAGCCGGCCCACGGTGGCCACCTGGGTGGCCCGCTACCGCGCCGAGGGCGAGGCCGGGCTGCTCGACCGGCCCAGCCGTCCGCGCCGTTCACCTGCCCAGCTCGACCCCGAGGTGGTGGCCCAGATCCAGACCCTGCGTCGCAGGGAGAAGTGGTCAGCCCGCCGCATCCATCACCACCTCGTCTCTGAAGGCCACCAGCTGTGCCTGCGCACTGTGGGCAGGTGGCTGCACCGACTGGGCATCTCCCGGTTGCCAGACCTCGCGCCCACGGGTGAGGACCTGCGCCAACGACCGCAGAAGATCACCGCCCGCGGCCCGGGGCACATGGTGCACCTGGACGTGAAGAAGATCGGGAAGATCCCTGACGGGGGCGGCTGGCGTGCTCACGGACGTGAAAGTGAAGCAGGCCGTGCTTCCAAGCGTGGTGCAGGCCGGCGGGTCGGGTACACCTATCTGCACTCGGCGATCGACGGGTTCACCCGCCTGGCGTACACCGAGGCGTTGGAGGACGAGCGGGCGGCCACGACCGTGAGCTTCTACTGCCGGGCGAGGGCGTTCTTCGCCGCCCACGGCATCACCGTGGACCGGGTGATCACGGACAACGGGAACAACTATCGGGCTGCGGACTTCACCGCGAAGGTGGTCTCGCTCGGGGGCCGGCACCACCGGATCCGCCCCTACACCCCGCGCCATAACGGGAAGGTGGAGAGGTACAACCGGCTGATGGTCGATGAGGTCCTCTACGCCCGCCCCTACACCTCAGAGCAAGCTCGGCGTGAGGCCCTGCAGGTGTGGGTGAACCACTACAACTACCATCGGCCTCATACCTCCTGCGGAGACGCTCCTCCGGCCTCGTTGGCCCCGGCCCGAGTCAACAACGTCATGCCCTCCTACAGCTAGGGCATGTCTGACAATCGTTTGGACCATGCGATCACAGCATTCAGCACCACAGCGGACCGGTAGACGATCGCGTACTTGTCATACCGGGTCGCCAGACCCCGCCACTGCTTCAGGTGCGCGTACTGACGCTCGATGACGTTGCGGCCCTTGTAGGCGTCCGCGTCGAGGCTGACGGGGCGCCCGCCGCGGGCACCGCGCCGTCTGCGGTGGCCCTGCTGGTCGGCCGGTTCGGGGATGACCGCTTTGATCCCACGGGCACGTAGGTGGGTGCGGATCGCCCGGGAGGAGTACGCCTTATCGCCCAGCACGGCCTCGGGGCGGGTCCGGGGCCGCCCTACTGGCCGGGTCACGCGCAGCTGCGCCAGAAGAGGAAGCAGCATCGGGGAGTCCCCTGCCTGGCCGGGGGTGATCAGGCTGACCAGCGGCAGCCCGGTCCCGTCGACGAGCTGATGGATCTTCGTGCTCAGCCCGCCACGGGAGCGCCCGATGCCGTGATCGGCCGGCTCCTCACGCGGATTCTTGTAGTTCGATCCATCCCCCTGTGTGGCGGGTGATGTTCGTCGCGTGCTGATGCGCGCGGGCGATCGTGGAGTCCACCGAGACCGACCAATCGATCAGGCCTTCGGCGTCAGCGGCGGCGGTCAGCGTGGCCAGCACCGTGTCCCAGGTGCCCTCTTCGGCCAAGCGCCGATGCCAGGTCCACACGGTCTGCCAGGGCCCGTAGACCTCGGGCAGATCCCTCCAAGCGATTCCGCACCGGTACCGGTAGATGATCGCCTCCACCATGGTGCGGGCGTCGGCGAACGGCCTGCCGGCGCGGCCGGTCCGGGTCGGGAGCATCGGGGCGATCAACTCCCATTGGGTGTCAGAGAGCATCTGGAACCGGGACATGTCCCCAGGGTCTCAGCTGACTCGTGCATCTATTCTCAGACACGCCCTACGTGCCCGTGGGATCAAAGCGGTCATCCCTGAACCGGCCGACCAGCAGGGCCACCGCAGACGGCGCGGTGCCCGCGGCGGGCGCCCCATTGGCCTCGACGCGGCCGCCTACAAGGGCCGCAATGTCATCGAGCGCCAGTACGCGCACCTGAAGCAGTGGCGGGGCCTGGCGACCCGGTATGACAAGTACGCGATCGTCTACCGGTCCGCTGTGGTGCTGAATGCTGTGATCGCATGGTCAAAACGATTGTCAGACATGCCCTAGCCCGTCCCGCGCACAGCGGCGCCGGACCACTCCAAGGGTGCGGCGTCATCGGCGTCCGTGGGGGCAGGCAACCTCAGCCCGCTCGCACCGCCGCCTCGTCCGTCACCCGCAGCCGCTCGCCGATTAAGGCGCCGATTGCGGACAGCGGGGAGCTGACCACGAGGATGATGAGATGATGGCCGG
The DNA here is from genome assembly GCF_014138885.1 of Micrococcus luteus. Taxonomy (NCBI): domain Bacteria; kingdom Bacillati; phylum Actinomycetota; class Actinomycetes; order Micrococcales; family Micrococcaceae; genus Micrococcus; species Micrococcus luteus. The sequence goes on from NZ_JACJIK010000001.1 coordinate 1,537,589, forward strand.
GGTGAACGTCTACACGGGGTTGCGTGACGATCAGCCAGGAGGCTTTGGAGCGCAGGAAGTCGGAGGTTGCGCCGGCCGGGTTGTAGCCGACAGTGGTGTCGGAGTTGCGGTACTCGGCCGGGAATCGCTCAGTGAGAATGCTGCCCGTCGCCGCGTAGGTGATGGACAGCAGTCCGATGCCTGTGGACGCGGCCGAGGTGATGGCCCATGCCTGGCCGATGTCGATCAGGGGCGAATAGTGGCCACGCCGCTGGCGCCGTGTTGATGCCGCCAGCCATGGTCACTCGGTCCGGGCCCCAGGACGCATCCACGCGGCCGACGAGCAGGATCACGAGAATTGGCACGACGGCGGCTACCAGGGTCGCGTTGATCATGGCCAGGCGGTACACACCGAGCGTGTTGGTGGCGTAGCTGAACGCTAAGGTGTTCGTCGCGTAGAAACTGCCAGAGCCCAGAAGCGCGGCCATGATCGCCATGATTGGGCGGCCGCCGAGATTCTGGAGCTCCTCGCAGACCGGCGACCCCTACATCTTCACCCAAATGCACAGGGCGATGGCCAGGATCGGCATGCGAAGAGGAACAGTAAGCGCCAGCCCCATGCGTCTACGAACTCCGTGGGGAGCATGAGCGCCAGCGCGAAGACGCCGGAGGGGATCAGGGTCCCTTGCGGGGAAGCCGAGCTGCATCATGGCGGCGTAGCGGCCGCGCTGCGCGTAGTGCGTGCTCGATCGCGACGGCGGCGGCCCGCATCAACCGCCGCTCACGGCCAGGCCCTGTAGGAGGCGCAGGACGGCCAGGATGATCGGCGCAGCCAAGCCGATGCATGCGCAGGTCGGCAGCAGGTCAATGGCCCCGGTCGCGGCGCCTCTCAGCACCACGGGGAGGACCAACGTGGGGCGTCGGCCTCAGAGGTCGTCGAGGATGCTTAACCTGAACGCGCCGACCGGACGGGCCGCGAAGCCCATGCCGAAGATCACTAAGAAGCCGCGGATCGCCGCTGTTGGGTTTAGCTTGGTGAAGAAGATAGAGCGTATGGCGATCGCCCTGCAGATGACCCACTTGTAGGCGCAGAGCCCGTACTTCACCGAGAGTTCCTCCCTGGTCCGCAGGGTGGGCAAAGGCCTCGGCCTGAACGGCGTCGACGTGCTTGCTGTGGCAGGCCATGGCTTCACCAACTGCAAGGAGGTCGTGCCTACGCCATGCTCTTCGTGCCCTCCGTGGCGGGATCCCTCACGAAGAGTGCGAGCTGAACAGCGACGAGGACGTGCCGGCCGACGTCGAACTGCTGACCGGGGTGCTGGCGCGCATAGTGGAGGGGATTTGGAGGGGTCGGGATAGGCAGCGCGGCGGGCAGTCCCGCCCCAGGCTAGCGGTGCTGGTCTCCTCCGAGGGCTGATCATGGGACTGGCCCCCAGTACGCCTTGGCCTCCATCCAGGCGAGGACATCGAAGACCCGGAGTACCGAGACCTCGGTGGGCAGTGACGCCGCCGAATGGTAGGACGCGAGTCGCTGCCATATGGTCCGCTCCTGGGCGGAGAACTCTGCATGGAGCAGTGCCCGGCCCACGTAACCGTCCTTTCGGGTCTCATGGAAGACGGTCTGGCGTAGCTCGGCGTCAATGATTGGGAAGAGTCGCGGCCGCTTGCGGGCGACGAGCTTCGACGCGATCGTGGGGCCGATCTTCGGCAGGGTCTTCAGCGCCTCATAGAGCTCGTACACCGGTGCCATGTCCTTGCCGGACGGGTCCGGGTCGACGTCGATGAAGTCGCGGTCGGGGCCGACGGCCTCCAGTAGCCCAGCGAAGTGCACCCTCTGTGTGATGAGCAGATGCACGACCGCATGCCCCGGCACTGGCGTGTTCAGCAGGGCGGCGGAGGCGACGTCGTCGGAGGTGAACACGTTCGCGGACGCTGCGCGCGTCCCGCTCGGGTCGAACCCGTCCCATCGGCCGCCGATGAACTTTCCGGGCGTGAAGTAGTGGCCGAGGAGGTCGACGGCACGATCGGTCTGATCGGAGACGACGGTGCGGGGCAGGTGCAGCTGGGGTGCGGTCATGGCTTCCTCTTCCACTAGATGTAGGAGGGCATGACGTTGTTGACTCGGGCCGGTGCCAACGAGGTCGGCGGGGCGTCCCCGCAGGAGGTATGAGGCCGATGGTAGTTGTAGTGGTTCACCCACACCGCCAGGGCCTCACGCCGAGCCTGCTCTGAGGTGTAGGGGCGGGCGTAGAGGACCTCATCGACCATCAGCCGGTTGTACCTCTCCACCTTCCCGTTATGGCGCGGGGTGTAGGGCCGGATCCGGTGATGCCGGCCCCCGAGCGAGACCACCTTCGCGGTGAAGTCCGCAGCCCGGTAGTTGTTCCCGTTGTCCGTGATCACCCGGTCCACGGTGATGCCGTGGGCGGCGAAGAACGCCCTCGCCCGGCAGTAGAAGCTCACGGTCGTGGCCGCCCGCTCGTCCTCCAACGCCTCGGTGTAGGCCAGCCGGGTGAACCCGTCGATCGCCGAATGCAGATAGGTGTAGCCGACCCGCCGGCCAGGCCCGCGCTTGGAAGCACGGCCTGCTTCACTTTCACGTCCGTGGGTGCGCCAGCCGCCCCCGTCTGGGATCTTCCCGATCTTCTTCACATCCAGGTGCACCATGTGCCCCGGCCCTCTCGCGGTGATCTTCTGGGGTCGTTGGCGCAGGTCTTCTCCGGCCGGGGTCAGGTCCCGTAGGCGGGAGAGCCCGGCCCGGTGCAGCCACCGTCCCACGGTACGAAGACACACCCGGTGGCCCTCGGAGACGAGGTGGTGATGGATGCGCCGTGCGGACCACTTGCGCTCCCGCCGCAGGGCGTGGATCTGGGCGACCAGGACCGGATCGAGCTGGGCAGGTGAACGGTGCGGCCGGCTGGGCAGGTCCTGAAGGCCGGCTTCTCCCTGGGCGCGGTAGCGGGCGACCCAAGTGGCCACCGTGGGCCGGCTCACCCGGAACTCGGCGGCCACGTGTGCCTGCGGGATCCCGTCGTGCAGGTGGCGGTGGACCATCCTGAGACGGCCAGTGGGGGTCAGGGGTGCGTTAGCGTGAGTCATGAGTGGGTCTCTTCTGGCAGGTGGGTTGTTGAGGAACTTCCATCCTGCGGGAGAGGCCCACTCGTCTCATCTCAGCCCGGTACGGATGTCAAGAACCTCATGACCCACAACAACTAGAAGGCGTCACGGTGATTGTGGCTGAGGGCTCATCGCAGCGGAAGGGTGATCAGGGGGCCTCGGCAGAATGGGGTCCCATGGAGTCCACCCAGCCCGTCCCCGAGCCCTTCGTCCTGACCCTCGGTGCGGTCCTCGCCGCCGCCGGCCTTGACCCGCACGACGTCCTGGCCATCCGCCACACCTACAAGGAGTCGGGGCTGCCGTCGCGGGCGGCAGCCACGCCGGAGCGCGTACTCGCCTACACGCGGGAGCAGCACCACGTGGGGAAGTTCCCGAAGGAGCCTGCTCGCCACTGGCTGATCTTCATGGGGGAGGGCGGGCGTCGTTCTCGTCTCACCGCCGTGTACGAGAACCGCGGGGAGGCCGTGGCTGAGCGCACGGAGCGGCATCGGTACTACGACGTTGCGCCGGTGCCGCTGCTGGCCTCCCTCGAGGAGCGCCTGGTGGTGGAGTGGTCCGCAGACCCCGTGAACTGGGCCAAGCGCGGGCCCCTCGCGGCGCGGTTCCCCGTCCTGGAGATCGCCGACCCCACCACCGAGGCGTTCCCCGGCTTCGACCACGTGCTCCTCAGCTACGGGGACCTGCAGTCACTGGTGACCGAGACCCGCTACGCAGGCTGGCGCACCGCCCTGCAGGCCGTACGCGGGATCTACCTGATCGCCGACGAGACCGCGGGCCAGTGCTACGTGGGCAAGGCCGACGGCGAGCGTGGTGTGCTCGGACGGTGGGCGGCCTACGCCCGTGACGGGCATGGCGGGAACGTCGCCCTCCGGGATGCCCTAGAGCTCGACCCCGCCCAACCGGAGCGGTACACGTTCAGCCTGTTGCGCGTGTTCGGCTCCAATACCCCGCCGGCCCAGATCGACGCCGCGGAGAAGCACTACAAGGAGGCTTTGATGACGCGCCGGTTCGGACTGAACCGGAACTGAACGGACGTCGTCGTCCTGGGGGAGAGAGCGAAGGGCAGACGGGAGGGGGGATGGATTGCCCCCGCCGAGCCTTGGGGAGGAGGGCAAGTGCGCCCTCCAGGCACAGCAGCCATCGCTGAGTTCCTCGAATATGACTGCCCACGAGCACACGGGGCATCCGCAAGCCGCCCGCATTGATGTCGCCGCGCGGGCCGACGTCGTCGAGGCGGGCGGGCCAGGTCTGATGGGTGTGAACGGCCTCCCCGGAACCGGCAAGACGACGATGCTCCGGGACATCCTGGCGTCCAACGTTGTCGAACGAGCACGCCGATTGTCGGCGTGTGAGAACCCACTCGACGCCCTCACCGAACGCACCCATGAGTGGACCGGCGAGGACAGGATGCGACGACGGGCGCGCGAACTCCGGCCTGAGGTGGCCGGCCTCGAAAGGGTGGTGGCCTCGGCGAACAACGCGGCCGTGGAGAACCTCTCCGAGGAGATTCCACAGCGGAGCGCCATCAAGGACAGCCGGAACGTGGATGCGGACTACTTCGCCTGCCTGTCCACCGCCGCCTTGGGCGGAAGCGGCGGGGAAGAGGACGCCCTGGGTGAGGACAGCTTGACGTCGGAGCAGCCGGGCGCCTCGGGCCTGGCCACTGCGCCGATGGCAACGGCACCGACTCCGCCCCGCTCCGCGCGCAGGCGGCCGACGAGGGGGTAGTGCTGCTCGGGGTTCTTCTGGAGGGGCCGGACCGGCCCGGACCGGCCCGGGGCGCACGGGGCGCACGGGGCCGGCCGGACCGACCTACGGACCGGACGGCTCAGCCCTGGGCCGACTCGACGTCCTCGTCGACCCAGTCGCGGGAGCGTTCCACGGCCTTCTTCCACAGCCGCAGGGCGCGCTCAACCTCCTCCTCGTCCGTGGTGGGCTCCCAGCGCTTGTCCTCTTCCCAGTTGGCCACGAGCTCGTCCTGGGACGCCCAGAACCCCACCGCCAGGCCTGCGGCGTAGGCGGCGCCGAGAGCGGTGGTCTCGATGACCTTGGGGCGCACGACGGGCACGCGCAGCAGGTCCGCCTGGAACTGCATGAGCAGCTCGTTGGCGACCATGCCACCGTCGACCTTCAGTTCGGTCAGGTCCACGCCGGAGTCCGCGTTCATGGCGTCCAGGACCTCGCGGCTCTGGAAGGCGGTGGCCTCGAGCGCCGCGCGGGCGATGTGCCCCTTGTTGACGTAACGGGTCATGCCCACCATGACGCCGCGGGCCGCGGCGTCCCAGTGCGGGGCGAAGAGGCCGGAGAACGCGGGGACGAAGTACACGCCGCCGTTGTCCTCCACGCCGGCGGCCAGGGTCTCGACCTCCGGGGCGCTGGCGATCATCCCGAGGTTGTCACGCAGCCACTGGATCAGCGAGCCGGTGACGGCGATCGAGCCCTCCAGCGCGTACACCGGCTTCTGGTCGCCAATGCGGTACGCCACCGTGGTGAGCAGGCCGTTGTCCGAGTGCACCGGCTCCTCGCCGGTGTTGATCAGCATGAAGTTGCCGGTGCCGTACGTGTTCTTGGCCTGGCCGACCTCGAAGCACGCCTGGCCGAAGGTCGCCGCGTGCTGGTCGCCCAGGATGCCGGTGATCGGCGTCTCGCGCAGCAGCTGCTGGCCGGATACGGTGCCCACCTCGGCGGAGGAGCTGACGATCTCCGGGAGCATGGACATCGGGATGCCCATGTCCGCGCAGATCTCCTCGTTCCAGTCGAGGGTGTCCAGGTTCATCAGCATGGTGCGGGAGGCGTTGGTGACGTCGGTGACGTGCCGGCCGCCCTCGCCGCCGCCGGTGAGATTCCACACGAGCCACGAGTCCGTGGTGCCGAAGATGAGGTCGCCGTTCTCGGCGGCCTCCCGGGCACCGTCCACGTTCTCCAGAATCCAGGCCACCTTGGGGCCGGAGAAGTACGTGGCCAGGGGCAGCCCGACGCGCTCCTTGTAGCGGTCCGCGCCGACGTCGCCGGCGAGGCGCTCGCAGAGGTGGTCGGTGCGGGTGTCCTGCCACACGATGGCGTTGTACACCGGCTTGCCGGTGTTGCGGTCCCACACCACGGTGGTCTCACGCTGGTTCGTGATGCCCACGGCGGCGACGTCGTGTCGGGTCACCTCGGCGCGGGCCAGGGCCTCGCCGATGACCTCGCGGGTGTTCGTCCAGATCTCCACTGGGTCGTGCTCCACCCAGCCGGCGCGCGGGAAGATCTGCTCGTGTTCGCGCTGACCAGTGGACACGATGGCCCCACTGTGGTCGAAGAGGATCGCGCGCGTGGACGTGGTGCCCTGGTCGATGGCCATCACGTAGCGGGGGGTGGTCATGTCCTACTCCTTCGGAGGTGGTCACGGGGGTGTGGGGGTGGCGGGCACGTTCCCGCAGGGGAACGTGCCCGCCGGGGTTGGACGGGCAGACCGCTCAGACGAACAGAGGCGCGGCGAGGCCGGCCAGGACGGCGCCGACGAGCGGGCCGACGATCGGCACCCAGGCGTAGCCCCAGTCCGAGCCGCCCTTGTGCCGGATCGGCGCGACGGCGTGGAACAGGCGGGGGCCCAGGTCGCGCGCCGGGTTGATGGCGTACCCCGTGGGGCCGCCCAGGCTCGCGCCGATCGCGACGACGAGCAGGGCCACCGCGAGCGGGCCGAGCCCGGAGGGGGTGGAGCCGAAGAGCAGGATCACGAACACCAGGACGAACGTGGCGATCACCTCGGTGACCATGTTCCACAGCGGGTTGCGGATCTCGGGGCCTGTGGCGAAGGTGCCCAGGATCGAGCCCTGGTCCGTCTCCGCCTGGTAGTGGTCGCGGTAGGCCAGCCAGGCCAGGGCCGCGCCGAGGAAGGCGCCGATCAGCTGCGCCGCGAAGTACGCGAGCGTGGTGCCGAGGGTCACGGCGATGCCGGGGGCGTACTCCTCGGCGCCGCTGACGAGCAGGCCGACGGTCACGGCGGGGTTCAGGTGCGCACCGGTCGCGGCAGCGACGTAGACGCCCGCGAAGACGCCCAGCCCCCAGCCGAAGCTGATGAGCAGCCAGCCTCCGCCGTTGCCCTTGGTCTTCGTCAGGACGACGTTGGCGACGACGCCGACGCCGAGCAGGAGGAGGATGGCCGTGCCGGCGATCTCATGCAGGAAGATCGTGCCCATGGACGGGCTCCTTTCAGGGGGTGGGGGCGGCGTCGGCGGCCGCGAGCGCGGCGGCGGCGGTGACGTCGTCGTGGGCGGTCTCGCCGCGGAGGCGGGCGGCGACGAGGTCCTTGTACGCCCGGATCTCACCGGCGATGCGCTCTTCATCCCAGCCCAGCTCGGGGGCCACGAGGGACGCGATCTCCTCGGCCGCCGCGACGCCGCGGTCGCGGACCTCGGTTGACAGGCGCGTGCGGCGCTCGATGACGTCGTCCAGGTGGACGACGCCCTCGGCTCGGGCCGCGTAGACGATCTCGGCGCGCAGGTAGCGCGGCGCCTCGGCGAGAGGGACGCTCAGGGACGGGTCGCCGTCGATCAGGTCGAGCACATGGCGCAGGACGGTGCCGTAACGGAACAGGAGCCGGTCCACGCGGGCCTCGTCCAGGCCGTAGTCGGCGGCGATGCGGTCCGCCTCCGCCTCGATCTCCGAGTAGCCGAGGCCGCCGAGCACGGGGATGCGCTCGGTGAGGCTGGGACGGGTCGGGTGGGTCTCGCGCACCACGAAGTCCACGACGTCCTCGGCCATGGCCCGGTACGTGGTCCACTTGCCGCCGGCCACGGCGGTGAGGCCGGGGGCCACCTCGGTGACGGTGTGCTCACGGGAGATCTTGGTGGAGCCGCCGTCGGATCCGGTGACCGGCTGCAGGAGCGGGCGCAGGCCGGCGTACGTGGCGATCACGTCGTCACGCGTGAGGTCCTCCTTCAGCACCGCGTTGGCGTGCTCGAGGATGTAGTCGATGTCGTCCGCGGTGGTGGCCGGATGGGCCACGTCCTCCGCCCACGGGGTGTCCGTGGTGCCGATCACCCAGTACTCGTCCCACGGGATGAGGAACAGCACGGACTTCTCCGTCTTGGTGATCACGCCGGTGGCGGCGTCGGCGCGGATGCGGTCGCGCGGGACGGTGATGTGGGCGCCCTTGGAGGCGAGCACCTCGAGGCCGCCGTCGGCCCCGGCCAGCTCCTGCTGCTCCTGGGTCCACACGCCCCCGGCCAGGATGACGGCGCGCGCGTGCACGTCGAACTCCTCGCCGGAGGTCTCCTCGCGGACACGCACGCCCTGCACACGGCCGTCGTCGCCGCGCAGGTAGCCGGTGACGGCGGTGTAGTTGGCGGCCACGGCGCCGTGGTCCACGGCGGATCGCACGAGCATCATGGCCAGGCGGGCGTCGTCGAACTGGGCGTCGGCGTACTCCACCGCGCCGACGATCTTCTCGTCGTCGAGGGAGGGGAAGGTCGCGGCCATGGAGCGGCGGCTGAGATGGCGGTGCGCGCCCATCGCGCGGCGGCGGCCGAGCGACTGCATGGCGTCGTACATGGTGACGCCGGCGCCGATGAAGCCGCGGTCGATCACCTTGTGGAAGAACGGGAAGACGAAGCGCAGGGGACGCACCAGGTGGGGCGCGGTCTGGGTGAGCAGCAGGTCGCGCTCCCGCAGCGCCTCGTACACCAGCTTGACGTCCAGCATCTCGAGGTAGCGCAGGCCACCGTGCATGAGGCGGGAGGAGCGGGACGAGGTCCCGGAGGCCCAGTCGCGGGCCTCGACGATGCCCACGTCGAGGCCGCGGGTGGCCGCGTCGAACGCGGCGCCCACGCCGGTGGAGCCGCCGCCCACGACCAGGATGTCGAGGGGGGCCTCCGGGCTGGTGGCCCGGAGGCGGGCGAGGTGGTCCTCCCGCGTGGCGGCGGAGAGGGGGACGGTTCGCAGGGTCGGCATGGGGGGTTGCTCCTTTATCAGTGGAGGCACAGTGTAGTGGCGTGGCTCACGATACCCAGTATCAGCACGAGCCGAGGTCCATGATGTCACTCCCGGGCCGCGGGTATGCACGCGTCGGGTACGGTCTCGCGGAACCCGAGCCGCTCGAACAGCGGCACGTCGGCGCGCGTGGAGGTGGCTCGTCCCACACGCTCCTCGGGCTGTGGCACCTCACCCTGTTCCGCTGGAACGAGGGCGGAGCGCCTCGGGTGACGCGTGCCCTCGGGTGAGGCCCCGCCCCTACACTCCGACCATGGACATCACCGTCGGCGCCGTCGGCCGCGCCTCGCTCTCGGACTGGGAGCAGGAATGCTGCGGTGACTCGATCGCCGTGGGGGAAGTCCACGAGCTGATCCTGCTGCCCTCCCGGGGAGTGAGTCAGGCTGGGCCCCTGGCCTCTGCAGGCTGGGTCGTCACCCATCACGACGACGGCAGCCCCGCCGGGTCGATCCCGTTGCGTCGTGTGCGGGCCGTGGTGAGGGCGGCACACGAGGTGTGGCCCTCGGGGCGGCTCGCCGAGATCGACCGCGTCCCCGGCCACGCTGACCTGACGATCCTTGAGCCGGAGGAGGCCACCGGCCTCGGCATGGGGGAGGTCGTCTACGTCGGCGCCTACGAGCCGGTGCTCCCCGAGACTCCCCGCCCTGACGAGTGGCTTCTCGACCTGGAGATCCTCGAGGACCTCGGTCCGCACACCTGGTGAGCCTCGCGAGTCCACCCCCTCACGGTGTCGAGCTACATGGGGTGAGCGTAGAAGTCCGTTCGGCGGCACGGATTGCGCCCGACACGCCGACCTCGGTGCGCATGGATGCGAACGTTCACATCACTGCATCCCCCACGCCTCTCCACGATGCGCAGGTGGGGGATTTCTCTTTCGCCACGGGGCCCGAGGCGGTTCTTCCGGAGCTGACGTTGCCTTCGCCGTCATAGATGGCCCCCCCACCTCCCCGGTCGCTCGCGAGCATCGCGTAGACGAGGGTGTCCGTCCACTCGCCCTTGCTCCACCAGTTCTGGCGGTGGTGTGCCTCTCGACGCATACCGAGCGTCTCGGCCAGTCGGGCGGACGCCGTGTTGCGGGCATCCATCTGTGCCACCACCCGGTGCAGGCCAGACGTCTCGAACCCCAGGTCCAGCAGCGCAGCCGCGGCCTCCCGGGCGAAGCCCTGACCAGCATGCCGCGGATCCAGAGCCCAGCCGATCTCCGCGACACCGCGCTCGCGGTCCGTCAGCCACAGGATCACGTCACCCACGGGGACGCCCGCGTGCTCCACCACCAGGGACGCCGCCCCGGACGGGCCGCCGAGGTCGTCCCACGTGATCCGCTTGGCCAGCTTCGCCCGCGCGGTCGCCTCGTCCCAGGGCTCGTCCAGCAGGTGGTGCACCACCTCGGGCTGCGTGTACATCTCCTGCAACCAGCCGCGGTCGTCCTCCCGGTGCGGCCGCAGCGTCAGCCGCGCGGTGGGCAACGGCCAGTCAGGGGCGCGGCCGCCCGCAGCCGCGCCCTCCTTGCGCCCCGCCGGGGGTGTGACGTCCGCGTCGGCCGGGACCGGCGTCGTCGTGCCGGACGCCCAGTCCTGGCGCAACATTGCGTAGGCCACGGACGCGAGCGGCTCGCCGCCGTCCACGGGCCAGCCGCGCCGGTAGTGCGCCTCCTTGACCCAGCCGGCCCGGCGGAAGGTGCGCAGCATGGGGACGTTGTCCTCGCGGGTCTGGCCCTCGAAGCGGTCCACCGCGGGCATCGTCTCGAAGACGCGCCGGGTGAGCGCGGTGAGGATCTGCGCGCCGAGCCCGCGCCCGCGGAACCGCTCCGCCACGCGCAGGTCGAACAAGGGGGTGGGGTCCGTGAGGTCCTCCAGGCGCACCACGCCGACGCGGCCGTGCTCGGGATGCTCGATCCAGAAGGTGCGGTGGTCCTCATCCTCCCAGGCGCCGCCATCGACGGCCTTCTCCGCCTCCGGCCGGGTGACGCGCGGGCGCGTGTGGAACGGCCACGCGTTCTCGGTGAGCAGGGCGACGAGCGCGTCCCGGTCGGCGCCTGCCGGGTCGAGTGGAGTGAAGGTGACGTCCATGGGGCCGAGAGTAGGGGAGGGGACGTCACCGCCGCCCGTTGCCGTGACCCCATGGCCACGCCCCTCCTCGACCTCGCGGCGCACCGCGCGAGGAAGCCCGGGACGCGCAGGCCGAGATCGGCTGGACCATAGCCCAGGCCCACGCCGGCCGGGGCCGCGCCACCGAGCTGGCCTGTGCCCTGTTGGACCTCGCCTTCGCAGGCCTCGGCGTCCGACCCGTGGAGGCTCACGCCTTCGCGGACAACGCGCCCATCCTGCGCGTGATGGAGAAGGTCGGCCTGCGCCACGAGGGCACCTTCAAGGAGGAGTCACTGCACCGCACCCGCGGCTGGGTGGACGGCGTCACTTACGCGATGCTCGCCTCGGAGCATCGGGCCCGGGGCAGACGGCTTTCCACCTCACGACGCCCAGAAGTACGCAACTCTCTAGACATAACGTTGCGTAAGGTGGCGGCATGAGCAACGATCCGCGCCCGACCCCGTGGGCCGTCGGCTGGGAAGAGCGCCCCTGGGCCGCGGGCCCGGATGACGCCGGCGTCCTCACTCGGCGCGCTCGCGTGCGTGCAGCAGGCCCATATCGAGCCGCGCTCCCAGCCCGCATCGCCCGACTCGGGCTCGACCTGCCCTCTGATCTGGCGACCGAGGTCGAGGAGGCGACGGCCGCCGTCGTGCGCTTCGATGCTGAGATCAGCCACGCCCTCCCGGGGCTCACGGGAGAGATCGCCCCGATCGACGCGGTGCTCCTGCGCACTGAGTCCGCGTCCTCCTCGCAGATCGAGCACATCACCGCGGGCGCGCGAGCCCTCGCCCTGGCGACTCTCGGCGAACGCACCCGCCCGAACGCAACGCTCGTGGCGGCGAACGTGAGGGCCATGGGCGCTGCTTCCCGGCTGGCCGCCGACCTCGACGAGCCCGCCCTGCTGGCCGCCCATCGTGCCCTCATGGACGGTCAGGAGCATGCCCGGCCGGGTGCCTACCGCGATGCGCAGGGGTGGATCGGGGGCGGGGCGCCCACGCCGCACACGGCGCAGTTCGTCCCGCCCCATCCGGAGCGCCTGCGTGCCGGGATGGACGATCTCTTCGCCTATCTGCGCCGCACGGACGTACCCGCCCTCGTGCAGGCCGCCATCGCGCACGCCCAGTTCGAGACCATCCACCCGTTCGCGGACGGCAACGGCCGCACCGGGCGCGTCCTCGTGCACGCCGTGTTGCATCGGGCCGGCGCGATCACCCGTATGGGGGTGCCCCTCTCCGCGGGACTCCTCACGGACACGGCCGGATACTTCGACGCCCTCACCGCCTACCGCGACGGCGACCCCGCGCCCATCGTGCGCCGCTTCGCGCAGGCCGCCCTGGCCGCCGTCGGCAACGGCCGAGAGCTCGTCGCGGACCTGGACGAGGCCCTGACCGGCTGGCGCGAGCGGCTCACCGCCCGGCGGGACGCGGCGGTCTGGCGGGCGCTCGCGGTGATCATCGCGCAACCCGCCGTGACCGTGGACCACCTGGCCCAGGTGCTGGGTGTCTCGCGCCCGGCCGCCCAGCGGGCCGTGGACCAGCTTGTCGAGGCCGGTGTGCTGCAGCCGGTCTCCAGCCAGCGTCGGAACCGGGTGTGGCTGGCCACCGAGGTGCTCGCCTGTCTGGACGAGTTCGCCGCGCGTGCGGGCCGGCGGGGTTGACCGGGTGTGGACTACCGGGCTGACCAGCCTCATGCCGCGTGTAGTGTCCCGGCCATGGTCAGGCGAACACACGAGGTGAGGCCCGCGGGATGACTCGCGGTCCGTCAGCCACAGGATCACGTCCCCACGGGCATGCCCACGTTCCCCACCACCAGAGACACCGATCCGGCAGGGCCAGCCGAGGTCGTCCTCCCGGGGTGGGCGCAGCGTCAGGCGCGCGGTGCGCAACGGCCAGTCAGGGGCGGGGCCGCCCGCAATCGCGCCCTCCCCGCGCTCCACCCGGGACGTCGACGCCGGCTGGGTGCCACGCTTCGACGTCGACGTGCTGGAGGCCGCCCTGCGGCCCGTCCACGAGCGGCCCCGGTGGGAGGAATGGGGGCAGATCGCCGCGCCAACCCTGCTGATCACCGGGGAGAACGGGTACGTGCCCGCCGGAGAGCTGGACGAGATGCGGCGTCGGCGCCCGGATGTGCGGCACGTGCAGGTGCCCGGCGCGGGGCACGACGTGCACCTGGACGCGCCGGAGCGGGTGGCTGAGCTCGTGCGGGGGTTCGCGGCCTGACTGATCTGGGGCAGGATCCCCCCATGGACCACAAGCAGATCCTCCACGACGGGCTGCGCCGCCAGCGTGCGGCCCTCCTCCAGAAGCTCGAGGGCCTCAGCGAGCGCGACGCCCGCCTGCCGCGCACTCCCACCGGCACCAACCTGCTGGGACTGGTCAAGCACGCCGCCGTCGTCGAGCTGGAGTACTTCGGCGAGACGTTCGGCCGCCCCGCCGAGGTGCAGCTGCCCTGGGCGGCGGCGGGGCAGCCGGAGGAGGACAACGTGGACATGTTCGCCGCCGAGGGTGAGTCCCTCGAGGACGTCCTCGAGTTCGCCCGCCGTTGCTTCGCCCACGCGGACGCGACCATCACGGCCCTCGGCGCCGACGCCCCCGGGCGGGTGGCGTGGTGGCCCGACGACAAGGCGGAGGTGACGCTCGCGCAGATCATTGCGCACGTCGCCCTGGACGAGGCCCGGCACGCCGGCCACGCGGACATCCTGCGGGAGCAGATCGACGGGCAGGCCGGCCTGCGCGCCCCGGGGAACAACCTGCCCCCGTGGGACGCCGACCGCTGGGCCGCCCACGTGGACCGTCTGACCGCCATCGCGGAGGGGAGTGGCGGGCCGGGCCGGAACTGAAGGCACATGCCTCCCGTGCCGGTCCTTGGCCTACGGTGTGGCCATGACGAGTACTCCCGCTGCCGCCGTACCCCCTGCCCTCCAGCGCTCATTCGATGCGTGGGCTGCCGCCGGCAGGCCCGCCGACGAGCCCACGCGCTGGTCCTTCGATCACTGGACGGCCCACGTGCCCGACCTGCCCGCCTGCCTCGAGTGTGAGCCGCTGACCCGCGCCGTCGTCACCGGCTACGCCGCGAAGGTGACCGCCGAGGACCGCGCCGTGCAGCGGGACGCCTTCATCGCCGCGATGGTGTGGGGATACGGACGGGTCGGCTACGGCCCCTCCCGGGTGGAGCGCATCATGGCGCAGCCCGGGTTTGAGGAGCAGCTCGCCGACGTCACCCGCATCACCCTCGAGCAGGGCGGGCCCGCGGCCTTCGAGCACATCCGGCAGCAGCGCAAGAGCGGGGTCGGCTGCCTCAAGCACCTCGGCGCGGCCTTCGGCACCAAGTACCTCTACTTCCTCACCAAGGCCCACCGGGAGTCCGACATCGCCCCCGTCCTCGACTCCGTGGTGCGCGCCTGGTTCGCCGAGCATGTGAAGGACGTCGACGTCCGGATCGGCGGCGGCTGGACCTACCCCGACAGGTACCGGACGTACGTCACGACCATGCAGGCGTGGGGTGAGGAACTCAAGATCCCGGCCGACGACGTCGAGCGGCTCATCTTCCTCCAGCAGCAGGACGCCACCCAGGAGCCCTGGCGGGCGAGCTGGAGTTCCGCCGCCGCGGACCCGGAGGCCGGCGAGCTGCTCGAGGCCCTCCGCCTCGCGCTGGCCGACCTGGGCGCCGGGGACGACGCCGAGCCCCACCTGCAGGCTCTGGAGGACGTCATCGCCGACGCGGAGGACCGGGCGCCCGACGAGGCGTGAAGCCCCGCCCGCCTGTGCGCGGTTGGCGTCGAGATGAACGTGTCCGCTGAGCAGCTGATCGGCGACGAGTCCGGCGTGCACCGCGGCCTGTACCGGCGCGTCGTGGACCACGTCCCGTGGCTACGCGGCTTCGTCTGCGACGACCTCCACAATTTCGGCCCAGAGGACCGGTGGATCTTGGCGCGGTGAGGGCTCAGCGATCCATCGCAAGGGCGCCTACCGTGTCCAGGGCCCTCCGTAGGCTCGAGGCGTAGCCGGGGTAGATGTCCCGGACGAAGAGAGGACATTGGCATGACCACCAAGGCGGGGCTCATCGTGGCCGCTTCCCATGCTCTGCAGAACAGTCCCCAGCTGTTCGCACGCGTCGAGGACGGCGGTGTGGTCATTGGTGGGCGTGGCGGCGAGGTCATGCCGGATTCGACCGGGCTGTACGCGGTTGTCGCGCAGGATCCTGACGCGGCGCGAGCCGAGCTGCGATTGGACACGTCTGTCAGTCGAAGCGATGTGCTTTACATCGGCAAGGCCGAGGGCAGCCTGCGGGCCCGCCTGGAACGCAAGCATTTCGCGGGCGGCGGCACCGCGCACTCCACTCTGCGCCGCACTCTGGCCGCACTCCTGGTGGATCGGCTGGACCTGGAGCCAGTCGCCGTCGCCTCCGCGGGTCGATTCTCCCTCACCCCGGAGAGCGGCGAGCAGCTGACCACCTGGATGCGCCGTCACCTCGCCGTCCGTGTGTGGCAGGCGCCCGCCGGGTTCGCGGAAGTGACACCGCTCGGGGGCATCGAGAAGCCTGTGATCGACACGCACACCCCGCCGTTGAACCTCATCTACGGCGGCACCAGCCCCGAAGCACAGCTGCTCCGCCAGCGCATCCGGAAAGCCCGCACGGCCATGGCGGAGCAGGCGAAGCGCGATGTGGACGTGGTGGAAGTCCATTCGTCGGCGCGCGCGACCGTCGGCGACTTGTTCCGCCGCCGCCGCCCCCGCCAGTACGGGCTGCGGGGAAGCATCGGTCTCTGGGAGGAGCTCGCTGAACGGCTCGACGACACCCCCATGCCCACCAGTGAGTATGAACTCGGCCGGCTCCTGCGCGATGCGCTCGATCGCTCCCTCGAGGGGGCCGAGCCTTACGACGAGGACAAGGTCAATGTGGAGCGGTTCAACCGCGGAGGCATGAGTCAGGGCCTCGTCCATCTGCCCTGGTGGGAGGACCAGGCCATCCCCCTCCTCCTCGACCGCTGGGGAGCCTGGGCGGACACCCGGGGTCTCCTCGGCCCGGAGGACTACATCGGGAGCTGGTGACCCGACAGTGTGTGGTGCCTGCCGCCGTCCTCGATGGCCTCCTTCGCCACCGGCCGGGTGACGTGGGGCGCACAGGGAAGGGCCACGTGTTGCCGGTGAGCAGCGCAATGAGCTCCGCGCGGTCCGCGCCGGCGGGGTCGAGACGGGTGATGGCGACGGTCATGGGGCGAGGGTGGGCGCCGGCATCATGGGCGCCTCCCCACCCGGACCCCTTCCGAGTCCGACACAATGCATACATCCATGCATGCATCCGATTACTCTGGCCCGCATGACTCCACTCTCCGACCCCTTATGGGGCAGTCGTGCCACGGCTGCCGGCCGCCTGGCCCACGACGTCGCCTGGCGCATCGTCCGCGGTGAGATCGCCGCGGGGGAGATGCTCACCGAGGTCCAGCTCTCCACGGAGGCCGGCATCTCCCGGACGCCGGCCCGGGAGGCCCTCCTCCAGCTCGAGCGCTGGGGCCTGGTGCGGCTCCTCCCCAAGAAGGGCGCGGCCGTGCAGGCCCTCACGCCGCAGAGCGTGGCCGACCTCACGGCCCTGCGCGGCCTCCTCGAGTCCACCGCCCTCGCCACGGTCGCCGCGCGGCCCGACGCCGTCGGGCCCCTCGTCGCCACGCTCACCGCCAACCTGGAGCAGCAGCGCGCCGCCCTGGACGCCGGCGACCTCGCTGCCTTCTCCGCGCTGGACGTGCGCTTCCACCGGGACGTGATCGCCACGTGCGGCAACGCCGCCTTCGACGAGGTCGTGCGCACCTTCGCCCCCCGCCTGGCACGCCTGATCCACGCCGCCACCGGCGGATCCGTCGACGCCGCCCGCCGCCTCCTCGATGGGCACGCCGAGATCTGCGCCCAGCTGGCCGCCGGGCGCGCCGCAGACGCCCAGCGCGCCCTGCAGGCGCACCTCGACGCCGCGGGGAGCGGCGTCGTCCCCGGCCTGCCGCCAGTGGGCCCGTCCGAGGCAGGTGAACCCCGATGATCGAGGGCCTGCTGATCCTGCTGCTCTGCCAGCTGGCGGGCACGCTCGTGGCCGACACGCTGCACCTGCCGATCCCCGGGGCCGTGCTGGGCATGCTCCTGCTGCTCGGCCTGCTCGCGTGGCGCCGGCCGGCCGAGGACGCGCCGGTGATGACGGCGAGCCATCACCTGCTCCAGCACCTGCCGCTGCTGTTCGTCCCGGCGGGCGTCGGCGTCGTCGCGGTGCTGGGCCTCATCGAGGAACACCGGGCGCTGATGCTGGTCGGCTTCGTGGTGCCCTGGCTGCTGGGGCTGGTGGTCACCGCCGGCGTCGCCGCCCCGCTCGCCCGCCGCCTCACGGACAAGGAGGACGCACAGTGAACGCCGCCGAACTCACCGACTCCCTCGCCGAGGCCTGGGACGCGCTCCTGCACACACCGCTGTTCGGCATCGCGCTGACCCTCGCCGTCGCCGTGCTCTCCCGCCGTCTGTGGCTCGCCGCCCGGCAGACCGCCCTGCTCACGCCCGTGCTCGTGACGATCGTGCTGGTGGCCGCGTTCCTGGCCCTGACCGGCATCGACTACGAGACCTACATGATCGGCGGCAGTTACCTCACCTTCCTGCTGGGCCCCGCCACCGTGGCCCTCGCCGTCCCCCTCTACCGGGCCGGCCCTGACATCCGGAAGCTGCTCCTGCCGGTCGCCGTCGGGGTCACCGTCGGCTCGCTGACCGCCATGGTGAGCGCCGTGCTGATCGTGCGGGCGATGGGCGGGGACGCCGCGCTGGCCGCCACGTTCGCCCCCAAGTCCGCGACGACGCCGATCGCCATGGCGGTGGCCGACGCCGGCGGCGGGATCGTCTCCCTCGCCGCCGTGCTCCCCGTGCTCACCGGCGTGCTCGGCGCCGTGTTCGCCCCCTGGGTGCTCGACCGGCTGCGCGTGCGCGACCCCCGCGTGCGCGGTCTGGCCATCGGCGTGAGCTCCCACGGCATCGGCACCGCCCGCGCCCTCGCTGAGGGGCCGAAGACCGGTGCGTTCTCCGCCCTCGCCATGGCCTGCTCCGGTGTGCTCACCGCCCTGCTGGCCCCGCTGGTGCTGGCGATGACGGGGTGAGGGGCCGGGCGGCCGCCCCCGGCCGGGCAGCCGCCTCGACCCGCTCCGGCCGCGGCGGCCGCCTTACCGTGTCCGCCCCGCCTGCCACCCTGGTCCTCTTCCTTCCCCGCGGGCCGCCCGCCGGCCCTCGCAGGCGCAGTGACGCGGCCCGGTCCTGCGAACGAGAGGACCCCACCCATGATGGGCCCGTCCCACGCGGCCACCGGCGCCGCGGCCTGGCTGGCGCTCACGCACTGGCAGTCGCCGATCGCCGTGCTGCACCTGCCCGCCGAGCTCCAGCTGCTCGGCGCCGTGACCACCGCCGGCGCGGCCATGATCAGCGACTGGGACCACCCCCGCGCCACCGTCGTCCACGCCCTGCCGCCCCTGACCGAGTGGCTGAGCCGCGGCATCCGCCACGTGGCCGGCGGGCATCGGCGCGGCACACACTCGCTGGTGGGGATCGCGGCGTTCACCGCCGTCGCGACGGCGGCCGCCTCCATCCAGGTGCCGATCGCGGGGCACGTCTACACACCGGGGCAGGGGGTCATCGCCGCGTTCCTGGCGGCCGTGGCCGCCAAGGCCCTCCGACTGCTCCCGAACCGGGGATGGAGGGCCGCGTGGGCACTCGGCATCCTGGTCGCGGTGTCGGCGACCGTCCTCAGCGACGGGCTGTGGTGGATCCCCGCCTCCGTGGCCGTCGGCGTGAGCGTGCACATCCTCGGCGACGCCCTCACCAACAACGGGGTGGCCCTGCTCTGGCCGCTCAGCCCGGAGCCTCCCGCGCGCCTGTGGTGGTGGCAGTCCTCCGGACGGTTCCGGCTTCCCCTGCTCGGCCGGACCGGGTCCTGGCGGGAGTGGGCGCTCGTCTCGGTGGTCACCGCGTTCACCGTGGTGCGGGCCGTGCGGCTCGTCCCGCTCGCCGCTCGGGGGGTGGCGGCACTGTTCTGAGCGGCGGCACCCGGCCACCGCCGCCCCCTCACGCCTCCGGGAGCCACCCCGCCCGCACGGTCGCCTCGGTCCCGCGGGGCAGCCTCGGGCGGCCGCCGGCGGCCAGGTCCCGGCAGGCGTCCGTGAGCGCCTCGAACGACCACCCCGGGACCCGGCCCAGCGCCTCGGCCGTGCCGTCCTCGCGCCAGTGCACGTGCCAGTCCCGGCGCCGCAGCCCATGACGGCCCCGCAGGCTCACCCCCGTCCCGACCGCGTGCACGACCGCCTGGTCCACGGCCTCGAGCAGCTCATCCGACCCGGGGTCGCAGGCGTCGCATCCGCAGTCCGGGAGCAGCGCGTGCACCTGCCCCGGGGCACCGACCGCCACCCGGAGCACCGGCAGGACGCCGCCGTCGTCGTCCTGGGGCACGTCCGTCTCCAGCAGCCACCAGGGGGAGGCGCCGTCGACGCAGGCCGGCGGCGCCACCCGCAGCGCCCGGTCCACGGGGGCCGCCAGGTCGGCGCGCCCGGCCTCGTCGAGCGGGATGCCACGCACCGGGTCCGGCACGACGACGGCGCCCGCCTCCGCGAGCACCTCGGCCCACACGCGGGCCCGGGCGCCCGCGATCCGATACCGCTGCGGGTCGGTCACCCGGGAGTACTCCTCCTCCCGAGGCGGGGCGCCGTCCGGGTGCGGGGCAGGCCAGGCGGGCAGGTCGAGGGCGGCGTACCGCCGGGCCACCTCCGCCCGCAGACGCGGCAGGGTCGTCATGGGAGGCTCACCCGTGTGTCCGGCCCGGGCGGTCACCCCGCTCACTCCGCCGGCGTCAGTTCCCGCTTGAGGATCTTGCCGGTGGCGGTCTTGGGCAGCCCGTCCCGCACGGTCACGGTGCGCGGGTACTTGTAGGGCGCCACCTGGGACTTCACGTGCTGGATCAGCTCCTCCTCCGTGGCGTGCGCACCGGGGGCGAGCACCACGTGCGCGGCGACCTCCTGGCCGAGCTCCGGGTGGGGCACCCCCACCACGGCGGCCTCCGCGACGGCCGGGTGCTCGTAGAGCACCTCCTCGATCTCGCGCGGGTACACGTTGAGCCCGCCGCGCAGGATCATGTCCTTCGTGCGGTCCACGATGTAGTAGTTGCCCGCGGCATCGCGCCGGGCGAGGTCGCCGGAGCGGAACCAGCCGTCCTCGGTGATGGCCTGGGCGGTGGCCTCCGGCTTGCCCCAGTAGCCCTTCATCACGTTCTCCCCGCGGATCCACACCTCGCCCAGGGTCTCCTCATCGCCCTCGGGCACCACGGCCCCGTCCGGCGTCACCAGCTGCAGTTCGCACCCGCGGACGGCGCGTCCGATCGAGCCCGGCTGATGCTCCTCACCCGGATGGTTGAAGCACGCCACCGGGGAGGTCTCGGACAGGCCGTAGCCCTCGAGGATCTCGCAGTCGAAGGTGGCCTCGAAGCGGCGCAGCAGCTCCACGGGCAGGGCCGATCCGCCGGAGACGCCCAGGCGCAGGCTGGCCAGGTCCTCCGGATGGTCCTTGGCCGCGGCCAGCACGGCCCCGTACATGGTGGGCACGCCGATGAACACGTCCACCGCGCACTCCCGGACGGTCTGCGCGGCCACGGCGGGATCGAAGCGGGGGATCAACGCCAGGCTGGCGCCCGTCGTCACGGGCGCCATGAGCGCGCACGTGAGGCCGAAGACGTGGAACAGCGGCAGGCAGCCGAGCACGGTCTCCCCGTGCTGGAGCTGGATCAGCGTCTCCGCCGCGGTGTCCGCGTTGGTGCCCATGTTCCGGTGGGTCAGCTGGGCGCCCTTGGGGCGGCCGGTGGTGCCGGAGGTGTAGAGGATGACGGCGTCGTCCTCGAGGTCCCGCTCGACGGTCTCGGTCACCGGGCCGGGGCTCGCCGCGAGGTGCGGGGCGAGGCCGTCCTCGCCGAGGGTGCGCAGCGGCACACCGCGCTCGCGGGCGCCCTCCACGGCTTCCTCGGACGGCACGGACCACAGCATCGACGCGCCCGAGTCCTCCAGGTAGTACTCGATCTCGCGGCGCTTGAACAGCGGGTTCATCGGGACGACGACGGCGCCCAGCTGCAGGGCCGCGAAGAACACCACCGGGAACGCCGGGATGTTCGGCACCATGAGCGCCACGCGGTCCCCGGGGCCGATGCCCTCCTGCCGCATGAGCCCGGCCAGACGCTGGGACTGGTCCTGCAGCTCGGCGTACGTCATGCGGTTCTCGCCGAGGATCAGGGCGGTGGAGTTCGGGTGCTCGGCGGCGGTGCGCTCGAGGCGGGCGGGCAGGGTGAGGGTCACGACGGGCCTCCGAGGGGAGTCGGATGTGATGGGAACCACAGCGTAACGCCCGGCGGTGCTCGTTCGCTGTGAGCCGAGCGGGGTGTGTCGGCGGACCTCACGCCAGCGACATCACCGCGGTTCTGCCCGGCGGTGATGTCGCTGGCGCGCGGTCATCCACCGGCCCCGCCTGCGACGTCGATGTGTCGTCTCCACGGCTCAGGGGCGCAAGACTGGTCCCCGCACACCGCCGCCCGGACCGCCGGGCCAGACCGGAGGACAGACCATGACCGCACAGACCCCCGCCACCCCTGCCATCCCCGAGACGATGAAGGCCGTCGTCATGCGCGCGCCGGGCGACGTCGTCGTGGAGGAGGTGGACACCCCGCGCGTCGCTCAGCCCACGGACGTCGTCCTGAAGCTGGCCGCCGCGTGCGTGTGCGGCTCGGACCTGTGGCCCTACCGCGGTCACAACGACGTCGACCACCGGCGCATGGGCCACGAGTACGTCGGCACGATCGTGGAGAAGGGCGAGGACGTCGCCACCCTCGAGGTCGGTGACTTCGTGATCGGCTCGTTCATGCTCTCGGACAACACGTGCGAGATCTGCCAGGCCGGCTACCAGTCCCGCTGCGTCAACGCCGGCGAGTACACGGGCAGCCAGGCGCAGTACATGCGTGTCGAGCTCGCGGACGGCTCCCTCGTGAAGGTGCCCGGGGGTGAGCCCTCGGACCCGGACCGCCTGGCCGACTACCTCGCCGCCTCGGATGTGCTCGGCACCGGCTGGTACGCCGCCGTCGCCGCGCAGGCCGGCCCCGGCAAGACCATCGCCGTGGTCGGCGACGGCGCCGTCGGCCTGTGCGCCGTCCTGGCCGCCAAGACCCTCGGCGCGGAGCAGGTCATCGTGTTCTCCCGCCATGAGGATCGGGCCGCGCTCGCCCGTGAGTTCGGCGCGGACGTCGTGATCGCCGAGCGCGGCGAGGAGGGCGCCGCCCAGGTGCGCGAGCTCACCGGCGGCTACGGCGCGCACGGGGTGTGCGAGGCCGTCGGCACGCAGGGCTCCATGGACCAGGCCCTGGCCTCGGTGCGCCCCGGCGGGTACGTCGGGTTCGTGGGCGTCTCCCACGACCAGACCCTCGACGGCTCCGACCTCTTCGCCCGGGAGATCCACCTCGAGGGCGGGCCCGCCCCCGTCCGCCGCTTCCTACCCGAGCTGATCGAGCGCATCCAGTCCGGCGAGATCCAGCCCGGCCGCGTGTTCACCGCGCGCATGCCGCTCGACGACGCCGCCGAGGCGTACCAGGCCATGGACGAGCGCCGCGAGATCAAGGTGCTGCTGGAGGTCTGAGCCCCCTGCGGAGTGCGGAGGTGCCGAGGGGCTCCTCCGCCCCTCAGCCCTTCTTCACGGTGATCGTCCACTCCGCGGCGCCGCGCTTCACGAAGTCGGTGACCTCGTGGCCGTTCTCCGCGGCCCAGCGGGGCAGGGAGTCGGTGGCCTGGGTGCAGTCGAAGTCGATCACGAGCTCGTCCCCGGAGGGGATCTGCTGCATCGCCTGGTTGGCCTCCACGAGCGGGAAGGGGCAGACCTGGCCGTCGGTCTCGAGCAGGTGCTTCGCCATGATGTTCTCTCCTTGGTGTCGGTGGTCAGAGGTCGTTCGTGGGCGGGTCGGCTCAGCCGATCGGCGTGAGCTTCACGGGGCGGGCCGCCCCGGCGTCCGCCGCCGCGCCCTCGGCCGAGGTGAGGCCAGAGCCGGAGGTGGGGGCCGGCGTCGTGCCCTTGCCGCGGTGGTTGAGGATGAAGAGCTTGGCCGCCAGGCCGGTGCCCAGCACCATGAACACGAGGGCGGTCCAGCCCTGGAAGCTGAAGGTCGCGGTGTTCACCATCGCGTTGCCGATGGTGCAGCCGCCGGCCCACGCCGCGCCCCAGCCCATGCCGAGGCCGCCGATGATCGAGCGGACGGTGGTCTGCGCCTCGGGAACGCGGACGCGGAACTCGCCGGAGGCCTTCGCGGCGATGAACGAGCCGATCAGCAGGCCCGTCACCATCAGCACGCCCCAGTCCACGAGCTCGAGTTCGCCCGTGCCGATGAACGCGCCGATGTTCGCGGACGGGCCGGTGATGCCCAGGCCGGACTCGCGGCCGGTCGCCCAGGAGAGCGGCCACGCGAGGATCGCCAGCACGCCGATGATCGCGGCGGTGACGAACGGGTGCCACGCCTTCTCGGTGAGCACGTGCGCGAGGCCGGTCTTGGCGGCGGGCAGGCGGAAGCGGGTCATGGCCGCCTCGCGGCGCAGGTGATGACGCACGGCCAGGCCGACGCCGGCCACGAGCAGCGCCACGAACACCCACGGGGACAGCCCCGTGAGCTGCTGGAACGAACCCGTCTGCGTCTCGACGGAGCGGACGGCCTCGGTGGTGCCGGCCAGCGGGCCCTTGCGGAACGCGGTGGCGCCCACGATGTAGAAGATCAGCGCGAACCACGAGCCCACGAGGCCCTCGCCCGCGCGGTAGTACGTGCCGGTGGCACAGCCGCCCGCGAGCACGATCGAGAAGCCGAAGATCAGGCCGCCGATGATCGTGCCGAGCCACGGGAACGTCTCCGCCTCCAGGGTGATCACGCCGAGCGCGTCGAGGGCGAACACGCCCACCGACTGGACGGCCACGATCACCATGAACGCGGTGAGCCAGCGGGTGGACCGGATGGTGAACAGGTCACGGAAGGCGCCCGTGACGCAGAAGCGTCCGCGCTGGAACACGAAGCCCAGGACGAGGCCGAGGAGGAGTCCGGTGATGATCATGCCTGCCATGAGACAGTGTGCGGCCGGGCCCGCGCGCCGCGCAGGACGCGCGGGGTAACAGTCGCAGAGCTGTGCCGGGGACGGCGCGCGGCGGCGCCGTGGGCGACGCTTGACCCTCCCCTTGGGGGAACGCCCACGCTGGGATCACCTGAGAGAGAGGTCGCCCCATGAGCCCCCTGATGACCGTCGGCGAGTTCGCCCTCGCCACCGGACTGAGCGCGAAGGCGCACGCGGCCGAGCTGCGACGCCGCCGCGACCTCGAGGACCGCGCGCTCGCGCTCGCGGTCGCCGGTGTCTACGCGGCCCCGGATCCCGACGACGACGGCGGCCCCGCCCGTCCCGGCCCCGTGGCGGAGCGCACGGTCGGGCCGACGCCGTGGGCCGGCGTCGTGCAGCGGGTGGCCCTGGACGAGGCCGGTGAGGAGTCGACCACCGAGCGCGCGAACGCCGCCTTCGCGACGCTGTTCCAGGCACTCGCGGAGGCGGGGTCGGCACCCGCCGGGCCGCTGTGGACGGCGCTGCGTCCGGTGCCGGGCGCCGCCGACGTCGTGGAGACCGTCCTGGCCGTCCCGCTGAGCGGCCCGGCTCCCGCGGGTCTCAGGGTCGACGGGCACGAGGTGGTGGCCGGGACGCTGCCGCGCCGCGTGGAGCGGTACGTGGACGTGCGGGCCGACACGGGCGAGGTCGACCTGCTCGACGACGCCCCCGGCGGCGCGCTGCCCCATCCGGATCTGCTGGGGCTCATGGACGCGTTCGACATGGAGGACGCCGGTGCCGCGCCGGAGATCCGCCAGATCCTCGCGGACCCGGAGGCCGGACACATCGAGCTGGCGGTGACAGTGCGGGAGGAGGCGGGAGCGGGGCAGGGGTGAGCCGGTGCGGGGGCGGCACGGCGTGTCTGGCCGGCCGACCCTGCCGGTCCCGCGCGGACCCCCGGGGGCTCAGGGGTGCCCGGGGTGGCCCGAATGTGATGGAGTGCACGGATCCTGTCCGCGACCTGGGAAGTGACCATGGAGCAGTTCGTCACCGCCGCCAACTCGATCATGTGGAGCCTGCCCATGGTCGTCGGGCTCCTCGCCCTGGGCCTGTACTTCACGATCCGCATGGCGGCTCCCCAGGTGCGGCTGCTCAAGGACATGGTGGGCCAGCTGGTCAGGGGAGGATCGTCGTCGGCGGGGATCAGCTCGTTCCAGTCGTTCGCCATGGCCCTGGGCGGGCGCATCGGGGTCGGCAACATCGCGGGCGTCGCGGCCGCGATCTACCTGGGCGGCCCGGGCGCGCTGTTCTGGATGTGGGTGACGGCGATCCTCGGCGCCCCCGTGGCGCTCGTGGAGAGCTCGCTGGCGCAGCTCTACAAGCACAAGGTCCGCGGCGAGTACCGCGGCGGGCCCGCGTACTACATCCTCGAGGGGCTCGGCCGGAACTGGCGGTGGCTGGCGGTCGCGTACGCCGCGGCCACCGTGTTCGCGACGGTCTTCACCGGCCCGCAGATCCAGGCCAACGCCGTCACCGCCGCCACGACCGAGGCATGGGGTTGGGATCCGCTGTGGGTGGGTCTCGGGATGGCCGTGCTGTTCTGCGTGATCGTGTTCGGCGGCATGCACCGCCTGGGCCGCACGGTGGGCCTCGTGGTCCCGTTCATGGCCGGCGCGTACATCCTGGTGGGGCTGCTCGTCGTCGGGCTCATGTGGCAGCAGGTCCCCGCGATGTTCGGGCTGATCTTCTCCAGCGCGCTGGGCCTGGACTCGGTCTACGGCGGCATCCTCGGTGCCGCCGTCGCGTGGGGCGTGCGCCGTGCCGTGTACTCCACCGAGATCGGCACCGGTTCGGGCGCCCAGGCCTCGGCGGCCGCCCACGTCTCCCACCCCGTGAAGCAGGGCCTGGCCCAGGCGTTCTCCGCCTACGTGGACACCCTGTTCGTCTGCACCATGACCGGCCTGATGATCCTCGCCACGAACAGCTTCAACGTGCTGGGCCCGGACGGGGAGAGTCTGCTCGCGGAGCACGTGCCCGGCGTCGAGGAGGGCCCGGCGTGGGTCCAGATCGCCATCGACGAGGCACTGCCCGCCTTCGGCCCGTCCTTCGTGGCGATTGCCGTCTTCCTCTTCTCCTTCACCACCCTGCTCTCCTTCGCGTTCTACGCGGAGACGAATGTCGCCTACCTCATCCCGAACAAGACGGCGCAGCGCGCGGTCATCGCGATCGCCCGGCTGATGCTGGCCGGCTCCATGGTGTTCGGGTCCGTGCAGAGCTCGGCCCTCGTGTGGGCGTTCGCCGACTTCGGCGTCGGCCTCTACACGTGGGTGAACATCGTGGCACTCATCCTGCTGAGCCCCGTGGCCATCCGGCTGTTCAAGGACTACGACCGCCAGCGCCGAGCGGGCCAGGACCCCGTGCTGGATCCGGCGGCGATCGGCGTCCGCAACGCCCGCCTGTGGGAGCAGATCCACGCGGCCTACGAGCGCACCGGGGACGTGGACGAGGCCATGGACCACGTCGCGGACACCGCCCCGGACACCCGGGCCATCACCGTGGTCCCGCGCCGGGAGGGCTGAGGACCGACGACGGCGGCCCGGGGCGCCGGACGTCCGCGACGACGTCGGGCCACGGGCCAGGGCCGTCCGCGCGGCCTGAATCCCGGCAGGCTCACCCCATGGACCACAAGGAGATCCTCCATCAGGGGCTGCGCCGGCAGCGCGACGCCCTCTTCGCGAAGCTGGACGGCCTGCCCGAGCGGGAGGTCCGCCTGCCCCGCACCCCCACCGGCACCAACCTGCTGGGCCTGCTCAAGCACGCGGCCACGTGCGAGCTCGAGTACTTCGGCGAGGTCTTCGGCCGCCCCGCCGGCATCCCCCTGCCCTGGGACGCGCCGGGGGTGGGCGAGGAGAACGGCGCGGACCTGTTCGCCGCCGAGGACGAGACCCTCGAGGACGTCCTCGACTACGCGCGGCGATGCTTCGCGCACGCGGACGCGACCATCGAGGCCCTCGTCCTCGACGCGCGGGGGCGGGTCCCCTGGTGGCCCGCGCACCTGGCCGAGGTGACTCTGGCGCAGATCCTCTCCCACGTGGCCCTCGACGCGGCCCGCCATGCCGGCCACGCCGACATCCTGCGCGAGGGGATCGACGGGCAGGCCGGCCTGCGCGGCCCCGGGGACAACCTGCCCGGCTGGGACGCCGAGCGGTGGGCCGCGCACGTGCGGCGGCTCGAGGGGATCGCCCGGGGTGCGGGCCCGGTGCGCTAGCGTCCGCGGTGATGACTCCCCGCTCGCTCGCCGGTCTGGCCCTCACCGTCGCCGCCCTGATGTCCGCCTTCGTGCTGATGGCGCCGACGGCGCCGGGGCTGTTCGTCGGCGTGCTCACGGTGGGGACCTTCGGGTTCGGCCCGTTCTACGGGGAGCCCTCGCGGCAGCTCGTGGACCGGCCGTGGAGGCGGGACACGCGCTGGCGCGATCTCGCCCGCCGGGTCCGCACCGACTGGCTCTCCCGGCAGCTGGGCGCCGTCGGCTGGAACGCGGCCATCAGCCGCCGCATCACCGGCCGGGCCGACCTGCGGCGCATCCGCACCGCCGCCGTGGGCTCCCTCGTCAGCCACGCCGCCTCCGCGGGTCTGCACGCGGTGGCGGGCGTGGCGCTGGCGGCCGTCGGGCATCCGGTCTGGGGCGTGGTCGCGGTGGCCCTGGGGCTCGTGGTGCACGCCTGGCCAGCCCTGCTGCAGGTCTCCGTGCTCGGGCGCATCGACGGACTCCAGACGCAGATCCGCGGGGACCAGCTGCTCTGGTGACCGGCCGGCACCGGGCGGCCCGGCCGAGCACTTTGTGGGCCGAATCCGACGGATGAGCCCCTGAATCGGGCACGGGAGCGTCGCATTCGGCCCGCAAAGCGGTGGGGAGGGGGCAGCGGGGAGAGGGCGGCGAGGAGAGGGCGGCGGGGAGAGGGCGGCACCGCGCGCTCAGCCCTACGCTCGGACCCATGACCGAGCACACATCCGAGCACACCCCCGAGAACCCCCACGTCGTCCGCCGCGGCTCCGGCGTCCCGCTGATCGCGGTGCACGGCAACAGCGTGGACCACCGGCTGCTGCTGCCGCTCGACGACGCCCTCGCCGAGGCCGGGGAGGTCGAGCGGATCTACGTGGACCTGCCGGGCTTCGGCCGGACCTCGGCCCTCCAGGACGACGGCGGCCTCCCCGAGCTCGCCGCCTGGCTCGTGGACTGGATCCGCGCGGAGGTCGGCGAGCGGCCGTTCGCGGTGCTCGGCAACTCCCTCGGCGGCCTGCTCGCCCGGCACGTGGCGGCCGAGTTCGGCGCGCAGGTGTTGGGGCTGGGGCTGCTCGCGCCCGTCGTCGACCCGGACGAGGACCGGCGCACCCGCACCGACCTGGTGGTGCGCGAGCGCGACGACGCCTTCATGTCTACCCTCGACCCCGACGACGCCGCCCCGTTCCTCGAGATGTCCCCGCGGCTGACGCGGGACACGTGGGAGCGGTTCCGCGAGCACGCGCTGCCGGGCGTCCGCGCCGTGGACGAGGAGGCGCTGAAGCGCCTGTCCGCGCGCTACGTCCTGGACGCCGTGCCGGAGGAGGCCGCGCCGCCGTTCGAGGGGCCCGCCCTGATCCTCACCGGCCGGGAGGACCACCTCGTCGGCTACCGGGACCAGGCCGCGCTCCTGGAGCATTACCCGCGCGCCACCTACGCGGCGCTCGACGCCGCCGGCCACAACGTGCACCTGGACCAGCCGGAGGTCGCCGAGGCGCTCGTCCGCGCGTGGGCGGTGCAGGTGGGCCGCGCGGCGTCGGACTGAGGCGGGGTCAGGGGGAGGGACGGGCCTCCACCCGGGCCTCCGCCTCGGCGCCCGCCCCCACCCCGACGCCGGCCCGCGCCAGCAGGCCGTCGGCCACCCGCAGCAGGGCGGCGACCGCCACGAAGAACACGAGGATCGCCACCACGTAGACGGCGACGCCGTCGTAGCCCAGCCGCGGGACGTCCAGGATCGTGTACGGGTACCAGTCCAGCCACGGCCCGCGCAGCAGCGTGAACGCCAGCCAGGCGAGCGGGATGAGCGTAGACAACCACACCACCCGCCACGTGATCTGCCGCCGCGGCCCGAAGACCGCCCACAGCACCGGGGTGAGGATCGGCGTGACGATGTGCTGCAGGGTGTCGTTGAACCGCTCGACGGCGGTCATCGGGTCGGCGTCCCGCAGCAGCACGTTGAACACCACGCCCGTGATCACGATGCACACCACCCCCGTCACCCGCAGCACCCGGAACAGCGTGCCCGGCCGGTGCAGGCGCAGCGCCAGCAGCAGGGACGTCAGCCCCACCAGGAAGTTCGAGAGGAACGTGAAGTACGTGGGCTGGTTGAGCATGTGCTCCCAGCCGCCCTCGAGCACGCCCGCGTAGCCCGCGTCGGCCGGCAGGTCCGAGGACTTCCACGAGCCGATCCACAGTGAGAGCAGGTTGCCGCCCAGGGACAGGGCCGCGGCGACGGCGAAGGCAGGCCGCGCCGTCGTCGTCCAGCGGCCGGAGGGGGTGGGGAGGGTCATGCGCCCATCCTGCCGGAGCGCGACGCCGCCCCCGGTGCACTGGCCGAGCCGCTCGGGCCGGCGGGCGTGTCCCGGCCGGCGGTCCGGACCCTACGCTCGGCACCATGATCCGGACCCCCTGGACCCGCACCCCCGCCGGCGCGAGGCGCGCGCGCCGCCCCCGACAGTTCCGCCGCGTGACGACGACCGGGCCCGCCGCCGTGGACGTGGCCTGGGCCCGCTACGCCGACCTGCGCCTGTGGCCGCGGTGGGCTCCGCAGATCCGCGCCGTGGAGGCGCCACGGCGCCGGCTGCGGGCCGGGCTTCGCGGCGTGGTCCACGCGCCCCTGGGGCTGCGCGTCCCGTTCGTGGTCGAGGAGGTCGACGACGACGCCCGCACCTGGCGGTGGACGGTGCGGGTGGCCGGGACGGCGGTCTCCATGACGCACGACCTCACCGCCACCCCCCGCGGCACCCGGGCGGGGCTGACGGTCCACGGGCCCGCCGTCGTCGCCCTGGCCTACCGACTGCCGGCCCGCGTGGCGCTGCGGCGGCTGTGCCGGGCGCACCTCTGAGGGCGGACCGCCGGGCCGGGCCTGTGGCCAGGGGCCCCGCCCGCCTCACACCGCCGCGGCGTCGGTCCGCAGCTCGACGCGCGGCCAGTCGGCGAGGTCGGCGAGCATCTGCCGGTCGTGGGTCACCACGACGACGGCCTGCTCCGTGACCTGCAGGGCCTCGGTCATCTCGTCCACGAGCGCGGGGGAGAGGTGGTTCGTCGGCTCGTCCAGCAGCAGCACGTGGGGGCGCTCGATGAGCACCATCGCCAGGTGCAGACGGGCCTGCTGCCCCTGGGACAGGCGTCCGACCGGGGTGTCCGCGGCCTCGGCGGTGAGCAGCCCGAGCGAGGGCAGCGTGGGGGCCGGCAGGGGACGGCCCAGGTCGTCGACGCCGGCCTCGTCCGCGCCGACGCGGCGCACGTGCTCCTCGAACACGGCGGCGGCGGTGCGCTCCTCGTCCCACGCGGGGGTCTCCTGCGCCACGAGGCGCACGCGCACGTCGGCGCCCACGGTCACCAAGCCGCTCGTGGGCTCCAGGTCCCCGGCGAGCACGCGCAGCAGCGTGGACTTCCCGGCCCCGTTCGGGCCCGTCACCAGCACGCGGCCGCCCGGCACGAGGGCCGCGCCCATCGGCTGCTCGAGCCGCCCGGCCACGCGCACGGCGTCCGCGGTGAGCAGGACGTCGTCGCCCGCCGTGCCCGGCCCGCCCGCCGTGCCCGCCGCCGCGTCCGCGCCGTCCCGCGGGTCGCCGTCGGGCATGTCCGCGAACGGCCAGTCCAGGCGCAGGGGCGGCTCGGGCACGGTGATCCGGTGCGCCTCCAGCTCGTCGAAGCGCCGGTTGAACATCTGCACGATCCCCGCCGACCGGCTCGAGCGCTGGTGCTTGCCGGTGCCCTTCGGGGGCCGCCACGAGCCCTGCATCTGCTCCCGCGCGTCCTCCACGGCCAGCTCCAGCCGCTCGCGCTCGGCGTTCTGCTCGGCGTACTCCTGCTCCCAGGCGGCCCGGGCGCGGCGGCGCCCCTTCGCCCAGCCGGCGTACCCGCCGGAGTACCGCCGCGGCCGCCCGTCCTGGCTGGGATCCAGGTCCACGATGTCGGTGCACACGGCGCGCAGCAGGGCGCGGTCGTGGCTGACGACGGCGACCCCGCCCGGGTGCTCCACCAGCCGGCGGGTGAGGAAGTCCAGGGCGACGTCGTCCAGGTGGTTGGTCGGCTCGTCCAGCAGCAGCAGGTCCGGCCGGGAGCCGAGGGTGACGGCCAGGCGCACCCGGTGGCGCTGGCCGACCGAGAGCGATGTGAGGGGGCGCTCGCGGTCCGTGCACGCGTGCAGCCCCTCGAGGTCCATGTCCACGCGCCGGCCGGCGTCCCAGGCGTCGTAGAGGTGGGCCCGCTCCAGCGCGGTGGAGTACCGGTGTCCGGCGCCGGCGTCGTCGGGGGCCTCGGCCAGGGCGGCCGCGGCGGCGTCCAGGGCCTCGAGTGCGGCGTGCGGGCCCGTGAGGGCGTCGCGGACCAGGTCGCCCACCGTGCGGGAGCGCCCGTCGGCCCGCGCCCGCAGCGCCTGCGGGACGAACGCGAGCGTGCCCGCCCGCGTCACGCGGCCGACGTCGGGCGTGATCCGGCCCGTGAGCACGTGGAGCAGCGTGGTCTTGCCGCGCCCGTTCTCACCCACGATCCCGAGCCGCGAGCCGGCGTTGATCCGCACCGTGGCGTCCGTGAGCACGCGGTGCCCGCCGAGCGAGACGGTCAGGTGCTCGCCGCGCAGGTGGGCGGCGGGCCCGGCGGGCAGGGCGGGGGAGGGAGGGCCGGAGGTCATGTCCGCCAGTCTAGGGAGGGGGCGCGCTGCCGCGTCCGGGGTCGGGACTACGCTCGGGGCCATGTCCGCCGCCCCGCCGCCGCCCGCCTTCGGCACCGTCCTGCACCACCGCGCCCACGGGATGGCCCCGGGGGAGTCCATCTCCCCGCCGCTGGTCCACGCGAGCGCGTTCCACCTGCCCGGCGCGGACCCGGACGGCGCCCCCACCGCCCCCGGCGCGGACGTGCCTTTCCAGTACGCGCGCTGGGCCACGCCCACCTGGTCCGCGCTCGAGGCCGCCCTGGGCGCGCTGGAGGACGCCGACGTCGCCGTGGTCCCCTCCGGCATGGCCGCGATCGCCGCCGTCCTGCTGCCCCTGCTGCACCCGGGGGACCGCGCCCTCCTGCCCGCGGACGGCTACGGGCCCACCCGCGCCCTCGCCGCCGAGCACCTCACGCCCCGAGGCGTGCACGTGGACCTGGTCGCCACCCAGGGGCTCGCCCATGCGGACCTGAGCGGCTACGACCTGGTGCTCGTGGAGACCCCCTCCAACCCGGGGCTGCGCGTGGCGGACCTGGCGGACGTCGCCGCCCGCGCCCACGCGAACGGCCGCCGGGACGGCGCGGGGGCCCTCGTGGTGGTGGACAACACGCTGCTGACCCCCCTGGGGCAGCGCCCGCTGGAGCTGGGGGCGGACGTGGTCATGGCCTCGGACACGAAGGCCGTCAACGGGCACACGGACGCCCTCGGCGGGCACGTGGCCAGCCGGGACCCGCAGGTGATGGCGCGGGTGCGCGGCTGGCGGACCCTGGCCGGCGGGATCCTGGGCACCCACGAGGCCTGGCTCATCCACCGCGGTCTCGAGACCCTCGAGGTCCGCTTCGCCCGGATGTGCGCCTCGGCGCAGGCGGTCGCGGAGCTGGCCGCGGGCCACCCGGCGGTGCGCGCCGTGGTCTACCCGGGGCTGGCGGACCACCCGGACGCGGAGGTCGTGGCGCGTCAGATGACGGCGGCGGGCGGCCTCGTCGGGCTGCGGTTCGCGGACGCGGCGGCGGCCGAGCGGTTCATCGCCGCGGCGCAGTACGTGGTGCCGCAGACCAGCTTCGGCGGCACGCACACGGCGGCCGAGCGCCGCGCCCGCTGGGGCGACGACGTCCCGGACGGTTTCGTGCGTCTGTCCGTGGGCGTGGAGCCCACCGCCGAGCTGCTGGCCGACCTGGAACGCGCGATGACCGCCGCGGGCGGCGGGCCGACCGCCTGACCCGCGCCCTCCGCACTTTGTGGGCCGAATACGACTCTCCCGGGGGCTCTGGGGCCCGGGAGAGTCGTATTCGGCCCTGAAAGTGAGCGCCGCCGAGACCTCACCCTGACCCGCGTCCCGGCTACGCTCGCGGACGAGGCCGCCCACCCGCGCCTCGCCCGCCCGCCCCGCCCCAGGAGACCCGCCCCATGCAGCTCGACCTGATCGTGGAGAACGCCCGCCTCATCACCGGCGACCCCGCCCGCCCGTCGGCCTCGCGGCTGGGGGTGTGGCGGGGCGTCGTCGTCGGGGTGGACGAGGAGCTGGACGGCTTGACGGCGCGCGAACGCCTCGACGCGCGGGGGCGCACCGTCCTCGCCGGGTTCAACGACGCCCACGCGCACAGCGTCTGGTTCGGCCAGTCCCGGCTGGACGTGGACCTCGAGGGTGCGCGCACCGCGGAGGAGGTCCACCGCCGGGTCCGCGCCCGCGCCGCCGAGCTCGACCCCGGCGCCTGGGTGACGTGCACCGGCTTCGATCCCGGCCACCTCACCGGCCCCCAGCCGGACCGGGACAGCCTCGACGCCGCCGCCTCCGGGCGCCCCGTGCTCATCCGCCACAACACGGGCCACGCCGTCACGGTGTCCGGGGCGGTGCTGGTCCTGGCCGGCGTGGGGGAGCAGGTGCTGCAGCAGCCCGAGGGCGGGCGGATCCTCACGGACGCCGCCGGCCGGCCCACCGGTCTGTTGGAGGAGACCGCCATGAGCCTGGTGACCCGGCTGCTGCAGCCGGAGTCCCACGAGCACATCGGCGCGTGCCTGGCGCGGGCGTCGCAGGAGTACGCGGCCGAGGGCATCACCTCGGTGACCGATGCGGGGGTGGCCGGCGGGTGGATCGGGCACAGCCCGCTCGAGTTCGGCGCGTATCAGCGCGCCCGGGACGCGGGGCTGCTGCGCACCCGCTTCCAGACGATGGTCGCCCTGGATGCGCTGCGCCCGGTGGACGGCCACCCCGACGACGGCACGCACCTCACCCTCGACGCCGGCGTGCGCACGGGGGTGGGCGACGAGTGGCTGCAGATCGGGCCGGCGAAGGTGTTCACGGACGGGTCGATGCTCGGGCAGACCGCCGCGATGACCGAGGACTACTGCGGGCACGGCCACGGCCGCGGCTACCTGCAGCAGGACGCGGGGGAGATGCGCCGGGCGTGCCTCGGTGCGGCGGCCGCCGGCTGGGCCCTGGCCCTGCACGCGATCGGCGACGCCGCCCTCGACTTCGCCCTCGACGTGATCGCCGAGGCGCGGGGCCGGTTCGGGCGGCCCGTGATGCCGCACCGCGTGGAGCACGGCGGGGTGGTCCGCGACGACCAGGTGGCCCGCATGGCCGAGCTGGAGGTCGTGATGGCCACCCAGCCGAACTTCATCGGTGCGTTCGGCGGGTCGGTGCGGGAGCGGATCGGGCCGGAGCGGGCCGCGCTGTCGTACCCGGCCGGCCGGCTGCTGCGTGCGGGCCTGGTGCTGCCCGGCAGCTCGGACCGCCCCGTGGCCGGCGGCCGCCCGCTGGAGGTCATCCAGGACTTCGTGCTGCGCCGCACCGAGACCGGCGAGCAGTACGGCCCGGACGCGGAGCGGCTCACGGTGGCCGAAGCCCTGCACGCCTACACGGTCGGCTCCGCGGAGGCGACCGGCTGGGGCGGCCGCAAGGGACGGCTCGTCGCAGGCCAGCTCGCGGACTTCACGGTGCTCAGCGAGGACCCGCGCGCGGTGCCGAGCGACCAGATCGCGGCGATCGACGTCGTCGCCACCGCCGTGGGCGGGGAGTTCGTGCACGGCGGGCTGTGACGCCCGGCCCCGGCACCGGCCCCGACTCCTCGCGACGAGCCCTGCGATATGGCCCCTAAACGCGTGGTTTAGGGGCCATATCGCAGGGCTCGTCATCCAGGGGAGCGGGTGGGGCACGTCCGGTGACCCGGGGATCAGCCGTGGCGCCGCCGGGGGGCTGCTCCCTACGCTCGGAGGACGGCGCGCAGACCGCGCGTCGCCCCGAGACCGTGAGGAGCACCCCGTGGCGCACGACGACGCGAACACCACCACCACCGACCAGCTCACCCTGCAGGACCCCACGAAGCGCTACCCCGTGATCAGCCCGCCGGAGCAGTCGCTGCCGGGCACCGGCCTGGACGCGGAGATGACGCCGAAGGCCGACCTGGGTGAGAAGTCCTACCGCGGCACCGGCCGTCTCGAGGGCCGCAAGGCGCTCATCACCGGCGGTGACTCCGGCATCGGCGCGGCCACCGCGATCGCGTTCGCGCGCGAGGGCGCCGACGTCGTCATCAGCTACCTGCCCGAGGAGGAGAAGGACGCCCAGCACGTCCTCGAGGTCCTGCAGGCGGAGGGGCGCACCGCCGCTGGGATCCCCGGCGACCTGCGCGACAAGACGTTCTGCGCCGACCTCGTGGCCCAGGCGGTCGAGAAGCTCGGCGGGCTGGACGTGCTGGTGAACAACGGCGGCAAGCAGGTGGCGCAGGACTCGATCGAGGACATCGACGACGAGCAGCTCGAGGCCACCTTCGACATCAACATCCTGGCCCAGTTCCGCCTGGTCAAGGCCGCCCTGCCGCACCTGAAGCCGGGCTCCACGATCATCAACACCACCTCCGTGGTCGCCTACATGGCCCCGGAGCAGCTGGTGGACTACTCCGCCACGAAGGCCGCCATCAACACCTTCACGAAGGCCCTGGGCCAGCAGCTGGCCCCGAAGGGCATCCGCGTGAACGCCGTGGCGCCCGGTCCGATCTGGACCCCGCTGCAGCCCTCCGGCGGCCAGAAGTCGGAGGACCTGCCGGAGTTCGGCCAGTCCACCCCGCTGGGCCGCGCCGGGCAGCCCACCGAGCTGGCCCCGGCCTACGTGTTCCTGGCCTCGCCGGAGTCCTCCTATGTGGTGGGCGCGACCATCCCGGTGACCGGCGGCATGCCCACCCCGTGACCGGAGTCGGGCGTTCCTGTCCCTGGGCGGTCACACCACCAGGGACAGGAACGCGCCGAGCGCGAAGCCGACCACGGTGAGCAGCCCGGCCTTCTCCCCGCCCTTCTCTCGGGCCTCGGGGATCATCGTGTCGATCAGCATGACCAGCAGGGCGCCGGCCGCGAACCCCTGGATGCCGCCGGTCAGGGTGGGGGAGGCGACGTCGGCGATCAGCCCGCCGCCCCACGTCGCCAGAGCGCAGACCACCGCCACGAGCGACCACTGGACCAGCAGGTGGCGCCGCGTCTTGCCGCCGTCGAGGGAGTCGGCCGTGGCGGCGATGGACTCGGGCAGGTTGGACATGAAGATCGCCACGAGCAGCGCAAGGGAGACGCCCTCGCCCGCGGCCAGCCCGATGCCCAGCACGAGCTGCTCCGGGATGCCGTCCAGCAGCGCGCCCACGGTCAGCGCCGCGCCCGAGGACGAGCCGCCGGACCTCGCGGCGGAGCGCTCCACCGCACGGTCGCCGAGGAAGTAGGCGGCCGCGCCGAGCGTCAGCCCGATGCCGACGGCGGCAGGTCCGGCCGCCTGCACGCCCGCCTCCGCGAGCTCGAAGGACACGGACGCGATCAGGGCGCCGGCGCCGAAGGCGAGCACGAGTCCGATCGTGCCCATGTGCCAGCGGCGCAGGGTCGCCAGGACGGCGCCCACGAGCAGGGAGGACGCGGCGACCGCGCCCCACATCAGGGTCATCACGGCAGCCAGGCTACGCGCTGACCGGGGGCGACGCCGGGCCGCCGCCTCAGCTCACCGCACGACCTCGTCCGCCTCGCCCGTGAGCCCGAGCTTCTCGGCCACGTAGTCCACGTCCTTGTCTCCGCGGCCGGAGAGGTTGACCAGGATCCGCGCGTCCCGGCCCATCTGCGGGGCGAGGCGGATCGCGTGCGCCACGGCGTGCGCGGACTCGAGCGCGGGGATGACGCCCTCGAGCCGCGTGAGCCGCTGGAACGCGTCGAGCACGGCCGCGTCGTCCTCGGCCACGTACCGGACGCGGCCGACGCTCGCGAAGTGGGCGTGCTGTGGACCGACGCCCGGGTAGTCCAGGCCCGAGGCGATCGAGTGCACGGGATCCGGGGTGCCGTCGTCGTCGGCGAGGACGAGGGTGGCCATGCCGTGGAGGACGCCGTCGCGGCCCTGGGTCATGGTCATCGCGTGCTCGCCCTTGGTCGCGGAGCGGCCGCCGGGCTCGACGCCCACGAGCGCGACGTCGGCGTCGTCGAGGAACGCGGTGAACGCGCCCATCGCGTTGGAGCCGCCGCCCACCGCGGCGACGACGGCGCTGGGCAGCGCCCCGAACCGCTCCTGGAACTGGGCGCGGGCCTCGCGGCCGACCACGGACTGGAAGTCGCGGATCATCGTGGGGAACGGGTGCGGGCCCACCACGGAGCCGATCGCGAACAGGTACTTCTCCGGGTTCGCCGCGTACACCTCGAACGCCGAGTCCACGGCCTCCTTCAGGGAGCGGCCCTCGCGCTCCACCGAGACGACCTTCGTGCCGAGCAGGCGCATGCGCACCACGTTGGGGTGCTGCTTGGCCACGTCGATCGCGCCCATGTGGATCTCGCAGTCGAGGCCGACCATCGCGGCCGCCGTCGCCAGGGCCACGCCGTGCTGGCCGGCGCCGGTCTCCGCGATCAGGCTGCGCTTGCCCATGCGCTTGGCGAGCAGCGCCTCGCCGATCGTGTGGTTGATCTTGTGGGCGCCCGTGTGGTTCAGGTCCTCGCGCTTGAGCACGATCCGTGCGCCGCCGAGCTCGTCGGAGAGGCGGTCCAGCGGGGTCAGGGGGGAGGGGCGCCCGACGGCGTCGCGCAGCAGGCGTCGGTATTCGGCGTAGAACTCGGGGTCCTGGCGCGCCTCGGCGTACGCGCGGGCGACCTCGGCCATGGGGCCGGCCAGCTGCGGGGGCAGGTGGGCGCCGCCGTACTGGCCGAACATGCCGTCCGCGGAGACGTCCAGGTCCGGGGTGGTGACGAGGTCGCAGGCCTCGGCGAGGGTGCGGGGCTCGGGGGCGCCTCTCAGGGCGTTGTCCTCGGGGTTGCGGTGGGTCATCGGGGGTCCTCCTGGGATGGGGCCCGCCGGAGCCGCTCATGACCGAGCCGCCCGGCAGGCGAGCGGCTCGTCGTGTCAGATGCGCATGACCGGGGCCGCCCTCAGGCGGTCCACCACTGCTGCGCGCGCATCTGCATGGGGCCAGCGTACTGCACATCGGGCGGCGTGGGTCTCACCATGTGATTGCAAATCTCAGAATATGGACATCGCTCCCCGTCTCAGTGAATCGCGATTCACCCTGGATCCATGACCATCACCGCCGTCGACACCCCGTCCCCGACCGCCGAGGCCGCCGCTGTGCTCGCCGCCACTCCGGGCATGCGGTACGCCGAGTTCCTCACCGCCGCCCCCGCAGTGCCCGGCATCGTGGCCGTGGTGGCCGAGGAGTCAGCCCGTGCCGCCCTGGGCCTCACCCCCGCCGCCGGTGATGTCCTCGCCGTCGACGTGGCCGACGAGAGCCTGCAGCGCCGCGAGGTGCGCGCCGCCTTCCAGTCCGGTCGTACCGGCGTCTCACCGCTGCGCCAGGCGTTCGCCGCCCTGCTGGCGGGCGAGCTCGGCCTGGATGTGGAGCGCACCAGCCCGGGTGCGGCGGGGGTGGGCTTCGCCCTCACCCCGGAGTCCGAGGAGACGCTCACGGCGTGGATGCGGGAGCACCTGACGCTGCGCGCCTGGGTCGCCCAGGACGCCTCCGCCCTCGAGGGGGTCGCCCGAGAGGTGGCCGCCGATCTCGCCCCGGCCCTGCAGCCGGGCGCTCTGGAGGCCCCTGTGGCGCAGCGGGTCGCGGCCATGAGGGCCTCCGCCCGCCGTTCCGCCACGCTCTGAGCCGGCCGGGCGCCGGAGGCGACGCCCTCGTCCGTGGCGCTCGGTCTCGTCGTGCCGGGAGATCACCCCGAGTCCGCTGACAGGATGGGTGCATGAAGCACGAGATCGTCCTCACCCGCGGGGACCTCACCCTGCGCCCCCTCTCACCCACCGACGGCCCCGCCCTGCGCGAGCTCGTCGACGCGGTCATGTGGGCGGGGAACAGCGCGCCTCTGCCGGTGGACGGTGCGGCCATGTCCGCGCACCTCGCCGAGCTGATCGAGCGGGAGGGCACCTTCGCGTTCGCCGTCGAGCAGGGCGGGGAGCTGGTGGGGCGCACGAGCCTCTATGACCTGGTGCCGGGGCTGCGGGTGGAGGTGGGGCACACGGTCTACGCCCGTCGGGTGTGGGGCACCTCCGTGAACCCCGGCTGCAAGCTGCTGTTGTTCGGGCACGCGTTCGAGGAATGGACGCTGGAGCGGGTGGCCCTGCGCTGCGACCACCGCAACGCCCGTTCGCACGCCGCCATCGCCCGTCTGGGGGCGACGTTCGAGGGCACTCTGCGCCGCTTCCGTCCGGCGGCGGACGGCACGATCGCCGACGTCGACTACTTCAGCGTGGTGCGCGAGGAGTGGCCCGCGGTGCGCGCCGGGCTCGAGGCGCGCCTGGCCGCCTAGGGGTGTAGAACGGGGGGATGCCACCCGCATCCTCTGCCCCGTCCGCAGAGCGCGGACGCTCCCGCCCCCGCCCGGCCGACGTCGCCGCCCGCCCGGACGCCCCCTCCCCGCGGGCGACCGCCCTGCTGTTCGCTCTCGCGGTGGCCGCCGGCTCCGTGATGCCGCTGCAGGGCCGCATCAACTCCCGCCTCGCCCACCTGACGGGCGACCCCGTCCTCGCCGCGCTGTGCTCCTTCGCGGCGGGCCTGGTCGTCATGGTGCTCGTGAGCGTGCTGACGCCGCGGGGCCGCCGGGGCCTGGCCCGCATCCGCCCGGCCCTGGCCGCGGGGTCCGTGCGCCCGTGGTACGCGGTGGCGGGCGTGATCGGCGGGCTCCTGGTGCTCACCCAGTCCGCGACGATCGGCCCCCTCGGCGTGGCCGTGTTCACGGTCGCCGTGGTCACCGGGCAGGTGGTCGGCGGAATGGTCGTGGACCGGTTCGGGCTCAGCCCCGCCGGGGTGCAGCGCCTGACGCCGCGGCGCCTCACGGGGGCGGCGCTCGCCCTGGCCGCGGTCGCCCTCGTGGTGTGGCCCTCGCTCGGCGAGGCCGGCGGCGGGCCCGGCTGGGCGCTGCTGGCCCTGCTGCCCCTGCTGACCGGTCTGGCCACCGCCGGGCAGCAGGTGTTCAACGCCCGTCAGACCACGGCCTACGGCACCGCCATCCCGGCGACCCTGGTCAACTTCACTGCCGGCGTCCTCTTCCTCGGGGTCGTGTGGGGCGGGATCGCCCTGGCCTCCGGCCACGGCATGCCCGCGCTGCCGCACGACTGGCGGCTCTACCTCGGCGGCC
This sequence comes from Micrococcus luteus, assembly GCF_014138885.1. Lineage (NCBI taxonomy): Bacteria > Bacillati > Actinomycetota > Actinomycetes > Micrococcales > Micrococcaceae > Micrococcus > Micrococcus luteus. The sequence goes on from NZ_JACJIK010000001.1 coordinate 1,578,355, forward strand.
CGCTGGGGTGCGTGTTCATCGGGGTGGGCGCCATGGTCGTCCCGCGCCTGGGCGTCTTCGCCGCCACCCTCGGCCTGGTCTCGGGCAACCTCCTGGGCTCCCTCGTGGTGGACCTGGTGGCCCCCACCGACGGATCCACGGTCACCACGACGACGGTGCTGGGCACCCTGGGCGCCCTCGCCGCCGTCATGCTCGCGTCCTGGCCGGCGCGGCGCCGGTAGCGTCGCCCGCGGCGGCAGGCCGCCGTCACCGCGCGGGACTCAGGCGCGGGCCACGGTCCCCCGCCGCCCGTGCCGGCGTCCGTGCATCACGAAGTAGTACCCGGCGGCGATCACCAGCACGCCCGCCAGGGCCGCGTACATGGCGCCGTAGCCGGCGGAGGCCACGAGCCCGCCGAGGAGCACGGGGCCCAGGCCCAGCCCCACGTCCGCGAAGAGCATGAGGGTGGAGATGCCGGCGCCGAGCTGGTGGGAGGGCACCGCGTTCACGGCGATCGCCTGGGCCGCGGGCATGAGCGTGCCGTAGCCGAGGCCGCTCAGCGCCCCGGCCAGCACCACCTGCCAGTCGCGCGTGGCGAAGGCCAGCACCAGGAGCGCGGCCGTGAAGCAGAGGAGCGCGGGGTAGACGACGGCGTCGTCCCCCCGGCGGTCCTGCAGGGTGCCCAGGGTGAGGCGCATGACGAGCATCGCCGCGGCGTAGGCCAGGAAGAAGAGGCCGGCGCCGGCCGTGAGCCCGCGCTCCACCGAGTAGGCGTTCAGGTAGGTGAGGATCCCGGCGTAGCTCAGGCCCACCAGCAGCATGAAGCCGCTGATCGGCAGCACCGCCGGGTGCAGCACGGAGCGCAGGCGGAAGCCCACCGCGGGGGCGGGGTGCTCCAGGGGGACCTCGCCGGCGGCGCGCTCGCCGTCGACGTCCGCCGCGGCGGGCGCCTCGCGCACCAGCAGGCCCAGCACGAGGCTGACCACCGTGATCCCCAGAGTCGCCCGGAACAGCCACGCGTAGCCGATGGAGCCGGCGAGGAAGAGTCCCAGGGCGGGGCCGATCGCGGTGGCCAGGGTGGTGCCCAGCGCGAGGTGGCCGGTGGCCTCCGCGCGTCGCCCGTCGGGGATGGCCGCCTGGGCCAGGGCCATGACGGCGGTGCTGGCGAAGGCGTAGCTGGCGCCGTGGAGCATGCGCACCGCCACCAGGGCCGGCAGCGAGGAGGCGACGAGGTAGAGCGTGCAGGACAGCGCGACGGCGACCAGGGCCACCACCAGGACGCGGCGCTTGCCGAAGCGGTCCACCACGTGGCCGGTGACCACGCGGCTGAGGGTGGCGCCGATGACGAAGGCGCTCGAGGCCAGCCCCGCCCCGGCGTCCGAGGCGGCGAACTGCCGGACCGCGTACACAGCCATGGTGGTGACGAGGGCGTAGAACGCGAGGAACTGGAGGAAGGAGACCACCCAGGCGAGGACGAAGGTGGGGGAGGCGATGCGTTCCTGCTCGGCGATTTGCATGATGCAAAAGGTAGCATCGTTTGCATGATGCAATCATCTGAGGGGGCGTGGCCCGACCCGGTCGAAGGGATCATGTACGAGCACATGCTCCTGCTGCGGGTGGCCACGCAGGGGGTGGCACCCTACGGCCGGTCGAGTGCGCTGGAGCGCAGCGCCACCGTGCTGCTCGCCCGCCTGGACGCAGGCGGGGCCATGAGCGTCGGCGAGCTGGCCGAGGCCTTCGACCTCGACGTCTCCACCGTCCACCGGCAGGTGGCCGCCGCCATGAAGGCCGGCCTCGTCGAGCGGGTGGCGGACCCCGACGGCGGCTCCGCCCGGCTGCACCGCCCCACGGAGGAGGGGCGCGCCCGCCTCGCCGCGGAGCTGAGCTCCCGCGCGGACAACGTGGCGCAGATCGTCGCCTCCTGGCCCGCCGAAGACGTCGTCGAGTTCAGCAGGCTCCTGCGGCGTTTCAACGAGGGGGCGGAGGAGCGCCGGGGCCACCCGTGGCCCCGGCCGCAGACGGGCCCCGGTGCGGAGGACCCCCGGCCCTGAGCGCCGCGCCCGCCCTCAGGCGCGACGGATGCGGGCGGCCAGCGCGGCCGATTCCGCCGGGTCCAGCACGGCCGCCGGATGCGGCCCCGCCGCGGCGAGGCGCTCCGTGCAGCCGGCCTCTCCCAGCGGCGCCCCCGCGGCCAGCACGACGTTGCCCCAGTCCAGGCGCTCCAGCATCCCCTGGTCCGCGAGCGTCCACGGGCCGGGCACCCCGGCCTCGGCGGCCGCCTCCTCGAGGGCGCCCAGCTCGGCGCCCAGGAAGTGCAGGCCGGCGTCGTCGCCGATGTTCACCAGCAGCACCCCACCCGCCGTCAGCAGCTCGAGCAGCTCCCCGTAGAACACGGCGCCGCGCAGGTGCTCGGCGCCCTCCTCGCCGGTGCCGATGTCCAGCACGACGGCGTCGAACCGCTCCCCGTCCAGCGCGAGGTCGACGGCGGCCAGGCGCGCGTCCGCGACCACGGAGACGAGGTCCGTGCCCGCCGGCAGGGGCAGCTCAGCGAGCACGAAGGACACGAGCTCCCGGTCCAGGTCGACCACCGTCTGCTCCGAGCCGGGTCGGGTCGCCTGGAGGTAGCGCGGCAGGGTCAGCGCGCCCGCGCCGAGGTGCAGGACCCGCACCGGCGCGCCCGTCGGGGAGGCTACGTCGAGCACGTGGGCCATGCGGCGCAGGTACTCGTAGCGGATGCGAGCGGGGTCGGCCAGGTCCACGTGGGACTGGACAGCCCCGCCGATCTCCAGGACGAACCCGCCGAACTCGTCGGGGGCGATGCGGGCGTCCACGCCCGACGTGGACAGGTGGACGGTGCGGCCGGAGGGGGAGGGCTGGGCGGGCATGCCCCCCAGCATCCCACCCCTCAGTACGCTGGACGGATGAGTCAGAACGTCCTCACCGTCGACGGCGCCGACTGGTGCCGCGACTGCCTGCGCACCCGGCGCCAGAAGGACATCCCCGTGGTCGTGTTCCCCGACGGCGACCACCAGGTGGAGCCGACCAACGAGGAGACCGCGGCCAAGCTCACCGCGCTGGGCCTGATCTGAGATCGGGGGCCGCTCCCCGAGCGAGCCCCGCCGACCCTCTCGGCGGGTGCGCATCGGGGTCTACGTTCTCCCCATGGAGCACATCGACGAGACCGCCCTGCCCGCCCCCGAGGACCGCGTCGTGTCCGCGACCCACCACGTCGACGCCCCGGCCGGCGTCGTCTTCGAGCTGATCGCGGACCCCTCCCGCCAGCCCGAGTGGGACGGCAACGACAACCTGGCCGAGGCCGCCCCCGGGCAGCGGGTGACCGCCGTCGGGGACGTGTTCGTGATGACCCTGCAGAAGGGCGTGGACCGCGCGAACCACGTGGTCGAGTTCGAGGAGGGCCGCCGCATCGCCTGGAAGCCCTCCGAGGTCGGCGGGGAGCCGTTCGGCCAGCTGTGGCGGTGGGAGGTCGAGGGCGACGACGAGGGCGGCTGCCGCGTCACCCACACCTACGACTGGACCGCCCTGACCGACCCGAAGCGCATCCAGAAGGCGCTGCGGACCGGAGAAGAGCAGCTCCGCGCGTCGATCGACCGGCTCGCGGACCTCGCCGAGCGTCAGGACTGAGGGCAGGCGACGCCCGCCGCCGTCACGCCGCCCCGCGCCGCCGTCAGCGGTTGAGTCGCTCGCCGGTGTCGGCGTGGAACAGGTGCACGCGCTCCGGGTCCGGGACCACGTGCACCACGGACCCCTTCTCCGGCGCCGTGTAGCCCACCGTCCGCAGGGTGATGAGCCGCTCCTCGCCGCCGATCGTCGCGTGACCGTACACGTACGCGTCCGCGCCGAGCTCCTCCACGGTGTCCACCTCCACGGGCAGGCCGGCGGCGTCGTCGCTGATCACCAGGTTCTCGGGGCGCACGCCGAGGTCCACCGTCGTGCCGGCGTCGGCCAGATCCTCCCGCGGCACGGGGATGACCGTCTCGCCCCAGTGCACGCCCTCGTGCGTGGCGGGCATGCGGAAGATGTTCATGGCGGGGGAGCCGATGAACCCGGCGACGAACACGTTCATCGGGCGCTCGTAGAGGTTGCGCGGCGTGTCCACCTGCTGGAGGCGGCCCTCCTTGAGGACCGCCACCCGGTCGCCCATGGTCATGGCCTCGGTCTGGTCATGGGTCACGTACACGGTGGTGGTGCCCAGGCGACGGGTCAGGTTGGCGATCTGGGCGCGGGTCTGCACGCGCAGCTTTGCGTCCAGGTTGGAGAGCGGCTCGTCCATGAGGAACACCTGCGGGTCGCGCACGATCGCCCGGCCCATGGCCACGCGCTGACGCTGGCCCCCGGAGAGGGCCTTCGGCTTGCGGTCCAGGTACTCGGTCAGGTCCAGCAGCTTTGCGGCGTCCTCGACGCGGCGGCGCCGCTCGTCCGCGGGGACGCCGGCGATCTTCAGGGCGAAGCCCATGTTGTCCGCCACGGTCATGTGCGGGTACAGGGCGTAGTTCTGGAACACCATCGCGATGTCCCGGTCCTTGGGGTCCACGTCGGTGACGTCCCGGTCGCCGATCAGGATGCTGCCGTGGGAGAGCTCCTCGAGGCCGGCGAGCATGCGCAGGGAGGTGGACTTGCCGCAGCCGGAGGGGCCCACGAGCACGAGGAACTCGCCGTCGGCGATCTCCAGGTCGAGGGAGTCGACGGCGGGGCGGGGGGAGCCGGGGTACTGGCGGCTGGCGGAGCGGAAGGTCACGGAGGCCATGGTGGGGTTCCTTTCACGGGCAGGTACGTGCCCGACGATCCAAGGTGAAGGAGAGGGGTGGGTGAGGGTCGGGGCTGACGGTCTACGGCGGCGCGGTGCTCGCTCTCGGCCGCAGGGCCAGGTGGTGCATGATCCGGTGGGGGTGGGCGGCGCCGTCGAGGGCGCCGAGCGCCAGGCGGACGGCGCGGCGGCCCTGCTCGAGCGGGTTCTGGTCCACGGTGCTGATGCCCAGGCGGGCGGCCTCGGGGTGGCCGTCCAGGCCCATCACGGACACGTCCTCGGGCACGCGCAGCCCCAGGGAGTGGGCTGCCATCCAGGTGCCCATGGCCATCTCGTCCGAGATGCACATGACCGCCGTCGGCCGGCGCCGCGGGTCGGCGAGAAGGGCGCGCGCCTGGTGGTAGGTGCCGCCGATGGTGAAGTCCGCGGGCACCATCCAGTCGGCCGGCGTGCGCACCCCGATGGCGGCGAGGGCGTGCAGGAACCCGCGGGTGCGCTCGGTGCTGACCTGGAACTCGATGTCCTCGTCTACGCGGCCCACGTAGGCGATGTCCCGGTGTCCGAGCTCCAGCAGGTGCTCGGTGGCCATCCGTGCGGCGCGGGCGTCGTCCACCTGGACGGCGGTGAACCAGTCCGGCAGGGTCTCACCCGCCGGCAGGCGGCCGCCGACGGCGATCACGGGCAGGCCGAGGCGTTCGAGTCCGGCGAACTCGAACACGCTCAGCCGGAACGAGAGGGTGATCAGGGCGTCCAGCCGCCGTCGGGGCAGCAGGTCGGAGATGACCGTGGATCGACGCTCCGGGTCCTGGCCGACGTCGTAGAGCGTCAGGTCGTACCCGTGCCGCACGAGCTCGTCCGCGGCGCCCTCGAGCACGGCGGCGAAGAACCACCGGTGGACGGAGGGGGTCACCAGCCCGATGTTGCGGGTGCGGCCCGAGGCGAGCGAAGAAGCGGCGGAGTCCGCCACGTAGCCGAGCGTGGCGACGGCCTCCTGGACTCGGGTGCGCGTGGCGGCCGCCACGGGGCCGGAGCCGGTGAGGGCGCGGGAGGCGGTGGCGGTGGAGACCCCGGCCATGCGGGCGACGTCCTTGATGCCGACCATCGGCGGTCCTCCTCCCGGTTCATGGGGTTCTGCGGCGGGGCGGGTGCACGACGGCGGCGGGCCGGGGGTCGATGCGTGGCACCAGAGTACGGCACGGCAGGCGCGGTGGTGGAAGCGCTTCCATTCCGGTTTCAGCCGGTCTTGACCTCCGCCCCCACTCCCGCATGCCCGTGTTCATGCGGGAGCGCACCTCTGTGTGGCATATCACAGTGGAAGCGTTTACACTCCTGGGGACTGACTCCTTCAGCCGCCGGGGGCAGGCGCCGTCTCACCGCGGGGCCCACGTCGGCGACGCAACGGCCGGCGCATGCCGCGGGCCACCCCTCGTGAAAGGCACATCATGCAGTCGACGACGACCGGCGGCCTCTTCCGCCGCCCGCTCAGCCTGACCCTCACCGCGGCGTTCTCCGCCCTCGCGCTCACCGCGTGCGGCGGCGGCTCCTCCGCCCCGGCGTCCTCCTCCCCGGCCGGCGCCACCGAGCAGGGCACGGCCACCGCGTCCCCGAGCCAGGACCTCTCCGAGGCCGGCGCCAGCACCATCACCATGTGGGTGGACCAGAACCGCCAGGAGCCGCTGCAGGCCGTGGCGGAGGACTTCAAGGAGGACACCGGGATCACGGTGGAGCTCGTGGTCAAGGACAACTCCACGATGAAGGACGACTTCATCACCCAGAACCCCACGGGCGAGGGCCCGGACGTGATCGTCGGCGCCCACGACTGGATCGGCTCGCTCGTGCAGAACGGCACCATCGAGCCCCTTGAGCTGGGCGAGAGAGCCGGCGACTTCGTGGAGTCCTCCGTGCAGGCCGTCACCTATGAGGGTCAGACCTGGGGCGTGCCGTACTCCGTGGAGAACATCGCCATCCTGCGCAACACCGAGCTGGCCGAGTCCACCCCGGCCTCCTTCGACGAGATGATCGCGGAGGGCCGGAAGGCCGTCGACGCCGGCGAGGCCGAGTACCCGTTCGTGGTGGGCCTGGACGCCGTCAACGGCGACCCGTACCACTTGTACCCGTTCCAGACCTCCATGGGCGCCCCCGTGTTCAAGCAGGCCGAGGACGGCTCGTACGACACCGGCTCGCTGGCCATGGGCGGGCCCGAGGGTGAGGCCTTCGCCGAGAAGCTGGCCGAGTACGGCGAGTCCGGGGTGCTGAACCCGAACATGACCGCGGACATCGCCAAGGAGCAGTTCAACTCCGGCAACGCGGCCTACTTCATCACCGGCCCGTGGAACATCGAGGAGGCCGAGGCGGCCGGCGTCGACTTCGAGGTCGAGGCCATCCCGTCCATGGGCGACCAGCCGGCGCAGCCGTTCGTGGGCGTCAACGCCTTCTTCGTCTCCTCAGAGTCCGAGAACCAGCTGGCCGCGAATGAGTTCGTGGTCAACTACCTCTCCACCGAGGCGGCCCAGGACGCGCTCTTCGCCGAGGGCAAGCGTCCCCCGGCGCTGACCGCCTCCTTCGACAAGGCGGCCTCGGACGAGACCGTGAAGGCGTTCGGCGAGATCGGCGAGAACGGCGTCCCCATGCCGGCGGCCCCCGAGATGGGCGCGGTGTTCGAGTTCTGGGGCGGCGCCGAGATGAGCATCATCAAGGGCGAGGGCGACCCGGTCCAGACCTGGCAGAAGATGATCTCCGACATCGAGGGCCGCATCGGCCAGTGATCCGGCGCGGTCCACCTCCGGCGTCCCCGCGGGGACGCCGGAGGCGGACCGTGGCCCTGCGCCCTCGGGGCGCGCATCCCCCCCTTCCACGGCAGGCCCTCGGGCCGGATGAGGAACCATGAGCCCGTCTTCCACCGCGTCGGACCGGTCCGACGCCGCCACCGCCGCCCTCGACGACGCCGCGCGCCGCACCGGCCCGGGCCGCCGTCGTCGTGCGGACGCCCGGGGTACCGAGGGCCTCGGCGGCACGCTGGCCAAGATCGTCCTGCTGGGCCTCGTGGACGCCTTCGCGGCGTTCCTGCTGTTCCAGCTCGCGGCCGCGGGGGACTGGGTGGTGTTCGCGCTGACCCTGGCGGTCACGATCGGCATCAACTGGATCTACCTGCGCCGCGGCGGCCTGCCGGCCAAGTACCTCGCCCCCGGCCTGTTCTTCCTGATGCTGTTCCAGGTGTTCGTGGTGGTCTACTCCTCCTACGTCGCCTTCACGAACTACGGCGCCGGGCACAACTCGGACAAGGCCGCGGCGATCGAGATCATCCAGCGCTCCTCCTCCATCCGCGTGCCGGACTCCCCGGTGTACGACATCACGGTGCTGGAGGAGGGCGGCGACCTCTACCTGCTGACCCTGCGGGACGGGGAGCCCGTCCTCGGCGGCGCGGACCAGGCGCTGGAGCCGGTCGAGGCCCAGATGCAGGACGGGGAGCCGGTGGGGGTGGAGGGGTACACCACCCTGCGGTTCGGCGACCTGCTGCAGCGTCAGGACCAGGTCGCCCGCCTGAAGGTCCCGCTGAGCGACGACGCCGCGGACGGCACCCTGGAGACGCGCGACGGCTCCCGCGGGTACGTGTACGCGCCGCGTCTGGAGTACGACGAGGCCCGGGACACCTTCACGGACCTCGAGAGCGGCGTGGAGTACCGGGACAACGGCGAGGGCCAGTTCCAGGCGGACGACGGCAGCACGCTGCAGACCGGCTGGCGGGTGTTCGTCGGCCTGGACAACTTCACGCGCGCGTTCACCGACCCCGAGCTGCGCGACCCGCTCCTGCGGGTCACCGTGTGGACCTTCGCCTTCGCGTTCCTGAGCGTGGCCACGACGTTCGCCGTCGGGCTGCTGCTGGCGATCGCCTTCAACCGTTCGGACATGCGCGGCAAGAAGGTCTACCGGGTGATGATGATCCTGCCGTACGCGTTCCCGGCGTTCCTGTCCGGCCTCGTGTGGGCCGGCCTGCTCAACCCGGAGTTCGGCTTCGTCAACACCGTGTTCTTCGGCGGCGCGGACATCCCGTGGCTCACCGACCCGTGGCTGGCCCGGCTGTCGGTGCTCGTGGTGAACCTGTGGCTGGGCTTCCCCTACATGTTCCTGGTGACCACGGGCGCCCTGCAGTCCCTGCCCGAGGACGTGGACGAGGCCGCCCGCATGGACGGCGCCGGCCCGTGGCGCATCTTCCGCTCCATCAAGCTGCCCCTGCTGCTGGTCTCGGTGGCGCCGCTGCTGATCTCCTCGTTCGCGTTCAACTTCAACAACTTCAACATCATCTACATGCTGACCGGCGGCGGACCGCGGTTCCCCGACGCGGGCTCGAACATCGGCGCCACAGACCTGCTGATCACGGTCGTCTACAAGACGGCGTTCAGCGGGGTGGGGCGCGACTACGGCCTGGCCTCCGCCCTGTCCATCGTGATCTTCCTGATCGTGGCGACCATCTCGGCGATCAGCTTCCGGCAGACCAAGGCGCTCGAGGAGATCGACAAGTGAGCATCCCCCAGGATTCCGGACGGCCCCGGCCGGACGCCCCGACCTCGCCCCTCGCCGCCGCCCTGGCGCAGCAGGAGACGGACCCGCTGCGCTGGGAGGAGGACCCGGCCCCGCCACGACGCCGCCGCTCGTTCGGCCGCTGGATGCGGGAGCTGGGCTGGCGTCACGCGGTGGGCGTGCTGGCCAGCGCGTTCGCACTGTTCCCGCTGCTGTACGTGCTGTCCGCGTCGCTCGACCCGACCGGCACGATGGCGAGCTCGAACCGGCTGTTCTCCTCGTTCAGCGGGCAGAACTACGTGGACCTGTTCAGCGACCCGAACCGGCCCTTCGGCCGCTGGTTCCTCAACACGATGGTGATCGGCGTCATCACGTCCGTGATGACGGTGTTCCTCGGCGCCCTGGCCGCCTACGCGTTCTCCCGGATGCGGTTCACGGGCCGCCGCGTGGGGCTGCTGACGCTGCTGCTGGTGCAGATGTTCCCGCAGCTGCTCGCGGTGGTGGCGATCTTCCTGCTGCTGACCTACATCGGCAACCTGGTGCCCGTCCTGGGCATCGGCTCGCAGCTCGGCCTCATCCTCGTGTACCTGGGCGGCGCGCTCGGGGTGAACACGTACCTGATGTACGGGTTCTTCAACACCATCCCGCCGTCGCTGGACGAGGCTGCCAAGCTCGACGGCGCCTCGCACGCGCGGATCTTCTTCTCGATCATCCTGCGCCTGGTGACCCCCATCCTCGCGGTGGTGGCCCTGCTGTCCTTCATCACCACGGTCTCGGAGTTCGTGATCGCCTCCGTGGTGCTCACGGACCCGTCCGCGCAGACGCTCGCGGTGGGCCTCTACGGCTACGTCTCGGAGACCCGCTCCGAGAACTGGGGTGTGTTCGCGGCCGGCGCCGTGCTGGCAGCCCTGCCCGTGATGGCGCTGTTCCTGTTCCTGCAGCGGTACATCGTCTCCGGCCTCACGGCCGGCGGCGTGAAGGGCTGAGCCGAGGGCGGCGGTGGGAGGGGCGCCCGCCCCTCCCGCCTCACGGCAGCGCCAGCCGGAACACCTTCTTCCACGCGGAGCCCACCTGCCGCAGCAGCGGGCCGGTCGTGTAGGGCAGGCCGTAGCGGGCGCAGATCTCCCGGACCCTGGGCGCCACCTCGGCGTACCGGCTGGACGGCAGGTCCGGGAACAGGTGGTGCTCCACCTGGTGGGAGAGGTTGCCGGTCATGAAGTGCATCAGCTTCGAACCGGAGATGTTCGCGGAGCCGATCATCTGCCGCACGTACCAGTCGCCGCGGGTCTCGCCGTCCACCATCTCCTCGGAGAACGTCTCCGCACCCTCCGGGAAGTGCCCGCAGAAGATGACCGCGTGCGCCCAGATGTTGCGCAGGCCGTTGGCGAGCAGCGTGCCCACGAGCGCGGCCTTGCCCGAGCCGGTCAGCACCTCGGCGACGGCCGGCGTGGCCACGTAGTCCTTCGCGAACTGCCGTGCGGCCTTGACGCCCACGGAGCGCAGATCCGTCATCAGTTCCTCGCGGGACTTCTCGCCGCTCTGCACGCGGTCCAGCTCGAGGTCGTAGAGCGCGATGCCCCACTCGAAGATCGGCGCCAGCCCCGCATTGATCACGGGGTTGAGCAGGTGGCGGGGCCGCCACGGCTCGGACTCGTCCATGCGCAGGACGTTGTAGCCCACGTCGCGGTCCTTGCCCACCACGTTGGTCCAGCGGTGGTGCAGGTCGTTGTGGGTGTTCTGCCACGCCCGCGACGGCGTCACGAAGTCCCACTCCCACGTGGTGGAGTGGATGTCCGGGTCGCGCATCCAGTCCCACTGGCCGTGGAGCACGTTGTGCCCGATCTCCATGTTCTCCACGATCTTCGCGACCGTGAGCATGGCTGTTCCCGCCACGAACGCGGCGGGGTGGCGTGCGTTGAGCAGGAGGGCGCGGCCGCCGAGCTCGAGCCGGCGCTGCCAGCGGATGACGCGGCGGATGTAGGCCGCGTCGGAGGCGCCGCGGCGGGCGAGCACGTCGTCGCGGATCGCGTCCAGCTCCCGGCCCAGCTCGGCCACCTGCGCGTCCGTCAGGTGGGCGGCGCCGGGCGGGCGCACCGCCGGGCTCCCGACGACGCCCGGCAGCCCCGGCGTCGTGGCGGCGGCACGGGACTCGGCGGTGCGGGGAGCCCAGCTCGTGGTGTCGGGGCGGTCCTGCGGCAGGACCCGGGCGGCGCGGCCGCGCACGGTGGTGCCGGGGATGGCCAGGGCCAGATCGTCCGGGGCGGTGGCGCCGGTGCGGTCGGGGGCGGTGGGGGTCTGGGTCATGTGATGCTCCTGGGGGCGGGAGGCGGGGATGGTCGGGGAGGCCCGGGTCGCGGGCCGGGCGTCAGGTTCACAGGCTGAGGCTCAGCGGGCCGGCGGCGGCGCTCACGCAGGTCTGGACCAGCTCGCCGAGCTCGCCGTGGACCTGCCCGGTCCGCAGGTCCGTGACCCGGCCCGAGCGCAGCGGCGTGAGGCACGCGTGGCAGATGCCCATGCGGCAGCCGGCGGGCGCGGCGACGCCGGCCTCCTCGGCCACCACGAGCAGCGGCACGTCGCCGGGAGCGTCCACCTCCACGTCGGCGTGCTCGAACACCACGCGGCCGCCGGCCCCCGCCACGCCCGGGGCGAAGTCGGCCTGGAACCGCTCGATGGTGAGGTCCGCGGCCGCCTCGCGCCGCCACAGGGCCTCGGCGTCGTCGAGGAACCCGGCCGGCCCGCACGCGTAGCCGGCGCGCTCGCGCCAGTCCGGGCAGAGGCCCTCGAGCTGTGCGGGGGAGGAGAGGTCGAGGCGGCCCGTCTCCGCGGTGTGGTGGTGCACCACGCGCAGGCCCGGGAACTGGTCGGCCAGCTCGGCCAGCTCCTCGCGGAACAGGGCGTCCTCGGGGGTGCGGGAGGAGTGGATGAGCACGACGTCGGCATCCCGGCGCGTCGGCACGAGCGTGCGGATCATGGACATCACCGGGGTCAGGCCCGAGCCGGCGGTGAGCATGAGCAGTGGGCGCGGCTCGTCCGGCAGGGTGAAGTCGCCCTCGGGGATGTCGAGGAAGAGGACGTCGCCGGGCTTCGTGTGGCGCACGAGCGTGCCGGAGACGAGGCCGATGTCGGACACCGTGATCTCGGGGTCGGCGCCCGCGGGAGCGGAGAGCGAGTAGGAGCGCCACTGGCGCACGCCGTCCACGTCCACCCCGATGCGGGCCCACTGGCCGGCGTCGTGGGCCCGCCAGCCCGGGCCCGGGCGGAAGGCGATGGTGGCGGTGCCGGGCGTCTCGCGCGTCACGGAGGTGACCACGCCGCGCAGCTGCCGCGAGGAGTGCACGGGGTCGAGCAGGCTGAGGACGTCCTGCGGGGCGAGCGGGTGCAGGAGCGTCGACGCCAGACGGGAGAACAGAGACGGGCCGACCATGGCTCCAGTCTATGGCTCGGCATGCCGCAGTTCTTCGTCTTCAGCGTACGATCTGGGCCATCACTTCATCGCGAGGAGACAAGATTGAGTGTGACGCAGACCACCCCCGCCCCCGACTGGCGCCCGCCCTGGCAGTCCCTCCCCGACGACCTCGCGGAGCGCCTGGCCCCGGCGATCCCCGGGATCATGGAGCGCATCATCGAGACGGTCCCGGACCAGATCCCCGCCTACGCGGCGGCGCGCGACGGCCACTACGGCAAGAACCTCACCGCCGGCGTGACCACCGCCCTCGAGCAGCTGATGAGCCTGCCCGGCACCACCCGCCCGGCCCTGAACAGCGAGTCCCGCGTCCTCATGGCCCGCCTGGGGGCCGGCGAGTTCCGCGAGGGGCGCTCCATGGACGCCCTGCTCGGCGCGTACCGCACCTCCGCGCGGATCGTGTTCCGCGAGCTCTCCGCCGAGTGCGCGCGCCTGGGCCTGGAGATGTCCGTGGTGATCGAGCTGGGCGAGTCCATCTGGGCGTACATCGACGAGCTCTCCTCCGTCAGCGCCCAGGCGTACGCGGAGGCGCAGTCCGCCCAGGCGGGCGTGCTCGAGCTGCACCGCGCCGCCCTCGCCACCGCCCTGGTCCGGGGCGGGACCGAGGAGAAGGAGGTGCAACGGCTGGCCGCGCTCGCGGACTGGCGGCTGCCGCGCCGGCTGGCGGTGGTGGTGCTGCCCGCGGACGCCGGCGTCGCCGTCCGGGAGAGGCTGGGCCGGGCCGGGCTCGTGGTGGAGCGGGACTCGGAGGTGGTCGCCGTGATCGACGCGACGCCCTCCCAGGGCCGCCGCGAGCGCATGCTGCGCCTGCTGGCGGGGACGGCCGCCGTCGTCGGGCCGGCCGTGGACTGGCCGCTCGTGCCCCACTCCTACCGGGTGGCCCGCACGCTGGCCGTCCAGGAGGCGGCGGGCCGGACGGCGGAGCCCGCGCAGGGGGAGGACGACGACGGCGCCCCGTCCCCGATCCTCGCCGCGGACCACCTGGCGCGCGTGGTGCTGGGGGCCGAGCCGCGCGTCGTGACGCAGCTGGCCGAACGCGTGCTGGCGCCCCTGGACGAGGTGAGCGAGGCGAAGCGGGCGGTGCTGGAGGAGACCCTGCTCGCCTGGCTCACGCACTGGGGCCAGCGGGCGCCGATCGCCGCGGAGCTCGGCGTGCACCCCCAGACCGTGGGGTACCGGGTGGGCCGGCTGCGCGAGCTGTTCGGGGAGGCCCTCGAGGACCCCGACGCGCGGTTCGACCTGGAGATCGTGCTGCGGGCGCGGCGGGACGGGGTCGGGTGAGCGGGGCGGCAGGGGGTGCCGTCTGACGGGGGCCTTCACTAGCGTGGGTGGACCACGCATCCCGACGAGGGACCCCGACGAGAGAAGAGGGACAGTGCCATGACGAACGCCCCGAACCGCGACGAGCTCCCCCTGCCGGACTACGACCACATCCCCAACGGCACGCTGTCGACCCGGATCACCGGCCTCGACGAGTCGCAGGTGGAGCAGCTGCTCGCCTACGAGCGCGCCCACGGCGACCGCCTGCCCGTGGTGCAGGTCCTCGAGACGCGGCTCGAGGCGCTGCGCTCCGGCGCCCAGCCCTCCGGCGATCAGGTGCCGGACACCCCGGAGGTCGGCGGCTCCCGCACCGGCTCGCCCGTGACCCCGGAGACGAGCGGCCCGCCCGTGGAGCCCCTGAGCCGCGGCATCCCGGCCGACCCGCAGCACCCCGGCAACCGCTGAGCCGGCCGGGCGTCGCCTGACAGGGCGGCCCCCCGCGGAACGCGGCCACGACGCCCCGTCTCCTTCCTGTGAGAGGCGACGCGTCGTGGCCGCCTCGCGTTCCGGGCGATCCCGCGGTCCGGCCACGGAGCGCCTGCGAGGGTCCCCGTAGCGTGTTTGTGAGCTGGGTTATATTTCGACACAGCTGCGGCGGGCCTTCGGGCGCTGACGTGCGAGGCTGCCGGATTCCCGGCTGTCCGGCTCCTACTCACGGATGGGTGAAACGGCATGACTGAATTCGAGGACAAGCTTGCGCAAGTGGCTCGGCGAGCCCGCGACTACGCAAGCTCCCTGGACACGGAAGAGGCGACGAAGAACGCGCTCGTCATGCCATTCATCTCGCAGGTGTTGGGCTACGACGTGTTCGATCCCCAGGAGGTCGTCCCGGAGTTCGTCGCAGATCTGGGCCTGAAGAAGGGGGAGAAGATCGACTACGCCATCATGCGGGAGGGGAAGGTCAACATCCTCGTGGAGGCCAAGAAGGTCGGCTCGGAGCTGTCCCTGGCGCACGCGAGCCAGCTGGTGCGCTACTTCCACACCAGTGAAGCGCGGATCGGCGTGCTCACCAACGGGCGGGTGTGGAACTTCTACACGGACCTCGACAAGGCCAACATCCTCGACGAGCGTCCGTTCCTCGTCCTCGATCTTCTGGACATCGACCCGGTCACCGTGCCGAAGCTCGAGCAGCTGGCGAAGGGATCCTTCGATCTCGACTCGGTCATCGCCGCAGCCGAGGAGCTGAAGTACGTATCGGCCATCAAGCGCGAGATTTCTGCCGAGATGGCTGCGCCGAGCGATGAGTTGGTGAAGGTCCTCGCCAAGCGCGTGTACTCCGGGTACATGAACGCCAAGGCGGTGGAGACCTTCACCCGGCTCACCGAGGAGGCTGCGCGCCAGTACATCAACGATCGCGTCAACGCGCGGCTGAAGACTGCCCTGGGCGACCAGGTCGCTCCGGTACTGGCGGCTCCCGCTGAGCCCGTGGCCACCGGCGATCAGACGGTCCTGTCCGACGAGGAGAACGGTCAGGAGGGCCAGCTCAAGCCGGGCGTGGTGACGACCGAAGAGGAGATCGAGGGTTTCCGCATCATCAAGGCGATTCTCGCCGGAATCGTGCCGATGAACCGCGTCTACATGCGCGACGCAGCCTCGTACTGCAGCGTCATCCTGGACGACAACAATCGGAAGCCGATCGCGCGCCTTCACTTCGACGGGAAGGTGAAATATCTGGTGCTGTTCGATGCGGACAAGAACAGGACGCGGGCCGACCTCGAGAACTTGGAGGACATCTACGAATCCGCCGAGGCACTGCGGAGCGTCGTCAGCTCCTACGTCGGGGCCTGAGCGGACTCTGACCCGCCTACTGACCGGATCCGGCCCGCGGGCGGGCAGGACTGTGCCCCGCCGCCGTCGATGCGCCACCCTGGTGCGCACGCCCCGGTGGGACAGACCCGCCGGGCGCCGACCCGAGAGGACGTCATGACCCATCACGAGCGCGACGACCGCCAGGCCCTGGCCGCCGGCGAGACCTACCTGATCCACGTGCTGGAGACCTCCGACCCGCCCGGCAACCCGGACCACTACCGGATCACGGACGCGGTCGAGGCCCACCACGCGTCCACCGGCTCCTACGACGTCGAGGCCGGCGGCCTGGACGCCGCCCGCGAGCTGCTCGCCCGCCACGCCAAGTGAGCGACCGGGGCTGAGACGTCCGGCCGGGCCGCGCCTCACGCGCCCGGCCGGAGCCTCATCCCCAGCACGGTGCGCGCCTCGAGCCCCAGAGCCGCGCGGGCCTCGGGCGCGCCGGTGCGGTCCTCGCCCACCACGGTCATCCCGATCCGCTCGGCCACCCGGCGCGAGGCCGTGTTCTCCGGGTGGATGATCGCCACGAGCTCGTGGTGCCCCAGCACGTCCCGGGCGTGGTCCCGGCAGGCGGCGGCCGCTTCGGTGGCGTAGCCGCGCCCCCACAGGTCGGCCCGCACGTGGTAGCCGACCTCCAGGCGAGGCTCCCCGTTGACCTCCTGCCACGTCAGGCCGCAGTCGCCCACGAAGCCGGGCCCGCCGTCGTCGTGGGTCTCGATGATCCACAGCCCGTGCCCGTCCTGCGCGTACCGGCGCCGGTTGCCCGCGATCCACGCCGCCGCCTCCGCGCGCGTGCGCGGGGCGGGGTAGAAGCGCATCACCACGGGATCGGCGAGGAGGCCGGCCAGGTGGTCGAGGTCGGCGTCGGCCATCTCGCGGAAGCGCAGACGGGCGGTGGGGGCGGGCGGCATGCGCCCAGGCTAGCGGCGGGCGGATGCGCCCCGCCTCTTGTCTGCGCGGGGCCGGGCTGGTCGACTGTGCCCATGCCGCATTCCCTCTCCCTGCGCCCGTTGCGGGTGGATGACGCCGAGGCCATGGCCGCGGTCCTCGCCGACCCGGACCTGTACACGTACACCGGCGGGACGCCGCCGGGCGAGGAGGAGCTGCGGCAGCGGTACGCGATCCTCGCGCGCGGTCGCTCCGAGGACGGCGCGGAGGACTGGGCCAACTGGATCGTGGTGCTGGAGCCGGAGGGCCGGCCGGTCGGCTACGTCCAGGCCACCATCCCCGTGGACGGGGGACCCACGCAGATCGCCTGGCTGATCGGCACGCCGTGGCAGGGCCGCGGGCTGGCGAAGGAGGCCGCCGGCCTCCTCAAGGGCGAGCTGCGGGACCGGGGGGTGCGGCGCCTCGTGGCGGATGTCCACCCCGAGCACACGGCCTCCCAGCGGGTCGCCCAGGCGATCGGCCTGGCGCCGACGGACGAGGTCGTGGACGGGGAGGTCCGCTGGGCCGGGTCCGTGGACGACGGCGGCGGCCCGGTCACCGGCTGAGGCCGCGGCGCCGCTCCGGGTAGGAGCCGCCGAGCTCCACGCCCCGCTCGGCCAGGTAGGCCTCCGGGTCCACCGGCTCGCCGTCCACGCGCAGCTCCAGGTGCAGGTGCACGCCGGTGGCGGCGCCGGTCTGCCCGACGCCGGCCAGGTGGTCCCCGGCGGAGACGCGCTGGCCCGCGTCCACCACGGTGGAGTCCGGGGCGGCGTGCAGGTAGCGCCACACGTGGCCGTCCCCGGCGTCCACGGCGAGCAGGTTGCCGCCCGCGTCCCCGCCGGCCTCCACGAATAGGACTCGGCCGTCGGACACCGAGTGGAAGGGCGTGCCCTCCGGCACCCCGCCGAGGTCCACGCCGTCGTGGCGGGTCAGGGCCTCCTCGGACACCCCCGAGGGCACCACGCCCTCGCCGAACGGGTTGGGGCGGGGCCCGAAGCGGGAGGTCACGCGGCCCTGCACGGGCTCGGCGTACCCCTGCGTGTTCACCGTGGGCGGGGCGGGGGTGAAGCCGCCGTTCCAGCGCCGCCGCTCGGCGCCCGCGCCGGCGTCGTCCCGGCCGGCCGGACCGAACGCGAGGACCAGCGCCAGGACGGTCGCGATCAGGGCCAGCGCCCCCACTGCGGCCAGCACGCCCCCGGCCACACCGCTGCCCGGGGAGCCGGCGCCGGGGGTCGGGGTGGTCATCCCCTCAGTCTGTCATGCAGGGTCGGGACGGCCCCGGCCTTCGCCCACGGCATCCCGGCCCGCCACCAGCTCCCGCCCGCGCTCGTAGTCCTCGTCCGCGTTGTAGGTCAGCACGCCCACCACGCGGTCCTGCGCGTCCGTGTACCAGAGAGTGAACCCGCCGGTGCGCTCCACCATGCGGGCCTGCTCGTGGCCGTCGCCCCACGCGGCGTGCTTGAGCGTGTGCTCGCCGATGGTGCTCCAGAACCCGGGCACGGCCTCCCACCGCCGCAGGGACTCCGGGTCCGCCGTCGCCGCGTGGGCCAGCACGGAGGCCTGGCCGGCGCCGCCCGGCACGCCGACCTCGGTGCGGGCCGCGTTGTGCCCGGCGACCTCGCCCATGCCGAGGGCGTCGCCCCAGTGCTCCACGGGGATCGGCCGGCCGGCCACGGCGTGGTGGGCGCGGGCCACGTCCCCGGCCACCCACACGCCCGGCGCCGCCGCCAGGTGCTCGTCCGCCACGATCCGCCCCTCGTGCATGGTCAGCTCGGAGTCCTCGAGCCACCCGCCCCCCGGCTCGACCCCCACCGCGGCGAGGATCAGGTCCGGGGCGAGCGTGGCGCCGTCGTCGAGGTGGACGGTGCGCGGGGCGCGCACCTGCCCCACCCGCACGCCGGTGCGCAGCTCGACGCCGGCGCCGATCAGCCACTGCGCGATCCGATCGCCCGCCTCGCGGCCGAGCCGCTTCTGCTGCGGCACCTCGTCCGGGGTGACCAGCGTGGTGGCCACCCCGCGCAGGGCCAGGGAGGCGGCCGCCTCGCAGCCGATGAACCCCGAGCCGATCACGACGGCGGAGCGCGCGTGCCCGGCGGAGGCCACCAGGCGGCGGGCGTGGTCGAGAGAGCGCAGCAGGTGCACCTCGGCGTCGTCGTCCGCGACGGGCAGGGGCTTCGGGTGCGCGCCGAGGGCGAGGATCAGGCGCTCGAAGCGGACCGGCTCCTCGCCGACCCGCAGCGTCCGCGCGGCGAGGTCCGCGCCGGTGACGGTGGTGCCGCGGCGCAGCTCGACGCCGTCCGGCAGCTCCTCCCCGGCGATCGGCGTGCCCTCGGGGGCCGCCATGCCGCGCAGCACCTCCTTGGACAGCGGCGGGCGCTCGTAGGGGTGGTCCACGTCCGAGGTGAGCATGAGGACGGGGCCGGGTCCCCCGGCGTCGACGTAGGCGCGGGCGGCGCTGACGCCGGCGGGGCCGCTGCCCACGATCACGAGCGGGAACGGGGTGGAGCTGTGCTGGGCCATACGGCCAGCATGCGCACCCGTCACGGGCGGAAGCCAGGGCCGACGGACACCCCCGGCTCCGGCATACTGCCCGCATGGACCCCTCCCTGGTGTGGCTGCCGGCCGTCGTCGCGCTGGCCGCGATCACCGTGGGCGGCACGCTCCAGCGGGTGAGCGGCATGGGCGTCGGCATGATCGCCGCACCCACGCTGTCCCTGCTCCTGGGCCCGGTGGCGGGGGTGACGCTGTCCAACGTGGCCGCCTCGGTGTCCGCGGTGCTGCTGTTCGCGGTGCTCCACAGGCACGTGGACTGGCCGCGCTTCGTCCGCCTCGCACCCCTGCTCGTGGCCGGCTCGTTCGCGGGGGCGTGGGCCGTGCGGGTCCTGGACGCCCACGCCCTCGAGATCCTCCTGGGGTCCTCCGTGCTGGTGGCCGTGGCCGCCGTCCTGGGCCTGCAGCAGCGCTTCACCGCCCAGGGGAACGGGGCCGTGTTCGCCTCCGGCGCCGTGGCCGGGTTCATGAACACCACCGCGGGCATCGCCGGGCCGGCGCTCGCGGTCTACGCGGTGGCGAGCCGGTGGGACCAGCGCTCGTGGGCGGCCACCCTCCAGCCCGTGTTCCTGCTGGCCAATCTCACCTCGCTGGTCACCAAGTCGCTGTTCGGCGCGGCCGTGCCCGCGGGGCTGCACGTGCCGTGGCCGGTGTGGGTCGCCGTGGTGGCGGGCGGTCCGCTGGGTGTGCTGCTCGGTTCGGTGGTGGCCCGCCGGGTGGACCCCGCGAAGGCGCGCGTCCTCGCGATCTGCCTCGCCGGCGTCGGGGGCACGGTGGCGCTGGTGCGCGGTGTGGCCGGCACCCTGGGCTGAGGCGGGGCCGGCGCGCAGGCGTCAGGGCAGGAGGGAGCGCACGGCCGCGGCCAGCGTGTCCCGCACGTCGTCCACCGTCAGGTCCTCCGGGGCCAGGTGCCGCTCGACCGACAGCGTGTGCACGAGCATCAGGAGCATGGCCGCGGTGTGCGTGACCTGCTCGTCCGGGACGTCGGCCAGCACGCGGTGCTCACGCAGCAGGCCGGCCAGGAAGTCCCGCCGCCGGACGGTGAGCGTCCGGTAGGCTCTCCCCACGGCGGGCTCGCGCAGGCCCACGGCCTGGAACTCGTGGAGGAGCAGGGGCCAGGAGCCCGTGGTCTCGAGCACGACGTCGGCCAGGGCCTCCGCCACGCGGGCCACCAGGTCCTCGCGCGGCAGGTCGGGGTCGTCCAGGGCGTCGGCGACGCCGTCCATGGCTCGGGTGGTCGCCCGCTCGAACTGGACGGTGCAGGCGGCGGCGAAGAGGTCCGGCTTCCCCGCGAAGCCGGAATAGACGGCGCCCTTCGTGTAGCCGGCCTCCGCCGCGATGCGGGCGAGGGAGGAGCGCGCGTAGCCCTCCCGTCCGAACACCCGGGCCGCGTGGTCGAGGATGGCCGCGCGGACATCCTCGCGGCGGGGTCGGGTGGCCATGTTGCCCTCTCGATGCCGATGGTATTGAATACCGATGGTATTGAATCCGCCTCGACTCGGCAAAGAGGGCCCATGTCTTCCACTCCCACCGACGCCGATCACCATGGCCCCGGGCCCGCCCCCGACCCGGCGCACCTCGACGACCTCCCGCCCGCCACCCTCGTGGCGCGCGCTCTGACCCTGCGCGGCGGTCGCGGGCCGGTGTTCGGCCCCCTCGACCTCGTGCTGCCCCCGCAGACCCACCTGGCCGTGCTCGGAACCCAGGGCTCGGGCCGGTCGGCCCTGCTGCTCGCCCTCACGGGGCGCCTGCAGGGCGTGCGGGGCGAGCTCGTGCTCACCGGCGGCCCCGTGGACGTCGCGCTGGACGGGCCGGAGCGGCCCGCCGCCCGCGCGTACCGCCCCCCGATCGACGCCGCGCGCCACCCGCACGCCCTGCGTGCCCGCACCGCCGTCGCCCACACCACCGATGTGGTGGAGCTCGAGCCGGCGCTGACCGTGGCCGAGGTGGTGGACGAGCGCTGTCTCGCCGACGGCGTGCGCCGCCGCGCCGGCCGTGCGCGCTTCGCCCTCCTCGCGGAGGCGGTGAGGCTGAGCGTGGCGCCGGAGGCCGTCGTCGGGGAGCTGTCCGCGCCCGATCGCGCGCTGCTGGCCGCCGTCGTCGCCTGCCTGCGCCCGGCCCGCCTCGTCACCTTCGACGACGTGGACGCCACCCTGACCATCGATGAGCTGGTCGCGCTCCACGCGGCCCTGGACGTCCTCAAGGACCACGGCCACCCGTTCGCGGTGAGCGCCGTGGCCTCCGCGCCCGTGCCGCGCGACGCCGTCGTCCTCACCCTGCCCCCCGTCCGGGAGAACTGATGCTGTTCCGCTACGAGCTGCGACGCTTCCGCCGTGGCCTGCCCCTGCTCGCCCTGCTGTTCATCTTCCTCGTCCCCGCCATCTACGGCGCCCTGTACCTGTCCGCGAACTGGGACCCCTACGGGGCCATGGACCGGCTGCCGGTGGCGATCGTCAACGAGGACGAGCCCGTCCAGCGCGGCGACACCACGCTGCGCACCGGCGCGGACATGACCGAACGCCTCAAGGACGACCGCGCCTTCGACTGGCGCGAGACCACGCGCGAGGAGGCCGAGGAGGGACTGCGGGAGGGCCGGTACTACCTCGTCCTGGAGATCCCCGCCGAGCTCAGCCGTGACCTCGTCAGCCCCGAGGGCGGCGGGACACCGCAGCAGGCGCAGATCACCCTGCGCCGAGACGACGCCAACGGCTTCGTGATCGGCTCCGTCACGAACGCGAGCCAGGCCAAGGTCGAGGCCGCCGTGAACCGGTCCGCGATCGAGGCGTACTTCGAGGCCGTCTTCTCCAGCCTCGGCGAGCTGCGGTCGGGCATGGTGGACGCCGCCGACGGCGCCGCACAGCTGGCCGACGGCACGGCCTCCGCGAAGG
Source organism: Micrococcus luteus (assembly GCF_014138885.1). NCBI lineage: Bacteria > Bacillati > Actinomycetota > Actinomycetes > Micrococcales > Micrococcaceae > Micrococcus > Micrococcus luteus. Next base: position 1,600,571 of record NZ_JACJIK010000001.1, read on the forward strand.
ACGGCGCGAGCCAGCTGGAGGACGGGATCGTCCAGGCCCACGACGGCTCGGGCAAGCTGGCCGAGGGCGCGGGCCAGCTCGCCACGGGTGCGGGTGACCTCGCGGACGGCGCCGCCCAGGCCGACGACGGCGCCCAGCGACTCGCCGAGGGCGCCGCGTCCGCGCAGGACGGGGCCGGGCGCCTGGCCGACGGGCTCGACCAGGCGCGCGGGGGCTCCCAGGCCCTCGCCGACGGTGCCGGGCAGCTCGCCGAGAACGCCCCCGCCCTGCGTCAGGGCGCCACGGACCTCTCCGACGGGCTGGCCCAGCTGCAGACCGGATCGGCCGAGCTCACCGACGGCGCCACGCAGGTGGCCGATGGCACCCAGCAGCTCTACGACACGGTGATCCCCGGCCTGGACCAGGTGAGCGAGCGGCAGGACGCGGTGGCCGCCGACGTCGCCGCGGTGGACGAGGACGTCCAGCGGGTCGCCGAGGTGGCCGGCACGGCCGAGGACGGCGCGGGCGCCCGCATCGCCGATGCGCAGGCCGCCCTGGCCGAGCTCGCCGACGAGGATCCGACGCTCGCCGAGTCCGAGCAGTACGCCGCGCTCCAGGAGGCGCTCACCGGCGCGGACGAGCGGGTGACCGCCGTCGCCGGCCGCGCCGAGGAGGCCGCCGCGACCTCCGCGGCCGCCAACGAGCGCGTCCAGGGCTTCGTCGAGGACGACGTCGCCGCCTCCGCCAAGGCGGATCTGACGGACCTCAACGACGGCGCCCACGCCGTGGCCGCGGGCGCCGAGAAGCTGCAGGGCGGGATCGGTGAGGCGAAGGACGGGGCCGACTCCCTCGCCGACGGCGCCGGGAAGTTCGCGGACGGCCTCGAGCAGCTGGGCTCCGGCGCGACCGAGCTCGACGGCGGCCTGGCCCAGCTCCAGGACGGCGCCGGGGAGCTGCAGTCCGGCCTCGGCGAGCTGACGGACGGGGCGACCACCCTCGCCGAGGGCAACGCCGCGCTCCACGACGGGGCGCTGACCCTGCAGGACGGTGCGGGGCAGCTGGAGTCCGGCGCGACCGAGCTCGACGGCGGCCTGGCCCAGCTCCAGGACGGCGCCGGGGAGCTGCACACCGGCCTCGGCACCCTCGACGACGGCGCCCACGAGCTCGCCTCCGGGCTCTCCGACGGCGTCGACCGCGTCCCCGCCCTGACCGAGGATCAGCGGGACGAGGCCGCCCTGGTGATGTCCCGGCCGGTGGAGGCCGTGATGCAGGTGGACAACTCCGCGGAGGTCTACGGCCGCGGCATGGCGCCGATGTTCTTCTCCATCGCGCTGTGGGTGTTCGGCATCGCCGCGTTCAACATCATGCGGCCCATCAGCGGGCGGCTGCTGGCCGGGCGCCGCAACCCGGTGGCGATCGCGCTGGCCGCGTGGCTGCCCGTGGGCATCGTGGCCGTGGGCGGCGGCCTGCTCATGCTCGCCGCGACGCTGCCGCTGGGCCTGGCCCCCGTGCACCCGGTGCGGGCCGTGGCCCTGACGGTGCTCGTGGCCGTGGTGTTCTCCCTCATCGCGCACCTGGTGCAGACGGCGCTCGGCACCCCCGGTTCGGCGCTGCTGCTGGTCCTGCTGGTCCTGCAGCTGGCCTCCACCGGCGGCACCTACCCGGCCGAGGTGCTGCCCGGCTTCTTCCAGGCGCTGCACCCGTTCATGCCGATGAGCTACTCCATCGAGGCGTTCCGCAACGCGATCTCCGGCGGTCCGGACCAGCGCTTCTGGGTGCCGGTGGTCGTGCTGATGGGCATCGGGGCGGCGGCGCTCGCCCTGGACGTGCTCGTGGTGCGGCGCCGGCGTCGGTTCCGCATGAAGGACCTGCACCCCGCGCTGCAGGCCTGAGCGGGGATGACCTCCGCACCCCGTGCCGCCGTCGTCCGTCCGGCCCGCCCCGAGGACGCGCCCGCGATCGCCGCGATCGCCGCGGCCACCTTCCCGGACGCCTCCCCGGCCTCGCTGCCGCGTGCCGCGGTGGACGCGCACATCGCGCTGCACCTGAGCGAGGCGGCCGTGGCCGCGTGGATCGCGGACCCGGAGCGGATCGTGCTCGTGGGCGCCGCGGCCGACGCCCCGGAGACCCTGCTCGGCTACGCCATGTACGAGACCGCCGCGACCCCCGAGGCACCCGTCACGGAGCGGCTCGGCGACGTGCCGGCCGGCCACCTCTCGAAGCTGTACGTGCTCGCCGAGGGGCGCGGCACCGGGCTGGCCGAGGCCCTCGTGCACGACGGCGTCGAGCGGCTGAGGCGGCTGGGGTTCCGGCACGTGTGGCTCGGCACGAACGCGCAGAACACACGGGCCAACCGGTTCTACGAGCGCCTTGGCTTCGCGACGATCGGGGCGCGGCAGTTCGTGGTCGGCGGGGAGCGCGTCGAGGACGACTGGGTGCGGCTGCTGACGGTGGAGTGAGCCCGCCGCCGCTCAGCAGGCCTCCGGGCCGTCGGGGTCGTCGTCGGGATCGATCCACGCCGACGGGTGGTAGTGCACCGCGGCCAGCCCGTCGTCGTCGGCCAGGTGGGTCTGCGCCTCGGGCACGGAGTCCGTGTTCTGCCCGGCTACCGCCTCCCACGCCCCGGCCTCGGTGCGGCGCACCACGAGCAGCAGGACGCCGGTGCGCTCGCCGGCCTCGTCGCCGTCGGGCGCGGTCTGCCCCGTCATGGTCCACGGCGCATGCACCACCGCCACGTCCCCGAGCTCGCGCACGCGCACCTGACCGAGCACAAGCCGGGAGGCCGGGAACATCCAGCGGAAGCCGAGCGCGTGGTTCACCCGGATCTGCCGCCGCCGCGTCCACCACACGCCCACCACGTTCACGAAGTCCGCGTCCTCGGCGAACAGGTCGGCGAGCGCGTCGGCGTCGGCGGCGTTCCAGGCGGCCGCGAAGGCCTCGGCCACCGCGGCGGGGCCGGCCGGCCGGGCCGCGACGTCGGCGGTGGGGTCCGCGGGGGACATGACTGCTCCTGGATCGGGGAAGGGCGGGTTCAGCGGGCGGGCCCGTAGGCCAGCATCAGCACGACGGCGGCGAACAGCACCGCCATCACGGCCAGGACCGTGAGCACGGCGCGCAGGGCCGCACGCGTGCGCGGGTCGGCCGGGGGTGGTGCATCCGGACGTCGGGTCACGCTCGCCAGTGTGGCACGCGGCACGGCGCGAGGGGCGCATGCGTCGGCGCGCGTCGAAGGCTCCTCCCAGCCGGGGCACAGTCGACGCTGACGCTGCGGAGGTGGTTGCCGAACACGAAGCGGTCGAACACGGTCCGCGCCGAGCTCGGCTCGTCCGCGTGACCACTCTGTGCCGTCTACGGCGGATCGAGCCCCGCCGCCGGCCGGCCTCCCATGCCCGGCCGGCTCCCACCACCGCCCCGCCCGGCAGGGGTGGTCTCGGGCCGGGCGGCCTTGGGATGATGGGTGCCCCCGGAGAAAGGTGCCCGATGCCCCCGCCCGTGCCGCAGCCGACCCGCCGACAGATGCTCCTGGCCGGTTCCGCCCTGCTCGGATCGGGACTGCTGACCGCCTGCGGGCAGGACGGGGAGGACGCGCCGTCGTCGTCGTCCGAGCCCGCCTCGTCCGCGCCCACCTCCGCCGCCCCCGCTGGACCGCCGCCCGCCGGCGACCCGGTGGCCTGGCCGGACGTGGCCCGGGTGCCGCACCTGTTCTTCCACTCCCTCGTGGTGGACCCGGCCCGCGCCTTCGACGGCGACGACAAGGCCGGCGGCTACCTGGACTTCATGGTCACGGTGGACGAGTTCGACGCCGTCATCCGGCAGGTCTACGAGCGCGGCTACGTGCTGGTCTCCCCGCACGAGCTGTACGAGGTGGGGGAGGACGACGTCGTGCGCCCGAAGACCCTCATGGTCCCCGAGGGCCGGACCCCGCTGATCCTCTCCTTGGACGACTGCTCGTACTACCTCTACATGGACGGCGACGGCTTCGCGGACCGCCTGATCGTGGCCGAGGACGGCCGCGTCCGCAACGAGTACACGGACGCCCAGGGCACCACGCACGTCGGGGCGTTCGACGTCGTCCCGCGTCTGGACGACTTCCTCGCCGAGCACCCGGACTTCAGCCTCAACGGCGCCCGCGGCGTGCTGGCCATGACCGGCTACGACGGCGTGTTCGGTTACCGCACCTCGGCCCGCGAGTTCGGGGACAGCCCCACGTTCGACGCCGACGTCGCGGCCGCCATCGAGGTCGCCGACGCGCTCAAGGACAGCGGCTGGGAGTTCGCCTCCCACACGTGGGGCCACCGGACGGTGCCGAAGCTGACCATGGAGGAGCTCGAGTTCGACATGGGGCACTGGCACGAGGAGGTCGAGCCGATCCTCGGCCCCACGGACATGCTCATCTACCCGTTCGGCGCGGACGTCACCGGCCCCGGCAAGTACACGGAGGACAACGAGCGGTACCGCTACCTCCGCGAGCTCGGCTACCGCTCCTTCTTCCTCGTGGACGGCACCTCCAAGGCGTGGGGCCAGCTCGAGCCCGGCTACTACCGCGGCTCGCGCATCAACGTGGACGGCATCAGCCTCGCCGCGGCCGTCTCGGGTGAGCGGCCCGTGCTGGAGGAGTTCTTCGACCCCCGGTCCGTCCTGGACCCGGCCCGCCCCGAGTCCATCCGCGGCCCGAAGAAGCCGAGCCCGGCACCGTCGTCGTCCGCCGCGGCCCCGAGATCCCCGCGACCCTGAGGAGAGCACCATGTCCATCCCCGCCACCGAGGTCGAGGCCCGCTGGAACGCGGCCGCCGAGCCGTTCACCGCCGTCGTCCGTGAGGTGCGGGACTGGGACGCCGCCACCCCGTGCGAGGGTTGGGACGCGCTGGACCTGCTGGACCACGTGATCGCCGGCCAGCGCGACTTCGCCGCCCGCCAGGGCCGGGAGGTGCCCCTCTTCGACGGCTCCCGCCAGCAGCTGGCCACCCAGTGGACCAAGCACGCCGCCGCCATGTCCGCCCTCGCCGGTGACGAGGAGTTCATCCTGCGGCCCATGGACACCGCGCTCGGGGAGATGACCGTGGGCGAGGCGCTGATCCGCTTCCACACGTTCGACCTGATCGTGCACCGTTGGGACCTGGCCCGCTCGCAGGGCGTGGACGCGCGGTTCACGGACGCGGAGATCGACTGCGTGGAGGAGTCGCTGGCGCTGTTCGGCGACGCCGCCTACACGCCCGGCATCCTGGGTGAGCCCGTCCCCGTGGCCGACGACGCCGACCCGCAGACCCGCCTGCTCGGCCGTCTGGGCCGTCGGGGCTGAGACCAGGGCAGGACCCGTCCCCGAACCCCAGGAGGCACCGTGAGCGAGTCCACCGGTTTCAGCGCCGCGGAGAAGGCCGCGATGGCCGAGCGCGCGGAGGAGCTGCGCGCCCAGCGCGGCGGCAGGAAGAAGGCGGACGCCCTGCAGGACCTGCTGGCGAAGATCGAGGAGATGCCCGAGCCGGACCGCGCCCTGGCGGTGACGGTGCACCGGATCGTCACGGAGGTGGCCCCGGAGCTCGCCCCCCGCACGTGGTACGGCATGCCCGCCTACGCCCGCGGCACGGACGTGCTCGTGTTCCTGCAGGTCAGCAGCAAGTTCGGCGTGCGGTACACGACCCTCGGCTTCAACGAGGGGGCGAAGCTCGACGACGGCGTCATGTGGCCGACGTCGTTCGCCCTGACCGCCCTCGACGACGACGTCCGGGCCCGGATCGCCGATCTGGTGCGCCGCGCCGTCGGCTGACGTCCGGCCCCTCTGTGGCCCGGGCTGCCCGTCGCCAGCGCCGCACCGCCCACAGGGTCAGACCGCCCACGGCGAGCCAGCCCACCCCGAGCAGCACGCCGTTCACGACGCCCGGGCGCACCGCGAACGCCCCCATCGCCACGAGGGAGAGCTGCCCGGGGATCACGCCGACCGCGGTGGAGCCGGCGAAGATCCCCAGCGGCACGGCGAGCGCGCCCGCCCCGTAGTTCACGGGCCAGTACGGCAGCCCCGGGGCGACGCGCAGGGCCAGCAGGGCGAGGAACCCGGTGTCCTCGAGCCGCCGCTCCACGGTCTCGGCGTGGCGGCCGAGCCCGCGCAGGACCACCTCGCGCCCGACCGCGCGCGCGATGCCGTACGCCCCGAGCGAGCCCAGCAGGGCCCCGACCACGGACAGCACTGTCCCCTCAATCGCTCCGAAGAGCACACCGGCGGTGACCGCCATGATCGTCACGGGGATGGGGGTCAGCGCCACGGCCGCGTACAGCACGGTGAACGCGAGCCAGCTCCACCAGCCGAAGCCGTCCAGCTGGGCGCGCAGCTCGTCCACGCCGGGCAGGCGCACGGTGAGTGCCAGCCACACGAACGCCGCCACCACGAGGACGAGGGCGGCGGTGCGCAGGATCGACACCCCGCGGTGCCCGGTGCGGGCGGGCAGGGTGGAGGCGGCGCCGGAGTCGCGCGGCGGCACGGCGGTGGAGGGCATCGGCTCAGGCTACCGGCAGCCGCTCCCTCCGCATGTCCTCCCTGGTCTGCGGTCACACCCTGCTCTGCTTCGGTGGATCACACGCATGTGACTCATCCACACCTGTGGACAACTCTGTGGAGAACCCTGTGCACGCGGCCCGCCGGGTGTGGACGGAGGGGCTCAGACGGTGGACGCGCCGGGCGCGTCGTCACCCGGCCGCGCCTCGCCCGGATCCGTGCCGTCCGGCCCCGCCGCCGGCTCGTCCTCGAAGGCGGGACCGCCGTCGTCCTCCCAGGCCGCGGCGGCGTCGTCGTCCCTGTCGGTCTCCTGCACCTGGTCGTGCAGGCGCTCCATGCGGGTGTCCAGGTCCGCGGCCACGCGGGCGGCGGCCACGAGCTCGGTCGCGATGTCCGGGGGCACGCCGCCGTCGAACTTGTAGTTGATCTTGTGCTCGAGCGTGGCCCAGAAGTCCATGGCGCTCGTGCGGAACTGCATCTCCACGGTCACCGGGATCGTGCCGGTGGACAGGTGGATCGGCACCTGCACGAGGCAGTGCAGACTCCGGTAGCCGGAGGGCTTGGGCCGGGAGATGTAGTCCTCCACCTCGAGCACCCGGATGTCCGGCTGCTGCGTGAACTGGCGGAACACGCGGTACACGTCCCGGGCGAAGCTGACGATCACGCGCGCCCCGGCGATGTCCGTGACGTTGGTGCGCAGCGCGTCCAGGTCCAGGGACAGCCCGCGGGCGGAGGCCTTGCGCAGGATCGACTCCGGCGACTTCACCCGCGTGACGATGTGCTCGATGGGGTTGTAGTCGTGCAGGTGTGTGAACTCGTCCCGCAGCACCTCGAGCCGCGCCTCCACCTGGAGCAGGGCCGAGCGGTACTCGAGGTCGAAGCGCTCGACGTCTCGGCGCAGCCGCTCCAGCGCCCCTGACGCCGCGGGGGTGAGCTGCGTCAACTCGGACACGGGGGTGCCGCGCAGCGCCTCGACGTCCGCCGAGGGCGCGTCCGGGGAAGGGTCCTGCTCCATGGCCTCAGAGCCTACGGCGGGATCCTGCGAGACGGCAGGCCGTCCACAGGCCCGACGGCGGCCCGTCAGTCCTCGGCGGGGATCAGCACGCGCTCGAAGGCGGCGCGCTCCTCGTCGGAGACGGCCACGGGCCGCCCGGCCGCCGGGTCCACCTGCACGAACACGGCGTCGCACAGCACGCAGCGCCGCCCGTCCTGCCACAGCTCGTGGCGCAGCGTGAAGGACGTCCGGCCGATCCGCAGGATCCACACCCGCGCCGTCACCTCGGGCCCGGCGTAGACCACGGGCGCCTCGTACTGGACCTCCATGGACCGCACGACGCGCTGGACGTCCGGGGACGCCGTCGTCGTGGCCCACGCGGCCAGGGCGCGCACGCGCGCCTCCTCGGCGAGGGTGAGCAGGCGGGCGTTGTTGACGTGGCCGTAGCGGTCTTCGTCGGACCAGCGCAGCTGCAGCCCGACCTCGAACGGGGTCGGTGTGCCGGCGTCGGCGGGGGTCTCGGGGGTGGTCGGCTGAGTCACGGGGTGAACACCTTTCCTGGGTTGAGGATGCCGTGCGGGTCGAACACGGCCTTGATGCGCTGCTGGAGGTCGTGCTGGGCGTCGCCGAGCTCGTCCCGCAGGAACGCGCGCTTGAGCAGGCCCACGCCGTGTTCGCCGGTGAGCGTGCCGCCGAGTTCCAGGCCGGCGCGGAACAGCTCGCGGGCGGCCTCCCACACGTCCGCCGGGATCGACGCGGCGTCCTCGGCCGCGCCGCCCACCTGCGCCGCCGCGCCGAACAGCAGGATCGGGTGCAGGTTGCCGTCCCCGGCGTGGGCCGTGGTGGGGATGGCGACGCCGGTGCGTGCCTCGATCTCACGGATCCGCGCGAACATCTCGGCCATGCGGCTGCGCGGGACGGCCACGTCCTCCACGAGCGGGGTGCCGAGGCGCTCGAGCGCGGGGAACGCGGTGCGGCGCAGGGCCATGAGGGCCTCCCCCTCGGCGGGGTCCACGGTCACGGTGACGTCCCCGCCGTGGGTACGCATGAGGGCGGCCATGGCCTCCCCGTCCGCCTCGGCGCCGGCGCCGTCGGCCTGCACCAGCAGGAACGCGCCGGACTCGGGCAGGGCGGCCCCGCGCTCGGGCCCCGCGTGCGCGCGCACCGCGGCGAGCGTCGCCTCGTCCATCAGCTCCATCAGGGCGGGCACGTGACCGGCCCCGGTGATCGCCTCGGCCGCGGCGGCGCCCGCGACGACGTCCGGGAAGAACCCGCCGAGCGTCACGGGCACGCCGCGCACGGCCGGCCGCAGCGCCAGCGTCGCGCCCACGATCACGCCGAGCGTGCCCTCCGAGCCGATCATCAGCGCGACCAGGTCGTAGCCGGTCACCCCCTTGACGGTGCGGTGGCCCAGCCGCAGCAGGGTGCCGTCTGCGAGCACCACGTCCAGGCCCAGCACCGCCTCGCGCGTGACGCCGTACTTGGCGCACAGCAGCCCGCCGGCGTTCATCGCGATGTTGCCGCCCACCGTGGAGATGTCCTTCGACGCGGGATCCGGGGCCCACCACAGCCCGTGCTCGGCGAGCGCGGCGTTCAGCGCCCCGTTGAGGATCCCCGGCTCGACGACGGCCACGCGGTCCGCGGGGGAGACCTCCAGGATCCGGTCCATCGCGGTCATGTCCAGGACGATCTCGCCCGCCCCCGCGACGGCGCCGCCGGCCAACCCCGTGCCCGCTCCGCGGGTGACCAGCGGGGTGCGGGTCCCGTGCGCGATCCGGCACGCGGCCTGCACGTCCTCCACCGTCCGCGCGCGGACCACGGCCAGCGGCGCGGCGGGGGAGCGATGCCCCGAGCGGTCCGCCCGGGCGGCCTCGAGTGCGGCGGCGGAGACGTCCACGCGGCCGGGCAGCTCCGCCTGCAGGCGGGCGACGACGTCGGCGGGCGGGGCGTCCGCGGCAGGCGGGGCGGCGGGGGTCGGGTCGAGGGGTGCGGAGGAGTCCATGTCCACCAGTGTCGCCGATCACACGGGGTGGGGCGTGCGTCGGCCGGTCCGATGACGCGCCCGGCCCCGTCCCTAGACTGGCGGCCATGACCTCCCCGGACCCCGCGCCCCCGCGCCCCCGCGTCCACGTGCTCACCCTGCGCCCGGATGGAGCCCGTGAGGACACCGCCCGCCGCGTGGGCGCCGTCCTCGCCGAGGCCTTCGCCACGGACCCGTACACGCTCGGGCTCGTGCCCGAGGACCGGCGCGGGCCCCGCCTCGAGCGCAAGTTCACCGCCGCCGTGCGCCAGGGGCTGCGCGCGGGGGCCGACGGCGCCCCGCTGGGCGCCGTGGACGTCGCCGTGGACGCGGCCGACGGCACGCTGCTCGGCGCCGCCGTGTGGACCTCCCCCGCCGCCCCCCGCGGGGTCGACGTGCCGGGCCTGCTGGCGGGGCTGCCCACCGCCGTCGCCGTCCACGGCCGCCACACCCTCGCCCTGAAGCGGATCCAGGGCGCCTGCGAGCGGGCCCGCCCGGCAGGCCGGCACTGGTACCTTGAGGAGGTCGGCACCGTCCCGTCCGCCCGCGGGCGCGGGGCGGCGAGTGCGCTGGTGCGCCACGGCCAGCGCCGCGCGTCGGGTCTGCCCGTGCACCTCGAGGCGTCCGTGCCCGCCACCGTCCCGTTCTATGAGCGGCTCGGCTTCCGTGCGACCGGCCACGTGCCCGTGCCCGGGGGCGAGCCCCTGACCTGCCTGCGCTGGGAGGCCTGAGATGAGACACCCGATCCCCGACTACCTGGCGAGCCTGGTCACCGAGCTCGGCGCCGTGAACCCGGGCGAGACGGCCCAGTACATCCCCGTGCTCGCGGAGGCGGACCCGGACCGCTTCGGCATCGCGCTGGCCACCCCCACCGGGCGGCTGCACTTCGCGGGCGACGCGGACGTGGAGTTCACCATCCAGTCCGCGTCCAAGCCGTTCACGTACGCGGCCGCGCTCGTGGACCGGGGCTTCGCCGCCGTGGACCGGCAGGTGGGGTTGAACCCCTCGGGCGAGGCCTTTAACGAGCTCTCCCTCGAGGCGGAGTCGCACCGCCCGGACAACGCCATGATCAACGCCGGCGCGCTCGCGGTGCACCAGCTGCTCGTGGGACCGGAGGCGAGCCGGAAGGAGCGGCTGGACCGGGCCGTGGAGATCATGTCCCTGCTCGCCGGGCGTCGGCTCTCGGTGGACTGGGAGACGTACGAGTCCGAGATGGCGGTCTCGGACCGCAACCTCTCCCTGGCGCACATGCTCCGCAGCTACGGGGTGCTGCAGGACTCCGCCGAGGAGATCGTGGCCGGGTATGTGGCGCAGTGCGCCGTGCTCGTCACCGCCAAGGACCTCGCTGTGATGGGCGCGTGTCTGGCGACCGGCGGCATCCACCCGATGACGGGAGAGCGGATGCTGCCGTACATCGTGGCGCGGCGCGTGGTGTCCGTGATGACCTCCTCCGGCATGTACGACGCCGCCGGGCAGTGGCTCGCCGACGTCGGGATCCCGGCCAAGTCCGGGGTGGCCGGCGGTGTGCTCGGCGCGCTGCCGGGTCGCGTGGGGATCGGCGTGTTCTCGCCGCGCCTGGACGAGGTGGGCAACTCGGCGCGCGGCGTGCTGGCGTGCCGCCGCCTCTCCGAGGACTTCCGGCTGCATCTCATGGACGGGGACAGCCTGGGCGGCACCGCCGTGCGCTTCGTGGAACGCGAGGGTGACCGCGTGTTCGTGCATCTGCAGGGCGTGATCCGGTTCGGCGGTGCGGAGGCGGTGCTGGACGCGCTCACGGACCTGGACACCGGTGCGGAGAAGCCCGGCACCGGGTGGGACGCCGCCGTCTACCCGCGGTGGCAGGAGGCCGCGGCGGACAGCGCGGCGCTCGCGGCCGCGACCAGCGGCGGTGCGGTGCACGAGGCCGCCGCCGTGGCCGCCCGAGATGAGAACGACGGGCCCATCCGCACCGTGGTGCTCAACCTCACGCGGGTGGACCGGATCGACGACGTCGGCCGACGGCTGATCGCCGAGGGCGTGCGCCGGCTGCAGGCCGACGGCGTGCGGGTGGAGGTCGAGGATCCGGAGCGCATCCTGCCGCTGGAGGAGGCCGGCGCCCACTGAGGCGGCGGGGCGGGCAGGAGGGGGGCGCGGCGGTGTTCTCCGTCTCGCCCCCTTTCGTTCAACTGCTGTTCATGTGAGAATGGGCGGTCTCATCCCTTGACCCCGCCGTTCGAGGACGACCCCCCATGCCCCTTTCCACCCTCCGCGTCAGCCTGCCCTCCGTCCGCCGCACCCGCCCCGCCCCGCAGGGGGTCCGTGAGCGGATCGCGCACGCCGTCGTGTCCCGGCTGCAGCCGCGTCCCGTGCCGCCGGTGGACCGTCGGAGCCGCCTGGCGTGGCAGGTCTCGGGGGCACTGCCGCTGATCGGGTGCCTGACCTCGTTCCCCATCGGGATGTCCAAGGACTCCATGGTGATCCCGGGCGTCGGCTATCAGGGCGGGTTCCCCGCGGGCTGGTCCCACGCCCTCAACCAGCCGGCGTACTTCACGTGGCTGTCCAACGCGCTGGTCGCGGGCACGTCGCTGACGCTGGCCGCGCGTCGTGAGGCGCCCACGTCGGACGCGTTCTGGGCCGTGCGCACCGCCGGCCTCGGCTCGGTGCTGGTCACGGGGATCGTCTACAACGCGGTGCTGCGCGGCCGCGAACAGGACACCTTCCTCTACCGGTTCAACGACGCGCTGCAGCACATCGTCAACCCCGTGCTCGCCCCGGCGGTGTGGGCGCTGTTCGACCCCCGCGGGCAGATCACGCCGCGGCGCGCCGGGCTGGCCTCGGTCATCCCGCTGATGTGGGCGGCGGCGACCATGGCGCGCGGGCCCCGCATCGACTGGTACCCGTACCCGTTCCTCGACGTGCCGCGGCTCGGCCGACGCAGCGTGGGCGTCGTGCTCGCCGGGATCCTGGCCGGCTTCACCGGGCTCATGGGTGTGCTCGGCACCGTGGACCGCCGCCTCGGCCTGGCCTGAGGGGCGGTCCCCGGCGCTGACGGCGCGTCAGTCGCCGCGGACGGCCTCGGCCACGGGCACGTCGCCGTCCACGAAGTCGATCTTCCGGCCCACCGTGCCCGGTTCGTTGAGCACGGCCACGATCGCTCGGGCGACGTTGCCGCGGCTGACCTCACCCTGCGAGGCGTCGGAGCCGGAGAGGTCCGGGTCCACAGTGATGCGGCCGGACGGCTCCTCATCGGTCAGGGTGCCGGGACCGAGGATGGTCCAGGCCAGCCCGGAGTCCCGCAGCGCCTCGTCCGCCTCGGCCTTGGCCTGCGCGTAGGCGTAGAAGGGGTCGTCCTCGGGCACGTCGTGGTGCAGGGACGCGCCGAGGTAGGACACCATCACGTAGCGCCGCACGCCCGCGGCCTCGGCGGCGCGCATGCTGGCGACGGCGGCGTCGTGGTCCACGGCCCGGGTGCGCTGGGCGTCCCCGCCGCCCGCGCCCGCGGAGAACACGACGTTGTCCGCGTCGCGCAGCGCGTGGAGCAGCTCCTCCTGGTCCGCCTTCTCGATGTCCAGGACGAGCGGTTCGGCGCCGGCGGCGCGGACGTCCTCGGCGTGGTCGGGGTTGCGGATGATCGAGACGACGTCGTGGCCGGCCTCCGCCAGCAGGGGTGCGGCGAGCAGGGCCACCTTGCCGTGGCCGCCGATGATCACGGTGCGGGTCATGGGGATCTCTCCTTCGGTTCGATCGGGTGCTGGACTTCCACAGTAGGGAGAGCCCGACGCCGGTGCGAGGGTGGAGCGGCGCTCCACCACCCCACTCCTCAGCTCTCCGCCTGGCCCTGCCGCCAGTAGCCCATGAAGGAGACGTGCTTCTTCGGCACGCCGCCGGGGCCCACGCTGAGCCGGCGCAGGGCGCGCACCATCGCGGACTCCCCGGCGAGGAACACGTAGGCCTCGGGCCGTTCGTCGGCCTCGAGGGCGGCGACGGTCCACTCGCGCTCGACGGAGGCCGCGGGCGGCGCGACCGGCCCGCCGGCGTCGTCGGGGTCCACGCCCAGCAGGGCGGCGAGGCGGGCGTGCGCCCAGGACCCCGACGGCGCCCCCGGCGCCCGGCGGCCCACGTGCAGGCGCACGCGGCCCCGGTCCGTCAGCTCCGTCACGGCCCGCCAGTCCCACGGCTCGGGGACGGCCAGGCGCTCGGCGATGAGGTCGGCGGCCTGCCCGTCGTGGGGCAGCTCGAGCACGAGGTCCGCCTCGCCGTCGAACCCGCCGAACGGGTCCGCGAGCTCCTCCGCCACGGACACCAGGGCGGGGACGGCGGTCTCGTCGCCCACGGCCAGCACACGGTGCGCCCCCGTCTGCCGCCAGCCGGACCACGCCGGCGCCTCCGCCGAGGGCACCAGCACGTTCACCGCGTCCCCCGCCTGGACGGCGCGCGCCCAGCGCAGGCCCGGCCCCTGATGCGGGTCGGCGGGGTCGTCCGGGTCGCCGTGCAGCACCACGTCCACGGTCAGCGAGGGCACCTGCCGCCCGTCGAGCCGCACGAGCCCGGCCGAGCGCACCGTGTACGTGCGCATCCAGCCGCGCTCCTCCTCGGGGATGGCCAGGAACCCGGCCCGGAACCCGGCGGACAGGTCCGGGTCCGCCGATGTCCCGCCCGGTGGGGGGATCAGCAGCTTCACGTAGGCGTCCCGGCGCGGCCGCGCGCCCCGGTACAGGGCGTGCAGGTCGGCGACGCCGGGCGGCAGCAGTCCCAGCAGGTCCCCGCTGGCGGCCTCCAGGTCCGGCCCCGCCAGCACGATCCGCCGCAATCCGCGGCACGGCTGCTCCACGGACACCACGCGCGTGTGCGCCACGATCATGCCGTCGGCGCTCATCGGCGGTCCCCGTCCCCGCGCGGCAGCACCACGGGGTGGCCCAGCAGCGGGTCGGCCACCACGTCCGCGTCCAGGCCGAACACCTCGGCCAGCACCTCCGGCACGATCACCTCGCCCGGCGTGCCCTGCGCCACCACCCGGCCCGCGGCCATCGCCACGATGTGGTCCGCGCTGCGCGCCGCCAGGTTCAGCTCGTGCAGCACCGCGACGACGGTCGCCCGGCCCCCGCCGCGCGGGTCCGGGAGCGCGCGCACCAGGTCCAGCACCTCCACCTGATGGCTGAGGTCGAGGTAGCTCGTGGGCTCGTCGAGGAGCACCACCGGGGTCTGCTGGGCGAGCACGAGGGCGAGCCACGCCCGCTGCCGCTGCCCGCCGGAGAGCGTGCCGGCCTCGCGGTCGGCGAGCTCCACGAGGTCGGTGCGCTCGAGCGCCGAGGCGATCGCGGCGTCGTCGCCGGCGGCCCGGCCGCCCAGGAGCCCGCGGTGCGGGTGACGGCCGCGCGCCACGAGCTGCGCCACCGTCATGCCCTCGGGCGCCACGGGATGCTGGGGCAGCAGCGCCACGGTGCGGGCGTAGTCGCGCGCGGACACGCGGGCGGCGTCCCGGCCGAGCACCTCGATGCTCCCGGCGCGCGGGGCGAGCTGGCGGGTCAGGCCGCGCAGCAGCGTGGACTTGCCGCAGCCGTTGGCGCCGATGATCGCGGTGACGCGCCCGGCGGGCACGTCCAGGTCGAGGTCCTCGACGATCGGCGGTGCCGAGGCCGGGCCGTAGCCGAGCGTCAGGCCGCGCAGGCGGATCGCGACGTCGTCGGCGGCCCCGGCGCGCGGTGCGGCGGGGGACGGGACGGTGAGCGGGGGAGCGGTCATGCGGGGCGCACGCCTCCTGGGGTCCGGCCCTGGCGCAGCAGCAGCCAGAGCATGAGCGGGGCGCCGGCGGCGCCGGTGAGCACACCGGTGGGCAGGGCGGCGCCGGTGAGCAGGGGGACGGCCTCGCCGGCCACGAGGTCCGCGAGCAGCACGAGTGCGGCGCCCGTGAGCGCCGCCGCGGGCAGGGAGGGCAGGCCGCGGGTGAGCCCGCGCGCCACCGGGGTGGCCAGCAGCGCCACGAACGCCAGCGGCCCCACGACGGCGGTCGCCACGGCGGCCAGCACCGCGCCGAGCCCCAGCGCCGCGGCCGAGGTGGGGCGCGGTCGGGCGCCGAGGGCGTGCGCGAGGTCCGGGCCGACGTCGGCGGGGGCCAGCCGCGCGTGGAGCACCCCCGCCAGCGGCAGGGCGGCCACGAGGACGCCCGCGAGCAGCGCGATGCGGCCCCACGTGACCCCGTTGAGCGAGCCGGCGATCCAGACGGTGGCCGACTGCAGGTCGTGCTGGGCCAGCGAGAGCATGGCCCCGGCCACCACGGCCTGGCCCGCCGCCGCCACCGCGATGCCGGCCACCACGAACCGTTCGCCGCCCACCGAGCGGGCCGTGGCGAACACGGCGACCACCGCCGCGAGGCCACCGATCAGTGCCGTGGCGGCGCGCATCAGGTCCGATCCTCCGCCGGTCTGCCCGGCGGTCGCCAGCATCCCCAGCACGACCGCCGCCGCGGCGCCCTGGGTGACGCCCAGGATGTCCGGCGAGGCCAGGGGGTTGCGCAGCGTGCGCCGGTAGAGCGCGCCGGCCGCGCCCAGGGCGGCGCCGGTGAGCACTGCGGCCACGGCGCGGGGCAGCTTCTCCTCCAGCACGATGAAGCTCGCTCCCGGGATCGTCTCCCCGCCCAGGATCCGCACGAGGTCCGGGACGGTCACCTGGTACGTGCCCCACACCACGCGCAGCAGGGCGAGGACCAGCACGGCCACGGCGAGGCCCGCGCAGGCCCCTCCGAGGCGGCGCCGGTCGGCGCGGCGCAGGCGGGCGACGACGTCGTCCGAGGCGGTGCGCTGGACGCTCATGCGGCCACCCCCGGGCGGCGCAGCAGCGCCAGCAGCACGGGCACGCCGAGCAGGACGGTGGTCACCCCGAGGTGGATCTCCCCGGGCGCCACGACGAGCCGCCCGGCGAGGTCCGCGAGGATCACGAGGACGGCGCCCCACAGGGCGCAGCCGACCATCAGGGCCCGCGTGCTCGGCGGCCGCAGACGGCGCAGCGCGTGGGGCACGAGCAGCCCCACGAACCCGACCGGCCCGGCCAGCGCCACCGCCGCGGCCGTGAGCAGCACGACCGCGCCCAGCAGCACCGCGCGCACCCGCTCCGGGCGCCCGCCCAGGCCGTGCGCGAGGTCGTCGCCGAGGGCGAGGGCGTCGAGCCCGGGGGCCACGGCGACGGCGGCGAGCAGCCCGACGGCGATCACGGGCGCCAGGGCGAGCGCCTCGCCGAGGTCGGCGCGGGCCACCGTGCCCACGGCCCAGAACCGCAGTCGGTCCTGGACCGTGGGGGAGAGCACGAGCAGCGCCGTGGTGCCGGCGGTGGCGCCGGCGGTGATCGCGGCGCCGGCCAGCACGAGCGCCATGGGGGAGGGGGCGCCGGGCGTCCGGCCCCTCCGCGTGGCGGCCGCCGCCACCGCGTAGCCGAGCGCCGCCGCGACCAGCGTCCCGACGGCGGCCAGCGCCAGCACCCCGAACGTGGAGCCGGCGACGCCGAGCGCCATGCCCGCCGCCACGGCCAGCCCCGCGCCGGCGGAGAGCCCGAGCAGCCCCGGGTCACCGAGCGGGTTGCGGGTGGCCCCCTGCAGGGCCGCGCCGGCCACGGCCAGCGCCGCCCCCACCAGCGCCCCCGTCACCACGCGGGGCACGCGGGAGGCCACGGCCGCCGCCTCGATGCCCTCCGGCACGGGGTGCCCGGTGAGGACCGCGCCCAGGGTGTCGAGCGCCGTCGTCGCCGGCACGGTGCGCGCGCCGAGGGCGACGCCGGCCACGAGCGCCGCCAGCAGCAGCGCCGCGGGCAGGGCGCCCATCAGCACGCCCGCGCGGACGCGGGCCGGGGAGGCCAGGGCCGTGGACGGCATGGGGAGGGATCAGCCCTGCGCGGTCTTCGCGGCCTCGGCGATCGGCGGGACGACCTTCTCGAGCGCGAACGGGATGGACAGCGGGGAGATCGCGGAGACGGAGAGGACCTCCTGCTCGTCCGTCTGCAGGACGAGGGCGCCGGCCTTCACGGCCGGGATCGAGCCCAGCAGGGGGTCGGACTCGATGGCCTCGCGGACCGAGTCCTGGGCGGCCCAGGAGACGAACACGTCCGACTCCAGCTCGTCCGCGCGCTCGGGCGACCACGTGAAGAAGAACGCCTGGTCCTCCGGGGAGTTCTCCGTCACCACCGGCGCCTGCTCCATGCCGAGCAGCTCGAGGAACTTCGGGCGGTTGTCCACGTCCGTGTAGATGCTGATCTGGTCCGCGGCGGCGGGGTCGATGGTGCCGTAGACGAAGGACGCGCCCTGGAGGCCCGCGTGCTTCTCGCCGGCGTCCTTGATCTGCTGCTCGAGGTCCGCGATGAGCTCCTCCGCCTCCTGCTCCTTGCCGAGCACGCGGCCGATGACCTCCGTGGACTGCTGCCACGAGGTGCCGTAGGCGGGGACGTCCTTCGGGTAGGCCACGGTGGGGGCGATCTTCGAGAGGCGGTCGTAGTCCTCCTGCGTGATGCCGGAGTAGACGGCGAGG
Source organism: Micrococcus luteus (assembly GCF_014138885.1). NCBI lineage: Bacteria > Bacillati > Actinomycetota > Actinomycetes > Micrococcales > Micrococcaceae > Micrococcus > Micrococcus luteus. The sequence goes on from NZ_JACJIK010000001.1 coordinate 1,618,540, forward strand.
ATGACGTCCGGCTTCACGGCGGCGATCGCCTCGGCGTCGATGCCGGAGGCCTCGGACCACTGCACGGGCTTCTGGGCGCCCTCGGTCTCGGCGAGCTTCGCGTCGAACCAGTCGGTGGACTTCTCCGCGTTCCCGCCGAACTCCACGGCGGCCATGCCCACCGGCACCACCCCGAGGGCGAGGGCCACGTCCTGGTTCACCCAGGACACGGTGGCCACGCGGGCCGGGCGCTGCGGGATCTCGGTGGTGCCGTAGACGTGCTCGATGCTGCGCGGGAACGCGGCGTCCCCGCCCGCGGCGTCTGACGACGACGCACCGGCCGACGAGGACGAGGCCGAGCCTCCGGCCGGGCCGGTGGAGCACGCGGCGAGCAGGAGGGTGAGCCCGACTCCCCCGCTGGCGAGGAGGGAGCGGCGGGACAGGGGGGACGGTGCCATGGTGGTGGCCTTTCACGGTCGCGACGCGCGGGCGCCGGGCGGAGGGGGTCGGGTCTGCGGTCGGAGGATGCGTCGGCCCTGCCGGGCCGGTATTAGCAAACACCGACGTGAGGTAACTCTGGAAGATTAGGGCAACCTAACTCCCCTGTGCAATCCCGGTGAGGGGCGTCGTCGGGGGAGGTGGGCGGGATACGGTGGCCTGGTGAGCCAGAACCCCCTCCCCGCCCCGCGCGGCGACGCGCAGCGCGGCGCCGCCGACCACCACGACCGGGTCTCCGCGATGTTCGACGCCATCGCCGGCCGCTACGACCTGATGAACGCCGTCATGACATGGGGTCAGGAGCCGCGCCTGGTGCGCCGCACGGTGGCGCGGGCCAACATCCCCGCGCAGGCCCGCGTGCTCGACCTGGCCACCGGCACCGGGGACCTCGCGTTCGAGGTGCTCAAGCAGCACCCCGACGCGCAGGTGGTGGGCGCCGACATCGCCGCCGAGATGATGGAGGTCGGCCGTGCCCGCGCGGGCGGGGACCGCATCGAGTGGGTCGTCGCGGACGCCACGGACCTGCCGTTCGAGGCCGGCTCGTTCGACGCCGTGACCCACGGCTACCTGCTGCGCAACGTCGCGGACATCCCGGCGACCCTCGCCGAGCAGTTCCGTGTGCTGCGCCCGGGCGGCTGGGTCGCGGCCCTCGAGACGTCGCCGGCGCCGGACAACGTGCTCAAGCCCTTCTCCTCCTTCTACATCCACCGGGTGATGCCACAGCTGGCGAAGCTGATCGCCGACCGGCCGGAGGCCTACGCGTACCTGTCCTCCTCGACGAAGGCGTTCCACACGCCGGACGAGGTCGCGGACCTCTTCGCCGAGGCCGGCTTCGTGAACATCGGGCACGAGACCCACATGTTCGGCACCCTGGCCACGCACTGGGCCATGAAGCCGGTCGACTGACGCGGGCCACGCGGCGCGGCGTCAGCACAGGGCGGCCCCGGTGGCGCCGCCGGATGCGTCAGGGCTGTGACGAGTCACGCTGATGTCCGCAATCCGAGAAGACTCTGGGCCGACCCGGCTGATCCGCGTAGCATGGGGCTCCGTCGAGGGGGGATCCGCGCACCCCCCGGCCTCCGGTCGCCGCCCGTCCGCCATCCCCCGGAACGGCGTCGCCCCTCCGTCGCGAGGCGCTCGTCCCCCGCAGCCCGCGACGTCCGCGTGGGCACCGTGAACCGTCTCTTGAACGTAGAGGAACCTTGTGAGCCCCATCCAGAGCACCACCGGCCCGTCATCCATGGCGGAGCTGAAGAAGGTCCTGCCCGAGCTCTCGCACCCGGACGGCGCGCCGGTGCGGGTGCTCGTCGTGGACGACGAGCCGATGATCGCCGACCTGCTCTCCATGGGCTTCACCCTCTGCGGCTGGGAGGTGATCGTGGCCCACGACGGCGCGACCGCCGCCGAGCTGGGCACCGCCGGCCGTCCGGACCTGGCGATCCTGGACGTCATGCTGCCGGACATGGACGGCCTGGACGTCCTGGATCGCCTGCGCGCCCACTGGTCGGAGATGCCCGCCATGTTCCTCACCGCCAAGGACGCGACCGAGGACCGCGTGGCGGGCCTGGCCGCCGGCAGCGACGACTACGTGACCAAGCCCTTCTCCATGGAGGAGGTGCTCATCCGCGCGCACCGGCTCGTGCAGCGCTCCGGCGTGGTCTCGGGCGGCTCCGAGGTGCTCGTGGTCGGCGACCTGGTGATGAACACCCGCACCCACGAGGTGACCCGCGGCGGCGACGAGATCGAGCTGACGGCCACGCAGTACAACCTGCTGAAGTTCCTCATGGCCAACGTCCGCACGGTGCTCTCCAAGGAGCGCATCCTGCAGGACGTCTGGGGCTACGACTTCGGCGGCCGCGCGAACATCGTCGAGCTGTACATCTCCTACCTGCGGAAGAAGATCGACGCGGACCGGGATCCCATGATCCACACCATCCGCGGCGCCGGGTATGTCATCCGGCCTGCCTGAGACCGCCGCGGTCCCGTCGGGGCACGGCAGCACCCGCCGCAGGCGGCCCACGTCGCTGGCCCGACGCATCGGCGCCGGCGTCCTTCTGATCCTGATGGCCACCATCCTGGCCTACTCGTTCTACGCGGCCGGCATCACGAAGGCCCTGCTGACCGAATCCGCCTCCCGGGACGCCTCCGAAGCATGGATCCGCGCCTCGGAGCAGCTGACGGCCCCCTCGCCGGGCGGAGGGGGCGACGGCGGCCCGGGGCAGGGGGACCTCCGCGTGCCGGGCACCCTCGGCCAGCCCGAGGGCACGGTGGTCGCGCTCGTCCCGCTCTCCGGTCTGGAGGAGCATCAGCAGGACGCCCTCATCGGGCACCGGGTCGGTGACGCCGGGGAGTCCGTGCCGCTCACGGCGCGGGAGGCCCACGACCTTCTGCACGCCCTCCGGGACCGGCCGGGCGGGCCGATGCTGGACGCCGTCGTCGGCGACGTCTCCTATCGCGTCCAGGCCCAGACCCTGACCGCGCCGGGCCCCTGGGTGGCCGCGGACCAGGTGCTCGTGGTGGGGGCGCCGACGGGCGCCATGTCCGACGTCACACGGCAGGCGCTGCTCGCGGTCGCCGTCGGACTGTCCGTCACCGTCCTCACCACCGCGATCCTGGTGACCCTGTGGCTGCGTCGGGGACTGGCCCCGCTGCGCGAGGTCGCCGCCGTCGCCGAGCGGGTCGCCCAGGTGGACATGGCCCGCGCCGGGCTCGATCCGGAGGACTCACGCATGCCGCCTCGGCTCCTGCAGGGGCCGGACGAGGTGGCCGTCGTCGCCCAGGCGCTCGAACGGTTCACCGGCTCGGTCGAGGCGGCCCTGGAGCAGCGCCGCGTGCAGGAGCAGCAGATGCGCCGGTTCATGGCGGACGCCTCCCACGAGCTGCGCACGCCGCTCGCCTCGGTGCGCGGCTACGCCGAGATGATCGCGATGACGGAGGAGCTCTCCGCGGCCGGCCGGCGGTCGCTCGACCGGGTGCTGTTCCAGGCCGACCGGATGGCCGCCCTCGTGGACGACATGCTCCTGCTCGAACGGCTCGAGTCCGTCTCGCGCGGCCGGGCCATGGGCCTGGAGCCCTCCGAGGAGGTGGCGCTGGCCGAACGGGTGGATCTGTCCGAGGTGGTCCTCGAGGGGGTGATGGACGCCCGCGCGGCGTGGCCGGACCACACGTGGGTGGTGGACCTGCCCGAGGGGGTGGAGCCGGGCACCCAGCGGTCCGTCACCGGTGACCGGTCGCAGCTGGCCCGCGTGGTCGGCAACCTGCTCTCCAACGCGGCCAAGCACACCCCCGTCGGGACCACCGTCACGGCCTCCGTGCGGCAGGACCAGCCCCGGCCCGGCTTCATGCTCGTCAGCGTCCACGACGACGGCGGCGGCATCCCGGCCGACCGACACGCCACCCTCTTCCACCGCTTCGTCCGCGGCCCCGGGAAGGGCCGGACGGGCCCCCCGGGCACGGAGCCGTCCACGGGTCTGGGTCTGGCCATCGTGCGCTCGATCGCGCGCAGCCACGGCGGGGACGTGACCGTGGCGTCCGAGGGCGGGTGGACGCGTTTCGACGTCGTCGTGCCCTGCACCCCGGGGCGCGCCGGGCCGGGGGCTGCGGGCTCCTGCTGCGGCTCCGCCCGGGCCGGCCGGCCCTGACCCCGGGACGGCAACCGTTGACGTATCCCCACCCCCCTATGCGTACGGTGCCTGTGTATGACCGACAGGGTCGTCCGGGACTTCCGGCCGATCCACCCCGACGCCGGTCGGCGCAGGCCGCCGGTGAGAGGAGCACGATCATGACTGACATCCGCCGCACCGCCACCGCCCTGACCCTCGGCGCCGCCGTCGTCACCGGCCTCGGTGCCCCCGCCGCCGTCGCGCAGACCACGGCCCCGGCCACCGAGACCGCCACCACGGCACCGGCCTCCGAGTCGCCCGCCCCCCAGGAGGAGGAGAAGGACGACAACGGCAACTGGGGCCTGTGGGGCCTGGCCGGCCTGCTGGGCCTCGCGGGCCTGGCCGGTCGCCGCAAGCGTGAGGTGCACGCCGAGCCCGTGCGCCGCGACCACCACGTGGCCGGCGCGCACCGTGACCACGACGTGCACCGCGTGGACGACCGCGCCGGCGACGTGCGCACCGAGGGCGCGGACGCCCGCCGTCGCGAGGCCGACGGCACCCTGGGCGACGCCACCCGCCGCCCGGGCACCGGCGACGCCCGCTGACCCGACCCCGGCCGCCCCGAGCGGCCCGTGACCGCGACCCCCGCCCCTCCGGCGGGGGTCGCGGTGTGTCCGGGAGAGTCTCGAATGCGCCCGTCAGTCCGCGGTGTCCCCCGCCGAGGGCGCGGCGCGCAGCACCGCGTCCGTGAGGCGGTCCAGAGCCGCGGTCCCGGCCGTCCAGCGCTGCCAGTGCAGGTGCACGTCGGCCGCGCCGAGGGCCGGGATCGGCTCGAGGTCGGGGTGCCGGCCCTCGAGCACGCCCGGCGGGATCTGCACCGAGGGGAGCATGCCCCAGCCCAGCCCGAGCTCCACCGCCCGCAGATACGCGTGCACGGACGGCACGAGGTGGGTCGGCGGGTCGGCCACGGGCCGGCCGCGGGTGACGCGGCGCAGCACCGTGTGCTGCAGGCCGTCACGGGGGCCGTAGTCCACGATCGGCAGCGAGCCGAAGTCCACCCGGCCCCGCGCGTCGCGGTGCAGCTCCAGCAGGAAGGACGCGCACACCGCGTGATAGCGCATCGTGCCCAGCGGGGTGGAGGTGCACCCGGCCACGGGCGTGGGGTCGTCCGTCACGGCGGCCACGACCGCGCCGTCCCGCAGCAGGACGGCGGTGTGCTCCTGATCCTCGGACTGCATCTGCAGGACGACGTCGTCCCACGTCGCCGCCTCGCGCAGCACGGGCTCCCACCACGTGTCGAGGGAGTCCGCGTTGAGGGCCACGCGCAGCGGCACGCGGCCTCCGTCGCCGCGGCCGAGCGCGGCGAGCGCCTCGTCCTCGAGTGCGAGGGTCTGCCGGGCGAGACGGAGCAGGCGCTCTCCGGCCGCGGTCGGCCGGACGGGGACGGTGCGGGCCAGGAGCACCTGGCCCACCTGCCGCTCGAGGGCCTTGATCCGCTGCGAGAAGGCCGAGCCGGAGATCCGCAGGGAGTCCGCGGCGGCGTCGAAGGTGCCGTGGTCGACGGCCGCGACGAGGGCGCGCAGGTGGTCGGAGTTCATGCGGTCCAGGGTAGGGGTGGTCATGAAGGATGTCTTCAGATCTTGAAGAAGATCGCGATGGCACGGACGTGGGACGGCTCCTATCCTCGCTCGGTGACCATCTTCGCCACCGGATTCCTGACCTACCTCGCCCTCATCGTCGCCATCGGCGCGCAGACCCTGTTCCTGCTGCGCCAGATCGTCCGACGCGACCGCGTGTGGACCGTCCTGACCGTGTGCTTCGTGGCCGATGTGGCGCTGCTCGTGCTCGGCGCCGGCGGCGTGGGCGTGGTGGCCGAACGCTGGCCGTGGCTCGTGCCCGCGCTGACCGTGGCCGGCGTGGTCTACCTCCTCGCGTTCGCCGTGGGCGCGCTGCGCTCCGCCTGGCGCGGGGACCGGACCCTCACCACCGCGGCCGCGGACGTCGAGGGGACCGGGCACGGCCCTGACCGCATCGACCTCGCGGTCCTCACCGGCGAGCTGCCGCTGATCGACCCGGCGACCGGCCGCCTGGCCGATCGCGAGCCGGCCGGGGCCGGCGTCGGCCGTCACGACGACGGCGCGCCCGGCTTCGGCGCCCCCTCGGGCGGCGGGTCGGTGGCGGTGCGGCAGCGCGTGCAGCCGCGCCGCGTGGCGCTGGACCGCCCGCAGACGCCGCTGCCGCGGATCATCCTGCTGGCGCTGTCCGTCTCCCTGGTGAACCCGCACGCCATCCTCGACACCGTGGTGATGATGGGCACCTTCGCGCAGACGTTCGGGGCGGCGAAGTGGGTGTACGTGGGCGGCGCGGTGGCGGCCTCGCTCGTCTGGTTCACCGCGCTCGGCTGGGGCGGCACCAAGCTCGCCCCGTCCATGGACTCGGCGCGGACGTGGCGGATCGTGGACGCCGTGGTGGGCGTGCTCATGCTGGGAATCGCCGTGAAGGTGGGGCTCACGCTCCTCTGAGCCGCCCGGGGAGGATGATGGGGGCATGAGTCCTTCCCCCTCCGACTCCGCCCGCACGCCGACCGTCGCGGGCGGGGAGGTCATCCGCGTCTCCGCCGTCGTGCTGGCCCGCCCGGACCGCCGCGTGCTGACCGTCCGCAAGGCCGGCACCGCCATGTTCATGTTCCCCGGCGGCAAGCACCTGCCCGGCGAGGCCGCCGTGGACACCGCCGTCCGCGAGGTGGCCGAGGAGACCGGGTTGCGCCTGCGCCCGGACGAGCTGACCCGCCTCGGTGCGTGGGACACCGCCGCGGCCAACGAGCCCGGTGCCGCCCTGCACTCGGAGGTGTTCGCGCTGTGGCGGCCCGTCGCCCGGCACGAGGTCCCCGAGCCGACGGACGAGATCGTCGAGCTGCACTGGATGGACCCCGCCGCCCCGGCCGCACCGGGCGGGCACGGCGTGGCCCCGCTGCTGCACCCCGTGCTGGCCGCCGTCGCCGCCACGCCCCCGTTCTGACGTCCTGGCGGGCCGGCCGGCCCGCGCTGATGTCCGCCCCGGCCACTAGCCTGGCCCGGTGACGTCGCTGCTCCGCATCCTGCGCCTTGCGCCCCAGCTCCACCGCCTCTACCTCGGCATCGCCGTCAGCTCCGTGCTGGCCGCGGTGCTGGCCCTGGCCACCCCGTTCCTGATCGGTGCGGCCACGGACCGGATCGTCGCCGCCGTCGCGGGGGAGACCGACGTGGCCGAGGCCGTCACCGCGGTGATCTGGCTGGCGGTCGCGTTCCTCGCCGTCGAGGTGGCGACCACCCTGGTGGTGAGCGTCGGCGGCTACTGGGGCGACGTGATGGCCGCACGCATGCGCACCATCCTCTCCACGCGGTACTTCGAGCAGCTGCTGCACCTGCCCCAGCGGTACTTCGACACCGCGATCACCGGGCGGGTCGTCAACCGGTTGAACCGCACCATCAACGAGCTCACCCAGTTCCTGCAGTTCTTCGCGAACAACGCGTTCACCATGCTCATCACCACCGCCGCGGTGCTCGTGATCACCGCGTTCTACTGGTGGCCGCTGGCGATCCTGCTGGCCGTCGTCTTCCCCGTGTACATGTGGCTCACCGCCCGCACCTCCGCGAAGTGGCAGGTGTGGGAGGGGGAGAAGAACACGGAGGTGGACATCGCCTCGGGGCGGTTCGCCGAGGTGGTCTCTCAGATGTCCGTGGTGCGGGCCTACAACCGGCAGGACCACGAGCTCACCGGGTTCCGCGACCGGTTCCTGCGGACCGTGGGGATCACCCGGCAGCAGTCCCGGTTCTGGCACGGCATGGACGCCGGGCGGCGGCTCGCCCTGAACGTGGCCTTCGGCGCGATGTACCTGATCGTGTTCGTCCGCACCGCGCAGGGCCTGTTCTCCGTGGGCGACATGGTGATCCTCCTGCAGCTGATGAACATGGCCCGGCAGCCGATCTTCTCCATGAGCTTCCTCGTGGACTCCGCCCAGCGGGCCGTCGCCGGGTCGAAGGACTACTTCGAGGTGCTCGCCGAGGAGCGCGAGCGGGCCGGCGGGGCGGCGCTCGCGGTGGCGGGTGCGGAGGCGCCGCGCACGCCGGCGGAGCCGCGGGCCGACGTCGTGCCGGGTGCGCCGGGCGTCCCCGCGGACGTGCCGGCCGTGCGCTTCGACGAGGTCTCCTTCGCCTACGACGCCGACGCCTCCCGCCCCGTGCTGGACCGCGTGTCCTTCGACATCCCGCGGGGTGCCAGGGTGGCGCTCGTGGGCGAGTCGGGCGGCGGGAAGTCGACCATCGCGCACCTGCTGCTGGGTCTGTACCCGGTGACGAGCGGACGCATCGAGGTGTTCGGACAGGATGTCGCCGGGCTGGACCTGGCCGCGCTGCGCGGGCGGATCGCCACCGTGTTCCAGGAGCCGAGCCTGTTCTCCGGGACGGTGCGCGAGAACATCGCCTACGCGGACGCCGGCGCCTCCAACGAACGCGTCCGGGCCGCCGCCAAGGCCGCGTACGCGCACCGGTTCGTGGAGGCGTTCGACGACGGCTACGAACAGGTGATCGGCGAGCGCGGGCTGCGGCTGTCCGGCGGGCAGAGGCAGCGGATCGCGGTGGCGCGGGCCGTGCTCAAGGACGCACCGATCCTCGTGCTGGACGAGGCCACCTCCGCACTGGACACGAAGTCCGAACGGCTCGTGCAGGCGGCCCTCGAGGACCTGATGGTGGGGCGGTCGAGCCTGATCGTGGCGCACCGGCTGAGCACGATCGCGTCCGTCGACCGGATCGTCACGCTGCGCGGCGGGCAGGTGCAGGAGATCGGGACCCCGGCCGAGCTGGCCGAGTCAGGCGGGATCTACGCGCAGCTGCTCGAGCTGCAGAGGGCCGGCACCCAGGAGGCCCGGAAGATGCTGAAGGAGTACGGGCTGAGCGGATGATCCCGGAATCTTCTGCGGATCCGACCCTTCCGAGCGCTGCGCGGCGGCCCAGAAGGGTCAGATGTGCAACGGATTCCCAGCGCGCGGCAGGACGTCCACGACGACGTCGGCCCGACGCCTCCGCAGGGCCTGTGGACAACCGGGCCCGCCGACGTCGGGAGCGAGCAGGATCGGGGCCATGCGCGTGCCCGGACCCTTCCCCGCCCACCTCCAGGACGCCCCGTTCACGCGGGCGCAGGCGCTGGCCGCCGGGGTGTCCGGGTCGCGGCTGCGCAGCCGGGACGTCGAACGCGTCGCGCACGGCCACTACCGCTGGATCGGCCCCGTCACCGGGGCGACGCCGCCCGCGCGTCCCCTCGCCACCGAGCTGTCCCGGCTGCAGGACCTGGCGGCGATGCGTCCCGACGTCGTGGTGACCGGAGAGTCCGTGGCCCGGTTGCTGGGCTGGCCCCTCCCGGACGACGTGAAGGCCCGGGTGCGTCCTACCGTCCTGCGGTCCCGCACCCGCCGGGTGCTACGGGAGCCCGGCGTGCGCACCCGGCTCGTGGACCTGGACCGCGTCCTCGTGCGGAGGGACCGGCTGCACGGGCTGCGATGGACCTCGCACGCCGACACCTGGTTCCACCTGGCCACCGTCCTGGACCGAGACGCGCTCGTGGCGGTGGGGGATCGGCTGGCACGGGAGGACGAACGGCGGGGGAAGGTCGCGCTGGCCACCCGCCGGGAGCTCGGCGCCGCGCTCGAGCGGCACACCGGCGAGGCCGGGATCGTGCGGGCGCGGGAGGCGCTCGCGCTCGTGCGCACCGGTTCCGACTCCCCGGCCGAGACCGAACTGCGCCTGGCGCTGATGGCCGCGGGGCTGCCCGAGCCGGACCTGCAGATCGAGCTCTGGGACCCGGACTACTCGCTGTGGCACCCCGCCAGCGCGGACCTCGGCTACCGGTGGTGGCGGATCGCGATCCACTACGAGGGCAAGACCCACGACGGCGCCGCGCAGGTCGGCAAGGACACCCGCCGGGACGCGGTGTTCCTGCGTCAGGGCTGGCTCAACATCCGGGTGGCGGGGACGGACCGGTGGCGGGGATTCGTCGAGACGGCGGGGCTGGTGCGGGCCGCGATCGCGGAGCGTGGCGGTCTCGACGCCGGTGGCGCGGAGGATCGTCTGCGGAACTGACCCTTCTGGGGCGGGAGCGGACGTCCAGAAGGGTCAGGGGCGCAGAAGATTCCGGAAGGCCGACGACGGCGCCGCGTCACGCGACGACGCACCGCGGTCGCGCTCCTACCATGACGGGATGACCGCACCGGATCCCGCCCCCACCGACGCCCGCCGCGCGGAAGACCGCTCCGCACGCATCGCCGTCACCGTCTTCCCGCTGCTGGTGCTCGCCGCCGCGCTCGTGGGCTTCCTCGCCCCGACCGCCGCGAAGACGCTGCTGCCCCAGGTCAACCTGTTCCTCGGGATCATCATGTTCGGCATGGGCCTGACGCTGACCCTTCCGGACTTCGGCCTCGTCGCCCGCCGGCCGCTGCCCGTGCTGCTGGGCGTGGTGGCGCAGTACGCGATCATGCCGCTGCTGGGGCTCGGCGTCGCCGTCGTGCTCCAGCTGCCGCCCGAGCTCGCGGCGGGCGTGATCCTCGTGGGCTCGGCCCCGGGCGGCACGTCCTCGAACGTGGTCAGCTACCTCGCCCGCGCCGACACCGCCCTCTCCGTGGCCATGACCTCCGTGTCCACGCTCCTGGCCCCGCTGCTCACGCCGTTGCTCACCCTGTGGCTGGCCGGCCAGTACATGGCCGTCGACGGCGGCGCCATGGCGAAGTCCATCGTGAACATCGTGCTCCTGCCGGTCCTGGGCGGACTCGTCGTGCGCCTGCTGCTGCGCCGCGTCGTCGACCGCGTGCTGCCCGCCCTGCCGTGGGTCTCGGTGGTGTTCATCGCGCTGGTGGTGGCCGCCGTCGTCGGCAACAGCGCCTCCCGCGTGCTGTCGGCGGGCCTGCTGGTGTTCGCAGCGGTGGTGCTGCACAACGGGCTCGGCTACCTGCTCGGCTACGGCGCGGCGAAGCTGTTCCGGCTGCCCACGCCCGTGGCGCGCACGGTCTCGATCGAGGTCGGCATGCAGAACTCGGGCCTGGCCGCGGGCCTCGCCGCGCAGTACATCTCGCCGGCGGCAGCCCTGCCGGGCGCCGTGTTCTCGATCTGGCATAACCTCTCCGGGGCCGTGCTCGCGATGGCCTACCGCCGTTCCGACGGCCGGCGCGCCGCGCAGGAGTGAGGGCCGCGGCGCAGGTCAGCCCTGCGCGGGCGGCTCGTTGATTTGGAACGTGGCCCCGGCGGGGTCCTGCACGGTGGTGACGCGGCCGAACGGGGAGTCCTGGGGGCCGTCCAGGACCGTGCCGCCGTGCTCGCGGATCACCTCGAGCGCGCGGTCCGTGTCCGCGACGGCGATGTACATGCGCCAGTACCCCACCGCGTTCGGCGGCAGCCAGGCCCGCGCGTCGCACAGGCCCGCGGTCGCGCGGTCGAACGGGTGGTTCGTCGCGTAGCGGGGGCCGTCGTGGGCCGCGTCCTCGGCGTCGGCCGCGGTCTGCGTGTCCTCCGGGGCGCCGTCGTCCCCCAGCGGGGTGGGCTGCCAGCCGGCCACGGCGCGGTAGAACTCGGCGGACTCGTCGAAGCGGGTCGTCATGAGCTCGAACCACACGGAGGTGCCGGGGGTGAGCGGCAGGTCATGGCCGGCCAAGGTGCCGGACTGCCAGAAGCCCACCACCTCGTGGCCCGGGCCCTCGGCCATGGCCATCACACCGAGGTCGCCGACGGGCATGGCGTCCACGAGCACGGCGCCGCCGTTCTCCCGCACGGCGGTGAGGGTGGCGTCCATGTCCTGTGTGCGCAGGTACACGGTCCACGCGGCGGGCGGGGCGTCCTCGCCGGTCATCTGCGAGAGCTGGTCGGCGTCCATGGCGCCGCCCACGGAGGCGCCGTCCTTGGTGATCATGCGGTAGTGGCCGAACTCCTCGCCGGAGTCGGTGAAGGACCAGCCGAAGAGGGCCTCGTAGAAGGCCTGCTGGCGGGCGAAGTCGGGGGCGGTGTAGTCGATCCAGGCGGGGGAGCCGGCGGGGGCGGCAGGGGCAGCGAGGAGGGTCTCGCTCATGCGGCTCAGCGTAGGGCGCGCCCGGGACCCCGTCACGAGGTCTCGGGCGCGTCGCCGGGGCCGCGGACCGGCGCCGAGCTGTGGGGCGCGGCTCGCACGCACCGCGCCCCGCCTGCTCACACCTCGGTGGAGGTGGCGGTGTCCAGGTTGCCGGTGGGCTCGTCCCCGAACACGACGCCCGGTCGGGTGAGCAGGGCGCGGGCGACGGCGACGCGCTGCTGCTGACCGCCCGAGAGCTCGTGCGGGCGGTGGCGCAGGCGGGTCAGGGCGGTGTCGTCCAGTCCTGTGATCTCCGTGCCGCCGATCCTCACGGAGCCCGAGGTCCGCGCGTCCAGCCCGGCCAGGCAGTGCAGGAGCGTCGACTTGCCCGACCCCGAGGGCCCCATGATCGCGGTGAACGCGCCCGAGGCGAAGTCCACGTCCACCCCGCGCAGGGCGTGCACCTGCGCGTCACCGCGCCCGTAGGCGCGGGTGAGGCCGCGGGCGCAGACGGCGGGCGCCGTCGTCGTGGTGGCGGACGACGACGGCGTGCCCGGCCCCGGCGCGACGGGGCCGGGGGTCGTGGGGGAGAAGGGGTGTGCGGGGGAAGAGGTGTCCATGGCGGCCACTCTCCCGCGCGGACCCGGCGGGGCGGATCGGAGGAGGGGACCACCTCCGCGGGCGGCGGGTCATGCCCGGGGATGAGGCGGGCCGGCGAGGCGTGGACCCGAGGGCGTCAGGTCCCCGCCGCCGGGCGGTGCCGGGCGGAGTGGGATGATGGGGACATGAGAGCCGACGCCCGCGCCAACCGCCAGGACCTGCTGGCGGCCGCCGGCCGTCTCATCGCCACCCAGGGGGGCCGCGATGTCCCTCCGCGGGGTGGCGCAGGAGGCCGGGGTCGGCGTGGGCACGCTGTACCGGCACTTCCCCACGCGTCGGGATCTGCTGGACGCCGTGCTCGAGGACGTCGTGGCCCGCACCGGAGGGATCCTGCAGGCCTTCCTCGACGGGGCGGCCGGGGACGAGCGCGACGGCGGGGCCGAGGCGCGGTGGCGGCGGCTCGCCGAGGACCTGGGGGCCGTGAACCTGGCCTCGCTCGCGGCGGCCCGGGACGACTTCGACCCAGCCGACCGGCCGCCGGAGGCCCTCATCGCCGAGGCCGAGCGTGTGATCCTCGAGCTCGCGGACCAGGTGGTGGCCGGGGCGCGGCGGGCCGGGCTCGTGGGCCCGGACGTGACCGGGGCGGACTACCTGTTCGGCCTGCTCATGGTCACCCGGTCGCCGGAGTGCGAGCTGCTGGGCCACGGCCCGGGCCAGCGGGGCTGGCTGCTGGACACGTACCTGCGCGGCCTGCGGCCCTGAGGGCGCAGCCGGGTCAGTCGCCCGGGGCGTCGTCCTCCAGGACGGGGCGGGCGGTGGCCCACGCGACGGCGCCGGCGAGCAGGCCGGCGCCCGCGGTGAGTGCCAGGCGGAGCAGCCCCTCGACCCCCGTGAACAGGCTCAGGCCCAGCATCACGACGGCGGCCGTCACCAGCGCCACGAAGAAGGCCACGCATTCACTGTCCCGCTGCGCCTGCTCGGCGGCTGGGTCGGAGGCGCGGGACGTCGTCGGGGTGGGGTGGTCCAGGATGCTGCCGGTCATGGTGCCTCTCCTCCAGTGCGCGTCGGGCCGGGGCGGCCATCGGCGCGTGCACCCCGGCGGCGGACCCGCTGCGGGGCCTGCGTCCAGCATCGCGGAGGGGGTGGGCGCACCGGCAGGGCCATGAGGATGAACCTCGGGGCGTCCGACTCATACCCAGGTATGACCTGTGATTGTGCTGGCAGGTGCCTGGGGAGTGGCTCAGGGAAGGGCCCCGCCGCCCCGGCCGACCGCTGAGGCCGGCCGTTGAGGCCGGCCGTTGAGGCCCGCCGCCCAGGCCCGCAGACACGCCGCTACGACGACGGCGTAGCGGCGCGTCTGCGGGCCTCGACGAGGGGTGGGGCAGGGGCTAGGGCGGGGGCTGCAGGGCGTGCCGGAACGGCGGGTCAGAACTGCACGAGGCCCGCGCGGTGGGCGATGAGCACGGCCTGCACGCGGTCGCGGGCGCCGAGCTTGGCCAACACCCGGCCCACGTGCGTCTTCACCGTCGCCTCGGAGAGCACGAGCTCGGCGGCGATCTCCAGATTCGCGGCGCCCTGCGCCATGAGCACCAGCACCTCGCGCTCGCGCGGGGTCAGCGACGCCACCGCCGCCTGCTGCTCCTCGCACTCCGCGCTGCGGACCTGGTCCGAGCGCAGACGCGGGGCCATGTGCGTCAGGAGCCGGCGCGTCGTGGACGGGGCGATCACGGCGTCGCCCCGGTGCACCGTGCGGATCGCGGCGAGCAGCTCCTCGGGCGGGGCGTCCTTGAGCAGGAAGCCGCTGGCGCCCGCCTCGATCGCGTCGAAGGCGTACTCGTCCAGGTCGAAGGTGGTCAGCACCACGACGCGCGGGGCGTCCGGCCGGCGCAGCAGCGCGCGGGTGGCCTCGATGCCGTCCATCTCCGGCATGCGCACGTCCATCAGCACGACGTCGGCGCCCGCCACGGACACCGACGCCACCGCCTCGCGCCCGCTGCCCGCCTCCGCCACGACCGTCAGGTCCGGCTGCGAGTCCACGAGCATGGCCAGCCCGGACCGGATCAACGCCTGGTCGTCCACCAGGGCCACGCGGACGGGGGCGGTCTCCTCGGAGCTCATGGGGTCATCCTCTCAAGTCGGGCGGGGGCGGCCACCCCTCACACCGCCGAGTACGGCAGGTGGGCGGACACGCGGTACCCGGCCCCCACGCGCGGCCCCGACTCGAGCGTCCCGCCGAACAGGGCCGCCCGCTCGGCGGCCCCCCGCAGACCCTGGCCGCTTCCCCGGGTGGCGGGGTCGGCGGCGGCGCCGCAGCCGTCGTCGTCGATCTGCAGGTCCAGGCCGCGCGCCGTCCAGGCGAGCGTGACGAACGCGTCCGCGTCCGGCCCGCCGTGGCGCAGCGTGTTGGTCAGCGCCTCCTGCACGATCCGGTACGCGGCCAGCTCGCCGCCCGCCGGCAGCGCACGGCGGGGCGTGCCGGTCTCCAGCAGGGACACCTCGAGTCCGGACAGCCGCATCGTCTCCACGAGCGCGGGCAGGTCCGCGAGCCGCGGCTGGGGTCGGCGGCCCGGGGGTAGGCGGGTGCCGCGGCCGTCGGGGGAGGCGTCGGCGGCGGGCCGCCGGGCGTCGTCGTCCGTCACGCCGGGCACCCCGGCCACGGTCTCGCCGGTCTCGCGGAGCACGCCGAGCAGCTGGCGCATGTCCGCGAGCGCGGAGCGGCCGGTCTGGCCGATGGTCTCGAGCGCGGTGACCGCGAGCGCGGGCTTGGCGGCGGCGGCGTACCGGGCGCCGTCGGCCTGGGAGATGACCACCTGCAGGGAGTGGGCGACGATGTCGTGCATCTCCCGGGCGATGTGGCTGCGCTCGTCGGCGGCGGCGAGCTCGCGCTCCTGCCGGGACTGCACCTCGAGGCGGTGGGCGCGGTCCTCGAGGGCGCGCACGGTGAGGCGGCGGTTGCGCACGACGTCGCCGAACGCCCACGCGGTGAGCACCATGAGCCCGCAGCCGATCGCCATGATGACCATGGCCAGCGGCTCCGCGGGGGAGCGGACGGTGAGGCCGTCGGGCGTGACGAACTGCGCCGGGAACAGCCACACCTTCACCCCGTTGGCCACGCCGCCGGCCAGCCCCGTGAGGAGCCCGGCCACGGAGATGCTCCGGGGCGCGTTCGCGGCGAGGTTGTAGACGGTGAGCGGCACCATCAGCAGGGACATGCTGAACTCGGGCCCGGCGAGCAGGTGCAGGACGGCCGCGGCCGTCACGACGGCGGCCGAGGCCACCGGGCGCACCCGACGCACGGCCCACGGCAGGACCATGCCGGCCCCGGCCAGGAGGGAGACGGCCGTCTGCCTGCCCTGGGGGTCCGGGGCGACCATCGGCCCGAGCGCGATCCACGGGAGCGCCACGAGCACGGTGAACAGTGCCGCGGCGGCCATCACGTCGGTGCGCACGGGGTGCAGGCGCGTCCACTGGTCGAGGCGGCGCAGGGGGTTCACGCGGGCCAGCCTAGGTGTTGTGGGTCATGAGGTTCTTGACATGGGTACCGGGCTGAGATGAGACGAGTGGGCCTCTCCCGCAGGATGGAAGTTCCTACACCACCGACCTGCCCGAGAAGACCCACTCATGACTCACGCTAACGCACCCCTGACCCCGACCGGCCGTCTCAGGATGGTCCACCGCCACCTGCACGACGGGATCCCGCAGGCGCACGTGGCCGCCGAGTTCCGGGTGAGCCGGCCCACGGTGGCCACTTGGGTCGCCCGCTACCGCGCCCAGGGAGAAGCCGGCCTTCAGGACCTGCCCAGCCGGCCGCACCGTTCACCTGCCCAGCTCGATCCGGTCTTGGTCGCCCGGATCCACGCCCTGCGGCGGGAGCGCAAGTGGTCCGCACGGCGCATCCATCACCACCTCGTCTCCGAGGGCCACCGGGTGTGTCTTCGTACCGTGGGACGGTGGCTGCACCGACTCGGGATCTCCCGCCTACGGGACCTGACCCCGGCCGGAGAAGACCTGCGCCAACGACCCCAGAAGATCACCGCCCGCGGCCCGGGGCACATGGTGCACCTGGATGTGAAGAAGATCGGGAAGATCCCAGACGGGGGCGGCTGGCGCACCCACGGACGTGAAAGTGAAGCAGGCCGTGCTTCCAAGCGCGGGCCTGGCCGGCGGGTCGGCTACACCTACCTGCACTCGGCGATCGACGGGTACACCCGCCTGGCCTACACCGAGGCGTTGGAGGACGAGCGGGCGGCCACGACCGTGAGCTTCTACTGCCGGGCGCGGGCGTTCTTCGCCGCCCACGGCATCACCGTGGACCGGGTGATCACGGACAACGGGAACAACTATCGGGCTGCGGACTTCACCGCGAAGGTGGTCTCGCTCGGGGGCCGGCATCACCGGATCCGCCCCTACACCCCGCGCCATAACGGGAAGGTCGAGCGGTACAACCGGCTGATGGTCGATGAGGTCCTCTACGCCCGCCCGTACTCCTCAGAGCAAGCTCGGCGTGAGGCCCTGGCGGTGTGGGTGAACCACTACAACTACCATCGGCCTCATACCTCCTGCGGAGACGCTCCTCCGGCCTCGTTGGCACCGGCCCGAGTCAACAACGTCATGCCCTCCTACACCTAGGCCGCAGGCGGAGGGGCCGGCGTCAGCCCGCGGGATGATCCGGGGCGGTCCTCAGGGCGTGAGGGAGGCGAGGACGTCGACGGCCGGCGCCTCCCGGACCCGGTGCGCCTCGGTGCCGGCCCACAGGTGGACGCGTTCGAGGTCGCCGGCGGCCGCGGCGGCGGCGCGCAGCCCCTTCGTCAGGACGTTGACCTCGGGGTACGCGGCGGGGGCGTCCGGGTGCTCCGCCATGAACGCGGTGGCCAGCGACCGCGCCCACCGCCCCGTGTAGGCGCGGGTCAGGCCGGTGCGGGCCCGGCCGTCGTCAGCGGAGAAGCGTGTCCCGGCCGCACACGCCGCGACGGCGGCCCGGTGCGCCGCCGAGGTGCCCGCCTCCGGGGTGAGGAGGAACGCGGTGCCGGCCGAGACGGCGTCCGCGCCGGCGGTCAGCAGGGCGCGCACGTCCTCGGCGGTGCCCACGCCGCCGGCGGCCACCACGGGCACGGCGCTCGTGGCCCCCGTCCCGACGACGTCGCGCACCGCCGGCAACACCGCCGGCAGCTCGGCGCGGGGCGGCTCCGCGGCCGGGTCCGACGTGCCCCGGTGCCCGCCGGCGCGGTGGCCCTGCACCACGAGGAACGCGGCCCCGTGCTCGAGGGCGGCCCGCGCCTCGGTCGCGTCCGTCACGGTGGCCCCGGCCGGGATGCCCGCGGCGGCCAGCCGGGCGAACACGTCCGCGGCCGGCAGGCCGAACGTGAAGGAGACCAGCGGCCACGCCTGCTCCTCGGCGGCGGTGAGCAGGGCGTCGAAGTCGGCCCGTTCGGCGTCGGGGTCCGGGACCACGTCCGCGGCCGTGGGCAGGTCGGCGGCGCCGTCGGCCGTCAGGTCCGCCCGGTACGCGGCGACGGCCGCCGCCCGCGCCGACCGTGCCGCCTCCGTGCGCGCCGCGTCCGGGATGGCCGTGTTCACCGCGTCCGGCACGAACAGGTTCACGCCCCAGCGGTCCGGCCCCTCCGCGCCCAGCAGCGCGCGCAGCGCGTCCACCTGCGCGCGCATCTGCGCGGCCGTCCGCATGCCGCCGGCGAGGAACCCGCCGCCGCCTGCGCCGACGACGGCGGCGACCAGCTCCGGGGTCGAGGGGCCGCCGGCCATCGGGGCCACCGCCACGGGCACGGGCGGGATCAGGCGGGCGCGGGTGACGTCGTCGGGGTGGGATGGCTGCGTCATGACCCCCAGAGTAAGGGGAGGGGTGTCGGCCCCACCCCGCGCCTACAGTGGGGCGCAGTACACGAGGAGAGGGGGTGCGCCGTGGAGGTGCTGCTCGCGCTCTCACCCATCCTGCTCACCCTCGTGCTGCTGCTCACCCGGCTGCCCGCGTGGGTGGCCCCGGCCGCCGGGACGGCCGTGGCCGTGCTGCTGGCCCTCACGGTCTTCGGCGTGGCCCCGGGCGACCTGGGCGGCGCGGTCGGCGCCGGCGTGCCCACGCTGCTCGAGATCCTGGCGATCATCGCTGGCGGTATCACCCTGTCCCGCGTCATGGAGTACTCGGGCGGGCACGCGCGCCTGGCCGCGTGGCTGTCGGCGGGCAACGGCCCCACGATCGCGACCGCGCTGCTCATGGTGCACGGCGTCATCCCGTTCCTCGAGACCGTGACCGGGTTCGGCGTCTCCCTGATCGTGGGTGTGCCGCTGCTGCTGGGTCTGGGCTACACGGCGTTCCGGTCCGCGCTGATCTCCGTCCTCGCGCTCACCATCGGCCCGTGGGGGTCCATGGCGCCGGGCACGCTCATGGGCGCCCGCCTGTTCGGCCTGGACTTCCGGGAGATCGGGGTCACCGCCGCGGTGTTCAACCTGCCGGCCTGCCTGGTGGCGGGCGTGGCCACGGTGCTGCTGCTGCGCGGGGCGCGCGGCATGCGAGTCGACGTCGGCCCGGCCCGGACACTGCCCTGGCTCGGCGTCGCCGTGCTCTCCGGGGTCGCCCAGTGGGCGCTGATCCTGGGGGCGAACCTCGTGGTCGGCACCGCGCCGGCGGGCGCCGTCGCCACGTTCGTGCTCACCGTGGCCTGGCTGCTCGTGATCCGCGGCGGCCGGCTGCTGCCCGGGCCGGGGCGGGACGTGGTGCCGTACCTGACGCTCATGGCCGGCACCGTGCTGGGCACCACCGTGAAGGGCGCGTTCGGACTCGAGGGGGCGGCGGCCCTCGTGGGGACGCCGGCGCTGTGGGCGTTCGTGGCGGTGGGCGTGGGCGTGCAGCTGCTCCACCTCGACGCCGCCGCCCGCCGCCGCGTCCCCCGCGAGGCCGGGAAGCTGTGGGTGGGCACCGCCATCCCCAACGCGCTCTACGTGGCGTTCGGGCTCATCCTCTCCGCCGGCGGGGTCTCGCAGGCGCTCGCGGGCGCGCTCAGCGGGATGGGGGAGTCCTACCTGGTGGCGATGCCGTTCCTCGGTGCGTTCGCAGGCTTCATCACGGCCTCGAACACCGGGGCCATGGCCCTGATCGGCCCCCTGCAGATGGACACAGGCGCCGCCCTGGGCGTCCCCCCGCCCTGGTCCAACGGCCTGCACAACGCGGCCGCGGGCTGGGGCATCGTCGCCGGGCCCGCTCGCATCCAGGTGGCCCACGGCATGGCCGCGGGGGCGCAGTCGCCGCAGATGCCCGGCTGGGCCGTGACGCGGCGGAACCTGTTCGTGGTGCTGCTGCCGGCCATGCTCGCCGGGATCCTCGGCATGGCCGTGATGGGCTGGTTCCTGCTGCCGCGGTGACGCGCGGGGGGTGGAGCGGGGCCCGGGTGGGGCGGCCCGGTTCCGTGGGCGGAAGCGGCAGGCCAGAGCGTTCCGTGGGCAGAAGTGCCCTCTCTTCTGCCCACGGAGGCGATGGGGTTGTGGGTTCTGCCCACGGAGGCGCCGGGACTGCGGTGGCCGGCCGGGCGCGGGAGCCGGCCCGGTCCGCCCCGAGGCGGGGGCCGACGTCGACCTTCGGTGGACGCGCGGCGGCCTGTGCGCCTCCTAGGCTGGGCGCCATGATCCGAGTAGTCGTGGCCGACGACCAGGCGTTGATGCGCACCGCCCTCGAGCACTTCGTGGCCCAGGCCGAGGACCTCGAGGTGGTCGGCTCCGCCGAGGACGGGGTCCAGGCCCTCGAGGCGGCCCGCACGCTGGCCCCCGACGTCGTGCTGATGGACATGCAGATGCCCCGCATGGACGGCGTCGAGGCCACCGCGCGCATCTCCGCCGAGGCCCCCGGCGTGCGCGTCCTGGCGATCACCACCTTCTCCTCCGAGCAGTACCTCGTGCCCGCCTTGCGCGCCGGCGCCGCCGGCTACCTCGTGAAGGACGCCCCGCCGGCCGAGGTGGTGGACGCCATCCGCCGCGTCCATGCCGGGGACGCCGTGTTCTCCGCCCGCGTGGCCGCGGACCTGGTGGAGGCCGTCACCGCGGCCCCCGAGCACACCGCCCCCTGCCCGGCCGAGCCCCTCGCCCCGCACGAGCGCCTCACCGAGCGCGAGCTGGACGTGGTCCGCGAGCTCGCCAAGGGCGCCTCCAACGCGGAGATCGCCGGCGCCCTGTTCCTCGCGGAGGCCACGGTGAAGTCCCACATCGGCAAGGTCCTGGACAAGTGGCAGGTCCGTGACCGCGTGCAGATCCTCATCCGCGCCGCCCGCGCGGGCCTCGTGGACATCGGATGAGCATCGCGGCGCCCGCCCCGGCTCGGACGACGACGGCGACGTCGCCCCCGCCTGCCGAGTCTCCCCTGGGCTCCCGCCTGCCGGCGATCCTGCGCACGGAACCCGTCTCCCGGCACACGCGGATCGTCCTCTATGTGATCGTCGGGCTCATGGTGCTGGGGGAGATCCTCACCCTGATGCTGGGGCCCACGGTGGCCGCCGGGCTGAGCGCCGACCCCGAACTCGCGGGCATCCTCGAGGAGGACGGCGGGCTGACGGGTGAGGGGCGGGAGCCGCTCCTGCGCTGGGTCCTGTTCCTGGCGAGCGTGCTGGTCACGCTGCTGTTCGGGTGGCAGCCCACCCTCGCGGCGGTGTTCGTGCTGCTCGGGTGCACGTTCGGTCTGGTGGGCCTCGTGGAGGCGGACCACGCGCACCTCACCCCGCAGGCGTTCAGTGGCGGGGTCGTCCTGGGCGCGGCCATGGTGACGCGGTACTCGCACCGGGTGTTCGTCTGGTTCGCCCTGGGCGCCCTCATCCTGCTCACCGTCGCGGGCGAGGTCCTCACCGACGGCACGTGGGCGGACGAGGACAGCCTCAAGGGCGTCATGGTCATCACGCTCATCGTCGCGCTGTGCGTGGCGGTGCCGGCCTTCATGATCCGCCGATCCCGGCATCGGGCCCGGGACCGCGAGGCGGCCCTGCGCCGGGCCGAGGAGGCCGCCGCCTGCGCCGCGGAGGCCGAGCGGCAGCGGATCGCGGCGGAGCTGCACGACGTCGTCGCGCACGGGCTCACCGTGATCTCGATGCAGGCCGCCATGCTGCCCACCCAGAGGGACCCGGACAAACGGGCCGCCGCGGAGAAGGCCATCGAGGAGGCCGCCCGGCAGTCCCTCGTGGACCTGCGCCGCATGCTCACCGCGCTGCGCGGCTCCTCCCGCAACGCGCAGACGGCGGAGGGGGACGCCGTCGTGGACCTGCCGGCCCGCCTCGACGAGTTCGAGGCCCAGCTGCACGCGGCCGGGTTCGCGGTCGAGCGCTCGCTGACCGAGCTGGACGAGCTGCCGCGCTCCCTGGAGCTGACCGTGCTGCGTGTGGTGCAGGAGTCGGTGACGAACATCCTCAAGCACGCCCCGCGCCGCGGCACGGTGCGCCTGACCTCGCAGCTCGAGGGCGCGGACCGCCTCGTGCTGTGCATCGCCAGCCCCATGGACGAGGGCGAGCCCCGCCGCGACCGCGTGGTGGTCGCGATGGCCAGCGGCTTCGGCCTGGCCGGCATGCGCGAGCGCGTGGCCGTGTTCGGCGGCACCCTCACGGCCGGCCCGCTGGGCGGCTGCTGGGTGGTCCGCGCCGAGCTGCCGCTGCGCTGAGCCGGGGCGGCAGCCGCGTCCTCCCGCGTCCTCCCGCGTCCGGGGGCGAAAGTGGGCGGTATCCGCGCGGGATACCGCCCACTTTCGCCCCCAAAGGGACGGGGTGGGGTGGCCGACGACGGCGGCCCTCAGCCCAGCGGGACCGTCAGCTTCTCGCCGGGGGACAGGGTGTGCTCGCGGCCGGCGATGATCATCGGCACGTCGTGCCACATGCCCTCGCCCGCGGCCACCGTCACCTCCCGCTGGGTCATCTGGATGACCACGGGCTGCTGGCGGAACCGGATGGTGAACCGGGCGCCGGGCAGCTGGGCGGGCATGCGGGGGTGCAGCCGGACGACGTCGTCGCGCGTCTCGAGGCCCGCGTAGCAGCGGATCACCGTGTCCACGGTGCCCGCCATCAGGCCCAGGTGGATGCCCTCCTTCGTGGTGCCGCCCTGCGTGTCCGAGAGGTCCGACTCGAGGGCCTCCGTGAACAGGTCCCAGGACCGGTCCGGGTCCGTGCGGGCCGACACCCACGCGTGCACCAGCCGGGAGAGCGTGGAGCCGTGCGTCGAGCGGGCCTCGTAGTACGTGACCATCCGCTCGAACGCCTCCTCGGGCAGCTCGTAGCCCATGCGGCGCAGGATCCGGTCCAGCTCCTCGGCGGAGAACAGGTATCCGAGCATGAGGGTGTCGGCCTGCTTGGAGAGCTTGTACCGGTTGGTGGCGTCGCCCTCGGCCTGCAGGATCAGGTCCATGCGGCCGATGTTCCCGTACTTGGCGCGGTAGGCCTCCCAGTCGAACTCGAGCAGGTCCTGGTAGCCCTCGAACTGGGCGAGGATGCCGGCCTCCTCGCCCTCCTCGAAGAACGGCACGGTCAGACGGGTGCTGACCTCCTCCCAGCGCTCGATCTCCTCCTCGGAGATCTCCATGAGCTCGGGCAGGCCGTCGTCGATCGTGTCCAGCCAGCGGACCAGGCGGGCGGTCTCCGCGAGCACCCACGAGGTCAGCACGTTCGTGTACGCGTTGTTGCGCAGGCCGGAGCCGGGGGTCTCGGGATAGCCGTCGTGGAACTCGTCCGGGCCCATGACGCCGTGGATCTCGTAGCGGTCCGTGACGGCGTTGTGCAGGGTCATGGACATGAAGAACCGGGAGATCTCCACGAGCATCTCCGCGCCGTAGTCCGAGATGAAGGACGTGTCCTTCGTGATCTCGATGTACCGCAGCACCGAGTAGGCGATGTCCAGGGAGACGTGCCGCTGGTTGTGGGAGTTGTCCGGCATCCACATGCGCGAGCGCGGGTTCCACAGCTCGGTGGGCGTCTCCTCGGAGCCGTCCGCCCCGGACTGCCACGGGTACATGGCACCGGCCCAGCCCTCGGCCTGGGCGTTGGCGCGGGCCTCGTTGAGACGCCGGTAGCGGTACATCAGCAGGCCCCGGGTGATCTCGGGGCGGCGCAGCGTGAGCATCGGGTAGACGTAGATCTCGTCCCAGAAGATGTGGCCGCGGTAGCCCTCGCCGTGCAGGCCGCGTGCCCCCACGGAGGCGTCCAGGTCCCGGCGGCGGCCGTAGGCCGTCTGGAGCACGTGGAACGTGTGCAGGTTCAGGGCGAGCTGCTGGCGCAGCGACGCGCCGTCCTTGCCCATCGGGACCGCGGACCCCACCGGGGCCGAGTGGCCGGCGTCGACGACGGGCGGCGCGTATTCGCCGCCGGCCTCCGCCGCCGTGGAGCGGCGCTGATGCCGGTACGGCTCGGCCAGGTCGATGCGCACGGAGAACCGGTCCCAGTTGGTGCCCCAGCGCTGCTCGTGCAGGGTCAGCAGGTTGCGGAAGTTCTGGGCGCGCTGGACGTCCTTCACCGCCGACTCCCACACGGAGGCGTTGGCGTGGTCGTGGCTCGTGGCGACGGCGGCGATCTTCTCCAGCACGAGCGGCACGCCCTCGTCCACGTGGAGGAGGATGTCCTGGCCGACCACCAGGTCCGAGCCGTCCACGGGGCGGCGGATGGGCTCGTGGTGGCCCACCGGCGCCACCTGGCGGGTGCGGGTGGCCACGGCCACGTGGATGCCGGACTGGTTGGTGGCGGTCTCGAGCAGGACGGTCTCGCCGTCGATCTCCCGGGCCTGGACCGGCTCGAGGTGCTGGTTGGCGAGGGTGCGGTCGTCGGAGACGTTGAGGTTGGCCACGCGGCCCTCGATCTTCGAGCGCACCGTGAGGTCCCCGGACCAGTTCTCCGCCACGACGGTCAGCTCGATCGCGGCGAGGTGCCGGTTGGCCAGCGAGGTGAACTGTCGGGTGTGGACCGTGGTGCGCCGGCCCTGCTCGTCCTCGAAGGTCATGGTGCGGGAGAGCACGCCGCGGCGCAGGTCCATCTCCTGGCCGTACTCCACGAGGTTCTCCTCACCCGGCAGCAGCGGGCGGCCGTGGCGCGGGGTCACCACGAGCGGGGTCCAGTCCTGGATGTTGACCATGTGCTCGGTCTCCACGACCCGGCCCTGGACCATCGAGGTCAGCCGGTTGAACACCCCGGCCATGTAGGTGCCGGGGTAGTGGACGGAGGAGATGTGCGTGCCGGGCACAGCGCCGCGGGTGCCCCAGTACCCGTTGGCCAGGGTGCACAGCACCTCGCGCGTGCCCTCGGAGGCCGGGTCGAAGCGGTCCCAGCGCAGCACCCACGCGGGGTCGAACGGGGTGGTGGTGCGGTCCTCCAGATGCAGGGTCCCGTAGTCCTGGACCACCAGGTGGGCGCCGGCCGCCTTGAGTCGGCCCTTGCCGAGCTCGGGCTCGCGGTCCACGCCGATCACGAGGCCGAAGCGGCCGTCCGAGGCGGCCTTCACGCCGGAGACGGCGTCCTCGAGGACCATCGCGTCCGCGACGTCGACGCCCAGCTCGCGGGCGGCCTCCCAGAACATCGCCGGGTCCGGCTTGCCCGGCAGCCCGCGCTCGACGGCGGTGTTCCCGTCCACGATCACGGGGAAGAAGTCCAGCACGCCGCCGGCCGTGAGCACGGCGCGGGAGTTCTTGGAGCTGGTGACCAGTGCGACCGGCACACCCTTGGCCCGCAGCCGCTCGAGGAGGTCCTGGGCCTCCGGGAACACGCGGACGCCGTCGCGCTCGAGGACCTGCTCGAAGTAGCCCTGCTTGCGCTCGGCGAGGGCGAGGACGGTCAGCTCCGGGGCGGCGTCCGCCTCGGGGGCGTCGGCCTCCGGCACCCTCAGGCCGCGGGAGGCGAAGAACGTGCGGACCCCGTCCTCGCGGGGGCGCCCGTCCACGTGGTGCAGGTAGTCGGCGGCGGCGTCGAAGGGACGCAGCACGTCCGGGTCCGCGGCGACGACGGCGGCGTTGGCGGGCAGCGCGCCCACGGCGGGCAGCGCCCCGTCGAAGAGCTCCTTCCACGCCTGCGCGTGCACGCCGGCGGTGTCCGTGATGACCCCGTCCATGTCGAAGATGACGGCGCGGTAGCGGCGGAGCCGGTGACGGCGGGCGTTCAGGTCCTGCGGAGCGGCGGGGGTGAGCGTCTGCGACATGGGAACCAGCCTACGGGCGGGGAAGTGGGGCCGCACGGGGAGTGCCGCGGCGATGTTCACCGCAGCGAGCGCGCCGTCGTTCCGGCCGACCGCACCGCAGCGACATCACAGCGGTTCTCAGCTGCGGTGATGTCGCTGCGGCGCGGTGGGTTCCGGGAATAGGGTCGTGCCGACGGGGCGGACGTGTGCCCCCGCGCGCCGGAAGCGTGGCCCGGGAACGAGCAGGACACACTCGGCGGAGATGGCCGGGGGGCGAAGGGCTCATGAACTGGATGATGAGCAAGTGATGGATGCGAAGCCGACGCGGTTGCGGAAGAAGGCGACGCGGGAGGAGATCCTGGCGAGTCTGCCGGTGCAGGCGCGGGTGCGTCCGGCGCGGTGGTTGCTCCTGTGGCTGATCGTCGTGGTGTGCATCGCGGTGTTCGTGTGGGTGATCTTCCGGCCGCCGGAGGATGTCTCGGCCGGGTTCGGGGTGTGGCGTGTGGCGTCGTTCATCGGGTTGGCGCTGGCGTTGGCGGTGCTTCCCGCCGCGACGATGGGTCTGTTCCGGCCTCGGCATGTCACGTTCGATGAGCGACGGGTGTGGACGCGGGACTGGTCCGTGGACTGGGCGGACGTGAAGGAAGTCCGTGCTGTGGCGCCAGAGTCGGAGCACACGATGAAGGTGGCGCTCAAGGTGGACGAGCGGCTGTGGAACGAGGGTGGTCTGCGCAAGGCCAACCGGTGGGACTCGGGACGGCCGTTGCAGGGTGGCGGGTTGACCCGTGCGCAACCGCTCGTGCTCACGCAACCCGCGCTCGCGCCGTCGGCTCTGACGCTGCTGCAGGTCTTCGTCGAGTTGAAGAAGCGGAACCGTCGGGCGGGGAGCCCGCGGTGACGCGCCCCGGCTTCCGTCACCGCCGGGTCAGCAGCGTGAGCACCTCCGCGTGCCGGGTCTGGGGGAACATGTCGAACACCTGCACCCGCGCCACCCGATAGCTCGGCATCCGGGCCAGGTCCTGCGCGAGCGTCGCCGGGTTGCAGCTGGAGTACAGGACGGTGGGCACACCCGAGTCCTCCAGCGCGTCCGCCAGCTCGGCGCCGATGCCCCGCCGCGGCGGATTCACGACGACGGCGTCCGGGCGGGGCCGCCGTTTCTTGGACGAAAGCGCCTCCGGAGCCCGCCGTTTCTCGAACGAAAGCGCGGAGGTGGCGTCGCCGTCGGAGAAGCGCGCCCGGTCGGCCAGGCCGAGCTCCGCGGCCGTCTCCCGGGCCGCGGCCACCGCCTCGGCGGAGGACTCCATGCCCCACACGTCGCGCACGCCGGCCCGGGCCAGGTGGAACGCGAACCCGCCCACCCCGCAGTACAGGTCCCACGCCGACGCCGGCACACCGCCCTCGGCGACCCACGCCGCCGCCGTCGCGTACAGCCCCTCGGTCACCGCGGTGTTCGTCTGGAAGAACCCCTGCGGGCGCAGCCGCAGGCCGATCCCGTTCAGTTCCATCCGCAGGGTCGGCCCGCCGGCGAGCACGATCTCCTCGTCGCCCTCGGGCAGGGCCACGTGCTCGGGCAGCAGGTTCGCGCTCACCACGGCGGCGGGTGTCCCGCGCGCCGCGAGGTCGTCCAGCAGCCCCGGCACCGCCGCGCGCAGCGCGTCCAGCCGGTCGGCGGAGCGCAGCACGAACCGGACCATCGCCTCCCGGTCGGGGGAGAGCGTCACGATCACGTTCTTCAGCTCGCCCGTGCGGGCGGCGACGTCGTAGGGCTCCAGCCCGGCCGCCGTCACCGCCGCCGCGCACGCGTCGAACACGCCTTCCATGCCGGCCTCGTACAGGCCGCAGTCGCGCAGGTCCACGCCGGCGCCGTCGTGATGCCGGGGGTGCTGGCGCGGGTCCAGGATGCCCAGCCGCGGCGCCGCCGCCGACCCCGTGACCACGAGCTTCGCCTTGTTCCGGAATCCGGCCTCCGCGGAGGCGAACGGCTCGGCCACGACCGTGTCCGCGTCGACCGCGTCCGCCAGGGCGGCCAGGACCGCGGCCTGCTTGTCCGCGAGCTGCCGGGCGTACGGCACGCCCATCAGCGGGCAGGAACGGCACTCGCCGACGTCGAAGTGGGGGCACTGCACGGGCGTCGCCTCAGCCCTCGAGGCTGACCCGCAGGCCGGGCCGGTCCAGGCGGATCGCGAGCTGCTCGAGGGCCAGCTCGGCGGCCGCGGCCAGGTCCGCGTCCACGTCCATCACCATGCCGGTGAGCACGGGCAGGGCGGACTCGAGGTCCTCGGGGCGGGCGAGGGCGCCCAGCGCGGACGCGGCCGACGCGCGGACCTCCGGGTCCGGGTCGGCACAGCCGGCCCGCACCGCGTCCACGAGGGTGCGGTCGACGGCGGCATCGCGGCGCAGCGAGCCGGCGCGGGAGGCGAGCACGAGGTGGGCCGCCGAGCGGACGTCCGCCTCGGGGGCGGTGAGCGCCCCGGTCAGGGCGGGCAGCGCGCTGCGGTGCCACGCGTGCATCAGGGCCAGGGCGCCGGTCGCGGCGGGGCTGAGGTCGCCGTCGTCGCCGGTGAGGGCGCGGGCGGCGCCCGAGGTGACGTCATCGGGAGTGGCCGCGCCGGTCATCAGGCGCACCGCCAGCCCGGCGACGGCGGCCTCCCCGCGCTCGGCGACGGCGGCCTCGGTGCGGCGGCGCAGGCGGTCGTGCGGAGTCTGGGGCTCCGCGGGCAGGGGGAGACGGTCGAAGGCGGTCATGGGTCCATTGTCCCCCGTGCGCGGACCCGCCTGGGGCGCGGCCGGGAGGTTCCCCGCAGACTCCTGGACGGGGCGTGACCGGCCGCACAGGGCCCGGACTCGGGTGATACGTTCGACGGCATGAGACCCCCCGGAGCCCTCGCCCTCGAATTCCGGGCGGACAGCTTCGATCATCCCACCGGCCTGGTGGACGCCGGCACCGTCATCTCCTGGATCGAGAAGGCCGGCTACGCCGTCGCGGCGAGTTGGGCCGGGACGTTCGTGCGTGCCCGCTACATGGGGCACACCCAGTTCCGGCACCCCGTGCCGGTGGACCGCCGCGCTGTGGTGCAGGCGCGCGTGGTCCACACGGACGGCGCCGAGGTGCACGTCCAGACCCGCCTGCTGCTGCCGGAGATCCGCGACGACGACGGCGACCCCGTGGTCGCCACCTCGTCCCTCGTGGTCTACGCCGCGGAGGAGGGCGGGGTGCCCGTGACCGTGCCGGTCTGGGAGCCCTCGACCCCCGGCCAGATCGAGCGCGACGAACAGGCCCGCCGCTCCACCGTGGCCCGCCGCGCCGTCGAGCGCGGCATGGCCCGACTGCCGTTCCCCGCGCCCGGGGAGGCCCCCGAGGAGATGAGCACCCTCGCGTTCCTGGCCCCCAACGCGGAGGCCACCGTGGGCGGCACCATCAACGCGGGCGCGATCCTGCGCTGGGTGGACGAGGCGGCCGCCGTCTGCGCCGCCCGCTGGACCGGACATGAATCCGTGGTCGCGGTGTTCGGCGGCGGTGTGCGCTTCGTGCGGAACATCCACGTGGGCGACCTCGTGCGCGTGGAGGCCCTCCTGGTGAACACCACGGAGCGGTCCATGCATGTGGCGCTGCGCGTCTACGCGAGCCGACGCACCGGGGCGGAGTCCCGCCTGGTGGCGCACTCGATCGCCGTCATGGTGGACGTCTCCGCGGAGGACCAGGCCCAGCGGGTGCGGCAGTACATCCCCGAGAGCGAGAGCGCCCGGAGGCTGCAGGAGACGGCGATCGAACTCGTGCGCATGCGCTCCGAGGTGAGCGCGGCCTGGACCGAGATGCGCCGCTCGACCGATCCGCGCTGACGGGGCCCTGAGTAGACTGAGCGAATGCGTCGACCGTCCCTGCCGTCCCTGTCCCGCCTGCCGGTCCGTCGTCTCCTCCGGGGAGCGGCCGTGGCCGCGGGCGTCGGTCTCGTGGGACTGCCGCTGACGGTCGCCGCCGGGCTCACCGGCGTGGACATGGTCAAGCGCGGCGGCCGAGTGCGCCGACCCGCGCCGAACCCCGGCGTGTTTGACGCCCACGTGGAGGGCTCCGAGCTGCGCATCTTCACCTCGGGTGAGGACCTCTACAAGGAGATGATCGCCGCGATCGACGGAGCGCAGCGGATCATCAAGTTCGAGACCTTCATCTGGAAGGGCGACCCCACGGGCCAGCGGTTCATGGACGCCTTCAACCGGGCGGCCGCGCGCGGCGTGGAGGTCTACGTCTCCTACGACGGGTTCGGGAACCTCGTGGTCCCGCCCCGCTTCTACCGTCAGCTGGACCCGCGCATCCACGTGTTCCGGCTGCCGGCCTTCGCCCGCCCGATCTGGCGAGGCGTGGTCCGGCACAGCGGGTTCAACCACTCGAAGATCATGGTGGTGGACGACGAGGTCGGCTTCGCCGGCGGCTTCAACATCGGCGACGACTACGCCCGCCTGTGGCGGGACACCCACGTGCGTGAGCGCGGCCCGGCGGTGTGGGCGCTGGGCCAGTCGATCTCCATCAAGTGGAACGCCCACCACCGCGCGGGCGAGCAGATGTCCTGGCGCCCCCCGGACACGTGGGACCCGCGCGTCACCGTGGCCGCGAACCAGCCGCCGCTCCTGGTCTACCCGATCCGGCTGAGCTACCTCGACGCCATCCAGCGGGCGCAGCACCGCATCCTCATCAACACGCCGTACTTCATCCCGGACCAGCAGGTCCTCGAGGCGCTGCTGCACGCGGCCCGGCGCGGGGTGGACGTGCAGGTGATGGTGCCGGAGGACTCCAACCACATCGTGGCGGACTGGGCCTCGCGCGGCTTCTTCGGGAAGATGCTCGAGGCCGGCATCACGATCCTGCTGTACAGGGCCAGCATGATCCACGCGAAGACCGCCACCGTGGACGGCATCTGGTCCACCGTGGGCTCGGCCAACGTCGACCGCCTCTCCCTGGGCTTCAACTACGAGTCCAACGTGGTGGTCGTGGACCGCGACTTCGCCGCCCGGATGGAGGAGATCTTCGCTCTCGACGCCCAGCGGGCCGTCCGGATCGACACCCCGCGCTGGGAGGACCGTCACGGCCTCGCCCGCGTGGTCGAGGCCCTGCTGGTACCACTGCGTCCCCTGCTCTGAGGACCCCGGGCGCTGAGCCAGACGTTTCTGCAGTTCTGACGCCCGATCCGCAGCGGAATCATCTGGCTCACGCCCCCCGCCGCGTGAGCCAGACGTTTCTGCCGTTCTGACGCCCGATCCGCAGCGGAATCATCTGGCTCACGCCCCCTGGCGACGTCTCCCGACCGTGCCGTCCCTTCCCGTCGCCGCCCGGGCTCACCCTCTCTCTTGCATACCCCTGGGGGTATACCCTACGCTCGTTCTCGACATACCCCAGGGGGTATCGGATGGACATCGAGACCCCCCGACCCGGAGGAGAACCATGCTGCTCGAGCGCATCTACGACGAGGACCTCGCCCAGGCCAGCTACGTGATCGGCTGCCAGGCGAAGAACGAGGCGATGGTGGTGGACCCCCGCCGCGACATCCAGGTGTACCTGGACCTGGCCGCCAAGAACGGCATGACCATCACCCACGTGACCGAGACCCACATCCACGCGGACTACCTCTCCGGCACCCGCGAGCTGGCCCACGCCACCGGCGCCCAGATCCACCTGTCCGGCGAGGGCGGCGAGGACTGGGCCTACGGCTTCGAGGGCAACCTCCTCAAGGACGGCGACACGGTGACGCTCGGCAACATCACCGTCGAGGCCGTGCACACCCCGGGCCACACCCCCGAGCACCTGTCCTTCCTCGTCACCGACGGCGCCTTCGCGGACGCCCCGGGCTACATGCTCACCGGCGACTTCGTGTTCTCCGGCGACCTCGGCCGCCCGGACCTGCTGGACGAGGCCGCCGGCGGCGTCGACACCCGCTTCGAGGGCGCCCAGCAGCTCTTCGCCTCCCTCAAGGCGAAGTTCCTGACCCTCCCGGACCACGTGCAGGTGTTCCCGGCCCACGGCGCCGGCTCCGCCTGCGGCAAGGCACTCGGCGCGCTGCCCTCCACCACGGTCGGCTACGAGCGCAAGTACGCGTGGTGGTCCGACTACCTGAAGAACGACGACGAGCAGGGCTTCATCGACGAGCTGCTCGACGGCCAGCCCGACGCCCACGCCTACTTCGCCCGCATGAAGCGCCAGAACAAGCAGGGGCCAGCCATCCTGGGCGAGCTGCCCGAGCTCGAGGAGCTGGACGCCGGGGGCGTGCAGGCGACGCTCGCCGAGGGCGCCGTGTTCGCGGACACCCGCGGTGTGGACGAGATCCTCGCCGGCACCGTGCCGGGCGCGCTGGCCTTTCCGTCCCGCGGCAAGGTCGCCACGCACGCCGGCTGGGCCTACGACCCGGAGAGCGACGACGCCGCCCTCGTCCTGCTCGCCGAGGACCGCGAGGACGCGCACACGATGCGCGACCACATGATCCGCGTGGGCGTCGACGCCGCCGCCGCGTTCACCACCTCCGTGGACGGCCTCACGTTGGAGCCGGTGCCCACCGTGCAGGCCGACGAGCTGCGGTCCCGCATCGAGGCCGGCGAGGTCGGCGCGGAGCAGGACACCGTGCTGGTGGACGTGCGCAACAAGACCGAGTTCTCCCACGGCACCGTGGCGGACGCCCGGCAGCTGAACGCCGGCAAGGTGCTCTTCCACCAGGAGGAGCTGCCGAAGGACAAGACCCTGGTGACCTTCTGCCAGTCCGGCCTGCGCAACATCGTGGCCGCCCAGGCGCTGCGCCGCGCCGGGTTCGACGTGATCGAGCTCGAGGGCAGCTACGCCGCCTGGCAGCAGTCCTGACACACCCCCAGACCAACCCCGAGGAGCCCCTCCCATGAGCGTCACCCTGTCCCCCGTCGCCCCGCGCGACCTGAAGGCCGAGCTGGCCGCCCGCCCCGACGCCGTCGTGCTGGACGTGCGCACCCCCGGCGAGTTCGAGACCGAGCACATCGCCGGCTCCTACAACGTGCCGCTGGACCTGCTCCAGGAGCACGCGGACGAGGTCGCCGCCCGCCTGGACGGCACCGCGGTGCTCGTCTGCCAGTCCGGCAGCCGGGCCGGCACCGCCCAGGACCGTCTGGCCCAGGCCGGCTTCACCTCCGCGCGCGTCCTGCAGGGCGGCATCTCCGCCTACGCCGAGGCCGGCGGCGAGGTCGTCCGCAGCGGCAACCGCTGGTCCATGGACCGTCAGGTCCGCATGACCGCCGGGTCCATCGCGCTGGTCGGGGCCGTGGCCTCCCAGGTCGGCTCGAAGCGGTTCGGCCTCATCCCCGCCGCGATCGGCGCGGGCCTGTCCTTCTCCGCCGTGTCCAACACGTGCGCCATGGCGTCCGTGCTGGCCAAGATGCCGTGGAACCGCCCCGCGCAGGAGCGCTCCGCGGGCGACGTGATCGGCCGCATCCCCACCGGCGCGGGGAAGCGGAGCTGACCCGTGATGTGGATCGTCCTCGCCCTGGCCCTCGTGGTCGGCCTGCTGCTCGGCCTCATGGGTGGCGGCGGGTCGATCCTGATGGTGCCCCTGCTGACGTACGTGGCCGGCCTCGAGCCGAAGCAGGCCATCGCGGGCTCCCTGTTCGTGGTGGGTGTGACCTCGCTGGTCTCAGTGCTGCTGCACTCGCGGCACGGCACCGTCCGGTGGCGCACCGGCCTGATCTTCGGCGCGGCCTCGATGGTGGGTGCCCTCCTGGGCGGCGTCGTCGGCGGCTTCCTGCCGGAGACCCTGCTGCTGATCGCCTTCGCGGTGATGATGCTCTTCACGGCGTGGGCCATGATCCGGCCCAAGAAGACGCAGCCGGCGGCCGCCCCCTCAGTGGAGGCCTCGGCTGACGTCGAGCCCCGCCGCCACCCGCTCGGGAAGATCCTGCTGGAGGGCGTCGTCGTCGGCTTCGTCACGGGCATCGTCGGCGCCGGCGGCGGGTTCCTCGTGGTCCCTGCGCTGGTCCTGCTCGGCGGCCTGCCGATGTCCGCTGCGGTGGGCACGTCCCTGCTGGTGATCGCCATGAAGTCCTTCGCGGGCCTCGGCGGCTACCTGACCAGCGTGACGCTGCCGTGGGACCTGCTGCTGTGGGTCACCGGTGTGGCCGTGGTCGGTGCGCTGATCGGCGTTCCGCTCATGAAGCGGGTCCCGGAGAAGGCGCTGAAGAAGGGCTTCGGCTGGTTCGTGCTGGCCATGGGCCTGGTGATCCTCGTCCGGGAGCTCATCGGTCTCCTCGTGTGACATCCGGCGACGTCGCCGGATACCCCTGGGGATATGATTCCCCTCCCCGCCACCGTGACAAAGGAGGTCGCCGTGCGCACCGCCGACGCCGAGACCCAGCGCAAGATCCTCAACCGCCTCAAGCGGGCCCGCGGCCAGCTGGACGCCGTCATCCGCGAGGTCGAGGGCGAGGGTCGCTGCAAGGACGTGGTCACGCAGCTCTCCGCCGTCTCCACCGCGCTGGATCGCGCCGGCTTCGCGGTCGTCTCATCCGCCATGCAGTATTGCCTCGCCGACCCCGAGAAGGCGGAGGACGAGGAGAAGCTCACCGTCGCCGAGCTCGAGAAGCTCTTCATGACCCTGGCCTGACCGGCCACCCCGAAGCCCCCTCGCCGAAAGGATCCCTCATGTGCCGTCCGGCGCGCTGACCCGTCTGCCGCAGGGCCACCTGGGCCGGATGCGGCCGGCACGTCGAGTCCCTCAAGGCCGTCGTCCCCGCGGCGCAGTGGTGCGATGGCCGTCACCCTGATGCCGAGCGCGACGCAGCCCGCGCGGGCCGTGCCGGGGCCGCAAGGTTCTTCGCGAGGCTCTTCGGGCGCTGAGCCAGGCGTTCCGGGGGCGTGAGCCAGATGTTCGTGCTGTTCTGAGGGACCCTCAGCCGCGGAAACGTCTGGCTCACGCCCCCCGTCTGGCGTCGCTCAGTCCTCGTACGGGTCCGCCAGCGGGTGGTTCGGCAGCCGGCTGTCCGGGGTGCGCCCGCGTCCCCTCGACGACGGCTGCTGCCCGCGCCCTCCCGCGGCTGGGGCACAATGAGCCCGGCCCCCTTCGGCCCACCTCACTGCAGCCCACGCGGCCGCGCGCCCATCCCGACTCCCTGGGAGCCCCATGCTCTGGACCCTGCTCCGCCGTCACGGCCGGCGCTATCGCGGCGCCGTCGCGGCCGTCGTCGTGCTGCAGCTGATCAGCACGCTGGCCATGCTGTACCTGCCCAGCCTCAATGCCCGCATCATCGACGAGGGCGTAGCCCGCGGCGACACCGCCCGCATCTGGGACATCGGCCTCGTGATGCTCGGCGTCGCGCTGGTGCAGGTGGTCGCCGCGATCGCCGCCGTGTGGTTCGGGGCGAAGGCCTCGATGGGCGTCGGCCGGGACCTGCGCCGCGCCGTCTACACCCGCGTGGACGCGTTCTCCGCGGAGGAGCTCGGCCGCTTCGGCGCCGCGACCCTCATCACGCGCGGCACCAACGACGTCAACCAGGTCCAGATGCTCACCCTCATGGCCCTGAACTTCATGGTGGCCGTGCCGATCATGGCGGTCGGCGGCATCATCATGGCCATCCGCGAGGACCCGGGCCTGTCCTGGCTCGTGTGGGTCTCCGTGCCGGTGCTGCTGGTGATCGTGGCGTGGATCGTCGCCCGTCTCATGCCGCTGTTCCAGCGGATGCAGGACAACATCGACGACGTCAACGGCGTGCTGCGCGAGCAGATCCAGGGCATCCGCGTGGTCCGCGCGTTCGTGCGCGAGCGCCACGAGACACGCCGGTTCACGGACGCCAACGCCGCCCTGACGGAGACCTCCGTGCGGATCGGCCGGCTGTTCGTGCTGCTCGGCCCGGTCATCACGATGATCCTCCACCTCGCCACCGCCGCCGTCCTGTGGTTCGGCGGCGAGCGCGTGGACGCGGGGCTCGTGCAGGTCGGCGCGCTCACCGCGTTCATGCAGTACCTGCTGCAGATCCTCATGGCGGTGATGATGGGCACCTTCATGATGATGATGCTCCCGCGCGCCGTGATCTCCGCGGGCCGCATCGGCGAGGTCCTGGACACCGTCCCCACGCTCGGTGAGCCGGTCCGCCCGGTGACCCCCGCGCGTCGCGACGGCGCCGTGGAGCTGCGCCACGTCACCTTCCAGTACCCCGGCGCCGAGGCGCCGGTGCTCGACGACGTGAGCTTCGCCGTCGCCCCCGGCACCACGACGGCGATCATCGGCTCGACCGGCTCCGGCAAGTCCACGCTGATCAGTCTGCTGCCGCGGCTGTACGACGCGACGTCCGGCGAGGTGCTCGTGGACGGCGTGCCGGTGACCGACCTGGCCCGGGCCGAGCTGACCGAGGCCGTGGCCCTCGTGCCGCAGAAGCCGTACCTGTTCTCCGGCACCGTGCGGGAGAACATGCAGTTCGGGGCCCCGGACGCCTCGGACGAGCGCATCTGGGCGGCCCTCGAGACGGCCCAGGCCGCCGACTTCGTGCGCGCCCGCACCACCGGCAAGGGAGAGGCGGCGGCTTCCGGTCTGGACTCGCGGCTGTCTCAGGGCGGCACGGACGTCTCGGGCGGCCAGCGCCAGCGCCTGTCCATCGCGCGTGCCCTCGTGGCCGAGCCGCGGGTCCTCGTGTTCGACGACTCATTCTCCGCCCTGGACGTCACCACCGACGCGCGGCTGCGGGCGGCGCTCGACCGCGCGGCGGCCGGGGTGACCCGGATCGTCGTCGCCCAGCGGGTGGCCACCATCACCGACGCCGACCAGATCATCGTGCTGGACGAGGGCCGCGTGGTCGGCCGCGGCACCCACGCCGAGCTGCTGGCGGACAACCAGACCTACCGGGAGATCGTGGACTCCCAGCTGACCGCGGAGGACGTGGCATGAGCGAGCACCTGACGGACGAGGAGATCCTCGAGATCCAGGAGCAGGGCGCCACCGACGACTGGGGCGGCGGGCCGGCCCGCAAGGCCAAGGCGTTCTGGCCGTCCGCGAAGCGGCTCATGAGCCTGTTCCGCACGGAGAAGCTGGGCCTGGTGGTGGTCGCGCTGATGGTGCTGGTCGCCGTCGTGCTCAACGTGTGGGCCCCGCACGTCCTGGGCCGGGCGATGGACGTGATCTTCGGCGGCGTGGTCTCCGCGCAGATGCCCGGCGGGCTGAGCCGCGAGCAGGTCATCGACGGGCTGCGCGCCCAGGGCGAGGACCAGGCCGCAGAGATGCTCTCCGGCATGGCGTTCACGCCGGGCGAGGGGATCGACTTCACCGAGCTGGGCCGGCTGATCCTCATCGTCCTGGGCATGTACCTGGTGGCGCAGACCTTCATGTGGCTGCAGGGCCGCGTGCTCAATGACATCGTCATGCGCATCGTCTTCCGCCTGCGCGAGGAGATCGAGGCCAAGATCAACCGGCTGCCGCTGAGTTACTTCGACCGCGGGCAGCGCGGCGACCTGCTCTCCCGCGCCACCAACGACGTGGACAACGTCCAGCAGGCCCTCCAGCAGGCGTTCGCCTCGCTCGTGTACTCGGTGCTGACCGTGATCGGCATCGTCGGCATGATGTTCTGGCTGTCCTGGCAGCTCGCGCTCATCGCCCTGGTCGC
This sequence comes from Micrococcus luteus, assembly GCF_014138885.1. NCBI lineage: Bacteria > Bacillati > Actinomycetota > Actinomycetes > Micrococcales > Micrococcaceae > Micrococcus > Micrococcus luteus. Next base: position 1,655,997 of record NZ_JACJIK010000001.1, read on the forward strand.
CCTGCCGGTGGCCGGTGTGGTGGTGGGCGTGATCGGCAAGAAGTCCCAGGCGCTCTTCTCCGCGCAGTGGCGGGAGACGGGCCGGCTCAACGGGCACATCGAGGAGTCGTTCACGGGGCACGAGCTGGTGACCGTGTTCGGCCGTCAGCGGGACATGGCCGCGCGCTTCGACGAGCGCAACGAGGAGCTGTACGAGGCCGCGTTCACGGCGCAGTTCTACTCGGGGATGATCATGCCGATCATGCAGTGGGTGAACTGGCTGGGCTACGTGGGCATCGCGGTGGTCGGCGGCCTGCGCGTGGCCAACGGGCAGATGACCCTCGGCGCCGTGACCGCGTTCATCCAGTACTCGCGCGAGTTCAACCAGCCGCTTGGGCAGATCGCCGGCATGTCCAACATGCTGATCTCCGGCGTGGCGTCGGCCGAGCGCATCTTCGAGCTCCTCGACGAGCCGGAGGAGACCCCCGACGGCACCCCCGCCCGCACCCCCGACGGCACTTTCGTTTGGGAAACGGCGCCCTCCGAGAGCGCTTTCGTTCGGGAAACGGCGCCCTCCGCCATCCCCGGGCCCGACGGCGTCGCCCACCTCCCGCGCCCGCTGCGCGGTCGCGTGGAGTTCGAGCATGTGCGCTTCTCCTACACGCCGGAGAAGCCGCTCATCACGGACCTGAACTTCGTGGCGGAGCCGGGGCAGACGGTCGCGATCGTCGGGCCGACCGGTGCCGGCAAGACCACCCTGGTCAACCTGATCATGCGGTTCTACGAGGTGGACGGCGGGCGGATCCTGCTGGACGGCGTGGACACCCGCACGGTCAGCCGCGGCGAGCTGCGCGCCGCCACCGGCATGGTGCTCCAGGACGCCGTGCTCTTCGGCGGGACCATCCGGGAGAACATCCGCTACGGCCGACTCGACGCCACGGACGAGGAGGTCGTCGCGGCGGCGAAGGCCACCTACGTGGACCGTTTCGTGCACACCCTGCCCGACGGCTACGACACCGTGATCGAGCAGGACGCCGCCAACGTGTCCGCGGGCGAGCGGCAGCTCATCACCATCGCCCGTGCGTTCCTGGCCCAGCCCTCGCTCCTGATCCTGGACGAGGCCACCTCCTCCGTGGACACCCGCACCGAGGTGCTGGTCCAGGGCGCGATGGCGGCGCTGCGCTCGGACCGCACGAGCTTCGTGATCGCCCACCGCCTCTCCACCATCCGGGACGCGGACGTCATCCTCGTGATGGAGGACGGCGACATCGTGGAGCAGGGCTCGCACGATCAGCTGCTGGCCGCTCGCGGCGCGTACTTCCGGCTGTACAGGAGCCAGTTCCAGGGCGGGGAACAGGCGGAGGAGCAGGACGACGACGGCGCGCCCGCCGCGCGCGAGGACGCCCGCTGAGGCCGGGGCTGGATGGCGCCGGCGCCCAGCCACTGGCCGCTGGCGTCGCTGCGACACGGGACCACCCGATGACCTTCTCGATCCAGGTGCCGGTGAGTTTCACGAGCCCGCACCTCTCCGGAGCCGGAGGTGTACGGGGCTAGGGCGCGCGGCGGTGACGGGAGTATCGAAACCCGATCGTCGGGCCACCCCTGCCGGTGTGGCCGCGCTCATTCGTCCCCTGAGATTGCGCATCCGTCACGCGCAGGACCCTCTTGACTCCCTGGTGGGGCACGTCTGTGGACCGACCGAGAATTCTCTGGACACAGGGCGAGCACCTTCATAGAGTGTGATGTAGATCACGACTGAGCGTGAACCATAAAGAGGAGCGACATGGGTATGAAGCAGCGGATTTCTAAGGTCGGTGCCGGCGTGGCCGTCGCTGGACCGTTGGCCGTCTCCGGTGCGGTGCCAGCGCAGGCGCTGACGGACTCCGGTCGGCAGGACTGCAGCGCAGGACTCCTCCTGTCGGGCACCTACGGCTACTGCTACTACCCGTACTGACTCGCCGGCACCGATGACTTCATTACGCATTCCTGCGACGGCCGCCCTGGTGGCGGCCGTCGCCCTGACCCTCACCGGCTGCGTCGGTCGGGAGTCTGCGGGCCTCGGCGGTTCATCCACGGTCGCCGCTCCCCCCACCGCGACGGCCGAGAAGACCTGGGACGCCTCGCAGTGGGTTCCCACCGAGAGGATCGAACCCCTCCTGACGACGGAGGCGGAGAAGGAGCGCGCCTACCGTGAGCAAGTCGCGCGGCACGCTCAGGGGGCGGGAATGCCCGCGCCGCCTCAGGTGGAGCGCTCCGGGTGGTACGCCACGTCCCTCGAGTCGGACCGCATGGTGTCCACATGCCTGGCCGAGGCCGGGTGGCCGAACTCGGTCGGTCCGACCGGGGGAATTCAGATCGACACCCCACCTGAGTCCCAGAGGTCTGCTTTCGAGGCGGCCTACGTGACCTGCTACGCACAGCACCCGGTGGATCCGAGCTACACCCAGGACTGGACCGATCCGCAGCTCCGCCTCGTCTATGACTACTGGGACCAATACCTCATCCCGTGTCTCGAGGCCTACGGCTACACGGTCGACACCTCCGCGCGCCCCTCCAAAGAGGCATTCGTCTCCGCGTTCTACACTCCAGGCCGCCACCAGTGGTGGCCCTTCGCGGACAGCATGAGGGGCGTGTCGGCAGAACGCCAGGCCGAGGTCGCGCAGACATGCCCGGAGCTTCCGCCGCAGGATGTCTTCTGGGGGTCATCCGGATGAATCGCCCCGCCCGCTGGGCCGCCCTCGTCCTTGCGCTCGTGGCCGTCGCCGCGCTCGCCTTCTGGGCCGGCCGGGTCACGCTCACCCCTCCGGCTCAGGCCGAGCAGCGTCCGGCCGCGAGCGCCCTCGTCACCGTCGCCGAGCAGGAGCTCGGCCGCGTCATCACCCTCGGCGTCTCCGTGTCGCGCGAGCAGACGCCGGCGGCGGTGAACGCGCTGACCGGCGTCGTCACCCGGGCCGGAGAGTCCGGCGAGGTGGCTGCCGGGGAGGTGCTGTACGCCGTCGCCCAGAAGCCCGTGCTCGTCCTCCAGGGCGAGCTTCCCCAGTGGCGCCCTCTCGGGGAGGGCACTTCCGGCGACGACGTCGCCGCGTTCCAGCGCATGCTCGCCGCCACCGGCGCGAAGGTGGAGGCCACCGGCACGTGGGACGAGGCCACCGCGGACGCCTGGGACGACTGGCTCACCGAACGCGGCTACCCCGCCGCGGACACCGTGGAGCTCGGCCAGCTCGTGGTCCTCGACGCCCTCCCCGCGCCCCTCAGCGTGGACGCGAAGACCACCGCCGTCGGCACCACCCTCGCCGGCGGCGAGAACGTGGTGGCCCGCCCCGGCGACCAACCGGACTTCGCCCTCGAGGTCAACCAGGAGCAGGCCGCCCTCATCCCGGCCGGCACCCAGGTCACCGTGCCCCACGGCGAACACGAATGGAAGGCCGTCGCCGGCGAGTCCACCTCCGACGAGCAGGGCCTGATCCGCATCACCCTCACCGCCCCGGACGGCGGCGTGGTCTGCGGCGAGGACTGCGACACCCTGCCCGCCGACGCCACCACCTCCCTGCTCTCCCAGGTCAGCGTGGTCCCGCCCGTCTCCGGGCCCGTGGTCCCCGTGTCCGCCCTGCGCACCCAGCCAGACGGCGCCGCGACGGTCACGGTGGTCCGGGACGGCGCCGCGGAGGACCGCACCGTCACCGTCCTCGGCTCCGCCGACGGCCTCGCCGTCGTGGACGGCGTGGACGCCGGCGAGCAGGTGCGCGTGCTGAACGGCACCCGATGACGGGGCCCGCCACCCCGGGCACGCCCGCCGCCCCCGTCGTCCCCGCCGCCCTCGCCGTCGAGGACCTGCGCTTCGCCTATACCCGCGCCGCCGAGGAGCTGTTCGACGGCCTCACCCACGCGTTCACGCCGGGCGCCGTCACCGCCCTCACCGGGCCCTCCGGGCGCGGCAAGTCCACCCTCCTGTACGTGCTCGGGCTCATGCTCACGCCCACCTCCGGAGTGGTGCGCCTCGGCGACGTCGACGCCTCCACCCGCCCGGACCGGGAGCGCTCCCGCCTGCGCGCCACCTCCGTGGGATTCGTGTTCCAGGACTCGGAGCTGGACCCGTCCCGCCCCATCCTGGACTCCGTGGTGGAGCCCGGCCTCTACGCCGGGTTGGAGCGCCAGACGCTCGAGGACCGGGCACGGGCGCTGCTCGAGCGCTTCGGCCTCGCCCACCGCGCCGACCACCGGCCCGGGCAGGTCTCCGGCGGGCAGGCGCAGCGGGTGGCCGTGTGCCGCGCCCTCGTGAACGCGCCCGTCGTCGTCCTCGCGGACGAGCCCACGGGCAACCTCGACCCGGACAACGCCGGCCTCGTCATGGACGCCCTCGCCGATGCCGCCGCCGAGGGGCGCACCGTGGTGGTCGCCACCCACGACCCCGCCGTCGTCGCCCGCGCCGACGAGGTGGTGCGGCTGTGAACCGGGAGGACCGCCCATGAACCTGCGCACCCTGCTGCGTGAAGCCGTCACCGCCGCACGCACCTCTCCCGTGCCCTCCGCCCTCGTGCTGCTCGTGGTGGCCGCCATGTGCTTCGCCGCCGTGGCCACCGTGGGCAGGCAGGCCGCCACCGAGGCGGCCGTCGCCGCAGAGCTCTCCGGCCCCGGCGCCCGCGTGCTCACCGTCACCGACACCGGCGGCACCGGTTTCCTCACCGGCGCCACCGCGGCCACCCTCGCCGGACTCGACACCGCCGAGGCCGCCCTCGCCCGGGACTCGCCCATGGACGCCGTGAACACCGGGATCGGCCGGGGCGGCGCCCGCGTGGCCGTGACGAACGTGGTCGGCACCCTGGACCGTGGCATCGTGCTGACCCGCGGCCGCCTGCCCGCCCCCGGCGAGGTGGTGGTCCCCGAGGCCAAGCTCGCCGAGCTCGGCCTCGCCCAGCCCTCCGGAGCGATCGAGGCCACGGACGGCGGCCAGTGGGCCGTCGTCGGGGCGTTCCAGGCCCAGGACCCCTTCCAGGACCTCGACGGCTACGCCCTCACCGTCCCCGCCGCCCCGGACGCCCTCGTGATGCAGCAGGTCCGCGTCCTCGCCGCCGACACCGCCGGCACCCGCGCCATGCAGGAGGCCGCGCTCGCCGTGATCGACCCCGACCCGCGCGCCTCCTCCATCCAGACCGCCCGTGCCCTCTCCGCCGGCAACCAGGTGATCACCGGCGAGCTCGCCGGGCTCGGACGCTCCCTGCTGCTGCTGATCCTCGGAGCCGGCGCGTTCTTCGTGTCCATCGTGGTGCTCGCCGACGTCCTCATCCGCCGCCGCGACCTCGGCCGCCGCCGCACCCTCGGCATCGGCCGCGGAGACCTGATCCTGCTCGTGGCCGTGCGCACCGCCGTGCCTGCGCTGCTGGGCGCCGTGCTGGGCTCCGGAGCCGGGTACGCCGTCGTCGCCGGCCAGGGCGGGACGCTGGGGGTGGACTTCGTGGCGGCGGTGGCCGTGCTGGCCGCCCTCACCGCGCTGCTGGCCAGCCTCGCCCCGGCGGCGTTCGCCGCGTTCCGCGACCCCGTGCGGGTGATGCGGACGGCGTGAGGGGTGGCGGGCGGGCCCGCTCACCGGCGGGCACCCCGCCCGCGCACCGCTACCCTCGGGAGCATGCCCGCCTTACCCGCCGCGCCCCCGCCTGCCCTCACGCCGCTCCAGCGGCAGTCCGTCCTGCGCACCCTGCGCAGCCCTCGGCTGCTGGGCACGGAGGTGCTGGCCGCCGTCGTGGTGGCGCTCGCGCTGATCCCGGAGGCCATCGCGTTCTCGATCATCGCGGGCGTGGATCCGCGCGTCGGGCTGTTCGCGTCCTTCACCATGGCGGTGACCACGGCGATCGTGGGCGGCCGGCCCGCCATGATCTCCGCGGCCACGGGGGCGGTGGCGCTGGTCGTCGCACCGCTGTCCCACGCGTACGGGGTGGGGCACCTGCTTGCCGCGATCATCCTCGGCGGCGTCATCCAGATCCTGCTCGGCGTGTTCGGTGTGGCCCGGCTCATGCGGTTCGTCCCGCGCTCGGTGATGGTGGGGTTCGTCAACGCGTTGGCCATCCTCGTGTTCACCTCGCAGCTGCCCGAGCTGATCGGCGTCCCGTGGCTCGTGTACCCGCTCACGGCGTTGGCCCTGGCGATCGTGGTGCTGTTGCCGCGGCTCACCACGGCGGTGCCGGCGACGCTCGTGGCCGTCGTCGTGGTCACCGCCCTGGTGATGGCCGCCGGCCTGGCCGTGCCGCGCGTGGGGGACCGGGGCGCGCTGCCGGATGCGCTGCCCGTGCTCGGCCTGCCGGACGTCCCGCTGACGTGGGAGACCCTCCGGTTGATCCTGCCGTTCAGCGTCGGCATCGCGTTCGTGGGGTTGCTCGAGTCCCTGCTCACCGCGAAGCTCGTGGACGACATCACCGACACCCGCTCGGACAAGACGCGCGAGTCCTGGGGGCAGGGTGTCGCGAACGTGGTCTCGGGGTTGTTCGGCGGCATGGGCGGCTGCGCCGTGGTGGGGCAGACCATGATGAACGTCAAGGCGAACGGCGCCCGCACCCGGACCTCCACGTTCCTCGCGGGCGTGTTCCTGCTGGTGCTCGTGGTGGCCTTCGGCGGCTTCGTGGCGCAGATCCCCATGGCCGCGCTCGTGGGCGTGATGATGTTCGTGGCCGCCGCCACCTTCGATTGGCATTCGGTGCGCCCCGCCACCCTGCGCGCGATGCCGCGCTCGGAGACCGCCGTCATGGTCGTGACCGTGGCGGCCACGGTGCTCACTCACAACCTCGCGATCGGCGTGGGTGTGGGCGTGCTCGCTGCGCTGGTGCTCTTCGCTCAGCGCGTCTCGCGTCTGGTCACGGTGGTCCGCGAGGTCCACGACGACGGCGACGCCGTCACGTATCGCGTGCACGGCGCCCTGTTCTTCGCGTCCTCGAACGACCTCTACTCGCAGTTCGAGTACGCCCTCGACCCGCCGCGCGTCGTGATCGACATGAGTGCCGCGCACGTGTGGGACGCCTCCACTGTGGCCGCGCTCGACTCGGTGCTGACCAAGTACGCCCGGCACGGGATCCACGCCGAGGTGACGGGGCTGAACGAGGCCTCCGCGGCGATGCACGCGCGCCTCACCGGGCGACTCGGCGCCTGAGCCGGCGGGCTCAGGCGGTGACGAACTCCCACTGGTGCCCGTCCGGGTCGACGATCTCGCGGGAGTGCATGCCGGAGTCGGCCATCTCCTCGCGCAGGTCCTCGGGCAGGGGCACCTCGGCGGCGCCGAGCTCGATCGCCCGGTCCGCCAGGGCGTCCACCGCCGCGGCGTCGCCGACGGTCAGCGCCATGAGGGCGGAGTTGGTGGTGAGGCAGTCGGCGATCTCACGGTTGCCGATGAAGTCGGTGTAGTAGCCGGGGCTGAGGTACATCGCGTACGTCGACTCGGTGAGCTCGATGCACACCGAGTGCTCGTCCGAGTAGTCGTCCATTGCGGTGGCGCCCAGGGTCGTCCAGAACTCACGGATCCGCTCGGTGTCCGTCGTCGGGAGGTTGATGAACACCGGCTGGGAGAACAAGGCCATGGGGAGCACCGTAGACGAGGCGTTCGGCCCGCCGCCACCGCGCGCGTGTCGCGGGCGCGCGGGCGTGGCGTGGGCCACGGAGCCGCTCCCGACGACGGCGCCCGCGGCCTGGCGCGTCCGCCCCCGTTGGTAGCGTGGCCGCCATGAGCGTTCCTCCCTCTGGCCCGCCGGCCGGTCCGCCCGCCGGCTGGCCGCCGTCGGGCCGGCCGTCCGCCCGCCGCGCCGCCGTCGCCCCGAGCCTGCACGGGCACCCCGGCGCCCCCGGTGGCGTCCCCGCCGGCTGGCCCGGCCGCCGGCCCGCGGCCCGCCCCGCGCCGGACTGGACCCCGGGTCGGTTCCACTGGGGCGACGCCGTCGTGGTGCTCGTGTACGTGGCGCTCATGGTGCTCGGGCTGGGGCTGTGGCTGGCGGTGTCGCTCGGCCTGGTCCCCGGTGACCTCGAGGCGTTCGACCTGGTCCGCGACGGGTTCACGGTGAACATCGTCAGCTACGCGATCCTCGTGGTGCTCGTGCTGGCCGTGGCCTGGCGCCCGCTCGTGACGTCGCTGCGGGTGTTCCGCACGGGGACGTGGTGGAAGCTGTTGCTGCTGCCCGCCACGTGGCTGGCGTGCATCGTCGTGAACGTGATCGTGCTGAGCCTCATCGGGGAGGCGCAGACCAGCGCCAACCAGGCCGCGCTCGAGGAGATGACCACGCAGGCCCCGCCCGTGCTCATGATCCTCATGACCGTGGTGGCCGCCCCGCTCGTGGAGGAGTACCTGTTCCGCCACCTGCTGATCGGCAAGCTCTCCCGCTGGATCAACGTGTGGGTGTGCGCCGTGGTCTCCGTGCTCGCGTTCACACTCCTGCACTTCCTCGGCACCGGCGGCGACTTCCGGCTCGTGGAGACCGTCCCGTACCTGACCCTCGCGGTGGCGATCACGGTGTCCTACATCCTGATGGGCCGCTCGTTCGGGTACGCGGTGCTGCTGCACATGGTGAACAACGGCATCGCCATCGCGATGCTCTACCTCGTGGCCCCCCTGCTGCCGGACACGCTGCCCGGCCCCACTGCCCCGACCACGGCGCTGGCCCCGCTGCTGGCCCTGCTGGGCTGAGATGGCAGGACCCTCCGGCTCGACGGCGGCGCCCGCCCCGCAGGACGCGCGCGCCCTCACGCGGCGCATCCTCGCGCTCGCGGTCCCCGCGTTCGGCGCGCTCATCGCGGAGCCGCTGTTCCTGCTGGCCGACACCGCGATCATCGGGCACCTGGGCACGGCCCAGCTGGCCGGCGTCGGGATCGGCACCACCATCCTGCACACGCTCATCGGCCTCATGATCTTCCTGGCCTACGCCACCACCCCGGCGGTGGCCCGGCTGATCGGGGCGGGGAACCCGGCCGCCGCGATGGACCGCGGCCGCGACGGCATCTGGCTGGGCCTGCTGCTCGGCGCGGTGCTGGCCGTCCTCGGCTGGCTCGCGGCCCCCGCGCTGACGGCGGCCCTCGGCGCGACGGGCGAGGTGCAGGCCCACGCCGTCGCCTACCTGCGCTGGTCCATGCCGGGGCTGCCGGCCCTGCTGGCCGTGCTCGCGGCCACCGGGGTGCTCCGCGGCCTCCAGGACACCGTGACGCCGCTCGTGGTGGCGGGTGTGGGCTTCGGCGCGAACATCGGGCTGAACGTGGCCCTGGTGTACGGGCTGGGCTGGGGCGTAGCTGGCTCGGCCGTCGGTACGTCCGTGGTGCAGTGGGCGATGCTCGTGACATACCTGTTCGTGCTGGCCCCGCGCTTCCGCCGCTCGGGCACGGTGTGGGCGCCCCGTGCGTCGGGCATGCGCGCCACGGCCCAGGTGGGCTCGTGGCTGCTGCTGCGCACCGCGAGCCTGCGCGCGGCCATCCTCATCACCGTCATGGCCGCCGCCGGCGCGGGCGACCTCACCCTCGCCGCGCACCAGCTCGTCTTCACGCTGTTCTCCACGCTGGCGTTCGCCCTCGACGCCCTCGCGATCGCCGCGCAGGCCCTGATCGGCGCCGAGCTCGGGGCCGCCCGGCCGGATGCGGCCCGTCGCCTCACCCGGACGATGGTGCGCTGGGGGCTGGGCTTCGGCGTCGTGACCGGGGCCGTGCTGGCCCTGGCGGCACCGGTGCTGCCGGGGCTGTTCACCACGGACCCGACCGTGCAGGCCGCCGCCACCGTGGGCCTGTGGGTGCTGGCCGCCGGGCAGCCGGTGGCCGGGTACGTGTTCGTGCTGGACGGCGTGCTGATCGGCGCCGGCGACGCCCGCTACCTCGCCCTCGCCGGCCTCGTGAACCTCGTGGTCTACGCGCCGGCGCTCTGGGTGCTCGCGCAGCTCGCCACGGGCGGATTCGGCTGGACCGCGGCCTGGCCCGGACCGAACGCCGCCGTGCCCGACGCCGGCGTGCAGCTGGGCCTGCTCTGGCTCGGCTTCGCAGGGGTCTACATGGGGATGCGGGCGCTCACCCTCGGCTGGCGGGCCCGGCGCGACGACTGGATGCGGCTCGGCGTCGTGTGAGCGCGTCCGGGCGGTGACGCGCGGGCCGGGCCGCGGCCGCACTGCTCCTAGACTGGGGCGGTGGCTACCGTGCAGACCCCCCTCGAGATCTCGTCCGTGGTGTTCAAGCCGATCCTGATCCGCGCCGTGGTGGCGCTGGCGTTCGGTCTGACCACCGTGTTCGTCGCCGAGCCGGGCCTGACGTGGATGAAGGTCATGTTCGCGCTGTACCTGGCGTTCTCCGGTTCGGCGATGTGGGAGTACCTGCGCCGCGACCCGGTGCCCGTGGCCATGCGCTCCCCGCTGTCCCTGGCGGCGGCCGCGTGGATGCTCGGCGTGATCGTGCTGCTGTTCCTGGGGTCCCCGGCGGCGGTGGGCGTGGCGGCCGGCGCCGCCCTCGTGCTCGGCGGCGTCGCCGAGCTCGTGGCGTGGGCCCGCCACCGCCGCGAGTTCATCCCCGCGCGGGACCAGCTGTGGACCGGACTCGTGGGCCTGCTCTCCGGGGGCGGCGTGGTCGTGGCCGCCCTGCAGGGCTTCGGCCCGCACGCCCTGCTCGGCATCGCCGGCGGCGGGGCGATCCTGATCGGCGTGCTCCTGATGGTCTCCGGGCTCGGCTTCCACCACGAGGTGCGCCGGGACCGGGGCACGGCCAGGGGCCTCTGAACCGGGCCGACGTCGTCGTCCTGACCCGCGGGGCGGACGTTCGCCGGGGGAGGACCTCGGGGCCCCGAGGGGCCACCCGTCGGCCGGACGCGTAGACTGGCTCCGGTCCGCCGCGCCCCGAGGGCCTCAGCCCCGGGCGCCTGCGCGGGCCGTGTCGCCCCAGCCGCCCCCAGCCGTCAGGAGTCCCGCCGTGAGCGCACCGTCCCCCCGCCCGTCCGCCGATCGCGCCGGATCCGGCCGCCCGGCACGCGGCGGTCTGCGCACCACGGTCAAGGGCCCGCTCGTCTTCTCCGCCGTGCTCGGCCTGATCGGCGGGGTGATCGCCGGCATCACCGCCTCCGGCGGCACCCAGAATCCACTGCGCGTCGACATCGCGCTGATCGCCTTCGGCGTCTTCTTCATGACCTCGCTCGTGGTGGTGGCCATGCTGCAGCTCGCCGCGCGCGAGAACCCGGACCACCTCTCCCAGGGCTCCGGTGTGAACCGCTCCTCCGAGGAGATGTTCCGCAAGGCCGCCGCCGACCGCCGCGCCCAGGCCGCCGCCGAGCGCCGCGAGCAGGGCGGCACCGGAGGCGACGCCCCCCGCGCCTGAGCCCGGCGCCTCAGAACCCGAGGCTGCGTGCCTCCCGCCGCAGCGCGTCCGCCGAGGCGTGCAGCGCCCGCATCTCCGCGTCGTCCAGCTCGGGCTGGATCACGCGGGTGACGCCGTCGCGCCCCACCACGGACGGCATGGACAGGGCGACGTCCGAGAGCCCGTGGACGCCGTCGAGCACGGTGGAGACCGGCAGAATGGCGTGCTGGTCGCGCAGGATCGCCTCGAGCAGGCGGGTCGTGGCCACGCCGACCGCGTACGTGGTGGCGCCCTTGCCCTGGATCACCTCGTACGCGGCGTGCACCACGGTGTCCGCCACCTCGTCCAGGTCGGCGCGGGTGAACAGCGGGTCGACCGGCGTCGGCCACTCCAGGATGGGCGTCGGGCCGATGCGCGCCGAGCTCCACGCGGGGAACTCCGTGTCCCCGTGCTCGCCGAGGATGGCCGCGTGCACCGACGACGGGTGGACCTGCGCCCGCGACGCCAGCAGCCACCGCAGGCGGGACGTGTCCAGGAGGGTGCCCGAGCCGATCACCCGGCCGGCAGGCAGACCGGTGAGGCGCTGGGCCACCAGCGTGAGGACGTCCACGGGATTGGTGACGAGCACGATCAGCGCCTCCGGCGCGTGCGCCTGCACCTGGGGCAGCAGGCCGCGCAGGATCTCCACGTTGTGCGCGCCGAGGTCGAGGCGGGTCTGCCCCGGCTTCTGCTTGGCGCCGGCCGTGATCACCACGACCTCGCAGCCGGCCAGGACGTCCGGGTCCGCGCCGCCGGTCATCGCCGACGCGGAGGTGAACGGGGTGCCGTGGGCCAGGTCGAGGACCTCGGCGCGGACCTTGGGCTCGTCGATGTCGTACAGGGCGACCTCGCGGGCGACGCCGCGGATCAGCGCCGCATAGCAGATCGCCGTGCCGACGCCGCCGGCCCCCACGACGCCGACCTTGCGGTGGGCGGGTCCGAGGGACGCGGGGGCGGCGGGGGTGTGCTCGCTCATGCCTCGCAGGCTAGGGGTGTCCGGTCGGCCGACGGAACCACGAGGCCGCCCCGTCCCCCGATGTTCAGCGCCGGGTCACCTGGCGGGCAGGGCCGGGTCAGTCCTTCTTCTTGTCCGACTTCTTCTTGCCGGCCTTCTTCTCCGCCTTCTTGCGGGCCTTCTTCTTCGCCTTCCTGCGCTCCTTCTTCTCCTTCTTGGTCTCCTGGCGGGGCTCGTCGGCGGGGGCCTCGGAGTCCACGACGGCCTCCGGTGCCTCCGCCTCCTCCGGCCCGGCCGGATCCGCCGCGGGCGCGGCCTCCGCCGCCTCGGCCAGGCGTGCCCGGTAGGAGCGCACGTGGGTGCGGTTGGCGCAGTTGGCCTCGTCGCAGAACCGCTTGGACCGGTTCCGGCTGGCGTCCACGAGCGCGTTCTCGCAGTCCTCGCCCTCGCACACGCGCAGGCGGGTCAGCTCGCCGTCCATCGCGGTCTCCGCCAGCGCGAGGGCGGCCATCGCGGCCAGCCGCTCCACCGCGTCGGCGGGGACCTGCGCCGGGGCCAGCCCGACGACGTCGCCCCCGGCCGTCAGCCGCAGCGGGCCGGCCGCGGCGAGGAGGGCGTTCACGCGCTCCACGGCGGCCGCCTCGTCCCCGGCGGCGAGGGCCCAGACCTCGGCCAGACGGCCGCGGAGCTCGCGGCCACGCACGGCCGCGGCGGCGGCCAGGCGGAGGCGGACCTCGTCCTCCTGGAGCTCAGGGACGAGAGAGGGCAGCTGCGTGGCGGCGGTGAACCGCTCGTCGGCCGGCTGACCGCCCCGCAGGCCGGGGGCGGTGTTCAGGAACGCGGCCAGGGAGGCGAGGCGGGAGAGCGTCGGCGCGGAGAGCATGGGGAAAGCGTACGGCGGGCCCGCCCTCGCGTCACCGGCTTCACGCCGCGTATCGGGTCGCCTCCGGCGCCGTCCCGTCCAGTACCCTGACCCCCACGGACCCCGTCTGCGCGGCGGGGTGCACCCATGGGGCCGGAGGGGCCCCCGAACCAGCACAGGAGACCTCCATGTCCCAGACCTCCCAGGCGACCGGTCGCCTCTCCGCCGGGCACGTCATCGTCAAGACCCTCGAGTCCCACGGCGTGAAGCGCGTCTACTCCGTGCCGGGCGAGTCCTACCTGGACGTCCTGGACGGCCTGTACGACTCGGGCATCGAGAACGTGGTGTGCCGCCACGAGGGCGGCGCCACGTACATGGCCGAGGCCGACGGCAAGATGAACGTGGTCCCCGGCGTCGCCATGGTGACGCGCGGCCCGGGCGCCGCGAACGCCCACGTCGGCCTGCACACCGCGTGGCAGGACTCGACGGCGCTCGTGCTGTTCGTCGGCCTGATCCCGTTCGAGCACCGCGACCGCGAGGCCTTCCAGGAGTTCGACCCGCACGCCTGGTTCGGCACCGGTGCGAAGCGCGTGATGGTCCTGGACCACCCGGAGCGCGCCTCCGAGATCGTGGCCGAGGCCATGTTCGCCGCCAGCTCGGGCCGGCCCGGGCCCGTCGTCGTCGGCCTGCCGGAGGATGTGATCCGCCAGGAGATCGACGCGCACCTGCACCCGCAGATCCCCGTGGCCCCGGGCGGCATGACCGTGGAGGACTGGAAGTCCCTGCACGCCGCGCTCAAGGAGTCCCGCAAGCCGCTGTTCATCACCGGTGGCAACGACTGGACGGACGAGGGTGCGCAGACCCTGACGACGTGGCTGGAGGAGCACAAGATCCCCGCCGCCGCCGAGTGGCGCACCGAGGGCACCGTGCCGTTCTCCTCGCCGTCCTACGTGGGCCCGATCGGCTACGGTCGCCCGAAGCCGACCTACGACATGCTCGAGGAGACCGACCTCATCGTGTTCGTCGGCACCGTGCCGGGCGACGTCGTGACCAACGGCTTCACCATCCGCCAGAACTGGGACAAGAAGAACTTCCTGGTCACCATCGACCCGTCCCTGCGCGGCCGCTCCGGCCCCGTGTCCCACCAGATCGTGGCCAAGCCGGACGTGTTCATCCGCGACCTCGTCCGCATGGAGCTCGAGGTCAAGCCGGAGTGGGAGGAGTGGACCTCCCGCATGCGCGGCGAGCAGGAGAAGTTCGCGGCCCTGCCCCCGGCCGAGCCGTCCGAGGGTCAGGCGAAGATGGCCACCCTCATGGCCAACCTGGTGCCGAAGCTGCCGAAGGACTCGATGATCTCCCTCGGCGCGGGCGAGCACACCAACTGGGCGCACCGGTACTTCCCGACCGAGGGCTACCGCGCCATGATCTCGGCCCGCAACGGCTCCATGGGCTACTCGGTGCCGGGCGCCGTGGCCGCGTCCCTGAACTTCCCGGACCGCACCGTGGTGACCATCGCCGGCGACGGCGAGTTCCTCATGAACGGTCAGGAGCTGGCGACCGCCGCGCAGTACGGCGCGAAGCCCCTCGTGATCGTCATGGACAACCAGGAGTACGGCACCATCCGCACCCATCAGGAGCGCGAGTACCCCGAGCGCGTCTCCGGCACCCAGCTGAAGAACCCCGACTTCGCCGCCATGGCCCAGGCGTTCGGCGGCTTCGGGGTGCGCGTGGAGCGGGACGCGGACGTGCCGGCGGCCGTGGACGCGGCGCTCAAGGCGGTCCAGGAGGAGGGCCGGTTCGCGCTCATCCACCTGATCGTGGAGCAGCGCGTCAAGGCCTACTGAGGCCGGCGGCGCGGTCCCCGCCGTCCCTCCGGTCAGGCCGCCGTCGTGGGGACGTCGAAGCGCAGCTGGGGCACGGGGAAGGGCGCACCGTCGAGGTCCGCCTCGACCCGGTCCCGCAGCACGCCCCCGCACGCACGGATCGTGGCCACGGAGGCGGTGTTCGTCTCGTCGCACGTGAGCAGGGCGGCGGGCACCCCGCGTGCGGCCAGCAGCGTCAGGGCGCCGCGCAGCAGCCGCGCGGCGTGGCCCCGCCGCCGGAACGCGGGGCGCACCGCATAGCCCACGTGTCCGTTGACGTGCCGCAGCGCCTCGTTCAGCTCCCACCGCACGGACACCCGGCCCACCAGCTCACCGTTCTCGTCCACGCCCACGTAGAAGGAGGCGGGCGCGCGGCCGGGCTCGACGTCGCCCCGCGCCTCGGCGGCGAACGCGCGGCGGATCGCGGGGAAGGAGCGGGTGCCGGCCATCAGGAAGTCGAACCCCTCCCGATGCAGCTCGGCGTCCGCCTCGCGCGCCGCGATCTCGTCCGCGGCGCGCAGCGGGCGCAGCAGGAGGCCGTCCACGGTGACGGTGGGGCTGGGGTCCGGGAGCATGTGCCGAGTGTACGAGGGGGACGCCGGGCGTGGCCGCGTGAGCCGCCCGCCGCCCCAGCCCTCGTGCTTTCCCCACCTCCGCGCCACCCCCGCGCCGTGAGCCAGACGTTTCGGTCGTGATCAGCCCCTGATTGCAGCCGAAACGTCTGGCTCGCGGCACAGCCCCCGGGCCGCCGCGCCCCCCACGACACGAGCAGGGGTGACGTGGATCACGTTCGAGGCTAGGGTGTGGGGACCGACGATCGCCCATCCCCAGGAGGTCGCGATGACCGTGCCGTCCTCGTCGGCGGAGCATGCGCTCGACGCTCGCCCCGAGCTGCCGGGCGAAACCGTGTCCCGCGTCGCCATGACGCCCGCGGCGCTCGAGCTGATCCGCCGACTCCTCCCGATCCACGGCCCGCTCATGTTCCACCAGTCCGGCGGCTGCTGCGACGGCTCCGCGCCCATGTGCTATCCCGCCGGCGACTTCACGACCGGCGCCGCCGACGTCCTGCTGGGCACCTTCGCGCTGCCGGCCGAGGGGGACCAGGCCGCCGTGGAGATCCCGTTCTGGATGTCCGCCGCCCAGTTCGAATACTGGAAGCACACCCACCTCACCCTGGACGTGGTGGACGGGCGCGGCTCCGGCTTCTCCGTCGAGGCCCCCGAGGGCAAGCGGTTCCTGATCCGCTCGCGGTTGATGGCAGGCTCGGGATGAGCTCGACCCTCGCCACCGGTGCCTACCGGCGCGCCGTGGACCGGGCCCACGAGTCCCTCGCCGCGGTCCGCCTGTCGCTCGCGCCGTCGTCGCCCACCGCTCCGGCCGGGGCGGACCAGGGCCTGCGCGCCGCCCTGCAGGGACTGCGCCGGGAGGTCCGCGAGTCCTGGCTGCGCTCCCTCGGCGCCCTCACCCCCGCGGTGCCCGGCCAGACCGACCCGGCCACCCTCGCCGACGACGACCTCGCCGCCGCCCGCCGCGAGCAGCGTCTCGCCGTGGCCCTGCCGGTGGTCCGCCGCATGCTCATCCACCCCGCGGCCGAGGCCGGGATGCTCGCCGCGATCGGCAACGCGCGCGGCCACCTGCTGTGGGTCGAGGGCGACCGGACCGCGGTGCGCCACGCCGAGACCATGGGCTTCGTGGCCGGCGCCGACTGGTCCGAGGCGTCCATGGGCACCTCCGCCCCCGGCATCGTCCTCGCGACCGGCGCCCCCACGCAGGTCAGCCGCGGCGAGCACCTGAGCCCGCGCGTGCACCCGTGGAGCTGTTCGGCCGTCCCGCTCACGGACCCGGCCACCGGGCGGCTCGTCGGGGTCCTGGACCTCACGGGCGGCGAGGACGCCGTCAGCCACCTCGCCCTGCCGCTGCTCCAGGCCACCGTGGACGCCGTGCACGCCGCCTGGCGGGACCTGCCCGCCCCGTCCCGGGGCCGTCCCCGCGGCACCGCCCCGACGCCGGGCCCCTCGGCTCTGCCGTCCGCCTCGCCGGCGCCGAGCCCCGCCGCCGCGCCGCACCGCCCCGACGCCGCCGCGGGCCTGCTGCGCGTCACCGGCCACCTGCCGCCCACGCTGGACGGGGTCGAGCTCACCGGCCGGCACGCCGAGATCCTCACCCTCCTCGCGTGGCACGGCCCGGGCCTGACCGGCGCCGAGCTCGAGGTCGCGCTGTACCCGGAGGAGACGGCCGGTCCCCGGCCCGCGCCGGGCGCCGCCCCCGCCCGCGCCATCTCGCTGCGCGCCGAGGTGCACCGTCTCCGCCGGGCGCTGCAGGACGTGGGGGCGCCGGTGGCACTGCTGTCCCGGCCGTACCGGCTCGTGGGGGAGGTGCACGCGGACCTGCTGTGCGCGCGGGAGGCGCTGCGCGCCGGGGATCTGGACCGTGCGCTGCACGCGGCGGCCGGGCCGGTGCTGCCGCGGTCAACGTCCCCCGGTGTCGCCTCGATCCGCGCGGAGCTGGGGGAGGCGCTGCGCGAGGCCGTCGCCCAGGACGCGGATGTCGACCAGCTCTGGGCCTACCTGGGCCGCCCCGAGGCCCGCGACGACGTCGAGCTCTGGGGCGCCGCCCTGCGTCTGCTGCCGACGGACTCGCCGCGGCGCGCGCTCGCCGTGGCCACGCTCGAGCGGATCGAGCGGGACCTGGCCTGAGCCGGCCCGCCCCTCACCCGCGCCCGGCTGCAACCTCCGTGCAACCTCCCTGTGACTAGGGTCACAGCCACGGCAGGGCGCCACCCGGCGCCGAGGCAACCGCAGGCAAAGGAGCCAGCACCATGACCGTCTACGCATTCCCGGGCACCGAGGGAGCCAAGGTCGAGTTCAAGTCCCGCTACGAGCACTTCATCGGCGGAGAGTGGACACCCCCGGTCAAGGGCCAGTACTTCGAGAACGTCACGCCCGTGACGGGCAAGGTGTTCTGCGAGGTCGCCCGCGGCACGGCCGAGGACATCGACGCCGCCCTCGACGCCGCCTGGAAGGCCGCCCCGGCCTGGGGCGCCACCTCGCCGGCCGAGCGGGCGCTCGTGCTGCACCGCATCGCGGACCGCATGGAGGAGAACCTCGAGATGCTGGCGGTCGCGGAGACGTGGGACAACGGCAAGGCCGTCCGGGAGACCCTCAACGCGGACGTCCCGCTGGCCATCGACCACTTCCGGTACTTCGCCGGCGCGATCCGCGCGCAGGAGGGCCGCCTGTCCCAGGTGGATGAGGACACCGTCGCCTACCACTTCCACGAGCCGCTCGGCGTGGTCGGCCAGATCATCCCGTGGAACTTCCCGCTGCTGATGGGGGTGTGGAAGCTGGCGCCCGCGCTGGCCGCGGGCAACGCCGTCGTGATCAAGCCCGCCGAGCAGACCCCGGCCTCGATCATGGTGTTCATCGAGCTGATCGCGGACCTGCTGCCGGCCGGCGTCGTCAACGTGGTCAACGGCTTCGGCCTCGAGGCCGGCAAGCCGCTCGCGCAGTCGCCGCGCATCCGCAAGATCGCGTTCACGGGCGAGACGACGACGGGCCGGCTGATCATGCAGTACGCCTCGGAGAACATCATCCCGGTGACCCTGGAGCTGGGCGGCAAGTCGCCCAACGTGTTCTTCGAGGACGTCATGGCGAACGACGACGCCTACTGGGACAAGGCACAGGAGGGCTTCACCCTGTTCGCGCTGAACCAGGGCGAGGTCTGCACGTGCCCGTCGCGTGCGCTTGTGCAGGAGTCGATCGCGGAGAAGTTCCTCGACGCCGTCGTGGAGCGGACCTCGCGCATCGTCACCGGCAACCCCCTCGACACGGACGTGATGATGGGCGCCCAGGCCTCCAACGACCAGCTCGAGAAGATCACGTCCTACCTGGACATCGGCCGTCAGGAGGGCGCCGAGGTGCTCATCGGCGGCGCTCGCGCCGAGATGGAGGGCGAGCTGGCCGGCGGCTACTACGTGCAGCCCACGATCTTCCGCGGGGACAACTCGATGCGCATCTTCCAGGAGGAGATCTTCGGGCCGGTGGTCTCGACGACCACGTTCACCGACTTCGACGACGCCATGCGGATCGCCAACGACACGCTCTACGGTCTCGGCGCCGGCGTGTGGTCCCGGAACGGCAACACCGCCTACCGCGCGGGCCGGGCGATCCAGGCCGGCCGCGTGTGGGTGAACAACTACCACGCCTACCCGGCCCACGCCGCGTTCGGTGGGTACAAGTCCTCCGGCATCGGCCGTGAGAACCACCTGATGATGCTCGACCACTACCAGCAGACCAAGAACCTGCTCGTCTCCTACTCCGAGGACAAGCTCGGGTTCTTCTGAGCCGACGCCGGCACGGCACGACCCCCTCCCCACTCCACGAAAGGTGATCCCCCATGACCACGATGAAGGCAGCCGTCGTCACCCAGTTCGGCACAGAGGCCGACGTCACGGAGGTCGAGCGTCCGACGCCCGGCCAGCACGAAGCGCTCGTGAAGCTCATCTCCTCGGGCGTCTGTCACACGGACCTGCACGCGATGGAGGGCGACTGGCCGGTGAAGCCGACCCCGCCGTTCATCCCGGGCCACGAGGGCGTGGGCATCGTCGAGGAGGTCGGACCCGACGTCGAGAACCTCAAGGTCGGGGACATGGTCGGCAACGCGTGGCTGTGGCGAGCGTGCGGCCACTGCCAGTACTGCCGCACCGGGTGGGAGACCCTGTGCGAGGAGCAGGTCAACGGCGGCTACTCCGTGGACGGTTCGTTCGGTGAGTACATGCTCGTGGATGCCCGCTACGCGCCCGTGATCCCCGAGGGCGCGGACCCGATGGAGGTCGGCCCGATCCTGTGCGCCGGCGTCACGGTGTACAAGGGGCTGAAGCAGACCGAGGTGCGGCCCGGGCAGTGGGTCGTGATCTCCGGCATCGGCGGCCTGGGGCACATCGCGGTGCAGTACGCCGTGGCGATGGGCATGCGCGTGGTGGCCGTGGACGTCGCGGACGACAAGCTGGCGCTCGCCTCTCGGCACGGCGCGGAGCTGACCGTGAACGCGAACGTCGCGGACCCCTCCGTGGAGATCCAGGAGAAGATCGGCGGCGCCCACGGCGTGCTCGTCACGGCCGTGCACCCGCAGGCGTTCGGCCAGGCCATCGCGATGACCCGCCGCGGCGGCACCATCGTGTTCAACGGCCTGCCCCCGGGCGACTTCCCCGCGCCGATCTTCGACATCGTCCTCAAGGGCCTGACCATCCGCGGCTCGATCGTGGGCACCCGGCAGGACATGGTCGAGGCACTCGAGTTCTACGAGGCCGGGAAGATCCACCCGACGTTCCACACCCGCCCGCTCACCGAGATCAACGACGTGTTCGACGAGATGCGCCACGGCAAGATCGAGGGCCGCGTGGTCATCGACTACGCGATGCAGGACTGACGTGGCGCCTGGGCGTCGGCTGGGCGCGGGGTAGTATCGACACATCACGCGCACCAGTGCGACGGCGGTCGTCCCGCCCGGAGATCCGGGCCGGGGCGGCCGCCGTCGTCGTCGCGGGGACGGGACGGGCCGCAGCGATTCCGGTGCGCGAGCCTCAGCGGGCCGCGGCCGGGGCGACGCCGTCGCGCAGCCACTCCAGCGTGGCCGGCCAGAAGGCCGGCGCGAACCGCGCGTGGAACAGTCCGAAGTGCCCGATCTCCGCGACACCGAGCTCCTCCGGCCGCACCCGCCAGCGCACCGTCTGCCGACCCGGCGAGTAGGCGTCCGCGCGGTCGAGGGCGGCGTCGGTGCCGAAGTCGTCGTCCACGGGCGCCACGATCAGCGCGTCCGCCGTGAACGCGGCCAGACGACGGCGCAGCTCGTCCCGGCCGGCGCCGGTGCGGGCGCTCGCGGTGAAGTCGCGGCGACTGCGCGCCCAGTCCAGGGCGACCCCGCGCGGCAGGTCCTCGAGCCAGCCGAGCCGCCGCCCCGGGAAGTGCCCGCGGGCCAGCGTGATCGCCGGCATCGCCGCGTGCCAGCGCGCCCACATCCGCGCCCTCCCCGGCCGCGCCCGGTAGTCCCGCCAGTAGGCGTGCTGCCCGCCGACGGCCACGTGCCGGGCCACATGCCGCGCCTCGTCCGCGAGCCCGACGCCGAACCCGCCGAAGCTGTGGCCCACCGTCAGGAGGGGGCCGGGCAGGCGCGTCCGGGCCCAGCCGAGCACGGCGTCCGCGTCGAGGGCGCCCCAGTCCGCCCACCGCGCCCGCCGCGCCACGGCGAACGGCTCGCGGGACTCCCCGACACCCCGGTAGTCGAACGTGACCGCGTGGAACCCGTGGCCGGCGAGGAACTCCGCGTAGCGCCGGTAGTACGTGGCCTTCACCCCGGTCGCCGAGGCGATCACCACGGTGCCGGCAGGCGAGGCCGGGGGCGTCGTCATGGGGGCCAAGTGGCGGGCCGCGAGCACGAAGCCGTCGCGGGCGCGGAGGCGCACGAGGGTGGAGGTGGTCTGCGTCACGCCGCCACCCTAGGCGCGGGGCGGCGCGACCTGCGACACAGACCTGCGACACAATGGGCCCATGACTGAGACCCCCCAGAGCTCGTCCGGCCAGAGCCGGGACGAGATCCTCGCCCGCCTCGAGGAGATCTACGCGAACGACCCCGCGGTGCGCGAGCACGGCGTCACCCTCGGCGAGGTGGCCGAGGGGCGCGTGGTGCTGCACCGCGACGTCACCGCGGACATGGTGAACTCCCACGAGATCTGCCACGGCGGCTTCCTGTTCCACCTCGCGGACTCGGCGCTGGCGTACTGCGTGGCGACCTTCGGCGCCGCCCCCGTCACCCGGCGCGCCGAGATCACCTACGTGGCGCCCGCCAGGCTCGGCGCGCACCTCGTGGCGACCGCCCGCCAGTCGGTGGAGTTCGGCCGCGACCGCATGATCGAGGTCGGCATCGAGGCGGACGGCCAGCTCGTCGCCTGGTTCACCGGCCACTCCACGAGCCCGCGGGTGCACGCGTGAGCGCCGGGCAGGACGCGACGACGGCCGGGCCGGTCGTCGAGTCGGTGGAGCTGCACGTGGCCGCGGGGGCGGAGGCGGCGTTCGAGGCCGCCGTCGCCGAGGCCGAGCCGCTGTTCCGGGACAAGGGCGCGACGTCCTTCGCGCTGTCCCGGCAGGTGGAGGACCCGGCGCGCTACCGGCTGCTGATCGGCTGGCGCACGCTCGAGGACCACACCGTGGCCTTCCGCGAGTCCGACGCGTTCCTCGCGTGGCGTGCGCTCGTCACCCCGCACCTGGCGCAGCCGCCGGCCGCGACCCACTGGTCCGCCGTCTGACCCCCGCACCCCCCGTTTTCGTTCGGGAAACGGCGGTCCCCGGCGCGTTTTCGTTCGAGAAACGGCGCGAGGGCCGACCGTTTCCCGAACGAAAGTGCCCGACACGCCGCCGTTTCCCGAACGAAAGTGCCGACTGAGACGCGGTCGGTTCAGAGGTGACGGCCGGCCAACCGCGTGAGGCTCGACTGGATGCCCCGCCCGTTGTCCGCCGGCACCCGCAGCAGCTCGTACGCGCGGCGCACGGCCGGCCGGGCCCACGAGTAGTCGAAGGTCTCGGTGACCTCGGTGGTGCCGTCCCCGTTGTCCCGGAACGCCCAGCGCCACCGGTGTCCGCCCGGGTGGGCCCACTCCACGAGCTCGTCCTCGTCCACGGCGGTGGCGGTCAGCGTCATCGTGTACGGCACCCCGTACTTTCGCATGGCCACGCGGAACCGGTCGCCCACGGCCAGCCGGTGCGGCCCGCTCACCTTCGGCCGCACGGTCCCGGATCCGTCCGCCTCGTGATGGCGGTGCGGGTCCGCGAGCATCGCCCACAGCTCGTGCGCCGGCGCGGCCACGGTGACCCGGTAGGACACCTGGTGCTCGCCGGTCTCCACGCGCTCGGGCCACGCCGCCTGCGGGGCGGCCTGCGGCAGCCCGGACGACGACGGCGCGGCGGCGGACTCGGTCTCGGGGGTGGCGGACGAGGGGGTCGGCTCGGTGCTCATGCCGCCCAGTCTAGGAACCGCCGCGGACACCGGAAGCGGAGGCGACGGCACCCCTCGGCGGGACACCACAGGACTCTTGCCGGGGGCCCGCCCCGGGCCTAGGGTCAGGTCATGGGCGCATGGGGCAGAAACGTCTTCCAGAACGACACCGCGCTGGACATCGTGGACGAGGTCCTCGACGGCACCTTCGACCTGGACGAGTTCCGCAAGAACTTCCGTCGCGACGAGGACGAGGGCCACCTGACCGCGAGCCAGGGCGCCGCACTCCTCACCCTCGGGGCGCTCGTGCGGATCGCCCGGAACGAGGACCACGCGGACCTCGAGGCCCTGCTCGAGCACGCGGAGACGGACGAGGTGGACCTCACCGCCTTCATCGACCAGTTCTCGGACGAGGACGTCGAGACCCTGCGCGAGCTGATCGGCGTGGTCATCCGCGAGCCCTCCTGCTCCGAGCTCTACCAGCTCTGGGAGGAGTCCGGGGAGCTCGAGCAGTGGCTCGAGTACTCCCGCGAATGCCTGCCCTGACCGGCCGGCCGGGCCGGGGTGGACCCGGCCCGCGCTCGGCCCCGCCCCGGCTCAGCGCGCGTAGCGGGTGAGCCGCAGCGAGTTCAGCACCACGAGCACGCTCGAGGCCGCCATCGCGCCGCCGGCGATCATCGGGTTGAGCAGGCCCAGGGCCGCGACCGGGATGCCGAGCACGTTGTAGAGGAACGCCCAGAACAGGTTCATCCGGATGATCCCCAGGGTGCGGCGGCTCAGGTCGAGCGCCTGGACCACCTGGTGCAGGTCGTCGCCCATCACGGTGATCTGCGCGGCCTCGCGGGCCACGTCCGTCCCCGAGCCCATGGCGATGCCCATGTCCGCCGCGGCGAGCGCCGGGGCGTCGTTGACGCCGTCGCCCACCATGGCCACCACGGCGCCCTCGGACTGCAGGCGCGTCACCACGTCCACCTTGTCCTCGGGGCGCACGCCGGCCACCACGTCCTCGGCCGGGATCCCGACGGCGGCCGCCACCTGGGTGGCGACGGCGGCGTTGTCCCCGGTCACCAGCAGCGGGCGCAGGCCGAGCTCCTTGAGCCGGGCGATGGCGTCCGCCGAGGTCTCCTTCACGGTGTCCCGCACGGACAGGACGCCGGCCACGCGGCCGCCGACCGCGACCCATACGGCCGTGGCGCCGGCCTGCTCCGCGGCCTCGAACGCGGCCCGGTGCTCGGCGGGGATGCCGCCGTCGAGGGCGGTCTCGAGGACGGAGCCGCGGCCGACGGCCACGCGGACCGGGGCCGGGCCGGCGGCGTCGTGCGCGCCGGAGCCGAGGGCGCCGTCGTCGTGGGGGAGGGCGACCAGCCCGGACACGCCGCCGCCGGCTGTGGAGGCAAAGTCCGCCACGTCGGGCACGGTCAGGCCGCGTTCCTCGGCGCCGGCCACGATCGCGCGGGCGATCGGGTGCTCGGACCCGCGCTCAACGGCGGCCGCCAGGGTCAGCAGGACGTCGGCGGCCTGGTCCGGCGCCGTCTCGGCCACGAAAGCGCTCCGGGAGGCGCCCGTTTCGGCCACGAAAGCGGGGTCGAGGACGAGGACGTCCGCGAGCGCCATGCGGCCCTCGGTCACGGTGCCGGTCTTGTCCAGCACGATCGTGTCCACGGTGCGCGAGTCCTCGAGCACCTCGGGGCCGCGGATGAGGATGCCCAGCTGCGAGGCGCGGCCGGTGCCGGCCAGCAGGCCGACCGGGGTCGCCAGACCGAGGGCGCACGGGCACGCGATCACGAGCACGGCCACGCCGGCGCGCAGCGCGGACGGCAGGTCGCCGGTCACCAGCATCCACACCGCGAAGGTCAGCACGGCGATCCCGAGCACGATCGGCACGAACACGGCGGAGATCCGGTCGGCCAGCCGGGCCACGCGGGCCTTGCCGGTCTGCGCCTCGGAGACGAGCCGTCCCATCTGGGCGAGCGTCGTGTCCGAGCCGACGCGGGTCGCGCGGGCCACGAGCCGGCCCGAGGTGTTCAGGGTGGCGCCGGTGAGGGCGTCCCCGGGGCCGACCTCCACGGGCACGGACTCGCCCGTGAGCAGGGAGGCGTCCACGGCGGAGGTGCCCTCGAGCACCTCGGCGTCCGTGGGCACTTTCTCGCCGGGGCGGATCAGCACGACGTCGCCCGGCGCGAGGGACTCGGCGGGCACCGTGCGCTCGTCGTGGGTCTCGGGGTCGTAGAGGGTGGCCTGGGCCGCGCCCAGGTCCAGGAGGGCCCGCAGCGCGGCGCCGGCCTCCCGCTTGGCGCGGGCCTCGAGCCAGCGGCCCAGCAGCAGGAACGTGGTGATGACCGCGGCCGTCTCGAAGTACAGGCTGTGGTGGGCCATCTCCGCCATGGTCCCGCCCACGTGGGCGGTCATGTCCGGCGCCAGGATCAGCTCCACGGCCGAGAAGGAGAAGGAGACGAGCACGCCCAGGGACACGAGGGTGTCCATCGTGGACGAGCCGTGCCGGGCCGCGCGGAACGCCGCCGAGTGGAACGGCCACGCCGCCCACAGCGCCACGGGCGCCGCCAGGGCGAACGCGACCCAGCCCCAGTGCGGGAACTGCAGCGCCGGGACCATGGAGATCAGCACGAGCGGCACCGTCAGCACCGCCGCGCCGATCAGGCGCGGCTTGAGCACGTCCTCACTCGGACCGTGGGCCATGTGGTCGTGGTGGTCCACGCCGTCATGGTCCGCGGCATGCTCCTCGCCGTGCTCGGAGGTGTGCGCGTGCCCGGCGTGTCCGGCGTGTCCGGCCGGCGGGGCGGGACGGCGCACGGTGGCGCCGTACCCGGCCTTCTCGACGGCGGCCACGAGCTCCTCGTCCGAGACGCCGGCGGGCGCGGTGACGGTCGCCTGTTCGAGCGGCAGGTTCACGGACGCCGTGACGCCCTCGAGCTTGCCCAGCTTGCGTTCGACGCGACCCACGCACGAGGCGCAGGTCATGCCGGTGACGTCCAGGTCGACGCGGCGGGTGGTCTCGGCCGGCGGGCCGGCCGGGGTGGAGGAGGCGGGGTGGGTCATGGGGCTCAGCCCTCCACCAGCGTGTAGCCGGCCTCCTCGACGGCGGCGCGTGCGGCGGCGGGGTCGAGGGGGCCCTCGGAGGTGACGGTCGCGGTGGACACGCCCCCGGCGTTCAGGTCGACGTCCACGGCGGAGACGCCGGCGATCTCACCGAGCTCCTCCCGGACGGAGGCGACGCAGTGGCCGCAGGTCATGCCGGTGATCTTCAGGTCGGTGGTGGTCATCTCGTGCTCCTCGTGCGGTGGTGGGTGGGCGACGGCGCCGGTCAGCGCAGCAGGCGGCCGAGGGCGGCCGTCGCCTCGGCGACCTTCTCGTCGATGAGCTCGGTGCGGCCTTCCGCCTCGGCCTGCACCGCGGCCTCGGCCACGCAGTGACGCAGGTGCTCCGAGGTGAGGTTCAGGCTGAGGGACTGCAGCGCCTTCGTGACGGCGGCGATCTGCGTGAGGACGTCGATGCAGTACACGTCCTCGTCCACCATGCGGTGGAGGCCGCGCACCTGCCCCTCGATGCGGCGCAGTCGCGCCAGGTGCTTGGCCTTGTCCCGGTGGACCTCGTGCGGGGGCCGGTGGCCGTCGCAGGCGTCCGCCGCGGCGGACGGAAGGGGCGAGGCGGCGGCGGGCGCCGTCGTCGTGCTGTCCGTGCTCATACCCCCTGTTCTATACTCCAGGGGGGTATAGGTCAAGGGGTCGGCCGACGCGGGTGCCCTCCTCCGGCAGCGGGGTGGCGGCTTCGCCCAGATCGGCGATCAGGCCGCGGACCTCCAGGTCCAGGGCGTCGCGCACGCCGCGCACCTGCTCGAGGCTCATGCCGCGGATCGACGGCACGGACCACTTCTGCACCTGCGCGCCCTCGGGGATCTCGAACGGATCCGCGCCGTCGAAGAGCACCACGATCTCGGCGGCCCGGAGCACGTCCGGGTCCAGACCCTTGGTGTACGTGTGGTGCAGCGGGATGCCGATCTCGTTCATCGCCTCGAACGCGGTGGAGATGACCTCGCCGGCAGGCTCCGTGCCGGCCGAACGGGCCCTGACCGCGCCGTGGGTGCGGTTCTCGAGCAGGGCCGCGGCCATCTGCGAGCGGCCGGCGTTGCCGTGGCAGACGAACAGCACACGCGGGTGGCGGGACTCGATGCTGCCCTGGTTGATCGCCTTGGCGCGCAGGCGCGAGGCGGCATGCTGCACCGCGGTGGTCGGCAGCATCTCCGGATGGCGGCTCGTCGCGGCGAGCTCGGCGTAGGAGTCGAACAGGATCTGACGCACCGTCGCCTCGTCGGCCACGCCGGGGAAGCGCGCCATCAGCGGCCCGACCTCGCGCTCGAGCACGTGCGCGGCCATCCCGTGCGGCACGGGGTCCACCGCGGCGGGGATGTCCGGCGCGGCCGTCGTGTCCAGCGGCATGTCGTCCACCGCCGGGGCGTGATCGGCGTGGGGGTCCGGGGGGATGGGGGTCATGGTGCGAGTCCTCCGGGGAAGGCGGTCGGCTGAACGCGAGGTGAACGGGTGCCCCCACCCTGCGACGTCGGGTGTGCCGGCGCAAGCCTTGACGGGATCCCTCCGCGCCCGACGACGCTGCTCGCCGCCGTCGTCGGGGCGGTGGCCGACGCCCGGGCCCGGAGCGGGGGTCCGCCGAGGTGGGAGAGAATGGGGGCCATGTCTGTCCGCTCCCTGCTCCCGGACCTCGGCGCCCCCGCGACCGGGGCCCCCGAGGCCGCCGTCCCCCCGTTCGCCCGGGCGGTGCTGTGGGCGCACGGGGACGACGCGTGGCGGGGCGAGGGCGGCTGGACCGTGCTCCTGGACGGCACCGACCGGCTCCGCCGGCTCTCCGCGCTGTGGCAGGCCGCCGTCGCCGGGCGACCGGACCCGACGGCCCCGCTGCGGGGCTGGATCTCCTCGACCTTCGCCGATGACTCGCCCGAGCCCGCGGTCCTGCGCATCCCCGCGGATCTGCGCCGCGCCACGCCGTCCGGCGTGCGGGACGTGGCCCAGCACGTGGACGCGGACGCGCTCGCAGCCGCCGTCGCCGCGGACCGCGGAGCCCGGCTGCTGGCCGACGGCGAGGTGCCCCTGCCCGCCGACGTCGCCGACCTCGCCTGGGACGACGCCGGCTACGCGGCCGGGGTGCGCGAGCTGCTGACGCGGATGGCCGACTCGGGCGGGGAGCTGGCGAAGGTCGTGATCAGCCGCACGATGACCGTCCCCGCGGACGACGCCGACCTGTGGCGGGCGATCGGGGCCCTGCGCCGCGAGTACCCGCAGACCTGGGTGTTCGCCGTCGGCGGGCTGCTGGGCGCCACGCCCGAGGTCCTCGCCACGCGGCACGCGGGGCTCGTGGGCTCGCGGGTGCTGGCGGGGTCCATGCCGCGCGGCGCGGACGAGGAGGAGGACGCCGCGCTGCGGGAGCGTCTGGCCTCTGATCCGCGGCTGGCGGAGGAGCATCGCTGGGCCGCGCGGTCGGTGCTGGACGCGCTGGCGCCCGTCGTCGACCTCGCCGACGACGACCCCGCGCCCACCGTCCTGACCCTGCCGAACGTGCACCACCTGGCCACGTCCGTGCGCGGCCGGCTGCGGGACGGGCGGGGGACCGTGCTGGACGTGGTGGCCGCGCTGCATCCGACGGCGGCCGTCGGCGGGACCCCCACGCCGGACGCGGTGAGGGTGATCGCGGAGGTCGAGCCCGTGGACCGCGGCCGCTATGCGGGCCCGGTCGGGTGGCTCGACCAGGACGGCGACGGCGAGATCGCCCTGGCGCTGCGCTGTGGCCAGCAGGTGCCCGGCGGGGTGCGGCTGCAGGCCGGGGGCGGGATGGTCCCGGGAGCGGTGCCCGAGGAGGAGGTCACGGAGATCCGGGCCAAGTTCCTGCCGATGCGCCGAGCGCTGGGCGTCGCCGAGGACTGAGGCCTCCCGTGCCGGTCGCGCTTTCGTTCGGGAAATGGCGGCGTGTCGCGGTGCTTTCGTTCGGGAAACGGCGTCGCACGCCGGATTCGCGTGGGCGGCGATGGAACGGCGTCCAGGAGCGGAGGTGCCGGATGGCCGCATCAGCAAGGAGCGGTGACGCCGTTTCTCGAACGAAAGCGTCCGGGGAGGCGAGAAGACCCGCCGGCCACGGCCCCTCGCGGGGCGGGCCGACGGGTCGTCGCGTCGGTATGGGGGATCAGGCGGCGACGGCCATGGCCTCGTGGGCCGGCGTCGCGGCCTGGAGGCGGCGGGTGGCCTCGCGCTCGGCGAGGGCCGGCAGGAAGGTGGTGATGCGGGCGCCGCGCTTGAGGTCGGCGACGACCTCGCGGACGACCGAGCGGACGGTCTCGGCGGTGACGGTGCCCTCGAAGCGGCGGAGGAGGGTCTCCTCGACGCGCTGGAGCACGTGGCGTTGCATGAGGGGGCTCGGGGCGGTGGGCAGGTGGTGGCTGGTCGTGTTGATGCTCACGGTGAGCACCTCCTTTGGTTGCCGGACCACGAGTCCGGCGGATCGTCGCGGCGGGGCCGCGGGTGATGAGTTCGGTGGAGTCCCGACCTCGCGTTCCGTAAACGCTAGGTGAACTGCTTGTGAACAAGTTTACAGATTTCCTCCCGGAGTGCAACTCCGTGTTCACCAACGTGACCTGTGACACCCTGTCGCGCATGCCTGCATGGCGCGAAATCAGCGCAATCATGCGGTTCTCGGATCGAGGTGCCACGAGCGGCAGGCGAACAGCAAGATGAACAGAAGGTGAACGGCACCGTTCATCTCGGCCCCCTGCCCCTCCGCCCGGCCCGGTGCGAGGCTGGGACCATGCGCCCCGACTGCCACTCCGCCCCGACCTCCGCGGCCGCCCTCGCCCGCGAGGCCGTGATCCTCGCCGGCGCCGGCGCGGCGATCCTGCTCCAGGTGGCGCACCGGCCGGTGGGGGCCGGCGTCGCCGTCCACTCCCGGTTCACCGAGGACCCGATGCGCCGGCTCCGCCACACGCTCGCCTACATCTACGCGGTCACCCTCCCCGAGGCCGCGTCGTTGCGAGACGCGGTCGTCGACCGGGTGCGGGCGGCGCACCGCCCGGTCCGCGGGGTCGACGCCGGAGGCCACCCCTACGACGCCGCCGACCCGGACGCCCAGCTCTGGGTGGCCGCCACCCTCTACGCGATGGGGGAGCAGGTGCGCCGCCGGATGTGGGGCGCCCTCGACGCCGAGGACGCCGACCGCCTCTACCGCGGGTACGCCCCGCTCGCCACGAGCCTGGAGGTCCCCGCCTCCGCCTGGCCGGTCGACCGCGCGGCGTTCGCGGACTACTGGGACGACCGGGTGGCCCGGCTCGAGGTCACGGACGACGCGCGGCGGATCGCCGCCGACCTGTTCTCCGGCCAGGGCGTCCCCGCGCCGCTGCGGGCGGCCCTGCCCCTGGCCCGGTTCGTCACCGCCGGCCTCCTCCCGGGGCGCGTGCGCGCCGGCCTCGGCTGGTCCTGGACCGGGCGGGACTCCGTCCGGGAGGCACGCCTCTGGGGGCTGGCGCGGACCCTGTACCGGCCGCTGCCGGCGAGGGTGCGCGGCGTCGTCGTCCGCTGGGTCCTGCGGGGGCTGCCCCGGATGCCGGGGCCGCGCGGCGCCGTCGACGTGGAGGCGACCCGCCGCGAAGTCCGCCCCGTCTGGGAGAATGGTGCCGATGTCTGACTACCAGCCCCGCCGCCCCGGATCGAAGCCCACCCCGAACCGCCAGAGGGACCGCGCCGGCAAGCCGGCCCTCGGCCGCCCCGAGCGCGGCCTGATCGACGAGTCCGAGGCGCGCCAGCTCGCCGAGGACCGAGAGCGCATGCGCCGCGCCGGCGTCGGCCACCAGCTCTCCGCGCCCAAGCGCCGCGAGGCCGCCACCGCCGAGCGCCCCCAGGTGATGCCGAAGACCGAGGGCTGGACCCAGCCGATGGGCCCGGACGGCCGACCGCAGCTGCAGTTCAAGCAGCCGCGCGTCTCCCAGCCGCCCACCCACCTGGCCGACCTCACGCTGAAGGAACGGCAGGAGAAGGCCAAGGAGATCGGGCTGCCGGCGTTCCGCGCCAAGCAGCTCTCGGTGCACTACTTCGAGCACTACACCACCGATCCGGAGCAGATGACGGACCTGCCCAAGGACAAGCGGGAGGCGATCGCGGAGGCGTTCTTCCCGCCGCTGCTCACCGAGGTCCGGCGCATGGAGACCGACCGCGGGGACACCGTCAAGTTCCTGTGGCGGCTGTTCGACGGCGCTCTCGTGGAGTCCGTGCTCATGCGGTACCCCGGCCGCGTGACGCTGTGCGTGTCCAGCCAGGCCGGCTGCGGGATGAACTGCCCGTTCTGCGCCACCGGCCAGGCCGGGCTGACCCGCAACATGTCCACGGCGGAGATCGTGGAGCAGATCGTGCTGGCCAACCAGGTGATCGCCCAGGGCGGACTGGGCGGCAAGCGCAAGGATGGCGGGCACGACGCCGACCGCGTCACCAACGTCGTGTTCATGGGCATGGGTGAGCCCCTGGCCAACTACAAGCGCGTGATGGCCGCCGTGCACCGCATGGTGGACCCCTCGCCCGAGGGCCTGGGCATGTCCGCGCGGAACATCACGCTGTCCACCGTCGGCCTGGTGCCGGCCATCCGGAAGCTGGCCGAGGAGGGCGTGCCGCTGACGTTCGCGCTGTCCCTGCATGCGCCGGACGACGAGCTGCGCGACGAGCTGATCCCCGTGAACTCGCGCTGGAAGGCGGACGAGGCGATCGACGCCGCGTACGACTACTTCGTGGCCACCGGCCGCCGGGTGTCCATCGAGTACGCGCTCATCAAGGACATGAACGACCACGCGTGGCGTGCCGACCTGCTGGCCAAGAAGCTCAACGCCCGGGGCAAGGGCTGGGTGCACGTGAACCCGATCCCGCTGAACCCGACGCCGGGCTCCATCTGGACCGCCTCGGAGAAGGACGTGACGCGCGAGTTCGTGGACCGGCTCAACGCCGCCGGCATCCCCACCACCCTGCGCGACACCCGTGGCAAGGAGATCGACGGCGCGTGCGGCCAGCTGGCGGCCGAGGACGTCGACTGACCCGCCGAGGCCCCTCGCGCGGCGC
This sequence comes from Micrococcus luteus, assembly GCF_014138885.1. Lineage (NCBI taxonomy): Bacteria > Bacillati > Actinomycetota > Actinomycetes > Micrococcales > Micrococcaceae > Micrococcus > Micrococcus luteus. The sequence continues at coordinate 1,688,076 of NZ_JACJIK010000001.1, forward strand.
TCACCGGCCCGTCCGCGGGCAAGTCGCGAGGCCGGCGTCGGGAGGCGCCGTCAGAAGCGGACGGTCTCGCTGTCGCCCGGGTGGGCCTCGCCGCCGGTGACCTTGGCCTTCACCAGCTCGACGGCGGTGGCCACCGCGCCCGGGGACTCCCAGAACTGGGCGGTCTGCACATCCACGCGCACGAGCACGATCTGCGGATCCTCGGGGCTCGAGCCCTCACCGAAGAAGGCCTCGGTGGCCGGGTTCCAGAACTCCTTCTTGCGCGCGTCGTCGCGGACGAGCTGACCGTGGCCCGCGAGGGAGGCCCAGAAGTCCTTGTCCTGCACGGCGACGTTGACCGGGCGCTGCGGAGCGTCCGCGGCGACGTCGGAGGTGGCGCCCGTGAGGAACCAGAGCGTGCCGCCGTCCTCGGCCTGTTGCAGGCCCATCGGGCGGGTGACGAGCGTGCCGTCCCGCTCAGCGGTGGTCAGCATGCAGACGTTCACCTTCGCGAGCTTCTCGAGCAGACGGGCGCGGGGATCCTGGGTGCCCATGGCGTGACTCCTTCGTCGTCGGGTGCCGGCGCCCTGATGTGGCCACCGGCTCGTACCACCGACCCTAGGCACGGCCAGGCGGGTCCTGACCAGCGCTCAGCGGCGCACAGCCGCGGCGAGCCAGTCGACGGCGAGGGCGTAGCCCTGGACGCCCGCCCCGGCGATCACGACGTCGGCGACGGCGGAGACGTGCGAGTGGTGCCGGAACGCCTCGCGCCGGTGGACGTTGGAGATGTGCACCTCGGCGATCGGCCGGTCGACGGCGGCGAGGGCGTCGCGGATCGCGATGGAGGTGTGCGAGTACGCGGCGGGGTTGATGAGGACGCCAGCGTGGGAGGTGCGGGCCTCCTGGATCCAGTCGATGAGCTCGCCCTCGTGGTTGGACTGTCGGAAGTCCACGGTCAGCCCGTGCTCGGCCGCGCGGGCCTCGGTGAGCGCACGGACGTCGTCGAGGGTGGCCGTGCCGTAGACCTCGGGCTCGCGGGTGCCGAGCAGGTTCAGGTTGGGGCCGTTGAGCACGAGCAGGGGCAGGGCGGGAGTGGCGGTCATGCGGTCAGTCTAGGAAGCGACGACGACGGCTCCCGTCTCGGCCGCGACAGTGCGTGGAAGGCGCCCGTTTCCCGAACGAAAGTGCCGGGACACGCCGCCGTTTCCCGAACGAAAGCGGGGTGGGGCGGAATAGGTGCGGCGGGGTGTCCGTTGTGGTCGGCAGGACGATCGCCGGCGTGAGCGCGTCGGCCCCGCTGACGAAAGGACCCACCGTGGCCACCAAGGACCTGACCCTCGAGGAGTTCGGCTCCACCGTCGCCGAGAACGACACCGTGCTCGTGGACTTCTGGGCCGGCTGGTGCGGCCCGTGCCGCCAGTTCGCCCCCGTGTTCGAGGCCGCCTCCGAGAAGCACGAGGACGTCGTGTTCGCCAAGGTCGACACGGAGGACCAGCAGCAGCTGGCGGCGATGGCCGGCATCACCTCCATCCCCACGCTCATGGCCTTCCGCGGCGGCGTGCTCGTGTTCTCCCAGGCCGGCGCCCTGCCGGGCACCGCGCTCGAGCAGCTGCTCGACCAGGTCAAGGGCCTCGACGTCGCGGAGGTCCGCCGCATGGCCGAGGAGCAGCAGGGCCAGCAGGGCGACGCCGAGCCGGCGCAGGACGAGGCCGTGCAGTCCACCGCCGCCCACCTCGACGACGTCAACGGCCGCTGACGGCCCGCGCGGCGTCGCCGCGCCGGCCGCTCACCGCGGGTCGAACGCCCCCTGCTGCCACTGCTCCACGAGCCACGGGCTGAACGCCCGGGGGACGGCGGCCAGGGCGGCGGCCAGATCGGCCGGCTCCACCCAGCACCACTCCGCGACCTCGTCCCGCTCCGGGGCGGGGTCGCCGTGCATCCGGGCCCGGAACACCGGGCAGATCTCGTGCTCCTCCATGCCGGAGGCGTCTGCGGCCCGGTAGCGGAAGTCGGGGAGCACCTCGACGACGTCGGACACCTCCACGCCCAGCTCCTGCGGGGCGCGGCGCAGCACGGCCTCCGCGGGGGACTCGCCGGGGCCGGGGTGCCCGCAGAACCCGTTGGTCCACACCCCGGGGAACGCCGCCTTGCCCAGCGCCCGGCGGGTGAGCAGGAACCGGTCGGCCTCGTCGTACACGTGACAGGAGAAGGCCAGGTGCAGGGGCGTGCCGCCGTCCTCGGTGCGGCGGTGGACCGTGGCCTTGGCCTCCGTGCCCACGGCCTCGCCCTCCGGGGACAGCAGGACCACGCGCTCGACGTCGTCGGGGCCTGCGACCGGGACGTCCGAGGCCGCCAACCACGGTCGGGCGACGGGGGAGGGGCGGTCGGGCGGGGAGGGCGTGGCCGGGGTCTGCATGCCTCTCAGTGTGGCAGGCGAGCCGGGCCACCCATCAGATGTGGGCCACGTCACCTCAGTCCGATCCCGACGGCCGGGCGTGGCTAGAGTGCTGAGGTCGGCGCCACACCCCGGCGCGTCCCACGTCACTCGAGGAGAGCACCCCCATGGCCTTCGCCGCCCTGTCCCGTTCCGCCCGTCTTGCCGGCCTGTCCGCTGCCGCGCTGCTGGCCCTCACCGCGTGCGGCGGTCAGGACTCGTCCGACGCCGACGCGTCCGCCTCGACGACGGCGCCCGCCTCCGCGTCCGCGCAGGGTGCGGAGTCGTCGTCCGCCTCGGCGTCGTCGCTGTCCGCGGCCCCGGCCGACTACGAGGCCGGCACGTGCTTCACCGCCCCGCTCGGCGCCCGTGACCTGTCCTCCTTCGAGACCACCGACTGCGAGGGCGCCCACACCGCGGAGTACCTCTGGGCCGTGCCGGCCGTGGCCGAGGGTGAGGAGGCCGACCCGGCCGCCGCCCAGACCTGCACCGCCCAGGCCCAGCGCCTGAGCGAGGAGAAGGAGGACCAGCTGAACGGGGCCGTCCTGACCTCCTCCGAGCTGGGCAACTACGGCACCGACGAGAAGCACTGCGTCGTGTACGGGGTCTCCGGTGAGTGGGAGGGTCAGATCGTGGACCCGGAGATCACCCTGGAGACGGCGTCCGCCGACGCCTGATCCCGCCGGCGGCCCCGTGCGTCGTGAGATCGCGCCGCCCGGGACCGCCGCGGATGGACGCGGGACCGGCGCGGCCCGTAGTGTCTTCTGCGTCCAGAAGTTAGACGGTCGAACAGATGCGGCGGTCGGTGCCGCGTCGTGTCCGCCACCAAGGAGGCGCCATGGGTGAAGTGAGGACGGGCGGCGAGGCCGCGCTCTCCGGGGTGACCGCCGAGCTGGACGCCGCGCTCCGACATGCCGCGGCCCAGGCGCCCGGATCCGCCGCCTTCGCCGAGCTGCTCGACTCGCTCCACGTCCATGTGGGCGCCGGCAAGCTCATCCGCCCCCGTCTCGTCGAGCTCGGCTGGCGCCTGGCGACCGCCGACCCGGTCCCTCCGTCCGGCCGCGCTGCCGTCGACCGGCTCGGGGCCGCCTTCGAACTGCTGCACACCGCACTGCTCGTCCACGACGACGTCATCGATCGGGACGTGCTGCGGCGCGGCCAGCCCGCCGTGCACGCCTCCGCCCGGCACCGCCTCGAGGCCCGCGGGGTGCCCGCCGCGGACGCCACCCACGCCGGGGTCGCCGTCGCCCTCATCGCGGGGGACGTCCTGCTCACCCAGGCGTTCCGGCTCGCCGCCACCTGTGCCGCCGACACCGCCCGTGCCGCCGAGGCCGCCGCCGTCGTCTTCGACGCCGCCGCCGTGACCGCGGCCGGCGAGCTCGAAGACGTGCTCCTGGGGCTGTCCCGCCACACCGGTGAGGAGCCCGATCCCGACCGCATCCTCGCCATGCAACGGCTCAAGACGGCGCACTACACGGTCGGCGCGCCCCTGCGCGCCGGCGCCCTCCTGGCCGGGGCGGATCCCGACCTCGCCCGGGCGATGGGCGAGGCCGGCGCCGACCTCGGCGCCGCCTACCAGGTGATCGACGACGTCCTCGGCGTGTTCGGCGATCCCGGGGAGACCGGCAAGTCCGCCGACGGCGACCTGCGCGAGGGCAAGGCCACCGTGCTCACCGCCCACGGCCGCCGCATCCCCGCCGTCCGCGCCCTGCTCGACGCGGGCCCGGCCACCCCCGCGGACATCGAGGCCGCCCGCCGCGCCCTCGAGGCGGCCGGTGCCCGGGAGCACGCCCTCGACGTCGCCGCCGAGCTCACCGTCCGCGCCCGCGAGCGCATCGCGGCCCTGCCCCTGGACGAGACGGTCCGGGCGGAGTTCGCCGACGCCTGCCACGCCGTGCTGACCCGGAGGTCCTGAGATGGCCGCGCCCACCCCGAGCCCTGCCGCGCTGTACACGCGGACGGCCCACACCGCAGCGGCCCAGGTGATCCGCCGCTACTCCACGTCCTTCTCCTGGGCCTGCCGCACCCTGCCCCGGCAGGCACGCCAGGACGTGGCCACGATCTACGCCATGGTCCGCGTCGCCGACGAGGTGGTCGACGGCGTCGCGGTGGCCGCCGGGCTCGACGAGGCCGGGGTCCGCGCCGCCCTGGACGACTACGAGCGGGCGTGTGAGGCCGCGATGGCGTCGGGCTTCGCCACCGACCCGGTCCTGCACGCCTTCGCCGACGTGGCCCGTCGCCACGGCATCACCCCGGAGCTGACCCGTCCCTTCTTCGCCTCCATGCGCGCGGACCTGGGGATCCGCGAGCACGGCGCCGAGTCCCTGGACGCCTACATCCACGGCTCGGCCGAGGTGGTGGGGCTGATGTGCCTGCAGGTCTTCCTCTCCCTCCCCGGCACGCGGGCCCGGACCCCGGGCCAGCGGCAGGAGCTGCGCGCGCAGGCCTCCCGGCTGGGGGCGGCGTTCCAGAAGGTCAACTTCCTCAGGGACCTGGCCGCGGACCACCACGAGCTGGGCCGCACCTACCTGCCCGGTGCCGCACCGGGCGTGCTCACCGAGGCCCGCAAGGCCGAGCTCGTGGCCGAGGTCCGCGCCGACCTCGACGCCGCCCTGCCCGGCATCCGTGTCCTGGACCCCGGGGCCGGGCGCGCCGTGGCCCTGGCGCACGGACTGTTCGCGGCCCTGGTGGACCGGATCGAGGCGACCCCGGCGGCCGAGCTGGCCCACCGCCGTGTCCGGGTGCCGGACCATCAGAAGGCCCGGATCGCCGCCCGCGTCCTGGCACGGGGCCGCCGGGGAGGCCGCCGATGAGCGCCCGGGACACCGCTCTCGGCCCGCGCACCGTGGTGGTGGGCGGCGGTTTCGCCGGACTGGCCACGGCGGGCCTGTTGGCCCGCGACGGGCACCGGGTGACGCTGCTGGAGCGCGGCGCCGTCCTGGGCGGCCGTGCCGGACGCTGGTCTGAGGCGGGGTTCACCTTCGATACCGGGCCCTCCTGGTACCTGATGCCCGAGGTGATCGACCGCTGGTTCCGCCTCATGGGGACCTCCGCCGCCGAACGGCTGGACCTGCGCCGTCTGGACCCCGGCTACCGGGTGTACTTCGAGGGGCACCTCCACGAGCCCCCCGTGGACGTGCGCACCGGCCACGCGGAGACGCTGTTCGAGTCCCTCGAGCCCGGCGCCGGGCGCCGGCTGCGGGCCTACCTCGACTCCGCGTCCCGGATCTACGGGCTCGCCAAGGAGCACTTCCTCTACACGGACTTCCGCCGGCCGGCCGCCCTGGCCCACCCGGACGTCCTGCGCGCCCTGCTGGCCCTCGGGCCCCAGCTGCTGGGGGGCCTGCGCTCCCACGTGGCGGCCCGCTTCCAGGATCCCCGGCTGCGCCAGATCCTGGGCTACCCGGCGGTCTTCCTCGGCACGTCCCCCGACCGTGCCCCCGCCATGTACCACCTGATGTCCCATCTGGATCTCGCCGACGGCGTGCAGTACCCCCTCGGCGGGTTCGCGGCCCTCGTGGACGCCATGGCGGAGGTCGTGCGCGAGGCCGGCGTGGAGATCCGCACCGGGGTCGAGGCGACCGCCGTGGAGGTCGCGGACCGTCCCGCCCCCGCCGGCCGCCTCGGACGCCTGGCCGCCCGCCTGCCCAGGCCGGGAGCAGCCCGCGGGGACGAGGGCCGACGTCGCCGCCCGGGCCAGGTGACCGGCGTCGCCTGGCGGTCCGACGACGGCGCCGCGGGACGCCTCGACGCCGATGTGGTGGTGGCCGCCGCGGACCTGCACCACGTGCAGACCCGTCTGCTGCCTCCCGGCCGGCGCGTCGCGGAGTCCACGTGGGACCGGCGCGACCCCGGTCCCTCCGGCGTGCTCGTGTGCGTGGGGGTGCGCGGATCCCTGCCCCAGCTGGCCCACCACACCCTGCTGTTCACGGCGGACTGGGAGGACAACTTCGGGCGCATCGAGCGGGGAGAGGACCTCGCCGCGGACACGTCGATCTACGTCTCGCGCACCTCCGCCACGGACCCGGGCGTGGCCCCGGAGGGCGACGAGAACCTCTTCATCCTCGTCCCGGCCCCCGCCGAGCCGGGGTGGGGGCGTGGCGGCATCCGGGTCCGCGACGGCCAGAGCTGGCGGGTGGATCGCGCCGGGGACGCCCAGGTGGAGGCCGTGGCGGACCGGGCCCTCGATCAGCTGGCCCGCTGGGCCGGGATCCCGGACCTGGCCGAGCGCATCGTGGTGCGGCGCACCTACGGGCCCGGTGACTTCGCCGCGGACGTGCACGCCTGGCGGGGTTCGCTGCTGGGCCCCGGGCACACGCTGGCGCAGTCGGCCATGTTCCGTCCCTCGGTGCGGGACGCGGACGTGGCCGGCCTGATGTACGCGGGCTCCTCGGTGCGTCCGGGCATCGGGGTGCCCATGTGCCTGATCTCCGCCGAAGTGGTCCGCGACGAGCTGCGCCACGACGCGCGCAGGGCCCGGCCCGCGGGCCCCGGGAGGAGCGGCACATGATCCGCACCCTCTTCTGGGCGTCCCGGCCGGTCAGCTGGGTGAACACGGCGTACCCGTTCGCCGCCGCCGCGATCCTGACCGGGGGGCTGCCCGCGTGGCTGGTGGTCCTGGGCGTCGTGTTCTTCCTCGTGCCCTACAACCTGGCCATGTACGGCATCAATGACGTGTTCGACTTCGCCTCGGACCTGCGCAACCCCCGCAAGGGGGGCGTGGAGGGCTCCGTGCTGGGCGACCCCGCGGTGCGCCGCCGGGTGCTGGCGTGGTCGGTGCTGCTGCCCGTGCCGTTCGTGGCCGTGCTCGCGGGCTGGTCCGCCGTGCGGGGCGAGTGGGCCGCCGTGCTGGTGCTCGCGGTGAGCCTGTTCGCGGTGGTGGCGTACTCCTGGGCGGGGCTGCGGTTCAAGGAGCGGCCCTTCCTGGACGCCGCGACCTCCGCCACCCACTTCGTCTCCCCCGCGGTCTACGGCCTCGCGCTGGCCGGGGCGACCCCCACGCCCGCCCTGGCGGCGCTGCTGGGGGCGTTCTTCCTGTGGGGCATGGCCTCGCAGATGTTCGGGGCGGTGCAGGACGTGGTGCCGGACCGGGAGGGGGGCCTGGCCTCGGTGGCCACCGTGCTGGGCGCTCGGCGCACCGTCCTGCTCGCCGCCGGCCTGTACGCGGCGGCGGGCCTGCTGCTGTTGGCCACCGACCCGCCGGGTCCGCTCGCGGCGCTGCTGGCCGTGCCCTACGTGGTGAACACCCTGCGCTTTCGCCGCATCACGGACGCCACCTCGGGCGCGGCCCACCGCGGCTGGCAGCTGTTCCTTCCGCTGAACTACGTGACCGGCTTCCTCGTGACCCTGCTGCTGATCGGGTGGGCGCTGACCCGGGGGGCGGCGGGATGATCTACCTGCTGGCCCTGCTGGGTGTCATCGGCTGCATGCTGCTGGTGGACCGGCGCTTCGAGCTGTTCCTGTGGCATCGCCCGCTCCCGGCGCTGCTGGTGCTGGCCGCCGGGGTGGCCTACTTCTTCGCCTGGGACCTGTGGGGGATCGCCGAAGGCGTGTTCCTGCACCGGCAGTCGCCCTACATGACCGGGGTGATGCTCGCCCCCCAGCTGCCCCTGGAGGAGGGGTTCTTCCTGCTCTTCCTCAGCCAGATCACGATGGTGCTGTTCACCGGGGCGCTGCGCCTGCTGCGCGGCCGGCGAGGTGACGCCCGTGCCGCGACGCCGGCCGATCCGACCGACGGGGGCAGCCGGTGACCTTCCTCGACCTCGTCCTCGTCTTCGTGGGCTTCGCCCTGGCCGTGCTCGTGGGCGCCGCCCTCGTCGGCCGCGTGCGGGGCGGGCACCTGCGGGCCGTGGCGGCCACCCTGGTGGCCCTGTGGGCCCTCACGGCGGTCTTCGACAACGTGATGATCGCCGCGGGGCTCTTCGACTACGGCCATGAGCTGCTGGTGGGTGCCTACGTGGGCCAGGCGCCCGTGGAGGACTTCGCCTACCCGCTCGGCTCCGCCCTGCTGCTGCCGGCGCTCTGGCTGCTGCTGACGAGCCGTGGTCGTGCCGGTCGGCGCGGCCCTCGGCCGGGACGCCGCCCCCACCCGGACGATCGCTGACATGCTGCCGCTGATCCCCGCAGACCTGTTGCGCGCGCTCGGCCTGATCCTCGTCCCGGTCGCGGCGGTGCACGCCGGATGGCCGTCCGCGGCGGCGATGCTGCTCGTGTTCGGCTCCCAGTGGCTCACCCGCTGGCTCGCCCCGGGCGGCGCCCTGGACTGGGCCGCGCAGGCGGTCCTGCTGCTGGCCGGGTGGCTGAGCGTCATCGGCCTCTACCCGCGGGTGCCGTGGCTGGACCTGCTCGTGCACGCCGCCGCCTCCGCCGTGGTCGCCTGTCTGACGGCACTGGTGGTGGGGGCATGGCTCCGGCGTCGGGGGACCGAGGCCGGGCAGGCCGTGGCCCTGCTCGGCCCGGGCCTGGCCGGGCTGGGGATCGCGGCCGCCGCCGTGGCCCTGGGCGTGGTGTGGGAGCTGGCCGAATGGTGGGGGCACACGGCGGTGACCCCCGAGATCGGTGTGGGCTACACGGACACCATCGGCGACCTCGCCGCCGACCTCGTCGGCGCCGGGATCGGCGCCGCCCTCGCCGTGCGCCGGGAGCGCATCCGGTGACCCCGGCCCGCCCCACGGTCTCCGTGGTCGTCCCGGTGCTCGACGACGCCGAGCACCTGCGCGTGTGTCTCGCCCTGCTGGCCGCCCAGAGCCGGCCGGCGCTGGAGGTGGTGGTGGTGGACAACGGCTGCGTGGACGACTCGGCGGTGCTCGCCCGCGCCGCCGGCGCGCGGGTGGTGCACGAGCCGCGCCGCGGGGTCCCGGCCGCGGCGGCCGCCGGCCTGGACGCCGCGGTCGGGGAACTGCTGGTGCGCTGCGACGCCGACACGCGGATGCCCGCGGACTGGCTCGAACGGATCGTGGCTCGGTTCGACGCCGACCCCGGGCTCGACGCCCTCACCGGGCCGGGGACCTTCCACGACCAGCCCGGCCTCCGGGGACAGGTGCGGGCGGCGCTCTACACCGGCGCGTACCGCTGGGGGGCGGGCGCCGCGGTGGCGGCCACCCCCGTCTGGGGCTCCAACTGCGCCCTGCGCGCCGAGGCGTGGCAGGCTGTGCGGACCCGCGTCCACCGCGAACGCGGGGACGTGCACGATGACCTGGACCTGTCCTTCCAGCTGGCCCTGGCCGGCCGCCGGATCCGGTTCGATCCGGACCTGCGGGTGGAGGTCGCCGGGCGCATCTTCCACTCCCTGCGCCAGCGGGTGCGGCAGGGCCGGATGGCGGTCACCACCCTGCAGGTCAACTGGGCCCGGCTGTCCCCCGGGCGGCGGTGGCTGCGCCGGGCGGCCCGGTCACGCCCCCGGCCCCACTGGGGGCGTGGCCCCGACGGTCAGTCCCGCGACTGAGCGCCGCCGGCGCCGCGGGCTCGCCTGTCCAACGGGTTGCGACGCAGGGGCAGCCGGTCCACCAGCGGCCGCAGCAGGCCGCGGGTGCGGGGACGCTCGCCGCCGTCGTGCCGGCGCCTGGCCTCGGCCAGGATGTTCGCGGCCATCTCCGGGAACACCACGGCGTGGAAGGGCAGGATGGCGGTCCAGTAGGCGCGTCCGAGCAGGCCGTCCGGCATGAAGACCGCCCGCTGGCGGTAGACGGAGCCTCCGCCCTCCCGCGGCTCGGTGCTCAGCTGCAGCCAGGCCCGCCCGCCGGCCTTCATCTCCGCCCGCAGGGTCAGCCGCCGCCCCGGCTCCACGTCCTCCACCCGCCACCAGTCCACGGCGTCGCCGCGTCGCAGGTGGTTCGGGTCCCGCCGGCCGCGGGTCAGGCCGGGCCCGCCGGCCAACTTGTCCATCAGCCCGCGGATCTTCCACAGCAGCGGGGTGGAATACCAACCGTTGGCGCCGCCCACCGACTCGATCACCGGCCACACCTCCTGCGCGGGCAGGTCGGACTCGCGCTCGCGCTCGTCCGTGTAGACCGTGGTGCCGGCCCACTCGGGATCCGAGGGCAGGGAGGCGGCCGGGTCCGCGGAGCTCTGGAGGTCCGCGTCGAAGGTGACGTCCAGGGGACCCTCCTTCTCCCGCTTCAGCGCCAGCCGCACGGCGTCCATGTAGGAGGTCAGCCCGCCCGGCGGGTCCGGGATGAGGTCGCGGACCGAGCGGTCCTCCACGACCGCCTCCTCGGCGAGGGATGCGGCCAGGGGCAGGGCCACCGCGACCGGGATGGGGGTCACCATGCCGATCCAGAAGCCCGCCAGGGTCTTCAAGGGCAACGGGGTGGGGATCACGATGCGCCGGGACAGGCCGGCGGCCTTGGCGTAGTCCACCAGCACGCTCGCGAACGGCTGGGGGTGCCCGTTGCCGATCTGGGCCCGCAGCTGCACGGGCTCCGGGAGGGCGCAGGCCTGCAGGAGGTAGTACAGGACGTCGCGGATGGCCAGCGGCTCCACCCGGTTCCTCAGCCAGGACGGGCCGGGCATCACGGGCAGCCGCTCGGCGAGGTGGCGGATCATCTCGAACGAGGTGGAGCCCGAGCCGATGATCACCCCGGCCTCGAACGTCAGTGCCGGGGTCGCCGCCCGCTCGAGACGCTCGGCCACGAGGGCGCGGGAGCGCATGTGGTCGGACAGCTCCGCGACGGGGACCGTGTCCGGGTGCAGGCCGGAGAGATAGACGAGCTGGGCCACGCCGGCCGTGTCCGCGGCGGTGCCCACGATGTCCGCGATCCGCTGCTCCTGGGCCACGAAGTCGCCGCCCCCGCCCATGGAGTGCACGAGGTAGAGCACGGTGTGCACGTCCTGCATGGCGGCTTCGACGAGGTCCGCCTCGGTGAGGTCGAGCTCCACCGCCTCGATGCTGTCCGACCACGGTCGGTCCGCGAGGTCGGAGGGGTTCCGGGCGCCGGCCCGGACGTCGAAGCCGGCGGCGAGCAGCTCGGGGATGAGGCGCCCGCCCACGTAACCGGTGGCACCGGTGACGAGGACGCGACGGCCCCGGCCGTCCGGCAGGGACAGGCCGAGGGGGGAGGTGTGGGACGCCGGCGTGGCACCGGCGGGGACGGGGGAGGGCTGTGTGGACGCCATGGGCGCACTCTAGGGTCCGGGGCGGGTCGGGCTGAAGGTCTCAGGTGTGCGGACCCGGGGCCCGTGAGTGGGCACGCCGCCGGACCTGCGTCGGTCGGAGCGGGCCCGGCACGGTCCGTGAAAGACTGCTCGCTATGGCCACTGCAGATTCCGGAGACGTCCTGCCGCACCTGCGCACCGAGGCCATCCGCGCCGTCGTCGGGCCCACCAGTGCGGACCGCGGCTTCGCCGTGGCCGCGTCGGGTGCCGTGGGGCGCCTGCGCTATGACGCCGCCACCGGCCGTCTGAGCGCCTCCGTCCAGGGCACCGCGCCCAGCCCCTACCGGGTGCAGGTGCAGCTGCAGGAGGCCTACGACGACGCCGCCGAGGACGGCGCCGGCGCCCTCATGGAGCCGGTGGGCGGGCGCTGCACGTGCCCGGTCGGGACGGACTGCAAGCACGTGGCCGCCGCGCTCTACCAGGTGGTCCGCCTCGACGCCGACCAGGCCCTCGACGACGCCCGCCGCAAGCTCGCCGAGATGGTCACCACGGCGGACGCGCTGCCCGCGCCCGCCGGCCGGGGCCACGACGGCGGCGGCCCGGCCGGCCTCGACGCCCCGGCCGCGGACGGGGCGGCACCCCCACCCCCTGCCGGCCTGGACTGGCGACGGGTCATGGAGCCGCTGGCCGGACTCCACGGCCCGCGCCGGGTGGGCACGCCGCCCGCGCTGGCGATCGGCGTGGAGCTCGTGGCCGAGTCCTCCCGCAACGCGTTCCAGCAGTGGGGCCCGGCGACCGCCGGGGAGGAGCAGGTGCGCGAGGGCCGCCCGCTGTACGTGACCGTGCGCCCGCTCAAGCGCGGGGCCAAGGGGACGTGGATCAAGGGCGGGCTGACGTGGAAGGCGTTCCAGTTCCCGCGCGCCGAGTTCGCCCCCGCCCAGGAGCGGGCGATGCGCCTGATCTGGCGTCAGGTCCAGGCCGAGGACTCCTACCCGGGCGACGCCTGGTTCGGTCTGCACGTCTTCGACTCCCCGCGGATCTGGCAGCTGCTCGCGGAGGCCCGCGAGGTCGGGGTGGAGCTCGTGCCGCTGGGGCTGCTGACGGACGTGGTGCTGGAGGCGCCCGTCGCCGTCGGGCTGGACGTCACCCGCGCCCCCGACGGCGGTCTGGACGTGGCCCCGTCCCTGGACCCGGCCCCGCCCGGCCCCGGGCTGTGCGGTGTGCACGCCGTGGGAGGCATCGGCTTCTACCGCGTGGAGCTCACGGACGAGGAGGCCGTGCTCCACCTGATCCCCGCCGCACGCCCCGTCCCCGAGGCCGTGCAGCAGCTCGTGCTCGCCGGCGGGCCCGTGCGCGTGCCCGCCGCGGACCGCGAGGAGTTCCTCGGCCGGATCTACCCGCGGCTGCGTGGCGCCCTGCCCGTGACCAGCGGCGACGCCTCCGTGGAGCTGCCCGAGTTCGAGCCGCCCGTGCTGCGGCTGCGCGCCGACTTCCGACCCGGCCACGAGCTCGTGCTGCGCTGGTCCTGGCTCTACTTCGACCCGCCCCGCGAACTCGGCCTCGACGCCGGCGGCGACCCCCTGCGGGACACCCGGCACGAGGACGCGGTGCTGCGCGCCGTGGCCGAGCTCTGGCCGCGCGCCGGCCGTGCGGAGGAGCAGGTCCTCGAGGGCGTGGGCGCCGCCCGGTTCTCCGAGCAGGTGCTGCCGCTGCTGCAGCGCGCGGACCACGTGCGCGTGGACGTCACCGGCGACCGCCCCGACTACCGCGAGCTGAAGGCCGCCCCGCGCATCGAGGTCGGCACGAAGGCCACGCAGAACGACTGGTTCGACCTCGGCGTGCAGGTCTCCGTGGACGGGCACGTGCTGCCGTTCGTGGAGCTGTTCACCGCGCTCGTGCAGGGCAGGACCACGCTGATCCTCGCGGACGGCTCCTACCTGGGCCTCGACCACCCCGCCTTCGACCGGCTGCGCGCCCTGCTCTCCGAGGCCGCCACCCTGCAGGAGTGGACCCCGGAGCACACCCCCGTCTCACGGCACCAGGTCGGCTTCTGGGAGGACCTCAAGGAGCTCGCGGACGAGGTGGACGAGGACCCGGAGTGGACCGCCGCCGTCGGGCGTCTGGCCGCCGTCGAGCGCCTCCCCGAGGCCCCGCGCCCCGCCGGCCTGAAGGCCGACCTGCGCCCCTACCAGGAGGAGGGCCTGCGCTGGCTCGCGTTCCTGTGGGAGCAGGACCTCGGCGGGATCCTGGCCGACGACATGGGCCTGGGCAAGACCGTCCAGACCCTCGCGCTCTTCGCCCACGCGCGCCAGGCCCGGCCCGAGCGGCCGCCGTTCCTCGTGGTCGCGCCGAGCTCCGTGGTGTCCGTGTGGGCGGCCGAGGCCGAGAAGTTCACCCCGGACCTCGACGTGCGCGTCCTGGACACCACCACCCGCAAGCGCGGCACCGCCGTGGCGGACGAGGTGGCGGGGGCGGACGTGGTGGTCACCAGCTACACGCTCCTGAGGATCGACGCCGGCCAGTACGGCGGACTCGACTGGGGCGGGGTGGTCTTCGACGAGGCACAGTTCCTGAAGAACCGCGCCGCGAAGGTGCACACGGTGGCCCGCGACCTGCGCGCCCCCTTCCGGCTGGCCATCACCGGCACGCCGATGGAGAACTCCCTCAGCGACCTGTGGGCGCTGCTGGGCGTCGTCGTGCCGGGCCTGTTCCCGAGCCACCGCCGGTTCCGCGAGACCTACGTGACCCCCATCGAGACCGGGGGGGACCCCGAGCGGATGGCGGCCCTGCGCCGCCGCGTGCGCCCGTTCATGCTGCGCCGCTCCAAGGAGCTCGTGGCGAAGGACCTGCCGTCCAAGCAGGAGCAGATCCTCCAGGTGGAGCTCGAGCCGGCCCACCGCAAGCTCTACGACCGCGTGCTCCAGCGCGAGCGCCGCAAGGTGTTGGGCCTGCTCGGGGACATGGACGGCAACCGGTTCACCATCTTCACGTCGCTCACGCTGCTGCGGATGCTCGCGCTGGCGCCGCAGATCGTCGACGACCAGTACGCCTCCGTGCCCAGCTCGAAGCTCGAGCGGTTCCTCGACGACCTCACCGAGGTGATCGGCGAGGGGCACCGCGTGATCGTGTTCAGCCAGTTCACGAGCTTCCTGCGGGTGATCGCCGAGGAGCTGGACCACCTGGAGATCGAGCACGCGTACCTCGACGGCTCCACGCGCGGGCGCGCCGACGTGATCCGCGGCTTCCGCGAGGGCGAGGCGCCGGTGTTCCTGATCTCCCTGAAGGCGGGCGGCTTCGGCCTGACCCTGACCGAGGCGGACTACGTGTTCCTCATGGATCCGTGGTGGAACCCCGCTGCGGAGGCGCAGGCCGTGGACCGGGCGCACCGGATCGGGCAGGAGCGGACCGTGATGGTCTACCGGCTCGTGTCCGAGGGGACGATCGAGGAGAAGGTGCTCGAGCTGCAGCGGCGCAAGGCCGAGCTGTTCGGCGCGCTCATGGACGAGTCCGACGACTCCGGAGCCGGCGCCTTCACCGACTCCCTCACCGCCGAGGACATCCGGGAGATGCTCGGCGCCGAGGAGTGAGGGCCGCGCGAGGCGGGCCGGACGTTTTCGTTCACGAAACGGCGGCGTGTCGCGACGTTTTCGTTGATGAAACGGCGTCCCGCCCGCCCGTTTTGTCAACGAAAGTCGTCCCCGGGGCGCCGTTTCCCGAACGAAAGCGGGGGGTAGCCTCGGGCCATGCGTCGCCCGTCCCGGCCCAGCACCGCCGCCCCCGCCAGCACCGCCGCCCCCGTCAGCACCGCCGCCCCTGCCTTCGCGCCGTCCGCCCGGTCGCAGGTGCCGCCGTTCACGGTGATGAGCATCCTCGGCCGGGTCGCCGAGCTGCGTGCCGCCGGCCACGACGTCGTCAGCCTGTGCGCGGGGGAGCCGGGCGGGGGCGCCCCGCCCGCCGTCGACGCCGCGGCCGCCGCCGTCCACGCCTCCGGCTGTGCCCTCACCTACACCCCGGCGCTGGGCCTGCCGGAGCTGCGGGCCGCCGTCGCCGGCCACTACCGCCGCTGGTACGGGCTCGACGTGCGCCCCGAGCAGGTCGCGATCACCACGGGCTCCTCGGGGGCGTTCATGCTCGGCTTCCTCGCGGCGTTCTCCCCGGGGGACCGCGTGCTCCTGCCGCGCCCCGGCTATCCGGCGTACCGCAACATCCTCACGGCGCTCGGGGTGGAGGTGGTGGACGTGGACGTCGACGCCGGCACCCGCTACCAGCCCACGGTCGCCCACCTGGAGGCGGCGCTCGCGGAGGGCCCGGTCGCGGGGCTCGTGCTCGCCTCCCCGGCCAATCCCACGGGCACGATGGTCAGCGCCGCCGAGCTCGCCGAACTCGCCCGCTGGTGCGAGGAACGCGGTGTGCGGCTCGTCTCGGACGAGATCTACCACGGCATCGTGCACACGGACGGGGAGGGGCTCGGCGCCTGCGCATGGCGCACCTCCCGCACCGCGCTCGTGGTCAGCTCGTTCTCCAAGTACTGGGGCATGCCCGGCTGGCGGCTGGGCTGGATGCTCATGCCGGACGATCTGGCCGCCGCGGTCGACGGCCTCGCCGGCTCGGTCGCCCTCTGCCCGCCCGCCGCGGCACAGGAGGCGGCCGTCCACGCGTTCAGCGAGGAGTCCTACGCGTTCTGCGCTGAGCAGGCCGGCGGCTTCACGGCGACGCGCGGCGTCGTGCTGGCCGCCCTGCCCCGGCTCGGCTGGGCCGACGCCGCCCCCGCCGACGGCGCCTTCTACCTGTGGGCCCGTCTCGCCCCGGGCATGCTGGCGGAGTTCGGCAGCGCCGTCGGCTACTGCGCCGCCCTGCTGGAGGAGGCCGGCGTCGCGCTGACCCCCGGCGACGACTTCGACGCCGTCCACGGGCCCGAGTCCGTCCGGCTCTCCTTCGCCGCCGGCCCGGACGCCGTCCACGAGGCGCTCGAGCGGATCGCCGCCTGGCACGCGGCGCGCGGCCTGGCCTGACGGGCTCCGCCGCACGCCGCACCGGCCGACGTCTCAGCCGCCCAGCCGGTAGCGGCGCCCGAGCGGCGTGTCCGTGACGGCCCGGTCGCCGCGTCGAGGGCGTCACGTGCCGGTTCCCGCGACGGGGGCGCGCCGTCGGCGCCGCCGGGATGACGGGGTGAGGTCCACCGCAGTATTGCGAATCATCCGCAACAGTCTTTATTGTGAATCAGTCGCATCTTTTCGCTCTCGTGAAAGGCTCCCCGTGTCCCACTTCGCCCCGCAGCGCCGTTCCACGCGCACCGCCACCTTCTCCGCCACCCTCGCCGCCGCGGCCATCGCCCTGACGGCGTGCGGCGCGGACGCCGACCCGTCCGGCCCGACGTCGGCACCCGCCTCCGCCGCGGGCGGCGCCCAGTCGCCGGCGGGTGAGGCGACGGCGGCCTCCTCCGTCTCCGCGGAGGACCGCGTCGACCCGACCCAGACCACCGAGGTCTCCGCGGTGACGCCGCGCATCCTGCTCTCGCACGAGGACGGGCTCACGCTGCTCGACGCCGAGTCCGGTGAGGTGGTGAAGGAGCAGGACATCACGGGCTTCACGCGGCTGAGCAACGCCGGCAACGGCAAGGACGTCCTGGTGACCACCGGGAACGGCTGGGAGGTGTTCTCCACCGGCATCCAGGCCAAGGCCCACGGCGATCACGTCCACAACTACGAGTCCGCGCCCGGCATGACCGGCGTAACGTTCCCGGGTGAGCATCCCGGCCACGTCGTCACCCACAACGGCAAGACCACTCTCTTCGCGGACGGCACGGGCGCGATCCGGACCTTCGACTCGACCCACCTGGACAAGGCGACCCCGGACCTCATGCCCGTCATGACGGAGGCCGAGACCGAGGACCCGCACCACGGCGTGGCGCTCGAGCTCTCCGACGGCACCCTCTTCACCACGCAGGGCACCGAGGACTCCCGGAACACGCTCCAGGTGATCGACCCGAAGACCGGCGAGGTCACGGCCGAGACCGACGACTGCCCCGGCAGCCACGGCGAGGCCGCGGCCCAGCCGACGGAGGCGGGCGACGTCGTCGTGATGGGCTGCGAGAACGGGCCCGTCGTGTACCGGGACGGCGAGTTCCACAAGGTGGAGGTCGAGACCGAGTACCAGCGCTCCGGGAACCTGTTCGGGTTGCATGACTCACCCATCGTCCTGGGTGATCACAAGGTCGAGGAGGAGCCGAAGGAAGCCGTCGAGCGGCCCACGGGGATCGCCCTCATCGACACCCGCACCGATGAGCTCACCACCGTGGACCTCGGCTCGTCCTACTGGTTCCGCTCGCTCGGCCGCGCTGAGGACGGCTCCGCGGTCGTGCTGACCTACGACGGCGAGGTCACCGTGATCGACGAGGAGACCGGTGAGGTCACCGCCGAGTACCCGGTGATCGAGCCGTGGAAGGAGAAGGACGAGTGGCAGGAGCCCGGTCCGATCCTGAAGGTCGCCGGGAACACCGCCTACGTGACGGACGCGGAGAACCGGAGGCTCGTGGCCGTGGACCTGGAGACCGGTGAGACCGTCCTGGAGAAGGACCTGGAGTTCGCCCCGGTCGAGATGGCCGTGGTCACCGGCCAGCCGGAGTCCGTGAAGCCCGAGGAGGGCGCGCACGGTGACGAGGACCACGACGACGACGGCCACGAGGGCCACGACCACGGCGCCGAGCCCTCGGAGGGCCACGAGGGGCACGACCATTGATCGTGTGACGAGACTCCGGCCGGGCGCCCTTCGTGGGGAGGGGTGCCCGGTCGGCGGCCGGGGGCGTCGTGGGGACGCTGACGGCCAGGGCCGGCACCTGCCGCCGGCCCGTGGATGGAGGAGGGCGGGGTCGCGTCGTGGGGACGCGGCCCCGCCCGCCTGTCCGCAGGCCCCGCTCCGGGAGGGCCTGCCGGATCCAGGAGGGCCTGCCGGAGAGGATGCCCCGGGGATGGTGGGGTCAGTCGGCCACCGGATCGTGGTCCGTGATCACGCTCAGGCGGTACCGGGTGCCCTCGGGGGCCTCGGCGCTCACCACCAGGTCCTCCGCGTCCGACTCCGGCACCATGACGACGTATCCGCCGCAGCGGTCCGACCACCCCAGGGGTTGGTAGGCGGCGAAGCCGTCCGCCCCGAGGATGCCCACCGAGGACGGGCCGGCGTCCGGGTCGTCGCACAGCAGCATCAGGCGCAGGGTGCCCTCGGGGCGTTCGCCGCCCATCGCCGCGCCCCCCTCCCCGGGGGTCTGGAGGCCCTGCAGCTCGGAGGCGATCACGTTGACGTCCCTCGTGGGCGTGCCGGGCAGCTCGACGCCCTCCAGGGCCCGGGCCAGGGGGTCCTCCGTCGGACTGCCCGCCCGGTGCGTGACGGCGGCCTCCGGGAGGGCGGCGAGGAAGCCCTCGCTCAACGGCAGAGCCCCGTTCCTGGCGGGATCGGCGCCCTCGGGCACGAACCCGGCACCGGCGGTGGAGCCGCCGCCCGAACCCTGCGTGGCGCTCCCGGAGGCCGGCGCCGGAGTGCTCGGCGCCGTGGTGCCGGAGGCTGGCCCGCCCGCGGACGGCGTGGTGGTCTCGGACGTGCTCGACGGGGACGGCGTCGTGTCGGAGGACGCCGCAGGGGAGGGTGTGGTGCCGGACGCCGTCGCTGGGCCCCCGCCGCCGGAGCAGCCGGCGAGCGTGAGGGCCAGGGTCAGGGCCGCCGTCGTGGCCGGGAGGGCATGGCGGGCGGAGCGGAGGGAAGGGGGTGAGGGGGTCAAGGCGGACCTCCGTCGGTCGGGGGAGCCCGTGCTCCCGGACGCCGGCCCGACCGGTCGTCGTGCAGTGCGTGAGGGGAGACTATGCATCGCATGGGTCCCCGTCTAGCCCCCGGTGTGAGGGACGCCGGATGTGCGCTTCGCGCGCGGCGGGGAGGAGTCCTCAGGCGGCCGGTGCCTGACCCCGCACCTGCCGCAGCACCTCGGGGGCGACCGCCGCGGCCCAGTCCTCGTAGCCGGCGCCGTTGGGGTGGAACAGGTCCCGGGCCAGGCGGCTGACCTGGTGCCTCAGATTCCGCCGCCACGTGGCCGCGTGCACGTCCGCCACGCCGAGGCCGTGCCGGGCGGCCACCCGCCGCACCACCGTGTTCGCCCGGCGCACGCGGGCCTCGAACGGCGGGATGCGGAACGTCGGGACCAGGCCCAGCGTGGCGCCGGCGGGCAGGGCGCGGGCGATCGCCTCGAGGGGCTCCTCGAAGGCGGCCTCGCGGAACCGCCAAGCCCAGGTGACGTCGTTGCCGCCGACGACGCACGTCACCGCGTCCACCCCGCTCGCCGGCATGAGGGGCAGCTGATCGGCGAGCACGTCCTTCGCCATGGCCCCGCTGACGGCGAGGTTCACCACCCGCACGGGCCGGCCGGTCTCGGCGGCCACCCGCTCGGCCACCTGGGCCACGTACGTGCGCTCCACGCTCTCGGCCCCGATCCCGACGGCGGCCGAGTCGCCCAGCACCACCCAGGTGAGCGCGTCGGGGTCCGCGCGGGCGGCGAGGGCGTGCCAGTGGGCGCGGTAGTCGGCGTCGTGCTGGGCCTGCCAGCCGGAGGGGGAGGGCATGCGCGCCAGGCTACCGGCGCCCTGACGTGCGGACACGCGGGAGGGCCTCGACTCGGGCCACCTCATGGGCCAGGATTCGGCCATGACGCTCCTCCGGGCCGTGGGCCGCTTCTACGGACGCTACGCGCAGTTCGGCGGCCGGGCCGGGCGCGCCGAGTTCTGGTGGGTGGTGCTGTACCTGTCCCTCGCGTCCCTCGGCATCACCCTCCTGTTCGGGGCGCTCGGGGCGGACACGACGACGGCCGCCCCCTCCGCCGTCGTGTTCCCCGGCTTCGCGGTCAGCGGTCTCAGCGTCCCCGCCGTCGACTCGATGACCGAGGCCTACCAGGCCTTCTCGGGGGTCTGGGGCCTGCTCCATCTGGTGCCCGCCTGGGCGCTGACGGCCCGGCGCCTGCACGACGCCGGGCTCAGCCGCGCCTGGCTGCTCCTGGCGCTGCTGCCCGTGCTCGGTGCGATCGCCCTGCTGGTGATGGTGCTCCAGCCCTCGGATCCGCGGGTGGCCGCGGAGGCCGCCGCGCCGAGCGGTCAGTCGTCGACGACCTGAACGTCCACGCGGATGTTGCCGCGGGTGGCGTTGGAGTAGGGGCAGACCTGGTGGGCGGCGTCGGCGAGCTGCTGCGCCTCGTCCTGGGGCAGGTCCGGGATGACGACCTCGAGGGTGACGGCCAGGCCGAAGCCCTCGCCGGCCTTGCCGATCGAGACGCGGGCGCCCACGGAGGAGTCGCCGAGCTTCTTCTTGGCCTGGCGGGCGACGCTCTGCAGGGCGGAGTGGAAGCACGCGGCGTAGCCGGCGGCGAAGAGCTGCTCGGGGTTGGCGCCGTCGCCGCTGCCGCCCATCTCGGCGGGGATCGCCAGGTCCATGTCGACGCGGCCGTCCGCGGTCCGGACGTGGCCGTTGCGGCCGCCGCCCGTGGCGATGGCCTCGGTGGTGTAGAGGGGCTCGATCTCGATCACGGTGTGCTCCTTGACGGTGTCTGGCCCGGGGTGCCGGGGGCCGCTCGACGGCGGCCACGGTCCAAGGTAGTCCGCGATCAGGTTGTGTGCAATCCAGTTGTCTGCGGGGTAGGTTGTCCGGGTGGACGTCACCCCCCTCGACCTCGACCGCCAGCTGTGCTTCTCCCTCTACCGCGCCAGCCGGGCGGTGACCCGCGCCTACCGGCCCCTGCTCGAGGAGCTGGGCCTCACCTACCCCCAGTACCTCGTGATGCTGGTGCTCTGGCAGGAGGACGGGCCGGTGGGCGTGAACGACATCGGCGCGCGCCTGGGACTCGACAGCGGCACCCTCACCCCGCTGCTGCGCCGCCTCGACCACGCCGGCCTGGTCACCCGTGCCCGCAGCGCCGACGACGAGCGGCGTCGCCTCATCTCCCTCGCCCCCGCCGGCCGGGACCTGCGCGAGGCCGCCGCCGACATCCCCGCACGCATGGCCGACCTCTACCCCGGGCCGGCCGGACAGCGGGAGGAGCTCAAGGCCTTCCTGGACGAGCTGGCCGCGGGACTCGACTGAGCCGGGGCGCGGGCGGGGGCGCAGGATCCCCGCGACCGCCTGCTGTGCTCAGGACCGCGTCATGAGGACGCGGTCCTGAGCACATCGAGCGGTCTTCTCAGGACGCCGCCCGGGCCACCACACCGCCCCGCCCCGACCGCACCGGCGCGGTGCGGCGGTACCAGTCCAGGCAGAAGACGGCGATCAGCACGAGGTCGATCCAGTCGCCGCCGTAGTACATGAGCTGGGCGCCGGCCTGGGCCTCCGCCACGCCCACGCCCGCCGGCGGATGCGCGTAGACGTGCTTGGAGAGGATCGCGTGCAGCGCGAGGAACGCCACGAGCACACCTGCCCGCAGCGGGTGTCCGTGCGGGTGCGGTGCCGGGTCCACCTGCAGGATCGCGGCGGTGAACACCCACCCGGCCAGCAGCACGTGCACGTGCACCAGCAGATGCCCCACCGCGGAGGCATGCATCCAGGCGTGCAGGGGTGTGGTGTAGAGCAGCCACAGCCCGCCGATGTTCAGCAGCCCCGCCACCACCGGGTGCGAGACCACCCGCACGTACGGCGTGGACAGCACCCGGGACAGCCGCCGCGCCCACGCCACGGGCAGGCCCCGCAGGGCCACGGTCACCGGCGCGGACAGCACCAGCAGCAGCGGGGCGAGCATGCCCAGCAGCAGGTGCCCCCACATGTGGGCCGTGAAGTCGTGGTGGCCGAGCACCCCCAGCGGTCCCACCGCCACGACGCCGGCCACCACCCCCGCGGCCGCGCTCAGGGTGCGCGCGTCGGACCAGGCGCGGCCCCGGCGTCGTCCGGCGCGGACCAGCGCCGCATAGGCGACCAGGAACAGCAGGAGTCCGCCGCCGATGACGACGCCGGCCAGCGGGAACGGGGCGCTCGCCGCCTGGGCGCCGAGCTCCGCCCCGATCCCGCCGGGGTGCTCATGCACGGGCGGCCGCCCGGCGGGAGCCGCGCCGCCACGCCAGGGTGCCGATCACGAGGAAGGCGATCGCAATGGCCATCCACACGAGGTCGTACACGAGGATGTCGTCCACGGGCGCGTACGGGCCGGTGCCCTGCAGCTCCGTGGGGATGACCTCGTACCGGATCTGGTGGATCCTCATGAGCTTGTGCTGGACGGTGCCGTCCCACGCCTGGAACGCGCCCGCGCCGATCAGCACCGCCGGCCACCACCGGCCGACGCCGGGGCCGCCGCGGCGTCGCACGTCCGCGAAGAGGAACAGCCCGGCCACGGCGGCGAACCAGCCGAAGGCGTGGAAGAGTCCGTCGGAGACCAGGCCGACGGCCGCGGTGGACAGGTCGTAGAAGTGGTGCCAGTGCAGGAGCTGGTGCAGGACGACCTCGTCGACGAAGGCGGCCACGCCCACCCCGAAGAGGATCCCGGACAGCAGCAGGCGGCGGTGGAGGTCGGGGGCGGGGCGGCCGACGGGCCGAGCCGTGACGGAGGGGGAGACCATGGCGCCCACGCTAGCGGCAGTTCCCAGCGAATGCCCAGGTCACGGGCGTCATCCACGCACCGGCCGCAGTGGCGGTCCCGTGAGGCGATGATGGTGCCCATGGCCGCCCACTCCTTCGCCCTCGTGCCCTCCTCCTACGTCCTCTTGCTGCGGGGACGGGAGGTGCTGCTGCAGCGCCGGCATCACACCGGGTACATGGACGGGTTCTGGGTGGCGGGCGCCGCCGGGCACGTGGAGCCGGGGGAGGCGGCCCGGCAGGGGGCGGTCCGGGAGACGGCGGAGGAGCTCGGCGTCGAGATCGAGCCTGCTGCCCTCGAGCTGCTGACCGTCATGCAGCGCACGGACGGCACGGACACCCCGCGCGAGCAGCGCGTGGACTGGTTCTGGGCCTGCCGGTCCTGGGCGGGTGAGCCGCGGATCTGCGAGCCCGGCAAGGCCCCCCACCTGGAGTAGTTCCCCCTGGATTCGTTGCCGAGCCCGATTCCGGACTACGAGCGGCTCGTGCTGGAGGGCCTGCGCGACGGCGACCTCACCCCGGACACGGCGGTCGGGTTCGGGGGCTGAGGGGCATAGGGGCTCGCCGTCCACCGCCCGGTCAGTCCCGCACCGCCTCCACCACCATGAGCGGGTGCTCGGCGGGGTCGAAGGCCGTGCGGTGCCAGTCTCCGGAGAGCCGTTCCACCCGCAGCCCCGCTGCGGCCAGGTCCGCGCGCACCTGCTCCGCGGAGCGGAACTGCAGGTGCTGGTCCACCTCGGACACCTCCCCGGAGTCGAGGAACTCGGTGCGCACGCGCATCGTCACCACCCCGTGCCGGTCCGGGGCGGAGGTGCGCTCCGACTCGAGGACCCGCCCGGCCGGCATCGTGCGCTCCGTGGGGTCCTGCTGCCAGCCCTCCCACGCGCGCCGGACGGGGTTGCGCGTCTCGAAGACCAGGCGGCCGCCGGGCACGAGCCCCGCACCGATGCGCCGCAGCGACGCGTGCCAGTCGTCGTCGACCAGGTGCATGGCCACGTTGCCGCTCATCACCACCAGGTCGGCGGAGTCCGGCGCGATCAGCCCCGCATCCCCGTGTCGCCACTCGACGCCGTCCCCGCCCGGGCGCGCGCGGGCCGCCGCGAGCATGGCCTCGGCCGGGTCGATCCCGACAACGTCCCGCCCCGGGCCCGCGAGCGTCACCGTCAGGATGCCGGTGCCGCAGCCGAGGTCGACGATGCGGGTGCTGGCCCGCGCGGCCAAGACCTCGTCCGCGACCCGGCGGAAGAACGCGTGGTCCTCGCCCGCGGGGTTGTCCACGTCGTAGATCGCGGCGAGGCGGGCGTCGTCGTAGGTGCGCCGGTTGGCCTCGGCGCGGGAGGGGGCGTCGGTCATGCGCGCAGTCTGTCACCCGGGGCGGGCGCCCCCTGCCGCAGGGCCTGCCCCGCCACGATCAGCAGCATCGCCGCGCCGGCCGCCGCGGCCCCGGCCGGTCCCGCGGCGGGCACGCGGAGCATCGCCGCCAGGGCGCCGACCAGGCCCAGGACCAGCATCGACCCGCCGATCCACTGGAACACCGGCGCGCCGAACGCGCGCGCGAACGGCAGGAAGTGCGCGCCCACCACGGCCGCCACCAGGGCGATCTGCGCCGTCGGCGCGTCTGCGGCCCGGGCCACCAGACGGGTCACCGGGAACAGCAGCAGCATCACGACGACGGCGGCCCCGTACACCCGCAGCGCCCCGGGCGCCGGGGGCGGCAGGGCGGGCAGGGTCCGGCGGCGGAGCAGGACCGCCG
This sequence comes from Micrococcus luteus, assembly GCF_014138885.1. Lineage (NCBI taxonomy): Bacteria > Bacillati > Actinomycetota > Actinomycetes > Micrococcales > Micrococcaceae > Micrococcus > Micrococcus luteus. The sequence continues at coordinate 1,712,921 of NZ_JACJIK010000001.1, forward strand.
CGAGGGCGAAGACGGCGAGGGCGACCGCCGCACTGCGGAGCATGCTCTGAGCGTCGCCGGGCAACCCGGCGATCCCGGCGAGCAGGAAGGCCATGCCGCCGACCACCCCGATCAGCCCGCCGAAGACCACCGGATGACCCGCCCGGCTGATCCCGCGGACGCGCTGGCCGTCCACGATCTGCCTGTGAGCGTTGCCTGTGTGCACCTGTGTCATCGTTCCCCTCCTGCTGTGTGCGACCGGGGCCATCGTGTCACGGCCGTTAGCCTCCTCCCATGCCCTCCGCCTCGATCGACCACGTGCGGCAGGCCCGCCGCGTCCTGTTCCACGGGGTCACGGGGGCCGGGAAGTCCACCGCGGCCGTGCGGCTCGGCGCTGTGCTCGGCCTGCCGGTCACCCTCGTGGACGAGGAGTTCGGCTGGCTGCCGGGCTGGGTCCCGCGGCCGGAGGCCGAGCAGACCGCCCTGGCGGACTCGGTCACGGCGGGGGAGGCCTGGGTGCTGGACTCCGCCTACGGCTTCTACCGGCCGATGGTCATGAAGCGGACCGACGTCGTCATCGCCCTGGACTACTCGCGGGCCCGGACCTTCGCGCGCCTGGTGCGGCGCACGATCCGCCGGGTGGTGGGGCAGGGGGAGATGTGCAACGGCAACCGCGAGTCCTGGCGTCGGGTGCTCGGGGAGGAGTCGATCCTGCGCTGGCACGCCGCCACGTTCGACCGCAAGCGGGCATGGGCCCGGGAGCGGGAGGCCGCGGCGGAGGGGGCGCCGGTGCTGCGCCTGAGCACGCCGCGGCAGTGGGAGTGGGTGCTGGCCCGGCTGGAGGGCAGGCGGCAGGCTCCCTGAAGCACGCTGCTCCTCCGGACCTCACGTCGTGCTCAGGACCGCGTCCTCAGGACACGGTCCTGAGCAGAAGGGGAGGTCCTGCGGCCGCCTCGCCCTTCGTCCCGCGCTCTGACAGGGTGGGGCCATGGACGGGATGGAGCGGGAGAAGGTCTGGCACGTGCGGATCGCCGTCGCGGCGGCGCTCGTGGGATGCGCCGGCGTCGTGTCCGGACTGCGGCACGAGCTGGGGCTGGGATGGGCGGTCGGGCTGCTGACGGCGTGCCTCCTGGGCGTGGTCCTCGCCCTGCGCGACGTGCACCACCGGGTGGACCAGGAGGAGGCGGGGCGTCAGGTGTTCTACGCCGGCCGGGGGAGTACGGCGTGGTTCGCGGTGGTGATGGTGGGGGTCGCGATCGTGCCGGGCATGGTGATCCCCCTGCTCGCGGACGGGGCCGCCACGGCGCTGGGTGTGGGACTCTTCGCCGCCGTGCTGACCGCGGCGGCACACGGCGTGCTCGCGGCCACCACCACCGGGGAGCCTCAGCCCGAACCGGTCCCGGTGCCGTTGCGCCGCGAGGACGGCTGAGAATCCGCTGCGGAAGTGACCCTTCTGAGGGCGGTGGCGGTCGCCAGAAGGGTCAGTTCCGCAGTGGATTCGGCGACGCCGGAGCACTCAGGAGCACGTCGGGCGCCGGGCGTCGGACGCTCCCGTGGCACCATCGGCTCATGCCCGAGCGCCCCGCCCCCACGCCGCCCGCCGCCACACCCGGCCCCGCCCCTGCCGTCCATGCCGCGGGCTTCGACGAGCTCGACCGGACGACGGCCTACCGCCTCTGGCAGCTGCGGTCGCTGGTGTTCGTCGTCGAGCAGGACTGCCCCTACCTGGACCTGGACGGCCGCGACCTCGAGCCGGCCACCGTCCACCTGTGGGTCGAGGACGAGGCGGGCACGCCCGTCGCCACGCTGCGGCTGCTGGACGACGGCGACGTCGCCCGCATCGGCCGCGTCGTCACCCACCCCGACGCGCGGGGCCGGGCCCTGGCCGGGGCGCTGCTGGACGAGGCGGTCGCCCGGATCGGCGGGCGGCCGAGCGTGCTGGACGCCCAGGCCCACCTGGCGCACTGGTACGCCCGCTGGGGCTACGCGCCGGACGGGCCGGAGTTCCTCGAGGACGGCATCCCGCACGTGCCGATGCGGCGGGCGGGGGCGGGTGCGACGGACGGGCGTCGCGCGCACACCTGAGAATCGACTGCGGAAGTGACCCTTCTGGGGGTGTCAGCGGGCGTCAGAGGGGTCACTTCTGCAGTCGATTCCGGACGTCGCCGCTCGACGTCGCCTGGGTCACCGTCGCCTGCAGCTCCGCGGCCGTCTCTGGATCCGGGGTCACCACAGTGAACCGCTGTCCGTCGTGGGTGGCGAGGACCAGCCCGGCGGGGCCGCCGAGGTCCAGGCGCACGCCGCGGCGGGAGCGGGCCCGCCCCGTCACCGGCCAGTTGATGTAGGCGACGCCCGGGCCGACGTCGTCCTGGACCTCCACCGTGGCCAGTGAGTCCAGGGGCAGCTCGCGGGAGTACAGCGGGGCCCGGAGGCGGAGTACGCCGGCGGCGGGGTCCGCCGCGAGCTCGATGCGGGCGCGCAGGAACGCCACCTGGCTCAGCCACACGACCAGCCCGAGGCTCACCGCGGCGATCACGAGGATGCCCGCCGACCGTAGGGCCTGATCCAGCACGAGCAAGAGGACCAAGGGGAGCGCCGTGACGAACACCAACGCCCACCCCAGCACCGCGTAGCCGGGCGGCGGCTCGACGACGGCGGTGCGCGCCGCCTCGGCCGGCGCGGTGGTCATCGGCGCCGGTCCGGGTCCGACGGGGGCTTCAGCCCGAACCGGACGATGTGGAACGCCAGACCCAGCAGCAAGAGCCCCCAGCCGATGAGTCCTCGCCATTCGAGGTCCGTGAAGGAGAGGACGTAGAGGCCCGCGACGGTGGCGAGCACCGCCGCAAGAGGCCAGTCGGCGGCCGCCATCGCCAGCACCACCAGGAGCACGGCGGCGATCGTCACTGCGGTGTACCGCAGGAACAGGGCGCGGTTGCCGAGCGCCTCCTCGAGTCGTGACTCCGTGCCGGTGTGGACGGGGGTGGTACCGGGGGCGGCCTTGAAGAGGCGGATGTGGCCGTAGGTGAGCGCGGGCGTCCAGCCGGCGGCCCGGAAGAGGTCGAAGTGGTGGTCGTCGGGGTCGGTCTCGTAGGACATGTCGAAGACGACGTCCTCGGGCTCGGCGTCCTCGAAGCGCCAGCCGTGGGCGGCCAGGGAGAACCCGGTCAGCCGCTGGCCGCGGCGGGCCGTGTCTTCGAACCTCGCGAGGTCCTTCTCCGGGGTGAAGGCCGGCCCACTGCTCATGCGTGTGGTGCTCATGTCGTCTCCATGATCTGGTCGGCCATCGCCAGGATTCCGCGCCGGCGCTCGATGTCGCTCATCAGGACGCCGCGTCCCCGGGGGTGAGGCGATGGACGCGTCGGGCGTCGTCGCCGTCGAACTCCTCGATGAACCCGGCATCCCTGAGCTTCTTCAACGTGGTGTGGAGATGCGGATCATCGGGGTCCCGCCACTCCCCGAGAATCATTGAGGGATATATCTCTGAGTGACACTCAGTCATCGACTGCCGGTGGGTGCAAGGGGATGGGGCATCGGATGCCGACCTTGACGCCCCCCCGGGCGCGACGACGCCCCGGATGCGCGCGGCACCCGGGGCGTCGTCGGTGGGACGAGGTGGTCGGTCAGTGGCCGTAGCCGCCCTCGTCGTTCTCCTCGGTCTCCTTCTCGGACTGCTCGGCCTTGGCCGCGAGGCCGTCGACCTCGGCGGGCGCCTGCTGCGCGGCCTGGTCCTGGTCGCCGGGGGCGTCGGAGTTCTTCGTCTCGGGGATCTGCTGATCAGCCATGGGTGCCCTCCTCAGGCGTGGTGGGAGGGGCGCCGGGTGAGCGCCCCCTGTCCGACGGCGCCCGGGGTGGGGTGGGCCGACGTCGTCGCAAGTCAACCAAGGGTCAGGCCGACACGCCCACCCCTGGCCCTCCTGCCGGAGGCCCCCGGGTCAGTCCTTGCCGGGCAGCAGGTCGCGGGCGGTCTCGGCGGCGCGCTGGAGCAGGGAGTCGTCCCCGCCGCCGGCCCAGGAGGGGTCGTGGGGCATCGGGCCCATCGGATCGGCCGCGTCCGGGTCGGGTCCACCGCTGCACCTCGTTGCGCGACTTGGCTCGCGGGTAGTAGCGCATGACCTCCGCGTCTCCGAGGAGCCTGCACATGTCGTCGAGGTCAGCGTCGGTCATGCACCGGAACGTGAGTCGATCTGTGGGTTGCGGGATCACCCGACGACCTTACCGACGGCACTGAGCCGTGCCGCGGTCTGCCGCGCTCACCCCACGAAGACGCAGAAGGGGTGGCCGGCCGGGTCCGCGAACACGTACAGGGGCTCGTCCTCGTCGTCGGAGCGGTCCAGGACGAGACGCCCGCCCAGGCGCAGCGCGTGGTCGTGGGCCGCGTCGAGGGAATCGCGGTCCGGCACGGTGAAATCCAGGTGCAGCTGCATCGGCACCTCGGGTGACGGCCACGTGCTGGGCTTCAGTTCCTCGGTGCGCTGGAATGTCAGGACGCGGCGGCCGTCGTCGTCCAGCAGCACGAGCCAGTCCGCGCTGTCCGGCTCGCGGCCGTCCGCGAGCTCGTCGCCCGCGCGGTAGTGGAGGCCGAGGAGCTCGCGGTAGAACTCCGCGACGGAACGGATGTCGGCGGCGTCGACGACCGGCTGCTGGAGCACGGGGCGGCTGACCATGGCCACACATTAAGCGACCTCGGCGTCCGCGTCAGCGTCTCGGCCTCAGTCGACGTCGTCGCGCCCCGCATCCACCCACCGCGCGGCCGGCACGACGGCGGCCAGCGAGACCACCGCCAGGACCTGCCACCCCGCGAGCGCCCAGCCGACCCCGAGCGTCGCCCCGAGCGCACCTCCCGCGAGGGTCGCCAGCGGCACGGAGCCCCGGGTGAGGGTGCGGCGCATCGCGGTGACCCGCCCGAGCGTGCCCTCGGGGCAGGCGCGGGCGGTCACGGCGGCCTGGGTGATGTTCCCGAGCAGGACCATGAACCCCCAGAGGGCCGCGCCGGCCAGCAGCCACGGCCCGGCATGAGCGCGGTCGACGTAGGCCAGCAGGTGCAGCCCCACGGCCACGGCGCAGCCGACCGAGCCGAGGAGGATGCACCGGCGCCCGCCCAGGCGGTCGATGGCCCGGCCCGCCAGGGACGAGGCCGCCAGTGCCCCGACCGCGCCCGCGGTGATCTGGACGCCCAGGAACTCCGGCCCGAGCCGCAGGTCGGTCAGGATCCAGACCGCCTCGACCGGGGCGAAGAGGGCCATGCCCACATTGGCGGCCACCGACCCCATCGTCAGCAGCCACAGGACCGGGGTGCGCCGCAGGACCGTCCACCCCTCCGCGGCGTCCTTCCCGAACCGGGCCCAGCGGGAGAGGACGTCCGCGACGCCGGGGTCCCCGTCGTCGTCCGGAACGTCCGCCGCGGCGGAGGGCCGCAACCGCACCCGGAGCGCGACGATCGCCGCCGCGAAGAGGAACGCCGTCGCGATGCCGAGCACGGGTCCCGCGCCCAGCGACCCGACGAGGACGCCCGCCGCGGCGGGCACGATCAACACAAGGGCGGCGTCGGCGGACTCGAGCCGCGCCGTCAGGCGGGCGACGGCGCTGGCCGGCACGACGCGCGGCACGAGCGCGGTCTGGGTGGTCTCGGCCAGCACCGTGAGCACGCCCAGCAGGGCCATGACAGCGGCGAGGTGACCGAACGTGAGCGCGTCGAGCGCCCACGCCACGACGAGCGAGCCGAGCACCGCCGCCTTGGCGAGGCCGGTGGCCGCGAGCAGCCGCGGGCTGAGGTGTCGGTCCACCACGATGCCGATGGGCACGCCGAGCAGGAGGAATCCCAACCCGGAGAGCGCCATCAGCACGCCCATGCCGTCGGCGCCCACGCCGAGCAGGAGCACCGCCAGGACATCCAGGGCGACGTCCGAGGCGGACCGGCCACCCGCGTCGAGGGCGTTGGAGGCGACCAGCCACCGCGCCCGTCCTTCCGGCGGCGGGGGCGTCCCAGTGTCAGGGGTGCGGGGGGCAGGCGTCTGACGACGCGGGTCCGTGCTCACCGCCACACGTGGAGCAGGTAGCCGTAGCTCAGCGACGTCGCTGCGGGGTGCTCGGCGAGCCACGCGTCGGCGACCCCTCGCTCGAACTCCAGCCGCAGGACGGCCTCGAGGTCGGCGCGGGAGTCGAAGGTCCACGAGCTCATGACCTCGCGGGTCTGGGCCCCGACGCCGGCCCACCACTCGCGGGCGTACGTGTCCTGGCCCTGCGCCGCGGCGTTCGTGCTCGCCCGCAGCAGCTCGGCGAACTGGCCGCGCTCGGTGTCGTTGTCGATCACCACGAGCGCGCCGCCGGGCCGCAGCACCCGGGCGACCTCGTCCAGGCCGGGTCGGACGTCCCAGCGCGGGTGCGGGAAGAAGTACGCGAACCGGGCATGCACGACGTCGACGCTCGCCTCCGGCAGCGGGATCTGCTCGGCCGAGCCGTACAGCACGCGCGCCCCGCCGGGGCGGGCGCGGGCGGCCCCCAGCAGGCGCACGTCCGGCTCGACGGCGATCGTCTCGGCCGCGTCGGCGTAGCGGGGCAGCCAGAAGCCGGTGCCCGCACCGAGGTCGAGCAGCGTCCGCCCGGCCCAAGGCGCCGCCTCCTGCAGCGCCGCCCAGAGGGCGCCCTCACGGTCCATGGCCGCGTTCTCGATCTCGTACAGCGCCGGGTCCACGCCCTGGTTGCCCGAGGGGCGGAAGTCGGGCAGGCCCGTGGCCGGTCCGCCCGGTGTGCTCTGTGTCATGCCTGGGAGTCTGACACACCCCCCCTCCACGCCGGTCCGTCACACGGGTCTGCCTCGGCCCGCCGCGCCCCGGAGAGGCTCCGGCCGGTCCTGGATGGCGCGGTGGCGGCTCATATGACGCGCGAGCCGGCCGCCCGCTGGACTCGCGGCGGCCCACCGCGTGGGATGGGCTCACCACCCATCCAGAGCGGCCGAGAGATCTGGCTCGACGACGCCGCAGCAACCCGCCCGCCGGACCCGGACCCCCGGGAACGGCAGGCCCGGTGCTACCGCCAGGACCGATGGAGGAGAGCAGATGCCCCGTCACGCCACACAGCAAGTCCACGCCGGCTACGAGCCCGCCGCACCCCACCGGCCGGTCGTCCCGCCCATCCACCAGACCACGGCGTTCCGTTTCCCGGACCACGCCACAGCGGCATCGATGTTCCGGCTCGAGACCCCCGGCTTCACCTACAGCCGCACGGGCAACCCGACCGTCGCGGTGTTCGAGAACCGCCTCGCCGCACTGGAGGGCGGCATCGGCGCGATCGCCACGGCCACCGGCCAGGCCGCCGTCGCGCTGTCCCTGCTGGCGCTGCTGCAGGGCGGCAAGCACCTGGTCGCCTCCAGCCAGCTCTACGGGGGCACCGTCGACCTGCTGACGGACACGTTCGCGGACTTCGGCATCGAGGTCACCTTCGCGGACCCGGCGGACCCGCCCGCGTGGGCCGCCGCGGTCCGGCCCGACACGCGCGCGTTCTTCCTCGAGGCCATCACCAACCCGCTCGCCACCCTCCCGGACCTGCCCGCGCTCGCGGACCTCGCCCACGCGGCCGGTGTGCCGGTGGTGGTGGACAGCACCCTCGCGACGCCGGCCCTCTACCGGCCGCTGGAGCACGGCGCCGACGTCGTCGTGCACTCGGCCACCAAGTTCCTCGGCGGACACGGCGCGGTGCTCGGCGGCGCGATCGTGGACGGCGGCACGTTCGACTACGGCGCGGCGCCGGACCGGTGGCCGCAGCTGGCCCGGCCCAAGGCCCGCTACGGCGGGCAGACGCTGGTCGAGCGGCACGGCCGTGGCGCCTACCTGACGCTGGCCCGCAGCAAGTTCCTGCACGACCTCGGCCCCACCCTCGCCCCCGCGAGCGCGGCGCAGTTCATCCAGGGGCTCGAGACGCTCGACCTGCGCGTGGCCCGCCACACCGCCACCGCGCTGGCCGTAGCCCAACACCTGGCCGGGCACCCCGCGGTCGCGCGGGTGCACCACCCCGGTGTGGCCGGGCATCCCAGCGCGGCGCTGGCCGCCCGCGACTTCCCGGACGGCGTCGGCTCGGTGTTCTCCTTCGACCTGGCCTGCGGCCCCGAGGCCGTGGCCCCGTTCCTCGACGCGCTCGAGCTGTTCCAGCTGGTGGTCAACGTCGGTGACGCCCGGTCCCTCGTCTCCCACCCGGCGACCATGACGCACTGCCGCCTGACGCGGCAGCAGCGCGAGGCCGCCGGGATCGCCGAGACCACCGTCCGGCTCTCCATCGGGCTGGAGTGTCCCGACGACCTGATCGCGGACCTGGACCGTGCCCTGGCCGCGGTGTCCGCCGCCGGGCCGGCCGTCCCCGCCGCCACGCCCGCCGTCCCCGAGACCGCCGCCGTCACCCAGGAGGTGCGCTGAGATGACCGCCGTCCACCACACCACCCGCTCCGTGTCCCGCCCCGCCGTCCGCGGCTTCACCACCACCGCCGTGCACGCCGGCCAGGAGCCCGACCCGCTGACCGGCGCCGTGGTGCCGCCGATCTACCAGACCAGCACCTTCGTGCAGGACGGCATCAACGTGCTGCGCGCCGGGCATGAGTACAGCCGGGGCTCCAACCCGACCCGGAACGGCTTCGAGACCCAGCTCGCCGCCCTCGAGCACGGCGACCGGGCGTTCGCGTTCGCCTCCGGGCTCGCCGCCGAGGACGCCCTCCTGCGGGCCGTGCTGCGCCCCGGCGACCACATCGTGCTGGGCGGCGACGGCTACGGCGGCACCCACCGCCTCATCACCACCGTCCTCGAGCCGTGGGGCGTGTCCAACACCCCCGTGGACATCACCGACCCGACGGCGGTCGCCGCGGCCGTCCGTCCCGGCCGCACCGCGCTGCTGTGGGTGGAGACGCCGTCCAACCCGCTGCTCGGCATCGCGGACCTGGCCGCCTGGGCGCAGATCGCCCACGACGCCGGCGCGCTGCTGGTCGTGGACAACACGTTCGCCTCGCCCTACCTCCAGCGGCCCCTCGACCTCGGCGCGGACGTCGTGGTGCACTCCACCACCAAGTACATCGGCGGGCACTCGGACGTGCTCGGCGGCGCCGTGGTGGTGGCCGACCGCGAGTTCCGCGGCCGGGCGCTGGCCGAGGCGGTGGCCTACCAGCAGTTCGCCGCCGGTGCGGTCGCCGGCCCGCAGGACTCCTACCTCGCCGCCCGCGGCCTCAAGACGCTCGGCCTGCGCATGGACCGGCACGGCGCCAACGCCGCCGCGCTCGCGGGCTGGCTGCAGGGCCGCCCCGAGGTCGCCCAGGTCTTCTACCCCGGGCTGCCCGACCACCCGGGCCATGCACTCGCCGCGCGGCAGATGGACGGCTTCGGCGGGATCGTCTCCATCCGGTTGGCCGGGGGAGAGGCCGCGGCCCGCGCGTTCGCCGAGGCCACCGAGCTGTTCGCGCTCTCGGTCAGCCTCGGCGGGGTCGAATCGCTGCTCTGCTACTCCTCCGAGATGACCCACGCCTCCGTGCGGGGCACGCCCCTGGCCGTCCCCACGGACCTGGTCCGGCTCTCCGTCGGCATCGAGGACGTGGCCGACCTGCAGGCGGACCTCGAGGCCGGCCTCGAATGTGCCGCACGCGTCGCCGCCGGCTGCGGGGCGCCGTCGTCGTCCGCGGTGCCCCGTCCCGCACCCGCCCACCACCGCACCACCCACGCCCGCACCCCGGAGAGGACCCGATGAGCCACGCCACCCTTGTCCCGAGTACCGTGCCCACCCGCGTGGACGACCTGACGTTCAGCATCCACACCACGCCGTTCGACGAGGACTACACGCCCGCCGCCAGCACGCGCGCCACCACGAACTTCGCGAACCTCGCCCGCGGTGCGGACCGGCGGGAGAACCTGCGCGCCGCCCTGGCCATGATCGACGGGCGCCTCAACGACCTCGCCCCCTGGGACAACCCGGAGCGGGACCGCTACACGGCACGGATCGAGATCGTCTCGATCGACGTGCACTTCACCGCCGACGACGGCGCGGATGTCGACTTCCCGCTCATGGAGATGCTCGACGTGCGGGTGGTCGAGCGTGCGACGGGCGCTGTGCTCGGCCGCAGTGTGGGGAACAACTTCTCCTCCTACGTCCGCGACCACGACTTCTCCGTGGTGCTGCCCGCGCACGCGGCGACGTCGCCGGGGACCGAGGAGCCCGACGGCTTCGGCGACCTGCACGGGCGGCTGTTCCGGCACCTGCTCGACTCGCAGGCGTACCGGGAGCGGTTCCCGCAGCCGCCCGTGATCTGCATCAGCGTGTCCACGAGCCGCACCTACCGGCGGCTGACGAACGAGCACCCGGTGCTCGGGGTCGAGTACCGCCAGGACGAGCCCTCCCGCACGGACCGCTACTTCGGCCGGATGGGCCTGGGGATCCGGTGCTTCCTGCCGCGCGGGGCCGTGGCGCCGCTGGCGTTCTACTCGCGGGGCGACCTGCTCAACGACCACGCGAACCTCTCCCTGGCCGGGCTGATCGCCACCATGGAGACCTTCCAGCGGATCTACCGGCCGGAGATCTACAACGCGAACGCCGGGGCCGGCGAGGTCTACCGGCCGCGCCTGGACCACGGCGACTTCTCGCAGACCCGGATCGCCTACGACCGCGAGGAGCGGGCCCGCCTCGGCCGGGAGCAGGGGGAGTACACGCAGGAGCACTTCGTGGGCCCGCACCGCGACCTGCTGGAGCGCTGGGCCGCCGCCCACGCCGCACGAGACACCGAGGAGACCCGATGACCACCCTGATCCCCACCGCCCTCGTCGGCAGCCTGCCGAAGCCCGGCTGGCTCGCCGAGGAGGAGACGCTCTGGTCGCCCTGGAAGCTCGAGGGGGAGCAGCTGCGCGAGGGCAAGCTCGACGCGCTCGCCCTCGCCGTGGCCGATCAGGAGCGTGCGGGCATCGACATCGTCTGCGACGGCGAGCAGACCCGCCAGCACTTCGTCACCACGTTCATCGAGCACCTCGGCGGTGTGGACTTCGACCGGCGGGAGACGGTGCGGATCCGCGACCGGTACGACGCGAGCGTGCCGACCGTCGTCGGGGAGGTGGGCCGGCCGGCGCCGGTGTTCGTGGACGACGCGAAGGCCCTGCGCGCGCGGACGGACCGGCCCATCAAGTGGACCCTGCCCGGGCCGATGACCATGATCGACACCCTCGCCGACCGCCACTACGGCAGCCGCGAGAAGCTCGCGTGGGAGTTCGCGCGCATCCTCAACGAGGAGGCGCGGGAGCTGGCGGCGGTGGGCGTCGACGTCGTGCAGTTCGACGAGCCCGCGTTCAACGTGTTCTTCGACGACGTCCGCGACTGGGGCGTGGCGACGCTCGAGCGTGCGGCCGAGGGCCTGACGTGTGAGACGGCCGTGCACATCTGTTACGGCTACGGGATCAAGGCGAACAACGACTGGAAGGCCACGCTCGGGGAGGAGTGGCGCCAGTACGAGACGTCGTTCCCGCTGCTGCGCGAGTCCACGATCGACACGATCGCCCTGGAGCGGCACCACTCCCGGGTGCCGGCGGAGCTCATCGGCCTGCTGCGCGGCAAGAAGGTGATGGTCGGCGCGATCGACGTGGCGAGCGACGAGATCGAGACGCCCGAGGAGGTCGCGGCGACCCTCCGGGAGACCCTCGAGTTCGTGGACGCGGACAAGCTGATCGCGAGCACCAACTGCGGCATGGCGCCGCTGGCTCGCTCCGTGGCGCGGGACAAGACCGCCGCGCTCGTGGCCGGCGCGCGGATCCTCCGGGAGGAGCTGGGCGGGGAGTGAGGGGGGCCTGATGGCCTTGCCTGGCCGGCGGGGCCCCGTCAGGATCGTCTGCAGGGATCCTGATGCGAGCCCCCGTGTCCGGCTCACCGCTGACGATCCCCGGCCGGGCAGTCGTCCCGTGACGTCGACCGAGGGGCCCCACCGACAGCTTGATCAGCGATCATCGCCGGAGCTGTGGGGCCGTCTGGTCGCTGCGGTGTTCGCCCTCGACGGCGTCGAGGAGGGCCACAGCACCGTCTCGCCAGCAACGTCGCGCGCCCTCCACCTGACAGGCCGGCCGGAGGAGCGCACCCCGGAGGTCAACCTCTCACCAGGCCGGCGCTGGGAGCCGGTGCACCTGCATGGGGTGGACGACACGTCAGTGCACCTCGTCCTGGCGCCCGAGCGCGGCGTCCGTCTGGCCGAGCTCGGATGGCTCGAACCGCATGGCTACGCGGACTTCGGCACGGAGTGGATGCTCTACGGTCCGCGGGACGAGGCAGAGCTGGCCGTCGTCGTCGGGATCATCGAGGAGTCGCTCGCCTACGCGCGCGGTTGACGCAGCGCCCCGGAGCGGGGAAGCGGACGCGAGAGGAAACTGCGAATTTTTCGTTTTCGCGGGTAGTCTTGTTCCATGACTGCGACGGTGAATGACAAGCACACGGTGCTGCCGCCGACGGACCTCGAGGAGATGCTCGACGTCGGCAGGTTCCTCGACGGCCTGACGCAGCCGGCCGCCCTGGTCGGCCCTGATGGGCAGAAGGTCCCCCTGCCGCCAGAGGCTTTCAACGTCCTGCGGGACGTCGTCGAGGCGATGCGGGTGGGCAAGGCCATCACGGTGGCACCCGTCGACCAGCTGCTCACGACACAGGAGGCGGCGAACTTCCTCGGCATCAGTCGTCCCACGCTGGTGAGGCTGCTCGAGGAGGGCGCGTTGCCGTACGAGAGGACGACCGGTGGTCGGCACCGACGCATCCGGCTCCAAGACGTCGTGTCCTATCAGCAGCGGAAGCGCGGGGAGCGGCGTGCCTCGCTGAGTGACCTCGTCGGGGAGGCCGCGTCTGCGGGCCTCTACGACCAGAAGGCGGAGTCCTACCGCGAGGCGTTGCGTCAGGCTCGCGCCGACCTCCGGGGTGAGCGCGGGTAGTGGCTCGTGCCGGAGGCGCGCTCCGGCGTCTGCCTGCTCATCCCCACACGCCGGACCCGGCGATGAGCCGGACCGCGAGCACCGCCATGACCACCGCGATCACCACGTCCACCACGCGCCACGCCTTCGGGTCGGCGAGCACCCGGGCCAGCAGGCGCGCGCCGTAGCCGAGCGCGGTGAACCACAGGACCGAGGCGGCGACGGCGCCGGCGGCGAAGACCCACCGCGCGTCGGGACCGTGCTGGTTGGCGAGGCTGCCCAGCAGCACCACGGTGTCCAGGTAGACGTGCGGGTTGAGCCAGGTCAGTGCGAGCGTGGTGGCGACGACCGAACCCGCGGTGCGCGGCGCCTGCTCGGCCACGAGCCCCTGCGGGCGCAGCGCGGCACGCAGGGAGGAGACCGCGAACCAGAGCAGGTACAGGGCGCCGCCCCAGCGCAGCACCTCGAGCAGCCACGGCACGGCCTGCACGAGCGCACCCACCCCGGCGGTCCCGGCCAGGATCAGCACGGCGTCCGAGGCCATGCACACCAGCACGACGGCGCCCACATGCTCCCGGCGCACGCCCTGGCGGAGCACGAAGGCGTTCTGGGCGCCGATGGCGACGATGAGGGCGAGTCCGGTGAGCAGGCCGGTGCCGGCGAGGGTCCACATGGGTGAGGACGCTAGGGCCCGGCCGGGCCTGAGCCAAACGAAGAGAACTGCAGGTGCCTCAGCTCTGCTTCATGAACCTGGATCAGCTGCAGGCGCTGCGTGCGATCGCGGACGAGGGCTCGTTCGAGGCGGCCGCGTACGAGCTCGGCGTCAGCGCCTCGGCGGTCAGCCAGCGCATCCGCGCCCTGGAGCGGGAGGTGGGCCAGGTGCTGCTCCGGCGCGGCGAGGTGCTGGCCGCCGTCACCACGGAGCCGCAGCCGGTGCAGGGGTGCGCGGCGGAGCCGCTGGGGAGCATGCGCTACGTCCCGCTCGCCTCGCCCGCCCTGCTCGCCCGGCACGCGGCGGGCGACGTCGTCGACCTCGGCGCGATGCCCATGATGCGCTACAACGCGAAGGACGACCTGCAGCGCCTCGCGCTGAGCGGCGCCGGGCTGGACGTCGCCCCGCCCACGCACCTGGCGCCGTCGTTCGACGGGTTCCACCGGTCCGTCCGGGCCGGCCTGGGGTGGGGGATGCTCGTGGACGCCCAGGCCGTCGAGGACGTGCGCGCCGGCCGGCTGGTCCGCGTGCCCGGGCTCGACGACGTCCTCGTGCCCCTGTACTGGCAGGCGGCCACACTGCCCGTGACGCGCCTGGTGCGGCTCACGCGGGCGGTGCGGGAGGCGGCCCAGCGGACGCTCGAGCGGGGGTGAGGCGGCGCCGCGGGTCGCGGGCCGTCAGCGACGTCGCAGCGGTGCCGGCGCTTCCATGGACGCCTCGGCCAGCACGGGCCGGAAGCCCAGCGCCTCGTTGACGTCGAGCATGTGCCGGTTCTCCTCGGCGTTCCACGTGATGATCGCGCGGGCCCCGGGCAGCGCGTCGCGCACGGCGATGAGGTTCGCCGCCTTCACGCGCATGCCGAGGCGGTGGCCGCGGTGCTCGGGCAGCACGATGGTGTCCCACTGGTCGATGAGCCCGTCCGGGCGCGAGCGGGGCGCCACCAGCTCGCTCAGGGCAACGATCCGACCGGTGGCGCGGTGCCGCGCCACCGCGCGGAAGAGGCGCCCGGTCGTGAGGATCTGCTCGTCCATGCGACGCACGCGGGCCGCGTCCCACACCTGCTCCACCACGGTGCGTTCCCCGGAGGGCACGTCCGTGGCCATGCGGGCCTTGAGGACGGCAAGGTCGTCCTGCAGGGACGCGTCGGCCGCGCCCTCCCAGGCGTGGAGCTCGTAGTCCGACGAGACGCGTTCGGCCTCGGCCAGGGCGACGGCGGGGTCGATCCCCGGATCGGCGAAGTCATACCGGCTCACCCGCTCGATCTGGACGAGCGCGAAGCCGTAGGACTGGGCGAGACGCACACCCGGATGTTCGGCGGACACCGCGCCGGCGCCGTTGGGCGGGGTGAGCGTCCGTTGCCCGGCCACCGGCCGCGGCGTCAGCGGCCAGGTCTCGAAACGGGTGAGGCCGGCGGTGTCCAGGACGAGCCGCTCGGCCAGTGCCCGGCCGTGGCCGCGTCCGCGGTGCCGCGGGTGGACGTAGACGTTGAGGGTGGCCGCGTCAGGGTCGTCGACCTGGTTGATCAGGACGCGGGCGTAGCCGACCGCCTCGCCGTCGACGTACGCCAGGTAGCGGCGCAGCGTGTGGTCGGTCTCGGCGGCGGCCTGGATGAGCGCGTCCGTGGGGGTCTCGTCCCACTCGGTCGTGCCGATCAGTTCGTGGTTGTACTCGTCTCCGAGCTGGCAGTAGGCCCGCCAGTGGGGGTCGTCCGACGAGACGGGCAGGGGGAATTCGATGATGTCAGGCATGCGGTGACTGCTTTCTGAAGAAAGGGGTGGGCGCAGAGGCACCCGTCGAGCCGTGCTCGAGACGGGCGCGCGGGGAGGCCGGTGGTGGGTCGTCGGACCCACGGCGTCACTGCTGCTGCATCATGGGGTGAACTGTGTCACGATGCGGATCGGTGGGCAAGGGCCTTTGCTGTCGAGATGCAGGCAAGGTTCCACACGACGCGCGGTGGACTCTTCGCGTATCGGGCGGGATCCGGTCGGCGTGACACTGGGTGTCCAGGTGGGCGCCCCCGCGCACCCCAGGGCTCGCTCGAAACGTACGGACGGCTGCCGCTCTAGCGGGTTGGTTGTGGCGAGCCGTGCGGCGGGCGGGCAGGGCCGGAGGTGGCGCACACGGCGCATGGCGGGGCCCCTCGTCACTAACGACCGATTTAGCCGGATGAGCGTGCTCTGATCGACCGGACATCCTCAACCAGGCGGCTCGCCTGGTCGTGATCGTCCACTACGACGTTGAAGAGCGACCCGTCACGGGTCCGGATCGTGACGCGGGCCCGACCGCCGTTGTTGATGCGGACCCCGCCGGGGGCTGAAGCGCGGCCCGTGACGAACCAGTTGAGGAGTCCGTGGTTCATGCCGTCATCACTGGCTGAAGTGATGTCGGAGATCTCCGAGACGGGAATCGCTCGCCTGCAGAACGGCGCGTGAATCCGCACCTCTGGCGTCGGACCCTCGGGCGTGTCAACTTGTCTGTGTAAGCGGGGTGGTCACAGGTAGGGGTTGATCCGGTCGGGGTAGGCCGCGGCGAGCTGGGCGAGGGCCTGCTTCCAGTTCGTGACGGCCTGGCCTTCGACGAGCCGGCCCTGGGCTTTGCGCTGGCCGGCGGGTTTGCCCCGGTCCCGAGCGCGTTCGGCGGCGCGTTTGTCTTCGATGTTGCAGATCGCCAGCCAGAGCAGCTTCACCGCCGCCTCGGTCGAGGGGAAGTGGCCGCGGTTCTTGGTCACCTTCCGTAGCTGGAAGTTCAGCGACTCGATGCTGTTGGTCGTGTAGATGACCTTGCGGAGCATGGGTGGGAACTGCAGGAACGGGATGAACCGCTCCCAGGAGTTCGCCCAGGTCGCGGCTGCAGACGGGTACTTCGTGCCGAGCTCGGAGGCCTCGAACTCGGCCAGCGCCTTCCTCGCGGTCTCTTCGTTGGGGGCGGTGTAGATCGGCTTCAGCGCGGCGGCGACCTTCTTGCGGTCCTGGTAGGCCACGAACCGCATCGCGGCCCGGATCAGGTGAACCACGCAGGTCTGGACCATCGAGTCCGGCCACGTCGCCTCGATCGCCTCCGGCAGGCCCTTGAGCCCGTCGCAGCACACGATCAGCACGTCCTGCACGCCCCGGTTGGCGAGATCGGCGCAGACGTGGGCCCAGAACGCCGAGCCCTCGGTGTCCTGGACCCAGATCCCCAGCACGTGCTTGATGCCCTCGAGGTCCACGCCGACGGCGATGTAGGCGGCACGGTTGAGGACCTGGCTGTTCTCTCGGATCTTGATCCGGATTGCGTCGAGATAGATCACCGGATAGAACTCCTCCAGCGGCCGCGACTGCCACGCCAGGACCTCTTCGCTCACGGCGTCGGTGATGTTGGAGATCGTCTCGTGCGACAGGTCCGTGCCGATCGTGGAGGCCAGGTGGTGCTGGATGTCCCGGATCGTCATTCCGCCGGCATAGAGGCTGATGATCATGTCATCCAGGCCCCCGAGGCGCCGCTGGCCCTTGGGCACCAGGCGCGGGGTGAACGACCCGCCCCGGTCTCGCGGGACGTCCAGCTCGATCGGCCCGACCTCGGACTCCACGGTCTTCGGGGTGGTCCCGTTGCGGGAGTTGGCGTGCTTCGGCGCCTCGCTCGAGCCCTTCTCGTAGCCCAGATGGCTGGTCAGCTCGGCCTGCAGGCCCCGCTCGAGCGCGGCCTTGACCAGCGCGGGCACGAACCCGCCGTCACCGGTGAGCTCGACGCCGCCCGCGTCGATCTGCGCGAACAGGGCATCAAGCTGCCCTGAGGCTTTCAGCTGCTCGACCAGGTCCTGGCCCGAGGGCTCGCCTGGGTTCTTCTCGTCGATCATGGTCATGATTCTTACCGTTCCTCTCGGTACGGCTTACACAGACCATCTGACACGCCCGGACCCTCAGGGACGTCGACAGTGATTCGAGCCCCTAGGCTCACCAAGCGGTTTCCACGGACTGTCACTCTCATGCGCCCACGATCCGGCATGATGCGGTTCCGACACCAGGGCGGAGGGCAACAACTCACCCGCCCCAACTTCTCCAGCTGAGGTTATGCCGGACAGCGATCTGTGCGAGATACCGGACATTCATCGGCGCAAGTCACACCGCCTAGCTGTTGTGGGTCATGAGGTTCTTGCCACGGGGTACGGGCTGAGATGAGACGAGTGGGCCTCTCCCGCAGGATGGAAGTTCCTCAACAACCCACCTGCCAGAAGAGACCCACTCATGACTCACGCTAACGCACCCCTGACCCCCACTGGCCGTCTCAGGATGGTCCACCGCCACCTGCACGACGGGATCCCGCAGGCGCACGTGGCCGCCGAGTTCCGGGTGAGCCGGCCCACGGTGGCCACCTGGGTGGCCCGCTACCGCGCCGAGGGCGAGGCCGGGCTGCTCGACCGGCCCAGCCGTCCGCGCCGTTCACCTGCCCAGCTCGACCCCGAGGTGGTGGCCCAGATCCAGACCCTGCGTCGCAGGGAGAAGTGGTCAGCCCGCCGCATCCATCACCACCTCGTCTCTGAAGGCCACCAGCTGTGCCTGCGCACTGTGGGCAGGTGGCTGCACCGACTGGGCATCTCCCGGTTGCCAGACCTCGCGCCCACGGGTGAGGACCTGCGCCAACGACCGCAGAAGATCACCGCCCGCGGCCCGGGGCACATGGTGCACCTGGACGTGAAGAAGATCGGGAAGATCCCTGACGGGGGCGGCTGGCGTGCTCACGGACGTGAAAGTGAAGCAGGCCGTGCTTCCAAGCGTGGTGCAGGCCGGCGGGTCGGGTACACCTATCTGCACTCGGCGATCGACGGGTTCACCCGCCTGGCGTACACCGAGGCGTTGGAGGATGAGAAGGCGGTGACCACGATCGGGTTCTTCTGCCGGGCCCGCGCGTTCTTCGCCGCCCACGGCATCACCGTGGACCGGGTGGTCACGGACAACGGGAACAACTACCGGGCCGTGGACTTCACCGCCAAGGTGGTCTCGCTCGGGGGCCGGCACCACCGGATCCGCCCCTACACCCCGCGCCATAACGGGAAGGTCGAACGGTACAACCGGCTGATGGTCGATGAGGTCCTCTACGCCCGCCCGTATACCTCAGAGACAGCTCGGCGTGAGGCGCTGGCCGTGTGGGTGAACCACTACAACTACCATCGGCCTCATACCTCCTGCGGGGACGCCCCTCCGGCCTCGTTGGCACCGGCCCGAGTCAACAACGTCATGCCCTCCTACACCTAGCAGGCGACGTGGGGAGACTGCCGGAGACATCTGGGGCGCGTGCCACAAACGACCGTTTAAGCCGCGTGCCTCTGAGAGTCACCTACCCGCCGCATCCGCAGGCGGAGGATGGCGAAAGCGCTCACCCCCCGAGTGGGGCTGGCGTCCATGGCGCGGGTGGTGACCGATGCAGTTCCGGCGTGGGTCAGCACTACACGGGTCGGTCAGACCCGCGTAGCGTCGATGCTGTCCGGCGTGGAGCCCCTCGGGCCTTCACGCATCCGACTTGATCGAGGGGAGTCCTCCTTGTACATCCACAAGCAGAAGCTTCAGCACGTCTCCAGTCCTGAGAAGCCTGACGCGGTCTACGCCCGCAAGCTGCAGGAGGTGATCGGCGGACAGTACGGCGAGATCACCGTGGCCATGCAGTACAGCTTCCAGGCATGGAACGCCCACATTCCGGGCAAGTACCGGGACCTGCTCTTCAGCACGGCGGCCGAGGAGTTCGGTCACGTCGAGATGCTCGCCACCATGGTGGCCCAGCTGCTGGAGAAGGCCCCGGTGGGGATCACCACCGACGCCATCCAGGATGACCCGGCCGTGGCCGCCGTCATCGGGGGCACCGACCTGCAGCAGGCCATCGTGGCCGGTGCCGGTGCTCGCCCCGTGGACAGCATGGGGAATCCGTGGACGGCGGCCTACGTCACCGCCAGCGGCAACCTGCTGGCCGACATGACCGCCAACCTCAACGCGGAGATGCAGGGGCGGACCCAGGTGGCCCGGCTCTACCACATGACCGATGACCCGGGCATCCGGGAGCTGCTCTCCTTCCTGCTGGCCCGGGACACGATGCACCAGAACCAGTGGGCGGCGGCTGTGAAGGAGCTGCAGGAGGACGGCCTGGAGGAGATGCCGGTGCCGAGCAACTTCCCGCAGAAGAAGGAGGCCACGGAGCACTCGTACACGCACTATGAGTTCTCTGACGGTCAGGCCACTGCGGAGGGTTCGTGGGCTGCAGGCCCCACCCCGGACGGCAAGGGCGAGTTCTCCTACTCGTCCGAGCCGCCGGCGGGGGTCCCCATGCCCCCGCCCACCCACCCGGACTCCCGTTTCTACGGGACCACGGAGGTGCCCAACCGCGTCGAGAAGCTGGCGGGCACGGTGCAGGACAAGCTGCACCGCGAGTGACCCGACCTTCCCGATGAGGGAGTGCACGGGCCCGTCTGCTCCGGCAGGCGGGCCCGTGTCGTCTGTCCCTGTACGGGTCCGCATCTACCTGGCAAGCGCCGTGGCGAGAATGTGCCTCGCCATTCTTGAGGGGATGCGGGCGCTTCGGACAGGGCTGCGTGGTCGCACGGAGTGTTCTTGACCCACGTCCACGCGGGTATACCCCTTTACACGCCCTGCCCTGTGGCTTCGTTCGCTTGGTGGCGGGGTTTTTGCAGCGCTCCGTGGCGGTCTTGTTGCCGCGATCACGCAGGACTGGCTGCAGGTAGGTGTCGCGGTCTGAACCGAGAGGGGTGCGCCCGGTCGGGGCCGTTTGGATCGCTGCCGCTACGTCAGAGTCCGAAGGCTCCGCCGCTGACGAGGATCACGATGCCGAGGCCGATGAGAACGATGGGGAAGAGGATGTTCTCCCAGCGTTCGAGCACTTCGGCGATCGGGGGGCGGGTGGCGACGAACTTTGCCAGGGCCACCAGGACCGCGACGAGCGCGAGGAAGACGATGCAGTAGGCGACTACTGCGAGAGGTTCCACGCTGAGGAAGACAGGGGTGTAGACGCCGATGTTGTCGCCGCCGTTGGCAAGGGTGACGCCTGCGACTGTCCACACGCCGACCTTCTTGCCGGCAACCTTGGCCTCGTCGTCATCGTCGTCATCGTCTCCGCGCCAGGCCTGCCATGCGGCCCAGAGGCCGAGGCCCAGAGGGATGAGGCCGAAGTACGGGATGGCTGCCGGGGGCAGGAATGCTCCGGCGCCGATGGTCACCAGGACCGCGGCACCGAGGATGCCGGCGAATCCGAGGTACTGGCCGGCCAGAATGCGGGCGGTAGTGCCGCGCTGGCCTGCCCCTCGCGCGAAGAAGAGGGAGAGCACGATGATGTCGTCGATGTTGGTCGCTGCGAACAGGCCCATCGCCTGCAAGACCGAGGTGAGGCTCATGCGCCCTCCCCAGCTGCGTCGCATCCGGGAAGCGAGCAGGCGGGATCGATGCACGGAGCACTCTCATCCACCGCGAGGGTGACCTCGACCAGAGCAGTCAGCGCCCGCGCCAGGTGTGCATCGGCGATCTCGTATCGGGTCTGGCGGCCCTCGGCCACGGCGACCGCGATCCCGCAGTCCCGCAAGCACGCCAGGTGGTTCGACACGTTCGACCGGGTCAGCCCCAAGTCTCGCGCTAGTTCGGCCGGGTACGCCGGCCGTTCCAGCAAGGTCATCAGGATCCGCGACCGGGTGGGGTCGGCCATCGCTCGGCCCAACCGGTTCATCACATCAACACGAGAGGCGATAGTCAGCATTCACTGAACTATACAGTATGAGCTGAACTTACAGTGTCGCCTCGTAAAGCTATACCCCAGCGGGGTGGCACAGAACGTCGTGCCGTCCCGCTGTTTGCTCATCGGCCGACGGGGAGCTCGATCAGTTGCGGGCTGCTGCAGCAGGCGTCGCCGGCTGGGGCTGGGGCGTCGCAGCTGCCGCCGAGGTCGGTGGTGCATACGCCGGTCTCGGGTAGTTCGAGGTGGACTGCGTCGGCTGCTTTGCGGTCGCCGGCCAGGGCTGCTGCGATGGAGCGGACCTGTTCGTAGCCGGTGGCCATGAGGAAGGTGGGGGCGCGGCCGTAGCTCTTCATCCCCACGATGTAGAAGTTCGTCTCCGGGTGGGCGAGGACTCGCTCACCGTGAGGCTCGACGGATCCGCAGGAGTGGAACTCGGGATCGATCAGCGGCCCCAGCTGGGACGGTGCTTCGACGGCCGGGTCCAGGGCCAGGCGGAGTTCGGAGAGCATTCCGAGATCAGGGCGAAACCCGGTGGCGGGCACCAGCACATCGACGCTCACTTCTCGCTCCCCGTCCGGGGTCACAGCGTGGACGGTCAACGTGTCGTCGGCTCTGAAGCGAGTGATGGTGAAGGAGGTGAGGACCGCGATGCGTCCGGAGTCGACCAGCTGGCGCAGTCGCGAGCCGAGCGCTCCTCGGGCTGCGAGTTCGTCCTGGTCGCCGCCCCCGTAGACGCGGGTGAGGTCTGCGGTGCGAGCGGCCCACATGATGGTGGTGTCGGCCTCCAGGTCCGCGAGGTCCAGCAGGGTATTGGCGGCTGAGTGGCCGGCACCGGTCACCATGACTCGCTTGCCGGCGAAGCGGTCACGGTCGCGGCCCTGCACGTCAGGCAGCGGCGCGGTGATGTGGCCCGCGGCGCGGGCCTGCTGCTCGCCGGGAGCAAGGAGCCCGGCCTGTCCGAGGGGGTTGGGCGTGGACCAGGTGCCGGAGGCGTCGATGACCGCGGAGGCGAGCACGTCTTCGCTGTGCCCGTCGGTGGTCTGGATCCGGACGAGGAAGGGGGTCTCCTCGCGGCGTGCGGTGCGGGTCTTGTCGATGCCGGCGCGGGAGACGGCGGTGACCCGCGCCCCGTAGCGGATCGACTCGGCGAGCTGGGGAAGCTGCGCGAGCGGTTCGAGGTAATGCTCGCGCAGTTCGTGACCGGTCGGGAGAACGTCGGCGTCGGGTGCGGTCCAGCCGGCAGCTTCGAGGAGACGCTGTGCGGCGGCGTCGAGGTTGTGCTGCCACGGCGAGAAGAGCCGCGTGTGCCCCCACTCGGCGATCGCGGCTCCTGCCGCGGTCCCGGCCTCGAGGATCAGGAACGGCAGGCCGCGCTCAGAGAGGTGGGCAGCGGCGGCAAGGCCGATGGGGCCAGCGCCGATGACGACAATGGGATGTGAGTTCGTTGCGGTGGTCACGATGATGAGTCTCCTTGCTGCGGGGCGGTCAGTTCGCGGTGCCGGTGAGGTCGGTCAGGAGCTTGCGGACGTGGGTGTCGATGTCGTCGCGGACCAAGCGCATCCGCTCCATCCCTTCGATGCCGCGCTGAGAGGGTTCATCGGTGTGCCAGGTCGTGACCGGCGCGGTCATGCCCTCGACGGGTTTGATGACGGCTTCGTCGCCGATGACGATCACGTGGTCGACGCTTCGCAGCAGCTCGGGGGTGACCGGCTGCGGGACGGCGGAGGACATGTCCGCGCCGACCTCGGCGATCGCCTCCGCGGACTGGGCGTTGATGGCGGTGCCCGGGCGGGTGCCGGCGGAATGCACGTCGACCTCATCCCCGGCGTGATGGCGCATGAGGGCGGCGGCCATCTGGGACTTGCCGCCGTTCTTCACGCAGACGAACAGGACTGAAGGGCGCTTCGTGGTCATGGCGAGGGGATCCTTCTGTGGGGTCATCGGGTGGGGGCGGTGGTGTCGCCGGGGAACAGGCGCCGCCCCATAGCGAGGGCGACGTAGACGAGGGCGACGAGGACGGGGACTTCGATCAGCGGGCCGACGACGCCGGCGAGGGCCTGGCCGGAGGTGACTCCGAAGGTGCCGATGGCGACGGCGATGGCGAGCTCGAAGTTGTTGCCCGAGGCCGTGAACGCGACGGTCGTGGACTTCGCGTAGTCGAGGCCGATCGCGCGGCCGAGCAGGAAGGACCCCAGGAACATGACGACGAAGTAGACCAGCAGCGGCAGGGCGATGCGGGCCACGTCTCCCGGTGCGGAGATGATCGCGTCGCCCTGGAGGGCGAACAGCAGCACGATGGTGAACAGCAGCCCGTACAGCGCCCAGGGACCGATCTTCGGGAGGAACCGCTCCTCGTACCAGGTCCGGCCCTTGGCTCGCTCACCGAGGATGCGGGTCAGGAACCCTGCGACCAGCGGGATCCCGAGGAAGATCAGCACGCTGAGGACGATCGCACCGATCGAGAACTCGGCCGACGTGGTCGGCAGCCCCAGCCAGGACGGCAGCGCCTGGAGGTAGAACCAGCCCAGGGCACCGAAGGCGATCACCTGGAAGACGGAGTTGATCGCGACCAGCACCGCGGCTGCTTCTCGGTCACCGCAGGCGAGGTCGTTCCAGATGAGGACCATCGCGATGCAGCGTGCGAGCCCGACGATGATCAGGCCGGTGCGGTACTCCGGAAGGTCGGCCAGGAAGATCCAGGCCAGGGCGAACATGAGTGCCGGGCCGACGATCCAGTTCAGCACCAGCGAGGTCACCAGCAGGCGTCGGTCCGCGCCGATACGCCGGGTCTCGTCGTAGCGGACCTTCGCCAGGACCGGGTACATCATCACCAACAGTCCGATCGCAATGGGCAGGGACACGGATCCGATCTTCACCGCCTCCAGCGCGGTGTTCAGGCCGGGGATGAACCGCCCCAGCAGGAGACCCACTGCCATGGCGGCCAGGATCCACACCGGGAGCCAGCGATCGAGGAAGGACATCTCCTTCATCACGCGGGGCTGCTCCACATCCTTGGTGGTCGTACTCATGAGGGGGGCCGAACCTTCCATCGACGGATATCGATGCGAACGCTATGCTTCACATCGATGACTGTCAATGTAAGGTGGGGGCATGTCCACGACGACCGCGATCACAGCTGCCGGGCTCGAGACGATGAACGGCCCTGAGGAGTGCTGCAGGCTCTCAGCGGGGCCCGTCGACAGCGTCGAGGCCGAGAGGATCGCGTCCTTGCTCAAGGCGCTTTCCGACCCGACCCGTCTCCGGCTTCTGTCCCATGTCGCTGCTCAGGGCTGCAATTCGGTCTGCGCCTGTGATCTCACCGAGCCGCTGGGCATCAGCCAGCCGACCGTGAGTCACCACATGAAGAAGCTCGTCGACGCTGGCCTGCTCACGCGCGAGCAGAAGGGCCGCTGGGCGCACTACTCCGTCGTGCCGTCGGCCTTCGCCGAGCTCCGTTCCTTCCTCGACATCGCCTGAACCCCCGCCGCCGACTTTGGAGATCCTCCTGACCGCACGGCCCAGTGTCCAGGTCGTCTGCGTCCACAACGCCGGTCGCTCGCAGTCCGGTTAGCTGTTGTGGGTCATGAGGTTCTTGACATGGGTACCGGGCTGAGATGAGACGAGTGGGCCTCTCCCGCAGGATGGAAGTTCCTCAACAACCCACCTGCCAGAAGAGACCCACTCATGACTCACGCTAACGCACCCCTGACCCCCACTGGCCGTCTCAGGATGGTCCACCGCCACCTGCACGACGGGATCCCGCAGGCACACGTGGCCGCCGAGTTCCGGGTGAGCCGGCCCACGGTGGCCACTTGGGTCGCCCGCTACCGCGCCCAGGGAGAAGCCGGCCTTCAGGACCTGCCCAGCCGGCCGCACCGTTCACCTGCCCAGCTCGATCCGGTCCTGGTCGCCCAGATCCACGCCCTGCGGCGGGAGCGCAAGTGGTCCGCACGGCGCATCCATCACCACCTCGTCTCCGAGGGCCACCGGGTGTGTCTTCGTACCGTGGGACGGTGGCTGCACCGACTCGGGATCTCCCGCCTACGGGACCTGACCCCGGCCGGAGAAGACCTGCGCCAACGACCCCAGAAGATCACCGCGAGAGGGCCGGGGCACATGGTGCACCTGGATGTGAAGAAGATCGGGAAGATCCCTGACGGGGGCGGCTGGCGTGCTCACGGACGTGAAAGTGAAGCAGGCCGTGCTTCCAAGCGTGGTGCAGGCCGGCGGGTCGGGTACACCTATCTGCACTCGGCGATCGACGGGTACACCCGCCTGGCGTACACCGAGGCGTTGGAGGATGAGAAGGCGGTGACCACGATCGGGTTCTTCTGCCGGGCGAGGGCGTTCTTCGCCGCCCACGGCATCACCGTGGACCGGGTGGTCACGGACAACGGGAACAACTATCGGGCTGCGGACTTCACCGCGAAGGTGGTCTCGCTCGGGGGCCGGCATCACCGGATCCGCCCCTACACCCCGCGCCATAACGGGAAGGTCGAGCGGTACAACCGGCTGATGGTCGATGAGGTCCTCTACGCCCGCCCGTATACCTCAGAGCAAGCTCGGCGTGAGGCCCTGGCGGTGTGGGTGAACCACTACAACTACCATCGGCCTCATACCTCCTGCGGAGACGCTCCTCCGGCCTCGTTGGCACCGGCCCGAGTCAACAACGTCATGCCCTCCTACAGTTAGCCGGCGACGCGTTGGTCCGCTGCCACCGCCGGGTCCAGCAGGACCTGCATGGCCACCGCGGCCGCACGGGCGACCCGCTCTACTCCGCCCGTCGAACCCTGCACGCCGGAACCGGGTTGCTCACCGACAAGCAGAGGGCCCGGCTCGAGGCCACTTGGGGGACCTGCCAGCGGATGATCAGCGCCTACCGCGAACCCGACAGGGCTCGAGGAAAGGAGTCGATGGTTGGCGTGCACAGGTTCAGGAGGAGGTGACAGGCAGGTCCTTCGGAGACTTGCGCTGACCGGAGCGCTGCCCGGACTGCCCGGACCGCCCGGACCGACCGGGCTGCGCCCTGGGGCAGGGTCACAGCATTTCCAGTGGTCGCGGTCCGCTCGGGGGCGGAAACGCACGGTCCAGAGCATCCAGGTCTTCGCGGGTCAGCTGCACGTCCAGTGCTGTGGCGTTGTCGCGCACGTGCTGCGGGCTGCTCGCCTTGGGGATCGTGCAGAGCGAGTCGCGGCGCAGCACCCAGGCAAGGGCCGCCGCCGCGGGGCTGACGCTGTGACGGGCCGCGACGTCGTTCAGCGTCGTGTCGTCAAGGATGCGGCCCTGCTCGATCGGCGAGTACGCCATGACCGGCAGCTGGTGGTCGGCGCACCACGGCAGGAGGTCGTACTCCGGTCCTCGCCGCGACAGGTTGTACAGCACCTGATCCGTGGCCAGCCCGCTGCTGCCCGGCACGTCCTGCAGCTCGGCGAGGGCCCGGTGGTCGAAGTTGCTGACGCCCCAGTATCGGATTTTCCCGTCCTCGACGAGCTGGTGGAAGGCCGCGACGGTGTCCTCCAGCGGGTACCGGCCCTGCCAGTGCAGCAGGTAGAGGTCGATCCGATCGGTGCCCAGGCGTTTCAGGCTGCGTTCGCAGGCCGCGATCGTGCCGGAACGGGAGGCGTGGGACGGCAGGACCTTGCTGACCACGAACGCCTCGTCGCGGCGACCCGCCAATGCTTCACCGACCACCTCCTCCGCGCCGCCGTCGGCGTACATCTCGGCGGTGTCGACCAGCGTCATGCCCAGCTCGAGGCCGGCGTGCAGCGCGGCGACCTCGTCGCCGCGGCGGCCGGGGTCCTCACCCCAGCCCCAGGTGCCCTGGCCCAGCACAGGGATGGACTCCCCGCTCGGCAGCGTCATCCGTCGCATCCGCGATCACTTCCTTCTGGTTGTCCTGAGGTGGGACGTGGGCTGAGATCCTCGAAGGGCCGGCGCGTCCCCGGCCGGTGCTGGCTTATAGGAGGGTTGCGGGTACCGAGGTGCCGGGTGTCGAGCCGGTAGTCAGCCCCGCCTGTGCCATGTGGCGTACCGGGCTGCTCAGGAGCGGTTTCCGGCGCCGGTGGGCTGGACGGTACCACCACGGCGGAACAGAAGGCAGAGGTCATCGGGTGAGCGGCTGGTGGCCAGGTTCCCGTCTCGGGCGGCCTCTTGGTCCACCACGTTCACGCCGGCGTTGCGCAGGTCGGTGCGGATGCTGGGGAATGAGGTCAGGGCCCGGCCGGTCACGAGACGTCATGGCCCTGCCCGGACTGCCCGGCCACCCCGCCTTACGCCCCCGCTCGCCAGTACTGGCCGCGGTCCGCGAGATGCTCGGCGGGCCGCAGACCTCGTTCCTGCTGATCGCCGGTCAGCACAACGCCCAAGCCGACCGCTGCCTCGGTGTCGCCCCGGGAACGCACCCCGGCCGCCCACACCTCCGCCCCTGCAGTAGACTCCTGAACACTGTTCAACTCGTCGGGCACTCGCCATGCGCCCCGCGCCTCGGCTGAGCGCCCCCTCGCACTCGCTTCCGCACCAGGAGTCCCTCCATGAGCACTTCCGTGCCCTCGTCCCACGACGGCCACGTCCGCCCCGCGGCCACCACGACGGCGGACCGCCCCACCGACGCCGGCCGCCCCCGTCGCGGTTCCGCCGGCGGCAGCCTCGCGCGCATCGCCGTCATGACCGCGTTGATGGCCGTCCTCGGTCTGGTGCCGCCGATCGCCGTCGCCGGTGTGCCCGCCCCGATCGTGCTGCAGAACATCGCCGTGATCCTGGCCGGTGTGATCCTCGGCCCGTGGCGCGGGGCCGCCTCGATGGCGCTGTTCGCCGGCCTCGTGGCGCTCGGCCTGCCGCTGCTCAGCGGCGGCCGCGGCGGCCTGGGCGTGTTCGCCGGCCCGACGGCCGGCTTCATCCTCGGCTGGATCCCGTCCGCGCTGATCGTCGGCCTGATCTTCTGGGCCCTCACCTCCCGGGCCCGCCCCGGCCTCGGCGCCGGACGGGTCGCGCTCGGCGCGGCCGTCGCCGGGCTGATCGGCGGCGTCGTGATGGTCTACTTCTTCGGCGTGCTCGGCTTCGTCGGGATCGCCGGGATGGAGTTCGGCGCCGCCGTCCTCTCCATGGCCCCGTTCGTGCCCGGTGACCTGATCAAGCTCGTCGTGGCCGTCATCCTCATCGTCGGCCTGTGGAAGGCCTACCCCCGCGCCTTCCGATGAGCCCGGACCGTTCCGTCACCCTCACGGGCGTCCGCGTCGAGGCCGACGGCCCCGAGGGCGTCGTCGTGCTCCTCGACGGCGTGGACCTCACCCTCACGGCCCCGCGCGTGGCGGTGATCGGGGAGAACGGCTCCGGCAAGTCCACGCTGGCCCGCGCGATCGCCGGACTGGCCGACGTCGTCGCCGGGGAGGTGAGCGTGCACGGGGTGGACGCCGTCCGGGACGTGAAGGCGCTGCGCCGCACCGTCGGCTTCGTGTTCGCGAACCCGGCCGCACAGATGGTCATGCCCACCGTCCGGGAGGACGTGGAGCTGACCGTGAAGTCGCTCAGGGACGACGCCGGCCGCCGCCTGACCCAGGACGACGTCGCCGCGCGCGTGGCCGCGGCGCTTCAGGAGCACCGGCTCACCGCGCTCGCGGACCGGGCGTGCCTGTCCCTGTCCTCGGGGCAGGCGCAGCGGCTGGCCATGTGCTCGGTGATGACCGCCGGGCCGTCCCTGGTGATCGCCGACGAGCCGACCTCCCTGCTGGACGGCCGGCACCGGCGGATCGTGGCCGACCGGCTGCTGGCCGCAGACCCCTCCGCCCCGGACGGGTTCCAGCTGCTGCTGGTGACCCACGACCTCGAGCTGGCCCGTGCGTGCGACGAGGCCGTGTGGATCCACGGCGGCCGTGTGGAGCGGACCGGCCCGGCCGAGGACGTGGTCGAGGCGTACGAGCGCTTCCTGGACCACGCCGTGGCGGCGGAGCTGCGCTGATGCTCTCCCTGTACATCCACGGCGACTCGCCCCTGCACCGCGCCCGCGCCGGCCTCAAGACGGGCCTGTTCGCGGTGTGGGTGCTGGCCCTGACCCTGCTGACGCTGTCCCGGTGGACGGCCGGCGCCGCCGTCGTGGGTGCCGTGACCGCGTATCTCGTGGGCTTCGGGCTGCGGCGTGGGGCGGCGATGATCGCCTCCGACCTGCGCGCTCTGTGGCTCTTCTACGTGGTCCTGTTCGCGGCGCAGTGGATCTTCACCGACGCGTTCGCCGCCGGACTCATGGTGGCGCGCGTGCTCGGGCTCGTGCTCACCGCGCAGGTGCTGACGCGCACCACCCGGATCGCGGACATGACCGGGGTGGCCGAGGCGGTGCTGCGGCCGGTCGAGCGGATCCCGTGGGCGGGGCCGCGCCTGGCGCGGGCGGGGTTCCGCGCCGACCGCGTGGGCCTGGCGATGGGCCTGGTGCTCTCCTCGATCGGCCACCTGCGCGCGCTGGCCGAGCAGATCCGGCATGCGCAGGCCGCCCGCGGGGTGCGGATGGCGCCGTGGGCCTGGGCGCTGCCGCTGCTGGTGCTCAGCTTCAAGCACGCCGACGACGTCGGCGACGCTCTGGCCGCCCGCGGCATCGACTAGAGCCGCCCGCCCCCGCACCGCGTGGGGTGGCGGGCTGGCTCAGAGGGGGTTGTCCAGGGGCAGGCGGTCGCGGTCGTAGGTGATCTCGGTGAAGCCGTGGGGCACGGGCTTGCCGTCCTCGCCCAGGGACACGAACACGATCTTGTCGATGGTCAGGATCATCTCGCCGGTCACGATGTTCCGCACCTTCGCCCGCATGCTCAGGGACGTGCGCCCGAACTCGGTGGCGCGCAGGCCCATCTCGATCATGTCGCCCTGCTTCGCCGAGGCCAGGAAGTTGATCTCCGAGATCAGCTTCGTCACGCACCGCGGGTTGCCCAGCTGCAGGGTCGCGTAGATGGCCGCCTCCTCGTCGACCCAGCGCAGCAGCGAGCCGCCGAAGAGGGTGTTGTTCGCGTTGAGGTCCTCCGGCTTGACCCACTTGCGGGTGCGGAAGTTGACGTCGTCGTGGGCGGCGCGGTCGGCCGAACGGGTGAAGAGCGTGGAGTCCATGGCCCCACGGTAGAGCGACGCCGACGCCGGCACGAGAGAGGGCGCCCGATGCGGAGACGTGCTCGAGCAGGCCGTAGGGTCGCCGGAGGGATCCGCAACGGAGCACACAGGAAGGACCCGGCCGATGACCATCCGCCCCCACCCCGACCCCGCCACACCCGACGCCACCTGGCGCGATGTGCCGGTGGTCGGCTTCACGGTCTCCGCCGGCATCGCCGTCCTGTTCTGCCTGGTTTGGCTGCTCCGGGACGGGCTCACCACCGACTACACGTGGGGGCTGCTGCTGGCCCCGGTGCTGATGGGTGTGGCCGGGGTGGCGGTGATGGTCCTCTGGGAGCGGCTTCTCGCCCGCGTCCCACGGCTGGCCGCCACGCTGGTCGCCGCCGTCGCCCTCCCGGCCTTCGTGCTGGTGCTCGCCTGGTGGCTCGTCGAGGTGAACGCGCAGAGGCACCTGTTCACCGGGAGCACGTTCTGGCTGCTCGCCGTCGCCCCGGCCTGCGCGGGCCTCGCCTGGCTCGCGCACCGGTTGCTCCCGGCCGCCCGCCGGCCCGTGGGGGAGCCCCCCGCCGCCCTCGACGACGACGCGTGGGCCCGCCGCCTCGCCGGCGTCCTGCGGCTGCGCAAGGACCTGCCCGACGCGCGGGTGGCCGAGATCGTCCGTGGCGCGCGGGCACGCGGGGCCGTGGCCGGGCGCCCGCTGGCCGAGGAGCTCGGCTCCCCGGAGGCGTACGCCGCGGGCTTCCGGAAGGACCGGGTCGCCGCGCCCCGCCGGCGGGCCTGGGCGGTCACCGCGCTCGTGGTGCTCATCCTGGCCAGCCGTCTCCCGGGCGTGGTGGCCGGGGAGCGGCTCAGCGCGTGGAACGTCGCGTACCTGCTGGTCGCCCTCGTCGTGCTGGTGTGGGAGTGGCGCGGCTACCGGGCGGCGGTGCGCCGGGCCCGCCGCTGAGGGGTCTCACGCCCCCGCGGCGGCCAGCACCCGCGCCACGTGGCGGCGGTGCACCTGGTGGATCAGCTCGATCAGCCCGCACCCGACGGCCGCGATCACCAGCGCGGCCACGAGCACGTCCGTGGGCGGGACCTCCATCTGGTGGTACCAGCGGGAGGCCGGCACCAGCACGACGGCGGCCAGCACCGCGTACATCGCCAGGATCAGCAGTACCACGCGCGCGCTCAGCGGGCGGGACATCACGCTGAGCACCCACAGGCCCAGCAGGGTCAGGGTGATCATGAACGCGGCCTGCTGGCGGGCCAGGTCGACGTCGTCGGCGGTGAGGCGCACGTACGTCTGCAACGCCACCATGGACAGCAGGATCACCGCGCCGGAGGGGATCGCGAACCGCAGCGCCCGCCCCAGGAAGCCGGGCACGTAGCGGCGCGGGTTCGGCAGCAGGGCGAGGAAGAACGTGGGTGCGCCGATCATGATGAAGTCCACGGTGGAGGCCTGCCGTGGCAGCAGCGGGAACTGCCACGCGAACAGGGAGAACACCACGCCGAACAGCAGCGCGTACGTCGTCTTCGTCAGGTAGATGTGGGCGAGCCGCTCCATGTTGGCGATCACCTGGCGGCCCTCGCCGAGCACGCGTGGCAGGCGGTCGAAGCGCCCGTCCAGGAGCACCATCCGGGACACCGCCTTGGTGGCCGGGGCCGCGTTGCCCATGGCGATGCCCAGGTCCGCGGTCTTCAGGGCCAGGGCGTCGTTCACGCCGTCGCCGGTCATGGCCACCACGTGCCCGCGCGACTGCAGCGCCTGCACCATCGCCTTCTTCTGGTCCGGGCTGACGCGGCCGAACACGTCGTGCTCGGCCATCACGTCGGCGAGCGCGCCGGGGTCCTCCGGCAGGGTGCGCCCGTCGTAGGCCTGGCCCGCCACCTCGAGACCCACCTCGCGCGCCACGGCGGCCACGGTGCGCGGGCTGTCCCCGGAGATCACCACGGTCCGCACGCCCTGCGCGTGGAAGTAGTCGAGGGTCTCGGCGGCGTCCGGGCGCACGTTCTCGCGGAACGTCACGACGGCGACCGGGACGCCTCCGGCGGGCAACGCATCCCCGATCAGGGGCTCGTCCGTGCGGGCCAGCAGCAGCACGCGGCGGCCGGCGTCCGCGTCGGCGTGGACCTGGGCGCGGACGGCCTCGGCGGCGTCGGGGCCCAGGAGCCGCTCGTCCACGAGGGCCTCGGGCGCACCGAGCAGCCACGTGCCGGCCGCGGCCCCGGCCTCCGGGCCGAACGCGACCGCCGACCACCGGCGCGCGGAGGAGAACGCCACCTGGGCCGCGGGGTCCACCGCCGGGACGGCCGTGAAGGGCTCGCGCAGGGCCGCCGCGGTGGGGTTCACGTCCGGGTCCGCGCCGAACCAGGCGAGCACGGCCCGAGCCCCGTCGCCGACCTCGGCCGGGGCGCCGTCGTCGTGGGCGTCCGGGGACGCGTCCGCCGAGGCGGGCGCGGCGAGCCGGTCGAACCGGACGCCGCCCTCGGTGAGGGTGCCGGTCTTGTCCAGGCAGACGGTGTCCACGCGGGCCAGGACCTCCACGGCGGGCTGCTCCTGGATGAGGACCTCCTGCTGGGCCAGCTTGAGCGCGGCCACGGCGAACGCGATGGTCGTCATGAGCGCCAGGCCCTGCGGGATCATGCTGGTCACCGCCGCCACGGACGCGATCAGCGCGGGCTCCAGGGCGGCCTCGCGCGGCTGGGAGAGGGCGAGGGACCAGCCGCCGACCGCCGTCATCTGGCCGTGCACGATCACCGCGATGATCGGCACCAGGGCGATCGTCAGCCAGCGGGCCACCGTCTCCAGGGCGCCGCGCAGCTCCGAGCGGATGGCGGAGTAGCGGCGGGCCTCGGCGCTGAGCCGGGCCGCGTGCGAGGCCGAGCCCACCGCCGTCGCGCGCACCAGGCCCGCGCCGGCCACGACGGCCGAGCCCGAGAGCACGGCGTCCCCGGGGGTCTTGGGCACGGGGTCGTTCTCGCCGGTGAGCAGCGCCTCGTCCATGTCCAGGCCGTCCGAGACGAGGACCTCGCCGTCCACGGGCACCTGGTCGCCGCGGCGCAGCACCACGACGTCGTCCCGCACGATCTGCGCCATCGGCAGGGGCACGCGCGCCCCGTCCCGGATGACGAGGACGTCGTCCTGGTGCAGCAGCGCGATCCGGTCCAGCTTCCGCTTGGCCGAGTACTCCTGGACCACGCCGATCACCACGTTGGCCACGGCCGCCAGCGAGAACAGCAGGTCCAGCCAGCGGCCCATCAGGATCACGACGACGGCGCACAGCGCGATCGCCAGGTTGAACAGCGTGAACACGTGCACGCGCAGGATCTGCCCCAGCGAGCGGGAGGTGTCCCGCGACTGGACGTTGACCAGGCCCGCGCCCTCCCGCTCGGCGACCTCGGCGGCGGTGAGCCCGGTGATCCCCTCCACCCCGGTGAACCCCAGGCCCGTCCCGCTCTCGGGGGCGGACGGGTGCGCGGACGCAGGGGAGGGGGAGGCCATGGCACAGAATCTACCCAGCCGGTGCGGGGCCGGGCATCCGACGAGGGGATGAACCCGGGTGCGACCGCAGGCGGGACCGCGGGTGGGGCGGGCTCACTCGCCGGTCTGGCCGTCGATCCCCTCGCGCAGCAGGTCGGCGTGGCCGGCGTGGCGGCCGTACTCCTCGATCATGTGGGTGAGGATCCACCGCAGCGAGACCGGGTCCCGCCCCTCCCGGATCCGGTGGGCGCGGGCCAGGGCTGCGGCACCGTCGTCGCCGTCCGCCGCGAGCAGGTCCACCACGATCTGCCGGGACCGCTCCACCTGGCCCTGCCACAGGGCGCGCAGGTCCGCCGCGGAGTCCTGCGCCGCACTGTGCCAGTCCCAGTCGGGGTCCGCGTCGAAGTCCGCGCCCACCCAGGGCGCCGAGGTGGGCTCGCCGAGGGCGACGGCTTCGAACCACCAGAACTCGACGAACGCGAGGTGCTTGAGCAGGCCGCCGAGCGTCATCGCGGACGGGTGCCCCGGCAGGCGGCGGTGCAGCGCGGCCGTGTCCAGGTCCGCCGTCTTCCACTCGATCGTGGCGCGCAGGAAGTCGAGGAAGCCCAGCAGGGTGGCGGCCTCGCCCGCGGCGAAGGGCGGCTCGGGGCGGCCCTGGTCGTCGTAGAACACGGTGGTCATGGCGGCCAGGCTACGCCCCACCCGCGTTGTCGTTCGGGAAACGGCGCGTGCGGGGGCGGGTGAGCTGGCGGGCGGGGGCGGGTGCGCCCGCGGACCTGGAACGCGTGCGGTCGCTCTGCACCTGAAAAGTGCGCCCATACCGACCGCAGGCGTTCCCGGAACGGGCGGGCCGGCGTCGTGGCCACCCAGGAGGACCCGGAGGAGCTCGTCGGGGTCAGCGAGGACTGGGCGGCGCAGGCGTACGCGGACGCCGCCGCGGTCGGAGGCGATCCTGCTCACCGCGGCGGATCCACCACGAGTCGCACCCGCGGGCTCGCCTGCTCGGCGGCGTCCTCCTGGGTCTCGGCGATCCGGCGCCAGATGCGGTCCGCCGACGGGTCGACCATGAGGTGCCCCATCTGCCGGATGACGGTGCCGAACACGGACGTCGGCATGCTGCGCCGCGGGGCGAAGCCGGACCGGCGCAGGCGCTCGGTCTGTTCCGTGGTCAGGTCCACGAGGCGCTCCAGCAGGGACTCGGTCTCTCCGCCGGCCTCCAGCAGCGAGCGGCGCACGTAGGCCCCCACCACCGGGTGGTCGGCCAGCAGGTCCGCGAACGCCGCGTCGCGGGCCGCGGACACCTCCTGTGGGGTGCCCACGAGCGGGACCTCGTCGAGGGTCGCGGCGATCAGGCGCAGCACGTCGTCGTCGACGGCGCGGGTCAGCCCCGCCTTGCTGCCGAAGTGGTGCCGCACCAGCCCGGGGGCGACGCCGGCCCGTTGCGCTATCTCGCGGACGCTGGCCATCTCGACCCCCCGCTCGGCATACAGCTCGAGGGCCGCCAGGCGCAGGCGCGCGGGGGAGGAGAGATCGTCCTGGTCGAAGGGCAGGGGGGTGTTCATCGGGTCCTCGGGGCTGGGTCGGCGGATGGGATGGCCCGTGGTCGGGAGACGAGGATGCGGGGGCTCGCTGAACCCTACGGCAGGGATCGAAACGACCCTCGCACCCTTCTTGCACGCTAGTGCAACATCGTGCTTGAGTGTGCAACACACGCCCAGTGAGGCATGTCACAGATGACTGCCGCCCGCCTCCGCGACCACCACACCTCCCAGGGGGACCCATGCAGACCACCGACACCGTCCTCGGCACCCCGTCCACCATGGGCGACGACGAGCAGCTCACCACCACCCGCCTCCTGCGGGACGCCGCCCGGACCTTCGGGGATCAGCACATCATCCACACCCGCGGCGGCGGCTCCCCGTGGCAGACCACCACCTACGCGGCCGTGTGGGAGCGGGTGCGCCGCATGGCCGCGGCCCTGCGCGCCGAGGGCGTCGGGCCGGGGGACCGGGTCGGCCTGCTGCTGTGGAACGACGTCCGCCACCTCGAGTCCTACTTCTCCGTCCCGCTGCTGGGCGCGACCATGGTGCAGCTCAATCTGCGCCTGGCGCCCACGGACCTGGCCTACGTGATCACCCACGCGCAGGTGGGGACGATCGTCGTGGACGAGACCCTCCTGGAGCTCGCCGCCGCGCTCGAACCGCACCTGCCCGGGGGCATCCGCTGGATCGTGGCCGGCGACGGCGAGCTCCCCGCCGACTGGGCCGGTCGCGGCGACGTCCTCTCCTACGAGGCCCTCCTCGACGGGCAGGAGCCGCTCGAGACAGCGGACCTGCCGAACGTGAGTGAGCGCTCCGCCTCCGGCGCCTGCTACACCACGGGCACCACCGGCCGTCCCAAGGGCGTCTTCTACTCGCACCGGGCCACCTGGCTGCACGCGCACGCCGTGGTGTCCACCCTGGGCATGACCATGGCGGACACCGCCCTGCTGCTGACCCCCATGTTCCACGCGCAGTGCTGGGGCCTGCCGTTCGCCGCCGTCGCCGTGGGCGCGCGCCTGGTGCTGCCGGGCCGGTTCAACCTCACGGACACCCCGTGGCTGACCTCCACCCTCGTGGACCACGGCGTCACCGTGGCCCCGGCAGCCCCCGCGATCCTCATGCCGATGCTCCACCACCTCCGCACCCTCGAGACGCCCCCACGGATGGACGGCGTGCGCCTGCTGTGCGGCGCGACGGAGCCCCCCGTGGCCATGATGCGCGGCTTCGACGAGCTCACCGGCGCGGAGGTCATCCACGCCTACGGCGCCACGGAGACCTCGCCCATCGTCTCCCTCAACCGCATGAAGCCGAGCCTCATGGACACCCTCTCCGAGGATGAGCGGTGGAACCTCAAGCGGTTCCAGGGCCTCGTCGTCGTCGGGGTGGACGTGAAGATCACCGACCCCCTGGGCGAGCTGCTGCCGCCCGGCGAGGAGAACGTGGGCGAGATCCGCCTGCGCGGGCCCTGGGTGACCACCTCCTACGCGGACAACGCCGAGGCCACCGAGGCCGGCTTCGACGACGAGGGCTACTGGCGCTCCGGGGACCTGGGCTACCTCTCCCCGGAGGGCTACCTCAAGGTCACCGACCGCCTGAAGGACGTGGTCAAGTCCGGTGGCGAGTGGATCTCCTCGATCGACCTGGAGAACCACATCATGACCGTCCCCGGGGTCCGCGACGCCGCCGTGATCGGCGTCCCCCACCCCCAGTGGGAGGAGCGTCCTCTGGCCCTCGTGGTGCGGGACGAGGACTCCGACGTCGACCAGGACGCCGTCCTCGCCGCACTCGCCGAGCGCTTCGCCACCTGGCAGCTGCCGGACGAGGTCCGCTTCGTGACGGAGATCGACCGGACCGGCGTCGGGAAGGTCAACAAGCGCAAGCTGCGCGCCGACTACGCCGACGCCCTCACCTCCGGCCGCTGACCGGCCCGCCACCTCCCCAGACCCACCCCGACCCCAGGAGACCCCGTGACCCAGGACGCCTTCCTCTACGACGCCCTCCGCACGCCGCGCGGTGCCGGCAAGCCCTCCGGCTCCCTCCACGAGGTCAAGCCGATCGACCTCGTCGTCGGCCTGACCCACGCGCTGCGCGACCGCCATGAGGGGCTCGACCCCGCCGACATCGAGGACATGATCCTCGGCTGCGTCAGCCCGGTGGGCGACCAGGGCGCGGTCCTGCCCCGGGTGGCCGCCCTCAAGGCGGGCCTGCCGCAGACCGTGGCCGGCGTGCAGCTGAACCGGTTCTGCGCCTCCGGGCTCGAGGCCGTGAACCAGGCCGCCGCCCGCATCCGCTCCGGCTGGGAGTCCCTGCTCGTGGCCGGCGGCGTGGAGTCCATGTCCCGCGTGCCCATGGGCTCCGACGGCGGCGCGTGGGCCATGGACCCGGCCACCTCCCTGGCCACCGACTTCGTCCCGCAGGGCGTCTCCGCGGACCTGATCGCCACCCGTGAGGGATTCAGCCGCGCAGAGCTGGACCGCTTCGCCGCGCAGAGCCACCGCCGTGCTGCGGCGGCGTGGCAGGAGGGCCGGTTCGCCCGCTCCGTGGTCCCGGTGACGGACATGAACGGGATGACCGTGCTGGACCGGGACGAGACCATCCGCCCCGACTCGTCCGTGGAGACCCTGGCCACGCTCAAGCCCTCCTTCGAGGCGCTGGGCCGGGAGGCGGGCTTCGACGCCGTGGCGCTGGAGAAGTACAGCTCGCTGGCGGGGATCGAGCACCTGCACCACCCCGGCAACTCCTCGGGCATCGTCGACGGCGCCGCGCTGACGCTGATCGGCTCCGAGGAGGCCGGCCGGCGGGCCGGGATGAGTCCGCGGGCCCGGATCGTCTCCGCCGCCGTCGTCGGCTCCGAGCCCACCATCATGCTCACCGGCCCCACCCCGGCGTGCCGCAAGGCCCTCGAGGTGGCCGGCATGACCGCCGCGGACATCGACCTCGTGGAGATCAACGAGGCGTTCGCGGCCGTGCCGCTGCTGCTGATGAAGGAGATGGGCTGGACCGAGGAGCAGACCAACGTCAACGGCGGCGCGATCGCCATGGGCCACCCCCTGGGGGCCACCGGCGCCATGATCCTCGGCACCCTCGTGGACGAACTCGAGCGGCGCGACCTGCGGACCGGCATCGCCACGCTCTGCATCGGCGCCGGCATGGGCGTCGCCACGATCGTCGAGCGCGTCTGAGCGCCCCACCCACCCGACCGACCAGCACGGCAGGAAGAGCACCGGCATGAGTGAGCACATGATCACCTGGGACCAGGACGCCGACGGCGTCGTCACGCTGACCATGGACGACCCGCAGGCGCGGGTCAACACGATGAACGAGCGGTACCAGGACGCGATGGACGCCGTCGTGGACCGCCTGGAGGCGGAGCGGGACACGGTGACCGGCGTCGTCCTGACCAGCGCGAAGAAGACCTTCTTCGCCGGCGGCGACCTGGACTCCCTGGCCCAGGCCGGCCCCGAGGACGTGGAGTCTGTGTTCGCGCTGACGCAGCGGGTCAAGGGCCAGCTGCGCCGCCTCGAGACCCTCGGCCGCCCCGTGGTCGCCGCGATCAACGGCACGGCGCTCGGCGGCGGCCTGGAGATCGCCCTGGCCTGCCACCGGCGCATCGCCGTGGACGACCCGGGGCTGAAGGTCGGCCTCCCGGAGGTCACCCTGGGCCTGCTGCCCGGAGGCGGCGGCATCACCCGCCTGGTGCGCATGGTGGGCGTGGAGCGCGCCCTGATGGAGTGGCTGCTGCAGGGCACCGCCCGCGACGCCCGGGCCGCGATGGAGAAGGGGATCATCGACGAGGTCGTGACCGACCCCGCGGACCTGGTGCCCGCCGCCAAGCGCTGGATCCTGGAGCACCGCGACGACGCCGACGCCGCCGCGAAGCCCTGGGACGTCAAGGGCTTCAGGATCCCCGGCGGCACCCCCGCCCAGGCCTCCTTCGCCTCCCGCCTGCCCGCGTTCGCCGCCACCCTGCGCCGGCAGCTCCACGGCGCGGACCTGCCCGCCCCGAAGGCGATCCTCAGCGCCGCGGTGGAGGGCTCGCAGGTGGACTTCGACACCGCCTCGCGCATCGAGACCCGGTATTTCGTGTCCCTCGTGACGGGCCACACCTCCTCCGCCATGATCCAGGCGTTCCACTCGGACATGCAGGCGCTGCGCTCCGGCGCGGCCCTGGGCGGTCCCTCCCGCGAGCGCAGCACGATCACCACGGCGGCGGTGCTGGGCGCCGGGATGATGGGCGTGGGCATCGCCCACGCGCTCGCGCTCAACGGCGTGGACGTGATGCTCAAGGACGTCAGCCTGGAGGCCGCCGAGCGCGGCCGTGAGCGGGTGGGCGCCCTCCTCGAGGGGCGCGTGGCGAAGGGGCGCATGAGCCGCGAGGACGCCGACGCCGTCCTGGCCCGCGTGCAGCCCACCGAGGACTATCAGGACCTCGCGCACGTGGACGCGGTGATCGAGGCCGTGTTCGAGGACGTCGAGCTCAAGGACTCGGTGTTCGCCGAGGTGGAGAAGGTGGTCGGCCCGGACACCCTGCTGTGCAGCAACACCTCCACGCTGCCGATCACCCTGCTGCAGGGCCCGCGGGAGCGCTCCCAGGACTTCATCGGCCTGCACTTCTTCTCCCCGGTGGACCGGATGAAGCTCGTGGAGATCATCCGTGGTGAGCAGACCTCCCCGCGCACGGTGGAGCGCGCCTACGACCTGGTGCAGCAGATCCGCAAGCTGCCCATCCTGGTCAACGACGGGCGCGGCTTCTACACCTCCCGCGTCTACGGCACGCTCGTGCTCGAGGCCGCGGCCCTCGTGGAGGAGGGCGTGGACGCGCAGCGGATCGAGCGGGCGGCCCGCCACGCCGGCTTCCCGGCCTCCCCGCTGGCCATGATGGACGAGGTCTCCCTGACCCTGATCCAGCACATCCGCCGCGAGGAGGAGAAGGCCGTCGCCGAGGCCGGCGGTGAGCGTCCGGTGCGTCCGGGCGAGCGCGTGGTGGAGCGCATGGTGGACGAGTTCGGCCGCCCGGGCCGCGCTCAGGGCGCCGGCTTCTACGAGTACCCGGAACAGGGCCCCAAGCACCTGTGGCCAGGCCTGGCCGAGCACTTCGCCACCGGGGCGGACGTGCCCGAGCAGGACCTGCAGGACCGCCTGCTGTACCGCATGGCCATCGAGACGGCCCGCTGCTTCGACGACGGCGTCCTCACCGACGCCCCCTCGGCGAACCTCGGCGGCGTGTTCGGCATCGGCTTCCCGCCGCACACCGGTGGGCCAGTGACGTTCATGACGCACCGCGAGGGCGGACCGGCCGCGTTCGTGGCCCGCGCCGACGAGCTGGCCGACCGCTACGGCGAGCGGTTCCGTCCCGGCGGCACCCTCCGGCAGCTGGCCGAGCGAGGCGAGGGGCCGGGCCGATGAGCGCCGCACCGCTGGCCGGGGTGCGCGTGGTGACCATCGCGCTGAACCTGCCCGGGCCCGTCGCCGCGGCCCGCCTGCAGGAGCTGGGCGCCGACATCGTCACGGTGCTCCCGCCCAGCGGGGACCCCGTGGCCACCCTGGTGCCGGCCCTCTACGAGGAGCTGCACCGCGGGCAGTCGGTGCGCACCGTGGACATGAAGTCCCAGGCCGGGGCTGCCGAGATGGAGCAGATCCTGGCCGAGGCGGACGTGTTCCTCACCTCCCACCGCTCCGGGGCGCTGCGCCGGCTGGGCCTGGACGCCGACGCCGTCCGCGCCCGCCACCGGCGGATCTGCCAGGTGGACATCACCGGATACGACGGGGACCGCACGGACGTGCCAGGCCATGACATCAACTACCAGGCCGCGGCGGGCCTGCTGGCGCCGGGGGCTCCACCGCGGATCCTCGCGGCGGATCTGCACGGTGCCGAGCGGGCCGTCTCCGCCGCGCTGGCCCTGCTGTGGGCCCGCGGCGCGGACGGGGACGGCGGGCATGCCACGGTGGCGCTCGCCGATGCGGCGCACGCCCTGGCCCTGCCCAACCGGCACCGCATGACGGGCCCGCGCAGCCCCCTGGGCGGGGCCCTGCCCCACTACGGGGTGTATCCGGCGGCCGAGGGCCATGTGGCCGTCGGCGCGCTCGAGCCGCACTTCGCGGCCGCGCTTG
This sequence comes from Micrococcus luteus, assembly GCF_014138885.1. Taxonomy (NCBI): domain Bacteria; kingdom Bacillati; phylum Actinomycetota; class Actinomycetes; order Micrococcales; family Micrococcaceae; genus Micrococcus; species Micrococcus luteus. The sequence continues at coordinate 1,754,408 of NZ_JACJIK010000001.1, forward strand.
TCGAGGGCCTCGGGCTGGACGCGGACGGGGACGTCCGCGCGCAGCTCACCGAGGCCCTCTCCCGGCACGACGCCGCCCACTGGCAGGCATGGGGGGAGGAGCGGGGCATCCCGCTCACCGCCCTGGCCAGCCCCACCGCCTGACCCCCACGACTCAGCACCCCCCTCGAACGACCTCCAGGAGCCCCTCATGACCACCACGGATTCCCGCACCCGCTCGCTGATCGACGTCGACGTCCTCGAGTACCACCGCCTCCTGACGCCCGAGCAGCAGGAGGAGCTCACGGAGATCCGCGCCGCCCTGGCCGAGATCGTCACCCCGCACGTGGCGGAGGCCTGGAGCCGGGACGAGTTCCCGCACGAGATCGCCCGCCGCGTCGGGGAGCTGGGCTACAACCACATCAGCGGCATGACCGAGGACCCGTTGTTCCGCGGGCACCTGATGGCCGAGCTGGCCCGCGCGGACATCTCCCTCAGCGTGTACTTCGCCCTGCACAACGACCTCGTCGGGGCCACCCTGGAGGCCCTGGGCTCGGAGGAGCAGAAGCAGACGTGGCTGCCGGGCCTGTACGCGATGGAGTACACCGGCTGCTTCGCGCTGACCGAGCCGGAGCACGGCTCCGACGTCGCCGGCGGCATGGCCACCACGGCCCGCCGAGAGGGGGACGAGTGGGTGATCAACGGGGCCAAGCGGTGGATCGGCAACGGCACCATGTCCCGCATCGCGATCGTGTGGGCCCGGGACGAGGAGGACGACCAGGTCAAGGGCTTCATCGTGGAGACCGACACCCCCGGCTACGAGGCCACCAAGATCGAGCACAAGACCGCGGTGAAGATCGTCCAGAACGCGGACATCACCTTCACGGACGTGCGCATCCCGGCGGAGAACAAGCTGGAGAAGGCCAACACCTTCGCGGACACCAACGTGATCCTGCTGGGCTCCCGCAACGGCCTGGGCTGGCAGGCCGTGGGCGCGCAGCAGGGCATCCTCGACGCCGCCCGCCGCTACGCGCTGGAGCGCACTCAGTTCGGCCGGCCGATCGCCGGGCATCAGCTGGTGCAGTCCCTGCTCGTGCAGATCGCGGCCAACCTGGCGGCCACCCTGGGCATGGCGCACCGGGCGGTGCAGCTGGAGGCCACCGGCGAGGTGTCCATGACGCAGGCCTCCCTGGTGAAGCTGAAGACCTCCCAGATGTGCCGCGAGTCGGCCGCGCTGGGCCGCCAGATGATGGGCGGCAACGGCATCCTCGCCGACGTCGGGCTCGGCCGGTTCTTCTGCGACGTCGAGGCGATCTTCACGTACGAGGGCACCTACGAGGTGAACTCGCTGATCGTGGGCCGCGGCCTCACCGGTCACTCCGCCTTCCTCTGAACCCCCTCCGACGACCGCCCCACCAGATCAGGAGCCACCGTGACCACCTCCGAGACCCCCGACACCTCCGCGACCACCCACGGCCGGCCCACCGAGCGCCGGGGTCATGTGGCCGAGCTGCTCTCGGCCACCGTGGCCCGGCAGCCGGATGCCGTGGCCCTGCGGATCGGCGAGGCCCGCATGACCTACCGCGAACTGGACCAGGTCACGGCCGCGACGGCCGGCTGGCTGCGCCACCGCGGGGTGGGCCCGGGGGACCGGGTGGCCGTGCTGCTGCCCAACGTCCCGGCCTTCGTGGCGGTCTACGAGGCGCTCATGCGCCTGGGTGCGGTGATGGTGCCGCTCAACCCGCTGTTCACGGCCCGTGAGCTGGAGTACTTCCTCGAGGACTCCGGGGCGCGCGTGCTCTGGGCCATGCCCGGGCTGCCGGCCGTGGACGAGGTGGCCGGGAACGTCGACGTCGAGGTGGTCACCCTGGACCTCGAAGCGGTCGGGCGGGAGTGCGCCGCCGAGGGCATCGCCCCGGTCACGGAGATCACCCCGCGCGACCCCGACGACGACGCCGTCCTGCTCTACACCTCGGGCACCACGGGGCGGCCCAAGGGTGCCCGGCTGACGCACACGAACCTGCGTTCCAACGCCATGGCGACGGCGACCGGCCTGGGCCGGCTCGGCCCGGACGACGTCGTGTTCGCGGCGCTGCCGATGTTCCACGTGTTCGGGCTCTCGGTGGTGCTCAACGGGGCGGTGTTCGCCGGGTCCACCCTGTCCCTGATGCCGCGGTTCGTGCCGGAGGCCGCCTACGACCAGCTGCAGGACCACGGCATCACGTTCCTGCCCGGCGTGCCCACCATGCACGGGGCGTTCCTCTCCGTGGCCCGGACCCGTCGTGAGGCCGGGGCCGAGCCGGCGGACTTCTCGAGGCTGCGCATGCCCCTCTCCGGCGGTGCGAGCCTGCCGGTGGAGACGCTGCGCGCGGCGGAGAAGCTGTTCGGCGTGCCCGTGTTGGAGGGCTACGGACTGTCCGAGAACGCGGGCGCGTGCTTCTTCAACCCCGTGGATGCGCCGACCCGGCCGGGCACCGTGGGCCGGCCGGTGGACGGCTTCGAGTTCCGGATCGTGGCGATGGACGGCACCGAGGTGCCCGAGGAGGATCTCGAGACCTCCGGTGAGCTGCGCATCCGGGGCGAGGGCATCATGGCCGGCTACTGGGGCCGCCCGGAGGACACGGAGGCGGCGTTCGACGAGGACGGCTGGTTCCGCACCGGGGACATCGCCCGCCGGGACGAGGCCGGGTACGTGATGATCGTGGACCGGCTCAAGGACGTGATCATCCGCGGCGGCATGAACGTGTACCCCCGCGAGGTGGAGGAGGTCCTCTACGAGCACCCGGACGTGGTCGAGGCCGCCGTGGTGGGTGTGCCGGACGAGCGGCTGGGCGAGGAGATCGCCGCCTTCGTCTCGCTGGCCCCGGGCAGCGCCGTCACGGGGGAGGAGCTCCAGGCGTTCGCGGCCGAACGTCTGGCCCGCTACAAGCAGCCGCGGGAGGTGACCGTCCTGGACGGGCTGCCGAAGAACGCCACGGGCAAGATCCTGCGTCGCGAGCTGCGTCAGGGGTGAGGGGCGTGCCGGGCGGTCTGGGCGCAGGTCGTCTGGTCTGAGCGAGAGGAACGACAGACAGGTGGCCTCTCGCTACGCTCCCGCGGTGCACGAGCAGGCGATGCGCCGCCTGGCCGAGGTGACCGGACTGGTGCCGGTCGAGTACCCCACCACCCGGCAGCTCGGGGCGAGTCCCGAGGACCGGGCGCGGGACCTGAACGCGGCGTTCGCGGACCCCCAGATCCGGGCGGTGATCGCCACGGTGGGCGGGGAGGACCAGATCACTGTGATCGGCCACCTGGACGCGGACGCAGTGCGCGCGGACCCCAAGCCGTTCCTCGGCTACAGCGACAACACCAACCTGCACCAGTGGCTGTGGGCGAACGGCGTGGCGAGCTTCTACGGCGGCTCCACCCAGGTGCACCTGGGGCCGGGGCCGGCTGTGGACGAGGTGCACGCCGCGTCCCTGCGGGCCGCCCTGCTGACGGGAGGGCGGCTGGAGATCACGGAGCCGGGGGAGTCGGAGGATCACGGCGTCGACTGGCTGGACCCGCGGGCGCTCACCGAGTTCGGGACGCGCGAGCCGGTGCCGGGCCCGCACGACGACGGCGCGCGCGGCGTCGGCGCGGGCGCCTCACCGTGGCGCTGGGCCGGGCCGCGGCGCGCGGTGACCGGCCGGACATGGGGCGGCTGCCTCGAGGTGCTGCCGTGGGTGATGGCGGCCGGCCGCGGGCCTGCGGACATGGCGGTGCTCGTGGGCGGTGTGCTGCTCATCGAGACCAGCGAGGAACTGCCGAGCGCCGGCGAGGTGCGGCGGCTGCTGCGGATCCTGGGGGAGCGCGGCGTGCTCCCCGCCGTGGACGCCGTGCTGGCGGCCCGCCCGCCGACGAGCTCCTTCGAGGTGCCGCGCAGCCCGGAGGAGCGGGCGCGGCTGCGCGCGGAGCAGGCCGACGTGGTGGTGGAGGAGGTCGGACGCTACAACCCGGACGCGGTGGTGTGCGTGGGTGTGCCGTTCGGCCACACGCGGCCGCAGTGGGTGTTGCCGCATGGCGGCGTGATGACCGTGGACGGTGAGGCGAGGCGGGTGTGGGCGGAGTTCGGGTAAGGAGACTGACCGGACGGTGATCCACCAGACACCGTCCATGACTACAGTCTGGTCTGAAGCCCAGCGAAAGGGGAGCCGATGAACATCGTTCCGGTGAGTTCTGAATCTGTGAGTAAGGCGCTCGCCGAATGCGATGCGCTCGGGCGAGACAGGTTTCTCGAGAAGCATGGCTTCGGTCCGTCGTCCGTCTACGAGCTCGTGGTTGGCGACATGATCTACGACCCGAAAGCGATCTACGCTGTCGCGTACGGCCACGATCACCCGGACTCTGCTGCTCCTACCTCCGGTGATCTCCCCAGTAGCCCAAGGCTTCGACAGGCCTTAACTTCAGCTGGTTTTGAGATTCGGTTTAAGATTGGGACGGCAGATCGAAACATCGCCAGCTTGCTGTCCGAATTCTTAGGTAAGTATCGCCCTAGCACGATGGGGCAGTTCTCTGGTTCTCACCCCGTTGCCCGGCTGTGGAAAGACGAGATCCGGGGGTGGTTCGCCACGTGCGGTCCAGTAGCCAGATTCCCGCAGATGAAGGTCAAAGCCTCATACGGACAGGGGAATTGGGCCGGGGTTCCCTGGATTGCTTTCCTAGATCCTCGGGAAACTTCGAGCACGCAGCGGGGCATATACGCGGTTCTCTTGGTGAAAGAAGACTCTAGTGGCTTTTATCTGACGGCGGCTCAGGGTGTCACCGAGTACAAAAAGAATGCCAAGCTAACAGTCGCTGAGCGTGATCGACGGATGCAGGAGGTCGCCCGTCGGGTGCAGTCGTGGGGAACGGACGAAGTCGTGGGCGCCGGATTCAGTCTTAGCCCGCAGCCGTTTCTCGGTGATGGCCAGCTCGCGCGTGGTTATTCGGCCAGCGTCATCGCTCATAAGTATTTTCCTGCGGATGGGTCTCTCGACCCAGAGGATTTCCTCGACTCGCTGGATGCGGTCCTGCGGTTCGTGGACCAGGACATCGAGCGGCGGGCGGTCGGGGAATCACCCTTGCACCCTTCGGACGCGCTCTTCGACGCGTCCAGCGCGGAGGCCCCCCGCGTCTCTCTTGAGGAGCTGGTCGAGTCGTTCGACTCGGCGGCCCGTGAGTCCGGCATGTTCTTCGTAGACGAAGTTCTGTCGCGTCCGGCCGCGCTCCTCACTGCGTTGGTAACCAAGCCGTTCGTTGTCCTGGCTGGCATGTCTGGCAGCGGCAAGACGCAATTGGCTCTTAGGCTTGGAGAGTGGTTCGGGCGCAATCGACACGACGAAGCACGGTCTCTCGTGGTTGCGGTCAGGCCCGACTGGACCGGACCAGAGTCGCTGTTCGGATATGAGGATGCGCTGCGGACGCCTCGGGGAGGGCGAGCGGCATGGTTTGTCCCGCCGACCTTGGACTTCCTGCTTCGAGCGGCCAGTGAGCCTGACATGCCCTACCTCCTCGTTCTTGACGAGATGAACCTGGCGCACGTTGAGCGGTACTTCTCGGACTACCTCTCCGGCATCGAATCGGGTGAACCCGTGGTCCCAAACTTGCGGCGCGATGATGATGGCGAATGGCGCGTAAGCTCTGAGGGTCCTACACAGTTCCCCCTTCCAAAGAATGTGATGGTGGTGGGCACCGTCAATGTCGACGAGACGACTTATCAGTTCTCGCCCAAGGTGATCGACCGATCCACCACGTTCGAGGTTCGGACGGCGACGGACGAACTGACAACCGACGTGCGAAAGCCGAGACCCATCGAGCCTGCACCGGAGCGATTCCTAGCAGCCATCGTTGATTTGTTGCGCGACGACTCATGGCACTCTCGAGGTGCCTCTCGAGAAGCGCTTGCGGATCGCCTCCGCGCCCTCCACGCCGATCTCACGGTGAGTGGTCATGAGTTCGGGCACCGCGTTTTCTACGAGTGCCTCGCGTGGGGTGCTGCTTTGGAGTCTGGCGTGCATCTAGATGAGAGTGCTGTTCTCGACGAACTCGTCCTTCACAAGGTCCTCCCCCGAGTGCAAGGTGCGCGGCGAGCCATCGAACCCGTTCTAGCACGGTTGCAGGCTGCCGCCACCGCCCAGGAGTCAGGTACTCCAGGTGGTAACGGGCCGGCAGCATCCGTTCATTTGCCCAAGTCGCTGCGCAAGATTGAGCGAATGCTCGCGTCTGCCCAGCAGCAGCACTTTGTGAGCTACCTCGAGTAATGGCTGAGCATGAAACTGTCACGATTCTGCTTCGGGATGACCATGGGGACGCCACTCTCGAGGTTCGCCAGCACCTAGCAACGAGTCGCGCTCCCGAAACTCGGGGTCGAGACGAGGTGCCGACCATGGTGGAGGGGGCCCGGTACGAGTTTTCCGTGCAGTTGGATGGCGATGATGTCGTGGACGTTCAACCATCGGAGCTTTTCCAACGGTCTGCCGCATCGGCGGCTCGGGGGGTGCTCGAGACGGGATGGGCAGTCGGCGACGTGACTGTCACCGTCAGCACGGTCACCGGGCGCGAGCTCCGCGGAACTTTTTCTGTGCGTGCCGCGAAGTTCTCCCAGGAAGAGGACTTCGCCACCATGGTGAATGACTTGTCACGGGTGGCTGTGGAAGCACTGCATCTCGGGTTCGCCCCTTCGGCCGGTCAGTATCAGGCTTCATTGGACGGTGTACCGCGATTGGACTACCAGCGGTTTGCTGTTCTCCACTCGCTCCTGCGCGCGGGAGATTTACGGATGGCGCTGGAGTACATCACTGCGCGGACGTACCGGACGTGGGTGCCGGCAACTGAATCGCGCCGTCCGGGTCAGCCCCTACCAGGGTCATCACGACTTGCCAGCCAGTTCGCTTCGGCCCAGCGGAGGGTCCTAGCTGTTGTGGGTCATGAGGTTCTTGCCACGAGGCGCCGGCTGAGATGAGACGAGTGGGCCTCTCCCGCAGGATGGAAGTTCCTACACCACCGACCTGCCCGAGAAGACCCACTCATGACTCACGCTAACGCACCCCTGACCCCGACCGGCCGTCTCAGGATGGTCCACCGCCACCTGCACGACGGGATCCCGCAGGCGCACGTGGCCGCCGAGTTCCGGGTGAGCCGGCCCACGGTGGCCACCTGGGTGGCCCGCTACCGCGCCCAGGGAGAAGCCGGCCTTCAGGACCTGCCCAGCCGGCCGCACCGTTCACCTGCCCAGCTCGATCCGGTCTTGGTCGCCCAGATCCACGCCCTGCGGCGGGAGCGCAAGTGGTCCGCACGGCGCATCCATCACCACCTCGTCTCCGAGGGCCACCGGGTGTGTCTTCGTACCGTGGGACGGTGGCTGCACCGACTCGGGATCTCCCGGTTACGGGACCTGACCCCGGCCGGAGAAGACCTGCGCCAACGACCCCAGAAGATCACCGCCCGCGGCCCGGGGCACATGGTGCACCTGGATGTGAAGAAGATCGGGAAGATCCCAGACGGGGGCGGCTGGCGCACCCACGGACGTGAAAGTGAAGCAGGCCGTGCTTCCAAGCGCGGGCCTGGCCGGCGGGTCGGCTACACCTACCTGCACTCGGCGATCGACGGGTACACCCGCCTGGCGTACACCGAGGCGTTGGAGGACGAGAAGGCGGTGACCACGATCGGGTTCTTCTGCCGGGCCCGCGCGTTCTTCGCCGCCCACGGCATCACCGTGGACCGGGTGGTCACGGACAACGGGAACAACTACCGGGCCGTGGACTTCACCGCCAAGGTGGTCTCGCTCGGGGGCCGGCACCACCGGATCCGCCCCTACACCCCGCGCCATAACGGGAAGGTCGAACGGTACAACCGGCTGATGGTCGATGAGGTCCTCTACGCCCGCCCGTATACCTCAGAGACAGCTCGGCGTGAGGCGCTGGCCGTGTGGGTGAACCACTACAACTACCATCGGCCTCATACCTCCTGCGGGGACGCCCCTCCGGCCTCGTTGGCCCCGGCCCGAGTCAACAACGTCATGCCCTCCTACACCTAGCTCCGCGAACGCGTTTTGGCACTGTGCCGGCCGTACTCACGGTCGAGAGAACTGAAGAAACGTTCGATAACCCACCGAATCGCTGGACGAAGAGTGTCCTGGAGGAATGGCGCCTCCTGGCACTGCGCATCAGAGAGGCGGGGCGGTCCCTGGGTGCCGGCCCCGCGGCGCGTGCAACTCGGGAAGCGGACTGGGTGATCGAACTTCTCGACGAGGTCTTAATAACTCCGGCGTGGGCCTCTGTGGCTCCGTCGCGCCAGTCTGTGGGCGACAATTATGTACTGCGTCGCGGCCAGGGGTACCAAACTATTACCTCGGCAGCAGCCGTCATTGATATGGCCATGCAACTGGATGTGGACGAGGACCCCTTCCACGTGTCGCGACGATCCGTCGCCACCCTGTACGAGTACTGGACGTTTGTCCGTCTGGCGTTGGCCGTTGCTGCCGCTTTCGAAACGACACCCCCGCTGGACCAGCTGTTTCGGCAGGATGATAACGGGCTCAGTTTGGCGCTCAAGGCCGGTCGAGCCCATGCGCTGAGTTTCCGCGGCCATGTCCAGGGTGCCCCCGTTCATGCGGAGCTGTTCTTCAACCGGACGTTCGGCTCGGGGGCATCGTGGACTAACCAGATGCGCCCCGACGCGAGCTTGGTTGTGAAGAACGCCCGAGGGCCCGGAACCGCAGGAGGCCCAGCTACCCCGCATCTGTGGGTGCACTTTGACGCCAAGTACAAGGTGGATTGGCTCGACGCGGGGGAGTTGCTGGAATCGTGCGCGGAAACCCCAGATTCCCTGGAAGCGGGTGAGGCCAAGCGCAGTGACCTGCTCAAGATGCACGCGTACAAGGACGCTGTTTACGGTACGGCGGGGGCGTACATCTTGTTCCCTGGCACAAGGCACGTGACGTTCAACGAAGCCTCCGAGGAGGAAGCTCTTCCCGGGATTGGGGCTTTCGGTCTGCGTCCCGCATCGGCAGATGCTGATACCGATCACCTTCAGGCCTTTATTTCGCGGCTCTTGAGGCATGTCGTTCGCTCGGGAACGCGCCACGCGCGGCTCGAGCGGTGGACGGTTGAGGCCTTGGAGGGTGCCTCCTCCCGTTCCTTCTTGCCGCGTCCACCGGGCGAACCGCGGCCGCCCCACGACACCCTGGTGATGTGGGGGCACGTACGCAGTGAGGAGCACGAGGCGTGGGTCGATGCACGTGGCTGGTATAACGTGCGCGCGGATCAGGGCCGGGCAGGTTTTCAGCAGGCAACCTCGAATCACCTTCACGCGGAGTGGATTGTTCTGTATCAAAAGCGGGGTGCGGCGCGGTTGTACCGCCGTCGAGGTGGGTGGACCATCATGGACCGGGCGGATCTCACAGATTTGGGCTATCCGCAGCCGCGCGGTCGGACCTACTTCGTGTGCCGCGTTGAACGTGTTGATGGTTACGCGTGGACGGAGCTCATTCAGGGGAAAGAGTTAGACCGCATGACAAATCCGCGAGCGCCCGAGGCACATGTCGGTCCGGAGCATCCCTACGGCGCTCCCTTCTCTACGACCTGGCTGGACGTTATGGAGGCGGCGGAGCGCGGCCGGGCAGCGTTGGAGGTGTAGGACGCCACCGTGACTGATGCACGTAGAGGTGACACTCTCGGTCACGCCGCGTGTGTGGACGTGTAGTCCATGATCATCTGGAACTCTTGGTCGGTGTCCTCTCCCACGTCACCGCCGCGCGCCTGTGAGGCTTGCCGGCGCCGGCGCGCAAGATAGTCGATCCGATCCCGCCAGCTCCACAAGGAGGCGGAGGCGGCCCAGCTGGACGGCCTGCGGCTGGCCTCGCTCGCCTGGACGTGGGCACATCTCGCCGAGCAGGTGTCCCTAGATGTGATGTCCAGGGAGGTTGTTGAGCCTGGTGGCAGGCACGGCGCCGATCGCGGAGTGGACGCGATGATGATTGTAGAAGTGCAGCCATTCAGGCAACGCGGCCCTGCGCTCCGTCTCTGAGCTGTAGAACCGGGCGTAGGCCCACCCGTCAGCGAGCGTGCGATGGAACCGCTCAATCTTCCCGTTCGTCTGCGGCCGGTAGGGCCGAGTCCGCTTGGGCTTGATCCCGAGCTCGGTGCAGGCATCACGCCAGGCATGCGAGCGGTAGGCCGAGCCGTTGTCCGTCAGCACCCGCTCCACCTCCACGCCCAGGCGCGCGAAGTGGGCGACCGCGCGGCGCAACACCGCGATGGCCGTCTGGCTGCGTTCATCGGAGTGCATCTCCACAAAGGCGAAGCGGGAGTGATCATCGATCACGGTGTGCAGAAAGCCCACCCCGAGCCGGGGCTGATATCGGGCATCACGGGTTCCTTCGCGGTCCGAGGTCGCCGCGCGGTGCTTCATGCCCTGCTGGCGCCCGACGAATCGGTGTCCGCCCCCGTTGGGGATGCGCCCGAACTTGGTGACGTCGACGTGGATCAGCGAGCCGGGGTGGGGGTGCTCGTAGCGGCGGATCGGCTCGCCGGTGACCCAGTCCAGACGGGCGAGGCGGTTGATCCGGCAGCGCACGAGCACGGCATGGACGGTGGAGGCCGGCATCCTGAGTTCTCCGGCGATCTGTGCCGGCCCCAGGCGTCGGCGCCATCGGGCGGCCACGATCTGTTTCACCACCGCCGGCGGTGTTCTGGTCGGCATCGTGGACGGCCGGCTGGACCGGTCTGCCATCCCTGCAGGTCCCTCGGCCCGGAAGCGTGTGGCCCATTTGTGTGCGGTGGGTGGGGAGACCATGAACATCTTGGCCGCGGTGGCGACCGGCCAGTGCTCCTCGACGATGTGCTTGGCCAGGCGTAGGCGGGCGCGAGGGGTCAGGGCGGCGTTAGCGTGGGACATGAAGGCCTTCTGTTCGCGTGAGCGGTTTCTCGACAACTCCACTCTCGCAACAGGAGGCCTTCGCCTGTCAGCTATTCACGCAACAACGTCCCTGGACATCACATCTAGTCATGACGACTACGCATGATAAACCGTGGCGTTTGCTTCAGGTTCCCAGAGCCTACTTCGCCCGGCCCCTTCGATTGTGAGCCTGACGAGGCGCACTCAGGGCGCGCCGTCGTCCTCCTTCGCCCGACATTGCCCCAGTGGCCCCAAGGTCTCGCCAAGCCCCCCACCCATGCGGGTGAACTGGGTGTTCCATTCCCGAACTCCCCGTTGAGAGAGGAGCACCTCATGACCCCCACCCCCACCCCCGCCACGTTCCACGGCAACCGTGTGGACCAGCAGTTCATCGCCGGCCAGTGGCGTGACGGCGCCACCGGTGACCGCGCGTCGGACATCAACCCCTACACCGACGACGTCGTCGCCGAGTTCGCCCTCGCCACCGCGGAGGACCTCGACGAGGCCTACCGCGCCGCCGCCGCGGCCCAGGAGGAGTGGGCCGCCACGCCGCCGAAGGACCGCGCCGCCGTCCTGCGTCGTGCGGCCGAGATCCTCGAAGAGCGCCGCGACGAGGTCATCGACTGGCTCGTGAAGGAGGCCGGCTCCACCCGCATCAAGGCGGACACCGAGGTCAACCTCGCGATCGCCATCACCCAGGAGGCTGCGAGCTTCCCCACCCGCGTGCACGGGAAGATCTTCGATTCCAACACGCCGAACCGCGAGACGCGCGTGTACCGCAAGCCGGTCGGCGTCGTCGGGGTCATCTCACCGTGGAACTTCCCGCTGCACCTGTCCCAGCGCTCCGTGGCTCCCGCGCTCGCGCTGGGCAACGCGGTGGTCCTCAAGCCTGCGTCGGACACCGCGGTCACGGGCGGCACCCTGATCGCCCGCGTCTTCGAGGAGGCCGGGCTGCCTGCCGGCGTGCTGTCCGTCGTGGTGGGCTCCGGCTCCGAGATCGGCGACGCCTTCGTCACCCACCCCGTGCCGCGCCTGATCTCCTTCACCGGCTCCACTGCTGTGGGCAAACAGGTGGCCGCGAACGCCGTCACCGGGGACACCATCAAGAAGGTGGCGCTCGAGCTCGGCGGGAACGCGCCGCTCGTGGTGCTCGACGACGCCGACCTCGACGCAGCCGTCGACCAGGCCGTGCAGGGCGGCTACCTCCACTCCGGGCAGATCTGCATGTCGGTGCAGCGCGTGATCGTGGACGAGTCCGTCTACGACGAGTTCCTGCCCAAGTACGAGGGCGCGGTGAAGGCGCTCAAGGTCGGCGACCCTGCTGAGGAGGGCGTCCTGGTGGGACCGATCATCAATGACTCCCAGGTCGAGAGCCTCAGGAAGAAGATCGCGTCGGCGGAGGCGGACGGTGCCCGGGCGCTCGTGGGCGGCGAGATCCAGGGTCGAGTGGTGCCGCCTTTCGTCTGGGTGGACGCCACGGCCGACATGGACATCGCGCGTGAGGAGATCTTCGGCCCCATGACGGTGGTGCTCAAGGCCCGTGACGAGGCCCATGCGCTCGAGCTGGCCAACGACCACGAGTACGGCCTTTCCTCGGCCGTCTTCACGCAGGATCTGGACCGCGGGCTGCGCTTCGCGGACGGACTGGCGGCGGGCATGAGCTTCATCAACGAGATGACCGTGCAGGACGAGGCGCACGTGGCCTTCGGTGGCGCCCGGAACTCCGGTCTGGGGAGGTTCAACGGCGAGTGGGCCCTGGAGGAGTTCACCACCGACCACACCATCGGCGTGACGCGGGTGGGCTGACCCAGACCGGTTACGCGCAGACCCCCTGCTGAGTGACGAGCCCTGCGATATGGCCCCTAAAACCCGCGGGTAGGAGCCATATCGCAGGGCTCGTCAGAGGGGGTGGGTGGGGGCGGTGCTGGACGGTCTCCTGCACAGGTGCGTGCGGCCGGGCCGTGGTCCACAGGTCGGACTCCGCCTGCTCCCAGTGAGAGCGCGGAGTACCAGCCTGGTCGCATGCCGCGACCCCTCGCTCCTCTCGCACCGACGCTTCCTGCGATCCTGACCGTCCCGGAGGGCCGAGAGGCCGGCCTGAGCCGCGCCCGGCTCCGCGCACCGGACCTGGCCCCGGTCGGCCACGGCCTGCGCATGAGCCGGGATGTGGAGGCCACGTGGGCGGACTATCTGCGCGCCGTCCAGTCGCTGAACCCCTCGGGGGTGTTCTCCCACGCCACGGCCGCGCGGATCTGGGGGATGTGGATCCCGGGCCGGCTGCTCGAGGATCCGCGAGTCCATCTCGCGAAGGAGCGCGGCCGCGGAGGACGGACGAGTCGGCCGGGCCTGGTCATGCACCAGCTCCAGCCGGACGCACCCGTGATCGAGTACCGGGGTCTGCGTCTGACCGCCCCCGCCTGGACTTGGGTGGACCTCGCCCATCACCTCTCTGTCGAGGACCTCGTGGTCGCTGGGGATAGCCTGCTGCCGTCACCGCACGGGGCGGAGGCGCGCCGTCTCGGTCACCTGCCTGCCCGGGCCACCACGGTGGAGCAGATGCGGCGTCTCGCGCACGCACGGAAGAACGTCCGCGGCATCGTGCGGGCTCGCGCTGTGCTGGACCTATTGCGCACGGGCGTGGACTCTCCGCCGGAGTCGCGGTTGCGGCATCGGCTCTACGAGGCGGGATTCCCCGAGCCTCAGGTGAATCCTCCGATCCGCTTGAGGTCCGGGGAGACGGTCCGCGTGGACCTGGTCTGGGAGGAACTGCGGCTGTGCCTCGAGTTCGACGGCGACCAGCACCGTACGGATCGGGCTCAGTGGCAGCGGGATCGAGCGCGCAGGCGCGGTCTTGAAGCCGACGACTGGGCCGTCACCTGGGTCGCGGGCGAGGTCTTCACGCGAGGTGGCTGGCCCCGCTTCGTGGGGGACCTGTCCCGTCTCATGCGTCGCCAGGCCGCCCGTTGCGGCGCGGTGCTGCCGCCGGGACTGCCGGGGGAGTGAGGCGGCGGCGCGCGCCGGTGTCGTGGTCTGCCTCCACGGGACGACGAGCCCTGCGATATGGCCCCTAAAACGCCCCGGAAGGGGCCATATCGCAAGGCTCGTCGCAAGAACCGCCCCGCCTCACCGCTTCCGGTACAGCCCCTTCTTCTGGAACTTCGGCTCGCTCGTCACGAGCATCCCCAGGGACCGGAAGATGCCCTCATCCACGGAGCCGAGGATCGTCGTCGTGTGCACGTCGCAGCCCTCGAGGCTCGCCAGTTGCTCGACGGCCGCCTTCGCGTTCTCGTCGGTCGCCGCGGACACGGACAGCGCGATCAGCACCTCGTCCGTGTGCAGCCGCGGGTTCTTGGAGCCGAGGTGCACGGTCTTGAGCGTCTGGATCGGCTCGATCGAGGCGGGGGAGAGCAGGTGCACGTCGTCCTCGATGCCGGCCAGCACCTTGAGGGCGTTGAGCAGCACCGCGGCGGAGCAGCCCAGCAGCTCCGAGGTCTTGCCGGTCACCAGGGTCCCGTCCGCCAGCTGCACGGCCGCGCCGGGCTCGCCGGTGCGCTCGGCCACCAACTGCGCGGCGCCCACCACCGGGCGGTCCTCCGAGCTCAGGCCCAGCTTGGACATCACCAGGGCCACGCGCTCGGACTCGGTGTCGTCCGTGCCCTCCAGCGCCTCGTTGACCTGGGCCTTGTAGTAGCGCCGGATGATCTCCTGCTTCGCGGCCTCCTGGCACACCTCGTCGTCCACGATCGCCGCGCCGGCCATGTTCACGCCCATGTCCGTGGGGGACTTGTACGGTGTGGTGCCCGTGACCTTCTCCAGCAGCGCGGACAGCAGCGGGAACACCTCGACGTCGCGGTTGTAGCTCGTCACCCGCTCGCCGTACTCGGCCAGGTGGAACGGGTCGATCAGGTTGATGTCGTCCAGGTCCACGGTGGCGGCCTCGTAGGCGGCGTTCACCGGGTGCTCGAGCGGCAGGTTCCAGATGGGGAACGTCTCGAACTTCGCGTAGCCGGCCGGGATGCCCCGCTGCCGATCGTTGTACACCTGGCTCAGGCACGTTGCCAGCTTGCCGGAGCCCGGGCCGGGGGCCGTCACGACGACGAGGTCCCGCGTGGTCTCGGACCACTCGTTCGCGCCGAAGCCCTGCTCCGAGACGATCGTGG
Organism: Micrococcus luteus; assembly: GCF_014138885.1. Taxonomy (NCBI): domain Bacteria; kingdom Bacillati; phylum Actinomycetota; class Actinomycetes; order Micrococcales; family Micrococcaceae; genus Micrococcus; species Micrococcus luteus. The sequence continues at coordinate 1,769,442 of NZ_JACJIK010000001.1, forward strand.
ACATGGCGTGCGGGTAGCCGGGGATCACGCGGTGGCGGGCCACCTTCAGGCCGAGGCGCTCGAGCTTCTCGAGGAACGCCAGCGCACGGTGGTTGGCGTCCTCCAGCTGCGTGACCACCACGTGCTCCACCAGGAACCCGCGCTCCCGGAACACGTCCACGAGGCGCAGGACGTCGTCCTCGTACGTGATGCCCAGGTCCGCGCGGACCTTGTTCCGCTCGAGGTCCTTGGCGTTGAAGCACACCAGGATCTCGGTCTCGTCCTTGATGCGGTCCAGCATCGCGATCTTGTTGTCCGGGGTGAAGCCGGGCAGGACGCGGGAGGCGTGCAGGTCGTCGAAGAGCTTGCCGCCCATCTCCAGGTACAGCTTCCCGCCGATCTGGCGGCGGCGTTCCTGGATGTGCTGGGACTGGAGCTCGATGTACTTCGCGCGGTCGAATCCGACGCGGTGGAGGGGGCCGGAGGCCGCGGCCTCCGTGGTCGTGCTGGCGGGGCGGGCGGTCTCATGCGTGCCGGTCATGGACTCTCAGCATAGACCTGTCCGCGGGGTGCGCGTGCGCGGCCCGGCGTCGGGCCCCCGCATCCCTCAGTCCCTCGGGTCCTCCGGGTCGTCCGCGATCCAGTCGTGCTCGGGGTCGTCGAAGCTGCGCGTGCGCCCGGTGCGCAGGTCGGTGACGTCCATGACACCGGTGCCGCGGTCCAGGCGCACCTGCTGGTGTGAGGCGGGGTCGACGACGGTGATCGTCTGGGTCTGCGGGTCGTAGTCGTCCACCCGCACCTGGTCCTCGTATTCCTCCCGCGGTCCATAGGACCCGTGCGTGTCGTCGTCGGGGAAGGCGGGGGCGCCGGGGGAGCGCAGCCGGCGCTCGAGGGTGCGCTCCACCCGGCGCGCGGCCGCCTCCTGCGCCTGCGTGGCCAGGCGCCGCAGACGTTCGAGGGACTCCTTGTCCTGGGAGATCTCCGCGCCGAAGAACCGCCACTGGTAGCGGTAGGCGATCATCCGCACCGCGAAGATCAGGAACGCGATGAGGAAGCCCGTGAACGCGTTGAGCGCGCCGTTCATCGCCACCACGGTCGCCAGCACCGCGCCCAGGAACGTGGGGAGCACGTAGACGCCGCGGGGGTCGAAGATGGAGGGCACCTCGTTGGCGACGATGTCCCGCAGCACGCCGCCGCCGAGCGCCGTGACCATCGCGATCACCACCGTGGACACCGGGTGCACGCCCATCGAGTGCGCCAGCAGCACACCGGACACCGTGAACAGGGCGAGCCCGGCGGCGTCGAACAGGGTGATGGTCAGGTTCAGCCGATTCGGGTGGATCAGCTTGACGTACACGAGCAGGGACACCAGCACGGGCGGGGCCAGGTAGACCGGGTTCTCCAGGGACGCGGGCAGACCGCGGTCCAGCAGGATGTCCCGCGTGAAGCCGCCGCCCAGGCCCGCCAGCAGGGACAGCGCCATCGAGCCCACCAGGTCGAACTGCTTGCGCGCCGCCAGCAGCGCCCCCGAGGTGGCGAAGAAGAAGATCCCGATCAGGTCCAGGGTCGTGAGCAGCCACGGGACGTCGGTGAGGGTGGCGAAGAACTGCTGCACGTCCACGGCGGCTCCTTCCGTCGGGTCCGGGGGGTCACCGGCCATTGTCCCGGGCGGCCCGCGCGGTGGCTCGTTTGTTCACCCGGGTGTCCCCGGAGGTGTGACGTCTTCGTCGGTTCCGGGCGTCTCCTCGTTCGCCGGGGGGCCGTCCTCACCGGGGTCGGCGGGTGGCCCGTCCCTGCCCTTGCGGTCGCGGATGTCCGGCACGGGCGGCTCGTCGTGCGGATCCAGGCGCTGGCGCTGGGTCTTTCCCGAGATCTCGGCCCCCGGGGCGAGCCACTCCCTGCGCAGCGACACCACGCGCAGCACGAGCACGAGCACCATCACCGCGGCCGAGGTCAGCGGGTTCAGGAGCTCCGCCTGGCCGAGGGCCGCCGTCGTGCCCGCGCCGAGGATGGCCGGCAGCGCGTACCAGCCGCGCCCGCCGAACACGGCGGGCGGTTCCCCGGCGACGACGTCGCGCAGGATGCCGCCGCCGACGGCGGTCACCAGGCCCAGCACCGCGGCGGCGACCGGGCTCAGGCCGGCGAGCAGGGCGATGCGCGTGCCCACCACGCAGTACACGGCCAGGCCGATGGCGTCGAAGGCCATGACGGCGTGGTGGCCGCGCTCGCCGTCGAAGATCCGGAGGAACACCGCCAGCGACGCGACCGCCGGCAGGATCAGGTACCAGGGGTTGTCGAAGGCCGCGGGCACGTCCCGGCCGACCACGAGGTCCCGGACGACGCCGCCGCCCGTGCCCACCATGAGGGCCAGCAGCAGGGAGCCGACGATGTCGTAGCCCTTGCGCACGGCGAGCACGGCGCCCGAGATCGCGAAGAAGAACACGCCCACGAGGTCCACGGCGGTGATCGCCGCGGTGATCGCCTCGGCGAGCTCGCCGTGCGCGTCGATCGGCTCGGGCACCTCCCGTTCGAGTTCGGCGGGGTCCTTGGGGGTGGCGGACAGCAGCCAGAGGGGGAGAGACGGAAGCAGCACCCGCCCATCGTCCCCCGTCAGGCGGTCCCGGGTCAGTCCTGGGCCGAGGCCGGCCCCGTCACAGGGCGGAGCCGGCCTCTCCCGGAGGGGCGGGAGCGGCGCCTGGTGGTGCCGCGGGTCAGCGGACGAGCAGCACTCCGGCGCTCCGGGTCAGCGGGCCAGGCCGAAGCGACGCCGGCCGGTGACCAGGGCGCCCGTGCCCGCGGCAGCGGCGGCGGCCAGCCACCAGGCCTGGCCGGAGCCGGTCTCCACGGTCTCGGGGACGGTGTGCTCGCCGGCGGGCTCCGAGGGCTCGGAGGCCTCCGGGGCGTCCGCCGAATCCGGGGCGGGGGTCGCCGGGGACTCCGGTGCGGGTGCCTCGGACGCGTCGTCCTCGCCCTGGGCCTCGAGGGCCTCCCACACGCGGGCCTCGTCGAACGGGAGACCCGTGCCCTGGACCCCCAGGTGGGGGTCGGCGGCCCGCGGGTCCCCGATCGAGAACGTCACGACGAGCGTCTTCTCCTCACCCGTGGCCTCGTCGGTGATCGTGAACACGGCCTGGTCGGTGCCGGTGAAGCCCTCGTCCGCCACGTAGACGGTGCTGGCCCAGCTGCCGTTCGCCCCGTCGGGGGTCCAGTTCATGGGGTCGCCGATGCGGGGCAGCTCGACGAGGGTGCCGTGCTTCGGCTGCTCGGCCACGATCATGGTGGCGTCCGCGCCGGGGACGTCGCCGCTGGAGTTGCCCTGCAGGTGGACCAGGCGGGAGGCGGGAGCGGCGAGGTGGGTCTGGTGGTCCACCGTCGGGCGTGCGCCGAAGTCGTATGCCTGCGGACCCTCGGCGTCCAGGAACATGCCGGGCACGTCGTCGCCGAGGTCCCTGTCCTCGCCGAAGATGAGGGTCGCGACGCCCCGCCCGTCCACGTAGAGGGTGAAGACGGCGCCGGTGGTGCCCTCCTCGCCGAGGACCCGACGCTGCTCCAGGACGTCCACGTAGCCGGTCTCGAGCTCGGCGTCGTAGGCGAACTCCACGTCCGTCTCCGGGCCCATCTCGCCGGGGACGTACCCGGAGATCTCCTCGAGATCCGTGAAGGACGGGTAGAACGGCGCCACGGTCACGCGGACGTCCTTGACGGCGTGCAGCGTGTAGAAGCGGCCCGTCAGGGGCGAGAGCTCCGTGGAGCCGAAGGTGGCCCCGGCGAAGTGCCCGTACTGTGATCCGTCCGTGGTCTCGGCGGGGGCGGCCAGGGCCGGGGCGGCCGCGGTGGCGGCGAGGCCACCCGCCAGGACGGCGGCGGCGAGGGCGGTGGACAGGGGGCGGGAGGTGCGGCGAGCGGACATCAGGTCTCCTCGGGGCGTGCTCTGCGGCGGGTCGCGGCCTCCGGGTGGCGGCCACGCCCTCAGCTTGTCCGCGTGGCGCCCGCCACACCAGAGGTGTGCTCAGGTCGTGATCATCCTGTCCTCGGATCGTGACCTGGGCGTCCGAGCCCGCCGGGAGGCTGACACCCAGGCAGCGTCCCGGCCGCCCCGGGCGGGCCGGCCCGGGGCGGCCGGCCCGGTCAGCCCTGCGCGGGGCCGAACTCCTTGGCCAGCTCCGCCGCCACGCCGGTGTACCCGGCCGGGGTCAGCTCCAGCAGGCGCGCCTGGGCCGCCTCCGACAGGCCGAGGCCCTGCACGAACTCGCGCATGCGCGCCCCGTCCACGCGGTGGCCGCGGGTCAGCTCCTTGAGGCGCTCGTAGGGGTTGTCCATGCCCTCGACGCCGGCGATCGCCTCGGCACGCATCACGGTCTGGACGGCCTCGCCGAGCACCTCCCAGTTCGTGTCGAGGTCCTCCGCCAGTACGGGCGCGGCAACCTGGAGCTGGCCCATGCCCTTGGTGACGTTGGTCAGGGCGAGCACCGAGTGGCCGAGGGCCACGCCGATGTTGCGCTGCGACGTCGAGTCGGTGAGGTCGCGCTGCCAACGGGACTCCACGAGGGTGGCGCCCAGCGAGTCGAGCAGGGCGCAGGAGAGCTCGAGGTTGGCCTCCGCGTTCTCGAAGCGGATCGGGTTCACCTTGTGCGGCATGGTGGAGGAGCCGGTCGCGCCGGCCACGGGGATCTGCGCGAAGTAGCCGATGGAGATGTAGCTCCACACGTCCACGCAGAAGCCGTGGAGGATCCGGTTGAAGCGCGCGACGTCGGCGTACAGCTCCGCCTGCCAGTCGTGGGACTCGATCTGGGTGGTCAGCGGGTTCCAGGTGAGGCCGAGGTGTTCCACGAAGGACCGGGACAGGGCCGGCCAGTCCGCGTCCGGGGCGGCGGCGAGGTGGGCGGCGTAGGTGCCGGTGGCGCCGTTGATCTTGCCCAGGTACTCCTGGCCGGCGATGCGCCGGGTCTGACGGGTCAGACGGTGCACGAACACGGCCATCTCCTTGCCCAGCGTGGTGGGCGTGGCCGGCTGGCCGTGCGTGCGGGAGAGCATGGGGGTCTCGGCGGCCTCGGCGGCCATCGCGGAGACGGTGGCCACGGCGGCGCGGGCAGCCGGCAGCCAGACCTGCTCGACGGCGTCGCGCACGCCCACCGCGTAGGCGAGGTTGTTGATGTCCTCGGAGGTGCACGCGAAGTGCACGAGCGGCTTCAGCCGGCCCAGGCCCAGCCCTTCGAGGCGGTCGGAGATGAAGTACTCGACGGCCTTCACGTCGTGCACCGTGACCTTCTCGGTGGCCGCCAGCTCGGCCACGGACTCCGCGTCGAAGTCCGTGACGATCGCCCGCAGGCCCGCCTGCTGCTCGGCCGTGAGCGGCTCGAGACCCGGCAGCACGCGGTGCTCGGCCAGGTGGATGAACCACTCGACCTCCACGTGGATGCGGTTGCGGTTCAACGCCGCCTCGGACAGGTGCTCCACGAGCGGCTCCACCGCCGCGCGGTAGCGGCCGTCCAGGGGGCCGAGGGCGATGCCGGCCTCGGCGAGGGAACGGCGGTGGGCGGTGGACGCGGGCGCGGGCTGCGAGGTCATGGCCCCCATTCTGGCAGGCGCCGCGGACGCCCGACGAAGGCGACGACCGGGTCCGTCCTCGACCGCGACGGGGTGGCGAGTGCAACATCGAGTGCAACATGCGGACGCGCCTGGTGGCCCGGGGCGCGATGGACCTACCGTGGCTGACGTCGCCGTCGCCCGGCGTCGGCGTGCCGAGAGGGATGAGGAGACCGAGATGACGGAACGGACCGGGCAGGCCCACGAGGCCGGGACGATCGACCAGCTGATGGCCGGGTGGGTGGCCGACGTCGAGACCCCGGACGCCTGCGCCGCCCACCTGCTCTGCGACCGCTGGCCGGCCGACGCCGTGGCGTTCCGGTTCGTGGCGGAGGACATGTCCGCCGTCGACCTCACCTTCGGCGAGCTGGCCGACCGCTCCCGCCGCCTCGCCGCCGGCCTCGCCGCCCGCGGCGTCACGCGCGGCGACCGCGTGCCCGTGATGATGTCCAAACGGGAGGAGCTCGTCATCACGCTGCTGGCCCTGTGGCGGCTCGGCGCCGTGCACGTGCCGCTGTTCACCGCGTTCGCCGAGGGCGCCGCACGGATGCGCATCGAGGGCGCGGCGGCGCGGCTCGTCGTCGCCGAACCCCGCCAGGCCGAGAAGCTCACGGACATCCCCGGCATCGAGATCATCCGCACCGGCCCGGAGTGGGACGCGCTCGCGGACTCCGCGCCGCTGGCCGAGGACGTCGCCGTCGGCGGGGACGGGCCGATCGCCCTGCTGTTCACCTCCGGCACCACCGGCCGCCCCAAGGGGGTGCCCGTGCCGCTGCGCGCGGCCGCCGCGTTCGCCGTCTACCTCACGTGCGCGGTGGACCTGCGCCCCGAGGACCTGTTCTGGAACGCGGCCGACCACGGCTGGGCGTACGGGCTGTACTACGGGATCGTCGGCACGCTGGTGCTCGGGGCGACCTCGGTCCAGTACCGCGGCGCCTTCTCCCCGGCGACCATGGTCGAGGTGATCCGCTCGCAGGGCGTCACGAACCTCGCCGGCGCCCCCACGATGTTCCGCGCGTTGGCCAAGGCCGGGGAGGTCACCGAGGACACCCCGCTGCGGCTGCGGCGCGTGTCCACGGCGGGGGAGCCGCTGCCGCCGTCCGTGCTCGAGTGGGGCCGGTCGGCCCTCGGCACGGAGATCCGCGACCACTACGGCCAGACCGAGCTGGGCATGGTCATCTGCACCCCCGCGCACCCCGAGCTGGCCGCGCCGCCCCGCCCGGGTTCGATGGGTGTGCCCCTGCCGGGGATCGCCGCGGAGATCCGGGACGGGCAGATCGCGATCGACGCGGCCTCGCCCCTGTTCTGGTTCCCCGGCTACCTCGGGGAGCCGGAGAAGACCGCGGAGCGCTTCACCCCGGACGGCCGCTGGTATTTGACCGGGGACACCGCCCGGCAGGACGACGACGGCTGGTTCTTCTTCTCCTCCCGGGACGACGACGTGATCCTCGCCGCCGGGTACCGGATCGGCCCGTTCGATGTGGAGTCCGTGCTCATCGACCACCCGCGGGTGCAGGAGGTCGCCGTCGTCGGCCTGCCGGACCCGGAGGGGGTGCGGGGCGAGGAGGTCGTGGCGTTCGTGGTGCCCGCCGGGGCCGTCGCGGACCCGGACGCCCTGGCGGCCGAGCTGCAGGCGAAGGTCCGCGACGAGTACTCCAAGCACGCCTACCCGCGCCGGGTGCACTTCGTGGACCGGCTGCCCAAGACCCCCTCCGGCAAGCTGCAGCGGTTCCTGCTGCGCCAGGGCGCCGCCGACTGAGTCAGCGGTGCACGAGCCGCAGGAACGCGCCGATCATCGGCAGGTCCTCGGGCCTGGTGGGCAGCGCGTCCGCGAGGGCGGGAGAGTGGACGAGGTAGGCGGCCCACTGTCCGCGCGAGATCGACACGTTGAGCCGGTTCCGGTTCAGGAGGAAGTCCAGCCCGCGCGGCACCTCCTGCGGTGAGGACGCCGCCATCGTCAGGATCGCGACGGCGGCCTCCCGGCCCTGGAACTTGTCCACGGTGCCGACGGTGGTGCCCTCGAGACCGGCGGCGTCGAGCGCCTCCCGGACCGTGGCGACCTGCGCGTTGTACGGGGCCACCACGATCACGTCGGACGGCTCGAGCGGCCGGCCGGGATCGTCCGGGCCGGTGGACCAGGTGCGGCCGAGCAGTGACCGGATGATCTCGACGACGGCCGCGGCCTCCTCCGGCGAGGACACCGCGTTGCCCGTGTGGGAGACCGGCCAGGGGTGCAGCCCGGGCTCCACGCCGTCGAGGCGGCGGGCGTCCGTGACCTCCTCCCGCGCGCCGAGCCGGCCGGCGTAGGAGAGCTCGGAGACCGGTGCGCAGAGCGCCGAATGCATGCGCCACGAGGTGTCCAGGAAGAAGCCGCGGTCGGGGCGGAGCACGGGGGCGCCCTCCGCGATCCAGGTCAGGGCCGCGTCGCCGATGGGCTGGGGGTGCTCGCCCCTGCTGACCTGGGGGAGCTGCTGCGGGTCACCCAGCAGCAGCACCGTCTCGGCCAGGGCGCTCGCACCCAGGAGGTGCGCGAGGGAGAGCTGCCCGGCCTCGTCCACCACCAGGAGGTCGACCGGCTGGGCCGCGGCGTTCGCGAAGGTCCACGCGGTGCCGCCCAGGACCCGGCCCGGTGCCAGGAAGGCATGGACCTCCGATGAGCCCAGGGACGTCCAGCGGTGCGGTCCGTCCGGGTCCTTGGGCTCCTTGCCCACGCGGTCGGGGTCCACACCGACGCCGATCAGCTGGTCGAGGAAGTTCTCCACCACCGCGTGGGACTGGGCGGTGACGCCGACCGTCCAGCCCCGGTCCAGGAGTTCCTTCACCGCGCGGCTGCCCACGTACGTCTTGCCGGTGCCGGGAGGGCCCTGCACGGCCACGTAGGAGCCGCGTGCGGATTCGACCGCCTCGACCAGGCCCCCGACGCCGTCCCGCCGGCCGTCTCGTACGTCCGCCCCGATCGCGGCGAGGGTCCGGCCCGTGGTGCGCGGGGCACGGCGCGCCAGGATGTCGAACACCGCTCCGTCCGGCAGTCGGCCGCGGCGGGCGGCCTCGGCGGCCTGCTCCCGGATGCGTTCGAGGAGGCCACCGGGCCGGACATAGTTGAGGTGGAACACCGCCATGGGCACCTCCGCGTGCGGTTCCGGCTCGTACTTGGTGCTGAGGCGCTGCAGCAGGCTGACGCGGAACCGGCCCGGTGCGATCTCCTCCACCTCGGTCACGTCCACGGGCGATCGGCTCTGCCAGCGGACGGCGTTGGGAGCCAGCTCCGCCCCGCGCGGCGGCTGCTCGTACAGGGCGTTGAGCTTGAACCTCTCCTGGCTGTTCCGACGCGGCCGGACCTCGGTGCCCGGTTCGAGGCGCCCGGTCACGGTCAGCGTCCGGGCGGGGTTGCTCCGCGGGGTGGGACGTTCCCACGCACCCACCGACTCGACGGTGTCGAACACCAGGTTCGCGCGTGGCTCCTGCCACTCGTCCGGGGCGGACACGGCCCGATCGAACATGGCCCACCACAGCGGCTTGTTCTCCCTGGCGAAGTAGCCCAGGCCCGCGGCCAGCAGGGCGATACCGCGCCGCCCGCCGTCGAGCTCCGCCTCCGGGCCCCCCGTCCCACCCGCCTCGTCCCTCTCGACGCCCGCCAGCGCCTGCAGCGAGGCGGCGAGGGCCGCGTCCTGCTCCTGGAGCGACGGCGCGGCCTCGACCAGCGGCTCGTCCCCGGTCGCGGCGTCGCCGACGGGACGGTCCGCGACGGCGGTCTCCTCGGGCTCGACCTGCGCCAGCAGCCAGTCCCGCAGCCGCGCCGTGGAGACGCAGTCGTACCGGTTGTAGTCCTCGATGTCGGCCCGGATCGCCCTCGCGACCTCGGTGTCCCCGGCCTCCATCGCGGCGACGTACCGGTGGTACTCGGTGACGCTGTCCGCCGCCGTCGTGACGCCGTCCTCCGCCCGGTGCTCCGCCCCCATGTAGAGGGGCTCCAGCTTCTTGATGGAGTAGCTCGGCACACCGGCCCGCAGGGCGGCGCGGACCGTGGAGTAGAGGTCCACGAACAGCCCCGCGCGCAGCCAGTCGTCCAGCTCGCGCTCGCCCACGCCGTGGCGCACGGTCAGGCGTTTCAGCGCGGTGACCTCGTACGCGGCGTAGTGGTAGATCCGCATCCCCGGGTGGGCCGCGCGTCGGGCCTCCACGAACGCCACGAACTGCTCGAGCGCCGCCCGCTCGGCGGCACGGGTGTCCGCCCACAGACCCGTGAACCGGAAGTCGGCCGAGGCGGTGCGCGCGGTGTCCCCGCCCGGCGCCTCGACCCAGCCCCACAGATACTCGAGGCCCTCCATGCTCCCGTCCGCGGAGACCCACAGCGGGTCCCCCTCGAAGTCGAAGAAGACGTCTCCGGCGTCCGGCACGGGCAGCCCCGCCACGGCGCGCGGGTCCACGATCCGATGCGGCGGCAGCCCGTCCGCCCCGGCCGGCTCCAGCTGGATCGCCGCCTGTTCCCGCAGCGCCTCCCACGTGCGGCGGGCCATGCCCTCCGGCGGTGCGACGGACACCGCGAGCTGCTCGATGGTCGTGATGCCGGCCCGGCGCAGCCGGGTGCGCTGCAGCCGCGTGGCCCCCGCCGTGAGCAGCACGTCCCGGTGCTCGGCGACGGCCTCCTCGCACGCCTCGCATGCGCCGCAGACGCTCAGGCGGTCGTCGCCCCAGCGGGCGGGCTCCCCGGCGGCCACGTGATCCTGCAACAGCGCCTCCAGCCGGGCGCGCTGGTGCCGGTACACCGGGATCACCTCGTCCAGGTCCGCGACGTGCCGGGAACCGTCCCCGAGCCACAGGCTGCCCTGCCGTGCCCGCGGCACGTCCATGCCGTCCAGCAGGTCTGCGTACGCGGCGATCTGCAGCAGCGCGGTCACCCGTGCATGCCGGGCCAGCTTCGTGTCCACCACCTCGTACGCGCCCTCGGGGTGCTCCTCGTCCGTGCGGAGCACGAGGAAGTCGGCCAGGCCGCCGAACGCGCCGTCGTGCAGCATCCCCTGGAACACGACGGCGGGGCGCGCGGCCAACGCCGCCGCGGTGCGCTCGCGGGCGGCCTGCACACCCTCGGGCGTGTAGCGCTCCGGGCGGGCGAGCCGGACCACCTGGTCTGCGCCGTGCTCCGCCTCGAGTCGCGCGAGCACGCGGGACTCGTGCTCGTCCCCGAGGCGGGAGACCCGCTCGAGGAACGCGTCCGCCACACCGATCCGCGGGGCGCGCCCGAGCGCGGGGTCCACCGTCCCGCGCAGCCACCCGTACGTGCACGTCGCGGCGGCGGTGATGTCCGAGGGGCTGAGCATGAAGGAGGCGCGGTCCGGCGCGAAGGTCACCATGCCGTCACCCTAGACAGCAGCCGCGGACACGATAGGCAGGGCCCGCGCACAGGGTCCCGGTGCACCTCGCCCCGGCGGCGGCAGGGCGGGATCGGCGCGCGTCACACACCGGACCGGACTTGACGTGGGTCACATCCAGGGAGTTACCTAATGATCGTTCAGTAATTCTCTGCGCCGCCGCGCCGGCGCGCCCCTGCCGGCAGGGAGGCCCGCCCATGACCGAGACCGCCCGCCACCCCATGCTCGCGGAGGACCGCGTGGCACGGTGGCTCGGCGTCACCCTCGAGGCCGCCGAGAAGGAGCACGCGCGCATCCGGATGACGCTCACCGAGGACCAGCACAACGGCTTCGGCCTGGCCCACGGCGGCGCCGTCTTCGCGTTCGCGGACACGTGCTTCGCGCTGACCTGCAACGACCCCGCCTCGGACGGCTCCACCCTCACCGTGGCCTCCGGCGTGGACGTCAACTTCCTCGCGGCCACCCGCGCCGGGCAGACCCTCGTCGCGGAGGGCCGCCTGGTCGCCGCCGCCGGCCGCTCGGCCGTCTATGACATCACCGTCACCACCGACGACGGCACCCCGGTGGTCGCCTTCCGCGGCCGCTCCCGCACCATCCCCGCCCCCGGACGCTGACCGGCGGGCGCACCCGCCGGTGCGCCGCCGTCGTCGACCGCCGCCCGACCCCGCATCCCCAGGAGAACGCCATGCTCGAGGCCTCGATCCCCAACCCGTACACGCCGGCACCCCTGCCCGCCCCCGCCGACCGCGGGGCCCCGGACCCCGAGGAGACGATGAGCCGGGACCAGATCGAGGCGCTTCAGTTCGAACGCCTCCGCTGGACCCTGCACCACGCCTACGAGAACGTGCCCGCGTATCGGGAGCACTTCGACGCGCACGGCGTCCACCCCTCGGACTTCACGGAGCTCGGGGACCTCGCCAAGTTCCCGTACACGGACAAGGAGTTCCTGCGGAAGAGCTACCCGTTCGGCGCCTTCGCCGCCACGGGCCCCGAGCTGCGTCGCATCCACGCCTCCTCCGGCACCACCGGCCAGCCCACCGTGGTCGGCTACACCGACGACGACCTGGCCACGTGGGCCACCCTCGTCGCCCGCTGCTTCCGCGCCGGCGGCATCCGCCCCGGTGACCGCGTGCACAACGCGTACGGCTACGGCCTGTTCACCGGCGGCCTCGGCGCCCACTACGGCGCCGAGCGCATCGGCGCGGCCGTGATCCCGATGTCCGGCGGGCAGACGGAGAAGCAGGTGCAGCTGATCACCGACTTCCAGCCGCGCGCCATCCTCTCCACGCCCACCTACCTGCTGACCATCGCGGACGGCTTCAGGAAGCTCGGCCTGGACCCCCGCGAGTCCTCCCTCGAGGTCGCGATCCTCGGCGCCGAGCCGTGGACCGACGAGATGCGCCGCGAGATCGAGCAGACCTTCGACCTCGACGCCCTGGACATCTACGGCCTCTCCGAGGTCATGGGCCCGGGCGTGGCCGGCGAGTCCGCGGCCACCAAGGACGGCTCCCACATCTGGGAGGACCACTTCCGCCCCGAGATCATCGACCCGCTCACGGACGAGGTCCTCGAGACCGGCCGCCACGGCGAGCTCGTCTTCACCTCGCTCACCAAGCAGGCGCTGCCGATCATCCGGTACCGCACCCACGACCTCACCCGCCTGCTGCCGGGCACCACGCACCCGGGCCACCGCCGCATGGGCCGCATCACCGGCCGCTCGGACGACATGATCATCCTGCGCGGCGTGAACCTGTTCCCGTCGCAGATCGAGGAGCTGGCCCTCAAGGAGCCGGCCCTGTCGCCGCACTTCACCCTCGAGATCACCCGTCCGGACCGCATGGACCAGATGGCTGTGAACATCGAGCGCCGCGATCATGCGACCCTCGAGGAGGCCCAGGCCTGCGCCGCGCACCTGCGCATGGAGATCAAGACGAAGATCGGCTCCTCGTGCGTGATCAACGTGGTGGAGCCGGAGTCCCTGGCCCGCTCCTCCGGCAAGCTCAAGCGGATCTACGACCTGCGCGACCAGGCCTGATCCCGACCCCGCGGCCGAACCCGACGCCGGCGTGCCCGGTAGAGTGGACCGGTGCGCCGTCGTCGGCGTCCGCCCGCCCCCGAAGGAGCCCCGTGCCCCAGAGCAGCCCCACCCCGCGCCGCGGCCGGCCCGGCTATGACCGGCAGACGCTGCTGGCCGAGTGCGTCGAGCTCTTCAACCGGCACGGCTACGAGGCGACGTCCATGGGCATGCTCGCCGCCCACCTGGGCATCTCCAAGTCCGCGATCTACCACCACGTGGAGTCCAAGGAGGCGATCCTCGACCACGCGGTGACGGAGGCGCTCGACGCCCTCGAGGCGTGCCTGGACGATGTGGTGGCCAGCAGGGCCGACGCCGGCGCGCAGGTCGAGGCGGCCATCCGCGGCACGCTCGGGGTGCTGGCGGAGAAGCAGCCCGAGGTGACCCTGCTGCTGCGCCTGCGCGGGAACTCGGCGGTCGAGGTGGCCGCCGTCGAGCGCCGGCGCGAGATCACCCGGCGTCTGGGCGACCTGCTCGAGGCCGCCCAGGCCGCGGGTGCGGTGCGCTCCGACGTGACCCCGCGCAACCTCGCGCGCCTGGCGCTCGGCATGATCAACTCGATCGTCGACTGGTACCGGCCGGATCGCGGCGTCCCCGGCCAGCAGGGACCGGGCCAGATGATCGACGCCGTCACGGGCGTGGTGCTCGGGGGTCTGCGGGGCTGAGGGCCCGCTGTCCTCAGCCCTCGCCGTCGAGCGCGGCGAGCACGTCGGCCACGATCGAGGCCGCACGGTCCTCGGCGTCCGCGGGCACCCCGCCGTCCGCGTCGGCCTGGGCCACGGCCACGGTGCGGGCGCCGTCCTGCACGGCCGTGAGGTGGGAGTAGACGGACCCCCCGGGGGCCGGGATCGCCGTGTACGCGGTGCCGCCCTCGTGCTCGGTCCGCGTCACGCTCTCCACGCCGAGCCCGGCCAGGTCCACCCCGGTGCAGGCCTGCGCCGCGGCCCGGACGTCCTCCAGAGCGGCGCGGGCAGCCTCCTCCGTGGGGTACGCGGTGACGCGCACGCCGAGCGGAGTGACCTCGGCGTCGGGGGACGCCGTGAAGGAGGGCGCCGGCGTCGTGGTGGGCCCGCCGCCGGTCGTGGCGGCCGTCTCCGGCTGGGCCGTGAGCCCCAGGTCCGCCGCCCCGGCCTCGGCGTCCCGCTCCAGGGCGGAGCGGGTGGCGACCAGGCAGGCCTGCTGTTCCGCGCTGCGGGTGGGAGCCGGGCTCGCACCGGCGTCGACCGTCTGCTCCAGACCGGCGGCCCGCTGACGCAGCTCCGTCTGCCGCTCCAGCGGCGAGGCGGCGCTCAGCCCCACCTCGGACCCCGGCCCCGCGGCCCGCTGCACGGCGGCCTGCACGGCCAGGGTCCGCTGCCCGTCCAGCGCGGGGGGCATCTCGAGGGACAGGCTGCCCGAGGCGGAGGCGCCGCCCGTGCTCTCCGTGGAGGCGCTGGCCGCGGGTGACGTGGGGGCCGTGGAGCTGCTGGCCGCGGGCGACGTGGACGCTGACGAGGCCGCCGTCGTCGTGGACGGCGCCGACGAGGGGGCGGGGGAGGAGGGCTCCGCGCCGCCGCCCGCGCACCCGGCGAGGGCGAGCGCGCCCACGGCGAGGGCGCCGAGCAGAGGGAGTCGGGGGGTCGTCATGGCTCGACTCTACTTGCACTGTGACGGATGCCACAAGGAAGTGGCGGGGACATGCGACGGGGCCGCCCGATGCGTGATGCGCACCGGACGGCCCCTGATCCGTCAGTCGAGGAGGTCAGCCGAGCGGGGTGTCCTTGTCGCCCAGGTTCCAGTCCTCCACCGGGCCGAGGTTCTCCCCGTCCGGCCCGTAGCGGTAGAAGCCCTGGCCGTCGGCCACGCCGCTGTGGCCCTCGGCGATGCTCTTCTCCAGCAGCTCGGCGAAGCCGCGCTGCCAGTCGGCGCCCGCGTTGCGGGAGACGTTGGCGGCCACGTGGAAGCCCACGATGTCGTAGGTCTGGAACGGGCCGCGCTCGTTGCCGGTGGCCACGCGCCAGGTGCGGTCGATGTCCGCCGGGTTGCCCACTCCGTGCATGTACAGCTTGGAGCCGGCCTGCAGCCACGGGATGAGCAGGGAGTTGAGGAAGTAGCCCGGGATCTCCTTGCGCACGTGCACGGGGACCATGCCGGTCTCCTCGGCGAACTGCAGGGCTCCCGCGACGGCCTCCGGCGAGGTGGCGGCGGTGCCCATGACCTCGGCGGTGTTCTGCGCCCAGATGCGGTTGGCGTAGTGCAGGGCCAGGAAGCGCTCCGGATGGCCGCTGGCGTCGGCGAAGTCCGAGGGCAGCAGGGAGGAGGTGTTCGTGGCGAACAGGGTCGTGGCGGGGGCGAGCTCGCCCACCTGGGCCCACACCTTGCGCTTGAGCTCCAGGTTCTCCGGGACGGCCTCGACCACGATGTCCGCATCCGCCAGGGCCTCGCCGAGGTCCGAGGTCGGCGTGATGCGGGCGATGGCCTCGTCGAAGCGCTGCGGGTCGTAGCCCTCCCCGAGGTCTGCTTCGTAGCCCTGGCGGATCCACGCCCAGCGGCGCTCGATCCCCTCGAGGGCGGCGGGGACGGCGTCGTAGGCCATCACCCTCTTGCCGTGGTACGCCGCCTGCATGATGATCTGCGAACCCAGCACGCCGGTGCCCAGCACGGCGACCTGCTCGAAACGGGTGAACTCGGACATGTGTGTCGACCTTCTTCTCTCGCGGTCCGAATGGGACGTACAGGTGAACGCCCCGGGCACGCTCCTTGTTCCCTGGGACGACGACGGGCCGCCCGGCGCGCAGCGGGCGCACGGGACGGCCCGTCGAAGCAGGGGGGGGGCTCAGCCCTGGGAGGTCTCGGACGGGGCCATCGGCCAGGTCTTGGCCACGAGCGTCAGCACGTCGTACTGGGCGCAGAGCTCGTCCTTCTGGTTGTGGATCCGGCAGTCCCAGGCCACCTCGCCGTACTCGTCGCTCACGCGCGGGGTGATGCGCTTGGCCGTCAGGGTCACGCGGATGGCGTCGTCGTAGGTCACCGGCGTGATGAAGCGCAGGTTCTCCAGGCCGTAGTTGGCCAGCACCGGGCCCGGATCCGGGGCCACGAACAGCCCCGCGGCCCACGAGACCAGCAGGTAGCCGTGGGCCACCCGGCGCGGGAAGAACGGGTTGGCCATGGCGGCCTCCTCGTCCGTGTGGGCGTAGAACCTGTCCCCGGTCTCCTCCGCGAAGGCGGTGATGTCCTCCAGGGTGACGGTGCTCAGGCCGGAGGCGAACTGGTCGCCCACCGTCAGCTCGGCCAGGGACTTGTAGAACGGGTGCACGGCGGTGCCGGCCTCCACGTCCTCGCGGGTCACCGTGTGGGCCGCCGCGCCCTGATGCCACACGCCGGTGATGGCCGTGAGCATGTCCGGGGAGCCCTGGATCGCCGTGCGCTGCATGTAGTGCTTCACGGCGCGGACCCCGCCGAGCTCCTCGCCGCCGCCGGCGCGGCCGGGGCCGCCGTGGATCAGCACCGGCACGGGGGCGCCATGGCCCGTGGTGGTCGCGGCGGTCTGGCGGTTCAGGACGTGCACGCGGCCGTGGTGGGCGCCGATCCCGGCGGCGAACGCGCGGGCGGTCTCACCGTCGTTCGTGGCGACCGTGGCCACGAGCGACCCCGAGCCCAGGGCGGCCAGGGCCACGGCGTCGGCCACGTCCGTGTAGCCGATCACCGAGGTGACCGGACCGAACGCCTCGACGCTGTGCACCTCGGGGGTGCGTGCGTCCTCGAAGGTGAGCACCGTGGGGGCGAAGAACGCGCCGGACTCGGCGTCGGCGTCACCGGTCGAGCCCTCGGGGCCGCCGAGGCGGACCTGACCGCCGGCGTCGACCAGGCGCTGCACCGCGCCGCGGACCTCGCTCTGCTGCTCCTTCGAGGCCAGGGCGCCCATCGTGGTGCCCTCGACGCGCGGGTCGCCCAGGACGACCTTCGCGGCCAGGCGCTCGGTGAGGGCGGCGGTCACGGCCTCGACCCGATCCTGCGGGACGATCACCCGGCGGATGGCCGTGCACTTCTGGCCGGCCTTGACCGTCATCTCCTGGAAGACGACCTTCACGAACGCCTCGAACTCGGGGGTGCCGGGGGCGGCGTCGGGGCCGAGGATGGCGGCGTTGAGGGAGTCGGTCTCCGCGGTGAAGCGGACGCCGCCCTCCTGCACGTTCGGGTGCTTCTTCAGCGTGGCCGCGGTGGCGGCGGAGCCGGTGAACGCGACGTGGTCGCGGTAGTCCAGGTGGTCCAGCAGGTCGCGGGCGGAGCCGGAGATCAGCTGGATCGAGCCCTCGGGCAGCACGCCGGACTCGAGCATCAGCTCGACGCACTTCTGCGTGACGTAGCCGGTGGGGGTGGCCGGCTTGACCACGGTGGGCACGCCCGCGACGAAGGCCGGGGCGAACTTCTCCAACATGCCCCACACGGGGAAGTTGAAGGCGTTGATCTGCACGGCCACGCCCGGGATGCGCTGGTAGATGTGCTCGCCGATGAAGGAGCCGTCGCGGGAGAGGGGCTCCACGTCGCCGTCGATGATCACGGTGGAGTTCGGCAGCTCGCGGCGGCCCTTGCCGGAGAACGTGAAGAGGGTGCCGATGCCGCCGTCGACGTCGAAGGCGTGGTCGCGCTGCGTGGCGCCGGTGGCGAAGGAGACGTCGTAGAGCTCCTGGACGCGGGAGTTCAGGTAGAGCGCGAGCTCCTTGAGCTTGAGGGCGCGCTCGTGGATGGTCAGCGCGCCCAGGGCCTGCTGGCCGACGGTGCGGGCGTGCTCGATGGCGGCGGCCGTGTCGAGGCCGTCGGTGGAGACGCCGGTCAGGCGCGCGCCGGTGTTCGCGTCCGTCACGTCGGTGACCTTGGACGGGTGCGACGGCGTCCACCAGCTGCCGGCGACGTAGCTGGGGAGGATCTCCGGGAGGGAGGGGGCGGTGACGGTCACGGGGGCTCCTGGTGTCGGGGGCGCGGACGAGTCCCGACCGATCGGTCGGTTATTGGTCCTCACCCTAGCCGAGACGTGGATCACGCGGGAGGGGGAGCCGGGCGGGTGACGCCGTCGTCGTGGAGAGGGCTTCGCCGGCCGAGCCGTGGCGCCCAGGCCCGCAGACACGCCGCTACCGCCAGGACGTAGCGGCGTGTCTGCGGGCCTCGACGGGGCGTCGTCCACAGATCCCGGCGGACGACGACGGCGGCGCGGCCGGATCGGGCACGCTCGGCGCATGCCCCGCTCGCCCGCGCCCCTGCCTCCGATGCGCTGCGGACTGGACGGCCTCCTCCGCTCTCCGACCGTGTTCTCGACCCCGGCCGCGCGCGAGGCGGGGGTGAGCGCGGCCCGGCTGCGGCGCGGGGACGTGGTCGCACTCGGCTGGGGGCTCTGGGGCCGGCGCGGCGTCGAACCGGACCCCATGGACCACGTGCGGGCGCTGCAGGATCTGCACCCCGAGGGCGTGTTCAGCCACGTCACGGCCGCCCGGGTGCTCGGCCTGTGGCTGACCGGGCCGCTCGCCGCCGACCGGTCCGTGCACATCGCGACCCCGCGCGGCCACGGCACCGGGTCGAGCCGGGCCGGGATCCGCTCACACCGCCTCCGCGCCGACGCCCCGGTGCGGATCGTGGACGGGGTGCGCGTGACCGCACCGGGGTGGATCTTCGTGGACCTCGCCGCGCAGGCCGGGCCGCTCGAGCATCTCGTCGCGCTGGGGGACAGCATGGTTCGGACCGCCCCGACGGAGGCCCGCCGCCGTCGGCTGCCTCCCGGGGTGACGGACGTGGCCGAGCTGCGCGCCGCCGTCGAGGAACGCGGACGGGTGCGCGGGATCCGTGCGGCCCGGGAGGCGCTGGAGCTCGTGCGCCCCGGGGCCGACTCGCCGCAGGAGAGCCGGCTGCGGGCGCGGCTCGTCCTGGACG
This sequence comes from Micrococcus luteus, assembly GCF_014138885.1. Classification (NCBI taxonomy): domain Bacteria; kingdom Bacillati; phylum Actinomycetota; class Actinomycetes; order Micrococcales; family Micrococcaceae; genus Micrococcus; species Micrococcus luteus. Next base: position 1,788,351 of record NZ_JACJIK010000001.1, read on the forward strand.
GCGTCCCGGAGCCCGCAGTGAACCCGTGCATCCGCCTCGCCACGGGACAGCTGCTCCGCGTGGATCTGGTGTGGGCGGAGGCCAAGGTGGCCGTCGAGTACGACGGCGATCACCACCGCACGGATCGCCGGCAGTGGCGTGAGGACCGCGAGCGGGACGCGGCCCTGCGCGCGGAGGGGTGGGAGGTGATCCGGGTGACCGCCGACGTGTTCCGGCCGGGGCACTGGGAGCTGTTCGTGGGGCAGCTGCGGGGCCTGGTGGCCGCGCGGACGCCGCCGGGCTGAGTGCCGCCGTCGTGGATCTGACCTGTCGAGGCCCGCAGACGCGCCGCTACGGCCTGGCGGTAACGGCGTGTCTGCGGGCCTCGGCGAGAGGGGCGGGAGCCTCGGGCCGGCGTCGGCCCCTGCCCCTCGTCTCCGGACCGGCGTAGAATCGAGCACCGGTCCTCTCGGACCCGACCCACCCCCTCATCCGGAGAGTTCTGCCGCATGCTGCGCACCATGTTCCACGCCAAGATCCACCGGGCCACCGTGACCCAGGCGGACCTGCACTACGTGGGCTCCGTGACCGTGGACCAGGACCTGCTGGACGCCGCGGACATCCTCCCCGGCGAGCTCGTGTCCATCGTGGACGTCACCAACGGCGCGCGACTGGAGACCTACACCATCGCGGGCGAGCGGGGCTCCGGCGTGCTCGGCATCAACGGCGCCGCCGCCCACCTGGTGCATCCGGGGGACATCGTCATCCTCATCGCCTACGGGCAGATGGACGACGACGAGGCCCGCCACTTCCAGCCCAAGGTCGTCCACGTGGACGCGGACAACAGGATCGTGGAGCTCGGCATCGACCCCGCCGACGGCCTCCTCGACGGCCTCTCCCGCCCGCCGCTGTCCCGCGAGTGGAACGAGGCGCAGGCCGAGCTCTGAGCCGGCCTGGGGCGCCGGGCCGTCATGGACGAGCCCTTCGAGCGGGATCAGCGGTCGGCACGGCCTTCGCCCCGAGCGCTCGACGCGCGGAGCGCATCGCGGCCGCGTGGCTGAGGCCCATCGCGGTGCGGGCGCCCGGCACGTGGGCCACGGCGCGCATCCACGGCGAGGTGAGCACCACCTCCTGCTCCCACGCCACGATGCAGCGCGGCGCGTGTCCGGCCGGGGCACCGTCGTCGTGGACGGTGACCCGCACGGTGCCCGTCAGGCCCCCGCTCAGGCGGGCGACCAGTAGGCCGCGGGCGCGGTCGTCGATGAGACGCTCCATCGTCAGACGCACCGGCACGAACCCGCGCAGCCGGACGGCGGCGCGGTCGGGGCCCAGGCGACGGACGCGCGGGACGGCCGGCCACCAGCGTGGGTAGCCGGCCGGGTCGGCGAGCAGGGCCAGCACGGACCGGGCGTCCGCGGGGACGGCCCAGCGGTGGGTGAAGCGGAAGGGGCGGTCGACCGACATCAGGCCCGGCCGAAGGTCTCGGGGTCCACGGGGCGCCGGGTGCGGGGGAGCTTCGCGACGACCAACAGGTACGACTCCGTGACGAGGTCCCGCACGAGCTGCTCGTCGAGGGCCGGGTGCGCGGCCAGGCTAAGCCAGTGCCGCTTGTCCATGTGATAGCCGGGCGTGATCGCCGCGGGCAGGGCCGCGCGCAGCTGGGCGCCGTCCTCCGGGCGGGCCTTGACGTTCACGAGGCGGCGCCCGTCGTGGTCGATGAACACCGCGAACAGCTTCCCCTGCACCTTCATGACCTCGGTGTCCGGGCCGAAGGGGTGCGACGCGGCGCTGCCCGGCAGCTCGAGGGCGCGGTCGCGGGCGACGCGCAGCAGCGTGGGCTCGTCCATACCCGTCACGCTAGCCGCGCCGCCCCGCACTTTCGAACGTGATATCGGGGGAATGGGCGCTTTCGAACGGGAGATAGGCCCTATCTCCCGTTCGAAAGCGCCTGCCCCGGGGGCTCAGCGGTAGTCGAAGAAGCCCTTGCCGGACTTCCGGCCGAGCTCGCCGCGGGCCACCATGTCCCGCATGAGCTGCGGCGGGGCGAAGCGCTCACCCAGCTGGGACTCGAGGTACTCCGCGATGCCCAGGCGCACGTCCAGGCCCACGATGTCGGTCAGGGCCAGCGGGCCGACCGGGAACTTGTATCCGAGCACCATGGCGGCGTCGATGTCCTCGGGGGAGGCCACGCCCTCCTCGACCATGCGGATGGCCTCGAGCGCGATCGCCACGCCCAGGCGCGACGAGGCGAAGCCCGGGGCGTCCTTGACGACGACGGGGGTCTTGCCGAGCCCGCGGACCCACTCGGTGGACAGGGCCTGGAGCTCCGCACCGGTCTGCTCGCCGATCACGACCTCCACGAGCTTCGAGGCGGGCACCGGGTTGAAGTAGTGCAGGCCGCAGAAGCGCTCGGGACGCTGCAGGTGCGAGGCGATCTCGTCGATGGACAGGGAGGAGGTGTTGCTGGCCAGCCAGGCGTCCTCGCGCAGGTGGGCCTCGACGTCGGTGAGCGCCTCGATCTTCACCTGCATGTCCTCGAACACGGCCTCGACCACGAGGTCGCAGCGGGCGAAGTCGGCGCGGTCCACGGTGACGGTCAGGCGCTGCGCCCACTCGTCCAGGTCGCCGTCGATCTTGCCGCGGTCCAGGGAGGCGGCCAGGTCGGCCTCGATGCGCTCCCTGGCGGCCTCGGCCGACCGCGGGTCGCGCTCGACGACGACCACCTCGGACGAGCCGGAGACGAGGAACGCGTGGGCGATGCCGCCACCCATCCGGCCGCCGCCGAGGACGCCGACGACGGCGGGCACGGAGGACGGCGCGGCATCAGGGGTGTGCTGCTGATCGGTCATGTCAGTCCTCACTTCTTCTTGCGGTCGAGGAACGCCTGCATGCGCTCGAACTTGGCCTCGGACTCGAACAGGATGGCCTGCGCGATCTCGTCCACGTGGGGGTGGGCCTCGCGGGGGAGGTGGAAGACGCGCTTGGACAGCCGCACCGCCAGCGGGTCCTGCTGCGCGATGCGGTCGGCGAGGGCGTCGGCGGCGTCGAGGAGGGCCTCCGGCTCGTGCAGCTCGGTGACGAGCTTGAGCTCGAGGGCCTCCTGCGCGTCCAGGATCCGTCCGGCGAGCAGCAGCTCGAGGGCCACCGGCTCGCCCACCAGCTCCTTGAGCCGCCACTGGGCGCCCGCAGCGGCGGTGATCCCCAGACTCGTCTCGGGCTGGCCCATCTTCAGCGCCGGGGTGGCGATGCGGAAGTCGGCCGCGTAGGCCAGTTCCGCGCCGCCGCCGAGGGCGAAGCCGTCGATCGCTGCGATCACGGGCATGGGCAGCCGGTGGATGCGGTCGAAGACCTGCGAGTTCACGCCGCGCAGGGCGTCGTCGCGGCGGCGCTCGCGCAGCTGTCCGATGTCCGCGCCGGAGGCGAAGATGCCGGAGAACGTCCCCGGCTCGCACTTCGACTCCACCTGCGTGCCCGAGATGATCAGGATCTTCGGCTCGCGTTCGAGGTGGGCGCAGAGCTCGTGGAACTCGTCGACCATGGTCTGGTCGATCGCGTTGCGCACGCCCGGGCGGTCCATGCGCGCGTGGACGCGGTCCTCGCGCTCCTCGACGTGCAGCGCCGAGAAGTGGCTGAAGTCGGTCATCTGCTCAGACCCTCTCGACGAGCATCGCGGAGCCCTGGCCCACGCCCACGCACATCGTGGCCAGGCCCCTGTCCGCGCCCTCGCGCTCCATCCGACCGAGCAGCGTGACCACGAGACGCGACCCCGAGGAGCCCAGCGGATGGCCCAGGGCGATCGCGCCGCCGTCGGCGTTGACGGTCTCCGGGTCCAGGCCGAGGCGCCGCATCGAGGCCAGGGACTGGGTGGCGAAGGCCTCGTTGAGCTCGACGGCGCCCAGGTCCGCCACGGACCAGCCGGAGCGCGCGAGGGCCTTCTCGGTGGCCGGGACGGGGCCCAGGCCCATGATCTCGGGGGCCAGGCCCGCCGAGGTGGACTCCACGACGCGGGCGCGCGGGGTCAGGCCGTACTTCTGCGCGGCCCGCTCGGAGACGACGAGGATCGCCGAGGCGCCGTCGTTGAGGGAGGAGGAGTTGCCGGCGGTGACCACGCCGTCCTTCTTGATGATCGGGCGCAGGCCGGCGAGCACCTCGGGGGTGGAGCCGGGGCGGGGGCCCTCGTCCGTGTCCACGACCGTCTCGGCGCCCTTGCGGCCGGTGACGACGATGGGCACGATCTCGTCCGTGAAGCGGCCGGCCTCGATGGCGGCCAGCGCACGCTCGTGTGAGCGGGCGGCGAAGGCGTCGGCGTCCTCGCGGGTGATGCCGTCCACCTCGCCGACCTCCTCGGCGGTCTCCGGCATGGAGAAGGTGAACTTCTCCCCGAACTCGCCGTCCGCGAAGCGCGGGTTCACGAAGCGCCAGCCGATCGCGGTGTCGAAGGCCGCACCGGGCTTGGCGAACGCCGTCGTCGGCTTCTCCATCACCCAGGGGGCGCGGGACATCGACTCCACGCCGCCGGCCACGACGACGTCGGCCATCCCGGAGCGCACCATCGCGGTGGCGATGCCGATCGCGGACATGCCGGACGCGCAGAGACGGTTCACGGTGATGCCCGGGACGGTGTCCGGGAAGCCGGCCAGCAGCCAGGCCATGCGGGCGACGTTGCGGTTCTCCTCGCCCGCGCCGTTGGCGTTGCCGAGGATGACGTCGTCCACGACCGACGGGTCGATGCCGGCGTCCTCGACCACGGCCTTGACGGTCAGGGCGGCGAGGTCGTCGGGGCGGACGGAGGAGAGGGCGCCGCCGTACTTGCCGACGGGCGTGCGGCGACCGCCGACGAGCAGGGCCTGGGACTGTGCGGACATGGAGACTCCTTGAGTGACCGACGACGAGGCGGGCGCGGCGAATTACCGACCGTGCGTTCAGGTTCAGTATCCCGGGCCGGTGTGACGGGGGTCAACTGCGGGGGCGGGGTGTGACGGGGCGGAGACGGGGCCGGGCGGCCGCGCCGAGGCCACGTCGATCAGCGTCTGACCCGGCGCACCCCGCACGGAGGCCCGCAGACGCGCCGTTTCGTCCCCGACGTGGCGGCGTGTCTGCGGGCCTCGGCGCCGGCCCGGTCCGGCCCGCGCACCGCACGACGACGGCGCGCCCTTCCGGAGGAGGACGCGCCGTCGTCGTGGGGTGGGGACGGGCGAAGCCCGTCAGGCGGCCCGGATCAGGCCGGGACCACCGGGTGGGAGCGGGTGGCGACGACCTGCTCGTCGTGTAGCTCGCGGTCCTGGATGCCCTTGGGGACGAACAGGACGGCGATGAGCGAGACCGCGGAGATCGCGATGATATACCAGGCCACGTTCTCCCAGCCGGTCTTCACGAGCTGGTCGGCGATCAGCGGGGCGAAGGCGCCGCCGATGATGGTGCCGAGCGCGTAGCCGATGGAGACGCCGGAGAAGCGGACGCGGGCCGGGAACATCTCGGCGTACATCGCCGACTGCGGGCCGTAGGACGGGCCCAGGCCGAGGGTCAGGACGAACAGGCCCAGCGAGAACAGCGGCAGAGACGCGGTGTTGAGCAGCCCGAACAGCGGGAAGGCCCAGACGATCAGGAAGCCGTAGCCGAGGACGAAGGTCAGCTTGCGGCCGATCTTGTCCGAGATCCAGCCGCCGAGCAGGGTGAAGATGAACCAGCCGACGCCGCCGATGAGGCTCGCGATGAGCACCTCGGAGGAGGTCATGCCCAGGCCCTTCGGGCCGCCGTACTTCGAGAACCACGCGATGAGCAGGTAGCCGACGCCGTTGTTCGCGGCGAAGATCACGGCGGCGAGGATGACCTCCTTGGTGTGGTTCCGGAAGAGCTCACCGAGCGGGGCGGACTCGTCCACCTTGAGCTGCTGCATCTCCTTGAAGACCGGGGACTCCTCCACGGCCTTGCGGATCAGGTAGCCGACGACGATGAGCACCACGGAGATCAGGAACGGGATGCGCCAGCCCCAGGTGAGGAACTGCTCCTCGGACATGGTGGAGCGCACGATGAACAGCACGCCGGTGGCCAGGATCATGCCCAGCGGCACGCCGATCTGCGGAGCGGAGCCGAACAGGCCGCGCTTGCCGTGGGGGGCGTGCTCCACGGACAGCAGCGCAGCGCCGCCCCACTCGCCGCCCGCGGACAGGCCCTGCAGCAGGCGCAGCACGACGAGCAGGATCGGCGCCCACACCCCGATCTGGGCGTAGGTGGGCAGCAGGCCGATGAGGGTGGTGGCCAGGCCCATGCCGATCAGCGTGAGGGACAGGACGAACTTGCGGCCGAAGCGGTCGCCGAGGTGGCCGGCGATGATCGCGCCGAGCGGGCGGATGAGGAAGGAGATGCCGAGGGTGGCCCACGCGGCGATCTGGGAGCCGCTCTCGCCCATCGGCTGGAAGAAGAGGGCGGCGAAGACGAGTGCGGTGGCCTGGGCGAAGATGAAGAAGTCGTACCACTCGATGGTGGTGCCGACGACGGTGCCGGCGATGACCTTGCGCTCCTCGCGGCGATCGCGCGCGGGGGCGGTCGCCGCGGGGGATGCGACGGTGTGGCTCATGGGTGCTCCTGGGATGCGGGGCGGCGGCCGACCGTGAGACGGCGGCGGGACGGTGTGGCACCCGACCGATCGGTCGGGAAGTGACACCCGTCACCGTATACGACCCCATGTGACTTACGCCACGATCCAGGCTGATGACGGGAATGTGACGCGGCGTAGCCGGGACGACGACGGCGCCGCGCCCCTCGTGCGAAGGGTGCGGCGCCGTCGTCGGTGGCGGGGTGCGGCGGCTCAGCCGCGGCCGGTGAACTCCGGCTTCCGCTTCTCCTGGAAGGCCTGGAAGCCCTCGGCGTAGTCGGCGGTGCCGCAGAGCTCGCCCTGGGCGATGTTCTCCGCGTCGAGGGACTCCCACAGGCCCACGCGCCGGTCGCGGACCTGGGCCACGAGCTCCTTCGACGCGCGGAACGCGAGGGTCGCGCCGGAGGCCACCTGGGCGACCTTGGCGCGGGTGAACTCGAGCAGCTCGTCCGCGGGCAGGGCCCGGGAGAACAGCCCGGCCTGGACGGCCTCGGCGCCCGAGAGGAGCTCGGCCGTGTAGATCAGGTCCAGGGTGCGGTGCGCGCCCAGGCGCTCGGTGAACAGCCAGTGGCCGCCCGAGTCCAGGGTGGCCCCGAGGTTCGCGAACGGCGAGCCGATCTTCGCGTCCTCGGCCACGTACACCACGTCCGTGGCGATCGCGAGGCCGAGGCCCACGCCCAGGCAGGCGCCCTGCACCGCGGCGAAGGTGGGCACCGGGATCTCGGACATGGCCCGCAGCACCGGGGTGACCCTGTCCCGCAGGTAGGCGGTGGCGTCGTCCTCGGCCGGGACCACGGCGGAGATGTCGCGGCCCGCGCAGAAGCCGCGGCCCTCGCCGCGCAGCAGCACGGCCCGGACCTCGCCGGACTCGACGCCGGCGGCGGCCCGCTCGTAGGCGGCCTGGAGTTCGGCCAGCGCGGCCTCGTCCAGGGCGTTCATCCTCTGGGGGGCGTCCAGCACGATCTCGGCGACGCCGTTCTCGACGGTGATCTCGATCATCGGGGGCTCCTTCGGTCTCGTGGGCGGGCGCTCAGGCGTCGAAGTCCAGCGTGATCGAGTCGGAGGTCGGGCGGGTCTGGCACGTGAGCACGTAGCCCTTCTCCACCTCGTCCTTCTCGAGCGCGTAGTTCTCGTCCATCTCGTACGCGCCGTCGACGACCTTGGCGCGGCAGGTGCCGCACACGCCGCCGGCGCAGGCGAAGGGCACGTCCGAGCGGACGCGCAGCGCGGCGTTGAGGACGGTCTCGTGGGCAGACGTGGGGGACTCGACCTTGGCGGTGAGGCCGTCGAGGTTGAACTCGATGGTCACGTTGTCGCCCTGCGGGTCCACCTCCACCACGCGGCCGGAGTGGCCCTGCGGGTTCTCCGGGCGGCCGGTGGTGAACAGCTCGAAGCGCACGTCGTCCTCGGACACGCCGCGGGCGGCGAGCGTCTCACGGGTGAGCTGCACGAGCTCGAACGGGCCGCAGAGGAACCACTCGTCGGTACCCTGCACGTCGATCACGCGGTCCAGGAGGGTGGTGAGCTTGTCCTCGTCGATGCGACCGGAGAGCAGCGGGGACACGCGCTGCTCGCGGGAGAGCACGTGGTGCACCGTGAACCGGGCCGGGTACTTGTCCTTGAGGTCGCCGATCTCCTCGGCGAACATCACGTCCATGGCGGAGCGGTTCGCGTAGACCAGGTCGAAGCGCGAGGTCTCGGAGGCCGCGAGCACGGCCTTGGCGATCGCCATGATCGGGGTGATGCCCGAGCCGGCCGCGAACGCCACCAGGTGCGTGTCCTTCTTCTCCGCGACCTTCTCCGCCGCCACCCTCTGGGCGTCGTTGAGGGAGGTGACGTGCGTGCGGGACGTGAACGCGCCCTGCGGGTTCATCACGTCGATCCTCTCGCCGACCTCGAGGCTCTCGTTGGCCCACGTGGAGAACGTGCCGCCGATGTCCTTCTTCACGGCCACGCGGATCTCGCCGCGCTTCGGGACGGCGCAGATCGAGTAGGACCGGCGCACCTCGGCGCCGTCGAGCTCCTTGCGCAGGGCCACGTACTGACCCGGCACGTAGTCGTAGTCGTCGGCGAGCTCCTCGGGCACCGCGAAGGTGACCTCCACGGAGTCGTCGGTCAGGCGGCGCAGCTCGGACACCTCGAGGGTGTTGAACGTGGCGCGGCGCTTGCCGGTGGTGGGGGCGTCGGTGGTCTCGGTCATCAGTGCACCTTGAAGTAGTCGAAGGGCTCGAGGCACTCCCGGCAGGTGTAGAGGGCCTTGCAGGAGGTGGAGCCGAAGCGGGTGATCTCGCGGGTGTTCAGGGAGTGGCAGCGCGGGCACTTCACGGCCATGCCGATCCTGATCGGGCCGTCCGTGGTGCGCGCGACGGGCGGGGCGATGCCGTACTCGTTGAGCTTGGCCTTGCCCTCGTCCGTCATCCAGTCCGTGGTCCACGCCGGCTGGAGCACCAGGCGCACCTCGGCGTCGGGGAATCCGGCGCGCTCGAGCGCGCGGGTGACGTCCGTGGTGATGGTGTCCATGGCGGGGCAGCCGGAATAGGTGGGCGTGATGACGACGACGGCCCTCTCGCCATCGGCCCGTGCCTCCCGGAGGATCCCGAGGTCCGCGATGGACAGCACGGGGATCTCCGGGTCGTGCACGGTGGAGGCCGCATCCCAGACCCGCGCGTCGGCGGGATCGGCGGGGCGCAGCTCGCTGGCGGTGGTCACCAGGTCGCTCCCGGGTGACGGCGCGCCAGGGACTGCATCTCCGCGAGGATGTACCCGCGGTACTCGCTCATGGCGCCGGAACGGTCGCCGCCGCGGGCGGTGCCCGTCGTCGGGACGGTCAGGCCGGCCTCCTCGATGGCCGCGCGGATGCGGGTCATCGTGGGCTCCTCGAGCGAGGACGGCAGCACGGCGACGCCCTGCTCGGCGAGGGCGCGGACGACGTCGTCGTCGTGGAAGAGCTCGGCCACGTAGGGCCACAGCTCGTCCAGGCCGCGCTGCATGCGGCGCTTCGACTCCTCGGTGCCCAGGCCCAGGCGCTGCAGCCACAGGGCGGCGTGGTCCTGGTGGTACAGGACCTCCTTGAGGGCCTTGTCCGCGATGGCGGCGAGCGTGGGGTCCGTGGACTCGCGCAGGCGGGTGTACAGCTCGTACGAGTAGAACGAGTAGTACAGCTGGCGGGCGATCGTCTTGGCGAAGTCGCCGTTCTCGGCCTCCACGAGGCGGACGGAGCGGAACTCCTCCTCGTCGCGGAAGTACGCGAGCTCGTCCTCGGTCTTGCCCCATGCCGTGCCGGCGTAGGAGAGGAGGAAGCGGGCGTGGCCCACGAGGTCCAGGGCGATGTTGCCCAGGGCGATGTCCTCCTCGAGCTCCGGGGCGCGCGAGATCCACCAGGACAGGCGCTGGCCGAGCATCAGGGCGTCGTCACCGAGGGCGAGGGCGTAGCGGGCGACGTCGTCGCTCGCCTTCTGCTCGCCGGCCGCGATCTCCTCCGCGGTGATGGCCACGCCCGCGGAGTGCTTCGTGGCGGAGTCGTTGGTCGCGAAGCTCACAGGTGCGGCACCCCCTCGGACTGCTGGTAGTAGGTGGCGTGACGGTAGGACTTGCCCTGCGGGGACTCGAAGAAGCCGCCCTTGGAGTCCGGGTCGGAGGCCGCGATGGCCTCGGCCGGGACGACCCACACGGAGGTGCCCTCGTTGCGGCGGGTGTACAGGTCGCGCGCGTTGCGCAGCGCCAGGGTGGCGTCCGGGGCGTGCAGCGAGCCGGCGTGCACGTGGGAGAGGCCGCGGTTGGCGCGGACGAAGACCTCCCACAGGGGCCAGGCGTGGGAGGCGGCGGTGGTCTCGCTCATGGGTCAGGCTCCGATCAGGTGGGTCTCGGCCGGCGCGTTCTGCTCGGCCTGGCGGCGGGCGTAGGCGTCGGCGGCCTCGCGGACCCAGGCGCCCTCCTCGTGGGCCTGGATGCGGCGGGCCATGCGCTGGGTGTTCATGGGGCCGTTGCCCTTGATCACGGACATGAACTCGTCCCAGTCCAGCTCGCCGAAGTCGTAGTGGCCGCGCTCCTCGTTCCACTTCAGGTCCGGGTCCGGCAGGGTGAGGCCGAGGGCCTCGGCCTGCGGGACGATCATGTCCACGAAGCGCTGGCGCAGGTCGTCGTTGGAGAAACGCTTGACCTTCCAGGCCATGGACTGGCGGGAGTTGGGGGAGTCCTCGTCCGGCGGGCCGAACATCTGCAGGGCCGGGCCGTAGAAGCGGTCCACGGCGTCCTGGGCCATCTGCTTCTGCTCCGGGGTGCCGTGCGAGAGCTCGTAGAGGATCTCCCAGCCCTGGCGCTGGTGGAACGACTCCTCCTTGCAGATGCGCACCATCGCGCGGCCGTACGGGCCGTAGGAGGCGCGGCACAGCGGCACCTGGTTGCAGATCGCGGCGCCGTCGACGAGCCAGCCGATCGCGCCCATGTCCGCCCAGGTGCGGGCCGGGTAGTTGAAGATCGAGGAGTACTTCGCGCGGCCGGAGAGCAGCTGCTCGTTCAGCTCGTCCCGCGGGGTGCCGAGGGTCTCGGCGGCGGAGTACAGGTACAGGCCGTGGCCGGCCTCGTCCTGGACCTTGGCCATGAGGATCGCCTTGCGCTTCAGGGAGGGGGCGCGGGTGATCCAGTTGGCCTCCGGCTGCATGCCGATGATCTCGGAGTGCGCATGCTGGGAGACCTGGCGGGTCAGGGACTTGCGGTACGCCTCGGGCATCCAGTCGCGGGGCTCGATGCGCGAGTCCTCCGCGATCAGGCGATCGAAGTTCTCCTGGCCGGCCGCATCCTCGGGGGACGGGACGGAGGCCAGGTGCTGGGGGGAGCTGGTCTGCGTCATGGGGATCACCTCACGCTGAGTGCGGGCTGGTTCCGTGGTCAGGGCGCACCGGGGCGCACCGAATTACTGACCGCTCGTTCAGGATAGGCCAGGGTGTGACCTCGGTCAACACGCCGGAGCCGGTGCGACCCGGGTGCGATGCGGCCGCCGGGACGGTGCGGGAGGGTTGGCTCCTGCACAGGCGTTCCGACGGCGTCATCCATCCCCGGATCGCCCCTCGCCGCAGTCGCGGGGCCCGGGCCCTCCCTACGGTGGCCGCATGTCACCCCTCATCGGACCTCAGCAGATCGCCACGGCCCTGCGGGCCGTCGGACTCGACGACGACGCCGCCCGCCTGGTCGCGTGGGCCGACCCCGCCCGTCGCGAGCGGGAGGCCGCCGAGCAGGCACTCGCCGACTTCGCCGTGGCCCAGACGCAGCTGCGCACGGCGTTGGGCGGGCTGGTCAGCGCCGCCACGGATGTGCGCTCGGCGCTGCACACGGCATGGCGCGGCGAGGCCGCCGGCGCCTATGGGGAGGCCGTGCGGCGGGCGGCGACCCTGGCGGCGGAGCTCGAACGGGAGGCCGGGGAGTGGCTCGCCCTGCGGGCCACCGCCGAGCGGGAGGCGGAGGACGCGCGCCGGGACGCGGAGGCCCGGCAGCGGGCGGCCGAGGAGACGGCGCTGGCCGTCCTGCGCTCGTTGGCGGTGGCGGCGTGACCGGCGGGCGGGGTGCCGGCCCGGGGGCGGTGGCCTTCAGCACGCACGGCGGACCGGGCTCGATCTACGCGGAGGCCGAGGAGATGCGCGTCGTGGCCGGGCGGCACGAGCACGCCGCCGAAGAGGCGGCCGGAGCCTCGTGGCAGGTCGACGCGGCCGCCTTCGGGCTGGGCCGGTCGGCCACGTGGCTCGCCTCCGCCGCCCTGCTGCAGGAACGGCTGGTGGAGGCGGTCGGTCGGGTGCGGAGCCTGTCGGAGCAGTGCGCCGAGCTGCACCGCGACCTGCTCTCCGCGGCGGCCCGCTACGAGGAGGCCGAGCGCGCGGCGGCCGGCATCATGGCCGCCGAGGACGCCTCCCTGGGGGAGCTGCCGGCGCTGCTCTGGCGGGACGGCCATGACGGCCTCACCACCCGCGAGGCGGAGCGGCTCGTGCAGGACCTCGTCCAGGCGGTGCCCGAGGCCATCGTGTCCGCCGCGCTCGCGGCCACCGGGTTCCCCCTGCTCGCGGCCCTGGCACGGATCGACGTGAAGATGCTGACGAGGGCGCAGAAGCGCGTGCTGAAGCGGCCCGTCTCCACCGCGGCGAAGAAGGGGACGGACGCCGCGTCGGACCTCACCGAGGCGCTGCGGGTCTCCCCGGACGAGGCGTGGACCGTGGCGGCGGACGCCCTGACCCTCGCCGGCGCGGCGCCCCGGGGCGCGGTGACCCCGCACGGGGCGCCGCAGGACCGGCCGACCGCGCCCGCCCTGCTGGACGGCTCGGCCACGGGGCTGGCCTCTCTCATCCCGCGTGGGGAGGGGGACGGGGACCTCACGGTCACGGAGGTGGTGCGGGAGAACGGGAGCCGCGCCTGGGTGGTGGGCCTGCCGGGCACCCGCGGCGGCCTGATCCCGGATCCCGAGTCGACCGACCCGTGGGACGCCGGCGGACTGCTGGACGCCCTCGGCTCCGAGTCCGAGGTCACGGCCCCGGCGGTGCGGGCGGCGCTCGAGGCGGCCGGCGTCCCGCACGGCGCCCCGCTCGTCCTGGCCGGCTACTCCCAGGGCGGGGTGCACGCCGTGAACCTGGTTGGCCGGGAGGACTTCACGTCCGTGTACCCCGTGGCCGGCGTCATGACGATCGCGGCGCCGTCCGGCAACGCGGTGGAGACCGGGCGGGCCGCGGTGCTGGAGTTCTCCTCGGACGGGGACCTGGCCGTCGCCGCGGACGGGGCGCCCACCCCCGTCTCGTCGCGCCGGGCCGAGGTGGTCTTCCACCCGGCCGGCCACGGGTGGGACGTGCCCGGGGGTGGCTTCCGGACCGGCTCTCCGCCGGCGGTGAAGGGCGACCTGGACGCCGCCCACGACTTCGAGGGCCAGGTGAACCTGATCCGGCAGTTCGAGGCCGCCGAGCCCGCGGCCCGGGCGGAGGTCGCCGGGCTCTCCGCCGCGTTGGCCGGGCTGACCGCGGGGACCGTGGCCTCGAGTCGGGCGGTGCGCCTGCGTCGCACGCCGCCGGAGGGGGGCCACCTGCCCCCGGGATCCCGGTGAGCGCACCGGCGGCGGGGTGCCTGCCTCCGCCCGCTCAGTTCGCGTCGAGCAGCACGCCCGCGAAGAACGCGTTCAGGCGGTCGACCTCGTCCAGGCCGAAGACGCCGGAGACGTACTGGTCCGGGCGGACCACGACGACGGCGCCGTCACGGCTGATGCCGCGGGCCTCGAAGATGTCCTCACCGTGCGTGGGCCGGCACGTGGCGAAGATGTTGTTCAGGTCGTGCAGGCCGAGGGAGCCGGTGGTCGGCCGGAAGACCGACGGCACGTCCGGGTGGGCGAACTCGGTCTGCTTCTGCTGGTACACGACCTTGATGTCGAAGCGGGCGTCCTCCGGCCCGTCCGACGGCGTGTGGCGGTTGCGGAAGGACCGCGGGTCCTCCTCGATCGCCTTCGCCCACGCCGCCACCTTCGAATCCTCGGCGCGCGGGGAGGCGGCGTCGGCGAACACGTAGACGCGCCAGCGGCCGTCCGCGCGGTGCAGGTGGCCCAGGTGCTTGACGTTGGTGTCGCACGAGCGCTCCACCAGCGCCGACTTGAAGCGCTTGCCGATGGGGTAGCCCTGCGCCAGCGCCTGGCCGGTGGCGTCCGTGGTGAGGAGGGAGGGCTGGTACTGCGTCATGAAGCCGGCCGGGAACTCGGCGGTCTTCGTGTAGAACTCGGCCACCTCGTTCGGGTCGCCCAGCTCGGAGGTGGGCTTGGCCATGAGCGTCGACCACTCCTTGTCGAAGTCGATCAGGTTCCTGGCGATCTCCTTGCGCTCCTCCGAGTAGGTCGGCACGAGCTCGACCGGGGCCATCCCGGAGAGCACCTGGCCCAGCTTCCAGCCGAGGTTCCAGCCGTCCTGCATGGACACGTTCATGCCCTGGCCGGCCTTCGCGGAGTGGGTGTGGCAGGCGTCGCCGAGCAGGAACACGTTGGGGTGGGCCACGCGCTCGCGGTTGTCGAAGCCCGAGGTGAGGCGGTGGCCCACCTCGTACACCGAATGCCAGGCGACCTCCTTCACGTCCAGCGTGTAGGGGCGCAGGATCTGCTGGGCCCGGCGGATGATCTCCTCGAGCGGGGTCTGGCGCACCTTGTGGTCGTCGTCCGCCGGGACCTCGCCGAGGTCCACGTACATGCGGAACAGGTGGCCGCCCTCGCGGGGGATCAGGAGGATCGAGCCGCTGGACGAGTGGATCGCGCACTTGGTGCGGATGTCCGGGAAGTCCGTGTCGGCCAGTGCGTCCATGACGCCCCACGCGTGGTTCGCGGCGTCGCCGGTCAGGGTGTGGCCGATCGCCTTGCGGACGCGGGAGCCCGCGCCGTCCGCGCCCACCACGTACTTGGCGCGCACCTGGCGGGTCGGGCCTGAGGCGGGGTCCTCGAGGGCGTTGCCCTGGGCGTCCACGGTCCGGCGCAGGGTCACGAGCACGGGGTGCTCGCCGTCGTTCGTGTCCTCGAGGGTCTCGAACGCCCAGCCGTAGTCCGGCTGCGCGCGGGTGGGGGAGTTCTTCATGTACTCGGCGAACCAGTCCAGGATGCGGGCCTGGTTCACGATCAGGTGCGGGAACTCGGAGACGCCCTCCGGGTCGTCCTCGGCCAGCGAGGTGCGCACGATCGTGTCCGCGTCGTCCTCGGCCGGGTTCCAGAACGCCATGGAGGTCAGGTCGAAGGCCTCGTCGATGATCTCGCTCGCGAAGCCGAAGGCCTGGAAGGTCTCCACGGAGCGGGCCTGGATGCCGTCCGCCTGGCCGATCTCGAGGCGGTGGGGGCGGCGCTCGATGATGCGGGTGTGGACGTCCGGGAACATCGCGAGCTGGGCGGCGGCGATCATGCCGGCCGGGCCCGAGCCGACGATCAGCACGTCCATCTCGTCCGGCAGCTCGGCGGGGCGGTCCAGGCCGATGCCGGCCGCCACCTGGACGCGCGGGTTCGTGGAGACATAGCCGTGGTGGTGGAAGAGCATGGGGGTCCTTTCGCTGCGGGGGATGTCGCGGCGCGGTGCGCGTGCCACCCGACGGCGTGTTCTCTCAAAGAACACGGTGTTCTCCCTGGGAACACATGTGTGCCAGACTGTACGCGGACGTGACCGGGTTCACAACCGGCGCGTGAACCGACCACGCCCCGGGCGCGTCACGTCCGGCACGCGAGGCGAGGAGCACAGATGGCGGAGCACGACGGCGGCCCGGTCCGGGAGGGCGCACCCTCCCAGACGCTCTCCCGCGCGCTCACCCTGCTCGAGACCGTCGTGGAGGCGCCCGAGCCGCCCACCATCGCCGACCTCGCCGACGGCCTGGGCGTCCATCGCTCGGTCGCCTACCGCATGCTGCGCACCTTCGAGACCCATGGCCTGCTGCGCCGCGACGGTCTCGGCCGCGTCCACGCCGCCCCCGGCCTGGCCGTCCTCGCCCGCCGGGTGGAGCAGGATCTGCGCGCTGCGGCCATGCCGCACCTGACGGCCGTCTCCACCGACCTGGGCATGACCGCGTTCCTGGTGGTGTGGGACGGGGCCCACTGCCTCACCCTGGCCACGGCCGAGCCGCCCAGCGGCAACCTCGTCACGCAGCGGCCGGGGACCCGGCACCCCCTCGGGGTCGGTGCGCCGGGGATGGCGATCGCCGCCACCCTGACCGGACAGGAGTGGGCGCGGCTGTCCGGCGAGGCCCCGCCTGAGCGGCCCGAGCTCGACGACGTGCGGGAGCGCGGCTGGGCCGTCAGCTCCGACGAGGTCATCACCGGCGTCTCCTCGGTCGCCGTGCCGCTGCGGGTCCCCGGCCAGCTGCCCGCCGCCCTCGCCGTGGTCTACGCGACGCGGCCGGAGGACCCGGCGCGCCTCGGGGACCGGCTCGGTGAGGCGGCCCGGGCCGTCGCCGTCGCCTTCGGTGCGGCCTGAACCCGGGTCCCGTGGTGCCGCTCACGGCGTCCGCGGCCCGCATTACCCTGGTGGCCATGACTGATGACGCACAGCAGACGCCCGCCGTGGTCGCGCCCCACAAGAAGGTCGGCATGCTGCCGCCGTACGCCGCCGGCAAGCCGCCGGTCGCCGTCCCGGGCCTGCACCCCTACAAGCTCTCCTCGAACGAGAACCCCTACGCGCCCGTGTCCGGCGTGATCGACCGGGTGCGTCAGGTCGTGACCGGCCCGGAGGGCGCGCCCAGCACCCTCTGCCGCTACCCGGACACCCTCTCCACTGGCCTGCGCCAGGCCCTGGCCGCGCACCTGGACGTCCCGGCGGACGACGTCGTGACGGGTGCCGGCTCCCTCGGCGCCCTGGCCCAGGTCATCACCGCCTTCGCCGGCCACGGCGAGGCCGGGGAGGGTGACGAGGTGATCTTCGCGTGGCGCTCCTTCGAGGCCTACCCGATCGTGGTCCGCACCGCCGGTGCCGTAGACGTGCAGGTGCCGCTCACCGCGGACCACCGCCACGACCTGCCGGCCATGCTGGAGGCGATCACGGAGCGGACCCGCGTGATCCTGCTCTGCACCCCCAACAACCCGACCGGCCCCGTGCTCACGACCGCCGAGGTCGAGGACTTCCTGGCGCGCGTGCCCGCGCACATCCTCGTGGTCATCGACGAGGCGTACGTGGAGTTCGTCCGCGACGAGGACGCGGTCAAGGGCCTGGAGATGTACCGCAAGCACGCGAACGTCGTCGTGCTGCGCACCTTCTCGAAGGCGCACGGCCTGGCCAACCTGCGCGTGGGCTACTCGGTCTCGCAGCCGGAGATCACGAAGGCCCTGCGCACCGTTGCCACCCCGTTCGCGGTGTCCACGGTGGCCGAGGAGGCCGCGATCGCCTCGCTCGAGCACCTGGACGAGGTCCTCGAGCGCGTGCAGATCGTCGTCGACGAGCGCGAGCGCGTCGCCGCCGCCCTGGCCGAGGCCGGCTGGGACCTGCCCTCCTCGCAGGCCAACTTCGTGTGGCTGCCGCTCGGCGAGCGCACGCAGGCGTTCGCCGAAGCCGCCCAGGCCCGGGCCCTGTCCGTCCGGGCGTTCGCGGGCGAGGGCGTGCGCGTGAGCATCGGCGAGAAGGAGGCCAACGACCGCTTCCTCGAGGTCGCGCGCGACTTCCTGACGTGAGCGGGCCGGCGTGAGCTCACGCCGGCGGCCCGATCACCCGCCACATCAGGCGGCGGTACAGCAGCGCGCACGCGGTGAGGACCAGCGCCCCGGCGAGCACCGGGGTGACCAGGTAGTGCCAGTCCGCGTTGCTCAGCATGACCGTCAGCGCGGTGGCGCCCGCGGGGGCGTGGATGACGCGGAGCCCGGCCATGACGGCCATGGCCAGGCCCATGCCGGCCGCGAGCGAGTACCAGGCCAGGGGCAGCACGGAGATCACGGCGATCCCGCATGCGGCTGAGACCACGTGCCCCACGAGCACGTTGGCGGGGTGGGAGTGCGGGCCGTGCGGCACGAGGAACACGAGCACGCAGGACGAGCCGAAGGCGCCCACCAGCAGCGGCACGGAGGCCAAGTCCTCGCCGAGGCTGAGGGTGGCGATGGTCAGTGCCCCCGCGATCGAGGCCGCGAGGACCACATGCCAGGGCAGGCGGGGGGCCAGCGGGCGGCGCCACGGGTCCAGGAACCGCGGGGGACGCAGACCGGGCAGGCGGGTCATGCGCTCGTCTCATCTCCTCGTGACTCGGTCGCGGCCCGGTTCGGGCTCCTCCAGGGTAGGCCGCGGGCGGGGTCCGGGGGCGCCCGGGGGCGGAGAGGCCGGGTCTGTGACGGCCGCCCCGCGGCGCAGCGCCACGAGGGCGTCCTCGGCGTCCCACTCGTGCCTCGGGGGAACGCCGGTTGACTTATCCCGGGTGCGGCGGCCTACGACCGGTGATAACTCAACCGACGACGTCGGCCGGCAGGCCGCCCCGCGCCGTGAAAGGCCAGCGACACGGCAAGGGCGAGGCCCCCGAGCGCGGTCGGAATGCGCCGAGGAATCTCCTTGACACCCCGTCGGGGGGGGGGGGGGGGATGAGTACCCTACTCACAGGGATGTGGGAGGCGTCACAGGGGATCAGGGGATCCTCTGGGTGCCACACAGCAAGGAGGCCATCATGGCCCTGCTCAGGAAGACTGCGGCGTGGGGAGCCGCTGCGGTCGGTGCTGTGGCGCGGGTGCAGTACGGGGCCCTGTCCGAGCCCATCGGTGGGAACTGACCGTGACGGGCAGGGGACTCCGGACGCTCGGGCTGCTCGTCACCCGTGCCGTGCTGCTCGTGGCACTGTGCGGGCTGGCGCTGAGCCTCGTGGGCTCCCTGTCCGTCCACCATCGGCAGTACTTCGGAGCCGCGGAGTGCGGACCGGCCGTCTGGGATGTCGGCATCGGAGGCGGCAGCGAGGCCTGGTCCGTGGCAGAGGCCGCCACGACCGGGCGGAAACTCACCCTGATGGCGAGCGGGGCGGACCCCGGCGTGCGCCACCTGGCCGGCCCCGCGGCCCCGTGTCTTGCGGGCATCGACGTGCCGACCTTGGAATCTCTGCGGGCAGCGCGAGGGTTTCTGCTGCGCGAGGGCAGCATTCTGGCCGACCGGGCCGCTCGGAGCGGGGAACTGGCGGGCCGGCCTGTGGCCCTCGCCTCATCGGCCCGCTGGCGAGGACTGCCCTCGGACGGGGTGATCCAGCCGACCCCGGCGTTCGACAACGCCGCCGCCTACGTCGGGTTCCTCGTGGGCGACCCCGCCGACCTGGACGGATTCCTGCAGAACCTGCGAACCGCCGGCCTGGAAGTCGACGCGGCGCCGGCACCCACGGCGATGACCGCGTCGCTCGGGACGCCCGTGCTCGGCGTGACCTCGTCGCTGACCGGCCTCACTCTGATGAGCGTCACGGCGTTCTGGGTGCTGACTCTGCGCGCGGGGGAACGTCCCTCTTTGCGGGTGCTGCGCCTGCTCGGGGTCTCCCCGCTCCGGGCCGCCGTGTCTCGGGCTCGCGTGAGCCTGGTGCCGTTCCTCGGCGCTGCGGGGATCTCGGCCGCGCTGTGGCAGGGGATGGTGCTGACCGGCGCGGTCACGGAACCGTCCCCGCTCGTCGCGAGTGGCGTGATCCTGGTCGTGCTGCTGGGCGATGCCGTGCTCGTGGCGGCGACCCATGTGGTCTCCCTCTGGATGCGAGCGCCCCGGTGAGCCTCCGGAGTCTCGGCGTGGCTTGGAGCGACGGGCTGCGCGACACCCTGAGGTTCTGGCCGTTGGTGCTGGTCGCCTTCGTCCACGCGGTCGCCTCGTGCTCGCTCTTGGGACTGTCCTTCCAGCAGGCGAGCGAGGCGCAGGAGATCGATCGGCACCTGCAGCGGTGGGAGCAGCTCGGTGCGGCCTCGTTGCGGGGCTTCTATCTCGCGGGGCCAGGGGATCTGGAGGGAGGCGGCGCCGCGCCTGGCGACTCGCAGCAGGAGCCGCCCGAGCCCGACTTCTCTGCCGACTCCACGGCCGACTCCGCCGACGACGGTCGGCGCGCCGCCGCGCTGTTGGCCCTCCTGGCGGACCCGCACCGGACGGCGTACACGATGGACCCCTACGGGGACCGATTCGGCGACGACCTCCCCGGCGCCCTGCTGGTGACCGAGGACTTCTTCGCCGGGTCCGGTCTCGACGAGACGATGTCTCCGACGGGTCAGTCCCCGCATCGCGACGCCGGCGGCACTGCCGCTCCCTACGCGGTGCTGGGCAGCGACTCCTCGGCGAAGGACCCGTACGCGCTCACGGCCGGGGGCGTCCTGCCGCCGCCGACGCGTGTGCAGTTCCAGGACGCCATGATCCCGGTGACCGGACGACTGGCACCGGGCGCCACCGCTCTGGATCCGATGATGGGATCGGTTCCGCTGGACGAAGCCGTCCTGGTGGTCGTCCCGCCCTCGATGCTGGCGAGCCTGTACCCGCCAGACGCGTTGGAGGGCCTCCTGCTGCGCACCATCGTCCTGGGCCAGGACGCCGTCCCGGCACTGGATGCGGCAGGACGAGCCCTCGAAACGGACGCTCTGGTGGTCACCGCCGAACCCCTGACTCCGCAGTCCTCCGCGCTGCTGCAGTCCCTGAGCGCCAGCTCCCGCACGCTGCTCGTCCTATTCGGCGCGGCGGTGCTCGGCGCCGTCGTCTCCCTGTTCGGCGTTCTCGGCGTGCTCGCCCGGGCTCTCGCCCCCACCTGGCGGATCGCCGCGATGGTGGGCGCCGCCCGCTGGCAGGCCGCGGTGCGGATCATCGTTCCCGTGCTCTTCGCGTGGGTCCTGCCGGCCGCCGTCGGTCTCACCGCGGGCGCGTCCGCCCTGCCGGGGCCGCCGCCCACCGGTCTGACGTCCACCGCGCTCATCGCCGTCATGGCGATCGGCGCCGTCGCCACCCTGTCCTCCTGGCGCGCACTCGCGGCGACCTTCGGTCGCCGCCCCCGCCGCCACCGGCCGACCAAGGAGACCGCATGAGCCTCCTCGAAGTCCACGACGTGGACAAGACGTTCCTCTCCGGCGGGGAGGCGGTGCCCGTCCTCCGGGGGGCCTCTCTGCTGGTTCCGGCCGGTCAGATGCACGCCGTCACCGGGCCTTCCGGGTCCGGGAAATCCACCCTGCTGCGGATCCTCGCGTGCCTGGACTCCCCGGATTCGGGTCGCGTCCTGCTCGGGGGCGAACCTCTCCCGGAGCCGTGGAGCCGGGGCGGGGACCGGTATCGGAACCAGCGGTGCGGCATCGTCCTGCAGGACTTCGCCCTCATGGAGCACGCCACCGCACTGGAGAACGTGATGCTGCCCCTGCGCTACGGCCCGGACCGGGTCCCGCGTGGGGAGCAGCGACGCCGCGCGGGGGAGGCCCTCGAGCGGGTGGGGTTGGGAATGCGCACGGGTCACCGGGCCCGCACGCTGTCCGGCGGGGAGAAGCAGCGGGTGGCCGTCGCCCGGGCTCTCATCAACGAGCCGCCGCTGGTCCTGGCGGACGAGCCGACGGGTGCGCTGGACCAGGCGAGGACGCGGGACGTCGTCGACCTGCTGCGCGGAGCCGTGGGGCCTGAGCGAGCCGTGGTGGTCGTGACCCATGACCCGAGGGTGGCGGCCGCCTGCGACCGGCGCTGGCACCTCGTGGACGGGGAGCTGGCACCACAGGACTGAAGCGGCGCGCGCCCTCGTCGACTTCTCGTGGGGAGCAACGCCGGTTGACTTATCCCGGGTGCGGCGGCCTACGACCGGTGATAACTCAACCGACGACGTCGGCCCGCACCTTCACGCGCAGGCGCGGGCCGACGTCGTCCCGGCGGGGTGCTCAGGCGGTGCGCAGCACCATGCCCGGGTGGAGCATGGTCGAGACCGTCATGCCGTTGAGGCGCTGCAGGCGCTCCATGGAGACGCCCGTGCGCTGGGCGATGAGCCACCAGCCGTCGTTCGCCTGGACCACGTAGGTGGCGGGCGAGGGCGCCGGGGCGGAGGCGGTCTGGCCGGTCCGCAGCACCATCCCCGGGTGCAGCACGGTGGTCGCGGTCATGCCGTTGAGGCGCTGGAGGGTCTCCATCGTCACGCCGGTGCGGTGGGCGATGATCCACCAGCCGTCGCCCTCACGGACCGTGTACGTGCCCGGGGCGGGGGCCGGAGCGGGCGCGGGCGTGGAGGCCGGCGCCGTGGCGGCCGTGATGAGCACCATCCCCGGGTGCAGGACGGTCGACGCCGTCATGCCGTTGAGCCGCTGGAGCTCCGCGGCGGACACGCCGGTCCGTCGGGCGATGACCCACCGGCCGTCGTTCGGCTGCGCCGTGTACGTGCCGGTGGTGATGGGGGTGGGCTCCGGGGCGGTCGGGTCGGCGACGGTGCGCAGCACCATGCCCGGGTGGAGCACGGTCGACTCGGTCATGCCGTTGAGCTCCTGGAGGGTGGCCGCGGGCACGCCGGTGCGGCGGGCGATGGTCCACCAGCCGTCGTTCGGCTGCACCGTGTACGTGCCGGCGGTCGACGGCGCGGTCGTCGGGGCCGGCGTCGGAGCCGGGGTGGCCGCTGCCGGCGGCTGGCCGGCCGCCGTCGCGATGGCCTCGGCGCGGTCCCGCAGGTCGTCGAAGCGGGCCATCAGGTGCTGCCCCGGGCACGCGGTCGCGGACGTGGCCCGGTGCGGGAAGATCGTGTCCACGGTGACGGGCGTACCCGCGGCGTACTTCGTGCTGCCGCCCGAGGTCAGGGTGACCCGGCCCCGCGCGTCGATGCCGTCGCGGTACAGGTAGTAGGCGGTGGCGCGGGCCATCGCGTCCACGACCTCCTCGGACGGGGCGACCACGTCGTAGTCGCCCATCGTGGAGATGCCCATCGTGCCCCGGTTGAACCCGCCCGCGTGCGTGCCCAGCGGGTTCGAGTCCAGGGCGCCGCGACGGCCCTCGTAGATGTTGCCGAAGCGGTCCGTGATCAGATGGTACGGGAAGTCGCCCCAGCCGAGGGTCTTCGTGTAGTACGCGTAGATGCCGCGCATCTGCTCCACGGCCTGGGCGCGTGTGTAGTCATTGGTGCCGGCCGTGTGGTGGATGGTCAGCGCGCGCACCTGGTCGAACTGCGGGGAGGACTCGGCCCAGGACTCGTCCGCGCCCCACTGCGCGCGGGTGATCACGTCCGGGAGGATCTTCGCGCGCGCATCCGAGGCCGTGGCCACGGTGTGGGCCTCGGCGGGCTCCGCGCCCCCGACGACGGCGCTCGACTTCACGCCCCGGGGCAGGCCGGCGGTCTCGGCGGCCTGCTCGGCGGTCACGGCCGGGTGCGCGCTCGCGACGGTCTCGTCCGTGGCGGCCGTGCCCGGGTCGATGAGGGACAGCTCGAGGCCGGCCGGGGCCGCGCCGTCGGCGGTGGTCACGCGCAGCTGGGCGCCGTCCGCGCCGAACGCGACGAACGGGTCCGTGCCGGTGCGCGCGGGGGCGGCGTCCTCGGGCAGGACGGGCCGATCCAGGACCTGCCACGGGCCCCAGGCCCCGTCCTGACGCACGCGGATCTCCACGCGCTCGACGGCGTCGTCCGCCGCGGTGTCCCATACGGCGGCGGCCACCGTGAACGGGCGGTCCACCACGGGCTCGCCGAGCACGACGCCGGCCGGGGCCTCCTCGGCCGGGACGAGGTTCTCGCCCTCCTGCGGGACGGTCGCGACGCCGGCGCCCTCGACGGGAGCGGCCGACGCGGGGGTCGCGGCCGTCCCGGCGGTCGTGGCGCGGGCGGCGTCGTCGCGAGGGCGTGCGTCGGGGGCGCCCTCCGTGGTCGCGGACGGCTGCTGCGGGAGCAGGCCGCCGACGAGGACGGAGAGCGCGGCGACCGCGACGGCGGGCGCGAGCGGGCGGGG
Organism: Micrococcus luteus; assembly: GCF_014138885.1. Lineage (NCBI taxonomy): Bacteria > Bacillati > Actinomycetota > Actinomycetes > Micrococcales > Micrococcaceae > Micrococcus > Micrococcus luteus. The sequence goes on from NZ_JACJIK010000001.1 coordinate 1,812,254, forward strand.
GGACGCGGCGGAACCCGGCAGGAGAATCTTCATGCGGATGCCGTCGGAAGGTGGAGTGCCCGAGGAATGACAGGCGCGGGCCGTGTCGCTTTCCCGGGTCGGTGACGTGGTGCGGGCGGGATGACGGCCGGAGAGCCGTCGTGATCGTAGCGTGATCGACCATTCCCGGGAACCTTTTTCTCAGGCTTGTCGGGTCATTTCATGCCCCCGTGATGTCCGGTTCATCCATTCACAGGTGGGCACGGTGTGGCGCCGGGGCGGAGCACAGCGGAGGGGTGTCGGGTCCGCGCCGGGGGATACGGTGACGGGAGACCACCACGGGCCGCCCGGCCCGGGAACCAGAGGAGGCAGACCATGGCGGAGCCGATCCACATCGGCGCGGCGGCGGACGTCCCGGAGGGCGAGGCGATCGTCGTCCCGGCGGCGACGGCGGGGACGAGGGACGACGTCGCGGTGTTCCACACGGACGCGGGCGAGTTCCACGCGATCGACGACACGTGCACCCACGAGGACGCCTCGCTGGCCGAGGGCTGGCTCGAGGACGACCGCGTGGAGTGCCCGCTGCACGCCGCGCAGTTCTGCCTGCGCACCGGCGAGGCGCTCTGCCTGCCCGCCACCAAGGGCGTCGGCGTGCACCGCGTCGAGGAGCGCGAGGGCCAGCTCTACCTCGTCCCCGGCGCATGAGCCACGACGTCGAGGCCCCGGCGGGCGTGCCCGGCTCGGTCGCGGTGGTGGGCGGCGGCGTCGCGGGCTTCGCCGTGGTCCGCGAGCTGCGGCGTCGCGGTTTCGCGGGCGGGATCGCACTCGTGGACCCGCAGGGCGTGCCCTATGACCGGCCGCCCCTGAGCAAGGAGTTCCTGACCGGCGACGCGGACGCGCACCGCCTGCTGCTCGCCCCGCCGGCATGGTTCGCCGAGCACGGGGTGGAGCTGGTGGAGGACGAGGCGGTCCGGGTGGTGCCGGGCGGCGTCCACCCCGACGGCGGCCCCGCGCCCCACCGGGTGGAGACGGCCTCCGGGCGGGTCCTGGAGGCGGACGCGGTCGTGCTCGCCACGGGCGGGCGACCCCGGGCCCTCGACGTCGCCGGCGCCGACCACCCGGACCTGATCACCCTGCGCACCCGCGCCGACGCCGAGGCCCTGCGCGACCGCCTGACGTTCGGGGCCGAGGTGGCGGTCGTGGGCGGCGGCTTCACGGGGGCGGAGGTCGCGGCCGCGGCGCGCCGCTCGCTCGCCGCGGTGACGCTCGTGACCGGGACGGACGCCCCGGCTCGCGCGGCGGTCGGGCCGGCGCTGGCCGCCCGCCTGCACCGGATGCACGTCGAGCACGGGGTCGCTGTCGAGGTCGGCCGGGCGGCCTGGATCGAGCACCGGGACGCCGACGGCGGCGCCGCGCTGCCGGCCGCCCACCGGCTCCACCTCCACGACGGGCGGGCCGTGGACGCCGACGTCGTGGTGCTGGCCGGGGGCACCGTGCCGGACACCGCCCTCGCCGAGGACGCCGGTCTGGAGGTGGCCGACGGCGTGCTCACGGACGCGATGGGCCGCACTGCCGTGCCCGGGATCCTGGCCGTGGGTGACGCCGCGCGCGCCCGGGAGTCCGCGTGGGCGCCGTCGCGGCACTGGGAGCCGGCCCTGCGGTCCGGTGCGGCCGCCGCGGCGGCGATCCTGGGGGAGCAGGCGGACGCCCCGGGCGCCCCGTGGTTCTGGTCCGACCGGTACGACGCCCACGTGGAGGCCGTGGGGGACATGACGGTGCCGGCCGGTGGGCGGATCGTGGATCGCGAAGTGCGCGGGACGGTGGTGGCGAGCTTCGCGCTGGCCGCGGACGGGACCCTGCGCGGGGCCGCGTCGATCGACGACCCCATGACCGTCAAGGCCGGCCGGCGCATCATCGACCGGGGGATCGTGGTGGACGCCGCCGCGCTCGCGGACCCGGCCGTGCCGGTCAAGTCGCTGGCGCGGGGGTGAGGGCGCCCGTTTAGTCAACGACAAGCGGTCAGGTGCCGCAGTAGGTGACGAACGGGGCCCCGTCCGCCGGACCCGGCTCCGCGTACCGCTCGAACCCGGGGCGCGGGGTGAAGAGATCCGTGACGGCCTCGAGCAGCCGGTGGACGGCGGTGAGATCCCCGTCCTCCGCGGCCGTCAGGGCCTCGTCGAGCAGGTGGTTCCGCGGGATGTAGACGGGGTTCACCGCGCGCATCCGGGCCGGATCGGGACCCATCGCCCGCCAGTCCGCGAGCCAGGCGGCGAGCCCCGCGGGGTCCGGGGCGCCGGGGACGAGTCGTGCCGCCTCGGTGCGGGCCGCGTCGTCGTCCACGGGCGCCGCCGTGTGCTCGGCCAGCCGCACCCAGAACGAGGTCCAGTCGGCCCGCGCCGCGGCCAGCCACGGGAACAGGCGGTCGGTGAGCGCGGCGACGTCGTCCTCCGCCACGGACGCCGGGAGACCGAGCTTGTCCCGCAGTCCGCCCCGCCACGCCGCGAGATGGGCGCCGTGGAACCTGCCCAGCGCCTCCTGGGCGAGTGCGACGGCGCGGTCGGGGTCGTCGTCGAGCACGGGCACGAGGGCCTCGCCGAGCCGAGCGAGGTTCCACGCCGCGATGGGCCCCTGGTTGCCGTACGCGTACCGGCCCTGGGTGTCGATCGAGGAGAAGCTCGCGGCCGGGTCGAAGGCGTCGATGAACGCGCAGGGGCCGTAGTCGATGGTCTCGCCGGATAGGGTCATGTTGTCCGTGTTCATCACACCGTGCACGAAGCCGACGAGCATCCAGCGGGAGATGAGCTCGGCCTGCGCGGCGATCACCGCCTCGTAGAGCGCGAGCGCGGGGTGCTCGGCGTCGGTGGCGTGCGGGTGGTGGCGGGCGATGGCCTCGTCGACGATCCGGCGCAGCACCTCCGTGGGGTGCGCCTGCTCGGGGAGGGCCGCGGCGTACTGGGCCGTGCCGACGCGCAGGTGCGACGCGGCCGTCCGGGCCAGCACCGCACCCGGCAGCACGGTCTCGCGGCGGACCGGGTGGCCCGTGCCGACGACGGCCAGCGCCCGCGTGGTCGGCACGCCGAGGGCGTGCATCGCCTCGGAGACCACGTACTCGCGGAGCATGGGGCCGAGCACGGCCTGCCCGTCGGCGTTGCCGCGCGCGAAGGGCGTGCGACCGGAGCCCTTGAGATGCAGGTCGTGGAGCCGACCGTCCGGAGCCGTGAGCTCGCCGAGGAGGAGGGCGCGCCCGTCACCCAGGCGGGGAGAGTAGTGGCCGAACTGGTGGCCCGCGTACGCCTGCGCGACCGGCCGCGCGCCCGGGCCGGGCTGCTCGCCGGTGAGGAAGGAGACGCCGTCGTCGGTGGCGAGCCACTCGGCGTCGAGGCCGAGCTCCGCCGCGAGGCCGGCGTTGAGCAGGACGAGCTGCGGGCCGTCCGTGGCCTGGGCCTGCCAGGGCAGGGCGAGCTCCGGGAAGGTGTCGGCGAAATGCGAGCTCAGGGCGGGAACGGACGCGGTCATGGGGCCACGCTACGTGGAGGAGGACGGGTGTTCACGGGCCGACTCCCACCGCACCCGTCCTTTCGAGGCGGGAAATCGACCCCACGGGCGTGGACCAGAGCGCTTTGACCTGGATTTCCCGCCTCGAAACGGGGGGCCGTGGCGGACTGCGGTGACCGTGGATCTCACCGGGTCACCCACCGAACGCGGCCGCCCGGCGCCGCACCCGCGCGACGACGTCCGCGTAGTCGTTCCGAGCGTCGGCCCACATGACCTTGATCGAGAGCCAGTCGTGGTCGGCGCACCAGCGGTCGCGCAGCACGTCGCGGGCCTGCTGCTCGGCGGTGCGGTGGTGCTCGCCTTCGTATTGCAACGCGAGGCGCCACGGCCGATACCCGAGGTCGACCGTCGGAGCGCGGCGGTCTGACGGGTCCAGCCGGCACTGCACCTCGGGCTCCGGCAGCCCGGCATCGACGAGCGCCAGCCGCAGACGCGTCTCGCGCGGCGAATCCGCCCCCACGCGCATCCTCGCCAGCGCTGCCCGGGCCAGTCCGCGCCCCCGGAAACGTCCCCGTTCGGCCAGCGATCGGACGAGCTCCTCCGGGGTGTAGGCGGGATCCCCGCGTCCGCCGCCGGGCAGCCACGGCGGGCAGAGCAGGGCGTCACCGGCGACGACGACGTCCCGCTCCGTGAGCGCCGCCCGTGCCGCGCACAGGTCCCACAGGGTGCGGGCCGGCGTCGTCACAAGCACGCCGCCCCGCGTCATCCGCTGTCCCTCCGGCACCTCGATGCGGTGGGGCACCAGACTCGCCTGGACCGGCCGGCCGCCCGAGGTGCCGACGCTGACGTGCACCGCACCGGGGGCCAACAGCCGTGCGGGCACGGTCAGGCCGTGCAGGCGCGCGGCGGTCTCATGGCTGACGACGACGTCGGGATGGCGCCGCTGATACGCGCGGATCTCATCCATCGTCCACTCACGGACGGAGACCGCCGCAGGGCCGGCCGGCCCGTAGATGCCGTGGCGCAGCCGCCGCAGGTCTGAGGACTGCAGACGGGACCACGTCACACCCGCCCGGCGCGCGTCATCGACCGTGAAGGCGGTGGGGTCGATCGACGGCGGCAGCGGGGCGGGACGACGGGGCATGCGGCGAGCGTGCTCCGTCGGTCGGCATCCCGAGACAGACGAGCGGGGGCCTGGGGACGCGCGAGGGGGCCCGGCGCGGTTGTGCAGGAGGCGGTGACGTCCCCCGGGGCGCCGGCCCCGAGCCATTCGAGGCGGGAAATCCACGTCATGGGCCAGGATCGGGCGTCCATGGGGTGGATTTCGCGCCCCGAAGTGAGGGGATGACCAGGTCAGTACGACGCGCGGGGCGCGCCCTCCCCGTCGGCCGCGGCGTCGCTCGGCTCCGGGCACCAGCGGTCGGCGAGGGCCTCGGCGGCGCGGGCCAGCAGGGCGACGTCGGCGCCCACGTTGACGTAGTCCGCACCGGCGGCGGCGTAGGCGTCGGCCTGCGCGGGCACGAACGCATTGACGCCCACGAACTTCCCGGCGGCCTTGACCTTCGCGATGACCTCCTCGACCGCGGCCACCACCTCCGGGTGCGACTGCTGGCCGAGCAGTCCCAGGGACGCGGAGAGGTCCGAGGGGCCGATGAAGACGCCGTCGATCCCGTCCACCGCCGCGATCTCCTCGGCGTTGCGCACGCCCGCGGCAGTCTCGATCTGCACGATCACGGAGACGTGGTCCGCCGCGCCGGGCAGGTAGCCGGGGATCCGGTTCCAGCGGCCCGAGCGTGCCAGGGCGGAGCCCACGCCGCGCACCCCGCCCTCGGCGGAGCCGTCCGGGTAGCGGACGGCGGCCACGGCGCGGCGGGCCATCGCGGCGTCGTCGACCATGGGCACCAGCAGCGTCTGGGCGCCCAGGTCCAGGAACTGCTTGATGGCCACGGTGTCCAGCGCCGGCACACGCACCAGGGTGGGCACACGGTAGCCGGCGATCGTGCGCAGCTGGGCGAGGACGTCCTGCAGGGTCAGCGGTGCATGCTCGGCGTCGATGAGCAGGTAGTCGAGGCCCGCGCCGGCGCAGATCTCCGCCGTCGTCGGGTCCCCGGAGGAGAGGAACATGCCGGCGGCGGGGCGGCCCCCACGGGCGGCGGCGGCCTCGGGCGTGAAGAGGTCGCGGAACAGCGGCTGCGGGTTGTGGCGGACGGGCATGGGACGTTCCTCCGGGGTTCTCCGCGCCCCTCCACCCGACGCGGGTTGAGTTGTCGCGGGTGGAGCGGGGTCGTACTGGTGATAGGTCAACCCGCGTTGCGGGCGGGCGGGCGGGGCGACGACGACGGGCGGGTCAGGCGAAGCGGCAGGTGATGGTGCCGAGCGGGCCGTAGTCGGCGTAGACGGTGTCGCCCTCGTACACCCACATCGGGCGGGTGAAGGAGCCGGCGAGCACGATCTCACCGGCTTCGAGCGCGTCCCCGTGCTCGGCGATGCGGTTGGCCAGCCAGTGCACGCCGTTGGCCGGGTGGTTCAGCACGCCCGCGGCCACCCCGGTCTCGATGATCTCCTCGTTGCGGGAGAGGATGCCGGAGACCCACCGCAGGTCGACGTCGTGCACGCCCACGGGACGGCCGCCGATCACCAGGGAGCCCAGGGCGGCGTTGTCCGAGATGGTGTCCGTGATGGTGCGGCCGGCCATCTCGATGCGCGAGTCCAGCACCTCCAGCGCGGGCACCACGTACTCGGTGGCGCGCAGCACGTCCATCAGGTTCAGGCCGGGCCCGCGCAGCTCGTCCCGCAGCACGAACGCCAGCTCCATCTCGATGCGCGGATGGGTGTACTTCTTCCACTCGTACACGTGGCCGGACTCGAACACCTGGTCGTCGAAGATCACGCCGTAGTCCGGTTCGTCGATCCCGGTCGCGTCCTGCATGGCCTTGGAGGTCAGGCCGATCTTGTGGCCCACCTTGCGGCGGCCCGCCTCGACCTGGCGCTCGGCCCAGATGCGCTGGACGGCGTACGAGTCCTCGATCTGCATCTCCGGGTAGCGCGCGGTCAGCCGCGGCACGGGCACGCGGTCGATGCCCGCGCGGTGCAGCTCGTCGGCGATCTTGAGGTGGGTCTCGTGGTCCAGCACAGCGGTCTCCTTCACGACGACGGGCAGGGGCCTGACCTTGATCGTATACGATTACGCGGCTCGCCCCCGGCCCCGTCGCCATCCTGGCACCGCCCCGGATCAGTCCGGGGCGCGCGTCCCGATGCCCAGCCCGGGCTTGCGGCGGTGCACCGTGAGCCAGGCCAGCCCCTCGACGCCCGTCTGCGAGGCGGGACACCCCTGCTCCCCACGCTTCGAGGCGGGAAATCGAGCTCAAACTGGCCCTCCCGGCTCGAATGAGGTGGATCTTCCGCCTCGAACGGCGCGGGGCGGGGAGACGCGGAGGGTGGCAGGGAGGGCGGACGCCGACGGCGGGCACCTGCGTTGGGTGCCCGCCGTCGTCGTGGTGTCCCGGAGCGGCGCCCGGCAGTGCCGGTCAGAGCTGGTTGCCGAGCTTGTACTCGCCCTGCTTCCACTCCGGCATGGACTCCTCGCCCTGCCCCTCGCGGGTGTAGGAGAAGCCGTCGGCGCCGATGGTCACGGCCATCTCCGAGTCGTCGGTGCGGGACACCAGCGGCTGCAGGTTGCCGTCGAGGTCCAGCACGCGGGAGGCGTCGGTGTACCAGGACGGCACGACCGGGGTGCCCCACCAGTCGCGGCGCTGGTTGTCGTGCACGTCCCAGGTGACCACGGGGTTGTCCGGGTCACCGGTGTAGTAGTCCTGGGTGTAGACCTCCACGCGGTGGCCGTCCGGGTCACGCAGGTAGAGGTAGAACGCGTTGGAGACGCCGTGGCGACCCGGACCGCGCTCGATGTGGTCGGACATGCGCAGGGCGCCGAGCTTGTCGCAGATCGCCAGGATGTTGTGCTTCTCGTGCGTGGCGAAGCACACGTGGTGCATCCGGGGGCCGTCGCCGCCGGTCATGGCGGTGTCGTGCACGGTGGGCTTGCGGCGCATCCACGCGGCGTAGACGGTGCCCTTCTCGTCCTGGATGTCCTCGGTGACGCGGAAGCCCAGGTCCTGCATGTAGCGGGCGGCACGCGGCACATCCGGGGTCACCTGGTTGAAGTGGTCCAGGCGGACCAGGGCGCCCGGGGTGTAGAGGTCGTAGCGCCAGGCCAGGCGCTCCACGTGCTCGACGTCGTGGAAGAACTCGTAGGGGAAGCCCAGCGGGTCCTCGACGCGCACGGAGTCGCCGACGCCCTTGACGAAGCCGTCCTTCCGGCGCTCCACGCGGCAGCCCAGCTCCTCGTAGAAGGCGACCGCCTTGTCCAGGTCCTCGGGGGTGCGCACGCGGTAGGAGAACGCGGCCACGGCGGCGGTCTCGCCCTGGCGCAGCACCAGGTTGTGGTGGATGAACTCCTCCATGGAGCGCAGGTAGACGGTCTCCTCGTCCTCCTCGGTGACCACGAGGCCGAGCACATCCACGTAGAACTCGCGGGACTGGGCGAGGTCTGTGACCACGAGCTCCATCGAGGCGCAGCGCAGGATGTCCGGCGCCTCGGACGTCGGGGTGGGGAGGGGGTTCTCCGGGTCGATGGGGGCTTCCTTCGTGACGAAGAAGCCGGAGGAGGTCTTCTGGCGGCTCTCGAGGTTGGTCATCGGTGCTCCTTGGTGGGGGGGCGGCGCGCTGTGGCCTGGGACGCGGTCACGGGCTCGATCGTATACGATCCAGGCGACCGGCGGGAAGGCCGTCGAGGAACGCGGGTTGAGTTGTCGCGGGTCCGGGGCGCCCGCACCCGCGACAACTCAACCCGCGTCGGTGGGCCGGGGGAGAGACCCGGCCCGGCCCCACCACGACGACGGCGCCCGCACCGTCGCGGGGACGGTGCGGGCGCCGTCATGGTCGCCGGTCAGCGCGGGGTCAGCCGTCGATCTGCGCCGCGGCCTGCTCCTGCTTGCCGAACACCGGGTTGTGGACCTCGCCGAGGTTGATGTGCACGGCCTGCTGATCGGTGTAGAAGTCGATCGAGCGGTAGCCGCCCTCGTGGCCCAGGCCGGAGGCCTTCACCCCGCCGAACGGGGTGCGCAGGTCCCGCACATTGTTGGAGTTCAGCCACACCATGCCGGCCTCCACGTTCTGCGCGACGTTGTGGGCGCGCTTGAGGTCGTTCGTCCAGATGTACGCCGCGAGGCCGTACTTGGTGTTGTTGGCCAGCTCGAGGGCCTCCTCGTCCGAGTCGAACGGGGTGATGGCCACGACCGGGCCGAAGATCTCCTCCTGGAAGATCCGGGCGTCCGGGGCCACGTCCGCGAACACGGTGGGCTGCACGAAGTTGCCCTCGGGGAAGCCCTCCGGGCGGCCGCCGCCGGCCACCAGGCGAGCCTCGGTCTTGCCGATCTCCACGTAGGACATGACCTTCTCGAAATGCTCCGGGTGCACGATGGCGCCGACCTCGGTGGTCTCGTCGTCCGGCAGGCCGACCTTCACACGGGAGGCCTGGGCGGCGTAGCGCTCCACGAACTCGTCGTAGACGGAACGCTGGACCAGGATGCGGGAGCCGGCGGTGCAGCGCTCGCCGTTCAGGGAGAACACGCCGAAGATGGTCGCGTCGATCGCCGCGTCCAGGTCCGCGTCCTCGAACACCACGGCCGGGGACTTGCCGCCGAGCTCCATGGACAGGCCCTTCAGGTGCGGGGCGGCGTTGGCGAAGATGATCTGGCCGGTGCGGGACTCGCCGGTGAAGGAGATCAGCGGCACGTCCGGGTGCTTCACGAGCGGGTCGCCCGCGTAGCCCTCCTCGCCGAAGCCGTGCACCATGTTGAACACGCCCTGGGGCAGGCCGGCCTCCTCGAAGATCCCGCCCCACAGGGAAGCCGAGAGCGGGGTGAACTCCGCCGGCTTCAGGACCACCGAGTTGCCGGTGGCGATGGCCGGGGCCAGCTTCCAGGACTCCAGCATGAACGGGGTGTTCCACGGGGTGATCAGGCCGGCGACGCCGATCGGCTTGCGGTTCACGTAGTTGATCTGGCGACCCGGCACCTTGAAGGTGTCGTCGTGCTGGGCCACGATCAGGTCCGCGAAGAAGCGGAAGTTCTCGGCGGCGCGGGCGGCCTGGCCCCTCGCCTGCTTGATCGGCAGGCCGGTGTCGAAGCACTCCATCTCGGCCAGCTGGTCGCCGCGGGTCTCCATGATGTCGGCGATCCGGTGCAGCACACGGGAACGCTGGCGCGGCAGGGCCTGGGACCATTCGCCGGACTCGAAGGCCCGCTTCGCGGCGGCGACGGCGCGGTCGATGTCCGCGGCCTTGCCGGAGGCGGCCGTCAGGTACGGCTCGTTGGTCACCGGGTCGAGCACCTCGAAGGTGTCGCCGTCGATCGAGTCGACGAACTCGCCGTCGATGTAGTGGCGCAGGACGTCGGGCAGGCCCTCGGGCTTGCGGGCCTCGATGCTGGTCTTCTCCGTCATGGTGTCTCTTTCGCTGAGTGCTTCGGGGGCGGATGGTCGGGGTCTGGCGCCGACGACGTCGGCGCCGGTCCGGCCGGCGGTCACGCGGACGGCTCGGCGCTGTGCTCCAGGTAGGCGCGCAGGGTGTTCAGGCGGTGGGCGCGGGCGGCGGCCTCGATCTCCTCGAAGCGCGCCCCGTCCTCGATCAGGCGCAGCAGGTGCTCGTGCTCGTCCACGGAGGCCACCGCCCGGCCGGGCACGTACGCGAACGTGGAGGAGCGCAGCGCGGCCAGGCGGTTCCAGCCGCGGTGCACCAGGTCGTGCACGTGCTCGTTCTGGTGATGCTCGAACAGGATCGAGTGGAAGCGGCGGTTGAGCTCGGTGAACGTCACCGGGTCCCAGGCCGTCTCCGACTCCGTCATCGCGCGCATGGTCGCGTTCACCTCGCGGGCCGCCGCGAGGTCCTCGGCGGTCACGTGCGGGGCGCACTGGGCGGTGGAGAACCCCTCCACCAGCGCCAGCGTCTCCATGGTGTGGCGGTACTCGACCGGGTCGATGCCCACCACGGTGGCGCCCACGTTGCGCTCGTAGGCCACCAGCTTCTCGGACTGCAGGCGGCGGATCGCCTCCCGCACGGGCACCACGGACATGCCCAGCTCCGCGGCGATCTGGGACAGCACCAGCCGGTCGCCCGGCTCGTGGCGCTGGTCCCGGATCCCCTCGAGGATCGCCTGGTAGGCGCGGTCCGCCTTGGAGACGGGGGCGCCTGCGAGGCCGACCGTTCCGATGTCCGTGCGGCGCATGCTCAGGCGTCGCCCTCCGGGGCCGGGGCGTCCGGCAGGGTCTTGCGGTACTCGGCGAACTTGGCCTTCCACTCGGCGTTCGGGGGGAACATCCCGTCCACCGGGTAGCCGGCCTTGACCTGCTCGTACGCCCAGGCGTCCTGGAGCTCCTGCTCGTAGGCGTCGTCCACAACCTCCTGGAGCAGGGACGGCGGGATGACCACCACACCGTCGTCGTCGCCGACGATGATGTCGCCGGGCTGCACGGTGGTGCCGCCGCAGGCGATGGTGCCGCCGACCTCCCACGGGATGTGACGGCGGCCCAGCACCGCCGGGTGCGTGGCGCCGGCGTACACCTGGAGGCCGACCTCGGCGACGGCGGCGGAGTCGCGGATGCCGCCGTCCGTGATCACGGCGTTCGCGCCGTTCACCTGGGCGCGCAGGGCCAGGACGTCCCCGAGGGTGCCGGTGCCGTGCTCGCCACGGGCCTCCATGACCACCACGTCGTCCGGCTGCACCGAGTCGATCGCCCGCTTCTGGGCGTTGAAGCCGCCGCCGAACTCCTTGGCCAGGTCCTCACGCTTGGGGATGTAGCGCAGGGTCTTGGCGTAGCCGAGGACGCGCCGACCCCGGTGGATCGGGCGCGGGCCGTCGATGGTCGCGTTCTGGACGCCGCGCTTCTGCAGCTGGGCGGTGAGGGTGGCCACCGCGATGGCGTCGATCTTGGCGCGCAGCTCGGGGGTCAGCAGGGAGCGGTCCGGCTGCGGGGCGCTCGCGACCCAGTGGCCGTTCTCGTCCACCGCGGACGACGACGGCGCCGCGGCCTGCGGGGCCAGACCGGCGGCCTCGCGGGAGCCCCAGGCCTCCTCGCGCTGCACGTCGTCCACCTGCGGCTGCGCGCCGAACGGGGCCAGGGAGTGCTCCGAGTCGACGACCGTCGTCACCAGGCGGCCGGTGGTCGGTGCGCCGGGGGCGCTGGGGGCGTCCACCTCCACCTCGACGACGTCGCCCGGCTGGGCCACGGAGGACCCGGCGGGGGTGCCGGTGAGGATGACGTCGCCCTCCTCGAGCGTCATGAGCTGCGAGAGGTCGGCCACGAGCTGGCCGAACGGGAAGACGAGGCCCTCGGTGGTGTCGTCCTGGACGATCTCGCCGTTGACCCAGGTGCGCACGCGCAGGGCGGCCGGGTCCAGGCCCGCGGTGGAGATCACCGCGGGGCCGAGCGGGGTGTAGCCGTCGCCGGACTTGTTCTTGACGTTGGAGCCCTTGTCCGCGTGGCGGAGGTCGTAGAGGCCCCAGTCGTTGGCGGCGGTGATGCCGGAGACGTGCGACCAGCCCTCCTCCGGGCTGACGCGCCGGGCGGTGCGGCCGATGATCAGCGCGATCTCGCCCTCGTAGGCGAGCAGCTCGGTGCCGGCGGGGCGCTCGATGGTGTCGCCGGTGCGGGCGAGGGAGGTGCCGGCCTTGAGGAAGTAGCCGGGGGCCTGCGGGGACCGGCCGCGCTGGGCGATGCGGGAGGGGTAGTTCAGGTGGACGGCGAGCACCTTGCCCGGCCGGTTCTCCCGGACGGTGAAGTCGTGCTCGGTGACGGTGGGCGTGGGATCCGGTGTGCTCTGCGTCATGGTCGAGATCGTATACGATCTCGCGGGCCCGGGGAAGAGGTCGCACGTCCGGCAGACGCGCCGGGCCGACGTCGTCGTGGGCGCCCGCCGCGGCTCAGCGGGCCCGGTCGATCGACTCGTTCACCGCCGGGGCCAGGCGCCGCACGCCCTCCACGAGCTTCTCGGCCGCCACGAACGAGTACGCCAGGCGCAGGGTGGAGTGCGTGCCCTCGACGGGGGTGAAGGCCGCCCCCGGCACGAACACCGCGCCCGCCTCGATGCCGCGGTGCATCACCTCGAGGGTGTCCACCCCGGCTGGCAGGGTGGCCCACAGGAAGAAGCCGCCCTGCGGGGTGATGAACTCGACCGCCGGGTCCCAGTGCTCACGCACCGCGTCCACGAGCGCCGCGGCCCGCTCGCGGTACAGCCCGGTCACGTGGCGGACGTGGCCCTGCCAGTCCAGCTGCGTGACGAAGGCGGTGGAGAGCATCTGCGAGTACGTGGACGCGTGGATGTAGGCGGACTCCGCGCACAGGTAGAACTCGCGCTTGAGCGCGGCCGGCACGAGCGCCCAGCCGATGCGCACGCCCGGGGAGAAGATCTTGGACATCGTGCCGAGGTGGACCACGTTGTCCCGGTGGTCGGCGGCGATCGGGGCGACGGGCTCGCCGTCGAACGCGATCTGCCCGTACGGGTTGTCCTCCACGATGAGCACGCCGTGCTTCTCGCAGATCGCGCCCACCTCGGCGCGGCGGCCCGGGGGCAGCAGGGCGCCCGAGGGGTTCGCGAACGAGGGGATCGTGTAGAGGAAGGCCACGCGGCGGCCCTCGGCGGCCAGGCGGGTCAGGGTCTCGTCGAGGGCCGCGGGCACCAGGCCGTGGTCGTCGGTGCCCGTGGCCACGGCCTCGAGCTGCCAGGTGGTGAAGGTGGTCAACGCGCCCACGAACGTGGGGTCCTCCACCACGACGACGTCGCCCGGGTTCGCGAACGCCCGGCAGGCGGTGTCGATCGCGGCCTGCGAGCCGGGGGTGATGACCACGAGGTCGGGATCCGCGTCCGGGATGCCGTCGGCGGCCATCACGGCGGTCGCGGCGGCACGCATCTCCTCGGTGCCCTGGCCCGGGCCGTACTGCAGGGACTCCGTGCCGAACCGGGTCATCAGGTCGGAGGCGATCCGGCCCAGCTCGTCGAGGGGCAGGTCCGCGAGCCACGGGTTCCCGCCCGCGAGCGAGACGAGGTTCGGGTCCATCGCGATGTCGAAGACGTCGCGGACCGCGGACTGCTTCACGCCGACGGCGCGCTGGGACAGGTGATCTCGGAGGTTCCGCACGCTCGGCACCCTATAGCACGGCGCGGCCGCCAGTGGAGGCCCGATGACGGGCGACGACGGCGGGTCGCCCGGTCAGGGGGCGCTCGGCTCCTGGCCGGGGGACCACGTGCCCTGGGTCGGCTCGGCGGGACCCCACGACGACTCCTCGGCCGGCGCCCAGGTGTCGTCCGAGGGCTCGGCCGGCGCCCACGTGTCCTCGGACGACTCGCCCTCCGGCGCCCACGTCTGCTCGCCGGATCCGTCGCTCGGCTCCCCGCTCGGCGCGGGGTCCCCCTGCGGGACGTCCACGGACTCGCCGAGGCGGAGCGGCTCGAGCCCCAGCACGTCGTCGAGGTCCCGGCCGTCCACCTCGAGCCGGACCTGTCCCGCTGACGTGAAGGCGGCGGCGGTCGCCTGCAGCTGGGCGCGGATCCGCTCGGCCGTGCAGTCGTCCTCCGGCGTCACGGTGCCGGTGAAGGTGAAGATCTCCACGTCGCCCTCGCGGCGGTGCCCGGTCGGGGTGAGGGTCTCGCGCGCGTCGAACACGGCGTTCCACAGCGACGGGTCGCCGTGCCAGCCGCGCTCGTCCGCGAACAGGAAGTCCAGGGCGGCGTCCGCCTCGTCCTCGGTGTCCGTCGGCACGGTCTGCACGGGCACCAGCAGGTCGCCGCAGCCGAAGGGCCGGCCGCTCGTCCCCGGGACCGCCTCCGGTTCCGCGACGGCGAGGTAGACCGTCAGCGGCTGATACCCCTCCGTCGCGGGCAGGGGCACGCCGTCGTCGGACGCCGAATCCTCGGCCAGTCCGGGGTCGACCGCGCAGCCGGCCAGCAGGCACGCGGCGGCCACGGCACCCGTGATCCGCAGGGCGCGGGAAGGGGAGGTCGGGCGCATCGGGTACTCCTGGCGGTCGGGGGTCGGCGGCGTCGGACGGACCGACGGCCTCTCCATGCTACGGCCGTCCGTCTCGCCCGCCGCGAGCGGATGTGAGGCCTCCCGCGGGTGGGAAGGGGCCCGCGGGCGGACGGCCGCGGCGGGCTAGGCTGGAGGCCATGCCCGTGAGGAACCGTCGCGCCGCCGCCCTGCCCGCCAAGCTCAGCCGCTCCTGGCTGCTGGTCAACGCGGCCACCCCCGACGCGTTCGCCCCCGCCCTGGCCTCCGAGGCCGACTCCGTCATCTTCGACCTCGAGGCCGCCGTGCCGGAGGAGCAGAAGGACACGGCCCGCCAGCACGTCGTGGACGCCCTCTCCGGCGGCATGACGGCGTGGGTGCGCATCTCCGCGACCTCCACGGACCACTGGCAGCGGGACCTCGAGGCGCTCGCGGGCCTCGACGGCGTGCGCGGCGTCGTGCTGGCCGAGACCGAGGAGCCGGAGCAGGTCACGTTCACCGCCATGCGGCTGCGCGCCGGCACCCCGGTGATCGCCCTGCTGGAGTCCGCCCTGGGCATCGAGAACGCCACGGCCGTGGCCAAGGCGCCGGGCACGTTCCGTCTCGCCTTCGGCGTGAACGACTTCCGCAAGGACGTCGGCGTCGGCGAGGACCCGCTGGCCATGGCCTACGCCCGCTCCCGCATGGTGATCGCCTCCCGCGTGGGCGGTCTGCCCGGGGCGATCGACGGACCGCCCGGCAACACGGACGGTGAGGACGCGGTCATCGAGTCCAGCGCCGTCACCGCCTCGATGGGCATGACCGGCCGCCTCGTCCTGAACCGGGATCAGGTGGACTGGGTCAACCGGGCGATGTCCCCGTCCGAGGACGAGCTCGCGTGGGCCCGCGACCTGCTCGAGAAGCACGCGCAGGGCGCCGCCGTCGGCGACGGCTCGTACCTGCCCCGCGTGCTGCGCGCCCAGAAGATCGCGGACCTCGCGGACTCGTACGGGCTCTGGAACGCGTGAGCACGGCCGGGGCGCGCGCATGAGTCCCCGCACCGACGGGTGGCTCCGCCCATGATGGCGTGGATCGACGGACTGCCGCTGCTGTGGTCCATCGGGTTCTTCTGGATGCTGGCGATCCTACGCACCCTGATCGTGTTCTCGCTCGGGCGGGGGCTGGCCTCCGGCGTCGAACGGACCCGCTGGTTCGCCCGCGTGATGGAGGGGCCCGTCTATGTCCGGGCCCAGCGCTTCATCCAGCGCCACGGGGTGTGGGCCATCCCGTTCTGCTACCTCACGGTGGGCATCCAGACGGCGGTGATCGGCTCCGCCGGCGTCGCCCGCATGCCCTGGCGCCGGTTCCTGCCGGCGGCCGCGCTCGGCACGTTCCTGTGGGGCGTGGTGTACGGGACCGTCGGGATGGCCGTGGTGTGGGCCGTCATCGGCGCGGCGCTCGGAGAGGGCCGGGGCGTCCTCGCCCTCGTGCTGATCCTCGCGGCCGTGGCCGCGTTCGTCGTCTGGCGCCGACGCCGCACGCTGCGCCGGCACGGGGCCGGGTGACGTCGTCGTCCGTGACGCGGGCCGGGCTTCGCCGCCGGGGGACTAGAGTTGACCGCGTCTCCGCCCCGGCCAGCCGCCCCGCGGCCGGGGCCGCCACCCCTTCGGAAGGACCACCATGAGCGACGAGCGCGCCCGCAGCTTCTCCGCCTCCACCGCCTCCGCCGCCGACGACGGCGCCCGCGGCACCGGCACGACCCGCGTCAAGCGCGGCCTGGCGGACATGATGAAGGGCGGCGTGATCATGGACGTCGTCAACGCGGAGCAGGCGCGCATCGCCGAGGACGCCGGCGCCGTGGCCGTCATGGCGCTCGAGCGGGTCCCGGCCGACATCCGCGCCCAGGGCGGCGTGGCCCGCATGTCCGACCCCGACCTGATCGACGGCATCGTCGAGGCCGTGTCCATCCCCGTGATGGCCAAGGCGCGCATCGGCCACTTCGTGGAGGCCCAGGTGCTGCAGGCGCTCAAGGTGGACTTCATCGACGAGTCCGAGGTGCTCTCCCCGGCGGACTACGTGAACCACATCGACAAGTGGGACTTCGACGTGCCCTTCGTGTGCGGCGCCACCAACCTCGGCGAGGCCCTGCGCCGCATCACCGAGGGCGCGGCCATGATCCGGTCCAAGGGCGAGGCCGGCACCGGCGACGTCTCCGAGGCCGTGAAGCACATCCGCACCATCCGCAAGGAGATCGCCCAGCTCCAGGGCCTGGCCCAGGACGAGCTGTACGTGGCCGCGAAGGAGCTGCAGGCGCCGTACGAGCTGGTGCGCGAGGTCGCCGAGACCGGCGCCCTGCCCGTCGTGATGTTCACCGCGGGCGGCGTGGCCACCCCGGCCGACGCGGCCCTGATGATGCAGATGGGCGCCGACGGCGTGTTCGTGGGCTCCGGCATCTTCAAGTCCGGCAACCCGGCCGAGCGCGCCCGCGCCATCGTCAAGGCCACCGCCCAGTTCGACGACCCGATGGCGGTCGCCGAGGCCTCCCGCGGCCTGGGCGAGGCCATGGTGGGCATCAACGTGGGCGACCTGCCCGCCCCGCACCGCCTGGCCGAGCGCGGCTGGTGAGTCCACAGAAGACCGTCGGCGTGTTCGCCCTCCAGGGCGACGTGCGGGAGCACGTGCACGTGCTCGAGGCCCTCGGCGCGCGCACGCGCCCGGTGCGCCGCCCCGCGGACCTCGAGGGTCTGGACGGCATCGTGCTGCCCGGCGGCGAGTCCTCCGTGATGGACCGCCTCGCCCGGATCATGGGGCTGAAGGACCCGCTCATCGCCGCCCTCCGCGACGGCCTGCCCGCCTACGGCACGTGCGCGGGGCTGATCATGCTGGCCCGGGAGATCCGCAACCCGGCGCCGGATCAGGGCGGGCTCGGCGTGCTGGACGTGGCCGTGCGGCGCAACGCCTTCGGCGCGCAGGTCGACTCGTTCGAGGAGGACCTGGACGTCCCCGCGGTCGCGGCGGAGCCGGTGCACGCTGTGTTCATCCGCGCCCCCGCCGTCCTCCAGGCGGGGGAGGGCGTCGAGGTCCTGGCGAGCGTGCCGGCGTCGCGCCTGTCCGTGCCCGCGGCGGACCCGGGGCTCGACGGCGACGCGCGGCTGCCCGTGGCCGTGCGGCAGGGCCACCTGCTCGCCACGGCCTTCCACCCCGAGGTGACCGGCGACTGGTCCTTCCACCGGGCGTTCCTCGCGGGGCTCAGGCCTCCGCGAGCACCTCGGAGGTGACGCGGACGTCCTTCCGGGGGTCCAGGCCGAGCTCGTCGGCCACGGCCGTGGCGACGGAGGGCAGGGTGAGGACGCCGTCGTGCGCGTTGAGGCCCCCGGCGAAGCCCTCGTCCGCGGCCAGCGCGGCGCGCCATCCGAGGTCGGCGATGCGCTTGATGTAGGGCAGCGTCGCGTTGGTCAGGGCCGAGGTGGAGGTCTGCGGCACGGCGCCGGGCATGTTGGAGACGCAGTAGTAGATCTTGTCCCCCACGAGGTACGTCGGATCCTGGTGGGTGGTGGCCCGCGAGTTCTCGAAGCAGCCGCCCTGGTCGATCGCGATGTCCACCAGCACGGAGCCGGGCCGCATGGACTCCACCATCTCGGCGGTCACCAGCTTCGGGGCCGCGGCGCCGGGGATCAGCACGGAGCCGATCACGAGGTCCGCGTCCGCCACGGTCTCGCCGATGTTCAGGTGGGACGAGGCCAGCGTGCGGATCCGACCCTGGTGGACGGCGTCCAGCTGCGCGAGCCGCTCGAGGGAGATGTCCAGGACGGTCACGTCCGCGCCCATGCCCGCGGCGATCACGGCCGCCGCCTCGCCGGCCACCCCTCCGCCGATCACGGCCACCCGGGCGCGGCGGGTGCCGGGCACGCCGCCCATCAGCACGCCCAAGCCGCCCTGCGGCTGGAGGAGGTGGTAGGCGCCCGCGGCGGGGGCCAGGCGGCCGGCCACCTGGCTCATGGGGGCCAGCAGCGGCAGGGAGCGACCGCGGGTGACCGTCTCGTAGGCGATCGCCGTCGTGCCGGCGTCCAGGATCGCCCGCGTGCACGCGGGGGAGGCGGCCAGGTGCAGATAGGTGAAGAGGACCTGGCCGCGGCGCAGGCGGCCGTATTCCTCCGGCTGCGGCTCCTTGACCTTGAGGACCAGCTCGGCGCGCTCCCAGAGCTCGTCGACGTCGTCGACCAGCTCGGCGCCGGCGTCGCGGTAGTCCTGGTCCGAGGCGCCGGAGCCGACGCCGGCCCCCGACTGCACGAGGACCTGGTGGCCTGCGCGCACCAGCTCCTGGACCCCGCCCTGCGTCAGGGCCACACGGAACTCGTTGTTCTTCACTTCGGTGGGCACGGCGACCAACATGCGGCGAATCTAGCCCATCCGGCCCGTTCCGGCGAGGGCGCGGGGGCCGCTGCGCGGTCGCCGGTGCCGCCGTCACCGCGGTGCCCGTCCCGTCATACTGGTGCGGTGACTCCCGCGCTGATCTCCCTCGTGGCCGTGCTCCTGCTCCTGGTGGGGCTGGTGGGCACCGTGTACCCCGTCCTGCCCGGCTCGCTGCTCAACCTCGTGACGGCTCTCGGGTGGGCCGCGCTGCTGGGTTCCCCCGCGTCCTGGACGTTCGGCGTCATCGCGGCCGGTCTCGCCGTGGCGGGGCTGAGCGCGTCCGCGGTGCTGACCGGCCGACGGCTGCGACGTGAACGCGTCACCCGCGGCCCGATCCTGTGGGGGGTGGCCGGCGCCGCCGTCGGGTTCTTCGTGATCCCGGTGGTGGGTCTATTCCTCGGCTTCGCCGTCGGCCTGTTCGCCTCCCAGTGGGCCCGCACCCGGGACGCCCGGGCCGCGCTCAGCAGCTCGATCGGCGCGCTCACGGCCATGGGCATGGGCATGCTCGTGGAGTTCTGCTGTGCGCTGGGCTCGCTGACCGCCGTGGGCGTGGGCGCCCTGGTGCACGGCGTCACCGCCTGAACCGCCGGAGCCGTCCGTCCGGCGGGACCCCGCGCGCGCCGGACCCTTCGCCGGCTCAGCCGCCGGCGGGCACCCTGCCGGTCTGGGCGAGGGCGGCGAAGCCGAGGACGTGCTCCCGCAGCTCCTGCGCGGCCGCCCGGCCGTCCCCGGCGGCGGAGGCGGCGAGGATCCGCCGATGGTCGGCCTGCAGGCCGGCGCGCACGGCGGGCCAGTCGGACAGCCCGGCCACGGTCTCGGTCACGTAGCCGATGGTCGCCTGGCGCAGGGAGTCCAGCATCATCGCCGTCACGACGTTCCCGCCCAGGGTGGCCAGCCGCACATGGAACTCGGTGTCGAGCAGGTGGAAGTCCTCTTCCGGCAGCGCGGGGTCGTCCATCCGGTCCAGCAGGGTTTCCACCTCGGCCAGGACGGCGACGCTCTCGGGGTCGCCGGAGGTGGCGGCGGCCGCCTGCGCCGCATCGGTCTCGAGGAGCACGCGCGCGGCGACGACGTCGGCCATCGGCAGGGACCGGGTGGCGATGTGCAGGCGCAGCGCCCAGCCCAGCGCCGCGGACGGCTCGGAGACGACGACGGCGCCCGAGTTCGGCCCGGAGCCGGCGCTGGCGCGGATCAGGCCCATGGCCTCGAGCATCCGGGTGGCCTCCCGCACGGACGCCCGGGAGATGCCGAAGCGTTCGGCCAGGGTGCGTTCGCCGGGCAGCTTGTCCCCCACGACCACGGCGCCGGAGCGCAGCTCGGCCTCGAGCCAGTCGAGCACGATGGTGTAGGCGGGGGCAGCGGTCATGGACGGACCTTCCGAGGGGGCGGGGCGGCGACCGTCCATCCTACCGATGGACGCCGCCCCGCTCGGGTGGTGCAGGCGGTCAGCCCGCCGCCGGCAGCATCCACGCCAGCACGTTGGACTGCAGGTACACGAGCGTGCACACCGCCAGCAGGAGCACGAGCGACCACACCACCACGCGGCGCAGGATCTCGGACTCCCGGCCCTCCATGCCGACCGCCGTCGCGGCGATCGCCAGGGACTGCGGGGAGATCATCTTGCCCACGACGCCGCCGGAGGTGTTGGCGGCCACCAGCAGGGCCGGATCGGCGCCGATGTTCGTGGCGGCGGTCTGCTGCAGGGTGGAGAACAGGGCGTTCGCGGAGGTGTCCGAGCCGGTCACGGCGGTGCCGAGCCAGCCGAGCACCGGGGACAGGAACACGAAGGCCGCGCCCAGGCCGGCCACCCACGTGCCCATGGCGACCGTCTGGCCCGAGAAGTTCATGACGTAGGCCAGGGAGAGCACGATCACGATCGTCAGGGCGGACCAGCGCATGCGGGCGAAGCAGCGGCCGATCTCGGCGAGCGCGTTCCCCACCGAGAGCGGGAACCGGCCGTCGTGGTCGAACCGGGAGTAGACCACGGCCATGATCAGGCCGGCGATCAGCAGCAGCGTGCCGGGGGAGGCCAGCCACTCGAACTTGTACACGGTGCTCGCCAGGGGCGCGCCGGAGGCGTCGACGAGGTGCCCGTCGAGCCCGGGCCACGGGATCTTGGCGGTGGCGGAGTTCAGGGCCGCGGTGATCGAGGGGACCAGCTTGGCCAGGGCGAACACGGCCACGACCACGATGTAGGGCAGCACGGCCATGAAGATCCGGCCGGGGGTGAGGTCCTGCGCCGCCGCGCGGGCGGGGGCGTCGAGGCGCTGGCGGGCCTCCTCGGCGCCCCGCGGCCGCCAGAAGCGCAGCAGCAGGACGGCGGCGGCGAGGGAGACCAGGGAGGCCACGACGTCGGTGAGCTCGTAGGAGAAGTGGGTCGAGGCCAGCCAGATGGCGACGGCGAAGCTCGCGCCGATCACGATCAGTGCCGGCCACGTCTGCCGCACGCCGCGCAGCCCGTCGATGATGAACACGAGCAGGAACGGCACGAACACGGCCACGAACGGGGCCTGGTGGCCGACGATCGCGCCGATGTGCGTGGCGGGGATGCCGGTGAGCGTGCCCGCGGTGGTGATGGGGGTGCCCACGGCGCCGAAGGCCACGGGCGCGGTGTTCGCCAGCAGCACGGCGGTGGCCGCCCGCAGCGGGGGCACACCCAGGCCGAGCACCATGGTGGCCGTGATGGCCACGGGGGCGCCGAAGCCGGCGAGGGCCTCGAGCAGGCCGCCGAAGCAGAACGCGATGAGCACGGCCTGGATGCGGATGTCTCCGCCGCCGAGCGAGTCGAAGATCGCGCGCATGTCGTCGAATCGCCCGGAGAGCACGGTGACCTGGTAGAACCACAGCGCCATCACGACGATCCAGACGATCGGGAACAGGCCGAAGGTCGCTCCCTGGGCGGCGGCCAGCGCCGCCAGGTGGGCCGGCATGTGGAAGCCCAGCACGGCCACGAGCAGGGCCACCACGAGCGCGGCGAGCCCCGACTGCCAGGCCTTGAGGCGCAGACCGAGGAGGGTGGCGAAGAACGTCAGCAGGGGCAGGACGCCGAGCGCGGCGGAGAGCGCGACGCTGCCGGCGGCATCGGGGGTGGGGGTGAAGGTGTGCACGGGGGTCTCCCGGTGGGCGAGGGGACGGGGCGGGATCCGGTCGGGCCGGTGATGGTCGGACCACTGTGGTCAGACCAAGGAGCGTACTGTGAGGGCGGTCACCTCGCAAGCGGCTGGCATGATATGGTCTGACCACTACGGCACCCGTGTGCTGCCGCACCGCACGGCGCCCCAGGCGCCCCGTCCGGAACGGAGACCGGCATGAGAATCGCCCTGTTCGCCACGTGCATCGTGGACGCGATGTACCCCAAGGTGGCCCTCGCCACCGTCCGCATCCTCGAGCGGCTCGGCCATGAGGTCGTCTTCCCGCCCGGCCAGGTCTGCTGCTCGCAGATGCACGTCAACAGCGGATACATGGAGGACGCCCTGCCCGTCGTGCGCAACCACGTCCGCACCTTCATGAAGGCCGACTACGACCTCGCCGTCGCCCCCTCCGCCTCCTGCGTGGCCTCGCTCGGCCACCAGCAGCCGGACGTCGCCCGCTCCGGCGGGGACGAGGGTCTGGCCCGCGACGCCGAGGTCGTCGCCTCCCGCACCCTCGAGCTGTCGCAGCTGCTCACGGACGTCCTCGGGGTGACGGACGCCGGGGCCCAGCTCGGCTCCTGGTTCCCGCACACCGTGACCTACCACCCCTCCTGCCACGGCATGCGCCTGCTGCGCCTGGGCTCGCGCCAGGAGGACCTGCTGCGCACCGTCGCGGACATCGACCTGCGACCGCTGCCGGACGCCGAGGAGTGCTGCGGCTTCGGCGGCACCTTCTCCCTGAAGAACCCGGACGTCTCCGCCGCCATCGCGGAGGAGAAGATCGAGAAGGTCACCGCGTCCGGCGCCTCCCTCTGCACGGGCGGCGACGCGTCCTGCCTGCTCCACCTGGACGGGGCCATGCACCGTCGAGAGGCGCGCGGCCAGGACGGCCGCCCGCTGCGCACCGTGCACCTCGCCGAGATCCTCGCGGCCACCCGGGAGAACCCGCTCGAGGTCGACGGCCCCGTCGAACTGTCCATCCCCGCGTCCGCCGGCGCCCGCCGCGGACCGTCCGCCCGTGTTGAGGAGGCCCGCCGATGAGCACCGCACCCACCCGCGTGCGCCTGGGAATGCCCACCGTCCGCCCCGTCCACGGCGAGGGCGAGATCCTGCTGAACACCCCGTTCCCCGAGTCTGCCCGCGAGCAGCTGGGGAACGGCCAGATGCGCGCCAACATCCGCCGGGCCACGCACACCATCCGTGCCAAGCGTGCCGGCGTCGTCGAGGAGCTGCCGGACTGGCAGGAGCTGCGCGCCGCCGGCTCCGCGCTGAAGCAGTCCGTCATGGCGGACCTGCCCGCGCTCCTGGAGCGGCTCGAGTCCGAGGTCACCGCGCGCGGCGGCGTCGTGCACTGGGCCCGGGACGCGGCCGAGGCCAACCGCATCATCACGGAGCTCGTCACCGCCAAGGGCGTGGACGAGGTGATCAAGGTCAAGTCCATGGCCACCCAGGAGATCGGCCTGGACGCCGCGCTCGAGCATGCCGGCGTGGCCGCCGTCGAGACGGACCTGGCCGAGCTCATCGTCCAGCTCGGCCACGACCGGCCCAGCCACATCCTCGTCCCGGCGATCCACCGCAACCGCGAGGAGATCCGGGACATCTTCCGCCGGGAGATGCCGGAGACGGACGAGAGCCTCACCTCCGAGCCGGCCGACCTGGCCGAGGCCGCACGCCGGCACCTGCGCGAGAAGTTCCTGAGCACGAAGGTGGCGATCTCCGGGGCGAACTTCGGTGTCGCCGAGACGGGCACGCTCTCCGTCGTCGAGTCGGAGGGCAACGGCCGCATGTGCCTGACCCTGCCGGAGACGCTGATCACCGTGATGGGCATCGAGAAGCTCGTGCCCACCTTCGAGGACCTCGAGGTGTTCCTGCAGCTGCTGCCGCGCTCGTCCACGGGCGAGCGGATGAACCCGTACACCTCCATGTGGACGGGCGTCACCGAGGGCGACGGTCCTCAGGAGTTCCACCTGGTCCTGCTGGACAACGGCCGCTCCGCGGTGCTGTCCGACCCGAAGGGCCGTTCCGCGCTGCACTGCATCCGCTGCTCGGCGTGCATGAACGTGTGCCCCGTGTACGAGCAGACCGGCGGCCACGCCTACGGCTCGGTCTACCCGGGCCCGATCGGCGCGATCCTCTCCCCGCAGCTCACCGGTGTGGACGCGGGGGAGAACGGCACCCTGCCCTACGCCTCCACGCTGTGCGGCGCGTGCTACGACGTCTGCCCCGTGGCCATCGACATCCCCTCGATCCTCATCCACCTCCGGGACGAGGACGTGCAGGCCACCCACGCCGCCCGGAAGGCTCTGCGCACGGACGAGGACGCCGCTGCCGGCCCCCTGGCCCGCGCCAAGGCGGCGGTGGAGTCTGTCACGCCCTCGCAGATGGACGTGGCGATGAAGGGCGCCTCCGTGGTGATGTCCTCGGGTCGGCGCATGTCGCTGGCCGAGCGGGGCCTGGGGCTGGGCCGGGTCGCGGCCGGGCCGGACCGGGTGCTCGGCTGGCTGCCGGGCATCGCCGGCGGCTGGACCGACGAGCGTGACGTGCCGGCGCCCCCGCGGGAGTCCTTCCGCAACTGGTGGGCCCGCCACAAGGATGAGACCGAGCACCGAGTCGCCATGGACGGCGTCACCGGGCTGGACCGGCCGGAGGACGAGCACGTCGAGGAGGACGGACGATGAGCGAGGCGAAGGCCGAGATCCTGCGGCGCATCCGCGAGGCGACGGCGGACGGGCCGGTCGCGGACCCGGTGCAGCGCACCTACCGGCGGACCTCCTCCCGGGACCGGGCCGAGGTGGTGGAGATGCTGCGTGACCGGCTGATCGACTACCGCGCCTCCGTGCGGGACGAGACCGAGGAGACGGTGGCCGCGGCCATCGCCGAGCTGCTCGGCCCGGACGCCCGGTACGTGGTGCCGGCCGGTCTGGAGCCTGACTGGCTCCCCGCGGACTCGCGCGGGGCCGGCCGGGAGCGCATCACGGAGCCCGCGGTGGGTCACACGGGGGAGCGGGCCGCGGTCCGCGGCGCCCACGACGGCGAGCGCGAGCCCCTCAGCGTGGACGCGCTGAACGAGGTGGACGCGGTGGTGACGTCCTCGACGGTCTCCTGCGCGGAGACCGGGACGATCTTCCTCAGCGGCCGCCCGGACGAGGGCCGCCGGGCGATCACCCTGGTCCCGGACCACCACGTGTGCATCGTGCCGCTGGACTCCGTGGTGGAGCTCTTCCCGGAGGCGCTGGCCCGCGTGGAGGCGACGGCGCCGATCACCATGATCTCCGGGCCCTCGGCCACGAGCGACATCGAGCTCGAGCGCGTCGAAGGCGTGCACGGGCCGCGCCGCCTGGACGTGATCCTGCTCGACCGCGCTCGCTGACGCGGGCGCGGTCGGGCAGGGGATCGAGCGGGTCAGGCCCCCTCGATGACGGCGCCGCCGGTGCGGCCCGTCTCGAGGTGGGCCTGACGCTCCCGCACGCCGCTGTACAGGGCGACGAACAGCAGCGCGAGACCGGCGGTCACGAGCATGCGCCCGAGCCCGGCGATGCCCGGGATGGCGGCCGAGGTCTCGGCGGGGGTCAGGCGGACGACCGCGTCGAGGGCGAGGACCACCAGGGTCACGGGCCGCCCCCGGCGGAGGCCTCAGATGATCGAGCGGCCCTCCCGACGGGCCGCGGCCCAGTCGGCGACGAAGCCGCGGGCGATCGAGACGAGGACGGCCAGCACGAGGACGGGCCACATCAGGACGTACAGGGTCAGACCGACGGTCATGCGGATGCTCCTTGCGAGTCGGGGGACGGGGGGATCAGGACGCGGGGGCCGAGGCGCGCTCGACCTGCGGCAGGTCCTCGGTCGCGGGGTCGAAGTCGCCGGTCACGCGCGCGATCCGGTCGAAGTCGAAGTCCCGGCCGGAGCGGACGGACAGCCCCCAGCACACGAGGAAGGACACGGCGTAGGCCACGAGCGAGCCCGTGAGGGTGGCGTAGTCCCGCAGGAAGCCGTAGCCGAGGAACAGCATCACGACCGAGGCGATCGCGCCGACCACGACTGCCGGGCGCAGGCCGAAGAAGCCGAAGCACATGATGCCCAGCACGACGCCCACGCCGAGGATCGCGAGGGTCTCCACCACGAACGCCCAGGCGCCCTCGAGCGGGATCCACTCGAAGCGCACGGGCAGGAACACGGTCAGCGCGGCGAGGACGGACACCGTGAACGCGACGTTGGTGATCCTGCCCCAGTAGAAGGACGCGATCACGGGGAACACGAGGCAGCCCCACAGGGCGCCCACGAAGACCAGCAGGTCGAGGATGTCGAACTTGGCGGTGGCGAAGTACAGGGCCGCCGCCGTCGCCACGATCATGGTGATGCGGCCGATCAGCAGCATGGTCTTCGGGTCGGCGTTCTTGCGGCCGACCGACTGGCCGTAGACGTCCGTCATCACGATCGACGAGAGGGCGGACAGGTCCGAGTCGGCGGTGGAGGACAGCGAGCCGATGATCATCAGGAACGCCAGGGCCACGAGCGCCAGCGGCAGGTGGTCGGCGACCATCTGCGGCAGGAGGTTGTTGACGTCGCCGTCGAGCGGCTCGGCGCCCAGGTAGAGCGCCATGACGCCGAGCATGCCGACGCCGATCACGGTGCCGCCGTAGCCGAGGGTGGCCGTGATGAAGGTGGGCTTGATGAGGTCCTCACGCACGGCGAAGAGGCGCTGGGCGATGGTCTGGTTGCCGATCGCGTAGGCCAGCACGGCGGCGATGTACGGCGCCCCCTGGTTCATGAACGCCTCGGAGGAGAAGAAGCTCTGCTGCTGGGCCGTGACGTGGCCGGCCTCGACGCCGGCCTGGAACATGCCCGGGCCGCCCGCGGCGAAGAACACGGCGGGGATGATGATGACGGTCGCGCCGAGCATGGCCATCACCTGGGCGAAGTCGGTGAGCACGGAGGCGCGGAAGCCGGACCACAGGGTGTACAGCAGCACGCCCGCGGCCACGATCAGGATGCCCGCGCCGAAGGACAGCGGGGACAGCAGGGAGATCAGGGCGCCGCCGGCGATGAAGTTGGAGGTCAGGGAGATGACGGAGCCGAGCACGTTGGAGCCGGCCAGCATGAGCTGCGAGGAGCGGCCGTGCCGGGCGTACATGACCTCGGCGAGGGTGTGGGCGCGCGGCGCGACCGCGCGGATGCGGCGGCCGAACGGGTAGATGAACAGGATCATCAGGGCGCCCCAGAGGCCGTAGTGGAGGGGGCCGGAGACGCCGTACGTGTAGCCGGCGGTCACGGAGGCGTACATGGAGGCGGCCCAGATCCAGGTGGCCGTCATGGAGGCGGCGGACACGCCGAAGCCGATCCGATTGCCGGCCGTCATGTAGGCGTCGGCGTTCTCCTTCTTCTTGGAGATGGCCACGGACATGATCATGGTCCCGCCGTAGAACAGCGCGACGAGCAGGATCACCCCGATCACGCCGAGCTGGGTCAGGGATGCTGCGTCCTGGGAGGGCGGCATCGGACTTCCTTTCGCACGAGTGACTGTGGACGTCCCGATCCCCCGGCGCGGTCCGGTCAGGGCACGGCTCCACAGGGCGGAAGGTGGCGTACCGATCACGTCGCGGCCAGGGGGCCGGGGAGGTGGAGGGCATCCCGCCGGGTCCCGAGTCCACGAACGGCGAGCTCTCTGCTCAAGCCATCGCGGTCCCTCGGCCCTGGGCGGCGCTGTCAACACCGGCATCCTGGCGGAGCGAGCCCACCCGGATGGGGTGATCATCACATGATCGGCGCAGAAATGGCAAAAACATAGATCCTTTTCAGCAGGGCGGGGGCATGAGTGCGCGGTGCAGAAGCACGACAGAATGGGCGGATGACCGTTCCCCCCGGCTCCCCGACCACCTCCGCTTCCCGACGACGGCGCCGCGCCCTGGCGGCGGCGCTGGCCGTCGCCGTCGTGGTGCAGCTGGTGGTGCTGTACCTGCCGGGCGAGCAGGTGCCGGAGGCCGGGTTCGCCGTGCCGGGGCTGGACAAGGCGATCCACGTGGCCGTGTTCGCGCTGCCCGCGTTCCTCGCCGTGTGGCGGGGGCGGAGCGAGTGGTGGGCCCTGCCGTTCGCGGTGCACGCACCGGTGAGCGAGCTCGTGCAGCACGCGTGGGTGCCGCTGCGGACGGGGGACCCGGTGGATGTCGTCGCGGATCTGGCGGGTGTGGTGCTCGGCGTGGTCGCCGCGCGGCGTCGCCGAATTGGAGGATCGGGGGCGTCGGGCGTATGATGGTCCGGTGCACTCCCGCGGGAGGGCACGACCTGGGGCTATAGCTCAGTTGGTAGAGCGTTTCGTTCGCAATGAAAAGGTCAGGGGTTCAATTCCCCTTAGCTCCACGGACCGTCCCGGTCCGCGATCCTCGAGGTCGCGGGCCGGGACTTTCTCGTGACGGGGGCGTGAGCGCCTGCCCTGCCCTCACCCCCGGGAGGGGGGCCGGCGCTTCCGGGGGGACCCCCCGGGTGTCTACAGTGCCGGGGTACGTCAGCGCGGACGTGATGCGGTCGTGTCACCGCAGGTCAGTCGCGCTTCTGCCGCCCCGCACGGGGCCGTTCGGCCCGGCCCGGGCCGGGAAGGGGACGCCGATGCGCATCAGCGTGCTCACCCACATGCTCCACCCCATCCGTTCGCCCTACGAGGGCGGGCTGGAGATGCACACGGCCATGACCGTGGAGCACCTCGTGCGCCGGGGCCACGACGTCACCGTCTACGCGCGGGAGGGCACCCGGCTGCCGGGCGACGTCGTCGCCGTGCTGCCCGCCGAGGGCGCCGGCCCGGGCCGCGCGGGCACCCGCGTGCGCGAGGCGGCCGCCCGCCGGGCCTGCGCGCTGATCCTCGACGACGACTCCGACGCCGTCCTGAACAACTCCCTCTCCCCGGCGCCGCTCGAGCTGCTGCGCGCCCGCCCCGTGGTCACCGTCCTGCACACGCCGGCCACGCTGGCGGAGGTGCTGGCCGTCGTCGACGCCCCGGGCTGGACGGCTCCCGACCACCACCGGTGGGCCTCGGTGTCCGCGTCGAACGCGCTGGCCTGGCAGCACCGGCTGCCGCGCGTGGACGTGGTGCCCAACGGGATCGAGCTGCACCACTGGGTCTCCGACGCCGTCCCCGTGCGCGGCCGCGCCGTGTGGTCGGGCCGGATCACGGCGGAGAAGGGCCTGCACGTGGCGATCGACGCCGCCCGGATCGCGGGCATGGAGCTGCACTTCGCCGGGCCGATCTCGGACGAGGAGTACCACGCCCGGGAGGTCGTGCCGCGGCTCGGTCCGGACACCGTCTACCACGGCCACCTCGACCATCACGCGCTGCCGCACATGCTGGCCACGGGCGAGGTCTTCCTGGCCACCCCGCTGTGGGCCGAGCCGTTCGGGCTCGCCGTGGTCGAGGCCATGGCGCTCGGCGTGCCGGTGGCCGCGCTGCTCAGCGGCGCGATGGGGGAGATCGTCGCCCCGCAGGCCGGCGCGCTCGCGGTCCATCACACGGCGCAGGAGCTCGCGGTCTCGATCCGCCACGCCCGCCGCAAGGACCGGGGACGCGTGCGTGCGTGGGCCTGCCGGTTCAGCGCGGAGACCATGGTGGAGGGCTACGTGGACCTGCTCGAGCAGGCCGCCGAGGACGCCCGCGATCTCGCCGCCGCCGAGGACGCGTACGGGTTCGACCCCCAGGAGGCCCCGCGCCCGTCCGCCGAGGCGGCGGACCTGGAGTCCCTCTGATGGCCCCGGCCCGCAGGCGGGTCCTCTACTACGCCCACCAGCACGGGGCGGGGCATCTGCGGCACGCCGCCGGCCCGGCGTCGACCGGGGCGTTCGACGTGACGGTCGTGACCGCCCACCCCCGGGCGGCCGAACTGCTGCCCGCGGACGTCCCCGTCATCCCGCTGCCCTCGGACCTCGTGCCCGGCCACGAGCAGCCGGCACGCTCGCCCCTGCACTGGTCCCCGGTGGGGCCCGAGATCCGGGCGCGCTTCGACGCCCTCCACGCGGCGGCGCAGCGGGTGGAGCCGGACGTGTGCGTGGTGGACGTGTCCGTGGAGGCCGCTCTGTTCCTGCGCCTGGCGGGCTGGCCCGTGCTGCACCGCCGCATGCACGGCGAGCGCACCGACCCCGCGCACGCCCTCGTCTACGCCGAGGCCGACGGCCTCTTCGCCCACTACGCGGCCGAGCTCGAGGTCCCCGCCTGGCGCGCCGCCCACGCGGACCGGGTCACCTACCTCGGGGTCGCGGACGTCACCGGCCGGCTCGGCACCCGCGCCACGACGACGTCGTCCGCCGGCGCCGCCCCGCGCGTCGCCGTGATCGCCGGGACAGGCGGCGGCGGGGTGCGGGCCGCGGACCTGGCCCGGGCGGCGTCCGCCGTGCCGGAGGCGACGTGGGAGGTGTACGGCCCGATCGCCGGGGTGGGCGAACCGGAGGCGCCGGGCGGGTTCGCGGCGGAGGCGATGCCCGCCACCGTGACGCTGCACGGCTGGGTCCAGGCGCCGGCCCGCCGGGCCGCAGACGCCGACGTCGTGGTGGTCTCGGCCGGGCACAACGCCGTGGTGGACGCCGCCCGCTCCGGCCGTCCCGTGGTGCTCGCCCCCGAGCCGCGGCCGTTCGACGAGCAGCGCGTGTTCGTCCGCGAGATCCACCGGGCCGCGGGTGTGCCGTGGTGCGCGTGGGAGGACCCGGACGCCGACTGGGCCGGCGCGGTGCGCGGCGCCCTCGCCGACCCGGCCGCCGCCGACCGGCTCGCGGGCCTGCTGCTCGTGGCGCCGGGCGAGTACCGGCGGCGCTGGGAGGCGGCGATCGAGGGCGCCCTGGGCTGAGTCCGCCCGCCGCCCCCGGCCGTCACGGCGCTCAGTACGCGGCGTCGTCGCGGCGGGCGGCCGTCAGCTCCGCCTCCGTCGGGTGACGCAGCAGCTCGAGCCGCTCGCCCTCGGGGTCCCACGCGATCAGCCCCGCGTCCGCGAACGCGCGCAGCCACCCCTCCATGGCCCATCGGCCGTGCACCTGCCGGAAGCGGCGGGCGTTGACCAGGATGTCCTCGAGGTGGTGCAGCGGCGGGGTCATCACGCCGTGGTGCTGGTGGAACGCCTCGGCGGGGCTGAACCGCAGCGTCAGGCCGGCGTCGCGGGCGCGGAAGGCCAGGTCCGTGTCCTCGGCGCCGTAGCCGGTGAAGCCCGCGTCGAAACAGCCGATGCGGGCCAGGTCCGCGCGCCGCAGTGCCAGGATCAGCGTCCACACGAGGTGCCACTCGTCCGAGGGGCCGGCGGTCAGGTGCGCGCGTGCCCGGTGGGGCAGGGAGAGGCGGCGCAGCAGGGCGTCGGCGCGGTGCGAGGTCAGGTCGGCCTCCCCGACGTCGCGGGTCCAGCCCGGCCGCAGGTAGCGGGGCCGGCCCATCACCACGGACCCGGGGTGGGCCGCGACCTCGGTGGCCAGCACGCCGACGGTCTCGGCGGCCGGGATGCAGTCCACGTCGAGGAAGACGAGGATCTCGCCGGTGGCGAGCTCGGCCGCGCGGTTGCGGGCCTGCGCCAGGGGCAGGCCCGCCTCGGCGGCCACGTGCCCCACGGTGACGGGCAGGTCCGTGGCCGGGACGCGCCCGTCCGGCTGGCCCATGAACACCACGACCACCTGGTCCGGGCGGCGGTGGGAGCGCTCCAGCCCGGCGATCACGCGGGCCAGGTGCTCGTCCCGGTGCCCCGTGATGACCAGCACGGACACGCTCGGCAACGCTCCGCGCGCCCGGGCGAGGGCCTCGCGGTAGACGGCCACGTGTGCGGCCGCCACGCGACGGCGCTGCCGGGCCCGGGCGGCGGGATCGGCGGGGGCCGTGCGCGCGCGGGCGCGCACCAGCGTCTCGAGCGCGTCGGCGAGGGAGTCGGGATCCTCCGGGTCGAACGCGGCGAGCGAGTCGGGGCTCAACCAGGCGCCGGACTGGTCCGCGATGTGCCCGATGTCCGCGACGGCCACCGGCACCCCCAGGTCCCGGCACATCTCCACCCAGCCCGAGTGGGTGCCGATGCGGTACGGCAGCACGGACACGTCCACGTCGCGCAGCAGCGCGTGCAGGGCGGGGTCGTCGAGCCGGTCGTGCTGCCACAGCTCGAAGCCGTGGTGGGCGCAGCCCGCGCGCAGCGCGGCCAGGGCGTCCTCGTCCTGCACGGTGTCCTGGACCTCCACGGTCACCCGCGCGTCGAGGCCGCGGTCGGCCAGCGTCGCGACGGCGGCGGCGAGCACCGGCAGCAGCGCCACCGGGGCCACCTGGGCCCGCAGGTCCTTGGCGTGCACCAGCAGGCGGGCGGGGGCGGCCGCGCCGTCGCCGTCGTCGGACGCGTCGGGGGGCAGCAGGCCGGGCTCCGCGCCGGGGGCGTCGTCGTCGCCCTGCGCCACGAGGTCCTCGAGCGGGACGATGTGCGGGTGGGGGACCACGAGGGCGCGCACGCCGTAGTCGCGGGCGAGGGTCGCCGCGGCGCCGGGGGTGAGCGTGAGCACGGCGTCCGCGCGGCCCAGCAGCACGGCCAGGCGGTCCCGGTGGGGGCCCTGGTCCGTCAGGTGCGGGTTCTCGAGGTCGTGCACGGTCACGACGACGGCGCCCCCGTGCGCGTGCTGCGCGTCCAGGGCGGCGGCCAGCTGGGCGGGGCTGAAGTGCTCGAAGCCGAAGTGCACGTGCAGCACGTCCGGGCGGTGCTCGGCCAGCCACTCCGCGTGCAGGGCCCGGGGCGGCCACCACTGGTGCGCGGGCGCGCCCGGCACCGGCGGGTCCGGCAGGAACTCCACGTCCGGCGCGGCGCCCGGGTCGAGGGGGCGGATCGCGCGGGTGTACGGGTGCTGCGCGGGCACGTGCTGGACGGTGATGCTCACGGGGGAGGGCCTCCTGACCTGGGGGATGCGATGCCGCGCGGGCGGCGTGTCCCCGTCCCGGGTCGGGGGTCGCGGAATCTAGTCTGTCAGGGCAGGATCGGAGAATCGGAGCAGCGGCATCCTGTCCGTTCCGGCGCGCCGCCGCGTCGAGGAGCGCCGCCGCAGGTGAAGGGGATCGTGGACGTGGACTCGCAGCCGCAGGGGCGTGTGCTGTACGTGACCGTGGGCGCGCCGGAGCACGGCGTGGTGCGCCATGGCCGGCAGACCGCCGCCGCCCTCCGTCGGGTGGGCGCCGAGGTGGAGCTGCTCACGGCGGAGGACGTCGCGGCGTTCCGGGGCCTCGTGCCCGTGCTGGAGGAGGCGCGCGCGCTGGGCGCCGCCGTGCACCTGGACGTCACGGACGCGCTGTTCGGCCCCACCGCGACCGCCGCCGCGGACCTGCTCGTCGACGTCCTGCCCGAGGGCACCACGCTCACCCTGCACGACATCCCGCAGCCCGCCGAGGGCGACGGCCGCTACCGCCGCCGCGGCGAGGCATACGCGCGGCTCGCCCAGGCGGTGGACGGCGTCGTGGTCTCCTCGCAGCACGAGCGGGCGCTGCTGGCGGACCTGGTGGACGTGGCCGCGGACGTGGTCCCGCTGCCCGTTCAGGACCGCCGGGCCGCGGCCGCCCGCGCCGAGCCGGTGGTGCCGGAGAGCATGGCCGGCCTCGACCGGGACCTCGTGCTCTTCGGCTTCGTCTACCCGGGCAAGGGGCACGCCCTCGCCCTGGAGGCCCTCACCGAGCTGCACCGCCAGTGGGGCCCGGACTCCGGGGCGCCGCGCCGGCTGACGGCGCTCGGACCCGTCAGCATCGGGCATGACGACCTCGTGGCGGAGCTGACCCGCGACGCCGAGGCGCGCGGCCTGGAGTTCCGCGTCACCGGGTTCGTGCCGGACGAGTTCGCGGACGCGGCCCTGCTCTCGGCGGGCATCCCGTTCGCGGCGCACCGCAACGTGTCCGCGTCCGGGTCCCTGGCGGCGTGGACCTCGGTGGGGCGGCGGGCGATCGCCTCCGCGGGCCGCTACACGGAGGAGATGGAGCGCCTGCGCCCGGGCACCCTGCGGCTCGTGCACCCGAACGGGTCGCCGGCCTTCGCGCTGGCCGAGGCGATCGCCGAGGCGGTCGAGGACCCCGAGCGCACGTGGCTCGACCCCGCCGTGGACCTCTCGCCCGGGGCCGAGGACTGCGCGCGGATGCTCTTCGACGTGCTCCGCCGCGTGCACAGGTGGACGTGAGCGCTGCCGTCTCCGTGGTGGTGCCCTACTACCGGGCCCAGGCGGACCTCGACCGGCTCACGGCCGCGCTCGCGGCCCAGCGCGGCCTGACCGGCGGGCTGCAGCTCGTGGTGGCCGACGACGGCTCGCCCGTCCCGCCCCGGGTGGACCCGGGCCTGCCGTTCGACGTGGTGACCGTGCGCCAGCCGGACCGCGGGTTCCGCGCCTCGGCGGCCCGGGCGCTCGGGGCGGAGGCGGCCGACGGCGACGTGCTCGCCTTCCTCGACGGGGACATGCTCCCCGAGCCCGGGTACCTCGCCGCGGCGCTGGCGGCGGTGGCCACGGCGCCCCGGGACGCCGCGGTGGTGGGTCGGCGGCGGCACCTGGCCGAGGCCTGGCTGGAGCGGGCCTGGGCGGACGGCTGGCGGCCCGGGGACGAGGTGCCGGAGAGCTCCCGCCTGGCTGAGCCGGCGTGGCTGGGTGACGGGTACCGCGCGACGGACGACCTGCGCCGCGCCGACTCCACCGGCTACCGGTACGTCATCTCGGCCGTGCTCACGATGGCGCGCGAGGTCTACGAGGACGCCGGCGGCTTCGACCCCGCGTTCGTGGGCTACGGCGGGGAGGACTGGGAGCTGGCGCACCGGCTGTGGCGCGTGGGGGCGGCCCTGCGCCACGCGCCGGACGCCGTGGCGTGGCAGGCCGGCGCCGACTTCGGCGGACGCGGCGACACCGCCGAGGCCGCCCGGGTGAAGGCCCGCGAGGCGCTCGTGCTCGCCTCGCGCATCCCCGCGACGACGGCCCGCGGCCACGG
Organism: Micrococcus luteus; assembly: GCF_014138885.1. Taxonomy (NCBI): domain Bacteria; kingdom Bacillati; phylum Actinomycetota; class Actinomycetes; order Micrococcales; family Micrococcaceae; genus Micrococcus; species Micrococcus luteus. The sequence goes on from NZ_JACJIK010000001.1 coordinate 1,847,239, forward strand.
CCTGTCCCTGGCCGGCCCGCTGCGGGTCGAGGCGCGCGTGCGGGTGCCGGAGGGCGCGGACGGCGCGGCGGCGGCCGTGGTGGCGGTGGACGCCGTGCTGCGCGCGGCACCGGGGGCGCGGGTCGGCGTCGTGGGCGGCCTCGACGAGGCGGCGGCGCGGGCGCTCGGCGACCCCCGCGTGCGGCTGCTGGGCGAGCCCGACGGCGGCGCGGCGGCGTCCCAGGACCTGCCGCCGACGCCGGCGCGCGGCGACCTCGACGCCGTGCGGTCGGTGCCCGACTGGTCCGTGGACGTGCACGTGCGGCTGCGGCCCGCCGCGGCCGGAGCCCGGCCTGACGCGGACGCCGTCGCCGCGTGGCTGCTGCGCCTGGAACGGGCCGGCGTCGAGCGCGTGGAGGTGCTGGGCGAGCCGGGCGAGCGGGCCGAGCGCGACGCGCTCGCCGTGCTGACGTGCGCCCGGGCGCGGTGGCGGCGTCGGCGGGGCGGGACGGCGCGGGTGTGGCGGGTGCCCGCCTCCCGGCTGGGCTGGGCGCCCGTGGCCGCCGTGCCGGACCTCGAGGCGTGGTGGGGCGGCTGGGGCTGAGCGGGCCGGTGTCCGCGGGGCTGGCACAATCGCGGACAGGACGGAGCACGGGAGGACCGATGAGCGAGCTGGACGAACTGGACTTCGCGGCGCTCTCCGCGTTCCTGGCCTGGTGGTTCGGGACGGCGGGCGTCGACTGGATCCGTCGCGAGGACGGCTGAGGAGAGAGGACGCAGGCGTGCACGAGGACGAGGGACGACGCCGGCACTACGGCCACTTCTACGGGCTCGAGGACCTGCCCGAGGGTGACCTGCTGCTGGTGTGGGGCAACTGCCAGGGCGAGTCGTACCGGCGGCTGCTCGGCGGGGAGCCCGGCACACCGCTGCACGGGGCGGACCTGGTGAGCGTCCGCGTGCCGCCCGCCTTCGAGGCCCAGCCGGACGAGGTCGAGCACCTGGAGCGGCTGCTGCCCCGCGTGAAGGCCCTCGTCACCCAGCCGATCCCCCACGACTACCGGGGCATGCCCATCGGCACGGACCAGCTCGTGGCCCGGTTGCCGAAGGACGCCGCCGTGGTGCGGATCCCCGTGGTGTACGACGTCTCGCGCTTTCCCTGGCAGGTCACCCTCCGCAACTGGAAGTTCGCGCCCGGGGCGGCCGAGCGGCCGGGGGAGGACCCGCCCGTCGTGCCGTACCACGACCTGCGCGTGCTGGCCGAGGCGGCGACGGGCCGTCGTCGGGAGGTGGCGCCGGCGGCGATCCGCGAGGCCGCGGCCGCGTCCGTGCAGGCGCTGCGGGCGCGGGAGGAGGCGAAGGGGACGCTGTCCATGGCGGATCTGGTGGCGGCGGAGCGGGGCGTCGGCTTCTACACCGTGAACCACCCGACCAACATGCTGCTGACCCGCGTGGCCGAGCGCGTGGCCGGGCACCTGCCGGGCGACGTCGCCGTCCAGCCCGTGCCCGCCTCCCGCGTGCTCCTCGGCGGGGTGCGCGCGCCCCTCGAGGCGGTCGTGGTGGAGGCCCTCGACCTCGACGCCGAGCCGACCGAGGACTGGACCGTGGCCGGACAGACCGTCCCGGCCGAGCAGCTGCGGCAGACCCACCTGGACTGGTACACGCAGAACCCGCAGGCCGTGGAGGTCGGGATGCGCAAGTACGCCGACCAGCTGCGGCTGCTGGGCCTTACGGGCTAGCGCCGGCTCCGGCCCCCAGTGGAGGATGGGCGGCACGTCCCGTCTGCCGCGGAGCACGTCTGCGGGGGCGGACGTACCGTTCCTTTGACCCCGTCACCCCACGGAGGACCACGTGACAGAGCAGTACGACATCCTGATCGTCGGTGGCGGCAACGCCGGCGTGTCCCTGGCCGCCGCACTGCGGCGGAAGCGGCAGGGGCGGGTCGCCATCGTCGACGGCCAACAGCTGCACCGCTACCGGCCCATGCTGAACTACGCGGCGGGCGGGCAGGCGGACATGGCCCGGTTCGAACGGCCGATGCGGGCCGTCATCCCGGACGGGGTCGAATGGATCCCGGACCACGTCGTGGCCGTGGACGCCGAGGAACGGACCGCGGTGACGACCACCGGGCTGACCGTCGGCTTCCGCCACCTGGTGCTCTGCCCGGGGCTGACCCCGTGGTGGGGTGCGATCGACGGGCTGCGTGAGGCCTACGCCGCCGGATGGGCGGCGAGTGCGCACGTGCCCGAGCACGTGGACGCCGCCCGGGCGCTGCTGTCGCGTGTGGCCGCGGGGGACCGTGTGGTGGCGAATGTGCCGGCTGAGCCCTCCTCGTGCGGCGGCACCGTGCTCAAGGCGCTGTTCCTGGCCTGCGCGGCGTGGGAGCGCACGGGGATCCTGCCGGACGTGGACGTCCGCCTGGTGACCCCGTACGGCCGGATCCTGGACCGGCAGACCATCGACCCCGCTCTGGCCGAGGCCGTGGCGAGGTACGGCATCCGTGTGCACGCCGACGCAGAGGTGAACGCCGTGGACCACGAGGCCCGCGAGGTGGTGCTCAACACCGGTGAGCGGATCACCGACGTCGCGGCCGCGTACATCACGCCCGTGGTGCGGGCCCCGGAGTTCATCGCCGAGGCGGGCCTGGCGGACGACGGCGAGGCCGGCCTGGCGGCCGCGGATCCCGCGACCCTGCGGCATCCCGTGCACCCGCACGTGTGGGCGCTGGGCGACGCCGCCGCCCTGGGCACACGGCCCTCCGGCGGAGCCCTGCGCCGGCAGGTCAAGATCCTGACCCAGAACATCCAGGCCGCGGACGCGGGGAAGCCGCTCCAGAAGTACGACGGCTACACCGTGATCCCCGTGATGGTCAGCCGGGACGAGCTGGTCCTGGACGAGCACGTCCGCGACGGCTCCGAGGACCGGTCGATCCCCGGCGTGGACCTGACGAAGCCGCGGAAGAGCACGGCGGCCTTCGACCGCTTCGGCCAGCCCCGGATCTACTGGCACCGACTGCTCAAGGGGAAGGTCTGAGCCCAGCGTTCTCGCTGCCGCGACACGTGCGGCGGACGTACTGTCCCTCGCGGGGCGCGCCCGCCCGATCCAGATGACGGCGCCGGCCCGCCGAGCGTTTTCGTTCGGGAAACGGCGGCGTGTCGCACCGCTGTCGTTCGGGAAACGGCGCCCTCCCGACGACGCCGCCCTCAGTCGTCGCGGCCCCGCACCGGGCGCTCCTCGAGCGTGGTCTGCACGACCCGCCCGCGCTCCCAGCTGTTCGCGCCCGGCACCACGTCCGGGACCGGGATGTCCGCGCGGTGGCGTCGCTTGGCCGCGGTGTCCACGCCCACGCGCTCGTCGCGGGCGCGCAGGAGGGCCTCGTCCACCTGGCCGTCGCCGGTGAGGCCCATCATCAGCTGGGGGATGCCGTACGGGAAGTCGTCCCGGTCGTACTGCCAGGTGTGGAACGTCTTCCCGTAGGTGTGGATGAGGTCTTCGAAGTAACTGTGCTCGGCCAGCTCGGGCACCCCGGGGGCCGTGAGGGCGCCGGAGCTCACCTCGTAGTGGTGGCTGTGCCACAGGCGCCGCTCCTCGTCGGGGAGGCTGCGGAACCGCTCCTCGCTGATGATGTACTCGATGCCGATCAGCCGTGCGTCCGGCGCGTTGCGGTCGAAGATCACGCACTGGTGCAGGTCGTGGCGCAGGTGGATGCAGAAGTGGCTGGCTTCGACCTGCCGGCCGAGGTCGTCGGCGTAGAAGTGCAGTCCGTTGAGGTAGGTGCTCATCGCGCCCATGGGGTACTTCGGCTGGACCAGGCCGGATGCCGCGTCCAGGAGGCGGTGCTTGAGCGGGTGGCCCTTCCCGACGGCGGCCATGAGGGCGATCCTGCGGGCTGCGGTGACAGCGGCCGCGGTGCCCAGTCCGGCGGCGAACCCGAGGGCGGTGGAGGACAGGCGATGGGTGCTCATGGCCCCACGCTAGGAGCGCGGGGCGGACTCGGCCAGGGTGGTGGAGCTGCCGGGTCTGCTCAGGAGGCGGGGACGGCGACGGCCCCTCGCCTCAGGCGATCCGGTGGAGCCGATGCTCGCCGTCGCCGACGCCGAAGACCGCGCGCGTGCGCACCGACGAGCCCAGCTCGCTCACGTAGTCGACCACGCGGAAGCGGGCCTCGAGCAGCTGGGCGGAGAGGTCCACGCGGAGGTAGCCGCGCAGGTCGTTGTTGAACTTGATGTGCGGGTTCCACGCGAGCGCCTCCGCGGCGGCGTCCGAGCCGTCGCCGCCCGAGGTGATCGACGTGGTGATGAGCTCGACGCCCACGGATTCCGAGGAGAGGTCGTTGAAGTCCTGCTTGATGTCCGAGGCGAAGGCCTCGTGGATGTCGCCGGTGAGCACCACGGGGTTGCGGACGCCCGCCGTGGTCCATGCGCTGACCACGCGGTCGCGCGAGGCGACGTAGCCGTCCCACGAGTCCATGTCGCCCCACAAGACCGGGCCGGAGGAGCGGTCGTACTGCACGAACGGCACCTGCTGCGTGATGAGGTCCCAGCGGGCGACCGAGGTCTCGAAGCCCTCGCGCAGCCACGCCTCCTGGGCCGCGCCCGTGATGGTGCGCCGCGAGTCCCGTGCGTCGGCGTCGACGACCTTCACCAGGTCCAGGTTGGCCTGGTCCGAGCGGTACTGGCGCGTGTCCAGGAGGTGGAACGTGGCGAGGTTTCCCCAGTGGATGCGGCGGTAGAGCTGCATGTCGATGCCGCGGGGCACGGACGACGCGCGGAGCGGCATGTTCTCGTAGTACGCCTGGAACGCGGCGGCGCGGCGCGCGAGGAAATTCGGGTCCCAGATCTCCGGGGTCTCGTCCGCCCAGTTGTTCTCCACCTCGTGGTCGTCGAAGATCACGAGCCACGGGGCGGCGGCGTGCGCGTCCTGCAGGTGCGGGTCCGTCTTGTACTGCGCCATGCGGGCCCGGTACTGGGCGAGGGTGCGGGACTCCCCGTTCCTGTGGGCGCGCGGGACGCCCGAGGAGACCGGGTACCCGTACGGCATGATCTCGTAGTAGTAGTCGCCCAGGTGGACCATGAGGTCGGGACGCTCGGCGGCCATGTGGCCGTAGGCAGTGAAGTAGCCGTGCTCCCAGTTGGCGCACGAGGCGACCGTCATGGTGAGGCTGCTCGGGTTCGAGCCGCGGGCGGGCGCGGTGACTGTGCGGCCGACGCGCGAGAGGTGGCCGAGCGCGCGGAACCGGTAGAAGTACTCGGTGCCGGGGCGTAGACCGGTGAGCGTGACGTGCACCGCGTAGCCCTGCGTGCGGTCCGTGGTGACGGCGCCCGACCGGACGACCTTGCGGAAGCCCTCGTCCGTGGCCACCTGGTACTCCACCCGGAACGACTGGTCCGGCATGCCGCCGAGGCCGTCGAGCGCGAGGGGGTCCACGGCCAGGCGGGTCCACAGGACCACGCCGTCGGGCCACGGGTCGCCCGAGGCGACGCCGAGCGTGAACGGCGTGGGGCCGGTGGCCGCGTGGGCGGTGCCGGCCGGCGTGGACAGCAGCGCCGCGGAGGCGACGACGAGGCCCGCCCCGCCGAGGAGGGTGCGGCGGGAGACGGGGTGGGCGGTCGGGTGCGCGGGATCAGTGTGCGAGCTCACCCGTGCAGGGTGGCAGGGGTGGGTGACGCGGACGTGACCGGGCGGTGACGGCGGGGTGGGCGTGACGTCGGTCCATACGGCACGCGACAATGCGCAAAATACATTTGCGCTAATCGCCTATCGACTAAGGCTAGCCCCTCTTGTGCTATTCGCGGGCGGGAGTAATCTCGATTCCAGCAGCACCGCCCCGGCCCGGGGCGGGCCCGAACCGGGAGGATCACGCCATGACCACCGCCGTCCGCACCTGCGCCGCCAGTGCCTGCGCCTTCAATGCCGAGACGTCCTGCAACGCCCTGGCCATCACCGTCGCCGGCTCCGACCGCACGCCCGGCTGCGGCACCTTCGTCCAGCTGGACGTCCGCCGCCCGGTGACCGAGGGCGCCTCGACCGTCGGTGCGTGCCACCGCCTCGAGTGCACGTACAACGCCGACCTCGCCTGCACCGCCGAGGGCATCGAGGTCACGGACGTGGCCACCTGCGCCACCTACACGATCGACTGACGCCGCCCCTCAGGGGTGGGCGACCCGCGCCGGGATCGCGTCCAGCAGTCGCCGCCAGGCGTGTCGGGGGCTGTGATCGAGCCGGCCCGCACCGGGCAGGGCCACGTGCACCGCTGTGGCCTCGCCGTCGCGGACGCGCAGCAGGGTCACTCCAGCTTCGTCCGCGTCGAGGGCGTGGGCGGGCGACTCGGGCAGGGGCCCGGTGCCGACCTGCAACGGGGTGCTCTCGCCCGGCAACAGGCCCAGGGCGACGGCGTCGGCCAGGTCCGCGAGCACCTCGGGGGCGGTGCCCAGCACGTCGTCCGCCAGGTCTGCGAGCTCGGCCTGGTCGATGAGCCCGCGCGACGTGAGCGGCAGGGTGTGGCGGCAGAACACGGCGACGCCGTCGACGTCGTGCAACAGGATCCGCTGGGTCTCGATGACGCCCACGCGCACCCGCGGGCCGACGTCGGCCACGAGATCCGCGACGCGGCCACGCAGCCCCAGCTCCGCGACCTCGGCCGAGTCCCGGCACCAGCGCAGGGTGCCGAGCAGATGCACAGACGCCAGGCGGGTGGGGACCGTGAGGTCCAGGGCGTCGCGCAGGACGTCCACGCGCACGTCGAGTGGCGCGAGCGTGTGGAACGCGCCGAGCGACCCGAGGAGGTTGGGGGCGTGGGCGACCACGAGGCGGCCGTCCGCGCTCACGCCGTGGACGGCCGTCATGAGCGTCTCGCCGGCGCGGAAGGCCGTGACCTCGACGGAGCCCTCGCCGCGGAGCAGCCGCTGGGCCAGCAGCAGGCGACGGGGCGCCACGGGCGGCAGCGGATGAGCGGGGTGCGTGGAGGCGTGGGCCATGGGGGTCCTTCCGGCGGGGGTCCGGAAACCAGTAAGGCACACCTCAGTGAGATACGCAAGGTGAGTGTTGTGTATTTGTCGTACGCGGGGGTGGTGGGGGCGTGTGGTGCTGGGCTACGGTGACGGGACTCACATGCCGTCGTCGAGGGAGCCAGCCGATCATGACCTTCCGCCCCACCTGGGCTGACCCCGTTTCGTAGGTCCAGTCGTTATGAGAGTCGTCCTGTTGCCCGCGGTCGCGGGCAGGGAGACTGGTCAGATCATGACGAACAGCAGGAAGCGTCACACCCCCGAGCAGGTCGTCCGTAAGCTCGGGCAGGCCGACAGGATGCTCGCCGATGGTCAGGACGTCGCGGCGGTGTGCCGGGAGCTCGGGGTGTCCGAGCAGACGTACTACCGGTGGCGGAACCAGTACGGCGGCCTCAAGGCCGACGACGCAAAGCGCCTGAAGGAGCTGGAGAAGCAGAACGCGACCCTGAAGCGTCTGCTCGCGGAAGCGGAGCTGGAGAAGGCCGCGCTCAAGGAGCTGGCTGAGGGAAACTTCTAAGCCCGGACAGGCGCCGCGCCGCCGTCGATCACCTCAAGCGCAAGTTGCGGGTGAGCGAACGGATGGCGTGCCGTCTGGTCGGGCTGAGCCGCTCCGCGTACCGGCGACCGCTCAAGGGCGACACGGTCACGGACCCGGATCGGGCGCTCAGGGAGTGGCTGCGCGCCTGGGCGAAGGACCATCCCCGCTACGGGTATCGGCGGGCGTATCACGACGCCCGCGCCGAGGGGTGGGTGGTGAACCACAAGAAGATCCAACGCCTGTGGCGTGACGAAGGGCTCCGGGTCCCGCAGCGGCGTCGACGCAAGCGCGTCGGGTCCTCGACCGTCGACGCGCCGACGGCGGACGCGCCGAACGTGGTGTGGGCGGTGGACTTCCAGTTCGACGCCGACGAGCACGGACGACCGATCAAGATCTGCTCGATCGTCGACGAACACACCCGGGAGTGCATCGGCGGGCTCGTGGAGCGCTCGATTACCGCCGACCGACTCACCGCCCACCTCGAGGACCTCGTCGCCGCCCGGGGCGCCCCGGCGGTGCTCAGGTCGGACAACGGGCCGGAGTTCATCAGCGAGGCGATGGCCGACTGGGCCGGCACCCGCACCGGCCTGTCCTACATCCCTCCGGGCTCGCCGTGGCGCAACGGGTACGTCGAGTCGTTCAACAGCCGGATCCGCGACGAGTGCCTCAACATCAACAGCTTCTACTCGCTGCTGCACGCACAGGTCATCATCGGCGACTGGAAGGACGAGTACAACCACCACCGCCGGCACTCCTCGCTCGGCTACCTAGGGCATGTCTGACAATCGTTTTGACCATGCGATCACAGCATTCAGCACCACAGCGGACCGGTAGACGATCGCGTACTTGTCATACCGGGTCGCCAGGCCCCGCCACTGCTTCAGGTGCGCGTACTGGCGCTCGATGACATTGCGGCCCTTGTAGGCGGCCGCGTCGAGGCCAATGGGGCGCCCGCCGCGGGCACCGCGCCGTCTGCGGTGGCCCTGCTGGTCGGCCGGTTCAGGGATGACCGCTTTGATCCCACGGGCACGTAGGGCGTGTCTGAGAATAGATGCACGAGTCAGCTGAGACCCTGGGGACATGTCCCGGTTCCAGATGCTCTCTGACACCCAATGGGAGTTGATCGCCCCGATGCTCCCGACCCGGACCGGCCGCGCCGGCAGGCCGTTCGCCGACGCCCGCACCATGGTGGAGGCGATCATCTACCGGTACCGGTGCGGAATCGCTTGGAGGGATCTGCCCGAGGTCTACGGGCCCTGGCAGACCGTGTGGACCTGGCATCGGCGCTTGGCCGAAGAGGGCACCTGGGACACGGTGCTGGCCACGCTGACCGCCGCCGCTGACGCCGAAGGCCTGATCGATTGGTCGGTCTCGGTGGACTCCACGATCGCCCGCGCGCATCAGCACGCGACGAACATCACCCGCCACACAGGGGGATGGATCGAACTACAAGAATCCGCGTGAGGAGCCGGCCGATCACGGCATCGGGCGCTCCCGTGGCGGGCTGAGCACGAAGATCCATCAGCTCGTCGACGGGACCGGGCTGCCGCTGGTCAGCCTGATCACCCCCGGCCAGGCAGGGGACTCCCCGATGCTGCTTCCTCTTCTGGCGCAGCTGCGCGTGACCCGGCCAGTAGGGCGGCCCCGGACCCGCCCCGAGGCCGTGCTGGGCGATAAGGCGTACTCCTCCCGGGCGATCCGCACCCACCTACGTGCCCGTGGGATCAAAGCGGTCATCCCCGAACCGGCCGACCAGCAGGGCCACCGCAGACGGCGCGGTGCCCGCGGCGGGCGCCCCGTCAGCCTCGACGCGGACGCCTACAAGGGCCGCAACGTCATCGAGCGTCAGTACGCGCACCTGAAGCAGTGGCGGGGTCTGGCGACCCGGTATGACAAGTACGCGATCGTCTACCGGTCCGCTGTGGTGCTGAATGCTGTGATCGCATGGTCCAAACGATTGTCAGACATGCCCTAGGTGGGTGCGGATCGCCCGGGAGGAGTACGCCTTATCGCCCAGCACCGCCGCAGGGCGGGTCCGGGGCCGCCCTACTGGCCGGGTCACGCGCAGCTGCTCCAGAAGAGGAAGCAGCATCGGGGAGTCCCCTGCCTGGCCGGGGGTGATCAGGCTGACCAGCGGCAGCCCGGTCCCATCGACGAGCTGATGGATCTTCGTGCTCAGCCCGCCACGGGAGCGCCCGATGCCGTGATCGGCCGGCTCCTCACGCGGATTCTTGTAGTTCGACCCATCCCCCTGTGAGGCGGGTGATGTTCGTCGCGTGCTGGTGGGCGCGGGCGATCGTGGAGTCCACCGAGACCGACCAATCGATCAGGCCTTCGGCGTCAGCGGCGGCGGTCAGCGTGGCCAGCACCGTGTCCCATGTGCCTTCTTCGGCCAAGCGCCGATGCCAGGTCCACACGGTCTGCCAGGGCCCGTAGACCTCGGGCAGATCCCTCCAAGCGATTCCGCACCTGTATCGGTAGATGATCGCCTCCACCATGGTGCGGGCGTCGGCGAACGGCCTGCCGGCGCGGCCGGTCCGGGTCGGGAGCATCGGGGCGATCAACTCCCATTGGGCGTCGGAGAGCATCTGGAACCGGGACATGTCCCCAGGGTCTCAGCTGACTCGTGCATCTATTCTCAGACACGCCCTAACCCCAGCCGAGTACGCTCGGCAGTGCACCCATCAAATGGAAACCGACGACTCACAGAACGTCCGGACCGAATGAAGGGGGCGGCTCAGTGGGTGCGCCGGACGCGCGAACTCCTGATGCTTTCGTTCGGGAAACGGCGCTCCCCAGCGCACTGTTGTTCAGAGAACGGCGCTGAGGACCGGGTCGCGTGGACGCGGTCGCGAGCCCCAGGCCCCCAGCATGTACTCCAGCTGCCGGGGCTCTCGCTCGACGATGCCCAGGTTGAACCCGTCGCAGGGCAGCGCGGTCACTGATCCTGGCCCGTAGGTTCCGCTGCAAGGACACCGATGATGGTCGCGTCTCTGATGTGCCGGATGTCGTCGCCGTCCGTCGATGACTCGGTGATCCAGGTCTTGTGCGCTTGGGAGATGGCGTCGGCGTAGTTGCGGGCCTGGCGAGCGTTGGCGCGGGACTCCGGCGGCAGTGCGGCGTATCCCTGCGCGACGGCGGACCGGAGCACGGTCTCGTCAAACGACCAGGTCCGACGCAGGGTGCGCACCACGATCTCCGCGATGTCGTCGGGGCTGTAGTCCGGGAACTCGATATTGTGCGGTACTCGGGATGCCAACCCCGGGTTGAGGGAGAGGAACTGCGCCATGCGGTCGGTGTACCCCGCGAAGATCGCGATGAAGGAATGACGATCGTCCTCCAGGCGTGTTATGAGGGTCTCCACGGCGACTTTGCCGAAGTCGTTCGAGCTGTCCGGCATGTCCAGCTGATAGGCCTCATCCACGAACAGCACACCACCGCGTGCCTCGTCCAGAAGGAGACCGGTGCGTTCTTCGGTGTGACCGATGTAGCGGCCGACCATTCGCTCCCGACTGGCTTCGACCACCTGGGGAGTAGACAGGATGCCGAGGCGATGGAAGAGCTTCCCGACCAGGCGGGCGACGGTCGTCTTGCCGGTTCCCGGGCTGCCGGCGAACACCATGTGATACGTGGGGCGCGGCAGGTCGACGCCGGCGTCCCGCAAGCGCTCGTCCGCCTCTGCTTGGGCCACCAGCCCGCGCACCCAGGCCTTGACGGTCTCGAGCCCAACCATCTCGTCCAGCTCCACCAGTAGGTGGTCGACGCCGGTGTCGTCTTCCGTAGATCGGCCCAGCAGAGCATGCAGGTCCGCTGGGTCGACTTGGGTGAGCCGTTCGTCTTCGACCCCCACCATGTCCTCGGCCGCTCCCGACTCGGCCATGACGCGATGGGCCATGTGCCGGACGAGTCTGTCGTTGAGATTACGGACCCAGCGGCCGTTGCTGCGATCCCCCGAGGACCGGTGCGCCTCCGCCACGGTGCGCCGGTAGGCGTCGGGATCCACGGTGAAGCCGTCGTCCGCCAGGGCGGCGAGGCCCATCTGGACGAGCTCGGCTGTGCTGTAGTCCTCGAAGTCGAAGCGCAAGGGCACACGCGAGCGCAGCCCCGGGTTGGCTTTGAAGAATGCGTGCATCTGCTCCGGATAGCCCGCGAGGATCACCATGAACTCGTCTCGGTGGTTCTCCATGAAGGCCAGCAGGGTTGCGATCGCCTCACGGCCAAAGTCCTGGGGCCCTCCTTCCGCGAGTGTGTAGGCCTCGTCGATGAAGAGGATGCCGCCCAAAGCGGACTCCAGGATCCTCCGGGTCTTCGGTCCAGTGCCGCCGATGTGCTCAGAGACCAGGTCCTCACGGGTGACCTCGACGAAGACGTCCGAGGACAGCACACCTGCCTGATGTAGTGCGCGGCCCAGCAGCCGGGCCACCGTGGTCTTGCCGGTGCCGGGGTTGCCGAGGAACTGGCTGTGCAGGGTCTGCCGCCGGACGGCGAAGCCGCGCTGTCGGCGTGCCTCGGCGAATCGGACCTCCGCGATGAACGTCTGCACCTGGTTCTTGACGTCGGCCAGCCCGGTGAGGGCGCTCAGCTGAGCCATGGGGTCGCAGTTAGTGTCCGCCAGATCTGCCCCGTCGTGGCCACGCCCGGCGGAGGGTTCCCTGTCACCTGTGCTGTTCTCGCCTGGGTGCTCGACCAGGGTGGCATCCGCTGTGGCTGTCTGTGAGGGCTCCTCCGCCGTGGCGATGGCATCTTCGGGAATGCTGTGCAACGCCGTGTCGGTGGTGATGAGGTGAAGCGCGTGGGGTGCTGAGCTCACGTGGGCGATCTGAAGGGAGCCGGCGACGAACACCTCGCACGGTTCCTCGACGCACAGATCCGCGATGGTGCCGCGGCCGCCTTCCTCGACGGCGAGGGCGCGCAGGTGCGGGGTGGTCGGGGGGATACGGAGGGTGCCGAGGCTCAGGGCTTCACCGGATCCCAAGACATAGAGCTGGTTCGCCGTGCAATCGGTCAGGGTGGCGCGTGCGGAGGACTCAAGACGAACGATGCCGAAGGTGGAGTCCTCGGCCACGATCACGCCGCCCTGCGTGCCCAGCACGTCGGCAAGGTAGGACGTGGGTTCGGAGACGACCCGCACCTCGTTGAGTGTGAGCCGCCCACCGGAGGAGCACAGTGGAGAGAATACTTCCGCTTTGGTGGGGTCCACCAGGACACCAGTGAGCGTGGCGTTGCCGCCGGCGTGCACATTCACGGCGTTCCCGGTAGACGGTGTCACAAGTAGCATGTTCTCGAGGCGGACGGTGGCACCGTTCGGGATGCCGACAGCGCCGTGGAGGCGGATGCGGTCAGCGCGCCCCGTGCCGCGGATGTGGCAGTTCAGCATGATCGCAGGATCAGGGAGGTGGAAGTCCCCCTCCTCGAGCACCAGCGTGTCACCGGGGCGGAGCTGGTCCTGGACGGTTGTAAAGTCTGCGCCCTGGGCGGCCGTCCACATCACCGCCCGGGGCTTGGCTTCCTCCTGGCGGCGGGCCTCCGCCTGAGCTTCAGCGGCCGCCTGGCGTGCGGCTTCGCCTGTGGCAGCAGCCTCAGCAGCCGCTTCCTCGGCACGACGGCGGGCTGCCGCCTCCTCGCGCTGTCGACGTTCCGCGACCTCCTGTTCCGCCTTCTGCCGATCGATGTCGGTCACGCGCACAGTGTCCGGCGGTATCTGGACGTGCGACCCGCCTGAGGTCATCACGTGCACGTCGACATCGCTTGACGTGGAGACCTCGGCGACATCTAGAGCGCTGTCCTCGAGGGACAGCTCGAGGTACGTGATATCGGTGGTGAGCCGCTCGGCCTTCAGCACACTGAAGGCGGTCAAGACGAGCCCGCGCATGCCTTCTGCCGGGGCCAGGCACAGGGTGCCGCGGGCGTGGACCTTGCTGGCAGCGGAGAGATGGAAGGCCCCGTGGGTGGAATCAACGGTGGTCACTGTTGAAGCCACGGCGTTGACGGTGCCGGTGGTGGAGTCTTCGAAGGTCGCGGTGCCCTGTCCCTCCACGTAGAGGGCACAGCCCCCGGGACCCTGGTCGAGGGTCGAACGACGCACCGTCACCGCGCCACCCTCCGAGTACACGGCGGGAAACTGGCCGGTGGGCTCAGGCTGGATGGCGGTGTAGAGGAAGACGGCGGAGGCTGTGGGGCCGTGCAGACGTACGGCGTTGTGGAAGTGCGGCGCCTGCAGCGTCAGATTCTCTACGGAGATTTGGCCGTGCACATCCAGCTGGGTCACGAGGATGACGTCCTCGGGGCGAGATCCGGCCCCGATGATCCGTAGGTTTCCGACCGGAATGCTCTCGAACTCCGCGTAGGTTCCGGGGGTGAGCGCGATCGTCGCTCCGGGGGAGGCCTTGTCCAGCGCCTGCTGGAAGGTGAGACCGAAGAGTCCGTCATGGACGCGCAGAATGGACACCGGCACTCCTCGGATCTCAGGCGATGGATTCTCGGCTCAGCATAGCCGCTGGCTGGGCTGTGAAACCGGTATCAGTAGGGGAACCCGCGCAGCTGCAGGGCGGGGGGTTCTCTCCATCAGTGACCCCGGGTCTTAGCGTCCCGAGCGCCAGATCTTCGCCATCTTCTCCGCCGCCGCGGGGTCCACCGAGGCCCCCAGAAGCTGTCCATGCGGGGTCGGGGCAAGTCGCCGTTCGCGGTGGAACAGCTCAGAGTGGTTGATGTCCTGCACGCCGCGGTTCCACAGGTGCAGTTTGGATTCGTAGGTGAAGCTGCCCCTCATGGATGCCAGCCGCTGGGGGTCGGTGACCCAGGCGTACTTGGACGAGTCGTTGAGCTGGTGATCGACAGCGCGTGTGACGGCGGCGGCGACCCAGTCGGCGAACTGCACGTTGGAGCTCAGCGAACTGTCCACGTGCATGGGCGGTTCCACGATGCACCGCATCTCCGGAAAGTCGCCGGCTCGGCTGAAGATGTGGGCATACATCGATGCAACGCGTTCGACTCGCGTCTTCTCATTGATTTGATCGATGATCACCATGAGGTTATGTCCGTGATGGTGGGCATGGCGGGCCAGACGGTTCAGAGTCTCTCGCATGGCGTCGGCTTCGCGTTTCTCGACGTCGAGGCCGATCTGCTTGGGCGTCCCACGCTGCTTCTCGTCGGCGTAGTAGAACAGCTTGCCGCCGTGGTCGACGACGACGGACCGCACGAGCGCATCGAACACGCGGAGCTGCTGCGGAAAGCGCGCGGGGGTATCCGGCCGGAACAGATTGGCCCCCTTGAACTCCCACCGTCCGGGGTGTTTCGCTCGGTCGATCTCCGAGGCGAACAGCTGACGCTTCAGTGCGGTGAACTTCGCTCCAAAGCCTCGTGCGGCAGACTCCGGCATGACGAATCCGGCATAACCGAAGGCTGGGCTTGTCCGGAAGCGAGGATGGTCCGGGCCGACGTAGGCGCCCGGCTCGCCGATCTCGTCGATGTACGCCAGCAGCATCTGAGGGCGTGTCAGATGGTCTGTGTAAGCCGTACCGAGAGGAACGGTAAGAATCATGACCATGATCGACGAGAAGAACCCAGGCGAGCCCTCGGGCCAGGACCTGGTCGAGCAGCTGAAAGCCTCAGGGCAGCTTGATGCCCTGTTCGCGCAGATCGACGCGGGCGGCGTCGAGCTCACCGGTGACGGCGGGTTCGTGCCCGCGCTGGTCAAGGCCGCGCTCGAGCGGGGCCTGCAGGCCGAGCTGACCAGCCATCTGGGCTACGAGAAGGGCTCGAGCGAGGCGCCGAAGCACGCCAACTCCCGCAACGGGACCACCCCGAAGACCGTGGAGTCCGAGGTCGGGCCGATCGAGCTGGACGTCCCGCGAGACCGGGGCGGGTCGTTCACCCCGCGCCTGGTGCCCAAGGGCCAGCGGCGCCTCGGGGGCCTGGATGACATGATCATCAGCCTCTATGCCGGCGGAATGACGATCCGGGACATCCAGCACCACCTGGCCTCCACGATCGGCACGGACCTGTCGCACGAGACGATCTCCAACATCACCGACGCCGTGAGCGAAGAGGTCCTGGCGTGGCAGTCGCGGCCGCTGGAGGAGTTCTATCCGGTGATCTATCTCGACGCAATCCGGATCAAGATCCGAGAGAACAGCCAGGTCCTCAACCGTGCCGCCTACATCGCCGTCGGCGTGGACCTCGAGGGCATCAAGCACGTGCTGGGGATCTGGGTCCAGGACACCGAGGGCTCGGCGTTCTGGGCCCACGTCTGCGCCGATCTCGCCAACCGGGGCGTGCAGGACGTGCTGATCGTGTGCTGCGACGGGCTCAAGGGCCTGCCGGAGGCGATCGAGGCGACGTGGCCGGACTCGATGGTCCAGACCTGCGTGGTTCACCTGATCCGGGCCGCGATGCGGTTCGTGGCCTACCAGGACCGCAAGAAGGTCGCCGCCGCGCTGAAGCCGATCTACACTGCCCCCAACGAAGAGACCGCGAGGAAGGCGCTGGCCGAGTTCGAGGCCTCCGAGCTCGGCACGAAGTACCCGTCTGCAGCCGCGACCTGGGCGAACTCCTGGGAGCGGTTCATCCCGTTCCTGCAGTTCCCACCCATGCTCCGCAAGGTCATCTACACGACCAACAGCATCGAGTCGCTGAACTTCCAGCTACGGAAGGTGACCAAGAACCGCGGCCACTTCCCCTCGACCGAGGCGGCGGTGAAGCTGCTCTGGCTGGCGATCTGCAACATCGAAGACAAACGCGCCGCCGAACGCGCTCGGGACCGGGGCAAACCCGCCGGCCAGCGCAAAGCCCAGGGCCGGCTCGTCGAAGGCCAGGCCGTCACGAACTGGAAGCAGGCCCTCGCCCAGCTCGCCGCGGCCTACCCCGACCGGATCAACCCCTACCTGTGACCACCCCGCTTACACAGACAAGTTGACACGCCCGCATCTGACCATTGTGCAGGGCACAGCGGACACTGCAGACAAGCGCAGAGGCCCACGCAAGCGCGGGCCTCTCGAATTGGTGCTCGGGGCACTGTCTCAGCCCTAGCTACCACACGCGAGCGTACTCGCGCGCGCAGAGTATAGGCAAGTGTGGTTGTGTATGAACCGTCGCCCTGTCGGGTCGCTGCGGGGTCGGAATAGGTCCCGTCCAGCGGCCCGCCCCCACCATTCGAAGGACCCCATGACCACCCCCGCCACGCGCGGCGCTGCCTCGGCGCCCCACCGCTCTCCCCAGAACCTCTCGAACTTCGTGTGGGGGATCGCGGACCAGCTCCGGGGCGTGTTCAAGCCGAACCAGTACGGCACGCTCGTCCTTCCGCTCACCATCCTGCGCCGCATGGAGGCGGTCATGGCCCCGCACCGGGAGTTCTTCGCGGAGCTCGCCGCGAAAGACCATCCGGACTTCGTCCTCGACAACCTGGTGGAGTCCCGCACGGGCCTGACGTTCTACAACCTCAGCCCCTTCACCCTGGACCGCATCCTGCAGGAGCCGGACCTGCTCCGCACGAACCTGCTGGCCTACGTGGACGGGTTCTCCCAGAACGTGGCGGACCTGTTCACCTATTACGAGTTCGACAAGACGGTCGCCAAGCTGGACGAGCACGACCGCCTCTTCCTGGTCCTGCAGCAGTTCGCCTCCATCGACCTCTCCCCGGACACCGTGTCCAACGCGGAGATGGGCACCCTCTTCGAGGACCTGATCCGCCGCTTCGCCGCCGCCTCCAACGAGACCGCCGGTGAGCACTTCACCCCGCGCGACGCGGTGAAGCTCCTCGTGGACCTGCTCACCGCCAACGACGACGACGTCCTCACCGGCTACCCGGTCCGCACCGTCTATGACCCCACGGCCGGCACCGGCGGCATGCTCTCCCTGCTGGACGAGCGCCTGCGCCGCATGAACCCGAACGCGGAGGTCCGCCTGTTCGGGCAGGAGCTCAACGACCAGTCCTACGCCATCTGCAAGTCCGAGCTGCTCGGCAAGGGCCAGGACGCGGACGGCATCGCCCGCGGGGACACCCTCAAGAACGACGCCCACCTGACCGAGCGCTTCGACTACGTCCTCTCCAACCCGCCCTACGGCGGCGACTGGAAGGCCTCCCGCACCGCAGTGGAGAAGGAGATCGCCGCCGGCGGCGCCACGAACCGCTTCCCCGGCGGCACCCCCGCCATCAGCGACGGCCAGATGCTGTTCCTCCAGCTCGTCGCCTCGAAGCTCCGCCCGGTCTCGGAGGGTGGCGGCCGGGCCGGCATCGTCCTGAACGGCTCCCCGCTGTTCACGGGCGGGGCAGGCTCAGGCCCGTCCGAGATCCGCCGCTGGCTGCTGGAGTCGGACCTGGTGGACGCGATCGTCGCCCTGCCCACGGACATGTTCTACAACACCGGCATCGCCACCTATGTGTGGGTGCTGGACAACAACAAGCCGGCAGACCGCCGCGGCAAGGTGCAGCTGATCGACGCCCGCACGTTCTTCACCAAGCTGCGCCGCAACGTGGGCTCGAAGAACAAGGAGCTGTCCAAGGAGGACCGCCAGCGCGTGCTGGACATCTACCGGGACTTCGACGCCCAGTCCGAGGACAACGCCGAGTTCTCCAAGGTCCTCACCGCGCAGGACTTCGGCTACCGGGAGATCACCGTGGAGCGCCCGCTGCAGCTGCGCTTCGAGGTGGAGGACGCCACCATCGCGGCGGCGCTCGCCACCAAGCCGGCGGACAAGCTTCCCGACGACGGCCGATCGGCTCTCGAGGCCGCCCTCGCCTCCCTACGTGGCCGGGTCTGGGACCACCAGCCCACCTTCGCGATCGACCTGAAGAAGGCGATGAAGGAGCACGGCGTGACTGCCGGCGCCCCGCTGGTGAAGGCACTGACCGGGGCGATCGGCGTGCACGACCCCGAGGCGGAGGTCGTGACGAACAAGAAGGGCGAGCCGGAGCCGGACACCTCGCTGCGCGATACCGAACTGGTGCCCTTCGGCCGGGACATTCACGACTACTTCGAGGCCGAGGTGGCCCCGCACGTGCCCGGCGCCTGGATCGACGAGTCCAAGACGAAGATCGGCTACGAGATCCCCTTCACCCGGCTCTTCTACACGTACGTGCCGCCACGCCCGCTCGAGGAGATCGACGCGGAGCTCAAGCAGCTCACCGCCGAGATCATCGAGCTATTGCAGGAGGTCGAGCGGTGACCTCAACGACAGCGCTTCAGCATCTCGTCAGGTTTGGGAACGGTTCGGACTGCAAGTCGATCGAAGCTCCAGAGGGGCCCTACCCGGTGTACGGGTCGGGTGGAGAATTTGCGCGCGCGACGGAGTATCTGCATGAGGGCGAGTCGGTCCTGTTCGGCCGCAAGGGCACCGTAGACCGGCCGCTCTACGTCAACGGCAGGTTCTGGACAGTCGACACGATGTACTACACCGTTCCCGGTCCCCAAGTGGAGCCGAAGTTTCTCTATTACTGGGCAACCACGATCCCCTTCGACCTCTACTCGACAAATACGGCTCTGCCCAGCATGACGAGCGGAATGCTTGGTCGACTGCAGTTCCCATTGTTAGAGCGTAAGAACCAACGACGCATCGCGGACTACCTCGACCGCGAGACCGCCACGATCGACGCCCTGATCGAAAAACAGCAACGCCTCCGTTCGGTTCTCAAGGAACGTCGCCAAGAAGTAGTCCGTGCGCACTTGGCGGACGTCGGTCCACAGGTCCAACTGCGCCACCTTGTGGTCCGTGAACGCCCAATGACTTACGGCATTCTGCAGGCTGGCGAGCATGACGATGGTGGTGTGCCATACATCGGTCCCGCGGACATCTCGCGTGTCGGAGGGACGCCTGCACTGCAAGATCTGCGTCGTACGACGGTCGAAATCGCAGCGCAGTATCGGCGTTCGACTCTGCGCCCGGGTGACCTCGTGGCATCGATCGGTCCGGCCTATGGGCACGTGATGGAAGTCAGTGAGGAACTGGACGGTGCCAATCTGACGCAGGACACCGTGCGGCTTGCCCTAGACCCTGATCGGGCGAACAGGCGCTATCTGATGTGGGTATTGCAGGGGGCCGCATCACGAGATTTCTGGGACTTCGAGATCACAGGCGCCACGTTCCGCCGCTTGAACCTCGGCACTCTTGCCAGGACACCGGTGCCGCTCCCGTCATTGAACGAGCAACGAGAAATCGCCGACCACCTCGACCGCGCGACCGCGAAGATCGACGCACTCATCGCCAAGGCCGAACGCTTCATCGAGCTCGCCCAGGAGCGCCGGGCCGCGCTGATCACCGCCGCCGTCACCGGCCAGATCGAGATCCCCACGGAGGACTGACCGCACATGGCCATCCACAACGAGAGCGAGCTCGAGACCTTCATCTGCGAGTACCTGGAGCAGCACGGGTGGCTCTACTCGGCCAACGATGACGGCTACGACCGCAAGAACGCGGTCTTTCCGGAGGACGTCCACGCCTGGCTGGCCGAGAACCAGCCGGAGGACTACGGGCGCATCGTGAAGGCGGATGCCCCAGCCCCGGCGCAGCAGGCGCAGCGGGACCAGATCACCACCCGCTTGATCGACGTGCTGAACAAGCCGCAGGACACCGGTGTCGGCGGCACCCTCAACGTGCTCCGCAAGGGCTTCAAGGTCGGCACCTCCGCCACATTGCGCATGGCCGAGCCGCGGCCAGCCACGAACCTGAACCCGGCCGCCGTCGCCTCCTACGAGCGCATGCGCCTCCGCGTGATGCGTCAGGTGCACTTCAACCCGGCCACCAATCAGTCCGTGGACCTGGTGCTGTTCGTCAACGGCCTGCCCGTGGCGACGATCGAGCTGAAGACCGACTCCACCCAGTCCATCGGCCACGCGAAGAAGCAGTACCGCGAGCGCAACCCGAAGGCCACGCCGCTGTTCGGGTTCGGCACCCGCGCCGTGGTCCACTTCGCCGTCTCCAACCGCGAGGTCTGGATGACCACCAAGCTGGCCGGGAAGGACACCTTCTTCCTGCCGTTCAACCAAGGCGACGACGGCCACGCCGGCAACCCGCTCAACCCGAACGGCGGTTCCTCCACGGCCTACCTGTGGGAGCGGATTCTCCAGCGGGACACCTGGCTCGAGATCCTCCAGAAGTTCGTCTTCCTCAAGAAGGAGACCGTGGAGGACGAGCACGGCCGCTCGCACCGGAAGTCCACGCTGATCTTCCCGCGCTTCCACCAGTGGGAGGCCGTCACCACGATGCTCGCCGCCGTCCGCGAGGAGGGCGCCGGCAAGTCCTACCTGATCGAGCACTCCGCGGGCTCCGGCAAGACCAACACCATCGCCTGGACCGCCCACCGCCTGCTCTCCACCTACGGGGCGGACGAGCAGCGGGTGTTCGACTCGGTCATCGTGGTCACGGACCGCACCGTGCTGGACGACCAGCTTCAGGAAGCCGTCCGACAGATCGAACGGACCTCCGGCACCGTGGTGGCCGTGGACCGAAAGAATCTTGGGGGAGAGGCCATCAGCAAGTCCGCCCTGGTGAAGCAGACCCTGCTGCAGGGCAATCGGATCATCGTGGTGACGTTGCAGACCTTCCCCGCCGTGCTTGAGCTCCTCAAAGGCGACTCGACGCTCGCCGGCCGCACCTACGCAGTGATCGCGGACGAGGCGCACTCCTCCCAGACCGGCTCCGCCGCAGCCAAGCTCAAGCGCGTGCTCACCCCGGACGAGCAGACCGACCTCGACGACGGCGGAGAGGCGGACACCGAGTCCATCCTCGCCGCCGAGGTCGCCGCCACCGGACGGCCGGAGAACATCAGCTTCTTCGCCTTCACCGCCACGCCGAAGGACAAGACCCTGCAGATGTTCGGCCGCCCCTCCGGCGAGTACGACGAGAAGGGTCAGGAGATCCCGGCATCCTTCCACCGGTACACCATGCAGCAGGCCATCGAGGAGGAGTTCATCCTCGACGTGCTGAAGAACTTCACCAACTACGACACCGCCTTCAAGCTGGCCCTGGCCGGACAGCAGGGCGAGTTCCGTCCGGACGGCGACCGGGCCGCCGTCGGGAAGCCGACCACCGAAGTGGACCAGACCGAGGCGAGCAAGAAGCTCATGCGGTGGGTCAAGCTGCACCCGACGAACATCGCGCAGAAGGTCAAGATCATCGTGGAGCACTTCCGGGCCAACGTGGCCGGGCTGCTCGACGGGCAGGCCAAGGCCATGGTGGTCACTGACTCCCGCGCCGCCGCCGTCCGGTACAAGCGCCAGATGGACCAGTACATCCAGGACATGGGGTACACGGACGTGGGCACCCTGGTGGCCTTCTCCGGCGAGATCACCGACGACGACCTCGGGCTCGAGAAGGTCACCGAACGGTCCATGAACCCGTCCGTGACCGGCGACCTGGCGAGGGCGTTCGACGGGGACGGCTACCAGGTGATGATCGTGGCCAACAAGTACCAGACCGGCTTCGACCAGCCGAAGCTCTGCGCCCTGTACGTGGACAAGAAGCTCTCCGGCGTGCTGGCCGTGCAGACGCTGTCCCGGCTGAACCGCGCGGCGCCCGGCAAGGACACCACCTACGTGCTGGACTTCGTGAATTCCGAAGATGACATCCAGGCCGCCTTCGAGCCGTACTACGCCGGCGCGAAGCTGGAGACGGTGACGGATCCGAACCTGATCCATGACCTCGGGACGAAGCTCGACGCCGCGGGCGTGTACGACTGGGACGAGGTCGACGCGTTCGCCGAGGTGTGGGTGGCGTGGAAGCCGGGGAGCGGGCAGGAGGGCTTGCAGGCCGCGCTGGAGCCCGTGGCGTACCGGTTCCGCAAGGAGCTGGCGCATGCGCGGATGAACCAGGACGAGTCGCGCGTGACTGAGCTCGTGCTGGTGCGCAAGGACATGCGGTCCTTCGTCAGCCTCTACGACTTCCTCTCCCAGATCTACGAGTTCGGGGACACCGAGCACTACAAGCGGGCGCTGTTCCTGCGGCACCTGGTGCAGCTCGTGGGCGATCAGCCCGGCGGTGAGGAACTGATCGACCTGAGCGATGTGCAGCTGGTGAGCATCCGGCAGAAGAAGACGTCCTCGGGGGACATCGGGCTGACCGGTGGGGCCGCACTGAAGGGGACCACCGCTGTGGGAGGCGGGCAGGTGCGTGAGAAGCAGCGCGGGCCGTTGGAGGAAGTGATCGAGAAGATCAACGAGATCTTCGCCGGCGAAGGCGTGGATGCGTCCCCGTCCCAGCAGGAGGCGTGGGTCAGTGCCCTCGTGGCGCCGCTCATGGAGGACGAGAAGCTGCTGGGCCAGGCCGGAGCGAACTCGCTGGAGCAGTTCCTCGCGAGCCCGAACCTGGAACGGTCTGCGATGGGCGCCGTGTACGCAAACGAGGACGCCTTCGCGAAGATGACGGACATCGTGGGCAGGGGCGGGGACCCGTCGAAGATGATCGTCGCCGCGATCGGGGAGTACCTGTACTGGAAGGTGCGGGGCGAAGGGACTGGGCCGGTGGACTATGCCGAGGGGGTCGGTGTCGAGGTGGAGAGCGGGTCAAGGGCTGTTGGCAGCAACGCGAGCCCATGGGCGAAGTCACGTGAGCGTTGGACGAGCGGCCAGAGATGAGCACCTATGAGGTGATGCTAGTGGTCGCATCGATGGGGTCGGCCGCGGGCGCGATCGCGGCCGCCGTCATCACGTTCTTCTCGGCGCGGAGTTCTGTCCAGCAGGTTCGCCTCCAAAGTGAGCAGTACGAGGCGTCCATGCAACCGTACGTGTGGGCGGATATTCGCCCTCGCGATGAAGATGGGCAGCTGTTGGAGCTGGTGGTGGGCAATTCAGGACCCACTGTGGCAACTAACATCCGCGTGCACTTCGACAGCGAATTACCCCATGCGGAACGGCACCGGAGCAAGGTCACGTCCGCTCTCAACCGGTTTAATGAGGGACATGCTTCCCTGGCACCCGGGAGGCAGGTCGGTTGGGCGCTGGGGACTGGGCCGGAACTCCTGAAGGACCCCGCCGTCACAAGACGGGTGACCGTGCGCGTCAACGCGGATGGCCCCCATGGCTCTGTACCGACGCTGGTCTATCCCATCGACCTCAACGATTGGCGCGAGTCCGTGGTGCATGCCAGCGGCTCGCTCTACCGGGTAGAGAAGCAATTGAGGTCTCAGGGGGCAGCGATCACTAGGGCACTGAAGACTCTCGCAGGAAGCGATGATCCCTAGGGGAAGAAGGCATATTCATGAATATCCCCTTGTTGCCTGTGATTGAGAGGCGTGGGGTATGTCGCGGAATCGTGTTAGCACCGGAGTGATGCCCTGGTTATGGCAGGATCACAGGCATGAACACCGTTCCCATCTGGCCTCGCTTCGTCCGCCCTGCCCTTGAGGTGCTCGCAGAGCACGAGAGCATGAAGCGCCGCGACGTGATCGAGGCGGCAGCCGACCGGCTTGAGCTCAGCGAAGAAGCCAGGGCAGAGACGGTCGAGTCCGGAGAAGTGCGGTACCGCGGACGCGGCGGCTGGGCACTGACGCACTCCTCCAAGGCCGGACTGATCGAGCGGCCCGCGCGGGGTATCTACGTGCTGACGGAGGCTGGGCGGGCCTGGCTGAAGGATTATCCGGAAGGCTTCAACGACTTCGCCGGCGCCAGCGCATTCTTCGATCCGTTCTGGTCCAAGGGCACCGCCAAGAAGCCTGTCCAGACCTATGCCCATACTGAAGCGCAGCCCGCTGTTGAATCCGACCCGATCGTGGACCCTGAAGAACAGGCTCAGGACGCCGTCACCAGCCTCAACGAGACCGTCCGTGTGGAACTGCTCGAGCGGCTGCAGAACTCCACGCCGACCTTCTTCGAGGAAGCCGTGGTCCAGTTGCTCATGGCCATGGGTTACGGCGGGACCCAGGGAAAGGCGGCCGTGACCGGCAAGTCCCACGACGGCGGCATCGATGGGGTCATCGACGGCGATGCCCTCGGCCTCGACCGTGTCTACGTTCAGGCAAAGCGCTACGCCGATGCGAACACCGTCGGCCGGGAGCCGATCCAGGCGTTCGTCGGAGCGCTGCACCTGCATGGTGCGACGAAGGGCGTCTTCATCACCACGAGTTCCTTCAGCAAGCACGCCCAGTCATACGCGGACGCCGTGCCCAACAGGATCGTGCTGATCGACGGTGTGAAGCTCACGCAACTCATGCTCAAGTACCGGGTCGGCGCGCAGGTGAAGAAGACCCTTCACGTACTGCAGATCGACGAGGACTTCTTCGAGTGACGCGTGTTCAGCGGCGTCGTTGGTAGAGCCAGAGACCGTGGGCGAACTGCGTCAGATCGGGGGCTCCGTGCAGGTCGGGCGCAACTTGTCCGTGGGCCGCGACCACAAGGTCATGTGCCTTCCCGGCAGGGCAAGCGGCCCCGACACCTCGGGGCGATCTGCCTTCAGAGCCCCCGTTAAGCTCGTCACATGGTCGCCGCGCGTGAAGTCACCCTTCAGGAACTCCTCGGGGGCTCCTACCAGTACACGGTCCCGCTCTATCAGCGGACGTACTCCTGGGGCCGCCCGCAGTGGCAGCGACTGTGGGAGGACGTCGTGGACGTCGCCGACCACCGGCGGCACAACCCTTCGGCGACTCACTTCATCGGCTCCCTCGTTCTCGCCGGCTTCCGGGACAACGGGCCCGGCGGCGTCCAGCGGTGGCTCGTGGTGGACGGGCAGCAGCGGCTGACGACGCTGACGCTCCTCCTCGCCGCTGTCCGCGACCACCGGGCTGAGCACGAAGGCCCCATGCACGCCGATCGGGTCAACGAGAAGTACCTGGTCAACAAGTGGGAGGACGGCGACCTCCGCTACAAGGTCCTGCCCACCCAAGCCGACCGTGGCGCCTACCGCGGACGGATCGAGCACGCCCCGGACGCTGCCGAAGGCTCCAGGATCAGCGAAGCCCACCAGTTCTTCCTGACGAAGCTGCTCGGGTTGAGTCAACCGTCTGCTGACGGTGAAGAGGAGCCGCTGACCTTGGCGGAGGTCGAGTCCGCCGTCGTCGCCGGCCTGTCGATCGTGTCCGTGACCACCGGGGAGAACGACAACGCCCACCGCATCTTCGAGTCGCTGAACAACACCGGCCTCAAGCTCACCCAGGGCGACCTGCTCAGGAACTACCTGTTCATGCAGCTGCCCACTCGGGCAGAGGAGGTCTACACCACCCTGTGGCTCCCGTTGCAGAACCTGCTCTCCGATGAGGAACTGGAGACGCTGTTCTGGCTTGACCTGGTGCAACAGGATCCCAAGGTCCGCCAGACGGAGATCTACGCGGGGCAGCAGCGTCGCATGCGTGACCTGCAGGACGAGTCGCAGGTCAGGGCGGAAGTCGAGCGGTTCCTGGCGTTGGGGCGTCTCTACGACGTCATGCTCCGTCCGGAGAAGGAGAGGGACGCCGCAGTGCGGTTCCGCTTGGCACGCCTGCGCGCCTGGCGCACGACGACGACGTTCCCGATCACACTGCACCTGATGGAGCGCCGGTCGTTGGGGGACATCGATTCGGACGAACTGGCCCGTGCGCTCCTCTACCTCGAGTCGTACCTGGTCCGACGTCTCGTCTTCGGCCGCTACTCCGACGGTCTCAACACCACCTTGCTCGCGGCCACGGCCGACATTCAGGGCCAGGACGATCCGGCGGATGCCCTGCAACGCTTCCTCTCCAGCGGACGGAAGCACTTCGCCTCCGACGACCAGGTCCGCCAGGCCGTGATGACGGCACCCTTCTACACGACGGGCCGAGCGGCCCACCGAAAGCTGATCCTCCGGTGGATCGAGGAGTCCTACGGCAGCAAGGAGCCGGTGGGCCTCGACAGCGCGACCATCGAGCACGTCATGCCGCAGACCCTCACGGAGGAGTGGGAGCGCGCTCTGGCCGACCAGCTCGAGGCGCACCAGGACCTTCGAGAGGTGCACACCGAACTCCTCCACACCTTGGGCAACCTCACCCTCACCGGGTACAACAGCGAGCTGAGCAACGGGCCCTTTGCGGTCAAGCGTGCGGAGCTGGCCAAGAGCGGCATCCGCATGAACCAGGAGATCTCCGCTGAGCCGGTATGGGGTCCCGCGCAGATCCGTGCTCGCGCCGAGCGGCTGGCGGACCGGATCGTCGGTATCTGGCCGGGGCCCTCAGCAGAGGCCGCCTCCGGGGTCGCTCACACGGCCTGGCAGACGCTGTCGGATGCCGTCGAGGCCATTCCCGCCGGGTTCTGGACCTCCTATGGCGAACTGGCACGGCTGATCGGAAGCCATCCGGTCCCCGTGGGGACCTACCTCGCACGGACTGCCCTGCCGCACGCTCATCGTGTGCTGCAAGCAGGAGGCACCGTCTCTCCGTCCTTCCGGTGGGCCGACGTCCACCGGACGGACGATCCGCACGACGTCCTCGCGGCCGAAGGCGTGCGCTTCTCCGAGGATGGACGTGCCGACGGCGGCCAGCGTCTGTTGGCGGAGCAGCTCGCCGAGCTCATCGACGTCGATGTCGACCTGACCGATCCCCGGTCGCTCGCGGCCCCGGGCAACGACTCTGCGCTCCGGGACCGCTGGGTCGACCGACTGCACGACCACAACGATCCCGAATCGGCCCGCGCACTGATCGAGGTCCAACGAGGCTGGGTCGAGCGCGGTGGCCGGGCGGAATTCGCGGACAATGCCGCCGGCGGTTGTTTCTTGGTCGTCCCGCGCACGTCAGCACGCGCCATCTGGCCGGTGATCCTGTACCCGACGTACGGCGTCGAGGTCGTCTTCTATCACCTGGCGAAGTGGCCTCCCTTCACGGACGAGGCGCTTCTCGACGAATTCCGGGGACGTCTGAATCTCATCCCCGGGCTGGAATTCGGTCCTGAGTCTCTCCGCCGGCGCCCGAGCATCAAGCCGCAGACCCTTCAGCCGCCCGCGGCGCAGGAGGCGTTCCTCGACGCGCTGGAGTGGTTCCTGCACACCGCCCAGGAGGACGACAGAATTGCCTGACAGCCCGGCCAGGGGCAGGTCCTGACGAGGCGCTGACCCCCTCACCCCGTCCACCTCACCCAGTACGCTCGCCCCATGAAGATCGGTCTCCGCAAGCCCAGCCTGAAGAAGTCCATCAAGGCCCGCACCACGGGCCGCGCCAAGCGCGCGATCAAGCGCAAGGTCATCCCCGGCTACGGCCGCAAGGGGATGGGCTGGCTGCGCGATCCGAAGCGCGCCGCCCGCAACGCGGTCTACAAGCGCACCACGTTCGGTCTCGGCGATGTCCTGCGGATGTTCCGATGAGCGCGCCCGGCAGCATCACCGCCGACGGCGCTCGCGGTCTCGCCACACACCGCGCCCCCGGCGCCGTCGAGCTCGTCGAGCCGCCCCGCGAAGCTGTGGAGTGGATGGCCTCATCCGCCCCCGCGACCGACCTCTGGTGGACCGCCACCGTCTGTGGCGAGGAGGACCCGGGCTGGCACCGGCTGGAGAGCGCCGCCCAGATCGCGGACCTGGTGCACGCCCTCACCGACCCGCGGGACAAGCTGATCCTCGAGGACGAGCCGCCCACCCGGTACGCGCAGATCATGCTGCTGGGCGACGGGCTCTTCATGGTGGAGATCGCCAAGCGGTTCGAGGGGCTCGGGGCCTACAACTGGCGGATCGGCCGGGGCCGGGCTGCGGACGAGGCCGCCAACGACCCCCAGGACCTCGTCCAGCCCCTGCAGGAGCTCACCGCCGCCGAGACCGTCGAGGTCCTCGTCAGCTGGGCACAGGGCCACGGCCTCCCGCTGCCCTACGGGGCGGCCCTGCGAACCTACGGCACCCCGCCGGACCCGGGGCTCGGGTTCGACTCGTGACGCTCTAGGGGCGCGAATGTTCCCGGGCGCGGTGCAGTGCCGACCGTATGGTGTGATAAGCGTCATGCAATTCCGATGATGAAGGAGCACAGTGGAGTTCGAGGTCCCTTCCGTGTCACCCGGCTCGGAGTCTCTTAACGCCCCGTTCACCTCGAAGCGACGCCGTGAGCTCGCTGCGCTGGCCAGCATGACCATCCTGCCGTCGACCCCGCGCGCTGTGAGGATGGCCCGGGAGTACTTCGAGGGCAGCACACTGGCCGAGATCGGGGAGCGGTTCGGCCGCACCCGGGAACGGGTCCGGCAGCTCATCCGTGATGAAGCGGGGTACTCGACCAAGGAATTGAAGGCGTACCGCGAACTCCTCGCTGACGAGGAGTTCCGCATGAAGCGGGCGGCCGCCGTGTCCTGGTCGGAGCGACACGTGGGCGTGCCGCTCTTTGTGGCATCGCAGGATCTGAGTCTGTCCCAGCAGGAGCTGCGGCGGTTGCTGGGCAAGCGCGTCAAGTTCCATCTGGGAGACGCCAAGCCGCGCAAGACGTCCTCGGCTACCCCGGACGAGGTTCTGCTCTCTGCTCTCCGCGAGTTCTACGAGGAGACGGGAGAGACGGCGGCGCAGTCGTTCACCCAGTGGTCCCGGAGCCACGGAGTGCCCACTCACCAGACAGTGGCCAACCGGTTTGGTGGATGGAACGCCGCTCTCGAACGCGCGGGCATCGCGGTCACGGACCGGCGTCGGAGTCGATCCAAGTACTCCGACGCAGAGTTGGTCGAAGCACTGGTGGACGCGTGGTCCTCAGCGACGCCGCCCCGCACCTACCTCGAACTCTCGGACTGGCTCTCCGCGCGCCCGGGCATGCCGTCGGCGGCCCTGATCCGCAATCGTCTCGGCGTGGGGTTCGAAGAGATGCGAGCGCGCGCCCTGCGCGTCGTGGCCGGTCAGTCGATGGGCTTCCCGGGGCGGAAGCGGACCCGGGTCGACTGGAAGGGCAAGCTCGATCCGGGGGACGACCCGCTGACCCTGGTGCGCCGGGCGATCGAGGACCGAGGGCCGCGCCTGACCGTCGCCGCCTACAACAGCTGGGCGGCGGAACACGGAGTCCCCGCCACGCCGACGGTCCTGCGCCGCGCTGGCACCAATTGGGTCCAGCTCGTGGAGGCGGCCGGCGGTACCCCCAACCCGCCGAAGCCCGCCAACCCCTTCACTACCGAGGAACTCCGGGTGTGGATGGAGCGGTTCATGACAGAGTCGGCCACCCACAGCCAGTCCGCTCACGAGGAGTGGCGCCAGGCCCACGGTGGCCCTTCGGCTCAGACGATCACCACCCGTCTTGGCCCGTGGCGAGAGGTCCTCGAAAATCTCGGCGGGGGCCAACGAGAGGGCTGAACCGGCGGTGAGCGCCCCGTGAAGTTTGTCCCCCGGGCATCATGGCCCCATGACGTCCGCTCTCAACCGCCTCGAGCATCTCGCCGCCCTCCCACCTCACACCGCGATCGACCCAGCCGAGCTTGCTGTGGCCCTCACGGGGGTGCCAGAGCTCGGGGGTTGGCGCGTCACGCCGTCGCCCACACCCGCCGGCACCACCCCACCCGAGCTCACCATCACCTACGCCACCGACGACTTCGCCACGGCCCTGGCCCTGGCGAACCGGATCGGGGAGGCAGCCGAGGCCGCCGACCACCACCCGGACCTGACCGTCTCCTACGGCCGGCTCACCGTGGGCATGCACAGCCACGACGTCCGCGCCCTCACCTCCCGCGACGTCCGCCTGGCCCGCACCGTCGCCCGCCTCGCCAGCGAGGTCCTCGCCCCCCACGCCCTCGCCGCGTACGGCACCCTGGCGCCCGGCCGCTCGAACGCGCACGTCATGGACGGTGTGCGCGGCACCTGGATCCCCGGCACCCTCCGCGGCACGCTCCACGCCAGCGGCATCGGTGCGGCCACCGGCTACCCAGGCGTCGTCCTCGCGGGCACCGCGCCCGCGCACGCGACCACCGACGTCCCCGCCCAGGTGCTCGTCTCCGCCGACCTCCCGGACCACTGGGACCGCCTCGACGCCTTCGAGGGCGCCGGCTACCGGCGGGTGCCCGGCGTCGTCGCCCTGGAGGACGACGACGCCGTCCGCCCCGCCTTCGTCTATGAGCTGGTGCCCGATGCCGTCCCGCCGTCCGCCTGAGCCCCCCGCCATGACACCGCACCTCGACACCCACCCCGACGCCCGCCCCGACCCCGGCTCCCGCCAGCGGGCCCTCGTCCGGCGCTCGCCCCTGATCCTCGCGGCCGTCGTCCTCCTGGCTGGAGCCGCCGTCCTCGCCGCCCAGGGACACCGCGAGGCGGCCGGCCTCAGCCTGCAGATCGTCACGGTGGTCCCCGTGCCGATCGCCCTCGAACGCGCCCACCGGGTCCGCCTGCCCACCGCGCTGCATGCGATGTACGCGGCCCTGCTGCTCGTCGCACCGTGGGTGGGTGCCGCGCTCGGCGGCTACGACGCCTGGCCGTGGTGGGATGCCCTCGTGCACTTCTACTCCGGCGTGCCGATCGCGCTCGGGTGCGTCTTCCTGCTGGGCGTCGCGGCCGCGCGCCGTGGGCTGGTCCTGCCGCCCGGGCTCGAGGCGCTCCTCGTGATGGCGCTGCACTCGCTCGTGGCCCTGGCGTGGGAGATCGCCGAGTTCACCGCCGACCAGGCGCTCGGCGCGCAGACGCAGAAGGGCAACACGGACACCATGACGGACATGATCGTCGGCACGCTCGGGGCCCTGATCGTGGCGTTCGCCCTGTACGCGCACCGCACCCGCGGCCGCTTCGCCTGGCTCTCGCGCTTCACCGGGGCTCGGACGGACCTCGCCGGGGGGCCGGCGCAGCCGCCGCCGGCCTGAGCCCGCGGCGGCGTCGCCTCAGTGGGCGACGCCGCCGGCCCGCGCCGCCGCCCACCTCTCACCGGCCCGCGAACGCCTCCACCCGCCGCACGGCCTCCAGGTGCTCGGACGCCGCCGCGATCGACGCCGCCTCCTGCCGCACGTGTGCACGCAGCGCCTCGACGTCGGCCCCGCGCGCCAGCGCCTTCGTCGGCTCATAGGTGTGCGCCGGACCGGCCACCAGCTCGTCCTCGAGCTCCGCCAGACGCGCCGCGAACGCGTCCCCGGCCACCGCCTCGGTCGCCAGGCCCCACTCCACGGCCTCGGTCCCGTTCAGGCGCCGCCCGCCGAGCAGCAGCTGCGTCGCGCGCACCGGCCCCAGCACCCGCGGCAGCCAGTAGGACACGCCCGTGTCCGGTGTCATCCCGAGCGCGGAGAACGCCGTCACCAGCTGCGCGTCCTCGCGCACCAGCACGACGTCGCCGCCCAGCATGAGCCCGAGCCCCGCCCCGGCGGCCGTCCCGTTGACGCCGGCCAGCACCAGCAGGCGAGAGCCCGTCAGCGCCACCGCGACCTCGCCCGCCGCCTCGCCGAGCTCCTGGATCATCGCGCGCCGCTCCGGCCCGGCAGGCGCGGCGGCCATGGCCTGGACGTCCCCGCCGCCGCAGAAGATCCGCCCGGCGCCGGTCAGCGTGAGCACGTGCACGGACTCGTCCGCCTCGGCCGCGGCGATCGCCGCGAGCACCTCGCGCGCCATCGTCAGTCCGAGCGCGTTGCCCTTCGCGGGCCGGTTCAGCGTCAGCCGCACGACGCCGGGCCGCGCCTCGACGAGGACGGCCGGGGCGTCGTCGGAGGAAGAAGGGGTGGGTGCGGTGCTCATGTCAGCTCCTGGGGTTGGCGGGTGCGGTGCACGGGTGCCGGCCGCGAGGACGGCCGGCCGGGCATGGGGTGGGTGCGCGATCCGAAGCGCGCCGCCTACAACGCGGTCTACAAGCGCACCACGTTCAGCGTCTGGGACCTGTTCCGCTGAGTCTGTTCCTCACGCGGGCTGGTCCGCCTCGTCCTCGTCATGCTCCTCCACGCTGCGGATCAGGGCCCGCAGGAACGCGGCCGCGCCGGCGAGCTCGGCCGGGGTGAGGCCCTCCACCGCGGCGAGCATACTGCGGTGCATGGCGCCCAGGGTGGCGCGGACCTCGTGGTCCGTCTTGGCCGTCGGCTCCACCACCACGGATCGGCGGTCCTGTGGGTGGGGCGCCCGTCGGGCGTAGCCGTCTCGGACCAGTCGGTCCACCAGGGCGCTGGCGGAGGCCGGGGTGATCTCCAGGGCGCTGGCCAGATCCCGCTGACGGACCTTGTGGCCGCGTCGGTCGGCCCGCAGCAGGTAACGCAGGGCTGACAGGTGGGTCTCTCCCATCCCCATGCTGTCCCGGGTGCGGGCGCGCATGCGCCGTTCGGCCTCCCGGTAGCGTCGCAGCAGGTTGAGCACGTCCACAGGTTCGATCTCGCGGGCGCCGCGGGTGTACCAGTAGCCCGACGTCGGTTCGCCATCCGTGCTGGTCAGCGTGGTGTGCTCCTCACCCATGCGCTCTTGAACCTCCCTGTTCACGTCACCCCGAAAATTTGGTTAGTCTTCCTAACGCATAGTTAGACTAACATTTTCCAGGTCACGGCGATCTCTGTGAGGGGGCGCCCGGGCCGCGGCGAGAGGAATGTCATGACAGCAACGCTGGAGGCCCCCCAGGCCATGGGGCGGACCCTGTCCGCCGTCCCGCCCGTCCTCGAGTCCCCGGCGCCGCAGCCCGCCGCCTTCCGTCAGCGCTGCGCCCTCCTGGCCATGAGTGCCGCGCGGGCCGTCACCGTGTTCCCCGAGGTCGCTGAGGCCAGGTTCGCCATCACCGGCACCCCCTCCGCCCCCGCGCTGGAGGTGGACTGCATCCTGCGGGACGGAGAGGACACCGCGGCGGTCATCGAGACCATCACGGTGCACCTCGTCGAGGACCTCGAGGAGCTGCTCGGCGCACGGTTCCACGAACGTCGGCTGGAGCTGGTCGTGGACCGCAGCCTGCCCCGGATGGGCGTGGGGGTCGTCTCCGCGCCCTGAGGGAGGCGCTCACGCGAACGCGCTCATCCCGGTCAGGTCCCGGCCGAGGATCAACGCCTGCACGGACTCGGTTCCCTCGTAGGTGTGCAGCGCCTCGACGTCGGCGAAGTGCCGCATCACCCGGTGCTCGAGGAGGATGCCGTTGCCGCCGAGCATGTCCCGGGCGATCTGCGCCACCCGCCGCGCACCCCGGGTGCAGGCGTACTTCAGCAGGGACGCCTGCTCGTCGCGCAGCCGCCCGGCCGCCTGCAGGCGGGCCACGGCCACGCAGCGGGTCTGCATCGCGGTCACCTCGTCCAGCATCTGCGCGAGCCGTTCCTGCACCATCTGGTGCGCTCCCAGCGGCTTGCCGAACTGCTCCCGCTGCCGGGCGTAGGCCAGCGCGGCCTCGAACATGGCGGTCGCGTGGCCCAGCGCGGACCAGCCCACGTTCACGCGGGTGGCCACCAGCACGCGCGCGGCGTCCTTGAACGTCGCCACGCCCGGCAGCCGCGCGTCGTCGCCGACCCGCACGTCGGTCAGCGTGATCTCGGCCTGGTGGATCGCCCGCAGCGCGCCCTTGCCCGTGATCACCTCGGCCTCGTACCCGGGCGTGGACTGCTCCACCACGAACCCCTTGACCTGGCCGTCCTCGGTGTCCCGCGCCCACACGATCGT
This sequence comes from Micrococcus luteus, assembly GCF_014138885.1. NCBI lineage: Bacteria > Bacillati > Actinomycetota > Actinomycetes > Micrococcales > Micrococcaceae > Micrococcus > Micrococcus luteus. Next base: position 1,881,157 of record NZ_JACJIK010000001.1, read on the forward strand.
GATGCCCCCGGCGGCCCCGTTGCCGATCCACTTCTTGGCGCCGTTCAGCACCCAGCCGCCGGCGCCGTCGGACCGCGCGGACGTCTCGAGGGACACCGAGTCCGAGCCGTGCAGCGGCTCCGTGAGCGCGAACCCGCCCGGCAGCGTGCCGCGCGCCACCGGCTCGAGGTACCGCTCCTTCTGCCCCGGGCTCGCGCAGTGCACCAGGGCGCGCAGCACGAGCCCGCCCTGCACCGCCGCCGCTGCCGCCATCGACCCGTCCGCCCGGGAGATCTCCATCGCCACCAGACCCGCCGCCAACGGCGACATCACCGCGTGCCCCGGCACCTCCAGCCCGTCGGTGAGCAGGTCGAGCTCGCCCGCCCGCGCCACCAGGTCCAACGGGTACTCCGCCCGGTCCCAGTGCCCGTCGATCCGCTCGAGCACCTCCCGGCCGTAGGCACGGGCGCGGTCCCAGTGCGCGCGGTCCTCCTCCGTCGCCTCCCCGAACGCGTCCAGGTAGTCGACGTCCAGGGGCGTGACGACGTCGTAGGTCGGCTTCTGCCTGCGCGTCACCGGGCCTCCTGCGTCCGCTCGGCGCGCAGCGCGCGCTTGAGCAGCTTGCCCGACTGGTTCCGCGGCAGCTCCGCCACGAAGTCCACGCGCTTGGGCACCTTGAAGCCTGCCAGGCGCTCCTTCACGTGGGTGCGCACGGTCTCCGCGGTCAGCTCGGCGCCCTCCTTGAGCACGACGACGGCGGTCACCGCCTCGATCCAGCGCTCGTCCGGCAGGCCGATGACGGCGACCTCGGCCACCTCGTCGAGCTCGTAGATCGCGTCCTCGACCTCCCGCGGGGCGACCAGCACGCCGCCCGTGTTGATGACGTCCTTGATGCGGTCCACCACCTGGATGTAGCCGGCCGCGTCCTGGGTGACCTGGTCGCCGGAGCGGAACCAGCCGTCGTCGGTGAAGGCGTCCGCGGTGGCGTCCGGGCGGTTCCAGTAGCCGGAGAGCAGCTGCGGCGAGCGGTACTGGATCTCGCCGGGCTCGCCGGGCGCGGCGGGGGCGCCGTCGGCCGTCATCACCCGCGCCTCCACGTGGAACACGGGGCGGCCGCATGAGGCCGGCCGCGCGTCGTGCTCCTCGGGGCGCAGCACGGTGCACAGCGGGCCCAGCTCGGACTGGCCGAAGCAGTTGTAGAAGCCGATGCCCGGCTGACTCTGACGGAGGCGCTGCAGCACGGTCACCGGCATGATCGAGGCCCCGTACTGGGCCTTGTGCAGCGAGGAGAGGTCACGCGTGGCCAGGTCCGGATGGTTCGCCAGCGGCACCCAGACGGTGGGCGCCAGGAACAGGGAGCCGATGTGCTCGGTCTCCACGAGCTCGAGCATCCGGGGGATGTCCGGGGCGGCCAGCAGGCGCACCGTGGCGCCGAGGCTCAGGTAGGGGAGCAGGAACACGTGCATCGCGGCCGAGTGGTACAGCGGCATGGCCACCAGGGGGCGGTCCTCGGCCGTGAAGTCCAGCGCGATGATCGAGGAGAGGTACTCCGCCACGAGCGCCCGGTGGGACATCATGGCGCCCTTGGGGGTGGAGGTGGTGCCGGAGGTGTAGAGCAGCTGGGCCAGGTCGGTGGCCGACACCTCCGCCTCCGGGGCGGCGGCGTCCAACGTCTCGTCCTGGGCGGTCTCCAGCACGGAGGGCTCGGCGTGGCCGGCGGGGAGCATGGTCCACACGTGCCGCAGAGCCGACGCGCGGCCCTCGGCCCGGACCTGGTCGACCCGCTCGAGCATGCCGGCGTCGGCCACGAGCAGCTCCGCGCCGGAGTCCTCGAGGGCGTGGGCGAGCTCGCCGCCCTTGAGCGCGAAGTTCACGGGCACGTGCACGTAGCCGGCCGTGACGCAGGCGAGGAAGAGCAGCGCGTAGGCGTCCGAGTTGGTGGCGTAGGCGGCCACCCGGGTGCCGGCCGGCAGGCCGGTGTCCTGGAGGCGGCGGGCCACGCGGTGCGCTCCGTCCCGGAGCTGGGCGTAGGTCCAGTCGCGGTCCTCGAAGCGCAGGGCGACGGCCTGCGGGGAGCGGGCGACCGCGCGTGCGAACACGCGGCCGATCGTGTCCTCCGGGGCGGGGGAGAGGTGGCCGGCGTCGGTGGGGTGGGTGATCTGGTCGGGCATGGAAACCTCCGGGGGATGGGTCAGAGACGTTCGATCACGGTGACGTTGGCCTGGCCGCCGCCCTCGCACATGGTCTGCAGGCCGTAGCGGCCGCCCGTGCGCTCGAGCTCGTGCAGCAGGGAGGTCATCAGGCGGGCGCCGGTGGCGCCGATGGGGTGGCCCAGGGCGATCGCCCCGCCGTTGACGTTGACCTTCGCCGGATCGGCGCCGGTCTCGGTCAACCAGGCCAGCACGACGGCGGCGAACGCCTCGTTGATCTCCACGAGGTCCATGTCGTCGATGGTCAGGCCCATGCGGTCGAGCGCGTACGCCGTCGCCGGGATCGGGGCGGAGAGCATCATGACGGGGTCGGCGCCGCGGGCGGAGAGGTGGTGGATGCGGGCTCGCGGGGTGAGGCCGTGGCGGCGCACCGCCTCCTCGGAGGCGAGCAGGAGGGCGGCCGCGCCGTCGGACATCTGGGAGGCGGTGGCGGCGGTGTGCAGCCCGCCGGGGACGATCGGGTCGAGCGAGGCGATCTTCGTGGCGTCCGGGGTGCGGGGGCCCTCGTCCGCGGTGAGGCCGGCGAGGGGTAGGATCTCGCGGTCGAAGCGACCGTCGGCCTGGGCGGCGAGCGCACGCTCGTGGGAGCGCACCGCGAACTCCTCCAGGGCGTCACGGTCCAGGTTCCAGTGCCGGGCCATCATCTCGGCCCCGCGGAACTGGGAGATCTCCTCGCTCCCGTAGCGGGCGGCCCAGGACTCGGAGCCGGTGAACGGGTCGGGGAAGCCGAGATCGCGGGCGGCCGTGTTGGACCGGGAGAGCGGGATCGCGCTCATGGACTGGACGCCACCGGCGACGACGAGGTCCGCCGTCCCGCTCATGACGGCCTGCGCGGCGTAGTGGACCGCCTGCTGGCCGGAGCCGCACTGGCGTTCGACCGTGGTGCCGGGGACGTCCTCGGAGAGCCCGGCCGCGAGCCAGGCGTTGCGCGCCACGTCCATGGCCTGCGGGCCGAGCTGGTCGATGCAGCCGAGGATGACCTCGTCGTATTCGGCTGAGTCGATGTCCTGGCGGCCGACGAGCTCGCGCAACGGCGCGGCCGCCAGGTCGAGGGGATGCACACCGGCGAGCCCCTTCCCTCGGCGACCCACGGGGGTGCGGACGGCGTCGATGATGTAGGCCTCGGGCATGGGGGCTCCTCCGGACGGCGGGGACGTGACGCCGATCACGCTATTGCTTGGACATCCAACGATCAAGAGTGTGACGGGATCCGTCGCGGCGGCGTGGAGGAGCGCCGTTTCGTCAACGAAAGCGGCTCGGGGCGCGCCGTTTCGGCTACGAAAGCGCTGGGGCGGGCGTCGCCATACCCTGGTCAGGACCCCCTGCCCCGGGCCTAGCGTAAGGACCAGCGGCATGCACCCGTGCCGCCGAGACGAGAGGAACCGGCCATGGCCACCCCGCACACCCCCGACCCCCAGGACGCCCGGCGCGCACGCGAGGCGACGGACGAGACCTCCGGTGCCGCGTTCGACGGCGACACGCCCCCAGCCGAGGGCGCAGGCGTCGGCCCGAGCAACCCGGGCATGGACGTGGAGCAGACCGGCGAGCGCTCGGCGGGCAAGATCGTGCTCGGGCTGATCATCGCCCTCGTGGTCATCGGCGTCCTGCTGTTCATCCTGGGCCGCGTCGCCGGCCTCGGCTGAGCCGCGGCGCAGACCCCTCGGGCACGCCACCGGCACACCACGACCACGGGGCGGGCACCGATCCGTCGGTGCCCGCCCCGTGGTCGTGTCCGCTCCGCGGTGATGCCGTTCAGCGGCGACTCCGCACCGTCGCAGCGGTCAGAAGCCGCCGCCCATGGTCCGGCGGCCACCCGCCGTGCGTCGGCCGGCGGCACCGGACCGGCCGCGGGAGGCGAGGGCCCCGCCGAGCAGCCCGCCCAGCAGGCCGGTGCCGAGGCCGCCCGTGGACCGGGCCGAGGGCCCGAAGCCGCCGCGGTACGCACCGGAGCTGCGCCCGCGCGTCGTGCTTCCGGCGCCGCGGCGCGAGAGCTCACGCAGCGCCAGACCGCCGAGCGTGCCCAGGAGGGCACCGCCCAGGCCGCTGGACCGGCGTCCCTGAGAGCGGGCCTGCCGGCCGAAGCCGGGGGACCGGCCGATGTGCGCACCGATGGTGGGTCGGCTGGAGCGGCGGCCACCGCCGCCGAGAGTGCGGGTGAGGCTGGAGAGGATGCCCATGGTGTCCTCCTCGGACGTCGTGCCGGCCACTCGTGCGTGGCCGGTCGGGTGCGCCTCAACCTAGGCGCCGACCACCGCACGGTGTCCAGACCGGGCCTCCTCATGCATCGAGGCGGGATATCCACCCCACGGCCGCCCGCGGCAGCCGGATGGGGTCGATATCCCGCCTCGAAACGCGCGGGCGGGGGCGTCAGTCCTGGAGCGGGGAGGTCTTCGGCTCGTCCCTCCAGAGGGCCACGTTCCGCGCCTCGGGCAGGTCGGAGATGTGGAAGCCCGGATTCATGCCCGCCTTGAGCTTGCGCTCGTAGTCCCGGAGCAGCTTCACGGCCAGCCCGCCCAGCGGGATGATCGCCACGAGGTTGATGGTCGCCATGAGGGCCGCGAACGTGTCCGCGAGGTTCCACACCAGCGCCACGGAGCCGAGCGCGCCGCCGACCACGCACACCAGCACGAGCACGCGGAACACGGTGATGGCCGGGCCCGCGTGGCGGCCGGCCAGGTACCGGATGTTGGCCTCGCCGTAGTAGGTGTTGCCCAGCACGGAGGACCAGGCCAGGAAGAAGATGATGACGGTCAGCGCCGGGCCGGCCCACGCGCCCACGGCCTGCTGGAGCGCACCCTGGGTCACCTGCATGCCGATCGCCTCCCCGCGTCCGTAGGCCGGGTTGGAGAGCAGGATGACGAACGCGGTGGCCGAGCACACGATCAGGGTGTCGAAGTAGACGCCCAGGGACTGCACGAAGCCCTGCTTGGCCGGGTGGGAGACGGCCGCGGTGGCGGCGGCGTTCGGGGCGGAGCCCATGCCGGCCTCGTTGGAGAACATGCCGCGGCGCACGCCCTGCATCACCATCGTCATGCCGACGGCGGCGCCCGCGACCTCGCGCAGGCCGAACGCGTGGCCCACGATCAGCGCGATCATGCCCGGGACCTCGGTGATGTTGACGACCATCACGATCAGGGCCAGGAAGATGTAGAACGTGGCCATCACGGGGACCAGCACGTTGGTCACGGCCGAGAGCCGGCGCACGCCGCCGAAGATCACGAGGCCGGTGAGGGCGGCCAGGCCCAGGCCCACGATCCACGCGGTGGTGGAGGACGCGCCCCAGTTGGCCTGCACGGACTCGGAGATCGAGTTGGACTGCACGGCGTTGAACACGAAGCCGTAGGTCACGGTGATGGCGACGGCGAACACGGCCGCCAGCCACTTCGCGCCCAGGCCGTCGCGGATGTAGTACGCGGGGCCGCCGAAGTAGCCGTCCGAGCCCTTCTGCTTGTACAGCTGGGCCAGCGTGGACTCGACGAACGCGGTGGCGCCGCCGATGATCGCCAGCAGCCACATCCAGAACACGGCGCCCGGGCCGCCGATCACGATCGCGATCGCCACGCCGGCCACGTTGCCGGTGCCCACGCGCGAGGCCGCCGAGATGGTGAAGGCGCGGAACGGGCTCACGCCGTCGTTCTCGAACCCGGTCTGGGACTTGGCCGTCACCGACCGCAGCATCTCCGGGAGCATGCGCACCTGCACGCCCACGGTCCGGATGGTGAACCACACCCCGGCCACGAAGAGCAGCGCCATCACGACGTACCAGTACTTGTCGTTGAGGGCCGTGATGGCCGCTGTGATCTGTTCCACTGTCGCTTCCACAGCCCCACCCTAGAGGCTGGGGCGGAGGACGGGGAATCGGGGGCCGGGGTCAGCCGGCGGCGTCGTCCTCGACGCGGAGCTGGATCAGCTGCCCCATCCGCTCGGGCAGGTCCCCCTCGGGGGTGCCGACGCTGGCGTGGCGGGCGGCGGCCCGGGCGAGGTCGTCGGCCAGTTCGTTGCCGTGCACGCCCACGTGGCCCTTGACCCACGTGGTGTCCACCTGGACGTCCGCGGCCTGCGCCAGGTCGACGGCGGCCAGCAGGCGCCGCAGGGTGCGGCGGATGCGCTCGCCCCGGGCGCCGCCGAGGGTGAGCCGCTCGCGGCGGGCGGCGTTGAGCAGGGCCAGCGCGGCGCGCGAGTCCGAGTGGATGGTGACCCGGCCGCCGGGGGTGCCCGCCCACGCGCAGATCACGTGCCCCAGCACGAGCGCCTCGAGTTCCACCTCGAGCGGCATCGTGGCCCCGGCCACGGCCTGCACGGCCCACATGCTCGGCCCGGCGACGGCGGCCGCCCCGCCGATGCGGGAGCCGCGCAGCACGGAGCCGTCCACGTACACGTCCGTCACGTCCGCCTCGTCCGCGAACGTGAGGCTGTGGGTCACCCCGGGCAGGTTGCGGCGCAGGAAGCGGTCCGTGCGGCGGCGGGAGAGGAAGACGCCGGAGGAGCGGCGCAGCGCGTCCTCCTCCTCCTGGGCGGCCTCGATGGCCTCGAGCGGGATCCGGGCCGCGCCCGTCTGGGCGACCGTCTCCGGGTCCACGTCCGGCAGCAGGTAGCTGGAGCGCTGCGTGCCCACGGGGGACTCGTCGAGCCGGTAGGAGACCACGCGCGTGTCCACGGGGGCGAGGACCTCGAGCAGGGAGAGCAGCTCGGCGTCCCGGTCCGAGCGCAGCCGCACGATCACCGGGCGCTCCGGTGGCAGGTCGACGGTGACGGTGGACCAGAAGACGCTCAGATGCGCCGTGCCGACCATCCCGGTGTAGACGTGGCCGCGGACGTCGTCGCCGAGCTCGCGCAGCTCAAGCTCGCGGGCCACGTAGACGATGCCCCCCGTCGTCGGATGCAGGTCCAGGCGGAGGGCGGGGCCGTGGTCCACGCCGGGCAGCATGGCCAGCGGGCTGGCCACCACGCGGACGCCGTCCCGGCGGATCCGGGTGCGCGGCGGGGAGGGGCGGGGGACGACGGGGCCGGTGCGCGTGAGGTCGACGCTGTTCCGGTCCCGCGGGGTGCCCCGAGGCCGGCGGGCACGGACCACGCGCAGCGGGCGGTGCTGCTCCTCCGCCTTGGCGCCCGGGCCACGGAAGTCCCAGCCCACGTCGACGAGCGCCGCGGGGTGTGCGGGCTCGACGTCGTGATGCAGCGTCCGGTCCACGACCGTCCGCGGGTGGTTGATCCGTGCTCCCATGGCTTCGCCGGCTGTGTCGAAGGGGACCGCGCCGGAACTGTGAGCCGGGTCCGGCGGGCCATGCTGGTACTGCGGCGGTCGGGCGGGATCGCCGTGGACGAAGGGGACGACCCGTCCCGACCTGTTCTGCTCTGGGCGACCTTACCGAGCGCACCTGTGAGGAGGCAGGTCTCCTCTCCTCGGCCTCCCGCGCGGCGGCGTCGGACGAGGGGTCAGAGCGGGTCCGTGCGGTGCCGCTGCACGTCCGGGCCGGTCGCCACGCCGAGCGCTTGCGCCTGTGCGCGCTGCTGCCGCAGGGACACGGTGCCCAGCAGCAGCGCCAGGGCCCGCTCCCCGTCCTCCGGGGTGTCCGCCGCCTCGGTGAGCAGACGGTGCAGGCCGAGGCCGCCCAGCCCGAGCGCGAGGGCGGAGAGCACCACGTCCGCCCCGTCCCGGTGCCGCAGCAGGGCGGCCTCCGCGGCCTCGGCGCGGCCCGCCAGGTCCGTGACGCGGCGGGCGCGCACGGTCTCCTCCGCCTCGGCGACGATCCGGTCCGCCACCCGCGCCAGCAGTGACTGCTTGTCCGGCACGTGCCAGTACAGCGCGGAGGCCTGCACGCCCAGCACCCCGGCCACGCGCCGCATGGACAGGTCGCCCATGCCGAAGTCCTGCAGGATCCCGACGGCGGCGTCCACCACGTCCTGGGCGGTCAGCCGGGGGCGGGGTGCGGGCGGGGTCATGCCTGAGAGGCTACCGCCGGGCCGTCCTCCTCCGCCGCGATGCGTCCCCCCGCGCCGAGGCGCACGGTGCGGTCGGCCATCACGGCGGCCTCCGCGAGGTCGTGGGTGACGACGACGCCGGTCGTCCCCGCCGCCCGCAGCACCGCCCGGATGTCCTCGGCCAGGCGCCGGCGCAGGTCCGCGTCGAGCGCGGACAGCGGCTCGTCCAGCAGGAGCACCCGCGGGGCCGGGGCCAGCGACCGGGCCAGCGCCACGCGCTGGGCCTGCCCGCCGGAGAGCCGCTGCACAGGCCGGTCCGTGAGCTCGGTCAGGCCCACCAGGTCCAGCAGCTCGGCCACGCGTGCCCGCCGCCGGGCCCGGTCCCAGCCGGCGGACTCGAGGCCGTACGCCACGTTCCGGCCCACGGTCCGGTGCGGGAACAGCTGCCCGTCCTGGAACACCATCCCCACGCCCCGGCGGTGCGTCGGCACCGCCGCCACGTCCCGCCCGTCGAGCTCCACCGTGCCCGCCACGACGTCCTCGAGCCCGGCGATCCCGCGCAGGATCGTGGACTTGCCCGAGCCGGAGGCGCCCACGAGCGCCACGATCTCCCCGGCGGCCACGTCCAGGTCCGTCCCCCGCACGGGGGTGGAGCCGTCCGGATAGCGGATCGCCACATCCCGCAGCCGGAGGGAGGCCCCCGTCGTCGTCGGCGTCATCACAGACCTCCCGCCCCGGCCGGGCCCCGGGGGCGCAGCCGCTCGCACACCAGCATGATCCCGGCGCTCAGCACGGCCAGCACCGTGGCCGCCGCGAGCGCCATCCCGTAGTTGTCCGCGCCCGGCCGGCCCAGCAGCCGGGCGATCAGCACCGGCAGGGTGGGCGCGGACGGGCTCGCCAGGAAGCTCGTGGCCCCGAACTCGCCCAGGGACACCGCGAAGGCGAAGCCCGCGGCCACGCCCACGCCGCGGGCGAGGAACGGGCCGTCCACGGTGGCCAGCACCCGCCACGGGCCCGCCCCGAGGGTGCGTGCGGCCTCCCGCAGCCGCGGGTCCACCGCCGCGAGCACGGGCACGAGCGCCCGCACCGCGAGCGGCAGCGCCACCACCGCCTGGGCCAGTGGCACGAGCACGCCCGAGGCCGCCAGCTCCGGGAACGCGGCCCGCAGGGACACGACGAAGCCGAAGCCCACGGTCACCGCGGACACGCCGAGCGGCAGGAGCAGGGCGCCGTCGAGGGCCCGCTGGGCCACCAGCGCCGCGCGTGAACGGAAGGGCCGGGTCAGCAGCAGGGCCAGCGGCACGGCCACCACGAGCGTCACGAGCGTGGCGTCCACGGCCACCCGCAGGGACTGTTCGAGCGCCTGGGCCGGCGTCGACCCGCCCACGAACCCGCTGCCCGCGCTCGTGGACAGCAGCCGATAGTTGCCCAGCCCCCAGCCGTGGCGGGTGTGGAAGGAGCGCACCACGAGCGTCAGGATCGGCGCCACCACGAGCGCCACCACCGCGAGCATCACGGCCACCGGGACCGCGTCCGCGCGCGTGAGCCGGGCCGGCGGCGTCTCCCGCAGGCGCAGCGCCCGCTGGGTGCGCGCCGCCGTCACGCCGGAGACCACGACGGCGGCCAGCACCACCGCGAACTGCAGCACGGAGAACACCGCCGCGGTCCGCAGGTCCAGGTAGACGGAGGTCTGCACCCAGATCTCCGACTCGAGCGTGCCGTAGCCGGGCCGGCCGAGCGTCTGGACGATGCCGAACGCGGACGCGCAGAACAGGAACACCAGCGCCGCGCTCGCGGCGATCGCCGGGGCGAGCTGGGGCAGCGTCACGGTGCGGAACGCCCGCCACGGCGAGGCGCCCAGGGTGCGGGCGGCCTCGGTCTGGCGCGGGTCCAGCGCGTTCCACAGCGCGCCCACCTGGCGCACCACCACGGACACGTTGAAGAAGACCATGGCCAGCACGACGGCGGTGGTCGTCTGGTCCAGCCCGGTGAAGCCGAGCGGTCCGCCGGGGGCGAGCAGGGCGCGGAACGCGACGCCGACCACCACCGTGGGCAGCACGAACGGCACGAGCACGAGGGCGCGGAGCACGGCCCGCCCCGGGATGCGACGCCGGTGCAGCACGAACGCGGTCGGCAGGCCGAGCGCCACCGAGACCACCGTGCCGGCGGCGGCCATGCCGAGCGTCTGGCCGAGGATGCGCCACGTGCGCTCGCGGGCGAGGGTCTCCCCGAAGGCGGTGAGGTCCACGGCGCCGGTGAACGCGTCGGCGTCGCCGCCGATCCCGCGCCAGAGCATGGCCGCCACGGGCCACGCGAAGAAGACGAGCAGGAAGGCGACCGGCAGGACGGCGGCCACCAGCCACCACGGGCCGAGCCCGTCCCCCCGGCCGCGGGCCCGCCGGCGCGGCAGGTCCGTGCCGGGGGCCGCGACCTCGGTGAGCGCGGACATCAGCGCCGGGAGGCCTCGGCCAGGGCGGTCCACTCCTTCAGCAGGTCCTCGCGGCGCTCGTCGATGCGGGCGGGGTCCGGGGTGATGGCGTCCTCGACGAGCGGCGCGTTCTGCGCCCACTCCTCGGGCAGCTGCACCGACTCGTCGATCGGGTACATGTACATCGACTCGGGCAGGGCGGACTGGACCTCCTCGGTGAGCATGAAGTCCACGAACGCCTGCGCGCCCTCGGGGTTCTTCGCGCCCTCGAGCACGCCGGCGTACTCGACCTGCGGGGTGCAGGAGTCCTCGATCACCTCGGTCTCGGGGGCGAACGCGGGGGAGGAGGAGTAGGAGAGCACCACCGGGAACCGACCCTTGCCCTCGCCGCCGGAGAAGTCCGAGTTGTAGGCGTCGGACCAGCTGTCGGCGATCTTGCCCCCGTTCTCCATCAGGCCCCGCCACCAGTCCTGCCAGCCGTCGTCGCCGTACTTCTCCGTGGTGGCCGCGAGCAGCGCCAGGCCGGGGGAGGAGGCCACGGGGGAGGTGGCGACCGTCAGCTTCGCGTACTCGGGGTCGTCGAGCTGGTCGATCGAGGTGGGGGCCTCGACGTCGTGGGCCTCGAACCATGCCGGATCCGTGTTGAAGCACACCTGGCCCTGGTCCACCGGGGTCATGCGGTCCTCCACCATCCGGTCCTGTGCGGAGGCGGGCAGGTCCTGCGGGGTGTATTCGGCGACGACGCCCTCGCGGACGAGGCGGTGCGCCGAGTGGTCCTCCACGCCGTAGACGCCGTCCACGGTGGGCTCGTCCTTGGCCAGCAGGAGCTGGTTCACCACGCTGCCGGCGTCGCCGGGGGCCGTGGTCTTCAGGGTGTAGCCGGACTCCTGCTCGAACTTCTGGACGAGCTCCTGGGGCAGGTTGAACGAGTCGTGCGTCATGATCGTCACCGTCGTCGGCTCGCCGCCGCCGGCGCCGGAGGCGGACGACGACGCCCCGTCGCCGGACGAGCCGGACACCGAACAGCCGGTGAGGGCGAGGGCGGCCACTGAGAGGGCGGCGAGGGCGCGGTGCGGGGTGCGGGACATGGCGGTTCTCCTCTGGGACGGCAGAGGGGCCGGGACGAGGCCGCCACCGGAATCCCGGGACGACGTCGACCGGGAGACTCGACTTCCTTCGCCGGTGCGGACCGGAGCAGGTTCGAGGGTCTGCGGCGGACCGCACTCTCAGCGCCGCGCGGGCGCTCCCCTGTCGATGTGGACTGGTCCCGACCCTACCCCGTCCGGCCCGCGCATAGACTGCCCGCGTGAGCGCCGCACAGCCCGCGGGGGTGACCCCGCCGCCCGCCTCGTCCAGCCCCGCCTCCGACTGGGACATCCGCCGCCCCCACCGCATGTGGCCGCGCATGCTGGTGATCGTCCTGACGCTCGCGGGCCTGGTGCTGGTGGTGCAGTTCTTCCAGGGGATCGCCTCCATCGCGGCGCCCGTCTTCCTGGGGCTGAACCTCGTGATCGTGGTCTATCCCCTGCAGGCCTGGCTCATCCGCCGGGGCCTGCACCCCGTGCTCGGGGCCGCCACCACCGTCCTGCTGGTCGTCGCGGTGATGGCCGTGTTCGGGGGCATGATGGTGTGGTCCGGCCTCGAGCTGGTGGCGGAGCTGCCGAAGTACGCGGACCGCTTCCAGCAGATCGTCCTGGACGTCTCGCACTGGCTCAACGAGCGCGGCGTGACCCCGGACATGGTGTCCCAGCAGCTGGCCTCGATCGACATGAGCACCGTGACCGGGACGGCCGTCAGCGCCATCACGAAGATCGCCACGAACGTCTACGCGGTCTTCGGCCTGCTCGTCACCGTGATCATGGGCATGTTCTTCCTCGCGATGGACTCGATGGACGTCGAACGCCGCGTCCGCCTGCTCAGCACCGCCCGCCACGAGTTCGGCCACGCCCTGGTCGAGTTCGCCCAGGGCGTGCGCCGCTACTGGGTGGTCACCACGGTGTTCGGCCTGATCGTGGCGGTGCTGGACGTGATCGCCCTCATGCTGATCGGCGTTCCGCTCGCGCTCGTGTGGGGCGTGCTCAGCTTCCTCACCAACTACGTCCCGAACATCGGCTTCATCATCGGCCTGCTGCCGCCGGCCGTCCTGGGCCTGGCGGCGGGCGGCTGGTCCGACTTCCTGTGGGTGGTGGTCAGCTACTCGGTGCTGAACTTCGTGCTGCAGTCCGTGATCCAGCCCAAGGTGGCCGGCGACGCGATCGGCGTGATCCCCACCGTCAGCTTCCTCTCCCTGCTCTTCTGGGCCTGGGTCCTCGGGCCGCTCGGCGCCATCCTCGCGCTGCCCTGCACGCTGCTGGCCAAGGCCGTGCTGATCGACGCCGACCCGAACGCCCGCTGGATCAACGCGCTCATCGCCTCCGACCTGAAGGGCATGGAGCGCCGTCAGTCCTCGCTCCTGGAACGGCTGCGCCCGGCGGCCTGGCGGTCCGACGCGCACGGGAAGGACGAGGACCGCGCCCCGGCGGACGGCGGGGACGACGACGGCCCCGCGGCGGACGAGGTCACGGGCGAGGCTGGAGCAGCACCAGGTCGTTGAGCGCGCCGGCCAGCCGCAGCAGCGGCGGGGCGGGGAACGACAGCTGGGGCAGCCCCGGGTGCAGTGCCGCGCACGCGGCGGCCGCGGCCTCCTCACCCGCGGCGTCCTCGAACGCCGGCCGCAGCACCGCCGCGCCCAGCGGCAGCGTGTCCAGGAGGGAGCGGGGGCCCCGCTCGGCCGGGTCGTACTCGGCGGGCTGCACCGCCCCGGTCACCGTGCGCACGCGCAGGGGCCGGCCGGCGGCGTCGTCGGCGCCCTGCAGGAAGCGCAGCGCCGCCGCCGCGTAGGGGTGCTCGGGGTGGAACCGGTCGCCGCGCCAGTGCACGGCGGCCTCGCCGTCGCCCCCCAGCCGCACCCACGAGGCCAGGTGGCCGGGCCCGCCCCACGGCCCGGTGTCCGGCCGCGGTGCCGGCGGCACCCACAGCACCCGGGTGATCCCCAGCAGGGCGGCGAACTCGGCGGCCACCTGGCCGGGGGTCCACGCGCCGTTGATCCGCCCGTCCAGCACGGGGTCCGCGGCCACCACGGCCGTCCCCTCGCCGTCGCTCACCCAGGCCCCGCGCGGGGCGCACAGCAGGGGGGTGAGCAGCGGCAGTCCCGCCGCCTCCGCCACGGCCGTCGCGGCCGCGCCGTCGAGCGGCCCGGTCCCGGTCAGTCCCGCGGCGCTGCGCCAGGCGACGGCGGCCAGGCCCTCGGGGCGGCGGACGAAGCTCGGCCCGGTGCGGCCCAGCAGCGGTGAGCCCACGGGCGCGCGCAACAGGTCCACCTCCGGGGGCACCAGCCGCGCCGCCCCGGCGTCGCGCGGGTGGGCGAGCACGGTGACCGGCAGCACGGCGGCGAGCGTCTCGGCCAGGCCCACGACGGCGTCCCGCGTCTCGTCTAACAGCGTCGGCACCGGGTGGCGGTGGGGCAGGACGAGCCAGGCCCGCTCGGGCGGATCCTCGGGTCCGGGCACGGGCACGACGACGTCCCGGCGCTCCCGCGCGTCGGTGGGGACGGGGTCGGCGGCGGCCATGGCGGACGGGCTCCTGGGAAGACGGCGGCGACGCGCGGGCGCGCGGCGAGGGGATGTCCATCGAGCATAGGCGTCTGACAGGAAGCCGCGGCGGTTTGACCTGTGACCCGGCACACGTGCAGAGTGCGGCCATGACCGCGATGTTCTCCGCCCAGGACCACGACGATCTCGACCGGGTCCTCGGCGCGACCGGCGGGATCCCCGACCCCGCCGACCTGCACGCCCTCGCCGACGACGCCGTCGCGCAGGTGCGGCGTTGGCTCGCCGAGTCCCGCGACCATGAGGCCGACTTCGCGGCCCGCCAGCTGGCGGGCGCCCTGAAGGAGCCGGGCGGCCTCGACTTCATCGTGCGCTTCGTGGACCACGTGGTCCGCCCCGAGGACCCCGCGATCGCCGCCCGGGCGCTGCGGGAGCTCGCCGGCCGCGCCCCCGGCTTCCTGCCCCCGGCCCTGCGCGCCGTCCTCGGCGTCGGCGGCCGCGCGGCCCCGCTCGTGCCGCGCATCGCCGTCCCCACGGCCCGCCGCGTGCTGCGGCGCATGGTCTCCCACCTGATCGTCGACGCGCGGGACCGGCAGCTCGGCAAGGCCATCGCGGCCCTGCGCGACGAGCACACCCGGCTGAACATCAACCTGCTGGGCGAGGCGATCCTCGGTCAGGGCGAGGCGGACCGCCGACTCGAGGGCATCGCCGCGCTGATCCGCCGCGACGACGTCGACTACGTGTCCGTCAAGGTCTCCGCCGCCACCGCCCCGCACGCGCCCTACGCGTTCGACGAGGCCGTCGCGGACATCACCGAGCGGCTCACCCCGCTGTTCGAGCTCGCCCGGGACCGGGACACCTTCATCAACCTGGACATGGAGGAGTACCGCGACCTCGACCTCACGCTCAACGTGTTCACCGCCCTGCTCGAGCAGCCGGGCCTGCGCGACTACGAGGCCGGCATCGTGCTGCAGGCCTACCTGCCGGACGCGCTCGCGGCCATGGTGCGCCTGCAGGAGTGGGCCGCGCGCCGCGTCGCCGCCGGCGGCGCCCCGGTCAAGGTGCGCGTGGTCAAGGGCGCCAACCTGCCCATGGAGCGGATGCAGGCCTCCCTCACGGGCTGGCCGCTGGCCACGGTGGGCTCGAAGCAGGAGGCGGACACCAACTACAAGCGCGTGCTCAACTACGCGCTCACCCCGGAGCATCTGGCCCACGTGCGCATCGGCGTGGCCGGGCACAACCTCTTCGACGTCGCCCTCGCCCACCGGCTGATCGAGCACCGCGGCCTCGACCCGGCCGCGGTGGAGTTCGAGATGCTGCTCGGCATGGCCACCGGCCAGGCCGCCGCCGTCCGGGCCGACGTCGGCGCCCTGCTGCTCTACACGCCCGTGGTGCGGCCCGAGGAGTTCGACGTGGCGATCTCCTACCTCGTGCGCCGCCTCGAGGAGGGCGCCTCCCCGGAGAACTTCATGTCCGCCGTGTTCGACCTGGACGCGGACGCGGACCTGTTCGCCCGCGAGGAGGAGCGCTTCCGCGCCTCGCTGCGCCACCTGGACGCGGCCGTGCCCCGTCCGAACCGCCTCCAGGACCGGTCCCGCGGGGAGGACGGGCCGACCCCCGCCCCCGTGGACGGCTTCGCCAACACCCCGGACACGGACCCCGCGCTGCCCGGCAACCGGGAGTGGGCCCGCCGGATCCTCGCGGCCGTCCCGGGCTCGGACCTCGGGACGGACACCGTCCGCGCCCACCGCGCCACCACGGCCGACGACGCCCGCGCCGCCATCGCCGCCACCGCCGACCCCGGCGCCCGCTGGGGCGCGCTCACCGGCCACGAGCGCGCCGACGCGCTGGACGCCGTCGGACGGGCCCTGCACGCCGGCCGGGCCCGCCTGCTGGAGGTGGCCGCCGCCGAGACCGGCAAGACCCTGGACCAGGGCGACCCCGAGGTCTCCGAGGCCGTGGACTTCGCGCACTACTACGCGCGCCTGGCACGCGGCCTGGACGCGGTGGAGGGCGCCCGCGCCGTGCCCGTCCGCCTGACCCTGGTGATCCCGCCGTGGAACTTCCCCGTGGCCATCCCGGTCGGGGGCGTCCTCGCCGCGCTCGGGGCCGGCTCGCCCGTGGTGTTCAAGCCGGCCCCGCAGTCCGAGCGGACGGGCGCGGTCGCGTGGGAGCTGATCGTGGCCGGGCTGCGGGACTCGGGGCTGTTCGACGACGGCGGCCCGCTCGCCGGGCACGACCCCGCGGACCTCGTGCGCCTGGTGACGCTGGCGGACGAGGACGAGGCGGAGGTCGGCGCGGCGCTCGTGACCGACCCGGCCGTCGAGCGGCTCATCCTCACCGGCAGCTGGGACACCGCACGGCTGTTCAAGGGGATGCGCCCCGACCTGCACCTGCTCGCCGAGACCTCCGGCAAGAACGCCGTGATCGTGACCCCGTCCGCGGATCTGGACCTGGCCACGAAGGACGTGGTCCAGTCCGCGTTCGGTCACGCCGGCCAGAAGTGCTCGGCGTCCTCCCTCGTGGTGCTCGTCGGCTCCGTGGCCACCTCCGAGCGCTTCCACCGGCAGCTGCTGGACGCCGCCTCGTCCCTGCACGTGGCGCACCCCGCGGACCCGCGCGCCGAGATGGGCCCCGTGATCGAGGCCCCCGGCGAGAAGCTGCGCCGCGGGCTCACCGAGCTCGGCCCGGGGGAGCGGTGGGCCCTGCGCCCGCGGCAGCTGGACGAGACGGGTCGCCTGTGGAGCCCGGGCATCCGCTCCGGCGTACGCCCCGGCGCCGACGCCCACCTCACCGAGTACTTCGGCCCCGTGCTGGCCGTGATGACGGCCGAGACGCTCGAGGAGGCCATCGGGATCGTGAACGCCGTGGACTACGGCCTCACCTCCGGGCTGCACTCGCTGGACCGGGAGGAGATCGACGTGTGGCTGCGCGGCGTGCGCGCCGGCAACCTCTACGTGAACCGCGGCATCACCGGGGCCATCGTGCGCCGCCAGCCCTTCGGCGGCTGGAAGCGTTCCGTCGTCGGCCCCACCACGAAGGCCGGCGGGCCGCACTACCTGCACGGCCTCGTGGACTGGGAGGACGCGCCCACGTGGGGCGGGGGAGAGGGACGGCCCGGGTCCGAGGCCGACGGTGCGGGCGCGTCCTGGCTCGAGACCGCCCGCGCCCTCGACACCCACGCGTGGACCACCGTGTTCGGGGTGGCCACGGACGTCTCCGCGCTCGAGGCCGAGCGGAACGTGCTGCGTCACGTGCCCACCCCGGTCCTCGTGCGGCGGCACTCGGGGCCCGCCGACCACCTGCTGCGCATCGTCTCCGCCGGCCTGCGCGCCGGGGCGCCCATGACCGTGAGCCTGGGCCCGACCCCCACCGTGGAGGGGACCGATGCGGACGGGCTCTCGGCCGAGGCCGTGCGCGGCCGGGTGGAGGAGCTGGTCCGGTCCGTCCGCACGGAGGGTTCCGGCACGGCCGCGCCGGTGGACGTCGTCGTCGAGGACGACGCCGCGTTCCACGACCGCGCCCGGCGGCTGGCCCTCATCCCGCCCGCAGCGGAGGGCGGCGGCGACGCACGGATCCGGCTCGTCGCCGACTGGGCCGGCGACCGGGAGGCGGCCGAGGCGGCGCGGAGCGCGCTCCACGCGGCGCTCGGCGACACCCCCGACGTGGCGGTCTACGCTGGCCCCGTGGTGAGCGCCGGCGAGGTGGAGCTGCTGCCGTTCCTGCACGAACAGGCCGTGTCCGTGACCGCCCACCGGTTCGGCACGCCGGACCATCTGACCGAGGGGGTCCTGTGACCCCGAGGAGGAACATCCGATGCATCTGATCCCCCGCACGATCTGGGTCGTCGCCCGCGCGCGTCGCCGCCCGCGCGCCGGACTCTGGGAGCCGACGACGCTGCCGATGCGCGCCCTGCCCACGGACGTGGACATGGCCCTGCACGTCAACAACGGCCAGTACTTCGGGCTGTTCGACCTCGGCCGCTTCGACGCGATGGTCCGCACCGGCCTGTGGGACGAGATCCGCCGTCGCGGCTGGACGCCTGTGGTGCAGGCCGAGCAGATCGCGTTCCGCCGCTCGGTGACCCTGGGGCAGCGGTTCGACGTGGAGACGCGGATGATCGGCCTGGATGAGCGCGCAGTGTGGTTCGAGCAGCGCGTCGTGGTCGACGGCGACGTCGCGGTGCGCGCGTACATCTGCACGCGCCTGCGCACGAAGGACGGCCGCCCCGTGGAGAACGACGAGGTCCGGGCGATCGCGGCGGCGGCCGGCCACGACCTCGCGGGGGAGCCGACGCTGCCGGAGTGGCTGCACGAGTGGCGGCGCAGCGTGGCCCTGCCGTCGGCCCGGACGCCCCTGCCCCACACGTGGGACCTCGATACAGTGCGGCGAGGATGAACGTTCGAGTGATATGGGGCACGATGGTCGGGTGAACAACAGACTCCTGATCGTCGCGACCCTCTCGCTGGCCGCGCTCGTCGTCGTGCTGGTGGCCGCCATCGGCGGCGGCGCGTGGTGGGTGCTGGCGGTGCTCCTGGTGGCGCTGCTCGTGCTCGCCGTGTGGGACATGACCCAGAAGCGGCACGCGATCCTCCGCAACTACCCCGTGCTCGGCCACATGCGGTACCTGCTGGAGTCGATCCGCCCCGAGATCCAGCAGTACTTCATCGAGCGCAACTTCGACGGCAAGCCGTTCGACCGGGACACCCGCTCGATCGTCTACGCCCGTGCGAAGGGACTGGACAGCCACAAGGCGTTCGGCACCGAGCGGGACACCTCGGAGATCGGCTACGAGTTCCTGTTGCACTCCACCGCCCCGGTCAACCCGCCGGAGGAGCCCCCCACGGTGCGGATCGGCGGCCCGGACTGCCGCCGGCCCGTGGACATCTCGCTGATGAACATCTCGTCCATGTCCTTCGGCTCCCTCTCCGCCAACGCCGTGATTGCCATGAACAAGGGCGCCGGCCTGGGCGGGTTCATCCACGAGACCGGCGAGGGCGGCCTCACCAAGTACCACCGCGGCAACGGCGCGGACCTGTTCTGGGAGATCGGCTCCGGCTACTTCGGCTGCCGCAACGAGGACGGCACCTTCAGCCCGGAGAAGTTCGCCGAGAAGGCGCTGCTGCCCGAGGTCAAGGGCATCACCATCAAGATCTCCCAGGGCGCGAAGCCCGGCCTGGGCGGCATGCTGCCCAAGGAGAAGATCTCCCCCGAGATCGCCGAGGCCCGTGAGATCCCGATGGACAAGGACTGCCTGTCCCCGGCGTCCCACTCCGCGTTCCGCACCCCGCGCGAGATGGTCAGGTTCATCGAGCAGCTCCGTGAGCTCTCGGACGGCAAGCCGATCGGCATCAAGTTCTGCGTGGGCTCCCGCGTGGACGTGCTGGCCATGACCAAGGCCATCTGGGAGGAGCGGATCGCCCCCGACTTCATCATCGTGGACGGCTCCGAGGGCGGCACCGGCGCCGCCCCGCTCGAGTACTCGGACCGCGTGGGCACCCCGCTGACCGAGGGCCTCATGCTCGTGCACAACGCGCTCGTGGGCACCGGCCTGCGCCACATGATCAAGCTCGGCGCGGCCGGCAAGGTCGCCACCGGTTCGGACATCGTCAAGCGTCTGATCCAGGGCGCGGACTTCACCATGTCCGCCCGCGCGATGATGATGGCCACCGGGTGCATCCAGGCGCAGAAGTGCCACACGAACGAGTGCCCCGTGGGGGTGGCCACGCAGGACCCGCGTCTGATGCGCGCCATCGACGTGGAGGACAAGGGCAACCGCGTCTTCAACTACCACCGCCTGACCGTGCGCGAGGCCGTGCAGATCATGGCGTCCATGGGTCTGACGCATCCGTCCCAGCTGAACACCCGCATGCTGCGCCGCCGCGTGGACCACCTGAGCACCCGCTCGTACGCGTCCATCTACCATTGGCTGCGCACGGACGAGCTGCTCAACGACCCGCCCGCCGGCTGGGCCATGGACTGGGAGGAGGCGGACGCGGACCACTTCGGCGAGCACGCCCGCGTGGACTACCTCACCGAGCGCGACCCCCAGTGGCGCTCCGAGCTGCTGATCCCGGGCCGCGAGGCGGCCGGCGCCCCAGTGCAGGGCTCGCCCGTCTCCGGGACGGGCTCCACGCTGGTCGACGCCCGGCGGACCGAGTCCGTGCCGCTGACCACGTCGCCGATGCCGCGCGTCAGCTCGCTGGGTGAGGGTGAGTCGCTGTCCTCGCACGGCGGCCGTCGTCGGGCCCCGCAGGATCCGGCACCCGCCGCCACCGCCGGCGAGACGCCCACCGACGAGAACGAGGGCCTGCCGGCGGAGGCCGGCGAGCGGCCCGAGCGCCAGGACGGCGAGGAGGTCACCCAGCGGGGGACCACCGGCCGCGTCGAGGGCGAGCACCGCGGCGAGGGCCGCGTCGGCTGACCCACCCCCGCAGTCACCCCCGCCCCTTTCGAGGCGGGAAATCCACCTCACACGACGCCCCCGGGCGCCCATGAGATGGATTTCCCGCCTCGTCGCGTGAGGGGTCGTAGCCTGGGGCCGTGACCCCGCCCGCCCCCGCCGCTCGCCGCCCCTCCACGGCCCTGCTGTGGGTGCTGCTGGCGGCCATGGGCGCCGGGCCCCTGTTCAACTACGGCGTCTCCGCCTCCTCCACGGTCGTGATGGAGCGGCTCGACGTCACCTCGGGCCAGCTCGGCACCGTGATGACGGTCGTGTTCGCGGCGGCCGCCGTCACCTCGCTCGGCCTCGGCCGGGCCGCCGACCGCCTGTCCGCCCGCGCACAGCTGAGCATCATCTTCGGCGGCACCGCCGCGGCGCTCGTGCTCGGCGCCGTCGCCCCGTCCCTGCCCGTGCTGTACGCGGCGGCCGCCGTCGCGGGCGTCACGCAGGCCATCTCCAACCCCACCACGAACCGGATCATCCGGACCGTGGTGCCGCCGGAGAGGCGCATCGGGTGGGTCGGGGTGAAGCAGTCCGGCGTGCAGGCGGCCCAGCTGGTCGGCGGCCTGTTCTTCCCGGCCGCGTCCCTCGCCCTCGGCTGGACGGGCGCCGCGCTGGGGGCCGCGGTGCTCATCGGGGCGCTCTGGGTGCTCGCGCTGGTCGCCGCCCCGCCGCTGCCCGGGGCGCCGCCGCCGGCCACCGGCCCCGTCGGCGGACGACGACGGCGGGACACCTCGCCCCTGCCGGCCACGGTCTGGTTCTTCGCGGCGATCGCGTTCCTCACCGGCCTGGGCATGCAGGCCACGAACACGTACCTGCCGCTGTTCGCGGTCGAGACGCTGGGGATGACGCTCGTGGCCGGCGGTGCCGCGGCGGCCGTGTCCGGGGTGGTGGGGGTTCTCTCCCGGATCGGGTGGAGCCGGCGGATGAGCTCCGGAGACCGGCCCACCACCCTGCTGACCGTGATCTGCCTGGGTGCCGTGGCCGGCGTCGTGGTGTTCCTCGCAGCGGACCTGCTGGATCTGCCGGTCCTGCTGTGGGTGGGCGCCGCGGTGCACGGACTGACGGTGCTGGGCGCCAACGTGGTGATCAACGCGGGTCTGCTGAGTGAGGTGCCGGCCGAGCGGCTGGGCCGAGCGACCGGGGCGAACTCGATGGGCATGTACGCCGGTTTCGCCCTGGGCCCGCTGCTGATGGGCGTGCTGCGCGACGTCACGGGCGACTACCGGGCCGGCTTCGCGGTCGTCGCGGCCGGGTATCTGCTGGCCCTGGGCGTGGTGCTGCTGTTGCGTCGCCACGTGGGTCGGCGGGGCGCGGCCTGACGCGCAGGGCCAGGACGAGGCCCACCCCGGAGGACCGCGCCTCAGCGACATCACCGCAGTGCAGCCCTGCGGTGGTGTCGCAGCGCCGCGGTCGAACGGGCGTACGGCGGAGTGCGGCGCAGTGCGCGGCGGGGCGTGCGGAAGCGCACACGACGACGCCCCCGGTCCGTGCGGACCGGGGGCGTCGGAAGCCGTGCGTCAGGCGAAGATCAGAGCTTCGTCACGTTGGCGGCCTGGAGGCCCTTGGGGCCGTCCTGGGTCTCGAACTCGACGCGGTCGTTCTCCTGGAGCTCCTTGAAGCCCCCGCCCTGGATGGCGGAGAAGTGCACGAACACGTCCGCGGAGTTGTCCTCGGGGGCGATGAAGCCGTAGCCCTTCTCAGCGTTGAACCACTTGACAGTACCGACAGCCATGATGGTGTCCTTTCGATGTGCCCCCGCGGTGCGGTGGCGGTGTTGGACCGCGGCCCGGATGTGGGACGCGGGTGAAGCGGCGAGACTGAACCGCTTGCCCAACACTCATCGACGCCGGCGATGCCGGGCTGACGAGCAGTGAAGATGGCGGGATACAGCTTGATCAACTTCAGGCTCCATCATTGCACGGATCTCGCCGACCGGGAACCAGGGGCCCGATTGTTCACCTAGAGTTCGCTCAGAGCGCGCGCAGGCCGTGGAAGAGATTGCGGTGCAGGGCGGCCGGGGGAGCGGCGTCCGTGTGATCCGCGAAGGCCGTCACCTCGAGCAGCACCACCGTGTGGTCGCCCGCCGGGACCTCGGCGTGCACCCGCGTCTCGAGCCAGAGCGAGGAGCCCCCGATCAGCAGGGCGTCGTGCGGGCTGCGGTGCACGTCCAGACCGGCGAAGCGGTCGCCCTCGCGGGAGGCCAGCTGACGGCACAGCGGCGTCTGGTCCGCCGCCAGCAGGGAGACGCCGATCGCCCCGGCCCGGCGCAGGCGCGGCCAGGTGCGGGAGCTGTTCTGCGCGGAGAAGGACACGAGGGCCGGCTCCCAGGAGATGCCCACGCCGAAGGAGGAGGAGACCATCACCTCGGGGACGCCGTCGGCGAGGCCTGCCAGCGCGACGACCCCGGTGGGGAAGGCCGAGAGGCCGGAGCGGAGGTTGCCGAGGGACAGGTCGGTGTCCCACGCGGCGGTGTGGGGTTCGTGGGTCAGGGTCATGGCGCGCGTCCTCTTCCGATGACTGACGCGGCTCCGCAGACGGCGGGAACGCGGATCGCCCGGATCCGCGGAGGCGCGGTACTTGCCCGTCGGGGTGTCCGAGGGGCCGAATCATCACCTGGAGCACCCCACTACTGCGTGAGAGGGTTGCCGTCCCGCCGGCCAGGGCCGTGAATGACGGGAACTCGTGATTCTGGGCACCAGCCTACGGAGGGGTCCGTGGGGCGGTCAAAGCGCCGCGGTCGCGCGGCGTCATCCGAGCTGCCCGATGTGATGCTTGACACACCGCGCATCGCCAGCCAGGATCAAGCCACTCGAGAGGGGGGCTCGAGACCGCAGCCCGCGGCCCCGCAGTCGGTTCTCTGAGAGGGATCGGATCATGCGGATGGACATCGAGAAGAAGCGTGCGGCATTGTCGGCCGCCGTGGTCGTCGCGGCTCTCCTCGGTATCGCCATCTCGGGATGCTCCGCTTCCCCGGGCAGCGTCTCCTCCACCGCGAAGGCATCCACCGCTGCGGCGTTCTCCGTCACCGTGACGTCAGCGGCCCCCTCGGCAACCCGGTCGGCCTCCGCCACCGGTTCGTCCGCGTCGTCACCCGCCGGTGAAGAAGCACTCCCCGCCGCGCTGTTCGAGGAGGACGGGATGACGTTGGTCGAGTACACGCGCCGGCATCCGGATGCGGACTATCTCGACCCGGAGAAGGAGTCCGTCCTGAAGGGGTCCGTCCTGGAGGAGGCGGTCGGGACGGGCACACAGCAGATCACCGTGGACGCCCAACAGGGTGCGGTCCTTCGGGTCATCGTGCTGTGTCCTTCGGATGGCACCGGTGAGACGGAGATCCTGACCTCACGGGGTGGCGGGGGAACGAAGACCTGGATGGCCGGGTCGGAGGCGCTGTGCGGCGGCTGGTCGGCGGCGACTCCCCCCGTGGATGAGGCGGGGCCGATGACGTTCACCGCCACGGTGGACAACGACAAGCCGTTCCGGATGGTGCTGACCGCACCCTCCGCATGAGGCTGCCATCACGACGGCGGATGACGGCGCGGGGAGGACTGAGTCGCTCAGCGTCGGTCGCGGCCGCGCAGCGCGTCCAGCTGCCGGCGGTCCCGTTTGGTGGGCCGGCCCGCGCCGCGCTCGCGGTACGGCACCGCGAGCAGCTCACGCGGCACGGGCGGCGGGGAGTGGTCCACGTACTGCTGCCGGGCCACGGGGGCACCCACCCGCTTGGCGATCAGCCCCGTGACCTCGAGGATCCGCTCGCGTCCGTCCTGGCGCACCCGCACCCGGTTCCCGACGACGACGGGCGTCGCCGCCTTCACGGGCTCGCCGTCGATGCGCACGTGGCCTGCGCGCACGGCCGCCGTGGCCGCGGACCGGGTCTTGTACAGCCGCACGGCCCACAGCCACGCGTCGATGCGGACGCCGCTCACGCCCGCCCCCTCACGCGAAGCGGGCGCGGATCGCGGCGCCGTGCGCGGGCAGGCGCTCGTCCTCGGCCAGCACGCCGATCCCGTCCGCGACCTCCTTGAGCCCGGTCTCCGTGTAGCGGATGCGCTGCTGCAGGCGCAGGAACGTCACGGTGTTCAGACCGGAGGAGTGCCGGGCCGTCCCCGAGGTGGGGAGCACGTGGTTGGACCCGGCCGAGTAGTCGCCCAGCGGCACGGGGGCGTGCGGGCCCACGAACACGGCGCCGGCGTTGCGGATGCGCCCCACGAGGGCCTCGGGGTCGCGCGTCTGGATCTCGAGGTGCTCGGTGGCGTAGCGGTCGGAGACCTCCACGGCCTGGTCCATGTCCCGCACCAGCAGCACGCCGGACTGGGGGCCGGTGAGGGCCTCGCGGATCTGGTCCTCGTGGAACGCCCCGGGCACCTGCGCCTCGATCGCCGCCAGCACGTCCCGGAGCAGGTCCTCGGAGTCCGTGATGAGCACGGAGGCGGCCAGCGGGTCGTGCTCGGACTGGCTGATCAGGTCCGCGGCCACCCAGTCGGCGCGGGCGGTGCCGTCCGCGATCACGGCGATCTCGCTCGGCCCGGCCTCGGCGTCCACGCCGATCACGCCCTGCAGGGCGCGCTTCGCGGCGGCCACGTACACGTTGCCGGGCCCCGTCACCAGGTCGACGGGCGCGCAGAGCCACCCGCCGTCGTCGTCCTGGACGCCGTGCGCCAGCATGGCCACGGCCTGGGCGCCGCCGGCCGCGTAGACCTCGTCCACGCCCAGCAGCGCGCACGCGGCGAGCACGGTGGGGTGGGGCAGGCCGCCGTGGTCCCGCTGCGGGGGTGAGGTCACCGCGAGGCTCCCCACGCCGGCGGCCTGCGCGGGCACCACGTTCATCACCACCGAGGAGGGGTACACGGCGCGGCCGCCGGGCACGTACAGGCCCACGCGGCCCACGGGGGTCCAGTGGTTCTCCACGACGGCGCCCTCGCCGAGCTCGACCGTGGAGTCCTGGGGGTGCTGGGCGTCGTGCACGAGCCGGGCCCGGCGGATCGACTCCTCCAGGGCGGCGCGCACCCGCGGGTCGAGCCCGGCCAGGGCGGCCTCGAGCGCCTCCGCGGGCACGCGCAGGGCCGGCGGGCGGACACCGTCGAACCGCTCGGCCAGGTCCAGCAGGGTCTGCTCGCCGCCGTGGCGGACCTGCTCGATGATCGGGGCGATCACCGGCACCACGGAGGACACGTCCACGTTCGCCCGCGGGATGATGCGGGACAGGTCCGCGGTGGCGGTGTCGAGCGGGCGCAGGTCGGTGACGGAGAGCACGGATTCCTCCAGGGGGGGGGGCGGCGGCGGGCCGGCGGGACGGGGCGCGACGACGGCCGGGCCCGGACCGCGCGGACGGTCAGGCTCCATTGTGCTCTTCTCCGGGGTGCGTCCGGGGGTGGGTGTCAGACTGTCGTCATGGTCTTCCCCGCGCTGCCCGCCCTCGCGACCCCGCCCCTGCTGACCGCCCTGGACCGCCTCCTGGCGGGCGAGACCGTGCCGTCCGGGGTGGAGGGGGACATCCAGGACGGGGCGGCCGCCACCACCCGGGCCTTCGGCGTGGAATGGGGGACGCTGCTGACCGTGCTGATGGCGTTCGCCATCGGCGCGGCGGTCGTGTACCTGGCCCTGCAGGTGGCACGCGTCGTGCTCGTGCGCCGCCCCGCGTTCCAGCACGGCGCCGCGCGGCTGAGCCTGCCGGCCGCCGTCGCCGCCGGCCTGCTGGCCTCCCGGATCTGGCTCGGGGTCATGGCCGAGGAGCAGACCTGGTACCGGCCGGCGTCGTTCCTGATGCTCATCGCCGTGGCCGCCGCGGGCGCATGGGCCGCGTGGCGCCTGGTCGGCGTGATCGAGGCGGGGATCCTCGGCCGCTACCAGGAGACCGGCGTCGAGCACCGCCGCGAGCGACGCATCCGCACGCAGACCATCCTGATCCGGCGCATCCTCAACGCGGTGATCGTGGTGGTGGCCGTCGCCGTGGTCCTGCTGGGGGTGCCCGAGGTGCGCTCGCTCGGGGCCGGCCTGCTCGCCTCCGCCGGTGTGATCTCCGTGATCGCCGGCCTGGCCGTGCAGTCCACGCTGACCAACGTGTTCGCCGGCTTCCAGCTCGCCTTCACAGACGCGATCCGGGTGGGCGACGTGGTGGACATGGAGGGCGTGTTCGGCACCGTCGAGGAGATCACCCTGTCCAACGTGGTGCTCAAGCTCTGGGACGGTCGCCGCATGGTCTACCCGTCCTCGCACTTCACCACCCAGCCGTTCGAGAACTGGACGCGGGTGGGCTCCGAGGTCTCCGGCGTCGTGGAGCTGGACGTGGACTGGCGCGTGCCCATGGACGCGCTGCGCGCACGACTCACCCAGCTGCTCGAGTCCACGGACCTGTGGGACGGACGCGAGCACGCGCTGCAGGTGACCGACGCGACCGGCGGCATCGTGCGCATCCGCGCCGTGGTCTCCGCCCGCAACTCCGGCGACCTCTGGGACCTGCGCTGCCTCGTGCGCGAGGACCTCGTGGCCTTCCTGCGCCACGAGCACCCCGAGGGCATCGTGGTGCAGCGCATGGTGGTCCGGCACCCCGCCCACGACGACGCGGCGCCCGCCTCCGAGGGATCCGATGCGGGGGCCCGCGGTGGCGACCGGACGGGTGATCCGGGCCCGGACGGCTCCGGGGTGGCGGCCCGCGAGCCGCGCCCGCGCACCGCGCCGCTGCCGCGCGTCGACGGCGCCGATCCGCGCCCGCACACCCTCACCACACCGCTGACCCGCGTGGGCGACCACTCCGGCCTGTACACCGGCTCGATGACGGCGGTGCAGCGCAACCGCGAACTCGCCGGCCCGGGCGAGGAGGCGTTCGCCGAGCGGCGCGCCCAGCAGGCCAAGCAGGCGGCGGAGGCCGCGGCGGCGGACGAGGCCGGGCGGCGCAGCGGCGCCGGCTCCCACGCGGACGGCCCCCTCGACGACGCCGTCACGCGCCGCCGTCAGGACGACGAGGACTGAGGCCCGGCGGGAGCGCTCAGCGCTCGAGCGTCGGGTCCCCGGAATCGACGGGTGTGAGCCGACGCCGCTCTGCCATCGGCTCGGACGCGGGCAGGCCGTGGGCGGCCGGGTCCGTCTCGGCGACGTGGCTCACGGCCTCGGGCGTGTGGTCCCCGTACTGCCGGTACTCCTTCACGCACAGCACCGGCTGATCGATCTCCTGCAGCAGCTCGTCCGAGACCGATCCCATGACGAACCGGCCGAAGCCGCCGCGGCGGCGCACGCCGATGACCACGATGGACGGGTCCAGCTCCGCGGCCACGTCCTTCATCTCCTCCACCGTGGACCGGCCGCGCGCGTACTGACGGAACTCGGCCGTCACGTCGGAGGCGTCCAACCGGGCCTGCACCCCGCGCTGCTGCTCCTCCGTGACGAGGGACTTGGTGCGGTGCTCGCCGCCGGGGCCCGCATTGACCACCACCACGTGCTCGCCGGTGGAGCGGGCGATGTCCAGGGCGGTGTCCAGAGCGGCGTCCGCGGCCTTCGAGGGGGCGTAGCCGACGAGGATGGTCATGGGGTGCCTCCGCGGGGTCGAGGGGACGGGTCTGAGGTCAGCGTAGTGCGGACCGGGCCCGCGGCGGAGGGGCTCAGTCCTCGCGCAGGTGGCGCAGGTGCGCGGCCACCGTCTGGACGGCCACGCGGGCCACGGTGCCGGTGAGGCCGGGGTAGATGCGCGGGGCCAGGTCCTCGGGTGTGATCGTCGCCGCCTCGGTCTCGGGCAGCGCGGCCAGGGCGGCGCGGATCTGCTCCAGGCGGCCCTCGCGGTGGTGCCGGTAGTCGCGGGCGACGACGTCGAGCGGCTCCGGCACGGGCCCGTGCGCGGGCAGCACCGTGAGCGGGCCCGCCGCCTCGAGGCGGCGCAGGCTGGCCAGGTAGTCGGTGAGGGTGCCGTCCGGGTGGTCGAGCATGGTGGTGCCCGAGCCGAGGATGGTGTCGCCCGTGATGACCGCGCCGTGCGCGCCCGCGTCCGGGACGGCGAACGAGTAGGAGTCCGAGGTGTGGCCCGGGGTGTGCCACGCCAGCATCGGGGTGCCGGCGGCGTCGATCCGTTCGTCCGGCGTCAGGACGGCGGCCCCGCCGCGGCACCAGTCCGGGTCCGCGGCGCGCACGGGGGCGCCCGTGGCCGCGTGGAAGGCGTCCACCCCGCCGGTGTGGTCGGCGTGCCGGTGCGTCACCAGGATGAGCGCGATCCGGCGCCCCTCGGCCGCCGCACGGACGCGCTCGAGGTGGGCGGCGACGTCGTCCTCCGGACCCGGGTCCACCACGACGGCCGCGTCCGAGTCCGGTGCGGCGACCACGTACGTGTTGGTGCCCGCGAGGGTCATCGGGGAGGGGTTCTGGGCGGTCACGCAGCGCACCAGCGGGGCGGGCGTGGGGCCGGGCGTGGCGGTGGTCGTCGTCATAGGCTCGAGTGTATGGAGAACCAGCAGACCGGCCAGGCCGCGGACCGCGGCACCATCGACACGCGCGAGGGGTTCACGGGCAACTACGTGCAGTCCGGGGCGGAGTTCACGCGGGACACGAACTACATCGCGGACCGGATCGTGGCGGATCCGGAGGCCGTGCGGGCCCTGCCCGTGGCCGAGCCGTCCACGGTCGGCCGCGTGGGCGGCGGGCTCACCGAGGGGGCCGAGGCGTGGCCCGTCGAGGCGGGCCGCTACCGGCTCGTGGCGGCGCGGGCGTGCCCGTGGGCGAACCGGACGATCATCGTGCGGCGCCTGCTCGGCCTGGAGGACGCGATCTCGCTGGGCACCCCGGGGCCGACCCACGACGAGCGGTCCTGGACCTTCGACCTCGACGAGGGCGGGAAGGACCCCGTGCTGGGCACCGAGCGGCTCCAGGAGAACTACTTCACGCGGTTCCCGGACTACCCGCGGGGCATCACGGTGCCGGCGATCGTGGACGTGCCGACGGGCGGCGTCGTGACCAACGACTACCCGCAGATCACCCTCGACCTCTCGACGGAGTGGACCGCGTTCCACCGCGACGGCGCCCCGCAGCTGATCCCCGACGCCGGGCCGGAGCGGGACGAGATGTTCGAGGTGATCGAGCGCGTGTTCACCGAGGTGAACAACGGCGTGTACCGGTGCGGCTTCGCGGGCTCGCAGGAGGCGTACGACGCCGCGTACGAGCGGCTGTGGGCCGCGATGGACTGGCTCGAGGAGCGCCTGTCGACGCGCCGTTTCCTGATGGGGGAGCGGATCACCGAGGCCGACGTGCGGCTGTTCACCACGCTCGTGCGGTTCGACCCCGTGTACCACGGGCACTTCAAGTGCAACCGGAACAAGCTGACCGAGATGCCGGCGCTGTGGGGCTACGCGCGCGACCTGTTCCAGACCCCGGGCTTCGGCGACACGATCGACTTCGTGCAGATCAAGGAGCACTACTACGTGGTGCACGAGGACATCAACCCGACGGGCATCGTGCCCGCGGGCCCGGAGCTGGCGAGCTGGCTGAGCGAGCACGGGCGTGAGGCGTTCGGCGGGGACCCGTGGGGCGGCGGCACCGCACCCGGGCCCGTGCGCGAGGGCGAGCGCGTGGACCCGGAGCACACGCCGCGCTGACGTTGCTCAGCCCGGCCCGGTCCGCAACGCGGGTTGAGTTGTCGCGGGTGGCGCGGCTGAACACCCGCGATAACTCAACCCGCGTTGCCGAGTGGACCGGGTGAGCGTCAGAAGGGCGCGCCGGGGATTGTTGAACAATCATCCTTCATGCCTCAAGATTGTGTGACCGGCACCTCAGCCGGGCCCGATCCGAGAGGACTGCACCGTGTCTCACGCGCCGCAGATCGACCTGAACTCCGACGTCGGCGAGTCCTTCGGCTCGTGGACGATGGGGGACGACGCCGCCATCATGCCCTCCGTCTCCTCCGCCAACGTCGCGTGCGGCTTCCACGCGGGCGATCCCTCGGGGATCGCCCAGACCTGCCGTGACGCGGTCGCCGCCGGCGTCACGATCGGCGCGCACGTGGGCTACCGCGACCTCGCCGGATTCGGCCGCCGCTTCCTGGACTGCACGCCCACCGAGCTGGCCGATGACGTCCTCTACCAGATCGGCGCCCTCGACGCGCTCGCCCGCGCGGCCGGCGGCCAGGTCCGCTACGTGAAGCCGCACGGCGCCCTCTACAACACGATCGTCCGTCACGAGGCGCACGCCCAGGCCGTCGTCGACGGCGTCAAGGCGTTCGGCTCCGACCTCCCGCTGCTGCTCCTGCCCGGCTCCGTCGCCCTGGACAAGGCGGCCGCCGCGGGGCTGCGCGGCGTCGCCGAGGCCTTCGCGGACCGCGGCTACAACCCGGACGGCACGCTCGTCTCCCGCCGCGAGCCCGGCGCGGTCCTCCACGACGAGGACGACGTCGCCGCCCGCATGGTGCGCCTGGCAACCGAGGGCGTCGTCGCGGCGGTGGACGGCACGGACGTGCGCGTCGACGCCGAGAGCATCTGCCTGCACGGCGACACGCCCGGCGCCGTGGCCATGGCCGCGGCCGTGCGCCGCGCGCTCGAGGGCGCGGGCGTGGCCATCAAGGCCTTCGCATGAGCGCCCCACATCACCCCGCCGCCGAGCCGCCGGCCCGCCCGATCCGCTGGGTCGGCACCCAGGGCTTCCTCGTCGAGTGCGCCTCGCTCGAGGACGTCATGGCCGTCCACGCCCACCTCACGGCCCACCCGGAGCGCGGCCAGCGCCAGGTCATGGCCGCCGCCGCGACCGTCCTGGTGACCTTCACCTCGCAGGCCGCCGCCGAGCACGCCGCACCGCGGGTCAGCACTCTCACCCCCGACGCCGGTGAGCTGACGGGGGGCCGCGTCGTCGAGATCCCCGTGGTCTACGACGGTGAGGACCTCGCCGAGGTCGGCCGGCTCACCGGGCTCGGCGTCGACGGCGTCATCCGGGCCCATAGCGAGGCCGACTGGTTCGCCGCGTTCGGCGGCTTCGCGCCGGGGTTCATGTACTGCGCCTCCGAGGCGGCCCCGTTCGAGGCGCCCCGCCGCAGCTCGCCCCGCACGGCCGTCCCCGCGGGCGCCGTCGCCGTCGCCGGGGCCTTCTCTGCCGTCTACCCGCGCACCTCGCCCGGCGGCTGGCAGCTGCTGGGGCACACCACCGCGGCCCTGTGGGACCTCGGCCGCGAGCAGCCCGCCCTGCTGCAGCCCGGCGACCGTGTCCGCTACGTCCCCGTGCGCCCGACGGCGTCCGTCA
Source organism: Micrococcus luteus (assembly GCF_014138885.1). Taxonomy (NCBI): domain Bacteria; kingdom Bacillati; phylum Actinomycetota; class Actinomycetes; order Micrococcales; family Micrococcaceae; genus Micrococcus; species Micrococcus luteus. The sequence goes on from NZ_JACJIK010000001.1 coordinate 1,912,930, forward strand.
CCTCCGGCACGGACGCGGCGGTCGACGCCACCCCGCCCGCCGACGCCGCGGCCGGCCTCCCGTCCGTGGCCGGCCGCCGCGGCGTCACCGTCGTGGACCCGGGGCTCCTGACCCTGGTCCAGGACCTGGGCCGCCCGGGCCTGGGCGACCTCGGCGTCGTCGTGTCCGGCGCGGCCGATCGGGACGCGGCGCGCCAGGCGAACCGGCTCGTGGGCAACCGCTCACGCGAGGCGGTGCTGGAGACCGCCCTGGGCGGCCTCACCCTCACCGCGCACGGCCACCAGGTGATGGCCCTGGCCGGCGCCGAGGCCGGCGGGACGATCACCGCGGCCGACGGCGCCACGCGCCGGGTGCCCGCTCGCACCCCGTTCGTCGTGCTGGACGGCCAGACGCTGACGGTGGACGAGCCGGTCGGCGGCCTGCGCGTGTACGTGGGCCTCCGGGGCGGGCTCGACGTGCCGCCCGTGCTCGGCAGCCGTTCGACCGACACCCTGTCCGGGCTCGGCCCCGTCCCGCTGGCGGCGGGGGACCGCCTCGCCCGTCGCGTCGACCCGGACGCGAGGGGTGCCGCCGGTGCCTCCGCCGCGCGCCTGACCGCCGCCGGCACCCCCGCCCCGGAGGAGGCCGGCGTCGTGATGGTGGGGGACCCGGAGACCGCGCTGCGCCCCATGCCCGCGCCCGGCCAGGTGGCCGTGCTGCGCGTGGTCCCCGGCCCCCGCGACGACTGGTTCGGGGAGGCGGGCCTGGAGCGCCTGTTCACGCAGGACTGGGACGTGAGCCAGCAGACCGACCGGATCGGCGTGCGCCTCACGGCCCCCGACGGCGGCGCGCCGCTCGAGCGCGTGCGCGAGGGCGAGCTGAAGTCCGAGGGCGCCGTGCGCGGCGCGCTGCAGGTGCCGCCCTCGGGTGAGCCCGTCCTGTTCCTCTCCGACCATCCGGTCACCGGCGGCTACCCGGTGATCGGCGTCGTGGCCCGCGCGGACCTCAGCCTGGCGGCCCAGCTGCCGCCGGGCGCCCGCGTCCGCTTCGTCCCCCATCCCCGCCCCGGCGCCGAGACCGTCGTCGACTCCGCATCGCCCTCCGAGGAGGCCCCCGCATGACCACCACCCCCGCCGCCCGCCCCGTCACGCGGGTGCTCATCGCCAACCGCGGCGAGATCGCCGTGCGCGTGGCCCGCGCCGCCCGCGACCACGGCATCGCCTCGATCGCCGTCTACTCGGATCCGGACGCCGACGCCCTGCACGTGGCCGTCGCGGACGAGGCCTTCCACCTGCCGGGCGCGTCCTCGGCGGACACCTACCTGACGATCGACGCGGTCCTCGACGTCGCCCGCCGCGCCGGCGCCGACGCCGTGCACCCGGGCTACGGCTTCCTCTCCGAGAACGCCGACTTCGCGCAGGCCGTGATCGACGCCGGGATGACCTGGATCGGCCCGTCGCCGGACGCCATCCGCGCCCTCGGCGACAAGATCACCGCCCGCTCCCTCGCCCAGCAGGCGGGTGCCCCGCTCGTGCCGGGCTCGGACGGCCCCGTGCCGGACGCCGCCGCCGCGCGCACGTTCGCCGAGGAGCACGGCCTGCCGATCGCCATCAAGGCGGCCTTCGGCGGCGGCGGCCGCGGCATCCGCGTGGTGCGCGAGCTCGGCGACGTCGAGGACGCGTTCGAGGCGACCGTCCGCGAGGCCGTCGCCGCGTTCGGCCGCGGCGAGTGCTTCGTGGAGCGCTTCCTGGACCGCCCCCGCCACGTGGAGGCCCAGGTCCTCGCCGACGAGCACGGCCACGTGGCCGTGCTCGGCACCCGCGACTGCTCCCTGCAGCGTCGCAACCAGAAGCTCGTGGAGGAGGCCCCGGCGCCGTTCCTCACGGACGAGCAGCGCGAGCGCATCCACACCTCCGCCCGCGAGATCTGCCGCGCCGCCGGGTACACCGGGGCCGGCACGGTCGAGTACCTCGTGGCCCCGGACGGCCTCATCAGCTTCCTGGAGGTGAACACCCGCCTGCAGGTGGAGCATCCGGTCACCGAGGAGGTCTTCGGCGTGGACCTGGTGCGCGAGCAGTTCCGCGTCGCCGCCGGCGAGCCGCTGAGCATCCCCGAGGACCCGACGCCGCGCGGCCACGCCCTCGAGTTCCGCCTCAACGCCGAGGACCCGGCGTACGGCTTCCTGCCCGTGCCCGGCCCGATCGACGCGTTCGAGGCCCCCACCGGCCCCGGGGTCCGCATGGACTCGGGCGTCCGCACCGGCTCCGTGGTGCCGGGCGAGTACGACTCCCTGCTCGCCAAGCTCATCGTGTGGGGCGAGGACCGCGCCCAGGCCGTCGCCCGCGCCCGCGACGCCCTGGCCGAGCTGCGAATCGACGGCGTGCCCACCGTGGTGCCGTTCCACCGCGCCGTGCTCGAGCAGGACGCCTTCACCTCGGGGGACCGCCTCGGCGTCTACACCACGTGGATCGAGTCCGAGTTCGCCGAGCCGCTGGCCGAGTCCCCCTACCTGGGCGCCGAGGTGCCCGCCGGCGGCCGGACTGCCGTCACCGTCGAGCTGGACGGCCGCGCCGTGCGACTGGGCCTGCCCGCCGATCTCTACGCGGCCCTCCTCGGAGGCGGCGGCGCGGGTGCCGCGGCCCCGGCCGGCGCTGCCGGCGCCGGGAAGCCCGACGACGACGGCGCCGTGGCCTCGCCGGTCACCGGCACCCTGGCCTCGTGGAAGGTCGAAGACGGCGCCGAGGTGGCCGAGGGTGACACGGTCGCGATCGTCGAGGCGATGAAGATGGAGACGCCGATCCGTGCCCCTCGTGCGGGCCGGATCCAGCTCCTCGTGGCCGAGACCCCGGCCTCGGTGACGCGCGGCCAGGCGATCGCCCGGCTGGGGGCGTGAGGGTGCCGGCGCGCGGCGGTGTCACCGGGGAAGGCCTCGCGCCCGGCGCCGGCGGCGGCGAGTCCGCCCCGGCTCCGGCTCCCGTGGCCGCGGCCGCACAGCTGCGGCAGCGGATCGCGGCGGCCGGGCTCGTGCCGGGGGAGCGACTGGGAGAGGTGGCGCTGGCCGCCGAGCTCCAGGTCAGCCGCAACAGCTTGCGCGAGGCGTTCACCATGCTGGCCTCGGAGGGCCTCGTGGAGCGACGGCCGCACCGCGGGGTGTTCGTGACGGCGCCGGGTCCGGAGGACGTGCGTGGGCTGTACCGCACGCGTCGGGTGATCCAGCTCGGCGCCCTCGAGCACGGTGAGCTCACCCCCGGCGCGGCGCGCCAGCTGCGCTGTGCCCAGGACCTGCTCTCGGGCGGCCCGGACACCCCCGCGCGGGTCCTGGGCGACGCCAACCATCGCGTCCACGTCGGCATCGTGGACCTGGCCGGCGCCCCCGAGCTCACGCGGCTCATGGCGTCGGTGCAGGCCCGCGTGCGCCTGGCGTTCCACCCCATGGACGAGCAGACGCGCCTGCACGTGCTGTTCGCGGACCGCAACCGGTGGATCGTGGAGCGGCTGCTGGCCGGCGACCTGCCCGCGGTGCACGCCATGTTCGGCGACTACCTGGACGAGGCGGAGCAGTTCGTCCTGGCGCACCTCGCCGCCGCGGGGGACTGACCGCCTCCCCGGGCCCGGACGGTCACGGGACCTGGAACATCCGGTCCGGCAGGTCCGTGATGAGCATGTGCCCGGGAGCGTGGGTGATGGCCAGCGGCGGGCGGGACTCCATGATCGCCGCCTGCGGCGTCACCCCGCACGCCCAGAACACGGGCAGGTGGCCCTGCGGGACCTCGACGGCGTCGCCGAAGTCCGGTGCCGACAGGTCCGTGATCCCGAGGCCGGCCGGGTCGCCCACGTGCACGGGCGCGCCGTGCACCGCGGGGTAGCGGGAGGTGATGCGCACGGCGTCGGCCACGCGGTCGGCGGGGAGGGGGCGCATCGAGACCACGAGCGGGCCCGAGAGGCGGCCCGCCGAGGCGCAGCGCCGCGTGGTGCGGTACATCGGCACGTTCACGCCGGCGTCCTGGTGGGCCATCCGGATGCCCTCGGCCACCAGGGCGGACTCGAAGGTGAACGAGCAGCCGATCACGAACGTCACGAGGTCGTCCCGCCACACGTCGAGCAGATCCGTGGGGCGGTCCGTCTCGACGCCGTCGCGGTACACCACGTACTGCGGCACGTCCGTGCGGACGTCGCCGTCCAGTGCGGGGCCGTTGACCTCGCCGGCCTCGAACACGCCGAGCAGCGGCAGGGCCTGGGGGTTGCGCTGGGCGAAGAGCAGGACGTCGTAGGCGTGGTCCTGCGGGATCGAGACGAGGTTCGCCTGCGCGTAGCCGTCGGCGATCCCCGAGGTCGGCCGCACGAGCCCCGCGCGGAAGCGCTCGCGGGCCTGCGCGGGGGTCGTGGCGCCGTCCAGCGGCGGCAGCGGCGTCGTCGTGGTCATCTCAGGCACCGGTGATCATCTCGACCATGGGGATGAACCCGCGCACCGCGATGAACACGGAGACGATCCACGCGAGCGCGCCGATCACGAGCAGCCACCCGGGGTAGCGGTAGCCGTGCAGCAGGTCGCGGCGGCGCCAGGCCACGTAGAGGAGGGCGGCGAAGCCGACCGGCAGGATCATGCCGTTGAACGCGCCGGCGAACACGAGCAGCGTCTGCGGTGCCTGGCGCAGCGCCAGGTAGAGGGCGGTGCAGACCACGATGAAGGCGACCGTCAGCAGGTTGCGGGTGCGGGCGCTGGTGGTGGAGCGGGTGACGAAGCTGATCGAGGTGTACGACGCGCCGATCACGGAGGTGACGGCGGCGGCCCACAGGACGATGCCGAACATGCGCAGGCCGATGTCGCCGGCGGCGGCCTGGAAGGCGGAGGCGGCCAGGTTGTCCTTGGACAGCACCGCGCCCGAGGCGACGACGCCGAGGATCGCCAGGAACAGGAGGGCGCGCATCAGGCCGGTCACGAGGATCGAGGCCACGGAGCTGCGGGTGATGTCCTGGACGTCGTCCACGCCCTTCACTCCGGAGTCGATCATGCGGTGGGCGCCCGCGTAGGTGATGTAGCCGCCGATGGTGCCGCCCACGAGGGTGACGATCACGAAGAAGTCGACCTCCTCCGGCATCACGGACTGGCGCAGGGCCTCGCCCACGGGCGGGGCGGAGGTGATGGCCACGTACAGCATCAGCAGGATCATGACGGCGCCGAGCGCCACCACGATCCGGTCCAGGGCCACGCCGGCGCGCTTGGAGAGGAAGATCAGCAGCGCGATGAGCGCGGAGACGCCGCCGCCGATCAGGGGGTCGACGCCGAGCATGGCGTTCGCGCCGAGGCCGGTGCCGGCGATGTTGCCGATGTTGAAGACCATGCCGCCGAGGAACACGAGCGCGGCGAGGACCCAGCCGAGGCCGGGCAGGACGCGGTTCGCCAGCTCCTGGGCGCGCATGCCGGAGACGCCGATGACGCGCCACACGTTCATCTGGACGGCGATGTCGATGAGGATCGAGACCAGGATGGCGAACGCGAACGCGGCGCCCATCCGGACGGTGAACGTGGCGGTCTGCGTGATGAAGCCGGGGCCGATGGCCGAGGTGGCCATGAGGAACATGGCGCCGAGCAGTGCGGTGCGCCGGGTGGCGCTCGCGGCGCGGGAGTCGGTCTTCGGCGCGGTGCCCGAGGGGGTCGAGCCGTCCGGTCCGGCGTGGGGGATGTCTGCGTGGGACACGGTGGTCACCTTCGTCGAGGGCGCCAGGCGAGGTGACGGGCGTCACGAGGCGCTGGGGAGACGGTAGCTGTTGTTGAACAATCCTGGCAACAGCGAGACCGGGTGTCCTGGCGTCCCCGTCCGAAGGACCGCCTCACCTGCCTGGCGCGTCCCGCCCCGCGCCGCGAGCATGGAGACATGTCGCACACGTCTGAACAGTCCTCGCCCCTGACCGATCAGGTCCCGCCGGGCGGTCCCGACGAACCGCACGCCGCCGGCGGCGTGCATGCCCGCCTCAACTGGCTCCGGGCGGGCGTGCTCGGCGCCAACGACGGCATCGTGTCCGTCGCGGCCACCGTCGTCGGTGTCGCCGGCGCGACGACGGCGCTCACCCCGATCCTGCTGGCCGGCGCCGCCGCGGTGGTCGGCGGCGCCTTCTCCATGGCGCTGGGCGAGTACGTGTCCGTCTCCTCGTCCTCCGACTCGCAGAAGTCGCTGATCGCCAAGGAGCGCCGCGAGCTCGAGGAGGATCCCGAGGGCGAGCTGGAGGAGCTCGTGCAGCTCTACGAGGCGGACGGCCTGAGTCGGGCCACGGCCGAGGCCGCCGCGCGGGAGCTCACCGAGAAGGGCGCGCTCGCCGCCCATCTGCGCATGGAGCTGGGCATGGCGGAGGAGGACGTCGTCAGTCCGTGGGCCGCCGCCGGAGCGTCCTTCCTCGCGTTCCTCGTGGGCGCGCTGCTGCCCTTCCTGACGGTCGTCCTGGCGCCGGTGGGCCTCCGTGTCCCGTTCACGTTCGCCGTCACCCTCGTGGCCCTCGCCGTCACCGGCTGGGTCGGGGCCCGGCTCGGCGACGCGCCCGCGCTGCGGGCGGCCGTGCGCGTCGTCCTCGGCGGCGCTCTGGCGCTCGGCCTGACCTTCGCGGTGGGCTCGCTGCTGGGGGCGTCGGTCGCCTGATCCGCGCCGGAGGGGTGGGCCGGCCCAGCGCGCGTGGCCGCGCCGTGGCGCGCGGAGCGGTCCTGGGGGCCGAGGACCGTGCGCATACCACAGGCGCCCCCCGTCGAGTTGAAGCGACGCCCATGGTTCGCGTAAGATGGCACGGCGCACGCCGCGTTGTTCTCGTCGTTCCATCGGTCAGGTGACCGGGCGGACGGCGGGTCGGAAAAGCAACGCGCTCCCGCAGACCGGATCCCGGGACGCCCTCAGGGCGGACCGGGGCTCACCGTCCACACCAGCGATCCATAAGGAACTTCGGTTGGCTCTCACCCAGCCTGGTCCCCCTTTTCGAGAAGTCGCAGTAAGAGTGCGGTGTCCACACCCGGGGCGGGGCTCACAACAGGTGTCCGCGGACAGGTCCGCGGCTCGCCGCCATGCGGGTTCCGCCCGTCCTTTTACTACTACTTGCCACGAGGAGTGATCATGGCAGCTCACTGCCAGGTAACCGGGGCTGGGCCGGGATTCGGCCACAGCATCTCCCACTCGCACCGTCGCACCAAGCGCCGGTTCGACCCGAACATCCAGAAGAAGACCTACTGGGTCCCCTCCCTGCGCCGCAACGTCACGCTGACGCTGTCCGCCAAGGGCATCAAGACCATCGACGTGCGCGGGATCGACGCCGTCGTGGCGGACCTGATCGCGAAGGGAGTGAAGCTCTGACATGGCCAAGGACAAGGACGTTCGTCCGATCATCAAGCTGAAGTCCACCGCCGGCACCGGGTTCACCTACGTGACCCGCAAGAACCGCCGGAACAACCCGGACCGCATCACCCTGAAGAAGTACGACCCGGTGGTCCGCAAGCACGTCGACTTCCGAGAGGAGCGCTGAGATGGCCAAGAAGTCCAAGATCGCCAAGAACGAGCAGCGCAAGGCCATCGTGGCCCGTTACGCCGAGAAGCGTCTCGAGCTGCGCAAGACCCTCGTGGACCCGAACGCGTCGGACGAGGCCCGCGAGGCCGCCCGCCTGGGCCTGCAGAAGCTGCCCCGCGACGCCTCCCCGGTCCGCGTGCGCAACCGCGACGCCATCGACGGTCGCCCCCGCGGCACCTTCCAGCGCTTCGGCATCTCCCGCGTGCGCTTCCGCGACATGGCGCACCGTGGCGAGCTGCCCGGCGTGACCAAGTCCTCCTGGTGACCTGAGGCCCGGTCTCCGGGCGCTCGGCACCACCGCGACGGCGGCGTCCCTCCTCAGGAGGGGCGCCGCCGTCGTCGTGCCTCGGGGATCAGGGCCGCCCGGGTCACGGGAAATCGCGGATTCTCGCGGTTCAGGGGGCGATTCGCCCGCGGAGAGGTGGTACGTTCACAACTGGCAGCCCGGTCCGAACGGCCCGGGAACCGTAACCGACGTCCCATAGGGAGGACCCATGGCCATGAACCGCAAGGAACTCGTCGCCGCCGTCGCCGAGCGCTCCGGCAACACCCAGGCCGCCGTCAGCGATGTGCTGGACGCCCTCTTCGAGGTGTTCACCGCCCAGGTCAAGAAGGGCGAGAAGGTCTCGATCCCGGGCTGGCTGGCCGTGGAGCGCACCGAGCGCAAGGAGCGCACCGGCCGCAACCCGCGCACCGGCGAGGAGATCACCATCCCGGCCGGCCACTCCGTGAAGGTGACCGCCGGCTCCAAGCTCAAGGCCGCCGCCTCCGAGTGATTCCGGTCGCGGTGCGGGTCCCCGGACCCACGCCGCACGCCGCGGGACGGGCGTCCCACCCTCGGGTGGGGCGCCCGTCGTCGTCTGCGGGCGCGTAGGATGGGCGGACGATCGTCCGGCCGACGTGGGCCGGGGCCGTGCGGAGAGGAGTCGTGGCATGCGCAGCGCCGTCGCCGCCGCTCCGTGGGCCCCGTCCGGCCTCGAGGACGCCCCTCCGCGCGTCGTGCGTGGGCCGGCCCGTCTGGTCCGGGGCTGGGCCGGGGCCCTGGCGATGACCGCCCTGGCCGCGCTGTTCCACACCGCCGCCGAGCCCGGTCACGGGTTCCCCGAGGTCGGCGTGGTCGCCTTCGCGGCCGTCCTCGCCGCCCCGCTCTGCACCGCCCTGGCGGGCCGCGCCCTCTCGCTGTGGCGCACCGCCGCCGCCGTCGCGATCGCCCAGGGGCTGTTCCACGTGCTCTACGGGCTCGCCGCCGGCGGACACGCCGTGGCGCCGGTCGCCGGCGTCGACCCGGCCCACCTCGGCCACGCCCATCCCGGCGCCGGGGCCCTCGTGGCACCGGGGGAGGCCCTGTCCGGCGCCCCCGCCGGCCACCTGACCGACCTGCGCATGCTCGCGGCCCACGTGATCGCCGCGGTCCTCACCGTGCTGGTGCTGCGGCGCGGTGAGGCCCTCGTGCTCACCATCGCCGAACGCGTGGTGGCCGCCGTCTGCCCGCCGCCGGCCGCGCACGGCCCCCTGCCGACGCCGGCCCGCGTCCGGGTCCCCGTCCCGCCGGCGCGCCGTCCGGCGACGTCCCTCGCCCTCCTCAGCTCTCCGGGGCGGCGCGGCCCGCCGTTCGCCCTCGCGGCCTGAGGACGCCGGCTCCGTCCGCGTCTCGAGGCCCGACCGCGCCCGACGACCCTTCGGAACGGTCCGCCCGCGACTCCCGTCCGGGACCGCGGCAGACCCGTGAGGACACCACCATGCATCACCAGACCACCCCTGTCCGCCGCGCCGCTCGCGCCGCCGCCGGACTCGCCCTGCTGCCCGCCCTCGTCGTCGCCGGGGCCGCCCCCGCGGCCGCGCACGACGAGCTCATCCGCACCGCCCCCGCCGTCGACGAGACCGTCACGACGGCGCCGTCGGAGGTCTCGCTGACCTTCAGCGGCGACTTGATCGACGGCGAGGGCATCCAGAACCTCTTGCAGGTCCGCGACGCCGACGGCAACCAGTGGCAGTCCGCCGCCGGCACCGTGGACGGCCCCACCTTCTCCGCGCCGCTGTGCGAGGGGCTGCCCAACGGCGACTACGAGGTCGCCTACCGCGTCGTCTACTCGGACGGGCACTCCGAGGAGCGCTCGTTCGACTTCGCGGTGGACGACCCGGCCGCACCGGCCGCCGGCACCGCGCCCCAGGGCTGCGGCTCCGCCGTCGCCGGGGCCTCGATCGCCGCCTCCCCGGAGGCCACGGCAGGTCAGGGCGACGCCGCCTCGGCCGAGGCGACCGCGCAGGCGGACGCCTCCGATGCCGCGCAGCCCGCGGACTCCGACGCGCTGCCCGCCTGGGTGTGGGTCGCCGGCATCGCCGGCCTGGCCGTGCTCGTGGTCGCCTTCCTCCTGATGGGCCGCCGCGCCCGCGCGCTCGGCCACCTCGACGACGGCCGCTGACCTCTGATCCCCGGCCGGCCCCCTGAGGGGACCGGCCCCGCCCTCGCGCGCCCGGACGCCCCGCGCGTCGTCGAGCGCCCGCCTGACAAGGAACCCCACAGACGTGACCACCACCTCCCCCCGCGCCCCTCGCCGCCTCGGCGCCGCCGCCGTGCTCGCCGTCGCCGCCCTCGGCCTGACGGCCTGCGCCGGAGACGACGCCGGCTCCGCCCCGAGCGCGTCGGACGCCTCGAGCGTCGCGCCGGCCACGGACGCCGCCCCGGCCTCGGATGCCTCGCCGGCCGCGTCCACCGCGGACGGCCAGGCCGCCGGCCTCACGATCACCGACCCCTGGACGAAGGCCACCGAGGAGGGCATGACCGGTTCCTTCGGCATGCTCGAGAACCCCTCGGACCAGGACCTGCACATCGTCGGCGTCCGCTCGGAGCTGGGCGAGACGGTCGAGCTCCACGAGATGGTCTCCGGTGAGGACGGCCAGATGGTGATGCAGGAGAGCCCCGACGGCTTCACCGTGCCCGCGGGCGGGAGCCTCGAGCTCGCCCCGGGCGGCAACCACGTGATGTTCATGGGCCTGACCGACCCGATCGAGCCGGGTGAGGACGTGACCTACGACCTCGAGCTGGAGGACGGCTCCACCCTCGAGGTCACCTCCGTGGTCCGGCCCTTCACCGGCGCCAACGAGTCGTACCACGGCGGCGAGTCCCACGAATCGGAGGACCATGCCGACCACTGACCCCGCCGTCCGGCCGGACGACCACCACGGGCCGGACGGGCGCGAGGGCGCCCGTCCGGCCCCGGGGGGCCCCTCCCGCCGCGGCCTGCTCCTCGGGGCGGGCGCGGTGGGCGGCGGCCTGCTGGGCACGGCACTCGGTTACGGCGCCGGCCACGCGTCGGCCTTCACCGCCTCGGGCGCGTCCGCCGCGCCCGGGGCGGGGGCCTCGCCGTCCGAGGTCATGGGCGATACCGGCATCGAGGGCGACGTCGGCCGGGCCGGCTGGGCCGAGCCCGGCGGCCAGGCCGCCCGGGTGGCCGTCAGCTCGCCCGTGGGCACGGACACCGTGCCGTTCCACGGGCCGCGCCAGGCCGGCGTCGACACCCCCGCCCAGGCCCACGCCGTCTTCCTCGCCCTCGACCTGCGCGAGGACGCGGACCGGGTGCGCATCGAGCGGATGCTGCGCCTGCTCACCGACGACGCGGCGCGCCTGACCCAGGGCCGCGCCACGATCGCCGACACCGAGCCGGAGCTCGCCGCCGCCCCCGCGCGGCTCACCGTGACGTTCGGCTTCGGCCCGGAGCTCGTCCGCCGCGTGGCCCCGGACCGGGCCCCGGCCTGGCTGCGCCCGCTGCCGGCGTTCGAGCAGATCGACCGCCTGGACCCCGCGTTCAGCGACGGCGACCTGCTGCTGCAGATCTGCGGCGACGACCGGATGTCCGTGGCCCACGCCCGGCGCATGCTCCTCAAGGCAGCCCGGCCGTTCGCCACCGAGCGCTGGGTGCAGGAGGGCTTCCGCTCCGCCCGCGGCGCCCACCCCACCGGCACCACGATGCGCAACCTCTTCGGGCAGGTGGACGGCACCGGCAACCCGGCGGCGGGCACCCCGCACCTCGACCGCGTGGTGTGGGGCGTGGGCGCGGAGCAGGTGGGCGTCACCCCGTGGATCGCGGACGGCACGTCCGTGGTGATCCGGCGCATCGAGATGCTCATGGACACGTGGGACGAGCTCGACCGCCCGGCCAAGGAGAAGGTCATCGGCCGTCGCCTCGGCACCGGCGCCCCCCTCACGGGGGAGCAGGAGCACGATGAGCCGGACTTCGACGCCGTCGGCCCCACGGGCTTCCCGGTCATCTCGGACATCGCGCACCTGCGACGGGCCCGCGGGGAGGAGCCCGAGTACGGGATGCTGCGTCGCGGCTACAACTACGACGACCCGCGCGGGGCGCTGGAGGCGGGCTCGGGCCTGATCTTCGCCGCCTACCAGGCGGACGTGGACCGACAGTTCGTCCCCGTCCAGGCCCGGCTCGCGGAGTCGGACCACCTGAACCTGTGGACCGTGCCCGTCGGCTCGGCGGTCTTCGCGATCCCGCCCGGCTGCGCCGAGGGCGGGTTCGTGGGCGACGCCCTGTTCGCCTGACTCAGGGGCCCGACGACGGCGGGGCCGCTCCCGTCGTCGTCGGGCGTCCGCATGCTTTGAGAGGATGGACCCCATGTCCGCCGCCACCGCCCCCGCCCGGGGCAGCCACCCCGCCGAGAACGACGACGCCGCCCGCCCCGGTCCGTCGGGGCCGGTCGGTGTGCCCCGGTGGATCTGGGTGCTCGTGGCCGCCGCGGGAGCCGCCGGCCTCGCCGCCGCCGGCTGGCTGACCGGCGTCACCGCCGCGCGCCAGCTCTCCGACCCGGGGTGGATCACCCGCTGGGGCGTGCCCGTGGGGGAGCTCGTCTCCAACCTGGCGATGTCCCTGACCATCGCCGCGCTGATCTTCGCGGCCGGGGTCCTGCCGCCCCACGCGGCGGGCACGGAACGGTGGCACCGCTCCGCCCGGCAGCGGCGCGAGGACGCGGACGCCGCACCGCTGCCCGAGCACCCCGCGTTCACCCGCGTGATGCGGATCGCCGCCGTCAGCGCCGGCGTGTGGACGGTGGCCGCGCTGGCCGTCGGCGTGCTGTCCTACTCGGACCTCGCCGGCATCCCCGTCACGGCGGGGCAGGGCTTCACGGACGGCCTGGCGGCCTACGTGGTCGGCATCTCGGTGGGCCAGGCGTGGTTCTGGGTCACCGTGATCGCCGCCGTCGTGACCACGTTGGCGATCGCCGTCCGCTCCCACAACGGCCTGTTCTGGACCGGCATCCTGGCGATGCTCGCCCTCGTGCCCCTGGCCCTGATCGGGCACGCGGCGGGCGGTGACGACCACACCGGCGCCGTGAACTCGATCGGCCTGCACCTGCTCGGCGTCGTCGTGTGGGTGGGCGGACTGCTCGTGCTCGTCGCGATCTCGGACACCCTCGTGGGGCCCAACGGGGCGCAGGGGCGGGGCCGCAGCCTGCGCCGGCAGGGCCCGGCGCCCCTGCTGCACACGGTCCTGACCCGCTACTCCGTGCTCGCCGGGCTGGGCCTGGTCACGGTGGCGCTGTCCGGCGTGGTCAACGCGTCGATCCGCATGGACGATCCGGCCCAGCTGCTGAGCCCCTACGGCATCCTCGTCTCGGCCAAGTTCCTGGCGGCCCTGGGCCTCGGCCTGATCGGCCTGCTGCACCGCCGGTGGGTGATCCCCCGCCTCGACGCCGGCCCGGACCGTCCCAGCCCCGCCCCCGCGCGTCGCCTGCTGTGGCAGCTCATCGCCGTGGAGGCCGTGATCATGGGCGCCGTCATGGGCGTCTCCTCCGTGCTCTCCCGGACGGCCCCGCCCGTGCCGGAGGAGCTCGCGCCGGACGCCTCCCCGGCCCGCATCCTCACCGGCTACGAGCTGCCGCCGGCCCTCGAGGGCGCCCGGTGGATCACGATGTGGCGGTTCGACTGGCTGTGGGTCGCGATCATCGCGTTCCTGACCCTCTGGTACCTGCGCTCCGTGTGGCAGCTGCGCCGCCGCGGCGACCGCTGGCCCGTGCTGCGCACCGTCGCGTGGCTCGCGGGCCTGGCCGTGCTGCTGTGGGCGACCTCCGGGTCCCCGGCCGTGTACGGCCGCGTCCTGTTCAGCGCGCACATGGTGGGCCACATGACGCTGACGATGCTCAGCCCCGTCTTCCTCGTCCTGGGCGCGCCGATCACCCTGGCGCTGCGGGCCCTGCCGTCCCGCACGGACGGGACGCGCGGCCCGCGCGAGTGGATCCTGTGGATCGTGCACTCCCCGTGGGGGCGGTTCATCACGAACCCGATCGTGGCGGGGGTCAACTTCGCCGGCTCGATCCTGGTGTTCTACTACACGGACTTCTTCCGGTTCTCGCTGGAGACCCACGTGGGCCACGAGTTCATGAACGTCCACTTCCTGCTGACCGGGTTCCTGTTCGCCCTGGTCATGATCGGCTCGGATCCGCTGCCGCGCCGGCCCCCGTACGCCCTGCGGCTCGTGCTGCTGATGGCCACGATGATCTTCCACGCCTTCATCGGCGTCGCCATGACCTCCTCCACCGGCCTGATGCAGGCGTCCTGGTTCGGCAACATGGGCCGCGACTGGGGCCCCACCGCCCTCGAGGACCAGCGCATCGGCGGCGCGGTGATGTGGGGCATCGGCGAGTTCCCCACCGTGATGATGGCGGTGATGGTGGCCGTGCTCTGGTATCGCAGCGACCGCAAGAACGCGGTCCGGCTGGACCGGCAGGCCGACCGCGACGGCGACGCGGAGCTGCGCCGCTGGAACGAGATGTACGCCCGCATGCACGGCACCCCGGTCACCGACGCCCCGAGCGGCGCCGAGCCCGTGGCCCGTGACTCCTCCACCGGCCCCGAGGAGGCCCGTGATGTCCGCTGACCTCCTCCCTCCCCTCGGCCGCCCGGCCGCGCCCCGGCGTGGTCGGCTGCGCCTCGCGGCCGCCGTCGCCGCCGGCCTGCTGGCCCTGACGGGCTGCAGGGCCGGGGACGGCGATCCGGCCGCCGCGTCCGCGCCCGCGGACGGAGTCCACGGCGACGCCGGCACCGCGGCGCCCACGGAGTCGGCGGCCCCGGAGGGGCTCGGCCTGGGCGACCGTCAGGACGAGCGCATGGCGCAGGCCGCGGCCGAGCGTGCGGCCACGTTCGGCTTCGTCCGGCAGCGGGCCGCCACGGCGGAGGAGATCGACGCGGCCCGCGAGGACTCCCGGGACCGGCGCGCGGACGCGGACCGGACCACCGTGCAGCCGGCGCAGTGCAAGGCGCCGCTGACCGCCCTGGACTTCTCCCCGATCGCCCTCGACGAGGCCGAGGCCACGCGCGTGGACGTCGGCGCCGACACCTTCACGGGCACGGGCACCGTGGAGGTCGCCCGGCTCACGGGCCAGGGCCGCCAGGACGTCGAGCGCCACATCCAGACCGTCAACGCCCTGCGCGCCGACTGCCGCGAGATGACCATGACCGTGCAGGAGGGGGACGCGACCGTCGACTACCGCCTCGAGGTCTCCGACGCGCCGCTGTCCGACGGCACGCCGGCGCAGTCCGCCCTCGTGTGGGAGCGGACCGTGGCCTCGGAGTCCGAGCCCCAGCTCACGGCCCAGGTGCTCACCGCCGTCACCTCCGACGCCGTGGTGATGGTCTCCTTCGTGGGCCGGCCCGAGGCCGGGCGCAAGGAGTTCACCCTCATCGCCGAGGAGATGCTGGCCGCCGCCCTGGCCGCCGACTGAGCCGGACCCGCCCGGCGGCGTCGTCTTTCCCCCTGTGACGCCGCCGGCGTCCGCTCACGGCTGACGCGTCCGGGGCGTGCGTCATGATGGTGGACATGACCGCACCGCAGACCCCGAACCCCGCCCCGACCGCTGACGCCCCCGCCGCCGTGCCGCGCGCGGCCACCCGGGTGCGCGCGTCCGAGCTCGTGGGCCGCGGCTGGCTGAACACCGGCGGCGAGCAGGTGAGCCTCGAGGACCTGCGCGGCAAGGTCGTCCTCCTCGACTTCTGGACGTTCTGCTGCATCAACTGCCTGCACGTCCTGGACGAGCTGCGCCCGCTCGAGGAGGAGTTCGCGGACGTGCTCGTCACGGTGGGCGTGCACTCGCCCAAGTTCGAGCACGAGGCGGACCCGGACGCGCTCGCGGCCGCCGTCGAGCGCTACGCCATCGAGCACCCCGTGCTGGACGACCCCGAGCTGACCACGTGGCAGGCGTACTCGGCGCGCGCGTGGCCCACCCTCGTGGTGGTGGACCCGGAGGGCTACATCGCCGCGCACCTGTCCGGAGAGGGGCACGTGGCCGGGCTCTACGGGCTCGTGCGCGAGCTCGTGGCCGAGCACGAGGCCAAGGGCACGCTGCACCGCGGCTCGGGCCCCTACGTCCCGCCCGCCCCCGTGGCCCGGGACCTGTCGTTCCCCGGCAAGGCCGTGTCGCTCGGCGGCCGCGGCTCCCGCCCGGGCACGTTCCTCGTCTCGGACACCGGCCACCACCGCCTCCTGGAGGTCGCCGAGGACCTGACCACGGTGCTCCGCGCGTTCGGCGGCGGGGACCCCGCCACGGCGGACGCGGGCCAGGCCGAGCTCGCATTCCCCACGCCCGGGGAGAAGGGCCACGCGGACGGCGGGCCGGACCAGGCGCTGTTCAACGAGCCGCAGGGCCTGGCGCTGCTGCCCGAGGACGTCGCCCAGCGCGTCGGCTACGACGTCGTCGTGGCGGACTCCGTCAACCACCGGCTGCGGGGCCTGCGCCTGTCGGACGGGCACGTCAGCACCCTCGCCGGCAACGGCGTGCAGAAGCTCATCGACTCCGAGCGCGCCAAGGAGGCCGCCGCCGTCGACGACGAGGGGGACGTCGCCGTCGACCTCGCGGACCTGCCCGGGGAGCCGACCGCGATCTCGCTGTCCTCCCCGTGGGACGTCGTGTGGCACCCCGCCCTGGGGCGTGTGGTGATCGCGATGGCCGGCACGCACCAGCTCTTCGACTTCGACCCCGTCACAGACGCGCTCGCGGTGCACGCGGGCACGGCGCTCGAGGGCCTGCTGGACGGCGACGCCGGACGGGCCTGGTTCGCGCAGCCCTCGGGGCTGTCCGTGGGCGCGGACGGCACGCTGTGGGTCGCGGACTCGGAGACCTCCGCGGTGCGCTGGGTGCGGACCGGGGAGGACGGGCGCCGCGAGGTCGGGACCGCCGTCGGGGCGGGCCTGTTCGACTTCGGCCACGTGGACGGGGAGGCGGACCGCGCGCGCCTGCAGCACGCGCTGGGCGTCACAGCCCTGCCGGACGGCTCCGTGCTGATCGCCGACACGTACAACGGCGCGATCCGCCGGTACGCCCCGGCCGGCGAGGACGCCGCGGGCCGGGCGGTCCCGGCCACGGTGACCACGGTGGCGCGCGGACTGCTCGAGCCCTCGGACGTGCTCGTGGAGCACGACGCGGACGGGAACGACACCGCGATCGTGGTGGTCGAGTCCAACGCCCACCGGCTCACGCGGCTGGCGGTGCCGGAGGAGTTCCTCACCGTGGACGAGGGCGCGCGGCAGACGCAGCGTCCCCGCACCCCGGTGGTGGCCGGCGACCTGGACCTGACGATCGGCTTCGCCGCGCCCACGGGGCAGAAGCTGGACGACCGCTGGGGCGACCCCACGCAGCTGAAGGTCTCCTCGTCCCCGGAGGAGCTGCTGCTCGAGGGCGCCGGCACGTCCACGGGGCTGCACCGGACGCTGCGGCTGAACCCCGAGGTCGAGGAGGGCGTCCTGCACATCACCGCCCGGGCCGCCGCGTGCGACGGGGAGAAGGGGCAGCCCATCCCGGACCACGCCGCCTGCCACCTGTACCAGCAGGACTGGGGCATCCCGGTCACGGTGCACACCCCGGACCGGGCCCCGAAGGGCGCCGAGACCCGCCTGGACCTGGACCTGCGCGGGATACACTGAGCGCGTCGTCCGCCCCCGACCCCGAAGGCTGCGCCCCACCATGACCACGCTCATCGTCACCTCGTCCGCCCACGGATCCACGCGAGAGATCGCCGAGCGTGTCGCGGAGGTGCTGCGCACGTCGCAGGCCGTCCCGACCGTGGTGGAGGACGTCGAGGGCGCCGCCGCGTGGCTGGCCACGGCGGACGCGGTGATCGTCGCGGCCCCGGTCTACACGGGCTCGCTCGCCGCCGACGCGCGGGCGTTCCTCGACACCCGTCGGGCCGAGCTGGCGGACCTGCCGCTCGTGATCCTGGCCTCCGGCGGCGCGCCCGAGCTGGCCCCGCCGGTGCGGGAGAAGCTCGAGTCCTACGGTCCGCGCGAGGTGGCGTACTTCCGCGGGGCGCTCGTCGAGGAGCGCCTGGGCCGGCTGGAGAAGCTCAAGCTCAAGCTCTCCCGCAACGAGCACTACGGCGACTACCGCGACTGGGACGCCATCGAGGCCTGGGCCAAGACCCTCTCCGGCGCCGGCGTCCGCTGACCTCACCCACCGCGCTCGTCGACGAGACGGCGGGGGCGCAGGAGCCTCCACAGCCGCTGTCGTTGACGAAACGGCGCCGGAGGCGCTCGTGCCCGCGGCGGAGGCGAGCGGTTAGCCTGGCCGCATGTCCCCTTCCGCCCGTCGCCCCGCCGCGTCCTCCCGCCCCGCCCGGCCCCGCCCGACGACGGCGCCCCTCGCCCTGCCCGACCGGCCCGGCTGGGTGCGGCTCGCCGCGGGTGCGGTGGTCCCGGGCGTCATCGCCGCCGCCGCGGCGCTCGCGGCCCTGCAGGTGTTCGTCCTCAACCCGTTGGCCGCCGCGCCCGGCGACCGCGGCCTCGGGAGGATCTACGCGGACCTGAGCGCGGCGGGCCAGCTCGGCGTCCCCTTCGTCCTGTCGGCCGTGATCCTGGCGGCCGGGCTCGGTGTGGCCGCGATCCTGTGGTTCCTCACGTGGCGTCGCGAGGAGGTCGACCCCCTGGCGGTCCTCGCCCTGGGCCTCGCCTCGCTCGTCGCCGCGTCCCCGGCCTACTTCATGGCCTCGTTCGGGCCGGGCATGGCGCTCGCGGACACCTACGGCGTCGGCGGGGGCGACCACAGCCCGTGGGCCTGGCCGATCTACGTGGTCAGCGTGCTGGCGTTGGCGGGGCTGGTCGCCGTCGTCGTGCTCCTGCTGCGCGGTCCGGCCGGCGGACTCGGCGCCCCGCGGCGCCGGGCCTAGGCTGGCGGGACCGACCTGACCACGACCCCACCAGGAGGACGCACATGACCATCCGCGCCGGCATCGTCGGATACGGGAACCTCGGACGCAGTGTGGAGAAGCTCGTGAAGCTCCAGCCGGACATGGAGCTGGTGGGCATCTTCTCGCGTCGCACCGGCCTGGACACGGACACGCCCGTGCTCCCGGCGGAGCGGGCCGCCGAGCACGCCGGGGAGATCGACGTGCTGTTCCTCTGCCTCGGCAGCGCCACGGACATCCCCGAGCAGGCGGCCGGCTACGCGCGGCACTTCACCACCGTGGACACCTACGACAACCACCAGCTCATCCCGCGGCACCGCTCCGAGATGGACGCCGCGGCCCGGGAGGGCGGGCACGTGGCGATGATCTCCACCGGCTGGGACCCGGGCCTGTTCTCGGTGAACCGGGTGCTGGGCGCGGCGCTGTTCCCGCAGCCGCAGCAGAACACGTTCTGGGGCAAGGGTCTCTCGCAGGGCCATTCCGACGCCGTCCGGCGGGTCCCCGGCGTGCGGCGCGGCGTGCAGTACACGATCCCCAGCGAGGAGGCGATCGCCGAGGCCCGCGCCGGACGGGGCGCCGAGATCACCGGCGCCTCCGCGCACGTGCGTGAGTGCTACGTGGTGGCCGACGAGGCCGACCACGCGGCCATCACCGAGGCCATCACCACGATGCCCGACTACTTCGCCCCGTACGAGACCACCGTGCACTTCATCTCCGAGGAGGAGTTCGAGCGCGACCACCAGGGCATGCCGCACGGCGGCCACGTCGTCACCTCGGGCGACCTCGGCGGCTCGCGCAGCGCTGTCGAGTTCGTGCTGGAGCTGGAGTCCAACCCCGACTTCACCGCCGCCGCGCAGGTCGCCTACGGCCGCGCAGCCGCGCGTCTGAAGGCCCAGGGGGAGACGGGGGCGCGCACCGTGCTCGAGGTCGCCCCGTACCTGCTCTCGCCCACGGGGCTGGACGAGCTGATCCGCCGGGACGTCTGAGCCGCGGCGAGGCGTCCGGCGCGGGGCACCGGGCCGGGCGCCGCCGTCGTCGGCCTCAGGCCAGCAGCAGTGCGACGGCGATCATCGCCGGGATCGCGACGATCGTGGTGACCAGGATCGTGTCCTTCGAGACGCGCAGGCCCGTGTCGTAGCGGACGGCGGTGACGAACACGTTCTGTGCGGTCGGCAGGGAGGCCAGGACGACGGCGACGAACACGTGCCGCGCATCCAGGCCGAACACGAACTGCGCGAGCAGCCAGGCCAGCAGCGGATGCACCACCAGCTTCACCGCCGAGGCGAGCAGCACGTCCGCGCGTCGCCCGCCGGCCCGCTCGAGCGGCCGCGAGCCGACCAGCGACATGCCGAACGCCAGGAGCATCGCCGGGATGGACAGCCCGCCGATGAGCTCCACGGACTCCATGAGGGGGCCCGGCAACGACCAGCCGGTGAGGGAGAAGACCAGGCCGGCCACCGAGCCCAGGATCAGGGGGTTGGTGGCCGTGTGGCGGACCTGGTCGGCCACGGCGCGCCCGGGGGAGCGGCGCACCGCCCGGCGCCGGCCCGCCGTCGTGCGTCGTCGGGCCTCGCGCGCGGTGGCGGCGTCCATCGCGGCCACGTAGAGCGGCGTGTAGATCGCCAGCTGGAAGATGAGCGCCGGGGCGGCCAGGGCGGCGTCGCCGAGGACGTAGGCCGCGATGGGGATGCCGAGGTTCGCCGAGTTCACGAGCGAGGCGCTGAGCGCGGACATGATCCGCTCCGAGGCCGACCTGCCCTTCAGCAGCGGGACCGTCACCGCGAGGTACAGTGCGGCCGCGGTGAACGCGGACAGCGTGGCCACCCACAGCTGGGGGCCCAGCACGGCGCCCACGTCCGCGCGGGAGAGCGTGACGAACAGCAGGGCCGGGTTGCCGATGAAGAACGCCGCGCGGGAGAGCACGGTGCGACCGTGCTCGCCGAGCACCCCCGTGCGCCCCACCAGGACGCCCACGAGGATGATCACCCACACGACCGCGAAGCCGGAGAGCACCTGGGTCACGGACGGGCCTCCACGGGTCGGGGTGGGGCGGTCCGCGGCGGGGTCAGGTGCATGGCGCGATCCTACGCCGCGGGTGTCGGCTAGCCTGGATCACGACGGCGGCGCCCACCGCCGAGCGCGCCACGCGGCCCGGCCCCGCGCGGCAGGGCCCTGCAGCCCGGCGCGAAGGGGAGCGGATCCTCGGGCCCACCCGCACGCGACGGACGTCGTCCCCGACCCGCGGCGCGGCATGGCCGGGAGCGCGCCGGCGAGGATGCACCATGACCCGTCAGTCCGACCTCAAGACCCTGATCCGCGCCCGCATGGCCGTCACCGGTGAGCGGTACACCGCCGCGGCGGCGGCCCTCGCCGACGAGTGGCAGTCCGCCGAGCGCTACCACGCGACCGTGCTCACCCGCTTCTTCGACGGGGACCGGCTGCGCTCCATCCCTGCGCGTCGCAAGCCGCGGGTGGCCGTCCTTCTCGAGCTGCTGCGTCGCTTCAGAGCGGGCCGCGCCTACGCGGAGGCCGAGGTCAACGACCTGCTGCGCCCCGCCCACGAGGACGTGGCCACGCTGCGTCGCGAACTCGTGGACTACGGGTTCCTCGACCGCGCCGACGGCGTCTACCGGCTGGCGGACGCCGGGCCCGACCTCGACCCGCGCTTCGCCGCGGACCTGCCGGTCGACCTGGAACGCCGGCTGCGCGAGATCCGCGCGGGCCGTTGAGGGGAGCGGGACCCCGCACGTCGACCTGGAACGCCAGCGGTCGCCATGACGCCGGAATGTGGCCGCATTCCGACGTCTCGCGTTCCCGGTGCGGCCGTGGCGGGGCGACGTGGGCCGACACGGCCCCGGGTCCCTCGCGTGAGGGGCCCGGGGCCGTCGTCGTGGTGTGGAGCGGGCGACGGGAATCGAACCCGCGTATCTTGCTTGGGAAGCAAGCGCTCTACCATTGAGCTACGCCCGCGCAACCGCTCGGCTTCCGCCTGCGGCGCGGGCACCACCATACACCAGCCCGGCCGGTGCACCGGCCCCGCGTCGTCCTCGCGCCCCACGGCCCCGTACGTCAGTGCACCGGGTCCGCCACGGCGACCTCGCGCGCCTGCACCCGCCGCGTCGCCGCCCGGGCGCGCGAACGACCGAACGCGTCCGCGTACCGCGTGAGCACCGGCCCGGCGATCACGATGGAGAACTCCCCGCGGATGGTCAGGGCCGCACCCGCGCGCCAGCGGCCGGCCACGCCGTTTCCCGAACGAAAGCGCACCAGGGGCCGCCGTTTCCCGAACGAAAGCGCGCCGGGGGCCGCTGGTAGAGTCCGAACCGCGCCCGGCCGCGGCCGGACGCGTCCGGCAGCCCCTGTCCCGGAAGGACGTCCCATGCGCGACACCACGGCCGACGCGGCCCAGGTCCCCGCCCGCCCCGACGACGCGGCGGTGTACCGCTACCTCGCGTTCGGGGAGGCGGACCGCCCCTTCCTCGTCGGCGGTCCCCGGCCCGCACCGCTGGCCCCCGCCGCGACACCGTCCCCGGTCGCCGACCTCGAGCCGGTCCGCGCCGCGATCCGCGCCCACGGCGGCCCCCTGGCCTCGACCGCGCACGTGTGCGGCCGCCCCGCCCCGACGCCTTCGGCCGCCGACGCGTCCCGCGGCCTGCGCGGTGCCGCGCGCACCCTGACCGCGACCCGCCGCGACGTCGCCGCACGCCTGGCCGACTCCCGCGAGCGCGCCGACGTGCCCGTCGAGGCGCTGCTGAACTCGGCCTTCGTCGACGCCCACGCGGACGAGCGCCCCGCCGATCGCGGCGTGCCGCGCGGGCGGCTCGCCGGCCTGGTGGACGCCGTCCTCCCGCCGGCCCGCCACGCGGACGACGACGCCGCGGCCGGCCTGCTGCTCGCCCTGCGCGAGCCGGTCCGCGAGGTGTTCGCCTCCGACTCGTTCGCCGCCCGCCCGTACGCCGACGCGCCCACCGTCCGCGCGCTCTTCGAGGACTTCCTCGCCCACCCGCGCCGGCACGACCCCGAGCGCTTCTGGCGCCTGCTCAACCTCGAGCTCTGGCTGCGCGACGCGGTGGACGCGGACGCCGCCCCGGCCGGCCCCGCCACCGCGGTCGACGAGGCCCCCACCGCCCCGGCACCGGCCAAACCGGACCACGAGCCGAACCCGGGCAAGGAGCTCGATCTGGTCTCCGCCGAGGACGGCCGCCGCTACCGCCGCTTCCCTGTGCAAACCGGCCTGGTGGACCGGGACACGGACCTGCAGGCCTACCTGCGCGGCGAGATCGAGGACTTCTTCCGCGACCTGCCCGCGGACGCGATGCCGCAGGACGCCCCGTGGCACTTCTCCGTGTCCGAGAAGATCGTGGCCATCACCCAGGGCCGCTCCTACTACACCTGGGAGGTCCGCCCCTCCGTGGCCGCCCGCGCCCTCTCCCGCCTGGTCACCCGCACGCCCGCGGGCATCGGCCTGGGCGACCCCACCACCATGCAGCTGGCCATCCAGGAGGCCGGCCTGCCGCGCATCGTGCTCTCCGCGGCCGCCGGCGCCGCCGGCAAGGTCGCCGGCAAGCGCGGTGTGTTCTACAACGTGGTGGGCGGCAACGTCCGCGCGATCGACGGGCCCACCACCTACTCCACGTTCCCGGCCAACGTCTCGGCCAAGCTGCCCCCGGCCGAGCCGGACCGGGTGGCCGCCGAGGTCTCGGCGATGATCCGGGCGGCGGACATCCCGGCCTGGGCGAAGGCCTCCTTCGCCGGCACCGTCGTGATGGACGCCAACGACATCGGCCGCAACGCGCTCGGCAAGGACACCGCCGCGTCGGCCGCCGTCCTCGAGGCCGCCTTCGCGGACAACCCGCTGGGCCAGGGCCGCGAGCGCACCCCGCTGGCCGTCGTCGTGCGGTTGGACTGAGCCGTGCTGCTCTCCGACCGCGACATCCGCGCCGAGCTCGACTCCGGCCGCGTGGGCCTGGACCCCCTCGACCCGGCGATGGTCCAGCCCGCGTCCGTGGACGTGCGCCTGGACCGGTTCTTCCGGCTCTTCGACAACCACCGGTACGCGCACATCGACCCGCGCCAGGAGCAGGACGAGCTGACCCGGCTGGTGGAGGTGGACCCGGACGAGTCGTTCATCCTGCACCCTGGGGAGTTCGTGCTCGGCTCCACCTATGAGCAGGTCACGCTGCCGGACGACCTCGCCGCTCGCCTCGAAGGCAAGTCCTCGTTGGGGCGGCTGGGCCTGCTGACGCACTCGACCGCCGGGTTCATCGACCCCGGGTTCTCCGGGCACGTCACGCTCGAGCTGTCCAACGTGGCCACGCTGCCCATCACGCTGTGGCCGGGGATGAAGATCGGCCAGCTGTGCTTCTTCCGGCTCTCCTCGTCGGCCCAGTCGCCGTACGGCACCGGGGCCAACCAGAACCGGTACCAGGGTCAGCGCGGGCCCACGGCCTCCCGGGCGCACCGCGACTTCCATCTCACCCGCATCGAGCGATGACCGACGTCGCGCTCCCGCCGGTCGCTTCCGCCGCCCCGCGCCGCCAGGTGGCCGCCTGGGCGCTGTGGGACTGGGGTTCGGCCGCGTTCAACGCGGTCATGGTCACCTTCGTGTTCGGCACCTACCTGGCCTCGGACGCGTTCGGGCCGGATGAGCGGGGCACGGCCTGGCTCTCGACGGCGATGGCGGTGGCCGGCGTCGTCATCGCGGCCACCGCGCCCGTGCTGGGGCGTCGGGCGGACGGCGCGGGACGGCGCCGGCGAGGGCTGGGGCTGACCACCGGCGCCGTGATCGCGTGCACCGCGGCCTGCTTCTGGGTCACCCCGGAGGAGTCCTCGCTGCTGCTGGGCGTCACCCTGATCGCCCTGGGCACGGTGTTCTTCGAGTTCGCGGAGGTGCAGGTCAACGCGATCCTCGTGCACATCTCGACGCCGGCCACGATCGGCCGGATCTCGGGCATCGGCTGGGGCGCGGGCTATCTCGGCGGCATCCTGCTGCTCCTGATCGTGTTCGTGGGCTTCGTCTCGGGGGATGCGCACTGGTTCGGCGTCACGGAGGACGCGGCGCTGAACATCCGGGTGGTCGCGCTCGTGGCCGCCGCGTGGTTCCTCGTGTTCGCGATCCCCGTGCTGGTGGCCGTGCCGGACCCGGCCCCCGCCCCGGCGGCGGACGGCGGGCCGCGCCGTGAGTCGCTGCTGGGCTCGTACCGCGAACTCGGGGCCACGCTGGCCCGGATGTGGCGCGAGGACCGGAACACGCTGTGGTTCCTCGTGGCCTCGGCGGTGTTCCGCGATGGCGTGGGCGCGGTGTTCGTCTACGGCGCCATCCTGGGCACCACGGTCTACGGGCTGGCGGCCTCGGACGTGATCCTGTTCGCGATCGCGGCCAACGTGGTGGCCGCCCTGGGCGCCTTCGTGGGCGGGCGGCTCGACGACGCGGTCGGTCCGCGCCGGGTGATCCTGGGCTCGCTGGCCGCCATGGTCCTCGTGGCCGGGGCGCTGTTCTTCGCCTCGGGCACCCTCGCGTTCTGGGTCGGCGGGCTGGCGCTGTGCCTGTTCGTGGGCCCGGTGCAGTCGGCCTCGCGCGCGTTCCTGGGTCGACTCACCACGCCGCGGACGGCCGGCGAGGTGTTCGGGCTGTACGCCACCACGGGCCGCGCGGTCGGGTTCATCACGCCCGCGCTCGTGACGCTCGCGCTCGCCCTGCACCCGGACAACCGGGTGGTCATCCCCGTGATCGTCGTCGTGCTCGTGGCCGGTGGGCTGCTGTTCGCCCGGGTCACGGAGCCGATCACGCGGAGCGCGGAATCGATTCGCTGACCCCGGGCGGGGCGCATCCCTCCGCTAGTCTGGACAGGACCCTCGCCCGTGCCTGACGAAGGGACCGCATGCTCGTCACCCTGACCGCGCTCTTCGTCGTCGCGCTCGCCGCCCCGGTGCTCTTCCGGTGGACGGGACGTCAGGGCTTCTACCTCCTCGCCGCGGTCCCCGCCGCCGGCTTCGTGTGGCTCCTGACCCAGCTGCCGCACGTGTTCGCCCTGCAGGAGGCGCTCGACGCGGGCCGGCCGATCCCGGCCTCCGCGGCCCACCTGGACCGCAGCGTGCCGTGGGTGCCGTACCTGGACATCGAGCTCGCCTTCCGCATGGACGTGCTGGCCGCGTTCATGTCCCTGATCGTGCTGGGCGTCGGCGCGCTGGTGCTGGCGTACTGCGCCCGCTACTTCCGCGAGCACGAGCCGCGCAACGCGGTGTTCGGCGGCCAGCTGCTGGCCTTCGCCGGCGCGATGTTCGGCCTGGTGACCACGGACGACCTCATGGTGCTCTACACCTTCTGGGAGATCACCTCGGTCCTGTCCTTCCTGCTGATCGGCTACTCGGGCCACCGCATCTTCGCCCGCCGCTCCGCCATCACCGCCCTGATCGTCACCACGTTCGGCGGCCTGGCCATGCTGGCGGGCCTGATCATGCTGGCCCACGCGGCCGGCTCCTGGCGGATCTCCGGCGTGCTGGCCGCGGCCCCCCGCCTCCTCGCGGACGACGGCGGGCGCGTCCTGCTCGAGGTCGCCGTCGGGCTCGTGCTGATCGGTGCGCTGACCAAGTCCGCCCAGGCGCCGTTCCACTTCTGGCTGCCGGGCGCGATGGCCGCCCCGACCCCGGTCTCGGCCTACCTGCACGCGGCCGCGATGGTGAAGGCCGGCGTGTTCCTCGTGGCCCGCCTGGCCCCCGCCTTCCACGAGCTGGCCACGTGGCAGGTGCTCGTGCTCGGCCTGGGCCTGTGGACCCTCATGCTGGGCGGCTGGCGGGCCCTGCGGCAGACCGACGTCAAGCTCGTGCTCGCCTACGGCACGGTCTCCCAGCTCGGCTTCCTCATGGTGGCCAACGGGCTGGGCGTCCGCGACGCAGCGCTGGCCGGCCTCGCGATGCTCCTGGCGCACGCCCTGTTCAAGGCCCCGCTGTTCATGGTGGTCGGCATCATCGACCACGAGGCCGGCACCCGCGACCTGCGCGAGCTCTCCGGCATCGGCCGCCGCCACCCCGTCCTCGCCGCCGTCGCCGTCCTGGCCGCCGCCTCGATGGCCGGCCTGCCCCCGTTCTTCGGGTTCGTGGCCAAGGAGGCGGTCCTGCAGAGCCTGACGGACCACGGCGCGGCCCACGGCGGCCCGCTCGCGTGGGCGCCCCTCGTGCTGATGGCCGCGGGGTCCGTGCTCACCGTGGCCTACACGTGGCGCTTCCTCTGGGGTGCCTTCGCCACCAAGCGCACCCCCGAGGGTGCCCCCGTGCCCGCCACCCGCTTCCACACGCGCGTGACCTTCCTCGAGCTGGCCCCCGCCGGGCTGCTGGCGCTCACCGGTCTGGTGCTCGCGGTCCTGCCCGGGCCCCTCGAGCACCTGCTGGCCGCCCACACGGCCACGATCCCGGCCCTGGACCCGGCCGCCTCTCCGGCGCACCTGGCCCTGTGGCACGGCTGGACGCCCATCCTCGCCCTCTCCGCGGGGATCTGGGTGCTCGGCGCGCTGCTCGCCCTCGGCCGGCCGGGAGTCGAGGCGTTCCAGCGCCGCGTCGAGTTCCCGGTCGACGCCCTGCGCACGTACCGGAAGATCACCGGCGCCCTCGACGAGGTCGCCATCTGGGTCACGGGCCGCACCCAGACCGGCTCGCTGCGCCGCTACCTGGCCATCATCCTCACGACGGCGGCCGGCCTGCCCGTCGCCTTCCTCCTGTTCCCCGCCGGGCGGGAGGACCGCCTCCTGGCCACCGCGTTCCTCGACGGGGACATCATCTGGGCAGAGAGCCCGGCGCAGCTGGTCATCGTCCTCATGATCGCCGTGGCCACCGTGTTCGCCGTCCGCGCCCGCCGCCGCTTCAAGGCGATCATGCTGGTGTCCGTGACCGGCTACGGCGCCGCCGCCCTGTTCGCCCTGCGCGGCGCCCCGGACCTCGCCATCACCCAGGTGCTCGTGGAGACCATCATCCTGGTCACCCTCATCCTGGGCCTGCGCGTGCTGCCGCCGGACTGGTACGACCGCCGCACCGGCTCACGGCGGCTGGGCCGCCTGGCCGTGGCCGTCGGGTTCGCGCTGACCATGATGTGGATCGCCGCCACCGCGCTGGCCGCCCGCACCGCCGAGCGCATCTCGCTGCCCATGCCGGAGCTCGCCTACACGGACGGCTACGGCGCCAACGCCGTGAACGTCACCCTCGTGGACATCCGCGCGTGGGACACGTGGGGCGAGATCACCGTGCTGGCCGCCGCCGCCACCGGCGTGGCCTCCCTGATCTTCCTGCAGCACCGCGACGGGCGCACCCGCAGCATCGACGACGTCGCCCCCGGCTCCGTCGGCGACTTCGGCGCCGACTCCTCGCTCGGGGCCCGCGAGCTGTCCGTCGTGCGCAGCTTCGCTGTGGACGATCGCAAGGGCCAGTGGCTCGTGGCCGGCCACACGATGGCCCCCGAGCGGCGCTCGATCATCCTCGAGGTCGTCACCCGCTTCATGTTCCCGATCATGATGCTGCTCTCCGTCTACTTGCTGCTGGCCGGGCACAACACCCCCGGCGGCGGCTTCGCCGGCGGCCTGCTCGCAGGCCTGGCCCTCACGCTGCGCTTCCTCGCCGGCGGCCGGTACGAGCTGCAGGAGGCCTCCGTGATCCCGGCCGGGCCCATGATCGGCCTGGGCCTGGCGATCGCCACGCTCACCGGGATCGCCCCGCTCTTCTTCGGCGGGCAGATCCTGCAGTCCTATGTGGTGGAGTTCACCGACCTGCCGCTGTTCGGCGACGCCCTCAAGCTGGTCTCGGCCACGGCGTTCGACATCGGCGTGTACCTCGTGGTGGTCGGGCTCGTGATCGACGTGCTGCGCTCGCTCGGCGGTGAGGTGGACCGCCGGGGCGAGGAGGCCCGCCGCGCCCGCCTGCGCGCCGCGGCCCGCCGTCGTCATCCGCGCATGCCCACCCCGTCCACCCCCGACGCCCCGGAGGCCGCCCGATGATGACCGTCGACCTGGCCCTGCTCCTGGCGATGGGCGTGATGTTCGCCGGGGGGATCTACCTGGTGCTCGAGCGCAGCCTGACCCGCATCCTGCTGGGGATCATGCTGATCAACAACGGCGCCATCATGCTGCTGTTCCTCGCCTCCGGCGGCGTCGGCCTGGCCCCGCTGTTCGTGCGCGGCCGGGACCCGCACGAGTACGCGGACACCCTGCCGCAGGCGCTGATCCTCACCGCGATCGTGATCGGCTTCGCCGTGGTCGCGTTCCTGACCGCCATGATCTACCGCTCGTGGCTGCTCATCCGCGAGGACGAGGTCGAGGTGGACGCGGAGGACGTCAAGATCGCCCGGATGCCCGCCTGGGACGCGGAGGACGACGCGGAGCTCGTGGAGGAGTCCTCCGAGTTCCTGGACGACGCCGCGGACCCCAACGCCCACTACGAGCACGCCACGGAGTCCCGACCCCACGTGCGCCACGCCTCGCCTACGCCGCCCGCCCGTCCCGGCCCGGCGTCCGCCGTCCGTGCCCACCGCGCCGACGGGGGGCCGCGCCCGTGAGCATCGGCACCCTCCCCCTGACCGACCTGGCCCCGTTGGCCGTCATGCTGCCCGTGCTGGGCGCGGCCGTGACCTTCATGCTCGTGCGTCGCCCCCGCGCGCAGATCACCGTCACGGTCTCCGCGCTCGTGCTCACCCTCGTGCTGGACGCGCTGCTGCTGGCCGCGGTCTGGGACACCGGGGTCGCGGCCGTCCACCTCGGCGGCTGGCCGGCCCCGCTGGGCATCAGCCTCGTGGTGGATCGGCTCTCGGCCCTCATGCTCGTGGTGTCGGCGCTGATCACCCTGGCGGTGCTGCTGTACGCCTCGGCGCAGGGGCTGATCAACCGGGACGAGGGTGGGCCGGTCTCGATCTTCCACCCCACGTTCCTGATCCTCGTGGCGGGCGTGTCCAACGCGTTCCTCGCCGGCGACCTGTTCAACCTCTACGTGGGCTTCGAGATCCTCCTGACGTCCTCCTACGTGCTGCTGACCATGGGGGGCACCGCCCAGCGCATCCGCGCGGGCATCACCTACGTGGTGGTCTCCGTGCTCTCCTCGGTGGTGTTCCTGATCGCGATCGCGATGATCTACGCGGCCACCGGCACCGTGAACATGGCGGACCTGGCCGTGAAGCTGGGCGAGCTGCCCACCGACGTGCAGATGGTCCTGCACGTGCTGCTCCTGGTGGGCTTCGGCATCAAGGCGGCCGTGTTCCCGCTGTCCTTCTGGCTGCCGGACTCGTACCCCACCGCGCCCGCCCCGGTGACCGCGGTGTTCGCGGGCCTGCTCACCAAGGTGGGCGTGTACGCGATGATCCGCACCGAGACGCTGCTCTTCCCGGGGGAGCACGTCAACGCGCTCCTGCTCGTGGTGGCCGCGCTGACCATGGTGGTGGGCATCCTCGGCGCGCTGGCCCAGACGGACATCAAGCGCATCCTGTCCTTCATCCTCGTCTCCCACATCGGCTACATGATCTTCGGCCTGGGCCTGGCCACGGAGGCGGGGCTGGCGGCCACCGTGTACTACGTGGCCCATCACATCACCGTGCAGACCACGCTCTTCCTCGTCACGGGTCTGATCGAGAACCGCGCCGGCACCGCGAACATCGACCGCCTCGGGTCCCTGGCGAAGGTCTCCCCGTTCGTGAGCGTCCTGTTCCTCGTGCCCGCGCTCAACCTCGGCGGCATCCCGCCGTTCTCCGGCTTCCTCGGCAAGGTCGGCCTGCTGCGCGGCGGCGTCGAGCAGGCCACGCCCCTGGCCTACACGCTGGTGGGCGTGTCCCTGCTCGTGTCCCTGCTGACCCTGCTCGTGGTGGTGCGCGTGTGGACCCGCGCGTTCTGGCGCCGCGTCGAGGACGTGGAGCACCCGCCCGCCCAGCTCGTGGCCGCCTACGAGCGGGCCGTCGCCCGTGGCGAGCGCCCCCGCCCGCTCGAGCCGGGCCTCGTGCTGCCCACCACGGCGCTCGTGGGCCTGACGCTGGTGTTCACGGTGGCCGCCGGTCCGCTGTTCGCCCTGGCCGACGAGGCCGCCACGGACATGCTCGACCGCTCGCCCTACATCGCGGCGGTGCTCGACGACGCCGCGGCCGAGCGGGCCGCGGCCACCCTCAGCGTCGACCCGACGGAGGTGCACGATGCCCGGAAGTGACTCCGCCCGCCGCGGCGTGGTGCGCCCCGACGGGATCCGGGGCATCGTGGCCCAGTGGCCGCTGATCCTCGTGATGGTGGCCGTGTGGTGCGCCCTGTGGCAGGACTTCGCTCCGCACGTGGCCCTGACCGGCCTCGCCTTCGCGCTGCTGATCATCGGGCTCTTCCCGATGCCGGACATCCCGTTCAGCGGCCGTCTGAACCCCTGGTGGTCCCTCGTGTTCACGGTGCGGTTCCTCGTCGACGTCGTGCGCGCCTCAGTCAACGTGACCGGGACGGTGCTGCTGCGTGGCCGCCGCGCCCGCGGCTCGATCGTGGGCGTCCCGCTGCGCAGCCACGACGACCTCATCATCACGCTCGTCAGCCACGCCCTGGCCCTGGTGCCGGGCTCGATCGTGCTGGACGTGGACCGGGTCCGCTCCGTCCTGTACCTGCACGTGCTCGACGCGACCACGGACGAGGACGTGGCGGGCTTCCGCGCCAAGGCCCTCGACGTGGAGGCGGGCATCATCCGCGCCGTCGGCACGCGTGAGGACCTCGAGCTGGTCCGCCGCTTCCCGAGTTCGGCGCCCCCCGCCGCCCGCCCCCCGAAGGAGGAGGCCTGATGGACCCCATGGACCTGGCCACGTGGGCCGGCGGGGCGCTGCTCGTGGTCGGCGCCGTCGGTGCGCTCTACCGGATCGTGCGCGGCCCCTCGCTGCTGGACCGGGCGGTCGCCACGGACGTGCTGCTCGTGGTGTTCTCCGGGATGCTCGTCCTGGAGATGGCCGTGCACCGCCACACCCACCACGTGGTCCTCGTGGTGCTGGCCGCCGCCGTCGGCTTCGTCGGCTCGGTGACGGTGGCGCGCTTCGCGGAGGACCGGCGCCCGGACCACTCGCTCGAGGACCAGGCGCGCGTGCCCGGCACCACGGACGTGCCGGGCGGGGAGGAGGGCCGATGACCGAGACCGCCACGCTCCTGGACTGGCTGGCCGCGTTCCTGATCGTCAGCGGCGCCTTCTTCTCCCTGGTGGCCGGCGTGGGCCTGCTCGTGCTGCCGGACCTGCTGGCCCGCATGCACGCCGCCGCCAAGCCGCAGGTCCTCGGCCTGCTGCTCATGCTCGCGGGGCTGGCGATCGAGTGGCGCTCGTGGGTGTGGCTGCCCGTGCTGTTCCTGGCCTGGGTCACCCAGATGGTCACGGCCCCGGTGGCCTCCCACCTGGTGGGCCGCACGGGCTACCGCACCAAGCACGCCCGCCGTGAGCTGCTGCACCGGGACGAGCTGGCCGCCGTCGTCCGTCGGGCCGAGCCCCCGGCGGACCCCGGGCCGCGCCGCGCCGGCGCCCGGCCACGCGGGCGCCGCTGACACCACCCCGCACAGCACGACGGCCGCCGTCCGGATCCCTCCGGGCGGCGGCCGTCGTCGTGGTGGTCGCGGGCGGCTCAGACCTCGTGGTCCACGCGGTGCGCGGTGGACTCGGACACCTTGCGGATCGCGGCGCCGGCGCCGCGCTGGCCGGCGACCTTCAGCAGTGCCGCGACGCCCGCGGAGATGAACGCGAAGGACAGGGCCTCGACGAGGGGCAGCGTCTCGTCGGCCGCGTCGTCCGGGGCGCTGTGGCCGGTGACGAGCCGCCAGCCGCCCGCGACCACGCGGGAGCCGACGATGCCGCCGACCAGCGTGATGCCGGCGGACAGGGCCTTCTGGACGAGCGTGTTCATGGTGCGCCTTCCGTGGTCGGGGATCTCACGTGCGGTTGCGGCCGCGGCCGACGACGTCGGACGGGCCGGTCCCCAGCCTAGCCCGCGGTGGGCACCGGGTCGCCGCTGACGTGCCGGCCGGGATCGCCGTCGGCGTCCAGATGGGCCTGCAGCATGCCGGTGAGCTCGTGGTCCACGGGGATCTCGACGCCGTCGACGGCGCGCACCGGCAGGACGCCGCGCACCGAGGAGACGAGCCAGACGCCCTCGGCGCCCTGGAGGTCCGCCGGGACGAGCGGGCCGTAGCCGAGCTCCCAGCCGTCCGCGTGGGCGGCCGCGAAGATCACGGCCTGGGACGTGCCGGCGAGGATGCCCTTCTGGCGCAGCGGGGTGAGGAGACGGCGGACGCCGTCCTCCCCGGTGCGCACGATCAGCACCGTGGAGGTGGGGCCCTCGAGCAGGTAGCCGTCCGCGCTGGTGAAGACGACGTCGTCGGCGCCGTGGTCGCGGGCGTAGCGCAGGGCGGCCATGTTCACGGCGTAGGAGAGGGTCTTCGCACCGGTGAGCAGCCACGGGGAGCGCTCGGGGGCCTGCGAGTCGATGCCGCGGTCCAGCAGCAGCACCCGCAGCCCCCGCCGCCGCTCCTCGTCCTCGACCACTGGGGCCGGGCTCAGCAGCGCCCACGCGGTGGGCGTGGGCACCGCGCCGGGAGCCGCGTCCGGGCCGCGCGTGACGGTCAGGCGCACGGCGAGACGGTCCCCGGGCGCGACGTCGTTGGCCTCGGTGAACGCCCGCAGGCCGAGCGCGACGGCGGCCTCCCACGCCGCCGCCTCGGGAGCGGCCAGCTGCAGGGCGGAGGCAGACGCGGCCAGCCGGCCGAGGTGGGCTCCGAGCTTGCGCATGCGCAGGGTCCCGAGGCCGTCGGCGACCGCGAGCGCGGTCTCGAAGATGCCGTCGCCGCGCGTGACCCCCTGGTCCGTGACGCTCAGGTGCGGGACGGCCGGGTCCGCGAGCCGCGGGGCGGGGGCACCGTCCGCGTCCGTCCCGAGCAGGACGAGGACGGGCGAGCCGGCGGCGGGGGAGAAGGAGGTGGGACGCATCCGCCCAGGATAGACGCCGCCCCCGGCCGATCGGGGCCGGGGGCGGGCGTCAGGCGGGGGCGGTCAGGCCCGGTGGGCGCCGCCGTCCGGGGCGGGGCCGGAGGGGTGCGCCGGGGCGTGGGCGCGCTCGAGCTGGGCGCCCTCCACGTCCACGTCCGGCATGATGCGGTCCAGCCACCGGGGCAGCCACCACGCCGCGTCCCCGAGCAGGTGCATCAGGGCCGGCATCAGCAGCAGCCGGACGACGAACGCGTCCAGCAGCACGCCGAAGGCCAGGCCGAAGCCCATCGGGCGGATCATCGCGTCGTGGGCGAAGATGAACCCGCCGAACACGGAGATCATGATGATCGCCGCGGCGATCACGACGGCCCGGCCCGAGCGCAGGCCGGTCAGCACGGCCTGGCGGGCGGGCAGGCCGTGGGCGTAGGCCTCGCGCATGCCGGAGGCGATGAACAGCTGGTAGTCCATGGCCAGGCCGAACAGCACGCCGATCATGATGGTCGGCAGGAAGCTGAGCACGGGGCCGGGGTTGTGGACCCCGAACACCGAGCCGAGCCAGCCCCACTGGTAGATGGCCACCACGCCGCCCATGGCGGCGAACATGGAGAGCACGAACCCGCCGGTGGCGATCAGCGGCACCAGGATCGGGCGGAACACCAGCACCATGATCAGCAGGGACAGGCCCACCACCACGCCCAGGTAGAGGGGCAGGGCGTCGGAGAGCTTCTCCGAGACGTCGATGAACCCGCTGGTCATGCCGGCCACGCCGAGGTTGGAGGCCTCGCCGGCCGGCTCGGTGGCGCGCAGCTCGCGCACCAGCTCCTCGGTGGAGACGGCGTTCGGGCCCTCCTCGGGCAGCACCTGGAACATGGTGACGGTGCGGTCCTCGTTGAAGCCCGCGGGCACCACGGCGTGCGCGTGCTCGAGGCCGGCGAGCTGCTCGCCCACCGCCAGGCGGGCGTCCTCGGCCGCGTCCTCGTCCAGGCCGGCGGGCAGGTCCACGGTCACCACGAGCGGGCCGTTGTAGCCCTCGCCGAACTTCTCGGCGGTGAGCTCGTACGCAACCTGCGAGTCGGAGCCCTCCGGCTCGGACCCGCCGTCCGGCAGGCCCAGGCGCATCGAGCCGACCGGCAGGGCCACGAGGACGAGCAGGGCCACGGAGGCGAGTGCCGTGGCGAGGGCGGTCGGCGTGGACAGCGTGGCGCGGCGGTGGGCGCGGCGCACGGCGTGGGCGCCCTCGCCGACGGCCGGGGAGGTGTCGGTGAGCCGTGCGCGCTCCCGGCGGGAGAGCACGCGCGGGCCGGCCAGGGCCAGCAGGGCCGGGGTCAGGGTCACCGCCACGAGCACGGCGACGGCCACGCAGACCGCGCCCACCGTGCCCATCAGGCCCAGGAAGCCGATGCCGGTGACGTTCAGGGCCGCGAGGGCGATCACCACGGTCACGCCGGCGAACACCACGGCGTTGCCGGAGGTGCCGGTGGCCAGCGCGATCGACTCGTGCAGGCCCGTGCCGCGACGCAGCTCATGGCGGTGCCGGTTGACGATGAACAGCGCGTAGTCGATGCCCACGGCCAGGCCCAGCATCACCCCGAGCACCGGGGTCACGGAGATCATCTCCACGGCGGAGGAGAACGCGAGCGCCCCGGCGGCGCCCACGCCCACGCCCACCAGCGCGTTGACCAGCGGCAGGCCCGCGCCCACGAGGGTGCCGAGCATGACCACCAGCACGATCGCGGCGACCACGAGGCCCACGACCTCGCCCGGGCCGAGCAGGGAGAGCACGGTGGCGTTGAGCTCCTGGGAGGGATGCACGGCGACGCCGTCGATGTCCGCGCCGGTGAGGGCGCCGGTGACCGCCTCCTTGTCCTCGGCGGTCACGTCCAGGGTCGGCGTTGTGAAGGTGACGATCCCGACGGCGGTGCTGCCGTCCTCGGACACGGTGCGGAAGTCCTCCGCGAGGGCCAGGGTGCGCTCACCGCGTTCGGCCTCGACGCGGCCGTCGTCCAGCTCGGCGCGGCCGTCGGCGAGGTCGGCCTCGGCCTGGTCCAGGCGCTCCGCGCCGGCGGCCAGCTGGGCCCGGCCGTCCTCGAGCTCGGCGACGCCACGCTCGTACTCGGCCCGGCCCTCGTCGATCTTCTGCTGCTGCGCGTCCAGCTCAGCCTCGGCCGCGTCCAGGGCCTGCTGCCGTCCCGCGGCCACCTGCTCGCGGCCGGCCTCGAGCTCGGCCTCGGACTCCTGCAGCTGCTGCCGGCCGGCGGCGAGTCGGGCGGCGCCGTCGTCGGCCTCGGCCTGGGCGGCCGCGAGCTGTTCGGCGCCCGCGTCGGCCTCGGCCTGGGCTGCCTCCAGCTGGGCGCGGGCGGCGTCGGCCTGGTCCTGAGCGGCCGCCAGCTGTGCCTCGGCGGCGGCGAGCTGCGCCTCCTGGTCGGCGAACTGTTCGGTGACCTGCTCCGACGGGATGCCGGCGGCCTCGGCCTCGGCCAGTGCGGCGTCCCGGGCCTGCTCGAGCTCGGCGCGGCCCGCGGCCAGCTGCTCGGCCTGGGCGTCGAGCTCGGCCTGCCCGGCCTCGAGCTCGGTCCACCGGTCGCCGAGCTCGGCCTGCCCGGCCTCGAGCTCCTGACGCCGCGCGTCGAGTTCGGCCTGGCCGGCCTCGAGGCGCTCCGCCTGCTCCTCGAGCTCGGCGCGGCCGGCGTCGAGCTGCTCCTGGCCGTCGGCCACCTTCTGCTCGGCCTCCCGGAGCGGGGCCAGGGCGTCGGCCGGCAGGGCCTCCAGGCCGCGCTCCTCGAGGTCGGCACGCGCGGCGTCGAGCGTGGCCTGCCCCTCGTCCAGCTGGGCGGCGGCCTCGGCGAGGCGCTGCTCGGCCGCGTCGGCCTCGGCCGCGCGCCGCTCGAGCTCGGCCCGGCCGTCCTCGATCTCCTGGCGTCCGTCCGCGAGGCGCTGCTCGCCGTCGGCCAGCTCGGTGCGGCCCTCGTCGAGCCGGGTGCGGGCGTCGTCCCGCTGGGCCTGGGCCTCGAACGGGTCCACGACGCCCTCCACGGCCGGCTGCTCGGCGACGTCGTCCAACAGGGCGGTGATCTGCTCGCGCTGGGCGTCGGTCAGGGGGGAGCCGTCCTCGGTGGTGAACACGACCTGGCCCCTGCCTCGGGAGGCCTCGGGGAACTCCTCCTTGAGGCGGTCCGTGACCTGGGCGGTGGGCGTGCCGGGGATGGTGACGGTGGAGGAGAGCGTGCCGCCGAAGGCGAGGAACCCGCCGACGGCGAGGGCCAGGGCGAGCACCCAGGCGAGGATCACGAGGAGGGGGCGGCGGGCGGCGCCGAGGCCGAGACGGTAGAGCAGTGTCGCCATGGGAAGGGGAGGTCTCCGTGCGTTGGGGTGGGACGCGGCCGGACGCGGCGCGCCGCCTCCGATGCTACACCTAAGCAGAGCGAACCGCTCCGGTCCCGGCGCCGGCGCCCGGCCGGCCCGCACGCAGACCCCGACGCCCCCGACCCCGGGCGGCGTCGCGGTCAGGCGGAGGGCGGGTGCAGGACCAGGTCCGCCGCGGCGCGCGGGGCATGCCGGGCCAGGTAGTCCTCCTCCTGTGCGGCCCAGCGGTCCCAGTGCGGGGCGAAGGTCTCGCCGTCCCGGGCCAGCGCCCGCGTGCGCCGCGCGGGGGTCTCGAGCTCGAGCCACACCGCCAGGTCGAGCAGCGGTCGGGCGGCGGTGCTGAGCGCGCCCACGCCCTCGCACACCACGACGTCGGCCGGCGCGGTCCGCCGCGGCGGACCGGGGGCGGCGCGGTGCCAGTCCCACGTGGTCCAGGCCGCCGTGCCCCGCTCCCGCAGCGCGCGCACGACGGCCGGGTAGGGGCCGTCGTCGCCCACCGCCGCGGCCAGCCCGTCCCAGCCCCGGTACATGGACTCGATCTCGATCACCTCGACGCGCGCGAACGGTGCGATCCGGGCCGCGAGCGCGGCGGCGAGGACGGTCTTGCCCGACCCCGAGCGGCCGTCCAGGCCGATGAGCGCCGGTCGGGTCACGGGTCCTCCGGGGCGGGGTCCGTCAGTGCGGCGGTGGCCGCCTCGAGCACCCGCACCGCGGCCCGCAGCTCCGCGGCGGAGAACCCCTCGAGGGCGGCGCTCAGCCGCTGGGACATCGGTTCGAACGCGCGCTGTCCGTCGCGGCGGGCCGTGTCCGTGTGCTCCACCAGCACGCGCCGCCGGTCGCCCTCGTCCCGGTGGCGGCGGACGTGGCCCGCGGCGGCCAGGCGGTCCACGAGGGCGGTGGCCGAGGCCCGGGTGAGGTGCAGGTGGGCGCCGAGGTCCGAGGCCGTGACGGGCTCACCGGCCGCCGCGCGGGCCATCAGGTACGCGAGGGCTCTGAGGTCCGTGCGGTGCAGGCCGACGCCGCGGCCGGCCTCGTCGACGGCGTGCTCCGCGCTCTCGCTGAAGACGCGCAGCGCGTGGACCACGGCGAGGTGCTCCGCGGGGGCGGAGGGGGGCTGCGTGGTCATGGCCGGGAGTCTAGCCAGCCCCCATGGTTGTTTGATCATCGAACCATCCCCTACGCTCGGGGCATGCCCACCCCGCCCGACCTGTCCGCCTTCCGCACCCCCGCCGCCACGGGGCGTCCCCCTCGGGGGCTGCGGCTGGGCCTGGCCGCGGCGCTCACCGTGGTCTGGCTCGCCGTGCTCGGCCTGGGCGGCCCCGTGTTCGGCAAGATCGGCGACGTCTCCTCGAATGACCAGGCCACCTTCCTGCCGGCGTCGGCCGAGTCCACCCGCGCGGGGGCGGAGGCGGCGGCGTTCCAGGACGGCGAGGCCGTGCCCGCCGTCGTCGTGGGCCCGGCGAGCACAGCGGACCCCGCGGCCGCCTTCCCCGCGCTCGCGGACCTCGCGGGCCGGCTGGGCGAGGTGCCGGGCGTGACCGACGTCGCCGGCCCGATCCCCTCCGACGACGGCGCGGCGGTGCAGTTCCTGGCCTTCGTCGACTCCTCGGTCGGGGCCGAGCGGCCCGTGGCCGACGTGGTGGCCGACCTGCGGGAGGTCGTGGCGGACCCCGCGGCCGCCGACCCCGCCCTCGCCGGGACCGTGGCCGCGGACACCGAGTGGCACGTGGGCGGCCCGGCGGGCCTGGTCGCCGAGCTGGGCGGCGCGTTCGCGGGGATCGACGGGCTGCTGCTGCTCGTGGCGCTCGCGGTGGTGTTCGTGATCCTCGTGGCGGTCTACCGCTCCGTCCTGCTGCCGGTCCTCGTGCTCCTGACGGCCGTGGCCGCGCTCTGCGGCGCGATCGTGGCCGTCTACGGGATGGCCCTGGCGGGCTGGATCCAGCTCAACGGCCAGGCCCAGGGCATCCTCTCGATCCTCGTGATCGGCGCGGCCACCGACTACTGCCTCCTGCTCGTGGCCCGGCACCGCGAGGAGCTGCTGGTCCGGGCGGACGTCGGGGAGGCGCTGCGGGCCGCCGTGCGCGGGTCCTTCGGCGCGATCACCGCGTCCGCCTCGACCGTGGCCCTCGCCCTGCTGATCCTGATGGCCTCGGACCTCAACTCGACGCGCTCCCTCGGCCCCGTGGCCGCCACGGGTGTGGCGTTCGCGTGGCTCGCCGCCCTGACCCTGCTGCCGGCGCTGCTGCGGCTGACCGGGCGTGCCGCCTTCTGGCCCACGATCCCGTCCCCCGAGCGCGCGCGCCGTCGCGCGGAGCGCCGCGCCGCCCGGGGCCGGGCCTTCACCCCGCCGCGCGACGGGGCGGGCCGGCCCGTCGCCGGCCTCGAGGAGGACCACGGGGTGTGGACGCGGGTGGGCGCCGTCGTCGCGCGCCGGCCCCGTCTCGTCTGGGTCGCCACGACGGTCGTGCTCCTCGCCCTCTGCGGCGGTCTGCTGCAGCTGCGCGCGGACGGCGTCGCCCAGGAGGACGTGCTGCTCGGCGACTCCGACGCCCGGCAGGCCCAGGCCCTGCTGAGCGAGCACTTCGACGCCGGCGCGGGCGCCCCCGCCCAGATCCTCGCCCCGGCCGGGGACGCGGAGGCGGTGCTCGCCGCCGTCGCGGAGGACCCCGGCGTGGCCGAGGCCGAGGTCACCACGGACGCCCCCGAGGCCGCCGCGGGCCCACCCCCGGGCGTGACCGACGCGGAGGGCGGGGCGGGCGCCGCGTCCGCGCCGGAGCCGCAGCCCCGCGTGGTGGACGGCCGCGTGCTGGTCTCGGCCACCCTGGCGGACCCGGGCGAGTCCCTCGCCGCGCAGCAGACCGTGGCCCGCCTGCGCGACCGGCTCGCGGACCTCCCGGCCACGGGCGAGATCCTCGTGGGCGGCCCGGCGGCCCAGGCGCTGGACACGAACGTCACCACGCAGCGCGACCTGCGGGTCGTCATCCCGCTGATCCTCGCGATGCTGCTGGTCATCCTCGCGGTGCTGCTGCGCTCGCTCCTGGCACCCGTGCTGCTCGTGGCGGCCACCGTGGTCAGCTTCGGCGCGGCCCTGGGCGTCTCGGCCCTCGTGTTCCGGCACGTGTTCGGCTTCGAGGACGCCGACCCCACCGTGCCGCTGTACGGCTTCGTCTTCCTCGTGGCGCTCGGGATCGACTACACGATCTTCCTGATGACCCGGGCGCGGGAGGAGACCCCGCGGCACGGCACGCGGGCGGGTGTGCTGCGCGCCCTCACCGTCACGGGCGGGGTCATCACCTCGGCCGGCGTCGTGCTGGCGGCCACCTTCGCCGCGCTCGCGGTGATCCCGCTGATGTTCATGGTGCAGCTGGCGTTCATCGTCGCGTTCGGCGTGCTGCTCGATACGCTGATCGTGCGCTCCCTGCTCATCCCGGCCCTCGTGCGGGACATCGGCCCGAAGGTGTGGTGGCCGGCGCGGGCCGCCTGAGCCCGGACGGCGACGGAGGGCCCGACCGGCGGTGCGGTCGGGCCCTCCGTGCTCGCGGGCGCCTCAGGGGCGCGCGGTCACTTCTTCTTGGACTTCTTCGCGTCCGACTTCTTCGTGCGCCCGGCCTTCGGGGCGGGCGCGGACTGGGCGCCCTTCACGCGGCCCGCGGCGGCGGCCTCGGTGGTGGTGCCTGCGCTGCTCAGCCGGCCGTCGTCGGTGGTCAGGAACGAGCGCATGAACCACTGGAACAGCTCGAGCTGGGCCACCTGGTCGATGAGGATGTCCTGCGTGACCGGGTCGAGGTCCTCGGTGGCGTCGATGGCGGCGCGGTGGTCCGTCACGACGCCGTCGTAGACGAGGTCCAGCGCGGCCAGGTGCTCCAGGGTCGACGCGCGGCCCAGCGTGTAGTCGTCCCACGCGCGGGCGGCCACGAGTGCGCCCGGGGTGCCGGCGGGGGAGACGCCCAGGGTGGCGATGCGCTCCGCGAGGACGTCCACCATCCCGCGGACCAGCTCGATCTGGGGGTCGAGCATCTCGTGCACGCCGATGAAGCCGGGGCCCACCACGTTCCAGTGGGCGTGCTTCAGGGTGAGCTGCAGGTCGTTGAGGGCGTGCAGGCGGCCCTGGAGGATCTCGGCGGTGCGGCGGCCCGTGCTCAGGGACAGGCCCGGGACGGTGTACTCGGCGGCGTTCTTCTCGGCCATGGTGGTGCTCCTTCTCCGTTGGGGTGGGCGCGCCGTCGGCGACGCCCCGTGATCCGCCATCCAACCGCGTGAGGTCGTCGTGTTTCCAGGTCTGAGCGGCGTGCGCGGGCGGGTCCGGAGCGGATCCGCGGCGCCGGGAATGGATCGCGGACGGCCCGCGTTGACCCCCGCAGAAGCAGAAGTGAGTGAAGTCGACTCAGGTTCACTTGACAGTCCACCGACCCGGTGGCAACCTGAGTCATGAAGGCTCAAGTCCCTGTGGCGTCGGTGCCCCCGGCCCGCGGGTCCGGCCCCCGCTTCACCGTCAGACAGGAAGGACCCCACCATGTCCCGTGCAGTCGGCATCGACCTCGGCACCACCAACTCCGTCGTCGCCGTCCTCGAGGGCGGCGACCCGGTCGTCATCGCGAACGCCGAGGGCGCCCGCACCACCCCGTCCGTCGTCGCGTTCTCCAAGGGCGGGGACGTCCTGGTCGGCGAGGTCGCCAAGCGCCAGGCCGTCAACAACCCCGAGCGCACCTACGCGTCCGTCAAGCGCCACATGGGCACCGACTGGACCACCGAGGTGGACGGCAAGAAGTACACCCCGCAGGAGATCTCGGCCCGCACGCTGATGAAGCTCAAGCACGACGCCGAGGAGTACCTGGGCGAGAAGGTCACCGACGCGGTGATCACCGTGCCCGCCTACTTCAACGACGCCGAGCGCCAGGCCACCAAGGAGGCCGGCGAGATCGCGGGCCTGAATGTCAAGCGCATCATCAACGAGCCCACGGCGGCCGCGCTGGCCTACGGCCTGGAGAAGGGCAAGGAGGACGAGCTCATCCTGGTCTTCGACCTGGGCGGCGGCACCTTCGACGTGTCCCTGCTCGAGGTCGCCAAGGACGAGGACGACTTCGCCACCATCCAGGTGCGCGCCACCGCCGGCGACAACCGCCTCGGCGGCGACGACTGGGACCAGCGGATCGTGGACTGGCTGCTCCAGCAGGCCAAGTCCAAGGGCGCGGACCTGTCCAAGGACAAGATCGCCCTGCAGCGCCTGAAGGAGGCGGCGGAGCAGGCCAAGAAGGAGCTCTCCTCGGCCACCTCCACCAGCATCTCGCTGCAGTACCTGTCCGTGACCCCCGAGGGCCCGGTGCACCTGGACGAGCACCTCTCCCGCGCCAAGTTCGAGGACCTCACCAAGGACCTGCTCGAGCGCACCCGCAAGCCGTTCGAGGACGTCATCAAGGAGGCCGGCGTCAAGGTCTCCGACATCGACCACGTGATCCTCGTCGGCGGCTCCACCCGCATGCCCGCCGTGTC
The DNA here is from genome assembly GCF_014138885.1 of Micrococcus luteus. Classification (NCBI taxonomy): domain Bacteria; kingdom Bacillati; phylum Actinomycetota; class Actinomycetes; order Micrococcales; family Micrococcaceae; genus Micrococcus; species Micrococcus luteus. The sequence goes on from NZ_JACJIK010000001.1 coordinate 1,955,432, forward strand.
CGAGCTCGTGAAGGAGCTGACCGGCGGCAAGGAGCCCAACAAGGGCGTGAACCCGGACGAGGTCGTCGCCATCGGCGCGGCGGTGCAGGCGGGCGTGCTCGCCGGTGAGCGCAAGGACGTGCTCCTGATCGACGTGACCCCGCTGTCGCTGGGCATCGAGACCAAGGGCGGCGTGATGGCCAAGCTCATCGAGCGCAACACGGCCATCCCGACCAAGCGCTCCGAGACGTTCACCACGGCCGAGGACAACCAGCCCTCCGTGTCCATCCAGGTCTTCCAGGGCGAGCGCGAGTTCACCCGGGACAACAAGGCGCTGGGGACCTTCGAGCTGACCGGCATCGCCCCGGCCCCGCGCGGCATGCCCCAGATCGAGGTCACGTTCGACATCGACGCGAACGGCATCGTGCACGTCTCCGCGAAGGACAAGGGCACCGGCACCGAGCAGTCGATGACCATCACGGGCGGCTCCTCGCTGTCCCAGGAGGACATCGACCGCATGGTCAAGGACGCCGAGGCCCACGCGGACGAGGACAAGAAGCGCCGCGAGGCCGCCGACCGCCGCAACCAGGCGGAGCAGTCCGCCTACTCCGTTGAGAGGCTCCTGCAGGACAACGGCGACAAGCTGCCCGAGGACGTCAAGACCGAGGTGCAGGCCGACGTCGACGCCCTGAAGGCCGCCCTGGAGAAGCAGGACAACGACGACGAGGTCGCCGCCGCGTTCGAGAAGCTCCAGGCCTCCCAGGTCAAGATCGGCGAGGCCCTCTACGCCCAGCAGGGCGCGGAGTCGGCCGACGCCGGCGCCGAGTCCGCCGCCCCGCAGGGCGACGATGAGGACATCGTCGACGCCGAGGTGGTCGACGAGGACGACGAGAAGAAGGCCTGACACCCCGGGGCCGGGGCGGGCGTCCACGCCCGCCCCGCCCGGAGGCCCACGACGCCGGCGGGCCGGCCCGGCAGCGCCCCTGCCGGGCCAGCCCGCCGGCCTTCCCGCACCACCCCCGCGCGGCGGACCCGCCGCGCCCACCCGCTTCGAAAGGACACACCATGAGCGCCGACCAGCAGCGTCCGCACGGCTCCTCCGACGCCGAGCGCGGCTCCGAGGAGGAGCCCATCGTGTTCAACGACCGTCGCCGCATCGACCCCGAGACCGGTGAGCCCCGGGTCTCGGCGGAGAGCGCCGCAGAGCAGGCCGAGGACGGCGACGCCCTCGCCCAGGCCGAGCGCATCCTCGACGAGGCCGGCGCGCAGGCCGGGACCGAGGCGCCGCAGCCCGCGGCCTCGGACCGCGAGGCCGAGCTCGAGACCGACCTGCGACGTCTGCAGGCCGAGTTCGTGAACTACAAGCGTCGCGTGGACCGCGACCGCGACCTGGCCAGGGACGCCGGCGTGCTCAAGGCCGTCACCGCACTGCTGCCGGTGCTCGACGACATCGACGCCGCCCGCGCCGCCGGCGACCTGACGGACGGCCCGTTCGCCGCCATCGCGACCAAGCTCGACACCGTCCTGGCCGGCCTCGGCCTCGAGCGCCACGACCAGGCGGCGCTGGCCGGCGTCGAGTTCGACCCGGCCCTGCACGAGGCCGTGATGCGCCAGCCGCACGCGGAGGTGCCCGCGGACCACGTGGTCCAGGTCTTCCGCAACGGCTACGTCCGGGACGGCCGCGTGCTGCGCGCCGCCCAGGTGATGGTCTCCGCCGGAGACGAGTGACCCCGTCGGCCGGCGGCCCACCCCGCCGCCGGCCGACCCCCTGACCGATGCACACGAGAGGAGGCACCATGGCCTCGCAGGATTGGATGGACAAGGACTTCTACGCGACCCTGGGGGTGTCCAAGGACGCCTCCGATGCGGATGTGAAGAAGGCCTACCGCAAGCTCGCCCGCACCCACCACCCGGACCAGAACCCCGGGGACGAGGCGGCCGAGAAGAAGTTCAAGGAGATCTCGGAGGCATACGCCGTCCTGAGCGACCCCCAGGAGCGCCAGGAGTACGACGCGATCCGCGCGATGGGCGGCGGCGCCCGGTTCTCCGCCCCGGGCGGTGCCGGCGGCGGCGGCTTCGAGGACGTCTTCGGCGGCATGTTCGGCGGCGGGGGCGGCCCCCGCACCACGCAGTCCGAGCCCGACCTGTCCGACCTGTTCAGCGGGATGTTCAGTGGCGCCGCCGGCCAGCCCGGCGGCTTCGGCCCCGGCGGCTTCGGCGATGCGGGGTACGCACGGCCGCGCCCCACGAAGGGCGCGGACCGCACCGCCACCACCACGATCTCCTTCCGCGGCTCGATCCAGGGCACCACGGTGTCCCTGCGCGGCCCGGACGGCGAGACGATCGAGGTGAAGATCCCGAAGGGCATCCGCGACGGCCAGAAGGTCCGTGCCCGCGGCAAGGGCTCGCCCGGCCCGGCCGGCCGCGGCGACCTGCTGGTCACCGTGCACGTGCGCGAGCACGAGTTCTTCCGCCGGGACGGGGACGACCTGCGGATCACCGTGCCGATCACCTTCCCCGAGGCCGCCCTCGGCGCCACGATCGAGGTGCCGACGCTGGATCGCCCCGTGAAGGTGAAGGTGCCGGCGGGCTCCCAGTGTGGCCGCGTGCTGCGCCTGAAGGGCCGCGGTGTCGAGCGCGGGAAGACGACGGGTGACCTGCTCGTGGAGCTGCGCGTCACCGTGCCCACCACGCTCAACGACGACGCCCGCGCCGCCGTCGAGGCCCTGCAGTCCGCCACTGCCGGCGACGATCCGCGGCGGGAGCTGGCCCGGAAGGCAGCCTGGTGAGCGCCCGCGACGGCGCCGCCCGTGCGGACCGGGGCCGCGAGGGGGGTCCCGACCGGCACGCCCCGGTCTTCGTGATCTCCGTGGCCGCCGAGATGGCGGACATGCATCCGCAGACCCTGCGCCAGTACGACCGGCTCGGCCTCGTGGTCCCCGCCCGCCAGGACGGACGGCACCGCCGCTACTCCCTCGCCGACGTCGAGCGGCTGCAGACCGTGCAGACCCTGAGCCGCGAAGGCATCTCGCTGGAGGGCATCCGCCGCGTGATCGCGCTGCAGCGCGAGGTCGAGCAGCTGCAGGACACCGTGGTCGAGCTGGCTGCCCAGGTGGACCGCCTCCACCACGCCTCCCGCCTGGCCCGCGTCTTCACCGTGGGCTCCGGCGGTGACGTCTCGGCCCGCTACGCCGACCGGATGGCCGTCCGCCGTCACGCCGCGGCACGGGCCGGGGCGGACACCGCGGGCGAGGCCTGCCCGAGCGGCCTGCGGAGGCTGCCCTCCGGCGTCGCAGGCCTCCGACGGGTGCCCACGTGGCAGTCCGAGCAGGACTGAGCCGGGCGTCGTTCGGGGCGGCCGCGCGGTCCCGCGTGCAGGAGCGGCTGCGCGCCGACATGGCCCGGCGCGACGGCCTCGGCCGGCAGGCCCGGAGCGCCCTGGACGGGATCGTCCACGCCCTCAAGCCGGAGGGCATGGACCCGCACCTGCCCGCCCGGCATCTGCTGGACTACGTCCTCGAGGGCCCGGACGGGCCGCGCGCGGTGGTCGCCGCGGGGGACCCCGCGACCGCCACCCACCTGACCTGGCTCGTCTCCGGCATGGGCATCCGCCCCCAGACGGCCATGTGGGGGACGGCCCGGGAGGCCGCCCACCTCGCCGCCGCCCAGCGCGCCGCCGGCGCACCCCGCCCCGTCGTCATCGGGTGGCTCGGCTACCCCGCACCCACGCCCTGGCGGGTGGTGCTCGACGGCCCCGGCCGGCGCGGCGGCGCGATGCTCGCCGCGGATGTGCGGGCCTGGTGGGAGTTCCTGCGCCACGGGCCGGGGGAGGACGACGATGTCGCCCCGGCCCTGCGCGCCCGCGGGACCGCCGTGCACGGGGCCGTGGAGGCCCACTCGTACGGCTCGCTCGTGGCCGCGCACGCCCTGCGCCTGCTCGCGGACCGGGGCCTGCAGCCCGACGACGCGGAGGCCCCGTGGCCGGCCGAGCGTCCCGTCGAGGCCCTCGTGGTCTCGGGCACGGTCGGCCTGCCCGCCGCCCTGGCGGCCCGGGCCGCGCACCTCGGCCTGCGGTCCGGGCGGACGTTCCGCGCCCTGGCCCCGGGCGATCTCCTCGCCCGGGTCGGCCGCGCGGTCGGCCGTCGTCGGGACTGGACGGACGCCGCCGTGCTGCCGGTGGCCCCGCGGCCCGGCCTGGCGGGGGCCGCCGTCCGCGGCCACCGCACGGCCCGCTGGTCGCCGACGGCCCCCGAGGACGCCCCGAGGGGCTACCGGGACGCCGGGTCCGTGACGCTCGCGGCGACCGCGCGGGTGACCGCCGGCCTGCCGCTGTCGCCCGTTCCGGACGGCGCCGACCCGGCCGGGCCGGTCGCCCCGGCCTAAGCGACCCCGTCGGGCCCCGTGCTCAGCGGCGGCGGTACGCCAGGTCGAACACGAGCCGCCCGGCCCGCTGGGACTTCGCCTCGAAGCTCGTGATCGGTCGGCCCTCGAACCGGGGCGCCCAGCCGCCGTCGTGGTCCACGGGGTCCGCGGCCGCCGCGCCGGCCCGCGCCTCGCCCAGGCCGGCGCGCAGGGGGCGCTCCTCCTCGGCCGCGCTCTCCCATCCCGCGGGCAGCGGCTGGGCACCCACCTCGGTCTCCCTGCCCTCGCGGCGCACCCGCGTGAGCGGAGAGTCCTCGCCCGCGGCGCGCCCGGGGAAGAGGTTCTCGAACTCCGGGTGCGCCTCGAGCACCTCGCGCATCTGCACGGCGTAGCCCGACCAGTCCGTCGCCAGCCGCAGCACCCCGCCGGGGGTGAGCACCCGCGCCACGCGGTCCGCGAAGGCGGGGGAGACCAGGCGGCGCTTGTGGTGCCGCTTCTTGTGCCACGGGTCCGGGAAGAACACCCACACCTCGGAGACGGAGCCGGGCGTGAGCAGGGCGTCCAGCAGCTCGGGGGCGTTGGCCTCCACGGCGCGGACGTTCTCCAGGCCCTGCTGCTCCACGCGCGTCATGAGCGCGGCCAGGCCGGGCACGTAGACCTCGACGGCGAGCACGTTCCAGTCCGGCCGGTCGGCGGCGGCCTGCGCCGTGGACTCGCCCAGCCCGGAGCCGATGTCGACCAGCAGGGGGGCCTCGCGCCCGAACACCCCCGCCCAGTCCAGTCGGGCCTGGCCGTCCACCGAGGTGGCGCCGCGGCCGCGAGGCACGTCCACGAGGACCCGCTCCGCCTGGCGGTCCCACACGGCCTGCCGCCCCGCGTTCAGGCGGGCACCACGTCGGACGAAGGAGACCGGCTCCCGTCGGACGAGGGCGGGGTCCTTGTCCCGATTGTGGTCGTGCGCGTGGACGCGCTCGGCGGGCGGCGGCACGGCGTCGGGGCCGGGTGCGTCCGGGCAGGGGCGGGGCAGGTGCTCAGTCATCGCCCCGATCCTGCCACGGCCGCGCGTCGACGGTGCAGACCGCGGCCGACGACGGCGCCCGGCGCCGGGGTCAGGGGGTGCTGCTGGAGCGGTCCCCCGACGTGGGCGACGCGGACGCGGAGGCCGTGGTGGCGGTCGGCTCGGGTGCGGACTCGGTCGGGTCCGGCGCAGGGTCCGTGGCCGGCGCGCTCGTGGACGGACCGGACGCGCTCGTGGACGGACCGGACGGGCTCGGGGACGTCGGGGTCGGGGACGTCGGGGTCGGCGTCGCGGAGGTCGGCGTCGGGTCGGGGGTGCTCGGCGTCGGACTGCCGGATCCCGTGCCCGACGGCGAGGACGAGGTGGGGGGAGACGACGGGGAGGACGGCGTGGCCGAGCGGGTGGGCGCGGGGGCCGAGGAGGACGGGGCCGTGCTGCTCGGCACCGGGGTGGTCACGCTGGGCGTCGGGGCCGCCGTGTCGGCGGGCGCGGACGGGGGCGGCACGGGTGCGCCGGTGGCCTCCTCCGTCCACGAGGACGTCTCGGGCTCCGGCTCGGGGGCGGGCTCCGGCTGCTGCTCCTCGGGGGTCGGGGTGGAGCGGTCCGGCAGACGCAGGTCGGCGGGGGCGGAGGCGGCGTCCGCGGCGACGTGGCCCAGGTCGGACAGCCAGGCGGTCGCCGTGTCCCGAGGGATCCGCACCGTCAGCACGCCCGCGGCGGCCGGCGCCATGGACGCCTGGTCCGCCTCGAGCATCAGGCTGCCGTCCGGCAGGAAGACCACCGCGTCCCAGACGCGACGGTTCTCCACCTGCTCCGGGGCGTCGACCGCCGAGTCCAGGCGCGAGCCGATCACGTCCGGGTCGTTGGCCATGCGCTGGCGCACCTCGGCGCGGAACGCGTCCCAGCCGTCGGGGGTGAAGAGATCGGCGGTCTCGAGCACGCGGTCCTCGCGGGCCGAGTACCAGATCACGTGCGAGGTGGACACGGAGTCCGTGCCGCGCCGCTCCGTGGCGAGCAGGCGGGCCGCGGCGATGTCCTCGGCCACGACGGCGAGCTGCGGCTGGATCTCCAGACGCGGGTCCGCGCTCGGGTCGGTGTCCCGGCGGTACTGGTCGATCTGGGCGCGCACGGCCTCGGCCATGGCCTCCGTCCAGGCCGGCGCCCCGGGCACCTGCAGCCACGCCCCGTGGTGGTCCGGGTCCTCGCCCTCGAGCACGGCGACGCTCGCCTCCGGCACCCGCTCGAGGTCGTGCGAGGGGACCTCGACCGTGAACGGGGCCATGTCCATGGACGGCAGGGCGGAGGCCGCCGTCGTGGCGGGCGCAGGCTCAGGCTGCGGCTCGGTGCGGGCACAGGCGCTCAGCGTCACCAGGGCGACGGCGGCCAGGCCGAGGGCCGCGCGGCCACGGCGGGGGGAGGGCAGGACGGGGTGCATGCGATTCACTTCCGGTGGTCGGAGGACTCCAGGATGGCCTCGACGCGGGCGGCCATCTCGTCCGCGGTCGGCGGGCGCCAGTCCGGGTCGTTCCGGCGGCGGGCGTCGCGGCGCAGGCGCAGGACCACCCAGGTCGCGAGGAAGGCCAGGATCAGGACCAGGACGATGTTGGAGAAGACGTCCGCGTACTCGGAGACGACGTGGAACCGCTCCCCGAGCGCGTAGCCGCCGTAGACGAAGATCGCGTTCCAGATCAGGGAGCCCAGCGCCGTGAACAGGGTGAACTTCGCGAGGTTCATCCGCTCGATGCCCGCGGGGATGGAGATCAGGGAGCGGAACACGGGGACCATGCGGCCCAGGAACACGGTCCAGTAGCCGTATCGGATGAACCAGCGCTCGGTCTTGGCCACGTCCTCCATGTCCACCAGCGGCATGCGGTCCGCGAGGCGGTACATGCGGTGGCGGCCGAGCCACGCGCCGAGGCCGTAGAGGGCCAGCGCTCCGACGATCGAGCCGACCGTCGCCCAGACCAGCGCGGCATGCGGGCTGAAGGCGCCGCCGGCCGCGGTGAAGCCTGCCAGGGGCAGGATCACCTCGGACGGGATGGGCGGGAAGATGTTCTCCGCGAAGACGGCCAGGCCGACGCCGATCGGGCCGACCGCCTCCATGATGTCCACGACGATGTTGCCGAGCCAGCCGTAGTCGGTGGGCGCGGCGGCGGCCGCGGTCAGGGGTGCGACGAGGGGGAGCATGCGCCCCATTGTCCATCATCGACGGCCTCGGCGACGTGGTGGAGGCGTCGACGTCGTCCGCTCTGCGCGCACAGCCGCGCCTCCGGGCGGGCGGGAGCGGGCTGCCGTTGGTACTGTCGGAGGTGCAGACCGCTCACCGACCGTTCGCGCCACACCCCACTCCACGTGCGTGCCGCGGGCCCTACTGGAAGGAAGACTCCATGAGCATCGTCCAGATTCCGCTGCGCCTGGCCTCCGGCGCGTTCATCCTGAACTCCGGCCTGAACAAGCGCGGCATCTCCGCGGAGCAGGCCCAGGGCCTGCGCGACATGAGCGCCCGCGGCCTGCCCGCGCTGGCCAACCTGTCACCGGAGCAGTTCAAGAAGTTCCTCGTGACCACCGAGATCGGCGTGGGCTCGGCCCTGCTGGCCCCGTTCGTCCCGGGCTGGCTCGCCGGCTCCGCCCTGACCGCGTTCTCCGGCGGTCTGTTCTCCATGTACCTGAACACGCCGGAGATGACCGAGGCGGACGGCGTGCGTCCGTCCCAGGAGGGCACCGCCGTCGCCAAGGACATCTTCCTGGTCGGCTCCGGCCTGGCCATCGCCGCCGACTCCGTGGCCAACCGCCCCGGCAAGCGCCGCAAGGCCGCCAAGAAGCGCGCCGCCCGCATCGAGGGCGCCCGCGACGCCAAGGTGCAGGCCATCCGCGACGCCCAGGACGAGAAGGTCGCCGCGATCCACGCCGCCCGTGAGGAGCAGGTCGCCGCGCTGCGCGAGGCCCGTGACGAGCTGAAGAAGCTGCGCAAGAAGGCCTGACGCCTCCGCCGCATGCGTGAGGGGCCCCGCCCGGACCACGGTCCGAGCGGGGCCCCTCACGCATGTGCCCGCCCGCCGGGGCACGGCGGGCGGGCAGGCTCAGAGGTCGATCTCGGTGGGGTGCAGCACGCGGCGCAGGAAGTCCTGGGTGCGCGGCTGCTGGGGATCGGAGATCACCGCGGCGGCCGGGCCGGCCTCCACCACGACGCCGCCGTCCATGAACACGACCCGGTCGGCCACCTCACGGGCGAAGCCCATCTCGTGGGTGACCACGAGCATGGTCATGCCGTCGCGGGCCAGCTGACGCATGATCGCCAGGACGTCGCCGACGGTCTCGGGGTCGAGGGCCGAGGTGGGCTCGTCGAAGAGCATCAGCTGCGGGTCCATGGCCAGTGCACGGGCGATCGCCACGCGCTGCTGCTGACCGCCGGAGAGCTGGTCCGGGTAGCGGTCCTCGAGCTCGGCCAGGCCCACGCGGGCCAGCTGCCGGCGGGCGATGTCCACCGCCTCGGCCTTGCCCCGCTTGAGCACCTTGAGCTGGGCCACGGTGCAGTTCTCCAGCACGGACAGGTGCGGGAACAGGTTGAACTGCTGGAACACCATGCCCACGTGGCGGCGCAGCACGTCCAGGTCCACGTCCTCGTCCGTGACCGTGAACTCACCGACCGTGACGACGCCCGAGTCGGGCTTCTCCAGCAGGTTCACGCAGCGCAGGAGGGTGGACTTGCCCGAGCCGGACGGGCCGATCAGGCACACGACCTCGCCGGGGGCGACGTCGAGGTCGATGCCGCGCAGCACGTGGTTGGCGCCGAAGGACTTGTTGAGGCCGGCCACGTGCACGCCGGCGGCGTCCGCGGCGGCCACCGCGCCGAAGGATCCGGTGATGGGGTTCTGCTGGGCCATCTCAGTGCCCCTTCTTGGTCGAACGGGTCTCGAACCGGCGGGCCAGCAGGGACAGCGGCACGGTGATCACGAGGTAGAACAGGCCGGCCACAAGGATCGGCGTCATGCCGGCGTCGAGGGCGGAGATGCCGTCGCGACCGAACTTGGTGAGCTCGTACTCGTGCGCGGCCAGGCCGAGCACGTAGACCAGCGAGGAGTCCTTGGTCAGGAGGATGACCTCATTGGTGAGCGGCGGCAGCACGATGCGGAACGCCTGGGGGATCACGATGGTGACCATGGCCCGCCACGTCGGCATGCCGAGGGACCGGGCCGCCTCCATCTGGCCGCGGGGCACGGCCTGCAGGCCGGCGCGCAGGGTCTCGGCGATGTACGCGGCCGAGACCATGCCCAGGGCCACCATCACGACGACGGGGATCGGCCAGGACACCCCGAACGCGAAGGGCACCCCGTAGCCGAAGGCGAGGAACACCAGCAGCGCGGGGACGCCGCGGAAGAACTCGACGTAGGCGGTGGCCAGCCACCGGTACGGGCCGAACGAGCTCAGGCGCATGAGCGCGAGCACGATGCCGCCCAGGAGGCCGACGACGAACGAGGTGACCGTGTAGAACAGCGTGTTGCCCAGGCCCACGAGGATCACGTTGGGGAACATCGGGGCCACGGCGGGGAAGTTCAGGACGTTCTCGGTGAGCGTGCCCCAGTCGATGAGGACGGCCAGGACGACGAGGGCGAGGACGAAGACGGCTGCCTGGATGATCAGGGACAGCCGACGACGGCGGCGCGCGCGGCCGGGCTTCATGGCCGGTGCCGGCGAGACGGGGGCCTGCGTGCTCATCGGTAGTCCTCCTGTGCCTGACCGAACCAGCGCTCCTGGAGCTCGGCCACGGTGCCGTCGTTGCGCAGCTCCTGCAGCGCGCGGTTCACGGCGGAGCCGAGCTGCGCCTTCTGCGGGCCGACCGCCATGCCGAGCTGCTCGCCCGTGGGCAGCGACTCGACCACCTCGAAGCGATCGTCGTCCTTGAGGGAGTAGAGCAACACGGACTGGTTGCCCAGGGCGGCGTCCACGGTGCCGGCCTGCAGGGCCTGGACCTGCATGCCGCCGTCCTCGAACTGCACGGGGCTCAGGCCGTTCTGCTGGGCGTATTCGTCGCCGGTGGTCGCGGCCTGCACGCCGATCCGGCGGCCCTTCGCGGAGTCGACGTCGGTGATGCCGGAGCCCTTCTTCGCGACCAGGACGAGGTCGTCGTCGAGGTAGGGGAGGGTGAAGGCCATGACGCGCTGACGGGCCTCGGTGATGGAGATCGACGAGGCGTTCACGTCGCAGCCGGTGAGCGAGGCACCCGACTCGATGGCCTCGAAGGAGGAGTCGATCACGTTCACCCCGAGGCCCAGCTTCTCCGCCACCGCCTCGACCAGCTGGATGTCGTAGCCGGTCAGCTCACCGTTCTCCTCGAACTCGAAGGGCGGGTAGGGGACGTCGGAACAGACCGTCAGGACGCCGGGCTGGACGAGGCCGTACGAGGTGCTCAGGTCGTCGTCGGACACGATGCCGGCGGATCCGGCGTCGCCGCCGAGGACGGCGCAGCCGGTGAGCAGCGCCGCCGACGCGGTGAGCCCCACGGTGCCGAGGAGGCGGGAGTGGATGCGGGTCATGGAGGGCCTTCTGTGTCGCCGTCGGGAGGGGGCGGGTCGGAGGGAGCCGGCAGAGTGACGTGTTCCGCCGTGATTGGTGGTCATCGTAGTGCGTCGGGCCCGTCGCGGGCGCCGGGAGACGGCTCGTCGCCGCGGAGCGAGCCGATCGACCGGTGGCCCTGCCGCGACCCGCCTCCGCAGGCGAAAGCTGGCCCTGCGCTGTGGGGATTGTCAGGCTGGTCACATCGTCGTCACCCGGTCTGAGAGGTCTCTCATGCTCCGCCCCGCCGCCCCCGCTCGCCCCGCCGTCGCCCTGTCCCTGCTCGCCGTGGGCGCCCTCGCGCTCGTCGGCTGCGGCGGGGGAGGCGGCGAGGCCTCGTCCTCCTCGGCCGACGCGTCCGAGTCCGCCCCGACGGGGGCCGGCTCGGACCTCACGGACGAGCAGGAGGAGCGCGTGGAGGCGCTCGAGGACGTCCTGCTCACCCCGGAGACCGCGCCCGGCGGCGTGTTCACGGGCATGGAGACCCAGGCCGGCGGCGGCGAGCCGATCAGCACCAGCCTGAGCCTGACGGGCGTCACCCCCACGGGCGCCTGCGCGGACCTCATCGAGCAGATCAACACGCAGCAGGCGCCCGGGCTCGGCGGTGCGCTGGCCCAGTACGAGGTGGACCCGGCCGCCGTCACCGGCCTGGCCGGTTCCCAGGCCGGGGCGTTCGGCATGGTCGCGGTCACCGACGACGGCACCGATCTGCTGGCGCCCTTCGGCAAGCTGGCCGACACGTGCGGCACGTTCGGCGACCCGGACGGCGTCCAGGCGGCCTTCACGAAGGTGCCCGGCGTGCCGGACGCGGTCCACATCGCTCTGGGGAACTCGGGCATGGACACGGCCCTGTTCACCATGACCGTCGGCGGCGTCACGGACGGGGACGAGCTCGTGTACCTCGGCATGGTGGGCCTCGACGAGGAGATCGCGGCCGAGACGCTGCGTGCCCAGGTCGAGGCGTTCGAGGCCCGGGAGCGCTGACCTGTCAGTCGTCGGGCCGGGACGTCGGCTCGAGGCGGGCGCCATCGTCGGACACCGGGTCCGCGTGGAACGGGCTGCCCGAGCTGACGTCCTCCGGGTCCCGCCGCCCCGACTCGACCGCGAGGAGGCGCCCCTCCTCGGAGAGCAGGGGTGTGGCCTCGATCGTGAGGTCCTCGCCGGCGCGCACGGCGTCGGCCACGAGCCGGGCCAGGCGGCGGTTGCGGGCCTCGTACCGTTCGGAGGCCTCGAGCACCGCGGTGTGCCGCGTCGCCAGCTGGATCTCGACGGAGGCGTCGATGCCGACGGCCAGCTGGCGGGCACGCAGCACCTCCGCGTCGAAGGCGGCCCCGGCCAGCAGCACGATGCACGCCACCCACGCGAGGGCGAGCACGCCGATCGCGGAGTTGATCCGCCCGACCACGGCGAACTGGCCGAACCGGTCCGTGATCCAGCCCAGGGCCACGGTGGCGCCGAAGAGCAGGACCACCACGGCCACGGCGCCGAGCGAGAGCGGGCGGTAGCGGGGCTGCCGGACGTTGGGCCCCAGGCGGTAGGCGAGGGTCACGATCAGGGCGATCACCACGAGGATGACCGGCCACTTCACCACGTTCCACGTCTGGACCGTCTCCTCCGGCAGGCCGACGGCCTGGCCGAGGCGCAGGGAGAGGTCGCCGCCGACGACCACCAGGATCGTGATCAGCACGGCGCCGAGCATGAGGGCGAGCGTCTCGACGAAGACCACGAGGCGGAAGTGGAGGAAGGGCCGGCCCTCGCGGGTGTCGTGGATGCGGTGCATGGCCCGGTGGAACGCGCCGACGGCGCCCGAAGCGGACACCACGGTGCCGACGGCCCCGAGGACGACGGCGCCGGTGCCGGGCCCGGCCGAGCCGAGGGTCAGGATCCATTCGCGGACGACGTCGGGCGTCAGCGACGGCCAGATCTCGGCGGCCAGGTGGGCCGCGGCGTCCACGGTCTCCTCCTCGACGCCCAGCAGCGAGACCACGGAGAGCAGGGCGATGACGGTGGGCAGCAGGGACAGCGCCCCGAAGAAGGTCATGGCGGCGGCCACATCCCAGACCTGCAGCTCGAAGAGCCGGTGCAGGGTGCGGCGCAGGACGTACAGCAGGGACACCCGCGGTCGGGTGTACGTGCGGAGGCGCCGGGGCGCCGCTGTGGAGCCGGCCATGGCACCAACGTACCGGCGCGAGGGGGAATAGCCCTGGTGCGTGGAGGGTTGAGCTATATAGACTCAACTTCGTCTGCGGCGGGAACGGCCCGCGGTCGACGGTTGTCCGACACCCCGGGACACGGGAGAGAAGGAGCCAATAGTCCATGGATGCCAAGTTCACCACCAAGAGCCAGGAGGCGCTCTCGGCTGCGGCCATGAACGCCTCCACCGCCGGCAACCCCCAGGTCGAGCCGGCCCACCTGCTGAAGGCCCTGATGGACCAGCGGGAGTCCGTCGCCGTGGCCGTCCTGAAGGCCGCCGGGGCCGACCCCGACGCCGTCTCCACGGCGGCCTCCTCGGCCATCCGACGCCTGCCCTCCACCCAGGGCAGCACGGTGGCCCAGCCCCAGTTCTCGCGCGCCGCCCTGCAGGTCGTGCAGAACGCGCGCACCCAGGCCGAGCAGCGCTCGGACGAGTTCGTCTCCACCGAGCACCTGCTGCTCGGCGTGGCAGCGGACTCCGGCGAGGCCGGTGAGGCACTGCGCTCGAACGGGGCGAGCCTCGAGGCGCTCGCCGCCGCCCTGACCCTGGTGCGCGGCGACTCCCGCGTCACCACCCAGGACCCGGAGACCACCTTCCAGTCCCTGGAGAAGTACGGCACGGACCTCACCGAGATCGCCCGCTCCGGCAAGCTCGACCCGGTGATCGGCCGCGACGCCGAGATCCGCCGTGTGGTGCAGGTGCTCTCGCGCCGCACCAAGAACAACCCCGTGCTCATCGGCGAGCCCGGCGTCGGCAAGACCGCCGTCGTCGAGGGCCTGGCCCAGCGGATGGTGGCCGGGGACGTCCCCGAGTCCCTGCGCGGCAAGACGCTGATCAGCCTGGACCTGGGCGCCATGGTCGCCGGCGCCAAGTACCGCGGCGAGTTCGAGGAGCGCCTGAAGGCCGTCCTCGAGGAGATCAAGGCCGCCGAGGGGCAGGTCGTCACGTTCATCGACGAGATCCACACCGTCGTGGGCGCGGGCGCGTCCGAGGGCGCCATGGACGCCGGCAACATGCTCAAGCCCATGCTGGCCCGCGGCGAGCTGCGCCTGATCGGCGCGACCACCTTGGACGAGTACCGCGAGAACATCGAGAAGGACCCCGCCCTGGAGCGCCGCTTCCAGCAGGTCTTCGTGGGCGAGCCCAGCGTGGACGACACGATCGCCATCCTGCGCGGGCTCAAGGAGCGCTACGAGGCCCACCACAAGGTGGCCATCGCCGACTCCGCGCTCGTGGCCGCGGCCACGCTGTCCCACCGGTACATCACCGGCCGCCAGCTGCCGGACAAGGCCATCGACCTCGTGGACGAGGCCGCCTCACGCCTGCGCATGGAGATCGACTCCGCCCCGGAGGAGATCGACGTCCTGCGCCGCCAGGTGGACCGCCTGACCATGGAGGAGCTCGCCCTCGAAGGCGAGACGGACCCCGCGTCCATCGAGCGGCTCGACGCCCTGCGCGCGGAGAAGGCGGACCGCGAGGAGGAGCTCACCGCCCTCACCGCCCGCTGGGACGCGGAGAAGGCCACCCTCAACCAGGCCGGCGACCTGCGCGCCAAGGTGGACGAGCTGCGTTCGCTCGCCGAGAAGGCCCAACGCGACGGCGACCTCGCCGAGGCCTCCCGCCTGCTGTACGGCGAGATCCCCGCGCTGGAGAAGCAGCTCGAGGAGGCGGACCGCGCCGCCCGCGAGGCCGACCGCTCGGCCACCGAGCCGATGGTCTCCGAGGAGGTCACGGCGGACGACATCGCCGAGGTGGTCTCCGCCTGGACCGGCATCCCCGCCGGGCGCATGCTCACCGCCGAGTCCGAGAAGCTGCTCACCATGGAGGAGCACCTCGGCGAGCGGCTGATCGGGCAGCGGGACGCCGTCGTCGCCGTCGCGGACGCGGTGCGCCGCTCGCGGGCCGGCATCGCGGACCCGAACCGGCCCACGGGCTCGTTCCTGTTCCTGGGCCCCACGGGCGTGGGCAAGACCGAGCTGGCCAAGGCGCTCGCGGAGTTCCTCTTCGACGACGAGCGCGCCATGGTGCGGATCGACATGTCCGAGTACGCGGAGAAGCACTCCGTCTCCCGCCTGGTCGGCGCCCCTCCGGGCTACGTCGGCTACGACGAGGGCGGCCAGCTCACGGAGGCCGTGCGGCGTCGCCCGTACTCGGTGGTGCTGCTGGACGAGGTGGAGAAGGCCCACCCCGAGGTCTTCGACATCCTGCTCCAGGTGCTCGACGACGGCCGCCTCACCGACGGCCAGGGCCGCACCGTGGACTTCCGCAACGTGATCCTGATCCTCACCTCGAACCTGGGCTCGCAGTTCCTCGTGGACCCGACCCTGGACGAGGCCGCCAAGCGCGAGTCCGTGATGTCCGTGGTGCGCGGGGCGTTCAAGCCCGAGTTCCTCAACCGCCTGGACGAGATCGTGCAGTTCGACGCGCTCACCGTGGCCGAGCTGACGCGGATCGTGGACCTGCAGGTCGAGTCCCTGCAGGCGCGCCTGACGGACCGCCGCCTCACCCTCGAGGTGTCCGACGCCGCCAAGGCGTGGCTCGCCGCGACCGGGTTCGACCCGGCCTACGGCGCCCGGCCCCTGCGCCGCCTGGTGCAGCGCGAGATCGGCGACCGCCTGGCCCGCGGCATCCTCGCCGGGGAGATCGCGGACGGGGACACCGTGGTCGTGGACCGTGTCGAGGGCGAGAACGGCCTCACCGTGACCCGGAAGGGCTGACGCCGGGACCGACGGACCGTGTTCCTCCTCCCTCTGGCGCGTCGGGGGCGGTTTCGGGTGGCATCCGGCCTGGATACCACCCGAAACCGCCCCCGACGGCATCTGCGAGACGGGCGGACGCCTCGGGTCAGCGGGTGCCGAGGGCGTCGGCGTCCTGCTGGAGGGTGCCGATCAGGTTCGCCACCGCGCGGGCCGTGTGGGTCAGCGTGGTGATGGAGACGTTGTCGATGTCGTCCTGGGGCGTGTGGTAGTTGTCGTCGCGGATCGAGAGCAGGCCCGTCGAGGCGATGCCCGCGTCCACGAACGGCGCGTAGTCCGAGCGGCCGTTGCTGCCCTCGGGCTGGTGCGTGTGGCCGTCGCGGTCGAGCTGCGCGCCGAGCAGGGACTCAGCACCGATCGACCAGTCGGCCGTGAGCACGCCGAGCGTGTTCTGGTGGTCCAGCGAGGCCACCATGTCCAGGTTGGTGTAGAGGATGATGTCCTCACGCTCCGCGGCGGTCAGGGTGTCCACGTAGTGGTGCGAGCCCAGCAGGCCGATCTCCTCGGCGCCCCACAGGGCGAAGCGGACCTTGCTCTCGGCCTTGTTGGCCTTGGCGGCCTGGCGCGCGACCTCGAGGGTCGCCGCGACGCCCGAGGCGTTGTCGTGGATGCCCGGGCCCTCCGGCACGCCGTCCAGGTGGGCGCCGAGCATCACGACGTCGTCGTCGCTGCCCGTGCGCGTCTCCGCCAGCACGTTCCAGGTGGGCCGCTGCTCCACGAGCTGCTCGAGGTCCAGGGTGACGGTGGCGCCGCCGGCGCGGGTCTGGGCCAGCAGATCGGCGCCCAGCTCGCGGGTCACGCCCACGGTCCCGACGACGTCGCCCGGCGCGGCGCCCAGGGTGCCGTTCAGCGCGCCCTCGGCGTTGTTGTAGATGATGACGGCCTCGGCACCGGAGGCGGCCGCGACCTGGGACTTCTGGGCGAAGGTGCAGTCGCCCCGGGAGACCAGGGCGACGCTGCCGGTCAGGTCCGCGTCGGCCCAGTCCGCGTCGGCGCAGCCGGTGGCGGCGCCGGCGGGGGCGGCGAGCGGGGCGTCGGCGACCTGCGCTGACGGCGAGGACGTGAAGACGGTGTGCTCGAGGTCGCGCTGGACGGGTCCGGTTTGCTGAAGCCGGTCCCGCAGGGTCTCGGTGTAGGTGATCTCGAACTCCTGGAGCTCGACGTCGTAGCCGGCCTCCTCGAGCTCGCCCACGGCGTAGTCGAGCGAGGCCTGGAAGCCCGGCGTGCCCGCGGCGCGGTTGCCGTGCTCGTCCGCGATGGCCGCGAACGCCTCGATGTCCTGGCGGAGGTGGTCCGAGGAGATGGATCGGACCAGCTTCTCCGGTGAGTTCGGGTTGCCGCCGGCACGGTTCTGGCCGGGGCCCAGGCCCCGGTCGGCGGTCTGCGCGGTGGCTGCGGTGGCCTTCGCCGGGGCGGCCGGGGAGGACGGGGCGGCGATCGAGACGGGGGCGGCGGCGAGCGTGGCGGCCAGGGTGGCGGCGGCCAGCAGGGTGGGGGTGCGGCGCATGGGCATCCTCATCGTCGGGGCGGATGTGACGTACGCAACCTAGCCGCTCGTCCAGCGTCCGTACAGGGTGCGTGTCACGCCCGTCCAGCCGGATGCCGCGCGTGTCGCGGCCGCCCGCGCCGCACCCGGCGCCACTGCACGCCCCGCCGGACCGGGCCGGTCGTCGTCGTCCACAGGCCGTCCGGCGGGTCATGTATCCTTGTCCGCACGAACCATATTGACCAGTGAAGACCTCGGCGGGCCCCTGTGCGCCACAGATCCGAGGCGGCGAGAGATGCGAAGGGGGTCACGCTCATGGGGCGCGGCCGTCAGAAGGCGAAGGCCACGAAGCAGGCACGGGAGATGAAGTACTTCTCTCCCGGAACAGACCTCTCGGCACTGGAGCGAGAGCTCACGGGCGGACGCACGCGCGGCCCGGAGCAGGACCAGGAGCCCGAGTACGAGGATCCGTACGCGGACCTCTACGCGGAGGACGAGGACGACGACGCGCGGGCGCGATGACGCCCGCACGGCATCCGGCCCTGGACGGGCATCAGGCCGCCCTGCGGTCGATCGCCAGGGTGGTGGATGAGACAGCACCGCTGCAGGACCCCGAGACGGCGTCTCGGGGTCTGCTGCGTCTGATGGAGGAGTCCCGCCCGCTCGTGATCACCGGGGCCGGCGTGTCCACCGACTCCGGCATCCCGGACTACCGGGGGCCGAACGGGTCCCTGCACCGCCACCGGCCGATGACGTACCAGGAGTTCCGGGACGACCCGGCCGCCCGCCACCGCTACTGGGCACGCTCGTTCGTGGGCTGGCGTCGCATGGACCAGGCCCGGCCGAACGAGGCGCACCGCATCCTCGCGCGCTGGGCGGCCGAAGGGCGGATCGCCGGCGTCCTGACCCAGAACGTGGACGGGCTGCACGCCGAGGCCGGACGCGCGGCGGGGATGCCGGAGGACCGGCTGATCGAGCTCCACGGGGACCTGGCGCGCGTGGCCTGCCTGAACTGCGGGGCCACCGAGTCCCGCCGTGACCTGGACCTGCGGCTCGAGGCCGCCAATCCGGGCTACCTCGAGCGCGTGGCGATCGACCCGGACGCCGTGAACCCCGACGGGGACGTCTCCCTCGACCAGCACTGGGTGGAGGAGTTCACGATGGTCGGCTGCCGGGTGTGCGGCTCCGTGAAGCTCAAGCCGGACGTCGTGTACTTCGGCGAGTCCGTGCCCGCGGCGCGGCGCGCGGCCGCGGAGGCGATGGCCGACGACGGCGGCACGGTGCTCGCCGTCGGCACCTCGCTGGCCGTGATGAGCGGCTACCGGTTCGTGCTGCGGGCCGAGCGGGCCGGGCATGAGACGGGGCTGATCAACCTCGGCCCCACCCGCGCCGACGCCAAGGCCCGCTGGCGCTGGCGCGCCCCGGTCGCCGACGCGCTGGCCTGGCTCGACGCCCGCCTCTGACCCCCACCCACGTTTTCGTGCGGGAAACGGCGGACGCCGGGGCGTTTTCGTGCGGGAAATGGCGGGCGCCGGGGGTGTGGACACCGGGTGGCCCGGGGCCACGCACGACTCCTGCACAGGCGGCGCCGCCGACGTCCTCGTCCACGGTGGGTGCTCCCGCGCGGCCGGGGTCGGCCGGGTTGAGCCATCGTCACGGGCATGGTCACGTCTTCCCTGCCCCTATCGGACATCGCCGAGGCCGGCCGGCCGTTCACCCGTGGCGACCTGCGCGCGGCCGGGGTTTCGGAGCGACTGGTCCGCGGCGGTGACGTGCGGCGCGTGACGCATGGGGTCCATCGGCTCCGGTCTGACCACCTCGGCTCGTGGGCGGATCTCGGCTACGTCGAGGCCCCCGCTCCCTTCGCGCCGGAGGAGACGGCCGCGATCGTGGAGGCGAGCGGGGGAGTGGCCTCCCACCTCACGGCGCTGCTCCTGCACCGCGTGCCGCTGCCGCCGTTCCTGGCGGAGGACGGCACGGTGCACGTGTCCCGGCCGCACCCGCGCGGGGCGAGCGTCCGACCGGAGATCACCTCGCATGCCCGCCTCGTCCCGGCCGCGGACGTCACAGCCCTCCACGGGATCCGCCTGACGAGCCTGGAGCGATCCTGGGCGGATCTGGCCGCGCTGCTTCGTCCAGGCATGCTCGAGCCCGTCGTGGCGGCCGGGGACGCCCTCATCCATCGGCCGTGGTCGCCGGAGGGGCGTCGCTCACCACGGACCACGACGGCGGCCCTGCGGTCCGCGCTCCTGCGTGCCGGACGGTTCAAGGGAGTGCGCACCGCCCGTGCCGCACTCGAGCTGGTGCGGGTGGGCGCGGATTCCCCGCAGGAGACAGCCCTGCGACTGGCCCTGCTCCACGCCGGCCTGCCCGAGCCGGAGCTCCAGCTGGTGCTGCACCCGGGCCGGGCCCGGTCACCGGACGCGGATCTGGGGTGGCGGCAGTGGCGCTTGGTGGTCCACTACGACGGCGGTCACCACCTCGACCCGGCACAGCTCGCGGTGGACTCGTGGCGAGACGAGGGATGGGCGCGCGCGGGCTGGACGCAGATCTGGGCCACGGTGGACGACGCACGGGACGACTTCCGGCGCGTCGTCGCCGAGGTGCAGACGCACCGGGCCCGGCTCGGCGGGCGGGTGTTCGCGTCGTGAACCGCCGTTTCCCGAACGAAAACACCCCGGAGGCCGCCGTTTCCCGAACGAAAACGCCCCCGGGGGGTCAGGCGGCGTACTGGCCGCGCATCAGCACGGCGCCGCCGTCGACGCCCTTGGCGCCCTGCACGAAGTCCAGGCCTGCGGCCGCCGCGTCGTCGGTGAGGGCGCCGATGGTGCCCATCTCCCACGCGTCGATGCCGGCGTCCACGAGCACGGAGATCGACTTCGCGGCCACCTCCGGGTCCACCACGGCCACCATGCCCACGCCGAGGTTGAGGGTGCGCTCGAGGTCGGACTGCGGAACGCGGCCGAGCTCGCCCACCAGGCGGAACACGGGCGGCAGGGACCAGGTGTCGCGCTCGACGGTCGCCATGAGGCCCTGCGGGAGCACGCGCGCCAGGTTCGCGGCCAGGCCGCCGCCGGTCACGTGGCTGAACGCGCGCACCGGCAGGTCCGAGCCGCCCTCGTGGCCGTTGAGGCGCTGCACCAGGTCGAGGCAGGCGCGGGAGTAGATGCGGGTCGGCACGAGCAGCTCCTCGCCGAGGGTGCAGCCGAGCTCGGTGACCTCGCGGTCCAGGGACCAGCCCGCGGCGTTCACCACGCGGCGCACGAGCGAGTAGCCGTTCGAGTGGATGCCGGAGGAGGCCATGCCGATCACGACGTCGCCGGACTGCACCCGCTCCGCGCCCAGGACCATGTCCGCCTCGACCACGCCGGTGGCCGCGCCCGCCACGTCGTACTCGTCTGCGGCCAGCAGGCCCGGGTGCTCGGCGGTCTCGCCGCCCACGAGCGCGGTGTCGGCCAGGCGGCAGCCCTCGGCCACGCCGCGCACGATGTCCGCGATGCGCTCGGGCACGACCTTGCCGCACGCGATGTAGTCGGTCATGAACAGGGGCTGGGCACCGACCACCACGATGTCGTCCACGACCATGCCCACGAGGTCCTGGCCGATGGTGTCGTGCTTGTCCATCGCCTGCGCGATCGCCACCTTGGTGCCGACGCCGTCCGTGGACGTGGTCAGCAGCGGCTTGCGGTACTGCAGCAGCGCGGAGGCGTCCCACATGCCGGCGAAGCCGCCGATGCCGCCCATGACCTCGGGGGTGTGGGTGGCCTTCACGGCGTCCTTCATCAGCTCGACGGCGCGGTCGCCGGCCTCCACGTCGACGCCGGCCGAGGCGTAGGTGATCGGGGCGGCGGAGGAGGGGGTCTGGTTCGGGGTCACAGCGGGGTCCTGTCCGTCTCGGTGAGCAGCTTCTCGTCGTCGGCGTCCGGGCCGGGCTCGCAGCCCGTGGCGGTCACGGTGGTGGTCTCGCCGCCCTCGTCCAGCACCACGGTGGACGCGGGCGACACGGCGACCGGCTCCAGCAGGCCCTTGCCGCGCTCGCCCTCGTCGGCCAGCGGGATCGGGTAGTCGCCGGTGAAGCAGGCGGTGCACAGGCGCTCGCGCGGCTGCCCGGTGGCCTCGATCATGCCGTCCTCGCTGATGTAGGCCAGCGAGTCGGCGCCGATGGACGCGGCGATCTGGTCCACCGCGGCGCCGTTGGCGATGAGCTCGGCGCGGGTGGCGAAGTCGATGCCGTAGAAGCAGGGCCACTTCACGGGCGGGGAGGAGATCTTCACGTGCACCTCGGCGGCGCCGGCCTCCTTGAGCATCCGCACGACGGCGCGCTGGGTGTTGCCCCGCACGATCGAGTCGTCCACCACCACGACGCGCTTGCCGGCCACCACGGTGGACTCGACGTTGAGCTTGAGGCGGATGCCGAGCTGGCGCAGCGTCTGGGACGGCTGGATGAAGGTGCGGCCCACGTACGCGTTCTTCACGAACCCCTGGCGGAACGGCAGGCCCGAGGCGTCCGCGTAGCCCACGGCGGCGGGCGTGCCGGACTCGGGCACGGGGATCACGACGTCGGCCTCGACCGGCTGCTCGAGCGCGAGGCGGCGGCCCATCTCCACGCGGGACTCGTACACGGAGCGCCCGGCGATCGTGGCGTCCGGCCGGGCGAGGTAGACGTACTCGAACACGCAGCCGGCCGGCTTGGACTCGGCGAAGCGGGTGGAGCGGATGCCCTCCTCGTCGATCGCGATCATCTCGCCGGGCTCGACCTCCCGAATGAAGGAGGCGCCGACGGTGGCGAGGGCCGACTGCTCGGAGGCCACCACCCAGCCCCGCTCGAGGCGGCCGAGCACGAGCGGGCGCACACCCTGCGGGTCGCGGGCGGCGTAGAGGGTGTGCTCGTCCATGAACACGAAGCAGTAGGCGCCGCGGATCTTCGGCAGCAGCTCGAGGGCGGTCTCCTCGAGGCGGTCCCCGGGGGCCCCGTGCAGCAGGGCCGTGACCAGAGCGGTGTCCGTGGTGTTGCCCTGCTTCATCTCACCGTGGGTGTGGCGGCCGTCCGCGGCGTGCACCATGCGCAGCAGCTCCGCGGAGTTCACGAGGTTGCCGTTGTGCGCCAGGGCGACCGTGCCGTCGTCGGCGGTGGCGCCCAGGGTGGGCTGGGCGTTGGCCCACTTGTTCACGCCGGTGGTGGAGTAGCGGCAGTGGCCGACGGCGATGTGGCCGCTCAGCGCGGTCAGGGTGGCCTCGTCGAACACCTGGGAGACCAGGCCGATGTCCTTGTAGACGGCGATGCGCCCGCCGTCCGAGACGGCGATGCCCGCGGACTCCTGGCCGCGGTGCTGGAGGGCGTACAGGCCGTAGTAGGCCAGCTTCGCGACCTCCTCTCCCGGCGCCCACACGCCGAACACGCCGCATTCGTCCTGCGGCCCCTGGTCCTGGGGGTCGAGGGCGGCGGTCAGGCGGCCGTCGCCTCGTCGGGTGCGCGGTGCGATCACTGCTCGGGGGTCCTTTCGGTGGGGGTGGCGCGGGCGGGCGGGGCACCCGCGTCCACGCGGTCCAGGCGGACGTCCGCCATGGCCGGGTCGTCGGTGCGCTCGAGGACCACGGTGCGCGCGGTCGACCGGGAGCGGCGGTCCAGCAGCAGCCACACGAGCAGTCCGAGCACGCTCGTGCCGAGCATGCTCAGCAGCGATGCGAAGCCGAACGTCTCCGAGAAGGAGAGCGGGATGCCGGAGTACGGGTCCGCGGGCGGGGTGGGGGAGGCATGGACCGCGGTGGTGATCACGAGGGCGATCAGCAGGCCGAGCGCGAGCGCCACCGCGAGCACCGCGGTCAGCCGCGGGGCGCGACGGACGGTGTAGGCGCGCTGATCGGGGGTCGGCTCGGGGGCGGAGGTCATGCGCGCCAGTCTATCGAGTCGGCCGCTGGGGCCAGTCCCGGGTGCCCGCGGCGGTGGAGGCAGTCCCGGAGCACGCTCTGGCCGGCGCGCTGCGTGACGGTGAGCTCGTCGACCGTGGCCTGGCATTCCTCCAGCGGGAGCACGACCTGCCCGCGGGTACGGTCGAGCTGTGCCGTCGCCGCGGTGTCCGGGGTGGGGCCGGCAGAGCTGCATCCTGCGACGAGGAACGGTGCCGACGTTCGAACGGTCGGTGTCGCCGAGAGGACTGCCGGACACCCCTCGCTCACGGCCGCACGAGCGGCAGGTGCGCGCCGAGGTCGGCCCGCACGCCCGAGGCGCGCACGCCGCCGGCCGCCGTCGCGTCCTCCCAGGTCGTCAGCCCCGTGGCCAGGGACAGCCATGTCACGGCGTCCATCTCCACGACGTTGGGCGGGGTGCCGCGTGTGTGCCGGGGCCCGGGGAGGCACTGGGCGACGCCGAAGGGCGGCACGCGCACCTCCACCGAGTTCCCGGGCACGCGGGTCGCCAGCTCCTCGAGCGCGAAGCGCACCGCCGTCGCCCGCGTGGGGCGCGGCAGCGCGGCGGCCGCCGCGGGGTCCTCCTCGTGGGCGCGTGCCCACGCCAGCAGCGCCGCGTGGCCCTCGACGACAGGCACCCGGCGGCGCGGGACGGAGCCGGTGGTCACGCCCGCGCCTCGAAGGCCGGCAGGACGTCCCCCACGAGGTCCCGCACCGGCGCGGCCAGGCGGATCTCGCCGACCGGCTCGCCCCGGCCGAGCACCGGGGGCACGACGGCGGCCAGCACGCCCGGCAGCGTCGCCCGGTCCACGTGGTCCGGGGCGAACCGGGCCAGCAGCGCGAGCGCGACCAGGTCGCCGGCCCGCGTGCCGCCGTCGAGCGCCTTGACGGCCACGGCCGTGCCGTCCGGCGCGGCCATGACGAGGACGCCGTCCGCGCCCACCTTGGCGAGCAGGCCGAGCTCGCGCATCACCACGGTGTTGGAGCTCGTCTCCCCGTGGACGGCCCACGGGTGCTCGAGCATCGCCGTGGCGACGGCGGCCGCGTGCGGATCCGCGTCGGCGCGGCCGGGCGCCGCGGCGACCCGCCCGATGCCGCGGGCCAGGCCCGCCAGCGAGATGACGGCGGCCGGGGCGCCACAGCCGTCCACACCGGTGTGGGCCACCGGCTCGCCGCAGTACTCGGCGATCACCGCGTCCACCTCGCGCTGCAGCGGGTGCGCCGGGTCGAGGTACGTGGCGACGTCGTGCCCGGACGCCGCGCAGGCCGCGAGGAAGCCGGCGTGCTTGCCGGAGCAGTTGAAGGCCAGCGGGGTGGCGGCGGCGGCCTCGCCGTCGCGGCGGACCTGGGCGACCACCTCGGAGGTGTCCGCGGGCCAGGCCGGCGGGCACTGCAGGGCGGACGCGTCGAGGCCGGCGTCCGCGAGCATGCGCTCGGCCAGCGCCTGGTGCCGGAGCGTGCCCCGGTGCGAGCCGCACGCGATGGACAGGGCCTCGCCCTCCAGCGCCGCCCCGTGGCGCAGCGACGCGATGGCCTGGAACGGCTTCAGCGTGGAGCGCGGGTAGATCAGCGCGTCTGCGGGGCCGAGGGCGGCCAGCACCCGCCCGTCGGGGCCGGTCACGACGGCGGCGCCCGCCGTGCGGGACTCGACGAAGCCGTTGCGGACGGTCTCCACGAGCTCGACGGCATCGGACAGGGCGAAGGTCTCGCCCGTGGGGGCGACGGTGGCGTGGGTCATGCGGTCCAGGGTAGCGAGGGCCCCGGACGCGCCGGGCGTCCGGGGCCGGTGGGCCGGGTCAGGTCCGGCGGCATCACCGGCTCACTCCGCGGAGAGCCGCCCGTCCACCATGGTCAGGGTGCGGTCCGTGGCGGAGAGGAACTCGTGGTCGTGCGTGACCATGAGCGTCGCCACCTGCTCCTCGCGGGTCAGCGTGCCCAGCAGGTCCACGACGGCGGCCGAGCGCTCGCGGTCCAGCGCGGAGGTGGGCTCGTCCACGAGCAGCAGCGTCGGCGAGGCCATCAGCGCGCGCACGATGTTCACGCGCTGCCGCTGACCGCCCGAGAGCTGGTGCGGGCGCTTGCCGGCCTGGTCGGCCAGGTCCACACGCTCGAGCAGCTCCAGGGCCCGCGCCTTGGCGGCCCTGCGGTCGGCGCGGGTGGCGTCACGGTCCAGGTGCACGGTCAGCTCCAGCTGCTCGGCCGCCGTGAGGGACGGGATGAGGTTGGGCTGCTGGAAGATCATGCCGATCTCCTGGCCGCGCAGCGCGGTGCGCTCCTTCCGGGACAGCCCGGCCATCTCGCGGCCGGCCACGGACACGCAGCCGGAGGTGGGCGTCACCAGGCCCGCGGCCACCGCCAGCAGGGAGGACTTGCCCGAGCCGGACGGGCCGACCATCGCGGTGAACGTGCCGGGGAGCAGGTCCAGGCTCACCTCGTCCAGGGCGCGCAGCACGCCGCGCTCGCCGTCCGGGTACTCCAGCACGAGGTCGCGCACGGACAGCGCGGGGGTGGCGTCGGCCGCGGCGGCGGGGCGCTCGCCGGCGACGCGGTGGGCGGCCGCGGCGGCCGGGGTGCGGAGGGCGTCGAGGTCGGCCTGCGGGGCGGTGAGGGTGGTCATGGGGAGGTCCTTTCTCCAGGCGGGGGCGAGGCGGAGCCGAGGGGGACGACGGCGCCGGGCGGCGCCGTCGTCGGAGGCGGTCAGTTGCCGCCGAGGGCGACCAGCGGGTCGATCCGGGTGACGCGGTAGACCGCGACGACGGCGGCGAGCATGCCGAGCACGAGGACCCCGGCGGCGGGCACCGCGGTGGTGGCCCACGAGAGCTCGAACGGGACGGCCCGCCCCGCGAACGCGCCGACCACGGCGGCCAGCCCGGTGCCCACGGCCACGCCCCCGACGAGCACGAACGCGGCCTGCGCGAGCGAGTCCTTCAGCACCCAGCCGTTCGAGCCGCCGAGGGCCTTGAGCACCGCGATGTCGCGGGTGCGCTGCACCGTCCAGATGGACAGGAACGCGATCACCACGAGCGCCGAGATGCCGTACAGGAAGCCCTGCATGGTCATCAGGGAGCCGTTCTCGGACCGGTAGCTGGGCAGGGCGGCGTAGGAGCCCTTCACGGTCTCGGCGACGGTGCCCGCGGCGTCGTCACCGGCGGCGGCCACGGCGTCGACGTCGGCGCCGGCGTCGAAGCGCACCAGGCCGGCGGTGCCGAGCACCGCGTCGTCGGCGGTGTGCGAGATGGCGTTCCAGTCCTCGAGCGCCAGCCACGTCACGGGGGAGTGGGAGTAGTACTCGGTCGGCACGACGTCGGCCACGGTGTAGACGAAGCCGGAGACCGCGACGGCGTCACCCTCCTGCGCGTGGAGGGAGTCGGCCACGTCCTGGCTGAGCACGATCTGCCCGGGCTCGACGCCGGCCGGCGCGTCGGAGCCGCCCGGGGTGAGACCGATGAACGCGGTGGTGGCCACGCCGGTGGTGGGCTCGCCGGACACGTCCGCGCGGCCCTGCGGGTCCGTGTCCACGGGGTGCTCGAGGCCGATGGCCCGGCCCTGGCTCACACCGAGCGGCTCGACGGAGGCCACGCCGTGAGTGGCCGCCCACGCGTCGCGCTGGGCCACGGTGAACTCGGACTGGGTGAACGACGCGGTGGGCTCCTGGCCCGCCGCGCCGCCGAAGACCAGACGCTGCACGCCCTGCTCGCCGAGGCGGTCGATCGCGGCGGTGTTCTGCCCGCCCAGGCCGGCCGTGAGGCCGGAGAGCATGACGAGCAGCAGGCTGATGAGGGCCACCACGGAGCCCATGAGGGCGAACCGTCCGGTGGCGAAGCGGAGGTCGCGGAGTGCGAGGAACACGGGGCGCGTCCTTTCCTGGGAGAGGTCTGTCCTGAGATTGCCTCCACGGTCTCGCGCGGGGAGGGGTCGGCACATCGCCCGCGGCGGCTGGACCCGGTCAACCGAATGGTTGATCCCGGCGGCTCAGCGGCGCAGCCCCGGGGCCGCGGGCCGCTGTCGCGTCCGGGGCGCGCCCTAGGGTGGAGCCATGTCCGTCGCACCCCGCGCCGCCGTGCCCCCCGCGGCCGCCGAGACCGGCACCACCGCCGTGCTCGCCGGCCTGCGCGTGGCCCTGCACGTCACGTTCGCCGCGCTGCTCACCGTGGGGCTGGCGCGCGCGCTCGCGGACCGGTCCCCGGAGGCGTCCTCCGGTCCGTTCCCGGCCACCACCCTGGTGCTGCTGACCGCCGCGCTGGCGGGCGTCTACCTGGCCGGGACCGTGCTGGAGCGGCGCCGGTGGGCCCGGGGCGACGACGTCGGCCGCGGTCCGGCGGTCGCCTGGCTGGCCCTGGTGCTGCTGCTGTGGGGCCTGCTCGTGGCCCACCACGGCGACTTCGCGTGGGTCGCCTTCCCCCTCTTCTTCGTCGTCCTGCACGTGGTCGACCGGGTGGCCCGGCAGGCCTGGGTGCGCCACGTGGTCGGGCCCGCGCTGGTGGTGGCGATGGCCGTCGTCGTGGTGGCCGGGATGGCGGCGGGCGCCGGCGGCGTGCGGGTGCCGGCCGTGATCGGTCCGCTGGTGGGCGCCGCCGTGGCCGTGGTGCTCTCCGGGGCGTACCGCGCCCTGCACGCCGAGTCCGAGCGCCAGCGTGCCGTGGCCGAGCAGCTGCGCGCCGCGCAGGCCGAGCTCGCGCGCACCGAGCACCGGGCGGGGGTGAGCGCCGAGAGGGAGCGGCTCGCCCGCGAGATCCACGACACCCTCACCCAGGGGCTGGCCTCGATCGTGCTGGTCTCGCGCGCGGCCCAGGACGCGCTCGACGCCGCCGACCCCGCCCTCGCCCGGCAGCGCATGGAGACCGTGCGCGCCACGGCCGCCGAGAACCTCGCCGAGTCCCGCCGCTTCGTCCGCGACCTGCGCGGCACCGGGGCACCGTCCCTCATCGAGGCGCTCGAACGAGCGGTCGCCGGGTTCGCCGACCGGCAGGCCGCCGCCGGGACGCCCGTGGCTGCGGACGTCGAGGTCGTGGGGGAGCCGGTCGCGGTCGCCGAGGCCGTGGAGACCGCGGTGCTGCGAGCCGTGCAGGCCTCCCTGGCGAACGTGGGCGCGCACGCGGGCGCTCGGCGCGCCCGGGTCACGCTGGGCTACCTCGGTGATGAGCTGACGGTGGACGTGGCCGACGACGGCGCGGGGTTCGACCCGGCCGTCGTCGCGGCCCGCCCCCGGGCCGGAGCCGCCGGTGCCGACCCGGGGGCGGGGACCGGCGTGGGGCTGGCGAGCGTGCGCGAGCGTCTCGCTGCGGTGGGCGGCGAGGCCACCGTCGAGTCGGCCCCCGGCGAGGGCACCGTGGTGGCGCTGCGGGTGCCGCTGGCCGCCGCCGGGGCCGGCCGGAGCGCTGATCCCGAGCAGACCGAGAGCGAGGAGACCGCATGAGCGTGCGGGTGATGCTGGTGGACGACCACCCCGTGGTCCGGGCGGGGGTGCGGGCCGTCGTCGAGGCGCACCCGGACCTGAGCGTGGTGGCCGAGGCCGCCGACGGGGCGGAGGCGATCGGCGTCCTGGAGGCGGGCGAGCCCGCGGTGGACGTCGTGCTGATGGACCTGCAGATGGGCGCGGGGATGGACGGCGTGACCGCCACCCGCGCGGTGCGGGAGCGGTGGCCGGGGGTGCAGGTGCTGATCCTGACGACCTTCGACACGGAGGCGGACATCCTCGCGGCCGTGAACGCGGGCGCTGCCGGCTACCTGCTCAAGGACGCCCCGAGCGAGGAGATCGCCTCGGCGGTGCGGCAGGCGGCGGCGGGGCGCAAGGCGCTGGCCCCGCAGGTCGCGGCCACGCTGATGGGGCGCATGTCCGGCGGCTCCGAGGTGCTGTCCGAGCGGGAGATCCAGCTGCTCGAGCTGATCGCGCGGGGCGCCACGAACAAGGTGGCCGCGAAGGAGCTGTTCATCTCCGAGGCCACCGTGAAGACGCACCTGGTGCACATCTTCCAGAAGCTCGGGGTGGACAACCGCACGCGCGCCGTCGACGAGGCCCGGCGACGGCGCATCATCCGCTGACGGGCAGGCCGAGGCGGCCGGCCCTGGAGGGCCCGGCCCTGCTCAGCGGCGCCGCACGTACCGGGTGATCACCGCCGCGGCGACGGCGGCCAGCGCCAGCACGCCGAGCGCGGCGGGCAGGCTGAGGTCGCCGCGCTGGACGCCGAACCCCCGCAGCGTCCAGAAGACGATCAGGGCGCACGTGAACATCACGCCGACGAACATCCAGACCGACCGGAGCCCGGGTCCCAGCCCCGCACCGGGCCGGTGGCGGGGGTCACGGGGGTCACCGTCGTCGCCGGGCTGACCGTGGTGGAGGGGAGGCATCGTCATGCGCTCCACCGTAGGGGCCACGGGCCGGGCCGGGCCAGGGCCACCGCGTAGGCTTCAGGCTCGTGAAGACCCTTGTGCTCGGCAACGGCGGCCGCGAACACGCGCTGCTCACCGCCCTCTCCCGTGATCCGCAGGTCAGCGCCCTCCACGCGGCGCCCGGCAACGCCGGCATGGCCGACCTCGCCACCCTCCACGCCGTCGAGGCCACCGACCCGGCCGCCGTCGTGGCGCTCGCGCGCGAGCTGGGGGCCGACCTCGTCGTCGTCGGACCCGAGGCCCCGCTGGCCGCCGGCGTCTCCGACGCCCTGCGCGAGGCCGGGTTCGCCGTGTTCGGCCCCTCGCAGGCCGCCGCGCAGCTCGAGGCGTCCAAGGCCTTCGCCAAGGAGGTCATGGCCGCCGCGGGCGTGCCCACCGCCGGCTCCCGCGTGTGCACCACCGCCGCGGAGGCCGCCGCCGCCCTCGACGAGTTCGGCGCCCCGCACGTCGTCAAGGACGACGGTCTGGCCGCGGGCAAGGGCGTCGTGGTCACCTCCGACCGCGCCGAGGCCCTCGCCCACGCCGAGGCCTGCTTCGCCGCCGGCGGCACCGTGGTGATCGAGGACTTCCTGGACGGCCCCGAGGTCTCCCTCTTCGTGATCTGCGACGGCGAGGCCGCCGTCGCCCTCACCCCCGCCCAGGACTTCAAGCGCATCCACGACGGCGACGCCGGCCCCAACACCGGCGGCATGGGCGCGTACACGCCGCTGCCGTGGCTGCCCGAGGGCTTCACGGACGAGGTCATGGACCGCGTGGCCCGCCCCGTGCTCGCCGAGATGGCCCGCCGCGGCACCCCGTTCACGGGCGTGCTGTTCTGCGGCCTGGCCGTGACCGCCGAGGGCGTGGAGGTCATCGAGTTCAACGTGCGCTTCGGCGACCCCGAGACCCAGGCCGTGCTCGCCCGCCTCGAGACGCCCCTGGGCGGGCTGCTCGCCGACGCCGCGGCCGGCCGGCTCGGCGCGGACCGTCGACTCGAGTGGAGCGACGACGTCGCCGTGGACGTGGTCATGGCCTCGGCCGGCTACCCGGCCTCCTCCTCGAAGGGCGACGTGATCAACGGGCTGGCCGACGCGGCCGGCCTCGAGGGCGTGCACGTGATCCACGCGGGCACCGCGGTGTCCGGTGAGGACGTGGTGACGGCGGGCGGCCGGGTGCTGGCCGTCGTCGGGCGCGGGGCGGACCTGGCCCAAGCGCGCGAGCGCGCCTACGCGGGCGTCGAGCGCATCCGGTTCGACGGCGCCCAGTGGCGCACGGACATCGGACTCAAGGCCGAGCGCGGCGAGATCACCGTGCCCGGGACGGAGGGAGCGAAGTGAGCGGGGAGCGCGTGGGGTTCACGGGGGCCGAGGCCCTCGAGCTGCCGGGCTGGCGGCACGTCTACTCGGGCAAGGTGCGGGACCTGTACGAGCCCGCCGACGCCGAGCCGGGGCGGTCCGCGACGCTGCTCGTGGTGGCCTCCGACCGGATCAGCGCCTACGACCACGTGCTGGAGCCGCCGATCCCGGACAAGGGCGCCATCCTCACCCGGCTGACCCTGTGGTGGTTCGAGAAGCTGGCCGAGGGCTACAACGGGGCCCACGCCGAGCCGGTCGAGCACCACGTGGTGAGCACGGACGTGCCCGCGGCCGTGGCCGGGCGGGCGATGATCGTCAAGCGCCTGGACATGTTCCCCGTGGAGTGCATCGCCCGCGGCTACCTGACCGGCTCCGGCCTGGCCGAGTACCGCGCGTCGGGCACGGTGGCCGGCCTGCCGCTGCCCGCCGGGCTCGTGGACGGCTCGCGGGTCGACCCGCCGATCTTCACGCCGTCCGCGAAGGCCGAGGTCGGCGAGCACGACGAGAACATCACGTTCGAGCAGATGGTCGAGCGCGTGGGCACCGAGGCCGCCGAGCGCCTGCGGTTCCTCACCCTGGACCTGTACGCCCGCGCCGAGGCGATCGCCCGCGAGGCCGGCATCATCCTGGCGGACACGAAGGTCGAGTTCGGCGTGGACCCGGCCACCGGCCAGGTGGTGCTGGGCGACGAGGTCCTCACCCCGGACTCCTCCCGGTTCTGGGACGCCGAGGACTACGAGCCCGGCCGCCCCCAGGCGAGCTTCGACAAGCAGTTCGTCCGCGACTGGCTCACGGGCCCCGACTCCGGTTGGGACAAGACCAGCGGGGAGGCCCCGCCGGCGCTGCCCGCCGACGTCGTGGCCAAGACCCGCGACCGCTACGTGGAGGCGTACGAGCGCCTGACGGGCCGCCCCTTCGACGCCTGACCCGGACTTTCGAACGTGGGGTAGGCCCTCTGCCACGTTCGAAAGCGCGTCGGGCGCGCCACCCATCAGGCGAGCGAGTCCTCCCAGGCCCGGTGCAGCGCCGCGAACCGGCCGTCGGCCGCCACCAGCTCGGCGGGGCTGCCGTCCTCGATGATCCGGCCATCGTGCATCACGAGCACCCGGTCGGCGGTCTCGACGGTGCTGAGCCGGTGGGCGATGATCAGCGCCGTCCGGTTCCCCAGCAGCCGCTCCAGCCCGGCCTGCACGAGCCGCTCGCTCGGCAGGTCCAGCGACGACGTCGCCTCGTCCAGGATCAGCACGGCGGGGTCCGCGAGGAACGCCCGCGCGAACGACACGAGCTGCCGCTGCCCCGCGCTCAGCCGCCCGCCGCGCTTGGCGACGTCGGTCGCGTAGCCCTCGGGCAGCCCCAGGATGAAGTCGTGCGCCCCCACCGCCCGGGCGGCCGCCTGGATCTCGGCCTCGGTGGCGTCGGGCCGGCCGAGGGCGATGTTCTCCGCGATCGACCCGGAGAACAGGAACGCCTCCTGGGTCACCATCACCACGTTGCGCCGCAGATCCGCCTGGCTGAGCTCGCGCAGCTCCACCCCGTCCAGTGTCAGCGAGCCGGTGGACACGTCGTAGAACCGGGCGATGAGCTTGGCCAGCGTCGACTTGCCCGCGCCCGTCTGGCCCACCACGGCCACGGTCTGACCCGCCGGGATCACGAGGTCGAACTCCGGCAGCACCACCCGGTCCGGCCCGTAGCTGAACACCGCGTCCCGGAACTCCACCCGCCCGGACGCCACGCCCGTCCCCGGAGCGTCGGCCCCGGGCAGCGGCGTGGGCTCGGCGGCCTCCACCACGGTGGGCTCCTCCTCGAGCAGGCCGGAGACCTTCTCGAGCGCCGCCGTCGCGGACTGCAGCGACGAGTAGAACATCGCCACCATCTCCATGGGCTGGAACACGCGCCGTCCGGCCAGCAGGAGCGCCACGAGCACCCCCACCTCGAGGTCGCCGTCGAGCACGCGCAGGCCCCCGGTCACGAGCAGCGCCGCCACCGTCAGGTTGCCCGTCGCCACGAGCACCGGCTGCAGGATGCCGAACAGGTTGAGCGTGGCCACCATGTCGTCCCGGTAGGCCGTGGCCAAGTCGCGGTACCGCGCGTCGTTGTCCCGTTCCCGCCGGAAGGCCTGGACCGCGCGGATGCCGGTCATGGTCTCCACGAAGTGCACGATCGACCGCGCCGAGGACACCCGCGACCGCCGGTACGCCTCCTCGGACCGCACCTGGTACCAGCGCGTCACGATCGCCACCGGCACGGCCGCGCCCAGCAGCACGAGGAACGACGGCGGGTCCAGCAGCAGGATGGACGCCGCGGTGAACGACATGAACATCAGCCCGGACACGAGCGAGGACAGGCCCTGGTCCAGCAGCTCCCGCAGCGCCTCCAGGTCCGAGGTCTGCCGCGAGATCACCCGCCCGGACGTGTACCGCTCGTGGAAGCCGAGGCTCAGCCGCTGCGTGTGCCGGAACACGCGCAGCCGCAGGCTCAGCAGCATGGCCTGGCTCGCCCGCGCGGTGAGCCACGTGTACGCCCCCAGGAGGCCGCCGGAGACGAGGGCCGCCGCCACGTACGCCCCGCCCACGGGGACGAGGATGGGCCAGACGGACTCGCCGGCCCGCACGGCCTCGACGACGCGCGGCAGCTCCGCGTCGATCGCCCAGGCGATGATCAGCGGACCGGCCGCCCGCGCCGCGTTGGACACGAGGACGAAGACCACGGTGAGCAGCAGCGTCCCCCGGACCGGCCGCGCGAGCTCGCCGAGCAGGCGGAAGGATCGGCGCCGGATGTGGCGGCGCTCCGCGCGGGTGTAGTCGAGGTCCTCTTCGGCCCCCACGCCGCGCACGCGGCTCACGTCGGCGGCGCTCATGCCTGCTCCTCCGGTCGGCTCGAGATGATGTGCCGGTACACGGCGCTGCGGGCCAGCAGTTCGGGGTGCGTCCCCACGTCCTCGATCCGCCCGTCCGCCAGCACCGCGACCCGGTCCGCGAGGGCCACGGTGGAGGGACGGTGCGCCACGATCAGGGTGGTCGTCCCGTCGAGGACCTCGCGCAGGCGCGCGGTCACGGCCTCCTCGGTGCGCACGTCGAGGGCGGAGAGGGGGTCGTCCAGCACGAGCACGTCCGGGCGTGCCGCGATCGCGCGGGCGAGGGCGATCCGCTGGCGCTGTCCGCCGGAGAGGCTGAGGCCCTCCTCGCCGATCTCGGTCTCGACGCCGTCCGCCAGGTCCGCCACGAAGCCCGCCTGCGCGGTCTCGAGCGCGAGGTCGAGCAGGGCGTCCGCCGCGGGGGAGTGGAGGCCGTCCGCGAGCACGTCCGCCGGGGCGCCGAGCAGCACGTTCTGCCGGATGGTCGCGGAGAACAGTGTGGCGTCCTCGAACGCCACGGACACCCGCCGGCGCAGCTCCTCGAGCGGCATCCGGCGCACGTCCACCCCGTCCACGCAGACGGAGCCCGCCGTGACGTCGAGCAGCCGGGGGACCAGCTGCAGCAGCGTCGACTTGCCGGCGCCGGTCGCGCCGACCAGGGCCATCGTCTCGCCGGGCACCAGCTCGAGGTCGACGCCGTCGAGCAGGTCGCGCTCCCCGCGCCCCGGGTCCGCGTCCGGCCAGCGGAAGCGCACCCCGCGGAACGCGAGCGCGCCGGTGGCCGGGGGCACGACGGCGGCCTCCCCGGTGGGCGAGGCGATGTCCACGGGCGTGGCGAGGACGTCCACGTGGCGGTCGATCGCCGTGCGGGCCGAGAGCGTCATGCCCATCAGCTGGCCCACCGACTCGACCGGCCCGGCCAGCACGGCCGCGGTGGCGAAGTAGGCGGCGAGCGCGCCCACCGTCAGCTCCCCGGTCGCCACGAGCCACAGGCCCAGGGCGAGGCCCAGGCCCAGCACCGTCTCCGGCAGGGCCACGATGAGCGCGATGAACCGGGCCAGCACCGAGGCCTTGTGCACCTCGGTGCCCTGCAGTGTGCGGGCGCGCCCGCGGAAGCCGTCGAGGGCGTGCGCGCCGCGGCCGAACGCCTTGAGGACGCGGATGCCGTGCACCGACTCCTCGACGGACGTGGCGAGGTCCCCGGCCTGGTCCTGGGAGAGCCGGGACGCGGCGCGGAAGTCGTTGCGGAACCCGAACGACGCCCACATGATCGGCACGGCCGCGGCGAGGTAGAGCAGGGCCAGCTGCCAGGACAGCAGGAACAGCAGGACGAGGCCGACGGCGATGGTCACCACGTCCACCACGAGCATGACCGAGCCGAACGCGATCCACCGCCGCAGCAGCGAGAGGTCGCCCTGGGCCCGGGAGAGCAGCTGCCCCGAGGGCCACGCGTCGTGGAACGCCACCGGCAGGCGCTGGAGCCGTTCGAACAGGGCGATGCGCGCCCGGTTCTCCACCCCGGCGGCCGGCGGGAGGATGAAGTACCGGCGCAGGCCGATGAACGCGGCCTCGGCGAGGCCGAGCACGGTGAGCAGGCCGGCGGCCCGCCACACGTCCGCGCGGGAGTCGGGGGAGGAGGGCCCGGCGAGCACAGTCTGCGTGAACACGGTGTCCACGAGCAGGTGGATGACCTGCGGGATGGCCAGGGCCACGAGGCCCGCCGCCGTGGCCGAGGCGAGCCCGAGCACCCAGCGCGCCCGCACGCCCTCGAGGTACGGTGCGATCCCGCCCAGGGCGTCACGCAGGGACGAGGCGGCGGGAGAGGTGGCGCGGGTCACGGGGCTCCACTGTACCCGCGGCCCCGGACGGGACAGGCGGCTCAGCCCCGCGGGACCAGGTCCAGCACCACGGCCTCGGGCCGGCACGCGAACCGCACGGGCGCGGACGGCGCGGTCCCCAGGCCGGCCGACACCTCGAGGGGGACGGTCCGCCCCGCGGCCATCCACGTCGAGACCCCGGAGGCCTGTCGGCGGGGCAGGTCGCAGTTGGTGACGAGCGCGCCGAGGAACGGCACGCACACCTGCCCGCCGTGGGTGTGGCCCGCGAGCAGCAGGTCGGCGCCGTCGGCGGTCATGGCGTCCAGCACGCGGCGGTACGGGGCGTGGGTGACGCCCAGCCGGAACCGCCCGTCGTCGCCGGGCCGCCCGGCGCCGCCGTCGGGCGCGGAGCCGGGGAAGCCGGCCCAGGCGTCCAGACCGAGGTGCGGGTCGTCGGTGCCGGCGGCGAGGACCTCGAGCGTGGTCCCGGCGCGGGTCGGCACGGCCAGAGCGGCGCCCCGGTTCGTCAGGTCGGCCCAGCCGGCGGCGCGGAACGCGCCGAACAGGACGTCGGAGGGAAGCCGGGGCCGGTCCGCGTCCATGCGCGAGGGGCCCGCGAAGTACCGGAGGGGGTTGGCCGCCTTGGGCGCGTAGTAGTCGTTGGAGCCGGGCACGAACACGCCGGGCCGCGCCAGCAGCGGCCCGAGCGCGTCGAGCACGAGCGGCACCGACGCCGCGGCGGACACGTTGTCACCCGTGTTGACCACGAGGTCCGGCTCGAGTGCATCCAATCCGCGCAGCCACGCCCGCTTGGCCCGGTGCCGGGGCAGCAGGTGGATGTCCGAGAGGTGCAGCACCCGCAGCGGCGCCGACCCGGCCGGCAGCACGGCCAGTCGGTGCGTGCGCACCGTCCGGGCCTCGGCCTCGGCGAGGCCCCAGGCCAGGCCGAGGCCCGCCGTCGCGGCCAGCCCGGCGGCGGCAGGCGCTGCGGCGCAGAACATGCGCCGGGCGGGGGAGGCGGCGGGGCGCATCGCGGTCAGAAGCCCGGGACCGCCTGGGGCTGCGGCCCGCCCCGGTCCAGGTCGTCGATGGTGAACTGGCGTCCGTCCGGGTGCTCGCCGGCCTCGCCCGGGTCCTCCGACTGCGGGCCGTCCCACTCGGGCAGTTCACCCGGCGGGAACTTCTCCTTGGCCAACTGGTTGTACTCGAGCCAGGACGGGCCGTTGATGGAGGTCGAGTAGAACGGGTTGCGGACCTCGCCATTGACGGTCTCGCCCGTCATGGACTTCAGGTTGTTGTAGCGGCCGGTCCACACGGCGGTGGCCAGCTTGCTGGTGAATCCGACGAACCACGTGGAGGACACGTTGTCGTTCGTGCCCGTCTTGCCGCCGAACTCGTAGCCGGCGCCCTCCTCGGCGATGTTGAAGCCGCCGATGTGGCGCAGGACCGGCATCAGCTCCCGGACGTGGTCCGGGTCGATGACCTGGTCGCACTGCGGGTCGGCGACGTCGTACTGGTTGCCGGCGGTGTCCGTGACCTCCAGGATGGCGCGCGGCTCGCAGTACAGGCCGTTCGCGGCGATGGCGGCGTACGCGCCGGCCAGGGAGAGCGGGGCCACCGAGTCCTTGCCGAGCAGGAAGGACGGGTCGTCCGGCTGCAGCGGGGAGCTGTCCAGGGCACGGGTGATGCCCAGCTGGGTGGTGAGGCTCGTGATGTCGCACAGGTCCAGCTGGTACGCGGTGGCGACGGTCGGGGTGTTCACGGACCAGAAGAGGCCCTCGTCCACGCGCACCTGCCGCAGCATGTCGGGGATCACGTTCTTGAACTGCCAGGTGCCGCCGATCGTGGTGTAGCCGCCCGGGCGGCACGAGGCCGCGAAGCGCGTGCCCGTGGGGTAGACGTTCCGGGAGGCGTCCACGGAGTCGACCAGGCGGTTGCCGTTGCGCAGCCAGGTCAGGGCCACGAAGGGCTTGAGCGTGGAGCCGGCCTGGAAGCCCTGGCCGCCGCCCCACTGCTTGTCCACGTTGAAGTTCAGCGAGGTGTGGCCGAGCTCGTCCTGGATGGCGTACTCGGTGTTCTGGGCCATGGTGCGGATGTTGCCGGTGCCGGCCTCCACCGAGGTGAGCGCGTGGCCGGCGCCCAGCGACTCGTTGTTGGGCACGGAGGCGCGCAGGTTCTTCTCGGTCTCCTTCTGGAGCGTCGAGTCGATCGTCGTGCGGATGGTGAGTCCGCCGCGGTCCAGCAGGGCCTGCCGGGACTGGACGTCCGGGCCGAACGTGGGGTCGGCAAGGATCTGCCGCTCCACGTAGTCGCAGAAGTAGGCGCCGAACTTGGCGTAGAGGCAGCCCGAGGGGCGGGACTCCATCACCACCTCCATCGGCTGGGCGACGGCGTGGTCGTACTCCTCCTGGGAGAGGTAGCCGTTGTCCTTCATCGCGTTCAGCACGAGGTTGCGCCGCTCCGTGGCCTCCTCCGGATTGCGGGCCGGGTTGAACCGGGTGGGGGACTGGACCATGCCGGCCAGCGTGGCGGCCTCCCAGCTCTCCAGGTCGGCGGCGGACTTGCCGAACACGTACTGCGAGGCGGCCTCGACCCCGTAGGCGCGGCCGGAGAACAGCACGATGTTGAGGTAGCCCTCGAGGATCTCGTCCTTCGACATCTGCTCCTCGACGGCGACGGCGAGCTTGATCTCCTTGACCTTGTCCGCGATGTTCTTGGAGCCGGAGAGGGTGAGGCGGGAGTCGCCGCGGATCTGCTGCACGTTCACCAGCATGTTGTTCACGAACTGCTGGGTGAGGGTGGAGGCGCCCTGCGTGGAGTCGGAGGTGGCGTTGTTCACGGCAGCGCGGATGAGGCCGCGCGCGTCCACGCCGTCGTGATCGTAGAAGCGCTCGTCCTCGATGGCCACGATCGCGTGCTGCATGTGCTCCGAGATCTCGTCCAGCGGGACCGGGGTGCGGTTCTCCTCGTAGAAGACGGCGATCTCCTCACCGTCCTCCGAGAGGATGCGCGACGGCACGGAGACCGGCTCCGTGGGCAGCTCGTCCGGCAGCTCGTCCAGCATCTCCCGGCCCGACGCGGCGGCGACACCGGCCAGGCCCGCGACGGGCAGCAGGAGGGCCGCCACGAGCAGGCCGGCCACCGCCGAGAGGCCCACGAAGGCGAGGAGGCGGCCGAGGGCGCTCGAGGGCGCGGGGAAGCGGGTCGTGCGGGAGGCCATGGGCGCGAGTGTAGCGCGGGCACCTGGGACCTCTTCCGGGGTCCGCGCCGGTGGCTAGGGTGGGTCCCATGACTCAGCAGACGCAGTGGGAGTACGCCACGATCCCCCTCCTCATCCACGCGACCAAGCAGATCCTCGACCAGTGGGGCGAGGACGGCTGGGAGCTCGTCACGGTGATCCCGGGCCCCGAGGGGAACAACCCCGTGGCCTACCTCAAGCGTCCGAAGGCGGCGTGAACGTGACGGAGCAGTCCTCGGCCCCCACCTGGGGCGACGGCGCCGTCGCGGCCCGCCTCGCGGAGCTCGGCATCGACCGACCCGCCGTCGCGGCGCCGGTCGGCTCCTACGTCCCGGCGCTGCGGGACGGCGACCTCGTGCTGACCTCCGGCCAGCTCCCCTTCGTGGCCGGCGCCCTGCCCGCCACCGGCAAGGTGGGCGCGGAGGTCACCCCCGAACGCGCCCAGGAGCTCGCGCGGGCATGCGCCGTGAACGCGGTGGCCGCGGTGCACGAGCTGGTGGGCGACCTGGACCGGGTCGCCCAGGTCGTCAAGGTCGTCGGCTTCGTGGCCTCCGACCCCGCGTTCACCGGTCAGCCCGGCGTGGTGAACGGCGCCTCGGACGTGCTGGCCGAGATCTTCGGCGAGGCCGGCCGCCACGCGCGCTCCGCCGTCGGCGTGGCCGTGCTGCCCATGGACGCTCCCGTCGAGGTGGAGATCACCGTCCGTGTCCGCTGACCCGGCCGGCCTGCTGCTGCCGGTCCCGGGGCAGGAGGAGGACCTCACCCGCCAGTGGCTGGACCGGCGCTTCCGCCAGGTCCGCCCCGCCCGGCCCGGGTCGTCCGTCGTGCTCGTGCGGGACGGCGACGACGGCCCGGAGGTCTTCCTCCGTCACCGCGCGGGACGCACCCCGCTCGGCCGCGTGGGTCTGCCCGGCGGCGCGCTCATCGAGTCCGACGCCGACTCCTGCCCGTGGTACGGGCCCGAGCCCTCCCAGTGGGCCCGCACGTTCGGGACCACGGACCGGCGGCGTGCGCGGCAGCACGTGGTGGCCGCCGTCCGTGAGCTCCACGACGAGGCCGGAGTGCTCCTCGCCGGTCGCTCCGACACGGACGTCGTGTCCACGGCGCGCATCGAGACCTGGGGCGGGGGCCGCAGCTCCCTCGAGGAGGGCTCGGAGAGTCTGCCCCATCTGCTGGCCGCGCGTGGCCTCGGGGTGCGCGCCGACCTGCTGCGCCCCGTCATGCGCTGGCGATCCGCGCCCCACGTCCACCGACGCTTCGACACGGCCGTGTTCGCCACGATGACCCCACCGCTGCAGTCCGCGCCGGCATCCGAGGAACCCGGTCCCGAACTTCAGGCGTGGGTGCCCGCGCGTCGCGCGCTCGCCGGCCCGCTGCGGCTGCCCGGACCCGCCGGGGCGGAGGGCACGGCACCCTTCGACCAGGTGGCGACCCCGCTGACGCAGGTGATCGTGCGTCGGGTCGCGGCGCACCGGACGGCCGCCGCCTTCCTGCTCTCCGTCACGCCCTGTGTCCGGCGTGGTCCCGTGCCGGAATACCATCTGGTCACCGAGGCCGGCGACGACGGCACCCCCCGGATGCGCGTGGAGCGGGCCACCCGGGACTGACCGGGGTGGCCCGCTCCACGGCAGGGCGGGGGGCGTCAGCGCGAACGCTGACGCAGACGCTGCAGGTCCAGGATGACCACGGCGCGGTTCTCCAGGCGGATCCAGCCGCGCTGGACGAACTCGGCCAGGGCCTTGTTCACGGTCTCGCGGGACGCGCCCACCAGCTGGGCGAGCTCCTCCTGCGTGAGGTCGTGCGCCACCAGCAGGCCGTCCGCGGCCGGCCGGCCGAAGCGGTCCGCGAGGTCCAGGAGCGCCTTGGCCACGCGGCCCGGCACGTCCGAGAACACCAGGTCCGCCAGGGACTCGTTGGTCTTGGACAGGCGCTGGGCCAGGGCCTGGAGCAGCTGGACCGACACATCCGGCGACGAGGCGATGGCGCGGCGCAGGTTCTCATGGCGCAGACCGGCCAGGCGCGTGGCGGACACCGCGGTGGCGGTGGCGTTGCGCGGGGCGGGGTTGAACAGGGCCATCTCGCCGAAGATCTCGCCGGGGCCGAGCACGGCCACGAGGTTCTCGCGGCCGTCCGAAGCGGTGCGGCCGAGCTTGATCTTGCCGGACATGATCACGTACAGCTGATCGCCCTGGTCGCCCTCGTGGAACGCGGACGCGCCGCGGGAGAGCTCCACCTCGGTCAGCTCCGAGGTGAGGATGGCGAACACCTCGTCGTCCAGGTTGGTGAACAGCGGAGCCTTCCGCAGAACCTCGAGATCCATGTGTGCGTGTCCTCTCTGTGGGCAGTTCCTCACACCGCGGCGGAGGAGCCGCCCGGTTCACTGGCGTCCATTGTGCCCCATACCCCCGTGCGGGCCGATACCCTGGATCCTCCACCGGGCGCGCGGGCGGTCCCCGTGCGTGGCCGGTGCCGTCGCATCCGAAGGAGGTCGCCCATGCCGCTGGGTCTGACGTGGCTGGACGTCCTGCTCATCGTCGCGCTCGCGATGCTCCTGGTCCAGGGCCACCGTCGCGGCCTGTGGGTGGTGCTGGGCAACCTCGTCGGCCTGGTCGGCGGTGCCGCGATCGCGTTCTACGCCCTGCCGGAGGTGGCGGAGTTCGTCACCGCGCCGCAGTGGCGGTGGGCCGCGCTGATCGCCACCCTCGTCCTGCTCGTGGCGGCGGGCCAGTACGTGGGCGCCGCCATCGGCGAGGCGATCCGGCTGCGCGTGAACCTGCCGGCCCTGCGACTCGTCGACCGCCTGCTCGGCGCGCTCGCCGCCGGTCTCGCGGGCGCCCTCGTCCTCTGGCTCGTGGCGTTCTCCATCGCGGCCTCCGGCTCCACCGCGGTCACGCGTGAGGTGACCCGCTCGCAGGTGATCACGGCGCTGGACACCGTGATGCCCGACTCGCTCCTGGCCTGGGCCGCCCGCTCGCGCTCCGCCGTCGCCGACCTG
Source organism: Micrococcus luteus (assembly GCF_014138885.1). Classification (NCBI taxonomy): domain Bacteria; kingdom Bacillati; phylum Actinomycetota; class Actinomycetes; order Micrococcales; family Micrococcaceae; genus Micrococcus; species Micrococcus luteus. Next base: position 1,997,315 of record NZ_JACJIK010000001.1, read on the forward strand.
GACGTGCTGCCGGAGCTCGAGCTGCCCGCCCCCGTCCCGGAGTCCGACGACGGCGTCCGCGCCGCCCCGGCCGCGACGCCGGGTCTGCCCTCGGCCGCCTCCTCCCCGTCCGACACCGCGACGTCCGCCCCGCCCGCGTCGTCCGCCTCGGCGACCCCCGAGGAGCCCGACGACGCCGCCGCGGCGTCGTCGTCCACGGCCGCCGCGCCGTCGGCCACGACGACCGCCCCCGCCTCGTCGACGTCGACGGCCGCCCCCTCGACTCCCGCCGCCTCCTCGGCGTCGGCCGCCGTCGTCCGGCTGACCGGGACGGCCGCGCAGTGCAGCCAGGTGCAGAGCGGCTCGGGCGTGGCCGTGGCCCCGGACCGCGTGCTCACGAACGCGCACGTGGTCCTCGGCGTGGACGCCCCCACCGTGACGGACCGCGCCCGCGGCGTGCACGCGGCGCGGATCGTCCACCTGGACACGGCGCACGATCTCGCCGTCCTGGCGGTCGACGGCGCGGACCTGCCCGTCATGCCGGTCGGGGCCGAGCTGACGGGCGGCGCGTCGGCCTCCGTCCTGGGGTACCCCGACGGCGGCCCGTTCGCCTCCACCCCCGCGGCCGTGCAGGCCGTCGGCGAGGTGCCGCTCGGCGACGTCCTGACCGGGGCCGCGAGCATGGTGGACGTCTACACCCTCGCGGCGGACATCCGCCACGGCTACTCGGGCGGCCCGGTGGTGGACGCCGCCGGGAACCTGGCCGGTCTGGTGTTCGCCCGGGCCCCGGGCTCGGACGCCGTCGGCTACGCCCTGACGGCGGACACCATCGCCCCTGTCGTCGCCGCGGCCCCGGGGATGACAGCCACGGTCCCCTCGGGGGACTGCGTCCCGGGCGGCTGAGCCGGCGCCGCGCCACGCGCCTGACGCCCGCATTCCGGACCGGACTGTCCGGCAACGGCCCGCGTCGACTATTGTGGCATCCGTCACACTCGAGTTTCCCCGACCCTCGGAGGTCCTGCATGTCCAGCACCGTCTCCGCGCCGGCGCCCGCGCCGGCGCCACAGCGCACCCGGGAGGAGTTCACCGGCCGGTGGGCCTTCATCCTGGCGGCCATCGGCTCCGCCGTGGGCCTCGGCAACATCTGGCGCTTCCCCTACGTCGCCTATGAGAACGGCGGCGGCGCGTTCGTCATCCCCTACCTGATCGCGCTGCTCACCGCGGGCATCCCGCTGCTGTTCTTCGACTACGCGATCGGCCACCGCTTCCGCGGCTCCGCGCCTCTGGCATTCCGACGCCTGTCCCGGTGGACCGAGACCGTCGGCTGGTGGCAGGTGCTCATCTGCGTCGTCATCGGGATCTACTACGCCGCGATCATCGGCTGGGCGATCATGTACACCTGGTTCTCCGTGGACCAGCGGTGGGGCGACGACCCGGAGACCTTCCTCATGGGCGACTACCTGCAGGTCGCCGACGACCCGTCCCCGTCCTTCGACTTCGTCTCGGGCGTCTTCTGGCCCATGCTCGCCGTCTGGGTGATCACGCTGCTCATCATGGGCTTCGGCGTGCGCCGGGGCGTGGCCCTGGCCTCGATGGTCGGCATCCCGCTGCTCGTCGTGATGTTCCTGATCCTCGTCGGCATCGCCCTCACCCTGCCGGGCGCCGCCCAGGGCCTGGACGCGCTGTTCACGCCGAACTGGTCCGCGCTCGCGGACCCGGGCGTCTGGATCGCCGCCTACGGTCAGATCTTCTTCTCGCTGTCCGTCGGCTTCGGCATCATGATCACCTACGCCTCCTACCTCAACCGCCGCACGAACCTCACCGGCTCCGGCCTGGTGGTCGGCTTCTCCAACTCGGGCTTCGAGATCCTGGCCGGCATCGGCGTGTTCTCCGCCCTGGGCTTCATGGCGCAGGCCTCCGGCGTGTCCGTGTCCGAGGTGGCCGGCAGCGGCATCGGCCTGGCGTTCATCGCCTTCCCCACCCTGATCTCGCAGGCCCCGCTCGGCGCCCTGATCGGCGTGCTGTTCTTCGGCTCGCTCGTGGTCGCCGGCTTCACCTCGCTGATCTCGATCCTCGAGGTCGTCATCTCCGCCGTGAAGGACAAGCTCGGCTGGGGCCGCTGGACGGCCACGATCGTGGTGATCGGCCTGTCCGGGGTGGTCTCCCTCGCCCTGTTCTCCACCACCACGGGCCTGCAGATGCTGGACACCATGGACGCGTTCGCCAACAACTTCGGCATCGTGGGCGCGGCGCTCCTGTCGGTGCTCCTGGTCACCGGCGCGCTGGGCTCGGCCCGTCGCATCACGGCGCACCTCAACGCCGTCTCCTCCTTCAAGGTCGGCCGCGGGTACGTGCTGCTGATCGGCGTGCTCATGCCGATCGTGCTCGCCTACATCTGGCTCTCCTGGATCATGAAGGTGATCGCGGAGGGCTATGAGGGCTACCCGGGCGACTTCCTCGGCGTCTTCGGCTGGGGCATCGCGCTCGGCTCCGTCGCCCTGGCCGTCCTGCTCTCCCTGATCCCGTGGTCCCGCAAGTCCAACCTCTACGCGGAGGACCTGGACAGCGAGATCCACGGCGACCTCATCCCGCACAACGCCGTGCCCCAGGGCACCGTCCCCACCGGCGCCCTGCCGGTGATGCCCGCGGCCACCACCCGGAAGGAGCTCTGACCGATGAGCACCGCAGCGATCGTCATGATGTCCCTGGCCATCCTCCTGGTGTGGGGCGGCCTCGCGGTCTCCGCCGTCCACCTGCTCCGCCACCCGGACGACTCCTCGGGCGATCTCGCCATCGGGGGCGAACTGGCCCCCGCCGTGTGGGAGCGCGAGGATGGCCGTCTCGACGCGCAGCACCGGTGAGACGATGAGGGCCCCCGGTCCGTCCGCGGCGACCCCGTCCGCGGCCCCGGTCGCCGGCGGAGCCGCGGGCGTGGTCTCCGCCTCCCTGCCGGTCGTGGCGGTGGACGGGAGCCTGCCGACCCCGCCCTACCGGCAGATCGTGGACGCGGTCCTGGCCGGCGTCGCCTCCGGATCCCTGGCCCGCGGTGACCGACTGCCGCCCGTGCGCGCGCTCGCCGCCGAGCTCGGCGTGGCACCGGGTACCGTGGCCCGGGCCTACAAGGAGCTCGAGGCGCACGGCACCATCCGCACCCGGGGCCGCGCGGGCACGTTCGTGGCCGCCTCGGCGGACGCCCGCGCGGACGCCGCGCACCAGGCCGTGCGCCGCTGTCTCGACACCCTGCTCGAGCGCCTCGGCTACACGCCCGACGAGGCCGTGGAGCTGGTCCGCCGGGACGCGGCCGCCCGCGCCTGAGCCGGGCCCGCCCACCGACGACGCCGCCCCGGACCGCACGCAGCGTGCGGACCGGGGCGGCGTCGTCGTGCCGGCTCAGGCCTTCGGCGCGAGCGTCTCCACGATGCGCTGCATGACCGTGGGGTCGGCCAGCGTGGTGGAGTCGCCCGGGTCGCGGCCCTCGGCCACGTCCTTGAGCAGGCGGCGCATGATCTTGCCGGAGCGCGTCTTGGGCAGCTCGGGGACCACGAGCACGAGCTTGGGCTTGGCGATGGGGCCGATGTCCTTGCCCACGTGCTGCCGCAGCTCCTCCTCGACCTCGGCGACGTCGCGGTCGGCCGCGGCGGCGACCTCGGTGAGCAGGACGAACGCGACGACCGCCTCGCCCGTGGTCTCGTCCTTCGCACCGACCACCGCGGACTCGGCCACGGACGGGTGCGCCACGAGGGAGGACTCGATCTCGGTGGTGGACAGGCGGTGGCCGGAGACGTTCATGACGTCGTCCACGCGGCCCAGCAGCCAGATGTCGCCGTCCTCGTCGTAGCGGGCGCCGTCGCCGGCGAAGTACATGCCGGGGAAGCGGGACCAGTAGGTCTCCTTGAAGCGCTCCCGGTCGCCCCAGATGCCGCGCAGCATGGACGGCCACGGCTCGCGCACCACGAGGAAGCCCGCGCTCGTGTCCGTCATGTGCTCACCGAGCTCGTCCACGACCTCCAGCACGACGCCGGGCACCGGCCTCTGGGCGGAACCGGGCTTGAGGGTGGTCACGCCGGGCAGCGGGGTGAGCATGTGGGCGCCCGTCTCGGTCTGCCACCAGGTGTCCACGATGGGGCAGCGGCCGGCGCCGATGACCTCGTGGTACCAGCGCCAGGCCTCCGGGTTGATGGCCTCGCCCACGGAGCCGAGCACGCGCAGGCTGGAGAGGTCGTACTCGTCCGGGATGTGCCGGCCCCACTTCATGAACGTGCGGATCGCCGTCGGCGCCGTGTAGAGGATGCTCACGCCGTACTTCTGCACGATCTCCCACCAGCGGCCCTGGTGCGGGGAGTCCGGGGTGCCCTCGTAGATCACCTGGGTGGCGCCGTTGACCAGCGGTGCGTAGGCGACGTAGGAGTGCCCGGTGACCCAGCCGACGTCGGCGGTGCACCAGAAGACGTCCGACTCCGGGTGCAGGTCGAAGGTGTCGTGGTGGGTGGCCGCGGCCTGCACGAGGTAGCCGCCGGTGGTGTGCAGGATGCCCTTCGGCTTCCCGGTGGTGCCGGAGGTGTACAGGATGTAGAGCGGGTGCTCGGCGTCGTGCCACACGAGCTCGTGCTCGTCGGACTGGCCGTCCACGACGTCGTGCCACCACAGGTCGCGGCCCTCGGTCATCTCGACCTCGGCCTCGTTGCGGCGGACCACGAGCACGTGCTCGGCGGTGTGGCCCGGCGCGGAGAGGGCCTGGTCCACGGCGGGCTTGAGCATGGAGGGCTTGCCGCGGCGGAAGGAGCCGTCCGCCGTGACGACGAGCTTGGCCTCGGCGTCGTCCACGCGTGAGCGCAGGGCGTCGGAGGAGAAGCCGCCGAACACCACGGAGTGGACCGCGCCGATGCGCGCGCACGCGAGCATCGTGATGACGGCCTCGGGGATCATCGGCAGGTAGACGGCCACGCGGTCGCCCTTGGTCACGCCGAGGGACTCGAACGCGTTGGCGGCGCGCCGGACCTCGGCGGCCAGGTCGGCGTAGGTGTAGGTCCGGGTGTCGCCGGGCTCGCCCTCGAAGTGGATGGCCACGCGGTCGCCGTGGCCGGCCTCGACGTGGCGGTCCAGGGCGTTGTACGCGGCGTTGGTGGTGCCGCCGACGAACCACTTCGCGAAGGGTGCGTCGGACCAGTCCAGGACGTCGGTGAAGTCCTGCTCCCAGTGCAGGACCTCGCGGGCGCGGCGGGCCCAGTAGGCCAGGCGGTCCTCGGCGGCCTCCTCGTACAGGTCGGCTCCGGCCACCGCCTGGGCGGGGAATTCGGCCGGGGGCGGGAACGTGGGGATCTGCTCGTCCATCGACGGGGTCCTTTCGAGGTGGTGCGGTCGGTGCGTGGCGCGGATGTGACGCGTCCCACACTAGTCTCCCGCCTCAGCATGCCGCGCGCGGCGTCGTCGCCACAAATCCTCGGGTCCTGTGTGTCGCATCGCGCCCGGAAGCGGGGGCCGGACGCGGTCCGGACGCCGGCACGCGTTCCGCTCCCTAGGATGGTCGGACCTGAGCGGATCGCACGAGGGCGGGAGGACGCGCGGATGGAGACGGAGTCGACGGGCACGCCGACCGGGGAGACCCGGCTGGCCCTGGTGCGCCGGGCGCGGCGGATCAACCGGATCCTGGCCGAGACGTACCCGTACGCCGTCGCCGAGCTGGACTTCGAGACGCCGTTCGAGCTGCTCGTGGCCACGGTGCTGTCCGCCCAGACCACCGACGTGCGGGTCAACGCGGCCACGCCGGCGCTGTTCGCCCGCTTCCCGGACGCCCATGCGATGGCCGCGGCCACCGAGCCGGAGCTGCAGGAGCTCGTGCGCTCCACGGGGTTCTACCGGAACAAGGCCTCCGCGATCCTGCGGTTGTCCCAGGAGCTCGTGGCCCGGCACGACGGCGAGGTCCCCGCCCGTCTCGAGGACCTCGTGGCGCTGCCCGGGGTGGGGCGCAAGACCGCGTTCGTGGTGCTCGGCAACGCCTTCGGCCAGCCCGGGATCACCGTGGACACGCACGTCGGCCGGCTCGCCCGGCGCCTGGGGTTCACGGACGAGACCGACCCGGTGAAGGTCGAGCACGCCGTGGGTGCCCTGTTCCCGCGCCGGGACTGGACGATGCTCTCCCACCGGCTGATCTTCCACGGCCGCCGCGTGTGCCACGCGCGCCGCCCGGCGTGCGGGGCGTGCCCGATCGCCCGCTGGTGCCCGTCCTACGGCGCGGGGGAGACCGACCCCGAGCGGGCGCGCGCCCTGCTCGCCTACGAGCTCAAGCCCGGCCGGGAGGAGCTGCTCGAGCTCCTGCGCGCGGGGCGGACGCGCCGGGAGCTGCGCGCCCTCGGCCACGGGCTGGAGGCCTGAGCGCTCAGCCTGCCCGCCCGCTCAGCCGGCGGTGAGGCCCGCGAGGATCGCGTCGACGGCCCGGCGCGCGTGCACCCCCACGCCCGCGAGCGTGGCCGAGGCGGCCCCGCACCAGTCGTCGTAGCCGAGCAGGTGCAGCCCCGGCACGTCCACCGAGGCGGTCGGCAGCGCACGCTCCGTCGCCGGCGCCCCGGAGGGGCGGCGGGTCAGCTCGAGGCCCCGCAGATGGCGCAGGTCCGCCCGGAAGCCCGTGCACCAGACGACGTCATCCACCGGGTGCTCGGCCCCGCGCACCCGGGCCGCGGCGCGGCTGGCGGCGGGCCAGCCGTGGCTTGCGCCGGCGTCGTGGCCCCAACGGACGCCCTCCGGCGTGAGCGCCGTGGGCGCGGGGACCGCGTGGAGCCCGGCCTCGTCGCGGGCGCGGATCACCGAGGGCACCATGACGATGTCCCCGAGGTCGCCCACGCGCGCCTCGGAGCGGCCCAGCACGCGCGCCGAGGCCCGGTCGAAGAGCACCCGCCCGTCCACGTCGTCCGGCATGAACCGGGGCGGACGCCGGGTGGCCCACGTGGTGGCGACACCCGCCAGCAGCAGGTCAGCCGCGATCTGGGCGCCCGAGTTGCCGCCGCCCACCACGAGGACGCGCCGCCCGGCGAACGCGTCGGGGGAGCGGTACGCGGCGGAGTGCCGCTGCGTGCCGCCGAAGCGGTCGGCGCCCGGGAGGGCCGGCACGAACGGGCGGGTGAACGAGCCGGTCGCGGAGACCACGGCCCGGGCGCTCAGGGCCGTGCCGTCCTCGAGCCGCAGGGTGAACGGCGGGGACGCGGCGGCGTCGTGCGTCACCTCCGCGACACGCACGCCCCGGCGCACCGGCAGCCCGTAGCGGTCCTCGTAGTCGGCCAGGTAGGCGACGACGTGCCCGGCGTCCGGGGTGCCGGGACCGGGCGACGGCGGCATGGGTCGGCCCGGCAGGGAGGAGTGCTCGGCGGGGGAGAACAGGCGCAGGGAGTCCCAGTGGTGCGGCCACGCGCCGCCGGGCTGGGCGGACGCGTCGAGCAGGACGAACGACGGCGGCGGGCCCGGCCGGCGCCCGCGGTCGACGTCCCGCGCGGCCCGGGCCAGGAAGTAGCCGACCGCCAGTCCGGCCTGTCCGGCGCCGATCACCGCGACGTCCACCGGATCCGGGGACGCGGCGTCCGCCGGGGGCGAGGTCAGGGGAGCCGTCATGCCCCGAGGCTACGACCGGCGGCTAGCGTGGGGGCCATGCCTGAGACCCCCGCGAGCCCCCGCCCGACCTCCCGCGACGCCGCCGGGACGTCCGAGGCGTCGCTGACGGGTGCGCGGGACCAGCTGGCGGACCTCGTGGCCCGGTGGGGCACGGCCCCTGCGGACGCGCCCGGTCACCACGACCCGGCCTCGCTCACCACCATCCCGCCCGAGGCCGTGCCGATGTGGGGCTTCGAGTGGCCCCGGTCCGGCGATCCGCGCCCCTCCGCCGTGCTGATCCTGTTCGGCGCCCTCGACGACGTCCCCGCCCGTCACGACGCCGAGCGCGTGCACCCGCACGTGGACGTGCTGCTGACCCAGCGCGCCGCCACCCTGCGCCAGCACGCCGGGCAGATCGCGTTCCCCGGCGGTCGCGTCGACCCCGAGGACGCCGACGTCGTGGCCACGGCCCTGCGCGAGGCGCAGGAGGAGACCGGCTTGGACCCGGCCGGCGTGGAGGTCCTGGGCGTGCTGCCGGCGGTGCCGGTGGTGGTCTCCGGGCACGTGGTGCACCCGGTGCTCGGGTGGTGGCGGGACCCCAGTCGCGTGGCGGTGGTCGACCAGGCCGAGGCCGCGGCCGTGTTCCGGATGCCGGTCGCGGACCTGGTGGACCCCGCGAACCGGTGCCGCGTGGCCCGGCCCGGCGGCCGCCGCGGCGAGACGCCGGGCTTCCTCGTGGGCGAGCGCCTGGTGTGGGGGTTCACGGCGGCGCTGCTGGACCGTGTGCTGGCGCTGCTGGGCTGGGACGTGCCGTGGGACGACTCCCGCGTGCGCGACGCGCGGACCCACGAGATCCTGCGCGGTTGACGGCTGCGCGGCGCCGTCCGCTCCTGCACAGGCGCCGGGGGGTGGGCACGTGTCCCCAGCCGGACGACCGGGGCAGGCGGGCGCGCGGGCGAGGCGGTGGACTGGACGGGCCGGCGGCCGCGGACCGCGGCGGCCGCCCCCCATCCCGCAGGAGGTCCGCCATGCGCCCGTTCGTCCCCGCCGCCCCGGCCCGCCCGCCCCGGGGCCGACGGTCCCGCCTCGCCCCGCCCGAGGTCGGCCGACGGTTCCCGTGGCCCCGCACTGACCCGGCCGAGCCGGAACGCACGCAGGTCGCCGCGCCGCCGCTGGCCACACCCGCAGCGGGCCCCGGCGGGCTGGACGCCGCCGTCGTGCGCCGGCGCGTGGCCGAGGCCCGTGCGTCGGCCGCCGACGGGGCGGAGCCGCCGCTGGCCCCGCTGATCGCCGAGGCCCTCGATGCGCCGATCGACGACCCGCGCGTGGCGGCGCTGGTCGATGAGCTCGACGGCTTCGGCCCGCTCGCACCCTGGGTGCGCACCCCGGGCGTGACCGACGTGCTCGTGGACGGCGCGGGCGCGGTGTGGACCGACGGGGACGAAGGCCTCGTCCGCCGCCCCGGTCGGCTCGACCCCGAGACCGCCCGGGAGCTCGCGGTGCGGCTGCTGCACCGGGCCGGCCGCCGCCTCGACGCGGCGGTGCCGCTGGCCGACGCCCGCGTGGGCGGCGTGCGCGTCCACGCGGTCCTGCCCCCGGTCAGTGGCGGCGGCACCCTGCTGAGCCTGCGGATCCCGGCCGCGACGACGCCGTCGCTGGCCGCGCTGGCCGACGGCTGGCCGGACGGCGCCCTCTGGGCCGACGCCCTCGAGGCGCTCGTGCGCGACCGTGCCACCGTCCTGGTCAGCGGCGCGACCGGGGCAGGCAAGACCACGCTGCTCTCCGCAGCCCTCGGCCGGGTGCCGGGGGACGAACGGATCGTCGTCGTGGAGGACACGGCCGAGGCCGCGCCCGATCACCCGCACGTGGTCGCACTGCAGTGCCGCGCCGCCAACGCGGAGGGCGCCGGCGAGGTCGGACTGGCCGAGCTCGTCCGCCACGCGCTGCGGATGCGGCCGGACCGGCTCGTGGTCGGCGAGTGCCGCGGCGCCGAGGTGGCCGACGTCCTCACCGCCCTGAACACGGGACACCAGGGCGCGTGGGGCACCCTGCACGCCAACGCCGCCGCCGAGGTGCCCGCCCGGCTGACGGCCATGGCCTCCCTGGCCGGCTGGCGGCCCGAGACGGTGGCCGCGCAGGCCCGCGCCGGCGTGGACGCCGTGCTGCACGTCGCCCGGGACGGCCACGGGCGGCACCCCGTCGAGCTCGCCGTCCCGGACCCGCGCGCCGACGGGTTCGCCCTGCTGCCCGCCCTCACGTGGCGGCCCGGGACGGAGGCGACGGGCGGGCGGACCGTCGAGGGACCCGGCGTGCCCGCGCTCGCGGCGCGGCTGGCGGGGCGGGGCGGCCGGTGAGCCCGACGACGGCCACCGGGCCGGCGCGGCGGTCCCGCGCCGGGCGTGCCGTGGCGCTGCTGCCCTGGCGGGCCGGGCGGGCGAGGCCGGAGGAGGAGACGGAGGTGCTCGTCGGCGTGCTGCGCCGCTGGGCCGCCCTCGTCGCGGCCGGTCTGACCGAGGAGCAGGCCTGGCGGGAGACCGCGTGCACCCTGCCCGCCTGCGGGTCGGGCCCGGGCGAGGCGGGTGCCGCATGCTGCGCCCATCACCACGCCCGACGCCGGGCCGAGGCGCTGGCCTGGGATGTGCCGGCGTCGCCTGCGCCGACCGGGGAGGCGGCGCGCCGCGGTGGGACCCCGCCCTGGCGGACCCCCGCACGGGACCCGGGCTGGGCGTTGGTCGATGCGGCGCTCGCGGCCGGGGCCCGGGCGGGTGCCGCTCCCGCAGCCGTGGCCCGGCGGCTGGCCCACAGCCTCGAGGCGGACGTGGACGCGGCCCGGGCCCGCCGCTCGGCCGCGGCGGGGCCGGGCGCGACGTCCCGACTGCTGCAGTGGCTGCCCCTGGGCGGCCTCGGCCTCGCGTGGCTGCTCGGCACCTCCCCGTGGGACCTGGTCCGCTCGCCCTTCGGTGCCGTGGTCGCCGCGGTGGGGCTGCTGTTCTGGCTGGCCGGGCGGTCCTGGACGCGCCTGCTGCTGCGTGCGGCCGCGCGCGAGCCGGCGGCGGTGGGCGCCGCCGTCGTGCTGGACGTGCTGGCGGCGCTGCTCAGCGCCGGCCGATCCCTGCCCGCCGCGCTGGACGACCTCGGCCGGACCCTGCCGGGCGCCCGCGGCCTGCGGGCCACGGCGGCGCTGCTGCTCTGGGGCCGGGACTGGGACGAGGCGTGGGTGGGCCTCGACACGGACCCGGTGTGGGCCGAGACCGCCGCCCGACTGCGTCCGCTGCACCGGTCCGGGATGGCCGGCGCCCGCACGCTGGCCGAGACCGCCGCCGCCGTCCGTCAGCAGACCCGGCGGACCGATGAACGGGCGGCCGAGGAGCTGGCCGTGCGCCTGGTGATGCCGCTGGGGCTGTGCCTGCTGCCCGCCTTCGTGTGCTGGGGCGTTGTGCCCGTCGTCATGGCCCTGCTCGGGGCGGGACCGGGCTGAGGCGGCGGCGACACCGGGGCGTCCGGTCCTGCACAGGGCCCCGTTCGCCCCGCCCCATCCCCGGATCCGCACCGCCCCCGGCGCGCGGGGCCCGCACCGGGCCAGCCTGGGACCAGCGGCCCGGCCGGGCCGTCACCACCGCCCCGCACCGCGGGGCCCACTCCAGGAGGACCACCATGACCCACCGCTCCCACTCCGCCCAGCCCGCCGTCACTCGCCCGAGCGAGCGCGACCGCCTCGCCCGCGTCGTCGACGCCGCGAGCGAGGAGACCGGCGCGATCACGGCCGAGTACGGCATCCTCACGCTCGCCGCCGTGGGCTTCGCGGGCGTGCTGGCCGTCGTGCTCACCAGCCCGGACGTGCAGTCGCTGCTCGTGGACCTCGTCTCCGGGGCGCTCCAGCGTGACTGAGCACCCGATCTCCGCCCCGCCGTCCGGGCGCCGCACGGGCGCCCGGACGGCGGGGTGGCCCCGGGCGCTCCGGGGCGGCGAGACCGGGGCCGTCACGGCCGAGTACGCGGTGCTGCTGCCCGTGATCGCGTTCGTGCTCGTGTCCGTCCTGCTGGCCGGCGCCGCCGCGGTGCAGCAGGTGCGGGGTCAGGACGCCGCGGCGTCGGCCGCCCGCATCCTCGCCCGGGGCGACGACGAGGCGGCGGCCCGGGACGCGGTGGCGCGCATGGCCGGCGACGACGCCTCGCTCTCGCACACCGTCGAGGGCGGGTGGGTGACCGTCGAGGTCGTCCAGCCCGGCCCCGGGCCGCTCGCCTGGGCCGAGGTGCTCACCCTCACCGCCCACGCCGCCGCCCCCGACCAGCGGCCCGGAACGCCCGCCGCCTCACCGGAGGACCGGTCATGACCCGCGGGAGGGCGCCCGCGCGGGGCGAACGCGGCTCGGGCACCGTGTCCGTCCTGGGCACGGCCGCCCTGGGGGCGGGTCTGCTGCTGGCGGTCGCGGCGCTCGGGCAGGCCTCGGTCACCGGCTCCCGGGCGGCCGGGGCCGCCGACCTGGCGGCGCTCGCCGCCTCCGACGCCCGGCGCGGGCTCTCCGACCACGAGCCGTGCGTGCTGGCCGGGCGGACCGCCGAACGCAACGGGGCCGTCGTCGTGGCGTGCGAGGTGCGCGAGGACGGGACCGTGCGCGTCGCGGTCGAGCTCGCCCGCGCCCCGCTGCCGGCGGCCACGGCCGACGCCGTCGCGGGTCCGCCGCGGTCTCAGGCCCCGGGCGCCGCGTCCGCGGCCCCGCCGGGGGCGCCGCCCGAGCCGTCGGCCGAGGCGTCCGCCGGGACGAGGTGATCGGCGTGGTCCATCAGGAACCGCAGGACGGTCAGCGCGCCGGCCTTGTCCAGGGGGCTGTTGCGGTTGCCGCACTTGGGGGACTGCACGCAGGACGGGCAGCCCTCCGCGCACTCGCAGGCCGCGATGGCCCCCGCCGTCGCCTCGACCCAGCGTCGCGCCTGCTCGAAGCCGCGTTCGGCGAAGCCCGCCCCGCCGGGCCGGCCGTCGTAGACGAACACGGCGGGGGAGCCCGTGTCCGGGTGCAGGACCATCGAGACGCCGCCGATGTCCCAGCGGTCGTTCGAGGCGACGAGCGGCATCATGCCGATCATCGCGTGTTCCGCCGCGTGGAGGGCGCCGGGCAGGCGATCCGTGGTCAGACCCGCGGCGATGAGCTCGTCCGAGGCCGCCTGGAACCACACCGCCGAGGTGAACAGGTCCCGCGCCGGCAGGTCGAGGGGCTCCTCGCCGAGCACCTCCCCGGAGGCCAGGGCCTTGCGCTGGAAGGACACCACCTGGGTGCGGACCTGCACCTCCCCGAGGCACCAGCGCAGGGTGCTCTCGCGCGCGTCCAGGCGACGGTGCACCGCGACGATCTCGATCTCCGTGACGTCCCGGGCCTGCGTGGTGAAGTCCGGCCAGGCCCGCGTGACCACCACGGCGTGCGCGTCCTCGTCCAGCTCCGCCACGAGGTACGTGCGGTCCTGGTGCACGTACACCGCGCCGGGATGCGCCTGGTAGTGGGTCTGGGGCGAGTCCATCGTGCCCAGCAGGGCACCGGACTCGGCGTCGATGATGTCCATGGGCCCGCCGCCGTCGTCCCGCAGGGAGACCATGCCGGCGGCGTGCTCGGGGTGCGTCCAGAACCAGCCGGCCGGCCGACGGCGCAGCAGCCCCTGCTCGACCAGCACGTCCAGCAGGGCGCGCACCCGCCCCGGTTCCCCGAACCAGCCGAACGCCTCGGGCGTGATCGGCAGTTCCGCGGCGGCCGCGCACAGCTGCGGGCCGAGCAGGTGCGGGTTCTCCGGGTCCACCACGGTGTCCTCCACGCCCAGGTCGAACACGGCCTCCGGGTGGTCCACCACGAACGTGTCCAGGGGGTCGTCCGAGGCCACGAAGAACGCGAGCGCATCCTGGCCACCGCGCCCGGCGCGGCCGATCTGCTGGAAGAACGACGCGCGGGTGCCCGGCCAGCCGGCCACCACCACCGCGTCCAGCCCCGCGACGTCGATGCCCATCTCCAGCGCCGGCGTCGAGGCCATGCCCAGCAGCCGACCCGAGCGCAGGTCCGCCTCCAGCTCCCGCCGCTCCTCGGGCAGGTAGCCCGAGCGGTAGGCCGCGATCCGCGTGCCGAGCCCCGGCTCGACCTCCTCGAGCTGCCGCTTGGCCGCGCTGGCGATGGCCTCGGCCCCGCGCCGCGAGCGGATGAACGCCAGCGTGCGCACCTGCTGCAGGGCCAGGTCCGTGACCAGGTCGGCGGCGGCGGCCATCGCCGAGCGGCGGACGGGCGCGCCGTTCTCGCCCCGACGGTCCGTCAGCTCCGGCTCCCAGAACGCCACCGTGACCGCCCCGTGCGGGGACGCGTCCTCGGTGACGGCCGTGGCCGGCGCCCCGATCAGTCGGGCGAAGTGCCCGGCCGGATCCGCCGACGTCGCGGACGCTCCGATGAACACGGTCTCCGGACGGTCCCCGCGGTAGTGGGCGGCGATGCGCCGCAGCCGGCGCAGCAGGATGCCCACCTGCGAGCCGAAGACGCCCCGGTACGTGTGCGACTCGTCCACCACCACGAACGCCAGGTTCCGGAAGAACGCGGCCCACCGCTCGTGGTGCGGCAGGATCCCCACGTGGAGCATGTCCGGGTTGGTCATGAGAACGGTGGCGTGCTCGCGAGCCCAGATCCGGTCCTGCGGTGCGGTGTCGCCGTCGTAGGGGGCCGCGCGCAGCCCCGGGGCGCCGTCCCGCTCGAGGGCGCGCCAAGAGGTCAGCTGGTCCGCCGCGAGGGCCTTGGTGGGGGCGAGGTAGAGCGCGGTGGCCCGGGGGTCGGCGGCCAGCCGGGTGCCGACCGCCAGCTGGTAGCCCAGCGACTTGCCCGACGCCGTGCCCGTGGCGAGCACGGTGTGCGTCCCCGCGCCGGCCAGGGCCGCGGCGCGCACCTGGTGCAGCCACGGCCGCTCGACGCCGCGTGCCGCGAACGCCCTGACCAGGCCCTCCGGCGCGTCCGCGGGCCAGTCCGTGTGCCGGGCCTGCCGGGCGGGCAGCTCGGTGACGTGGCGAATCTGCTCGGGCAGCCCGGTCCGGCCCAGCGCCGCACGGAGTCCGGCCCCCGCCGGCGTGTCCGGGCGCAGGTCGCCGGGTGCCGTGACGGACAGCCCGGCCACGACGTCGGCCACCACCTCACCGACGGGCTGCGGCTCCGGTCCGGAGCAGTCCGGGGCGGCGTCGTCCACGCCCGGCGCGGCGTCCGCCGTGCCGGGCGGCCCCCAGCCGCCCGCGGGATCCGCCCAGGGATCGTGCTCCGGGAGGTGGCCGGTCACGCCCCCATGGTGCCGGTGTGCTCGGCGGTGGGGTTGTCCTCGGCCAGGCCGCGACCCCAGATGGACACGGGGCCGAGGTCGGTCCAGGCCAGGTGGCGGTACAGCTTCTGCCCGTCCGGCGAGGCGACGAGCAGGCCGCGGCTGATCTCACCCTCGCTCATGACCTCGGAGGTGAGGTAGCGCATCACGAGGGAGCCGAGGCCGCGGCGACGGTGGTTCGGGGACGTCCAGATCCGGTCGTAGACGGCGGTGCCGTCCTCCTCGGTGACCCAGCCGAGGGCGGCGAGCTCTTCCTCGCCCTCCGGCGCGGTCGAGGCGCCGACGGCCAGGATGCGCAGGCGACGGCTGCCCTCCATCGGCTGGTCCACGCGGGCCTCATAGCCCTCGGGCAGCAGCGGGGGCTCCACGTCCTGCAGCTCGGGGTCCATGTCCATGGTCATGAAGCGCTCCGGCTCGGCCTGGGCCTTCAGACCCATGGCCTTCGGGTCCTCGCCGGCGTCGCCGAACACGGTGAGCAGAATCTGCTCCTGGTCCCGCAGCGCCTCGCGCAGGTCCTCCAGCTCCGCGCGGGAGGGGTTCACCACCACGTGCTCCCACGTGGCCGGCACGTCCACCGTGGCGCGACCGGAGCCGCCGGGGATCATGCGGGCGGGGCGAGGGGTGCGCAGGGCCGCGCGTCGCCCCGCCTCCTGGCTCGTGCGGTAGCCGCGCGATCGCGACCAGGCCGCGAACCAGATGTCGACCAGTGCCGGATCCAGATGCTCAGTCATGTCTGAAGGGTAAGGCGTGTGGCCGGTGCGGGCCAGGCCCCGCCCGTCCCGCACGGCCGTCACATCCGGGGCCGCGCACTAGCCTGGACCTCGATGAGCACCGCCGCCCTCTCCCGCATCGCGCTGTACTACCGGTTCACCCCGCTCGCCGACCCCGAGGCGGTGCGGCTGTGGCAGCGCGCGCTCGCGGCGTCCCTCGGCCTGACCGGCCGGATCATCGTGTCGCCGCAGGGGATCAACGGGACCGTCGGCGGACCGGTCGACGCGGTCAAGCGCTACGTGCGCGGCACGCGGGAGCATCCGGCGTTCCGGGACCTCGAGGTGAAGTGGTCGGGCGGCTCGGCGGCGGACTTCCCCCGCCTCTCCGTCAAGGTCAAGCCCGAGCTCGTCGCGTTCGGGGCCCCCGAGCGCATCACCGTGGACGCGGACGGCGTCGTCGGCACGGGGGAGCGGCTCACCCCCGCCCAGGTGGACGCGCTCGT
Organism: Micrococcus luteus; assembly: GCF_014138885.1. Classification (NCBI taxonomy): domain Bacteria; kingdom Bacillati; phylum Actinomycetota; class Actinomycetes; order Micrococcales; family Micrococcaceae; genus Micrococcus; species Micrococcus luteus. The sequence continues at coordinate 2,013,410 of NZ_JACJIK010000001.1, forward strand.
CGCCGAGCGGGCCGGCACCGCGAACCCCGTGCGCTTCCTCGACGGCCGCAACACGGTGGAGGCGGCCATCGGCCGCTTCGACGGGGCCGTGGTCCCGGACGCGCACACCACCCGCGACCTGCTCGCCGCCGTCGACTCCGGGGCCCTGGACCACGTCAAGGACGCGCCGCTGATCACCTACTGCACGGGCGGCGTGCGCTGCGAGGTCCTCTCGGCCCTGCTCAAGGACCGCGGCTTCGCCGAGGTCTACCAGCTCGACGGCGGCATCGTCCGCTACGGCGAGGCCCGTGGCGACGCCGGACTGTGGCGGGGCGAGCTGGCCGTGTTCGACCGGCGCCTGTCCACCCGCTTCACCGCCGACGCCGAGACCATCGGCCGGTGCGTCGCGTGCGAGGCACCGACCTCGGCGCTGCGCAACTGCGCCGACCCGGCCTGCACCACGCTCGAGGTCCGCTGTGCGGCCTGCGCCGCCGACGACCCCGAGCACCGCTGTCCTGTCTGCGCCCACCGCCCCCACCCCGCTGAGAGGACCGAGGCATGAGTCCCGTCCCGACACCCCCGTCGCCCCCCGCCCCGCGGCTGACCCCGGCCACGGCCGTGGCCCTCGCCGCGGATCTGGCGGCCCTGCCGTTCACCACCGCCGCCGTCGAGGGGCTGCTCGGACCCGTGGCCACGCTCGCCCTGGACCGCGAGCACGCCGAGGCCGCCCGCCGCGTCGTCGCCGGTCACCTGGCGGGCCCCGGCCGGCCCGACGACGCAGCCGGCCCCGGCGACCGGTATGGCACGCGGGGCCTCGCCGCCGCCGTCGGGGCCTGGCTGCTCGGCGACCCCGTCCCCGCCGCCGACCTCGACGCCGCGCTGCCCCGCCTCGGCCTGGCCGGGGCCGTGGCGGCCGGGCTCGTCGTCGAGGGGCCGGACGGGCGCGTGCGCGGCGCGGTGGACCTCTCGCCGTACGAGGCGGACGAGCCGGGCCGGATGTGGATCGCCTCGGACCTGACGGCCCTGCAGCGGCGCGGCCCGCTGCCTCCCGAGCACGTGCTCGGCGTCGGCCGGGCCTCCCTCACGCTCGCCGGCGCCACGCAGCGCCGTCCCGTGGCCCGCGCCCTCGACGTGGGGGTGGGCTGCGGGATCCAGACCCTGCACCTGCTCGCCCACGCCGACCATGTCACCGCCACGGACCTGTCCGAGCGGGCCCTGGCATTCACCCGGTTCAACCTGCTGCTCAACGCGGACGTGCTCGGCCTCGACCGGGACCGGCTCGAGGACCGGGTCCGGCTGGCGGCCGGCGATCTGCTGGCGCCGGTGACGGGGGAGCGGTTCGACCTCGTGGTCTCGAACCCGCCGTTCGTGATCACCCCGCGCACGGACCCGGACGCGCCCATGCTGACCTACCGCGACGGCGGCCGCGAAGGCGACCGGATCGTCGCGGAGCTGATCGCGGCCCTGCCGGACGTGCTCGCCGAGGGCGGCACCGCGCAGCTGCTCGCCAACTGGGAGATCCCGGCGGGGGACACCGCCGACGCCGACACCGCACCGTGGGACGCGCGCCCGCGCTCGTGGGTGGCGCCGGGGATGCAGGCCTGGTTCCTCCAGCGCGACCGGCAGGACCCCGCGGGCTACGCGGAGACATGGCTGCAGGACTCCTCGCTCGAGCTCGACCCGCCCGCCTATGAGGCCGCCTACCGCGGCTACCTGGACGACTTCGCCGCGCGCGGGGTCGCGGGCGTGGGCTTCGGCCACGTGTGGCTGCGTCGGCCCGCCGCGGACGGCTCCCAGGGCCGGGGGTGGGTGGTCGCCGAGGAGCTGACCCAGCCCGTGGACGAGGCCCTCGGCGCCGCGTGGGCCGCCGCCGTCGCCCGCCGGGACCGGCTCGCCGCGGGCGCCGGGGCGGGGGACGCCGTCGGGGACCCGGCCCTGGCCGCGCTGCGCGGCCTGCACCTGCGCGTGGCCGCGGACGTCACGGAGGAGCGGCACCAGCGGTTCGGGGCGGAGCACCCCGAGGTGATCCTGGCCCGGCAGGGCTCCGGGTTCCGGCGCGTGGCGCGCCTGGACACCGCGACGGCGGGCGTGCTGTCCGCCTCCGACGGCGAGCTGTCCGTGGGGCAGCTGGTGGGCGCGGTCGCCGCGCTGCTGGAGCTGGACGACGTCGGCCGGGCCGGCCTGCTGGCCGCGCTGCGGGAGCTGTACGAGGACGGTTTCCTGGTGGAGGGCTGACGATCGGGTGGTGGCGGGCGCGGGGACGCCGGGCGTTATCGTGGTCAGCGCGCCCTACGATGTGGGGACGTCCGCCCGACGCCGGCGTGCACCGCGCACCGGCCCGGAACCACCGCCTTCCCCGTCCGAGGAGGACCCCCTTGTCCACGTCATCCGCTTCCGTGACCGCTCCCGTGCCCGAGGGCAAGAAGCTGGTCATCGTGGAGTCCCCGGCCAAGAGCAAGTCCATCGCGAAGTACCTCAACGCGGTGGGCTCCGGCTGGGTGGTGGACTCCTCCGTGGGGCACATCCGCGACCTGCCCAAGCCCTCGGACCTGCCGGCGGACATGAAGAAGGGCCCGTTCGGGAAGTTCGCCGTGGACACGGAGCACGGCTTCACCCCGTACTACGTGGTGCACCCGGACAAGAAGAAGAAGGTCGCGGAGCTCAAGCGCGAGCTCAAGGACGCCGAGGCCCTCTACCTCGCCACGGATGCGGACCGGGAGGGCGAGGCCATCGCCTGGCACCTGCTGGACACCCTCAAGCCCACGGTGCCGGTGTACCGGATGACCTTCGGGGAGATCACCCAGGAGGGCGTGCGCCGAGGCCTGGAGAACATCCGCGAGCTGGACACGGCCCTCGTGGACGCCCAGGAGACGCGCCGCATCCTCGACCGCCTGTTCGGCTACGAGCTCTCGCCGGTGCTGTGGCGCAAGGTCTCCCGCGGGCTCTCGGCGGGCCGCGTGCAGTCGGTGGCCACCCGCCTCGTCGTCGAGCGCGAGCGGGAGCGCATGGCCTTCGTCTCCGCCCACTACTGGGGCGTGGAGGGCACCTTCACGGTGGCCGAGGGCGCGCAGGCCGCGGACGCCGTGGGCAGCTCGTTCACGGCCCGCCTCAGCACGGTGGACGGCGAGCGCGTGGCCACGGGCCGCGACTTCGACGACGCCGGGCGGCTCAAGGCCTCCGCCGGCAAGAAGGTGACCCACCTGGACGAGGCCGGCGCCCGCTCGCTGGCCGAGGGTCTGCGCGGGGCGGACTTCACGGTCGACTCGGTGGAGGACAAGCCGTACACCCGCCGCCCGGCCGCCCCCTTCACCACCTCCACGCTGCAACAGGAGGCCGCCCGCAAGCTCCGCATGAGCTCCCGCGTCTCCATGCAGGTGGCCCAGCGCCTGTACGAGAACGGCTACATCACGTACATGCGCACGGACTCGGTGAACCTCTCGCAGGAAGCCGTGCAGGCCGCCCGGCGCCAGGCCACCGAGCTCTACGGGGCGGACGCCGTGCCGGCCCAGCCGCGCGTCTACGCCAAGCGCAACGAGACCGCGCAGGAGGCCCACGAGGCCATCCGGCCCGCGGGGGACTCCTTCCGGACCCCGGCCCAGGTCAAGGCCGAGCTGCGCCCGGACGAGTTCCGCCTGTACGAGCTGATCTGGAAGCGCACCGTGGCCTCGCAGATGGCCGATGCCAAGGGCTACACCGCCACGCTGCGGCTCTCGGCCACCGCGCAGGACGGCCGCCTCGCGCAGTTCAGCGCCTCGGGCACCGTCATCACGTTCAAGGGCTTCCTCGACGCGTACGAGGAGGGCCGGGACGCCGAGGTCGACGGCGAGAACGCGGAGGCCAAGGACCGCCGCCTGCCGCAGGTGGCCCAGGGCGAGCGCCTCACCGGTGACCCGATCGAGGCCACCGGGCACGAGACCTCCCCGCCGGCCCGCTACACCGAGGCGTCGATCGTCGCCGAGCTGGAGCGCCGCGAGATCGGGCGGCCCTCCACGTACGCCCCGACGATCTCCACGATCATGGACCGCGGTTACGTGTCCAAGCGCGGCACCGCGCTCGTCCCGTCGTGGACCGCGTTCGCGGTGATCGGACTGCTCGAGGACTACTTCGCGAAGTACGTGGACTACGACTTCACGGCCCGCATGGAGGACGACCTCGACCGGATCGCCGCGGGCGAGCTCGGCCGCGAGGCCTGGCTGCAGACCTTCTACTTCGGGGCCCCCGCCGCGGAGACGGAGAAGGGCGTCGAGGGCCTCAAGCACGTGGTGGACAACCTCGGCGAGATCGACGCGCGAGCCGTGAACTCGCTGCCGATCACCGAGGACATCACCCTGCGGGTGGGCCAGTACGGCCCGTACCTGGAGCGGTCGCTGCCGGCCGACGCGGAGGCGGGCGCCACCCCGCCGCGCGCCAACGTCCCCGAGGACCTGGCCCCGGACGAGCTCACCCCGGCCAAGGCCGAGGAGCTGTTCGCCACCGCCCAGCCCTCCGAGCGCGAGCTCGGCACGGACCCGGAGACGGGCCGGACCGTCGTCGCCAGGGACGGGCGCTACGGGCCCTACGTCACCGAGGTCATCCCGGAGATGACCGAGGAGGAGCTGCAGGCCTGGCTCGACGCCCAGCCCACCGAGTACTACAAGAACGGCAAGCCCAAGCCGAAGAAGAAGCCGGCCAAGGAGAAGCCCCGCACCGGCTCCCTCTTCACGAGCATGTCCGTGGACACCGTGACCCTCGAGCAGGCGCTGCAGCTGATGTCCCTGCCGCGCGTCGTGGGCGCGGACGCCGAGGGCGAGGTCATCACCGCCCAGAACGGCCGCTTCGGGCCCTACCTGAAGAAGGGCTCGGACTCGCGCTCGCTCGAGTCCGAGGACCAGATCTTCAGCATCACGCAGGAGCAGGCCCTCGAGATCTACGCCCAGCCGAAGCAGCGTGGCCGCGGGGCCGCCAAGCCGCCGCTGGCCGAGTTCGGCGAGGACCCGGTCTCCGGCAAGAAGGTCACCGTGAAGGAGGGCCGCTTCGGCCCGTACGTCACGGACGGGGTCACCAACATCACCGTCCCGCGCGGCCGTCAGCCCGAGGAGCTCACGGCGGAGGAGGCCTACCAGCTGCTCGCGGACAAGCGTGCCAAGGGCCCGGCCACCCGCGGCGGTGCCAAGAAGCCGGCGGCCCGCAAGGCCCCGGCCAAGAAGACCACCGCGCGGAAGAAGGCCTGAGCGCCATGCGCCTCGGCGTCCTGGACATCGGGTCCAACACCGTCCACCTGCTGCTCGTGGACGCCCACCCGGGGGCCCGCCCCGTCGCCTACGCGGAGCACAAGCGCTCCCTTCCGCTGATCCGCTACCAGGACGCCGACGGGGCGATCACGGAGGAGGGACAGCGGGAGCTCGTGGACTTCGTCCGTGAGGCCGCCGCGTTCGCGGAGGAGCATCGGGCGGAGGACATGATCTCGTTCTGCACCTCGGCGATCCGCGAGTCCGCGAACGGCGCCGCCGTGCTGGCCCGCGTGCAGGCCGAGACCGGTGTGCACCTCTCCGAGCTCACGGGGGACCAGGAGTCGGCCATGACGTACTTCGCCGTGCGCCGCTGGCAGGGCTGGGGCGCCGGCTCCATCCTGAACTTCGACATCGGCGGCGGCTCCTTCGAGATCGCCTACGGCCAGGACGAGCTGCCCTCGCACGCCCTGTCCCTGCCGCTGGGCGCCGGCCGCCTCACCCGCGACTGGGTGCTCGAGGACCCGCCCAGCCCCAAGGCGGTGAAGAAGCTCCGCAAGCACGTGGAGAAGCGACTCGAGGAGGCGTATACGGCCTTCCCGCGCATCGAGTCGCCCGTGGTGGTCACCGCCACCTCGAAGACGTTCCGCTCCCTCGCCCGGATCACCGGGGCGGCGCCGTCGGCGGCGGGCCCCTTCGTGAAGCGGCACCTGCGCGCGGACGACCTGCACCTGTGGGTGAACCGCCTCGCGGCGATGACCGTCGCGGAGCGGGCGGAGCTGCCCGGCGTCTCGGACGTGCGCGCGCACCAGGTGTTCGCGGGGGCGATCGTCGCGCTGACGGCCATGCGCACGTTCGGCATCGCCCAGCTCGAGATCTGCCCGTGGGCGCTGCGCGAGGGCCTGATCCTCAACCGCCTCGACGCGCTCATGCTCGAGGGCCACCTCACCCGGGACGGCCTGCCCGGTGTCGGCCACGTGAACCTCAACCCGGACACCCTCCTGCCGGGGCTGAGCCTGGGGGTGCGCTGACCATGGCGGACTCCACCGCGCACCTGGCCCCCGCGGCGCGCTTCGGCGCGGACATCCCCGTGACCCTGTCCTCCTCGTCCGTGTTCCCCCTGGGCACCCAGGACGTGTTCGCCACCGCCGAGGACCTCGGCTACGACGGCGTGGAGGTCATGGTCACGCACAACGCGTGGAGCCAGGACGCGCGGCGGCTGGCGCGGCTGTCCGAGCGGCACGGGATGCCCATCGACTCCATCCACGCGCCCACCCTGCTGTTCACGCAGCAGGTCTGGGGCTCCGCGTGGTCCAAGATCCGCCGCTCCGTGGAGCTGGCGCAGGCCGTGGGCGCGGCCACCGTGGTGGCCCATCCGCCGTTCCGCTGGCAGGGCACGTACGCGGTGCGCTTCGCCGAGGGCATCCACGAGCTCATGGCGGAGACCGGCGTCGTGATCGCCGTGGAGAACATGTACCCGTGGCGGGCCTACGGCCGCGAGGCCAAGATGTACCTGCCGCACTGGAACCCGCTGCCCGAGCCGTACGAGCACATCTGCTGGGACTTCTCCCACGCGGCCATCGCGCGGGCGGACTCCCTGGCGGCCGTCCGCGAGCTCGGCCCGCGGCTGCGGCACGTCCACCTCACCGACGGCAACGACTCCGGCAAGGACGACCACCTGGTCCCCGGCGAGGGCACGCAGCGCGTGGCCGAGACCCTGCGCCACCTGGCGACCGTGGGCCTGGCCGGTGCGGTGTGCGTGGAGGTGGGCACCCGCGGCGTGGAGTACGCGGGACAGCGGGAGGAGAAGCTCGCCGCCTCGCTCGCCTTCGCGCGCGAGCACCTGGCCGCCGGCGAGACCGACCACCACGACGACGGCGCCCTGCGCCCGACCACGAAGGAGACGGACCGACCATGAAGCTGACCATCCTGGGCCTGGGCACCATGACCGGCGCGATCCTCGCCGGAGCCCTCGACGCCGGCGCCGTGCGCGCCGAGGACGTCACCGCCACCACCCGCTCCGCCGCGTCCGCCGAGAAGGCCGCCGCGCAGCACGGCGTCACCGTGACCTCCCAGGAGCGGGACGGACGCGCCAACCATGCCGCGGTCGCCGAGGCGGACATCGTCCTGGTGGGCGTGAAGCCGAAGGACATGGTCGCCACCCTCACGGACCTGGCGCCGTCGCTGCGCCCCGAGACCGTGGTGGTGTCCGTGGCAGCCGGTGTCACCTCCGCCACCATGGCCGCCGTGCTGCCGGCGGGGCAGCCGATCGTGCGGACCATGCCGAACACGCCCCTGACGGTGGGCTCCGGCGTCGTCGGCATGGCCCCCGGGCCGGGCGTCACCGAGGAGCAGACCGCCGCCGTGCGCGCCCTCTTCGAGGGCTCCGGCCTGGTGGTGCCGGTGGCCGAGGAGCAGCTCTCCGCCGTGGTGGCCACCGCCGGCTCCGCCCCGGCCTACGTGTTCCTGCTGGCCGAGCTGATCGCCGCCCACGGCGCCGAGATGGGACTGGACGCCGCCTCCGCCGAGGCCATGGCCGCGGCCACCGTCAAGGGCGCCGGCATCATGCTCCAGCAGGAGGGGGCCAGGGCCGAGGCTCTGCGCAAGGCCGTGATGAGCCCGAACGGCACCACCGAGAAGGCCGTGGAGGCGTTCCTGGACGGCGGCATGGGCGACCTCGTGAACCGTGCCATGGACGCGGCCGCGCAGCGCGACACGGAGATGGCCGAGGAGTTCGGGGCCTGACGGTTCCGGCGTGCCTCAGGGCCGGGCCGCGAACCGGTCGATGAGGTCCGTGTGACCCGAGACGATGAGGGTGTCGCGCGGGCCCACCCGGGTGTCCGGCTGGGCGTAGGTGAAGTCCTCGCCCGGAGTCTTCACGCCCACCACGGTCACGCCGTACTTGGAGCGCACGTGGGACTCGCCGAGCGTGAAGCCCACGCACTCGGCCGGCGGGTACATCTTCACGATCGCGAAGTCGTCGTCGAACTCGATGAAGTCGAGCATGCGCCCGTTCACGAGGTGGGCGGCCCGCACGCCGGCGTCGTGCTCGGGGAAGATCACGTGGTTCGCCCCGATCCGCTTGAGGATCGTGCCGTGCGCCTCGCTGATCGCCTTCACCCAGATGTGGGGGATCTCCAGGTCCACGAGGTTCACGGTGATCAGCACCGATGCCTCGATGGAGGTGCCCACGCCGACCACCGCCGTCGAGAAGTCCTGCGCGCCGAGCTGGCGCAGGGCCTCGGGGTCGGTGGCGTCCGCCTCCACCACGTGGGTGAGCGAGGGGGCGAAGCGCTGCACGAGGACGGGGTCCCGCTCGACGGCGAGCACCTCGCGGCCCTGTGCGACGAGCTCCTCGGCCGTGGCGGCGCCGAAGCGGCCCAGCCCCACGACGAGCACGGGGGCGTTGGGATCGGTGCGCTGCGGGGTGTCAGCCAATGACCGGCCTCTCGACGGGGTAGCGGTAGAGCACGCGCCGCTGGCGCAGGGCCAGGGCGGCGGCGAACGTGATCGTACCAACGCGGCCCGCGAACATCATGGCCGTCAGGACGTACTTGCCGGCCGGTGGGCTCTCCGCGGAGACGCCCACGGAGAGCCCGCACGTGCCGAACGCGGAGATCACCTCGAACAGGGGCCGCTGGAGGGACTCGTCGGTGATGTGCACCAGCGCCAGAGTGGCCACGAGCACGAGGGTGGCCCCGAGTGCGAGCACCGCGATGGCCACGCGCAGGGACTCGGGGGCGATCGTGCGGCCGTGCGCCGTCACCTCGCGGTCGCCGCGCGCCTCCGCCACGATCGCGAGGAACATGATCGCCAGCGTGGTCACCTTGATGCCGCCCGCGGTGGAGGCGGACCCACCGCCCACGAACATCAGCGCGTCCATGAGCAGCAGGGACTCGGGCTGGTGCGCGTTCGTGTCGTCGATCGCGAAGCCTCCGGAGCGGGTCATCATGGAGCCGAACAGGGAGTGCCCGACCCGCTGCCAGAAGCCCATGCCGGCCTGGGTCGCCGGGTTGCCCGCCTCGAAGAAGAAGAGGGCGACGGCGCCGAGCACCAGCAGGGCCAGCGTCACCTCGACCGTGAGCTTGGTGTGCAGGTTCCACTCCCGGAATCGCCACCCCTTCTCCAGCAGCACCATGACCACGGGGAAGCCGAGCGCACCCAGGAACACGCCGACGCCGAGCACCGTGATGATCACCGGGTCGTGCATGATCTCCGGCAGGCCGTCCACGTGGAGGGTGAACCCGGCGTTGTTGAAGGCGCTGACCGAGTAGAAGACCCCGTGCCACAGGCCGGTGAGCCACGAGCCGGAGATGGCCGCGAACCGCGGCACGAGGAAGAACGCCAGCGCGGCCTCGGCGGTCAGCACCGTCACGACGACGACGCGCAGCAGCCGGCCGACCTCGCCGAGATTCCCGGAGGTCATGCCCGCCTGCTGCGTCGCCAGCTTCGACCTCAGACCCAGATGCCGGGAGACGGCCAGCGTGAGCAGCGAGGCCATCGAGAGGATGCCCAGGCCGCCGATCTGGATGGCCACGAGGATGATCACCTGGCCCGCGGGGGACCAGTGCACGGCCGTGTTGACGGTGGTCAGACCGGTCACGGAGAAGGCGGAGACCGCGGTGAACATGGCGTCGTGCAGGGGGGTGGCGTGGCCGTCCGCCGCGGCCCACGGCAGGGCGAGGAGCCCGGTGAACACCAGGGCCATGAGGGCGAAGGCGGAGAGGGCGGCGCGGGCCGGGGAGCCGCCCACCACCGAGCTGACGGCGCGGCCCGAGCGCCGCAGCACCGTGCGCAGGTCGGTCGAGGACTCCAGCGTGGAGGCCTGGCCGGGCCGGGGGAGGCCGCCGGGCCGGCGCACGCCGCCGTGGCGGCGGGCGCGCGGAGTCGGACGGAGACCTGCCACGGGGCACCTCCTGCGCGGGGGGACGGGGAACGGACCGGCTCCCAGTATCGCGCGCCCCGTGGCCCGCGCGTCACGCGGGCAGGACATCCGAGGCGATCGTCGCCACCGTGTCGCCCGGAGCCCTAGGCTGGACCGTGATGAGCACCACGTCCACCCCTCCCGCTCCCACCCCCGCCGCTGTGGTGTGGGACTCCAGCCTGCTCCGCTACCGGTTCAGCGCGGAGCACCCGATGGCGCCCCTGCGGCTGGACCTCACGCACCGGCTCGTGGAGGCGTTCGGCCTGCTGGACGCCCCCCACGTGCGGATCATGGAGCCGCCCGTGGCCACGGACGAGCAGCTCGCCCTCGTCCACGACCCCGAGTATGTCGCCGCCGTGCGCCGGGCCGCGGCGACGTCGTCGGCCGAGGACGGCCGCTTCGGCCTGGGCACCGAGGACTGTCCCGTGTTCCCGGACCTGCACGAGTCCGCCGCCCGGATCGCGGGCGGCTCCCTCGTCGCCGCGGAGGCGATCTGGTCCGGCGAGGTGGACCGCGCCGTGAACTTCGCCGGTGGCATGCACCACGCCGCCCGGTCCTCGGCGTCCGGGTTCTGCATCTACAACGACTGCGCCGTGGCCATCCAGCGCCTGCTGGACCTCGGCGCGGAGCGCGTGGCCTACGTCGACGTGGACGCGCACCACGGCGACGGCACGCAGTCGATCTTCTACGACGACCCCCGCGTGCTCACCATCTCCCTGCACGAGACGGGCATCAGCCTGTTCCCGGGCACGGGCTTCGCCAACGAGATCGGCGGCTCGGCCGCCCAGGGCACGGCGGTGAACGTCGCGCTGCCCCCGCGCACCGGCGACGCCGGCTTCCTGCGCGCCGCCCACGCCGTGGTCCCGCCCCTGCTGGAGGCGTTCGCCCCGGACGTGCTGGTCAGCCAGCACGGCTGCGACGGTCACCGCACGGACCCGCTCGCCGACCTGCGGCTGAGCGTGGACGGCCAGCGCCAGCTCGCGTTCGACGTCGGCGACTGGGCCGACCGGTTCGCGCACGGCCGGTGGCTGGCCACCGGGGGCGGCGGCTACAACCCGCTGCGGGTGGTGCCGCGCGCGTGGGCCCACCTGACCGCCGCCGTCCTGCAGACCCCGATCCCCGTGAGGAGCGAGATCCCCGCCGCCTGGATCGAGCACGTCCGGGCCCTCACCGCGGACGAGCTGACCGGGGACATGTCCGTGCACGAGGGGGACGACGCCGAGCGGATCCCCACCGTGATGGGCGAGGACGCGGACGTGTGGTGGCGCTCGTGGGAGGTGGGCTACGACCCGGCCGACCCGGTGGACCAGTCGATCATGGCCACGCGCCGCGAGGTGTTCCCGCTGCACGGGCTCGACCCCTGGTTCGACTGAGCCGGTCCCCGTCCCGGTTCGACCGGGGCCCGTGCGGCCGGTATTGTGGCCGAGAACGTTTCCAGGCGTTCCACATCCGGTGGAATGCGGGTCGGCGTGTCCGGCGCCCCGGATGCCTGCGGTCCCACGACCGCCGACCCTCGCCCCGATTCAAGGAGTCCCCATGGGATCTGTGATCAAGAAGCGCCGCAAGCGCATGTCGAAGAAGAAGCACCGCAAGCTGCTTCGCAAGACCCGTCACCAGCGTCGCAACAAGAAGTGATGCCCGCGCCCTCCGGGCGCTGACGAGACGAAGCCGCCGTCCCCTTCCGGGGGGACGGCGGCTTCGTCGTGGACGGCGATCCGTAGAGTGGGGCCATGACCGCCGACCTGCCTGCCGCCACCGCCCGCGTCCAGCTGCTCGTGAAGCCCGGCTGTCACCTGTGCGCCGAGGCCGAGGCCACGGTGGTGCAGGTGTGCGACGCGCGGGGCGAGGCCTGGGAGGCCGTCGACGGCGCCGCGCACCCGGCCCTGCTCGAGCGGTTCGCGGACGAGGTGCCCGTGCTGTTCGTCGACGGCGTCCAGCGCGACTTCTGGCGTGTGGACCCGGCCCGTCTGGGCCGGCTCCTGGACGCCCCGCGGGCCTGAGCGGGCTCAGCGGCGCGCGAAGCGCTGCCAGGCCTTCAGCCGCATGTACTCCGTGGCGTCCGGGCGGTAGGCGAGCACGATGCCGGCGACGCCGAGGCCCACCCACACGAGGTCCAGCGGGCTGAACGCCCCCATCACGGCGTTGGAGACCAGCACCAGCACGGACAGGGACGCCAGCACCGTTCCGACGATGCGCGCGGCGCGCGAGCCGCCGCGGATCGCGAACGCCACCCACAGGTAGACGAGGAACGCGAGCACGCCGAACACGGCCGCCGTCGTGGCGAGGGCCGGGAGCATCCCGTCCATCATGGTGCGCATCTGCTCCGCCTGGTCGGCGGGCAGATTCATCTGTTCGACGGACCGGTCCAGCTCCTGCTGGATCGCGGCCTGGCCCTCCGGCTGGGTGATGGCGAAGGCCGCCAGCAGGGTCGTCGCCAGCAGCAGGAGGCCGCCCGAGGCGATCAGCCAGAACGCGGCCGTCAGGGAGCGCGGCCGCGGGGGCAGCTCGACCGGGCCGGGAGACTGCCAGCCGGCGGGGCCGTGGGGAGAGGGGGCCTGGGGCATCCCCGCCTGGCCCGGGGCGCCGTACGGAGCCGCCGGCGGTGCGCCGTAGGGGTCCTGGCCGTACGGGCTCGCGCCCGCCGGGTCGGAGGAGCCCGGGGTCGGCCCCTGCGGGGCGGCGCCGTAGGGGTCGGTGCCGTACGGGTTCTGGCTGCCGTGGGGATCGGTGGGCGAGGTGCCGGACATGGGGCCTCCTAGCGACGCCGACGCTCGCGGCGTCTCGGTGCGGACGGGGGTGGCGGCGCGGTCGCGCCGAGCTGTGCCCCACGCTACCGCCGGGGCCACCGGTCCGCCTCTGCCAGACTGGCCCCATGCAGACGCTCGCCACCGTCCACCTGGTCCGCCACGGAGAAGTCCACAACCCCGATCGTGTCCTCTACGGCCGCCTGCCGGAGTTCGGGCTCTCGGAGCTCGGCCACGAGATGGCCCGGGGCGTGGCCGCGTGGTTCGAGGAGCGCGCCGCGCAGACCGGCCGGGCGCCCGCCGTCGTCGCCGCCTCCCCGCTGACCCGCGCGCAGCAGACCGCCGCGCCCATCGCGGCCGCGTTCGACCTGCCGCTGGTCACCGAGCCGGACCTGATCGAGGCGGAGAACGCCTTCGAGGGCATGTCCCAGGTGGCGGCGTCGCTGAAGCGGAACCCGCGGCTGTGGCCCCGGCTGCGCAATCCCCTGCGCCCGTCCTGGGGCGAGCCGTACCGCGCGCAGGCCGCCCGGATGCTGGCCGTCGTCGACCGGCTCCGCGGCGAGACCGTGGCCGCCGACGGGCCCGGCGCCGAGTCCGTGCTCGTCTCGCACCAGCTGCCGATCTGGGTGACGCGCCTGGCCGTCGAGGGCCGTCCGCTGTGGCACGACCCGCGCCGGCGTGAGTGCTCGCTGACCTCCGTGACCTCGCTCGTGTACGAGGAAGGGCGCAGGGTGCCGCGCGTCGAGTACCGCGAGCCGAACCAGGCCCTGCTGAAGGACGCCTCCTCCCTGCCGGGCGCCTGAGGCCCCGACGGCGGCCGGCGTCGACGACGCCGTCCGTGGCCTCCCACGGGGTGGGGGTGTGACGTCCAGGGTTCAGTCAGAATGCGGGGCGGACAGTAGACTCCCCAGGTCCCCGGAATCCAGCCCCGCGCGTCCCCTGGAAGGCAGCCCGCCATGCAGACCCCCCGTCCGTCCCGTCGCACCGTGCTGACCGGCCTCTCGCTGCTCGGCCTCGCGCCCGTCCTCGCGGCGTGCTCGGGGGACGACTCGCTGACGCAGCAGGCCGGCAACGCGGACGGCAAGAACTACATCGCCGGCGACGGCTCCGTCCTGGAGATCGCCCCCGCCGAGCGCGGCGCCCCCGTGGAGTTCGCCGCCGAGCTCTTCGACGGCACCCCCGTGACCGGCGCGAGCCTGCGCGGCGCCCCGGCCCTGCTGAACTTCTGGTACGCCGCATGCGCCCCGTGCCGCGTGGAGGCCCCCCACCTCGTGGCCCTGCACGAGCAGTTCGCCCCGCAGGGGGTGCGGTTCCTCGGCGTGAACGTCCGGGACACCGTCACCACCGCGCAGGCCTTCGAGCGCACCTTCGAGATCCCCTACCCGTCCATCGAGGACGCCCGCGGGGACGTGCTCCTGAACATGACCGACTACGTGCCCCCGCAGGCCGTGCCCTCCACCCTCGTCCTGGACGTCGAGGGCCGCGTGGCCGCCCGCGTGCTCGGCGCCGTGGAGGAGTCCACCCTGCGCGCCCTGCTCACCACAGTGGTGGACGAGGCCGCGGCCTGACCCGGCCGCCGTGTCCATGCAGAGCAACCCCTTCGCCGAGATCGCCCTCGACGGCTCCCTGCTGCTGGCCGCGCCGATCGCCGTGCTGGCCGGCCTGATCTCCTTCCTCTCCCCGTGCGTGCTGCCGCTCGTGCCCGGCTACCTCGGGTACGTCACCGGCCTCGGCGGGGACGTGCTCACCAGCCGCCGCCGCGGGCGCCTCGTGCTCGGCTCCGTGCTGTTCGTGCTCGGGTTCGCCGTGGTGTTCGTGGGCATCACCGTGGTGTTCACCCAGGCCATGGTCTGGCTGCGGCGCGACGGCGCCTGGGTCACCCCCGTGCTCGGCGTGCTCGTGATGCTCATGGGCCTCGTGTTCCTCGGCGGCGGCGGCCGGCTTCAGCAGGAGCGCCGCGTCCACTTCAAGCCCGCCGCCGGCCTGGTCGGCGCGCCCCTGCTGGGCATGACCTTCGGCCTGGGCTGGGCGCCGTGCATCGGCCCCACCATGGCCGCCGTCCTGGCCATGTCCACGGCCAGCTCCGGCTCCGTGGGCCGCGGCGCCCTGCTCGCCTTCCTCTACTGCCTCGGCCTGGGCCTGCCGTTCGTGCTCATGGCCCTCGGCATGGAGCGCGGCATGCGGGCGGTCGGGTTCTTCACGCGGCACCGCGTGCTGATCATGCGCCTCGGCGGCGCCCTGCTGATCGCGCTGGGCCTGCTCATGGTCACCGGCGTCTGGACCGCCTGGACCACGCAGCTGCAGCTGTGGTTCGCCAACGAATGGGAGATGCCCCTGTGAGCTCCAAGGCCGCCCGGACGCGCTCCGAGCCCGTCACCCTGCCGCGCCTCGGCCTGGCGGGCACCCTGCGCTGGATCTGGACCCAGCTGACCAGCATGAGCACCGCGCTCATGCTGCTGCTCCTGCTCGCCGTCGCCGCCGTGCCCGGCTCCCTCGTGCCCCAGCGCCGTGCCGGCCCCGAGATCGTGGACCAGTGGATCGAGGACAACCCCGTGTGGGGCCCCGTCCTGGACGCCCTGCAGTTCTTCGACGTCTACAACTCCGTCTGGTTCTCGGCCATCTACCTGCTGCTGTTCGTCTCCCTCGTGGGCTGCGTGTGGCCGCGCGCCATCCAGCACGCCAAGGCCCTGCGCCAGCCCCCGGCCCGCACCCCCCGCAACCTGACGCGCCTGCCGGCCTCCGGCGTCGTCGTCCTCGAGGAGGGCGGCCCGAGCCCCGAGGAGGCCGTGGCCAGAGCCCAGGCGTGGCTGCGCAAGCGCCGCTACCGCGTGGAGCACCGCCCCGAGGCCGGCGGCGCGTCCGTGGGCGCCGAGCGCGGATACCTGCGCGAGATCGGCAACATCCTGTTCCACGTCTCGCTGATCGGCGTGCTCGTGTTCATGGCCTACGGCGGCATGACCAAGTACGGCGGGCAGAAGATCATCGTGGAGGGCGAGGGCTTCGCCAACAACCTCGTGGCCTACGACTCCTTCACCCCCGGCACCTACTTCAGCGCGGACGACCTCCAGCCGTTCTCCCTCACCCTCGACTCCTTCGACGCCGTGTTCGACCGCGAGTCCGAGACCCACTACGGCCAGCCGCTGGACTACACCGCCGTGATGGAGGTCCGCGAGGGCAGCGAGGCCGAGCTCCAGCGCCAGATCCTCAAGGTCAACCAGCCGCTGGACATCGACGGCGTGCGCGTCTACCTCGTGGGCAACGGCTACGCGCCCGTGGTGACCATCCGCGACGGCGCCGGGGACGTGGCCTTCCAGGGCCCCGTGGTCACCCGCGTGTTCGACCAGAACTACGGCTCGCAGGCCACCATCAAGGTCCCCGACGCGCGGCCGGACCAGCTGGGCTTCGTCGGCTTCTTCCTGCCCACGGCGGTGGAGGACGAGAAGGGCGCCGCCTTCTCGGCCGACCCCGAGCTGCTCAACCCGGAGCTGCAGCTGAACTCGTACTACGGGGACCTCGGCCTGGACACCGGCCGCCCGCAGAACGTGTACGTGCTGGACACCGCATCCCTCACCGAGCTCAACAGCCGCACCAACGAGAACGGCGGCATCGTGCTCAGCCCGGGCCAGACGTATGAGCTGCCCGAGGGCAAGGGCTCCATCAGCTTCGACGGCGTCCGCCGCTACGTCGGCCTGGACATCCACTACGACCCGGGCAAGTGGGGCGTCGGCGTGTTCGCCGGCACCGCCCTGCTCGGCCTGGCGATCAGTCTGTTCGTCCGCCGTCGCCGCGTGTGGGTGCGTGCCCGCACCGACGACGACGGCCGCACCCGCGTGGAGTACGCGCTGCTCGCCCGCGGCGAGGAGTTCGGTCTCCACGAGGAGCACGTGGCCCTGCGCGCCGCCATGGAGAAGTGGTGGCCCATCGTCGCCGCCACCGAGACGGCCGACGACGCCGCGGCCGGTGCCGCCCCCCAGTCCACCCCCACCGCCCCCGAGACCCCCGCCGGCCCCGCCGACGCCCGATCAGGAGACTGACAGTGTTCAACCCCACGGCCCCCGTGAACGAGCAGCTGGCGCTGTACAGCGACCTCTTCATGCTCATCGCCGCGCTCGTGTACGCGGCGGCGTTCATCCTGTTCACCATCGACATGGCCACCGCCTCGGCCACCATCCGCCGCCTCGAGGCCGACCTCGCGGCCCAGCGCGGGCAGGTGCGCACCGCTCCGGCCCGCGAGACCGTGGGGGTCGCCGTCGGCGGGTCCACGGCGGTCGGCGCGAGCGCCTCCGACGCGGCCCGTCCGACCGGCGCCGCCGAGCGCGGCGTCGACGCGGACGGCGCCCTCGTGGACGAGGACATGGACTACACGGGCGGCGGCCGCCGCCCGGTCGCCAACGTGGCGGTGGCCGTGCTGGCCGTCGGCTGGGCGCTGCACGCGTTCGCCGTCGTCGCCCGCGGCCTCGCCGCCTCCCGCGTGCCGTGGGGCAACCTGTACGAGTTCATGACCACGGGCGCGCTCGTGATCACGACCGTCTACCTGCTGTTCCTCTTGCGCAAGGATCTGCGCTTCGTGGGCACGTTCGTCACCGGCATCGTCGTGGCGATGATGTGCGCGGCCACCATGGGCTTCCCGACGCCGGTGGGCCACCTCCAGCCGCCGCTGCAGACGCCGTGGCTCGTCATCCACGTATCCATCGCCGTGCTTGCCAGCTCGCTGTTCGCGCTGACCGCCGCGATGTCCGTGCTGCAGCTGCTGCAGGACCGCGCGGAGAAGCGCGCTGCGGCGGGCGAGCGCTCGTGGGCGTTCCTGCGCCTCGTGCCGGCCGCGCAGGGGCTCGAGAACTGGTCCTACCGCCTCAACGCGATCGCCTTCGTGATGTGGACGTTCACCGTGATCGCCGGCGCCATCTGGGCCGAGGCCGCGTGGGGCCGCTACTGGAACTGGGACACCAAGGAGGTCTGGTCCTTCGTGATCTGGGTGGTCTACGCGGCGTACCTGCACGCCCGGGCCACCCGCGGCTGGACCGGTGCCCGCGCGGCCTGGCTGAGCATCGTGGGCTTCCTGTGCATCGTGTTCAACTACACGATCGTCAACACGTACTTCCCGGGCCTGCACTCGTACGCGGGTCTGCCCGGCTGAGTCCGGCGGGGCCCCTCAGGCGCGCGGCCCGTCGCCCTCCGGGTCGGCGTCGTCGTCGCCCTGCTCCCGACGACGGCGCAGCTCCTCCTCGCGGGCGCGCAGCTCGGCCTCGCGGCGGTCCAGGTCCTGCTCACGGGCGTCCTGGCGGCGCTGCACGCGCAGGCTGCGCAGGAACGCCTCGTCGTCGTCCGGGGCTCCGGAGGGCCGGGGTGCGGCCCGTCCGCCCGCGCCGGCCGGGCGGGCGCGCCCGAGCAGCAGCCACAGCAGCGGCCCCACGAGCGGCACGAGCACGATGACCGCCACCCACGCCGTCTTCGGCAGGCTGCGCACCTCGCGGGCGGGGGTCAGCAGCGCCTCGAACAGCGCGTAGAGGGTCAGTCCGGCGAGGATGATCGCGGCGGGGATGATGAAGCGGCCCATCCCGCCAGTCTAGGCGCGGGCTGTGGGGTCGGCGGACGGGCCGTCCGTCCTCGTAGGATGGACCGGTGCGCATCTTCTTCTACGGTCTGGTCCGCGTGGTCGTCTTCGTCGCCCTGTGGGCGCTGTTCTACTACGTGATGGACCTCGGGATGATCTTCGGGGTGATCGCGGCCACGATCCTGACGTTCGCGGTCAGCTACCTCTTCCTCGGTCGCCTGCGCACGGGGGCCACCGAGGACCTGTCCGCCGCGTGGGAGGGCCGCCCGGGCCGCCGGGGCCGCACCGAGACCGCCGATGCGGACGCCGAGGACGCCTACACCGAGGGCCGGTTCCGCGAGTGAGCCCCGCGGGGCGACGGGGCGGATGCCGCCGCCGCCGACGCCGCCGTCATCCCGTGCGGCTCAGAGCAGCGCGCCGAGGGTGAACGTGATCGCGTAGACGATCCCGATCACGCCGGTCGCGCGCAGCACCGGGATCAGCGCCCGGCGGTCGTCGGCGCGCAGCACCGTGCGGATCGGCCGGATCGCGAGCAGGCCGCCGATCGGCACGAGCAGCAGCCCCGGGTGCGCCGCCACCCAGAACAGCGGCAGCAGCAGGGCGACGGCCAGCATGACGCCGTAGGACGCCCGCGCCGGCCCGTCGCCCAGGCGGGCGGCCAGCGTCATCTTCCCGACCTCGCGGTCCGTGGGGATGTCCCGGATGTTGTTGACCATGAGCAGGGCCGTGGAGATCAGCCCGCAGCCGATCGCGCCGGCCCAGGCCAGGCCGCTCACGGTGTCGGCCTGGGTGTACGTGGTGCCGAGGACGGCCACGAGCCCGAAGAACACGAACACGAACACCTCACCGAGGCCGAGGTACCCGTACGGCCGCTTCCCGCCGGTGTAGAACCACGCGGCCAGCACGCAGGCGACGCCGACCAGCAGGAACCACCAGTGCCCCGAGAGCAGGATGAGCCCCAGGCCGGCCAGCCCGGCGAGGCCGAAGAACGCGAAGGCCGCCTGCTTCACCTGGGCCGCGGGCACGAGCCCGGAGACGGTGAGCCGGAAGGGGCCGACGCGGTCGTCGTCGGTGCCGCGGATCCCGTCCGAGTAGTCGTTGGCGTAGTTCACGCCGATCTGCAGGGCGAGCGACACCACGAGGGCCAGCAGCGCCGCGCCGAGGTGGAAGGAGCCGAGCTCCGCGGCGGCGGCCGAACCGACGATCACGGGGGCGATCGCCATGGGCAGCGTGCGTAGGCGCGCGGCGGCGACCCACTGGGAGAGCGTGGCGGCCATGGGCGGGGGTTCCTCCTGGGGAGCGGGGTGGGGATCGGCGCGCGGCGGGCCGGGTCGACGGCGGAGCGCGGCCGGGGCCCGACGTCGGCCGGGCCCGGGTCATTCTCCCACGCGGGCGGGGTGACGCTCAGCCGGCGGTGAACCGGGCGGCCAGGGCCTGCCGGTCGGTCTTGCCGGTGGAGAGCAACGGCAGGGCGTCGAGGGCGAGCCACGTCTTGGGCACCGCGGCCGCACCCAGCGCCTCGCGCACGTGGGCGCGCAGGACGGCCTCGTCGGGGGCCGCGGCCGGGTGGGCGGGCACGACGGCGGCGCACAGCCGGGCGCCCCACTCGGGATCCGGCACGCCGGCCACGTGGGCCGCCGCGACGCCCGGGTGCGCCTCGAGCACCGCGGTCACCGCCGCCGCGGACACCTTCACCCCGCCCGTGATGACGACGTCGTCCAGGCGGCCGGTCACGGCCAGCCGCACGCCGCCGTCGTCGGTGGGGGAGAGCATGCCCGTGTCCTCGGTCAGGAAGGCGCGGGCGCCGTCCGCGGCGGGGACGAAGTGGGCGGCGGTGCGGGCGGGGTCGTCGAGGTAGCCGGCCGCCACCATGGGCCCGGCCAGGCGCACGTGCGGCGGGGCGTCGGGGTCGTCCGGGGCCACCGCGACGGCGACGCCGGGCAGCGGCACGCCGTCGTAGACGCAGCCGCCGCACGTCTCGGCCATGCCGTAGGTGGCGGTGAGACGCACCCCCGCCGCCTCGGCCGCGGCCCGCAGCGCGGGATCGAGCCGGGCGCCGCCCACGAGCACGCGGTCGAAGGAGCGCAGGGCCGCCCGTCCGGCCGGGTCGGCGTCGGCCGCGAGGAGGCGGGCGAGCTGGGTGGGGACGAGCGAGACGAGTCGGGGGCCGGCGTCGTCGGGCAGGGCGGCCGCCCCGGTGGCGAACGCCGCGGGGGTGAAGGGGCCCGGTGGCAGGGCCACGGGTGCGGTCCCGGCCGCGATCGAGCGGGAGAGCACGGCGAGCCCGGCCACGTAGTGCACGCCGAGGGCCAGCAGCCACGCCCCCTCGCCGCCGAGCCGCCGGGCCGTGGCCGCGGCCGAGGCGCGCAGGGCCGTGCCGGTCAGGACGATCTGCTTCGGCGTGCCCGTGGACCCGGAGGTGCGCACCACGGCGACGGCGTCCGGGTCCCCGCAGCGGCGCGGGTCGCGGGCCTCGGGCCGGGGGCGCGCGGCGCCGTCGGCGGTCAGCTCGACGGGGGCGCCGCCGTCGAAGGCCGCGGCGAGGGCGTCCGTGGCGCGGGCGAGGGCGTCGGCGGTGGCGGGCATGGCCCCGAGTGTAGGAGGCCCGGCGGTCGGACGGACCCGCCCGGTGGGCCTGATCCGCCCGGCCGGTCAGAGCAGGAACGGCACGGTGGCGATCTTGACCACCATGATCAGCGCGAACAGCTGGGCGTACCCCTCGGTCACGCGGGCGTCGGTGGACCGGGAGAGCGCGTAGTCCAGGATCGCCGGCTGGCCCGTGATGCCCGCCAGCGCCCCGAACGTGCGATCCACGGACTGCCCCAGCAGCCGTGCCGCGGCGATGAGCAGGGCGGCGGTCAGCGCGGTGAGCACGGCGGACATCAGGATGGCCAGCCCGCCGACCCGGGTGAACACCGTCTCGATGAACGCCGGGCCGGCGGCCAGGCCCACCACGCCCAGGAAGAGCATGAGGCCGAACTGCCGCAGCGTCAGCGCGATCTCCGTGGACGGCTCCCACACCGTGGGTCCCGTTCGGCCGATCGCACCGAGGGCGAGGCCGACGAGGATGCACCCGGCCGCCGGGCCGAGGGAGAAGGAGGCCCCGCCCGGAAGCGGGATCGTCACCATGCCCAGCAGGTAGCCCAGCGCCATGCCCGTGCCCAGGGAGATCCAGTCCAGGTTCGAGAGCCCCCGGGTCGAGTTGCCGAAGAAGTCGCGCACCGCCTCCATCCGCGGCGCGGTGGTCACGATGAGCACCCGGTCGCCGACCTTGAGCTCGGTCTGCGGGGTGGCCAGCGACTCGACGTCGTCGCGCCGCAGCCGGGCGACGTCGGTGCCGAAGCGCTCGCGCAGGGACAGCGTGCCCAGGCGGCGATCGGCCAGGGGGCGGGCCGTGACGATGACCATGGAGGTCTGCAGCGGGTTCATCACCTGCGCCGGGTCGGCGTCGGTGCGGCGGCCGAAGGCCTGCACGGCCGCGTCGATGTTCTTCTCCGTGCCGTCCAGGACGACCTCGTCCCCGGGTTCGATCCGGTCGGCGGAGCCGGCGATCCGGGCCACGCCGCCGTGGCGCAGCGCCACCACGCGCACCAGCCCGTCGGAGATCCCGGGGATCTCCCGCACGGCGAGGGCGGAGGTGGCGGCCGCGGCGGTGAAGCGCAGCTTGCCGTCGGTCACCGGCGCCGGATCGCGCGGGGAGCTGTTCCACGGGCGGGCGGCGAGCAGGGTGATCGCGATGATGGTGCCGACCACGCCCACCAGGTAGGACAGCCCGTAGCCCACGGCCGGGGCCTGCCCGCCGGTGAGCTGGTTCGCCAGCGCCATCGCCGGCGTCGCGGTGAGCGAGCCCGTCCACACGCCGATCGCCGTCGGCAGGTCCATGTGCAGCAGCGCGGCCAGGGGGTGCACCGTGAAGGCGGTGAGGATCACCACGACGACGGCGGCCAGCATCAGGGGCAGGTTGCGGCGCAGGTCCCGGAAGAACACCTTGCCGGCGCCGAGCCCGATCAGGTAGGCGAACAGGGCCAGGCCGAAGCTCTGGAACAGGGCCAGCCGGTCGCCGACGTCGGGCAGCACCGCCCCGACGAGCAGGCCCACGAACAGTGCTCCCGAAGCGCCGAGGCGGATCTTGCCCAGGGGGATGGTGCCGACGGCGGCGCCCAGGGCGACCGTGGCCATGAGGACGAGGATGGGCTGGTCGTTGAGCAGTGCGAGCATGGGCGGGTCTCCGTCCTGCCGTGGTGGTCGGTCAGAAGTGGTACGGGAAGGCGGACCAGTCCGGGTCGCGCTTCTGCAGGAACGCGTCCCGGCCCTCCACGGCCTCGTCCGTCATGTAGGCCATGCGCGTGGCCTCGCCGGCGAAGACCTGCTGGCCGGCCATGCCGTCGTCGGGAAGGTTGAACGCGAACTTGAGCATGCGCAGGGCCTGCGGGGACTGACGGTTGATGTCCGCGGCGTACTCGAGGGCGACCTCCTCGAGGCGCTCGTGGTCCACGGCCTCGTTCACCGCGCCCATGGCCACCATCTCCTCGGCCGAGTACTCGCGCGCCGTGAAGAAGATCTCCCGGGCGCGCTTCTGGCCCACCTGCCGGGCGAGCAGGGCCGAGCCGTAGCCGGCGTCGAAGGAGCCCACGGTGGCGTCCGTCTGCTTGAACTTCCCGTGCTCGCGGGAGGCCAGGGTCAGGTCCGCGACCACGTGGAGCGAGTGGCCGCCGCCTGCCGCCCAGCCGTTCACGACGGCGATGATCGCCTTGGGCGAGGTGCGCATCAGGCGCTGGACCTCGAGGATGTGGAGGCGTCCAGCGCGGGCCGGGTCGATGGTCTCGGCCGTCTCCCCCTCGGCGTAGCGGTAGCCGTCGCGGCCGCGGATGCGCTGGTCCCCGCCGGAGCAGAACGCGTGGCCGCCGTCCTTGGGGGAGGGGCCGTTGCCGGTGAGCAGCACCGTGCCGACGTCCGGGGTCATGCGGGCGTGGTCGAGGGCGCGGTAGAGCTCGTCCACGGTGCCGGGGCGGAACGCGTTGCGGACCTCGGGGCGGTCGAAGGCGATGCGCACCGTGGGCAGGTCGCGCACCCAGCGGCCGTCGGCGTCGCGCTCCACCTGGCGGTGGTAGGTCAGGTCCTCGAAGTCGAAGCCCTCGACCACGCGCCAGCGCGTGGGGTCGAAGATGTCGGAGACCTTGTCCGGAAGCCGGTCGCGGTCCGGGTGCTCGGGGCTGTGCGGGGTCATGGCATCGAGTCTAGGTGTCCCCCCGGACCCCCACCGCTCGAGGTGATGTGTGTCACCGTGGGGGACGGGGGCCGGCGACGGTGCCCGGACGCGGGCGGGCGCCGCCGTGGGCTCCTCGCTCAAAACGTCTGGGCGAACTCAGGAGAGAAACGCAGCATGCTTTTCCAGATTATTCCATCAAATCCTGTCGCATCCACCACTTCAACCTGCCCTTTAAAGCACCCGTTTCCCGAATGAAAGTGTTCTGGGAAATTCCCAGTTCCCAAATAGAATCGGGGCTCGAGGGGAAATTGACTAAGCGCCCGGGTGCGCGAAGCCGGCCAAGTGCTCGTGTGGCAACAGGCAATCGGCCAGCTTGTGTACCAGAGGCGCGAGGGCGGCTGGGGTCTCCTCCCTGAATCGGACGACCTCAGCAGGCAAAAAAGGTCAGGCCGGTGAGGAAGATCTGCTGGGCCGTCGTTCCATCGGTGGACGCGAAGTACAGAGTGAAGGAGTTGATCGGGCCGGCGTAGGTGACCACGGACCGGTTCGCCTCGGTGTCGGACCTGACCTCACCGGCTGACACGGCCCTCACGGGCGATCCGGTCGTCCCGTTGCCCTGCAGGGGGGGGCCGTTGGTCACGCTGGTGGGTTCGGGGTCGAGCACGATGGCGTCACGGTACCCCTTGTCCAGCCAGTCGACGTCGGCAATCGTGAACTGGAGGTTGGTCACGGGGCGGCTGAACGTGATCGTGAGTCTCTGCCCGCCAGAGCCGGACTGCTGGAGCAGCAGACCGTCCGCCCTCAGGTCTCCGAGTCCGTTGTAGCCCTGGTTGATGCCGCCGGCCGAGGTGAGGTTGTTGGGCGTCAGAGACTTGCCGCTGTCGGCGACGGTGTTCAGGGACAGGGTGATGGGAGTGCGGCCTGCGGCTGACCACGTGTAGGTGGACGGGGGCGTCCCATAAACGTTGGCCTGGGTGAACCTGCCCGTGAACGCGGCCGGGTTCGCGCATGAGACGGCGAAAGCCGGGGCTGCGGCGGCGGCTGCCACGGCCGGAACAGTCCAGGCCAGTCCGTGGGCCACGGTACGGCGGGACAGGGAAGGGGGCGAGGCGGGTGACTGAGGGTCCGTGAAGGACATGGGTTTCTCCGATGGTAGGGGAGCCGCCCGGCGGGCAGGTTGCCCAGCGTCAGCGCAGCGTTCGATTCACGGTGCTTCAAAGCATAGGGGTATCGCTGGCATCCTCGATAATCGGTGAGGGTTGCAGCTCCCCGGAGAGAGGGGCCGGATCGCCGGGCGGGCCGGTCAGTCCACCCGCTCCGTGGCCCCCAGTGCCGTCAGCAGGAACGCGTACTCCCACGCGGTGTCCTCCCAGCCCTGGTACCGGCCGGACGCGCCGCCGTGGCCGCCGTCCATCTCGGTGCGCAGCAGGATCGGGGCGCCGCCCTCGGCCAGGGGCGTGGTCTGGTCGCTCGTCACCGTCCGCCGCAGCTGGGCCACCCACTTCGCCGGCTCGACGTAGTGCACGCGGGTGTCGTTCAGTGAGGTCACCGCGGCGATGGCCGGGTAGTCCACCGCCCGCACGTTCTCATACGGGGTGTAGGCACGAATGGCCTCGTACACGGCCGCGTCCTCGATCGGGTTGCCCCACTCCTCCCACTCGAGCGCGGACAGCGGCAGCTCCGGGTCGAGGATGGTGGTGAGCGCGTCCACGAACGGCACCACCGCCAGGCACGCCCGGTACAGCTCCGGCGCGAGGTTCAGCACCGCGCCCATGAGCAGGCCGCCGGCCGAGCCGCCCATGCAGGCCACGCGCGCCGGGTCCGCCCAGCCGAGGTCCACGAGGTGCCGGGTGGCGTCCACGAAGTCCGTGAAGGAATGCCGCTTGGCCAGCTTCTTGCCGTCCTCGTACCAGCGCCGGCCCAGTTCGCCGCCGCCGCGCACGTGCGCGACCGCGAACACCACGCCCCGGTCCAGCAGGGACAGCCGGGCCACACCCAGCACGGGGTCCATGGACATCTCGTAGGAGCCGTAGCCGTACACCACGCACGGGGCCGTCCCGTCCGCGGCCACGTCGCGGCGCCGGATCACGGTGACGGGGATCCGCACGTCCTCCCCGGTCACCGACGACGGCTCGGACGCCGGCGCCCACACGCGCTCGGCCACGTAGTCGGCCGGGTCGTAGCCGGGCACCTCGGTCTCGCGGCGCAGGTGCACCTCGCCGGTCGCCGCCGAGACGTCCAGCACGCGCGCGGGCGTGATCCAGGACGTGTAGGCCAGCCGCAGGAACGGGGACTCGGCCGCCGTCGCGGACAGATGGCACGCGTAGAGCTCCTCGTCGAACGCGGGCTCGCGCCAGTGCGCGGCCCGCCCGGCCAGCACCGCGTCCAGCTCGGCGACGACGACGCGCGGGGTCGTCTCCCGGCGCACGGCCAGGGCGGCGTGGGTCAGGGTGACCATGACGCCGTCGACCTTCACGTCCTCGCGGTGCGGGACGACCGTGCGCCAGGCGCCGCGGTCGGCGACGTCCGCCTCGGCGACCACCGAGAGCATCCCGTTGGGCGCGGCGACGGGGGCGCCGTCGTCGTCCAGGGCGCGGTCGTGGACCACGAGCAGCCGGCGGACGCCGTCGGCGTCCGTGACGGGCTCGACGTCGGCGAGCATCCGCCACGCGCGGGGGATCAGCACGCGCGGGGCCGGCAGGGGCGCGGCGGGGTCCTCCGGCAGGTCGACCACGAGGGTCTCGGAGACCTCCGAGTTGCCGACGCCGATCAGCAGCTGGGTGCGGTCGGCCACGCCCTCGAAGCCGGTCCACATGCCCGGGTCGGCCTCCTCGTGCAGGAGCACGTCCTCGGCCGGGTCGGTGCCGAGCACGTGGGCCCTGACCTGGTACGGCCGCCACGAGTCGTCCCAGACGGTGTAGAACACGCGGGTGCCCGAGCGGTCGAAGCGGACGCCGTGGGCCACGTTCTCGACCGCGTCCGGCAGGTCCTCGCCCGTGGCGATCTCGCGCACGCGCAGGGTGAAGCGCTCGTCGCCGGTGTGGTCCACGGCGTAGGCCACCCGGGTGGCGTCCGGGCTGATGTGCAGGCCGCCGAGCGCGAAGAACGGGTGGCCCTCGGCCTCGGCGTTGCCGTCCAGGATCACCTGCTCGCCCGGCAGGGCGGCGTCCGGGGTGATGACGGGCGGGGTCCAGTCGGCCTCGAGGTCGCCGGTGTCGCGTGCGGGCACGCGGCAGTGGATCGGGTACTCGGCGCCCTCGCGGGTGCGCACGAAGTACCACCAGCCGTCCCGGCGGGCGGGCACGGAGCGGTCCGTCTCCACCGTGCGGGCCTTGATCTCGCCGACGATCGCCTCGCGCAGCGGCGCCTGGTCCGCGGTCACGGCCTCGGTGTACGCGTTCTCGGCGGCCAGGTGCTCGAGCACGCGGGGCTCCGCCTTGCCGCGCAGCCACTCGAAGTCGTCCTGGAACGTGTGGCCGTGGTGGCGGCGGGTCACGGGCTCGGCGGCAACGGACGGCGGGACGGGGGCGTGCGTAGTGGTCTGGGGCATGCGGCCCATCCCATCACGCCGCGCGGGGCGGGGCCGACACCCCGCGCCGCACACGACGACGGCGGCGCACCGGCCCGGTGCGCCGCCGTCGGGGGTGGCGGGTCAGTTCAGGCCGAGCGCCGCCCGGACCACGCCGAGCCCGAAGTACGCGACGAACGCGAGCGCCACGAACCACAGCAGCGGGTGCACCTCGCGGCCGCGGCCCTGGCCCGTGCGGATCACCGCGTAGGCCACCACGCCGGCGCCGATGCCGTTGACGATCGAGTAGGTGAACGGCATGAGGATGAACGTGAGGAACGCCGGGAAGGCCGCGCCCGGGTCGGACCAGTCGATCTGCACCACGTGCTGGCACATCATGAACCCGACCACCACGAGCGCGGGGGCCACGGCCTCGAACGGCACCAGGTGGATGAGCGGGGAGAGGAACACGGCCGCGAGGAAGAACAGGCCGGTGAACACGGAGGCCAGGCCGGTCCGGGCGCCCTCGCCGATGCCGGTGCCGGACTCCACGAAGATCTGGTGGGCCGAGCCGGAGGCGCCGCCGCCCACGGCGACCGCGAGCGCGTCCGCGGCGAGCACCCGGTTCAGGTCGGGGATGGAGCCGTCCGGGTTCACGGTGCCGGCCTCGCGGGCCAGGCCCACGGAGACGCCCATCGCGTCGAAGAACACGGAGAGCAGGATCGCGAACACGAGCAGGGAGGCCATCAGCCCGCCCACGGAGGTGAAGGCGCCGAACAGGTCCACGCTGCCGAGCAGGTGCAGGTCCGGGGCGGTCCACTCGGGCAGGGAGGGGGCGATCAGGGACCAGCCGGTGGGCACGGCGTTCCCGTCGGCGTCCACGGAGGGGCCGATGTGGAACACGGCCTCCAGCACGTTGGCGAGGATCGTCGCCGCGACGATGCCGATCAGGATGGCGCCGCGCACCTTGCGGATCACGAGGACCGCGGTCAGCAGCAGCCCGACGACGAAGACCAGCACGGGCCAGCCCTCGAGCTCGCCGCCCGTGCCCAGGCCCACCGGGACCGTGGTGTCGGCGGCGTCCGGCAGCCGCCGCACGAACCCGGCGTTGACGAGGCCGATCAGTGCGATGAACAGGCCGATGCCCACCACGATGCCGGACTTCAGCGCCTCCGGGACCGCGTCGAACACGGCGCGGCGGAAGCCGGTCACCACGAGCACCAGCATCACGAGACCGGCGAGGGTGACGAGGCCCATCAGCTGGGGCCAGGTGAGTCCCGGCGTCGTGGCGATGGTGATGGAGACGAACGCGGAGACGCCCAGGCCCGCGGCCACCGCGAACGGGTGCCGCGCCCACACGCCCATGACGATGGTCATGACGCCCGCCACGAGCGCAGTCACGGCGGCCACGGCGGGGATGCCCAGGGTGTTCCCGGCCGAGTCGGGCCCGGACAGGATCAGCGGGTTCAGCACCACGATGTAGCTCATCGCCAGGAACGTGGCGAGGCCGCCGCGGAACTCCTGGCCCACCGACGAGCCGCGCTCGGTGATGCGGAAATACCGGTCCAGGGCGCCGCGGGGAGCGGCGGGCGACGGGGCGGGCGAGGGCGGTGGAGAGGCGGTGCGGGAGGCCATGGCACCAGCGTAGTGACCCGGTCCCACGACGATCGCGCGCGTGCCGTCCCGCTACGCTCGCGGGCATGCGTCCCCGCTCCGCCTCCGCCGCCCGCACCCGGGAGGCGCTGCGCGACGCCGTGCAGATCTACGCCCCCTCCACCGTCTACGCCGTCGGCCTGGGCGCCATGACACCCGCGCTCGCGGTGGCGGCGCTGGCCCTCGGCCTGGACGCGGCGCGGGCGGCTGCCGTCGTGCTGCTGGTGGGGCTCGGCTCGCTCGTGGCCAACGGGCCGGCCTCGGCGCTCGCGGCCCGGGCGGGGGAGCGGGTCACCATGGTCGTCTCCGCCGGGCTCGGCACGGTCGGCGCGGGTCTGGCCTGGGCGACGACGGCCGGGGTGTCCTCCGGGCCGTCGGCGGCGGGGGTGGCCGAACCGGGGCGGTTGGCGCTGTTCCTGGCCGCGGTGCTCGCCGTGGGCATGGCCGGGGCCGGGTTCAACCTGGCCCGCCAGGCGTACCTGGCGGTGGCGGTGCCGGCCACGCACCGGGCCCGCGCGATGTCCACGCTCGGCGGGACCGTGCGGATCGGGACGTTCCTGGGCCCGTTCCTGGGTGCCGCCGCGCAGGCCCCGCTCGGGCTGGACGGCGCGTTCGCCGCGGCCGCCGCGGCCATGGCCGTCGGCGCCCTGCTGTGCCTGCGGATCCGGGATCTGCCGGTGCCGGCGTCCGATCCGGCGGCGGGGGAGGAGCCCGGCCCGGCCGGTCGACCCCGGCTGCTGGACGTGGCGCGCGCCCGGCGCGGGGCGTTGCTCACGGCCGGCTTCGGTGTCGTGGCCGTCTCCGCCGCCCGCGCGGCGCGCAACGCCGTCATCCCGCTGTGGGCCACGCACCTGGGCCTGGACGCGGCGACGGCGTCGCTCGTCTTCGGCCTGGCCGGCGCGGCGGACCTGCTGCTCTTCTACCCCTCGGGTCGGCTCATGGACCGCTTCGGCCGGCGCGCTGTGGCGGTGCCGTGCCTGACCCTGCTGGGGGCGGGGTTCCTGGCGATCAGCCTCACCCGGGAGCCGACGGCGTTCGCGGCGGCGGCGGTGCTGCTGGGCATCGGCAACGGCTTCGGCGCGGGGATCGTGATGACCCTCGGGGCGGACCACTCGCCGCCGAACGCGCGCGCCCCGTTCCTCGGCCTGTGGCGCTCGATGTCCGACGCGGGGATGCTGGCCGGGCCGCTGCTGCTCTCCGGGGCGACCGCCGCGGCCGGGCTGGCCGTCGGCGTCGGCTCCCTCGCGGTCGTCTGCGGTGTCGGAGCGGTCGTGTTCGCCGCGGTGCTGCCGCGCGGGCCGGGGGCCGTGGCGGACCCGCCGCCCGTCGTCGTGCGCCCCCGCTGACCGGGGCGCCGGACCGTCGGCTCAGTCGGCGGTCTCGTCCGGGGGGATGGTCTGCCCGGAGGCCTGGTCGTCGAAGACCATGTACGTCTGCGTGTCGACGACGCTCGGCAGGGTCTGCAGTTCGTCGAAGATCACACGGCGCAGGTCGGCGGTGTCCCGCGCGCGGACCAGCAGGATCACGTCCATGTTCCCGCCCACGAGGGAGACGTGGGAGACCTCGGGGATGGCCAGGAGCGTGGCGCGCAGCTCTCGCCAGTCGTGCTGACGCAGCTTCATGGTCACGTGGGCGGAGGCCCCGAAGCCGACCTTGACGGGGTCGACCCGCACGGTGAAGCCTGTGATCACGCCCGCGTCCTGCAGGCGGTTCAGGCGCGAGTAGCAGTGCGCGCGGGAGATGTGCACGCGCTCGGCCAGGGCCGCGACGGACATCCGCCCGTCCTGCGTCAGTTCGCGGACGATCGCGCGGTCCACGCGGTCCACGCGGTCCAGCGGCTCGGCGGCCATGGCTCCTCCTGGGGCGGGCGGACGGGTCGGCCACGCGGCGGCGGACCGTCTACGTGGCACGAGTCACCATAGCAGTTCGTCTGATGGAGTGCCTGGTTTGCATTCGATTGTCTCGTGATCCCGGGCGGGCGAGCGACACATTGACCCTCTTGGGCACACTGAAGGCCACAGATCGAGAGGACCCGCCATGAGTGACCCCACCCCCGCCGTGCCCGGGGCCGCCCGGACCGACGAGGCCGAGACCCGCCCGAACGCCGGCGCCGCCTTCGGCATCTCCCTCGAGGAGTACCTGCTCCCCGCCGCCCGCCGCATCCAGCTGATCGGCGAGGACGGCACGCTGCTGGCCCCGGAGGAGCAGGGCACCGAGCCCGGCCACGAGTATCCCCTGCCCTCCGACGAGGAGCTGCTGGCCGCCTACCGCCACCTCGTCATCGGCCGCCGCGTCAACGACCAGGCCTACGCCCTGGTGCGCCAGGGCCGCATGGCCGTCTATCCGTCCTCGCACGGCCAGGAGGCCTCCGAGGTCGCCGCCGCCGTCTGCCTGGGCGAGCACGACTGGCTGTTCCCGACCTACCGCGACACCGTGGCCGTGATCGCCCGCGGCGTCCCGCCGCTCGAGGTGATGGTGGCCTACCAGGGCACCTGGCATCAGGGCTACGACCCCCAGAAGCACCACGTCTCCATCCAGTCCACGCCCCTGACCACCCAGATGCTGCACGCCGTCGGGATGGCCAAGGCCGCCCGCCTGCGCGGCGAGGAGGTCGTGTGCCTGGCCATGGTCGGCGACGGCGGCACCTCCGAGGGCGACTTCCACGAGGCGCTGAACTTCGCGGCCGTGTTCAAGCTGCCGGTGATCTTCTTCGTGCAGAACAACAAGTTCGCCATCTCCGTGCCGTTCGCCAAGCAGTCGGCCGCCCCGTCCCTGGCCCACAAGGCCGTGGGCTACGGCCTGGCCGGCGAGCGCGTGGACGGCAACGACCTCGGCGCCCTGCTGGCCGTGCTGGGCCGCGCCGTGGAGCTGTGCCGGCAGGGACAGGGCCCCTTCCTCGTGGAGGCGGACACCTACCGCATGCAGGCGCACACCAACACGGACGACCCCTCGCGCTACCGCGACGACGCCGAGGTGAAGGAGTGGGAGGCGCGCGACCCGCTGCGCCGCATGACCGCCTACCTCGAGTCCACCGGCGCCCTCACCGAGGAGGTCTCGGCCCAGATCGCCCGCGACGCGGAGGACGTCGCGCAGCAGCTGCGCGACGCCATGAACGCCGAGACGGAGCTCGATCCGCTCGAGCTGTTCGACCACGTCTACTCCGTGCAGACCCCGCAGCTCGCCGCCCAGCGCGCGCAGCTGGCCGAGGAGCTGTCCCGTTCCGAGAACCAGGAGGCCTGAGCATGGCGACCCTGACCTTCGCCGCCGCGCTCAACGCGGCGCTGGCCGACGAGATGGCCGCCGACGACATGGTGGTGGTGTTCGGCGAGGACGTCGGCACCCTCGGCGGCGTCTTCCGCATCACGGACGGGCTGACCGCGCGCTTCGGCGAGGAGCGCTGCTTCGACACCCCGCTGGCCGAGTCCGGCATCGCGGGCATGGCCGTGGGCATGGCCCTCGGCGGCGCCCGCCCCGTGATCGAGATGCAGTTCGACGCGTTCGCGTACCCGGCCTTCGAGCAGATCGCCTCGCACGTGGCCAAGATGCGCAACCGCACCAAGGGCGCCACGCCCATGCCGATCACCCTCCGCATCCCCTACGGCGGCGGCATCGGCGGCGTGGAGCACCACTGCGACTCCTCCGAGTCCTACTACGCGCACACCCCGGGCCTGAAGGTGTACACCCCGGCCTCGGTGAAGGACGCGTACATGATGCTGCGCTCGGCCATCCGCCTGGACGACCCGGTGGTCTTCATGGAGCCCAAGAAGATGTACTGGACCAAGGCCGAGCTCGACCTCGACCAGCTGCGCGCCGAGTTCGAGGAGGGCTGGGCCCGCGTCGAGGACAAGAAGGAGCACGGCGAGGCCTGGGCGCGCGCCGCCGTCGTCCGCGAGGGCACGGACGTCACCCTCGTCTCCTACGGCCCCTCCGTGCCCACCTGCCTCGCCGCCGCCCACGCGGCCGCGGAGGAGGGGCTCTCGGTGGAGGTCGTGGACCTGCGCACCGTGAACCCGCTGGACGAGGACACGATGACCGCCTCGGTCGCCAAGACCGGCCGCGCCGTCGTCGTCGCCGAGCCGCAGGGCTTCGCGTCCGTGGCCTCCGAGCTGGTGGCCCGGATCCAGCAGCGCTGCTTCCACTCGCTGGCGGCGCCCGTGGGCCGCGTGACCGGCTTCGACATCCCGTTCCCCGCGCCGAAGCTCGAGGAGCACCACCTGCCGAACATCGACCGCATCCTGGACGCGATCGACGATCTGAACTGGGACCTGGACGCCGAGGAGGCCCGCGCATGAGCAACACCTTCCTGCTGCCCGACCTGGGCGAAGGCCTGACCGAGGCCGACATCGTCCGCTGGCTCGTCGCCGAGGGCGACACCGTGGCCGTCGACCAGCCCATGGTCGAGGTCGAGACCGCCAAGGCCCTCGTCGAGGTGCCGAGCCCGTACGCCGGCACCGTGCTGACCCTGCACGGCGCCGAGGGCGAGACGATGGACGTCGGCAGCCCGCTGATCACCGTCGGCGAGGCCGGCGAGTCCGGTGAGGGCTCCGCGCCCGTCGCCGGCACCGATGCCCAGGCCGTCCCGCCTTCGACCGGTGCGGCCGCGGCCGAGGCCGCCCGCCCCGGCGCGCTGAGCTACCGCGAGGAGGAGATGGCCGGGGTCCAGCCGAAGCCGGACAAGGCCCGCGGCGGCGACGGCGACGTCGCCGGCTCCGACGACGAGGCCTCCGGCGCCGTGCTCATCGGCTACGGCACCTCCGGCCACAGGGCCACCTCCCGCAGCCGTCCGTCCAAGCGCGGCCGCGGCGCCGCCCGCCCGACACCGGCCCCCACGGCCGAGGCCGGCGCCCCGCGCGTGACCTCCCCGATCGTCCGCAAGCTCGCCCGCGAGAAGGGCGTGGACGTGGCCGCGCTGACCGGCACGGGCCCGGACGGCCTGATCACCCGCGCCGACGTGCTCGCCGCGGCCGAGGGCTCCACCCCGCAGACCGCCCCGACCCCGGCCCCGTCGGCCGCGGCCGCCGCGCAGGCGGGCGCCGTGGACGGGCGGACCGGCCTGGCCGTCGTCGCCCGCACCCCGATCTCGGGGGTGCGCAAGGTGATCGCGGACCAGCTCTCCCGCTCGCGCCGCGAGGTCCCGGAGGTCACGGCGTGGCTGGACGTGGACGTCACCGCCCTGCTCGAGCTGCGGGTCGCGCTCAAGGCGAAGGACCCGGAGAACGCGCCCTCGCTGCTCGGCCTGATCGCCCGCTTCACCCTGGCCGGCCTGCGCCGGTACCCGGTGATGAACGCGCGCATCGAGGCCGGGGCGGACGGCAAGGACGAGATCGTGGAGGTCGACGGCGTCCACCTCGGCCTGGCCGTGCAGACCGACCGCGGCCTCATGGTGCCCTCCGTCGAGCACGCGGAGAAGCTGTCCGCGGACGAGCTCACCGCCGCGATCAACGACACCGTCAGCCGTGCCCGCGCGGGCAGGGCCGCCCCGGCCGAGCTCACCCGCGGCACGTTCACGCTGAACAACTACGGCCCGCTGGGCACGGACGGCGCCACGCCGATCATCAACGTGCCCGAGGTCGGGATGCTCGGCATCGGCCGGATCATCGACCGCCCGTGGGTCGTGGACGGGGAGATCGTGGTCCGCAAGGTCACCGAGATGACCGTGACCTTCGACCACCGCGTCACCGACGGCGCCACCGCGAGCGCGTTCCTCACGTTCGTGGCGGACTGCCTCCACGATCCGACGGCGGCCCTCGCCCGGATCTGATCCGGACGATCCCGGCCCGCCCCCGGCCCCTGACGAGCCCTGCGATGTGGCGGCCATTCCTCGCGGATGGCCGCCACATCGCAGGGCTCGTCGTCTGGTGGGGGTGCGGCGAGCGTGCGGGGAGGGGCGGTCAGTCGGCGCGGCTGCGGCGGAAGGCCGTGCCGAGCGCACCCCACAGCAGGACCGCGGGGGAGGCGCTGAGCAGGATCCCGGCCGGCTCGGCCGCCGGGTGGGGGCCGGCGCCGCTGGTCGCGGGGGTGTCGAGGGTGAGGGCCAGCAGCGTCAGCCCGACCGCCAGGCCCGCGACGCCCAGGGACCAGAGCGTGGCCTCCACGCCGCGGGCGCCGCGCGGTGCGGGCCGGGGTGCGCCGTCGTACCGGACGAACGGCACGGCGAGCAGCCCCCAGGCGGCGGACACGAGCGCTGCGGCGGCCATGTCCGACGGCCGGTGCCAGGCCTCCGTGTAGGCGACGGCGCCGGTGCAGGCGCTGACCACGGCGCCGAGGACGGTGGTGAGCGGTCGCCACCGGGCGGGCACGAGCAGCAGCGCGGCCACCGCGGCGCCCGTCGCGAGCGTCATGTGGCCCGAGGGCAGTGAGTTGCCGCCGGACCACGGGACCCCGTCGGCGTGCTCGGGCCGCGGAAGCGCCGCCTTGAGCAGCTGCGTGGTGAGGTTGGACCCGGCCAGCACGAGGAGGGCGAGCAGCCCCCGCCGCCGCCACCGGGCCACGGCGAGCGCGCCGAGCGAGGCCAGCGCCATGCCGACCGCCAGTCCGAGCGGCAGGATCCGCACCACCTGGGAGGCCACGTCCGGCACGGTGTCCCCGTAGCGCTCCTCGACGGCGCGGAACACCTGGTACTCGAGCACCTGGCCGGCGGAGGACCACACCAGGGCGGCGTAGACCAGCACGACGCCGGCCACGCACGCGGCCAGCGCCAGCCACCACGTCCACGAGGGGAGGCGGCGGGGGGCGCGGGCGGTGGGGGGCATGGGTTCCATTGTGTCGGACGCGCAGCCGTCATGCAGGCTTCATCGGACGGTCACGCCCCCGTCGCCGCCCCGTCCTCCGCGCCTCTGAGCCGCCTGCCTAGCCTGGGGCCATGACCCGCGTGCCCCCCGCCCACGGACATCGCCCGGCCCTCCGCGACTCCACCGGCTCGGCCCCCGGCCCGGGTGCCGAGCCGGGCGCCCGGCCCCGTCTCTCGGCCGAGGACCTGCTGGCCGCCCGGGACGCCCTGGCCCCGTTCGGCCGGCTGAGCCGGCAGGAGCCCATCGAGTGGGCCGCCGAGGAGCCCCTCGCCCCGGACCTGGCCGACTTCTACCGCTACGTGGGGCCGGAGTGGCTGGAGATCGACACCCTCGGCCTGCCCGTGATGTTCTTCCCACTGGACCGCCTGTGGGACGAGCAGGCCGGCTACCGGTGGAACCACCGCACCGGTGCGCTGCTGGTGGACTGGAACGAGGACTGGACGGTGGTGGCCAAGCAGGGCGCCGACCCGTTCATCCACGCGGCCTCCACCGGCCAGGTGCTCATGGCCCCGGGAGACGAGGGCTGGGAGGACCGCCTGGACGAGCCGCGACCGGTCTTCGGGGACCTCACGGAGATGACCCGCGCGCTCGCGGCCGTGGGCACGGCGTGGGCGCGCTTCGACGACCCGTTCACCGCCGACTGGCACCTCACCGAGGAGGTGACGGCCGCCGTCGTCGCCGGCCTGGAGGGGGCGCTCGGCGCCCACGACCGCGCCGTGGACCTGGCCCGTGCCCTCGGCTACCTCCGCGCCGTCTGAGCGTCGGCGCCGACACAGACAGTCCCACCCCGCGGCGCCCGTCGGAACGGGAGCCGAGCGCCCTTTCTACACTGGCCGCATGAGCACCGCCCCCGCCCTGCCCCCGCTGCCCGGCGCGCCGGGCGGTCCCGCCCTGCCGAGCGTCGAGGAGCTGCTGGCCGACGCCGTCGCGGTCGCCGTGCCGATGCGCGTGCGGTTCCGCGGCACGGACCTCCGCCACGCCCTGCTGCTGCGCGGCCCGGCGGGCTGGGCCGAGTTCTCCCCGTTCCCGGAGTACGGTCCGCACGAGTGCGCCGCGTGGCTGGCCGCCGCGATCGAGACCGGCTGGCAGGGCTGGCCCGCCCCGGTCCGCGAGACGGTCCCCGTCAACGCCACCGTGCCCGCGGTGGACGCGGACGACGTCGAGGCCGTCCTGGCCCGCTACGGCGACGGCATCACCGCGGTCAAGGTCAAGGTGGCCGAGCACGGACCCGAGGGCGGTCTCGTCCCCGGCGGCCGCGGGGCCGACCTGGCCCGCGTGCGGCGGGTGCGCGCGCTGCTGCCCCACGCGCAGGTCCGCGTCGACGCCAACGCCGGCTGGACGCCCGCCGAGGCCGTGGACGTGCTCACCGAGCTGGCCGACGTCGGCCTCGAGTACGCCGAGCAGCCCGTGCCCGGCATCACCGACCTCGCGGAGGTCCGCGCGGAGCTGCGCGCTCGGGGCGTGGCCACCCCGATCGCCGCGGACGAGGCGGTCCGCAAGGCCGAGGACCCGCTCGCCGTCGCGGCCGCCGGGGCCGCGGACCTGATCGTGGTGAAGGTCCAGCCGCTCGGGGGCGTGCGCCGCGCCGCGGCGATCGTGGCGGCCGCGGGGCTGCCCGCGGTGGTCTCCTCCGCGCTGGACACCTCCGTGGGCATCGCCGGCGGCGCCGCGCTCGCCGCCTGCCTGCCGTCCCTGCCGCACGCGTGCGGGCTCGGCACCGCGGCCCTCTTCGAGCACGACGTCGTCGCCCCGGCCTGGCGCCCGCGCGCGGGGGCCCTCCCGGCACCGGGGGAGCGGGCACCCGCCCCCGACCCGGAGCTGCTCGACCGCATCCGGGCGGACGGGACGCGGCAGGCGTGGTGGGCCGACCGCCTGCGCGCGGCCCACGCGGTGCTGGCCGCGCAGGGCTGACGAGCCCGCCCGGTCCCCGTCGACGCGGGGCATGTGAGCCGGATTACAGCATGTCGACGGGGCGAAATCCGGCGGCCGGGAAGAGTTCAACTCGCGGCCACCTGGGCGTGGCTCGCCGCTCGGAGCGAGGGGCCAAGGTGATGGCGGCCCCGGCCGGTCTCACCCCGGGGTCGTCTCCGGCCCGGCACCGGACCCCGGACCATCCCCACGACGCGAAGGACCCCGTCATGCTGAAGCGCCTCCTCCCCATGGCCGGCCACACCCGTGGCAACCGCTCCGCCGTCACGTGCGAGCTCAAGTGCGGCAACGCGTGCGCCCACCCGGTGCCCAACACCTCGGCGAACCCGACCTTCCAGCAGATCGCGGAGACCGCCATCTCGCGCCGCTCCGCCCTGGTCGGCGGCACCGGTCTCGCCGCCGCCGTCGTCATCGGCTCCCAGGTGGCCCAGGCCCCCGAGGCGCTCGCGGACAACGGCCGGCGCCCGACCGGCGGCGGCAAGCTCCCCTTCGAGCCCATCGCGCCGGTGAGCCGCACCGTGGACACCATGACCGTGCCGGAGGGCTACGACTGGGGCACCGTGATCCGCTGGGGCGACCCGCTGTTCGCCGACTCCCCGGAGTTCGACATCGAGCACCAGACCGGTGCGTCGCAGGCCGCCCAGTTCGGCTACAACAACGACTACCTGAACATCATCACCGACGGCGGCAACGACCGCTCCGGCTACCTCGTCTCCAACCACGAGTACACCAACGAGAACATCATGTTCTCCCCGGAGTACATCGCCTCGAACTTCGAGGACGTCGTCAACGTCGGCCTCCAGGCCCACGGCCTGTCCATCGTGGACCTCAAGCGCGCCAAGCGCGGCGCCCCGTGGGAGTACGTCCGCGGCGGCCGCCGCAACCGCCGCATCACCGGCACCACCGAGTTCGAGGTCCGCGGCCCGGCCGCCGGCCACGCGCTGCTCAAGACCGTCGAGGACCCGACCGGCACCCGCGTGCTGGGCACCCTGAACAACTGCGCCGGCGGCACCACCCCGTGGGGCACCGTGCTCTCCGGCGAGGAGAACTTCAACCAGTACTTCAAGGGCCGCGGCACGGCCGAGGAGAAGCGCTACGGCATCTCCGCCGCCGCCACCAGCCGCGGCTGGGAGAAGGTCCACGACCGCTTCGACCTGACCAAGCCCGGCTACGAGAACGAGGCCAACCGCTTCGGCTGGGTCGTCGAGATCGACCCCGAGGACCCGACCTCCACGCCCGTGAAGCACACCCTCCTGGGCCGCTTCAAGCACGAGGCCGGCACCGCCGTGATCTCCCCGTCCGGCCACGCCGTGGTCTACTCCGGCGACGACGAGCGCCACGACTACCTGTACAAGTTCGTCTCCGCCGAGAAGGTCCGCGAGGGCGACAAGAAGCACAACATGCGCCTGATGGACAAGGGCACCCTCTACGTGGCCAAGTTCTCCGGCGACTCCCCGGCCGCCCAGATCGACGGCAGGGGCACCCTGCCCTCGGACGGCGCCTTCGACGGCTCCGGCGAGTGGATCGCCCTGGCCGACGAGAAGACGTCCTTCGTCCCGGGCATGTCCCTGGCCGAGGTCCTCGTCTACACCCGCCTCGCGGCAGACAAGATGGGCGCCACCAAGATGGACCGCCCGGAGGACGTCGAGACCAACCCGGTCACCGGCAAGGTCTACGCGGCCCTGACCAACAACACCAAGCGCACCGCCGTGGACGAGGCCAACCCGGTCATCGGCAACCGCGACGGCCACGTCATCGAGATCACCGAGCGGGGCGGGGATCACACCTCCACCACCTTCACCTGGGTCATCCTGCTGCTCGCCGGCGACCCGGCGGTCTCCTCCTCGGCCTACTTCGCCGGCTACCCGAAGGAGAAGGTCTCCCCGATCTCCTGCCCGGACAACCTGGCGTTCGACTCCGAGGGCAACCTCTGGATCTCCACCGACGGCCAGCCCGGCACCATCGGCTACGCCGACGCGCTGCACAAGGTCACCCTCGACGGCGCCGAGCGCGGCCGCGTCCAGCAGTTCCTCGCCGTCCCCCGCGACGCCGAGACCTGCGGCCCCGTGATCCACGACCGCGACAACTCCGTGTTCGTCAACGTCCAGCACCCGGGCGAGGACGGCACCTGGGGCGCGCACACCTCCTCCTTCCCGGACTTCCTGAGCCCGACCGGCCCGGTCCAGGTGGGCGACAAGGTCGCGGCCCCGCGTCCGTGCGTCGTCCAGGTGTTCAACGCCACCGGGAACAACGGCATCGGCAAGGGCGCCGGCAAGGAGAAGGGCAACAAGGGCAAGGGCAACGGCAACGGCAACGGCAAGGGCAACGGCAAGGGCAACGGCAACGGCAAGGGCCCGAAGGGCTGACCCCCGCCTCCGCGAGGACCCTCGACGAGGCCGTCACGGCCGGCGCCACCGCGTCACCGTGGCGGCCTCGCCGCGTCCGGGGCCCGTCCGCGCCCGGGCCTAGACTGGTGGCCACCATGACCTCCGTCGACTCCCTCTCCGTGGCACGCGCCGTCGCCACCGCCCTGATCGACGCCGGCATGCGGGACGCGGTGGTCTGCCCCGGCTCCCGCTCCGCCCCGCTGGCCTACGCGCTCGCGGCCCTCGAGCGCGCCGGCGAGGTCCGCCTGCACGTGCGGGTGGACGAGCGCTCGGCCGGCTTCCTCGCCCACGGGCTCTCGCTGGCCTCGGGGCGCCCGGTGGGCGTGCTGACCACCTCGGGCACCGCCGTCGGGAACCTGCTGCCCGCCCTGATGGAGTCCATCCACGCCGGCACGCGCGTGATCGCGCTGACCGCGGATCGTCCGCCCGAGCTGCACGGCACCGGCGCGAACCAGACCACGGACCAGAGGGGCGTGTTCGGCACGCACGTCCGCCATGCCGCCTCCCTCGGCTGCGACGCCGCCGACGGCGTGGATGCCGAGCAGCATCTGCGCCACGTGCGGGCCACCGTGCGCCGGGCCCTGCTGGCGGCCGAGGGGGTCGTCGCCGAGGCCGGTTCCGACGACGGCGCGCCCGGTCCGGTGACGATGGCAGAGGCCCCGGCCGGGCCGGTCCACCTGAACCTGCACTTCCGCGACCCGCTCGTGCCGAGTCCTGAGGAGGCGGCCGCCATGGGCGCCGCCGCGGCGCCGCACACCCCTGCTCCGGCCGTCGCCCCGACCGGCGCGAGCCCGGCCGCCGCCGCGTCGGCCTACCGGGCGCCCGGGGCGGTGCTCTCGGGGCTGCCCGAGCTGGACGTCGCCCGCCTGGACCAGCGGCGCACCGTCGTGCTGGCCTGCCACGGCGCCGGCCCCGTGGCCGCGGCCTTCGCGCTGTCCCTGGGCCTGCCCCTGCTGGCCGAGCCGTCGTCGAACGCGCGGTTCTCCGCCAACGCCATCGCCGCCTATCCGCTCCTGCTGGGCGCGGCCGGCGGGCGCGACGCGGACGCACACCCCCTTGCCGCCCGCATCGAACGGGTCGTGCTGTTCGGCCGGCCCACGCTCACCCGGACGGTCAACGCCCTGCTGGCCCGCCCCGACGTCGCCACGGCCCTGCACGCCCCCGAGCCCGCACCATGGTTCGAGCCGGGCCGGCGCCGGGAGACGCCCGTGGAGACCCTCGAGGAGCTCGCCGCCTTCGCCGGGCAGGGCGAGCCCGGCTGGCTCGCCGCGTGGCAGCACGCCTCGATGCGCGCCCAGGCCGCCGTGGAGGACGCGCTCGTCACCACCGACGCCGGCGACCGGCTCAGCCCGCAGACGGTGGCGCACGTGAGCGCCGCCATGGTCCGGGGTCCG
Organism: Micrococcus luteus; assembly: GCF_014138885.1. Classification (NCBI taxonomy): domain Bacteria; kingdom Bacillati; phylum Actinomycetota; class Actinomycetes; order Micrococcales; family Micrococcaceae; genus Micrococcus; species Micrococcus luteus. The sequence goes on from NZ_JACJIK010000001.1 coordinate 2,054,689, forward strand.
CTCGTGCTGGGCTCGTCCTCGGTGATCCGGGACGTGGACCTGACCTGGCGGCCCCCCTCGGCGCCGGACGCGGAGGTGTACGCCAACCGCGGGCTCGCCGGGATCGACGGGACCGTCTCCACGGCCGCGGGCGTCGCACTGGCGCGCGGACGGCGGACCGTGGCCCTGCTCGGCGACCTCACCGCCCTGCACGAGGCGGGCGGCCTGCTCGTGGGCCCCACCGAGACCGAGCCGGACCTCGACCTCGTGGTCGTCAACGACGACGGCGGGGCGATCTTCGCGAGCCTCGAACACGGGGCCGTGGCCGAGGCGCCCGGCATGGCGGACCCCGTCGAACGGCTCTTCGGCACCCCGCACGGCGTGGACCTGGCCGCCCTGGCCGCCGCGTACGGCCTCCCGCACACGCGGGTCACCGACCGCGTCGACCTCGTCCGGGCCCTGTCCGACCCGGTGCGCGGCCGGCGTCTGCTCGAGGTCCGCTGCGACCGCGCCGACCGCCCGCGCGTCGCCGCCGCCCTGGCCGCGGCGGTGCGCGCCACGTTCCCGCCCGCGTGCCCCGTCCCGGACCCCGCGCCGGACGCCGGCCCGGCCCCCGCCCCGCCCACCGCCGAGCTCGCCGCCGAGGAGGCCCCCCAGTGACCGGCACGCCGACGTCGCCCGCGCCCGCCTCGACCCCCGCCGTCGTGCGCCGTGCCGACGTGCTGATCTCCGGCTGCGGCCCCGCCGGCGCCACCGCCGCCGCCCACCTCGCCGCGGCGGGGCTGGACGTGGTGGTGCTCGAGAAGACCGCGCACCCGCGTGAGAAGGTCTGCGGCGACGGCCTGACCCCGCAGGCGGTCCGGGAGCTGCAGCTGCTCGGCGTGCCCCACCGGGGTGAGCCCGGCGACGACGGCGGCTGGCGCGTCATCCGCGGCCTGCGGCTGCGCGCGGGCGAGCGCAGCGTGGACGTGCCGTGGGCGCCCACCCAGACGTGGCCGGACTACGCGCTCACGCGCACCCGACGCGATTTCGACGCCCTCCTGGCGGACCTGGCGCGCACCCGCGGCGCCGAGGTCCGCGAGCGGCACGCCGTCACCGGCGTCGTGCGGGACGAGGCCGGACGCGTGGTCGGGCTGGACGCGGAGCTGATCGCGCCGAACGGCCGCAAGACCGGGGAGACCGCCCGCTTCACCGCACCGATCGTGCTCGCGTGCGACGGCGTCTCCGCCCGCGCCGCCGTCTCCGCGGGCCTGCACCGCCGCGAGGACCGGCCCATGGGCGTGGCCGTGCGGGCCTACTACACCGCCGGCGCCGCCGTCGACGGGGCGATCCCCGCCCCGCCCGGCGACCGGGGGGAGTGGATGGAGTCCTGGCTGCGCCTGCCGGATGCCGAGGGCAACCCGCTGCCCGGCTACGGCTGGCTGTTCCCGCTCGCGGACGGCACCGTGAACGTGGGCCTGGGCATCCTGGACACCTCCCCGCAGTTCGGGAAGCTGGACTACCGCGGGCTGCTGAAGTCCTGGACCGAGGCGCTCACCGCGGACTGGGGGATCGCCGAGCAGACGTGCACCTCGCGGATCCTCGGCGCGGCCCTGCCGATGGCGTTCAACCGCACCCCGCAGCACGTGCCGGGCATGCTCCTGGTGGGCGACGCGGCCGGCATGGTGTCCCCGTTCAACGGCGAGGGCATCGGGTTCGCGATGGAGGCGGCCCGCCTCGCCGCGGAGCTGGCGGTGCAGGCGCACGCGGCCGGGACCGACGGCGCCGCGGACGCGATCCTGTCCCGTTACCCGGTGATCACCCAGCACCTGTGGGGCCGCCACTTCGCCCTCGGCGCCCGGTTCGCCCGCCTGATCGGCGATCCGCGCGTGATGAAGGCGGCGCTGGGCGCCGGGATGGCCGCACCCCCGCTGCTGCGGGCCGCGGTGAAGGTCATGGGCAACACGGTGGACGCGCGGGGCGGCGACGCCGTCGACCGGGCCGTCCGCGTGCTCGAGGCGCTCACCCCCGCGCTGACGACCGCGGGCGGCGCGCCGTTGGGTAGGCTTGCCCGGTGACCACCGCAGACCCCGGCTTCGCCCTGCCCTCCGGCTTCGAACCCCTCGCCGAGCATGGCCGTGTCCTGGAGGTCGTGCTGACCGCGCTCGAGCAGGTCGAGGAGCAGCTGGACAGCGCCCTCGGCTTCGACGACCTCTTCTCCGACACCGCCGCCCACCACCTGCTGGCCGCCGGCGGCAAGCGGGTCCGTCCGGTCCTGACGGTGCTCGCCTCCCTCCTGGGCGACCCCGCCCTGGCCTCCGGCGAGGTCGCCGACGTGGACGCGCCCGCCCGCCAGGCCGCCGTCGTGATGGAGCTGACGCACCTGGCCACGCTGTACCACGACGACGTGATGGACGAGGCCCCCGTGCGCCGCGGCGCCCCCGCCGCCCACCGACTGTGGGGAAACTCGGCGGCGATCCTGGCCGGCGACCTGATCTTCGCCCGCGCCTCCCAGCTCATGGCCGAGCTCGGCCCGCGGCCCGTGCAGATCCAGGCGGACACCTTCGAACGCCTCGTGCAGGGCCAGCTGTGGGAGACTCGCGGCCCGGCCGAGGGCGCGGATCCGATCGAGCACTACTACGCGGTGCTCTCCGGCAAGACCGGCTCGCTGATCGCCGCGGCGGGCATGCTCGGCGCGCTGCTGGGCGGGGCCGACGAGGCCGCCGTCCAGGTGATGCGCGCCTACGGCGAGAAGGTGGGCCTGGCCTTCCAGCTCGCCGACGACCTGATCGACCTCACCGGCGACGCCGAGCGGATCGGCAAGGTCCCCGGCACGGACCTGCGCGAGCGCGTGCCCACCCTGACCACGCTGCTGCTGGCCCGGGCGGCGCAGGGGGAGGGGCCGGAGGCGGAGGACGCCCGCCGGGTGCGCGCGCTCGTGGACGGGCCGCTCGACACCGACGAGCAGCTGGCCGCCGCCGTCGCCGCGCTCACGGGCCACCCCGCCATCGACGAGGCGTGGGCGATCACCCGCGGCTGGGCGGAGCAGGCCAAGCAGGCGCTCGCCCCGTTGCCGGACTCCGCCGTGAAGACGGCGCTCGAGGCGTTCGCCGACTACGTGGTGGGGCGCTCGGCCTGACGCCGCGGTCCGCGGCGTCACCGCCGTGATCCGGGGCGGCCGCTCAGTCCAGGCGGGTCGGGGCGGGGTCCAGCGCGGCCGCGAGCTCCCGGGCCTTGAGGGCGCGGACCTCCGGGGCCACCGGGTGGCGCAGCTGCCGGTAGAGCAGGTCCCCCTCGAAGCGCGGGAAGACGTGCAGGTGGTAGTGCCACACGTGCTGGTTGCCGGCGGGCTCGTTGTGCTGGCGCGTGGAGATTCCCTCCGGGGCCCACGCACGCTTCATGGCCAGCGCCACCTGCTGGGCCATCAGGGCGATGCGCTGCAGCACGCGCGGGGGCAGGTCGTAGAGGTTCTCGTAGTGCTCGGCCGGGCAGACCATGGCGTGTCCCTCGTGCTCGCCGAACCCGTCCACGGCGATGAGCACGAGCAGGTCCTCGTCCTGGTAGACGGTGTCCCCGAGCTCGCAACGGTTGCCCGGGTCGGAGACGTCGCCGGCTGCGAGCCCGCAGAACGGGCAGACGTAGCCGTCCGGGGCGTGGGAGACCGGGGCGGGCGCGGTCACCGGTCCGGCCCCTCGTCGTCGTCCTCGGGGTCCTCGAAGGTCCACGCGAGCAGGTCCGTCAGGAACTCGCTGAAGGTGCCGCCCTCGTCCTGCCACTCGCCCTCGGGCGCGTCGGCACCGGCGGAGCGCCGCCACACCAGCGGGTCCGGCAACGCCAGGTTGTCCACCGGCAGGCCCCACACGACCGTCTCGTCCGCATCCTCCAGGAACATGAGGAAGCCGTCCCGCACCTCGAGGTCCTCGGGGTCCCACACGTAGTGGTCCGTCTCCATGAGGTCGCCGCAGTTGCCCAGGGCGAGGTAGAACTCGCGGAGAGCAGCCGGGATCATGAGCCCGGCGCCGAGCTGCTCCGCCGCGGGGGACTGGGCCAGCCGGGCGTCGACGTCGGCGGGGGCGAGGCCGTCGTCCTCGGCCCAGGCGTCGCCCAGCAGGTCCGGGACGAGCCGCTGGAAGGCCGGGAGGTACACGGGGGCGGGGGGCTTGGCGGGCATGCCGCCAGTCTAGGTGTTGTGGGTCATGAGGTTCTTGCCACGAGGCGCCGGCTGAGATGAGACGAGTGGGCCTCTCCCGCAGGATGGAAGTTCCTCAACAACCCACCTGCCAGAAGAGACCCACTCATGACTCACGCTAACGCACCCCTGACCCCCACCGGCCGACTCAGGATGGTCCACCGCCACCTGCACGACGGGATCCCGCAGGCACACGTGGCCGCCGAGTTCCGGGTGAGCCGGCCCACGGTGGCCACCTGGGTCGCCCGCTACCGCGCCCAGGGAGAAGCCGGCCTTCAGGACCTGCCCAGCCGGCCGCACCGTTCACCTGCCCAGCTCGATCCGGTCCTGGTCGCCCGGATCCACGCCCTGCGGCGGGAGCGCAAGTGGTCCGCACGGCGCATCCATCACCACCTCGTCTCCGAGGGCCACCGGGTGTGTCTTCGTACCGTGGGACGGTGGCTGCACCGACTCGGGATCTCCCGCCTACGGGACCTGACCCCGGCCGGAGAAGACCTGCGCCAACGACCCCAGAAGATCACCGCCCGCGGCCCGGGGCACATGGTGCACCTGGATGTGAAGAAGATCGGGAAGATCCCAGACGGGGGCGGCTGGCGTGCTCACGGACGTGACAGTGAAGCAGGCCGTGCTTCCAAGCGCGGGCCTGGCCGGCGGGTCGGCTACACCTACCTGCACTCGGCGATCGACGGGTACACCCGCCTGGCGTACACCGAGGCGTTGGAGGACGAGAAGGCGGTGACCACGATCGGGTTCTTCTGCCGGGCCCGCGCGTTCTTCGCCGCCCACGGCATCACCGTGGACCGGGTGGTCACGGACAACGGGAACAACTACCGGGCCGTGGACTTCACCGCCAAGGTGGTCTCGCTCGGGGGCCGGCACCACCGGATCCGCCCCTACACCCCGCGCCATAACGGGAAGGTCGAACGGTACAACCGGCTGATGGTCGATGAGGTCCTCTACGCCCGCCCGTATACCTCAGAGACAGCTCGGCGTGAGGCGCTGGCCGTGTGGGTGAACCACTACAACTACCATCGGCCTCATACCTCCTGCGGGGACGCCCCTCCGGCCTCGTTGGCCCCGGCCCGAGTCAACAACGTCATGCCCTCCTACATCTAGGCGTGCGCGCCCTGCCCGGCCCGGACCGCCCGACGCTGCAGGCGGGAGGCGTTCAGCTGGTCGAGGGTGAAGACCGCCAGCGAGAGCCAGATGAGCCCGAAGCCCGCCCAGCGGGCCGCGGGCATCTGCTCGCCGAGGACCGTGACCGCCACGAGGAACTGCAGGATGGGCGCCGTGTACTGCAGCATCCCGAGCGTGGTCAGCGTCAGGGAGCGGGCCGCCGCCGAGAACAGGATGAGCGGAACGGCGGTGAGCACGCCGAGCCCGGCCATGAGCCAGAAGTGGCCGGGCCCCTCGGTGACGGTGGTGAGCAGCCCGGCCTGCGCCAGCAGCACGCTGCCCACCACGAACACGGGGATCAGCACCACGGTCTCGGCGGTCATCGCGGTCACCGCGTGCACGGGGGAGGGGAAGCGCTTCTTCACGAAGCCGTAGAGCCCGAACGAGGTGGCCAGCCCGAGCGCGATCCACGGCACCTGCCCCATCGCCGCGGACATCACGACGACGGCGGCCACCGCGATCCCGACGGCCACCCACTGGCCCCGCCGCAGCCGCTCCCCGAGGAAGAGCACGCCGAGCAGGACATTCACCAGCGGGTTCATGAAGTAGCCCAGCGACGCCTGGAGCACGTTGCCCGTGGTGACCGAGACCGCGTACAGCAGCCAGTTCACCGCGATGATCCCGGCGGCCAGACCCGTGGTGCCCCAGCGGCCGGGCGTGGCCAGCGCCGTCCCCAGCTCGCGCAGGCGGCGCATCACGGTCAGCAGCAGCAGGCAGAAGATCAGGGCGAAGCCGATGCGCACCACCACGATCTCCAGGGCCCCGGCGGGCGCGAGCACCGCCATGTAGAGCGGCAGCAGGCCCCACACGAAGTAGGCGGTGAAGCCGAGGGCCAGCCCACGCGGGTCATCGGCCGGGGCGGGGGAGACGGTGGGCAGGGCGCCGGTGTCGGGGGCGGCGCCGTCGGGGGTCACGCCGGGCCGGACAGCGGGGGAGGAGGGGCTCACGCGGACCACTGTACGGTCCGGGTGAGCACTCTCACCCAGGTTCCTCCCGGTCACGGCGGTAGACTGGGGGGTCGATCCCGCGCGCCGGTGCCGGGCCTTGCCCCGCGCTCCGCCGGCGTGCCCCGCCGTCGTCGAAAAGGACCCACCCACCGTGACCGTTCGCCCTGACCGCCCGTTGCGCATCGCCATCATCGGTGCCGGACCCGCCGGGGTGTACACGGCGGACATCCTGACCAAGGAGGAACGGGACTTCCGGGTCAGCATCGACCTGTTCGACCGGTACCCGGCCCCGTTCGGCCTCATCCGCTACGGGGTGGCCCCGGACCATCCGCGCATCAAGGGCATCGTCACCGCCCTGCACAAGGTCATGGACCGCGGGGACATCCGTTTCCTCGGGAACGTGGACTACGGCACGGACCTGAGCCTGGCGGATCTGCGTCGGCATTACGACGCGATCGTGTTCTCCACCGGGGCCGTGCGGGACGCGGCCCTGGACGTTCCCGGGGTGGAGTTGGCCGGCTCGTTCGGTGGCGCCGACTTCGCGTCCTGGTATGACGGGCACCCGGATGTGCCGCGGCACTGGCCGTTGGAGGCCACGCAGGTGGCGGTGATCGGCAACGGGAACGTGGCCCTGGATGTGGCCCGGATCCTGTCCAAGCATGCCGAGGACCTGCTGCCCACCGAGATCCCGGACAACGTGTACCGGGACCTGGCCGCCTCCCCGGTCACGGATGTGCACGTGTTCGGCCGGCGCGGGCCGGCGCAGGTGAAGTTCACCCCGCTGGAGCTGCGGGAGCTGGCGCACTCCCGGGATGTGGACATCGTGTTGTACGAGGAGGACTTCGACTTCGATGAGGCCTCGGAGAAGGCGATCGAGGAGAACAACCAGGTCCGCACCATGGTGGGGACGCTGACGAACTGGCTCATGGAGCAGGAGGACCGTCAGCAGAGCGCCTCGCGTCGGCTGCACCTGCATTTCCTCCAGGCCCCCGAGGAGTTCCTGGACGAGGACGGCGACGGCCGGGTGGACGGCCTGCGGATGCGCCGAATGGAGCTGGACGGTTCCGGTGGGGTCCGCCCGACGGACGAGACCGTGGACTACCCGGTGCAGGCGATCTACCGGGCGGTGGGCTACTTCGGTTCGCCCGTGGAGGGGGTGGAGTTCGATGAGGTGCGCGGGGTGATCCCGAACGCGCAGGGCCGGGTGCTCGACGCGGACGGTGCCCCCGTGCCGGGCCTGTACGCCTCGGGGTGGATCAAGCGGGGCCCGGTGGGCCTGATCGGGCACACCAAGGGTGACTCCCTGGAGACGATCAAGCATCTGATCGAGGACGAGCCGGGGCTGTGGACGGCCCAGGAGCCCTCCGAGGAGTCGGTGATCGAGCTGCTCGAGTCCCGTGAGGTGCCGTACACCACGTGGGCCGGCTGGCATGCTCTGGATGACCACGAGAAGTCCTTGGGTGCGCAGGCGACGGAGGCCGGTCCGGTGGCGCGGGAGCGGGTGAAGGTCGTGGACCGGGAGGAGATGACCCGCATCTCCCGCGACGGGGCCTCCGTCCCGACCGCCTGATCCGGGGCGGGCCCTGGCCGCCCCGGCGCTAGGCTTCCGGGGTGGCCCGCCTCCTCGTCGACATCACCCCGCTGCGGGTCTCACCCGCCTACCGGCGGCTGTGGCTCGGCAACACGCTCGCGTACGTGGGCACGCAGCTCACGCTCGTGGCGGTGTCCCTCGAGGTGTTCGCCCTGACCGGCTCCTCGTTCGCGGTGGGCCTGCTCGGCCTCGCCGCGCTCGTGCCGCTCGTGGTCGCGGGCCTGTACGGCGGCGCGATCGCGGACCGGCACGACCGCCGCCGCGTCGCACTGACCTCGTCGGCCGTCATGTGGCTGACCACGGTCGGCATCGCCGCGCAGGCCTGGGCCGGGCTCGAGTCGGTGCCGGTGCTGTACGCCCTCGTGGCCCTGCACTCCGGCGCGTCCGGCATCAACCAGCCCACCCGCGGCGCGATCATCCCCGCGCTCGTGGGCCTGCCGCTCGTGCCGGCGGCGAACGCGCTGAACATGATGACGTTCTCCGTGGCCCTGATGGTCGGCCCCGTGCTGGGCGGCGTGCTCGTGGCGGCGGTCGGCTACGCGTGGACCTACTCGATCGACGTCGTCACCTTCCTCGCCGCCCTGTACGCCGTGTGGCGGCTGCCGTCCCTGCCGCCGCAGCGGGGCGAGGCCGCGGCCGCCTCGGGGACGCGCGGGGGCCTGGCCTCGGTGGTCGAGGGCCTGCGCTTCCTCGGCTCGCGACCGAACCTGCGGATGACCTTCCTCGCGGACATCGTGGCCATGACGACGGCGTTCCCGCGCGCCCTGCTGCCCGCCATCGGCGCCGTGGTGCTCGGCGGCGGTGAGGCCGCCGTCGGCGTGCTGCTGGCCGCGATGGCGGCGGGCGCGTTCCTCGCGGGGCTGTTCTCCGCGCCGTTCACACGCCTGCATGCGCAGGGCTGGGGCGTGTACGTCTCGATCCTCGTGTGGGGCGCGGCGGTGGCCGCGTTCGGCGGCGTGGTGTGGTGGGCGCAGTCCCTGCCCGACGGCGATCCCCGCCTCACGCTCGCGTTCGCCCTCGCCGCGCTGTGCATGGCGGTGGGCGGGGCCGCGGATTCGCTCTCCGGCGTCTTCCGCGGCTCGATCCTGCAGTCCGCGACCCCGGACCACCTGCGCGGCCGGCTGCAGGGCGTGTTCGTCGTCGTGGTGGCGGGCGGGCCGCGCCTGGGCGAGCTGCTCACCGGCGGCGCCTCCGTGGGCCTGGGGGAGGGGCCGACCCTGCTGGCCGGCGGTGTGCTGTGCATGCTCGGCGTGACCGCGCTGATGCGGTGGGAGCCCGGCTTCCTGCGCTACGACGCGCGGAACCCCACACCCTGAGCGGGCGCGGGGTTCCGTGGCGGGAGGCTGCGAGCCCGCGACCGCCGAGGAGCGCCGAGCCAGACGTTTTTGCCCGTGAGCCAGATGATTCTGCTGCAGATCGGGCCGCGAAACCGCCGAAACGTCTGGCTCGCGGCAGCCTGAGCCGCCGTCCACGGGAGCCACCACGACGACGGCGGCCGGCGGGTCAGCGGTCGCGGTCGGCCTGGAGCGTGGCCGGCACCGCGCCGCCCAGGCGCGTCCAGTGGCGGACGAGGTCCTCGTCCGGGGCCGCCTGGAGCGTCTCGCGGGCCGCCTCCTCCGCCTTCTTGATGCGGCGCTCCAGATCCTGGTCCGCGCCCTCGTAGGCGGCCGCGTGCCGGTGGGAGCGCAGCGATCCGACGTCCTCCGTGCGACGCTCCACCACCGCGAGCTGCTCGGCGATCGCGTCCTGGTTGGCGCGCTGGGCCTTCAGGTTCGCGGGGGCGAGCACCTGGGCCACGAACCCGTGGTCGAGGAGGAGGCCCCGCGGGGCGGCGACGCCGTGACGCAGCGCGAGGTCCACATGGTCGTCGAAGGTCAGGAGCATGGCGGCCTTGGTGAACTTCAGGTCGTCGACCGGGCGGCCGTCCACGCGGGCCCGGGCCCGCGCCCGGCCGATCGTGGTGTCGGCGGACCACACGGCCCCGCGAGGGTCGATCAGGTACAGCATGGGGACTCCTGGTGGGATCGGAGGGGAGGCGGCGTGCGGATCAGCGGAAGTTCACGAACTGCAGGTCCGCGTCCTCGAAGTCCTTGAGCATCGCGATGACCGACTGCAGGTCGTCGCGGGACTTGGAGGACACGCGCAGCTCGTCCCCCTGGATCTGGGCCTTGACGGACTTGGGGCCCTCGTCGCGGATCAGCTTGGTGATCTTCTTCGCGGTGGGCTGGTCGATGCCCTCCTTCATGGTCGCCTCGATGCGGTACTCCTTGCCGGAGGCGAACGGGGCGCCGGCGTCGAGGGACTTGAGGGAGATGCCGCGCTTGACGAGCTTGGACTCGAACACGTCCTTGACGGCCTTGACGCGCTCCTCGGAGGAGGCCTTCATGAGGATCTTCTCGCCGGAGAAGTCGATCTCGGCGCCGACGCCCTTGAAGTCGTAGCGCTGGGCGATCTCCTTCTGCGCCTGGTTCAGGGCGTTGGACACCTCCTGGCTGTCCACCTTGCTGACGACGTCGAACGTGGAATCGCTGGCCACGGGTGCTCTCCTTCAGGGTCTGCGGACGGGGCGCGCCCGTCGTCGACGGCCACTGCGGGGCCGCGCGGAGCGCTCTGCGGGCCAGCCTACCGGGGACGACGGACGCGGTCCCGGGCCGATTGGCGGCGTGGCGCGGAGATGCTGTACAGTGGACTCTCGCCCGACCGGTGCGGTCGTCCTCGAGACGTCCGGCAGCCGCCGGGTGGCACGGCAGATTTCCCGAGCGGCCAAAGGGGGCTGACTGTAAATCAGCTGGCACTGCCTTCACTGGTTCGAATCCAGTATCTGCCACCGGAACGAAGACCCCGGGACCGTACGGTCCCGGGGTCTTCTGCCGTCCGGGGCCGTGGCACACCCCGCGTCCCCGCCCCGGGAGGTGGCGGCCTCCCGCCAGGCGACGTAGCCTGCCTGTGGTCCGTGTCACACCCGATGCCCTCCGCGGTCCGGCGGCGGCACGGCCGTGCATCGTGACGCCGTGCGGCGTCGCCCGACCGTCCGCGAGGAGCGCCCGATGACCGAGTCCACCGCCCCCGAGTCCTTCACCCAGGGACCGACCGACGTCGAGCTGCTCGAGCAGACCCTGGCCCAGAACCTCGACGACACCGCCCGCCGGTTCGCCGACCGCGCCGCCCTCCTGGAGTGTGGACCGGACGGGGACCCGGCCACCGGACGCACCTGGACCTACGGGCAGCTGCGGGAGGAGTCCGTGACGGTGGCCAAGGCGCTCATGGCTGCGGGCTACGAGGCGGGGGACCGGATCGGGATGTGGAGCCCCAACGTCGCCGAGTGGGTCTCGCTGCTCTACGGCGCGGCACGCGCCGGCGTCATCCTCGTGAACCTCAACCCGGCGTACCGCGCCCACGAGCTGACGTACGTGGTCGAGCAGTGCGACATGCGCGGGCTGGTGGTGGCCTGCGCGGACGCACGCATGGACCCGCCCGCCACCGCGCGGGCCGTGGCCCGTGAGTCGGCGCCGCACCTGCGGCAGCTGATCATGCTGCCGGCCGGGAGCGGCGAGGACGCCTACGCCCACGTGCAGGACGGTGACGTGGCCGGCCGGCACGCCGCCGATCCCGTGGCCGAGGGCACGTGGGCCGCCTTCCTGGCCGGGGCCGCGCGGGTCTCGGACGAGGACCTGGCCGCGCGCGAGGCCGCCACCCGGCCGGCGGACCCCGTGAACCTGCAGTACACCTCGGGCACCACCGGCTTCCCCAAGGGCGTCACGCTGACGCATCGCAACGTGCTGAACAACGGCTTCCACATCGGCGAGCTGCTGGGCTACACGGAGGAGGACACCGTGGTGATCCCGGTGCCGTTCTTCCACTGCTTCGGCATGGTGATCGGCGTGATCGCCACCGTCTCCCATGGCTCGCTCGCCGTCATCCCGGCGCGCAGCTTCGAGCCGGTCTCGGCGCTGCGGGCCGTGGCCGCCACCGGCGCGACGAGCCTGTACGGCGTGCCGGCGATGTTCATCGCCATGCTCGCCCGGCCCGAGGCGGACGAGCTGGACCTGTCCACGCTGCGCACCGGCGTGATGGCCGGCTCGACGTGCCCTGTCGAGGTGATGAAGAAGGTCATCGACCGGTTCCACATGTCCGAGGTCGCCATCTGCTACGGCATGACGGAGACCGCGCCCGTGTCCACCATGACCCGCCGCGACGACTCCCTACAGGTGCGCACCCAGACCGTCGGCCGGACCATGCCCCACGTGGAGACGAAGATCGTGGACCCCGCCACCGGTGACGTCGTCCCGCGCGGGGCCACGGGCGAGCTGTGCACCCGCGGCTACTCCGTGATGCTCGGCTACTGGGACGCCCCCGAGAAGACCGCCGAGGTGCTGGACGCCGACGGCTGGATGCACTCCGGCGACCTCGCCTCCATGGACGAGGACGGCTCGGTGCGCATCGAGGGCCGCATCAAGGACCTCGTGATCCGCGGCGGCGAGAACATCTCCCCGCGCGAGGTGGAGGAGTTCCTCTACACCCACCCGGACATCCAGGACGTCCAGGTGGTGGGCGTGCCGGACGAGAAGTACGGCGAGCAGCTCATGGCCTGCATGATCATGAAGGACGGTGTCGAGCCGCTCACGGTGGACGCCGTCCGCGAGTTCGCCGCGGGCCGGATCGCGCACTTCAAGATCCCGGCCTACGTCCGCGTGCTCGACGCCTTCCCCATGACCGTCTCCGGCAAGGTCCGCAAGGTCGAGCTGCGCGAGGAGGGCGCGAAGGTCGTCCAGGCCCAGGCCCAGGCCCACGCCCACGCCCAGGGTGCGGGCTGACGACGACCGTCACCCTCAGGCGGCGGGCAGCGGGAACACGTCCCAGATGGTGCAGACCGCCTCGGGGGCGGCGCCCAGGATCGCGGCACGGTACGTGGTCGACCACTCCCGCGGGTCGGCGTCGCGCAGGCGCCACGTGCCGTCCGTGAGCACCGCGTCCACGAACGCGGAGGTGTCGGCGGGGCTGCCGTCCTCGTGGACCAGGGGGCCGCGACGCAGGGCCTCACCCAGGTCGCCCGCTCGGCCGACGGCGTAGAGCGCGGTCTCGTCCGTGTCCAGCACGAGGCCGCAGTCCTCCTCGAAGGCGGTGATCCAGGCCATCGCGTGCCGCATGGCCTCGTCCGGGTCGGGGTGGCGGGTCACGATGAGCACGGAGCCGCGCTCGCCTGGACGCAGGGAGCCGGGCGTGCCGGGGCCGTGCGGGTCGGGCTCGCGCGGGGCGGCGGCGGTGTGCGGGCGGGGCTCGAAGGCGGTGGTCATGGCGGTCTCCTCCCGGGTGGGGACTCATCAGGGTCCCGGCGGCGCCGCGCCGGTCGGAGCGGCATCGCCCACGCTAGGAACCCGGGGCGGGCGGCCGGCCGGACCCGGCCGGGGCTGGGGAGGACACGCCGGGAGCAGCGGCCTGTGCAGGAGCGAAGGGGCCGCCCGAACGCGCCGGCACGGCCTCGGCCGGCCCGGCGTCGCGTCAGTGGGCGCGGTGGTCGGCCGGGGCGAGCTTGGGCCCGAACGCCTGCTTGCGCTCTCCGGAGAGCCCGATCATCCGCACCACCCGCTGCCGGTGTCCGGCCCACGGCGCGAGCAGGCGGAGCATCCCGGCGTCGTCGGTCCGGCGTCCCGTGAGGACCTGCCCCACGTACTGCGCCAGGTGGTAGTCGCCCACGGAGACGAGGTCCGCCGCCCCGTGGCTGCGCTGCAGCGCCTCGGCCGTGGTCCACGGCCCGATCCCGGGCACCGATTCCAGGCGCCGGGCCAGCGCAGCCACCCCGGCCGTGTCCCCGGGGGCGACCGCGTCGCCGAGCCGGTCGATGCTCGCGGCCCGCCGGGCGACCTCCAGCATGGTCCGTGACTGGGAGGGCTGCACCCAGGCCCGCGCATGCCAGTCCCACGAGGGGATCCGCAGGACGGCGGCCGGGGTCGGCGGCGGCAGCATCCCCGGCGGCACCGGGCCGGGGGCGGGCCCGTCTCCGTCGATCCGGGCGGCCAGCCGCACGAGGGTGCGCCAGCCGTGCCGCGCCTGGTCATGGGTGACCTTCTGCTCGAGCACGGCGGTGAGCAGCTGCCGGGACAGCGCGCCCGCCGCCGGCAGCCGCAGCCCGGCCCGCGTCCGCCGCGCCTCGCGCACGTGCCGCGGCAGCGCGGGCGCACCGGAGTCCGCCCGCAGCAGGGCGTCGAAGGCGGCCCAGCCGTCGTCGTGCAGGCCGAGCAGGCGCTCCACGCCGGCGACGGCGGCGCTCGCGCCCGCGCCCCACGCGCGGGCCGTCACGGCGGTGCCACCCCCTGCGGCCTCCCGGACGCCGGAGACCAGCAACGACGTCGGCCGGCCCGGCCCGCCCGACGCCGCGTCCGGGGCGGGGGAGCGCAGAGTGAGCCAGACGCCCTGCGGTGTGGCGCGGACCGTGGGGTCGGCCGCACCGCGTTGCAGGGGGCGCAGGGTGAGCGCGACGTCCACGGGGACGGGCACGCGTACGCGGCGCTCGGCGTCCGGGGCGGTCATGCCCGCACCGTACACCCGGGCCCGGACAGGACGACGTCGGCCGTGACGGCGCGCACGCCGGGCGTTGCCCCGCGTGTCCGGAGCCCTCCTTCGGCGTCCGGCCCCTGGCGTAGCGTGGGGTGCGTGACTGAACAGACCCCCGCGCCCACCCCTGCGCAGCCCATGCAGTACGCCGAGAACGTCCTCGAGCTGATCGGGCACACCCCGCTCGTGAAGCTGCACTCCGTGACGGAGGGCATCGAGGCCACCGTGCTGGTGAAGGTCGAGTACCTGAACCCCGGCGGCTCCGTGAAGGACCGCATCGCGCTGAAGATGATCGAGGAGGCCGAGCGCGAGGGCCTGCTCGGCCCGGGCGGCACCGTCGTGGAGCCCACCTCGGGCAACACGGGCGTGGGGCTGGCCCTGGTCTCGCAGCTCAAGGGCTACCGCACCGTGTTCGTCACCCCGGACAAGGTGGGTCAGGAGAAGCGGGACGTGCTCAGCGCGTACGGCGCCGAGCTCGTCGTCACGCCCACCGCCGTGGACCCGACGTCCGAGGAGTCCTACTACGGGGTCGCCGACCGCCTCGTGCGGGAGATCCCCGGGGCCTACCAGCCCAACCAGTTCTTCAACCCCGCCGCCCCGGCCTCCCACTACGAGACCACCGGCCCCGAGATCTGGGAGGACACGGCCGGCCGCGTCACCCACGTCGTGATGGGCGCCGGCACGGGCGGCACCATCACGGGCACCGGCCGCTACCTCAAGGAGGTCTCGGCGGACCGCCCGTCCGGTCCCGTCCGCGTGATCGGCGCGGACCCCAGCGGCTCGGTGTACTCCGGCGGCGCCGGCCGGCCCTACTTCGTCGAGGGCGTCGGCGAGGACATGTGGGTGGACAACTACGACCCCGCGGTCCCGGACGAGGTCATCGCCGTCGAGGACGCCGAGGCCCTGGCCATGACCCGCCGCCTCGCCGCCGAGGAGGGCCTGCTCGTGGGCGGCTCCTCCGGTCTGGCCGTCGTCGCCGGCCTGCGCGCCGCGCGCGAGCTCGGCCCGGAGGACGTCATGGTGATCGTGCTGCCCGACTCGGGCCGCGGCTACCTCGCCAAGATCTTCAACGACCCGTGGATGGACGAGCGCGGCTTCGACTACGACGTCCGCGAGACCGTGCTGCCGGCGTGGGCGCGCGGGCGCACCCGCTCGGCGGTCCCGCAGACGGACGACGACGGCGCCACGGGGGCCGCCGGCGGGGCCGGCACGCCCGTCGAGGCGCTCGAGCACGCCGACGCCGAGCCGGCGACCCGCGCGGGCACCCCCGCCGAGGCCGACCGCTGGTCCGCGACGGCGGGGGAGCTGCTGACCGAGAAGGCCGACCTGTTCCCCGGCTCCGTGCCCACCCTCGTCACCGCGGCCCCGACCACCTCGGTGGCGGACGCCGTCGCGACCATGAACCGGTACGGCGTGGACGCGCTGCCCGTGATCCTCGAGCCCCGGCACGACCTGCGGATCGGCGAGGTCCGCGGCACCGTCTCCTCCGCCGCGCTCGCGGACGCCCTCGCCGCGGGGCGGGCCACCGCGCAGACCCCCGTGGCCGACGTCATGGGCCCCGTGTTGCCCTGCCTGGGGGCGCGCACCCCGCTGCGCGCCGTCGCCCGCCGCCTCGCCCAGGACCCCGTGCTGCTGGTGCTCGAGGCCGGCCGCGTCCAGGGCGTCGTCACCCTGCACGACGTCCTCGCCCACGTCACCGCCTGAGGCCGGCCGCACCGGCCGCGCCCGCCCCACCCGACCCGATCTCTCCGAGGAGGCTCCCGAGATGACCGAGCAGAACGTCCACGAGGACCCGCACGCCACCACCCCCGACACCGGCGCCGAAGACGCCGCCGCCCACCCCCAGGGGGGAGGCTTCGGCACGCGCGCCGTGCACGCGGGCCAGCACCTGGACGAGGTGTTCGGCGCCGTCGTCCCGCCGATCCACCTCTCGAGCACGTACGCGCCCACGGCCGTCGGCGAGCTGCGGCGCGGCTACGACTACGGCCGCGGCACCAACCCCACCCGGGACGCCCTGCAGGAGCAGCTGGCCGCGCTCGAGGCCGGCGTCGACGAGTCCGGCGCGCCCCGGGCCACCGGCCTCACGTTCGCCTCCGGCCTGGCCGCGGAGACCGCGCTGATCATGGGCGCGGGCCGGCCGGGCATGACGATCGTGCTCGGCAACGACGTGTACGGCGGCTCCTACCGCCTCATCTCCCGCGTGCTCGCCCCGTGGGGCGTGGAGCACGTCGTCGTGGACATGGGGGACGCCGAGCAGGTCGCCGCCGCCGTCGAGCGCGCCGCCGCCACGGGGCCGGTCATGGTGTGGCTGGAGACCCCGTCCAACCCGATGATGAAGATCTCCGACGTCGCCGCGGTCGCCGAGGCGGCCCACGCGCACGGCGCGCTGCTCGTGGTGGACAACACCTTCGCGACGCCGTACCTGCAGTCCCCCATCGCCCTCGGCGCGGACGTGGTGGTGCACTCCACCACGAAGTACATCGGCGGCCACTCGGACGTGATCGGCGGGGCGCTCGTGATCCCGGACGCCGCACTCGCCGAACAGGTGAAGTTCCAGCAGTTCGCGGCGGGGGCCGTGAACGGGCCCATGGACGCGTACCTGACCACGCGCGGCCTCAAGACGCTCGGGGTGCGCATGGACCGCCACCAGGCCAACGCCCAGGCCGTCGCCGAGTGGCTCACCGGCCGCGCCGAGGTCTCCCAGGTGCTCTACCCGGGGCTGCCGGACCACCCCGGCCATGACCTCGCGCAGCGCCAGATGCGCGGTTTCGGCGGCATGGTCTCGCTGCGCCTGTCCGGCGGCGCCGCGGCGGCCCGCCGCGTGGCCGAGTCGACCCGCCTGTTCCAGCTCGCCGAGTCCCTGGGCGGCATCGAGTCGCTGATGAACTACCCGGCGGAGATGACCCACGCCTCCGTGGCCGGCACCGAGCTGGCCGTGCCGGACGACCTGCTGCGCCTGTCGGTGGGCATCGAGGACGCCGAGGACCTCGTGGCGGACCTGGAGCGGGCTCTGGGCAGCCTCTGACCCGCCGACGTCCGCCAGAGGTCTAGCGCACGGGTGGGGAGCACCCGGCGGCGTAGTGTGACGGGCATGACCCTCACCGCCTTCGTCAACGCCCATGTCGTCCCCATCGCCGCCGAGCCGTTCGACGGCACCCTGCTCGTCGAGGACGGCCGCATCACCGCGCTCGGCCCCGACGTCGAGGCGCCCGACGGCGCCGAGGTGGTGGACTGCGAGGGGCGCTGGCTGCTGCCCGGCTTCGTGGACGCCCACGTCCACCTCGGCATGCACGCCGAGGGCGAGGTCGGTGCGACCGCGGACGTCAACGAGATGACGGACCCGGTGATGGCCGGGGTGCGGGCGATCGACGCCGTCGACCCGAACGAGCCGGGCTGGAAGGACGCCCTGGCCGGCGGGGTGACCACCGTGAACGTGAACCCCGGCTCGGGCAACCCGATCGGCGGCCAGGCGGTGGCGCTGCACACCCACGGACGCACCGTGGACGAGATGGTGCTGCGCAGTCCCTCGGGCGTGAAGTCCGCCCTCGGCGAGAACCCCAAGAACGTCTACAAGGAGAAGGGCCGCACCCCGTCCACGCGGCTGGGCACCGCCCTCGTGATCCGCGAGGCGTTCCTGCGGGCGCAGGGCTACATGGCCCGCCGCGCGGAGGCCGAGCGCGAGGACAAGCCCTTCACCCGCGACCCCCACCTCGACGCCCTCGCCCTCGTCCTGGAGCGCACGATCCCCTGGCGCCAGCACTGCCACCGCACCGACGACGTCGCCACCGCCCTGCGCCTGGCCGACGAGTTCGGCTACGACCTCGTCCTGGACCACGGCACCGAGGCGCACCCGCTGGCCGACCAGCTCGCGGCCCGCGGCGTGCCGGTGCTGATCGGCCCGCTGTTCACCACCAAGTCCAAGCCGGAGCTGCGGGGCCGCTCGATGCGCAACCCGGGCCGTCTGGCGCGGGCCGGCGTCGAGATCAGCATCATCACCGACCACCCGGTGGTGCCCATCGACTTCCTCGTCTACCAGGCGGCGCTGTCGGTGAAGGAGGGCCTGGACCGGGAGACCGCCCTGCGCGCCATCACCCTGCATCCCGCGCGCGTGCTCGGGCTGGACGACCGCATCGGCTCCCTCGAGGTGGGCAAGGATGCCGACCTGGTGCTCTGGTCCGGCGACCCGCTCGATGTCATGCAGCGGGCCCTGCGCGTGTGGATCGGCGGCCGTCAGGTCATGGAGTACGACCTCGCCACGGCCCGGCCCGTCGTCGCCTCCGCCCGTCCCGTGGAGGACTGAGCGGCGCCGCCGCCCGGCGGCGGGGGCGGGACGCGCGGGCTCAGCGCCGCACGCGCGAGCGCACGGGCGGCAGCCAGACGAGCGCGGCGCCCAGGAGCATCACGACGGCGAGGATGATCAGCAGGCCGTTGGCCCGCAGGAACGCGGGGGCGGCCAGCAGGACGGCGATGAACGTCAGGGTCCCGATCGCCGAACGACGGCGGCGCAGCAGACCGATCCAGCCCCACAGGGACGCCGCGGCCAGCAGGGCGACGGCGGTGCCCATCGTGAACTGCCCCGTCGCGCCGCCCAGCACGCCCACCGACTCCATGCCGGTGAGCGGATCGATGACGGGCTCGCCGCTGTCCTGTGCGCGGGCCCCGTTCCAGAGGAACGCGCCCGCGATGCCGACCAGCACCACGGTGACCGCGAGCCAGTAGAGGCGCGCGACCTTCAGGAGCGGGTGGACGAGGCCGGCATCGGACTCGGCCGCGTCCCGCGCGACCAGGTCGCGCTCGCGGTCCGCGCGGCGCCGTTCCAGGCGCTCCTCGTCCTCGGCGGTGAGGCGGGCGCGCTCGGCGCGCAGCCGTGCGTCGTCGGCCCGCTGATTCTCCCGGAAGGACTGGGCGGCACGGCCGGCGGCCCGGCCGAGCCCGCGGGCGAGGGGGCGGTCTTCGCTGTTCTGGGGCACCTGCCGAGCCTATCGCCCCGGCCGGTGCGCGGCCGGGGTGTCCGAGGGCACAGCCCGGCCCGGGATCCGGTGGCGTAGACTGGGCGGACCGGATCCGGTCTCTCCCCCTGTGATGAATGAGCGTGGACGCGTGTGCCACGCCGGACTGCAGATGTCTGTGCAGATGTGTGTGCGGGTCACGAACGTCGTGGCCCTCGGGGGCTGCCGGGTGGACGGAATCATCTGACCCAGCTGGCCCCTGCGCCCCACGACGTCGACCCGCGACCGACGTCCTCCGGCGTGCGCCCGCGCATCCCCACAGGAGGACCCATGTCCGACATCCTCGATCCCCAGACCACCGCCGAGGTCGCCCCCGAGCTCGCCGAGGCGGAGCAGGAGGCCACCGGGACCGTCCCGCAGGTCGACGCCGCCGAGCCCGCCGCCCCCGAGGCCCCGGCCGGGCCCGCCGGCCCCACCTTCCTGGACCTCGGCCTGGACGCCCGCGTGCTGGCCGCCGTCGAGGACCTGGGCTACACCCGCCCCTCGCCGATCCAGGAGGCGACCATCCCGCTGCTGCTGGACGGCCGCGACGTCGTGGGCCTGGCCCAGACCGGCACCGGCAAGACCGGCGCGTTCGCGCTGCCGGCCCTGTCCCGCCTCGCCGAGACCACGGACGTGACCGGGCGCGCGGACACCCCGCAGGTGCTCGCGCTCGCCCCGACCCGCGAGCTCGCCCTCCAGGTGGCCGACGCCTTCGACAGCTACGCCAAGCACCTCGACGACGTCTCCGTGCTCGCCGTCTACGGTGGCTCCCCGTACGGCCCGCAGCTGGCCGGACTGCGCCGGGGCGCGCAGGTCGTCGTCGGCACGCCGGGCCGCGTGATCGACCATCTCGAGCGCGGCTCGCTGGACCTCTCCGACCTGCAGACCCTCGTGCTGGACGAGGCGGACGAGATGCTGCGCATGGGCTTCGCGGAGGAGGTGGACCGCATCCTCGCCTCCACCCCGGACACGAAGCAGACCGCCCTGTTCTCCGCCACCATGCCCCCGGCCATCCGCCGCATCTCCGCCCAGTACCTGAACGCCCCGGAGGAGGTGGCCGTCGCCCGTCAGTCGACGACGTCCGCCACCATCCGCCAGCGCTACCTCCAGGTGGGCCACCAGTGGAAGTTCGAGGCCCTGAGCCGGATCCTCGAGACCGAGGAGCACGACGGCGTCATCGCCTTCGTGCGCACCCGTGCCGGCACCGAGGAGCTCGCCCAGAAGCTCACGCGCGCCGGGTTCAAGGCCGTGGCCATCTCCGGCGACATCGCCCAGAAGCAGCGCGAGAAGACCGTCGAGGACCTGAAGGCCGGCCGCGTGGACATCCTCGTGGCCACCGACGTCGCCGCCCGCGGCCTGGACGTCGAGCGCATCTCGCACGTGGTCAACTACGACATCCCGCAGGACGCCGAGTCCTACGTGCACCGCATCGGCCGCACCGGCCGCGCCGGCCGACAGGGCGACGCCGTGCTCTTCATGACCCCGCGTGAGCGCTTCCTGCTCAAGCAGATCGAGCGGACCACCCGCCAGCAGGTCGAGGAGATGGCCGTGCCCTCCGTCGCCGACGTCAACGCGGCCCGCAAGCGCCGCTTCGCCGACGGCATCACCCGCACCCTCGAGCGCGCCTCGGAGGAGGAGCTGGCGGTGTTCGGTGAGATCGTCGCCGCGTACGTCGACGAGCACGAGGCCGAGCCGGCGCGCGTGGCCGCCGCACTGGGCATGATGGCCCAGGGCGGCCGCCCGCTGCTGGCCCGCGAGCAGGAGATCCCGTTCGGCGGCGCCCGCGGCCGCAAGGACCGCGACGGCGGCCGCGAGGGTGGGCGCGACGGCGGCCGTGAGCGCGGCACGAGTGACGGCCGCGGCTCGCGTGGCCCGGCCCGGGAGCCCGCGGCCGGCAACGCGACGTACTGGATCGCCGTCGGCCACCAGGACCGCGTGCGGCCGGGCAACATCGTGGGCGCGCTGGCGAACGAGGTGGGCCTGCCCGCCTCCGCCATCGGCGCGATCGACCTGCGCGGCAACCACTCGCTCGTCGAGCTGCCGGCGGACCTGACCTCGGCCCAGCTCGAGGCCGCGGCCAACGCGGAGATCAACGGCCGTCGCCTCGGCCTGCGCAAGGACACCGGTCGCCCGACCCGCGCCGAGCGCGACGGCGAGGACCGCGGCGGCTTCCGCAAGGACCGCGGCGAGCGCGGCGAGCGCGGCGGCTTCCGCGGGGACCGCGACGGCGGCCAGCGCGGCGGGTACCGCAAGGACCGGGACGACCGCGGCTCCCGCGAGGATCGTGGCGGCTTCCGCAAGGACCGGGACGACCGCAGCTTCCGTGGCGACCGCAGGGGACGCCCCGGCGGCCGCAAGCCCCGCTGGGGCGCCCAGGAGCGCTCGGATCGGGGCGCCCGCCGCTGATTCCGCCGGGGTGCCGACCCCGCCGGAGGCCGTGACCGGGGCCGATTTTGCATCGGCCCCGGGGCCCTGGTAGAGTCTCACCTCGTTGCCCCGATAGCTCAGTGGTAGAGCGCCATCTTGGTAAGATGGAGGTCCCGGGATCGATTCCCGGTCGGGGCTCTGACATGAGAGCCCGCCCTCGCGGCGTGAAAACCGTGAGTGCGGGCGTTCTCGTGTCGTGGCGGCGTAGCTCAGCTGGTTAGAGCGCACGACTCATAATCGTGAGGTCGGGGGATCGAGTCCCCCCGCCGCTACGGAATCGGACGGACCCGGTCACCTCCTCGGAGGGGCCGGGTCCTTTCGCGTTCCGGGGCCCGTCCGTCGCCCCGGTAGCCTGGCGGGCATGTCCACGCGTCGCCCCGCCCACCAGCCCACCCGCGGCACCGCCGCGCCCCGCGGCTTCGTCTCCCCGTGGGAGCACGGCTCCCGGCTGTACCGGACCCTCGTGCTGACCGGCTCCGCGCTGTTCCTCGTGGGCATCGTGCTGGCGGTCGTCGGCGGCACCACCGGACGCCTCGCCGTCTCCGGGACCGCCCTGGGCGTGCTCGGCGCGGGCGTCGCCGTTCACCTGTCCGCTCAGCTCGTGCGCTTCCGCCAGGCCGCCCGCCGGCAGGGGGAGCGGCGCCCCGGCCGTTAGGCTGGACGGCAGTCGAGAACCGTCCCGCAGGAGGCCCGAGTTGAGCGTGAACCCCGACGTCGCCGGGCGGAGCTATCCGCCCGCGCCCCCCTTCCAGGTCGGTCGTGAGGCGGTCCGCGGCTTCGCCGAGGCCGTGCAGGCCCAGCATCCCGCGCACCACGACGTCGCGGCCGCCCGGGCCCTGGGACACGCCGACCTGGTCGCCCCCCCGACCTTCGCCGTCGTCATCGCCCAGCGCGCCGAGGCCGCCGTCGTCGCCGATCCCGAGCTGGGCATCGACTTCTCGCGCGTGGTCCACGCGGACGAGCGCTTCGTCCACCACCGCCCGCTGGTGGCCGGGGACGAGGTCGTGGCGACCGTGCGGGTCGAGGCCGTGAAGTCCCTCGGCGGCAACCGCATGGTCACCACCGTCACAGAGATCGCGGATCTGGACGGCGCACCCGTCTCCACCGTCACGTCCACCCTGCTGGTCCGGGGAGAGGAGTCCTGATGAGCACCGCCCCCCGCCTGTCCGACCTCGCCCGGGGCGAGGTGGTCGGCACGCGCACCGTCACGTTCACCCGCGCTGACCTCGTCGCCTACGCGGGTGCCTCCGGCGACCGCAACCCGATCCACTGGTCCCCGACGTTCGCCGAGCACGTCGGCCTGCCCGGCGTCATCGCCCACGGGATGCTCACCATGGGCGCGGCCGTGCAGCTCGTCTCGGACTGGGCGGGCGACCCGGGCGCCGTCGTCGACTACCAGACCCGCTTCACCGGCATGGTGCCCGTCGCGGACACCACGGTCCGCACGGACGACGACGGCGCGCCCGTCCCCGGTGCCACGCTCGAGGTCGTCGGCACGGTCGGCGCCGTGGACGAGGCTGCCGGGACGGTGCGGATCGACCTGAACGTCACCAACCCGGACGCGGCGAAGCCGCGCGTGCTGACCAAGGCGCAGGCCGTGGTGCGCCTGGCCGACCCCGCGGGGGAGAGCGCGTGAGCGAGCGGCTGGCGGACCACACCACCACCCGCGTCGGCGGGCCCGCGCGCGCGTGGGTCACCGCGCGCACCGAGGCTGAGGCGATCGAGGCCGTGCGCGCCGCCGACGCGGCGGGCGAGCCCCTGTTCGTCCTCGGCGGCGGTTCCAACACCCTCATGGCGGACTCCGGCTTCCCCGGCACCGTCGTGCGGCTGGCCTTCGAGGGCATCGGGGTGCTGGACGGGCCGGTGCCCGGCGAGGGTGAGGCGCCGCCCGTCGGCGACGGGGCCCGGCTCGCGGACCACGAGGGGGAGGCCGTCGTCGTGCGGGTCGCGGCGGGCCATCCGTGGGACGACGCCGTCGCATGGACCGTGGCGCACGGGCTCGGCGGGATCGAGGCGCTCTCGGGCATCCCGGGCTCGGCCGGCGCGACGCCCGTGCAGAACGTCGGCGCGTACGGCGCGGACGTCTCGCAGGTGCTCGTCGCCCTGCGCGCGTGGGACCGGGAGGCGGGCGACGTCGTCGAGCTGACGCCCGCGGACCTGCGCTTCGGCTACCGCGACTCCGTGATCAAGCGCTCCATGCTGGAGACCGGCGCGCCGAGTCCCCGGTGGATCGTGCTCTCGATCGACCTGCGGCTGCGTCGCGCCTCCTCCGACGCCGAGCCGACGGCGCCGGTCCGCTACGGGCAGCTGGCGGCCGCGCTCGACGTCGAGGAGGGCGCCCATGCCCCGCTCGCGGTGGTCCGCCGCGAGGTGCTGGCCCTGCGCGCCGCCAAGGGGATGGTGTCCGATCCGGCGGACCCGGACACGTGGTCCACGGGCAGCTACTTCACAAACCCGATCGTGCCCGCGTCCGTGCGGGCCTCCCTGCCCGACGGCGCCCCGGCGTTCGCCGCCGGCCAGGCCGAGGACGGGACGCCGCTCGTGAAGCTCTCGGCGGCCTGGCTGATCGATCGCGCGGGCTTCGCGAAGGGCTTCGGGCTGCCCGAGGTCGCCCCCCGCGAGGGCGGGCCGGACGGCCGCGGAGCCGACGGCACCGGCCTGGCCGGGGGCCGCGCGTCGGTGTCCACGAAGCACACCCTCGCCATGACCAACCGCGGCGACGCGACCACCGAGGACGTCCTGACGGTCGCGCGCACCGTGCGCGACGGCGTGCGCGAACGCTTCGGCGTCGAGCTGCACCCCGAGCCGATGATCATCGGCACCAGCCTCTGACCCCTCACTTTCGTTCGGGAAACGGCGCCCTCAGGAGTGCTTTCGTTCGGGAAACGGCGCCCCTTGGCGGGGCGGGCGCCGTTTCCCGAACGACAACGACCGAACACCCGCCGTTTCCCGAACGAAAACGGGGGCCGGGGGCGGGGGGCCGGGTACGGGGGCCGGGGCTGGGCCGGGTGCGCGCCGCCGCGCCGGCGTCGCGGCTCAGAGGTTGCCGGTGGCGATCATCAGCATGCGGCGCACGGGCTCGGCCGCACCCCACAGCAGCTGGTCGCCGACGGTGAACGCCGACAGGTACTCGGGACCCATGTTGAGCTTGCGCAGCCGGCCGACGGGGATCTGCAGGGTGCCGGTCGCGGCGATCGGGGTCAGGTCGGTGACCGTGGCCTCCTTGGTGTTCGGCACCACCTGCACCCACTCGTTGTCCGCGGCGATGATCTGCTCGACCTCGTCCAGCGGCACGTCCCGGGTGAGCTTGAGGGTGAGGGCCTGCGAGTGGGAGCGCATGGCGCCGATCCGCACGCACAGCGAGTCGAACGGGATCCGGTCCGCCCCGGTCAGTCCGAGCACCTTGTTGGTCTCGTCGTAGGCCTTGCGCTCCTCGCGGGAGACGCCGTCGCCCAGGTCGGAGTCGATCCAGGGGATCAGCGAGCCGCCCAGCGGCACGCCGAACTGCGTCGAGTCCAGGCCGTCGCGCTGCAGCTCGATCACCTTGCGGTCGATCTCGAGGATCGCCGACGCCGGATCGGCCAGCTCGGCCCGCACCGCGCCGCCCAGCTCGGCGTACTGGATGAGCAGCTCGCGCATGTGCCGGGCACCGCCGCCGGAGGCCGCCTGGTAGGTCATGGCGGTGCCCCACTCGACCAGGCCCGCCTTGAACAGGCCACCGAGGCCCATGAGCATGCAGGAGACGGTGCAGTTGCCGCCGATGAAGTCCTTCGTCCCGTTCGCCAGGGCGGCGTCGATCACGCCGCGGTTCACGGGGTCCAGTGCGATCACGGAGGTGTCCGCCATGCGCAGGGTGGAGGCGGCGTCGATCCAGATGCCGTCCCAGCCGGCGGCGCGCAGCTTCGGGTACACGGCCTGCGTGTAGTCCCCGCCCTGCGCGGTGAGGATCACGGGCAGGGCCTTGAGCGCGTCCACGTCGTACGCGTCCTGGAGCACGCCCGGGTCACCGGCCATGCCCTCGAGCACGGGCGCGGGACCGCCGGCGTTGGACGTGGAGAAGAAGACGGGATGGATACGGGCGAAGTCGCCCTCCTCGGCCATGCGCTGCAGGAGGACGGACCCCACCATGCCGCGCCAGCCGACCAGGCCCACGGTGGGCACGGCGGCCGCGTCGGGGGCGTTCACAGATGCGGGGGCAGCGGAAGTCATGCCCTCCAGGCTAGCGGCCCTGCTGCGCGCGCTTCCGCTTGTTCCACGCGATGAAACCGCCCACGGCGAACACCTGGGTCAGCACGAGCAGGAACACCAGCCCGGCGATGGTCTTGCCCTGCAGCACGAGGATCAGCCCGAACACGGCGCACACGAACGCCAGCACGGGCAGGACGACGAGCGCGAGGAACGAGACCGCCTGCGGGGAGAGCAGACGCTGGTCGGAGTCGGTCGGGGCCATGTCAGTCGCGTTCCCATCGTTCGAAGCGGTGGCGCGGGCCGGAGGCGGAGTCCAGCCACGCGTCGGGGGCGGGCTCGACGGCGGTGCGCCGCCAGCGGGCGTCGAGCAGCGGGGCGTGCGTGTCGCCGTCGACGTCGGCGTCGATCACGGTCACCTCGGCGCGCGAGGCCACGTCGAGGGCCTGCTCGTAGAGCGTCGCCCCGCCGATCACCCACACGGTGTCACAGCCGTCGGCCTCGGCCGCGGCGGCCAGGGCCGCCCCGAAGTCCGGCACGACGACGGCGCCCGCGGCCCGCAGCTCCGCGCCGGCCTCCTCGGTGGCCGTCAGGGTGCGGGAGACCACGATGTTCGTGCGCCCGGGCAGCGGGCGGAAGCGCGCCGGGAACGACTCCCACGTGCGCCGGCCCATGATCACGGGGTGGCCGTGCGTGTGGGCCCGGAAGTGCGCGAGGTCCTCCGGGACGTGCCACGGCATGGTGCCGTCGCGACCGATGACGCGCTCGGGGGTCTGGGCCCAGATCATGGCGATCACGGGCTCGGTGGGACGGGTGGCCCGGCTCATGGGGTCGCTGCGCATCCTCGGCTCAGACGGCGATCGGCGCCGTGATGGTGGGGTGGTGACGGTAGTCGAGGACCTCGAAGTCCTCGTAGTCGTAGTCGAAGATCGACGCGGGGGTGCGCCGCAGCCGCAGCCGCGGGTACGGGTACGGCTCGCGGGAGAGCTGCTCGCGCACCTGCTCCTCGTGGTTCGCGTAGATGTGCACGTCCCCGCCGGTCCACACGAACTCGCCGGGAGTCAGCCCGGTCTGCTGCGCGACCATCACCGTGAGCAGCGCGTACGAGGCGATGTTGAACGGCACGCCGAGGAACAGGTCCGCCGAGCGCTGGTAGAGCTGGCATGAGAGCCGCCCGGGGGCGCCGTCCTGACCGGGGGAGACGTAGAACTGGAACAGCGCGTGGCACGGCGGCAACGCCATCTCGTCCACCTCGGCGGGGTTCCACGCGGTGACGATGTGCCGGCGCGAGTCGGGGTTCGTCCGGATCTGCTCCACGACCTTGGCGATCTGGTCGATGTGGCCCCCGTCCGGGGTGGGCCACGAGCGCCACTGCACGCCGTAGACGGGGCCGAGCTCGCCGTCCTCGTCCGCCCACTCGTTCCAGATCCGCACGCCGCGCTCCTGGAGCCACCGCACGTTCGAGTCCCCGCGCAGGAACCACAGCAGCTCGAGCGCGACCGACTTGAAGTGCACGCGCTTGGTCGTGATCAGCGGGAAGGACTCGGCCAGGTCGAAGCGCAGCTGGCGGCCGAACACGCTGCGCGTGCCCGTGCCGGTCCGGTCCGTCTTGACGGCCCCGTGGGCCATCACGTCGGCGAGGAGGTCCTCGTAGGGGGTGGGGATGCTCACCCGGCCCACTCTAGCGATCCGAGCGGACGCGCTGAGCGTCGTCGACGGCCCGGCGGAGGCGGGTACCGGCAGGGCAGGGCCCCGCCCCCGGTCAGCCGTGGAAGACCATGTCCTGGTACTCGGGGTAGCGGCGCAGGTAGTCCTCCACGTAGGAGCACTCGGGCACGATCCGGTCACCCTCCGCGCGCAGCCGGTCCAGGACCATGGTCACGAGGGCGCGGGCATAACCGCGGCGGCCGAACTGCTCGTCGATGATGGTGTGCTGCAGGCGCAGGACCACGGTGTCCTCGCCGTCCGCGCCGCGCACGGTCTCCTGGTCGTAGCCGAGGAACCCGATGAAGGTCCCGTCCTGGCGCAGCTCGAAGCGCTGACGGTCCGGGTCCCGGGTCACCGTGAGGCGCTCGTGGACGATCTTCTCGGGCTGGCTCTGGGCGGCGGTGTTCTCCATGACCCGAGCCTAGGGCCGGGGGCGGGCCCGCTCAACGGTGGCCCGGTCGTGCGGGCCGAGGCCGGCGCGGGCGGCTCAGTCGTCCCAGGGGTCGTAGACCTCGACGGCCACCACGTCGCCGTCGAGGTCGAGCGCGCGGTGCGCCACCAGCACAGCGCCGGGCCGCAGCCACGGATCCTCGGTCGGCAGGGCCCGCAGCACGCGGTCCGCCTGGCCGGCGGCCGCGTCCTCGACCACCTCGAACAGGGTCGGCAGCACCGGCCGGTGCGTGCACACGACCAGCGGCCGGGAGCGGCCCATGAGCTCGGCCATCACCTTGCGGGTCTTCTTGGGCTTCTCCCGGGCCGTGGTCTCCGTGAACGCGCCCTTGGTCTTCAGCGGCAGCCGGCTGGACTTCACGAGCGGGGCCAGCGTCTCCACGCAGCGGCGCCACGGGGAGGAGACCAGCCGCTCCGGCCGCCAGGCCGACACGAGGCCCTCGACGGCGAGCGCCTGCCGCCGGCCCGTCGCCGCCAGCGGGCGCTCCTGCTCGGCGCGGGACCACGAGGAGCGGGGCTTGGCCTTGGCGTGGCGCAGCACCAGCAGCGGCACGGTCCGCAGGCGCCCCCGGGAGGCGGCACGCAGCAGCAGGTCGAGCGGTTCGTGATCCGAGTCGTTCGTCAGCAGCCGCCGGGCCTCGTCCGGCCCGACCCAGCGGACCTCGTCCACCTCGTCGCCGTCGGGGAGGGCGCGCTGGCCGTCGACCTCGGCGGCCCAGTACCAGACCTCCTTGCTCTGACGTGCGCCCCGCTTGCCGGGCACCTCGTACGCCGTCACGCACAGCGGGATGCCCGGCCGCAGCTCGAGGCCGACCTCCTCGCGCAGCTCGCGCACCGCGCACTCCGGCAGGGTCTCACCCGGATCGAGCTTGCCCTTGGGCCACGACCAGTCGTCGTAGCGGGGCCGGTGGATCACCATCACCTCGAGGCCGCCGGGCACGCGGCGCCACGGCAGCATGCCGGCGGCCAGCACCTCGGCGCGGGGGCCTTCCGAGACACGGTCCTCCGTGGACCAGCGGGCGACGCGGTCGGCGTGGGACGAGGGCATGGGGCGGGTTCCTCTCGGGGTGCGGCGGCCGCGACGACTGCTGGGGCAGGGCACGGGGCGTGGCCGACCCCGCGGGGGCCGGCCACACCAGGATACGAGGCCGCCGGGATGTGCCCGGCCGGCCCCCGCCCGAGGGTCTCAGGGGCGGCGGTACTGGGCGTCGGCGGCGAACAGCTCGAAGCCGAGGGACGCGTAGAGCGCGACGGCGGCCGTGTTGTCCGCGTCCACGTACAGGTCCACGACGTCGACTCCCTGTTCCGCCATCCGGTGCAGCCCCGCCAGCGTCAGGGCCCGACCGAGGCCGAGGCCCTGGGCGTCGGGGGAGACGCCCACGGCGTACACCTCCCCGACGCGCGGGCCGTCGGCTCCGGCATCCGGCTCCACCTTCGTCCAGTGGAAGCCGAGCAGCCGCCCGTCCGCCTCGCGGGCGGCGAGCAGGAGGCCGTCGGCGTCGAACCAGTCCTCCGCCATGCGGTCGTCGAGGTCGGCGCGGGTCAGGCTGCCCTGTTCGGGGTGGTCCGCGAAGGCGGCGGCGTTCACGTCCAGCCAGGCCTGCTCGTCCTGGCCGGGGACGAAGCCGCGCAGGGCCACCCCGTCGGCGAGCCGCACCTCCGGCAGGGCGGCGAGCGCCGCGTGCGACAGGCGCATCCGGCGCAGCTCGCGGACGGGCTCGAGGCCGTGCCGCCGGGCGAGCCGGACCGCCCCCGGGAGCATGCCGTGGGCCCAGACGCTCGTGGTCGCCTCCCGCGCCAGGTCCCGGACCGCGGCGGCCGCGGCGTCGGCCAGGACGGTCCCCCGTCCGGTGCGGCGTGCGGTCGGATCGACGACGAGCTCGAGCACGGCCGCCGCGCCCTCCGGCACGAGCACGGCCGCCCCGTCGATCGCCCCGTCCGTGCCCCGGGTGGCCCCCCACCAGAGCTGCCCGCCGCGGGCGAGCAGCACGCGCGTCTGGTCCGAGAGCGGGGGATGGCCGTCCGCCGCCCCGGCACGGTCGGCCAGGTCCAGGACGGCGCTCGCCTCCTCCGGGCGCGGGGTGACGACGCGCGGCATGCCGTCGGCGTCGGAGGTCGTGGGGGTGGGGTGTTCGGCCATGCCGGCCACCCTACGGAAGGAGGACGGTGGCCCGCGAGGTGCGCCCCGCCGTCGCCCGCCCAGGGCCCAGCCGGTGCGCACCTGGCAGGATGGGGCAGGTGATGCGCTTGTCCATGGCCCTGAGTGCGGCCGTCGCCGCCCTCGTCCTGGGCGGTGCCGCGTTGCTGGGCCCGGTCCCCGCCGCCCTCGCCGCCGCCGTCGTGATCCTGGTCATCGCCTGGGGCTGGCCGCGGCAGATGGGGGCGCCCGCGCGCCTCTCGCTCAGCGTCACCCTGGCCGTCGCCGGGGGCATCGCGGTGCTGCTCATGCTGCTGTGGCCGCCGCTCGAGGACGGCCACAGCGGGGCCTGGACGCTCTTCGAGCCGCTCGCCGTCGTCGTCGCCTGGAGCACCATGGCCTCGTTCGTCGTCCAGCTGGTGCGCGGGACCGGCCGGCCGCTGCGCCTCGAGTCCACCGTCGCCACGATGGGCGGGGCGTTCATGGCCGTCGTGACGGCGTGCTGGGTGGCCGTCTCACGCTGGAGCGACACCCCTGCGGTCGCCGGGCTGGTCATCACGCTGGCGGTCACGGTGGCCGCGGTCTCCCTCGTCGGCCTCACCCCGTGGATGCAGGGCCGGCCGGGAGTCCTGGCGCTCGTCGTCATCCCCCTCGGCACGGTGCTCGCCTGGCCCGTCTCGGCGCTGGCCGGCGTGGGCGCCCGGGACCGGCCGGCCGTCACGGCCGCGGCGCTCGCGGTGGCCGTGCTGGTGTCCCTGACCGCCGCCACGGCGCCGTCGTCGCGGCCGCGACCCGAGGACCGGCCGGTGGGCACCACCCTGCGCCCGCGCCGGGCGGGTTACGCCCTCGCGTTGGCGCCCGTGGGCGCGGCCGGCGTGGTGGCGCACGTCATGGTGGGCTTCCTGGCCTGACAGGTCGGGCCCGCTCGGTAGGATGTCCCGCATGGATACCCTTCTTGCGCTCGAGATCTTCTTCCTGGCCCTCGTGGTCCTGGCCGGCCTGGGCATGGCCGCCGTCGCCGCGGTCGTCATCAGCGGCCTCTTCAAGGGCCAGCGCTGAGGACGCGCGGCCCGCTGTCGGGCCGCGCCGTGATCTGCCATGGCGACTGAACTCCCGTACGACCTCACCCCCGAGCTCGCGCCCCTGTCCTGGCTCATCGGCAGCTGGGAGGGCCAGGGCCGCCTCGGCGACGGCTCCGCCGGGACCGAGATCTTCTATCAGCGGGTGGACTTCACCGAGCACGGTCTGCCGTTCGTGGAGTACCGCGCCGAGTCGTGGCTGTGCGAGGCGGACGGCACGCTGCTGCGTCCGCTGACCGTGGAGTCCGGCTTCTGGCAGGTGGACCGGGCGCGGCGCGACGGCGACGTCGGCCCCGGCATGCGCCCGGCGGACATCGTCCCCGCGTTCCGCTCCGCCGAGGACGTCGAGCGGCTGCGCGCCGGTGACGAGGGCTTCGGCCTGACCGCCACCATCACGCATCCGGGCTCGCTGTCCGAGCTGTACTACGGCCGCATCAAGGGCCCGCAGCTGCAGCTGGCCACGGACGCGGTCCTGCGTGGCTCCGCCGCCGGCCCGTACCACCGGGCCACCCGCATGGCCGGTCTCGTGAACGGGCAGCTGTTCTGGCGCTGGGACGTCGCGGACGCCGCGGGCGCCGAGCTCGAGGCGCACGCCTCCGCCATCCTGGACCGCATGCCGAGCGCGGCCGAGGGTCGGCTCGCTCCGGGGGCCGAGCGTCCTCGCGGGGCTCGCGGGGAGCAGTCGTGACGACCTCCCGCAGCCCGCTGCTGGACCTGGCCGTGGCCGAGCCGCAGGGGCCGGCCGGCGGCGCCGTCGAGGGCCGCGGCCCGGACGCCGGCGTCGCCGCGCACTACGGTCGCCCCCTGCCAGAGCAGCGCGCCCTCGCCCGGGGCCGCGCCCTGGTCGACCTCTCCCACCGGGCCGTGCTCTCCGTGTCCGGCCCGGACCGGCTGAGCTGGCTGCACACGCTCGGCACGCAGCACGTCGAGACGCTGCCCCCCGGCACGAGCACCGAGATCCTCTTCCTCGACGTGCAGGGGCGGATCGAGCACGCCGCCCACCTGCTCGAGGACGGTACCGCGGCCTGGCTCGTCACGGACCGCGAGGACGGCCCGGGCCTGGCCGCGTGGCTCACCTCGATGCGCTTCTCCCACGACGTCACGCTGCGGGACCACACCGGGGCGGTCGCCGTCGTGGGCGCCACCGCGCCCGTGCCCGGCTGGGAGGACCGCACCGTGTGGCTGGACCCGTGGCCGCGCGTCGGGGCGGGCGGCTGGGCCTACACGGCCGATCCGGATCCGGCGACCCACCCGGGTGCGGACTGGTCCTGGCGCGAGTACCTCATCACCCGGGCCGACCTCGAGGCCACCGTCCGCGCGCTCGGCACGGGCGTGCTCGCGGGCTGGTCCCTGGCGGGCACGACGGCGGCCGAGGCGCTGCGCATCGAGGCCGGCCGCCCCCGCCGGGCCCTCGACGTGGACGACCGCGCGATCCCGCACGAGCTGGACCTGCTGCGCACCGCCGTGCACCTCGAGAAGGGCTGCTACCGCGGTCAGGAGACCGTGGCGCGCGTGCACAACCTGGGCCGCCCGCCCCGCCGCCTCACCCGCCTGCTCCTGGACGGCTCCGTCCACGCGCTCCCCGAGCACGGTGCCCCCGTGATCCTCCGGCCGGCCGAGGACACGCCCGAGGCCCGCGCCGCCGCCCGTCCGGTGGGGACGGTCACCGCCGCGGCCCAGCACCATGAGGCGGGCGCCGTCGCCCTGGCGCTGCTCAAGCGCACGGTGCCCGTGGACGCCGAGCTGCTGGTCCGCGAGGACGCTCCCGGCGAGGACGGTGCCGCCGAGGGCGGCTGGATCGCCGCGAGCCAGGAGCCGCTCGTGTCCCCGGACGCCGGGCAGGTCGTCGGCCGACCGCGCGGCGTGGGCCGCCTGCGCTGACCGACTCGCCGGCTCAGTCCAGCGCGAGGACGGTCCGCGTGCCCGCCGCCTCCAGCCCGACGGCGATCGCCACGTGGTGCGCGGCTGTGTGGCCCGCCAGCACCTCGGCGAACGGCAGCAGCCCCTCCAGCGCCGCCCGGTCCATCGCCACGGCCACCGCGTAGCGGCCGAGCCCACGACCGCGCAGCCGCGGTGGGGTGAGGGTGCCCAGCGAGGCCAGCACGCCGCCCGTCACGCGATGCCCCGCCGCCGCCACCGCGGCTTCGATCGCCCGTCCCGCGCCGTCGTCGGGAACGAGCGCGACCGAGGACTCCCAGGAGGGGACACCCGCCTCGGCCATGTCGTCTGCGGGGGCCTGCGCGACCACGGCGTGGACGTGGGCGGGGTCGTCGGACACGGCGACGGTGCGCGAGGGGTCGACCGGCGGCGGTTCCTCGGTCGCGTAGAGCGTGAACTCGCCACGCGAGCGCACCGCCTCCCCGGCGGCGGCCCGCACCGCCGTCCGCAGCAGGGCCGACTCCACGCCCAGCGCCTCGGCGGGCACGCCGCGGCAGGCACGCGTGAACCACGCCGGCCCCGCCACGACGGTGGCCCAGGGCAGGGCCAGCACCT
Organism: Micrococcus luteus; assembly: GCF_014138885.1. Lineage (NCBI taxonomy): Bacteria > Bacillati > Actinomycetota > Actinomycetes > Micrococcales > Micrococcaceae > Micrococcus > Micrococcus luteus. Next base: position 2,088,571 of record NZ_JACJIK010000001.1, read on the forward strand.
CCGCCTCGGCCCCATCCGGCCGGACCACCTCGATGCGGCGCGGCTCGGCGCCCGCCGCCGGGGCGTCGCCGGGCAGCAGCGCGGTGTCGGGCAGGCCGAGCCGACGCGCCAGCCCGAGGGCCAGCACGCCGACGGCGGGGTGGTCGGGTCTCACCGGCCGAACAGGATCTTCGCCTCGTCGTAGCGCGAGACCGGCACCTTCTTGAGGCCCTTGAGGGCGGCGCTCATGGGGATGGAGATGATCTCCGTGCCGTTGGCCGCCACCATCTGTCCCCAGCGGCGCTGCGCGACGAGGTCGACGGCGCCCATGCCGAAGCGCGTGGAGAGCACGCGGTCCGTGGCGGTGGGGGCGCCGCCGCGCTGGATGTGGCCCAGGATGGTGCTGCGCGTCTCGATGCCCGTCATCTCCTCGATCTCGCGGGTCACCCACTCGCCGATGCCGCCCAGACGCGGCCGGCCGGACGCCTCGACGCCGGCCTCGGCCAGCGGGTCGTCGTGGCCCTCGGGGACGAAGCCCTCCGCCACCACGACCAGCGGGGAGCGACCGCGGTCGTGGACCTGCTGCACCCACTCGGCGACCTGGGACATCGGGGTGCGGACCTCGGGGATGAGGATCGCGTGGGCGCCGGCGGCCATGCCCGAGTGCAGGGCGATCCAGCCGACGTGGCGGCCCATGACCTCGGCGACCATGCAGCGGTGGTGGGACTCGCCCGTGGTGCGCAGCCGGTCCATGGCGTCCGTGGCGATCTGCACGGCCGTGTCGAAGCCGAACGTGTAGTCGGTGCCCTGCAGGTCGTTGTCGATCGTCTTGGGCACGCCCACGATCGGCAGCCCGTCCGCGGCCAGGCGGTTCGCGCCGGCCAGGGTGCCCTCGCCGCCGATGGCGATGACGGCGTCGATGTCCAGCTCGCGCAGGTTGCGGAGCATGTTCTCCGGGCCGCCGCCCTCCGCGTTGTAGGGGTGCGTGCGGGAGGTGCCGAGGATGGTGCCGCCGGTGCGGGCCAGGCCGCGCACGCGGGAGCGGGGCAGGTCCTCGACGTCCTTCTCGATCAGGCCGGACCACCCGTTGCGGATGCCCACCATCTCCATGTCGTACGACTTGATGCCGTGCAGGACGGCGGAGCGGATGACGGCGTTGAGGCCGGGGCAGTCGCCTCCGGAGGTGAGCATTCCGACGCGCATGGGGGTCCTCTCGGGCGTTCTCGTGGGGGTCGGCACCACCCTAGGCGTGCCCGCCGCGTCGCGTCAGGGGACGGGCGACGGGCGGCGGGTCAGCCGAGGGCCACGAGGACGGCGACCTGGAGGGCCGTCGCACCCACGAGGATGCCGCTCGCCGGGCCGAGGGTGCCGGGACGACGGCCGCTGAGCAGAGCGCCCAGCAGGACGGGGGCGATCACCGCGAGCGCGGCGACGAGCATGGGCACCGCCAGCAGCGTGGGGGTCGGACCGACGCCGAGCAGCAGGCTGATCCCGAGGGCGGCGAGCGCGGCGAGGACGGCCCCGGCGTAGGTGGCGGCCTGCGCGATCGGCCCGAGGCGCGGCTTCGCGGCCGTGGCTGCGGACCCCGAGCCGGTCGGGGCGGTGGCCGCCCGGGGGGCCTCCTCGGCCAGGCGCGTCGCGGCTCGCCGCTCGCGGGAGTGGACGTGGTCGCGCCAGGTGCCGGTCGCGGGGTCGATCCACTCGGGGCGGAAGCCGTGCGGGTCGGTGACCTCGGCCGCCCGCTCGCGCGGACCTCCGCCGACGTACCAGGCCGGGCGCGGCACGGCGTGGGCGGGCTGGTCGGCGTCGGGGACCCGGCCCGGGGCCACGCGGGCCTGCGCCCGGCCGTCCCAGCGGGTCACGAGCCACCAGACGAGCACGGCCAGCGCGCCCAGGCCCAGGAGGGAGCCGGGGCCGCCCACGGCCGGGGCGATGAGGGTGAACCCGGCGCCGAGCAGCAGGTTGAGGGCGCCGATCGCCCCGATCACGCCGATGGCCACGGTGGCGTCCTGCCACTCCCTGCGGCGCAGGCGGCCGAACTGCACGCGTCCGTCGGCGTCGGGGAGCACGGCCCAGGCGGCCGCGTAGGCCAGCAGGCCCAGGCCCGCGGAGACCATGCACACGGCGACGAACACGCCGCGGGCGAGCAGCGGGTCGATGCGGTAGCGCTCGGCCACCCCGCCGAGCACCCCGCCGACCCACGAGGCCGGCGAGCGGCGCACGCCCCAGCTCAGGACGGCGCGGCGCAGCCAGCCCGGCAGGGCGTCCAGTCCGTCGGGGCCGGTCTCGCCCGAGGCGGCTCCGTCGGGGGCGACGTGGGGGCCGGGGCCGGTGAACGGGTCGTGTGTGCTCGTCATGTCTCCATCCTCGTCCGCCTGCGGCCCCCGCCCATCCGGGAACTCCCGGAATCCTCCCCGGATGTGCCGCCCCGTCCGACACGGCAGGATGGGGGCATGCCCACCCCGTCCGCGCCCGCGCCGGCCCCGCGTCCGCCGTTGATGCGGCACGGGGCCGACCGTCCGGTGTCCGGCGTCGCCGCGGGGCTCGCCCGGCACCTCGGGATGCCCGCCGGCCGCGTCCGCGCGGCCCTGGCGCTGCTGAGCCTGCTGGGCGGCGCGGGCCTGGCCCTGTACGTGTGGCTCTGGCTGCTCATGCCGGAGGAGGGTCCGGACGGCGCCCCCGCCGCCGACGCCCCCACCCTGCGTGGTCGCGCCCCCGAGGTGCTCGAGCGGGTGCGCGAGGGCGGCTGGCCGGTGCTGCTGGCCGCCGTGGTGCTCGGCGTGGGCGTGCTGACCGTCGCGGACGGCCTCGGCCTCACCGTCGACTGGGCGCTCGTGGGCCCGGTGGCCGTCCTCGTGATCGGCCTCGGCCTGGCCTGGATGCAGCTCGACCTGGCGGGCGGGCCCCGGGCCGGGCGGAGCGGACGACTGGTCCGCCTCGTGCTCGGCACGGCCCTCGTGCTGCTGGCGGTGCTGGCCATCGTCCTGGGCGCCGTGAGCTCGGGCGAGCTGTGGCGGGCTCTGCTGGCCGCCGTCGCGATGCTCGCCGGCGCGGCGCTGGTGGCCATGCCCTACGCCCTGGCCTGGCTGCGCCGACGCGACGCGGAGCGGACCGCGTTCGCGGTGCAGGCCCAGCGCGCCGAGATCGCGGCGCACCTGCACGACTCGGTGCTGCAGTCCCTCGCCCTCATCCAGCGGCGCGCCCAGGACGCGGACGTGGTGGCCCGGGTGGCCCGCGCCCAGGAGCGTGAGCTGCGTCAGTTCCTCGCCCTGGACTCCCGCGGCGGCCCGCACTCCCTGGCGGAGGCGCTCGACCAGCACGCCGCCGCCGTCGAGGACGCCCACGGGGCCCGGGTGGAGGTCGTGGCCGTGGGGCGGGCCGCGGGGGCGTGGCTCGAGCCGCTCGCGGCCGCGGCGCGCGAGGCCATGCAGAACGCGGCCCGGCACGCCGGCGACGCGCAGGTCTTCGCGGAGGCCGGTGAGGACGACCGCGGCCGCACCGTCGCGGAGGTGTTCGTCCGGGACCGCGGCCCCGGCTTCGACCTGCCCACGGTCCCGGCCGACCGGCTCGGCGTGCGGGAGTCGATCCTCGGCCGCATGGAGCGTGCCGGCGGGACCGCCCGCATCCGGTCCGGCCCGGGCGGCACCGAGGTCCACCTGACGCTGGCCGAGCCCGAGGGTGCGCGAGCGCGCACCGGACAGGAGCACCCATGACCGACCCCGCCCCGCGCACGGCCGTCATCGTGGACGACCACGCGATCTTCCGCTCCGGCCTGCGCGCCGACCTGGACCCGGACCGACTGGCCATCGTCGGCGAGGCCGGGGACGTGGACGAGGCCGTCCGCACCGTGCTGGACCTGGCGCCGGATGTGGTGCTGCTGGACGTGCACCTGCCCGGCGGGGCCGGCGGCGGGGGAGCGGAGGTGGCCGAGCGCGTCCTCGCGCGCCGACCCGCGCAGCGGTTCCTGGCCCTGTCCGTCTCGGATGCGGCCGAGGACGTCGTCGCCGTGATCCGTGCGGGGGCCCGCGGCTACATCACCAAGACGGCCTCCGGCGCGGAGGTGGCGGACGCGGCGGTCCGCGTGGCCGACGGCGACGCGGTGTTCTCGCCCCGGCTGGCCGGGTTCGTCCTCGACGCCTTCCGCGGCACGGCGCCCGCGCCCCCGCTCGTCCCCGCCGCGGCGGCGAGCGGGGCTGCGGCCCCCGACGAGGACCTCGACCGGCTCTCGGCACGGGAGCGGGAGGTCATGCGGCTGATTGCCCGCGGCTACACCTACCGGGAGGCCGGGGCGGAGCTGTTCATCTCGGACCGCACGGTCGAGACCCACGTGTCCTCCGTGCTGCGCAAGCTCCAGCTCTCCAACCGCCACGAGCTGACCCGCTGGGCCGCGCGCCGCGGATACGCCTGAGCCCCGCGGCACGCGGCGTCGCGGGGCTCAGGGGCGGGGTGTGCGGCTCAGGCGCTGAGCAGGGCGCGGATGCGCTCGACGCCCTCGGCGAGGTCCGCATCGCCCAGCGCGTAGGACAGTCGCAGGTAGCCGGACGGGCCGAACGCCTCGCCGGGGACCACGGCGACCTCCGCCTCGTCGAGGATGAAGGCGGCCAGCTCGGCCGACGTCGTGGGGGTGACGCCGCCGCGGTAGGTCTTCCCGAGCGCCTCCCGCACGTCCACGTACGCGTAGAACGCACCCTGCGGGGTGGGACAGTGGAAGCCCGGCACGGCGTCCATGGCTTCGACCATGGCCCGGCGCCGGCGGTCGAACGCCGTCTTCATCTCCGCCACGGCGTCCAACGGGCCGGCGATGGCGGCCAGCGCGGCCCGCTGCGACACGTTGGCCACGTTCGAGGTGGCGTGGGACTGCAGGTTCGTGGCGGCCTTGACCACGTCCAGCGGGCCGGCCATCCACCCGACGCGCCAGCCCGTCATGGCGTAGGTCTTGGCGACGCCGTTGAGGATCACGGACTGCTCCGCCAGCTCGGGCACGGCGCGGACGATCGAGGTGAACGGCATGCCGTCGTAGGTCAGGTGCTCGTAGATCTCGTCGGTGACCACCCACAGCCCCCGCTCCCGTGCCCACCGGCCGATCGCCGCCGTCTCCTCGGGGGAGTACACGGCGCCGGTGGGGTTGGAGGGGGAGACGAACAGGAGCACCTTGGTGCGGTCCGTGACGGCCTCGTCGAGCTGGTCCACGGTGACCTTGTAGCCCTGCTCGGGGCCGGCGAACACCTCGACCGGCACGCCGCCGGCCAGGCGGATCGCCTCCGGGTAGGTGGTCCAGTAGGGGGCGGGGACGAGCACCTCGTCCTGCGGGTCCAGCAGGGCGGCGAAGGCGTTGTACACGGCCTGCTTCCCGCCGTTGGTCACGAGCACCTGGGCGGCCTCGAGGGACACGCCGGAGTCGCGCAGCGTCTTGGCCGCGATCGCCTCGCGCAGCTCGGGCAGGCCGGCGGCGGGGGAGTAGCGGTGGTTCTTCGGGTCCCGGGCCGCGGCGACGGCGGCCTCCACGATGTAGTCCGGGGTGGGGAAGTCGGGCTCGCCGGCGCCGAAGCCGATCACCGGGCGCCCGGCGGCCTTGAGCTCCTTGGCGCGGGCGTCGACGGCGAGGGTGGCGGAGGGCGCGATGGCGGACAGACGGGCGGAGACGCGGCGGGCGGGCGCGGCCATGAGGACCTTCTTCGAGCTCGACGGGGAGGGCGGGGCGGAGCGGGGCTCCGTCCTGCCAGGGTACTGACTGCCCGGGGCCCGTTCGACTCCCGCCGCCCGATGGCGTATCCTGGATCTCCGGTACCGCGTTCGCGGTCGATCCCGCGAGGGTTCGGTCGGCTCCGTCGGTTCGAAGGGTAGTGGCGCAATTGGTAGCGCAGCGGTCTCCAAAACCGCAGGTTGCAGGTTCGAGTCCTGTCTGCCCTGCTCGATGCCGGGCCTCGTGCTCGGCATCGGACGTGTAGAAAGCGATTCGGCGATCCGACGAGTGAGGCCACGTGACTGAGATGGCGGCGAACGGCGGGGGGCCCGCCCCCACGCCGAGCAGGCAGCGTCGCGGGCTGTTCGCGCGGATCGCGCTGTTCCTGCGCCAGGTGGTGGACGAGCTCCGCAAGGTCGTCACCCCCACGAGCGAGGAGCTGCTGCGCACGACCGGAGTGGTGCTCGCCTTCGTGGCGTTCATGATCCTGCTGGTCATGGGGCTGGACTGGGTGTTCGGCACCGTGGCGGGTCTCCTGTTCGGCGCCGGCGGCCTCTGAGCCCGGCGCGGACGGTCCCGACGTCGCAGGACGCGTCCCCCGCACGCCCGTGAGGGCCCTCCCCGACGGCAGGGCCCGCCGTCCGTCAGCAGAAAGCAGGAACCGTGTCCGAGCAGGAACTGGATCGTCAGCCCGCCGAGGAGTCCGTCCCGATGTCGGAGGACGCCGTGGCCGAGGAGACCGCCGAGACCGCGCAGGACGCCGGCACGCCCGTCGAGGACGCCCTGGACGAGGTCGCCGGCAGCGGTGACGAGACCGCCGAGGCCACCGTGCAGGAGGCCGACCTGGCCGTCGCCGAGGGCGAGGACGCACCGACCCCCGTCGAGGAGCAGTCCGACGACGAGCCCGCCGTGGACCCCGCCGAGGAGCTGCGCACCCGCCTGCGCCGCCAGCCCGGCGACTGGTACGTCGTCCACACCTACGCCGGCTACGAGAAGCGCGTGAAGACGAACCTCGAGGCCCGCATCCTGACCCAGGACATGGAGGACTCGATCTACGAGATCGAGGTCCCCATGGAGGAGGTCGTGGAGATCAAGAACACCACGCGCAAGATCGTCTCGCGCGTGCGCATCCCGGGCTACGTGCTCGTCCGCATGGACCTCGACGACGCCTCGTGGGGCGTCGTACGGCACACCCCGGGCGTCACGGGCTTCGTGGGCAACGACGCCCACCACCCGCAGCCGCTCAGCCTGGACGAGGTGTACGACATGCTCGCCCCGTCCGTGATCCAGGAGGCCGCCCGCGCCGCCGAGAAGGCCGGCCTGGCCGTCCCCGCCGCGGCCGAGTCCGGCGCGCCCGCCGCCCCCGCGATCCACGTGGACTTCGAGGTCGGCGAGTCGGTCACCGTCAACGACGGCCCGTTCGAGACCCTCCCGGCCACGATCTCCGAGATCAAGCCGGAGGCCCAGCAGCTCGTGGTGCTCGTCTCGATCTTCGAGCGCGAGACCCCCGTGACGCTGTCCTTCAACCAGGTGACCAAGGCCATCTGAGGACACCCGACGCTTCCGCACCGGGCCGGCCGCCTGCCGGCCCGGACGCGGCACCGGCCGCCGCGCCACGGCGGCCACCGCCCCCGGTGCGCTCCTGCGCCGAGGGTCCCCCAGTGAGAGAAGGATCCACTCATGGCTCCCAAGAAGAAGGTCACCGGTCTGATCAAGCTTCAGATCCAGGCCGGCGCCGCCAACCCGGCCCCGCCCATCGGCCCCGCCCTGGGCCAGCACGGCGTGAACATCATGGAGTTCTGCAAGGCGTACAACGCCGCCACCGAGTCGCAGCGCGGCAACGTGGTCCCGGTCGAGATCACCGTGTACGAGGACCGCTCGTTCACCTTCGTGACCAAGACCCCGCCGGCCGCCGAGCTCATCAAGAAGGCCGCCGGCGTCGCCAAGGGCTCCGCCACCCCGCACACGGCCAAGGTCGGCACGCTGACCCAGGCCCAGTGCGAGGAGATCGCCCAGACCAAGATGGAGGACCTGAACGCCAACGACGTCCAGGCCGCCGCCAAGATCATCGCGGGCACCGCCCGCTCGATGGGCATCACCGTCGAGGGCTGACGCCCACCCCCACCCCCTTCCAGTGGCAGGGCCGAGCGCGGCCCGCAGACCACGACTGCACAAGGAGAAGAACGCAGATGGCACAGCGCAGCAAGGCATACAAGGCGGCCAAGGCCGCGATCGGCGAGGATCTGTACTCGCCGGTGGAGGCGATCCGCCTCGCCAAGGAGACCAACCCCTCCAAGACCGACGCCACCGTGGAGGTGGCCCTCCGCCTCTCGGTCGACCCCCGCAAGGCCGACCAGATGGTCCGCGGCTCCGTGAGCCTGCCCCACGGCACCGGCAAGACCGCCCGCGTCGTCGTGTTCGCCACCGGTGACCGCGCCGAGGCCGCCCGCGCCGCCGGCGCGGACGTCGTGGGCGACGACGACCTGATCGCCCGGATCTCCGAGGGCTGGGTGGACTTCGACGCCGCCGTGGCCTCCCCGGAGCTCATGGGCAAGGTCGGCCGTCTGGGCAAGGTGCTCGGCCCCCGCAACCTGATGCCGAACCCCAAGACCGGCACCGTGACCCCGGACGTGGCCAAGGCCGTGGCCGACATCAAGGGCGGCAAGATCGACTTCCGCGTCGACAAGCACTCCAACCTGCACTTCATCATCGGCAAGACCTCCTTCGAGGCCAAGGCCCTGGTGGAGAACTACGCCGCAGCCCTCGAGGAGGTCCTGCGTCTGAAGCCGTCCTCCTCCAAGGGCCGCTACATCTCCAAGGCCACCGTGGCCACCACCTTCGGCCCGGGCGTGCCCATGGACCCGAACGTGACCTCGGTGGACTCCTCCGAGCTCTGAGCCACGCGGCCCCGGTGATCGGGGCCCACGACGTCGGCCGGTCGTCCCCGCAGCGGGGACGACCGGCCGGCGTCGTCCCGGGTCGATTTTGCGGGCCCGCCCCGGACGTGTACGCTGGTGCCTACCGAAGACCGCCGGTCGTGGTGCCCTGCCTCCGGGCAGAGCCCACCGAAGGATCTCCCTGACGGAGACGGCCCGCGCAGGTGAACGTGAGCCACGCTCGCATCCGCACGTCGACCCTCCGGGTCCGGCCGCGTCGATGCTCCTGCTGCGCCCCGTGCATCTGCACGGGGCGCTTTCTCGTCTCGGGGTGGCGGTTCCCACGCATCATCGAGAGGAGTGCCATGGCGACGTCCGCGAAGGAGTCGGCGGTGGCTGAGCTCACGGACCTGTTCCGTGAGTCCAGCGCCGCTGTTCTGACGGAATACCGTGGCCTGACGGTGACGGAGCTCAAGCAGCTGCGCGACTCCATCCGTCAGGACGCGACCTACGCCGTGGCGAAGAACACGCTGGCCGAGATCGCGGCCAAGGACGCCGGTCTGGAGGGCCTCGAGGCTCACCTGTCCGGTCCCACCGCGATCGCGTTCGTGACCGGGGACCCGGTCAACGTCGCGAAGGCCCTGCGTGACTTTGCCAAGGATCACGAGAAGCTCGTGCTCAAGGGCGGCTACATGGATGGCCAGCCCCTGGACGAGGCCGGCATCAAGAAGCTCGCGGACCTCGAGTCCCGCGAGGTGCTGCTGGCCAAGTTCGCCGGCGCGATGAAGGGCAGCATGTCCAAGGCTGCCGCCCTGTTCCAGGCGCCGCTGTCCAAGACCGTCCGCACGGTCGAGGCGCTGCGCGCCGCGCAGGGCGAGGCTGCCTGAGCAGTCCGCCCCGGGCTGCACGGCCCACCACTTCACACGTAGTCAAGACGTACCCGTAAAGGAGCCATCATGGCCAAGCTGACCACCGAAGAGCTGCTCGCCGCGTTCGAGGAGCTGACCCTCATCGAGCTGTCCGAGTTCATCAAGGCGTTCGAGGAGAAGTTCGACGTCACCGCCGCCGCCCCCGTGGCCGTGGCCGCCGCCGGCGGTGCCGCCGGCGGTGCCGAGGCCGCCGCCGCCGAGGAGAAGGACGAGTTCGACGTCGTCCTCGAGGCCGCCGGCGACAAGAAGATCGGCGTCATCAAGGAGGTGCGCGCCCTCACCTCCCTCGGCCTGAAGGAGGCCAAGGACCTGGTGGACGGCGCTCCCAAGCCCATCCTCGAGGGCGTCAACAAGGAGACCGCCGAGAAGGCCAAGGAGCAGCTCGAGGGCGCCGGCGCCACCGTCACCCTCAAGTGATGATCGCGGCCTGAGCCGCATCACGCCTCCTCACGAGGCCCCCGGACCCGCGCTGCGGACCGGGGGCCTCGTGGCGTCCCGGGTCACGCACCCCCGGCTGGACAGGGGCGACGGGCGCGGATAGGATGGATCTTTGCATCTCCCCTGTTCCGTGCCGCCCGCAGGACCTCGCGTCCCGCCGTGGCCCGCACGGTTCCGCACGGCCTTCATATAGCGGTGGGCCGGCGCCGCCGTCTCGCGGCAGGGGAGCGAACGGAACCCAGAAGGCCTGTGGAAGGATCCTACGTGGTCGCCTCGAGCACCTCCAACGAAACCGCTACCGTCTCCCCGCGATCCGGCGCCTCCGCCGGACGCGTCTCCTTCGCCAAGATCTCCGAGCCGCTGGACGTGCCGGACCTGCTGGCGCTGCAGACCGAGTCGTTCGACCGCCTGATCGGCAATGAGCGGTGGGCCGCGCGCGTGGACGCCGCCCTGGCCGCCGACGACCACTCCGTGCCCGTCACCTCGGGACTGACGGACATCTTCGAGGAGATCTCCCCGATCGAGGACTTCCAGGGCACCATGTCCCTGTCCTTCGCCGAGCCCGAGTTCGCCGACGCGAAGATGACGGAGGAGGAGTGCAAGGATCGCGACGCGACCTTCTCCGCCCCGCTGTACGTCAAGGCCGAGTTCATGAACAACACGACCGGCGAGATCAAGCAGCAGACCGTCTTCATGGGCGACTTCCCGCTGATGACCCGCAACGGCACGTTCATCATCAACGGCACCGAGCGCGTCGTCGTCTCCCAGCTGGTCCGCTCCCCGGGCGCCTACTTCGAGCGCACCCCGGACAAGACCTCGGACAAGGAGATCTTCTCCGCGAAGATCATCCCCTCGCGCGGCGCCTGGTTCGAGCTCGAGGTGGACAAGCGTGACCAGGTCGGCGTCCGCCTCGACCGCAAGCGCAAGCAGCCCGTGACGGTGCTGCTCAAGGCCATGGGCTGGACCGAGTCCCGCATCCTGGAGGAGTTCGGCCACTACGACTCCATCCGCGCCACCCTCGAGAAGGACGGCACCGCGGACCAGGACGAGGCCCTGCTCGACATCTACCGCAAGCTGCGCCCGGGCGAGCCGGCCGCCGTCGACGCCGCGCAGACGCTGCTGAACAACCTGTACTTCACCCCGAAGCGCTACGACCTCGCCAAGGTGGGCCGCTACAAGCTCAACCGCAAGCTCGGCGTGGACGTGCACCTCGGCGACCCCAACGCGTCTGTGCTCACCGAGGACGACATCGTCCAGATGGTGCACTTCATCGCCGCGCTGCACGCCGGCGAGACCGTCATCAAGGGCACGCGCGACGGCGAGCCGGTGGATGTGCGCGTGGAGATCGACGACATCGACCACTTCGGCAACCGTCGCATCCGTGCGGTGGGCGAGCTGATCGAGAACCAGATCCGCACCGGCCTGTCCCGCATGGAGCGCGTCGTGCGCGAGCGCATGACCACCCAGGACGTCGAGGCGATCACCCCGCAGACCCTGATCAACATCCGCCCCGTGGTGGCGGCGATCAAGGAGTTCTTCGGCACCTCGCAGCTGTCCCAGTTCATGGACCAGAACAACCCGCTGGCCGGCCTGACGCACAAGCGTCGCCTGTCCGCGCTCGGCCCGGGCGGCCTGTCCCGCGACCGTGCCGGCATGGAGGTCCGTGACGTCCACCCGTCGCACTACGGCCGCATGTGCCCCATCGAGACCCCGGAAGGCCCGAACATCGGCCTCATCGGGTCGCTGGCGACCTTCGGCCGGATCAACTCCTTCGGCTTCATCGAGACCCCGTACCGCCGCGTGGTCGACGGCCGGGTCACGGACACCGTGGACTACCTGACCGCCGACGACGAGCTGGCCTTCCAGATCGCCCAGGCGAACGCCCCGGTGGATGAGGACGGCCGGTTCGAGGAGGAGTTCGTGCTCTGCCGCCAGCGCGGCGGCGACGGCGAGCCCGTGCTCTCGACCGTGGACGAGATCGACTACATGGACGTGTCCCCGCGCCAGATGGTGTCGGCGGCCACCGCCCTGATCCCGTTCCTCGAGCACGACGACGCCAACCGCGCGCTCATGGGCGCGAACATGCAGCGTCAGGCCGTGCCGCTGCTCCGCTCCGAGGCCCCCTACGTGGGCACCGGCATGGAGAAGTACGTGGCCGTGGACGCGGGCGACTCCGTGACGGCCACCCAGGGCGGCGTCGTGACCGAGGTGGCCGCGGACCTGGTGACCGTCATGAACGACGACGGCACCACCACGCACTACCCGATCATGAAGTTCGCCCGCTCGAACCAGGGCAACGCCTACAACCAGCGGGTGCGCGTCTCCGAGGGCGAGCGGGTGGAGCCGCTGAGCATCATCGCCGACGGTCCCGCCACGGACAACGGCGAGCTCGCGCTCGGCAAGAACCTCCTCGTCGCGTTCATGCCCTGGGAGGGCCTGAACTACGAGGACGCGATCATCCTGTCCCAGCGCATGGTCTCGGAGGACGTCCTCACCTCGATCCACATCGAGGAGCACGAGGTCGACGCCCGCGACACCAAGCTGGGCGCCGAGGAGATCACGCGCGACATCCCCAACGTGTCCGAGGAGGTGCTCTCGCAGCTCGACGAGCGCGGCATCATCCACATCGGCGCCGAGGTGGAGGCCGGCGACATCCTGGTCGGCCGCGTGACCCCGAAGGGCGAGACCGAGCTGACCCCGGAGGAGCGCCTGCTGCGCGCGATCTTCGGCGAGAAGTCCCGCGAGGTCCGCGACACGTCCCTGAAGGTGCCGCACGGCGAGTCCGGCACCGTCATCGGCGTGCGCATCTTCGACCGCGACGAGGACGACGACCTGCCCCCGGGCGTGAACCAGCTGGTGCGCGTCTACGTGGCGCAGAAGCGCAAGATCACCGACGGCGACAAGATGGCCGGCCGCCACGGCAACAAGGGCGTCATCTCGAAGATCCTGCCGCTCGAGGACATGCCGTTCCTGGCGGACGGCACCCCGGTGGACATCGTGCTGAACCCGCTCGGCGTCCCCGGCCGCATGAACCTCGGCCAGGTCATGGAGCTGCACCTGGGCTGGGCCGCCTCGCGCGGCTGGGACATCCAGGGCGAGCCGGAGTGGATCAAGGACCTGCCGAACTTCCCGCGGCAGTCCGGTCCGGTCAACGTGGCCACCCCGGTGTTCGACGGCGCCGAGGCGTACGAGATCACGGGCCTGCTCGGCCACGTGAACGTGACCCGCGACGGCGACCGTCTCATGAGCGACAGCGGCAAGGCGCAGCTGTTCGACGGCCGCACCGGCGAGCCGTTCCCGGACCCGGTGTCCGTGGGCTACATGTACATGCTCAAGCTGCACCACCTGGTGGACGACAAGATCCACGCCCGTTCCACGGGCCCGTACTCGATGATCACGCAGCAGCCGCTGGGCGGTAAGGCCCAGTTCGGCGGCCAGCGCTTCGGCGAGATGGAGGTGTGGGCGCTCGAGGCGTACGGCGCGGCGTTCACCCTCCAGGAGCTGCTGACCATCAAGTCCGACGACATCCACGGCCGCGTGAAGGTCTACGAGGCCATCGTCAAGGGCGAGAACATCCCGGAGCCGGGTGTTCCCGAGTCCTTCAAGGTGCTCATCAAGGAGATGCAGTCCCTCTGCCTGAACGTGGAGGTCCTCTCCGCCGACGGCCAGGCCATCGAGATGCGCGACGCGGAGGACGAGGTCTACCGCGCCGCCGAGGAGCTGGGCATCGACCTCTCCCACGCCGAGCCCAGCTCGGTGGAGGAAGTCTGAGCCGGGCCCGATCCCGCATCCACAAGACGTCACCTGAGAACCACTGAACCAAGGGAGTTCACCGGAGCATGAGCGTGAACAGCATGTCCACTGACAACTCTTTCGGCCTGATGCGCATCGGCCTGGCCACGGCGGAGGACATCCGCCGCTGGTCCTACGGCGAGGTCAAGAAGCCGGAGACCATCAACTACCGCACCCTGAAGCCGGAGAAGGACGGACTCTTCTGCGAGAAGATCTTCGGCCCCACCCGTGACTGGGAGTGCGCGTGCGGCAAGTACAAGCGCGTGCGCTTCAAGGGCATCATCTGCGAGCGCTGCGGCGTCGAGGTGACCCGCTCGAAGGTGCGCCGCGACCGCATGGGCCACATCGAGCTGGCTGCGCCGGTCACCCACATCTGGTACTTCAAGGGCGTGCCCTCGCGCCTGGGCTACCTGCTGGACCTGGCGCCGAAGGACCTCGAGAAGGTCATCTACTTCGCGGCGTACATGATCACCTCGGTGGACGAGGAGGCCCGGCACCGCGACCTGGCCAACCTCCAGGCCGAGTACGACCAGGAGACCCGTGTCCTGGCCGACCAGCGTGACTCCGACATCGCCGCGGTGGCCGCCGACCTCGAGAAGGACCTGGCCAAGCTGGAGTCCGAGGGCGCCAAGGCCGCCGAGAAGAAGAAGGCCCGCGACGCCGCGGACAAGACCATGGCGCAGATCCGCAAGCGCGCGGACGCGGACCTGGACCGCAAGGAGCAGGTCTGGGACCGCTTCAAGAACCTCAAGGTCGCCGACCTCGAGGGCGACGAGGGTCTGTACCGCGCCATGCGGGACAAGTACGGCCAGTACTTCGAGGGCTCGATGGGCGCGGAGGCGATCCAGCGTCGCCTGCAGACCTTCGACCTCGAGGCCGAGTCCGAGATGCTGCGTGAGACCATCAAGACGGGCAAGGGCCAGCGCAAGACCCGCGCCCTGAAGCGCCTGAAGGTCGTCAACGCGTTCCTGACCACGGACAACTCGCCCGAGGGCATGGTCCTGGACGCCGTCCCGGTGATCCCGCCGGAGCTGCGTCCGATGGTGCAGCTGGACGGCGGCCGCTTCGCGACCTCCGACCTCAACGACCTGTACCGTCGCGTGATCAACCGCAACAACCGCCTGAAGCGGCTGCTCGACCTCGGCGCGCCCGAGATCATCGTCAACAACGAGAAGCGCATGCTGCAGGAGGCCGTGGACTCGCTGTTCGACAACGGCCGCCGCGGCCGGCCGGTGACCGGCCCGGGCAACCGCCCGCTCAAGTCACTCTCCGACATGCTCAAGGGCAAGCAGGGCCGGTTCCGTCAGAACCTGCTCGGCAAGCGCGTGGACTACTCGGGCCGCTCGGTCATCGTGGTGGGTCCCCAGCTCAAGCTGCACCAGTGCGGCCTGCCGAAGCAGATGGCGCTGGAGCTGTTCAAGCCGTTCGTGATGAAGCGTCTCGTGGACCTGAACCACGCGCAGAACATCAAGTCCGCCAAGCGCATGGTGGAGCGCTTCCGTCCGCAGGTCTGGGACGTGCTCGAGGAGGTCATCACCGAGCACCCGGTCCTGCTGAACCGCGCCCCCACCCTGCACCGTCTGGGCATCCAGGCCTTCGAGCCGCAGCTCGTGGAAGGCAAGGCCCTGCAGCTGCACCCGCTGGTCTGCTCCGCGTTCAACGCGGACTTCGACGGCGACCAGATGGCGGTCCACCTGCCCCTGTCGCCGGAGGCCCAGGCCGAGGCGCGCCTGCTCATGCTCTCGAGCCACAACATCCTGAAGCCCTCGGACGGCCGTGCGGTCGCCGTGCCGGCCCAGGACATGATCATCGGACTGAACCACCTCACCACGGTGCGTCCGGACGAGGTCGGCGCGGGCAACCTGTACGCGACCGTCGGCGAGGCCATCATGGCGTTCGACGGCGGCGACCTGCACCTGAACGCGCCCGCGCGGATCGGCGTCGAGGGCTTCGTGCCGTCGGCGGACGTGCCGGCCCCCGAGGGCTGGTCCGAGGGCGAGATCGCCCTCATCGAGACCACCCTGGGCAAGGTGCTGTTCAACGAGCTGCTGCCGGACGACTACCCGTGGCTGGACAAGCAGGCGACCAAGGGCACCCTCGGTCAGCTGGTCAACGACCTGGCCGAGCGCTACCCGATGGTCGTCACCGCGCAGACGCTGGACAACCTCAAGGACGCCGGCTTCCACTGGGGCACCTGGTCGGGTGTGACCGTGGCGATCTCGGACATCACCTCCGACTTCGACAAGGCCGCCATCATGGAGGGCTACGAGGAGCAGGCCCAGCGCGTGCAGCAGCAGTACGACAAGGGCCTGATCGCGGACGACGAGCGTCGCTCCGAGCTGATCGACATCTGGAACAAGGCCACCGACGAGGTCGCCGCGGCCATGAAGGACGGCCTGCCGGAGCTCAACACCATCAACCGCATGGTGTCCTCCGGTGCGCGAGGCAACTGGCTCCAGGTGCGCCAGATCGCGGGCATCCGCGGCCTCGTGGCCAACCCGAAGGGTGAGATCATCCCGCGTCCGATCAAGTCCTCGTACCGCGAGGGCCTGTCCGTGCTCGAGTACTTCTCCGCCACCCACGGCGCCCGCAAGGGCCTCGCGGACACCGCGCTGAAGACCGCGAACTCGGGCTACCTGACCCGTCGTCTCGTCGATGTGTCCCAGGACGTCATCGTCCGCGAGGACGACTGCGGCACCGAGCGCGGCCTGTCCGTCACGATCGCCGCCCCGAACGCCGACGGCGAGCTGGTGGCCCACGAGCAGGTCGAGAACTCGGCCTTCGCCCGCACGCTGGCCCAGGACGTCACGGGCGAGGACGGCACGGTGCTGGCCTCGGCCGGTGCGGACGTGGGCGACGTGCTGATCGGCGAGCTGGTGGCCGCCGGCGTCACGGAGATCAAGGTCCGCTCGGTCCTGACCTGCGAGTCCGCCGTGGGCACCTGCGCGAAGTGCTACGGCCGCTCCATGGCCACCGGCCAGCTGGTGGACATCGGCGAGGCCGTCGGCATCATCGCGGCCCAGTCGATCGGTGAGCCGGGCACCCAGCTCACCATGCGCACGTTCCACACCGGCGGTGTGGCCTCGGCCGACGACATCACGCAGGGTCTGCCCCGCATCCAGGAGCTCTTCGAGGCCCGCACCCCGAAGGGCGTGGCCCCGATCTCCGAGGTCGCCGGCCGCGTGACCATCGAGGACACCGAGGCGTCCGTGCGCCTGCTGCTCACGCCGGACGACGGCTCCGAGGAGATCGCCTACCCGGTGCTGCGCCGTGCGCGCATCCTCGTGGCCGACGGCGAGCACGTGCCGGTGGGCACGCAGCTCGTGGCCGGCGCCGTGGACCCGAAGCAGGTCCTGCGCGTGCTCGGCCCGCGGGCCGCGCAGCGGTTCCTCGTGGACGAGGTGCAGAACGTGTACCAGTCCCAGGGCGTGGGCATCCACGACAAGCACGTGGAGGTCATCGTCCGGCAGATGCTGCGTCGCATCACCGTCATCGAGTCCGGTGACACCGACCTGCTGCCGGGCGAGCTCACGGACCGGGCGCGCTTCGTGGCCGCCAACCGCGCCGCCGTCGCTGAGGGCCGCCAGCCGGCCTCCGGCCGCGACGAGCTGATGGGCATCACGAAGGCCTCGCTGGCCACGGACTCGTGGCTGTCGGCCGCGTCCTTCCAGGAGACGACCCGCGTCCTGACGCAGGCGGCCATGGAGGGCAAGTCCGACCCGCTGCTGGGCCTGAAGGAGAACGTGATCATCGGCAAGCTGATCCCGGCCGGCACGGGCCTGGACCGCTACACGAAGACCGTCGTGGAGCCGACGGAGGAGGCGAAGGCCAACCTGTTCGCCTCGCCGGCCGGCTTCGCGGACTTCGACTACCCGGGTCTGGACCAGTCGCTCGGCGAGAACGACTTCCACGCCGTCTCGTTGGACGACTACGACCGCGGGGGCGACTTCCGCGCCTGATCCCCGTCCCCCAGGGGGCCCGCCGTTCCGCCGCTCACGCGGGGGAGCGGCGGGCCCCTTGGCGTGCGGGGCCGGCTCGTCGACGGCGCCGGGGCGTGCTATGCTGTCAAGGATTGTTTTTCGTGTGGCAAATTGGACGCTGTCCGGGTCGCGGGGTCATTGCGCGGCAGATGCCACACTTTTGCACGCCTGCGGACGTCTGCTCGTTGCGAGCCCCCACAGGGAGAGGCAGAGCAGAGGAACGAGCAGCCGGCGCCCCGGGCGCCGGTCGATCACGTCAGCGATCACCGAAACACAGGAAGGCTGAAGAGTGCCTACGATTCAGCAGCTGGTCCGCAAGGGCCGCTCACCCAAGGTCGTCAATACGAAGGCCCCTGCCCTGCAGGGGAACCCCATGCGTCGTGGCGTGTGCACCCGTGTGTACACCACCACGCCCAAGAAGCCGAACTCGGCGCTGCGCAAGGTCGCCCGTGTGCGCCTGAACGGCGGCATCGAGGTCACGGCCTACATCCCCGGCGAGGGCCACAACCTGCAGGAGCATTCGATCGTGCTCGTCCGCGGCGGTCGTGTGAAGGACCTGCCCGGCGTGCGCTACAAGATCGTGCGCGGCGCCCTCGACACCCAGGGCGTGAAGAACCGCGGCCAGGCCCGCTCCCGCTACGGCGCCAAGAAGGAGAAGAAGTAATGCCTCGTAAGGGTCCTGCGCCGAAGCGCCCCCTCGTCGTCGATCCCGTCTACGGCTCCCCGCTGGTCACGCAGCTGATCAACAAGGTGCTCGTCGACGGCAAGAAGTCCACCGCCGAGCGCATCGTGTACGGCGCGCTCGAGGGCGCCCGTGCCAAGAACGGCGCCGATCCCGTGGCCACCCTCAAGAAGGCCATGGACAACATCAAGCCGGCCCTCGAGGTGCGCTCCCGCCGCGTCGGCGGCGCCACCTACCAGGTGCCCGTCGAGGTCAAGCCGGGCCGCTCCACGGCCCTGGCCCTGCGCTGGCTGGTCGGCTTCTCCAAGGCCCGCCGTGAGAAGACCATGACCGAGCGTCTGATGAACGAGATCCTGGACGCCTCGAACGGCCTGGGCGGCGCCGTGAAGCGTCGCGAGGACACCCACAAGATGGCCGAGGCCAACAAGGCCTTCGCCCACTACCGCTGGTGATCCGTGTGGCCCGGGGCGCGCGATCCGCGCCTCGGGCCGCAGGTGCGTCCTCTCGGACGGGCCACCCACCGCATCCACCTCACGAGCCCCCCCATTCCACCCGACCAAGGGAGACACCGTGGCACAGGACGTGCTGACCGACCTGCACAAGGTCCGCAACATCGGCATCATGGCCCACATCGATGCCGGCAAGACCACCACCACCGAGCGCATCCTGTTCTACACGGGTGTCAACCACAAGCTGGGCGAGACCCACGACGGCGGCGCGACGACGGACTGGATGGAGCAGGAGAAGGAGCGCGGCATCACCATCACCTCCGCCGCGGTGACCTGCTTCTGGAACGACCACCAGATCAACATCATCGACACCCCCGGCCACGTGGACTTCACGGTCGAGGTGGAGCGCTCGCTGCGCGTGCTCGACGGCGCCGTCGCCGTGTTCGACGGCAAGGAGGGCGTGGAGCCCCAGTCGGAGACCGTGTGGCGCCAGGCGGACAAGTACAACGTCCCGCGCATCTGCTTCGTCAACAAGATGGACAAGCTGGGCGCGGACTTCTACTTCACCGTCGACACCATCGTGAAGCGCCTCGGCGCGCGTCCGCTCGTGATGCAGCTGCCGATCGGCGCCGAGAACGACTTCGTGGGCGTCGTCGACCTGCTCTCCATGAAGGCCTTCGTGTGGCCGGGTGACGCCAAGGGCGACGTCACCATGGG
Source organism: Micrococcus luteus (assembly GCF_014138885.1). Lineage (NCBI taxonomy): Bacteria > Bacillati > Actinomycetota > Actinomycetes > Micrococcales > Micrococcaceae > Micrococcus > Micrococcus luteus. The sequence goes on from NZ_JACJIK010000001.1 coordinate 2,108,096, forward strand.
CGCCTCCTATGAGACCCGCGAGATCCCCGCCGAGCTCCAGGAGAAGGCCGAGGAGTACCGCAACGAGCTCGTCGAGGCCGTCGCCGAGACCTCCGAGGAGCTCATGGAGAAGTACCTCGAGGGCGAGGAGCTCACCGTCGAGGAGATCCAGGCCGGCGTGCGCCAGCTGACCGTGAACGCCGAGGCCTACCCGGTGTTCTGCGGCTCCGCGTTCAAGAACCGTGGCGTGCAGCCGATGCTGGACGCCGTGGTCGCCTACCTGCCGAACCCGCTGGACGCCGGCTCCGTCAAGGGCCACGCCGTGAACGACGAGGAGGAGGTGCTGGAGCGCGAGGCGTCGAAGGAGGCCCCGTTCTCGGCGCTCGCCTTCAAGATCGCCACGCACCCCTTCTTCGGCACGCTGACCTTCATCCGCGTGTACTCCGGCCGCCTGGAGTCCGGTGCGCAGATCCTCAACGCCACCAAGGGCAAGAAGGAGCGCATCGGCAAGCTGTTCCAGATGCACGCCAACAAGGAGAACCCGGTGGACGAGGTGGTCGCCGGCCACATCTACGCCGTGATCGGCCTCAAGGACACCACCACGGGCGACACCCTGTGCGATCCCGCGAACCCGATCATCCTCGAGTCGATGACCTTCCCGGAGCCCGTGATCTCCGTGGCCATCGAGCCGAAGACCAAGGGTGACCAGGAGAAGCTCTCCACCGCCATCCAGAAGCTCGTCGCCGAGGACCCCACGTTCCGCGTGAACCTCAACGAGGAGACCGGCCAGACCGAGATCGGCGGCATGGGCGAGCTCCACCTGGACGTGTTCGTGGACCGTATGAAGCGCGAGTTCAAGGTCGAGGCCAACGTGGGCAAGCCCCAGGTCGCGTACCGCGAGACCATCAAGCGCAAGGTCGACAAGGTCGACTACACGCACAAGAAGCAGACCGGCGGCTCCGGCCAGTTCGCCAAGGTGCAGCTGTCCTTCGAGCCCCTGGACACCGCCGAGGGCGAGGTCTACGAGTTCGAGAACGCCGTCACCGGCGGTCGCGTGCCCCGCGAGTACATCCCCTCGGTGGACGCGGGCATCCAGGACGCCATGCAGTTCGGCGTGCTGGCCGGCTACCCGATGGTCGGCGTGAAGGCCACCCTGCTCGACGGCGCGTACCACGACGTCGACTCCTCGGAGATGGCGTTCAAGATCGCCGGCTCCCAGGCCTTCAAGGAGGGTGTCCGCAAGGCCAACCCGATCATCCTCGAGCCGCTGATGGCCGTGGAGGTCCGCACCCCCGAGGAGTTCATGGGCGACGTCATCGGCGACCTGAACTCCCGCCGCGGCCAGATCCAGTCCATGGAGGACGCCACCGGCGTGAAGGTGGTCAACGCCCTCGTGCCGCTGTCGGAGATGTTCGGCTACATCGGCGACCTGCGCTCCAAGACGCAGGGCCGCGCGGTGTACTCGATGACCTTCCACTCCTACGCCGAGGTCCCCAAGGCCGTGGCGGACGAGATCATCCAGAAGTCCCAGGGCGAGTGACCGCAGGTCACCTGCTCTGAACGACCTGCCCCGGGTCGGCCGCCGCAGCCGCGGCCGGCCCGGGGCGACCGGACCGCCCTCCCCGGCGCGGCGGTCCGCGATCAGGACGGGTCAGGTCCGGTCCGCTTCCGGCGGTCCCGACGGCCTGGAACCGGACTGGCCCTCGTGAGGCCGGGATTTCCCCAACCCCGCACCATCCGAGTAGACTCAGTCAAGTTGTCAGCACGTCGCAGGCGGCTGAGCAGTCTTCTTGACGATGAACCAGTTCTTAGGAGGAACTAGTGGCAAAGGCAAAGTTCGAGCGGACGAAGCCGCACGTCAACATCGGCACCATCGGCCACGTTGACCACGGCAAGACCACGCTGACCGCCGCCATCTCGAAGGTCCTGTACGACAAGTACCCGGACCTGAACGAGGCCCGTGACTTCGCGACGATCGACTCCGCCCCCGAGGAGCGTCAGCGCGGCATCACCATCAACATCTCCCACGTGGAGTACCAGACCGAGAAGCGTCACTACGCCCACGTGGACGCCCCCGGTCACGCCGACTACATCAAGAACATGATCACCGGCGCCGCTCAGATGGACGGCGCGATCCTCGTGGTCGCCGCCACCGACGGCCCGATGGCCCAGACCCGTGAGCACGTGCTCCTGGCCCGCCAGGTCGGCGTGCCGGCCCTGCTCGTGGCCCTGAACAAGTCGGACATGGTCGAGGACGAGGAGCTCCTCGAGCTCGTCGAGATGGAGGTCCGCGAGCTGCTGTCCTCCCAGGACTTCGACGGCGACGAGGCCCCGGTCATCCGCACCTCCGGTCTGAAGGCCCTCGAGGGCGACCCCCAGTGGGTCAAGTCCGTCGAGGACCTCATGGAGGCCGTGGACGAGTTCATCCCGGACCCGGTCCGCGACAAGGACAAGCCGTTCCTGATGCCGATCGAGGACGTCTTCACCATCACCGGTCGTGGCACCGTGGTGACCGGTCGCGCCGAGCGCGGCACCCTGAAGATCAACTCCGAGGTCGAGATCGTCGGCATCCGCGACGTGCAGAAGACCACCGTCACCGGCATCGAGATGTTCCACAAGCAGCTCGACGAGGCCTGGGCCGGCGAGAACTGCGGTCTGCTGCTGCGCGGCCTGAAGCGCGACGACGTGGAGCGCGGCCAGGTCGTGGTGGAGCCGGGCTCCATCACCCCGCACACCAACTTCGAGGCGAACGTCTACATCCTGTCCAAGGACGAGGGTGGCCGTCACAACCCGTTCTACTCGAACTACCGCCCGCAGTTCTACTTCCGCACCACCGACGTCACCGGCGTCATCACGCTGCCCGAGGGCACCGAGATGGTCATGCCCGGCGACACCACCGAGATGTCGGTCGAGCTCATCCAGCCGATCGCCATGGAGGAGGGCCTCGGCTTCGCCATCCGCGAGGGTGGCCGCACCGTGGGCTCCGGCCGCGTCACCAAGATCACCAAGTGATCTGACGCATCCCGTCTCGTGGCTCCGTTGAGCCGCTGACGCGCGACGCCCCCGTCTCCGGGTCCCCCGGAGGCGGGGGCGTCGCCGTGTCCGACGACGGCGCGGCGGCGGCGGCTAGGCTGGGGAGCATGCCTGAACTGCTCATCCTCATCGTGGTGCTCGCCGTGGCCGTCGTGGCCGTGCGCTGGGCGCTGCGGACCTTCCGTCCCGAGATCGACCGTGCCCGGCGCATCCGGCGCGCGAACCGCGGCGGGGAGCTGGAGCGATGAGCCTGCCCGGCCCGCGCCGCCTCTTCGCCGTCACGGCGATGGCCGAGATGTTCACCTGGGCCGGTCTGCTGATCGCCATGGGCCTCAAGTACGGCGGAGTCACGGAGCGGATGGTGCCGATCGCCGGCGGCGTCCACGGCTTCGTGTTCCTCTGCTACCTCGTGGTGACGGTCGCCGTGTGGATCGATGGGCGGTGGCCCGTGGCCCGCGGACTCCTCGGCCTCGGTTCGACGATCGTCCCGTTCATGACGGTCCCGTTCGAGCGGGCCCAGCGGCGGCGCGGCGAGCCGGCGTCGCGGTGGCAGGTCGTGGACCGCGCGCCGGGGGAGCGGGGGCCCCTCGAACGGCTTCTCGTCGTGGTGCTGCGCCATCCGGTGGTCAGCGCGCTCCTGGCGGTCGCCGTGGTCGCCGTCGTCTTCACCCTGCTGCTCAATGCCGGCCCGCCCACCGAGTGGGGCCGCTGAGCCCGGGGGACCGCCGGGCCCGGCCCGCCGATTGGCGGACTGGGCCCGCTTCTGTCTATACTGATTCGGTTGCTCAAGCGCCATTGCGCTGTCGTCGTGTGTCTCGCGGCGGCAGCTCGGCCCAGATGTGACGTCACCACTCCGACCCGCCACAGGCGTGTGCCCTCCCAGGAATGCGACACGCCCGACCGCGTGGACCGGAGTCCGGCGGCGGCGAGGAACCCGGTCCGACCGGATTCGCCCCGCGCGGGTGGAGGACAAGAAGGCGGGCACGATCCGCCGCACAGGGACAGGAACAGCACACCCGACGAGAGAGGCGTGACGCCATGGCGGGACAGAAGATCCGCATCCGGCTGAAGTCGTACGACCACGAGGTCATCGACGTCTCGGCCCGCAAGATCGTTGACACGGTCACGCGCGCAGGCGCGACGGTGGTCGGCCCCGTGCCGCTGCCGACGGAGAAGAACGTGTACTGCGTTATCCGTTCTCCCCACAAGTACAAGGACAGCCGCGAGCATTTCGAGATGCGCACCCACAAGCGGCTCATCGACATCATCGACCCGACCCCGAAGGCCGTCGACTCGCTCATGCGACTGGACCTGCCCGCGGACGTCAACATCGAGATCAAGCTCTGAGAGGGAGGTGCTGAGAGACTATGACCAACACCCAGAACATCAAGGGCCTGCTGGGCACGAAGCTCGGCATGACCCAGGTCTGGGATGAGGACAACAAGCTCATCCCTGTGACCGTGGTCAAGGCAGACCCGAACGTCGTCACCCAGCTGCGCTCCGAGGAGACCGACGGCTACACCGCCGTGCAGATCGCCTACGGCCAGATCGATCCCCGCCGCGTGACCAAGCCCCTGGCCGGTCACTTCGAGAAGGCCGGCGTGACCCCGCGTCGCCACCTGGTCGAGCTGCGCACCGCCGACGCCGCCGAGTACTCGCTCGGCCAGGACGTGACCGTGGAGGTCTTCGAGGCCGGCCAGAAGGTCGACGTCGTGGGCACCACCAAGGGCAAGGGCTTCGCCGGCGCCATGAAGCGCCACGGCTTCGCCGGTGTGGGCGCCTCGCACGGCCAGCACAAGAACCACCGCAAGCCCGGCTCCGTGGGCGGCGCGTCCACCCCCGGCCGCGTGTTCAAGGGCCAGCGCATGCCCGGTCGCATGGGCGCCGTGCGCCAGACCACCATGAACCTGACCCTCCACGGCATCGACGTGGAGAACAACCTCCTGCTGATCAAGGGCGCGGTGCCCGGCTCCAAGGGCCAGGTCGTGCTCGTCCGCAGCGCCGTGAAGGGAGCCTGAGACCATGGCTGAGAACTCCGTGAAGACCGTCCAGGTCGATCTGCCCGCCGAGCTCTTCGACGTGCAGTCCAACGTGCCGCTCATGCACCAGGTCGTCGTCGCCCAGCTCGCCGCCGCCCGTCAGGGCACGCACAAGACGAAGCGCCGCGGCGAGGTGTCCGGTGCCGGTCGCAAGCCGTTCAAGCAGAAGGGCACCGGCCGCGCACGTCAGGGCTCCATCCGCGCCCCGCACATGACCGGTGGTGGCGTCGTCCACGGCCCGACCCCGCGTGACTACTCGCAGCGCACCCCCAAGAAGATGAAGGCCGCCGCCCTGCGCGGTGCCCTGTCGGACCGCGCCCGCAACGGCCGCGTCCACGTCATCGAGGCCCTCGTGTCCGGGACCACCCCGTCCACCAAGGCCGCCAAGGCGGGCCTCGCGTCCCTGAACACCGGCCGCAAGAACGTGCTGCTGGTGATCGACCGGGCCGACGACGTCGCCGCCCTGTCCGCCCGCAACCTGCCCGCGGTCCACACCCTGTACGCCGACCAGCTGAACACCTACGACGTGCTCGTCTCCGACGACGTCGTGTTCACCCAGGCGGCCTACGAGGCGTACGTGGCCCAGGCTTCCGGCGCCAAGAAGGAGGATGCCCAGTGAGCGGCTCCATCAACAAGGATCCCCGCGACGTGATCATCGCTCCCGTCGTGTCGGAGAAGAGCTACGGTCTGATCGACGAGGGCAAGTACACCTTCCTGGTCGACCCGCGCTCCAACAAGTCCGAGATCAAGCAGGCGGTGGAGCGCATCTTCAACGTCGACGTGGCCTCGGTCAACACCCTGAACCGTTCCGGCAAGCGCCGTCGCACCCGCTTCGGGTGGGGCCAGCGCAAGTCCACCAAGCGTGCCATCGTCACGCTCAAGGACGGGACCATCGACATCTTCGGAGGTCCGCTCGCCTGATCGGCGTGCGGAGACCACTTAATCGAGGAACTGACACATGGCTATCCGTAAGTACAAGCCGACCACCCCGGGCCTGCGTGGCTCGTCCGTGGCCGACTTCGCAGAGATCACCCGGTCCACGCCGGAGAAGTCCCTTCTCCGTCCGCTGCACAAGACCGGCGGCCGCAACAACACCGGTCGCATCACCACCCGTCACAAGGGCGGCGGCCACAAGCGCCAGTACCGCCTGGTCGACTTCCGTCGCCACGACAAGGACGGCGTGCCCGCCACCGTCGCGCACATCGAGTACGACCCGAACCGCACCGCCCGCATCGCGCTGCTGCACTACGCGGACGGCGCCAAGCGCTACATCCTGGCCCCGGCCAAGCTGAAGCAGGGCGACGTGGTCGAGGCCGGCCCGAACGCCGACATCAAGCCCGGCAACAACCTGCCGATGCGCAACATCCCCGTGGGCACCACCATCCACGCGGTGGAGCTGCGCCCCGGCGGCGGCGCCAAGATGGCCCGCTCCGCCGGCGCGTCCGTGCAGCTGGTCGCCCGCGAGGGCAAGTACGCCCAGCTGCGCCTGCCCTCCGGTGAGATCCGCAACGTCGACGTGCGCTGCCGCGCCACGATCGGCGAGGTCGGCAACGCCGAGCAGTCGAACATCAACTGGGGCAAGGCCGGCCGCATGCGCTGGAAGGGCGTCCGCCCGACCGTCCGCGGCGTCGTCATGAACCCGGTCGACCACCCGCACGGCGGTGGCGAGGGCAAGACCTCCGGCGGTCGTCACCCCGTCAACCGGAACGGCAAGCCCGAGGGCCGCACGCGTCGTCCGAACAAGGAAAGCGACAAGCTCATCGTGCGTCGCCGTCGTACCGGCAAGAACAAGCGATAAGGGAGCAGGGAAGACATGCCTCGCAGCCTGAAGAAGGGCCCCTTCGTCGATCAGCACCTCTACCTGAAGGTTCTGGCCGAGAACGAGAAGGGCAGCAAGAACGTCATCAAGACCTGGTCCCGCCGGTCGATGATCATCCCGGACATGCTGGGTCACACCATCGCGGTCCACGACGGACGCAAGCACGTCCCGGTGTTCGTCACCGAGTCCATGGTGGGTCACAAGCTGGGCGAGTTCGCCCCGACCCGGACCTACCGCGGCCACGTGAAGGACGACAAGAAGGGCAAGCGCCGCTGAGCCTGAGGGCACAGCACGCTTGACCTTCTCGAGAATCGAAAGAGAGAAGCAATGGAAGCCAAGGCAATTGCGCGCCACCTGCGCGTGACGCCGATGAAGGCCCGGCGCGTCGTCGACCTGGTCCGTGGCAAGCAGGCCACCGAAGCACTGGCCATCCTGAAGTTCGCCCAGCAGGGCGCTTCGGAGCCGGTGTACAAGCTGGTGGCCTCCGCGGTGGCGAACGCCCGCGTCAAGGCGGACCGCGAGGGCCAGGCCTTCGACGAGGACGCCCTCTACATCACCGAGGCCTTCGTGGACGAGGGCCCGACCATGAAGCGGTTCCAGCCCCGTGCTCAGGGCCGCGCGTACCGCATCAACAAGCGCACGAGCCACGTGACCGTGGTCGTCGCGTCCAAGGACGAGAAGGGTGGGAACTGACAATGGGCCAGAAGATCAACCCCAACGGGTTCCGCCTCGGCATCACCACCGACCACGTCTCGCACTGGTTCGCGGACTCCCACAAGGAGGGCCAGCGCTACGCTGACTTCCTCAAGGAGGACGTCAAGATCCGCGAGCTGATGACCACCGGCATGGAGCGCGCCGGCATCTCCAAGGTGGAGATCGAGCGCACCCGTGACCGCGTGCGCGTGGACATCCACACCGCGCGTCCGGGCATCGTGATCGGCCGCCGCGGCGCCGAGGCCGACCGCATCCGCGGTGAGCTCGAGAAGCTCACCGGCAAGCAGATCCAGCTGAACATCCTCGAGGTCAAGAACCCCGAGACCGATGCCCAGCTGGTGGCGCAGGGTGTGGCCGAGCAGCTCGCCTCGCGCGTGGCGTTCCGCCGCGCGATGAAGAAGGCGATCCAGTCCGCCATGCGCGCCGGCGCGCAGGGCATCCGCATCCAGTGCTCCGGCCGCCTCGGCGGCGCCGAGATGAGCCGCTCGGAGTTCTACCGCGAGGGTCGCGTGCCGCTGCACACCCTCCGCGCGAACATCGACTTCGGCAAGTTCGAGGCCAAGACCACCTTCGGCCGCATCGGCGTGAAGGTCTGGATCTACAAGGGCGACCTGACCGCCAAGGAGCTCGCGGCCAAGGAGGCCGCGCAGCCCTCCGGCCGTGGCCGTGGCGGCGAGCGCCGCGGCGGCGGTGAGCGTCGTCGTCGCAACGATCGCGCCGAGCGTGCTCCCCGCCAGGAGAACGCCGGCGCCGGCGCCGAGACCCCGGCCGCCGCTCCCGCTGAAGGAGGCAACGCCTGATGCTGATCCCCCGTCGCGTCAAGCACCGCAAGCAGCACCACCCCAAGCGTTCCGGCGCCGCCAAGGGCGGCACCACCGTGACGTTCGGCGAGTGGGGCATCCAGGCGCTCACGCCGGCCTATGTGACCAACCGTCAGATCGAGGCCGCCCGTATCGCCATGACCCGCTACATCAAGCGTGGCGGCAAGGTCTGGATCAACATCTACCCGGACCGTCCGCTCACCAAGAAGCCCGCCGAGACCCGCATGGGCTCCGGCAAGGGCTCGCCGGAGTGGTGGGTCGCCAACGTCAAGCCCGGACGCGTGCTCTTCGAGCTGTCGGGTGTCACGGAGGACGTCGCCCGCGAGGCGCTCCGCCTGGCCATCCACAAGCTGCCGCTGAAGGCCCGTATCATCCGTCGAGAGGGTGGTGAGTGATCCCATGGCGATCGGCACCAAGGATCTGAACGTCGAGTCCCTGGACGGGATGGACAACGCCCGCCTGCTGGAGGCCCTGAAGTCCTCCAAGGAGGAGCTGTTCAACCTGCGCTTCCAGGCCGCCACCGGTCAGCTGGACAACGCCAGCCGGCTGAAGGCCGTCAAGCGTGACATCGCGCGCATCTACACGATCCTGCGCGAGCGCGAGCTGGGCATCCGCGGCGATGTCGCCGCCGAGGCGCAGGCCGAGAAGAACGAGGAGGCTGCCAAGTGACCGAGCAGACCCCGGCCGTCTCCGAGGAGCGCGGCTACCGCAAGGCCCTCCGTGGCATCGTCGTCTCCGACAAGATGGACAAGACCATCGTCGTCGAGGTCGAGGACCGCAAGAAGCACTCGCTCTACGGCAAGGTGCTGAAGACCTCGAAGCGCGTGAAGGCGCACGACGAGGACAACACCGCCGGCGTGGGCGACCGCGTCCGCCTCGCCGAGACCCGCCCGCTGTCCGCCTCCAAGCGGTGGCGTCTGGTGGAGATCGTCGAGCGCGCCAAGTGATCGACCCGGCCCCCTGAGGGCCGGCGACGCAGAGGGCCGCCCCGTGCACTGGCACGGGGCGGCCTTGTGCGTTAGACTCTGATATTCGTGCGCCCTCTCGTTGGCAGGACCATCCATCCTGTGTGCCGAGGGCCGCGCACGCCGATCCCGGATCCGCCTCGGCCCTGCCCTGCGCGCCCCTCCGCTCTCGACCTCCCCGACGCTGTCTGAACACGCGTCGCCGGGGGACGACGGCGGGCGGCCCGCCTCGGGGGAGGGGTAAGCGTCCCGGGATGCCCGTTCAACCGTTCCGCAAGGCTCGCCCATCGTGGGGGAGAACCGGCGCGACGCTAGGAGAGACAAGTGATCCAGCAGGAGTCGCGGCTCAAGGTCGCCGACAACACCGGTGCGAAGGAAATCCTGACCATCCGTGTTCTCGGCGGTTCCGGACGCCGCTACGCAGGCATCGGCGACACCATCGTCGCCACCGTGAAGGACGCCATCCCCGGCGGCAACGTCAAGAAGGGCGACGTCGTCAAGGCCGTGGTGGTCCGCACCCGCAAGCAGTCCCGCCGTCCCGACGGCTCGTACATCAAGTTCGACGAGAACGCGGCGGTCATCCTGAAGACCGACGGCGAGCCCCGTGGCACGCGCATCTTCGGCCCCGTGGGTCGCGAGCTGCGTGACAAGAAGTTCATGAAGATCGTGTCGCTCGCCCCGGAGGTGATCTGACCTCATGGCCAAGATCAAGAAGGACGACCTCGTCCAGGTCATCAGTGGCAAGGACAAGGGCAAGCAGGGCAAGGTCCTGCGCGTGTTCCCGGCGGATGAGCGCGTGCTCGTCGAGGGCGTGAACCGCGTGACCAAGCACCTGCGCGCCGGCCAGGACAACAACGGTTCCACCGAGGGCGGCCTGCAGGTCGTCGAGGCCCCGATCCACATCTCGAACGTGGCCGTGGTGGACCCGGAGACCAAGAAGCCGACCCGTGTGGGCTACCGCTTCGAGACCGTCGAGAAGGACGGCGTGAGCAAGACCGTGAAGGTCCGCTTCGCCAAGGCCTCGGGGAAGGAGCTGTGATGACCGAGGTGCAGCAGACCGAGAAGGTCACCCCGCGTCTGAAGACCAAGTACCGCGACGAGATCCGCGGCGCCCTGCAGGAGCAGTTCCAGTACGGGAACGTCATGCAGGTGCCGGGTCTCGTGAAGGTCGTCGTCAACATGGGCGTCGGGGAGGCCGCCAAGGACTCCAAGATCATCGACGGCGCGGTCGCCGACCTCACCGCCATCACCGGCCAGAAGCCGATGATCACCAAGGCCCGCAAGTCCATCGCGCAGTTCAAGCTGCGTGAGGGCATGCCCATCGGCACGCACGCCACGCTCCGTGGCGACCGCATGTGGGAGTTCCTGGACCGCCTGGTCACGCTCGCGCTGCCGCGCATCCGTGACTTCCGCGGCCTGTCCGACCGCCAGTTCGACGGCAACGGCAACTACACCTTCGGCCTGTCCGAGCAGACCGTGTTCCACGAGATCGATCAGGACAAGATCGACCGCGTGCGCGGCATGGACATCACCGTGGTGACGACCGCCAAGAACGACGACGAGGGCCGCGCGCTGCTCAAGGCGCTGGGCTTCCCGTTCAAGACCGACCAGTAAGACCTCCACGCCACAGGTCCTCCACCGGTGAACCGGTGGCGGAAACCACGGCGAGAAAGGGCGTGAAGCCCACATGACCATGACCGATCCCGTCGCAGACATGCTGACCCGTCTGCGCAACGCAAACTCGGCCTACCACGACACCGTGTCCATGCCGTCCTCGAAGCTGAAGACTCGCGTCGCCGAGATCCTCAAGGCCGAGGGCTACATCCAGGACTGGCGCGAGGAGGAGGCCGAGGTCGGCAAGAAGCTGACCATCGACCTGAAGTTCGGCCCGCAGCGTGAGCGTGCGATCGCCGGCCTGCGCCGCATCTCCAAGCCGGGCCTGCGCGTGTACGCGAAGTCCACGAACCTGCCCCACGTGCTGGGCGGCCTCGGCATCGCCATCCTGTCCACCTCCTCTGGTCTCCTCACGAACCAGCAGGCCGCCAAGAAGGGCGTGGGCGGAGAAGTCCTCGCCTACGTCTGGTGACGGGCAAGACGGAAGAAAGGCTGAACTGACATGTCTCGAATCGGACGTCTCCCGATCACCATCCCCGCCGGCGTCGATGTGACCATCGACGGCGACCGCGTCTCCGTGAAGGGCCCCAAGGGCCAGCTCGAGCACTCGCTGCCCACGCCCATCACGGCCACCCTCGAGGAGGGGCAGGTCACCGTGGCCCGCCCCGACGACGAGCGTGAGTCCCGCTCCCTGCACGGTCTGACCCGCACCCTCATCAGCAACATGGTCGAGGGCGTGACCAACGGCTTCTCCAAGCAGCTCGAGGTCGTCGGCACCGGCTACCGCGTGCAGGCCAAGGGCCAGGACCTCGAGTTCGCCCTGGGCTACTCCCACCCCGTCCCGGTGAAGGCGCCCCAGGGCATCACCTTCACGGTGGAGGGCAACAAGGTCACCGTCGCCGGTATCGACAAGCAGCAGGTCGGCGAGACCGCCGCCAACATCCGCAAGCTGCGCCGCCCCGACCCGTACAAGGGCAAGGGCGTGCGCTACGCGGGCGAGCAGATCCGCCGCAAGGCCGGAAAGGCAGGTAAGTGATGTCTACTCTGAAGGTGAAGGGCAAGGGCAAGTTCAACGCCCGCACCCGCCGCCACCTCCGGGTGCGCAAGCGGATCTCCGGCACCACCGTCCGTCCCCGCCTCGTCGTCAACCGCTCTGCACGGCACATGTTCGTGCAGGTCGTGGACGACACGCAGAGCCGCACGCTCGCGTACGCCTCCACCATGGAGGCCGACGTGCGTGCGCTCGAGGGCGACAAGACGGCCAAGGCCAAGCGCGTGGGCGAGCTCGTCGCCGAGCGTGCCAAGGCGGCCGGCATCGAGGCCGTGGTCTTCGACCGCGGCGGCAACAAGTACCACGGGCGCGTCGCGGCCGTGGCCGACGGTGCGCGAGAGGGTGGGCTGCAGCTGTGACCGAGAACATCAACCAGAAGGACACTCAGGTGACCGAGAGCACCGAGACCACCGTCTCCGAGACCGGGTCGGGCTCGGCGAGCCAGACCACCGAGCGCGCCACCGGTGGCCGCGGCGGTCGCGACGGCGGCCGCGGTGGCCGTGACGGCGATCGTCGTGGCGGCCGTCGCGACGACCGCAACCGTCGTGGCGCCCAGGACGACGAGAAGGACCAGTTCCTCGAGCGCGTCGTGGGCATCAACCGCGTCTCCAAGGTCGTCAAGGGCGGCCGCCGCTTCTCCTTCACCGCCCTCGTGGTGGTGGGTGACGGCGACGGCACCGTCGGCGTCGGCTACGGCAAGGCGAAGGAGGTCCCCGCCGCGATCCAGAAGGCCGTGGAGGAGGCCAAGAAGTCCTTCTTCCGCGTCCCCCGCGTCGGCTCCACCATCCCGCACCTGGTGCAGGGTGAGGACGCCGCCGGCGTCGTGCTGCTCCGCCCGGCCTCCCCGGGTACCGGCGTGATCGCCGGCGGTCCGGTGCGCGCCGTGCTCGAGTGCGCCGGCATCCACGACGTGCTGTCCAAGTCCATGGGCTCCGTGAACGCGATCAACATCGTGCGCGGCACCGTGGACGCACTCAAGAAGCTGGAAGAGCCCCAGGCCGTCGCCGCCCGCCGCGGCAAGGCCCTGGACGAGATCGCCCCCCATGCGATGCTGCGCACCATGGAGAACGATCGCGCCCAGAAGAGCGCGAAGGCAGGTGCGTGAGCCGTGTTTGAGCCCACTCGCAAGAACATCCAGCCCTCGGACGCCACCCTGGTCATCACCCAGACCCGCGGCGTCACGGGCTCCAAGCAGAACCATCGGGACACCCTGCGCTCGCTGGGCCTGAAGCGGATCGGCCACCAGGTCACCCGCAAGGCCGACGCGGTGACGGTCGGCATGGTCAACACCGTGCCGCACCTGGTGTCCGTGGAGGAGGTCAACAATGGCTGACAACGACGCCATCAAGGTCCACGACCTGCGTCCGGCCCCCGGTGCCAAGACCGCCAAGACCCGTGTGGGTCGCGGTGAGGCGTCGAAGGGCAAGACCGCCGGTCGCGGCACCAAGGGCACCAAGGCCCGTTACCAGGTCCGTGCGGGCTTCGAGGGCGGCCAGCTGCCCCTGCAGATGCGTCTGCCGAAGCTCCGCGGCTTCAAGAACCCGTTCCGCACGGAGTACCAGGTCGTGAACCTGGACAAGCTCTCCGCGCACTTCCCCGAGGGCGGTGAGGTCACCGTGGACGCGCTCGTGTCCAAGGGCCTCGTCCGTCGCGGTCAGCCCGTGAAGGTGCTGGGCACGGGGGAGATCACCTCGGCCGTGCAGGTGAAGGCGAACGCCTTCTCCTCGTCCGCCGTGGAGAAGATCCAGGCCGCCGGCGGGTCCACCGAGACCCTCTGACACGCCGACCCATCCACCGAGGGCCCTGGCCCGGAGCAGCCGCTCCGGACCAGGGCCCTCGGTCCGTCCGTGTAGACTCGCACAGCGGCCGCCCCGGTGTGGCCGCCGTCTCGTGCCCCGCCCCGCGGCCGGCGCGCGCCCCACAGGACCACCGCAGGAGGACTCGTGCTCAAGGCCATCGCCCGGATCGTCCGGACGCCTGACCTGTTGCGGAAGATCGCCTTCACGCTCGCGCTCATCGCCGTCTACCGGATGGGCGCCTTCGTACCGGCCCCCGGGGTGGACTACCCGGCGGTGCAGCAGTGTCTCGCGGCGGGCAACGCCCAGGGCGGCCTGTACTCCTTCGTGAACATGTTCTCGGGCGGGGCGCTCCTGCAGGTGTCCGTCTTCGCGCTCGGCATCATGCCCTACATCACGGCGTCGATCATCGTGCAGCTGCTGCGCGTGGTGATCCCGCGCTTCGAGCAGCTCCACCAGGAGGGCCCGCAGGGCCAGGCGACGCTGACGCAGTACACCCGCTACCTGACCCTCGCCCTCGCCCTGCTGCAGGCGACCACGATGGCCTCGCTGGCCCGCACCGGGGCCCTGCTCGGATGCAGCCTGCCGCTGCTGCGCGACGGCTCCATCCTCACGGTGCTGCTCGTGGTCATCGCCCTGACCACCGGCTGTCTCATCGTCATGTGGTTCGGCGAGCGGATCACCGAGAACGGCGTGGGCAACGGCATGTCCCTGCTCATCTTCACCTCCATCGCGGCGGGCTTCCCGGCCGGCCTCGGCCAGGTGGTCCAGACGCAGGGCTGGCGCGTGTTCGCGATCGTCATGGGGATCGGCCTGCTCACCATGCTGGCCATCGTCTTCGTGGAGGAGTCGCAGCGCCGGATCCCGGTCCAGTACGCCAAGCGGCAGATCGGCTCGCGGACCGTGGGCGGGTCGAGCACCTACATCCCGGTCAAGGTGAACATGGCCAACGTCATCCCGGTCATCTTCGCCTCCTCCGTGCTGATGCTCCCGAGCATCCTCATCCAGTTCAACACGCCGCAGGACGGCAGTGCGCCGGCCCCGTGGATCACGTGGCTGAGCCGGTACTTCGGCCCCGGCGACCACCCGGTGTACATGGCCCTGTACTTCCTGCTCATCATCGGCTTCACGTACTTCTACGTGTCCATCACGTTCAACCCGGTGGAGATCTCGGACAACATGAAGCGCTACGGCGGCTTCATCCCCGGCGTCCGCGCCGGCCGGCCCACCGAGCGTTACCTGCAGTACGTCATCAGCCGCATCACGCTCGTGGGCGCCCTCTACCTCGGTATCGTGGCCATGATCCCGCTGATCGCCTTCGCGGTGATCGGCACCAGCCAGAACTTCCCGCTCGGCGGCACGTCCATCCTCATCATGGTGGGCGTCGGCCTCCAGACCGTGAAGCAGGTCAGCGCACAGATGGAGCAGCGCCACTACGAGGGCCTGCTGCGCTGAGCCCCGACCCGATCCCGCAACGCCGTCCGTATCGACAGTGAGGAACACACGATGACCCGCATGCTGCTCATGGGCCCTCCCGGTTCCGGCAAGGGCACCCAGGCCACCCGGATCGCCGACAAGATGGGGATCGTCCCGATCTCCACCGGTGACATCTTCCGCCACAACGTGAAGTCGATGACGCCGCTCGGCGTCGAGGCCAAGAAGTACATCGACAACGGCGACTTCGTCCCCGATGAGGTCACGAACCGCATGGTCGCGGACCGCATCGCCCAGGCCGACGCGGAGCACGGCTTCCTGCTGGACGGCTACCCGCGCACGAAGGGCCAGGTCGAGGCGCTGGACGCCATGCTCGCCGAGTCCGGCCAGTCGCTGTCCGCCGTCGTCGAGCTGGAGGTGCCCGACGAGGAGCTCGTGGAGCGTCTGCTCAAGCGTGCCGAGATCGAGGGCCGCGCGGACGACACCCAGGAGGTCATCGAGCACCGCCTGGACCTGTACCACCGCGAGACCGAGTCCGTCATCCAGGAGTACGTGGAGCGCGGCATCGTCGCCCGCGTGGACGGCACCGGGCAGATCGACGACGTCACCGAGCGCCTGCTGCAGGCCGTGTACTCCGTGCGTGCCGCCACGGGCTCCCTGCCCGTGATCCAGCCGGGCGCGGAGTCCTGACCCCGTGATCGGCCGCCGCTCGCTCGAGCTCAAGACCGCCCCCCAGCTGCAGGCCATGCAGCGCGCGGGGGTGGTCCTGTCCGAGGCGTTGGACGCCACGCTGGCCGCGGCCGCGCCGGGCGTCACCACCGCGGAGCTGGACGCCGTGTTCGCGGGCGTGCTGGCCGAGCGCGGTGCCACGTCCAACTTCCTGGGCTACTACGACTTCCCGGCCTCGATCTGCACCTCGGTCAACGACGAGGTCGTGCACGGCATCCCCGGGGACCGGGTCCTGCAGACCGGCGACGTGCTGAAGGTCGACGGGGGCGCGATCGTGGACGGCTGGCACGCCGACTCGGCCCGCACGGTGATCCTGGGCTCCTCCGCGGCCGGCACCGCGGACCCGGCCGACGAGCGCCTCTCGGCGATCACGCGGGAGGCACTCTGGGTCGGCATCGCGGCCTTCGCCTCCGCCACCCACGTCGGGGACATCGGGGACGCCATCGACGACTTCGTCTCCGCGCAGCCGGGCGAGGAGCTCGGCATCCTCGAGGAGTACGTGGGGCACGGCATCGGCTCGGCCATGCACCTGCCGCCGGACGTGTTCAACTACCGCACCGGCCACCGGGGGCCCAAGATCCGCCCCGGTCTGGCACTCGCCATCGAGCCGATGCTGGTGCGTGGCTCCATCGACACGAAGGTGCTCGCGGACGACTGGACCGTGGTGACCCTCGACGGCGCCCGCGCCAGCCAGTGGGAGCACTCGGTCTGCCGGCACGACGGCGGTGTGTGGGTGCTCACCGCGCCCGACGGCGGCGCCTCCGAGCTCGCCCGGTTCGGCGTGGTCCCGGTCCCGCCGGGGGAGTGAGCGGCCCGAGCTGTCGGCCGTCCGTCCCGCCCGTCCGGCGGACCGGGCGGCCGTCGTCGTCTGTGCTGGTTCTCAGACCGAGAATGCGGTATCATCGAACGTTGTTCGTGTGCGCGCACTCGTGTGCGCCGGCGAGCAGACCCGTTCCCGCCCCGTCACCCGGCCCTCCGCGGCCGTGCCCGGGGCATGACGATTGTGGAGGACATGGCTAAGAAGGAAGGTGTCATCGAGGTCGAGGGCACGGTGTCGGAGGCATTGCCGAACGCGATGTTCCGGGTCCGTCTGCAGAACGAGCACGTCGTGCTCGCCACGATCTCCGGAAAGATGCGTCAGCACTACATCCGCATCCTCCCCGAGGATCGCGTCGTGGTGGAGCTTAGCCCGTACGACCTCAACCGGGGTCGGATCGTGTACCGATACAAGTAAGAACCCCCGTCCAAGCGAGCGCAGGAGGAAGAGCCGTGAAGGTTCAGCCGAGCGTGAAGCGGATTTGTGACAAGTGCCAGGTCGTGCGCCGTAAGGGCCGCGTGCTGGTGATCTGCTCGAACCCGCGCCACAAGCAGCGCCAGGGCTGATCGCCTCCCCGGGAGCCCGGGGAGCGACGCCGTCGCGTTGACCACACCACCCACCGGCCATCGGGCCGAACAGCAGGGACAGCGGTCCACCCCGTGAGGGGAGGGCCCCCACCTCCGGCCGCAGGGGCCGGAGACCGACGACGGCGGACGCCCGCCGCGGAGCACGCCGGATCTTCCCCGGCGCCGCGACGACGGGTCCGCGAGGCCCAGTGCCGCGTCGTGCGGGACGTCTCTGGTGCAGACCCCTGCTGCAGAAGAACAGGAGGACGGCCACATGGCTCGTCTTGCAGGCGTTGACATTCCGCGCGAGAAGCGCGTGATCATCGCACTCACGTACATCTACGGTGTGGGCAAGACCCGCGCTGAGGAGACCCTCGCCGCCACGGGCATCGACCCGAACATCCGCGTGAAGGACCTCTCCGACGAGCAGCTGGTGCAGCTGCGCGACCACATCGAGGGCAGCTACAAGGTGGAGGGCGACCTCCGCCGCGAGGTGGCCGCCGACATCCGTCGCAAGGTGGAGATCGGCTCCTATGAGGGCCTGCGCCACCGCCGCGGCCTGCCGGTGCGCGGCCAGCGCACGAAGACCAACGCCCGTACCCGCAAGGGCCCCAAGAAGACGGTCGCCGGCAAGAAGAAGTGATCCTGCACCGGCGGTGACCGCGTCCACGTCCGGACGCCCCGCCCGCAGCATCAGCACCAGCAGCTTTCCCGGAGGAGAATCACATGCCCCCCAAGACTCGCGCATCGGCTGCCCGCAAGCCGCGTCGCAAGGCCAACAAGAACATCACCGTGGGCCAGGCCCACATCAAGAGCACGTTCAACAACACCATCGTGTCCATCACGGACACCACGGGTGCCGTCATCTCCTGGGCCTCGTCCGGCGAGGTCGGCTTCAAGGGGTCGCGCAAGTCGACCCCGTACGCCGCGCAGATGGCCGCCGAGCAGGCCGCCAAGCGTGCGCAGGAGCACGGCATGAAGAAGGTGGACGTCTTCGTGAAGGGTCCGGGCTCGGGCCGCGAGACCGCCATCCGCTCCCTGCAGGCCGCCGGCCTCGAGGTGGGGTCCATCCAGGACGTCACCCCCATGGCCCACAACGGCGCTCGCCCGGCGAAGCGCCGCCGCGTCTGACCTGAGCGCTGTGTCCGCGTCCGCCCCCGCCCGGGGCGGACGCGGACAGGTCTGCGGACCTGCCCCCACCCCGTCCTCGTTTCCACCCACCGCGTGCGTCATATGGCGGACGCTCGCCGAAAGGAAATGTCCGTGCTCATTGCACAGCGCCCCACGCTGACCGAAGAGGTCGTCTCCGACCGTCGTTCCCGGTTCGTCATCGAGCCCCTGGAGCCCGGCTTCGGCTACACCCTCGGCAACTCCCTGCGCCGCACTCTGCTCTCGTCGATCCCCGGTGCTGCCGTGACCAGCATCCGCGTGGACGGCGTGCTGCACGAGTTCAGCACCGTCAACGGAGTCAAGGAGGATGTCACCGAGATCATCCTCAACATCAAGAAGCTCTCCGTCTCCTCGGAGAACGACGAGCCCGTGGTGGCCTACCTGCGCAAGCAGGGGGCCGGCGTCGTCACCGCCGCGGACATCACCGCGCCGGCCGGCGTCGAGATCCACAACCCGGACCTGCACATCGCGACCCTGAACGCGAAGGGCAAGTTCGACATGGAGCTGACCATCGAGCGCGGTCGCGGCTACGTGACCGCCGCCCAGAACAAGTCCGCGGACGCGGAGATCGGCCGCATCCCGGTCGACTCCATCTACTCCCCGGTCCTCAAGGTGACCTTCAAGGTCGAGGCCACCCGTGTGGAGCAGCGCACCGACTTCGACCGTCTGATCCTGGACGTGGAGACCAAGGAGAACATGCTGCCGCGTGACGCGGTGGCCTCTGCCGGCTCCACCCTGGTCGAGCTGTTCGGCCTGGCCCGCTCGCTCAACGTCGAGGCCGAGGGCATCGACCTGGGTGACGAGCCCGAGGTCGTCGAGGGCTCCGCCGACCTGGCCCAGCCGATCGAGGAGCTCGAGCTCACCGTGCGCTCGTACAACTGCCTCAAGCGCGAGGGCATCCACACCGTGGGCGAGCTCGTGGGCCGTTCCGAGGCCGACCTGATGGACATCCGCAACTTCGGCGCGAAGTCCATCGACGAGGTCAAGGAGAAGCTCCAGGAGCTGGGCCTGTCCTTCAAGGACTCGCCGGCCGGCTACGACCCGCAGGCGCACGCGCGCCAGATGGACGACGACCCGTTCTCGGACTACTGAGCCGATTCCGCACCACCTGACATCTTCGACCCGACGCCGCAGCCGGCTGCAGGGTCCCACCCGAGGAGAAACACCATGCCTACCCCCACCAAGGGTCCGCGTCTGGGCGGCAGCCCGGCCCACGAGCGCATCATGCTGGCGAACATGTCCGCCCAGCTGTTCGAGCACAAGTCGATCACCACGACGCTCACCCGCGCCAAGCGCCTGCGCCCGTACGCCGAGCGCCTGATCACCTTCGCCAAGAAGGGCGATCTGCCGGCCCGCCGCAAGGTGCAGGGTCTCATCGCCGCCAAGAACCGCACCAACAAGGCGGTCGTGCACGAGCTGTTCACCGTGATCGGCCCGGCGATGGCCGAGCGCAACGGCGGCTACACCCGCATCACCAAGATCGGCAACCGCCAGGGCGACAACGCGCCCATGGCCGTGATCGAGCTGATCATGGACCCGATCTCCGGCAAGCAGGCCGTGGTGCGTGAGGCCGAGCAGGCCGCCGCGTCCGCGCCGGCCGCGCCGGCCGAGTCCACCCCGGTGGAGGCCGTCGACCCGGCCGCCACCGAGGAGGTCACCGTGGCCGAGTCGCAGGAGGCCGCCGCCGAGATCGACGGCGCCGTGCCCACCAACGAGGACGGCTCGGCTCCGGCCGAGGCCACCATCAAGGGCAACGCCAGCTCGAAGAAGTACCACGTCCCCGGCTCGCGCTGGTACGACCAGACCACCGCCGAGGTCTGGTTCTCCACCGTCGAGGAGGCCAAGGCCGCGGGCTTCGAGCCCGCCGGTGGCGAGGCCGCCCAGAAGATGGCCTGACGCCATCGCGGGAGTCCGCGTCCGTCCCCGTGACGACGCATCGGCGAAGGGCCGTCCACCACTCGGTGGGCGGCCCTTCGCCGTCCCCGGCCCCGCCCCGCTGAGAGGAGCAGCATGAGCGAGCAGCACCGCCCGGACGCCCCGTCGGCGCCCGGGGAACCCGCGTCCGTGCGAGTCCGCCTGGACCTGGCCTACGACGGCGGCACCTTCCACGGCTGGGCCCGCCAGCCCGGTCTCGACTCGGTCCAGGGTGCGCTGGAGGACGGGCTCGAGCGGATCCTGCGCCGGCCCGTGCGCACGGTGGTCGCCGGCCGCACCGACGCGGGGGTGCACGCGCGCGGCCAGGTCGTCCACCTCGACCTGACCGAGACGGAGTGGGCGGGCCTGACCCGCGGCCGGCCCGGCCTGGAGCCGGCCACCTCCCTCACCCGCCGCCTCGGCGGGGTGCTCTCCGGGTGGGGCGGGGCCGTCGTCGTGCACGGGGCGCGGCGGGCCCCCGCGGGCTTCGACGCGCGGTTCAGCGCGCTGTGGCGCGAGTACGAGTACCGGATCGACGACGCACCCGCCGCGCGTGATCCGCGCACGCGGGGCTTCACCCACTGGCACGGCGCCGCCCTGGACGATCGCCTCATGGCGCTGGAGGCCGACGCCGTCCTCGGACTGCACGACTTCCTGTCCTTCTGCCGGCCCCGCGCGGGCGCCACGACCATCCGCGAGGTGACGCACCTGGAGGTGCGACGCGATGAGGACGGCGTCGTGCGCGTCCGGATCCGGGCCGACGCGTTCTGCCACAACATGGTCCGGGCGATCGTCGGGGCGCTGCTCCAGGTGGGGGAGCGGGCACGCGAGCCCGGCTGGCTCGCTCACCGGGTGGCGAGGCCTGCCCGCGACTCCGAGGTGCGCCTCGCCCCGCCCGGGGGGCTGACGCTGCTCGCCGTCGGCTATCCCGACGAGGCGGAGGAGCTGCACCGGCGCGCCGAGGGCACCCGGGCGAAGCGGACCCTGTGAGCCGGGGTGGCCCGCGGTGGCGGCTTTTGGCTCCGGGGCCCGCGTTCGGTAGGATGGGTGGACGTTGCGCATGCCCGCACCCGGATGCGTCGTGCCGCGAGTGGCTCAGTTGCATGGCCTTCAGCTCGCGCCGCACCCCCGGGGCATCGGGCCCGGACGCCTTCCAGCCCTCACCTGGGGGACCGGCGCGCACGGAGAACTGACAGCGCGAGCGCGCCGGAATCACGACCCGGCGGGCAGGTGCTGTGGACCACCACCGACCCTGAAGGCAGACAACGTGCGTACGTACTCTCCCAAGCCTGGCGACGCCGACCGTCAGTGGCACATCATCGATGCCACCGACGTCGTCCTCGGCCGCCTGGCCTCCCACACCGCCACCCTCCTGCGCGGCAAGCACAAGCCGACGTTCGCCCCCCACATGGACATGGGCGACTACGTCATCATCGTGAACGCCGAGAAGGTCGCCCTCACCGGCGCCAAGCTCGAGAAGAAGCGCGCCTACCGCCACTCGGGCTACCCGGGCGGCCTGAAGTCGCAGTCCTACGCCGAGCTGCTCGAGACCAACCCGGTCCGCGCCGTGGAGAAGGCCGTCAAGGGCATGCTCCCGAAGAACTCGCTGGCCGCCCAGCAGCTCTCCAAGCTGAAGGTGTACAAGGGCGCCGAGCACCCGCACACCGCCCAGCAGCCCCAGACCTTCGAGATCGGCCAGGTCGCCCAGTGACCCCGGCGGGCCACTGACGCAGACCTTCCCTGAGGAGAACCATGAGCATCAACGAGAACGACGACGTGGAGCTGACGAGCTACACCTCTGAGTCCACCGCCGCCGCCGAGGCCCCCGTCGCCTCCGAGCGCCCGGCCCTGACCGTGCCCGGCTCCGCCGTCGGCCGCCGCAAGGAGGCCGTGGCCCGCGTGCGCCTCGTCCCCGGCTCCGGCCAGTGGACCATCAACGGTCGCGCCCTGGAGAACTACTTTCCGAACAAGCTGCACCAGCAGGAGGTCTCCGACCCCTTCACGCTGCTGGAGCTGACCGGCGCCTACGACGTGATCGCCCGCATCCACGGCGGCGGCCCCTCCGGCCAGGCCGGTGCGCTGCGCCTGGGCATCTCCCGCGCCCTCAACGAGATCGACCGCGAGCACAACCGCCCGGCGCTCAAGAAGGCCGGCTTCCTGACCCGCGACGCCCGCGTCATCGAGCGCAAGAAGGCCGGCCTCAAGAAGGCCCGCAAGGCCTCGCAGTTCTCGAAGCGCTGATCCTGCGCCGCACGGTGTCCCCACCGTGCCCCCGCCGACGCCCCGTCCCGCTCCTCACGAGCGGGGCGGGGCGTCCGCCGTCTCCGTGGGCCGGCGGCACCTGACCCAGGGGTAATATGAAGGCGCATGGCGACGACGCCATGACGGGCCGCTCGCCCGTCCGGTGCGCGGTCCGATCGGAGACACCCTCGGGAGCCGCCGTGGCCGAGAACACGAGTCCCACGCCCGACCCCCGCACCCGTGGCGAGCACGGCACGGAGCACGCCGCGCAGGCCCCCTTCGCCGTGACCCGTGACTACGCCGCCGAGGTGGACGAGATCCGGGAGCTGGGCCGCAAGCTCGGCGGGGAGAAGAAGACCCCCCACCCCGGACCCGCAGGCCTGGCGTGAGGGCTACCCGTACAAGACCAAGCTCAGCCGCAAGAGCTACGAACGACGCAAGCGCGAGCTGCAGATCGAGCTGCTGAAGATGCAGCTCTGGGTCAAGGAGACCGGCCAGAAGGTCCTGATCATCTTCGAGGGCCGCGACGCCGCCGACAAGGGCGGCGCCATCAAGCGCTTCAACGAGCACCTCAACCCCCGCGGCGCCCGGACCGTGGCCCTGGAGAAGCCCACGGAGGAGGAGGCCTCGCAGTGGTACTTCCAGCGCTACATCCAGCACCTGCCCTCCGGCGGTGAGATCGTGATGTTCGACCGCTCCTGGTACAACCGGGCCGGCGTCGAGCGCGTCATGGGCTACTGCACGGCGCAGCAGTACCTCGAGTTCATGCGCGAGACCCCTGAGCTGGAGCGCATGCTCGTCAACTCCGGCGTGCACATCATCAAGTTCTGGTTCTCCGTGTCCCAGCGCGAGCAGCTCAACCGCTTCGCCGCGCGGGAGACCGACCCCGTGCGTCGCTGGAAGCTCTCGCCCACCGACCTGGCCTCCCTGGACAAGTGGGACGACTACACGAACGCGAAGGAGGCCATGTTCTTCTACACGCACACGGCCGACGCCCCGTGGACCGTCGTGAAGTCGAACGACAAGAAGCGCGCCCGCCTCGAGGCCATCCGCCATGTGCTGCACACGCTGCCCTACCCGGACAAGGACGAGCGCATCGTCCACCGCCCCGACCCGCAGATCTGCGGCCCGGCCAACGAGCTGGCCGAGTACGGCGAGGTCTCCGGCGGATCGTTCCCGCGCGTGCGCTGACCGGGCCGCGCACGACGGCGCCCCTCACCGTCCGGTGAGGGGCGCCGTCGTGGGGAGCGGGGGCGGGTTCAGCCGCGCTCCTCCTCCACGTACTCCGGGGTGACGTGTGCGTCGTCGAAGAGGTTGTCCGCCCCGAAGCCCTCCGAGACGTGGTACTCGCCCGAGGCCAGGGAGAGGCGGACGTCCTCGCGCAGCATCGGCAGCTTGGCGTAGAACGCGTCGCCGCAGCAGCTGGTGGCGGTGACGTCGCGGTGGCCGATGATGCGGGACGGCGGCAGCTCGTACTGCTGGCAGATGTAGGCGACGAGCGGCACCAGGCCGGCGTAGAGGCTCTGCGGCGGCGGGTTCAGCATGTACAGCCCCTCGCACTCGATGCCGAGCGCATACGCGTTGAACCCGAGCGCGTGGACGCCGAGCATGAACGTCTGTCCGCCCTCGAGCGCGTGCCGGGAGCCGTGGCGGCCCTCCATCGCGAAGCCGCCGCGGGAGACGGTGAAGTGCTGCCCGGTGTCGCCCCAGTCGTTCGCGGGGCTCATGTGCGCGTTCTGGACCACCTGCGCGATGCTCTCCGCCGCCTCCCGGGAGCCGTCCGTGACGTTCGGCGTGGTGGTGTGGTGGATCACCAGGTAGGAGGGGCGCTCGTTCAGGGTCTGCAGGTAGTAGTTGGGCTGCATGGCGCCCCACTGCGCGGTGGTGATGATGTCCGGGGCGGGCAGGCGGGTGGCCTGCTCGTCGCCCTCCGAGCTCTGCTCGGCCTGCTCATCACGCCCGCAGCCGGCCACGCCGGCAGCGATCGCCAGGCCCGTGCCGCCCAGCACGCTGCGGCGCGTCCAGGAATGGGGGAGCGGGGGCGGGGTCACGTCGGGCATGGATCGAGGTCCTTCGGGTTCGGGGCGGGGCCTCCCGGGCGGATGTGAGCGGACGGGCGCGGCCGCGGGGGCTCGACCGGTCCGATGCTACCGCCCCCCGGCCCGTTTCGTGACCCTCCCGTGATGCAGGCCGCAGGGGCGGCCCCTACACTGACTGATCATGTCGAGATTGTTCGGAACCGATGGCGTCCGTGGCCTGGCCAACGAGACCCTCACCGTGGAGTTGTCCGTCCAGCTGGCCCAGGCCGCCTCGCCCGTCCTCGGCGCGGAGGCCTTCGACGCCGGCCGACGCCCGGTCGCCGTCGTGGCCCGGGACCCGCGCATCAGCGGCGAGTTCATCACGGCCGCCGTGCAGGCGGGCCTGGCGTCCTCGGGCGTGGACGTGTGGGACGCCGGCGTGCTGCCGACCCCCGCCGCCGCCTATCTCGTGGGGGACCTGGACGCCGACTTCGGCGTGATGATCTCCGCCTCCCACAACCCGGCCCCGGACAACGGCATCAAGTTCCTCGCGCGCGGCGGCGAGAAGCTGACCGACGCGCAGGAGGACGAGATCATCCGCCACCTCGAGGGCGTGACGCCGCGACGGCCCCAGGGCGCGGACGTGGGCCGCGTGCGCGTCTTCGCGGACGCCGAGGACCGCTACGTCCTCCACCTCCTGCAGACCCTCCCGCACCGGCTGGACGGGCTCAAGGTCGTCCTGGACTGCGCACACGGCGCGGCCGCCGGCTGCTCGCCCGAGGCGTTCCGCGCCGCCGGCGCGGAGGTCGTGGTGATCGGCGCGTCCCCGGACGGGCTCAACATCAACGACGGCTACGGCTCCACCCACCTCGAGAAGCTCCAGGCGGCCGTGCGCGAGCACGGCGCGGACCTCGGCATCGCGCACGACGGCGACGCCGACCGGTGCCTCGCCGTGGACGAGCACGGCGAGGTCGTCGACGGCGACCAGATCATGGGCGTCATGGCCGTGGCCCTCAAGGACCGCGGCGTCCTGCGGGATGACACCCTGGTCGTGACCGTCATGTCCAACCTGGGCCTGAAGCTGGCCATGGGCCGGGAGGGCGTCCAGCTCGTCGAGACCCAGGTGGGCGACCGCTACGTCCTGGCCGGCATGAAGCTCGGCGACTACTCGCTCGGCGGCGAGCAGTCCGGCCACGTGATCTTCTCGGACCACGCCACCACCGGTGACGGTGTCCTCACCGGCCTGCAGCTCGCCTCGCGCGTCGCCGAGACCGGCACCCCGCTCTCCGAGCTGGCCGCGGTGATGGACCGGCTGCCCCAGGTCCTCGTGAACGTGCGCGGCGTGGACAAGTCCCGCGCCGCCGAGGACGAGGCCGTCCAGGCGGCGGTGGCCGAGGCGGAGGCCCGCCTCGGCGAGACCGGCCGCGTGCTGCTGCGCCCGTCGGGCACGGAACCGGTCGTGCGCGTCATGGTCGAGGCCCCGGACGAGGAGACCGCCGGCCGGGAGGCCCAGGTGCTGGCCGACGTCGTGCAGCGCGAGCTGCGCCTGCACGACTGACCGGACCGATGACGTCGGACGCGGCCCCCCGGCCCCGCCGCTGGACCCTGTTCGCGGGGCTGCTCGCGGGGCTGGCGGTCCTGTGGTCGGCCGCGTTCCTCGCCGTGGACGCGCCCGTGTGCGCGCGGCAGAGCGCCCCCGTGGAGTGGTTGCCGTGCCTGGATCCGGACCGGCAGGACTCGGAGGTCGCCCCGGACGCCGGGTCCAGCGCGGACCGGACGACGTCGCGGCCCTGAGGGCACGGCCCCGGTGCCGCCGAGGGCATGAAGGAAGGGCCCGGGGCGACTCGTGTGAGTCGTCCCGGGCCCTTCGGCGTCGGACAGGGGGAGATCAGAGGGTGGTGGTCCCGGAGGTGGGGCCGCCGCGGCGCTCGGCGAGCAGGTCGCGGATCTCGGTGAGCACGGCGACGTCGGCGGCCACCTCCTCCTCGGCGGGGTCGATGCCGAGGCGGCGGTTGCGGGCCTCGATCATCTTGTTCATCGGCATCACGATGGCGAAGTACACGGCCGCGGCGATGAGAAGGAAGTTGACGATCGCGGTGAGCAGCACACCGAACTTCACGTCGTTGCCGTTGACCGTCAGCACGGCGAACGAGTCGAAGTTCGGCGAGCCCACGGCGGCGGCGATGAGCGGCATGAGGACCGCCTCGACGAGCGCGTTCACGATCTTGCCGAAGGCGGCGCCGATGATGACGGCGACGGCAAGGTCGAGGACGTTGCCCTTCATGATGAAGTCTTTGAATCCCTGGAGCATGGGGAGAATCCTACGTGTCACGAAGGCGGCGGGGTACAGGGTCGAGCGAGTCGTGCGTCTCAGTCCGTGTAGTCCGGCGCCGGCGGCAGACCCCACGCGGTCTCGAGGACGCCGCCGGCCGCCTCGACCCGGGCCGCCTCCGCGGACCCGACGTAGCGCAGATGCCAGGGCTCGTGGGCGAAGCCCGTCACGTCCTCGGCCCCGGCGGGGTAGCGGATGACGAACCCGTACTCGGCGGCGTGCGCGGCCACCCAACGGCCCGCGGCGGTGTCGCCGAAGCACGCTTCCAGGTCACACGCGGGGGTCGCGGCGTCGCCCACGTCCCAGGCCAGGCCGGTCTGATGCTCGGAGTACCCCGGACGCGCGGAGACGCGGTCGGCCTCGGCGCGGCCCAGCTCGTCGACCCAGTGGCCGTACGTCCGGACCTGGTAGTCGTACGAGCGGTAGGCGCTCAGGGTGGTGAGGCGGTGGCCCGCCGCCGCGGCGGCATCCAGCAGGTCAGCGGCCGCCGTCGCGGCCTCCGCCCGCAGGGGCAGCTCGCTGCCGGGCACGGCCACCAGATCCGAGGGCGCCCAGTCGGGCGGGGCCACGGGGCGGGTCTTGTTCACGACGACGTCGAGGGTGGCCGGGTCGGCGTGCGTGCCCGACGACGGCGCCGTGCTCGAGGCGGCGCGGGACGACGCGGCCGCGCTCGCGGAGCCGGACGTCGGCGTCGTCGGCGTCGAGGACGGGCCCGCGGCGGGCGTGCCGCAGCCGGCCGCGAGCAGCGCGAGCGCGGCCAGCGCGGCGAGCGGGAGGGGGCGACGCATGGGTCAGACCTTCCTCAGCAGCACGCGGGTCACCTCGTGTTGCGCGTTCTTCGTGAGCACCAGCCGGGCGCGCCCGCGGGTCGGGCGCACGTTCTGCTCGAGGTTCGGGCCGTTGATGGAGTCCCAGATGGACTCGGCCGTCGCCTGAGCCTCGGCGTCCGACAGGGAGGAGTACCGGTGGAAGTAGCTGCGCGGGTCGGCGAAGGCCCCCGAGCGCAGACCCATGAACCGGTCGATGTACCAGGACCGGATCCAGGACGCGCGCGCGTCCACGTACACCGAGAAGTCGAAGAAGTCGGAGACGGAGAGCCCGGCGGTGCCGTCGGCCCGGGTGCGCGGCGGGGCCAGCACGTTGAGTCCCTCCACGATCAGCACGTCGGGACGGTGCACCACCTGTTCCTCGCCCGGCACGATGTCGTAGGTGATGTGCGAGTACACGGGCGCGCGCACCTCCTGCGCCCCGGACTTGACGTCCGCCATGAAGCGCAGCAGCGCGCGGCGGTCGTAGGACTCGGGGAAGCCCTTGCGGGACATGATGCCGCGCTCGTGCAGCACCGCGTTGGGGTGCAGGAAACCGTCCGTGGTGACCAGCTCGACGCGCGGCGTCGTCGGCCAGCGGCGCAGCATCTCCTGGAGCACGCGCGCCGTCGTCGACTTGCCGACGGCGACCGACCCGGCCACCCCGATCACGTACGGGGTGCGCCCCGTCCGCTCGCCGAGGAACGCGTTGGTCGCGCTGCGCAGGGCCGCGGAGGCCTCCACGTTGATGCTCAGCAGGCGCGAGAGCGGAAGGTAGACCTCGGCGACCTCGCGCAGGGACAGATGCTCGCCGAGGCCGCGCAGACGCTCCACGTCTGCCTGGTCGAAGGGCTGCGCCATCTCCGAGGCGAGACGGGCCCAGGTCTGGCGGTCCAGCTCCACGAAGGGGGAGCGCTGGTGGCCGTCGGGCACGGCGTCCGCGGGCTCCTCGGGGCCCACGAGGGGCAGCTCGGAGGTCGGGGGGGTGTAGGTCACCCGATCCATTATGGCCGCGGCCCGCCCGGAGCGGGCCCCCGCGTGACGTCACAGGGCCCGGATAGGATCGGCCCATGCGCGTTCTCGTGACCGGCGGTGCCGGATACCTCGGATCCCACACCGTGCTCACGCTGCTCGAGGCGGGCCACGACGTCCTCGTCCTGGACAGCCTGGTCACGGCGACGACGACGTCGCTCGAGCGCGTCGCCGAGCTCGCCGGAACGCGTCTGGGCGGGTCGCGGCTGCGCCTGCACGTGGCCGACATCCGCCGCCCCGAGGACTACCGCGGGGCGCTCGCGGACTTCGGCCCGGCCGCACTCGTGCACTTCGCCGGGCTGAAGTCGCCCACCGAGTCGATGACCCGCCCCGCCGCCTACTACGACGTGAACGTGGGCGGCACGGCCGCCGTCGCCGAGGCCGCGCTCGCGGCCGGCGTCCGCACGGTCCTGTTCTCCTCCTCCGCGACCGTGTACGGCGACCGCGCGCCGGTGCCGGTCGCCGAGGACGCGGCCACGGACCCGGTCTCGCCCTACGGACACTCCAAGCTCATGGCGGAGCAGGTGCTGCGCGACGTCTGCGCCACGGTCGACGGCGGCGGGCTGGCGATGCTGCGCTACTTCAACCCGGTCGGCGCGCATCCCTCCGGGCGGCTGGGCGAGGACCCGAGCGGGGTGCCGGCGAACCTCATGCCCTTCGTGGCGCGGGTGGCCTCCGGCGCGTACCCCGAGCTGCGGGTGTTCGGCGCGGACTTCGACACGCGCGACGGCAGCGCCGTGCGCGACTTCATCCACGTGATGGACCTCGCGGAGGCGCACGTGGCCGGGCTCGACTGGCTCGCGGCCCGCGTGGCGGCCGGGGGCGGTGCGACGACCCGGGTCTGGAACATCGGCCGGGGCGAGGGCGTCACCGTGTTCGAGATGGTGCGCGCCTTCGAGGCGGTCACGGGCGGCCGCATCCCGTACCGCGTGGTCGAGCGCCGGCCCGGGGACATCGCCGAGTCGTGCGCCGCCGTGGACGCGATCGGCGCCGAGGTGGGCTGGCACGCCCGGCGCGATGTGACCGCGATGGTGCGGGACCTCTGGGCCTGGCAGGAGGCCAACCCCGCGGGGTTCTCGTCCCGGACGGAGTGACCCGGCCCGCCGTGCGCCGAAGTCGGGTCCGGCCCGGTATTCTCGTGCGCATGTGCGGAATCGTCGGATACATCGGCCAGCCCCAGTCGGATCGTGAGCACGGCGCTCTCGACGTCCTGATGGAGGGCCTGCGCCGTCTCGAATACCGCGGATACGACTCCGCCGGTGTGGCCGTGGTGGACGGCGGTCAGCTGTACCACCGGAAGAAGGCGGGCAAGCTCGCCAACCTCGCCGAGGAGCTCGCCGAGCACCCCATCCCCACCGGCCTCGTCGGCATCGGCCACACCCGGTGGGCCACCCACGGCGGCCCCACCGACCGCAACGCCCACCCGCATGTGGCGGACGAGGGCCGCCTGGCGCTGATCCACAACGGCATCATCGAGAACTACGCCGAGCTGCGCGAGGAGCTGCTCGCCAAGGGCGTCGAGTTCCTCTCCGAGACGGACACCGAGGTGGCCGCCCACCTCCTCGCCGACGTCTACCGGAACGCGGCCGGCCAGGACCTGACCCGCGCCATGCAGCTGGCCTCCCAGCGCCTCGAGGGTGCCTTCACCCTGCTGGCCGTGCACGTGGACCACCCGGACCGCGTGGTGGCCTCGCGCCGCAACTCGCCGCTCGTCGTCGGCCTGGGCGAGGGGGAGAACTTCCTCGGCTCGGACGTCTCCGGCTTCATCGACTTCACCCGCGAGGCCATCGAGCTCGAGCAGGACCAGGTCGTGACGATCACGGCCGACGCCGTCGAGATCTCGGACTTCCGGGGCGGCCCCGCCGAGGGCAAGCGCTTCACCGTGGACTGGGACGCCTCGGCCGCGGAGAAGGGCGGCTTCGAGACCTTCATGGAGAAGGAGATCCACGACCAGCCCCAGGCCGTGCAGGACACCCTGCTGGGCCGCACGGACGCCGCCGGCGCCCTGATGCTGGACGAGCTGCGGATCGACCCCGAGGAGCTCAAGGCCGTCGACAAGATCATCGTCCTGGCGTGCGGCACGTCCGCCTACGCGGGCACGGTGGCCAAGTACGCCATCGAGCACTGGTGCCGGATCCCCGTGGAGGTGGAGCTCTCCCACGAGTTCCGCTACCGCGACCCGATCATCGACCCGCACACCCTCGTGGTGTCCATCTCCCAGTCCGGCGAGACCATGGACACCCTCATGGCGGTCCGCTACGCCAAGGAGCAGGGCGCCCGCACCGTGTCCATCTGCAACACCAACGGCTCCACGATCCCGCGCGAGTCGGACGCCGTGCTCTACACGCACGCCGGCCCCGAGATCGCCGTCGCCTCCACCAAGGCGTTCCTGGCGCAGATCACCGCCGCCTACCTGCTGGGCCTGTACCTGGCCCAGCTGAACAAGAAGCTGTTCAGCGGCCAGATCAAGGACATCCTGGCGGACCTCGGGGCGATCCCCGGCAAGATCGAGGAGATCCTCGCCGCCAAGGACCAGGTCAAGGAGCTCGCCCGCTCCATGGCCGACGCCACCTCCGTCCTGTTCCTCGGCCGCAACGTGGGCTACCCGGTGGCCATGGAGGGCGCGCTCAAGCTCAAGGAGCTCGCGTACATCCACGCCGAGGGCTTCGCCGCGGGCGAGCTCAAGCACGGCCCGATCGCCCTGATCGACGACGGCCAGCCGGTCTTCGTGGTCATGCCCTCGCCCATGGACCGTCACTCGCTGCACGCCAAGGTGGTCTCGAACATCCAGGAGGTCCGCGCCCGCGGCGCCCGCACCTTCGCGGTCGCCGAGCGCGGCGACGCGGCCGTGCGCGGCCAGGCCGAGGTCGTCTTCGAGGTCCCCGAGACCCAGCCGATGCTCATGCCGCTGCTGACCACGGTCCCGCTGCAGATCTTCGCCCTCGAGCTCGCCACGGCGAAGGGCTACGACGTGGACCAGCCGCGCAACCTCGCCAAGTCCGTCACGGTGGAGTGATCCGCCGCTGAGGCCACCGAGACCTCTCCTGCCGGGCCCGGCCGCCACACAGCGGCCGGGCCCGCGACGCGTCCGGGACGGTGTCCTCCCGCCCCAGTAGACTCCCCGAGGAGGCCCGCCGCACCCGGCGGGCCGCACGACGAGACCCCGGAGAGCCATGCACACAGTGGAGATCGGCCAGCCGTACCCCCTCGGGGCCACCGTGGACGAGACCGGCACCAACTTCGCCCTCGCGGTCTCCCGCGAGGTGGAGGCGGTCGAGCTGTGCCTCGTCGCCGACGACGGCACGGAGACGCGCATCCCTCTCGAGGAGCGGCACGGCACCACATGGCACGCCCACGTGGCGGGCATCGGCCACGGGCAGCGCTACGGCTACCGCGTGCACGGCCCCTGGGACCCCGCCCGCGGCCTGTGGCACAACCCGGCCAAGATCCTCGTGGACCCGTACGCGCGGGCGTTCACCGGCGACTACGAGTGGGGCCAGCAGCACCACTCGTACGACTTCGACGAGCCGGACCGCATCGACACCTCGGACAACCTGGGCACGAGCATGCTCGGCGTCGTCGTCGCCGAGGACTTCGACTGGGGCGATGACGCCCCACCCGCCGTCGAGCTCACGGACACGGTGATCTACGAGACCCACGTCAAGGGCATGACCAAGCTGCACCCCGCCGTCCCCGAGGAGCTGCGCGGCACCTACGCGGGCATGGCCCACCCGGAGGTGGTCCGCCACCTGACCGAGCTCGGGGTGACCGCCGTCGAGCTGATGCCCGTGCACCAGTTCGTCAACGACGCCACCCTGCAGGAGAAGGGGCTGAGCAACTACTGGGGCTACAACACGCTCGGCTTCTTCGCCCCGCACGCCGCCTACGCCTCCTCCTCGGAGGTGGGCGGCCAGGTCCGCGAGTTCAAGCAGATGGTGAAGGACCTGCACGCCGCTGGTCTCGAGGTGATCCTCGACGTGGTCTACAACCACACGGCCGAGGGCAACGACAAGGGCCCCATGCTCAGCCTGCGCGGGCTGGACAACGCCGGCTACTACCACCTCGTCGAGGGCGACGAGCGGCACTACATGGACTACACGGGCACCGGGAACTCGGTGGACCTCTCCAGCCCCAAGGCCCTCCAGCTGGTCATGGACTCCCTGCGCTACTGGGTCACCGAGATGCACGTGGACGGCTTCCGGTTCGACCTGGCCACCACCCTCACCCGGGTGGAGGGGGAGCAGGGCCCGGACATGTTCTCCGGGTTCTTCGACGTGGTCCGCCAGGACCCGGTGCTGCGCACCGTCAAGCTCATCGCCGAGCCGTGGGACGTGGGCTGGGGCGGCTACCAGGTGGGCAACTTCCCCGGCCTCTGGTCCGAGTGGAACGGCATGTACCGGGACACGGTGCGCGACTTCTGGCGCGGCGAGCCCGGCACCCTCGGCGAGTTCGCCACCCGCCTGACCGGCTCGGCCGACCTCTATGAGGGGGACGGGCGCGGCCCCGGTGCGTCCGTGAACTTCGTCACGGCCCACGACGGCTTCACGCTGCGCGACCTCGTCTCCTACAACGAGAAGCACAACGAGGCCAACGGCGAGGACAACAACGACGGTGAGGCGCACAACCGCTCGTGGAACTGCGGCGTGGAGGGGGAGACCGACGACCCCGAGGTCGTGACGCTCCGCGCCCGCCAGCGCCGCAACTTCCTGGCCACCCTGCTGATCAGCCAGGGCGTGCCCATGATCAGCCACGGCGACGAGCTGGGCCGCACCCAGGGCGGCAACAACAACGTCTACTGCCAGGACAACGAGATCTCGTGGATCGACTGGTCCGCCATGGACGACTCGCTCGTGGCGTTCACCCGCGACCTGATCGCGCTGCGCCGTGACCACGCGGTGTTCCGCCGTCGCCACCACTTCGACGGTCGCCCCGCGGCCCGCGACGTCGAGGCGCCCCTGCCGGACATCGTGTGGCTCGAGCCGGACGCGACCGCCAAGACGGAGGACGACTGGGGCGCCGAGGCCCGGTCGATCGGCTTCTACCTCAACGGGCACATGCTCACCCGCGGGGACGAGGAAGGGGAGGAGCCCTACCGGGACTTCTACGTCCTCATGAACGCGTGGTGGGAGCCCGTGCCGTACACCCTGCCCGGGCCCACGTTCCCGGCGGAGTGGGAGGTCGTCGTGGACACCTCGTCCCACGTCGCCCCGGACGGCACCCGCCCCCGCGTGCGTGCCGGGGACGTGCTTGAGCTCCCGGCCCGCTCCACCGTCGTGCTGCGGCAGGTGCCCGAGGGCGCATGAACGAGCGGGTCGACCGGGGGCGCGTCCGCCGTGGCCTGCCGCGGTGGGCGCGGGCCCTCTGCGCCACCGTGGCCACCCTGGCGGCGCTGGCACTGGCCTTCGGCGCGGGGTGGGCCACGCACGCCGTGACGGACCCGCACCCGGACGACGCACCGCGTGTGGACGCCCTCCTCGTCCTCTACAGCCAGCCCCGCGTCTACGACGCCGCGATCGAGCTCGCCGCGTCCGGCCTCACCGACCGGCTCTTCGTCTCCGCGTACCTGGGGCCGGACGGGCACGAGAAGCTGTGCGGCGGCCCGGAGGAGCGCGACCCGCGGCTGGCCGGCGTCACCGTCGAGTGCTTCGCGCCCGATCCGGTGACCACCCAGGGCGAGGTCATCCACGCGGGCGACCGCATGCGCGAGCTCGGCCTGCACCACCTGGGCGTGCTCACCTTCCACCAGCACGTGGAGCGCGCGCGGCTGCTGGCGGAGCGGTGCTTCACCCCCGAGGAGGGCCGTGTGTCCCTGTACGCGTTCGACGCCGGCTTCGACCGGCTCGGCCGCCTGCAGCACGGCGTCTACGGCGTGCTGGCCTACGGGAAGGCGATGCTCACGCCGGGCTGTGACCAGCAGCTGCCCGGCGTGCTGCAGTGGCCGCTGGACCTGGCCAAGCGACTGCGCGGGCAGCCCGTCGGGGACGAGGCCGGCGCCGTCGTCGTGGGCGCTCGGCGGGCGGGGGCGACGTGATCGTCGGCGTGGGGGTGGACGTGGTGGACGTCCCGCGGTTCCGGGCGCAGCTCGAGCGCACGCCGGCGCTGCGCGCACGCCTGTTCACCGAGGACGAGCGGGACCTGCCGCTGCGCTCGCTGGCCGCGCGCTTCGCCGCCAAGGAGGCGATCGCCAAGGCCATGGGCGCCCCGCCCGGGATGATGTGGCACCACTGCTGGATCCCGCGCCCGGACCACGGCGACGGCCGCCCCACCGTGCACCTGACCGGCACCGTCCAGGCCCAGGCCGAGGCCCTGGGCATCACCCACTGGCACCTCTCCCTCAGTCATGACGGGGACGTCGCCACCGCCTACGTGGTCGCCGAACGCCGCGCGGCCGAGGAGGAGTCCGCATGACCGCCGATGACCTGACCCGCATCGCCGTGACCGGCTCGGCCGTGCGCACGGCCGAGGAGCCCCTGCTCACGGCCGGCCGCGGCCCGGAGCTGATGCGCGCCGCCGCCTGGGCCCTGGCCGAGCACGCCGCCGCCCTGCTGCGTGAGCGCGGCCCGGTGGCCGGGGCGACCGTGGCCGCCCTCGTCGGGCCCGGCAACAACGGCGGGGACGCGCTGTTCGCCCTCGCCTTCCTGCGCGGCCGGGGCGTGGCCGCGGTCGCCGTGCCCGTCCGCCGGGACGACGACGGCGCCCCGCGCTGGCACGCCGAGGGCTGGGCTGCGCTGCGAGCGGCCGGGGGACGCCGCGCCGACGCGGTGCCGCCCGAGGCCGCGCTCGTGGTGGACGGCGTGCTCGGCACGGGCTTCACCGGCGAGTATGAGCTGCCCGCTGCGGCGCGCGCGCTGCCGGCGGAGGCGCTCGTGCTGGCGTGCGACGTGCCCTCCGGCGTGGACGCGGACACCGGCGAGGTGCGGGGGGAGGCCCTCCGCGCGGACACGACCGTGACGTTCGGCGCCCTCAAGTCCGGTCTCGTCCTCGGGGAGGGGGCGGCGCGCGCGGGCACCGTGCACGTGGTGGACATCGGGCTGGGACCGCACCTGCCGACGTCGCCGGCCGCGCGGCTGGGCGTGATGGACGAGGCCGCCGCACGGACCGCCCACCCGGCCCCCGCGGCCGAGGCCCACAAGTACACGCGCGGCGTGGTGGCCGTCGTCGCCGGATCGGAGCGCTACCCGGGGGCCGCCGTGCTCGCGAGCGCGGGCGCGCTGCACACGGGCGCGGGCATGGTGCACCACGCCGGGCCGCAGACCACCCGGGACCTGGTGCTCGCCGCCCACCCCGAGGCGCTGGTCTCGGCGGAGGGGCCCGAGCCGTCGCGCGCGGACGCCTGGGTGGCCGGCCCCGGCCTGGACACCGAGCACGACGCGCGGCGGCGCTGGGCCGGCGTCCTCGCCGCGCTCGAGGAGCGGCCGGAGGCGGCCCTGGTCGCCGACGCCTCGGCCCTGGACCTGGTCACCGCCGCCGAGCTGCGGTCGCTGCGCGCGGCCGGCACGCCCGTGGTCCTGACGCCGCACGCCGGGGAGTGGTCCCGCCTGCGCGAGCGCGTCCCCGCGGACGGTGCCGACGCCGCCGACCCGCTCGCCGCGCTGCGGGCGTGGACGTCCGAACACGGCGCCACGGTCCTGTTCAAGGGCCCGCGCACCCTCGTGGTCGCCCCGGACGGCGAGGCGTGGGTCGTGACCGGCGGCGGGCCCGACCTCGCGATGGGCGGCACCGGCGACGTGCTCTCCGGGGCGATCGGTGCCGTCCTGGCCGCGGACGTGGCGCGGCGCTCGCGGGCGCGCCGGGCCGGGGAGGATCCCGGCCCGGCGCCCACGGCCCGGCTCGCGGCCGCCGCCGCCTGGCTGCACGCCCGGGCCGGGGCCGACCAGGCCCGCGCCGGGCGGATCACCACGGCCACGCTGCCGACCGCGCTGGGCGCGCGCGTCGCGCACCTGTGGTGGCCGGACGACGCCGAGCCGGAGGCCGTCCGATGAGCCGCGCCGACGTCAACCCGGCGGACACCGAGCGCGCCGCACGCATCGACCTGG
Source organism: Micrococcus luteus (assembly GCF_014138885.1). NCBI lineage: Bacteria > Bacillati > Actinomycetota > Actinomycetes > Micrococcales > Micrococcaceae > Micrococcus > Micrococcus luteus. The sequence continues at coordinate 2,145,022 of NZ_JACJIK010000001.1, forward strand.
CGGCCGTCCGGCACAACGTGGGCGTGCTGCGGGAGCGGATCCGGCGCCCCGACGGCGGCCGGCCGCTGCTGACCGCCGTCGTCAAGGCCGACGCCTACGGCCACGGCGCGGTGGCCGTCGCCCGCGCCGCCGCGGCCGCCGGCGCGGACCGGCTCGGGGTGGCCCACGTGCGCGAGGCCCTGGCCCTGCGCGCGGCGGGGGTGCCCCTGCCCGTGCTCGCGTGGCTGCACACCGGGGCCACGGACTTCGCCGCCGCGGTGGAGGCGGAGGTGACCCTCGGCGTCTCGGGCTGGGACCTCGACGCCGTCGCCGACGCCGTCCGCGGGCTGCGGGCCCGTGGCGGGGCCGGACCCGAGGCCCGCGCGGTCCTGCATCTGAAGGCGGACACCGGCCTGGGCCGCCACGGCTGCACGCCCGAGCGGTGGCCCGCGCTCGTCGCGCGCGCCGCCGAGCTCGAGGCCGCGGGCCTCGTGCGGGTGGAGGGCGTGTTCTCCCACCTCGGCGTGGCGGACGAGCCGGACCGGGCCGCCGAGACCACGGCGCAGCTGCTGCGGTTCGAACGGATGGCCGCCGAGGCCGCCGAGACGCTCGGCCACCCGCTGCTGCGCCACCTGGCCAACACGCCCGCCGCCCTCGCCCGGCCGGACACGCACCTGGACATGGTGCGCGTCGGCCTGGGCCTGTACGGGCTCTCCCCGTTCGCGGACGTCACCGCGGCCGAGTTCGGACTGCGCCCGGCCATGTCCTTCGTCACCGTCCTGGCCAACGTCAAGGCCGTCCCCGCCGGGCAGGGCGTGTCCTACGGGTTCCGCCACGTTACGGCGGAGCCCACCACCCTCGGGCTCGTGCCCCTCGGCTACGCCGACGGCGTCCCGCGCGTCGTCGAGGGCACGCGCGTCCACGTCGGCGGCCGGACCGTCCCCGTGGTGGGCCGCATCGCGATGGACCAGTTCGTGGTGGACCTCGGCCCGGACGCCGCGGACGCGCCCGGCGACGCCGTCGAGCTGTTCGGACCGGCCTCCGGCATTCCGGTGGAGGAGTGGGCCGCGGCCGCCGGGACGATCAACTACGAGCTGGTGACCCGCATCGGAGGCCGCGTGGACCGGCAGCACGTGGACCCCACGCCGACCCAGGAGGCCCGCCCATGAGCGACCACGCGATCCCCGCCCCCGGCGCGACCCTGCCCGAGCCCGTGCTGACGGCGACGGTCCCGCTCGAGGGCGCCGACGGCACCCGGGCGTTCGGCCGCGCCCTCGCCGGGGTGCTCCGCGCCGGCGACGTGCTGATCCTCACGGGCGACCTCGGCGCGGGCAAGACGACCTTCACCCAGGGGCTGGCCAGCGGATTCGGCGTGGCCTCCGGCGTGGTCTCGCCGACGTTCGTCCTCTCCCGCGTCCACCCCGCCCCGGCCGACGCCCCGGCGGGCACCCCGGACCTCGTGCACGTGGACGCGTACCGGCTGCGCTCGGCGGGGGAGCTCACGGACCTCGACCTCGACGCGAGCGTGGACCGCTCCGTGACCGTCGTCGAGTGGGGCCGGGGCATGGCCGAGTCCCTCGCCGGGTTCCCCGAGGACCCGGACGCCTCGTGGCTGGACATCGAGATCGTCCGGGCCCGCGGGGGTGAGGACGCCCCCGCGGCCCCGGCGGGGGAGGGCGAGGACGGCATCGTCACCGACTTCTCCGACGAGGACGGGGGCCAGGCCGAGGAGCTGCGTTCGGCCGTCGTGACCGGCCGCGGCCCGCGCTGGGTCGGCGTCGTGCTTCCGTAGACTGGCGGCCATGGCCCTGCTCCTCGCGATCGACTCCTCCGCCGCCGCCTCCGTCGCCGTCCTGCGGGACGGTGAGGAGCTCGCGCACTGGGCCACGGACGACACCCACGCCCACGCCGAGGTGCTCGCCCCCGCGGTGCAGACCGTGCTCGGCGAGGCCGGCGTCACCGGCACCGCGCTGGACGCGCTCGCGGTCGGCGTCGGCCCCGGACCCTTCACGGGGCTGCGCGCGGGTCTGGCGACCGCGGCCGCCCTCGGCCTGGCGTGGGACGTGCCCGTGCACGGGGTCCGCAGCCTCGACGCGCTCGCCCACGCGGCCGGCGTCGACGCCTTCCGCCACGGGATCGAGGAGTTCGTGGTCGCCACGGACGCCCGCCGCCGCGAGGTCTACTGGGCCCACTACGCGCAGGTCGGCGGGCAGCCGACGCTGCTGCACGGCCCCTTCGTCTCGCCGGCGGACGAGGTCACCCCGCTGCCCGTCTACGGCGCGGGGGCCGGGCTCTACCCCGAGGCGCTGCGCGCGGTGCCGGACTGGGAGACGGCCACGCCGTCCGCCGTCGGGGTGGGGCAGGTGGCCGAGCTCGCCCTGCGGCGCGGCCGCGGCCTCGTGCCCGCCGAGCCGCTCTACCTGCGCGAGTCCGACGCCAAGGTCCCCGGCCCCCGCAAGCGGGCAGGCGCGTGAGCCCGGCCGAGCCGGCCCCGACCGACGACGGGCGCCCCGCCGAGGACGAGCACGGGCTGCCGCCCGGATACCTGCTGCGCCCCATGACCGTGTGGGACATCCCCGAGGTGCTCGCCCACGAGGCCACCCTCTTCCCGCTCGACGCCTGGCCCGCGCACTTCTACGAGGAGGAGCTCGCCCAGACCGGCCCCGCCGGCGGACGGGACGCGCACGGCCGCCCGCCCACCCGGGACTACCGCGTGGTCGTCCGCGACGTGCCCGCGCCCGGCTCCGCGGACGACGACGGCCCCGCCCCCGGCGAGATCGTCGGCTACGGCGGGATCATGGTGGTCGGCGACGTCGCCGACGTGCAGACCGTGGGCACGGTCGCGGCGGCGCAGGGGCGGGGGATCGGGGCGGCCCAGCTGCGCTGGATGGCCGCGGAGGCCGCGGCGCGCGGTGCGAGCTCGCTCATGCTCGAGGTCCGGGCCTCCAACGCCGCCGCCCGGCGACTCTACGCGCGCCACGGATTCGAGGAGCTGCATGTGCGCCGCCGCTACTACCCGGGCGGCGAGGACGCCGTGATCATGCGCAAGGCCCTGTGACCGGGCCGCTCACTAGACTGGAGCCCATGCCCACCGCCACCGCAGCCCCCCTCGTGCTCGGCATCGAGTCCTCCTGCGACGAGACCGGCGTCGGCGTCGTCCGCGGCACCGCCCTGCTGGCCCACGAGGTCGCCTCCTCCGTGGAGGAGCACGTGCGCTTCGGCGGCGTGATCCCGGAGATCGCCGCCCGCGCCCACCTCGAGGCCCTCGTGCCCACGATCCGCCGCGCGCTGGACACCGCCGACGTCACCCTCGCGGACCTCGACGCGATCGCCGTCACCTCCGGCCCGGGTCTGGCGGGCGCGCTCATGGTGGGGGTCGCGGGGGCGAAGGCGCTGGCCACGGCCCTCGGCACGCCCCTCTACGGCATCAACCACCTCGTGGCGCACGTGGGCGTCGGCATGCTGGACGGCGTGCGGCCCGCGCAGTGGGACGACCTGCCCGCGGACCTGGGCGCGCTGCTCGTCTCCGGCGGGCACACCGAGATCCTGCGCGTGGGCCGGATCAGCTCCGAGGTCGAGCTGCTGGGCTCGACCATCGACGACGCGGCCGGCGAGGCGTACGACAAGGTCGCCCGGCTCATCGGGGCGGGCTACCCCGGGGGCCCCGTGATCGACCGGCTCGCCGCCCAGGGCGACCCGACGGCCTTCCGCTTCCCTCGCGGGCTCACCGCGGGCAAGTTCGTCGGCAGCGCCGAGGAGCCCGGCCCGCACCGGCACGACTGGTCCTTCTCCGGGCTGAAGACCGCCGTCTCCCGCGCCGTGGAGCAGTTCGAGGCCCGCGGCCTCGAGGTGCCGCGCGCGGACATCGCCGCCTCCTTCCAGGAGGCCGTCGCGGACGTGATCACCGCCAAGGCCGTCCGCGCCTGCCGCGAGCACGGGCTCACCCACCTGATGCTCGGCGGCGGCGTCGCGGCGAACTCGCGCCTGCGCGCCCTGCTCGCCGACCGGTGCCGCTCCGCCGGCATCGAGCTCACCGTCCCGCCCGTGAACCTGTGCACCGACAACGGGGCGATGGTCGCCGCGCTCGGCGCACGCCTGGTGCGCGACGGCGTCGCCCCCTCCGACGCGTGGTTCGGCGCGGACCCGGGACAGCCGGTCGAGGTCGTCAGCGTCTGAGCGCGCCCGGCCTCTTGCCGCCACGCCCACGCGTTCCGTAGGCAGGGCCCATGACCGGTCATGATCACCCCCGCCCCGAGTCCATCTCCGCCGCCGTGGACGAGCAGATGCTGGAGGACTTCCTCAATCAGCACCTGCTCGGCTCCCGCTCCGGTGTGAAGGCGTTCCGCGCCGCCGAGCAGACCTGGGCCGGCACCTCGCAGGAGGCCGCGCTGCGCCGCCTCGGCGACGCCGTCCAGGACGACCAGGACCGCCTCGAGGCGCTCATCGGCGAACTGGGTCTCCGCACCCCGCTGGTGGACCGGGCCGCCGGCGCGGCGGCCGAGGTCGGCGGACGCCTCAACCCCGTGAACGCGCTGCGCACGCGCGGCTCCGGCTGGACGCAGATCGAACTGGACCTGCTGCAGGGCATGCTCCAGGCCAAGCTCGCCATGTGGCGCGTCCTCGAGCAGCTGGCGCCGCACCTGCCGGCGATCGACGCGGAGGAGATGCGCGGGCTGTGTGAGAAGACCGCGGAGCAGCGGCGTGGGGTCGAGCGCATCACCTCCGCCACCCTCGAGGGACGGTTCCTGGCCGGCTGAGGCCCGGGCTACTCCTCGCCCGTCTGATGCTCCCCGGACCGACCGCCGTGCACCTCGGCGGGCAGCTCGTCCACCGGCGCGACGACGACGTCCTGCAGCTTCCAGTCCAGCGCGGCGATCGCGTCCCGCAGCGCGCAGCAGCGGGCCACCGTCACGTCCGCCCCCTCGTGCGGCACCACGAACATCTCCACGTGGAACACGTGGCCCTCATCCCGGACGCGGGCGCCCGCATGGCGCACCCACGGCTCCGCCCAGGCGACCCGCTCAACACGGTCGATGAGCGGGTGCGGCCGGGCGCCGTCGATCGTGGCGGCGCGGCGATCCGCCAGGTTCGTGACGGCCTCCTTCAGGTTCTTCCAGCCGTCCAGCAGGATGCTCACGCCCACGAAGATCGCCGCAGCGGAGTCCGCCCACCACCAGCCCAGGCCGATGCCGGCCACGCCGACGATGGTCGCCACGCCCGTCTGCCAGTCCGCCTTGTTCATGTCCGCGTCCGCGTACAGCACGCGGTCGTGGAGCTGCTCGGCCAGCCTGAGCTTCTTGTGGCCGAGGATCATGGGCCCCGGCACGGACAGGGCCATCACGGCCATCATGAACCAGCCCTGCCACACGGTGTGCCCGAACAGGTCGAACGTGCCGATGGGCGGGTGCTCCGCCGTCACCAGGCCCAGGATGGAGTCGCCGACGAGGACCACGCCCATCACGGACAGGGCGACGGCGGCCACGAGGTGCCCCACCCCGACGGACCGGTGAGAGCCGTAGGGCCGGGCCCGCGTCGGGGCCATGCGGGCCACGCGCAGGGCGACGAGGAACACGATCGGTGGGATCAGGGAGAGCAGGTCCTCGATCCACGCGGCCCGCATGGCCTGCGAGGAGCCCATCACGATCGCCACGAGGACGATCGTGACCACGATCACCCCCAGCGTCGCCCATTCGAGCCGCTTGGCCTGCTGGACCACGCGCTCGATCTCCGGGGGCAGCTCCGTGGCGCCGAACCGGCGCCCGCTCGGCCCCGTCTCCCGGGTGTCCCGCCGCGTCATCGGGCCTCCTCCGCTGCGCGCTGGTCGAAGTACGCCTCGAGGGCCGTGAGCATCTGATTCTCACCCAGGGGCACGGCCATCACGAGCTTCACCGGCTCGCCGTCCGGGCCCTCCGCCTCGGCGTAGTCGCGGGTGATGCTCGCGTGCGACGTCCACGGGGACGCCGACGTCAGGCCGCCGGCCACCAGGTCCACGTCGCCCTTCTCCAGCGCGGTCATGAGCGCCTCCTCCCCGGCCACGGTCCACTCGACGCGTGCGTCGTGCGCCGCCGCGAACCCGCGGATCAGGTCGGGCTCGGGGCCGACGGGCTCGGCGCCCGAGGCGTCCACGTGGGGCGGGTGGTGCACGACGCCGGCGCGCAGCACCCCGCCCGTGACGCGGTCCAGGGTGCCGTCCGGGTCGGCGGGGTAGCCGGAGGAGGTGCAGGCGGTGAACCCGAGGGCGGCGCCCCCGAGCAGGCCCGTCAGGGCGGCCCGGCGGGTGAAGGTCATCGCCCTCATTCCGTGGGCGAGTGCGAGCGGTGCCCGGCGTTGCCCAGACCTTCGGCACCGTCGAGATGGTCGAGCACGAGGCGGACCGCCTCCCGGGCGTCGGTGGTCTCGGACCAACCGGTCGCGGCGCGCAGGGCCGTGGTGTCCATGATGGGCACCGCTGCGGCCATGTCCACCCACCCCGGGTCGGTGGGCTGCAGCCGTGCCCGGTAGCTCAGCGCCGCGGCCGCGCGGAATAGGCCCACGGGCAGCTCCAGGATGCGGCGCGCCCCGAGGACGGTGCCCATGGTGTGCGCGTCCAGCACGGGGTCGGCGGCCACATTGAAGGCGCCGCCCGCCCGGTGGACGATCACGCGCCAGTACGCGTCCGCCACGTCCTGGGCCGTGAGCGCCTGGAATCGCAGGCCCCGCGGGAACGGGAGCACCGGAGTGCGCAGGCGGGCGACCAGCCGGGCGGGGACGAGGTCGCCCAGGAAGTAGTCCTTGATCTCGGGCCCGGCGGCGGACTGGAAGATCAGCCCGGGGCGCAGCCGGGTCACGAGCAGCTCGGGGTGCTCGGCCTGCACGCGGTCGAGGATCGACTCGACCTCGGCCTTCTGCGCGGCGTAGTGCGAGGTGGGGACCCCGGTGGTGGGATGGGACTCGGGCACGGCGCGGCCCTTCGGCCCGGGCCCGTACGCGCCCACCGAGGACGCGTAGACCAGGTGGGGCACGCCCGCCTCGGCCACGGCCCGGAACACCCGCTCGTTGCCGGCCACGTTGACGGCGCGCAGGTGGTCGCGGTCGCGGTTGGGGCGGATCACCCACACCAGGTCGACGACGGCGTCGGCGCCGGCCACGATCTCGCGCAGCCGCCCCGCCGCCGTGGGCTCCGCCACGTCCAGGCGGTGCCACTCGACGCCGTCGTAGGGCGCTCCGGCCCGGTCCGGGCCGCGCCGGCTCACGCCCACGATCGAGCTCACCTCGTCCGCGGCCTGGAGGCGGTGCAGGACAGCGGTGCCGACGTTGCCCGTCGCGCCCAGGACGACGATCCTCACGGCTTCAGGACCACCTTGATGCAGCCGTCCTCCTTCTTCTGGAACGTCTCATAGAGGGCGGGCGCGTCCTCGAGCGGGGCGGTGTGCGTGGTCAGGTCGAGCACGCCGAGGGGGTCGGACGGGTCGTCGAGCAGGGGCAGCAGGTCGTCCACCCAGCGACGGACGTTGCACTGGCCCATCGTCAGGGTGACCTGCTTGTCGAACAGGGTGAGCATCGGCATCGGGTCCTTCATGCCGCCGTAGACCCCGGAGAGCGACACCGTGCCGCCACGCCGGACCGCGTCGATCGCGGTGTGGAGGGCGCTCAGGCGGTCGACGCCGGCGGTCTTCATGGCCGCCCGGCCGAGCGCGTCGGGCAGCAGGCCCACGGCGGTGTGGGCCGCATGCCCCGCCGGGGAGGCGTGCGCCTCCATGCCGACCGCGTCCACGACCCCGTCGGGGCCGCGGCCGCCGGTGCGCTCGCGGAGCACCTCGGCCTCGCCGCCGTCGGCGTCCAGGACCTCGATGCCGTGCCGGGCCGCCATCGCGCGGCGCTCGGGGACCGGGTCGACGCCGATCACCCGGTACCCCAGGTGCACGCCGATGCGTGCCGCCAGCTGGCCGATGGGGCCGAGGCCGAGCACCGCGAGCGTGCCGCCGTCGGGGACGTTCGCGTACTGGACCCCCTGCCAGGCGGTGGGGACGACGTCCGAGAGGAACAGCCACTGCTCATCCGGGCCGGTGTGCGGCACCTTCACGGGGCCGTAGTCCGCGTGGGGCACGCGCAGCAGCTCGGCCTGCCCGCCGGGGACGGAGCCGTAGAGCCGGGAGTAGCCGAAGAGTGCGGCGCCGGAGCCCTGCTCCCGCACCTGGGTGGTCTCGCACTGGGACTGCAGCCCGCGCTGACACATCCAGCACCGCCCGCAGGAGATGGTGAAGGGCACGACCACCCGGTCACCGGGCCGGATGTGGGTGACCTCGGACCCGACCTCGCGGACGATGCCCATCGGCTCGTGGCCGATCACGTCCCCCGCGTCCATGAACGGCCCCAGGACCTCGTACAGATGCAGGTCCGACCCGCAGATGCCGGTCGAGGTGACCTCGATGATCGCGTCCGTCGGCTCCTGGATCCGCGGATCCGGGACGTCCTCGACGGCGACGTTGCGCTTTCCCTGCCATGTGAGTGCTCGCATGGTGCGACCGTAGACGCGCCGGACGGGCCGGGGGAAGCATGGAGACGCGGCAGGGCCGCCACCTCGCCGGGGGAGCGGCCGCTCAGCCGGTGCGGCCGTCCAGCGACGCGCGGGTGCGGGCGGCGGCGTCCAGCACGACCGCGCGCAACGGGGCCACCGCGTCATCCGTGTCCTCACCCGCGGCCGGCGGGCCGGCCAGGGCCTGTGCCTCCACGCGACGCTGACGCGCGGCGCCACCGTCGTCGATCATCGCCTGGACGCCGGCGAGCTCCGCCGCGCAGCCCAGCCGCTCGGCGACCGGGGTCAGTCGCTCGATCTCCGCCGGCAGGTGCTCCGCCAGCGGGACCTGGGTGCCCCGGGCGTCCACGATCACGGTGGCGTCCATGCCGTACCGGGCGGCGCGCCACTTGTTCTCCTGCACGTGCCACGGCGGCAGGACCTCGACCGTCTCACCGCGCTCCAGGCTCGCGGACAGGTCATCCACGAGGCACTGCGTGTAGGCGGTCACGGCGGCGATCTCCTCGAGCGTGGCCAGGCCGTCGCACGCGCGCATCTCCACCGTGCCCAGGCGGGGCACGGCCCGCACGTCCCAGCGGCACTCGGTGACGTCCGCGATCATGCCCACCTGCTCCATCTGGGCCACGCAGCGCTCGAAGCCCTCCCACTCCTGGAACTGGAACGGCAGGCCGGCCGTGGGCAGCTGCTGGAACAGGAGGGTGCGCTGGGACTGGTAGCCCGTGTCCGTGCCCGCCCAGAAGGGGGACGAGGCCGAGAGTGCGAGCAGGTGCGGCACGCGGTTGACCAGGCCGTTCACCACCGGCATGGCCTTGGAGACGTCGTCCAGGCCCACGTGCACGTGCACGCCGAAGATCAGCAGCTGCCGACCCCAGTACTGGGTGAGATCCAGCATGCGGTCGTAGCGCTCACTGGGCGTCGAGGGCTGCGCGATCGCTTCCGCGAACGGGTGCGTGCCCTGGCAGAACAGGGAGATGCCCCGCGCAGCCGCGGCGTCGGCCACGCGCGCGGCGATCCGGCCGAGGTCCGCCGTCGCGGCGTCGACGCGCTCGTGCACGCCCGTGACGAGCTCCACCGTGTTCTGCAGGAGCTCGCTGGTCATGTGCGGGTTCACGTCGTCTTCGGCGAGGCCCTCGGCCGCATGCAGGGTGCGCAGCAGGTCCGGGGCCTCGGAGCGCAGCTCGCCGGACACGGCATCCACGAGCGCGAGCTCCCACTCGATTCCGAGAGTGGACTGCGCGGAGTCGGCGAAGGGCAGAGTCATGCCGCCCATCCTAGAAGCCCCGGCCCGGTCTGTGCCCGGTGTCCACGCTTCGGACCTAGGGTGGGGCGCATGGCCCGCCCCCGCCCCGCCTCCCGCCCGCCGCGCCCCACGGCCGCCGCCTCGGAGGCGGACGCCACCGCCCTGGCCCCCGTCCTCGAGCCGGGGGGCCGCGCGCTGCTCGACTCCCTCGCCGGGTACCGCGAGGCCGACGCGCTCGCGGTCTCCTCCCGCCTGCGTGCGGCCGGGCATCCTCCGGAGCGCGTGGCCGCCGCGCTGACCCAGGCCGCGCTGCGGTCCCGGGCGGAGGCCCGCCTCGGGCGGCAGGCGCGCCGGATGCTGTTCACCCGCGACGGCCTGGAGCAGGCCACCCGCCCGCTGGTCGCGGGCCTGCACGCGGACCGGCTGGCGGCCGCGGGGGCCCGGCGCGTCGCCGACCTCGGCTGCGGTCTCGGCCTGGACGCGCGCGCCTTCGCCGACCGGGGCCTGGACGTCGTGGCGGTGGAGCGGGACGCCGTCGTCGCCGCGGCCGCCGAGGTGAACCTCGCCGGCCACCGCGGTGCGCGTGTGGTGCACGGCGACGCCGTGGCCTGGGCCCGCGCCCACGTGCCCGCCGAGGCGGACGCGGTGTGGCTGGACCCCGCCCGCCGTCAGGTCGGCGGGGGCGGGTCCGCGCGCGTGTTCGACCCCGAGGCGTTCTCCCCGCCCCTGAGCGTCGTGACGGACATCGCCGCGACGGGCGTGCCGGTCGGGGTCAAGCTCGGCCCGGGGCTTCCGCACGAGGCCGTGCCGGAGGGCGCCGAGGCCGAGTGGGTGAGCATCGACGGCGACGTCGTGGAGGCCGCCCTGTGGTTCAACGCGGCGGCCCGCCCCGGGGTGCGGCGGGCGGCGCGCGTCATGACCGTCCGGGGTGGGGAGACGACGACGGCGCAGCTCGTCTCCGGCGCGGACTTCGGCGACTCGCCCGAGGTCGAGGCCGTGGGGGAGGAGGGCATGGCAGGGCTCGTCGGCGCGGTCCTGCACGAGCCGGACGGCGCGGTCATCCGGGCCGGACTCGTGACGGACCTGGCCGTGTCCTGGCCCGTGCCGACGCGGCAGCTGGACCCCCACCTGGCCTACCTCGTCGCGCCCGAGCCCGTGCACGACGGCCTGGCCCGCGCCCATCGGATCGAGGCGGTGCACGGCTTCCACCTGGCCTCCCTGCGGCGCTGGGCGAAGGAGACCGGGGTGGGCCGGCTGGACGTGAAGAAGCGGGGCATCCGCGAGACGCCCGAGGAGGTGCGTCGCGCCGTCCTCGGCGGGGCGAAGCCGGGCCGGCGTGGCGGGGCCGGACGGCACGCCACCCTCGTGCTGGCGCGCGTGGGTCGGTCGCGGTTCGCCCTCGAGGTGACGCCGTTGGACTGACGGGGCTCGAGGCCGCGGGCCCCGGGCGGCGGGAGCCGTCGAACCCCCGTTGGGGGATTACGGCACCCTCGTGTACGGTATTCGACTGAGGCAAGGCTCACCTCCACGGGAGCGCGCCCACCACCCCGACTGCTCATCCCGGGGCAGCCCCGCCGCCCAGAAGGAGAACCATGCCGCGTTCCGTCAGCGCCCCCCGCCTCGCCCGTTTCGCCCTGACCTCGGTGGCGGCCCTCGCCCTCGTCGGCTGCTCCGCCGGCGGCGCGGCCACGGGCTCGTCCTCCGCGAGCGCCTCCGGCGAGTCATCGGCCTCCGCGAGCGCCGCCGGCGGCTCCTCGGCCGCCTCGGGCGGCATCGCGACCGGGGTCACCGTCACCGACATGTCCGGCGCCGAGGTCACCCTGCCGGAGGAGGTCGACTCCGTCATCGCCACGGACAACCGCATCTTCCGCACCCTGGACGACTGGGGCGTCGAGCTGTCTGCCGCGCCGAAGCAGATCATGTACAAGGGCGAGGGCGGGCCCTCCTACCTCCAGGACGACTCGGTCGCCGACATCGGCAACCACCGGGAGCCGGACATGGAGCTGTTCGTCACGGCCGAGCCGGACGTCGTGTTCAACGGCCAGCGGTTCAACGAGCGCAAGGCCGAGATCGACGAGCTGACCGGCGACGCCGCCGTCGTGGACACGGACTTCGACGTCACGCAGACCCCCATGGACGAGGGCCTGAAGGAGCTGACCACCCTGCTGGGCGAGGCCACCGGCCACGAGGCCGATGCCGAGAAGCTCATCGCCGACTTCGACGCCGCCACCCAGCGCGCCAAGGACGCCTACAACCCCGAGCAGACCGTCATGGGCCTCATCGCCTCGGGCGGCGAGCTGTCGTACGTCGCGCCCAGCACCGGTCGCGCCATCGGCCCGTTCTTCGACATGCTGGGCCTGACCCCGGCCCTCGAGCAGTCGGGCACCGACAACCACCAGGGCGACGACATCTCCGTCGAGGCCATCGCGAAGTCGAACCCGGACTGGCTGATCGTCATGGACCGCGACGCCGCCATCGGCGAGGAGAACGCCACCGCCGCCGAGCTGATCGAGCGCTCCGAGGCCCTCCAGGACGTGACCGCGGTGAAGGAGGGCAACATCGTCTACCTGCCCGCCGACTTCTACGTCGCCGAGGACATCCAGAACCACACCACCGTCATGGAGGACCTCGCGAAGGCCTTCGAAGGCGCGCAGTGATCCTCGACGTGCGTCACCACGTCGCCGACGCCCCGCCCCGGCTCGAGGAGCCGGGGCGGGGCGACCGCGTGTGCTGGGTCCCGCCCGCCGTCCTGCGGCCCGAGCGCACCCGCTGGCAGCGCACCTGGCCGCTGCTGGTCGGCGTCGTGGTGACCGCGGCCCTCGTCGTGGTCTCGCTGTTCGTGGGCGTGTACGACGTCGGCGCGGAGGGCGGACGCGAGATGTTCGCCATCACGCGCGTGCCGCGCACGGTCGCCCTCGTGCTGGCCGGCGCCTCGATGGCGATGTGCGGGCTGATCATGCAGCTCATGACGCAGAACCGCTTCGTGGAGCCCAGCACCACGGGCACCACCGAGTGGGCCGGTCTCGGCCTGCTGGTGACCATGGTGCTCGTGCCGGGGGCGGGCCTGGTGACCCGGATGGCCGGGGCCATCCTCTTCGCCTTCGTCGGCACCCTCGTGTTCTTCCTCTTCCTGCGGCGTGTGCGCCTGCAGTCCTCCCTCATCGTGCCGATCGTGGGCATCATGCTCGGCGCCGTCGTGGGCGCCGCCTCGACGTTCCTCGCCCTCCAGACGGACATGCTGCAGCAGGTGGGCGCGTGGTTCGCGGGCTCGTTCACCTCCGTGGTCCGCGGCCGGTATGAGCTGCTCTTCCTCGTGCTGATCGTGTGCGTGGCGGTCTTCGTCATCGCGGACCGCTTCACCGTGGCCGGCCTCGGCAAGGACGTCGCCACGAACGTCGGCCTCAACTACGACGCCGTGATCCTCACCGGCGTGGCCATGGTGGCCGTGGCCACCGGGGTGGTCACCGTGGTGATCGGGGCCCTCCCGTTCCTGGGGCTCGTGGTCCCCAACCTCGTGTCCATGGTCCGTGGCGACAACCTGCGCACGAACCTGCCCTGGGTGGTCATGGTCGGCGTGTGGATCGTGATCGTCTGCGACCTGATCGGGCGCACCGTGATCGCCCCGTTCGAGGTGCCCATCTCGCTGATCCTGGGCCTCGTGGGCGCGATCGTGTTCCTCGCCCTGCTGCTGAGGCAGGCCAAGCATGGTTGAGCCGCTCGCGACCGCCCCGGGTCGCATCCCCGCCCCGCCCGGCGGCGCCACCGCGGCCGGGCCCGTCGACGCCGACGCCCCGCGCCGGTCCGGCGCGTTCGTCACCGCCGCCGACCGCCGGAGGTATGCGGTCGTCGTCGCGGTGCTGGCCGTCGTCGCCGTGCTCTCCACCGCCGGGGTCCTGCTCTGGGGCAACGGGGCCGAACCCGGTTCGCGCGCGTTCTGGATGATCGCGCGGATGCGCGTGGAGTCCCTGGGCGTGATCGGCATCGTGGCGCTGTGCCACTCCTTCGCGACCGTCAGCTTCCACACGGTGACGGGCAACCGCATCATCACGCCCTCGATCATGGGGTTCGAGGCGCTCTACACCGCCGTGTCGACCGCCGCCGTGTACGTGCTGGGGGCCGCGGGCGTCGCGGTGCTGACCGGGGTGGGGCCGTTCCTCGCCCAGGCCGCGCTCATGGTGGCGCTGGCGACGGCCCTGTACTCGTGGCTGCTCTCCCGGCCCTACGGCAGCGTCCATCTGATGCTGCTCGTGGGCGTGGTGCTGGGCGGCGGGCTGGCCGCGCTGAGCACGTTCATGCAGCGACTGCTGGACCCGAACTCGTTCGACCTGCTGAGCGCGCGGCTCTTCGGCAACATCTCGAACGCCCGGACCGAGTACGTGGCGATCGCCGCGCCCATCGCCGTCGTCGTGTGCGCGCTGCTGTGGCTGCGCTCCCGCCGCCTGAACACGGTGGCGCTCGGCGCCGACGCCGCGACCAACCTGGGCCTGCACCACCGGCGCGAGCTCATGGTGACGCTGCTGCTGGTCTCCGTGCTGATGGCCATGACCACCGCGCTCGTGGGCCCGATGACGTTCCTCGGCTTCCTCGTGGCGACGCTGGCGTACAGCCTCGTCGACACCCACGACCACCGGTTCATCCTCCCGGTGGCGGCGCTGGCCGGGTACGCGGTGCTCACGAGCGCCTACTTCGTGCTGCGGCACGTGTTCTACGCGGGGGGTGCGGTCACGGTGGTCATCGAGCTGATCGGCGGCATCACCTTCCTGGTCGTCGTGATGAGAAAGGGACGTCTGTGATCGAGCTGCGCGGCGTGGTGAAGCGCCACAGCGACGAGGTGTGCATCGGGCCCGTGGACCTGGACATCCAGGCCGGGGGAGTGACCGCGCTCGTGGGGCCCAACGGGGCGGGCAAGTCCACGCTGCTGACGATGATCGGCCGGCTGCAGGACGCCGACGCCGGGACGATCGCCGTGGGCGGGCACGACATCACCACGACGCCGTCCCGGAGGATCGCGCAGACCCTGTCCATCCTGCGGCAGGAGAACCACTTCGTGACGCGGCTGACCGTGCGACAGCTCGTGGGGTTCGGGCGCTACCCGTACACGCGCGGCCGGCTGACCCTGGAGGACGAGCGGCACGTGTCCGACGCGATCGACTTCCTCAACCTCGGCCCGTTCGAGAACCGGTACCTCGACCAGCTCTCGGGCGGCCAGCGGCAGCGCGCGTACGTGGCGATGGTGCTGGCGCAGAACACCGAGTACGTGCTGCTGGACGAGCCGCTGAACAACCTGGACATGCAGCATTCGGTGCAGATGATGCAGCAGTTGCGCCGGGCCGCCGACGAGCTGGGCCGGACCGTGGTGATCGTGCTGCACGACATCAACTTCGCCGCCCACTACGCCGACCGGATCGTGGCCATGGGCGACGGCCAGGTGGTGGAGACCGGCACCCCGGCCGAGATCCTGTGCCCTGAGGTGCTGGAGCGGATCTTCAAGACCCCCTGCAGCGTGGTGGACGGACCGCACGGGCCGCTGGCCGTGTACTACTGAGCGGGGCGACGGTGAGGCCGGCCCGGGTCGGTCCGGGCGGGGGTCGGGTGCCCGGCCGACGCGAGCGTTCCGTGGGCAGAACCCGCCGGGTCTCGCCTTCCGGGGGCAGAACCCGCGTGTTTCCAGGTTCCGTGGGCAGAAGCACCCTCGCTTCTGCCCACGGAACCCCTGCGCATGGACGGCAGGGCCATACGCGACGACGACGTCAGGCATCCCAGCCGTTCGAGACCTGTGCCCGTCGTCTGAGGACGGCCTCGATCACCCGCGCGTATCCCTCGCCGACGTCCCGGCTCGTGACGTGCAGGGTCATCTGCCCACGCTCCGCGTAGTACTGGTCTCGCCGGGCGTCCCGGGCGTGTTGCTCGGCACTCCGGTGCACCTCGCCGTCGTACTGGAGGACGAGCCGGCAGTCCTCGAACCACAGATCGGCCTCGGGGGCGTCCCGCCGCCCGGGGTCGAACACGTGCTGCAGCGTCGGCTCGCCCAGCCCCGCCTCGACGAGCGCCAGCCTCAGCCGGGTCTCCTGCGGCGAGTCGGCACCCACCCGTACGCGCTCGAGCGCCGCCGTCGCCCGCGGTCTTCCGACGAACCGCCCGAGCGGCCGCATCGCCTCGTGCAGCGCGGTGACCGTGGTGATGGGAGGCCGCCGGCCGCGCGGGGACCAGGGGTGACGGACCAGGTGGTCACCCGCCGACACGAGGGATGCCTCGTCCCAGGGGTGGCCGATCGAGCACAGATCGAGCCAGGTCCGTTCCGGCGTCGTCACCCGTAGCCCGAGCACGGAGGTGACGTGGCCGGCGGGCAGGGGTCTGCGGTGCTCCATGACGCCGGGGATCCGCGCCCGTGCGGTGCCGCGGTGCAACGTGATCTCGACGGCGGCGCGTCGCGTGGCCCCGCCCGGGGGAAGCGGGAGGCCGTGGAGGTGCGCCGCCGTCTCGTGGGAGAGAACGGCGTCGGGACGGGACCGCAGGAGGGCGGTCAGCAGGTCGAGGCCGACCCCGTGGTGCGGCGGCGGGAGCCCGGCAGACTCCCAGGTGCGCAGCGGCATGTCACGGCGACGGTGGATGCCGCGGGCGAGGCGGAGGACGTCGGACCGCCGCACCCGGCTGGGCGGCAGACCGCGTTCGAGCACGTCGCGGGTGGTGAAGACGGGGACGAGGGGGAGATCGGGGGCGAAGGACATGGGTCGACCTTGACGCGGTCGGCCTGACGACGGCCGGGCGGGCCGCGTGTCTGTGCACACCGGCGCGGGGTGGGCCGGCTGTGCAGGACTCGGCGGCGGCCGGTTGTCCCGCCGGGACGACGTCGTCATGGCTCGGTGGGCAGAACTGCGAGGAGTTCCGCCCACGCAACATCCGTGGGCAGAAGAGAGGGCGCTTCTGCCCACGGAGATCGAAAACCTGCGGATGCTGCCCACGCGATGGGCGGGGGTGTGGTTTCTGCCCACGGAGGGGGGAGGGGGGAGGGCGGGGAGTGGGGGAGGGACAGGTTGCGGGCCGCAGTCGTGACCACTCCGTATGCTCCCGGGCCCGGGCCCGGAACCCGCCCCGCCCGCCGCCCCACGGCATCCCACCGCACCGCGCCCCGCGCCCTCCGCCCACGGCGGACGGCGGGGACACGGCTGGCACTCATGTTGAAGGAGTGCCAGAACCCGGAGTAGAGTGGGCACTGGCACTCGGGGGTACCGGGTGCCAATGCCCGAGGTGGACCGTCCGGCACCGCGACGACGGAGGGTCTGACGCCCGTGGCGCACCCGCAGACCACAGCATCAGCGGTCCGGCGAGCCCGCCGGAGCCGCACGTCGACGAAGAAGGAGTGTGCAGCATGTCTGTCTCCATCAAGCCCCTTGAGGATCGCATCGTTGTCCGCCCCCTGGAGGCCGAGCAGACCACCGCGTCGGGCCTCGTGATCCCGGACACCGCCAAGGAGAAGCCGCAGGAGGGCCAGGTCGTGGCCGTGGGCCCGGGCCGGGTCGCCGAGAACGGCAACCGCGTGCCGGTCGACGTCGCCGAGGGTGACGTGGTGCTGTACTCCAAGTACGGCGGCACCGAGGTCAAGGTCGGCGGCGAGGAGTACCTGGTGCTCTCCGCCCGCGACGTGCTGGCCGTCGTCACCAAGTGACCCCGCCGCGACGGGCCCGGTGAGCGGCGCGCACCGCACCGGTGCGCGCGCCCCGGGCCCCTCGCGTCCCCGCACCCCCTGACTCCCTGAACGAAAGGAGCGTCCGTCATGGCCAAGCAGCTGGCTTTCAACGACGACGCACGCCGCGCCCTCCAGGCCGGCATCGACAAGCTCGCCGACACCGTCAAGGTCACCCTCGGCCCCAAGGGTCGCAACGTGGTGCTCGACAAGGCGTGGGGCGCCCCCACCATCACCAACGACGGCGTCACGATCGCCCGTGAGGTGGAGCTGGAGGACCCGTACGAGAACATGGGCGCCCAGCTCGCCAAGGAGGTCGCCACCAAGACCAACGACATCGCGGGCGACGGCACCACCACCGCCACCGTGCTGGCCCAGGCCCTCGTGAACGAGGGTATGCGCCAGGTCGCCGCCGGCGCCGCGCCGGGCGAGGTCAAGAAGGGCATCGAGGTGGCCGTGGCCGCCGTCGAGCGGCGCCTGCAGGAGAACGCCCGCCCGGTCGAGGGCCAGGAGGTGGCCCACGTGGCCGCCATCTCGGCCCAGAACGACGAGGTCGGCGAGCTGCTGGCCCGCGCGTTCGACACGGTCGGCACCGACGGCGTCATCACCATCGAGGAGTCCTCCACGACCTCCACCGAGCTGGACGTCACCGAGGGCATGCAGTTCGACAAGGGCTTCCTGTCCCCGTACATGGTCACCGACGCCGAGCGTCAGGAGGCCGTGCTCGAGGACGCCTACGTCCTGATCAACTCGGGCAAGATCTCCAACGTGCAGGAGCTGCTGCCCCTGCTGGAGAAGGTCCTGCAGGCCAACAAGCCGCTGTTCGTGATCGCCGAGGACGTCGAGGGCGAGGCCCTGTCCACCCTCGTGGTCAACAAGATCCGCGGCACCCTGAACGTCGTGGCCGTCAAGGCCCCGGGCTTCGGCGACCGCCGCAAGGCCATGATGCAGGACATCGCGATCCTCACCGGCGCCCAGGTCGTCTCCCCGGACCTCGGCATGAAGCTCGAGCAGGCCGACCTGGACGTGCTCGGCTCCGCCCGCCGCATCACCGTCACCAAGGACGAGACCACCATCGTCGACGGCGGCGGTGCGGCCGAGGACGTCGAGGCCCGGGTCGCCCAGATCAAGGCCGAGGCCGCCGCGACCGACTCCGACTGGGACCGCGAGAAGCTCCAGGAGCGCCTCGCCAAGCTCTCCGGCGGCATCGGCGTGATCCGCGTGGGCGCCGCCACCGAGGTGGAGCTCAAGGAGCGCAAGCACCGCATCGAGGACGCCGTGTCCTCGACCCGCGCCGCCCTCGAGGAGGGCATCGTGGCCGGCGGCGGCACCGCGCTCATCAACGCGCTGACCGCGCTCGACACCGACGCCGACGTCCAGGCCCTGACCGGCGACGCCGCCGTGGGCGTGGACATCGTCCGCAAGGCCCTGAAGCAGCCGCTGCGCTGGATCGCCCAGAACGCGGGCGAGGACGGCTACGTGGTGGTCTCCAAGGTCGCCGAGCTGGAGCCGAACCACGGCTTCAACGCGAAGACCGGCGTCTACGGCGACCTGATCGCCGACGGCGTGATCGACCCGGTCAAGGTGACCCGCTCCGCGCTGGCCAACGCCGCCTCCATCGCGGCCCTCGTGCTGACCACCGAGACCCTCGTGGCGGACAAGCCCGCCGAGGAGGACGAGGCCGACCACCAGCATTGACCCCTGAGTCGGCCTTGACGCGGCCGGTCGACGACGACGGCCCCTCGCCCGCCCGGGTGAGGGGCCGTCGTCGTGCGGGCGGGAGACGACCGCCGTCCGGGGCGCCCTCTATGGTGTGCCCATGGATACACCCACGCCGCCCCGTCCCACCGGGTCCCACACGACCCGGACCCCGGCCCGGCCACGGCTGCGCCGCTTCGTCCGCGAGTTCTCCTATCCGCACGGCATCCACCCGGCCCTCGTGCCGGGCGTGTCCGTGGAGGACCGCCGGGTGCGCTACGGCGTGGACCGGGTGATCCTCGCCGTCGTCGGCCTGCTGGTGGTCGGCTTCGTGGTGTGGGGCGTGCTGCAGCCGGACGCCGTGCTGGCCGTCTCGAGCGCGGCCCTCGACTGGGTGATGGTCCACGCCGGCTGGCTGTTCGCCCTGCTGGCCATCGGGATGGTGGTGTTCCTGCTGGCCCTGGCGTTCTCCCGGTACGGCGAGATCCCGCTGGGCCTGGACGGGGAGAAGCCGGAGTACTCCACGGCGAGCTGGTCGGCCATGCTCTTCGCGGCCGGCATCGGCATCGGCATCATCTTCTTCGGCCCGTACGAGCCGCTGACCTACTACCTGGCCCCGCGCCCGGGGGCGTACGAGCCGGCGAGCGAGGAGGCGGTGACGGGCGCGCTGGCCCAGGCCGCGCTGCACTGGGGCGTGAACGCGTGGGCGATCTACGCGATCGTCGGCCTGTCGGTCGGCTACGTGTCCTACCGCCGGGGCCGGGTGCCGCTGATGAGCTCGATCATCGCGCCGCTGTTCGGCGACTCCCCGCGCAGCGACTCGGTCGGCGCGCGCCTGATCGACGGGCTCGCGATCATCGCCACACTGTTCGGCACGGCGGCCTCGCTGGGCATCGGCGCCCTGCAGATCGGCCGCGGCGTGGAGATCGTCTCGGGCTGGTCGGCGCCGGGGAACACCGTGGCGCTGGGGATCATCGTGGTGCTCACGATCGGCACCATCTTCTCGGCGGTGTCCGGTGTGGCCCGCGGCATCCGGTGGCTGTCCAACATCAACATGCTGCTCGCCCTCGGCCTAGCGCTGTTCTTCTTCGTCGTCGGCCCGACGGCGTTCCTGCTGAACATCGTGCCCGGCGTCCTGATGGACTACGTCTCCTCCGCCCCGGACGCCCTCGGCGCCTCGATGGCCCAGGGGGAGGACATGCAGGAGTTCCTCTCCAGCTGGACGATCTTCTACTGGGCGTGGTGGGTCAGCTGGGCCCCGTTCGTGGGCGTGTTCATGGCGAAGATCTCGAAGGGTCGGACCATCCGCCAGTACGTCCTCGGGGCCCTGTTCATCCCGGCCGCGGTGATCGTCGGCGCGTTCACGATCATCGGCGGCACCACCATCTGGCTGCAGCGGACCCAGGGCTCCGTGGCGCCGGACGGCACAGCCGCGTCGCTGCCCGCGCCGGCGGAGATCTTCTGGGTGGTCCTGGACCAGCTGCCCGGCGGCGGGCTGGTGGCCCCGGTCGTGATCGTCATGCTGGCGGTCTTCTTCATCACGACGGCGGACTCCGCCTCGATCGTGAATTCGCAGCTCTCGCAGCGCGGCGCCCCGGCCCCGCGCCGCACGATCACGGTGTTCTGGGCACTGTGCATGGCGGGCATCGCGGTCGTGATGCTGCTGACCGGCGGCGACACCGCGCTCACCGGCCTGCAGAACCTCATCACCATCACGGCGCTGCCGTTCACCGTGGTGCTCGTCCTCATGGCGGTCGCGCTCCAGCGCGAACTGGCCAACGACCCCTTCGCGATCCGTGACCGGTACCAGCGGGCCGCCGTCGAGAAGGCGACGGTGCGGGGCCTGGTGGAGTACGGGGACGACTTCGCGTTCACGGTGGAGCGCACCCCGCCGGGCAGCTGGTACGCGGCCGGCGAGGGGTTCGACTCCACCGCCGCGGAGATCACCGACTGGTACCGCCGCACGGACGAGGACGGGAACCCCGTGGACTACGACTACGTGCTGGGCGAGTACCTGGACGAGGGGGACGGGGACGGCGCGGACGGGCCCGCCGGAGCAGGCCCGTCCAGCCGCTGACTCAGGCGCGCGGCTCCGGGGTGCCGACGAGCTGGGCGCGGGAGTCGGCGGTCGCGTGGGCGCGGGCCTCGACGATCTCCTCCTCGTCCTCGCCGAAGATGTCGCCGCGCGGGGCGTCGTAGCGGTCCCGGTCGAGGATGCCCTCCTGGGAGGCCACGAGGGCGGGGATGAGGGCCTGGCCGGACACGTTGAGGGCGGTGCGACCCATGTCCACGATCGGGTCGACGGCCAGGAGCAGGGCCATGCCCTCGAGGGGCAGCCCGGCGGTGGACAGCGTGAGCGTGAGCATCACGGTGGCGCCGGTGGTGCCGGCGGTCGCGGCCGAGCCCAGCACGGACACGAGTGCCACGAGGGCGTACTGGCTCAGGCTCATGTCGATCCCGTAGAACTGGGCGATGAACACGGCGGCCACGGCCGGGTAGATCGCGGCGCAGCCGTCCATCTTGGTGGTAGCGCCCAGCGGGACGGCGAAGGAGGCGTAGCCGGTGGGCACGCCGAAGTTGCGCTCGGCCACCCGCTGGGTGACGGGCAGCGTGCCGAGGGAGGAGCGGGAGACGAAGCCGAGCTGGAACGCCGGCCACACGCCGGTGAAGAACTGCTTGACGGAGAGCCCGTGCAGGCGCGCCAGCACCGGGTACACCACGAGCATCACGAGGGCCAGGCCCACGTAGATCGCCACCACGAACTTGGCCAGCGTGCCCATCGTGGACCAGCCGTACGAGGCCACGGCGTTGCCCAGCAGGCCGATGGTGCCGATCGGGGCCAGGCGGATGATCCACCACAGCAGCTTCTGGATGATCGCGAGCACCGAGCGGGAGAACGTGAGGAACGGGGCGGCCTTCTCGCCGACCTTGAGCGCGGCCACGCCCACGACGATCGCGATCACGAGGATCTGCAGCACGTTGAACGTGGGGGAGGAGGCGAGCGCGCCGTCCTCGCCGGCCGTGGTCTTGACGGTCAGGCCGAGGAAGTTCGCCGGCACCAGGGAGGTCAGGAAGTCGAGCCAGCCGACGTCCTTGGCCTGGTACGACGCCGGCGCGGTCTGGCCGGTGCCCACGCCCGGCTGCAGCACGACGCCGACGGCGAGGCCGATGAGCACCGCGATCAGGCTCGTGATGGCGAACCACAGCAGGGTCTTGGCGGCCAGGCGGGCCGCGTTGGTCACCTGGGCCAGGTTGGCGATGGAGGCGACGACGGCGAAGAAGACCAGCGGGACGACCGTGGCCTTCAACAGGCTGATGTAGATGCTGCCGACGGTGGCCAGCGTCTCGCCGAGCCAGGTCGGGTGCTCGGAGGTGTGCCCCGTCGCGCGGGCGATCAGGCCCAGGACGAGGCCGAGGACGAGGGCGGCGGCGATCTGCCAGCCGAAGTTCGACGTCCAGGCGGGAAGCCGGCGTCGGGGCGCCGGTGCGGGGGAGGACTGTGCGGTGCTCATCCGGGGAGGTTAGGCGCTCTAATACCACGACGTCGAAACGGATTGCGCCATGTGACGTCGTGGTGACGCCCGTCTCGCCCTCGCGTGGCCCAGCGCGAGGGCCCTGTGACGTGGCCCGCACCCGGGTCGCCGGTTTGACCCCCGGGCATAGAATCGCGGAAACACCCGTCCCGAAAGGCGCCTTCGTGACCAACACCAGCACCGGTCCCAGCCCCGAGCCCGTCCACTCCTCCTCGGATCCCTTCGGCTTCTTCGGCCTCACCTATGACGACGTCCTGCTGCTGCCCAACGCCACCGACGTGATCCCCGCGGACGCGGACACGGGCACCCGGCTGACCCGCAACATCCGCTTGAACATCCCCATCGTCTCCGCGGCGATGGACACCGTGACGGAGGCCCCGCTGGCCATCGCCATGGCCCGCCAGGGCGGCATGGGCATCATCCACCGCAACCTGTCCATCGAGGACCAGGCCCGCCACGTGGACACCGTGAAGCGCTCCGAGTCGGGGATGATCAAGGACCCCGTGACCATCGGCCCCGACGCCACGCTCGCGGACCTGGACGAGCTGTGCGCCCAGTACCGCGTCTCGGGCCTGCCGGTGGTGGCCGAGGACATGACGCTGCTGGGCATCATCACCAACCGCGACACCCGCTTCATCCCGCGCGAGGAGTGGGCCACCCGCACGGTGGACACCGCCATGACCCGCATGCCGCTGGTCACCGCGCAGGAGGGCATCTCGCGCGCCGAGACCATCCGCCTGTTCTCCCAGAACCGCGTGGAGAAGCTGCCGCTCGTGGACGACGCGGGCCGCCTGACCGGCCTGATCACCATCAAGGACTTCGACAAGGCGGAGCAGTACCCGGACGCCGCGAAGGACGACGAGGGCCGGCTGCTCGTCGGCGGCGCCGTCGGCTTCTTCGGCGACGGCTGGGAGCGCGCCATGGCGCTCGTCGAGGCGGGTGTGGACGCCCTCGTGGTGGACACCGCGAACGGCCACACGCACGGCGTGCTGGACATGATCGCGCGCCTGAAGAAGGAGAAGGCGGCCGCGCACGTCGATGTCATCGGCGGTCAGGCCGCGACCTACGCGGGCGCCAAGGCGATCGTCGACGCCGGCGCGGACGCCGTGAAGGTGGGCGTGGGCCCGGGCTCGATCTGCACGACCCGTGTGGTGGCCGGCGTCGGCGTCCCGCAGATCACCGCCATCTACGAGGCGGCCAAGGCCACGCGCCCCGCGGGCGTCCCGCTGATCGCCGACGGCGGCCTGCAGCACTCCGGTGACATCGGCAAGGCCCTCGTGGCCGGCGCCGACTCGGTGATGCTCGGCTCCCTGCTGGCCGGCACGGCCGAGTCCCCGGGCGACCTCGTGTTCTACCAGGGCAAGCAGTTCAAGACCTACCGCGGCATGGGGTCCCTGGGCGCCATGCAGACCCGCAACGGCACGCGCTCCTTCTCCAAGGACCGCTACTTCCAGGCGGACGTGCCGGACGAGGACAAGCTGATCCCCGAGGGCATCGAGGGCCAGGTGCCCTTCCGGGGCCCGATCGCCTCGGTGGTCCACCAGCTCGTGGGCGGCCTGCGCCAGACGATGTTCTACACGGGCGCGTCCACGGTGGCCGATCTCAAGGAGAACGGCCGCTTCGTGCGCATCACCGCGGCGGGCCTGAAGGAGTCCCACCCGCACGACATCATGATGACCGTCGAGGCCCCGAACTACCGTTCGCGCTGACCCGCACGTCGGGTCCGGGGGGAGCCCCCGGACGGGGCGGCGCCGACGACACGGTCGGCGCCGCCCCCGTGGCGCCTGGGCTAGGCTGGCCCGGTGACGAACCAGATTGAGATCGGCCGCGGCAAGCGCGGCCGCAGGGCCTTCTCCCTCGACGACGTGTCCGTGGTGCCCGCGCGGCGCACCCGGGATCCCCAGGACGTCAGCCTCACGTGGCGCATCGACGCCTACACGTTCGACATGCCCGTGATCGGTGCGCCCATGGACTCCGTGATGAGCCCGGAGACCGCCATCGCGATGGGGCGGCTGGGCGGACTCGGCGTCCTCAACCTCGAGGGCCTGTGGACCCGCCACGAGGACCCGCGCCCGCTGCTCGAGGAGATCGCCGCCCTCGAGGCCGGCCCGGCCGGGACCGAGGCCACCCGCACGCTGCAGGAGGCCTACGCGGCCCCCATCCGCCCCGATCTGATCACCGAGCGCCTCGCGCAGATCCGCGAGGCCGGCGTCGTCGTCGCGGGCTCGCTGACCCCGCAGAACACGCAGGAGTTCTACCGCACCGTCGTGGCGGCGGGCGTGGACCTGTTCGTCATCCGCGGCACCACCGTCTCGGCCGAGCACGTCTCCTCCACCCAGGAGCCGCTGGACCTCAAGCAGTTCATCTACGAGCTGGACGTGCCCGTGATCGTGGGCGGGGCGGCCGGCTACACGCCGGCCCTGCACCTGATGCGCACCGGCGCGGCCGGCGTGCTCGTCGGCTTCGGCGGCGGCGCGTCCACCACCACGCGCCGCGCCATGGGCATCCGCGTGCCGATGGCCACGGCCATCTCGGACATCGCCGAGGCGCGCCGCGACTACATGGACGAGTCCGGCGGCCGCTACGTGCACGTGATCGCCGACGGCGGCGTCTCCACCTCGGGGGAGATCGTCAAGGCGATCGCCATGGGCGCGGACGCGGTCGTCCTGGGCGCCGCCCTGGCCCGCGCCACCGACGCCCCCGGCGGCGGCTGGCACTGGGGCCTCGAGGCCGTCCATCCGGAGCTGCCGCGCGGGCACCGCACCCACGTGGGCCAGGTGGCTCCGCTCGAGGAGGTCCTGTGGGGGCCCGGCCGCCACGCGGACGGCACGTCCAACCTGATGGGCGGCCTGAAGCGCGCCATGGCCACCTGCGGCTACACCGAGCTCAAGGACTTCCAGAAGGTGGAGGTTTTCGTGACCCCCACCCAGACCGTCTGATCCCCGCCGCCGCGTGGCGGCACCCCGACCGGAAGAGTTGATACGGCGTGCTGCGCACCGCCCTCAAGCCCGTCTGGCTGGCCACCCTGGTGCTGGCCCTCGTGGCGGCCGCGGTCTTCGTGGCGCTGTCCAAGTGGCAGTTCGAGTCCGCGGAGACGAATGCGCCGCCGCCGCGCACCCAGACCGAGAACGCCGTGCCGTTCCTGGAGCACGTGCGCCCCTACGAGGCCCTGCTGGGCTCGCAGGCCGACCAGGTGGTCACGGTCGAGGGGGAGTTCGTGCCCGGCACGGACGTCCTGGTCGGCCCGCGCCTGCTGAACGGCCGCGACGGCTACTGGACGGTCACGGCCCTGCGGGTGGCCGGCGCCCCGGACGGCGAGGTCGTCCCGGTGGTCCGCGGCTGGTCGGCCGATGCCGACGTCGTGGACCCCGCGCCCGCCGGGCAGGTCACCGTCACCGGACGCCTGCTGCCCCCGGACGGGCCCCTGCCGCGCGAGGCCGCGGCCGAGGACACCGCCGACCGGCTCCTGTACCGCAGCCTGGCCCCGGCCCAGCTGGTGAACGTGTGGGACGAGCCGTCCTACGCGGCGTTCGTCGCGGCGTTCGAGATGGTCGACGCCGCAGGTGCCGAGACGGGCGCGGCCGGTCCCGGCGGGCTCGAGCCGGTGTGGGTGGCCCCGCAGCCGGAGGAGACCCAGATCATCTGGCTCAACGTCTTCTACGCCGTGGAGTGGATGCTCTTCGCCGGCTTCGCCCTGTTCCTGTGGTGGCGGTTCGTCCGCGACGACCACGTCCGGGACGAGCATGAGCGTCGGCTCGACGAGGAGTGGGCCGCGCAGTGGCGCGCCGAGGAGCTCGAGCGGCGTAGGGCGGCCGCGCGCGAGGCCAAGGAGCGGGCCTTCGCGGCGCAGGCCGCGGCGCACCCACGCCAGGACCACGACGACGACGGGGCCGCGCGCCCCGACCCCCGCGACCCGGGCCCCCGTGGGCCCCGAGAGGAGCAGAGCTGATGAGCACCCAGCACCCCGGCCCCCAGCCGGTGGACCCGGCGAGCCTGCCGGATCCCGAGGACATCACCGAGGCCGACCTGCCCGAGCCGCCCCCGCGGCCGGGCCGGGAGCAGCGCCGTTTCGCCGGCACCCAGCAGCAGATCCGCTCCGCCACCCGCCTCTACGTGGTGTGCGCGTGGATCACCGGCATCATGCTCCTGCTGCTCGTGGCGGAGATGGTGCTGAAGTACGGCATGCACGTGGAGCTCTACGCGGGCGGCACCACCCTGGACGGGGACGCCAACGGCCTGGGGCTGCACCCCACGGACAGCGTGACCGGGGGAGTGAACCTGTCCCTGTTCATCCTCATCGCCCACGGCTGGATGTACGTGGTGTACCTGCTCGCCTCGTTCCGCCTGTGGTCCCTGATGCGCTGGGAGCCGCTGCGCCTGCTGGCGATGGCCGGCGGCGGCGTCGTGCCGTTCCTGTCCTTCGTGGTGGAGAAGCGCATGACCCGCGTGGTCCGGGACGAGCTGCACCGCTTCCCGGACGCCGCGCGGCGCTACTGAGCGCCTCGACTATCCTGGACGGGTGACGCAGAACGCCCCCCACCCCGACACCCCCGCCCCGCTCAGCGACGTGATGCCCACGGTGCTGGTGCTGGACTTCGGCGCCCAGTACGCGCAGCTCATCGCGCGTCGTGTGCGCGAGGCCAACGTCTACTCCGAGGTCGTGCCCGCCTCCACCCCGGCGGCGCAGATCCTCGAGCGTAAGCCCGCGGCGCTGATCCTCTCGGGCGGGCCGTCGTCGGTGTACGAGCCCGGCGCCCCGCAGCTGGACCCGGCGCTGCTCGAGGCCGGGGTGCCCGTGCTGGGCCTGTGCTACGGCTTCCAGTCGATCGCGCACGCCCTCGGCGGCACCGTGGCCAAGACCGGCACCCGGGAGTACGGCTCCACCCGCCTGGACTCGGTGGATGCCGACTCCGTGCTGTTCGCGGACCAGGACCTCGAGCAGGTCGTGTGGATGTCCCACGGGGACGCCGTGACGCAGGCGCCCGAGGGCTTCGCCGTGACGGCCTCCACCGCGGGCGCCCCCGTCGCCGCGTTCGAGGACCGCGAGCGCCGCATCTACGGCGTGCAGTGGCATCCCGAGGTGGGCCACTCCTCCCATGGCCAGCGGGTGCTCGAGCAGTTCCTGCACGTGGGTGCGGGCCTGGGCGCGGACTGGACGGCCAGCGGCGTGATCGAGGAGCAGGTCGAGCGCATCCGTGAGCAGATCGGGGACAAGCGGGCCATCTGCGGCCTGTCCGGCGGCGTGGACTCCGCCGTGGCCGCGGCCCTCGTGCAGCGCGCCATCGGCGACCGCCTCACCTGCGTCTACGTGGACCACGGCCTCATGCGCGAGGGCGAGTCCGCCGAGATCGAGCAGGCCTTCGGCGAGGCCCACGGCGGCGCCCGCCTCGTGATGGTGGACGCGCGCGAGGACTTCCTGTCCGCGCTGGCCGGCGTCACCGACCCCGAGACCAAGCGCAAGATCATCGGCGAGCGGTTCATCCGCACCTTCGAGAAGGCGCAGGCGGACATCGTCCTCGAGTCCGAGCACGACCCGGACGCCACCGAGGTCCGCTTCCTCGTGCAGGGCACGCTCTACCCGGACGTCGTCGAGTCCGGCGGCGGGGACGGGGCGGCCAACATCAAGTCCCACCACAACGTGGGCGGCCTGCCGGACGACATCGAGTTCGAGCTGTGCGAGCCGCTGCGCGAGCTGTTCAAGGACGAGGTCCGCGCCGTGGGCGCCGAGCTCGGCCTGCCCGAGGGCATCGTGCACCGCCAGCCGTTCCCGGGTCCGGGTCTGGGCATCCGCATCATCGGCGAGGTCACCCAGGAGCGTCTGGACCTGTTGCGCCGCGCGGACGCGATCGTGCGCGCCGAGCTCACCGCGGCCGGGCTGGACCGCCAGATCTGGCAGTGCCCGGTGGTGCTGCTCGCGGACGTGCGCTCCGTGGGCGTGCAGGGTGACGGCCGCACCTACGGCCACCCGGTCGTCCTGCGCCCCGTCACCAGCGAGGACGCCATGACGGCGGACTGGGCGCGGATCCCGGACGACGTCCTGTCCCGCATCTCGAACCGCATCACCAACGAGGTCGACGGCGTCAACCGCGTCGTGCTCGACGTGACCAGCAAGCCGCCGGGCACCATCGAGTGGGAGTGAGCGGCGCGTCCGGCGCCGCATCCGGCCGCCCCTGACCGGGGCGGCCGTCCGCACGAAGACCGCCTGGACCCAGGCGACGGAGGAAGGACCGCACGCACGTGACCGAGCAGGAGTTCCCGCGCCTGGCCCGCGCCCGCGCCGCCGCACGCCCCGACGAGGGGCAGACCCGCCCCGACCCGGCCGCCTGGGTGTCCTCCCTGGGCTCGGGCGCCGAGAACGACACGATGCTGCGGTTCGCGCCCTCGGCGGCCAACAGCATCGACCTCACGGAGGCGAGCTCCTCCGGCGTCTCGCAGCTGCTGCTGGGGCGGCGCACCCGCCTGTCCACCCTGCTGCCGGCCGGCCCGGTGCTGGACGCGGCGCACGAGGTCTCCCTCGGCCTGCGCGCCAAGGTCCGCGAGCTGGCGGAGGAGCGCGGCATCGACGTCGGCGCGCTCGCCGTGGGCGTGGCCACGTGGACGGCCGAGGAGGACGGCCGGCGGGAGCGCCGCTCCGCCCCCGTGCTGCTGGCCCGCGTGGCCCTGACGGTGCGCCGCGGCGCCCGGGGCCGGGACGAGCTGGAGGTCCAGATCACCGAGCCGGCCCGCCTGAACCCGGCGCTCGTGCGGAACCTGCGCCGGCACCACGGCATCGCCCTGGACCCCGAGGCGTACCAGCAGGCCGCCTACGCCACGGCGCGCCTCGAGCCCGCCCCCGCGTTCGCCCGCCTGCGCGAGGAGACCGCCGCGATCGCGGACCTGCACATCCAGGATTGCCTGCTCGTCTCCACGTTCGCGGACCTCGGCGAGACCGCCTCCCTGCCCGCCTCCCTCGAGGATCTGCCGGTCGTGCAGGCCCTGTACGACGCCGGGACCGGCATGGTGCCCCGCCCGGCGGCGCTGCAGCCCACGGGCGCGCCCGCGGAGGATGACGTCGCCCCGGCGGACGAGCGCCTCGTCGTCGACGTCGACGCCGCCCAGGCACGCGTGCTCGAGCACGCCGCGGCGGGGGAGTCCCTCGTGGTGGCGGCCGCCCCCGGCACCGGGCAGACCCAGACCGCCGCCGCCCTGGCCGCGCGCCTGGCCTGGGAGGGTCGGCGCGTGCTGGTCGTGGCCGAGCGCTCCGCCGCCCTGGCCGACGTGCTCGACCGCCTCGAGGAGGCGGACCTGCGCTCGATCGCGCTGGATGTGCCCGCCAACGCGGACCCCGAGCTGCTCCGCCGCCAGCTCGTGCAGGCCGTCCTGCGCTCCGAGCGGGCCGTGGACCCCGACACCGCCCGGGACGAGGCCGCCCTGACCGAACGACGGCGCCGGCTGCAGGAGCACGTCGGCTCACTGCACCACGTCCGCCCCCGCTGGGGCTGCTCGCCGTTCCAGGCGATGCAGGCCCTGGCCGCCCTGACCGGGCTCGAGACGCCGCCGGCCACCACCGTGCGCCTCAAGCGCTCCGTGCTGGACTCCACCGTGAACCGGCAGGCCGTGGGCGAGCAGCTCGTGCGCGCCGGGGAGCTCGGCGCGTTCTCGGCCGCCGCCACCGAGAGCCGCTGGTTCGGCGCCCGCGTGCGCAACGTGCAGGAGACCGAGGCCGCCTCGGAGCTGGCCGACGAGCTGGCGGCCGCCCTGCACACCACCCGGCGCGCCGTGGACACCGCCGCCGCCCAGGCCGGCCTGCGCCCCGAGCGCACGGTGGCCGGCTGGGCGGAGCAGGCGGACCTCTACCGCCGTGTGGCCCGCACCCTCACCGAGTTCACCCCCGAGGTGTTCTCCCTCGACGTGCCCCAGCTGGTCGCGGCGACCGCCACCAGCTCGTGGCGGCGCCTCCACCTGGTCGAGATGTCCTCGGTGACCCGGTCCCGCCTGCGCCGCGCGGCGAAGGACGCGGTCCGCCCGGGCGTGCAGCCCACGGACCTGCACGGCGCCCTCGTGGACGCCGCCGCCGTCCTGGAGGACTGGAACCGCCACGCCGCCGAGCCGGGCACGCCCCCGCAGGTGCCGGACCAGGGCGAGCACGTGATGGGCCAGGTCGGCCAGGTGCGCGAGCGCCTACGCCGGCTCGAGGGCGTCCTCGCCCCGGAGGCCGTGGCCGAGGCGCCCTTGGAGGAGCGGGACGTGGACGACCTCGTGGCCGCCGTCGACGGGCTCGTGGCGGACCGCGACACCCTGGCCACGCTGCCCGAGCGCACCCTCGTGCTGGACAGCCTGCGCGACCACGGCCTGGCGGAGCTGCTCGAGGACCTGCGCGACCGCGAGGTGCCCACCGAGGCCCTGACCGCCGAGCTCGAGTTGGCGTGGTGGCAGTCCGCGCTCGAGGCGATGATCTCCGGGGACGACTTCCTGGCCATGATGAGCGGCACGGACCTGGCGGAGGTCGAGCGCGGGTTCCGCGACCTGGACCGCGCCCATCTCGAGCGCGGCGGCGCCCGGCTCTCCGCCGCGCTGGCCGCGCGCTGGCGGGAGGCGCTGCGCACCTATCGCGCGGACGCGGCCGTGCTGCGCACCCTGCTCAAGCAGGGCAGCCCCACGGTCGAGTCCCTGGCCACGATCACCCCCGAGCTCCTGCAGCCGCTCGTGCCGGTGGTCACCACCTCGCCCATGGCCCTGTCCGAGTTCCCCCCGGAGTGGCGCGCCGACGTCGTCGTGCTGCTGGAGGCCGACGCGACCGCCCTGGCCACCGCGATGGGCGCGCTCACCCGCGCCCCCCAGGTGGTGGCCTTCGGCGACCCGGTGATCGGGCGCCCGCAGTCGTTCCAGGTGTCCGTGGACCCGACGGCGACCGCCGGGCCCCTGCGCCCGCTGCGCTCGGCCCACGACGCGCTGGACGAGGTGCTGCCCACCCTGCCGCTGCGCACCGTGCACCGCCCCCTCGAGCGGCGCCTGGTGCGCCTGCTCTCCGCGCTCGCCTATGACGGCGCCCTGGACGCGCTGCCCACCGCGGGCGAGGCCACCGGCCGGGATCGTGCCGTCACGGCCGAGTACCTGCCCGAGGGCACCGGCATCCCGATGACCGGCGGCGACGTGGTCGAGTCCACGAACGCCGAGGTCGCCCGCACCGTGGAGCGGGTGTTCGAGCACATCCGCGACCGGCCCGAACAGTCCCTGGCCGTGGTCACGGTGTCCGAGCAGCACGCCCGCAGGGTGGCCGCCGCCGTGCAGGCCACGGCCGCGCAGGCGCCGTGGGCCCACGAGTTCCTCGCCCGTGGCCGCGGCGAGGACGCCGCCGACGCCGAGCCGTTCGTGATCGTGCCGGTCGTGCGCGCCGCCTCCGTGGTGCGTGACGCCGTGATCCTCACCCCCGGCTACGGCCGCACCCCGCACGGCCGCGTGGTGCACCACTTCGGCGCCTTCTCCGACCCGGACGGCGAGCGCATGGTCACGGTTGCGCTCACCCGCGCCCGCCGGCGCCTGCACCTCGTCTCGGCGCTGCGCGCCGCGGACCTGGACGAGGACCGGCTCGACGGCGGCGCCCTCTGGTTCCTGCGGCTGCTCGAGGCCTACCTGGGCGACGACGCCGCGGACCCCGTGGGCATGGTGGGCGATCCGCTGCTGGCCGATCTGCGCGACCGGCTCGAGGAGCACGGCGCCCGGGTCCTGCCCCGCTACGCCGGCGTCATGGACCTGGCCGTGCTCGATCCGCGCGCGGACGAGGCGCCCCGTCCGCTGGCCCTGGCCGGCGACGGTGGCGAGGTGTACCGCGCCCTCACGGTGCGGCAGCGCTCGCGGACCCTGCCCGAGGGGCTCGAGGCCCGCGGCTGGGAGCCCCGGACCCTGTGGTCGATCGACGTGTTCGCGGACCCGGAGTCCGTGGCCCGCGAGCTGGCCGACCGGCTGGGCGTGGAGCCGGCGGACGAGACGGACGAGACCGACGAGACCGACGACGATGCCCGCTGACGGCGCGCCGCGCCGCCGCGGCCCGCGCCGGGCGGACGCCCCGGGCACCGGCCCGGCCACCGCCGACGGCCGCGAGCCGCGCCTGCCCGGGATGCCCCGGCTGACCGGGCAGGCCGGGACGTCGCCGGCGACCGCGCCGACCGGACATGAGGCCGGGGTCGAGACCGGTGCGGCCGAGGCCGAGCGCGACCGCTGGCTGCGCGAGCAGCGCCCGCCCCACTGGGGCTGAGCCGGCCCGATGCGGCCGGGTCAGTCCGCGGGGGCGGAGGACGAGGACGACGTCGAGGACGTCGAGGACCCGGCGGCCGAGTCCGAGGTCGATCCGCCGGCCGAGCCGGTGCCCCCGGTGCCGGAGCGCGAGTCGGTCCGGTAGAACCCGGAGCCCTTGAAGCTCACGCCGACCGAGCCGTACTGCTTGCGCAGGACGCCGCCGCACGCGGGGCACTCGGTGAGGGCGTCGTCGGTGAAGGCCTGGACGACGTCGAAGGCGTGGCCGCAGTCCTTGCAGCGGTAGGCGTAGGTGGGCATGCTCAGCTCCAGCTCGCTCGGGGCGCGCCGGGGCGCGCGGTTCTGGGGGGATCCGACCCCCGATGCTACTCCGCGCCGCGGGCCGGGCTCAGACCCAGCGCAGCCCGGCCGCGGTGACGACGCCGTCCACGGGCCGGTCCGTGGGCTCGGCAGGGATGGCGCCCGCCGGCAGCAGCTCGTCCTCGAACACGAGGGCCACGGTCGGCACGCTCCGCGGCAGCTCGGCGAGGAAGCGGTCGTAGTAGCCCCCGCCCTGGCCCAGGCGCATCCCGTCCTCGGCCACCGCGAGCGCCGGCATGACCACCGCGGTCGCCGCCGCCAGCGCGTCGGTCCCGAGCCGTTCGCCCACGGGCTCGTCCACGGGGGCGTTCGCCGCGCGCGCCGTCGCGACCTCCGGGTGCCACGGAGTCCAGCTCAGGCGGCGTTCCGGCTCGATCACGGGGACGAGCACCCGCGACCCGGCGGCCAGCAGGCGCGTGCGCAGCACACCGGTGTCCGGCTCGGTGGCCATCGGCAGCACGGTGGCCACCACCGGGGCGGTCCCGTCCGCGGTCGCCGCGGCCACGCGCGGACCCAGCCACGCCCACAGGTGCTCGACGGCCGCCGCGGACTCGGCGGCGCGGCGCGCGGGGGAGCGGTCGCGGCGGGCGGTGCGCAGGCGGGCACGCAGGGCGGCCTTGGCGTCCACGACGTCGTCGACGCCGGCGACGGGGCCCGTGGCGGCGGGCTCGGGCACGGGAGGGGGAGTGCGCATGTCCCCATGATGCCCGCCGCACCGGAGCCGCGCCCGGCCGCGCATAGGATCGACGCCATGTCCTGGCAGCGTTCCCCCTGGCCCGTGACCCTGCGGCACGGCACCCTCGCCCTGCGGCCGCTGCGGAGGCGGGACCGGGAGGCGTGGGAGGAGCAGCGGGCGCACAACCGCGAGTGGCTGACGCCGTGGGATGCGACGAGCCCCGTGCCGGGCGCGGGCCCGGCGTCGTTCGGGCAGATGGTTCGCTGGCACGGCCGGCAGGGCCGGGACGGCAGCGCCTACACGTGGGGCATGGTCCTCGACGACGACCGCCCGGACCGGGACCGCCTGGTGGGGCTGCTGTCCCTGGGCGGGATCCAGTACGGCTCGGTGCTCTCCGGCTCGATCGGCTACTGGATCGACCGTCGCCAGGCCGGCCGGGGGCTGACCCCGACGGCCGTGGCCATGGCGACGGACTGGGCGTTCCGCAGCGCCGGTCTGCACCGGGTCGAGGTCAACATCCGCCCGGAGAACGCGGCCAGCCTGCGGGTCGTGGCGAAGCTCGGCCTGCGCGACGAGGGCCTGCGGCGCGCGTACCTGCACGTGGACGGCGCCTGGCGGGACCACCGGACGTTCGCGGTGACCGCCGAGGAGGTCCCCGACGGCCTGCTGGCCCGGTGGCTGGCCACCCGGCCGCGCCCCTGAACGGCCGACGGGACACGCCGCGTGCGGACACGCCCCGATGGCCGGACTGGTCCGCCCCCGGCGCTAGGCTGACCGCATGGACGAGACCACCGCGCCGACAAGGGCCGTGCAGGCCGCGCTCGACGCGCTGGCCGACGCCCGGGTGAGCGCGTCGCTGGTCATCGTGGCCCTCGTGGCCTTCCTGGCCTGGCGGCTCGTGCTGCGCCGCCATCGTCTCGCGTCCGCCCCCGCCCGCCCGTCGATGCCGAGGTCCTTCATGCACCGCCTGCAGAGCTCGCCCGCCGTCCGTGCCCTGACCGCCCGGTTCTCGGGCCGCCTGGGCGCCGCCGCCGACGCGGCGCGCGCCGCCCGCGGCCGGACCGGCCTGCACATCCGGTGGGGGCGCACGGCGCTGTTCCTCGCCGCCCTCGTGGCCCTGCTCGTGTTCCTCGTGGCCGGGCTGGCCGCCGCGTTCGGCGCGGGCACGCTCGCCCTGGCAGGCTGGTCGCTCCTGTTCGCCGTGGCCGGGCTGGCCGGCCTGCGGGCCCTCGCGGTCCGCGACCGCACCCGTCGCGCCCGGCCCGCCGCCGCCGTCGTCGTCCCGGAGTGCCCCACCGCCCCGGCGGCCGAGGAGCGGCAGGCCCCGCCCGCGGACCCCGAGCGGGACCGCCGCGTGCTGGAGACCGTGCTGGCCTTCGAGACCGAGGCGCCGCGTCCGGCCGCCGCGCCCGCCGCGCCCCGGGTCGAGCCCGTGGTGGTGACCGCCTCCGCCGCCGCCCCCGCAGCGGACCGTGCGGTGACCATCCCCACGGTGCCGCGCCCCACCTACCTGGACGCTCCGGAGATGGCCCGCCCCCTGCCGGCGCCGCTCGAGGCCCCCGCCCCCACCGGCGCGGACGCCCGGCTCCAGGACGCCGCGCGCACGGCGGACGATCAGATCAGCGCCGCCGCCGAGCAGGACATCGCCGCCCTGGACCTGGACAACGTCCTGGCGCGGCGCCGGGCCTGCTGAGCCCCGCCGGGCGGGAGCGCCCGTGAGCATCGACCGAGCCGCCGCGCGCCAGGCCGTCCGCGCGTCGGGCCAGCGCTGGCTGCGCACCCGAGCCGACGCCCTGCACCTGCAGCGGGGACGTCGGCTCGCGCGGGTCCTGGACCTGGACGTGATGACCGGACGCGCCGGCGAGGCTCGCGTGCGATCCCGCACCCTCGTCCTCGCCCGCGACCCCCGACACCTCGCCGCCCCTGCCGCGGCGTGCCCGCCCGTCCCGGGCGAGCGCGGGATCCTGGAGGACGGCACCCTGTGGTGGTGGGCCCCCGCCGACCCCGTCCTGCCGGGCCTCACGCTGACCGCCGATCCGGACGCGCTCGCGGCCCTGATCGGCACGGCGCCGGGCCGGGCCCGCCTCACGTGGCGCGGCTACCGGCCGCGGGACCGGGCGGTCCTGGCCGTCGAGGCGACCGGCGACGACGGCGTCGTGGGCCGCACGTTCCTGAAGGTGCTCCCGCCCGCGCGCGCCGCACGGGTTGCCCGGCGCATGGCCGCGGCGGGGGCGGCCGGGGTGCCGGTGCCCGCCGTCCTCGCGGCGCCGGAGCGCGGGGTGCTCCCGCTCGCGAGCGTGCCGGGCCTGCCCTGGCGGGCGTTGCTGGCCGGGCCCGAGGCCGCCGCGCTCGACCCCGCGCGGGTCGCCGCGCTGCTGGACCGGCTGCCGCCGGTGCCCGAGGAGCCCCCCGGCCCGGCCAGCCCCACGGCCGGGGCGGCCGGGGGCGCCGACGCGGACGACGGCGGACCCGCCGTCCTGCTCGAGCACGCCACGTGGGCCGCCGTCGTGCTGGACCCCGAGGCCCAGGACGAGGCCGCCGCCCGGGCGGACCGGATCCGCGCGGCGCTCGCGGCCGGGGACCCCGGCCCGCGCGTGCCCGTGCACGGCGACCTGCACCCGGGGAACCTGCACGTGGACGCCGCGGGGGAGCGGATCACCGGCGTGCTGGACGCCGACGACCTGGGCACGGGACACCGCGTGGACGACTGGGCCGTCCTGATCGCCCATCTCGAGGCGGGCGCCGCGGACCTCGGCGCCGGCGGCGCCGCGCTGCGCGCCGTGGCCGCACGGTTTCGGCGCCACGCCCGCAGCGAGGTCGACGAGGTGGCGCTGGCCGCCCGCGTCGCGACCGTGCTCGCCGCCCTCGCGGCGCAGCCGACCGCACCCCGCGCGGTGCGGTCCGCCCGCCGTGCCGCCGCCGACGCTGCCCTGGCCCGCGTCGGCCTCTGACCCGCGACGGCGGCCGCCGCAGTCGGGCCGGGCCGCCGGGCCGCCGCCTCGAGCGGCGGTCAGTCCGCGCCGAGCCCCTCGCGGAGCGCGTCGAGCTCGTCCCGGACGCGCGCGGCGCCGTCGTGGTCCCCGAGGGCGGACAGGCACTGGTGCAGGCCCGTGAGCGCGCCGAGGCGCACGAGCGTGGAGTCGGTGGAGTCGCACACCAGGCGGAAGAGCGTCGCGGCCTGCTCGGGGCTGCCGTCCTCGGCCACCACGTAGGCGGCGAAGAGCTCGGCCTGCGCGGCGCCCTCGCGGTCCCCGGCGGCGGTGAACAGGTCGGCGGCCTGCAGCGCGGTGGCGATCGCCTCCGGCCCCCGCTCGAGCGACCACAGGGCCCGGGCGCGGGTGTCCGTGTAGTCGGCCACCTGCCAGTCGGCGCCGGCGTACCGCACGAGGGCGAGCGCCTCCTCGAGGAGGTCGAGGCCCTCCGCCTGGCCGGACTCGCACAGCAGGTACCCGTGCGCGTGCAGCGCGGCCGGCAGTACCGCCGGGTCCTCGTCCACCGCCTGGCGCGCGGCCGCGACCGCCCGCTCGAACAGGTCGAGGGCGGAGGGCCGGGTGCGTTCGTCGCGCTCGCGGTTCACGAGGGCGCCGGCGGCCAGGAGCGTGCGCGCGGCGTCCTCCCACTGGCCGTGGGCCTCGAACAGGCCGGCCGCCTCCCGCCACAGGGGCAGCGCGTTCTCGGCGCGGTCCTGGTCGTGGTGGGCGTGGCCGAGGTCCACGAGGGCGCGGGCCTGCTCGACGTCCCGGCCGTGGGTGGCCTCGCGGCGCACCAACCGGGCGAGCAGGGGCTCGGCCTCGTCGGCGCGGCCGGCGAGCACGAGCTGGTGCGCCCACCAGTAGCTCAGGCTCGAGGCCTCCGGCGCCTCGGCCTTCTCCGCGTGCACGGAGGCCAGCTCCCACGCGGCCACGGCGACCTCCTCGTACCCGTCGAGGTCGCCGGCCACGCGCCCGGCCAGGGCCGCCGCGGAGGCCGCGCCGCGCCGCAGACCGACCGAGGCCATCCGCTCCGCCGCCTCGAGCGCCAGGTCGAGGGCCGCCGTCGGACGGTCCAGCTCATGGGCGGCGATCGCCCGCACCGTGGTGGCGGAGGCCAGGACGGCCCGGGCGGCGGGCAGCGCGGTGACGACGGCGGCCGCCGCGTCCGCCTCGGCGTGCTCGCCCCGCCACAGGTGCAGGCGGGCGAGCAGCAGGTGCGCGCTGGACCACGAGCCGGTGGGCAGCAGGGCACCGGCCGCGCGCAGCCCGCCCAGGACGGCGATGACGCGGCGGGCCAGCTCGAGCGCGGCGTCCAGGTCCCCGGTGTGCACGCGGTGCACGGCCAGGGCCAGGGCGGCCTCGGGCAGGACGGTGTCCCCGGGGTCCTCGCCGGGAGCGCCCGGCTCGTCCTCCACGACGCCGGCCAGCACCGCCGCCTCGACCGTGTCCGGATCGCGCACGAGGGCGGCGCCGAGCTGGGACTCGAGCCCGGCCTGCCGGGGCCGGCCGAGGTGGCGCAGCAGCGCCGCCCGGGCCTCCACCCAGCGGGTCAGGGCGGCCTCGTCCCCGACCTGGCCCGCGGCGACGGCGAGCGCCCGCAGCAGGGCGAGGCGGACGTCGTCCTGGCCGGGCACGAGCGCGGCGAGGCCGGAGTCGGCGAGGCGGGCGGACTCCCGGGGCTCGTCGCGCAGCGCGGCCTCGAGGGAGAGCTCCCACCAGCCGCGGGCGTCCAGGGCGGTCGGGGCGTCGGGCGCCGCGGTGCCGCGGGCCTGCCGGAGCAGGGCGCGCACCCGGTCCAGGGCGGCGTCGACGGCCGGCTCCACGGGGCCGCCGGAGGGGTCGTCCCGGTGGGGCGGGTCCTGCGGGGTGTCCACGGGCGCTGCTCCTTCCGGGGGTGGGACGGGTGGTCATCCAGCCTAGGGCGCGGGTCGGTGGACCGTGCCGCTGTTCGCGGTGGGCGGTGCTCGTAGACTGGCCGGGCCCGCAGCGTCGCCCGCCGCGGGCCGTCCCACTG
Source organism: Micrococcus luteus (assembly GCF_014138885.1). Classification (NCBI taxonomy): domain Bacteria; kingdom Bacillati; phylum Actinomycetota; class Actinomycetes; order Micrococcales; family Micrococcaceae; genus Micrococcus; species Micrococcus luteus. The sequence continues at coordinate 2,183,926 of NZ_JACJIK010000001.1, forward strand.
CCGCCAGGAGTCCGCAGCCATGAGCACCACCCCCGCCGCCCCGGACGCCGCCGGAGCACACCCCGCCGGCCCGTTCCAGACGCGCGCCGGCGCCTACGCCCTGATCGTGGACGGCGGCCGCGTCCTGCTCAGCTCGTGGCAGGGGCCCGAGTTCCTGCAGTGGACGCTGCCCGGCGGCGGCATCGAGCTCGGCGAGAGCCCGGAGGAGGCGTGCCTGCGCGAGGTGTGGGAGGAGACCGGCCACACCGCCGAGCTCACGGGCCTGCTGGGCGTCACGACCGGGACGATCCCGGTGGAGAAGCGCCTGCGGGGCGAGCCGCTGCCCCTGCTCACCGTGCAGGTCCTCTACACCGCCCGCATCACGGGCGGCGTCCTGCGCCCTGAGGTCGGCGGATCCTCGACGGACGCACGCTGGTTCGACCTCGCGGAGCTCAGCGGGCTGCGCACCGCCTCCTGGGTCACCGAGGCGCTCGCCCGTGCCGGGGTGGCCACGTGAGCCGCCCCGCCCACCGCCGCCCGACGGCCCTCGCCGCCTCCGCCCTCGCGCTGTCGCTGGCGCTGGGGGCGTGCGCGCGGCAGGCGGACGCCCCGCCGACGCCCTCCGCGTCAGGCGCACCGATCACGGTCGTGCACGGCGGCGAGGGCCTGGAGGCCGCCGTCGCGGCGGTCCTGGCCCGTCACCTGCGCCTGCACGGCCACGCCGTGGGGGACGAGGACGGCGTCGCCGTGGAGCAGCCCGCGTGGTCCGCCGCCGGCGGGGACACGGTCGCCGTCGTGGACACCCTGGCCCTGGCCGCCGCCGCCGACCCCGCAGCGGCGCTGCCGTCCCCGCCGTCCCCGACGTCGACGCCGACGTCGACCCCGTCGTCGACGCCGACCGGGACGGAGGCCGGCCCGTCCGCGGACGCCGCGCCCACCCCCTCGGCCACCGCCTCAACCGCCGCCCCGAGCCCCACCGCGCTGCCCGTCGGCGACCCCGCGGCCGACGCCCCGGCGGCCGGGCGCGTCCTGGAGACGCTGCTCGCCGAGGAGACGGCCGCGGCGGGGACACCGCAGGCCGAGGCCCCGGCGGTGCTGTCCTCGTCGGCGGGTGTGCTGCGCCTGACCGCGGTCGTCACCCAGCCCACCGCGGCCCGGCTCGAGCTCGAGTCGATCACGGACCTCAACGGCCGGTGCGAGTCGCTCACCGCCGTCGCACCCCCGCCCCTGACCGCCGCGGCGGGCCCGGACGCGGCCACGGCCCTGCGCACCCGCCTGGACCGGCTCGCCGGCTGCCGTCCCGAGACCTGGCTGGCCGACACCGAGGACCCGACCGCCGCCGTCGTCGCGGACGAGGCCCAGGTCGCGCTGCTGACCGGCACGGATCCGGAGATCGACGCGAACACGCTCGTCCCGCTCGAGGACGACGGCCGCGTGCTCCCGGAGGGGCGGCTGACCGCCGTCGGCTCCGCCGCGACGCTGGACGACGACGCCGAACGGCGCATCGCCGAGGTGATGTCCGCCCTCGACGGCGACGGCCTGCGGGAGCTCGAACGGCTCACCACGGGCGCCGACCCGCTTCCGGTCGCCGAGGCCGCGCAGTACTGGCTGGTGGACCATGGCCTGGAGGACGCGCCCGAGGACTGGTTCGTGCCCCGCGGCTCCTGGTTCTGAGCTCGCACGGGGGCGGGGTGCCGGCCCGCGTCGCACGAGCTCGACTGTGACGCACACCGCCCGGGGGGTGCCATGATGGGGGGCATGCCGAGCCCGCATCCCCGCCAGATCCGCCAGTCCGCCAAGCTGCTGAACGTCCGCTACGACGTGCGCGGCCCCATCCTGGAGGAGGCGCAGCGGATGGAGGCCGCGGGCCACCGGATCATGAAGCTGAACATCGGCAACCCGGCCCCGTTCGGCTTCGAGGCGCCGGACGCCGTCCTGGCGGCGATGCACCAGCACCTGCCGCACGCGCAGGGCTACTCGGACTCCAAGGGCATCTACTCGGCGCGCACCGCCGTCTCGCAGTACTACGAGTCCCGGGGCATCCGGGACATCGGCGTGGACGACGTGTTCATCGGCAACGGCGTGTCCGAGATGATCACGATGGTCCTGCAGGCCCTGGTCGACGACGGCGACGAGATCCTCGTCCCCTCGCCCGACTACCCGCTGTGGACCGGCGCCACCACCCTGGCCGGGGGCCGGGCGGTGCACTACCGCTGCGTCGAGGAGGAGGGCTGGGAGCCCGATCTCGAGCACATCGAGTCCCTCATCACGGAGCGCACCAAGGGCATCGTCCTGATCAACCCGAACAACCCCACCGGCGCGGTCTACTCCCGCGCCGTGCTGCAGGGCATCGTGGACGTGGCCCGCCGCCACAACCTCGTCCTCATGGCGGATGAGATCTACGAGAAGATCACCTACGACGGCGCCCGCCACATCAACGCCGCCGGCCTGTCCGACGACGTGCTCACCCTGACGTTCTCCGGCCTGTCCAAGGCGTACCGGGTGGCGGGCTACCGCTCCGGCTGGGTGGCCGTGTCCGGGCCGAAGCACCGGGCCGCCGACTTCCTCGAGGGCCTGACCCTGCTGGCCAACATGCGGATGTGCGCCAACGTGCCGGCGCAGCACGCCATCCAGGTGGCACTGGGCGGCTACCAGTCCATCAACGACCTCGTCCTGCCCGGCGGTCGACTGCTCGAGCAGCGCAACCTCGCCCAGGACCGCCTGAACGCCATCCCCGGCGTGTCCGTGCAGCCGGCTCACGGCGCCCTCTACCTGTTCCCGCGGCTGGACCCGGAGGTCTACGCGATCGACGACGACGAGGCGTTCGTCATCGAGCTGCTGCGGGCGAAGAAGATCCTCGTCTCGCACGGCGGGGCGTTCAACTACCCGCACAGCGACCACTTCCGGCTCGTCACGCTGCCCAGCGTGAAGGACCTGAGCGTGGCCCTGGACCGCCTCGAGGACTTCCTCGAGGACTGGAGGGAGCGCCATGGCTGACACCCCGGCCACCGCGGCGGGCCGGCCCGCCCGCGCCACCGACGACGACGGCGTCTTCGACGCCCCCGCGCGGGAGCTGTTCGCCGCCCGCCGCGGGGACGAGGTCCGGGGCCCGGCCGACGTCGACGCCGCCGCGACGCCCGGCTACGGCGGGGACAAGGCGAAGGGCAAGAAGGACCTGGCCGCGCGCGGCCGGGCGCTCGCCGACCTGCAGGAGCTGCTGTTCGCCCAGTCGGTGCGCGACGCGCCCGTGGGAGAGGTGCCGTCCCTGCTGGTGATCCTGCAGGGCATGGACACCGCCGGCAAGGGCGGGATCATGCGCCACGTGATCGGGGCGATGGACCCGCAGGGCGTCCACCTGCACGCGTTCAAGGTGCCGACCCCGGAGGAGCGCGCCCACGACTTCCTGTGGCGCATCCGACCGCATCTGCCGCGGCCCGGCCTGGTCTCCGTGTTCGACCGCTCGCACTACGAGGACGTGCTCGTGCACCGCGTGCGCGGGCTCTCCCCGCTGGCCGAGGTGGAGGAGCGCTACGGGGCGATCCGCGAGTTCGAGGCGGCCGTGCGCGCCGCGGGGACGCGGATCGTCAAGGTGATGCTGCGGATCTCGCCGGAGGAGCAGGCCGAGCGCCTGCTGGCCCGCCTGGACGACCCCACGAAGCACTGGAAGTTCAGCGAGGGCGACCTCGACGACCGCGCGTACTGGGACCAGTACACGGACGCGTACCGGATCGCGATCGAGCGGACGGACACCGAGGACGCGCCGTGGTTCATCGTGCCGGCGGACCGCAAGTGGTTCGCGCGGCTGGCGGTGCAGCAGCTGATCATCGAGACCCTGCAGGGGATGGGGCTGGACTGGCCGGAGGCCGACTTCGACGTCGCGGCGGCCCGCCGTCGCCTGCTGGCGGGCTGAGCGCCGCCGTCGTCGCGGTGGGCGGGGCAGTGGTGGTCGGACCTTGCCAAGCCCGGGGCCGCGGTGAGTGGATGGAGGAACACCGGGCGCCGCAGAGGCGCGCCGGACCCGATCCGAAAGGTGCACTCATGACTGAGAACGCTGTCCAGAACGCCCCGCTGTCCGGCAAGACCGTCGCGTTCCTCGCGACCGACGGTGTCGAGCAGGTCGAGCTGACCTCCCCGTGGGAGGCCGTGATCGCCGCGGGTGCGACCCCCGTGCTCGTCTCCCCGAAGTCCGGCACCATCACCGCGATGAAGTCCGACTGGGAGCACGGCGAGTCCTTCGAGGTGAACACCACGGTGAAGGACGCCAAGGCCGAGGACTTCCACGGCCTCGTGATGCCGGGCGGCACCCTGAACGCGGACGCCCTGCGCATCGACACGGACGCCCAGGCATTCGTGCGTGCCTTCTTCGAGCAGCACAAGCCGGTGGCGGCCATCTGCCACGCCCCGTGGACCCTGATCGAGGCCGGCGTCGTGGACGGCCGCCGTCTGACCAGCTACGCGTCCCTGGAGTCTGACCTGAAGAACGCGGGCGCCCAGTGGGTGGACGAGGAGGTCGTCGTGGACAGCGGGCTGACCACCTCGCGCACCCCGGACGACCTCGACGCCTTCAACGCCAAGCTCGTGGAGGAGCTGGGCGAGGGCAAGCACGAGGATCAGACCGCCTGACCGACGTCGGGAGCAAGCCGCGTGGGGCGGGGGCCGTTGGCCCCCGCCCCCGCCGTTTCTCGAACGAAAGCGCCGCGGAGGCCGCCGTTTCTCGAACGAAAGCGCCGCGGAGGCCGCCGTTTCCCGAACGAAAGTGGGGGGCGGGATCAGTCGGCGTCGGGGGCGGCCTCGCCGCGCACCTGGTCGAGGCGGGCGCGGGCGCCGTCGAGCCAGGCCTGGCAGCGGTCGGCCAGCGCCTCCCCGCGCTCCCACAGGGCCAGGGACTCCTCGAGGCCGGCGCCACCGGCCTCCAGCCTCCCCACGGTCTCCACCAGCTCGGCGCGCGCCTGCTCGTAGCTCATGCGGGCCACGTCCGAGACGTCCGCGGAGGTGAAGCCCTCCACACCGCTGGGGCGGCCCGCGTCCTGCGTCTGCTCCATGCCCTGTTCACTCATGCCTGTCGTGTCCTCTCGTGGGATGGGGTCGGGGTGGTCCGATGCGTCGCGACGACGTCCGCGGCGATCCGCCCGGCCGCCACGAGGATGTCGAGCCGGTCGTCCGGGGCGACCTGGTCCGCGTCGCGCACGACCTGCCCGGCGTGCTGGACCACGGCGTAGCCGCGGTCGAGAGTGCGCTGCGGGGACAGGGCGCGGACGCGGGCGCGCAGCTGCGTGAGGGCGTCCTCCTCGCGGACGAGCCGGTGGCCCAGGGCGGACCGGCCGCGCTCGCGCCACCGGTCCGTCTCCTCCTGCCGCGTGTCCACCATCACGTGCGGGCGGGCCAGCACGGGCCGGGAGCGCAGGGCCGCGAGCCCCTCGGCCTCGGCGTGCACGCGGCGCTCGACGGCCGAGGCCAGCCGCAGGCGCGCGTCGGCGAGCCCGGCGGCCTCCTGGGCCGCGTCCGGGACGATCCGTTTGGCCGCGTCCGTGGGCGTGGAGGCGCGCAGGTCGGCGACGTCGTCGAGGACCGGGCGGTCCGCCTCGTGGCCGATCGCCGAGACGACGGGCGTGCGCGCCGCCGCCACGGCGCGCACCAGTGCCTCGTCCGAGAAGGGGAGCACGACCTCCTCGAGCGCGCCGCCGCCGCGGGCGATGACGATGACGTCCACGGCCGGGTCGGCGTCGAGCTCGGCGAGCGCGGCGGCCACCTGTCGAGGGGCCTCGGCGCCCTGCACGGCGACCTCGCGGATCTCGAACTCGGCGGCGGGCCAGCGCAGCAGGGTGTTGCGCAGCACGTCCTGCTTCGCGTCCGAGTCGCGGCCGGTGATGAGCCCGATCCGGTGGGGGAGCAGGGGCAGGGGCCGTTTGCGCGCGGGGGAGGTCAGCCCCTCCTCGGCGAGGGCCCGGCGCAGCAGCTCCACGCGGGCCAGCAGATCGCCGAGGCCGACCGGGCGCATCTCCTGCACGTTCATGGACAGGCGCCCGGCCTTGAGCCAGAAGTTCGGCTTCACGCGCGCCACCACGCGGGAGCCCTGCTGGACGGTCCCGTCCAGGGTCATGGCGACGTTCCGCCAGGCGGTGAGCGGCAGGGAGACCTCCTCCTCGAGGTCCCGCATGGTCATGTAGACGTTGCCGCGGTTGTTCTTGAACTCGATGAGCTGGCCCTCGATCCACGTGGCGGGGGCACGCTCGATGTGGGCCTTGAGGTTCTCGGAGAGCCGGCGCAGGGGCCACGGCCGCTCAGCGGAGGTCTCGCCCGCGCGGGCGGGTGCCGAGACGGGCACGTCCGACGTCGCCGAGGCGCCCTCGGTCACGGGCTGGTCCATCCGGGTCCCTCCTGTCCGCGCCCGGTCCGCCCGGGCACGGGCCCACCGTACCGCCCTCGCCGGACGCGCAAGACGGTGCCCCGGTGTCCCCCCGGGGCCGCCGCCGACCCGGTCGGGTGCTCAGACCGGGGAACCTCCGGCCAGGATCGGTACGCTCGACGGGGTCGGAACGGAATGGAAAGGACCCCATGCGCACCACCCTCAGCCTCCTCGTCGCAGCCCTGGCGGGCCTGCTGGCGGTGCTCGCGACGGCCGGCGCCCTCGTCGACGAGGCGACGCACCGCCCGGAGCTGCTGCGCGGGGTGACGGAGCAGGTCGCCGTGGACCCCGAGGTCCGCGCCGCCGTGCCGGGGGTGATCGACGACGTCGTGCACGACGCCGTCCCCGAGCAGGTGCCGGGCCCGCTGGCCCAGACGGCCGAGGACCTGCTGCGCCCGCTGGCCCAGCGCGTGGCGGACGACCCGCAGGTGGTGCAGGGCTGGTCCGACACCGCCGACGAGGCCCGGCGCGCCTGGCTCGCCCAGCTCGAGGACCCGGAGGGCGCGGACGAGCCCGGCTCGGGCGCGGACGTGACCATCCCGTTCGGTCCCGTCGCGCAGTCCGGGATCACCGCCGCCCTGGGCGACATCGAACGTGACCTGCGCGAGGACCGGTTCGACCTGCCCGGGCAGGCGCTGCTGGAGACGATCATGGGCGCGGACGTCGGCGACTGGGCCGCGGACACCCTGCTGGCGCCCCTGTACGACCGCGCCGCGGAGCTGCGGGACAGCACCGCGCTGCGCATGGACGCGCGCATCGACGCCCTGGCCGGCACGGACCGGGCCACCGTGCACCGCTGGGTGGACGCCTCCACGCACTGGCGCTGGGCCGCCGCCGCCTCCGTGCTGGCGCTCGTGGGCGCCCTGCTGCTCGCCCCCCGACGACGGCGGGGCCTCGCCCTGGCCGTGGCGGGTGCGGTCGCCCTGGCCGGCGGGCTGATCGGCGGCGCCCGCCTGGGTCCGGACGCGATCCACCTCACGGCGCCCGAGGGGGCCTCCCCGGGGGTGGCCGCGTTCGTCCAGCAGATGGAGGAGGCCGCGGGCCCGGCGTTCGCGGCCGCCGTCGCCCCCTACCCCCAGACCCTGACCACCCTGGGCTGGATCGTGCTGGCCGCGGGCCTGCTGCTGGCCCTGGCGGAGCTGTGGGTCGCTCGGCGTGGGCGGGTCCGTGCCGCCCGGGTGGACGGTCCCCCCGCGGTGGGCCGCTCCCACACCGCGGCCGACGTCACGTCGCGCTGAGCCCGCGGCGAAGCCCGGGCCCGGTCTGCGTCCCGGCCGATAGCATGGAGGGCATGTCCGCTCCCTCCGTCTCCGCCCGTCCGTCCGCCGTCGGCCTCGGGATGCCGCAGGTCCCGCGCGTCCGTCGTTCCCGTGAGGAGGTGGAGGCGGCCGCGCCCGTGTCCGGTGAGAAGCGCGTGCTGCTGGCCGCCCCCCGTGGCTACTGCGCCGGTGTGGACCGCGCCGTCGTCGCCGTCGAGAAGGCCCTCGAGCACCACGGCGCCCCCGTGTACGTGCGCAAGGAGATCGTCCACAACCGGCACGTCGTGGACACCCTGACCGAGCGTGGCGTGGTGTTCGTCGACGAGCTGGACGAGGTGCCCGAGGGCGCCCTGACCGTGTTCTCCGCGCACGGCGTGTCCCCGGCCGTCGTCGAGGAGGCCGCCCAGCGCAACCTGCGCACCATCGACGCCACGTGCCCGCTCGTGACCAAGGTGCACCGCGAGGCCGTGCGCTTCGCGAAGCAGGACAAGCAGATCCTGCTGATCGGCCACGAGGGCCACGAGGAGGTCGAGGGCACGTTCGGCGAGGCGCCCGAGCACACCACGGTGATCAACGACGTCGCCGAGGCCCAGACCATCCAGGTGGAGGACCCGGACAACCTGATCTGGCTCTCCCAGACCACGCTCTCCGTGGACGAGACCCTCGAGATCGTCTCCGTGCTGCGCGAGCGGTTCCCGAACCTGCAGGACCCGCCCTCGGACGACATCTGCTACGCCACCTCCAACCGGCAGGCGGCCATCAAGTCGATCTCGCCGGAGTGCGACCTGGTGATCATCGTGGGCTCGGCGAACTCCTCGAACTCGGTGCGCCTCAAGGAGGTCGCCGCGGAGTACGGGGCCTCCCGCGCCGAGCGCGTGGACTTCGCCAACCAGGTGGACGAGTCCTGGTTCGAGGGCGTGGCCACCGTGGGCCTGTCCTCGGGCGCGTCCGTGCCCGAGGTGCTGGTCCAGGAGGTGCTCGCGCTGCTGGCCGAGTACGGCTACGGGCAGGTGGACGAGGTGGTGACCGCCGAGGAGGACATCATCTTCTCCCTGCCCAAGGAGCTGCGCGCCGAACTCAAGCGGGTGGGCGACGAGTCCCGCTCGCTCGGCGGACGTCGCCGCGACACCGAGGCCTGAGCGCGCCCCTCGTCTCCTCGCTGAGGCCCGCAGACTCGCCGTCACGACGCCGGCGAAGCGGCGAGTCTGCGGGCCTCGGCTTTCCGGGCCTCGGTGTTCCGGGCCGGCGGGTCAGGGACTCAGAGCCCGAAGACCCAGACGAGCAGGGTCATCGACGCGATGGAGATGAGCACGGCGGCGATGATGTTCAGCCAGACGCCGCCCTTCACCATCTGGCCGATGGTCACGTAGCCGGAGCCGTACGCGATGGCGTTCGGCGGGGTGGCCACGGGCAGCATGAACGCGCAGGTCGCGGCGAGGGCGACGGGCGCGGCTAGCATGAGCGGGGCGACGCCGGTGCCCAGGGCCACGCCGGAGGCGACGGGCAGGAACGTGGCCGCGGTGGCCGTGTTCGAGGTCATCTCGGTCAGCAGCAGGATGCCGACGGCGGCGATCACCACGAGCACCCACACGGGGATGTCGCCGAGGCCCTTGACCTGCTCACCGAGCCACGTGGACAGGCCCGACTTGGAGAACTGACCGGACAGGGCCAGGCCGCCGCCGAACAGCAGGAGCACGCCCCACGGCAGCTCCTTCGCGGCCTCCCAGTCGAGCAGGCGCACGCCGCGCCCGGCCCCGCCGCCGGCCGGCAGGAGGAACAGGACGAGCCCGACGACCATGGCGATGGCCGCGTCCGAGAGCAGCGGAGACGTCAGGTCCAGGACGTACTCGGAGATCAGCGGCACGGTGATCCAGGCCAGCGCGGCGAGGATGAAGACCGCGAGGACCTTGGCCTCGGGGGCGCTCATGCGGCCGAGGCGGGCCAGCTCGGTGGCGATCAGGTCGCGGCCGCCGGGGACCTCGTCGATCTCCGGGCGGAACAGCACGCGGGTGAGCAGGAACCAGCACGCGAAGAGCAGCACGACGGCGATCGGCACGCCGACCAGCATCCACTGGCCGAAGCCGATCTCCACGCCGTGCTCGGCGGCCATGTGGCCCGCGAGCAGGGTGTTGGGCGGGGTGCCGATGATGGTGCCGAGCGAGCCGATGGACGCGGCGTAGGCGATGCCGAGCATGAGCGCGGTGCCGAAGTTCGACTTCGTGAGGGAGCGGATCTCGGCCTGCGTGGGGGCCTCGCCGGGCGCGGGGGTGGCGGGGCGGTCGGCCTGATCGGCTGCCTCATCCGCGGCCAGGGCGTCGTCCGTGCTGTAGCGCTGGACGAGCACGAGGATGGACACGCCGATGGGGAGCATCATCACGGCGGTGGCGGTGTTGGACACCCACATGGAGATGAACCCGGTGGCGATCATGAAGCCCAGGACGAGGTTCACGGTCCTGGCGCCCATGAACGTCAAGACGCCGAGCGCGATGCGCCGGTGCAGGTTCCAGCGCTGCATGGCCAGGGCGAGCATGAAGCCGCCCATGAACAGGAAGATGATGTTGTTGCCGTAGCTCGCGCCGATGGAGTCGAAGGTGATGCCGCCGTCGGACTCCTCGGCGGGCACGCCGAGCGGGAAGATGACGAGCGGCAGCAGGGCGGTGGCGGGGATGGGCAGGGCCTCGGTCATCCACCACACGGCCATGAGCACGGCGGTGGCGGCGACGAGGCGGGGCCAGACGCCGAGGTCGCCCGGCATCAGCAGGAACAGGGCGACGGCGAGCAGGGGGCCGGCCACGAGGCCGATGATGCGCTTGACGTTCTCGCCGCCGGGCAGCGGCTCGTCACGCATGCCCGGGGAGAGCTCGTGTTCGAACTCCTGGGCGGCCGCCCGGGGGTCGAAGCGGGAGACGTGCTCGTTGACGTTGCTCGGCGGGGGGAGCGGGCGGGACTGCATGGGGCCTCCTCATCAGGTCAGGCCCTCGGCGCGGCCTGGCAATTCTCTGTGAGTTTCACGGTAGCAAGTGACCTGGGACACGGAAAGACGACGTCGGGGCCGCGACGGCCCACCCGCCCGGCCCCCGTGCGGCCCCGTTCACGCCTCCCGCGTCGACTCCGCCCGACGACGGCGCAGCTCGTCCTCCTCCACGCCCGCGACCAGTTCCGGGGCGGCCAGGGGCCGGGGCGCGGACTCGAGCGTGCGGATGTCCGGCGTGGGGGCCAGGCCCGGGTCGACGTCGCGGAGGCGCCGGGCGGCGGGGAGCACGCGCGACTCGACGTTGCCGACGAGCTGGTTGTAGCGGTCCACGGCGGTCTTGAGGGAGCCGCCCATGCGGTCCAGGTGGGTGCCGAGCGTGCCGAGGCGCTCGTAGAGGTCCTTCGCGCTGGCCACCACGGTGTGGGCGTTCTCGGCCAGGGTGTCCTGCCGCCACGCGTAGGCCACGGACTTCAGGGCGGTCAGGAGGGAGACGGGGGCGACGAGCGCGACGTTCCGGGAGAACGCGTGGTCCAGCAGCCCGGGGTCCGCGTCCAGGGCCGCGGCCAGGAGCGACTCGGCGGGCAGGAAGCACAGGACCAGCTCGGGGGAGTGCTCGAGGCCGGCCCAGTAGGACTTCGCGGAGAGCTGGTCCACGTGGCGGCGCACGGCCGCGGCGTGCTGGGCGGCCAGCGCCTGGCGCCGTTCGTACGCCTCCTCGCCGAGCTCGTCCGCGAGGGCCTCGGCGGCCAGCGCGTCACCGATGGGGGCCTTGGCGTCCACGGCCATGGCCTTGCCGCCGGGCAGGGACACCACGAGGTCCGGGCGGAGGCGCTCGCCGTCCTTGCCGGACAGCGTGGCCTGCTCCGTGAAGTCCACGTGGTGGAGCATGCCTGCCGCCTCGACGACCCGCCGCAGCTGCGCCTCGCCCCAGTGGCCCCGCGCGGAGGTGGACTTGAGCGTGGCCATGAGCGACGTGGTCTGGTTCAGCAGGTCCCGGTCCGTGGCCGCGGCGGCGCGGAGCTGCTCCCCGAGCCGGCCGAACTGGGACGCCCGATCCCGTTCCAGCACGCTCACCTGCTCCTGGAGCGCCGCCAGCCGCTGGCCCAGCGGCGCGAGCGTGGACATCACCTGGGACTCCGCGCGTTGGCGTTCGGCGTCCTCGGCCCGCGCGGCCGTGAGCGCGCGCTGCTCCGCCCGGGCGGCCGCGAGCTCCTCTCGTGCCCCCTGGTGCTCGGTGCGCAGCGCGGCCAGCTCGGCCTGGGCCCGGCGGGCCTCCTCACCGCCGCCGGCCGCCCGGCGCCACATGAGCCACGCGCCCACCAGGGCGCCCAGCACGAGTCCGAGGATGAGGGCGAGCAGCAGGCTGAGGATCTCCATGACCCCACCCTCGCAGGCCGCAGGGACACGTTAGGCGGCGGCGCGCCGTCGTGGTGGTGGGCGGTTCAGCCGAAGAGCGGGTTGGGGCCGTTGGCCACGACCTGCGGGTCGCCGTCGACGCGGGCGGCGATGCCCGCCGCGGCAACGCCGGGCAGATAGGGGAAGACCATGCGGGTCGAGGCCAGGACGGCGGCGTCGAAGGCCTCCACCGCGACGGCCGGGCGGGGTCCGTCCGCCGTCTCGATCTCGCCGTCGAACACGGCCACCGCCCGCGTGGGGCGCGGGCTGATCTTGGCGACCGTGGCGGCCGCCTGCTCGGGCTCGAGGTCCGGGTGCTCCCACATGCCGCGCTGGCCGTCGGCGGCGACGGCGAGGATCGTGGGGGCGAACACGGGCTGCCGGCCGAGCGTGTCGAACACGTGCTCCACCGCGAGGCTGATCAGCGGCAGCAGCTCGCCGCCGGGAGGCGTGGGGGTCGGTCCGGTGGGCGTCGGGGTGCTCATGGGGCCGAGGCTACCGGCCCTGTCCGACGGCGCCCACCCGCGCCTAGCGTGGGCCCATGCAGCTCACCATCGCCCCCGGGGACATCACGGCCACGCGCGCGGACGCCGTCGTCAACGCCGCCAACTCCACCCTGCTCGGCGGCGGAGGCGTGGACGGCGCCATCCACCGGCGCGGCGGCCCCGAGATCCTGGCCGAGTGCCGCCGCCTGCGCGAGACCGACCTGCCGGAGGGGCTGCCCGCCGGGCAGGCCGTGGCGACGACGGCGGGGCGCCTGCCCGCACGCTGGGTCATCCACACGGTGGGCCCGGTGTGGGCCAAGACGATCGACAAGTCCGACACCCTCGCCTCGTGCTACCGCGAGTCCCTGAAGGTGGCGGCCGGGCTCGGCGCCCGGACGGTCGCGTTCCCGGCGATCTCCGCGGGGATCTACGGCTGGCCCATGGAGGACGCCGCGCGGATCGCCGTCGAGACCTGCCACGCGATGGCGGACGAGGTGGGCGGCACCGTGGACGAGGTGCTGTTCGTGCCCTACGGGAAGGAGGCGGAGACGGCGTTCCGGACCGCCCTGGACAGGGTTGAGCGGGGCTGACTCAACTCCGTGGAATACCCCGTGGGGGGACGGCGTTGCACAGGACAGTCGCCGCTCAACCGGAGCGGCCCGCCCTGCATGAGGAGTGATCGACCATGGCTCGTCCCATTGATCCGTTCCGCGAGATGGAGCGCCTGATGACCGGCTTCGCCCGCACCTCCGGCGCCGCCTCCATGCCCATGAACCTCTACCGCGAGGGCGACGTGTTCGTCGCCGAGGTGGAGCTGCCGGGCGTGGACCCGAGCTCGATCGACGTGGACGTCGAGGAGCGCACGCTCACCGTCCGCGCCGAGCGCAAGGAGGCCCCCGCCGGGGAGGACCGTCGCTGGCTCACCAAGGAGCGTCCGGCCGGCACCTTCGCCCGCCAGCTCAACCTCGGCCAGGGCCTGGCCCTGGACAAGATCGAGGCCGACTACAGCGACGGCGTGCTGCTGCTGACCATCCCGGTGGCCGAGCAGGCCAAGCCGCGCAAGATCCAGGTCAAGCACACCGGCTCCGCCGCCCAGGTGGAGGGCGAGGCCGTAGAGGGTGAGGCAGTGGAGGACTCCGCCGTCGAGACCTCCGGCGAGTGATCGCCCTCTGACGGAGCCGCGCGTGACCGGCGCGCGGCCCGCCCCCGAACGCAGTTGCGGCGGGTCCCCACCGGGGGGCCCGCCGCATCCGCGTGGTGGTCAGGCGCGGTCGGCCAGGATCAGTTGTGCCGCCTTCTCACCGATCATGAAGCACGTGATGTTGGGGTTCACGGTCACGTGCTCGGGCATCACGGAGGCGTCGGCCACGCGCAGACCCGTCACGCCCTTGACGCGCAGGCGGGCGTCCAGGGGGCTCATGGCGTCGTCGTCGGCGCCCATGCGCACCGAGCCCACCGGGTGGTACACGGTGTTGTGGGTGCGGCGCACGTAGTCGGCGATCTCCTCGTCCGTCTGCGCCTCCACGCCCGGGGCGAGCTCCCGGCCGGCCCACTCCGCCATCGCCGGCTGGGAGACGATCTCCCGGGCCAGCCGGATGCCGGCCACCGCGACGGCCATGTCATGGCCCTCCGGGTCGGTGAAGTAGCGCGGGTCCACGGCCGGCTTGTCCCGGTAGTCGTTGGAGCGCAGGCGCACGGTGCCGCGGGACTTCGCGTGGGTGACGTTGGGGGTCAGGCAGAACGTCTCGTCCGCCGTCGGGTACCCCTGCCGGTAGGTGTGCATGTCGAACGGCACGGAGCCGTAGTGCATCATCAGGTCGGGGCGGTCCAGCCCCTCCTTGGTGGGCGAGAAGATCCCGATCTCCCAGTACTGCGTGGCGTCGCGGTACATGGGCTGCTTGGACTCCCAGGAGATGACCGCCTCGGGGTGGTCCTGCAGGTTGGAGCCGACGCCGGGGGCGTCCACGCGCACGTCGAGGCCGTGCTCGGCCAGGTGCTCGGCCGGGCCGATCCCGGAGAGCATCAGCAGCTTGGGCGTGTTGATCGCCCCGGCGGAGAGGATGACCTCGGCGCGGGCATGGATCTCGGCCTGCCGGCCGTGCCGGTCCGCGACGTGACGGACGCCGTAGGCGCGGCGGTCCTCGTCGAAGAGCACCTCGCTCACCCAGTGGTCCGTGAGGATGTCCAGGTTCTCGCGGTCGAGGATCGGGTGGAGATAGGACACCGACGACGACGCGCGGGTGCCGTCCTGCTTGCGGTTGATCTGGAACCAGTTGGCTCCCTTCACGACGGTCTCGCCGGTGTTGAACGTCGTCGTCGGGATGCCGGCCTGGGCGGCGGCCTCGAGCAGGGCGACGCCGGCCGGGTCCTCGGCGGGCACGTCCATCAGCTCGACGGGGCCGTCGTGGCCGTGGTGATCGCCCTCGGCCCGGTTGTTCTCGAGCTTCTTCACCAGCGGCAGGGTGTGCTCGGCGCCCCAGCCGGTGGCGCCCATCGCCTCCCACTGGTCCAGGTCCTCGCGGGGAGGCCAGAAGGCGATGCAGGAGTTGTGGGAGGAGCAGCCGCCGAGCACCTTGGCCCGGGAGTGGCGCATGAAGGAGTTGCCGTTCTCCTGCGGCTCGATGGGGTAGTCCCAGTCCAGGCCGGACTCGAGCAGCTCGGGCCACCGGCGCAGCTCGAGGACCTCGTCCAGGTCCACGTCGGTGGGGCCGGCCTCCAGCAGGGCGACGCTGATCTGGGGGTCCTCGGACAGGCGGGCCGCGAGGGCGGCGCCGGAGGAGCCGCCGCCGACCACGATGTAGTCGTAGACGGGCGTGTCGGGCTGCGGGGTCGAGGCGTCGGGGGTGGTGGTGGTCACGATCCGGGGGTCCTTTCGGTGGTCACGGGCGGGCGCGGGGTCTGGCCCCGCGCCCACGGGGAGGGGGCTCAGCGGCGGTCGGCGAACCAGCCGGTCACCGTGGGCTCGGTGTTCTGGTAGATGTGCTTGTGCTCCACGTACTCGCCCAGCCCGGTGGGGCCGAGCTCACGGCCGATGCCGGAGGCCTTGAAGCCGCCCCACTCGGCCTGGGGGAGGTAGGGGTGGTAGTCGTTGATCCACACGGTGCCGTGGCGCAGGGCGCGGGAGACGCGCTGGCAGGTGCCGGCGTCGGAGCTCCACACGGCCCCGGCGAGGCCGTACTCGGTGTGGTTGGCGATCTCGATGGCCTCGGCCTCGGTGGAGAACGTCTCCACGGTGATCACCGGGCCGAAGCCCTCCTCGATGACGGCGGGGTTGTCCCGGTCGCAGCGGTCCAGCACGGTGGGGGCGTAGAAGAAGCCGTCCTTGTGTTCCTCGCCGCCCCAGTGCCCGCCCACGCGCAGGCGGGCGCCGGCCTCGACACCGCGGCGGACGTAGTCCGTCACCTTGTCCCGGTGGGCCGCGGAGATCAGCGGGCCGGTCTCGGCGTGCTCCTCGAAGGGGCCGCCCATCACGATGTGCCCGGCGCGCTCGACGAGGTCGTCCACGAAACGCTCGGCGATCGACTCGTGGACGATCAGACGCGTACCGGCCGAGCACACCAGGCCCGAGTCGGTGAACGCGGCGTTGAGGGCGTTGTCCAGGGCCGCCTCGTAGTGGGCGTCGGGGAAGATCACGTTGGGGTTCTTCCCGCCCAGCTCGAGGGCGACCTTCTTCACGGTGCCGGCGGCCGCCTGGGCGATGGTCTTGCCCGTGGCCAGCCCGCCCGTGAAGGAGACCAGGTCCACGTCCGGGTGGGAGGAGAGCGGCTCGCCCACGGTGGCGCCGGGGCCCAGCACCAGGTTCGCGACGCCGGCCGGCAGGCCCAGCGACTCGAGGGCGCGCATCGTGAGGATGGCGGTGTGGGGGGTCTGCTCGGCGGGCTTGAGCACGAAGGTGCAGCCGGCGGCCAGGGCCGGGGCGATCTTCCAGGCGGCCTGCAGCAGCGGGAAGTTCCAGGGGGTGATCATGCCGCACACGCCCACCGGCTCGGTGACCACGCGGGACAGGACCGTCGGGTCGCCGGCGTCGACGAGCCGGCCGGGGTTCTGGTCCGCGATCTTGCCGAAGTAGCGGAAGCAGGCGGCGATGTCCGCCATATCGCCCTCGGCCTCCACGAGGCGCTTGCCGGTGTCCAGGGCCTCGGCGCGGGCGAACTCGTCCCGGTGCTCCAGGATGTGATCGGCCAGGCGGAGGAGCAGGTCGCCGCGCTCGGCGGCGGGGGTGGAGGGCCAGGCGCCGCTGTCGAAGGCGCGGCGGGCGGCGGCGATCGCGGCGAGGGTGTCCTCGCGGGTGCCCTCGGCGACGACGCCGACCTCGGAGCCGTCGGCGGGGCAGTGGATGGTGCGGGTGTCGCCGTCCGAGGACGGCACCCAGGCGCCGTCGATGAACTGGGTGGCGGTGGGATCGGTGGTCATGGGGATGGTGCTCCTCACGGGTGGGTGGGATCGGTCTGGGAGGCGGGGGCGGCGTCCACGGCCGGCATGGCGCCCGTGGCGGGCGAGCGGTCGGCGTCGCCCCACTCATCCGGCACCTCGGACTCGAGGCGCTCGGCGAGATGGGAGTCCTCGCCCGTCATGGCGAGGAAGGTCAGGTGGGCCTCGTAGTCGTCCAGGACGTCGGCGCACAGCTGCTCGCGGCTGTAGCCCAGCACGTCCCGGCCGCGCGAGCCCTTGGCGGAGAACACCTCGAGCTGGAAGTGGGTGTCCTGGGCGACGCTGAGGCTGCCCGCGAAGCTCGGCACGGGGTAGGCCACGGGATAGACCTGGTACTTGAAGTCCTCCTGGCCCTCGAAGGCGACGGTGAGGTCCACCCAGGGCACCCCGGACTCGGGGTGGACGCCGTGGGTGACGGCGGCGTCGGCGTCGTGGCCGCGCAGCTCGGCGGCCACCTCCTCCAGGGCGGGGCCGACCTCGCGCTCGATGTAGGCGGCGGCCTGGCGGGCCGTGGCGAAGTTCATCCGCCGGGCCAGGCGTTGGCGCCAGGTGGCGCGGCTGCCGGAGTCGCGGGCCTGGCCGGCGAGGACGGCGGGCAGGGCGGCGGTGCGCGAGTCCATGGCCAGGGACTCGGAGTGCAGCACCCGCCACAGGCTGATCATCACCAGGTACAGCAGCACCGAGAGCGGCAGGCCCACGATCACGGTGGCCTTCTGCAGGGTGTAGACCCCGTCGATGAACAGCATGGACAGCGTCAGCAGGCCGGTGATCACCGCCCACGTGATGCGCAGCCACGGGGCGCCGTCGGAGTCCTCGACCGAGCCCTTGGAGGTCATGTTCGCCATGATGAGCGAACCGGAGTCGGCGCTGGTCACGTAGAAGAACAGGCCGGTGAGCACGGCCAGGCCGATCAGGAACGTGGAGCCGGGGTACTGCTCCAGGAGGCTGAAGAAGCCGGCCTCGGGGGAGTTCACGGCCTCCTCCAGCAGGGCCTGGTCCCCGCCGCGGAAGAAGCCGATGGCGGCGTTGCCCATGACGGACACCCACAGCAGGATGAACGCGAAGGGGATCAGCAGCACGCCCGTGACGAACTCGCGCAGGGTGCGGCCGCGGGAGATGCGGGCCAGGAAGAGGGACACGAACGGCGCCCAGGCGATCCACCAGGCCCAGAAGAACAGCGTCCAGTCGGACATCCACTGCTCCGCCGGGTAGGCGGCCGGACCGTCGGTGTAGGCGAAGGTGCGCATGAGCATCGCGGGGAACCCGGCGAAGAAGTCGCCGATGTTCTGCACCAGGGCGTTGAGCAGGTCCGTGGTGCGGCCGGTGAACAGCACCCAGGCCAGGATGACGACGGCGAGGTAGACGTTCAGCTCGGAGAGGCGGCGGATGCCCTTGTCCACGCCGGAGACGGTGGAGACGATGGTGATGCCCACCGCCAGGGCCATGAGGGCGATCTGCACGCCGGTGCTCACCGGCACGTCCAGGATCAGGGCGAGGCCGGCGTTCAGGAAGACGACGCCGATGCCCAGGGAGACGGCGATGCCGAAGATGGTGCCGACGGTGGCGCCGATCTCCGCGGCGTGGCCGACCGGGCCGTGCACGCGGCGGCCGAAGATGGGGGCGATGGCCGAGCGGATGCTCAGGGGCAGGTGGTAGCGGTACGCGAACAGCCCGAAGGCCATGCCCATCAGGGCGTACATGGCCCACCCGGGGATGCCGTAGTGGAAGATCGTCCACAGCGGGGCCATGCGGGCGGCCTCGTCGGACATGGGCGGCAGGTCCGGTGGGGTGAGCAGGTTGGTGGCCGGGCCGGAGGTGGCGAAGAACATCAGGTCCACCCCGATGCCCGCGGCGAACAGCATGGCCGACCACGAGAACAGGTTGAACTGCGGGACGGCGTGGTCCGGTCCGAGCCGCACGTGACCCAGGCGGCTGAGCGCCACGACGATCACGAAGACGACGACGATGCCCGCCGTGAGCACGTAGTACCAGCCGAAGCTCTCGGCGATCCAGCTCACCGTGGCCGAGATGACGGAGTCTGCCTGGGCGGGCAGGAGCATGGCCCACAGGGCGAAGCCGACGACGATGCCCGCGGTGCCGGCGAACACCGGCCAGTTCACGGGGGAGTGGGGGGCTCCTCCGGCGTCGCGGGGACCCGGTGGCCCTGCGGTCTCGGCTGTCGTCCTCTGGTCGGCAGACACAGGTGTGCTTCCTCTCGTCGGGGTCAGGGCTGCCCGCCCACCCTACAGATCGGTCATCTGGGCGGGGCTGCGTGCTGGGCGGTGCGGGTCTCTGGGTTCCGTGGGCACGCGGGGCTGGGGCTGCCGGGCCCCGTGGCCGCCGGGCCTCCGGGTTCCGTGGGCAGAAGAGCGAAGGTTTCTGCCCCCGGAAGCGAAAACCCTGCCAGTTCTGCCCCCGGAACAGGGGAGAGCGCGCTTTCTGCCCACGGAGCGGGCGGGGCTGCCGGTTCTGCCCACGGAACGGGGCCGGTGCGGGACGCCTCCGCCGCGGTGGGCCCGCCGGTAGACTGCCGGACTGTGGCTTTGACTATCGGATTCGTGGGACTGCCCAACGTGGGCAAGTCGACCCTGTTCAACGCGCTGACGCGCCAGACCGTGCTCGCGGCGAACTACCCGTTCGCGACGATCGAGCCGAACGTGGGCGTGGTGAACCTGCCGGACGAGCGGCTGCCCCAGCTGGCCGAGATCTTCGGCTCCGAGCGCATCCTGCCGGCCACGGTGTCCTTCGTGGACATCGCCGGCATCGTGAAGGGCGCCTCCGAGGGGGAGGGCCTCGGCAACCAGTTCCTGGCGAACATCCGCGAGGCCCACGCGATCGCCCAGGTGGTGCGCGCGTTCGACGACGGCGACGTCGTCCACGTGGACGGCAAGGTGGACCCGGCCTCGGACATGGAGACCATCAACACCGAGCTGATCATCGCGGACATGCAGACCGTGGAGAAGGCGATCCCGCGCGTCGAGAAGGAGGTCAAGGGCAAGAAGAAGGAGCCCGCCGACCTCGAGGCGCTCCAGGCCGCGCTCGCGGTGCTGGAGCGGGGCGAGACGATCTTCGCCGCGAAGGACAAGGACAAGCTGGACATGGACCGGCTGCGGGAGCTGAGCCTGCTCACCGCCAAGCCGTTCATCTACGTGTTCAACTCGGACGAGGGTGTGCTCGGGGACGAGGCCAAGCAGCAGGAGCTGCGCGATCTGGTGGCCCCCGCTGACGCCGTGTTCCTGGACGCCAAGCTCGAGTCCGACCTCGTGGAGCTCTCCGAGGAGGAGGCCGCTGAGATGCTGGAGATGGCCGGGCAGGACGAGTCCGGGCTGGACCAGCTGGCCCGCGTCGGCTTCTCCACCCTCGGCCTGCAGACCTATCTGACGGCCGGGCCGAAGGAGACGCGCGCGTGGACCATCCCTGTCGGCGCAACGGCGCCCGAGGCCGCCGGCGTGATCCACACCGACTTCCAGCGCGGCTTCATCAAGGCGGAGATCGTGAGTTTCGACGACTTGATCGCTGCTGGGTCCATGGCCGATGCCAAAGCCGCCGGCAAGGTGCGCATGGAGGGCAAGGACTACGTCATGAAGGACGGGGACGTGGTGGAGTTCCGGTTCAACGTGTGACGGGGATATTCGCTTCCCACTCAGCGAAGGGTGATAAAGAATGAGGAATCGCCCCAAGATCCCCAATGACGTCAAGCGAGCTGTCCGCCAGCGGTGTGGGTTTGGTTGCATTCTTTGTGGAATGCCCCTATTTGACTATGAGCATATAGTCGAATACAGCCAAGTTAGAACCCACGAGGCCGATAATATAGTTTTACTTTGCCCAAATCACCACGCCCTAAAGACGCGAAAGCAGATGTCCACTGCGGAGCTCCGAGGGGCAAGTGAGGCGCCTTTCAATCGGGGCAAGGGGGTGACGACACCCCGAGACTTCTCTAGTTTTCAGCCCCCTGCAAAACTAATTATTGGGACTAATGTCGCAGTAATAGGCGCAGCTGGCGGATCAGCCCTCCAGGTGGACGGACAGGATCTATTGAGATTTGATTTCGTAGAAGGCCGCCTTGTGCTAGGAGTTGACATTGAAGACTCAAGGGGGCAGCTTCTCCTAAAGGTGGAGTCGGGGGAATTAATCCACTCGACGACAGAGTGGGACTACGAGTATGTAGCGAACCGCCTTAGGATTAGAGCCGCGCCTGGTGAGATTGTCCTGGATATTGTCTTTGACTATGAGTCAAACGCGGTTGAGGTGGTTTCGGGGTTCGTTAGCCGCAACGGAGTAGACATCCTCTTCAACAAGAATGGTCTTGTTGTTCTGAACAATATGGCGCTAATGAGCAACTGTACGAATGTCGCGAGCTCGGTTGCCTACTCGCTAGGCGATCCACTCCCAGCCGAGGGCGTTGGAATTGCAATAGAAATTCCTCGCGGGCCCTATGATCGGGATGCTGCGATAGAAGAGGGCCGTAAGAGGCTAAGTGAGGTGCCCACCCTGACGGCTCCTACTGAGGTACCTGACAGGTTCTCGATGCCCCCACTTCCGCCGGGTGGCGCTTGGCTCCCATTGACGCCTGGGGTTCAGGAAAGTATTCAGCATTCTGCGGTCAAATGTAATATTCCGTGGTATTTGTCCGATAGATCCTAGGGTATTTTCCGTAAATGGTATTGAAAAGTTGTCTTTGCGGGTGAAGTGGAGTGTTCCAATGGGCCTGCGCATCCCGGTCGGCCTATGGCGCCGATTCCTATCGGTCCGAACGTCATAAGGGCTGGGAATCTCGACCATTTGTACTGAATTGCGGATGAATGAATTCCTGGCACCAGTCACCCGTCCCCGTTTCAGGGGCGGTTTCTGTGTTCAGTCTCGAGTCGGGCCCATTAAGGGTATTCGAGCCGTTCCGTTGACGGTCACGCATGCCCCACTAATGGCTGTGGCTGCACGAATCGTCTAGTTCTGAAGAGCTCTGGGGGTGCTGTGACCGCCACCCTCGTCGTCTCAGACCTCGCCAAGGCCACGGCCAACGCACCCTGTTCGACCTCCTCGACCTGACGGCCGCGCCGGGGGACGTCGTCGGCGTCGTGGAGGCGAATGGGGCAGGCGAGTGTACGCTGCTGTGCCACCTAGGTGTTGTGGGTCATGAGGTTCTTAGCACGGGCCCCGGGCTGAGATGAGACGAGTGGGCCTCTCCCGCAGGATGGAAGTTCCTACACAACCCATCCGCGTAAAGAGACCCACTCATGACTCACGCTAACGCACCCCTGACTCCCACCGGCCGACTCAGGATGGTCCAACGCCACCTGCACGAGGGCATCCCCCAGGCCCATGTCGCAGCCGAGTTCCGCGTCAGCCGCCCCACGGTGGCCACCTGGGTGGCCCGCTACCGCGCCGAGGGCGAGGCAGGACTGCAAGACCGCTCCTGCCGGCCACGACGCTCTCCGGCCCAGCTCGACCCGGCCCTGGTCACCCAGATCCTCACCCTGCGCCGGGAGTGCAAGTGGTCAGCCCGCCGCATCCATCACCACCTCGTCTCTCAAGGCCACCAGCTGTGCCTCCGCACGGTGGGCAGGTGGCTGCACCGACTGGGCATCTCCCGGCTACGAGACCTCGCGCCCACGGGTGAGGACCTGCGCCAACGACCCCAGAAGATCACCGCCCGGGCTCCAGGGCACATGGTGCACCTGGACGTGAAGAAGATCGGGCGCATCCCTGAAGGGGGAGGCTGGCGTGCTCACGGCCGGGACTCCGAGAACGCGCGAGCGGCCAAACGCGGGCCTGGCTGCCGGGTCGGGTACACCTACCTGCACTCGGCGATCGACGGGCACACCCGCCTGGCGTACACCGAGGCGTTGCAGGACGAGAAGGCGGTGACCACGATCGGGTTCTTCTGCCGGGCGAGGGCGTTCTTCGCCGCCCACGGCATCACCGTGGACCGGGTGGTCACGGACAACGGGAACAACTACCGGGCCCTGGACTTCACCGCGAAGGTGGTCTCGCTCGGGGGCCGGCACCACCGGATCCGCCCCGGCGTGAGGCGTTGGCAGTGTGGGTGAACCACTACAACTACCATCGGCCTCATACCTCCTGCAGGAACATCCCGCCGGCCTCGCTGGCCCCGGCACGAGTCAACAACGTCATGCCCTCCTACAACTAGCGCCTGGCCTGATCGATGAACTCGCGAACCGTTGCGGCTTCGCCTTCTCCTTCGCAGAATTTGCTACCAGGCCATAGCCCCATGGCGGTCACCGCGTTCTCGTGCTCCCGCCCGAGACGGACGGACCCCTCCAACTGGTCCCTTCGTATGCGCGTCGAGACTCCGTCGCTCGAGTCCTCATGGCGAGTAATTCTCTGCCTCGGGGCCTGTTCGTCAGTGCGAACTCCCCGAGGTTCAAGATCGTGGTAAGCGCGCACTTTCGACCCGCTGGATCGAAGTCTATCGAATCCTTGAAATTGATCCCTTGCATTGGGTGTGCTCATGCAAGGGGCCATGACTTCCGTGTCCGGAGTACAGCATCGGCCACCCTGAGAGTCTGCACTCTTTCGTAATGGCCGAAGAAGTAGTTCACGCCCCCCGCGGGTTGGGCGGTCCCAGTCATGCTGTCGAAGATGTCAGCCAGCCATCGTGCGTGAGACAGGGTGTAAAAGCGACCCCATCGTTGCGTCACCGCGCGTTCATGCGTCATCACCGTCACCTCCTCGAGGTCTTGAACAACTGAGCCGTCTTCGTGGAAGAAGAGAGTAGCCGAGTGTGCATTCATGATGGCCTGCATTGCAGCTGCTTCTTTTCTTGCGACTACCTCACTTGGAGTGCCTGCAAAATGGGCTTTCAAGATGAGTTTGCAGACCTTACTCCACCAAGCTACAACTGGATCGTGAGGCGAAGGCGTACCCGTTAGGGACGCGTGATTTGCATATCGGCCGCGACTGGCGGCAGCGAAATCATCTAAGCAGCTTATGATCGCCGTGCTGATAGGGCCCGTTGGTCGCTCATATGTGAGTTGCAATGCGCGCTGTTTAGAAATATTCTCAACTTCATTGAGGATGGCCGCAATGGAGTGGCCCCTTTTTCGCAGTTCGTTGTCGCTGAGGGGTGCGCCGGTAGCCAATAGACTGTCGCTGGTAAGTATCAATTTCCCCAGTCTTTCTAAGCCATTAGAGAATCCAAACTGTGCCGCCGCGTAATGGCCCTGTTGATAGAATGACGCTCTTCCTATCTCATTTGCTCCGCTACAAATAAGTTGCGTCGAAAGGTCTGCTTCCCGGCCAAGCCCCTGCCAGATGGGGCTGCCAAACGGGCTCTTATTGTTAGTGATCATTCTGACAGCATAGTGCAAATATGGACCCTTGAACAAGGGGTAACGTCTTGGTGTTCTAGGCGTTACGTCCTGTCATTCGAATTTTATGGATCTATGGAAAGCAACCTAAGAAAGGTCGAAGGGGTGGATGTAACACATTCTGACAAGTTCGCCCCTTGTCACCCGCATCAGGGGCGGCGCGGTTGTGACAGGGGCGTTTGGGCCTGTGGCCACGCGACGGTGTGGACGAAAGTAACTCTTAGAACAGCGGCCAAGGCACCGCCGGCGTCAGGCCGCTCGGGGCAGGGAAACGCCCGTCGTCGAGCAACCGGGTGCAGCGTGCGGCCGAGGCTTCGACTTCCTCGGCACTGAGCAACCCCGCCAGCCCCCGCCCCAGCTCACCGTCGAGTCCCGCGACTACCGGGCCGACGCCGTCGCGCTCCTCCTCGCTCAGCGCCCCGCCCAGCCACCCCCACAGCACGGCGCGCAGCTTGTCCTCCACATGGAACGTCGGCCCGTGGCCCACCCCGTAACGGTGACCGCCAGGCATGGTGAGGATGTGGGCGCCCTTGCGGTCGGTGTTGTTGACGATCGCGTCGAACACCGCCATCCCACGCAGGGGGGCACTGAGTCCTCATGGGCCAGCAGGACGAGGCCCTGCCCGTCCTCGCCCTCCTCACCGTGTGAGGTCGGCGGGGGAGCAGGCCATCACCAGCCGCCCGACGTCGCAGGCGGTCGCGGTCAGGTCCTCTGCCGTACGGCGGATCGCTGTCGCCAGGTCCTGGGGCCCGCGGCCAATGGGCACGATCGCGGTGATGCCCTCGTCGTAGAGGGTGTCCGCGTCCTGTCCCACGGAGCCGGCGAGGACGATCACCGGGATCGTACGGCCGGCTGCGCGCACGGCCTGGGCCACACCGATCGGCACTTTCCCGGCCAAGGACTGGCCGTCGATGCGCCCCTCCCCGGTGATGACGAGGTCAGCGGTCTTCACGAGGTCGTGGAAACCCGCCGTCTCGAGGACGACGTCGATACCCGGCTTCAAGGTGGCCCCGATGAAGGCGTGCAGGCCACCGGCGAGACCCCCCGCCGCTCCCGCACCGGGGAGCGCATCGATCGCGACCCCGAGGTCTCGCTCGACGAGGCCCGCGAGATGGACCAGTCCGGTGTCCAGGCTCGCCACTGATGCAGGATCCGCCCCCTTCTGGGGGCCGAACACGTGGGCTGCACCCTGCGATCCCGTGAGGGGGTTGCTGATGTCACACATCACCTCCACGTCGACGTCGCGGAGCCGGTCTCGTGCCGGGGTGGAGTCGATCCGCGCAATCCGGGTGAGGGTGTCGCCGGTCGGGATGAACTCCTCGCCCGCAGCGTCGAGGAACCGGACGCCGAGGGCTGCGGCAGCGCCCGTGCCGCCGTCTGTCGTGGCGCTCCCGCCGGCCCCGACGATGACTCTGCGCGCGCCAGCGGACACGGCGTCGAGGATCTGCTCGCCGATCCCGAACGTCGTCGCCCGTCCCGTGTCCTCGCGTCCGGAGGTGAGAGGGAGCCCGGCACATGAGGCGGTCTCCACCACCGCCACGTCTGGGTCGATCAGTCCGTAGTGGACAGACACGCGTTCGCCGTAGAACACCCCGCAGACTGTCGCGGATCGCAAAACGCCCCCTGCGGCAGCCACGAAGGCCTCGACGGTGCCCTCCCCGCCGTCGGCGATGGGCACCACGAGGACCTCGGCGTCGGTGACCGACGCGAGACCCGCCGCGATCGCGGAGCCCGCCTCCCGCGACGACAGGGCCCCCTTGAACGAGTCTGGGATGACGATGATGCGCTGCACGCGTGGATCTCCTAGGTCAGGTGACGGGGTCAGATGAGGACGAGGCCGAGGATCCAGATGAACACGATGGAGGTGAGCCCCATCAGGAGCGTGACCATCGTCTGGGTGCGGTAACCCTGCGAGGGCGTCATGCCGCTGAAGTTGGTGACCACCCAGAAGTACGAGTCGTTGGCGTGGGAGACGGTCATGGCCCCGGCCGCAATGGCCATGACCACGAGCGCGCTGGCCACCGGGGTCTCGAAGCCCAGTGCAGGCATCATCGGGAAGACCATGGCCGACGTGGTCGTGAGTGCCACTGTGGAGGAGCCCTGCGCGGTCTTCAGGACGGCGGAGACGAGGAAGGGGAAGAACAGTCCGATGACCGACAACTGTGCAGCGTTGCTCTCGATGAAGGTGACGAGGTCGGTGGTGGCGATGACGCGCCCCAGCACACCGCCGGCCGCCGTGATGAACAGAATGGGGCCGACGACCCGGAGGGTCTCCTCCGTCAGGTCGTAGAACGTCTCGCCACGGCGCACGCTGAACAGCAGGCCGACTGCGCAGAGAGTGCCGACGGCGAGCGCGATCATCGGCGTGCCGAGGAATCGGGCGAAGTCACCCGCGGGGCCGGTCCACTTCAGGACGGATGCGAGCGAGCCGAGAGCCATGAGCAGGATGGGGGCGATGATGGGCGCGAAGGACGCAGCCGTCCCAGGCATCCGCCCGTAGGACCGGCGAAGCGCGTCGTAGGCCGCCTCCAGCTCGTCCGCATCCTCCGTGCCGATCTCCTCAGGGGCGGTCACCCGCTTGCCGATGTAGAGGGCGTACAGGTACGCGACGAGGAGTGCGGGGATCGAGACGACGACG
Source organism: Micrococcus luteus (assembly GCF_014138885.1). Lineage (NCBI taxonomy): Bacteria > Bacillati > Actinomycetota > Actinomycetes > Micrococcales > Micrococcaceae > Micrococcus > Micrococcus luteus. The sequence goes on from NZ_JACJIK010000001.1 coordinate 2,210,821, forward strand.
CCGAGGCCGATCACCAGCAGGAGGTGGTCGCCGATGCCGAGGTTCTGGGCGGCTGCGATGGGCCCCGGGGTCGGCGGGATGAAGACGTGCGAGGTGTACAGACCTGCCGCCAGGGCCACGGTCATCGCCACGGGTGACGCCCCGGTGCGACGGGCCAGGGCCTTGCGGATGGGATTGAGAATGACGAATCCGGAGTCGCAGAACACGGGGATGGAGACCACCCAGCCCATGAGCTGCATAGCCAGGACGGGGTAGCGCTTGCCGACGACCCTCACGAGCGCATCAGCGATCCTGAAGGCACCGCCGGTGCGCTCCAGGATGAGACCGATGAGCGTGCCCAGGATGATGACGATGCCGATCGACGTGAAGATCCCGGAGAATCCCTCCCCGATCACGTCGGCGATGCCCTTGACGGGCTCTTCCCCTTCGGCGCCGGTCGACTTCACCAGCGGGATCCCACCGATGATCCCCAAGGCGAAGGCGACGACCATGATCGAGAGGAAGGGGTGGATCTTCCATCTGGAGATCATGACGATCATCAGGGCGACGGCGAGGATGAAGACGAGCAGAAACGGTATTCCAGTCATCGGAAGTCCTTTGTGCGGCAGGGGATTCTAGCCAGACTAGGGCGTGTCTCCCTTATGCGCGTAGCCAGGTGAAGATGGCGCAGAGGGTGACGGCGGCGCGGTAGGTGATCGCTAGCTTGTCGTAACGAGTGGCCAAGCCGCGCCATTGCTTGGCTAGGGCGAAGTGGCGTTCCACGACGTTGCGCCCGCGGTAGGCCTGGGCGTCGAAGGCCGGCGGCCGCCCGCCGCGGCTGCCGCGACGGGCTCGGGCCGCGATCTGGTCCCGTTTCTCCGGAATTACCGCGGTGATTCGGCGGCGGCGCAGCTCGTTGCGAATCACTCCGGTGGCATAGGCCCGGTCGGCGATCACCGCCTCCGGGCGGGCTCGGGCGGCGCCGGCGCCGAGTCGGAGAATCTGGATTTCGGCCAGCACCTGCGCCAGCACGGCCTCGTCGTTGCGCTGCCCGCCGGTGACGATCGCGGCCAGCGGCCGGCCGCGGCCATCGACGGCGTGGTGAATCTTGGTCGTCAGCCCGCCGCGGGAACGCCCGATGCCGTGCCCGGGCGGCTCAACCTCATCCAGCGGCAGTTTCTTGTGATTCGCCCCGGCCCCCTGTGTCCTGGTCCGGACGAGTGGTGTTCGTGGCGTGCTGATGGGCCCGGGCGATGGTCGCATCGACCGAGACGGCCCAGTCAATCATCCCGGCCGCATCGGCCTCGGCCAGCACGTGGGTCAGCACCCGATCCCAGGTCCCATCCGCGGCGTAGCGGCGGTGGCGCTTCCACACCGTCTGCCAGGGCCCGAACTGCTCCCGGGGCAGATCCCGCCACGGGACCCCGGTCCGATACCGGTAGGCGATGCCCTCCACCACCCTGCGGTGCTCCCCGAAGGGATGCCCACGCCGGCCCTGATTCGAGGGCAGCAACGGCTCGATCCGCTCCCACTGCTCGTCCGTGAACACCTGATACCGCGACCCTGTCGACCTCACCCGACCAGCCTGCCGCGAGCCTCACCACCGATAAGGGAGACACGCCCTAGGGCTGATGGGACTTCAACGGCGATGTTGTGGCGAACAGGGTTCGGCCGTCTCGATGGTCCTCAGGACAATAGAACGGCCCGCGGGGGCCTGCGTCAGGAGAGCGGGTGTGGACATCTTCGGGAAGCCCAAGGCGCTCCTGGGAGAGCAGGGGACGCCGTCGCCGCGCCCACGGACCACGAGGGCAAGGAGATCTGCATCCCGCACGGCACCCCCCGAGTTCGACAGCCCCAACTGGTACCATAAGCAAGTACCACATCGCACCCGAGGAGGCCAGCATGTCCATCAGCGCCAGTGAAGCCCGCAAGACCCTGTTCCCGCTCATCGAGCGAGTGAATGCGGACCGCGACGCCGTAGAGATCGTCTCCCGCAAGGGGAATGCCGTCCTCATGCCCGCGGACGAGTACGCCGCCTGGCAGGAGACCGCCTACCTGTTCCGCTCCCCGGCCAACGCCCGCCGGCTGCTGGACGCCTACGAGCGCGCCCGCGCAGGGAGCGTCGAGGAGCACGCTCTGGACCGCATGGACGGGGACGCCTGAGTGCGCCTCGTGTGGGACCGCTCGGCCTGGGAGGACTACACGCACTGGCAGACCACGGACCGCAAGGTCCTCAAGCGGATCAACACCCTCATCGACGCCGCCCTGCGTGATCCCTTCGACGGGATCGGCAAGCCCGAGCAGCTGAAGTACGGCGCGCCCGGGGCATGGTCCCGACGCATCACGGAGGAGCACAGGCTCGTCTACCTCGTCGACGGCGAGGACCTGATCATCCTCCAGGCGAGGTATCACTACTGACATGCGCTTCACCCAGGCCGAGCTCCAGCAGTTCCGCGACCGCACCGTCCCCGACCTGCTGCCGGACCCGCTGCGGCTGCTGTTCATCGGCATCAACCCCGGCCTGTGGAGCGCCGCCACCGGTGCGCACTTCGCCCGCCGCGGCAACCGCTTCTACCCGGCCCTGCACCGCGCCGGGCTCACCCGACACCTGATCGACGCCTCCGACGGCTACAAGGCCGAGGACCTCGCCGAGCTGCACGCCCGCGGCATCGGGATCTCCAACCTCGTCCCGCGGGCCTCCGCCCGCGCCGACGAGCTCACCGCGGAGGAGCTCGCCGCCGCCCCCGCCCGCCTGGACGCGCTCGTGGCAGCGCATGCGCCGGCCGTCGTCGCTGTGTTGGGGGTGACGGCCTACCGGCAGGCGTTCGGACGCCCGAAGGCGGTGCTGGGGGAGCAGCAGACGCCGTGGCCGGGCACGCGGCTGTTCGTGGCGCCGAACCCCAGCGGGCTCAACGCTCACGCCACCCTGGACTCGCTCGCCGCGGACTACCGTGCGGCCGGTGCCGCGGCGGGGCTCGTGGACTGAGTGCGCCCGCTGTCCCTGCGGCCGCGCTGACGCCTCAGGCCCGTCAGAAGAGCGGCCAGGGCACGGCCGGCGTCAGCCCGCTCGGGGCAGGGAAGATCCCGTCGTCGAGCAACCGGGTGCAGCGTTCGGCGAGGGCGTCGACTTCCTCGGCACCCAGCAGCTCCGCCAGCCCCTGCCCCAGCTCACCGTCGAGCCCGTCGAGAACCCGGGCGACGCCGTCGCGCTCCTCCTCGCTCAGCGCCTCGCCCAGCCACCCCCAGAGCACGGTCCGCAGCTTGTCCTGCACATGGAACGTCAGCCCGTGGTCCACGCCGTGGCGGTGGCCGCCGGGCATGGCGAGGATGTGGGCGCCCTTGCGGTCGGCGTTGTTGACGAGCACGTCGAACACCGCCATGCGGCGCAGCGCCGCCGAGTCCTCGTGGGCCAGGACCAGCCGATTCCCGCCCTCGTCCTCACCCTCCAGGACCGTGAGCCATCCCGAGGCCGGCACTTCGTCCGCCGGGAACAGGTCCACGGCGTCCTGCTCAGGATCCTGCTCCTGCCAGAGCTGCACCATGCCCTTACCGAACGGGCCGTCGCGCAGCCAGGTGCGCGGCACAATGTCCCACCCCAGCGCCTCGGACACCAGGGACGCGGCCACCTCCCGGCGGGCCAGGGTGCCCGCGGGGAAGTCCCACAGCGGGGCCTCGCCGGCCACCGGCTTGTAGACCACCGGGGTGTCACCGATCGCGCCGAGGAACGTGGCGTTGGACGCCGTCGTGATGCGGCCGGTGAGCGTCAGCTCCCCGGCCACCAGCTCGCCGGCGGGCACGTCCGCGGCGCTCATCAGGAGTCGGGGAGGGTGCAGTCGTGGCCGTCGGGGTCGATGGGCTGGCCGCAGTCCGAGCAGAACGGACGCCCGGCGTCCACGACCTCCCGGGTGCGCCGGGCGAACGCCCGGGCCGCGCCGACGGGCATGCGCACGCGCACGGCCTCGGCGTCCGCCTCGAGCGCCGGGTCGGCGTCGTCGTCGGAGAGGGGGTGCGCGTCGATGAGCACCTGCGCGGTGGTGGGGTCCCAGCCCAGGCCGATGGCCCCCACCCGGAACCACTCCTGCACCGGGTCCAGCGGATCGTTGTCCACGAGTTCCACGGGCGTGCTGGCCGGGACGCTGTGCGGGTTGCCCTCCAGCGCCATGAGATCGTCGAGGATCTCGTCGATCATCTCCGCCATCAGGGCCGACTGCTGCTTCTCCAGCGCCAGGCTCACCAGCCGGGGCCCGGTGCGCACCTGCAGGTAGAACGTGCGGGCGCCGGGACGCCCGAGCGTCCCGATCACGACCCGATCCGGCCAGTCGAACTCATGGGCGGGGGCAGGTGCATCAGTCATGCCACGATCCTAGGCGTCCGCTCGTCCACCGCACCGGTGCCCGTGCCTGCGCCGCCGCCCACCGGGGCGTCGTCGGACGGGCCGAGGGTCGCCAGCCAGGACAGGTCCCCGGCGTCGGTGTTCATCGCCCAGACCCGCGGGCGGGCCGGACCGTAGCTCACGATGGACACGGAGGCGGGCCCCACCTCGATCCGCTGGAACAGATCCAGGTGCGTGCCGAGCGCGTCGGCCAGGATCGACTTGATGACGTCCCCGTGGCTCACCGCCACCCACACCGCCCCGGGCCCGTGCTCGGCCTCGACCGCGGCGTCGTGCCGGCGGATCGCCGCCACCGCGCGGGCCTGCATGCCCGCCATGGACTCCCCACCGGGGAAGACGACGGCGGACGGCTGGGTCTGCACCGTCGCCCACAGGGACTCGGTGGCCAGGTCGCTGAGCGCGCGCCCCTGCCACTGGCCGTAGTCGCACTCGGTGAGGTCGTCGTCGACCAGCGAGGGCACCGTCCCCGGCTGGCGATCGAGGAGGGCGCGGGCCGTCTGCGCGCACCGCTCCAGGGGACTGGCCACCACCGCGGCCACGGGCACGGCCGCGATCCGGTCCGCGGTGCGGGCCGCCTGCTCCCGTCCGTGATCGTCCAGGCTGACCCCGGGGGTGCGGCCTGCCAGCAGTCCCGTCGCATTGGCCGTGGTGCGGCCGTGCCGCACGAGAAGTACCGTCGCCATCACTCCACCCTACCGACGGGGCGCGAGGGCCTCAGCGGGACGGGTCACGGGGCAGGGGAGTCCACCGCAGGGTGAGGCCCCCGACGGCGGCCAGCGCCGCGTGGGCGTCGTCCGCGGCGTCCTCCAGCCCGTCCGCCACGTCTTCACCCGCCGAGGTGAGCAGCAGGACGGCGTGGTCGTCCGCGCCGGGCTGCTCGCCCGGGTCGGCACGCCAGCCGCCCCTGCCCCGCACGCCGTCCTCGCCCCCGGGCAGGGAGCCCAGCCACGCGGCGGCCGCCCGGGCCGCCCCGGGGCCGACGACGTCCAGCCGCAGGGTCGCGGGGGAGCCGTCGTTGCCCGGCGGGGTGCCCCACAGCCAGTCCAGGTCAACCTGCCACGGCGGGGCGCCCGCGGGGCCGCCCGGGGACGGAGGCTGCATCACGCCTCGGCGTCCGACTGCTCGGAGGTCCAGCCACCCTCACCGATCCACCGCAGGGCGCTGAGCGAGGGCATGAAGAGGTACTCGCCCCCGGCCATCCGGTTGAAGGTGGTGATGCCGTCGATGCGCTTGCGGGCCGGCTCGGCGGGGATGGTGAACCGTCCCTGCGTCGGGTCGTCCTCGTGCAGACCGACGATCGGATCCCGCTCGGAGCCGAGGTCGACGAAGTTGCCTCCGTTGATCCACTCCTGCTGCATGAACTCGATCGTGTCGAAGGCCCGGGCGCTGATGAAGATGAAGTAGATCCCGCGGTCCTCCTTCGCGTCGTCGGCCGAGGTCACCTCCGGCGACCACCCGGGACCGTAGGTCGAGGAGCGCCGGATGATCCGCTTGATGTTCACGTCCGTCATGATCGACAGGTCGCTGTCCCGCGGGTTGAGGCGACGCATGTGGCTGGAGTGCGGGCACATCAGGCCCTTCGGGTCGTCCTCGAAGGTGAAGTCGTTGCGCCGCTCCGGGTCGTTGCCCAGCTCCTCGTCGTCGTGGTCCGGGGAGAGCACCAGCGGGGCGCCGCTGCGCCACCGGCCGAACATCTTCGCGGCGATCCGGTGCTGCTCCTCCGGGTCCGGGCTCTGCGAGGCCAGGTACTCGTTGAAGGCGCCCACCCGACTGGCGAACTTGCGCAGCACCACGTAGGTCCCGTTGCGGCCCAGCACATCCGGCTGCGGCACGGCCAGCGGGGAGCCGGTCTCGCTGTTCTCGCCCAGGATGAACTCGCCGGCGGAGATGGAGCGCTCCTGGCCCGGCTGTGGCCGCACCCCGCTGCCGGCCACCGTCGGCTGCGAGATGGAGTCCCGGAAGCCGAAGGGGTTCTTGTTCAGCTCGTCCACCCCGAAGCGGTGGGTGGCCACCAGGGTCACTCCGGTGGAGTGCTCCAGCACCTTCTCCGCCTGGTCCAGGGCGGCGTCCAGGGCATCGGCGTCGGCCGCGTAGATCGTCAGCGCGATGTGACAGGCGTCCTGGGTGAACGCCTCGTCCCAGTGCTCCGGGGCGTTCGGCCCGGTGTCCATGAGCTGCTGAGCGCGGGCGGCCATCCCCTGCTGGTAGGGCAGCGGGAAGCTGGACAGGGAGTCCTCGGGCAGCCCCAGGGCGCGCAGGCCGGCATAGCTGATCGCCACGCCGGTCCAGGACTGCAGGTCGTCGGCCCAGTCCTGCGCGGAGGTCACGTACTCGGCCAGGCGACGGACGAAGTCCCGACCGCCTTCGGCCTCCTCCACGGTCAGCATGGCGTGGGCGCCGACGTAGGGCTCAGGCCGCGACCGCAGCACCAGGCCCTGGATGTCGTCCAGGTCCAGCTCGACCCGCTCCCGATCGAAACGTTCCTTCAGGTCCTTGAGCACGCCCATCTCAGTAGTCCACCGCCTCGGGGGTGGAGATCGTGTCGGTGAGCTGCTTCAGGGCGGCCGCGGTGTCCTCGTCCAGGTCGGTGCGCCCGGCCATCTGGTCCAGGAAGGTGTTCACCGCGTCCTCGGTGCGCTGCAGTCGACGCGTGTCCACCACGGTGACCTGCGGGTTCGCCACGAACCACCCGGAGGCGGTGATCTGGTGGTCGGCGATGAAGTCCTTCACGGTCGGGCTGTCGATGCCCGGCCACCCCTCCACGTTCTGGAAGAGGAGGTCCATCAGCTCGGGGATCTTGGTGGCGAAGTCGTTGATGTACGCATCCCAGTCGCCGTCGTAGGCCGTGGCGAAGAGGATCCGGGTGTTGTCGTCGAAGAAGACGAAGCGCATGTCGTGCAGCGTGGACACGCGCTGGGCGCCGTCCATGTTGCCGCGGGTCAGGTCGAAGATGCGCTGCAGCCGTTCGGCGCCGCCCGGCTTGAGGCGGGCGATCGCGGTCAGCTCCGAGACCTTGCCCGAGCGCATCCCCACGCGGCCGGCGGAGTCGGCCGTGCCGGACAGGTCCGGGTTGTGCTCGCGGATCATCGCCTCGAGGGCGATCTTGGCCAGCGTGGGGGCGTCCTGGGCGACGTCCTCGACGGCGCGCTTGACGGCGTCGAGACGGCTCTCGTCCTGGAGCCGGGGGTCTGAGCGGTCAGTCATGAGGTCCTCCTTCGAGAATCCTTTGGGGTGAATGGTGAGGGGTGGGGCCGGGATCAGTCCGGGATGTCGTCGAGCGACGACGGCTCGGGGGCCGGGCGGTCGTTGAACTCGTGGCGGAAGCGAGTGGACTGCTCATAGGCGCGCTTGCGGACGCGCATGATGGAGCCCAACGGCTGGTGCTCGACCACGCCGTTCCAGGGGTTGAAGGTGAGGGCGTCGTCGCCGTAGACGCGGCGGGGATGGCTGTAGCTCTCCTGCGCCTCGATGCGCAGGGTGGCGACGGGCTGGTGCGGGGCCTCCTCCTCGTCCCACAGGACGGAGGCGTCCTCCACCGGCATGCGCTCCGGGTCGGTCGCCAGCTGCGCCCGCAGGACGTACTCTGCGCTCTCACGCGAGAAGAAGTCGGCGACGATCTCGCTGATCGAGGAGAAGTCCTCCACCTTCATGTCCTGACCGGTCAGGGCGCGCACGTTCTCGGACGCCGGGGCCAGCGAGATCTTCGCGACGTGGTCCCCGTAGCGCAGGGCGCCCTGGGTGAAGTACGTCTCGCCGAGGACGTGGGCGTTGTCCCGCCCCAGGCCCTCCAGGGTGGCGCTGGGGGTCCCCCCGACGGTCTCCACCGCACCCCGGACCACGCGCGCGGCGCCCGTCGTCAGGCGCTGCAGCAGCTCGGGGGACTGGGAGTTCTTCTCCAGCAGGCTCAACATCTCCTTGTAGCGGGCCACGGTGCCGAAGGCGAGCGTCGGGAAGTTCACCATGAGGAAGTCCTGATTGTGGCTGTCCAGGTCCGGCAGCAGCCGCTTGCCCTCCACCCCCAGCACCTTCAAGGCCCAGCCCCGCGGGGCGGGAGTGCGGTCGGTGTGGATGTCCCCGGGTGCGGAGGAGAGCCGCGCCACCGCCTCGTAGGTGCCCGGACGGGCGAAGATGCCCTGCGCCAGCTCGGGAGCCAGGCCCTCATGGACCTCCAGCGTGGCCTTGAGGACGGCGTGGCTCTTGGCGTGGGCGTCGCGGTGGGCGTGCTTGTGCTCTCCCGCCGCGCGGCGCTGTGCCGCGCCCATCTGGGCCAGGATCTCGCGGGTCAGGTCCTCCTCGCGGTCGACCGAATGCTCGATGTCGGGCGTGTACTTCACCGGTTCAGTCATCAGTGCTCTGCCTTCTCTCTGGAGCGCCGTGTGCGCCGCGCGGAGCCGCGCACCTGACCCTGGCGACGCTATGACCCTCCCCATGTCAGGGCAAGGAAGGAAGCGCGCCGCAGGTCTGGGAGTCGGGGCCCGGGGGCGGTGCCCCGGGGGATCTGTGACAGTGTGGCGGTGACCCGCCCCAGGGAAGCGCACTCGAGCCAGGAGAAGCATGACCGCCACCCTCGTCGCCTCCGGCCTGGCCGGCGGCCACGGCCATCGCACGCTGTTCGACGCGCTCGACCTCACCGTCGCGCCGGGGGACGTCGTCGGCGTCGTGGGGGCCAACGGCGCAGGCAAGTCCACGCTGCTGCGCATCCTCGGCGGGGACCTGGCCCCGCAGGCCGGCACCGTGTCCCTCGCCCCCTCGGACGCCTTCGTCGGCTGGCTCCCGCAGGAGCACAAGCGCGTGTCGGGGGAGACGGTGGCCGGGTACATCGCCCGCCGCACCGGCTGCGCCGAGGCCACCCGCGAGATGGACGCCTCTGCCGAGGCACTGGCCGACCCGGACGTCACCGACGCCGCCGCGGACCGCTACAACACCGCCCTCACCCGCTGGCTGGCCTCCGGCGCCGCGGACCTGGAGGAGCGCATCCCCGCCGTCCTGGCCGACCTCGGCCTGGACCTCTCCGCCTCCCCGGAACAGGTCCTCATGACCTCCCTCTCCGGTGGGCAGGCCGCCCGCGTCGGCCTCGCCGCGCTGCTGCTCTCCCGCTTCGACGTCGTGCTCCTGGACGAGCCCACCAACGACCTGGACCTCGACGGTCTGACCCGCCTGGAGGCCTTCGTGCAGGAGCTGCGCGGCGGCGTCGTGCTGGTGAGCCACGACCGCGAGTTCCTCGCCCGCAGCGTCACCCGCGTCCTGGAGCTCGACCTCGCCCAGCGCACCAACCGCGTCTACGGCGGCGGCTACGAGGCCTACCTCGAGGAGCGGGCCACCCTGCGCCGCCAGGCCCGGGAGAAGTACGAGGAGTTCGCCGAGCAGAAGCAGGACCTCGTCTCCCGCGCCCGCGTGCAGCGGGAGTGGTCCAGCCAGGGCGTGCGCAACGCGATGAAGAAGTCTCCGGACAACGACAAGCTGCGCCGCAAGGCCAACAGTGAGTCGAGCGAGAAGCAGGCCCAGAAGGTCCGGCAGATGGAGAGCCGCATCGCGCGCCTGGAGGAGGTGGAGGAGCCACGCAAGGAGTGGAGGCTGGAGTTCACCATCGGCGCGGCGCCGCGCTCCAGCTCCGTGGTCGCCACCCTCAACGATGCCGTGTTCCGGCTGGGTGGCTTCACGCTCGGCCCGGTGTCCCTCCAGGTCAACGCGGGAGAGCGGATCGGCATCACCGGGCCCAACGGGGCCGGCAAGTCCACCCTGCTGCGCGGGCTGCTGGGCCGCCAGGCCCCGGACGAGGGCACGGCCGCCCTGGGATCCAGCGTGCAGATCGGGGAGATCGACCAGGCGCGCTCACTGCTGGCCGGGACCGTCCCGCTCGCCGCGGCCGTCGAGGCGCTCGTGCCCGAGATGGCCTCCGGGGAGGTGCGCACCCTGCTGGCCAAGTTCGGCCTCAGGGCCGACCACGTGAACCGCCCCGTGGACGAGCTCTCGCCCGGCGAGCGCACCCGGGCATCCCTGGCCCTGCTCCAGGCCCGCGGGGTGAACGTCCTGGTGCTCGACGAGCCCACCAACCACCTGGACCTGGAGGCCATCGAGCAGCTCGAACAGGCCCTGGAGACCTATGAGGGCGCCCTGATGCTCGTCACCCACGACCGCCGCATGCTGGACACCGTCCGCACCGACCGCCGCTGGCAGGTCCAGGACGGGCGGGTGACGGAGCGCTGATGTCCTGGGCGCGGCGGCCGCGGCGTGAGGCCGGTGGGCACCGTCACCCTTGCCCGAGATTCGGTTGCGTACGACCATGAGAGTGCAGTCCCCACCGACGAAAGGCCCCCAGACATGTCCCGCATCCTGATGATCCTCACCTCGCACGACCAGCTGGGCGACACCGGCCGCAAGACCGGGTTCTGGCTCGAGGAGTTCGCCTCGCCCTACTACGTCTTCACGGACGCCGGCCACGAGGTCACCCTCGCCTCGCCCCGCGGCGGCCAGCCGCCCATCGACCCGACGAGCTCGCAGCCGGAGATGCAGACCGACGCCACCCGCCGGTTCGACCAGGACGAGGAGGCCAAGGCCGCCCTGGCCCACACCACGCCCCTGGCCCAGGTGGACGTGGACGGGTTCGACGCCGTCTTCTACCCGGGCGGTCACGGCCCGCTGTGGGACCTGGTGTCCGACGCCGACTCCACGCGGATCATCCTCGACAGCGACGCGGCCGGGCGCCCGCTCGGCCTCGTCTGCCACGCGCCCGGGATCCTGCACCCGATCACCGCCGCCGACGGCACCCCGTTCGTGCGCGGCCGTCAGGTCACCGGGTTCACCAACGGCGAGGAGGAGGCCGCCCAGCTGACGGACGTCGTCCCGTTCCTCGTCGAGGACGCGCTGATCGCCGCCGGAGCGGACTACCGCAAGGGCCCGGACGGGGAGAGCTTCGTGGTCACGGACGGCACCCTGGTGACCGGTCAGAACCCGGCCTCCTCCGCCGACGCCGCCCGCCGCGTCCTCGACCTGCTCGCGCGCTGACCCCCCTCCGCCGAGCCCACCACTTCGACCCCGAGGAGACCACTCGATGAGCACCCCCACCCACACGCGCGAGATCCACCTCGCCTCCCGCCCCCACGGCGCCCCGACGCCGGAGAACTTCCGCCTCACCGAGGTCGAGCTCCCCGAGCTCACCGAGGGCCAGGTCCTCGTGCGCAACACCGTGATGTCCGTGGACCCGTACATGCGCGGCCGCATGAACGACGTCGAGTCCTATGTGCCTCCGTTCCAGCTCGACGCCCCCCTCGACGGCGGCGCGGTGGGCACCGTGATCGCCTCGCGCCACGCGGACGTGCCGGAGGGCACGTCCGTGCTCCACGGCCTCGGCTGGCGCGAGCACGCCGTCCTCGACGGCGACGCCGTCCAGGCCGTGGACACCTCCCAGTTCTCGGACAGCACCTACCTGGGCGTGCTGGGCATGACGGGTCTGACCGCCTACACCGGCCTCGTGCACGTGGCCGAGATGCAGGAGGGCGACGCCGTCTTCATCTCGGGCGCCGCGGGGGCCGTCGGCTCGGTCGCCGGCCAGATCGCCCGCCTGCTGGGCGCCTCGCGCGTGGTCGGCTCGGCGGGCACGCCCGAGAAGGTGGCGCGGGTGAAGGAGCTGGGCTTCGACGCCGCGTTCGACTACCACGACGGCTCGCCCACCGATCTGCTGGCCGAGGCGGCGCCGGAGGGCATCGACGTCTACTTCGACAACGTGGGCGGCGACCACCTCGAGGCCGCCATCGCCGCGATGCGGGTCGACGGCCGCGTGGCGATGTGCGGCGCGATCGCCCAGTACAACTCGACGGAGCCGCCGGCCGCCCCGCGCAACCTCGCCCTGGCGATCGGCAAGTGCCTGACCCTGCGCGGCTTCGTCCTGCAGAAGTACGCAGCGCAGGTCCGCCCCGAGTTCCTGGAGCGCGTGGGCCCGTGGGTCGCCGCCGGGAAGATCCAGTGGGACGAGACCGTCCGGGAGGGTCTGGAGAACGCACCCCAGGCGTTCATCGACCTGCTCGAGGGTGCCAACACGGGGAAGATGCTCGTCCGGCTGTGACGGGCGACGGCGCACTCGGGGGCGGCATGGACACCTTCCGGCATCAGGGCCTGACCTTCGATGTCCGCGACGGCGGGCCGGCCGAGGGGGAGGTGGTCCTGCTGCTGCACGGCTTCCCGCAGGACGCCACGTCCTGGAGGCACGTCGAGCCGCTGCTGCACGCCGCGGGGCTGCGCACCCTCGCGCCGGACCAGCGCGGCTACTCCCCGGGGGCCGCGCCGCGGGCGACGGCGGCCTACCGCCTCCCGGCGCTCGTGGGGGACGCCGTCGCGCTGGCGGACGCGGCGGGGGCGCGGCGCGTCCACGTCGTGGGCCATGACTGGGGCGGCGCCGTCGCCTGGGCACTGGCCACCGCGCACCCCGAGCGCGTCGCGTCCCTGACCGTCCTGTCCACGCCGCACCCGGCCGCCCTGGCCCGCGCCCTGCGCGGCCCGGACCAGCTGCGCCGCAGCTGGTACATCGCCGCCTTCCAGGCACCGTCCCTCCCCGAACGGATCCTCGCGCGACGGCTGGGCTCCCTGCTGCAGCGGGGGCAGGTCCCCGGGGCGGAGCACTACGCCCGCCGGTTCTCCACCCCGCAGAGCCTGCGCGGTCCGGTGAACTGGTATCGGGCGAACCCGGATCTGGTGACCACCACGCGCAGCGCGCCCGTGTCGGTCCCCACCACGTACGTGTGGGGCACCCGGGACGCGGCCCTGGGGCCGCGGGCCGCCGAGCTCACGGCCGGGCAGGTGGCGGGGGAGTACCGGTTCGTGAAGCTCGACGCGGACCACTGGCTGCCCGAGCGCGAGGCGGACGCCGTCGCCCGGGCGATCCTGGACCGGGTGCGCTGACCGCGCTCCGCGCGCGGGCCGCTCCCGCCGTCTCAGCGCGGCCCGACGGCCTCGGTGATTCGGTTCAGCTGGTCCATGAGGACCTGGCGCTCGGCGACGTCGAGGGGGATCCGGGTGAGGGCGTCCACCGGGACCGTCCGGGCGGACGCCCGCAGCGCCCGCCCCTCGTCCGTCAGCCGCACCAGCACGCGCCGCTCGTCGCGGACGTCGCGCTCCCGCGTGACGAGCCCCATGCCGGCCAGGCGCCGCACCAGAGGCGTGATGGTGCCGTTGTCCATGCCGAGCCTGTCCCGCAGCGCGCCGACCCCCAGTGCCCCGGCGGTCTTCGGCGTCGACGCATCCGTCTCGGCCGAGGCGTCACCCTCCGCCTGCCACAGGGTGAGCATCACGAGGTACTGCGGGTAGGTGAGGCCGAGGCGGGACAGCAGGGGGCCGTAGCCGCGCGTGACGGCGCGCGCCGCCCGGTGCAGGGCGAAGCAGAGCTGGTCCTCGAGGGCGAGGCTGGGGGTCGGCGCGGCATCCATGGGAGCGATTCTAGTGGTCGCTGGGGAGCGACTTGGTTGCGCGCGACCTAACAGGGTGGCAGGCTGGAGCCGACTCGTCCCGCACGGGGCGGGCGGATGAAAGGACCTCCCATGGAGACCATCTACACCGCCGAGGCGCTCAGCACCGGCGCCGGCCGCGACGGCCATGTCCGCACCACCGACGGGCGGGTCGACCTCGACCTCGCCGTGCCCACCGAAATGGGCGGCTCCGGCCAGGGCACCAACCCCGAGCAGTTGTTCGCCGCCGGCTACGCCGCGTGCTTCCACTCGGCCCTGCAGATGGTCGCCCGTGCCTCCCGTGCCGACATCACCGACTCCTCCGTCGGCGCGCGCGTGGGCATCGGTCGCCAGGGTGAGGGCTTCGGCCTGGAGGTCACCCTCGAGGTCGTGCTGCCCCATGTCCCCGCGGACCAGGCCCGCGCCCTCATGGAGCAGGCGCACCAGGTGTGCCCCTATTCGAACGCCACCCGGGGCAACATCGACGTCGTCCTCGAGCTCGGGGAGGCGTGATGACGAAGCGTCGGCAGTCCGTCCCCCTCTCGCAGACCGCCGCCCGCCTCGGCCTCGGCGGGTTCATGACCGCCGCAGGGCTGTCCCACCTCACCGTGGCGCGCCGTGAGTTCCGCGCCCAGGTGCCCTCGTGGGTCCCGCTCCCGGCGGACCTCGTGGTGCTCGGATCCGGCGTGGCCGAGATCGGCCTCGGGGCCGCTCTGCTGGCGCTCCCCGGGCAGCGCCGCCTGACCGGCACCGCCCTGGCGGCCTTCTACACCGCGATCTACCCCGGGAACATCGGGCAGTACGCCGAGCGCAAGGACGGCTTCGGGCTGGACACGGACGGTCGCCGCCTGGCGCGGCTGTTCGGCCAGCCCGCCCTCATCGCGGCCGCCCTGTGGGCCGCGGGAATCCCCGAGCGGGAGCAGGGCGGGCGCGGCTGACGCCGTCGCCGGCCCCGCGGGCCTGTGCCGGCTCCGGGCACGTGCCCGGAGCCGGCGTGATCTCACCCCGCCGCGAGGCGCGGCCCACTGTAGGGTGTCCCGTCGCAGGTGTACCGCAGGTGCCCGGTCCGGCGGGCCGTCAGCCTTGACGCATCGTCCCGGTCTCGAGGAAGCGCTGGTGCCAGGACAGGGCCTCGCCCAACAGGTGCGGGGTGTGCAGGCCGTCCGACTCGCGCATCGCGCGGTCGAAGTAGTCCCGCAGCTGCTCCCTGTAGTCCGGGTGCGCGCACGTGTCGATGATCGTGCGGGCGCGCTGCTTGGGGGAGAGGCCGCGCAGGTCGGCCAGCCCCTGCTCGGTGACCACCACGTGCACGTCGTGCTCGGTGTGGTCCACGTGCGAGACCATCGGCACGATGCAGGAGATGTCCCCGCCCTTGGCCGTGGACGGGGTGAGGAAGAACGAGGTGAACGCGTTGCGGGCGAAGTCGCCGGAGCCGCCGAGGCCGTTCATCATCTTCGTGCCCATCAGGTGCGTGGAGTTCACGTTGCCGTACAGGTCGGCCTCGAGCATGCCGTTCATGGCGAGGATGCCGAGGCGGCGCACGAGCTCGGGGTGGTTGGAGATCTCCTGAGTGCGCAGGATCAGCTTGTCCCGATACTTCGCGGCGTTGTCGTTGAACCGTTCGGCGGCCTCGGTGGACAGGGAGAACGCGGTCGCGGACGCGGTCGCCAGCGTGCCGGAGTCCAGGGCGTCGAGCATGCCGTCCTGCACCACCTCGGTGAACGCGGACAGGCCCGTGAACCGGGACTTCACCAGCTCGGACATCACCGCGTTCGCGATGTTGCCCACGCCCGACTGCAGCGGCAGCAGCCGCTCGTCGTACCGGCCCTGGGCCACCTCGTGCTCGAAGAACTCCACGAGGTGCTGGGCGATCGCGATCGAGTCCGCGTCGGCGGGTTTGAAGGCAGAGTTCCGGTCCGGGGCGTGGGTCTCGACGACGGCCACCACCTTGGCCGGATCGCACCGCAGGTACGTCTCACCGATGCGGTCCGCGGGGTGGGTGAGCATGATCGGCGTGCGATGCGGTGGCAGCGCGGTGCCGTAGTAGACGTCATGCAGACCCTCGAGGTCCTCGCTCTGCCACGAGTTGACCTCGAGGATCACCTGATCCGCCAGGTCGATCCAGGACTTGTTGTTGCCCACGGAGGAGCTGGGGACGAGACGGCCGTCCTCGCGGATCCCGGACACCTCGATCACCGCGGTGGTCATGGGCCCGTAGAAGCCGTTCCACACGGTCTGCGCCAGGTGGGACAGGTGCGTGTCGATGTACTCGATCGCGCCCGCGTTGATCTTGGCGCGCATCGTCGGGTCCGACTGGAACGGGGTGCGCAGCGCGACGGCGTCCGCCTCGGCCAGCGCACCGTCCATCTCCGCGGAGGTGGACGCCCCCGTGTGGAGGTTGATGCGGAACTCCTCGCCGCGCGCGTGCAGCTCCTTGGCCCGCTCGGCCAGCGCCATCGGCACGGCCTTCGGGTAGCCGGACCCCGTGAACCCGCTCATGCCCACGGTGGTGCCGTGCTGGATGAACGCCGCCGCCTCCGCGGCGGACATCACCTTCGACCGGAGGCCGGGGTGGTGGATGCGGGACGACATGGGTGAGGCCTCCGTGCGGGTGAGACGAGTCGAGCGAGAGCGCTGTGACGTGGAACAGCGATCAGCGTACCCGCGTCACGGGTGGCCGTGGGGATGATCACGCCGGAGGTCGCCGAGCCCGACCTGCGTGATCGACGACGGCGAACAGGGCTCGGCACTCCGGGGCGGCGCGCCTAGGCTCGGCGGCATGCGAGCACTCGTCCTCCAGTCCTACGGCGGCCGAGAGGCCATGGCCCTCACCGACGTCCCCGCCCCCACGGCCGGCGCCGGCGAGGTGCTGATCCGCACCCGCGCGGTCGGCCTCAACCCCGTCGACGCGATGCATCGCGAAGGCGACTTCAAGGCCATCGCCCCCGACGACTTCCCCACGGTCGCCGGCAACGAGCTCAGCGGCATCGTCGAGACCGTGGGCGCCGGGGTGACCGCGTTCGCCCCGGGTGACGCGGTGATCACCCGCGTGGACCCCTCCGGCCACGGGGCATTCGCCGAGCTGGCCGCGGTGCGCGCGGACTGGGTGGCCGCCGCGCCCGCCCGCATGCCCCTGACGGACGCGGCCGGCCTGCCGCTCGCCGGCCTGACCGCTCAGCAGGCACTCGGCCCGGAGCACCTGGACCTGCAGCCCGGGGAGCGGCTGCTGATCACCGGGGCCGCCGGCGGCGTCGGGCTGATCGCCACGCGCCTGGCACACCTGCGCGGCGCGCACGTGACCGTGACCGCCTCCGCGGCGGGTGAGCCGTACGTCCGCGAGGCCGGCGCCGACGCGGTGATCGACTATCGCGCCCGCACCGTCGCAGAGGGGGGCGAACGCTTCGACAAGGTGTTCGACCTCATCGGCGGTGATCAGATGGCCGAGCTGCTCGGCTCGATCGAGCCCGGCGGCCGGCTGGTGACCATCGCGGGCCCGCCGAGCCCCGGCAGCCTTCGTGAGACCGCGCGCCCGTCGCGTCGGCCGCTGGCCGCCGTCGTCTCCCGGGTGGCCAGTGCGAAGGTGCGCCGGGCCGCGAAGAAGGCCGGGGTGACCTACGAGTTCTTCCTCATGCATCCGGACGGGGCGGGCCTGGCCGAGCTCGTCCGGCTCGTGGACGCCGGCGAGCTGGCCGTGACCGTGGACAGCCGCTACCCCCTGGCCGACTGGGAGCAGGCGTTCGAGCGTCTCGAATCCCACCATGCCAAGGGCAAGGTGCTGCTCGAGTTCTGACCGGCGGGCACCTGGCCGCCGGTCTGCCCGGGCCGGCACCGCCTCGTATCCTGGCCTCGTGCACCCGTCTGTGAGCGAGCCCCTCACCCGACTGCCGGACGGCACCGTCAAGCAGCGCAACCCCTTCACCGGCACCGAGGTCTGGACCGTGCCGGGCCGCGGCCACCGCCCGCTCGGCCTCGTCCGGCCCGCCCCGCAGCCGCTCGACCCCGCCCAGCACGGCCGGCACTGCGCCTTCTGCGAGCACCGCCTGCTGGAGACGCCGCCGGAGAAGTCACGCATCGTCTCCACGAGGGCCGACGACGTCGCCCCGGCCTGGCAGATCCTGCGGCACCCGGCCGTGGAGCGGCTCGGGGAGACGACCCCGGCCTTCCGCCGGGTCCCCAACCTCTTCGAGATCCTCAGCTACGACTACTGGCGTCTCAACCACGGCTACGAACTCCCCCCGGACGCGCGCCGCCGACGTGACGAGTACCTGGCCACCGAGGCCGGCCGCGCCCACGTGCGCGCCGTCGTCGCCGCGAAGCTGCGCGCCTCCGGCCGCTCTGCGGAGGAGGCGGCGGCGATGTCCGAGGCGGAGCTGATCGCGGCGTCGGCCGCATTCTTCGGCGGCACGCACGACGTCGTGATCGCCCGGCGGCACTTCGTCGACGGGGCCGTGGACGACCACCAGCTGGCCTCCTCGGGCACCCTGACCCCGGACGAGCACCACGCGTTCCTGGCCCTGACCGCCGACGCGATGCGGGACCTCTACGCGACCACGCCCGCCGTGCGGTACGTCTCCGTGTTCCAGAACTGGCTCAAGCCCGCCGGCGCCTCCTTCGACCACCTGCACAAGCAGCTCGTGGCCATCGACGAGGTCGGCGCGCAGAACGCGGCCGCCCTGGACCGGCTGCGCGAGGACCCGCAGGTGTTCAACCACGCCGCGCTGGACGTGGCCGTGGCGCACGACCTGATGATCGCCGCGAACGAGCACGCCGTGATGTTCGCCGGCTTCGGCCACCGGTACCCGACGGTCGAGGTCTACTCCACGAGCCCGGTGGGGCAGCCGTGGCGGCAGTCCGCGGCCGAGCTGCGCGCCGTCTCCGACCTGCTGCACGCCGCCCACGCGGCCACCGGGCCCGACGTCCCCTCCAACGAGGAATGGCACACCCGCCCGCCCGGCGTCGCGTCCCCGATGCCCTGGCGCGTGATGCTCAAGTGGCGCGTCTCCACACTCGCCGGCTTCGAGGGCGCCACCAAGATCAACGTCAACACGCTCAGCCCGTGGGACGTGCGGGACCGGGTGCTGGCGCGGCTGCGGGAGCTGCGGGCGGCGGGCGCGCTCGCAGACGGGGTGCGGATCGGGGCCGACGCGCGGGTCCGGCCGGGCGCCCTGCGGTACGCCGACGGAGCGGCGAGGCTCACCCCTCCGCGCGGTCGGTAGCGTGGGCGTCATGGCCCTCCACCTGCAGCGCTACCGCGAGATCGCCCACGTCATGGCCCGCAACGGCCTCAGGGCCACGGCCGTGCAGGCCGGGCTCTCCCGGTGGCTGCCCCTCGAGGAGGGGGAGCCGCACCTGGGCATCGACGCCGAGGCCCGCCCCGAGCTGTTCGTGCGCACGTTCGAGGAGCTGGGCGTCACCTTCGTGAAGCTCGGGCAGCTGATCTCGGCACGACCGGACCTGTTCCCCGAGGCCTACTGCGCGGCGTTCGCCCGCCTCACGGACAGCACGACGGCGGTGCCCTTCGAGGCCGTCGCCCGGACGGTCGAGGAGGACCTCGGCGCCGACGTCGACGCACTGTTCGCCTGGTTCGACCGCGCGCCACTGGCCACCGCCTCCATCGGTCAGGCCCACCGTGCGCGCCTGCATGACGGGCGCGCCGTCGTCGTGAAGGTCCGCAAGCCCGGTGTGGTGGAGCAGGCCCAGGCGGACCTGGAGATCCTGCGGACGCTGGCGGCCACGTGGTCGCGGGCCTCGCGGACCTTCGCCGATCTGGACGTGCCGACCATGGTGGATGAGTTCGACCGCTCCCTGCGCGCCGAGCTCGACTACGTGGTGGAGGCGCGGGCCTGCGAGGAGATCGCCGCCGGCTTCCGGGACACCCCGGGCGTGCGGTTCCCGTGGATCGAGTGGGACCTGACCACCTCGCGCGTGCTGACCATGCAGGAGCTCTCCGGGCTGCGCGTGGACGATCTGGCCGGACTCGACGCCGCCGGCATCGACCGGGAGGAACTGGCGTACCGGGCCGCCGACGTGCTGCTGGCCATGGTGTTCGAGCACGGCGTGTTCCACGCGGACCCGCACGCGGGCAACCTGTTCATCGAGCCGGACGGGACCGTCGGGTTCATCGACTTCGGCTCCGTCGGGAGGATCTCCCCGTCCCTCCGGCGCCGGTTCGCGGGCCTGGCCATGGCGCTGGCCCGGCAGGACACCGACGGGCTGGTGCGGGCCCTGCTGGACATTGCCCCGCCGCGCGGCCCGGTGGACCGCCGTCGGCTCCGACTGGAGGTGGCCCGGATCATCGGCCGCCTCGAGGGGCGCGAGCTCGAGGACATCCGCGTGGGGCAGCTGGTCTCGGAGATCTTCGCCCTCGTGCGGCGCCACCGGCTGTCCCTGCCGCCCGAGCTCGTGCAGCTGCTGCGGATGCTGATCATCGTGGACGGCATCGGCCGCCGCCTGCACCCGGGCTTCGACTACACCCGCGTGCTCGACCCCTTCGCCCTGCGCCTCGTGGGGGAGCACCTCGACCCCCGGCGGGTGGCGGGCCGGATCGGCCGGGCCACGATCGCGGCGGCCGAGCTCGGCATCGACCTGCCGGAGTACGCCCGCAAGGTGATGGAACGCATCGACGACGGCGGGATCGACGTCACCGTCCGCGCGAGCGAGCTCGAGCCGCTCGTGACGCGCCTCGAGCGGACGGGCGACCGGGTGGTGGCCGCCATGGTGGTGGCCGCGATGATCACCGGCGGCACGAACGTGCTCGTGGCGTACAAGGACCGGCTCGGCCGCTTCGCCGGGCCGGTGGTGGCCGCCGGCGGCGCCGCCCTGACCGGTGGCAGCGCCTATCTGGCCTGGATCAGCCGCCCCCGGCGTCGCCCCCGCTGAGGGCCGCGGGCGCGTTCCGTCGTCGGGATCATGCCCGCACCAGGCCGGCCGCAGCGCAGGCCGTCTCGAAGTCGTCGAGGCCGAACGCCTGGATCGGGCTGACGACGCCGGCCTCGCGGGCCCGGCCTGCGGCGAGCTGACGGGCGCCCCAGGCCATGAGGTCCCCGGTCAACGTGTAGGCGTTGGGGCCGCGCAGGTGCACGTCCGCCACGACGCGGCCGGCCGCGTCCCGCGCGATCGCCCCGACCCGGGAGCCCGTGCGGGCCCGGTCTGCGGCGTCGGGGCCACCCGGGTCCCCGGCCAAGGGCCGCAGCAGGGCCTGCACGCCGCGGGCGACGCCGGGGAGCCACCCCACCGCGCCGAGGGCGGCGGCGCCGATCTGCGTGGGCCGGGCCGGGAACCAGCCGTTGAAGACCTCGACCTCATCCAGGCCGGGCTGCATCCGCGGCAGGAACAGGGACTCCGTGCCGCCGAACAGCACGCCGCGGCGGTCCTGCCCGTCGACCCGGAAGACGGCCGACCGGCTGGCCGGGCCCGTGGTCGCCAGCCGCCCGCCGCGCCACGTGATCGTCCGCTCGGTGAGGGCGCCCACCATCGTCTGGCGCGTCCCGTGGCTGAGGTCGACGCGCGGGTCCAGCTCGCCGTCGGCGAAGTAGCCGATCTGCAGGGACCGTGCGCGTCCACCGGCCTCCGCCAGCGCGAGCCCGCCCGCGAGCATGCCCGGCGCGTAGTCGAAGCCGAGGGCGGGCAGCAGGGTGGCGCCCGTGCGTCGGGCGGTGGCGTCCAGGTCCGCCTTGAGGTCCTTCACGAAGCCGACCTCACCGGTCGAGTCCACGTAGTGCGCGCCCCGCTCCGCGGCGGCGCGGGCGACCGGTCGGCCGTAGCGTTCGAAGGGGCCGACCGTGGAGACCAGCACATCGCCCTCCGTGACCAGGGCCCTCAGCGAGGCGGGGTCCCCGGCGTCGGCGACGGCGACCTCCAGCCCGTCGTGCCGCCTCGCCGCGTGCTGGAGCGAGTCCCGGTTCCGGCCCGCCAGCACGGGCCGTGCGCCCTGGGCCACGAGGGCGTCCACGACGAGGGATCCGGCGTAGCCCGTCGCGCCGAGCACGATGATGCGGGGGGCGTCGGGGCGGTCGAGGTGCAGGGGAGAATCCGTCATGGTCCCACGCTAGGCCGCGCACGCGGAGACCTCACGGGCTCGGCGACGCCGATCCGCGTGGACCCCATCTCGCGCTCCCGGACCGGCGGACCCGGACATGGCGAGCCTGGCCCGGCACCCGCCTGCAGGGGCAGACTCGGGGGATGACCCGCACCCCGCCCGCCGTCGCCCCGCCCGCTCACTCCGCCTCGCCCGCCGCCGAGACCGGCGGCGAGAGCCTGCTGACCGTCCTGATCGCCCTCGGCGTGAACACGGTGATCGCCGTCGTCAAGTCGATCGTGGGCGCGGTCACCGGCTCAGCTGCGATGGTGGCGGAGGCCGCGCACTCCTGGGCCGACGCCGGCAATGAGGTCTTCCTGCTGTTGGCGGAGCGTCGGGCCGGCCGAGCCCCCGACGCGCGGCACCCGCTGGGCTACGGGCGCGCGGCCTACGTGTGGTCGATGGTCGCGGCCTTCGGCCTGTTCGCGGTGGGCTCGGCGGTCTCGGTCTGGCACGGGATCACGGCCTGGTCCGCCCCCGAGGAGGAGGCGGAGTACACGATCGCGTACATCGTGCTGGCCGTCGCGTTCGTGCTCGAGGGCATCTCGTTCCTGAACGCGCACCGGCGCCTCCGCCGCGACGCGGAGCGGCGGCACATCAGCGATGCCACGTTCCTGCGCCAGACCTCGGACCCCACCCTGCGCGCCGTGTGGGTGGAGGACGCCTCGGCCCTGATCGGCCTGGTCATCGCGGCGGCCGCCCTCGCCCTGCACCAGCTCACCGGGGACCCCCGGTGGGACGCCGCCGGCTCGATCCTCGTGGGCGTGCTGCTCGGGGTCGTCGCGATCTTCCTGCTCTCGCGGAACATGGCGTTCCTCGTCGGCGAGGTCGCCGACCCGGCGGTCCGGACCCGGGTGCTGCGCTGGCTGCTGGAGCGGCCCGAGGTGCTCTCCGTGAGCTACCTGCACCTCGAGTACGTCGGCCCGGAGAAGCTCTTCGTCGTCGGGGCCGTGGACCTGGCCGGGGACGAGCGGGAGAGCGAGGCCGCGGTCCTGCTCCAGCGCGTGGAGGACGCCCTCCTCGAGCACCCGCGCGTGGCCGCCGTCGTGCTCTCCCTGTCCAACCCCGCCCACGCGCCCCTGGACCCGGAATCGCAGAACGCCCGCGCCTGAGCCCGCGCGGCCGGCGGGCGGGCGGCCTCAGTCGAGGCCGGGGCGGCGGCGCGTGCGCTTCACCTCGGAGCGACGGCGCTTGGCCTCCAGGCGGCGCCGCCGGGAGCCGCGCGTCGGCGTCGTGGCCCGCCGCGGCGTCGGCGGGGCCAGGGCCTCGCGCAGCAGCGCCGCGAGCCGCTCGCGGGCGGCCGCCCGGTTGCGCCGCTGGGCCCGGTGCTCCGCCACGCTGACGGTGAGCACCGTGCCGGCCAGCCGGGGAGCCAGCCGCGCGAGGACGCGGGCGCGCTGGACGTCGTCGAGGGCGGAGGTGGCCGCCAGGTCCAGGCTGAGCTGGACCCGCGAGTCCGCCGTGTTCACGCCCTGACCGCCCGGGCCGGAGGCGTGGGAGAAGCGCTCGACGAGTTCGCCCGCGGGGATGACCAGCCCGCGGGGTGCGCCGGGGCCGGGGGTGACGCGCACGTCGCCGGGGCGGGGCTCAGCCACGGGGGGCCGCCGTCCGTGGTCCGCGCAGGTCGGCGAGTGCGACGAGGAGCGCGAGGGCCATGCACCCGGCCACCAGCGCGAAGGCGGCCATGAACGCCCCGTCCCAGTCGGCACCGGAGGCGACGCCCAGGAACACCCCCACGATCACGGCGGTGCCGACGGCCGTGCCGACGCGCTGGCCGGTCTGCAGGACGCCGCCGGCCGTGCCGGAGTGCCGCGGTGGGACCTCGGCCAGGCTGAGGGTCTGGTTGGGGGAGACCACCAGCCCCTGCCCGGCACCCAAGAAGGCGAGGGTGAGCAGCAGCCACCATGGACTCAGGCCGAACTCCCGGTTGGCCCACGCCACCCCGATGGAGCCCACGACGGCGAGCAGCGCCAGCGCGATGCCGAGGACGACGATCTTCCGGCCCGTGCGCAGCACCACGCGACCGGCCACAGCGGACATCACGCTCGACATGACCGCCGAAGGCAGGCCGATCAGGGCGGCGTGCAGCGCCGGGTAGCCCAGTCCGTTCTGCATGAACATGGCGATCACCACGAACATGCTGGTCGAGCCGGTGAAGTAGATGGCGATCAGCAGGGCGCCGCACGCGAAGCTGCGGGTCTGGAACAGGCGCAGGTCCACCATCGGGGCGCGGCCCCGTCGGGCGTAGCGGGCCTCCCAGCGTGTCCAGAGGGCGGTCAGGCCGATGCCGACGGGCACGAGCACGAACCGCCACGGCCCGAGCTCACGGTCCAGGAACGGGAGCATGACGGCCACGAGGGCGCCCGCCAGCAGGACGACGCCGACCGGGTCCAGGTCCGGACGCCCCGTCCGCACGGGGGCGGTGCGCGGCAGCCACTGGCGGGCCACGACCAGGGCGCCGAGGGCGATGGGCACGTTCACCAGGAAGGTCGCGCGCCAGCCGAGGTCGCCGCCGAGCCACGCGATGAGCCCGCCGCTGAGCAGCGGCCCCACCGCCACGGACACCCCGACGACGGCGCCGAGCGCCCCGAACGCCCGGGCGCGGGAGGCGCCGGAGAACTCGCCCTGGATGAAGCCGGTGACCTGCGGATTGAGCAGGCCCGCGCCCACGCCCATGACCAGGCGCGCGAGCACGAGCAGGACGCCCGTGGGCGCCAGGCCGGACAGGAGCGCACCGAGCGCGAACACGCCGAGGCCCACCATGAACAGCCGGCGGCGGCCGAAGAGGTCACCCGCCCGGCCCGCCGGCACGAGCACCATGCCGAACACGAGGGTGTAGCCGGAGATGGCCCACTGCAGCTCCGCGTCGCTGGCGTCCAGGCCCCGCTGCAGGGCGGGCAGGGCCACGTTGATGCTGGACACGGCCAGCAGGGACATGAAGATCGGGATGAGGAGCACCGCGAGGATGCGCTGCTGGTGCGGGGTGAAGACCGAGGACGCGGCGCCGTCGGACGGACGCGGGGCGACGGGCAATGCGGTCTCCTTCTCGGGGGTGTCTCGGGCGCTCTCCAGGATCGGCCCTCGTCCCGCATCGTGCCAGGTCCCAGGGTCCTCGGCCCGGTGCGGCGCACGGAGGCCATGACCGCGGCCGACGCGCGGCCGCCCCGTCCCGCCGGCGTCGGGTGCGGGACAGAGGCACCTCGGGTCCCCGGTGGTGGAGAAGGCGAACTGAGGGGGCCCGGAACTGCTCCGTCAGGCCGTAGTCTTCACGCATGAGCGAGACGCACGACGAGATGCAGGTGTTCGCGGCAGACCAGGGCCTGCTGGTCTGGGGCCCGTCCCGGGCCCTCGATCTGCTGGACCAGGCCGAGGACGTGCGGGCCAAGGTGGTCACGCCGTCGCTCGTGGCCAAGCTGAGCACGCTGGTGCAGGGGATCTCCCAGGCGCAGCTGGAGGGGGCACGCTATCTCCGGCTGGACGACAAGTCCTACGAGACGGTCAAAGCCCTGGGCGTGAAGAACCTGAGTTCGGGGGTGCTGCGGCGCAAGGACGTCGCCGGCGGCTCCGGAGGCCAGATCGTGAAGCACCTCTCGTTCACGGCGACCCCGCTGGCCAACCCCGCGGCCGTGGCCGCGCTGGCGGCAGCCAACACCCAGCTGCAGATCATGGCCGCGCTCGATGACATCCAGGACTATCTGGCCGTCATCGACGAGAAGCTCGATCGCCTCCTGAAGCAGCGGAAGCTCGAGATCGCCGGTCAGCTGGGCGGCATCGTCTTCGCGATCGAAGAGGCCGAGGCCGTCCACGGATCGACCGGACGGGTCTCCGCCGTCACTTGGTCCAAGGTTCAGCAGAACTCGCTGCTGCTGCAGCAGGTGCAGGCAGAAGCCGTCTCGCAGCTGGCCGCCGTCGCGGACCGCGTCATCGCGTCCAAGGCAGACGTGGACAAGCTGGCCAAGGTCGTCGGCGCGGCCGAGGAGGACGTCCAGTTCTGGCTCGGCATGCTCGCCCGCTCGATGGCCGTCCAGGACCGACAGCAGCTGCTCGAGCTGGCGCGTGTGGAGGAGGACGAACCCGAGCTGCTGGCCGAGCACCGCGAGGGCCTCGTGGCCGCGCGGGTGCACCGCACCGCGCGGATCGCTGAGGCACTCCGGCGGATCAACGAGTCCCTCGTCGAGGCAGGAACCCTGAAGAACCTCGGTTACGTCGCCAACCCGATCAGCTCGCGCCGCGTCACCCGGGGGTCGAATGCCGTGACCGATCAGGTGGTCGAGTTCGTGACGCACACGGACATCGAGCTCGACGCCCTCGGGCGCGTCGCCGGGAAGCGGTGGTTGGAGGCCGCGCAGGGGTTCGCGGGTGAGGTGAAGACGGCTGTCGAGACCAACGCCGTGGACGCCAAGCAGGGCGCCAGCCGATTGGGTCGGACCCTGCAGGCCAAGCGCGAGGAGCGCATGCTCGCCAAGGCCGAGGAGATCCGAGCCCGGCGGGCGGAGATTGAGCCAGCCGACGACGGCGCCTGACCCCCCAACGCCCCTCACTTCGCGTCCGCGTACGACCCCACGCTGGAGACGGTGAGCGGGAAGTCCACGGGGGCGGGACCGAACAGCAGGCGGCCGGCGGCGCTCGCGGACTCCGCCACGACCGTCCGCACGGCCTCGGCCTCCGCGGCCGGGCCGTGCAGGACGACCTCGTCGTGGACGAAGAACACGAGTTCCGTGCGCATGCCGGCCGACCGCAGTCGACGGCGGATCTCGCCCATCCAGCACAGCGCCCACTCGGCCGCGGTGCCCTGCACCACGAAGTTCCGGGTGAAGCGGCCCTGGGAGCGCCGCCGTCGCCGGGCCGCGGACTCGGCGGCCTGGGTGCCGACGTCGGACACGGACTCCTGCCACTTCCGCCCCGGTGCGGGGGACCAGCGGCCCAGCCACGTGGACACCTGGCCGCCGCCCTCGCCGACGGTGGCCGCCCGCTCGAGCAGGCCGATCGCTCGGGGGTAGAGCCGGCGCAGGTGCGGCATGAGCGCCGCGGAGTCGCCCGTCGTCGAGCCGTACATCGCACCCAGCAGGGCGATCTTCGCGCGCCCGCGGTCGGCCAGCGCGGTGCCGGCCGCCCGGCCCTGCTCCGCGACCTCCCGGTACAGGTCGGGCGTGGTCCCGGCACGGGCCAGCGCCTCGTCGGCGGCCATCGCGGCGAGGATGCGCGGCTCCACCTGGGAGGCGTCGGCCACGGTCAGCGTCCACCCGGGGTCTGCGCGGACGGCGTCGCGTACCCCGGCTGGGATCTGCATGGCCCCACCGCCGTGGGCGGCCCACCGCCCGGTCACCACGCCGCCGACCAGGTAGGCGGCGTGGAACCGGCCGTCGTCGCCGATCCACTGGTCCAGCCAGTGCCAGCCATTGGCCGTCCACAGCCGGGCCAGGGCCTTGTACTCCAGCAGCGGCGCGAGCAGCGCGGCCCGCGCCTCGCGTTCCGCGCCGCCGGCGTCGATCCAGTGCTTCAGGTCCCACTGCCGCGTGGACTCCACGGCCACGCCTGCCGTCTGCAGCGCCCGCAGCAGGCTGGGCTGCGAGTCGGGGCTCAGCCCGGGGGAGCCCAGGACGTCGGCGATGCGTTCGGCCAGGGTCTGCAGGCGGGCGGGACGCTCGCCCGGTGCAGGCCGGGGGCCGAGCTGCTCGGCGAGGAGCGCCTCGTGCACGCCCCGGTCCCACGGCAGACCCGCCGCCCGGATCTCTGCGGCCACGAGTGCGCCCTGCGACTCCGCCGCCGCGAGCAGCCGCAGCCGGTGGGGGTGGGCCGAGCCCTCGACGGCCGCCCGCTGCGCGGCCAGCTCCGCCGCGAGCACGGTGACGTCCAGAGCGGGGCCGGCCTCGTCCGGCAGGTCGAAGAAGGACTCCTGACCGGCGGGCACCCGCGCCGGGCGCTCGGGCTCCGTCGGGTCGGCGACCTCGAGCTGCGCCACGGGCGTGTAACGCACCCCGCTGCCCGGCGCCGTTGCCGCGTGCCGCAGGATCCGCTGGACGAGGGCCAGGTCCCAGCACCGATCCACCCGCACCCCCGCCACCAGCCAGGCGGCGTACTCCGTCCCGACGTCGGCGAGCACCCAGCGGACCGTGCTCGGGTCCACGCCCAGGCGGGCGGGCAGACCGGCCACGAGCCCGGCCACGGACCCGGCGGCGCAGGAGCCCAGGGGAGTGGCGTCGTCGCCTTCCCCGTCCAGGGCCCACCAGGCGCCGGGGCTGCCGACGGAGGCGGGGGCGGGGCCCAGGACGACGAACATGGCCCTCATTCTGCCCCGTGCCCCGAGGCGCCGTCTGCCGCAGCCCTGTGCGGCAGACCTCCCGGCACGGCGGCGACCACGGCGGGCACAGCGGGCACGGTTCCCCCTGACGTCCCGCCGCCTCCTCGGGGGGCGGGGAGAAGGGCTGTGCGACTTGCACGCCCGCCGAGCGGAGAACACACTGTGCGGACGCACCGGCGCGCAGCGGGCCGTCGGGCGCCACCCAGAGAGGACCCACCATGACAGCGACCCGGTCCGGCGGCGCCGCGACGTCTCGCCTCAACGCCAAGGTGGTCGGCATCTCGGTCGCCGCCGCGCTCGGCGGCTTCCTGTTCGGCTTCGACACCTCCGTCATCAACGGTGCCGTGGACGCCCTCGCCGGGGAGTTCGGCCTCGGCGCCGGTCTGACGGGCTTCGCCGTCTCCTCGGCGCTGATCGGCTGCGCGCTCGGCGCCTGGTTCGCCGGGCCGATCGCCAACCGCCGCGGCCGCGTGCCCGTGATGGTGATCGCCGCGATCCTGTTCCTGGTCTCCGCCATCGGCTCGGGCCTGGCGTTCGGCGTCGTTGACCTGATCTTCTGGCGCATGGTCGGCGGCCTGGGCGTGGGCGCCGCGTCCGTGATCGCTCCGGCGTACATCGCGGAGGTCAGCCCGGCCCATGTGCGCGGTCGCCTCGGCTCGCTCCAGCAGCTGGCGATCGTCCTCGGCATCTTCGCCGCGCTGCTCACGGACGCGCTCTTCGCGACGATGGCCGGGGGAGCGGCGCAGCCGTTCTGGCTCGGTGTCGACGCCTGGCGCTGGATGTTCCTGGCCGAGGCCGTCCCGGCGGTGCTGTACGGCCTGTTCGCCCTGAAGCTGCCGGAGTCCCCGCGCTACCTGGTCGCCCGCGGTCGCACGGACGAGGCGGCCGAGGTCCTGCACGAGTTCACCGGCGTGGACCGGGTGAACCTGATGATCGAGGACATCCGGCGCTCGCTGGACTCGGAGCACCGCGAGTCGTTGGCGGACCTGCGCGGGCCGTCGGCGGGCCTGCAGCCGATCGTGTGGATCGGCATCCTGCTCTCCGTCTTCCAGCAGGCCGTGGGCATCAACGTGATCTTCTACTACTCCACCACCCTGTGGCGTTCGGTGGGCTTCGGGGAGTCGGACGCCCTCACGGTCACCGTGATCACCTCGGTCACGAACATCGCCGTCACCCTCATCGCGATCGCCCTGGTGGACCGCGTCGGCCGTCGCCCCATGCTGATCGCCGGCTCCGCCGGCATGACGGTCAGCCTCGGCCTGATGGCACTGGCCTTCTCCTTCGCGCAGACCGGCGGCGCCGAGTCCGTGTCCCTGCCGCAGCCGTGGTCCACCGTGGCGCTGGTGGCCGCGAACGCCTTCGTGGTGTTCTTCGGCGCCACCTGGGGTCCGCTGGTCTGGGTGCTGCTGGGCGAGATGTTCCCGAACCGCATCCGCGCCGGCGCGCTCGCCGTGGCCGCCGCCGCGCAGTGGGCGGCGAACTTCACCGTCTCCACCACGTTCCCGTGGCTGGCGGACATCGGCCTGACCCTCGCCTACGGCCTGTACGCGGTCATGGCGGCGCTGTCCCTGGCCTTCGTGGCGGCCTTCGTCCCCGAGACCAAGGGCAAGACGCTCGAGGAGATGAGCGACGTCGTCGTGCGCTCCCCGGGGCAGCGGCGCGCGGTGCGCGCCGAGGCCGAGCGGGGCCTGCGCGGCTGACACCGCCCGTCCCGACGACGGCCCCCTCCCAGAGCTTCTGACAGGGAGGGGGCCGTGGTGTGTGCGGGGCGGGTCAGCCGGCGTCGGCGCCGGTGGCGACCTCCTCGTCGTCGCGGTGATCCAGGCCCTCGTCCTCGGAGTCCTCGATGAGACGGTCCCCGGCGATCTTGTCGACGATCAGCGCGATGGCGGCGTCACCGGTCACGTTGGTGGCGGTGCCGAAGGAGTCGATGGCGATGTACGTGGCGACCATGAGCGCGACCTGCGGCTCGGTGAAGCCGAGCATCGAGGACAGCAGGCCCGAGGCCGCCACGATCGCGCCGCCGGGCACGCCGGGCGCCGCGACCATGGTAACGCCCAGCATGAAGATGAAGCCCACGAACACCGGGATGTCGATCGACTGGCCCGAGAGGAACAGCACTGCGATGGAGAACGAGACGATCTTCACCGTGGAGCCGGCCAGGTGGATCGTCGCGCACAGCGGCACGACGAACGAGGCGATCGGCCGGCGCACGCCGAGCAGCAGGGTCTGGCGCAGGGTCACCGGGATGGACGCCGCCGAGGACGAGGTGCCCAAGGCCGTCGCGTAGGCCGGCAGCATCGTCTTCAGGGCCGTGAACGGGTTGCGGCTCGCGATCGCGCCCGCGACGACGTACTGGACGAGCAGCAGCACCACGGTGAGGCCGAAGACCAGCAGGATCACACCGAGGAACGTGGTGATGACCTTGAAGACCTCACCGGCGGCGGTCATGTTCAGGAACACGCCGAAGATGTAGACGGGCAGCAGCGGCACGATCAGGCCCATGACGACCATCTCGATGATGGATCGCAGCTGGTCGAAGCCCTCGTGCAGGGCACCGCGCGGCAGCGTCGTCAGGCCGATGCCGAGCACGAACGCGAGCAGCAGGGCCGTCATCACGCCGAAGGGCGGGTCCATCTGCACCTCGAACAGCGGGCCGAGCAGCGCGTCCTCGGGGTTGGCCATCGCCTCGAAGGACCCGGGCGTGAGGATCAGCGGGAAGACGAGCAGGCAGACCAGCAGGGCGCCGAAGCCGCCGAACAGGGTGGAGCCGTAGGCGATGCCGCCGGTCAGGGCCAGCAGCTTCCCCGCACCCCGGCCGATGTCGCCGATCGCGGGGGCGACGAGCGCCAGGATCAGCACCGGGACGATGAAGCCCAGGAAGTTCGAGAACAGCCCGTTGAAGGTGGCGAAGGCCTGCACGAGCCAGGTCGGCGCGACCAGGCCGACGAGGACGCCGGCCACGATCGCGAGGAGGATGCGGGGCAGCAGGCCGACGCGGCGGCGGGGCGCGACGACGGCGCCCCCGGAGTCGGGGCCGGACGCGTCGAGGGCGTCGGAGTGGGAGCGAGACATGGCCGACACGCTAGCGCAGGCCGTCCTGCCCGTCGCCTGGGCGTCGGGCCATCCACGGCGGCGTCGGCGACCCCCGTCGTGGTGCAGAACACAGGGAGCGCCACCGTCTCGGGTAGCGTGCAAGAGCATGCCCGCCCCACCCGGACCGAAGGAGACGATGATGACGGTCCTGCCCCGCCCCGCAGACGCCCGGGCCGCCCAGGGGCGCGCTGCCGGCGTGGAGGCCGCATGAGCGAGTTCCTCGCCTCACGCTGGCCGGACATCCTCTTCCGGGCGTGGCAGCACGGGTGGCTCGTGCTGCAGGCGCTGGCCATCGCCACCGTGCTCGCCATCGCGCTGGCCGTGATCGCCACGCGGATCAAGGGCCTGACCCCGATCGCGAACGCCTTCACCGCCGTCGGGCTGACCCTGCCCTCCTTCGCGCTCATCGGCGTCCTGATCCCCCTGGTGGGCATCGGGACCGTCCCCGCCGTCGTGGTGGTGGTCTTCTATGCCCTGCTGCCCATCCTCCGCAACGCGCTCGTGGGTCTGCGCGGCGTGGACCCGGAGGTGCTGGAGGCCGCCCGGGGGATGGGCATGGGGCCGGTGGCGCTGTTCACCCGGGTGCGTCTGCCGCTGGCCTGGCCCGTGATCCTCACCGGCATCCGGGTCGCAGGCCAGCTCGGCATGGGCGTGGCCGCGGTCGCGGCCTACGTCCTGGGGCCCGGGCTGGGCTCGTACATCTTCACGGGGCTGGTCTCCCTGGGCGGCGCCAACGCGTTGAACTACGCCCTCGTGGGCACCCTCGGCATCGTCGTCGTCGCCCTCGTCCTGGACGGGCTGCTCGTGCTGCTCGGCCGGCTCACCATCTCGAAGGGACTGCGTGCATGAGCACCGACCGTGACGCCGGGGCCGAGATCCGTCTCGAGTCCCTGACGAAGCTCTATCCGGGGCAGGACCGTCCCGCCGTGGACGCCCTGGACCTCATCATCCCCGCGGGGGAGACCGTGGTGTTCGTCGGCCCGTCCGGCTGCGGCAAGACCACCTCGCTGAAGATGATCAACCGCCTCATCGAGCCCACCTCCGGACGGATCCTGATCGGTGGGGAGGACATCACACGCCGCGACCCCACCCGGCTGCGCCGTCAGATCGGCTACGTCGTGCAGGGCGGCGGGATGATGCCCCACCTGTCCGTCGCCGAGAACGTCGGCCTGGTGCCGCGCCTGCTCAAGTGGGACCGCCGGCGCATCGCCGACCGCGTGGACGAGCTGCTCGACCTCGTCGGCCTGGACCCGGCGATCTACCGAGACCGCTTCCCGCGCGAGCTGTCCGGCGGACAGCAGCAGCGCGTCGGCGTGGCGCGGGGCCTCGCGGCGGATCCTCCCGTGCTGCTCATGGACGAGCCCTTCGGCGCCGTGGACCCCCTCACCCGCCAGCGCCTGCAGCAGGAGATGCTCGACATCCAGGCCAGGGTGGGCAAGACCATCGTGATGGTCACCCACGACGTGGACGAGGCCGTGCTCCTGGGCGACCGGATCCTGGTGCTCGAACCCGGCGCGCACGTGGCCCAGTACGCCACCCCCGAAGAGGTCCTGGCGCGGCCGGCCACCGAGTTCGTGGCCGACTTCGTGGGGTCGGGGGCGGGGCTCAAGCGGCTGGGGCTGCGGTCGGTCGACTCGCTGCCGCTGCGCCCGATCGCACAGCACCCGACGGGCACGCTGCCGGGCGGGCCCGTGCTCGACGCGGCCACCCCGATCAGCGAGGCCCTCGCCGTGCTGGTCACGGCCCCGGCGGAGGAGATCGCCGTGGTCCGTGATGGCACGGTCATCGGTCTGCTCGACTATCCGACACTGCGCGCGCACGCCCGCGCCGGCGACGAGCAGGCTCGGCCGTGATCGCCCGGCTGCGTGCGGCCTCCGCCGAGGACCGCCTGCTCCTGATCGGCCTGCCGCTGCTGGTGGCCGCCCTGCTGATCGGGTGGACCGTCTGGGTGCGCGGAGCCGCCCTCGACGACGTCGAGGCCCGGCTGCTGACCTGGCCCACCGTCCTGCGCCTCACCGCCGAGCACCTGGCCCTCGTCGGCGTGTCCACCGTTCTGGTCGTGGCGACGGCCGTCCCGCTCGGCGTGCTGCTGAGCCGCCCCGCCGCCCGGCGGTTCACCCCCGTCGCCATGGGGCTGGCCAACGCCGGCCAGGCCGCTCCCGTGATCGGTGTGATCGTCCTGCTCGCCATGGCGTGGGGGTTCGGCTTCCGGGTCGCCGTCCTGGCCCTGTCCCTCTACGCGTTCCTGCCCGTGCTGGCCAACACGCTGGCCGGGCTGCGGGGTGTCGACCCCACCGTCGTCGAGGCGGCCCGCGGCATGGGCATGTCGCCGCTGCAGACCCTGCTCCGGGTGGAGCTGCCCTTGGCCCTGCCCGTGATCATGGCGGGTCTGCGGACCGCCCTGGTGCTGCTGGTGGGCACCGGGGCGTTCGCGACGTTCATCGACGCCGGCGGCCTCGGCCTGCTCATCCAGACCGGGATCGTCCTGTTCCGCTTCCCGCTGCTCGTCTCGGGGGCGATCCTCGTGGCCGCCCTCGCCCTGATGATCGAGTGGATCGGCCGCCTCGTCGAGACGCTGGCCACGCCGAGGGGGCTCGCATGACCACCCCGCGCGCGACCCTCCCGTCCCGCCGCCGCGGCCGGACCCCCGCTCGTGCCGCGCTCGCCGCGCTCGGCCTGGCGGCCTCCCTGGTCCTGTCCGGGTGCGGGCTGAGCACCGCCGGCGGCTACCTGCCCTCGGGCACGCCCGCCGGCGACGTCGCCGGGATCGACCTCGAGGGCGCCCACGTGGCGGTGGGCTCCAAGAACTTCAACGAGGGCGTCGTGCTCGGCAAGATCACCGCGATCCTGCTGCGCTCCGCGGGGGCCGACGTCGAGGATCTGACCAACATGCCGGGTTCGCTCAGTGCGCGCCAGGCCCAGGTCGCAGGCGTCGTGGACGTCGAGTGGGACTACACGGGGACGGCCTGGATCACGTACCTGGGCCACACCGATCCGATCCCGGACGCCCAGGCGCAGTGGGCCGCGGTCCGGGACGAGGACGCGCAGCAGGGCCTGGTGTGGCTGCCGCCGGCCGAACTCGACAACACCTACACCTTCTCCGTGCGCCAGGACCGGGCGGAGGAGCTCGGCCTGGAGACCCTCGCGGACATCAAGGACCTCCCCACGGAGGACCAGTCCTTCTGCGTGAGCGCCGAATTCGCCGCCCGCAACGACGGGTTCCTGCCCATGCTCGAGGCCTACGGGATCGAACGGCCCACCGGATCCCGGCTGCGCCAGATGGACATCGGGGCGGTGTTCGCCGCGGTGGCGGACGGGTCGTGCACCTTCGGGGAGGCGTACTCCACGGACGGGCGGATCGCCGCGCTGGACCTGACGACCCTGCAGGACCCGCTGAGCTTCTTCCCGAAGTACAACGCGGCCCCCATCGTGCGCGAGGAGGTCCTGGCCGAGCACCCCGAGATCGCCGACCTGCTGGCGCCCGTGACCGCGCGCCTGGACAACGCGACGGCCGCGCGCCTGAACGCCCGGGTGGACGTCGACGGCGAGGAGCCCACCCAGGTCGCGTGGGACTGGCTCCGCGAGGAGGGCCTGATCACCGACTGACGGTCCGCCGACGCCGCCGGCACGGCGGATCAGGCAGCCGTCAGCGTGCGCGAGTAGACCGTCCGGCCGACGGCGTTGATCAGACGCACCCGGAACTCGCGGCCGTCCTCGGGGATCTCGACGTGGCCGAAGTACTGGTGCTCGCCGGAGCGCGGCGAGCCCATGACCGGCCCGTGCGCCTCGAAGTCCAGGCGCGGGCCGAAGGTGCCGTCCAGCGTGTTCGGGCCGGACGATCCGGCGTTGATGGGGCCGGCCACGAACTCCCAGAACGGCTCGAAGTCGGTGAACGCCGCGCGCAGCCCGCGGATGAGCCACTGCAGCTGTTCCTCGCCCAGGATCGGGGTCTCGTGGGTCTCGAGACGCTGGGTGTTCTCGCCCTTGTGGGTGCGCATGTCCAGGGCGAACACGTCGAGCGTCGCGCCGCGGGGGATCCTGCGGTGGATGCGGGTGGGCGCGAGGCCGGAGCCGCGGTGCAGGGCCGTGGAGTCGGCGATCGGCATGTACTCCTGCCACGCTCGCCGGGCGCCGTCGTGAAGCGGGCCACGGCCGACTCGCCCAGGCGGCCGGCCTCGTCCTCGAACGCGTACGTCACCTCGAAGCGGGCGCCGGAGGGCAGCGTGTCCGCGAGGATCTTCGCGGTGTGGTCGGCGGCCCCGTCGACCCAGCCGGAGCGCAGGGTCAGCCCGCGAGCGAAGCGGCCGCGCAGCACCAGCCCGTCCTCGTCGACCGCGCGCAGCGTGGCGTGCAGGCGCGAACGGCCGGACTCGGCCAGGCCCCCGGGTGTGTGGCCTCGGGCTGACCCCCGGGTGAACGTCCGACGCCGGCCCCCGGCGGCATCGGGGTCGACCGGCCCGGGGCCGCTCAGCGCAGGGCGGTGACCGTCCGGACGGCGTCGACGATCGCGTCCGCCGCGGCGTCGAGCAGCGGGGCGTCGGCGTCCGGGCCGAACGTGCAGCGCAGGGCCGTGCGGGCCTCGTCCTCGCTGAGGCCCAGCGCGAGCAGGGCCGGGGACGGCTCGGCGTCGTGGGCCGAGCACGCGGACCCCGCCGAGGCCAGCACGCCCCGGCGGGCCGCCTCCTCCAGCACCGACTCGCCGTTCACGCCGGGCAGCACGAACGAGGCGTGACGCGGCAGCCGCCGCGCGGGATGGCCGGTCAGCCGCGCGTCGGGCACGAGCGCCCGGACGCCGTCGAGCACGCGCGCCGCGAACCGGTCCCGCAGCCCGGACCACGCGTCCGCGGCCGCGGTGCGCTCCGCCTCGGCCTCCTCGAAGGCCGCCGCGAACCCGGCGGCACCGGCCACGTTCTGCGTCCCGGACCGCCGGCCCCGCTCCTGGCCGCCGCCGGGCACGAGCGGTTCCAGGGCGTGACCCGGGCGCACCCACAGCGCGCCGACCCCCTTGGGCCCGCCGACCTTGTGCCCGGACAGCGCCACCAGATCCGCCCCGAGGGCGCGCACGTCCACCGGGATCTGCCCCGCGGCCTGCACCGCGTCCACGTGCAGCGGCACGCCCGCCTCCCGGGCGACGGCGGCCAGCTCGGCCACCGGCTGCACCGTGCCCACCTCGTTGTGGGCCAGGTGCACGCTGACCAGCGCGGTGTCCGGGCGCAGGCGGGCGGCGAGGTCGTCCGCACAGGTCAGGCCGTCACGGTCCAGCGCGAGGTGCTCGACCTCGACGCCGTGCAGCCGGGCCAGCTGGCCACAGGACTGCCGCACCGCGCTGTGCTCGATCCCCGTGGTCAGCACGTGGTTCGCCGGGCGGCCGGCGAGGATCCGGGCGCGCACCGTGCCGAGCACGGCGAGCGCGTCGGCCTCCGTGCCGCCCGAGGTGAACACGACCTGCCCGGCCCGGGCGCCGATCGCGCGGGCCACCCGCGCGCGGGCGTCCTCGAGCAGGGCCGCCGCCGCCCGGCCGGCCTCGTGCGCCGAGGACGGGTTGCCGTAGACGCCGGTGAGGGCGGGCCACATCGCCTCCAGCGCGCTGCGCCGGACGGGCGCGGTGGCCGCGTGGTCCAGGTCGAGGGTGGTGCTCATCGGCGCGGCGAGACCTCCTCGACCACGGCGTCCAGGCCCAGGTCCAGGGACTGGACGGTATGGGTCAGCGCTCCCACCGAGATCACGTCCACGCCCGTGGCCGCGATCGCCCCGATCGTCTCGAGGCTCACCCCGCCGGAGGCCTCGACGACGGCGCGGCCCGCCACGAGCTCGACGCCGGCCCGCAGCTCGGCCGGCGAGAAGTTGTCCAGCATGATCGTGTCGACCCCGGCGGCGAGCACCGCCGGGATCTGCTCGAGCCGGTCGACCTCCACCTCCACGTGGGTGGTGTGCGGCAGGCGGGCCATCCCGGCGCGCAGGGCCGCGGTGAGGGCCTCGCCCGGGTCGCCGGCACCGCCGAACCCCAGCGCGGCCAGGTGGTTGTCCTTGAGCATCACGGCATCCGAGAGGCTGAAGCGGTGGTTGTGCCCGCCTCCGTCCCGCACCGCCTGCCGTTCGAGCACGCGCAGACCCGGGGTGGTCTTGCGGGTGTCCACCACCCGCGCGTGCCCGCCGCCGGCGCGCACGGCGGCCACGTGGGCGGCCGTCGTCGTGGCGATCCCGGACAGCCGTTGGACGAGGTTCAGCGCCACGCGCTCGGCGCGCAGCACCGAGCGGGCGGGGCCCGCGACCTCGGCGACGACGGCGCCGGGGGACAGGTCGGCGCCGTCGGTCAGGTGCAGGGTGACGGACACGGCCGGGTCGACGAGCCGGAAGGCGGCCTCGAGGGCGTTCGTGCCGGAGAGCACCCCGGGCTCGCGGGCCACCACGCGCGCGGTGATCCGGGCCTGCTCCGGGACGAAGGCCTCCGAGGAGACATCACCCCAGGGCGCGTCCTCGGCGAGCGCGGCGGTCACGATCCGCTCCACGTCCGGCTGCGGGGCCGGCGTCGCCGGGGCGCGGTCGGCCGGGGTCACGTCCCGGCCCCGGCGGACTGCGCGGCCGACTGCTTCGGCGCGACGGCCAGCATCCGCTCGAGCGCGGTGCGGGCCGGCTCGGCGACGGACGCAGGCACGGTGATCCGGTTGACCACGCGGCCGGCCACGAGCTCCTCGAGCACCCACGCGAGGTAGCCGGGGTGGATGCGGTACATGGTGGAGCACGGGCAGATCACGGGGTCGAGGCAGAAGATCGTGTGCTCGGGGTGCTGGGCGGCCAGGCGCTGCACGAGGTTGATCTCGGTGCCGATCGCGAAGGTCGAGCCGGCCGGCGCCGCTTGGATCGCCTTGACGATGAAGTCGGTGGACCCGGAGGAGTCCGCGGCCTCCACCACGGGCAGGGGGCACTCGGGGTGCACGATCACCTGGACGTCCGGGTGCTCGGCGCGGGCCTGCTCGATCTGCGCGACCGTGAAGCGGCGGTGCACCGAGCAGAAGCCGTGCCACAGCAGGACCTTCGCGTCCCGCAGGGCGTCCTCGGAGTTCCCGCCCAGCGGCAGGCGGGGATTCCACGTCGGCATCTGCTCGAGCGGGATCCCCCTGGCGCGGCCCGTGTTCCGGCCCAGGTGCTGGTCCGGGAAGAACAGGACGCGCTGGGCACGCTCGAACGCCCAGTCCAGCACGGCCGAGGCGTTGGAGGACGTGCACACGATGCCGCCGCGCTCGCCGACGAAGCCCTTGAGGGCCGCGGAGGAGTTCATGTAGGTCACGGGCAGCAGGGGCACGCGCCCGTCGTCGTCCGGCTCGGTGCCGTAGACCGCCTCGAGCTGCTCCCACGCGTCCTCGACCGAGTCCAGGTCGGCCATGTCCGCCATGGAGCAGCCGGCGGCGAGGTTGGGTAGGATGACGGCCTGGTCCGGGGTGGAGAGAAGGTCCGCGGTCTCCGCCATGAAGTGCACGCCGCAGAACACGATCGCCTCCGCCCCGGGCCGGCCCTGGGAGGCCCGCGCGAGCTGGAAGGAGTCGCCCACGAAGTCGGCGTGCTGGACGACCTCGTCGCGCTGGTAGAAGTGGCCCAGCACGACGACGCGGTCGCCGAGTGTCTGCCGCGCGGCGCTGATCCGGGCGTGGAGCTCCTCGTCGGAGGCCCGCTGGTACTCCTCGGGGATGCGGCCCTGCACGGGGGCGTCGGCCGGGACGACGTCGTCCTGCGATGCGCCGGGGCCGTAGGCGGGCAGGCCGGCGTCGAACGCCCAGGGGCCGCGGGTCAGGTCGGGGGAACACGAGGAGCCGCGCGCGGCGTCCTTGTCGATCAGGGTCAGGGTGCGGGCCACCGAGGCGGTGGTTCCGGTCGGGGTGGTCATGGGTGACTCCTGGGTCGGGGCTGGTGGGTCAGCGGCGGGCGTCCGGCCCGGCGGGATCGGGGTCGGTCCCGGGCCCGGCGGGCCGGTACCGGTAGAGCTTGGGCGGGCGGTGCGGGGTGCCGCCGCGGACCTCGCCGGTCTCCTCGAGGGCCCCGGCGGCGAGGGTGGCGCGGCGGAAGTTGGCGGCGTCGAGGCCGCGGCCGAGGACGGCCTCGTGCACGGCGCGCAGCTCGGCGAGGGTGAAGGAGGGCCCCAGCAGCGCGTGCCCGACGCCGGCTCGCGGCAGGTCCGCGCGCAGGCGCGCCACGGCCGCCGCCAGGATCTGCGCGTGGTCGAACGCCAGCGCGGGCGGCGCGTCGGCCCGGTGCCAGCGCACATGGACCCCGATGGGCAGCCCGGCCACGTCCGGGTCCGGGCTGGACGCCGGGGCGGCGCCGTCGTCGTCCAGGGCGGGGCTGAGCGCCCAGTGGGCCACCGTGAGGACGCGTCCGGTGGGGGAACGGTCCACGGCGCCGAACGCCGCCAGCTGCTCGAGGCGACGGACGGGACCGGGCACGCACTCGGCGGCCACGCGTGCGGCGACGTCGGCCAGCTCCTCGTCCGCGCCGAGCCACGCGCCCGGCAGCGCCCACCGGTCCAGGAACGGCTCGCGCATCCGCGGGACGAGGGCGACACAGAGGCGGGGCACGCCGTGCGGGTCCGGGCGCACGCCGAAGACGGCCGTGGACACGGCCACGCTGACGCGGGCCTCAGCGACCGGCATGGGACCTCCCGGGGCGGACTGGCGGGGCTGTTCTGGTCAGTATGACACTGTTCGCGCCCATCTCAGAGGGTCGAGATGACTGTAAGGCGGGGGAGGCGCCGGCGCGGTCCCGCGCTAGCCTGAGTCGGGTGAACACGACCGCCGCCGCCTCCGACCCGTCCGACGCCCCCCTGGCCTCCACCCGCATCGGGGAGGGCCCGCGCCGCGTCGCGTTCCTGCACGGCCTCATGGGCCGGGGCCGGAACTTCACCGGCCCGGCCAAGGAGCTGGGCGACGACTTCACGGTGGAGCTGATCGATCTGCCGGACCACGGCGCCTCGCCCTGGACGGACCGGGTGGACTACCGCGAGATCGCGGACCGGGTGGCCGCCCACCTGCGCGCCGGCCTCGCCGCCGACGGGCCGGTCCACCTGCTGGGCCACTCGATGGGCGGCAAGGTCGCGATGGTGCTCGCCCTGCGGCACCCGGAGCTCGTGGACCGGCTGATCGTGGAGGACATCTCCCCGCGGCTCTCACCGCAGGCCACGGACGAGTTCGTGCACCTG
The DNA here is from genome assembly GCF_014138885.1 of Micrococcus luteus. Lineage (NCBI taxonomy): Bacteria > Bacillati > Actinomycetota > Actinomycetes > Micrococcales > Micrococcaceae > Micrococcus > Micrococcus luteus. The sequence continues at coordinate 2,251,294 of NZ_JACJIK010000001.1, forward strand.
CTGGGCACCATGCTGCGCATGGACCTGGACGCGTACGACTCGCGGGCCGAGGCCGACGCGGCCATGGCCGAGCACGTCCACGACGCGCGGGTGCGCGGCTTCCTGCTGCAGAACCTGCGGCGCACGGCCGGCCACTTCGCGTGGCAGCCCAACGTGGCCATGCTCTTCGAGCACCTGCGGGAGATCGGCTCGTTCCCGGACCCGGTGGTCCCCGAGGATCCGGAGCGCGTGTTCGACCATCCGGTCCTGTGGCTGGCCGGCGCCGAGTCGGACTACGTCCAGGATGAGGACGTGCCGCGGATGAAGGAGCTGTTCCCGCGCGTCGTGCGCGTGACCGTCCGTGACGCCGGCCACTGGCTGCACGCCGACCAGCCCGAGGCCTTCGTCTCCGCGGTGCGCACCTTCCTCACCGCCGACTGACGGGGCCCGTCGGGAGACGGAGACAGCGCCGAGGCCCGCAGACGCGCCGCCACGTTCCGTGCGTAGCGGCGCGTCTGCGGGCCTCAGCGTCGGGCGCGGGTGGGGGCGGACCCGTCAGCCGCCGCATCAGAGGGCGGGCGCGGCCTTCTTTCCGCGCAGGCGTCCGACGAGCAGGACCACCCCGAGCGCGACCGAGCCCCAGAGCAGGCCCCACACAGCCGATGTCGCGGTGTCCGTGAGCCAGCCGAGGAACGCGCCGGCGGCGTGCGTGACGGGCTCGACGATCCCGTGCTGCACGGCGTAGGGCCACGGAACGCCCAGCGCGTCCAGCTCCACGAGGGCGATGTGGCCGCCCACCCAGAGCATCGCCACGGTGCCGATGACGGTCACCACGCGCAGCACGTGCGGCATGGCCTTGACCAGCCCGGCGCCGAATGAGCGGCCGCCGGAGGTCGAGGCGTTCTGGTGCAGGTGCAGGCCGACGTCGTCCATCTTCACGATCAGCCCCACGGCCCCATACACGCCCACGGTGATGAGGACGGCCACCACCGCCAGGACCGCCGCCTGCATCCAGAAGCCCAGGTCGGCCACCTCGTTCATGGAGATGACCATGATCTCCAGGGACAGGATGAAGTCCGTGGTGATGGCCCCGCGCACCACGGTGTCCTCGGCCTCCGGACCCCGCTCGACGGCGGGCTCTTCGTCGTCGGCATGCCCGTGGCCGGTGAGCTTGCCCCACACCTTGTGCGCGCCCTCATAGGACAGGTAGGTGCCGCCGGCCAGCAGCAGCCACGGCAGGATCCAGGGGGCGAGCCAGTCGAGCAGCAGCAGCGCGGGCAGGATGAACACGAGCTTGTTGCGCAGGGAGCCCTTGGTGATCCGCCAGATCATCGGCAGCTCGCGGGCCGCGGCCGCGCCGGCCATGTACTGCGGGGTCACCGCGGCGTCGTCGACCACCACGCCCGCCGCCTTGGCCGCGGCTCGTCCCGCTCCGGCGGCCACGTCGTCCACGCTCGCGGCGGCGAGGCGGGCGAGGGCGGCGACGTCGTCGAGCAGGGCTACGAGTCCGACCATGGTTCCTCCTGGGGTGGGTCCGACGGGCGCGCCGGTGCGCGGGCAGGGCGCAGGTTGAGCATAGCGGCGAGGACGGACACGCACCGGCCCGGTCCCGTGGGGGACCGGGCCGGTGCGTGCGCGGCCGACGAGGCCGCCGGTGGGCTCAGGCGTCGTTCTCGGTGGTCTCCACGGGACGGGAGCCCAGGCGACCGTCGATGCGGAGCAGGCCCGAGCCGTCGTCGCCGACGAGCTCGAGCTGGCCCACGATCTCGGAGACGGTGGCCTCCTCCTCGATCTGCTCGTCCAGGAACCAGTTCAGCAGCGGGCGCGAGTTGAGGTCGCCCGCGGACTCGGTGGCCCGGTACAGCTCGCGGATCGCCTCGGAGACCTTCTGCTCGTGCGCGAGCGCGGCCCGGAAGATCTCCAGGGCCGACAGGCCGGCCTGCACGGGCGGGGCCGGGATGGCGCCGATCGTCGGGAAGCTGTCCCGGTCGGCGACGTGGTCGATGAACTTGTTCGCGTGGACGATCTCCTCGTCCGCCTGGTGCCGCAGCCACGCGGCCATCCCGGACAGGTCCAGGTCGTCGGCGGCGATCGCGAGCTGGCGGTAGACCATGGACGCCTCGAACTCGAGGGTGATCTGGTCGTTGAACTTCTGCAGCAGGTCATCGGTGAGCTTCATGCCTCGAACTCTAGGCAGGCGGCCGGGGCGCGGTGAAGGCGCGCCCGCCCCGTGGCCGAGGCACGACGACGGCGGGCGGCCGGTTCCGCCGGATTCGGCGCCCGGCGGTGCCAGCCCTAGGCTGGGCGCCGTGTCCGAGACCCGCCGCGCCCGCCCGGGCGTCGACCCCGCGTCGACGCCGCCCTCCGACGTGCCGCGGGGCCCGGGAGGCCGGGACGCGCTCGTGCGCCGCCGCGTGTTCCGGACGCCCCTGCTGCGCCGCGTGGTCTACGCGGTGGTCTTCGAGCTGCTCGCCATCCTCTTCACCACCGTGATCCTGGCGGCGCTCGGCAACGGCGGCGGGCCCTCACTCGCCGTGGCGGTCGTGTCCTCGACCGTGGCCCTGCTGTGGAACATCGTGTTCAACTCGGTGTTCGAGACCCTCGAACGCCGCCTCGGGATCACGGGCCGGCCCTGGTGGGTGCGCGTGGCCCACGCCGTCGGCTTCGAGGGCGGGCTGATCGTGTTCCTCGTGCCCGCGGTGGCGCTGATCCTCGGCATCGGGCTGGGGGAGGCGTTCCTCATCGAGGCCGGCCTGCTCGTGTTCTTCCTCGTCTACGCCGCGGTGTACGCCTACGCGTTCGACTCGGTGTTCGGCCTGCCGGACTCGGCCGCCCGCGCCGAGGCCTGACCCGCCGATCGGATCAGGCGCGGCTCAACGGGACGTCGGCAGCCCCAGGAACGCGCGGATCGCGGGCATCTCGCGGCGCACCTGGTCCAGGCCGAGCTCGTGGGCGGCGGCCAGCTTGGCCACGGACCGCTCGCCGTTGGCGATGGGCATGGTCTCGGGCGCGAACAGATAGGCCCGTCCCTGCCGCTCCATCTCGAACAGGCGCTCGCGGGTCGCGTTGTACCGGCGCCAGCGCGTGAGCAGGGCGTCCGCGACGGCGGGGTAGCGCCGGAAGGTGCGCTGGTAGAACGAGGGGAACCGTTCGGGCCGTTTCACGTACCCGCGCTCCCGGGTCAGGACCACGAGGACCTTCTCGAACCCCGCGTCCTCCGCCGCGGTCAGCGGGATCCCGCCGTCCACGCCGAGGGCGCCGTCCACGAACACGGTGCCCTCGGCGTGCACGGGGGGCATGAGGACCGGCATCGTGGACGACGCGCGGACGCGGACCATCAGGTCGGTCAGGGTGGTCATGTCGGAGCGGTCCCACCAGCGCGTCTCGCCGCTCGCGGCGTCGAACCCGCCCAGCACGAGCCGGGCGGGGTTCGCGCGGAACGTGGCGAAGTCGTAGGGCAGGTCCGCCTCGGGCAGGCCGGCGTGCTCGTAGATGTACTCGGCGTTGAACAGGCCCTTGCCGCGCAGGAAGCTCAGCCAGTTGCCGAACCGAGGATCGTCGGCGAAGTCCACGAACGAGCGCCGCGCACGGGCCGGGTCGCGGGACAGGTAGTTCACGGCGTTGGACGAGCCCGCCGAGATGCCGGCCACGAAGTCCACGTGGATCCGCTCGCGCAGCAGCTCCGCCACCACGGCCGAGGTGAGCGCGGCGCGCATCCCCCCGCCCTCGAACAGCAGCGCCGTGTCGGTGACGTTGGACGTTATGGGCTCGGTCATGGTCGGTCCCTCCGTGTTCGCCGTCCGCCGAGCAGGGCGCGGGGCGCTCCCGTCCGGCCGCGCCCATCCTAGGCTGTCCCCATGGCGACGACCCACATGAAGAGCACCCCCGTCCACACCGTCGGTGGGCTGCCCCAGGTGGGTGCCCCCGCCCCCGACTTCACCCTCACCGGGGCGGACCTGTCCCCGGTGACCCTGCGGGAGCTGCGCGGCCGTCGCGTGATCCTGAACATCTTCCCGTCCCTGGACACCGGCGTGTGCGCCGCCTCCGTCCGCGAGTTCGACTCCCGCGTCGCGGACCTCGGGGACACCACCGTCGTGGCCGTGTCCGCGGACCTGCCGTTCGCCGCCGCGCGCTTCTGCTCGGTCGAGGGCATCGACCACGTCCGCAGCGGCTCTGTGTTCCGCTCGTCGTTCGGCGACGACTACGGCGTGCGCATGACCGACGGTCCGCTCGAGGGCCTGCTGGCCCGCGCCGTCGTCGTGGTCGATGCCGACGGCGTGGTCCGTCATGCCCAGCTCGTCCCCGAGATCTCCGAGGAGCCGGACTACGAGGCCGCCCTGGCGGCCGCCCGGGGCTGAGCGTGACGCCGCCGGGCTGGCCGCCGCGCGCACGACGCTCGCCCCTGGCGTTCGTCATCGCGCTGTTCGGCGTGCTCGGCGCGCTGGTCCTGGCCGGGGGCCTCACCGCCCTCCTCGCCGGCCGGATGGTCGACGTCGCCGCGGACTCCGCCCCGACCGTGCCCGCCGCCGAGGCCCCCGCCCGGGAGGCGGGCGAGCTCGCGGCGGGCCTGACCCACATCCACGACGGTGTGGCGGTGGACTGGTCCGCATCGGCCCACGACGGATCGTCCCTGGACCCGGGCCAGCCGGTCGCGGACGCCCCGGGCATCCTCCTCGTGGAGACCGCCCTCGGCGCCCGCACCGGCACGGGGACGGGCATGGTGCTCTCCCCGGACGGGCTGGCGGTGACCAACTACCACGTGGTCGAGGACTCCTCGGAGGTGCACGTGGTGGTCGCGGACACCGGCGCGCGGCACACGGCCACGGTGCTCGGGCGCGATGCCGAGCACGACATCGCGGTGCTCGACGTCGAGGGCGTCTCAGACCTGCCGGTGGCCAGCGTCTCGCTGGACCCGGTGCGGCGCGGGGACCAGGTGGCCGCCGTCGGCAACGGCGGAGGCCAGGGTTATCTGACGGCCGTGCGCGGCACCGTGCTCGGCACGGACCGCTCGATCATGGCCGCGGCCGAGGGCACCGATCAGTACGCGCGCCTGTCCGGCCTGATCCAGACGGACGCGGACGTCGTGCCCGGCTACTCCGGCGGCCCGGTGGTGGACGACGCCGGCCAGGTGGTCGGCGTGACCGTGGCGGCCAGCGACGGGACCACCGCAGACGAGGTGGACGGCTTCGCGATCCCGCTGGAGGTGGCCTTCGACGTGGCGGACCAGGTCCTCTCGGGCGAGGAGACGGACACCGTGAGCATCGGTGCGGACGGCGCCCTGGGCATCATGGTCGGCGCGGATCCCGACGTCGGCGTCGTGGTCATGCAGGTGGACGCGGGCTCCGCCGCCGAGCAGATCGGCCTGGTCGAGGGCGATGTCATCCTCGAGATCGAGGGGCGGACCGTCGGCGACGACGCCTCCCGGATGTCCCGCCTGGTCAACGACCACAACGTGGGGGACCGGATCACCGTCCAGTGGCGCACCGCCGACGGCGAGGTGCGCGAGGCCGAGGCGGTCCTGCAGCCGGCCCTCGTGAACTGACCGGCCCCCCGGCGCTCAGGAGAGCAGGTCCAGTGAGAGGGCCATCGCGGCCACGCCCAGCAGCACGCCGCCCAGCGCCGCGGCGCGGCCCCCGGCCGCCCGGGCGGCGGGCAGCAGCGCGTCGAGGCTCACGGTCACCATCACGCCCGCCACGGCCGCGAAGACGGCGGCCAGGAGCGCGGGTGTGAGGAACGGGGCCAGCAGCAGCCAGCCGATCAGCGCGCCCAGCGGCTCCGCGATCCCCGTGAACGCGGCCCACGCGAAGGCCTTGCGCCGCGATCCGGTGGCCTGCCGCACGGGCACGGCCACGGCCACGCCCTCGGGAACGTTGTGCACGGCCATCGCGACGGCCAGCGCGAGGCCCACCGACGGATCCTGCAGGGTGCCGGCGAAGGTGACGAAGCCCTCCGGCAGATTGTGCAGGCCGATCGCCAGGGCCGTCACCGTGCCCAGGCGCAGCATCCGCCGCCGGTCCAGGCCGGCCGGGTCGTCGACGTCGCCCGGCATCTCCGAGACGGGGTCGGGGACGGCGCGCTCGAGCAGCACGTAGGAGCCTGCGCCGAGGATCAGGGCGGCCACCGCGACGGCGGTCGCCGCGGGGCCGACCGCCCCGCCCAGCCCCTCGACGGCGGCCGGCAGCATCTCCAGGAAGGAGACCGCGAGCATGACGCCCGCGGCGAGGCCGAGGGCGGCCCCCAGCCCGCGGCCCGAGGGCGCGCGTCCGACGATCGCCAGGACGCCGCCCAGCACCGTGGCCAGCCCGGCGAACGTCGTGAGAGCGAGCGCGGTCCAGAACGGGTCCACGGGGGAGGGCCTCCTGACGGGCGGCGGGCGGGGTGCGACCATCCTAGGGACCACAGGAGGAGACCATGACCGAAACCGCCACCGGCCCCGGATTCGCCCTACCCCGGGGCGTCGAGCCGGGCCGCGCCGTCGTCGTGGGCGCCGGACCCAACGGCCTGACCGCCGCCGCCCTGCTGGCCCGCGAGGGCTGGGAGGTGGACGTGTTCGAGCGGGCCCCGGTGCCCGGCGGTGCGTGCGCGTCCGCGCCGGTGCTGGGGGAGGGGACCGTGGTGGACCTCGGGGCGGCGGGCCATCCGTTCGGCGTCGCCAGCCCCGTGTTCCGGGAGCTGGGGCTGACGGACCACGGTCTCGCCTGGCTGCACCCGGCCGTGCCGATGGGACATCCGCTGCCGGACGGGCCGGCCGCCCTCCTGCACCGGGACCTCGAGGCCACCGCCGCGGGTCTCGGCGTCGACGCGCGGGCCTGGCGGGCCGTGCACGGGGCCCTGGTCGACCACGTCGACGAGATCCTGGCGGGCGCGCTCGGCCCGGTGCTGCGACCCCCGCCCCATCCGGTGGCGATGGCCCGCTTCGGCCTGCGCGCCCCGTGGCCGGCCGATCTGCTGGGCCGGGCGATGTTCCGCACCGAGGCCGCCCGTGCCCTGTTCACGGGCTCGGCGGCCCACGCGATCCTGCCCTCGAGCCGGCCCCTGACGGCGGCGTTCGGTGCGCTCTTCGGCGCGCTCGGGATGAGCTCGGGCTGGCCGGTGGCGCGCGGCGGGTCGGGGGCGATCGTCGAGTCGCTCGTGGCGGTGCTGCGGGCGCACGGCGGGCGGCTGCACCTGGGTCACGAGGTCACGGACCTGCGCGCGCTGCCCGCCGCGGACGCCGTCGTGCTGGACCTGACCCCGCGCCAGGTGCTGCGCGTCGCCGGCACGGGCCTGCCGCCGCGCTACGCCGCGGCCCTGCGCCGGTGGCGCCCCGGGCCGTCCGTGTCCAAGGTCGACTTCCTGCTCGACGGGCCGATCCCGTGGCGCGACGCCCGGCTCGCGGGCGCGGGGACGGTGCACCTGGGCGGGACCGCCGCCGAGATCCGGCGGGCCGAGGACGACGTCGCGGCCGGCCGGATGCCGGCGCGGCCCTTCGTCATGCTCTGTCAGCAGCAGGCGGCGGACCCCACACGGGCCACCGGGCCCGCCCGGGGGCACACGGTCGTCTGGTCCTACGCCCATGTGCCCCACGGCCACCCCGGCGACGTCCGTCCGCTGATCGAGGCGGAGGTGGAGCGGCACGCACCCGGTTCCCGGGACCGGATCCAGGCCGCGGTCGCGATGCGCCCGGCCGATCTGGAGGCGTGGAACCCGAACCTCGTGGGCGGCGACATCGCGGGGGGATCGCTCGCGGGAGCGCGCGCGCTCCTGCGCCCCACTGCGTCGCCCCGGCCGCACCGGGCGGGTCGGACCGGGCTGTATCTGGCCTCCGCCTCCACCCCGCCGGGCGCCGGCGTCCATGGCATGGGCGGGGCGTGGGCCGTGCGGACTCTGCTGGCGGACCGTCGTCGCTGACCGCGCCGGCACCCGGGTGCAGCGGCGCCGGGCCGGGGCCTGCCGGGGTGTCGGCGACCGCTGTGCGACACGGCTGAGACGGATCCGGATCCGGACTTTCGCGAATCGGAATGTGCCCGCTACAGTGTGGTCCATCTCACGGAACGTCCCGTCTCGACGGAACGGCCCGGGGGTCGTCTCGCACCACCAGCTCCCCACAGGGACGCGGGCGCGCGACGTCCTTGCACCTCTCATGAACGGAAGCACCTTCCATGAAGTACACGAAGCTCTCCGCTGCCGCGGCCCTGGCCGCCGGCTCGGCCCTCATCCTCTCCGCGTGCGCCCCGGGCGGCGGCAACGCAGGCGACTCCAGCAGCAACGGCTCCGGCGCCAGCCAGGGCGGCGACTCGGGCGCCGGCAACGTCATCGAAGGGGACAAGGGCCAGAAGCTCACCGCCGAGGCCTCCGGGCCGGAGCTGGCCGACCTGGGCGACGTCGAGACCCAGGACGGCTCCATCGCCTACTCGGTGGGCGCCGATGACTTCCTGTCCTACAACGGCCTGCAGTCGAACACGTACACCACGTACAACTCGGCCGTCGTGGACCGCCTGTTCTCCTCCTTCTGGTACTTCGGCACCGACGGCTCGATCATCCCGAACAAGGACTTCGGCACGTACGAGAAGACCTCGGACGACCCGCTGACCGTGAAGTACACCATCAGCGACGACGCCAAGTGGTCCGACGGCACCCCCGTCACCGCGGGTGACTTCATCTTCCACTGGGCCGCGAACAACGACACGGTCAAGGCGGAGGGTTCCGAGACCCCGCTGTTCGACTCGATCTCCTTCGAGCAGGGCAAGTACATCCCGGAGGCGCCCGAGGGCGAGGCCGACGGCAAGGAGTTCACCGTCACCTACCCGGAGCCCTACGCGGACTGGGAGATCCTCATCAGCACCGCGCTGCCGGCGCACATCGTCGCCAAGGAGGCGGGCATGAGCTTCGAGGAGCTCGTCACCGCTGCGAAGGAGAAGGACGTCGAGGCGCTCACCCCGGCGGCCGAGTTCTGGAACGACGGCTGGGACTTCAGCCCCGGCGAGCTGCCGGACGCCTCGCTGGTGCCCTCCATGGGCCCCTACAAGTTCAAGGACGGCGGCTGGCAGGCCGGCCAGTCCATCACCCTCGAGGCCAACCCCGAGTACTGGGGCACCCCGCCGGCCACCAAGGAGCTCGTCCTCCGCTTCGCCGACCCGAAGACCCACGTGCAGGCCCTGCAGAACGGCGACCTCGACGTCATCGAGCCGCAGGCCACCGTGGACACCCTCCAGCAGCTCGAGGGCCTCGGCGACGACGTCAACGTCCAGACCGGTGACCAGCTGACCTGGGAGCACGTGGACTACAACCGCGGCGAGGGCTCGGTCTTCGCCGACTCCCCGGAGCTGCGCGAGGCCTTCGCCCTCTGCCTGCCCCGCCAGCAGATCGTGGACAACCTGATCAAGCCGATCTATGCGGACGCCCAGGTCATGAACCTGCGCGAGGTCTTCCCCTTCCAGGACAAGTACCAGGAGGTCGTGGACGAGGCCTACCCGAAGGAGATGGACGAGCCGAACATCGAGAAGGCGAAGGAGCTCGTCGAGAAGTCGGGCGTCTCCAAGCCCACGGTCCGCCTCGGCTACCAGGCCGGCAACCAGCGTCGTACCGAGACCGTCGCGCTCATCAAGAGCTCCTGCGACCAGGCCGGCTTCGACGTGCAGGACGCCAACTCGCCGGTGTTCTTCAAGGAGGTCATGCCGGCCGGTGACTACGACGCCGCCCTCTACGCCTGGGCCGGCTCGGGCCAGAAGGCCTCCGGCGCGAACATCTACCAGTCGGACGGTGCCCAGAACCAGCAGAGCTACAACAACCCCGAGGTGGACGCGGCCTGGGACAAGCTCGCCACCTCGCTGGACGAGAACGAGCAGCTGGAGCAGGTCAAGACCATCGAGAAGCTGCTCTGGGAGGACTTCCAGGCCATCCCGCTGTACGCGCACCCGGGTCTGGTCGGCCACAAGGCCGACGTCGCCAACGTGCGCGACACCGCCGCCCAGTCGGGTGCGCTGTGGAACGTGGAGCAGTGGGTCCGCGTCCAGGAGTGACACCCCGCTGACCTCTGACCCGGCGGTCCGCCTCCCGCGGACCGCCGGCGTCGGGATCGAGGACAGAGCCCGGCCGGGCACCGGCCGGGCTCTGGCCGTGAACCGCGGCGAACCCGCACCCCTCCCTTTCCCTTGCACTCGCACGGAAGGTCACCCCCTGTTGTGCTGAAATTCATCCTCAAGCGCCTCGGCAGCTCCCTCCTGGTGCTGTTCGGCGCGTCGATCCTGCTCTTCTTCCTCGTGGCCCACTCGGGTGACCCCCTCCAGGACCTGCGAGAGTCACAGAACCCCAACCGCGAGACACTCATCGCCGCCCGCACCGAATTCATGGGGCTGGACCAGCCCTGGTACGCCCGGTACTGGGACTGGCTCCAGGGCATCGGCGGCTGCGTCACCGGTCAGTGCGACCTCGGCCTCAGCCGGAACGGTCAGTCCGTCGCCGACCTGCTGAGCAACGCCGCGGCCTCCACGCTGCGCCTCGTGGTGCTCGCGACCGTCCTGGCGATCATCATCGGCATCGCGATCGGCATCGTCACCGCGATCCGCCAGTACTCCGGCCTCGACTACGTGGTCACGTTCCTGATCTTCCTCTTCTTCTCGCTGCCCGTGTTCTGGGCGGCCGTGCTCCTGAAGGAGTACATGGGGATCCGGTTCAACGACTGGATCCGCAGCCCCGAGCTGAACTGGCCCCTCCTCATCGGGGTCGCCGTCCTCGCGGGCCTGGTCCTGCAGGCCGTCATGGCGGGCGACCTCAGGCGGCGCGCCTTCACGTTCGGCGCCACCGCCGCGTTCATCCTGCTCGCCGGCTGGGTGCTGTTCGCCGTCGACTTCTGGCGGCATCCGCAGATGGGCCCGGTCGTGCAGCTGGTCATCGGCCTGGCCGCCGCCGTCGGCGCCACCGCGGTGATCTCCGGTCTGCGCAACCGATCGGTCCTCAAGGCGGCCCTGGTCACGGCCGCGATCGGCCTCGTCGCCTACTACGCCACCTACGGCCTGCTGTGGCGGACGCCGTCCGCACTGCTGCTGGCCGGCCTCGGCGTCATCCTCGTGCTGGTGGCCATCCTGGTGGGCCGCCTGCTCGGCGGCTTCTCCAAGGGCTCGGCCGTGTCCGCCTCGCTGGTGACCGCCCTGATCATGGGCGTGGCGATCGTGGCGGAACACCTGATGAACTACTGGCCGACCTTCCTGAAGGTCAAGCCGCGCCCGATCTCCACGATCGGCTCGGGCACCCCGAACCTGGACGCCCACTTCTGGGTGGTGTTCCTGGACCGCGGTGCGCAGCTTCTGCTGCCCACCATCCTGCTGACCATCATCTCGGTGGCCACGTACTCGCGGTACACGCGCTCCTCCATGCTCGAGGTCTCGCGTCAGGACTACATCCGCACCGCGCGCGCCAAGGGCCTGCCGGAGCGCCAGGTGATCCTGAAGCACGCGTTCCGCAACTCGCTGATCCCCATCACCACGATCATGGCCTTCGACTTCGCCGGCCTGATCGGCGGCGCCGTGATCACGGAGCAGGTGTTCGGCTGGAAGGGGATGGGCGAGCTGTTCGCCACCGGCCTGCACGACGTGGACCCCATGCCCGTGATGGCGTTCTTCCTCGTGACGGGCACCGCCGCCGTGCTGATGAACCTCGTGGCGGACGTGCTCTACGCCGTCCTCGACCCCCGGATTCGAGTGTGAGCCAGATGACCACCAACAACTCCTCGACGACGGGCGCGCAGCTCGACGAGAAGCAGATCTTCGACCTCGCGGAGGCGGAGGACGCCAAGCTCCGCGCCAAGGCCGGGAAGTCCTACTCCCAGGGCGCCCTGGTCCGCAAGCGGTTCTTCCGCCACAAGGCGGCGATGATCTCCCTGATCGTGCTGGTCTTCATCACGCTGATGGCGTTCTCCTCCATCGGCTTCGCCGGCATCCCCGGCTGGTGGGACAAGTCCTACACGGCCGCGGCCTCCGTGGTGAACGGCGGTCGCCCGACGCTGTCGGTCGTGCCGCAGGCCTTCGGGGGCGAGGGCCTCCGCTGGGGCGAGCACCCCTTCGGCCAGGACACCACGGGCAAGGACTACTTCGCCCTCGTGATGCGCGGGACCCAGCAGTCCATGATCATCGCGGCCATCGTGGGCCTGCTCTCCACCGTGATCGGCGCGATCGTCGGCGCCGTGTCCGGGTACTTCGGCGGCTGGGTCGACTCCGTCCTGATGCGCCTGACCGACCTGATCATCGTCATCCCGCTGCTCGTGCTCGCCGCGGTGCTCGGCCAGATGGCCAGCGGCATGAAGATGGGCATCCTCCCGCTCGCGGTGGTGCTCGGCCTCGTGTCCTGGACGTCCCTGGCCCGCCTCGTGCGCGGCGAGGTCCTGTCCCTGCGCGAGAAGGAGTTCGTGGCGGCCGCCGTCGCCATGGGCGCCAAGCCGGGCCGCCTGATCTTCAAGCACCTGCTGCCCAACACGATCGGCGTGATCGTCGTGAACGCGACGTTCGCGATCGCGGGCGCGGTGCTGCTGGAGACCTCGCTGTCCTTCCTCGGCTTCGGCGTGAAGGCGCCGGACTCGTCCCTGGGCCTGCTCATCTCCGACTACCAGAACGCGTTCACCACCCGTCCGTGGCTGTTCTGGTGGCCCGGCATGATCATCCTCGCGATCGCCCTGTCCGTGAACTTCCTCGGCGACGGCCTGCGCGACGCCTTCGACCCGCGCCAGGGCGCGGGCGCCCACCGCAGGCCCCGCTTCTTCGGCCGCCGCGCGGCCGCCACCGAGGCCGGTGCGACGACGGCGGGCGGTCTGGCCGCGGCCCCGACGGCCGGTCGGATCGAGGCCCCCGTGGAGGAGGCCGGCGGGTCCGCACGGATCTCCGACGCGGACGAGGACGGTCAGCGATGAGCGCGAACGACAAGAAAGGCCGATCCATGTTCGGCAAGAAGAACGAGAACGACGTGACCGCCGACGGGCAGGGCTCGCACGCGGCGTCGTCGGCAGACCTCGAGGCGCGCGGCGCCGCCGTGCCCGGCTCCTCCGGCGCCGGCGGCGTGCCTCCGGGCCCCGCGACGAGCGCGATGGGCGTCGTGGCCCGCCACGACGACCTGGGCGGCGAGCCGGTGCTCGCCTTCCGCGACGTGGACGTGAAGTTCGCGACCGAGTTCGGCGAGGTGCACGCGGTCAAGGGCGTGACGTTCGACGTCAAACCCGGCGAGGTCGTCGCCCTCGTGGGCGAGTCCGGCTCCGGCAAGTCCGTCACGAGCGCCACCGCCATGGGCCTGCTCCCGGGCAATGCGGACGTCACCGGCTCCGTGCAGCTGGCCGGCCGCGACGTGCTCACCATGACCCCGGGGCAGCTGCGCGACATCCGCGGCGACGAGGTGGCGATGGTGTTCCAGGAGCCCATGACGGCCCTGAACCCCGTCCTCACCGTGGGAGACCAGCTCACGGAGGCCCTCGAGCTGCACGGCATCGCCTACGGCACCGAGGCGGACAAGCGCGCCGTCGAGCTGCTCACCATGGTGGGCATCCCCGACGCCGCCACCCGGCTCAAGCAGTACCCCCACCAGTTCTCGGGCGGCCAGCGCCAGCGCATCGTCATCGCGATGGCGATCAGCTGCTCGCCGAAGGTGATCATCGCGGACGAGCCCACCACGGCGCTCGACGTGACGGTCCAGGCCGAGATCCTGGAGCTGCTGCGCTCCCTGAAGAACAAGATGAACACCGGCATCCTGCTCATCACGCACAACATGGGCGTGGTGGCGGACATGGCGGACCGGGTGTGCGTGATGCTCCACGGCGAGCTCGTGGAGCAGGGCTCGGTGCACCAGGTGCTCCAGCACGCCCGGCACCCGTACACCCAGAAGTTGCTCTCGGCGGTGCCGCGCCTCGGCGAGCCCCTCGAGGTGGCAGAGCCGGAGCCGGTCACGGCCACGCAGACGCAGGCCCGGTACGCGATCGAGGCGGAGAACCTCCACCTCGAGTACGACCACCGCGGCAAGAAGAACCGCGTGGTCCACGACGTCAGCTTCCAGGTGGCCCCGGGCGAGATCCTGGGCCTGGTGGGCGAGTCCGGCTCGGGCAAGTCCACCATCGCCAAGTCGGTCCTCGGCCTGCTCACCATCGCGGAGGGCTCGCTGCGCATCCAGGGCCACGACCTGGCGACGATGCCCAAGGCCGAGCAGCGCGCCCTGCGCAAGAACATCGGCGTGGTCTTCCAGGACCCGGCGGCCTCGCTGGACCCGCGGTTCCCGATCGGCGACATCATCACCGAGCCGATGGTCGTGCACAAGGTGGGGGACCGGCGCTCGCGCCTCGCCCGCGCCGAGGAGCTGCTGGACGCGGTGCGTCTGCCGCGCTCCGTGGTGAACCGGTACCCGCACGAGCTCTCCGGCGGTCAGCGCCAGCGCATCTCGATCGCCCGCGCCCTGACCCTGGACCCCCAGGTGCTCATCGCGGACGAGCCGACCTCGGCCCTCGACGTGTCCGTCCAGGCCGCCGTGCTGGACATGTTCGCGGAGCTGCAGCAGCGCTACGAGTTCGCGTGCCTGTTCGTGTCCCACGACCTCGCGGTGGTGGACATGCTGGCCCACAAGGTGCTCGTCCTCAAGGACGGCCGCCAGGTGGAGCAGGGCCCCACGGAGGAGGTGCTCCACCGTCCGAAGGAGGAGTACACCCGTCGCCTCCTGGCGGCGGCGCCCGTGCCGGACCCGGACCAGCAGGCGGAGCGTCGCCAGGAGCGCCGCGAGTTCCTCGCCTCCCTCGGCGAGGGCGTCTACTGACCGCGCGGGTCGGCGGCGGGCGCGTCCCGCCGCCGGCCCCGGGCCAACCGGCCCGCCTGTCCACGGCGGCCCCTGCGCGTACAATCGCACGGGGGCCGCCGTCGTCGTGCGCCTCCACCCCTTTGATGTCGAACCGGACAGGACGCCCATGACCTCGACCGAAACCCGCCGCTCCGATCTGCGCAACGTGGCCATCGTGGCCCACGTGGACCATGGCAAGACCACGATGGTGGACGCCATGCTGCGCCAGACCGGTGCCTTCAACACGCACGGCGACGTCGCCGAGCGGGTCATGGACTCCGGGGACCTGGAGAAGGAGAAGGGGATCACGATCCTCGCCAAGAACACCACGGTGTTCTACTCCGGCCCGTCCGCCCCCGAGGGCGAGACCGTCACCATCAACGTGATCGACACCCCCGGCCACGCCGACTTCGGCGGCGAGGTGGAGCGCGGCCTGTCCATGGTGGACGGCGTCGTGCTGCTCGTGGACTCCTCCGAGGGCCCGCTGCCCCAGACCCGCTTCGTGCTCCGCAAGGCCCTCGCGGCCAAGCTGCCCGTGATCCTCGTGGTCAACAAGACGGACCGCCCGGACGCGCGCATCGACGGGGTCGTCTCCGACTCCATGGACCTGCTGCTCGGCCTGGCCTCGGACCTGGCCGAGGAGGACCCGGACCTGGACCTCGACTCGGTGTTGGACGTCCCCGTCGTCTACGCCTCGGGCAAGGCCGGCCGCGCCTCCCTGACCCAGCCCGCCGACGGCGCCCTGCCGGAGGCCGAGGACCTCGAGGCCCTCTTCAACGTGATCATGGAGCACATCCCGGCCCCGTCCTACACCGAGGGCGAGGTCCTCCAGGCGCACGTCACCAACCTGGACGCCTCCCCGTTCCTCGGCCGCCTCGCGCTGCTGCGCATCTTCAACGGCACCCTCCGCAAGGGCCAGCAGGTCGCGTGGGCCCGCCAGGACGGCGCCCTGAAGACCGTGAAGATCACCGAGCTGCTGGCCACCAAGGGCCTCGAGCGCGTGCCCGCGGAGGAGGCCGGCCCGGGCGAGATCGTCGCCGTCGCCGGCATCGAGGACATCATGATCGGCGAGACCCTCACCGACGCGGAGAACCCGAAGCCGCTGCCGCTGATCACGGTGGACGACCCGGCCATCTCCATGACCGTGGGCATCAACACCTCCCCGCTGGCCGGCCGCGTCAAGGGCGCCAAGGTCACGGCCCGCCAGGTGAAGGACCGCCTGGACAAGGAGCTGATCGGCAACGTCTCGCTCAAGGTGCTCCCCACCGAGCGCCCGGATGCGTGGGAGGTGCAGGGCCGCGGCGAGCTCGCCCTGGCCATCCTCGTGGAGCAGATGCGCCGCGAGGGCTTCGAGCTCACCGTGGGCAAGCCGCAGGTGGTCACCCGGACCGTGGACGGCAAGGTCCACGAGCCGATGGAGCGCATGACCATCGACATCCCCGAGGAGTTCATGGGCGCGGTCACGCAGCTCATGGCCGCCCGCAAGGGCCGCATGCAGGAGATGTCCAACCACGGCACGGGCTGGATCCGCATGGAGTTCCTGGTCCCGGCCCGCGGTCTGATCGGGTTCCGCACCCGCTTCCTCACCGAGACCCGCGGCGCAGGCATCGCCTCCTCCTACGCGGCCGGCTACGAGCCGTGGACCGGCGAGATCGAGTACCGCACCAACGGCTCCCTCGTGGCCGACCGGGCGGGCACCGCCACGCCGTTCGCCATGATCAACCTGCAGGAGCGCGGCACCTTCTTCGTGCAGCCCGGCGCCGAGGTGTACGAGGGCATGATCGTGGGCGAGAACTCGCGCGCCGACGACATGGACGTGAACATCACCAAGGAGAAGAAGCTCACCAACATGCGTGCGGCCTCCTCCGAGTCGTTCGAGGGCCTGACGCCCCCGCGCCGGCTCACCCTCGAGGAGTCCCTCGAGTTCGCCCGTGAGGACGAGTGCGTGGAGATCACCCCCGAGGACATCCGCATCCGCAAGGTCGTCCTGGACGCCAATGAGCGCCTGAAGGCCGCGCGCGCCCGCGCCCGTGCCTGAGCGTCCCCGCCGCCGCGCCCGGCCCGCCGACGTGGTGGGCGGGGCGTTGCTCGGCGTCGTCGCCGGCGCGCTCGGCACCGCCGTCCATCTGAACCTGGCCTCCCTGCCGGGCGGCTGGACCCTGCCCTGGGGTGCGGTGCTGGCGCTCGTGCTCGTGGGCTCGACACAGCGCTGGTGGATGGTCCGACGCGCGGGCCGCGGCGGGCGCGCCCTGCCGGCGGGGGCCGCGGTCGTCGCCGGCGCGTTCACCGCCGTCCTGGCCCTGCAGCGCCTGCCGGTGGACGACGCCCTGGGGTTGTCCTGGACGGCCGGCCTGTGGGCGGCGGCGCCGGGCGCCGTCGTCGCCTCCGTGGCCTGGAACGTCGGCCAGCCGGTGCTCGGTATGGTCCTGTTGGCCGCGGGCCGGCGGCTGGACCGCCGACCCGCGGAGGCCGCCGAGGCCGCCACGCGCCCCCGCCGGGCCACTGTGACCGCCCGCGAAACGCGTCCGGGGGAGCGAGTACCCTGGACCGCAGCCCCGCAACCCCGTGCCCAGAGAGAGGTGGACGGTCAGCCATGACCTACGTGATCGCGTTGCCGTGTGTGGACGTCAAGGACAAGGCGTGCATCGACGAATGCCCCGTGGACTGCATCTACGAGGGTGAGCGCATGCTCTACATCCACCCGGACGAGTGCGTCGACTGCGGTGCGTGCGAGCCGGTGTGCCCCGTCGAGGCCATCTACTATGAGGACGACACCCCCGACGAGTGGGCCGAGTACTACAAGGCCAACGTCGAGTTCTTCGACGACCTGGGCTCCCCGGGCGGCGCCGCCAAGCTGGGCATGATCGCCAAGGACCACCCGATCATCTCCGCCCTGCCCCTGCAGAACGCCGACGCCTGAGCCCCATGCTGACGCTGCCGGACTACCCGTGGGACACGCTCACCCCCTACCGTGAGCGTGCCGCCGCCCACCCGGACGGCGTCGCGGACCTGTCCATCGGAACGCCGGTGGATCCGACGCCGGCGCTGATCCGCCGGGCCCTGACCGAGGCCGCCGACGCGCACGGCTACCCGACGACGCACGGCACGGACGCCCTGCGCCGCGCGGTCGTCGACTGGTACGCCCGGCGCCGCGGGGTGTCCGGGCTGGACCCGGCGGCCGTGGTGCCCACGGTCGGGTCCAAGGAGTTCATCGCGTGGCTGCCCACGCTGCTCGGGCTCGGCGCAGGCGACGTCGTCGTCCACCCCGAGGCCGCCTACCCCACCTATGCGGTGGGCGCGCTGCTGGCCGGGGCGGAGGCCGTGGCCGCGGACGACCTCGACGCGCTGGCGCCCGAGGTGCGTGAGCGGGTGCGCCTCGTGTGGACCAACTCGCCGGCCAACCCCACCGGTGCCGTGCTGGACGCCGCGGCGCTGCGCCGCACGGTCGACGCCGCCCGTGGCGTGGGCGCCGTGGTGTGCGGGGACGAGTGCTACGCCGAGCTCGGCTGGGACGCGTGGGACGGGGCCGTCGTGCCCTGCATCCTCTCCGACGAGGTCTCCGGCGGCGACCTGACGGGCCTGCTGAGCGTCTACTCGCTGTCCAAGCAGTCCAACCTCGCCGGCTACCGCGCCGCGTTCGCCGCGGGGGATCCGCAGCTCGTGGCGACCCTGGTCAACACCCGCAAGCACGCGGGCATGATCGTGCCGGCCCCGGTGCAGCATGCGATGGCCGTGGCCCTGGCCGACGACGCGCACGTCGCGGAGCAGAAGGACCGCTACCGCCGCCGTCGGGACGCGCTGCGCACCGCCCTGGAGGCCTCCGGCCACACGGTGGACCACTCCGAGGCGGGGCTGTACCTGTGGACCCGGCGGGCGGACCTGGATCCGGCCGACGCCACGGCGCAGGACTCGTGGGACCTGCTGGGCGAACTGGCGGACCTGGGCATCATCGCCGGGCCCGGCGTGTTCTACGGTGCCGGCGGCGACGGCTACGTCCGCGTGGCGATCACCGCCACGGACGAGGCGGTCGCCCGGGCCGCGGCGAGACTCACCGCCCGCGGGCCGCGGACCGGCTGAGCCGGGGTCGGGGGCCGTCGTCGGGGGAAGCGACCGCGCGTCCCGGGCCGGTCCTTGATAGTTTGGAGCAGAGTCGTCCCCGTGTGGGCGCGCCCACGCCGGCGCGTGAACCCGGGCCATCGAGAAGAGAAGACGAGGGAGCACACCCGTGACCCATCACGAGTCCGTCCGGCTGACCGTCGGCGAGCAGAGCCTGGACCTGGGCGTCGAGCACGCCACAGAGGGCAACAACGGCATCAACATCGCCCCGCTCCTGAAGGAGACCGGCGACGTCACCTACGACCCGGGCTTCATGAACACGGCGAACGCCAAGTCGGCCGTCACGTTCATCGACGGTGACCAGGGCATCCTGCGCTACCGCGGCTACGCCATCGAGGACCTCGCCGAGCACTCCTCCTTCATGGAGGTGGCCTACCTGCTGATCTACGGCGAGCTGCCCGAGTCCAAGGAGACCCTGGAGGCCTGGGAGACCAACATCCTGCGCCACAACATGGTGCACGAGGACCTCAAGCTGTTCTTCAACGGCTTCCCGCGGGACGCGCACCCCATGCCGGTGCTGTCCTCCTCCGTGTCCGGGCTGTCCACGTTCTACCCGGACTCCCTGGACCCGCACGACCCGGAGCAGGTCCACATCTCCACCGTGCGTCTGCTGGGCAAGCTGCCGGTGCTGGCCTCCTACGCGTTCAAGAAGTCGCTGGGCCAGCCGTTCATGTACCCGCACAACTCGCTGAACTACGTGGAGAACTTCCTCCGCCTGTGCTTCGGCGTGCCGGCCGAGGAATACGACATCGACCCGGACGTGGTCAAGGCCCTCGACCTGCTGCTCATGCTGCACGCCGACCACGAGCAGAACGCCTCCACCTCCACGGTGCGCCTGGTCGGCTCCACCCAGGCCAACCTGTTCGCCTCGGTGTCCGCCGGCATCAACGCCCTCTACGGCCCGCTGCACGGTGGCGCCAACGAGGCCGTGCTGAACATGCTCCGGAAGATCAAGTCGGAGGGCATCACGCCCGAGGACTTCATGGAGAAGGTGAAGAACAAGGAGGACGGCGTCCGCCTCATGGGCTTCGGCCACCGCGTGTACAAGAACTATGACCCGCGGGCCAAGATCATCAAGAAGACCGCCGAGGACATCCTGGGCAAGATGGGCGGCAACGACGAGCTGCTCGAGATCGCCCAGCGCCTCGAGGAGAAGGCCCTCGCCGACGACTACTTCGTGGAGCGCAAGCTCTACCCGAACGTCGACTTCTACACCGGCGTGATCTACAAGGCCATGGGCTTCCCGGAGAAGATGTTCACCGTCCTCTTCGCCCTGGGCCGCCTGCCCGGCTGGATCGCCCAGTGGCGCGAGCTCATGGAGGACCCGGCCACCAAGATCGGCCGCCCGCGCCAGATCTACGTGGGCGAGCAGCTGCGCCAGTACCCGCAGCGCTGACCCGGGGGCACTGACCCTGCGTTTGGGGGCGGTTTCGGGTGGTATTCCGACGGAATACCACCCGAAACCGCCCCCAAATGCGTTCGCCGGAGCCTCTTCATGGCGAGGCTCAGGGGCCGAGGCGGCGTCGGACCACCCCGACGACGCCACGGAAGTCCTCGCGCCCATCCGCCCAGGTGACGCGGAGCGTCGTCCAGCCGCGCGCCTGCCCATAGCGGTCCCGGCGGGCGTCGCGCGCCTCCTGCTCCCGCGTGCGGTGCCCCGCGCCGTCGTACTGCAGGGCCAGGCGCACGTGGCGGTAGGCCAGGTCGGCCACGGGGGAGAAGGGGTCCCCGGGCTCGAGCGCGGCCTGCAGCTCCGGCTCCGGCAGCCCGCCGGCCACGAGGGCCAGGCGCAGGCGGGTCTCGGGCGGCGAGTCCGCCCCGACGCGAACGGAATCCAGCGCCTCCCGGGCGGCCGGGCGGCCATGGAAGCGTCCGGACGCGCGCAGCGCGGACCGCAGCGCGGCGATCGTGGTGGCCGGATCCGTCCGGCCCGCGGGCGTCCACGGGTGCCTGACGGCGTGGTCGCCGGCGGCCACGAGGTCCTCGAACGTCCACGGGGGCGTCAGGGAGCACAGGTCCAGCCAGGTGCGATCGACGGTGGTGACGCGCAGGCCGTGCACGTGCGTGACGAACTCGGGCGCCAGCGGCCTGCGGTGGTCCATCAGCCCGGCCCGCCGGACGCGTCGTGTCCCCCGAGCCACGGTGAGGTGCACCGGCGGGTCGGCCTCGAGCTCGCCCGTCGCCGGGTCGCGCCGCCGCCAGGCTCGCGCGGGCATCGGCAGGCCGTGCAGGTGGGCCGCGGTCTCGTGGGAGAGGACGGCATCCGGGCGCCGGCGCAGAAGCGCGGCGAGGTGATCGGGGGAGAAGCCGTGCCCGGGCTCGGTCAGGCCCAGGTCGGCCCAGCCCGTGCCAGGACGTGCCCGCTGCCGGTGGAAGCCCTGCCCGACCCGCTCCAGGTCCGACCGGCGGGCGCGGTCGGGCGGCAGCCCCAGTCGGGCCAGGTCCGTGGCCAACAGCACGGCGGGCTGGTCGGGCGGCAGAGGAGTCACGACGCGCGGCATGCACCCATCGGACGACGCCGGCGGGGCGCCCGGGGCGCGCTGGCCGCGGCACGGGGACGACGCGCGGGGCGGGCGCTGCTGTGCAGGAGCCGACGGCCCGCGCCGCGTGCCGCCGTCGTCGTCTTCCCGCCCCCGGGCCGCCGGGGAGTTCCGGGGGCGATACTGGGCGTTATCCCGGCGGGATACCACCGGAAATCGCCCCCCAACGCGGCGGAAAACGCGGGGAGGAACGGGGGAGGGGAGGGCCGGGTGTGCCGGGTCAGTTCGCGTGCAGCGCCGCGTTCAGTTCGACGGTCCGGCCGGCGCGGGGGAGGGCCTCGACCCCGCCCGTGGTGGAGTTGCGGCGGAACAGCAGGTTCGGCACGCCGGAGAGGTCCACGGCCTTCACGGTCCGCGCCGCCTCGCCGTCCTGCAGCACGCTCACGCGCGTGCCTGCGGTGACGTACAGACCGGCCTCGACCACGCAGTCGTCGCCGACGGAGATGCCCACGCCGGAGTTCGCGCCGAGCAGCACGTGCTCGCCGATCACGATCCGCTGGGTGCCGCCGCCGGAGAGCGTGCCCATGATGGACGCGCCGCCTCCGACGTCGGACCCGTCGCCCACCACGACTCCGGCCGAGATCCGGCCCTCCACCATCGAATGCCCCAGGGTGCCCGCGTTGAAGTTCACGAAGCCCTCGTGCATCACGGTCGTCCCCTCGGCCAGGTGGGCGCCCAGGCGCACCCGGTCCGCGTCGCCGATGCGCACCCCGGAGGGCACGACGTAGTCCGTCATGCGCGGGAACTTGTCCACGCCGTACACCTGCACGGCGCCGCGGGCACGCAGCCTCGCCCGCGTCAGCTCGAAGTCCGCGACCGCGCAGGGTCCGTGGTTCGTCCACACCACGTTGGTGAGCAGCCCGAAGACGCCGTCGAGGTTGAGCTCGTTCGGCCGCACCAGGCGGTGCGAGAGCACGTGCAGGCGCAGCCACGCGTCCGCGGTGGAGGCCGGGGCGGCGTCCAGGTCGACCTCCAGCTCGACGACGGCCTGCGTGGTCCCGCGGTCCGCGTCGTCCGCGGCGAGGGCGCGCAGGGTGTCGCGCAGCGAGGCGTCCGCAGCGGAGAGCGGACCGGCCACGGGCGCGGGGAACCACACGTCCAGGACGGCGCCGTCGGCGGCCGTGGTGGCCAGGCCGTGGCCGGAGACGAGACGGGGGGAGGGCTGCTGTGCAGCGGTCTGGGTCATGCGCCTCAGCCTAATGAGCGGCCGGGGCACGCTGCAGGGCGGCGAGAGGCCCGTCCGTAGACTGGACACATGAGTCTCACCCCCGTGCCCCTGCCCGACCTCGCCGATCCGGACCTCGACGTCGCGGCGCTCACCGCCATCCTGCTGGACGTGCGCTCCGTCTCGGGGGAGGAGGGGCCGCTGGCCGACGCCGTCGAGCAGGCCCTGCGCGCCCTCGGCGGCCTCGAGGTGCGGCGGTTCGGGGACGCCGTCGTCGCCCGCACCGCTCTGGGGCGGCCGACCCGCGTGATCCTCGCCGGGCACCTGGACACGGTGCCCCTGCCCACCGTGCCGGGCTCGCGCGGGACCGTGCCCTCGGCGTGGGACGGGGACGTGCTGTACGGCCGCGGAGCCGTGGACATGAAGTCCGGCGTCGCCGTGCAGCTGGCCCTGGCCGGCCGCTTCGGCCGCGCGGACGGCCCGACCCCCGTGCACGACGTCACGTGGGTGTTCTACGACCACGAAGAGGTCTCCTCGGACCTCTCGGGCCTCGCCCGCGTGGCCCGCCAGGCCCCCGAGCTGCTGGAGGGCGACTTCGCGGTGCTGCTCGAGCCGACCGACGGCGTCGTGGAGGGCGGCTGCAACGGCACGTGCCGGTACCGCGTCACCTTCTCCGGTGTCGCGGCGCACTCGGGCCGCGCCTGGCGCGGCGACAACGCGATCCACAAGCTGGCCCCCGTGCTCACCGCCCTGGCGGCGTACGAGCCGGCCACGGTCACGGTGGAGGGCCTGGAGTACCGGGAGGGGCTGCACGCGATCCGCGTGGCCGGCGGCGTCGCGGGCAACGTCATCCCGGACGAGGCGTCCGTGGACCTGAACTACCGGTTCGCTCCGGACAAGACCCTCGACCAGGCCCACGCGCACGTCCGCGCGGTGCTGGAGGGGGCCGGTGTGGACTGGGACGCCCAGGTGCGGATCGACGACGCCTCGCCCGCCGCCCGCCCCGGTCTGGACCGGCCGGCCGCCGCCGCGTTCGTCGCCGCCGTCGGGGGAGAGCCCCAGCCCAAGTACGGGTGGACGGACGTGGCGCGGTTCTCCCAGCTGGGCGTGCCCGCGGTCAACTTCGGCCCCGGCGACGCCCTCCTGGCCCACACGGACGACGAGCACGTGCCCCGCGAGGCGGTCCACGCGTGCCTCGCGGCGCTCGCGGCCTGGCTGGCCGGCTGACCCGACGACGTCGGCCGCCGCCACCCGCCGGACCCGCGGGCCCGCCGCGCCCGCCGCCGGGTCAGGCCGCCGTGGCCGTGGACGCCCCGACGAGCGGGGTCGTGGGGGTGCTGGCGTCGCCGGCCGTCCGCGACGACAGCCGCCGCGAGAGCCGGGTGGCCGCCCAGGTGAGGAGGAAGTTGATCACGATGAAGATCACCGCGGCCACCACGAGGGACTGCAGGATGTTGCCGTTGCCGGAGCCGAGTTGGCGGGCGTACTGCAGGAGTTCGAAGAAGCCGATGAGGTAGCCCAGCGCCGAGTCCTTGAGGATCACCACGAACTGGCTCAGCAGTGAGGGCAGCATGGCGATGAGGGCCTGGGGCACCTCCACGAGCCGCAGGGACTGCATGCTCGTCATGCCCACCGCCGCGGCCGCCTCGCGCTGGCCGCGCGGCAGCGAGCGCACCCCGGAGCGCACCAGCTCCGCGATCACGGACCCGTTGTACAGGGTCAGCGCCGCGATCACCGCGTAGTACGGGCCGTCCTGGGGCTGGATCGCCCCGGTGCGCGCGACCTGCGCGAACAGCTGGTAGAAGAACACCATCATCACGAGCACCGGCACGGCCCGGAAGAACTCGACGACGACGGCGGCCAGCCAGCGCATCGGGCCGAACGGGGCCAGCCGCAGGAAGCCGAACACCAGGCCGAACACCACGGAGGTGACCACGGCGATGCCCGCGGACTGCAGGGTGAACTGCAGGCCCGGCAGGTAGTAGTTCCGCCACGCGTCGCCGTCGACGGCGGCCAGCCAGCGGCGGCCGGAGAGCTGGCCGGTGGCGTTCATCTGGATCAGGACGAGCACCGCCACGGTCAGGACCGCGGCGAGGGCGACGAGGTTGGCGAGGAGGATCCGCCGGCGGGCGATCGGGCCCGGGGCGTCGAAGAGGACGGAGGCCTGGGCGCTCATCGGGCCACCGCCCATTTCTCCGAGGCCCACGTGGTCAGCAGGCCGATGGGGATGACGATCAGGCAGAAGCCGATCGCGAAGGTCAGGAAGATCGCCACCATCACGTCCGGGCTGAACTCGATCATGCGCTTCATCAGGCCCGAGGCCTCCGCCACCGACGCCGCGGCGGCGACGGTGGTGTTCTTGGTCAGCGCGATCACGGTGTTGCCGAGCGGGGTGATGGCCCCGCGCAGCGCCTGGGGCAGGATCACGTGGCGGGCCGCGGGCAGGAAGCCCAGGCCGATGGAGCGGGCGGCCTCGGCCTGCCCGAGCGGGACGGTGTTGACGCCGGAGCGGATCGCCTCGCACATGAACGCCGCGTGGTAGAGCGAGAGCGCGATCACGGCGTAGATGAAGAAGTTCAGCGTGAAGTCGGACGAGAAGCTGACCTTCAGCTGCCCCCAGACGGCGAGCACGCCGAGCAGCATGATGATCGTCAGCGGGGTGTTGCGGACCACGTTGACGTAGCCGGTGCCGAGGGCGCGCAGCGAGGGGACGGGCGAGATGCGGAACAGGGCGAGCACCACGCCGAGGGCGAACGAGCCGAGGGTCGCGAGGAACGCGAGCCTGATGTTCGTCCAGAACGCGAGCGGGATGTCCGCGCCGTAGTCCGCGAGGAGCGAGGAGATCGATTCCATGTCTTCTCCGAGGGTCGGGACAGGGCTGACGGGCAGGGGAGCCGCCGGGCGGGCCGAGGGTGACGGTTCAGGTCACGCCCTCGGCCCACCCGGCGCAGGAGGCCGTCAGGCGCAGGGCTCGAACTCAGCGTCCTCGCCGGAGTTCAGCGTCTCGTCGTAGGTGTAGCCCGTGCCCTCGGTGTTGGACTCGAGGGCCTTCTTCCACTCGCCGGAGTCCTTCATCTCCTTGATCGCCTCGTTGATGTCCTCGCAGCGCTCCGAGTCCTTCGGCAGGCCGACGCCGTAGCGCTCCGTGGTGAAGGTGTTGCCGACGACCTTGAACTTGCCCTTGTTGGCGTCGGCGGCGGCCAGGCCCGCGAGGATGATGTCGTCCGTGGTCACGGCGTCCACCTGGCCGGACTCGAGGTAGGTCACGCATTCGGCGTAGCCGCCCTGCTCCACCAGGTTCACGCCGGAGGCGAACTGGTCCTTGATCTTCTGGGCCGAGGTGGAGCCGGTGACGGAGCAGAGGTTCTTCCCGTCGAGGGCCTCGGGGCCGGTGATCGCGGTGTCGTCCGCGCGGACCAGCAGGTCCTGGCCGGCCACGAAGTACGGGCCCGCGAAGGCGACGCGCTCCTTGCGGGCGTCCGTGATGGAGTACGTCGCGAAGATCATGTCGACCTCGCCGTTCTCCAGGGCGTTCTCCCGGTTCGCAGACGGGGTCTGGACCCACTCGATGTCCTGCTCGGCCACGCCGAGCTTGTCCGCCACGTAGCGGGCCACGTCCGTGTCGAAGCCGGTGGGCTGGGCCGAGCCCTCGCGGTAGCCCAGGCCCGGCTGGTCGAACTTGATGCCGATGCGCAGGCTCTCGCCGGAGCCGGACGACGTCGACTCGCCGGCCGAGGACGAGCCGGCGGCGTCGCCACCGCCGCCCTGCGAGGACGACGGCGCGCAGGCGGTGAGGGACAGCGCGGCCGCGGCGGTGACGGCGGACAGGGTCAGGAGCTTCGTGCGGAGCATGGTGCTCTCCTCTGGTTCGGTGCGGTGGGGTGCGACGGGGGACGGGGTCAGTGCGCGAGGATCTTGCCCAGGAAGTCCTGGGCACGCTCGTGTCGGGGGTTCGTGAAGAAGGTGTCGGGGTCGGTGTCCTCGAGGATGGCGCCGTCGGCCATGAAGACCACGCGGTCCCCGGCCTTGCGGGCGAAGCCCATCTCATGGGTGACCACGACCATGGTCATGCCGCCCTCGGCGAGCTGGACCATGACGTCGAGGACCTCCTGCACCATCTCGGGGTCGAGGGCGGAGGTCGGCTCGTCGAAGAGCAGGGCCTTCGGCTCCATCGCCAGGGCACGGGCGATGGCCACGCGCTGCTGCTGCCCGCCGGAGAGCTGGGCCGGCATCTTCCTCGCCTGCTGGGCCACGCCCACGCGCTCGAGCAGCTCCATGGCGTGCCGCTCGGCGTCCGCCCGGCGCTTGCCCTTCACCTTGATGGGCCCGAGGGTCACGTTCTCCAGGATCGACTTGTGCGCGAAGAGGTTGAAGGACTGGAAGACCATGCCGATCTCGGCGCGCAGCTGGGCGAGCTGTCTGCCCTCGGTGGGGAGCGGCCGCCCGTCGATCAGGATGCGGCCGCCGTCGTCGTCGATGGTCTCGAGCCGGTTGATCGTGCGGCACAGCGTCGACTTGCCGGAGCCGGACGGGCCGAGGACGATCGCCACCTGGCCGCGCGGGATCCGCAGGTCGATCTGGCGGAGGGCGTGGAAGTCGCCGAAGTGCTTGTTGACGCCCTCGAGGACGATCAGGTCATCGCCCGCGGCACCGCGACGGCGCCGCACACCGGCCTCGTCGGGGAGGTGGGCGCCGTGGGGCTGCTCAGGCGTGATCTGCGTCATGCCAGTGGAATATAGCGCACGCCACACCCGGCGCGGTGCGCCGTGCGACGCCGGCCCCGGCGGCCCGCCGGCTCGTTAGGCTGGCGCCATGGCCCCACATGAGCACCCCTCGGGCGGCGACGTCGCCGCCAAGCCCCAGCGCGTCCGCCGCGGCGGGCAGGTCCTGCGCGGGGAGGCGGCGCGCACCCCCACGTTCGACCAGCTCCTCCTCGACGGCCGGCGGCCCGGCGACGCCGCACGCCCCGCCGCCGACGTCGCCTCGACGACGTCCGAGGCCTGGCGTGTCCTGCGCATCCAGGCCGAGTTCGTCGAGGGCTTCGGCACCCTCGCGGGGCTGGGTCCCGCGGTCTCCGTGTTCGGCTCGGCGCGCACGCCCGAGGGCAGCGCCGAGTACGCCCTGGCCCACGAGGTCGGGACCCGCTTGGCCCGGGCCGGGTACACGGTCATCACC
Source organism: Micrococcus luteus (assembly GCF_014138885.1). Taxonomy (NCBI): domain Bacteria; kingdom Bacillati; phylum Actinomycetota; class Actinomycetes; order Micrococcales; family Micrococcaceae; genus Micrococcus; species Micrococcus luteus. The sequence goes on from NZ_JACJIK010000001.1 coordinate 2,279,047, forward strand.
GGTGGGGGGCCCGGCACCATGGCGGCCGCCAACCGGGGCGCCCACGAGGCCGGTGGAGAGTCCGTGGGCCTGGGCATCGAGCTGCCGTTCGAGACCGGTCTGAACCCCTGGGTGCACGTGGGGGTGGACTTCCGCTACTTCTTCGTCCGCAAGGTCATGTTCCTCAAGTACGCGCAGGGGTTCATCGTGCTGCCCGGCGGCCTCGGCACCCTGGACGAGCTCTTCGAGGCCCTCACCCTCGTGCAGACCGGCACCGTCACCCGCTTCCCCGTGGTCCTCGTGGACCGCGGCTTCTGGGGCCCGCTCGTGGACTGGATCCGCGGCACGCTCGTGGAGCGCGGCATGATCTCGCCCGAGGACCCGGAGCTCGTCCAGCTCGTGGACACGGCGGAGGAGGCCGTCGCGTGCGTGCTCCGCTCGGCGGGGAGGGCCGACGCGTGAGCGGGCCGCAGTGGATCGTCCTCGTGGCCGTGCTCGTCGTCGTGCTGGCGGCCCTGGCCGCCGCCCTCGCGGGCCGGCTCACGCTCCGGGCCGGCGACCCGGCCGGGAGGACGCCCGGGCACCCCGTGCTGCTGCCGGAGCGGCCGCGCGCGGCGGACGTCGGCCTGCTGCGGCTGGCCGTCGCGGTGCCCGGCTACCAGCGGGACCAGGTGGACGCCGTCCTGCTGCGGCTGCGGGACGCCCTCGCGGAGCGTGAGGACGAGGCGACCGCACTGCGGGCCCGGGTGGCCGAGCTCGAGGCCGCCGACCCGTCCCGGAGCGATCCGGCGGGGCGCGCCTGAGTCGCGGGCCGGGCTCGGTGCGGGCCATCGTTTGGCGCGAGCACGCGGAATCCGCGATAATGGTGATGTGACCGGCCTCGCGCACGCCCGCGTGCGGGGGCGCCGGAGGCGTCCGGACAGCGCCCGCTCCCGCGGTCGCCGGACGCCGTGACGGGAACATCATCCAGAAGGGAAGTCGCAATGGCCGCCATGAAGCCCCGCACCGGGGACGGTCCCATGGAAGTGACCAAGGAGGGGCGCAGCCTGATCATGCGCGTGCCGATCGACGGCGGCGGCCGTCTCGTGCTGGAGATCAACGCGGACGAGGCCCGCGAGCTCAAGGAGTGCCTCGAGGGCGTCATCCAGGCCTGAGCCCGGACCCCTTCGACGCGGACGCCCCGCGCACCGTCACGGTGCGCGGGGCGTCCGCGTCCCCGGCGACGCCGCGGATCAGCGGCGCACCGCGATCAGCACGCCCGTGCCGGAGGGGACGACGGCGGACAGCCAGTGCTCGTCCTCCCGGATGAGGCGGTCCACCGCCCGGGCGGACACGGTGGACTCGTCGCGCACGGCGGGCCGGGGAACGCGGTCCCCGTCGAGGGCGTCCACCACGACGAGCACGCCGCCGGGGGCGAGCACGCGCGCGGCCTGCTCGACGTCGAACTGACGCGCGGCCGGGTCCCCGTCCACCAGGACCATCTCATAGGCGCCGCTCGTGAGCCGGGGGAGGACGAGCCGGGAGCGCCCCGTGATCATGCGGGTGCGGCTCGTGGGCAGGCGGGCCTCCGAGAACGCCTCGCGGGCCGCACGCTGGGCCTCCGCGTCCGGGTCCACGGTGGTGAGGACCGTGCGCTCGGGCAGACCGCGCATCAGGGCGAGCCCCGAGACGCCGGCGCCCGTGCCCACCTCCACGACCGCCGCGGGGGCCCGTGTGGCCGCCAGCACCGTCAACAGGGCCGCCGTCCCCTCGCTCACCGGCGGCACGTCCAGCTCGGCGGCGCGCTCGCGGGCGCGCAGGACGACGTCGTCCTCGGTGGCCCGGCTCTCCGACCAGGCCCAGGACGCGTGCTTGTCGGTGGGCTGGGGCTGCAGGGCGCTCATGGCTGACTCCGGGACGACGACGGCGGGACCTCGCCCGCGGCACGGGCGACGCGGGCCAGTGTACGGGCCGGCACGCGGCCGGGACCCAGTGTTCTCCCAGGAGGCGGGCCGATGATGGGACACGGCACGAACCGGCTCCCGCCGTGCGGGAGGCCGTTCGCCGGACCGAGGACGCGAGGACCGAGGAGGTGGCCGCATGGGACGTCGACACACCCAGCGCCACATGGACGCCTACCTCGAGGGCTCCCTCCCCGCCGCGTCCCGGGCGCGCATCGCCCGCCACCTGGACCGCTGCCCCGAGTGCCGCGCCACCGTCCAGGCCCGGGCCCGCGTGCTCGACGCCGCCCGCACGGTGCACCAGCGTCCGGCCGGCGCCGTCGTCGCCCCGGTGCTGCGCGCCCGCGGCGTCTCCGGCCGCCTGGTGGTGGGGCTGCTGACCTTCGTCGTCCTGCTCGGCGGGCTGTTCACCGCGGTCTGGGTGGCCGGCGCGCCCCGCACCACGGCCCAGCGCACGGCCCCGACGGACACCGTCGCCCTGCCGGCGGCCGGGACCGCGTCGACGGACCGGCGCGGCACCGTCGCGGAGCTGCGGGGTCAGGGCTGGACGGTGCCCTCCCTCGTGGGGGCCGGACTGGAGCCGCTCACCGTGGACACCACCCAGACGGCCGAGGACGTGGAGGTCGTCGTCGGCTGGGGCCGGGACGAGCCGACCGTGACCGTCCGCGAGTGCCGACCCCGGATCGAGGGAGCCACCCCGGAGGGCTGTGCCTCGACCGCGCCCCTGAGCACGGGGGCACAGGAGCGTCGGCTGGCCGGCGGCGGCGTCTACCGGATCGTCCCGGCGGGGGAGCAGGACGGCTGGACGGCCGAGCTGACCACGCCCCAGGCCGCCTACCGCGTGGAGGCCAGCCTGCCGGACGAGCGCGCCGACGCGGTCCTCACCCACCTGCTGGTCTCCGAGCGGGCACGGGTGCTCGAGCTGGGCGGCGGCGACGCCGTCGAGGAACGCCTCGAGCGAGGCCTCGAACGCATCGCGGACGCCGTGCCGCGCCCCCGCGGCTGAGCCGCCCCGCCCCCGCGGCTCCGGGCTGTGGGGCGGTGCCGCTCTAGTAGAGTTGGGAGGGTGTTTGGTATCAACGGCGGCGAGTTCATCATCTTGGCGGTGCTCGCGATCGTCATCCTCGGGCCGGAGAAGCTCCCCGAGTACACGCGCGCCTTCACCGACTGGCTGCGCGTCATGCGCGACAAGGCCGAGGGTGCCAAGGCGCAGTTCAAGGAGGAGACCGGCACGGACTTCGACGAGGTGGACTGGCGCAAGTACGACCCCCGCCAGTACGACCCGCGCCGCATCATCCGCGACGCGCTCCGCGAGCCTGCCGGCGGCTCGTCCACGCCCGCGTCCCGGGCGGCGCAGGCGACGGGCGTCAGCGCCGAGGACGTGCACGGCGGCCTCACCCGCCAGGACCTGGCGGACATGGATCCGCGCACGCTCTTCCGCCGCCCCGCCGGGGCCGGCAGCACCGCCGCCGCGGAGTCCGGTGCCGCCGCACAGACCCGGTCGACCGCGCCCGCCGCCGGGGCGGCCGCCGTGGGCGGCGCCGCCGCAGCCCTGATGGCCTCCGGCCGCGCCGAGGCCCTCGCCGAGGAGCGTCCTGCCGCCGTGGAGACCGCACCGGACCCCCTCGAGCTGCTCGGGCTGGCACCCGCCCCCTTCGACGTCGACGCGACCTGACGCCGTCGCGCGCGTCGGGTGCCCCGGCCGGGGCGCCGGCACCCGAGGTCAGCGCGGGGTGAACGGCAGCGGCCGCCCGGCCAGCCCGCGCGGCCGCACGGCCAGCCGCTGCGCGATCTCCGCCAGCGCCCGGCCCGCGGGGCTCTCCGGCGCGGACACCACCACGGGGTCGCCGGCGTCGCCGCCCGCCCGCAGCGCCGGGTCCAGGGGAACGGTGCCCAGCAGCGGCACCTGGGTGCCCAGCACCCCGGACAGCCGCTCCGCCACCTCGGCGCCACCGCCGGTTCCGAACACATCCAGGACGGTGCCGTCCGGCAGGGTCATCGGCCCCATGTTCTCCACGACCCCGGCCACGGTCTGGCCCGTCTGCTCCGCCAGCTGACCGGCGCGCGCGGCCACCTGCGCGGCGGCGTGCTGCGGCGTGGTCACCACGAGCAGCTCCGAGGCGGGCAGCAGCTGCGCCGTCGAGATCGCGATGTCCCCGGTGCCCGGGGGCAGGTCCACGAGCAGGACGTCCAGGTCGCCCCAGTGCACATCCGTGACGAACTGCTCGAGCGCGCGGTGCAGCATCGGCCCGCGCCAGGCCACCGGCCGGTCCGCGTCGAGGAACATGCCGATCGAGATGACCTTCACGTCCCGCACCACGGGGGGCAGGATCATCCGGTCCAGCTTCGTCGGGGTGCCGGTCACGCCCAGGAGCCCGGGGATGGAGTAGCCGTGCACGTCCGCGTCGATCAGGCCGACGGCGAGCCCGCGCGCGGCGAGCGCGACCGCGAGGTTGGCCGTGACCGAGGACTTGCCCACGCCGCCCTTGCCCGAGGCCACCGCGAGGACGCGCGTGAGCGTCCCCTCCCCGAACGGGTTCGTCGGCCGAGTCGCGCGCAGGGCGTCCTGCAGCGCCAGGCGGCGCTCGGGCTCCATGACCCCGACGCGAACGTCCACGGATTCACAGCCGGGCACGACGGCGACGGCGGCGGCCACGTCCGTCTGGATCGTCCCGCGCAGGGGGCACGCGGCGATCGTGAGCAGGACCGCGACCTCGACGACGCCCGGGGCGGTCTCCACGACCGACTCCACCATGCCGAGGTCGGTGATCGGGCGGCGGATCTCGGGGTCCTGGACCGTGGCGAGCCGTTCCAGCACCCGGCGCTCGAGGTCGGTGCGGACCTCGGGCACGGGCAGGCCCAGGGCGCTCATCGGCCGCCCCCGTCCACCGGGCCCGCACCGTCGGCGGGACCGGCCGCCGGACCGGACCCCCCGGCCTCGCGGGCCTCCTGGGCCGCGAGGGTGGCGAGCGTGGTGGTCGTGGGCTCGGCGCCGGCGTCGCCGCGCCGCGCATCCCGGCCGCGGCCCTTGGTCTTCTTGTTCTTGCGGGGCTGGGCCTCGGCGCCCGGGAGGCCGGCGCGCAGCTCCTCCCGGATCTCCTCCCGGATCTCCTCCCGGATCTCCTCCCGCAGCTCGGCGCGCAGCGCCTCGCGGAGGTCGTCCCTGAGGTCGTCCTGGACGCCGCGCAGCTCGCCGCGCACGAAGTCGCGCGTGGCGACCTCCTGGACGGCCAGCCGCAGACCGGCGATCTCGCGGGTGAGGAACTCGGTGTCGGCGAGGTTGCGCTCGGCGCGGTCACGGTCCTCGCGCAGCGCGACCCTGTCCCGGTCGTCCTGGCGGTTCTGCGCCAGCAGGAGCAGGGGTGCGGCGTAGGACGCCTGGAGGGAGAGCATGAGCGTGAGCGCGGTGAAGCCGAGCTCGGCGGAGTCGAACCGCCACTCCATCGGGCCGAACGTGTTCCAGCCCAGCCAGGCGGCGCAGAACAGCGTCATCCAGACGAGGAACTGCGGGGTGCCCATGAAGCGGGCGATGCCCTCGGTGGCCTCGCCGAAGGCGTCCGGGTTCGGGGCCAGCCGGGGCACGCGGCGCCCGCTGGCGCTCAGCGGGGTGTCCAGGCCGGTGCCGCGGCCCGGGCGCAGGTCTCGCGCGGTCTGGGTCATGCTCACACCTCCGGTGTCGTGCGGCGGCGGGCCGCGGGGGTCAGGTTGCGGGGCGGGTCTCGGCGTCGTCGAGGTCCATGGCCCGCCAGTCGTCGGGCAGGATGTGGTCGAGCAGGTCGTCCACGCTCACGGCCCCGACGACGCGGTCCTGCTCGTTCACCACGGGGATGCACGTGAGGTTGTAGGTCGCGAGCTCGCGGGTCACATGGGCGATGGGGGCGAGGTCCGAGACGGGCTCGAGGTCCTTGTCCATGATGTTGCCGATCGCCTCCGGCGGCGGGTACCGCAGCAGGCGCTGGAAGTGGACGACGCCGAGGAACCGGCCCGTCGGCGTCTCCAGGGGCGGCCGGGCCACGATCACGAGCGAGGCCAGCGCGGGGGAGATCTCCTGCTGTCGGATGGTCGCCATGGCCTCGGCCACGGTGGCCTCCGGGGGGAGGATGACCGGCACGGGGGTCATGAGCGAGCCCGCGGTGCCCTCCTCGTACTCGAGCAGGCGCCGGACGTCCTCGGCGTCCTCCGGCTCCATGCGTTCGAGCAGCAGCTCCTGCTGGGAGTCGGGCAGCTCGTGGAGCAGGTCCGCCGCGTCGTCCGGGTCCATCTCCTCCAGGACGTCGGCGGCGCGGTCGATGTCCAGCTGGGAGAGGATCTGCACCTGGTCGTCGTCGGGCAGCTCCTGGAGCACGTCCGCGAGGCGTTCGTCCTGCAGCTCGCTGGCGACCTCGACGCGGCGCTTCTCCGACATGTCGTGGAGCATGTCCGCCAGGTCGGCGGGCTTGAGGTCCTCGTGCGCGGCGAGGAAGCTCGTGGCCCCCTGCGGGTCGGCCTGCGCCGTCCAGCGGGCCTCGTCCCAGTTCAGCAGGAGGTGCTCGCCCCGCTGGGCGCGGCCGAAGGGGCCGCGGCCGACGATGCGGCGCACGTACAGGTCCGAGACCAGCCAGTCGCCGTTGCGCTGCTGCTCCAGCCCGATGTCCTCCAGGAAGGCCTCGCCCGACCCGTCGGAGAGGCGCACCTTCCGGTCGAAGAGGTCGGCGGCCACCATCTGCTCGGCGCCACGGCGGGAGAACCGGCGCAGGTTGATCAGCCCGGTCGTGATGATCCGGCCCGAGTCCATGGACGTCACCCGCGTCATCGGGACGAAGACGCGCTTCTTGCCGGGGACCTCGATCACGAGGCCGGTGGCGAACGGGGCTGCGGCGGGGCCGCGGTCCAGCACGACGACGTCGCGCAGCCGTCCCAGGCGGTCGCCGAGGGGGTCGAAGACGTCCAGGCCCAGCAGGCGGGCCACGAAGATCTTGGGGGAGCTCACCGACCCAGCCTACGGCGTGCCGGGCCGCGGCTCCGTGTCCGCGGACGGCGGACCGCCGCCCGCCCGGGCGCCGGGCCGGGCACAATGGGTCCATGTCGTTCATGATGTCCAACCCTCAGCCCGGCGCCGAGCAGGGCCTGCCCCGCGGAGAGCTGCTGGCCACCTACGCCACCTACGCGCAGGCGCGCGAGCAGGTGGACCGCCTCGCCGCCACGGACTTCCCCGTGAGCGCCGTGTCGATCGTGGGCAAGGACCTGCGGGTCGTGGAGCGGGTGCGCGGCCGGCTGAACTACGCCCAGGTGGCGTTGTCCGCGGGAGTGCGCGGCGTGTTCTTCGGTGGACTGATCGGCGTGTTCCTCTACCTGCTGGCCCCCGAGGCCGGCCCGGGGCAGATCCTCACCTCCATGCTGCTGGGCCTGGCGGTGTGGCTGATCTTCGGCGTGATCGGCTTCGCGATGCGTCGGGGCCAGCACGGCTTCGCGTCCTCGCAGGCCGTCGTGCCCACGGCCTTCGACCTCGTGGTCGCGTTCGACCACGCCGCCCGCGCCCGCCAGGAGCTGGGCCTGGGCGGTGCCGCGGCCCCGACGCCGCAGCCGGCCCCGCAGCCGGCGCCCGCCCCCGCCGCGGAGGAGGCCGGGGGCGGGTCCGTGCAGGCCACCCCGGCCGCCGCGCCGTCGTCGGGCGGGTCCCACGCGGCGCCGGCCCCCGGCGGAGCCAAGGCGTCGGCCCGGCCCACTCCGGAGGCGGACACCGCGCCCACCGGCCTGGACCGCTCCTACGGCGTGACCCTGCCCCCGGAGGAGGTCGCCAAGCTCATCGAGGCGCGCGGCGGCCACCCGCCCCGGCCCCAGGACGAACCGCGCGGCTGAGCCCCGTCAGAGGGACCAGGACTCGAGTCGCCGGAGCATGTCGCGCTTCTTGCTCGCATGACCGTGCATCCGGCCCAGGATGTCGCCGAGGACGGTGACGGCGCGGTCGATGTACGGGCCCTTGTTCAGCATCGCGGCCTCGGCCCGCTGCGCCATCGCGGCGTCCGTGATCTCCGCCCGTGAGGGCAGGCCGGTCTTGGCGAGGGACTCGAGGACCTGGGTGGCCCAGATCGCGGGCACGTGCGCGGCCTCGCACAGCCACAGGATCTCCTCCTGCAGCTCGGCCATGCGTTCGAAGCCGGCCTCCACCGCCAGGTCGCCGCGGGCGATCATCACCCCGACGTCCCGCCAGCGCATCGCCTCGAGCAGCATCCGCGGCAGCTGACGGAAGGCCTCCACCGTCTCGATCTTCAGCGTGATGTCCACGTCCGGCGCGTCCTCGGCCTCGAGCGCATCGATCAGCTGGGCCACGTCCTCGGCCGAGCGGACGAAGGACATGTTCACCATGTCCGCGTGGCGGGCCGCGAACGGGATGTGGGCGAGGTCCTCGTCCGTGAGGGCCGGGATGGCCAGGTGCGTGTCCGGGAAGTTCACGCCCTTCTCCGCCTTGAGCTTCGCCCCGCGCGGGCCGGCCTGGGTCACCTCGAGGGTGATCTCGTCGTCGGACACCGCCGTGATCCGCGCGCCGATCCGTCCGTCGTCGAGGGAGACCCGGTCGCCGACCTCCGCGTCCGCGAACGCCTGCGCCAGGGTGAGGCCGATCCGGTAGGGCGGCGCGTCGACCGCCGGGACCGGCTCGAGCGAGCGGGTCAGCACGATCTCCTCGCCCTCGTGCACGCGCATGGACTGCTCGAGCGGGGGCAGCTGGCCCACCTCGAGCGGTCCGTGCGGCGTCGTCAGCGCCGTGCCCGTCGCCCAGTAGACCGTCTTCTCCGCCCGCACGAGCACGCCCTCGCCGTCCACCTGCTCGACCTCCAGCCTGCGGTGTGCACCCCGCGCATCGGTCAGCTCGATCTCGTCGCCGCGCTGCAGGACCGCCAGGGTCTTCCCCTCCGGGTCCGCGAGCGGCACGACGACGGCGCCGTCCGGCCGGTCCGCTGTGGCCACGGCGTCGTGGGGCCCGGCGGCGAGCCACACGCGGGAGGGCTCGGTGACGATCCCGGAGGGGTCCCGGGCGGGCTTCACCTTCACGACGCGCGGTCCCGGCTCGATGGGGCCGGTGCGCACCTTCGGCCCGGCCAGGTCCATCGCGACCAGGGGTGCGGGCCGGCCCGCACCGGCACACCGGCGGACCGCCGCGATCATGGCGGCCCACGCCTGCTCGTCGTCGTGGGCGCAGTTCACGCGCGCCAGGTCCATGCCGGCCTCGGCGATCCGGGCCACGAGCTCTGGGTCCGTGGCGGCCTCGGAGGGCATGGTCACCATGATGCGCGCGTCCCGGTCGCCGCGGGCCGGACCGAGCAGGCTCGCCGCGTTGCGGGCGAGGATGGCGCGGCCCTCGGCGGAGGTCAGGGCGTCGTCCTCGGGCGCGGGGGCGGGGTCGCCGTCGAGCGCGCGGGCGGCGGCCAGCACCGCGTCCACGTGGCCCAGCACGCCGGCCTCCATGCGGCCCAGAGAGGACAGTCCGGCGTCGCTCAGCGCCTCCTGCAGGGGCCGCAGGTCGGTGCCGCGCAGGGCGACGTAGTGCACGAGGTTCCGGGCCGAGGCCCGGTGGCGCTCCCGGACGCGGGAGATGAGGTCGGCGTGCTCCGCCTCGGCGGAGAGGAGGCGGTCGCGGAGGGCGGTGAGCTCGGTGGTCAGGTCGATACCCATGGTCCGAACCCTAGGGGCGCCCTCCGCGCCGGATCACGCCTGGAGCCGCGCCATCCAGGCCTCGATCTCGTCCGGGGTGCGGGGGAGGACCGCGGAGAGGTTCTCGGCCCCGTCCTCGGTCACGAGGATGTCGTCCTCGATGCGCACGCCGATGCCGCGGTACTCCTCGGGGACGGCCAGGTCCTCCTCCTTGAAGTACAGACCCGGCTCGATCGTGAAGACCATGCCCGGCTCGAGCACGCCGTCCAGGTAGAGCTCCCGCTTGGCCTGCGCGCAGTCGTGCACGTCGAGGCCGAGGTGGTGCGAGGTGCCGTGGGGCATCCAGCGCCGGTGGTGCTGGCCCTCGTCCGATAGCGCGACCTCGGCCGAGACCGGCAGCAGGCCCCAGCCGTCGAGGCGGTCGACGAGCACCCGCATGGCCTCGGCGTGGAGCTCGCGGAACCGGATGCCGGGGCGCACGATCGCGAAGGCGGCGTCCGCGGCGTCGAGGACCGCCTGGTAGATGCGGCGCTGCACGTCCGTGAACGTGCCGGACACGGGCAGGGTGCGGGTGATGTCCGCGGTGTAGAGGGAGTCGTCCTCGACGCCGGCGTCGAGCAGCAGCAGCTCACCCGGGCGCACGGCGCCCGTGTTGCGGATCCAGTGCAGGATCGTGGCGTTGTTGCCGGAGGCCGCGATCGTGTCGTAGCCCAGGTCGTTGCCCTCGAGGCGGGCGCGGGCGAAGAAGGCGCCCTCGACCACGCGCTCGCCGCGGTCGTGGCCCACGGCGCGCGGCAGGGCCCGCACGACGTCCTCGAAGCCCGCGATCGTGGCGGCCACCGAGGCGCGCATCCGCTCGACCTCCCACGCGTCCTTCACCAGGCGCAGCTCGGAGAGGAACTCGGCGGTCTGGGCGTCGGCCTCGGCCGCGGCGGTCAGGTCCACGCCGGCCTCGGTCCGGACGGCGGCCAGCAGCGCGTCCACGTCCTGGTCGGTCTCGGCCAGCAGCCGCACCGCGGTGCCGTCCGCGGCCACGTTCTTGGTCACGGCGGACTCGAGCTCCTCGAGCCCCGCCGTGCGCAGGCCCGTGCGGGCGGCCAGGCCGGCCAGGGTCGGACGGGGGCCGATCCAGAACTCGCCCGAGCGCGAGTCCGCGTAGAACTGCTCGGTGTCCCGGCCGGCCAGGGGACGGAAGTACAGGGTGGCGGTGTGGTCCGTGCCGTCGTCGCCGGTGCCCGGGTCCGCGGGCTCGAGCACGAGCACGGCGTCCGGCTCGTGGTCCACGCCGAGGCCCGTCAGGTGGGCGAACGCGGAGTGCGCGCGGAAGCGGTAGTCGGTGTCGTTCGAGCGGACCTTGAGGCGGCCGGCCGGCACCACGATCCGCTCGCCCGGGAAGCGCGCGGACACGGCGGCCCGCCGCCGGGCGGCGTACGGGGCCGAGGCGTCGGCGTCGGGCAGGGCGTCCGACGACGGCGCCCAGTCGGAGGCCATGAAGTCGCGGAAGGCGTTCGAGGCGGGGCGCTGCGAGCGGTTGTCGACGCGCTCGGCCAGCGGCTGGGGGTTCACCGCGCCGGTGCCGTCGGCGCCCGCCTCGGGGGTGGCGGCGGGCTGGTCGGGGGCGGTCTGGGCGGGGTGCTGTGCGGCATCGGTCATGCCCCCCATCATGGCACCGGTGGGCGCGGGCGGGTCGGGGCCGCCGCGCGCGGGTCTCGGTACCATGGCCGCCATGGCCCGCTACGACCTGCACACGCACTCGACCGAGTCCGACGGCACCGAGCCGCCGGCCGACGTGGTGCGTGCGGCGGCGCGGGCCGGGCTGGACGGCCTCGCGCTCACCGACCACGACACGACCGCCGGCTGGGCCGAGGCCGCCCACGCCGCGCGGGAGACCGGGCTGACGCTCGTGCCCGGCATGGAGATGTCCTGCACCTCCGCCGACGGCGTGAGCGTGCACGTGCTCAGCTACCTGCACGACCCCGAGGACCCCGCCCTGCTGCGGGAGGTCGGCCTGGCCCGCGACGCGCGGCTGATCCGGGCGCAGGAGATGGTGCGGCGCCTGGGCGCGGACTTCCCGATCACGTGGGAGCTGGTCCAGGAGCACGCGGCGGAGAACGCGACGATCGGCCGGCCCCACCTGGCCGACGCCCTCGTGACGATCGGGGCCGTCCCGGACCGCTCCGCGGCGTTCCGGGAGATCCTCGCCGGCCGGTCCAAGTACTACGTGCCGCACTTCGCCCCGGACCCGGCCGAGGCGGTCGCGCTCATCCGGGCCGCCGGCGGGGTGCCGGTGTTCGCGCATCCCCGGGCGCGCATGCGGGGCCGCGTGGTGGGCGACGAGGTGTTCGAGCAGATGGCCGAGGCCGGACTGGCGGGGGTCGAGGTCGAGCACCGGGACAACCCGGCGGAGGAGCGCACCTGGCTGCGCGCATTCGCGGACCGGCACGGACTGTTCGTCACCGGCTCGTCCGACTACCACGGCACCGGCAAGCCCAATCCGATCGGCGAGCACACCACGGGCGCGGAGGTGCTCGCCGAGATCGAGCGGCAGGGCACCGGCACGGCGATCATCCGCGGCTGAGCCCGGACGGCCCGGGCGACGGCGGAGGATCCGTTGCGCGAATGACCCTTCCGGCCGCCTGCACGGCGGTCGGAAGGGTCATTCGTGCAGAAGACTCCCGGGGGCCCGGAAGGGAGGGTCAGCCGTCCACGACCTCGCCGTTGCGGCGCCGCGTGCGGGAGCGGCCACCCCGGCGACGACGGGCCTCGGCCCGGGCCTCGGCGCGCTCGGCCCGGCGGGCCTCCGTGAGCTCGACGCCGGCCACCGGCTCCGACGTCCGGGCCGCGGGGGTCTCGGAGCGCGAGGCGGTGCGCTCGCGGCCCTCGCCGCGACCACGGCCCCGGCCCTCGGCGCGCTGCTCGGCGGGTGCCTCACCACGCCCGCGGCCCGAGCGCTCGCCGCGGCCTCCGCCGCGTGCATCGTCACGGCCCTCGCCGGAGCGGCCGCCCCGGTTCCGTTCGCCACGGCCTCCGCCGCGCGCCCGGTCACGGCCCTCGCCGGAGCGCCCGCCCCGGCCTCGGCCGCCGCGCTCGCCGTCACGGGAACGGCCGCCGTCGCGACCCCGTCCGCGGCCGCCGTCGCGCTGCTTCGCCTCGGGGCCGCCGAGGTCCTCGAGCGTCTCGCCCTCGAGGCCCTCGAGCACGCGCTTGGCCTGCGGCAGACGGCCCTTCGTGCCCTTCGGGATGCCGAGGTCGGAGAACAGGTGCGGGGAGGAGGAGTAGGTCTCCACCGGCTCGGGCTGGCCGAGGCCGAGCGCCTTGTCGATCAGGGACCAGCGCGGCATGTCCTCCCAGTCCACGAGGGTCACCGCCACGCCCTTGTTGCCGGCGCGGCCCGTGCGGCCCACGCGGTGCACGTAGGTCTTCTCGTCCTCCGGCGCCTGGAAGTTGAACACGTGCGTGACGTCGTCGACGTCGATGCCGCGCGCCGCGACGTCGGTGGCCACGAGGATGTCCACCTTGCCGTTGCGGAACGCGCGCAGCGCCTGCTCGCGGGCGCCCTGGCCGAGGTCGCCGTGCAGCGCGCCGGCCGCGAAGCCGCGCGCCGTCAGCTCGTCCGCCACGCGAGCGGCCGTGCGCTTGGTGCGCGTGAAGATGATGGTCCGGCCGCGGCCCTCGGCCTGCAGGGCGCGGGCCACGAGCTCGTCCTTGTCCATGTGGTGGGCGCGGTAGACGAGCTGACGGATGTCCTTCTTCGTCAGGCCCTCGTCCTCCGGGTCCGCCGCGCGGATGTGGGTCGGCTGCGTCATGTAGCGGCGCGCCATCGCGACCACGGGACCCGGCATGGTGGCCGAGAACAGCATGGTCTGACGCACGGCCGGGACGGCGGCGAGCAGGGTCTCGACGTCGGGGAGGAAGCCGAGGTCCAGCATCTCGTCGGCCTCGTCCAGCACCACCGTGTTCACCAGGTCCAGGCGCAGGTGGCGCTGGCGCATCAGGTCGATGAGGCGGCCGGGGGTGCCGACGACGATCTCGACGCCGCGCTGCAGCTCCTCGATCTGCGGCTCGTAGGCGCGGCCGCCGTAGATGGTGGCGATGCGCAGGGGGCGCCGGGCCGCGGCGGCCGTGAGGTCGCCGGCCACCTGGACGGCGAGCTCGCGCGTCGGGGCGACGATCAGGGCCTGCGGGGCGCCCGCGGTGCCCTTGGCCTCGAGGCCGTCCCAGCCGGGCTCGCCCGGGCCGATGGCGCGCTGCAGTGCGGGGATGCCGAAGCCGAGGGTCTTGCCGGTGCCGGTCTTGGCCTGGCCGATGATGTCGTGGCCGCCGAGGGCGACCGGCAGGGTCATGGCCTGGATGGGGAAGGGATGGACGATGCCCTTGGCCTCCAGGGCCTCGACGATCGCGGGGTGCACCCCGAAGTCGGCGAAGGTCTGCTCGGGGGCCACGGGCACGGCGTCCTCGGTGACGATGTCCTCCGCGATCGCGGCGACCGTCGGGTCGAGGTCGGCGGAGGCGGGGGTGTGCTCGGAGTTCTGGGTCATGGCGACTCGCGTTCCTGGTCGGGCGTCGTCACGGCGGGCGGGAGGCCCGGCTCCGCCGTGCGCGCGGTTCAAGCGGAAGCCGATCGCGAGGCAAGCACGCGGAGCGGCCGACGGGCGGCGCCCCGTGGAACCGGGCCGGGCGCGCCGTGCGAGGCGGGCCGTGCCGGATCCGGCAGGTCATGGTGCCGTCCCGGGCGTCAGGGGCGCGGGCGGCGGGTCAGGGTGATCAGAGAGCGACCGGTCATCCTGGGTCAGCGTGAGCTGTGCGGCCAGTCTACCCCCGCGGCCGTGATCGCACCCGAGGCGCGGTCCACGCCCTCGATCCGCACGCGCACCCGGGTGCCCGCCGGGACGCTGCCCGGCACCCGCAGGCTCACGGCCGGGTCGAGCAGCCACACCTCCGTGCCGTCCTTCGCCTCGCGCACCGCGATCCCCTCGAGCTCCGCGCCGACGCGGGACTCGAGCGCCGCCGCCTCCACGAGGTCCGCCGCCGTCCGGCTGGCGGCCGAGGCCCGGCGCGACGAGTCCGCCATGAGGGCGGGCAGCGCGGGCAGGGCGCTGCGGACCCATGCGGGGGCGGGGGCGCCGATGGCATGGGCGTGGCACAGGGCCAGGACGAAGCGGTCCACGAGCCGGCGCAGCGGAGCGGTGGCGTGGGCGTAGGGGGCGGCGAGCGCGGCCTGGGCCGGTTCATCCGGCGGTGTGCGCAGGGCCGGGTCCTCGGCCTGCGCGTCGAAGGCCGTGTACCCGGCGCCGCGGAACAGCCCGGTCGCCGCGTGCAGCACCGCCAGGTGCCGCGCGTCGGCGGGGTCGAGGGAACGCAGGTAGGCGCCGTAGTCCTGGCCCTCGTCCCACGGGGCGCCCAGGGCGCGTGTGCGCTCTCGGAAGGCGGCGACGGCCTCGGCGTCCGGCGCCGGCATCGTGCGCAGGATCCCGACCCCGGCGGCCAGCATCAGCTCGGCCGCGGCCATGCCGGTCAGCAGGGAGAGCTGGGCGTTGTGCTCCTCCGCCGGCAGCGGCGCCCGGTGCACGAGCTCGTGCGCCCCGTCCTCGGTGACACGGACCTCCTGGTCCGGCAGGTTCAGGGAGGCGCCGCCGCGGGCGGCCTCCTGCGCGGCCCGCCGTCGGCCCACCTCCGGCAGCAGCGTCAGCGAGTCGCGCACCTCGGCCGGCCACCCCTCGGCGGCGGCCCGGTCCGCGTCGGTGACCCCGGGACGCGGCGTCGTCTGCGCCTGCGCCCCCGGCTGTGCGTCGAGGAAGGCCTGCACCTGCCCGTACGTCAGCTGCGCCCGGGAGCGGATGCGGGCGCGTTCGAGGCCGGTCTCGACGACGGCGCCCGCGGCGTCCAGCAGGAACGTCCAGACGAACGCCGGGCGCTCGCGGTCGGGGAGCAGGGAGGCGGCGTCCTCGCTCAGCACCTCCGGGTGCAGGGGGACCCGGCCGTCGGGCAGGTAGACGGTCTGGCCGCGGCGGCGGGCCTCGGCGTCCACGGCGCCGCCCGGGGCCACGAAGGCGGGCACGTCCGCGATCGCGTAGCGGACGAGGATGCCGTCGTCGTCGGCGGGGGTCAGGAGCAGGGCCTGATCCAGGTCCGTGGAGCCGGCGGGGTCCACGGTGACGAACGGCAGCGCCGTGCGGTCCGCGTGGTCCGGGCTCCCGGTCAGGCCCGCGTGCACCTCACGCGCGGCCGCCTCCGCCTCGGCCAGGACGGGGGCGGGGAAGGCCGGCGGCAGCTCGAGCTCCGTCCGCAGGGCGGCGAGGCGCTCGAGCAGGGCCGGGTCGGCGGGGCCGCGGAGGCCGAGGGCGTGAGGCGACATGGCGATGCTCCTGGGCAGGGGGCCGAGACGACGCACGCCCCGGCGGATCACCGGGGCGTGCGGGCGGGTCAAGAGGCGGCGAACCCGAGCGGGCCCGACTTCTTCGCGCCGATCTCCACGAAGCCGATGCGGTCGCCGGGGACGACCACCTGGCGGCCCTTGGCGTCCGCCAGGACCAGCGGGGTGCCGTCGGCGACGGCGGCGTCCACGAGGGAGCGGACCTCGTCCGCCGACTGCTCGCTGTCGATGACGACCTCGCGGCCGACGTGCTGCACACCGATGCGGATCTCCATGGGGAACCTCTTCTCTTCGTCGCGTCCTGTGCGGTCCACCGTCAGCCTACGGGACCGCTCGGCGGGGTGGACGGGCGCCCACGAGGTTCACCCGCGGGCGAAACGGGCCGGACGGCCGGGTCAGCGCGGCGCGTCGTCCGCGGAGGGCAGCGAGGCGAGGCCGCGCCAGACGAGCGCGTCCACCGTGCGGGCCATCTCGGCGGCGGCGGGGCGGGCGTCGGCGTCGAGCCGGTCCGCCCAGTGGCGGGCGGCGCCCAGGAGATAGCCGACGAGTCCGCGGGAGAGCACCTCGGCCTCGGCCTCGGCTACGGTGGTGTCCGCGCGGATGGTGCGCGCGACCTCGGAGGAGAGCAGCCGGTGGACGGCCTCGCTGCGCGTGCGCACCTCCGGGTCCGCGTCGATGCCGGAGTCGAAGATGAGGCGGTGGGTCCGCTCGGGGGAGGCCATGTACTCGAACACGGCGGCGACGGTGGCCCGCACCCGTTCGCGGTTGTCCCGGCGGGTGTCCATCGCCGCCTCGAGGAGCGCGCGCAGGCTCGCGACCTCGGCGTCCAACAGCTCGAGGAAGAGCTCGTGCTTGCTGGGGAAGTGCTGGTAGAGGACCGGCTTGGAGACCTCGGCCCGCTCGGCGATCTGCTCCATGGAGGCCCCCGCGTACCGCTCGGCGGCGAAGACCGCGCGGGCGCAGTCCAGCAGCTGGCGGCGACGCTTGTGCCGGGGCAGACGACGGCCTCGCCCGGGCTCGTCGGGCGCGGTGGCGGCGGGGTGGGCGGTCACGGGGTCTTCCTGGCGCGGGGCGGGCTCACGCGATGCGCGCGGCGCCGCCGTCGTCCTCGTGCGCGGGGCAGGCCGCCTCGACCGTGCCCACGGCGGGGGCGGGGCGGCCGGGGGCCTCGATCCCGAAGACCGCCTCGAGGGCGTCCTCATAGCGGTCGAGCCGGCCCTCGGCGGCGAGCCGCTTGGCGCGCACGCTGGGCTCGTGCAGGAGCTGGTTCACCATGCGGCGCAGGGCGAACTCCACCTCCTCGGCGGCCGCCGTGCAGCCGTGGCGGGCGCGCACGCGCTCGAGCTCCCGGTCGAGCACACCGAGGGTGTGGCGGCGCAGGGCCTTGATCGCCGCGTCGGCACTGCGGCCACGCTGCGCGGCGCGGTACTCCTCGACGGCGTCGTCCACGAGCGCGCGGGCCTCCGCGACGGCGACCTGGGCCTGCTCGGGTGCGGCCAGCCGCACCGACTCGAGGGTGATGAGATCGACGTCCGGCAGGTCCGCGACCGCCGGGTCGAAGTCGCGCGAGAGGGCCAGGTCGACCACCGTGAGCGGACGCCGTCCGCCCTTGCGCAGCTCCTGGAGGCGCTCGGGGCTGATCTGGCGTTCGCCGCCGGAGGAGCCGATGATCACGTCCGCCTCGGCGACGGCGCCGGCCACGGCCTCGCCGCCGAGCGCGAGGGCCCAGCCGCCGCGGTCCGCGACGAACTGCTCCGCGCGGCCCGAGGCCGAGTGCACGCCGACGGTGGTCGCGCCCCGGTCCGCCAGCTGCGCGAGCGTGGTGCCGGCGTAGGCGCCCGTGCCGATCAGCAGGATGGTGGCCCCGGCCCAGAAGTCGCGCTGGGCCGCGGCGTCGGTGAGACCGCGCAGCTCCTCCGCGAGGTCCAGGGCGACGGAGACGACCGAGCGGCCGGCCGCGCCGAGCGCCGTGCGGGAGCCGACGTCCTTGGCCGTGCGCGTGGCGGACTCGAAGAGGCGGACGAGCGGACCCGAGGCGGTGCCGGCCTCCTGGGCCGCCGTCAGGGCGCGTCGGACCTGACCGGCGATCTCGCGCTCGCCCACCACGGCGGAGTCCAGTCCGGCGCCGACCTCGAAGAGGTGACGGGCCGTGGCGTCGGCGTCGAGTGTGCGGAACGCGGCGTGCACGTCCTCGTCGGGCAGGGAGGTGGAGGCGGCGACGGCGGACAGCAGCCCCGCGCGAGCGGCCTCGACGCCGGCCCCGTCGGCCTCGGCGTAGATCTCCACGCGGTTGCACGTGGCCAGCACGACGGCGCCCGCCGCACCGCTGCCGGGCAGGGCGGGCCCGACCCCGGTCGCGCCGGCGCTGAGGCGGGCGACCGTGTCCAGGTCCAGATCATGGTGGGAGGCGACGAGAGAGAAGACAGTCACAGCGGGCCAAGTCTAGCCCCGACCGCCCCGCCCGTCCGGGAAGGCGGACCTGACCCGGGTGCCGTCGGCCAGTGTGACGACGCTCACGGAGGACGCGGATGTGCCACCGCGACACGACCGGTGGGACACTGGGGGCATGTCCGCCCTGTCCCAGACCCCCGAGACCCCCGCGGCCGTCCCGGCACTGCCCGCCGAGCACCCGCTGCGCACCGAGGATCCGTCACGCTCGACCGTGGCCAGCCCGCTCCTCTGCGCGCTGCGCGGCCAGCGCCCCGACCGCCACCCCGTGTGGTTCATGCGGCAGGCCGGCCGTTCGCTGCCCGAGTACCGCCAGGTGCGCGAGGGGATCGGGATGCTCGACTCCTGCCTCATGCCGGACCTGGTCCGGGAGATCACGATGCAGCCGGTGCGCCGCCACGACGTCGACGCGGCGATCTTCTTCTCGGACATCGTGGTCCCCCTGCGCCTGGCGGGCGTGGACGTGGAGATCCAGCCCGGCGTGGGCCCCGTGCTCGGCCAGGCCGTCCGCACCGCCGACGACGTCGCCGCGCTGCCCGTCCTCGAGGACGCCGCCCTGGACGTCATCCGCGAGGCCGTCGCGGCCACCGTCGCCGAGCTGGGCCCGCGCCCCCTGATCGGCTTCGCCGGCGCCCCCTTCACGCTGGCGGCGTACATGGTGGAGGGCCGTCCCTCCCGCGACCACTTCGGCCCGCGACGCATGATGCACGCCGACCCCGAGACCTGGGCCGCCCTGGCCGGCTGGGCGGCCACCGTGTCCGGCCAGTTCCTGCGCGCCCAGCTCGAGTCCGGCGCCTCCGCCGCGCAGCTGTTCGACTCGTGGGCCGGTTCGCTCTCGGCGGACGACTACCTCGAGCACGTGCAGCCGCACTCGACGGCGGCCCTCGCCCATGTCGCCGACCTCGCCGGGCCCGGCGTCCCCGACGGCGCCCCGCTCCTGCACTTCGGCACGGGCACCGGAGAGTTCCTGCACCACATGCGTGACGCGGGCGCGACCGCCGTCGGCGTGGACCACCGCCTCACGCTCGCCGAGGCGCACCGCCGGCTCAGCGCGAACCCCGGCCCCGACGGACGCGGCGCCGTGCCCCTGCAGGGCAACATCGACCCGGCCCTGCTCGCCGCCCCGTGGGAGGTCCTCGAGGCCCACGTGCGCGACGTTGTCGCCTCCGGCGCCGTCGCGCCCGGCCACGTCGTCAACCTCGCCCACGGCGTGCCGCCGGAGACGGACGCGGCCGTGCTGACCCGCGTGGTCGAGCTGATCCACTCCCTGCCCGTGCCGGAGCGGGAGGGCCAGGACCCGGCACCGGGGGTCGAGACCGCCGAGCGGGAGGAGCGCGCATGAGCGGCACGGCGCTCGTGGTCGGCGGCGGCATCGCCGGCCTCGTCGCGGCCCACCGACTGTCCACGGCGGGCTGGGACGTGACCCTCGCCGAGGCCACCTCCGTGCTCGGGGGCGCGGTCTCCCCGCGCTTCCTCGACGTCCCCTCGCACGGCGAGACCGGGGCCCCCGAGACCCAGACCCTCGAACTCGACGGCGGCGCCGAGTCGTTCGCCGTCCGCGGCGCCGCCGTGCGCGCGCTCGTGGAGGAGCTCGGGCTGGGCGAGAAGATCGTCGCGCCCGAGCCCCTCGGCTCGTGGCTGCACGGTCCCGCCGGCCCCGTGCGCGCCCCGCGTCTCGGCATCGTCGGCATCCCCGGCGACCTCGACGCCGAGGACCTCGCCGCCGCCCTCACGCCGGCCGGCCTGGAGCGCGCCCGGCAGGACGCCGAGGCCCCCATGGATCGCTGGGCCGCCGCGCTCGCGGCCGGCGAGCCGGTGACCGTCGCGCAGGTCGTGGCCGACCGCCTCGGCGACGAGGTGCTCGACCGCCTCGTGGCCCCCGTCGTCGCCGGAGTCCACTCGGCCGACCCCGCGGTCGTCGAGCTGGAGCGCGTGGCCCCCGGCCTGCTCGCCGCCGCCGTGGAGCACGGCGGGCTGGCCGCGGGCGTCGCCGCGCTGCGGTCCACCGGGACCCCCGGCTCGCTCGTGGCCGGTCTGGACGGCGGCATGGTCCGCCTCACCGGCCGGCTCGTCGAGGCGCTGCGCGAGGACGGGGCCACCGTCCTGCGCGGTGTCCGGGTGGCCGCCCTGTCCCGCGTGCCCGCCACCGGCGGCTGGTGGGCCCAGATCTCGGACCGGGACGACGAGGTCGTCCGCGGGCTCGACGTGGACCGCGTCGTGCTGGCCGTGGACGGCGTCACCGCCTGGGACCTGCTGGCCCCGCTCTCGGCCGAGGCCCTGGACCCCGACGCCGGCCCCGCCCTCGGCGAGGGCATCGCGCTGGCCACGCTCGTCGTCGAGGCCGCGGGCCTGGACGACGCGCCACGCGGCACCGGAGTGCTGGTCGGCGCCGGGACGGACGTGGCCGCCAAGGCCCTGACCCACGCCACCGCCAAGTGGGCGTGGCTGCGCGAGGTCGTCGCGCGTCCGCAGGAGGACGGTGTCGCCCGCCATCCCCACCGCCACGTGCTGCGCCTGTCCTACGGCCGCCAGGGCGGCGGGCCCGAGGCCCTGGGCCACCGCAGCGCGGACGAGGAGCTGCTCGCGCAGGCGCTCGTGGACACGGCGACTCTCACCGGGGTGCCGCTGGCGGAGGAGGACGTCGTCGCCCGCACCGTCACCCGCTGGCGCCGCTCCATCCCGCCGCAGGCCGGCCCCGACCGCGCGAAGGCGGACACGCTGATCGACTGGGCACGGGACGTGCCCGGCCTCGACCTCGTGGGCAGCTGGGTGCACGGCACCGGGCTGGCCGCCGTCGTCGCCGGCGTGGACCGCACCCTCGGCGCCGACGCGCCGCCCGCGGGCTGACCTCGCCCCCAGACCACCCCTGACGCAATCGGATCTCAAGGAAGAGGACCATGACCAAGGACAGCACCACCACCCCTGCCGAGGCCGGCAAGGACTGGTTCACCACCTACACCGTGTTCGCCCGCCCACAGGGCGAGCCCGGCTGGCTGGGACTGGAGGGCCGTGACGCGAAGAAGGCCGCCAAGGAGTTCGACGAGGCCGTCGCGCGGGTGGCCCAGACCGGCGTGACCGTGCGCGGCGTCTACGACGTCTCGGGCATGCGCGAGGCCGGCGACGTCATGGTGTGGATGTACGGCCAGGTGCCCGAGGACCTGCAGGCCGCCATCCGCGAGCTGCGCCGCACCCGTCTGCTCGAGGGCACCACGATGGTGCTCTCGGCCATGGGCGCCGATCGCATGGCCGAGTTCAACAAGGACCACGTCCCCGCCTTCGCCATGGGCCGCAAGGCCCTGAAGTGGCTGTGCTTCTACCCGTTCGTGCGCTCGTACGATTGGTACCTGCTGGACCCGAAGGAGCGGGCCCGCATGCTCCGCGAGCACGGCCAGCTCGGCCAGGACTTCCCGCAGGTATGGGCGAACACCACCAGCGCGTTCGGCCTGAACGACTGGGAGTGGCTGCTGGGCCTCGAGGCGGACGAGCTGACGGACCTGGTGGACATGATGCGCCACCTGCGCAACAACGAGACCCGCCTGCACGTGCGCAGCGAGGTGCCGTTCTACACCGGACGCCGTCTGGAGACCGCCGAGATCGCGGAGGTGCTGGCCTGATGACCGCCGCCCCCGAGCCCCGCGCCGACGCGCCCGTCCACACCGGCCCGGACGCCGGCGTCGCCCCGGCCCTCCGGACGCCCGAGAAGGCCGCCGCCGGCGTCGACTACGACGTGTGCGGCGTGATGGCCCCCAAGGACTACGACGCCCTGCTGCTCGCCTCCTTCGGCGGGCCCGAGGGCCAGGACGACGTGATCCCGTTCCTGCGCAACGTCACGCGCGGGCGCGGCATCCCGGACGAGCGCCTCGAGGAGGTCGCCACCCACTACCGCGCCAACGGCGGCGTCAGCCCCATCAACGCGCAGAACCGCGCGCTGAAGGCGGCCATCGAGGCCGAGCTGGCCGCCCGCGGCCTGGACCTGCCCGTGTACTGGGGCAACCGCAACTGGGAGCCCTACTTCCCGGACACCCTCGAGCGGATGCACGCCGACGGGCACCGCCGCATCCTGACGGTCACCACCTCCGCGTACTCCTGCTACTCCTCGTGCCGCCAGTACCGCGAGGACATGGGCATGGCCCTGGAGCAGACCGGCCTGACCGGGAAGGTGGACCTGGACAAGACGCGCCAGTACTTCAACCACCCCGGCTTCATCGAGCCGTTCCGGGACGGCCTGCGCGCGGACCTGGCGTCGCTGCGCGCGGAGCTGGGGGACGACGCGCGGATCCACGTGCTCTTCGCGACCCACTCGATCCCCACCTCCGACGCCGCCGCGGCCGGCCCGCGCGGCCTCGCCGCAGACCTGCGCGCGCAGGCGGGGGCGGAGCCGGGCGACGAGGGTGCGGACGTGTACTCGGCGCAGCACCTCGACGTGGCCCGCGAGATCCTCGCCGGCGTGCCCGAGGCCGCGGACGTGCCGTGGTCGCTCGTGTACCAGTCGCGCTCCGGCCCGCCCTCGGTGCCGTGGCTGGAGCCGGACATCAACGACGCGATGGAGCACCTCGCGGGCGAGGGCGCCGAGACGGACGCGCAGGGGCGTGCCGTGGCGGGCTTCATCGTCGTGCCGCTGGGGTTCGTCTCGGACCACATGGAGGTGGTCTGGGACCTCGACACCGAGGCCAAGGAGACCGCCGAGGGGCTGGGCGTGGGGTTCCGTCGCAGCCCCACCCCGGGCACCGACCCGCGGTTCGTGGCCGGGCTCGTGGACATCGTGGAGGAGCGGCTGGGCCGGCGCGAGGGTCGCGCCGCGGTCGGCTGCTTCCCGGCGTGGTACGACGTGTGCCGGCCGGACTGCTGCGTCAAGGTGATGCGGGACGGCTCGACGCGGCCGACGACGTCCGCTGTCGACGCCGCCGTGCGCGGGCTGGCCGAGCACGAGGCGGGCGCCGCGGCCCCCGCCGAGGAGGCCTGAGACCGTGACCCCCCTGCGCATCGGCACCCGGGGCTCCGCCCTGGCGACCACGCAGACCACCCACGTGGCCGAGACGCTCACGGAGCGCTCCGGCCTGGCCCACGAGCTGGTGGTGATCCGCACCGAGGGCGACGTCACCACCGGCTCGCTGGCCTCGCTGGGCGGCACCGGCGTGTTCGCCTCGGCGCTGCGGGCCGCCGTGCTCGACGGCGTCGTGGACGCGGCCGTGCACTCGCTCAAGGACCTGCCGGCCGTCCAACCGGAGACCCTCGAGATCGCCGCGGTGCCGGCCCGGGCCGACCTGCGGGACGCCCTGTGCGCCCGCGACGGCCTCACCCTGGCGACCCTGCCCGAGGGCGCCCGGGTGGGCACGGGCTCGCCGCGCCGCGTGGCCCAGCTCAAGGCGCTGCGCCCGGATCTGGAGCTGGTGGACATCCGCGGCAACGTGCAGACCCGCCTGGCCCGCGTGCCCGGGCTGGAGCAGCACGACGATCACGCCCCGGCCGCCGCGGGTTCGCCCCGCGGTGACCTCGACGCCGTGATCCTGGCCTGTGCCGGGCTCGACCGGCTCGGCCTGGACCACGTGATCACCGAGCGGATCGACCCGGAGGTCATGGTGCCCGCCCCCGGGCAGGGCGCCCTGGCCGTGGAGATCCGGGCCGAGGACGAGTCCTTCCTCGGTCGGGCGCTCCTGGACCCCGAGGCGCCGGTCGGGAGGCTGCACGCCGCCCTCGAGCTGGTCGACGATCGGGACACCCACGTGGCGGTCACCGCCGAGCGGGCCCTGCTGCGCCGCCTCGAGGCCGGCTGCGCCGCGCCGATCGGGGCCGTGGCCCGCGTGAGCGACGGCGAGGCCGGCGCGCCGCGCATCGAGATGACCGCGATGGTGGCCGCCCTCGACGGCTCGCGCGTGCTGCGCCGGACCTCGTCCGTGCAGCTCGACCCGGTGCCGACCGACGTGGCCGGCGACCCGGCGGCCGGCGACGAGTGGCTCGAGGACACCCTGTTCGTGGCCGCGGAGGCACTCGGCGTGCACGTGGCCGAGCAGTTCGTGGCCGAGGGCGCCGACCTGCTGCCCGGCACGGTGCGCGGGGTGGACCGGGGCGACGGCGCCCCGCGCCCCGACGACCCGGCCTGAGATGCGCGTCCTGCTCACCCGCCAGCCGGCCCAGGCCGGCGACCTCGAGGCCGGTCTCGCCGGCACCGAGGTGGCGGGGCGGCGGCTGCGGGTCGGCTTCCTGCCGCTGACCGACTTCGCACTGCCCGACGACGACGGCCCCCTGCGCGCGCTGCTCGCGGACTGGGCGGGGGCCGACGGTGATGCGGCCGGGCCGGTGCGCTCGGACGGGTCCCGCTGGCTCGTGGTGACGAGCCCCAACACCGTGCGCGCGCTCAGGGCCGTCGGCTGGGACGGCCATGTCCCGGCGGGCGCGCGGATCGCGGTCACCGGACCGGGCACGGCACGGGTGCTGACCGAGGCGGGCTGCGACGCGGCGCCGTGGCTGCCGCCCGAGGACCGCTCCGCCGAGGGCCTGATCGCCGGACTCGCCGCCCTGCATCCCCGCGGCGCCCGCGCGTGGCTGCCCCAGTCCGATCGGGCCCGGTCCCGCCTCGCCGACGGCCTGCGCGCGGCGGGCTGGGACGTGCGGACCGGGCTCGCCTACCGGACGGTGCCGTATCCGGCGCAGGCCGGCAGGCGGCTGCTCGACGGGGCGGCGGACGAGGGCCGGGGGGACGTCGTGACGCCCGCGCGGCTGGCCGCGGTCGCGGCGGGGACCGCCGTGGTGCTCACCAGCTCGTCCGCGGCGGAGGAGTTCGTGGCCGCGGGTCTGACGCCGCTGGTGGGGGAGCGGGTGCGGCTCGTGGCGATCGGCGCGCCGACCCGGGACACATGCGCGCGGCGGGGTCTGCCCCTGCTCGGGACGGCCCCCACGCCGGATGCGGCCGGAGTGCTGGCCGTGCTGCGCGCTGCGGCCTGAGCCGCCCGTCCGCACTCGAGGCGAGGCTCAGTCGGGGCGGCCGCCGTCCGGGTCGGGCGCGTCGTCCTCCGTCGGCGCCGGGCCGGCGTCGTGCCTCTCGTCCTGCGGCACGCCGGTGGCGGCGGCCATGATGTCCACCCGCGGGCCGCGCAGGATGGCGACCGAGACGTTGGTGAAGCCCGTGTTGGCGAGCAGCTCCGAGGCCTCCTCGTCCGTCAGGTCGTACGCGTGCGCGAGCATGCGCACGTTCTCCGTGTAGAAGGCGTGCAGGCGGTCGACGCCGCGCAGGAAGCCCAGAGTGTTCCCCATGGCGGGGAGCCTACCGGGCGGGCGTGGTGGGCGGGTGGCCGGCGGGTGAACGGCCGGTGGACCGGCCCGCCGGCCGCGGGGGACGACGGGCCGTGCCGCTCAGCCCTCGGCGCGGCGGCTGCGGCGGCGGACCAGCGAGACCTCCATGGTGCGGCCCTCGGTGCGGGTGCGCAGGTACGGCTGGTCCTCCACGAGGGTGGAGAGCTTGGAGTGCCCGAAGTCGCGCGGGTCGAAGTCCACGTGGGTGCGGCTCAGGTGCTGGCCGATCAGGGACAGCGTGGCCCAGCCGTCGTCGGTGCTCGTGGCGTTGACGGCCTTGGTGAGCGCGGCCTGCAGGTCGATGCGCGGGGCGGCGTCGGCCTCGTCGTGCTCGGGCTCGGCCTCGACCGGCACCTCGGGCGGGGTCGGGTCCTCGGTGACGTCCGACGACGACGCACGGCGGCCCCGACGGCCGGCCCCGGACTTCGCCTCCGCGACCTTCCCGTCCTTGCCGGCGGCGGCGTCCCCGGCGGGGGCCTCGTCGGCAGCAGGGGCCTCGTCGGCAGCAGGGGCCTCGTCGGCAATGGGGGCCTCGGCGTCCGCGTCGGTGGCCTCGGGGGTGTCGGTGGCGTCGGTGGTCTTGGCCCCGCGACCGCGGCCTCGACCACCGCGGCGGGACCCCGAGCGGCCGGAGCCCTCGGACGCCTTGGCGTTCTCCTCCTTGGCGGGGGCGTCCTCGCCGGTCTCGTCGTCGTCGACGTCGTGGTCCGTGGCGGTGCCGAGCAGCTCGAGGTAGATGAACTGGTCCACGGCGTTGCGCAGGGAGGCGGGGGTCTTGCGGGCGCCCAGGCCGATCACGCGCTTGCCGCCCTCGCGCAGGCGGGTGGCCAGGCGCGTGAAGTCGGAGTCGGAGGAGACGAGGGCGAACGCGTCCACGTTGCCCATCCAGAGCAGGTCCATCGCGTCGATGATGAGCGCGGAGTCCGAGGAGTTCTTGCCCACGGTGTAGGCGAACTGCTGGACCGGCTGGATCGCGTGGTGGTTCAGCGCCTTCTTCCAGCCGTTGAGGTTGGTCGTGGTCCAGTCGCCGTACGCGCGCTTGATCGTGGGGGTGCCGTAGGTGGCGAGCTCCTCGAGGATCAGGGGGGCGAACTTGGGGGAGACGTTGTCGCTGTCCATCAGGACGGCGATGCGCAGGGATGCGGGGGTGGGTTCGGGCATGTGTCCCACCCTAGTCGGCGGCGGTGCGCCCGTGGCCGGCGGTGACCGGGATCGCCTCCCGCTCGCCCCGGCGGGGGCGGGGCCGCGAGGCGGCGGCCACTGTGCCGACGACCAGCCCGACGAGCGCCGGGACCACCCAGCCGAAGCCGACCGCGTAGCCGGGCAGCACCCGGCCGGCCAGGCCCGTCAGGGCGGTGACGGGCGGCGTCGTCGCGAGCGCCTCCGGCAGGGCGCCCAGCAGGTCGAAGGAGGCGGCGAGCCCCGTGCAGGCGACCACCCAGCGGGCCACCGCCGGGCGGCCCCGCACCCAGGCCCAGGCGAGGCCGAGCAGGATGACGACGACGGCGATCGGGTAGAGGAACATCAGCACCGGGACGGACCAGGCGATGATCGCCTCCAGGCCCAGGTTGGCGAGTGCGAAGGACACCACGAGGAAGAGGCTCGCCCACAGCCGGTAGGACCCGGGGAACATCTCCGCGAACATCTCGGCGCACGCCACGATCAGTCCGATGCAGGTCTTCAGGCACGCGACGAAGACGATGGCCGCGATGAGGTACGCGCCCGCCGTGCCGAAGAAGTGGCTCGCGGTGCGGGCGAGGACGTCGCCGCCGTTCGCGGCCTGTGCGAACGCGCCGTGGCTCGTGGCGCCGACGTACGCCAGCGAGGCGTAGACCACCGTCATCGCCGCGCCGCCGAGCAGCCCCGCCTTGCCCAGCTCCACCGCCATGCGGCGCGGGCCCGTCACGCCCAGGCGCCGGGCGGCGTCGACGATCACGACCGCGAAGGCGAGCGAGGCGAGCGCGTCCATCGTGGCGTAGCCGTCCAGCAGGCCCCGCACGAGCGCCCCGTCGGCGTAGGCGGGGGTCGGCGAGGGCAGGGCGCCCGTGCTCATCGGGGCCACGACGGCGGCCGCCACCAGAGCGCCGAGCAGGACCAGGAACGCCGGGGTCAGGTACCGCCCCACCCACTCCATGAGCCGGCCCGGACGGAACGCCGCGACCGCGGCGACCGCGAAGAACGCCGCCGTGAAGCCGAGCAGCCGCAGGCCGCCGTCGCCCGCCAGGGGCGCGACACCGATCTCATAGGACACCGTGGCGGTGCGGGGGATGGCGAAGAGGGGGCCGATCGTCAGGTACAGCAGGCACGTGAACGCCACGGCGAAGCGCCGGGAGACGGGCGCCGTCATCTCACGGACCGAGCGCGCCCCCGTCACCGCCGAGGCGACGATGCCCAGGACCGGCAGCCCCACCGCCGTGACGAGGAAGCCGAGCGTGGCCGGCGTGACCGCGGCGCCCGCATCCCGGCCCAGGCCGGCGGGGAAGATCAGGTTGCCCGCGCCGAAGAACAGGCCGAAGACGAGCGAGGCCAGCAGCAGGGTCTGACCGGGGCGCAGGCGCGGGGGCATCACGGGCCTCTCGACGGCGGACGGGGCGCCACGACTGTACCCGGCGCGCGGTCAGCCTCCGCGCCTAGACTGGACGGGTCCCCGAACCAGGAGCGTGTGACCCCGTCATGTCCTTCCCGCTGCACCGTCCCCGGCGTCTGCGCCGGTCCGCCGCGATGCGCCGCCTCGTCGCTGAGACGCGCCTGCACCCCGCCGAGCTGATCCTGCCGGCCTTCATCAAGGAGGGCGCCGCCGAGCCCGTGCCGATCGCCTCGATGCCGGGCGTCGTGCAGCACACCGCGGACTCGCTCAAGGCCGCCGCGGCCGAGGCCGCCGAGCTGGGCCTGGGCGGCATCATGCTGTTCGGCGTGCCGACCACGCGCGACGCCGTCGGCAGCGCCGCCCTGGACCCGGACGGCGTCCTGAACCGGGCCATCCGGGACGTGAAGGCGGAGGTGGGGGACGGGCTCGTCGTGATGTCCGACCTGTGCCTGGACGAGTTCACCGACCACGGCCACTGCGGCGTGCTCACCGCCGAGGGCACCGTGGACAACGACGCGACGCTGGAGATCTACGCCCGGATGGGCGTCGCGCAGGCCGAGGCCGGTGCGGACGTGCTCGGCCCCTCCGGGATGATGGACGGCCAGGTCCGCGTGATCCGGGAGGCCCTCGAGGGCGCCGGCCACCACGAGACCGCGATCCTCGCCTACGCCGCGAAGTACTCCTCGGCGTTCTACGGGCCGTTCCGCGACGCCGTCGACTCCCAGCTCACGGGCGACCGCAAGACCTACCAGATGGACGCCGCCAACCGGAGCGAGGCCCTGCTCGAGGTCGCCCTCGACCTCGAGGAGGGCGCGGACATGGTGATGGTCAAGCCCGCGATGAGCTACCTGGACATCGTGCGCGACGTGGCGGACATGGCGGACGTGCCCGTCTCCGCGTACCAGATCTCGGGGGAGTACGCGATGATCGAGGCCGCCGCCGCGCACGGCTGGATCGACCGGAAGGCCTCGATCGTCGAGTCCGTGCTCTCCATCCGGCGCGCCGGCGCCGACTCCGTGCTCACCTACTGGGCGGCCGAGCTCGGCCGCTGGATGAAGGAGGGGTCCCTGTGACCGCGTCCCAGCCGACCACCAACGCCGCCGCCTTCGCCGCGGCCCAGGCCGTCATCCCCGGCGGCGTCGACTCACCCGTGCGCGCCTTCGGCTCGGTGGGCGGCACGCCCCGGTTCATGGCCGGCGCACGCGGCCCGTACCTGACCGACGTCGAGGGCAACGAGTACGTGGACCTGGTCTGCTCGTGGGGCCCCATGCTGCTGGGCCACCAGCACCCCGAGGTCGTCGAGGCCGTGCACGCCGCCGTGGACCGCGGCCTCGGCTTCGGCACCTCCACGCTGGAGGAGACCGCGCTGGCCGAGCTGATCGCCTCCAAGGTCCCGGTCGAGCGCGTGCGCTTCGTGTCCACCGGCACCGAGGCCACCATGACGGCCCTGCGCCTGGCCCGCGGCGTGACCGGCCGCAACCTGATCGTGAAGTTCGCCGGCTGCTACCACGGCCACTCGGACGGCCTGCTGGCCGCGGCCGGCTCGGGCGTGGCGACCGCCGCCCTGCCCGGCTCCGCGGGCGTCACCGAGGCCGCCGCCTCCGAGACCCTCGTGGTGGACTACAACGACCGCGCCGCCGTCGAGGCCGTGTTCGCCGAGCACGGTGAGCGCATCGCCGCGCTCATCACGGAGGCCGTGCCCTGCAACATGGGCGTCGTGGAGCCCGCCGAGGGCTTCAACGCGTTCCTGCGCGAGATCACCCGCCGCCACGGCGCGCTGCTGATCTGGGACGAGGTGCTCACCGGCTTCCGCGCCACCGCCACGGGCGGCTGGGGCCTGTCCGGACAGCCCGAGGGCTGGACCCCGGACATCTGGTGCTTCGGCAAGGTGATCGGCGGCGGCATGCCCGCGGCCGCCCTGGGCGGCTCCGCCGAGATCATGGACCACCTGGCCCCGCTCGGCCCCGTGTACCAGGCCGGCACCCTCTCCGGGAATCCGGTGGCCATGGCCGCCGGCCACGCCACGCTCTCCCGCGCCGACGAGGCCGTCTACGCGGCCGTGACGCGCGCCTCGGACGCCGTGCGCGAGGGCCTCGTGGCCGCGCTCGACGCCGAGGGCGTGGACCACTCGATCCAGCGGGCCGGCACCCTGTTCTCCCTGGCGTTCGGCACCTCCGGCACCGGCGTGCGGGACTACCGGGACGCCCAGGGCCAGGAGGTCTTCCGCTACGCCCCGTTCTTCCAGTCGATGCTGGCCTCCGGCGTGTACCTGCCGCCGTCCGTGTTCGAGGCCTGGTTCGTCTCCGCCGCCCACGACGACGCGGCGGTCACCCGGGTGCTCGACGCGCTGCCGGCCGCGGCGAAAGCGGCCGCGGCGGCGACGCCCCAGGGCTGAGACCCGGGTGCGGGTCGGGGCCGGGCGCTCAGCGCTCGGCCTCGACCGGCCAGTGGCGCGAGACGGTGGCCTGCGGGTCCTTGCGTCGCAGGTACTGCTCGAAGCTCTCCGCCTGCTCGGCCTTCCAGCGGACCTGCCGCTCGTGCAGGTCCGTCGGCGCCACGCGCAGCTGCTCGTACCGGGCGGCCAGGGCGTCGGCCACCTGGACGGCGGCGAGGGCGTCCGCCGCGGAGGTGTGCGCGTTCTCCAGGGTCACCCCGTAGTGCTCGGACACCGCGGAGAGCGTGCGCTTGCCCTTGCGGAACCGGTCCACCTGCTTGTCCAGCACGAACGGGTCGATCACGGGGCGGGCCTCGAGCGGCGTCAGCCCGTGGCGGCGCGCCTCCCGGTCCATCACCGTGAAGTCGTACACGCCGTTGAAGGCCACCACGGGGATGCCCGCGGCGAACAGGTCCCGCAGGGTCTCGGTGATCTCCGCGACGCCCTGCGCGGCGGGCATGCCCTCCGCCTGCGCCCGCTCCGTGGTGACGCCGTGGACCTCGGCCGCCTCGGCGGGGATGGGCACGCCCGGGTCCACGAGCCACTCGGCCGACGACGCGGCGCGGCCGTGCTCGTCCACCATCACCAGGGTGGCGGTCACGATCAGCGCGGTGCGCGGATCACGTCCGGTGGTCTCGAGGTCGAAGCCGGCGCGGATGCTCTCATGCCAAGTCACGCGCCTCACGCTACCCGGACCGGCGGACACGACAGGATGGGGTCGTGACCGATCACCCTGTGCTCCCCGGCGCTCGCCACCGCGACGACGGACCGCTCACCCTCGGCGAGGGGCTCGAGGCGCTCGCCCGTCTGGTCCCGCCCGGACGCGCCGTCAGCTACGGGGGGCTGGCCGGCCTGCTGGGGGTCGGCGGTCCGCGGCACGCCGGCCGGGCGATGGCCGAATCGAGCCCCGGCACGCCGTGGTGGCGCGTGGTCCGGGCCGACGGCTCGCTGCCTCCGGAGCTGGCCGCGCGGGCCGCCGTCGAGCACGAACGGGAGGCCACGCCCCGCACCCCGGCCGGGCGCGTGGACCTGCGCCGGGCCCGCTGGGAGCCCGACGACGGCGCCGCGCGGGCGATCCGTGCGATCGCCGACCGTATCGTGTCCGGGCCCGGTGCGAGGATGAGGCCATGACCAGGGAACACGGGGTGGACCCCTTCGACGACGACGCGGCGGCGCCGGAACGGGCCGCCCGGCTGGTGCGCACGGCCGCCGCGCCCGAGGACCGGATCACGCTCACGGACGAGCAGGAGGCGATCGCCTCGCTCGCCCCCGGGCACGGCGCCGTGCTCGTGCTGGGCGCCCCCGGCACGGGGCGCACCACCGTGGCGGTCGAGTACGCGGCCCGCCGGATCGAGGAGGGGCTGGACCCCGAGTCCCTCCTGCTGCTGGCCCCGAGCCGGGACGCGGCGGCGCGGCTGCGCGACGCCCTGACCCGCCGGCTCGCCGCCGCCGGTCGAGGCACCCGCGCCGTCACTCCCGTGCGGACCTGGTCCTCCTACGCGTTCGACCTGCTGCGCCGCGCCCGCGTCACGGGACCGCTGAGGCATCTGGAGGTCGCCCCCCGGCTGCTCACCGGTGCCGAGCAGGACACGGTCATCGCCGAGCTGCTCGAGGGCTACGCCGCCGGCCTCGCCGCCGCGCCGGACTGGCCGGCCGACGTCGCCCCCGCCGTAGAGGCGCGGGGATTCCGCCGCGAGGTCCGCGAGCTCGTGGACCGCATGAGCGAGCTCGGCCTCGAGCCGGGCCGCCTGCAGGAGCTCGGCACCGCCCACGGGCGCCCCGAGTGGGAGGCCGCGGCCGTGCTGCTGCAGGACTACCGGGACCGGATCGACCTGGGCATGGCCGAGGCGTTCGACGCCGCCGGGCTGCTGTCCGCCGCCGTCCGCGTGCTCACCGAGCGGCATCCCGAGGACCCGGAGCGCGACGCCGCGGCGCAGGCGTTCGTGGCGGCGGAGCGGGACCGCCTGGCCGTGCTCGTGGTCGAGGACCTCCACGAGGCCACCCCCGCCGTGCACGACCTGCTCACCGTGCTCGGACGCGGGCGGGACGTGCTGCTCACCGCGTCGCCGGACACCACCGTGGAGGGCTTCCGCGGCGCCCGGCCCGACCTCCTCGCCCGGTACCCCGGGGTCCTCGACCCCGATCCCGTGCCGGGGGCCGCCCCGCCCGCGTCCCCGGACGGGCGCGTCCGGGTGCTGACGCGCGGGCACCGCATGCGCGCCGAGGTCCAGGACGCCTACCTGCGCGTGGCCCGCCGGGCCCGCCAGCGCACCGCCGGCGTCGAACGGACCCGGACCGAGACCGTCCCGGCGGACGGTGACGGCGCCGTCCGCGCGCACGTCGTGCCCACCCGCGCCCACGAGGACCAGCTCGTCCTCGAACGGGTGCTGCGGGTCCACCACGAGGACGGGGTGCCCCTGGACCGGATCCTCGTGGTCGCCCGCTCCGGCTCCCGTGTGGCCGCGCTCGCCCGCCACCTGGAGGCCGAGGGCGTCCCCGTGCTGCGCGACGCCGCCGGGCTCGTGCTGAAGGAGGAGCCCGCCGTCGCGCCCCTGCTCACGCTGGTGGACGCGGCGGGGGCGCTCGCGGAGGATCCGGAGGCCCGGGTCGAGGACGTGCTCGACCCGGACGAGGTCGTGGGACTGCTCACCGGCCGGTACGGGATGGCCAGCGCGCTGCACGTGCGGCGGCTGCGCCAGGACCTGCTGGCCGCCGAGCGGGGCCGGGGCGGCCGGCGCACCTCGGACGCGCTGCTCGCCGCGGCCCTGCTGGACCCGAGCCTGGCCGGCCCCGAGCACGAGCGGCACCGCGCCCTGCGCCGCGTCCACTGGATGCTCCGGGACGGCCTGGAGGCCGCCCGCGCCCCCTCGGCCTCGCCCGAGACCGTGCTGTGGGCGCTGTGGTCCGCCTCCGGTCGGGCCGAGCGGTGGCGTTCGCTCGCGCTGCGGCCCGCCGAGCACGCGAACGACCGCCGCGAGTCCCGCCGGGCGGACGCGGACCTCGACGCCGTCGTCGCCCTGTTCAAGGTGGCCGAGCGCTTCGTGGACCAGTTCCCGGGCGCGTCGCCCGAGTCGTTCGCCGTCTACATGGAGTCCCAGGACCTGCCCGTGGACACCCTGGCCCGCCGTGCCGAGTCCGGTGACGCCGTGCACGTGCGCACCCCCGCCGCGGCGGCCGGCCAGGAGTGGGACACGGTGATCGTCGTGGGCCTGCAGGAGGGCGTGTGGCCGAACACCCGGCTGCGCGGCCAGCTGCTCGGCGCCACCGACCTCGTGGACCTCGTGACCCTGCCCGCGGACGCCCCGTGGCCCACGGACCACCGCACCCGGCTGCGCGAGGTCCGCCAGGACGAGCTGCGCATGCTCGCGGCCGCCGTCTCCCGGGCACGGCGCCAGGTGGTCGCCACGGCCGTGCGCTCGCCAGATGAGGGCCCCTCCGACTTCCTCGACCTGGTGGACCCGCCCGAACGGCTGCCCGCCGAGGCGCGCGACGCCGCCGGCGTCCGGCGGCTCACCGCGGTCCCCGACCCGATCACGGCGCCCGCGCTCGTCGGCCGGCTGCGCCGCGTCCTGGAGGCCGGGGACGAGGCGGACGCGGCCGACGGGGCGACACCCCGGGCGGCGGCGGCCGCCGGCCTGGCGGCCCTCGCCGAGGACGGCGTGACCGTCGCGGACCCCCGACGCTGGTGGGGCCTGCTGCCGCTGTCCACCGAGGCCGCGCTCGTCGACCCGAAGCACGAGGTCGTCGCGCTCTCGCCCTCCCGCGTGGAGACGGCCCTGCGCAATCCGCTGGACTGGGTGCTGTACCACGTCGGCGCGAACGCGGGCGGAACCCTCGCCCAGTCCGTGGGCACGCTCGTGCACTCGGTGGCCGAGCACCATCCCGAGGGCATGCCCGAGGACGTGCGTGCCGAACTGGAGCGCCGCCTGCCCGAACTCGGCCTGCCGGAGGGCTGGATCACGGAGATCGAGCACGACCGGGCCCGCGGCCTGGTGGACGCCTACATCGGCTACTGGAGCATCGCCCGGGCGGCCGGGCGTCGGCCCGTGGCCCAGGAGGTGCGGCTCCTCGCGGACCTGACCTGGGGCGGGACCACCGTCCGGATCACCGGCGTCGTGGACCGGCTCGAGGCGGACGCGCAGGGCCGGCCCTTCATCGCCGACCTCAAGACCGGCCGCAGCGCGCCCACCGGTGCGGAGATGGCGCGCCAGCCCCAGCTGGCCGCCTACCAGGTGGCCGTCCGCGCCGGCGGTCTGGAGCAGGTCCGGGACGACCCCGCCACCGACCC
Source organism: Micrococcus luteus (assembly GCF_014138885.1). Lineage (NCBI taxonomy): Bacteria > Bacillati > Actinomycetota > Actinomycetes > Micrococcales > Micrococcaceae > Micrococcus > Micrococcus luteus. The sequence continues at coordinate 2,314,015 of NZ_JACJIK010000001.1, forward strand.
CGCCCTGCGCGCCGCGCTCGCCGGGCTGGAGCGGCCCGCGACGCCGGCCGGCGCGGCCCTCGTCCAGCTCGGCGCCGGCACCCAGAAGACCAAGGTGCAGGACCAGCCGGCCCTCGAGGACGAGGACACCTGGGCGCTCGAGCAGGTGTTCACGGCGGCCCGCCGCACCACGGGGCCGCGCTTCCTCGCCCTCCACGAGGCCGGCGCCCGTCGGTGCGCGCTGCCCTCCGTCTGTCCGCTCTGCTCCGAAGGAAGGCAGGTCACCGAATGGCCCCGCTGACCGGCGATCCCGCCGCCCCGATCGATCGCCCGCGCGTCGAGGACGCGGTCCACTCCCCGGGGGACATCGCGGCGCGGCTGCGGCTGCCCCCGCCCACGCAGGAGCAGGCCGAGGTGGTCACCGCCCCGCTCACTCCGCGCCTGGTGCTGGCCGGCGCCGGCTCCGGCAAGACCGCCACCATGGCCGACCGCGTGGTCTGGCTCGTGGCCAACGGGCTCGTGCGCCCGGACGAGGTCCTCGGCGTCACGTTCACCCGGAAGGCGGCCGGTGAGCTCGCCGAGCGGATCAACGGGCGCGTGGACGCCCTGCTGCGCTCCGGCCTCGAGATCCCCGGCTTCGACGGGGAGCCCGAGGACCTGGGCCGCGCCTCGGTGTCCACGTACCACTCCTACGCCGGCGCGCTCGTCAGGGACCACGGTCTGCGGATCGGCGTGGAACCGGAGGCGCGGCTGCTCGGGGGCGCGGAGGCCCACCGGCTCATGGGCGCCGTCGTGCGTTCGCATCCGGTGGTCGCGGACACCCTCGGCGTGGCCCCGTCCCGGCTCATCACGCAGGCGTTGCGGCTGGCCGGGGACATGGCCGAGCACCTGGTGACCGCGGACGAGGTGCGCGGGTTCCTCGCCCGGCTGGCCGAGCAGGGGAGCGCCCTGCCGCTGCCCCCGCGCGCCAAGACCCCCTCGAAGGAGATCCAGGAGTTCCTGACCGGTCTGGCGGACCGCGCCCTCATGGCGGACCTCGTGGCCCGCTACGACGAGGTCAAGCGCGAGCAGGACGTCATGGACTTCGGTGACCTGCTGCGCCACGCGGCGCGCATCGCCGTCGAGGTGCCGGCGGCCGGCGAGCAGGAGCGCGCGCGGTTCCCCGTGGTGCTGCTGGACGAGTTCCAGGACACCTCCCACGCCCAGATGCGGATCTTCGCCGGGCTGTTCGGCCCGCGCGGCGCCGAGGACGACGCGCTCGGGCTGGGGCACTGCGTCACCGCGGTGGGCGACCCCCACCAGTCGATCTACGGCTTCCGCGGCGCCTCCGCCGGGCAGCTCTTCGCCTTCCCGCACGCCTTCCCCCGGCTGGAGACCGGCCCCGGCGGCGCTCCGCGGCGTGTGAACGCGGACGTCTCGCACCTGACGATCGCGTGGCGCAACGAGGAGTCGATCCTGGCGGTCGCCAACGCTGTCGCCGCACCGCTGAACGCCCACGCCGCCGCGACGGGCGGCGCGCCGGTGAAGGTGCGCACCCTGCGGCCCCGGCCGGGCGCGGGGGAGGGCGTCGTCCGGGTGGACCGGTTCGTCACCGCGGAGAAGGAGGCCGCCGACGTCGTCGCCCGCCTCGGCGCCCTCACCGGGGCCGGGCCCGGGGGGACCACCCCGAGCCGCGCCGTCCTGTGCCGCACCCGCGCCCAGTTCGGCCCCGTGCTGGACGCGCTCGACGCCGCCGGCCTGCCCTACGAGGTGCTCGGGCTCTCCGGGCTGCTGGCGCTGCCGGAGGTCGCCGAGGTGCTCGCCGTCCTCCACGTGCTGGCCGACCCCACGCGCAGCGACCAGCTCGTCCGCCTGCTCACCGGCCCGCGCTGGCGCATCGGCGTGGCCGACCTCGAGGTGCTGCAGGAGCGCGCCCGGTTCGTCTCGCGGCTGCGGGCCCGGCGGGCCGGCGGTGGGCGGGAGGACCCCGCCGGGGACGCCCCGGACCCGGCCCGGGACGTGAGCCCCGAGGAGGACGCCGACGCCGCCGCCCTGCTGGAGGCCCTCGACTCCCTGCCCGGGGAGGGGACGGACTGGGTCGGCTCGCGCGGCCGCGGCTTCTCACCCGAGGGCCTGGCCCGACTGAGGGCCGTCAACGCCGAGCTGCGCCGGCTCTCTACGCGCACCGGGGAGGACCCGGCCGACCTCATCGCGGAGGTGATCCGTGAGACGGGGCTGGACGTCGAGGTGGCCCTGCGGCCCGGCGTCTCCGCGGCCGCGGCCCGGCGGCACCTGAACGCGTTCCAGGACGCGGCCCGCGACTTCGGCGCCGGCACCACGGCGACGGACCTGACGGCGTTCCTGGCCTGGACGGAGTCCGTCCTCGAGCACGAGGACGGCCTCGGCGTCGAGAACGCCGAGCCCACCCCCGGCCTGGTCCAGGTGCTCACCGCGCACGCCTCGAAGGGGCTCGAGTGGGACGTCGTCGCGGTCCCCGGCCTGCAGGAGGGCACGTTCCCCTCCACGCGGGCGGACCGCTGGACCAGCCCCCGGGCCGGCGCGCTGCCGTGGCCCCTGCGCGGGGACCGCGCGTCGCTGCCGCAGTGGGACGGCTCGTGGGCGCAGGACCAGCGGGACTGGGTCCAGTCGGCCGGCACCGGATACAGCTCGAAGGCGGCCCAGGAGGGCAACCCGGACCCCTATGCCGTGGCCGTGGCCGCCCACGCCGAGCGCGAGGAGCGGCGCCTGGCCTACGTCGCGTACACGCGCGCGCGATCCGCCCTGTGGCTGAGCACCTCCCTGTTCAAGGGAGTCAACAAGGAGCCCCTGCCGGCCTCGGCCTTCCTCGAGGAGGTGGCCGGTCTGGCGGGGGAGGTGCCCGGCGTCGCGCTCGGCCCCGCCCCCGCCGAGGACGACCTGCCCGAGGCCAACCCCGCCGCGGGCCGGACGCTGGTCGCCCGCTGGCCCTTCGACCCGCTCGACGGCCCGGAGGCCTTCGTCGCCGACCCGGAGGACCCCGAGGACGAGGAACGCTGGCAGCCGCTGCCGCGCCGCTCCCGGGCCCGCCGGCACGGGGTGGAGGCGGCCGCCGCGGCCGTGCACGCCGCGGACCCGGCGGCGCTCGGGGACGACCCGGAGCTGGCCCGCCAGGTGGACTGGGTGCTGCTGCGCCGCCGGGACGTCGCCGGGACGGGCGGGGAGACCGCCCTGCCCGAGCACGTCTCCGTGTCCCTCTACGGCGAGCTCGCCGCCGACCCGCAGGCCGTGGCCGAGCAGCTGCGCCGGCCCCTGCCCCGGCCGCCCGCGCACGCGGCGCGGCGCGGCACGGCGTTCCACGCGTGGCTCGAGGAGCGCTTCGGGGCCACCGGCATGCTGGACATCGACTCGGCCGAGGACGCCGCGGACCTGTGGGTCGACGAGGCCCTCGACCTCGGCCCGATGCAGGAGTGGTTCCGCTCCTCGCGCTGGGCGGAGCGCACCCCGGCCTTCGTCGAGGCCCCGGTCGAGACGACGGTCGGCGGGATCACACTGCGGGGCCGGGTCGACGCGATCTACCGCTCCGGCGGCGACCCCCGCCTGCCCTTCGACCCCGAGGCCGACTGGGAGCTCGTCGACTGGAAGACCGGCGCCGTGCCGCGGGGCCGCGACCTCGAGCTCAAGTCGCTGCAGCTGGCCGTCTACCGGCTCGCCTGGTCACGGCTGCACGGGATCCCGCTGGAACGGATCGGGGCCAGCTTCGTGTACGTGGCCCACGGGCAGGAGCGCTCCTTCCCGGACCTGCCGGGGGAGGAGGAGCTCGAGCGTCACATCACGGACGCCCTGGCCCGCCGTTGATCGGCCGCACCACCTCGACGGCGGGCAGCGGGCCCGTCTCCGGGTCCGCGGTCCTCGCGGCCGCGGCCTCCCGGGCGTCCTCCGCCGCATCCCGGGCGTCCTCGGCGGGGTCGGCGGCCGCGTCGGCCTCCGCCTGGCGCGCGGCCGCCTCCTGCGCGGCGCGCACGTCGCCCTCGAGCTCGGCCAGCATGGCCTCCGCCTCGGCGACCATCCCCGCGTCGTGCCGGTCCAGGCCCCGCGTGAGCCACTGGGCGAGGGCGAACTCGGCGAGCAGCGCCGCACGGCGCATCAGGTGGGCGTCGCCGTCGTCGGCGGCCCCCGCGTCGGCCCGCCGGGCCGCGTAGGCGTCGAGGACGCGGTCGGCCAGGTCCGGGTCCGTGGCGGCGGCCAGCCAGGCGACGTCGCCGGCCGGGTCGCCCACGTGCAGGTCCGTCCAGCCCGTCACGCCCACCACGCGGCCGCGCTCGAGTAGCAGGTTGTCCTCGTGCAGGTCACCGTGCACAGGCACCGGGGTGAACCGCCACAGGGCCTCCTCCTCCATGGCCTCCTCCCAGCGGCGCAGCAGCAGGGGCGGCACGCGGCCGGAGGTGGCCGCCTGGTCGAGGGCGTGGAGGTGACGCTGCCGGATCTGCTCCGCCGTGTAGGAGGGCAGGTCCGCGTGGTCCACGACATCCGAGGGCAGCGTGTGGATCGCGGCCAGCACACGGCCCACGTCCTGCACCGCGGGCTCGCCGAGCCGGGCCAGCTCATCCAGGGTGACGGGACGCCCGGGCATGTCCTGATAGACGAAGGTGCGCAGCCCCTCGAGCCGCACCGCGCCCGCCACGGAGGGCGTGCGGAACGGCAGGCCGGCGCGCACCGCCGGGGTCAGGCCCGCCAGCACCTGCAGCTCCGTCTCGAGACGGATGCCCGCCTCCGGGGTGCGGGGCGAGCGGACCCGCCACCGCTGGCCCTCACCGTCCACGACGACGGCGGTCGAGAAGTCCGCGGGGTCGTCCGGGCTCGCCTCCGCGGAGACGGGGGCGAGGCCGGGGACGGCCGCGGCGGCCAGGGCTGCGAGACGAAGGGGCTGACGATCCACCCCTCCAGCCTAGGCGCGGAACGCCCTCCCCCGTCGTCGGGCGCACCGGAGACGGGTCGCTAGCCTGGACGCATGGCCTCCTGCCCCCCGTCGTCGTCCGACCCCACCGCCGCACCACCCCTGGCCCTGCCGCTGGCCCGCGAGGAGCTGGACCGCGGTGCCGTGGCCCGCCTCGACCCGGGCCACCTGGCGGCGTCCTGGGCGCGCGAGGGGACGGAGGTCCTGTGGCTGCAGGGCGGCCGCGCACCCGTCGCGGACGGCCGGCTCGTCTTCACCGCGCCCTCCGGTCCCGTGCCGGCCGAGGCCGCGTATCTGGGCCGCGGCACCGCGGCGGACCGGGGCCCGCACGGGCGGGAGCGCGAGGTGGTCTCCGTCGCCGTCGAGCCGCCGGCGGCCCTGCCCGAGGACGCGGCCGCCGCGCTCGCCGACGCCGTGTGGGTCGGCCTCCGCGATGCGGCCGCCGCCCTCAGCGACGCGGACACCGGGCTGTTCGTGGCCGCCGTCGCGAACGCCAACTGGCACGCCACCCACCGCTTCTGCGCGTTCTGCGGCGGCGTCACGGACGTCGAGGCGGCCGGCTGGGTGCGTCGCTGCCGCGACTGCTCCCGGGAGCAGTTCCCGCGCACGGACCCGGCGGTGATCGTGGCCGTCATCGACCCGGCCGGGCGGATCCTGTTGGGCCGCAACGCGGCGTGGCCCGAGGGGCTGTACTCCTGCCTGGCCGGGTTCGTGGAGCCGGGGGAGTCCCTGGAGCACGCGGTGGTCCGGGAGATCGCGGAGGAGTCCGGGATCACGGTGACGCACCCGCGCTACCGCGGCTCCCAGCCGTGGCCGTTCCCGCGCTCGCTCATGCTCGGGTTCACCGCCCTGGCCCCGGCCGGCGTCGAGCCGGTTCCGGACGGCGAGGAGATCCTCTCCGTGCGCTGGTTCGAGCGGAAGGAGCTCGCGCATCTGGCCCGCGAGGGCGACGTCACCCTGCCCGGGGCCGTGTCCATCGCGCGGGCGCTCATCGAGGATTGGTACGGTGGGATGCTGCCCGATGCGCAGACCCTGATCACCTAGGAGGACTCGTCCCGCATGAGCACTCCCGACGAGATCCTCCGCGGCCTCGACCCGGAGCAGCGCCGGGCCGCCACGGCCCTGCACGGGCCCGTCTGCATCCTGGCCGGCGCCGGCACCGGCAAGACCCGCGCCATCACGCACCGCATCGCCTACGGCGTGGCCTCCGGCGTCTTCGACCCGCACCGCACCCTCGCCCTGACCTTCACGGCGCGCGCCGCCGCGGAGATGCGCACCCGCCTGCGCGACCTCGGCGTGGCCGGCGTCCAGGCCCGCACGTTCCACTCGGCGGCCCTGCGCCAGCTGCAGTACTTCTGGCCCCAGGCCGTGGGCGGGCCCATGCCCTCGCTGATCGAGAACAAGGTGCGCCTGCTCACGGAGGTCGCCCAGCGCATGCGCATGACCGTGGACCGGGCCGGCCTGCGCGACCTCGCCGGCGAGATCGAATGGGCCAAGGTCTCCCTGCACGCCCCCGAGGGCTACGCCGAGGCCGCGAAGGAGCGGGAGATGCCCGCCGGCTGGACCGCCACCACCGTCGCCCGTCTCTACACCGGCTACGAGGAGGCCAAGACAGCCCGGAACATGATCGACTTCGAGGACGTGCTGCTGATCCTCGTGGGGATCCTGTCCACCGAGCCGCAGATCGCGGCCACGATCCGGGACCAGTACCGCGTGTTCGTGGTGGACGAGTACCAGGACGTCTCGCCGCTGCAGCACCGCCTGCTCGACCTCTGGCTCGGCGACCGCGGCGACCTGTGCGTCGTCGGCGACGCCTCTCAGACGATCTACTCGTTCACGGGCGCGACCTCCCGCTTCCTCACCGACTTCCGTGAGCGGTATCCCGCGGCCACGGTGGTCCGTCTCGTGCGTGACTACCGGTCCAGCCCGCAGATCGTGGAGGCGGCCAACCGCCTGCTGGCGGACCGCACCAAGGCGGGGGAGCGGGACCGCACGATGCCGCGCTGGCCCGACCCCCTCGAGCTCGTCTCCCAGCGGCCGGCCGGCCCCGACCTCGTGTTCGCGGAGTGCACCGACGACGAGGCCGAGGCCGGCTGGGTCGCAGACCGGATCGCGGCGCTGATCGACGACGGCGTGCCGGCCTCCGAGATCGCCGTCCTGTTCCGCACCAACGGCCAGTCCCAGGCCTTCGAGACGGCGCTGTCCTCGGCGGGCATCGGCTACCAGCTGCGCGGCGGCGAGCGGTTCTTCTCCCGGCGCGAGGTGCGCGACGGCATCCTGCAGCTGCGGGCCGCCGCCCGCGCCGCCCAGGACCTGACGGGCGACGACGTCACGGACCGGGTGCGGGACGTGCTCTCCTCGCTCGGCTACTCCGCCGAACCGCCGGCGGCCTCCGGCGCGGCCCGTGAACGGTGGGAGTCCCTGCACGCCCTCGTCAACCTCGCCGACCAGCTCGCCACGACGCGCGGGGCCGAGTTCACGTTGACCGAGCTCGTGGCCGAGCTCGACGAGCGTGCCCAGCACCAGCACGCGCCGACGGTGCAGGGCATCACCCTGGCCTCGCTGCACTCGGCCAAGGGCCTCGAGTGGGACGCGGTGTTCCTCGTGGGCCTGTCCGAGGGGCTCATGCCGATCTCCTTCGCGGAGACCCAGGCCGAGGTGGACGAGGAACGGCGCCTGCTCTACGTGGGCATCACGCGTGCCCGCCAGCACCTGTCGCTGACGTGGACGCTCTCGCGGGGCACGGGCGGGCGCTCCACCCGGCGGCCCTCCCGGTTCCTGTGGGCCATCGACCCGACCCTCGGCGGCACCCGCGAGCACGCCCCGGCCCGTGGTTCCGCGGCGGGCCCGACGGCGCCGCGGCGCCGGGGCGCGAAGGTCGCCGTGTGCCGCACGTGCGGCAAGCCCCTCGAGACGGGAGCCGAGCGCAAGGTCGGCCGCTGCCTGGACTGCCCCGCCACCTACGACGAGGCGGTGCTCGAGGAGCTGCGCGACTGGCGCACCCGCACGGCCGCCGAGATGCGGATGCCCGCGTTCGTGGTGTTCACGGACGCCACCCTCGTGGCCATCGCCGAGGCCATGCCGAAGACCCCGGCAGAGCTGCTGAAGGTGCCCGGCCTCGGCAAGTCCAAGCTGGAGAAGCACGGACCGGAGCTGCTCGAGCTGCTGCACGGCACCCCGGCGGCCTGAGCCGCGGACCCGCGCTCCGTTCCGCCGGCGGCGCCGACCCCCTCAGAACGCCCAGCCGAGCGCGTCCGGGTCGCAGGCACAGCCGGGCCGGGGGCGGACCCGCACCCGGCGCGTGCGTCCCGTCACCCGATCGGCCCGCAGCACGCCGGGGGCCGGTCCGGCCCGCAGCGCGTCCACGGTCAGCACGGCGGCCCGCAGCGCCGCGAGCCCGTCCACCTGTCCCCGGTGCGCCGACGGGCCGGGCGCCGTCGGGGCATCGGGGACGCCCGTCGGATCCGCGGGCCATCGGCACAGCGGGCACCCGCGCACCCCGGGGGCGCACCACGGTCCGACCGTGACCGCCTTCGGTCCCACCGTGACCGGCAGCAGCGGGTGGTCGGCGGCCAGGGCCTGCGCGGCCAGGTCCGCGTCGAGCACGGACCCCACCGCCACCGTCGCCTGCCCCACGAGCACCGGCACCGGGCCGTGGTGCGCGTAGAGGCGCAGCCCGGGGGCCACGTCGCCCAGCCGGCGCGCGAGCGCACCCGCCCGGGGCCGACCGAGGTCCCCGGGCAGCAGGCCGGTCCCCAGGTCCGCGGCGTCGACGGGCCGCGGATCCCACAGGGCCAGGCGCAGCGCCCCGGCCCCCGCCAGGGCGTGGGCGATCGCCGCGCCCACCGCGTCGAGGCCCGCCACATGGACGTCGGTCGGCGGGGCCCACACCCCCGGCTCCGGCGCTGACGCGGCGGTGTCATGAGGGACGGTGGTGACGGTCTCGGCGACGGTGCGCACGGCTCTCCTCTCGGCTCGGTGCCTCCCACCCTGCCAGGGCGCCCCCGGACCGCGCCGGATTGTCCACAGCCTGCGGCCCATGCCGGAGAATGGCCCGATGCGCCCTGTCCCGCCCGCCCCCGGCCGCCCTCCGCGTGCCGTCCCGGCCGCCCACCGCGGTCCCGCCCGCGAGAGCACCGACCTGGACTGGGAGGGCACGCCCGTGCGGCTCGTGCGCTCCACGGCCCGCACCCGCACCGTCTCGGCGGCGTGGCGCGACGGCCGCCTGCAGGTCAACGTCCCGGCCCGTCTCTCGGCCGCGCAGGAGCGCGAGTGGATCGGCCGGATGGTCGCGAAGGTGGGCGCACGCGGTGGGACGGGGCAGCCCGCGGCCGACCCGGACGGCCGCCCCGCCGACGCCCGCTCCGACGACGCGCTCCTGGCCTGGGCGGGACGGCTCTCGGCGGCACACCTGGGCGGGCGGGCCCGTCCGGTCTCGGTCACGTGGTCGGCCCGGCAGCGCCGCCGCTGGGGCTCGTGCACGCCGGGGCGCGGCACCATCCGGCTCTCGACGCAGCTGCGCGGCATGCCGGACTGGGTGGTGGCGGCGGTGCTCGTCCACGAGCTGGCCCACCTGCTGGAGTCCGGACACGGCCCGGCCTTCCGACGCCTCGTGGACCGGTACCCGCGCTACGCCGAGGCGATGGCCTTCCTCGACGGGGTCACCTTCGCCGAGGGCCGCGGTCGCACGGCGCCGGACCGGTGGGCGGAGGACGAGGACGCGGGTTGACACGACGGCGGGCGGCCCGCACCCGAGGTGCCGGGCCGCCCGCGGCCGTCGTGCCGAAAGGGGCTCAGCCCTCGCGCGGCGCGTCGCCGAAGCCGCCCTCGAGGAGCTTGCGCAGCTCGTCGTCGAGGGACTCGGTGCTGGCGTCCGCGGCGGAGCGGCGCCCGGTGTACCCGGCGGGGTCCTCGAGGTCCTCCGCCGTGGGCTGACGCTCGGGATGGCGCCAGATCTCCTCGCGATACTCCGTGCCGTGCTCGGCCGTGACGTGCTCCCAGAACGCGGCGGCCTCGCGCAGGCGGCGCGGGCGCAGCTCGAGGCCCACGAGGGCGGCGAAGGCCTGTTCGGCCGGGCCACCCGAGGCGCGGCGGCGGTTCATGGTCTCGCGCAGGGCGGCCGCCGACTCGAGCGGGCGCGCGGCCTCGGCGACCACCACGTCCACCCAGCCCTCCACGAGGGCGACGAGCAGCTCCAGCTGGTCCAGCGCGGCCTGCTGGGTGGCGTCCGGGGCGGCGATGAAGGACGCCCCGTCGAACACGGCCTGCAGGGAACCGGGGTCCATCGGGTCCACCGACTGCGCGGCCCGCTCGATGCCCTCGGTGTCCAGGCGGATGCCCGCGGCGTACTGCTCGACGGCGGCGTACAGGTCCCGCTCGAGCCACGGCGAGTGCAGGAACAGGCGCATGCGTGCGGCCTCACGCAGGGCCAGGTAGATGCGGATCTGGTCGTCCGGCACCGAGAGCCCGTCGCCGAACTCCTCGATGTTCACGGGGACGAGGGCGAGACGGTGGCCGGCGACGGGCAGGCCGATGTCCGTGCCCGAGAGCACCTCCTTGCCCAGGGCGCCCACGGCGCCCCCGAGCTGCAGGCCGAACATCGTGCCGCCCATGTTCTTCAGCATGGGCTGCAGCCCGCCGAGCAGGGAGGCGTCCATGCCCTCGGGGAGCTGACCCGGCAGCTGCTGCTCGATGGCCGCGGACATCGCACGGGACATCGAGATGGCCACGGGCTCGGTGAGCCGGCGCCACTGGTCCATGGTCGCCTCCACCCACTCGGCACGGGACCAGGCCACGCCGACGCTGCCGACGGGCTCGGTCTGCGTGACGCCGTCGAGCCACAGCTCGGCCAGCCGCAGCGCCTCGTCCACCTCGCGTCGCGCGAACGAGCCGACGGCCGGGTCCTCGCCGGCCACGGCCTGGCGGGCGGCCTGCTTCGCCAGAGACCAGTTCACGGGGCCGTCCGAGCCGGAGCCGGAGCTCATCATCGCCTGGAACTGGGCCATGGCCTGCTGCATCATGGCCGGATTCAGCTGGGACGGGTCGAAGGGCACCCCGCCGGGGCCGCCCAGGCCCTCCATGGCGCGTCGGACTTCGTCCGGGTCGGGGCCCTGGCCGCCGAAGAGCTGCCGCAGCATCTCCTCCAGGGGGTCGCGGCCGTCGTCGGATCCGGGCGTGCGCGCGTCGTTGCTCATGTCTCCAGCGTATCCGCGTCGGCGCGACGCGCCCGCCCTCCCGACGTCGCGGCGGCGCGGTTCGCCCATGGCGCACGGCGTCGCGCGGGGCAGGCGGGGGTCGCGGCCCCGCGTAGACTGGTGTGACCGTCGCCGCGCGGCCCGTGCCCGGCGGCGAGGACGGCCCGATCAGGACCCCCAGGAAAGACGGTGTCGCGTGCGCGCAGTGCCCTCGAGGACCACCCGCGCCGCCCGCGTGCCCTTCTCCGGATGGCTCGCCCTGGGCAGCGCCGGGCTGGCACTGCTGGCCCCCACCCCCTACATCCTCGAGGGCCCCGGCCCCGCCGTGGACCTGCTGGGCGAACGCGAGGGTCGACCCGTGCTGCGCGTCGAGGGCGGCGAGGCGGACCCGGGTGAGGGGACCCTGCACATGACCACCGTGATGGTCGGGGGTCCTCCCATCGGCACCACCTCCCTGCTCGATCTCGGCCGCGGCCTGACGGACCCCGCCGTGGACGTGGCCCCGCGCGAGCTGATGTATCCCACCGGCGTCACCTCCGACGAGGTCGGCGAGGCCAATTCGGCGGCCATGTCGGACTCCCAGCAGACCGCGACCGCCGCGGCCCTGCACGAGCTCGGACGCGAGGTGCCCCAGCGGCTCGTCGTGCAGCAGCTCGTGCCCGGCGGGCCCGCCGAGGGCGTCCTGCGGGCCGGGGACGAGGTGATCGCCGCCGAGGGACGGCCCGTGGCCGACCTGGAGGCCGTGCGCGCCGCCGTCGGGGCCGCGGGGCCCGACCCGGTCACGCTGACGGTCCGCCGGGACGGCGTGGAGCAGGACCTCGAGGTGCCCGTGGCGGCCGCCCCCGAGGGCGCACCCCAGCCGTGGCAGATGGGGGCCCTGATCGAGTCCGCCTACGACGTCCCGGTGGACGTCGAGCTGACCGTGCCGGACATCGGCGGGCCCTCGGCGGGTCTGATGTTCGCGCTCACCGTGATCGAGCGGCTCACCCCGGGGGCGATGACGGGGGGCGCCCCGATCGCCGGAACAGGCACGATCACGGGGGACGGCGTCGTGGGCCCCATCGGCGGGATCCCGCAGAAGGTGCGCGGCGCCGCCGAGGCGGGGGCCACGACGTTCCTCGCCCCCACGGCGAACTGCGAGGAGCTGGCCGGCCGTGTGCCCGAGGGTCTGACGGTGTACCCCGTGGACACGCTGGGCCAGGCCCGCGACATCGTCGAGGCGGTGGCCCGGGGGGAGAGCCCGGCCGCCGCCCGGACGTGCGGCTGAGCCGACGCACACCAGGACCACCAGACCACCAGACCGGACGACATGTCCGGGGCGCAGCGCCCCGGACCGGAGCAGAGCCCCGCGGACGCGGGAGGGAAGAGGACAGAGCAGTGAGCTTCGGACAGGGAGGCGGCGGACCGTTCGGCGGCCCGCCCCGTGACGGCGGCGGGACCGCCGGGGGACAGTCCGGCCCGTTCGGGGCGTTCGGCCCCTTCGGCGGCGCCCCGCGCGGCCCGGGCGACGACGGCGACCGCGGTCCTGGTGGCCCGTTCGGCGGGGGCGGGTCCTCCGCCGCGCGCGGCAGGGGCCGGCCGGGCCGGCCGAGCGCGCTCGTGCTGACCATCATCGCGGTGGCCGTGCTCGCGGGGCTGTTCGTGGTGTTCACGAACGTCTACACGGACGTGCTGTGGTTCTCGCAGCTGGGCTTCACCGAGGTCTTCTGGACCGAGGTCGTCGCCAAGGCCGCGCTGTTCCTGATCGCCGGGCTCGGGATGGCCCTCGCCGTGTGGCTGGCGATCCGCACGGCCTGGCGCCACCGCCCCGCGGACGCGTCCGCGGCCGCGCGGGACTCGCTCAGCCAGGCCCAGCGCCAGCTGGAACCCATCCGGCGCCTGGTGTTCCTGGGTGTCCCGCTCGTGCTCGGCGTGTTCGCCGGCTCCACCGCGATGAACGGGTGGAACACGGTCCTGCTGTTCCTGAACCAGGTGCCTTACGGCCAGGCGGACCCGGAGTTCGGCCTGGACCTCATGTTCTTCATGGCCACCCTGCCGTTCCTGACGCTCGTGGTCGGGTACCTGATCTCGGTGGTCCTGGTCTCCGGCATCACCGGTCTTCTGGTGCACTACCTGTACGGCGCGGTGCGCGTGGAGGAGGGCGGCGGCGTGCGGATCACCCCGGCGGCGCGCGCCCACATCGGCATCACCCTGGCCGTGTTCCTGCTGCTGCAGGGCGTCAACTTCTGGCTCAACCGCTACCGCACCACGCAGTCGCAGACCGGCAACTGGGCCGGCGCGCTCTACACGGACGTGAACGCGGTCATCCCGACGTCGGCGATCCTGGCGGTCACGGCCGTGATCGTGGCCGGCCTGTTCGTGTGGACGGTGGTCTCGGGCCGGTGGCGGCTGTCGCTGATCGGCACCGCGGTCCTGGTCATCACGGCGCTCGTGGTGGGCACGGCGTACCCCTTCATCGTGCAGGAGTACCAGGTGAAGCCGTCCGAGCGCACGCTCGAGTCCCAGTACATCGAGCGGAACATCGCCATGACGCGCGAGGCGTACGGCCTGGACGACGTCGAGGTGACGAACTATGAGGGCGCCACGGACACCGAGGCCGGGGCCCTGGCGGGCGAGGAGGCCAACACGGCCAACGTCCGTCTCATGGACCCGAACCTGATCTCCCAGACCTTCGGGCAGCTCCAGCAGTTCCGTCCGTACTACGCGTTCCCCACCACCCTGCACGTGGACCGCTACGAGGTGGACGGCCAGACGCGGGACACCATCCTGGCGGCCCGTGACGTCAACGTGGACGACTCCCAGTCGTGGGTGAACCGCCACACCATCTACACGCACGGCTACGGCATGGTCGTGGCCGACGCCTCCGAGGTCGCGGCCGGCGGCCGGCCCCAGTGGCTGCTCTCCGAGATCCCGACGCGCGGGCCGCTGGCCTCCGACCAGGACTACGAGCCGCGCATCTACTTCGGGCACAACTCGCCCTCGTACTCGGTGGTGGGTGCGCCCGAGGGCGCGCCGGCCGTCGAACGCGACCGGCCGCAGACGGCCGACTCCCAGGAGGACACGGCGTACACCTTCTCCGGCGACGGCGGCCCCTCGGTGGGCAACCTGTTCAACCGGCTCGCATACGCCGTGAAGTTCGGCTCGCCCGAGCTGGTGCTGTCCTCGGACGTGAACGAGGCCTCGCAGATCCTCTACGACCGCGACCCGGCCGAGCGCGTCCGCAAGGTCGCGCCCTACCTGACGGTGGACACCGCCCCCTACCCGGCGATCGTCGACGGCCGCGTGCAGTGGATCGTGGACGCCTACACGACCTCGGACCAGTTCCCGTACTCCACCGCCCAGCAGCTGGGCGAGGTCACGGTGGACTCCCTGAGCCAGGGCCAGAACCCGGCGCTGCAGGGCCGGGTGAACTACATCCGCAACTCGGTGAAGGCGACGGTGGACGCGTACGACGGCTCGGTGTCCCTCTACGCGTGGGACGACCAGGATCCGCTGCTGCGGGCCTGGCAGAACGTCTACCCGTCCTCGCTGCGCCCGTACTCGGAGATGAGCGCCGGACTCATGGACCACGTCCGCTACCCGGAGGACATGTTCAAGGTCCAGCGCGAGCTGCTCGGCCGCTACCACGTGACCGATGCGGACGACTTCTACGAGAACAACGACGCGTGGTCCGTGCCCTCGGACCCCACGCGCGAGGAGGACGTCAAGCAGCCGCCGTACTACATGACGCTGCAGATGCCCGGCCAGGACGAGCCGGCGTTCTCCCTCACCAGCAGCTACATCCCGCAGATCACGGACGGCGCCCAGCAGCGCAACGTGCTCTACGGCTTCCTCTCCGCCACCGGCGACGCCGGCTCGGGGGAGGACGGCGTGAAGGCCGAGGGCTACGGGAAGCTCCGACTGCTCGAGCTGCCGCGGTCCACCACGGTGCCCGGCCCTGGCCAGGCGCAGGCGAACTTCGACTCGAACGCGGACGTCTCGCGGGAGCTGAACCTGCTGCGCCAGGGCGCGTCCGAGGTGCTCAACGGCAACATGATCACCCTGCCGGTGGCCGGCGGCATCCTCTACGTCCAGCCGGTGTACGTCCGCTCCTCGGGCGGCACCACCTACCCGACGCTGCGCAAGGTGCTCGTCTCCTTCGGCGACAAGGTCGGCTTCGCGGACACCCTCCAGGAGGCCCTGGACCAGGTGTTCGACGGCGACTCGGGCGCGGTCACCCCGGAGGAGAAGCAGGCGGAGGCGCCCGCGCCGGGCGAGAAGCCGACGGCTCCGGGCACGGTCGAGGAGGAGCTCTCGGCGGCCCTCGAGGAGGCTCAGGACGCCCTGGTCCAGGGCCAGGAGCGTCTGGCCGAGGGCGACTGGGCCGGCTACGGCGAGCAGCAGAAGCGTCTCAACGAGGCCCTGAAGCGTGCCACCGCCGCCGACGACGCCCTGGGCGGCGACGCGCCTGCCCAGGACCAGGCCCCGGCCGAGGCGAGCCCCCCGCCGTCGTCGAGCCCCAGCCCGACGCCGAGCGGCTGACGGGCGTCGGCGGGCCGGGCCCGCCGGACCCTCGACGGCGGCCCCGGCCACGCACCGCGCGTGGTCGGGGCCGCTGTCGTCTCGGGGCAGGTGGCCGCCGCATGGCCGCCGGATGGCGGGGTGCTGGCGCCGATTTGAACTCGACGGAACAGGTGTGTATAGTTCTAGAAGTCGCCGCGGGGTGGAGCAGTTCGGTAGCTCGCCGGGCTCATAACCCGGAGGTCGCAGGTTCAAATCCTGCCCCCGCAACGAGAAGGAGAAGGCCCCCAGCATCTGCTGGGGGCCTTCTCGCATGTCCGGGTCCGGTCGCCCCGGCCCGCCGGCACGGTGCCGGCGGGCGAGCCGACCGCCCTCGGGCGATCAACGGGGGAGCGAGAGCGTCAGCGGCTCGAGGCCCGGACCGCCTGCTGGGCCGGCGTGCGGCGGCCCGGATCGGTGCGGCGCAGCCAGACGGCGGCGATGATCGCGGTGATCGCGATGGCGCCCCAGATGCCGACGACGGCCCAGGACAGGCCCGCGATGAGCAGCAGCGGCACGAAGGACACCGCCGCGATCTCCACGGGCACCACCGGGATGTATGCCACCCCGAACTGCTCCATGGTCCCGGACTTCAGCTTCGGGTCCACGATGCGCAGCATGGCCACGCCCGTGGCGACGGCGCCGGTGGCCCAGCCCCACGTGAACAGCTGCTTCTCGAACCACGCGTCGGTCATGACGCGCGGCGCCACGACGGTCCCCAGGAACAGGGCCAGCGCGAGGCCGATCACGAACAGCAGCAGCAGCGGCTGCCAGTAGTCCACGACCACGGTCGGGGCGATCGCGGCGATGCCGCAGACGATGAGGATGTCCGTGGCGGTGCCGGACACGGAGTTCAGCGAGCCCGGGTCGAGGAACTTCGCCGTCTTCGTGGCCTGGAACAGGACGCGGGCGATCAGGCCGAGGAGGAACGCGATCGCGAACGCGGGGATGATCAGCTGAGGACCGTCCTCACCCACGACGCTCGGCCACGCGGCCGTGATCCAGGAGACGACGCCGTGCGCGGCCGCCGCGATCATCGCGACGACGCCGATCTGGAAGGCCAGCGACTCCACCGAGGCCGCCGAGAAGGTGTGCCGGCCGATGACCGGGCGTTCCTCGACCTGGTTCAGCACCCCGGTGCGCAGCTCTTCCGGGATGGAGGTCAGGCCCGCGAACTCCTGCGCGTGGCCGCGCTGCGCGCCGATCTTGGCCTGGATGATGCCGCCCACCACGCCGACGATCATGCCGACCGTGGCGGAGGTGTAGGCCAGCGAGGTGACGGTCGCATCACCGTTGGCCGCGTACGCCTGGCCCACGGCGGCCGCGGAGCCGAAGCCGCCCGCCCAGCCGGCGAACAGCAGGGCGGCGAACGAGTCGGGCGCGTCGAACAGCGGCTGCAGGACGACCAGCGTGACGAGGGCGCCGATGGCCACCTGCGACGCGTAGATCAGTACGCCGTACGAGGCGAACGCGCCCACGGGGCGGCCGATCTTGCGGATGTCGAAGTCGTCGGTGAGCGCGATGCACACGAACACGATGACGATCAGGATCGAGCCGTACGTGCCCAGCTGGGAGCTGAACGGCAGCCAGCCCAGGCCGTTCGGGCCGAGGGCCAGGCCCAGGATGCCGGCGATGACGGAGGCCGGGATCATCAGGGTCTGGAGGGGCGTGATGACGGCACGGGCCAGCGTGCCCACGGCCAGGAGAGCGCCGATGAGGCCGGCGTCGACCAGCACGGACCAGGCCGTGAACTGCTCTTGCATGGGGTTCTTCCTCTGTGCGGGGACGGGGGTGTCCCACGGAGCGTGCCGAGGGACCCCGGGACAGTACCAGAGGAGCGCGGGGACCGGGGCGCGGCCGGGGGAGTCCCGGGCCGGGGCACACGAGGACGGCCCGCCGCGCCGGCGTGGGCCGGGCGACGGGCCGTGGGGTGGGGCGGGGTCAGCCGCGCGCGGTGCCGGTCTCCTCGGCGGTCCCCTCGGCCGCGTAGTCGAGGGTCAGGGTCTCATCGGCGTCGGCGTCGCCCGAGGTGAGGGCGGCCTGGCCGGCGCCGCCGGCCTTGAGGGCGGCGAGGCGGGCCTCCACCTCGGTCTTCTCGCCGAGGTCCTCGAGGGACTCGAACTGGGCGTCGAGGGAGGAGGCGGCGATCTCCTGCTGGCCGCGCACGCGGGCCTCCTCGCGACGGACCTTCTCCTCGAAGCGGGAGACCTCGGAGGTCGGGTCCAGCAGGTCGATCGACTTCACGGCGTCGGCCACCGCGGACTGGGCATGGGCGGACTTGGCGCGGGCGGTCAGCTCGTCACGCTTGGCGACCAGCTGCTGACGCTTGACCTTCATCTGATCCAGACCGGTCTTCAGGCGCTCCACGATCTCGCGCTGCGAGGCGATGGTCGGCTCCGCGGACTTCGCCTGGCGCTCGAAGTCCATCTGGCGCTCGATGGCCACCTTGGCGAGGTTGTCGAACTTGTCCGCCGAGGCGGTGTCGCCCTTGGCGCGGAAGTCGTCGGCCTTCTGGGAGGCGGCCAGCGCCTTCTGGCCCCAGCTGCGGGACGCGTCCTGGTCCTCGCGGTAGTCGTCCTCGATCATCCGCAGGTTGCCGATGGTCTGGGCGACGGCGGCCTCGGCCTCCGCGATGTTGTTCGTGTAGTCGCGGACCATCTGGTCCAGCATCTTCTGGGGGTCCTCGGCCTTGTCCAGCATCGCGTTGATGTTGGCCTTCGCCAGCGTGCTGATGCGGCCGAAGATGGACTGCTTGACCATGGTGTCTGCCTTTCGTCGGTCTTTCACGTCAGCGCAGACCGTCGGCCTGCGTCCACCCCGTCCCGCGCGTGCGGGCCGGGCCGACGCCCGAGGCGCCGGAGTTCATGGGGGCGGCGATCAGAAGCCGCCGCCGGAGATGTCGCCGAACCCGCCGAAGTCGCCGCCGCCGAGGCCTCCGCCGTCGAACCCGCCGAAGCCGCCGCCGCCCCAGCTGTCGCCGTGGCCGCTGTTCAGGATCGAGTTCATCAGGATGCCGCCGAGCAGCGCGCCGCCGAGGCCGCCGCCGAAGCTGCCGCCCACTCCGGCGCGCGGGCGTGCGCCGTACATGCCGCCCATGCCGGGGCCGTAGCCGAAGCCCTCGACGTCCGCACGGGCCAGCTCGCTCGCGCGCTCGGCCAGCTGGGAGGCGCGCTGCGCCTGCTGGAGGGCGGCCACGGGGTCGGTGCGGCCGAGGCCGATCGCCGAACGCAGCGTGTGGTCGGCCTCCGCGAGCCGGGTCCGGGCCTCCGAGCCCACCGCACCGCGTCGGGCGCCGATGAAGTCGGCCGTGCCGTCGATCTGCGCCTGGGCCTGGGCGATCGTGGAGGTGAGCACCTGGGAGGCCTGGCGGGCCTGCTCACGAGCGTCGCGGACGCCGGCCAGCGGGGTGTTGAGCTGGCGGTGCGCGGCCTCGAGCTGGTGCAGCAGCTCCAGGGGGTCCGGGCGGCCGGCCGCGAGGGACTGGCGCACCGCGTTCACGGCGGTCTTCATCCCCGCCACCGGGCCGGCCAGCTCGGGGTTCGACCCGTTGGCCACGAGCGCCTCGGCCTCGGCCACGTCCTGCTCGGACTGGGCGAGGCCCGTCTGCAGGTTGCCCAGCATGGCCCGCAACGACCCCTCGGCCTTGCCCACGGCCTCCGTGAGCGTGTCCACCTGGCTGAGCGCCTCCTCGGCGGCACGCACGGCCAGCGCCGCCGTGGAGCGGTCCTGGGCGTCCCACGCGCTCCGCGACTTCGCGACGGCGGTCTCCACGAACTCCAGCCGCTCCCGGGCCTGCGCCGCGTTGTCCGCGACCTCGGCGAGGGCGGACTCCGCGTACTGGCCGTGCAGCGCGGCGATCGCCGACTCGGACTCCTGCACCCGGGACCGCGCCTCGGGCAGGCGGGCATCGACGCGCTCGAGGGCCTCGGGCACCTGGTTCTCGAGGTCGCGCAGGGAGTCGAACTCCTCCTTGTGCGCCGCGAGGGCCGCGCCCACGGCCTCGCTGCGCTGGATGATCTCCTTGAGCCAGGCGCGCTGCTCGGCCTCGGTGTCCGGGATCTCGTCGTCGAGCTGGTGCTGAAGCTGGAACGAGGCCCGCATGTGCTCCTTGGCCTGGTCGATGTCCTCGCGGAACGTCGCCACGGACTTCTCCCCGTAGGACGCCTCAGCGAAGCCCAGCTCCTGCTCCGAGGAACGGATGGCGTCGTCCGCCGCCACGAGCTTGGAGCCCGCCTGAGTGCGCAGCTGCTCCACGCTGAGCTCGTCGAGGGGGTCGCGGCGGACCTCCTCCGTGCGGCCCCGTTCGACCGCGCCGCCCTGCGTGCGCTTCCGGCTGCGGGCCACGAGCACGCCGCCGCCCACGGCCGCGGCCACCGCGCCCGCGCCGAGCACCGCCGTCAGGGCCCCGCCGCCGGAGGCGCCCTGGGCCGTGCTCCCGCCGCCGGTGGTGCCGGCCGGCAGGGCACCGGCCGGATCGTACTCGGCCCCGCTGGCCCCCCTGCCGTCGAGCGTGCCGTCGGCGGCGTCGTCGAGCCCCTGCACCGCAGCGGTGCCCGCCGCGAGCCAGTCCGCCGAGCCGGGGTCCGTGCCGATCCTGGACAGCTCCGGACCCACGTAGGTGCGCGTCACCTGGTTCTGCAGGTTCGCGTCCCCGCCGCTGTCCAGCCCATAGGCGCGGTCCTCGACCGCGATCGCCAGGACCGAGTCGTTCGTTCCGAGCCCGCGCTGGCGCGCCACGTCCTGGGCCAGCGTCTGGGCGTCCGTGCTGAACTCATCCACGTAGACGACGTACAGCCCCTGCCCGGTGTCCCGGCGCAGGTCCTGGATCTCCTGGGTCAGCCGCTGCTCATCGGAGGTCGAGAGCACCCCGGCCTCGTCCACCACGTACACGCCCGGCGGCACCGTCACGGCGTGCGCGGCGGGTGCCGCCACCAGGAGGCCCAGGCCTCCCAGACCCGCGGCGGTCACGGCGCGCGCCAGACGGCCGACGTCGGCGGGGCGGGCGGGCACGGTCATGCGGGGTCTCCTTCGACGACGGAGGCGAGCCGCCGCACCGGGCGGACCCGCCGGATCCTGGGGTTGAGTGTAAGGCGGCGTGGGAAGCGGACACCAGAGATCCGGCGCGGCCGGGACCGTGGGAGGAGCGGATGTTCGGCCTCTAGGCGGCGTTCAGTCATGCACGCTAGCGTGGACGTGCCCCGGGGCGCGCGTCCGCAAGACGACGGGCGTCTGTGTCGACCGCCCGGGGCCCGACCCGAAGCGAGGACCCCGTGGACCAGACCGCCGCCCCCACCCAGCCCCCCGTGCCGACGGCCCGCACCGTCGCGCGTCCCCGGCCCCAGTCCCGCGCCCGTGCCGGGGCGGGCCTGCTCGCCGCAGCCGTGCTCATGGTGGGGCTCTCCGGTTGCGCGGTCGCGGAGGACGGCGGCGAGGCCGCGTCCGAGGCCGCGAGCTCCTCCTCCTCGCAGGCGACGGACACCTCGGCCGAGGCCGGGGGACAGCCCGTGGCGGACACCGCCGTCGGGAACGCCGCGAGGACCGCGCTGCCCTCCGTGGTGACCATCTCCGCGACGTCGAGCTCCGCCTCCGGTTCCGGTTCCGGGTCGATCCTGGACACGGAGGGGCACATCCTCACGAACACCCACGTGGTCACCCTCGGCGGCCAGGCCAACGACGCCGAGCTGACGGTGCGCACCTCGGACGGGGAGGTCTACGCTGCCACCGTCGTGGGCACCGACCCGCTGTCCGACCTGGCCGTCATCAAGATCGACGCCCCGGACCTCACCCCCATCCAGATCGGCCGGTCCGGGGATTTGAAGGTCGGGGACGAGGCCGTCGCCATCGGCGCCCCCCTGGGCCTGCCGAACACCGTGACCGACGGGATCATCTCCACCCTGGACCGGACCATCGCGGTGGCGTCCTCCGAGGCGCCCGAGCCGCAGGGCGAGAGCTCCGGCTCGTCCTCCGGCACCGATCAGTACCGTTTCCAGCTGCCGGGCACCCCGCAGGGCACCCGGGGCGAGGTGTACATCAACGTGCTGCAGACCGACGCGGCCATCAACCCCGGCAACTCCGGAGGCGCGCTCGTCGACGCCGAGGGTCGCCTGGTGGGCGTGAACGTCGCGATCGCCTCGGCCGGCCAGGACCCGAGCGAGGCGGGCAACATCGGGGTCGGATTCGCCATCCCCGTGGACTACGCCCAGCGGGTCGCACAGGACCTGATCGACCACGGCAAGGCCACGCATGCCATGCTCGGCGTGAGCGTCACCCCGGAGCCCGCCGAGGTGCAGGGCGGCAGCGAGAACGCCCGGACCGTGTTCAGCGACGGCGCCCGCGTCCAGCAGGTCGTGGGAGAGTCGGCGGCCGACGCGGCCGGGCTGAAGGAGGGCGACGTGATCACCGCCGTCGGCGACCGCGCGGTGATCGACTCCGAGTCCCTCACCGCCGTCGTCCGCGAGCACCGCGTGGGAGACTCGGTGGACGTCACCTACCTCCGCGACGGCGCGGAGCAGACGACCGAGGTGACGTTCACGGAGGACACCCGCTCGTGACCACCACGCTCACCACCCCCGCCGCGCTCGCGGCCCACCACGGCTGGCGCCGGGTCCTGGCCGTCGGCGCCCACCCGGACGACCTCGACTTCGGGGCCGCCGCCACCCTGGCCGGCTTCCGCGCGGCCGGGCTGCACATCGAGCTGTGCATCGTGACGGACGGGGACGCCGGCGGCTTCGACTCGGAGGGCCCGGAGGCGATGACCGCCCGCCGGCACGCCGAACAGCGCGCGGCCGCCGCCGTCGTCGGTGCCGCCGAGGTCCACTTCCTCGGCGAGCGCGACGGACACCTCGAGCCGGACCACGGCGTGCGCCGCAAGCTCGTGGCGCTGATGCGCCGCGTCCGCCCGGACGTGGTGCTCAGCACCCACCCGGAGCGGGACTGGGAGCGGATGCAGGCCGCCCACCCGGACCACCTCGCCTGCGGCGAGGCCGTGGTGCGCGCCGCGTACCCGGCGGCCGAGAACCCGTACGCGTACCCGGAGCTCGCGGCGGAGGGGCTCGAGGCGTTCAAGGTCCGGAACCTGCTGCTGTACGCCGCCCCCGCCGCGCGCCGGAACACGGTCGTGGACGTCACGGGCCTGGCGGAGCAGAAGCTGCGCGCCCTCGACGCCCACCTCTCCCAGCACCCGGACGTCGACGCGATGCGGCGGCACGTGCTCGCCCAGATGGCCGAACATCACCGGCGCGCCGCCGGCCCGGCCGCCGCGCCGGGTCACGCCGAGGCGTTCCACCTGGTCACGGTCAACGGTCCGAGCACCATCGCCGGGTTCTGAACCGCCCCCCCTGCGGGGGATCTCAGTTGGTGCTCGGCCGACCGCCGTAGCGCGGGCCGGTCTGCGCGGTGGGGTCGAGGTCCACGCCGACGACGGGCTCCGACGTCGGCACCTCCGAGCCCGAGCTGGGCTCCACGGAGATGCCCATCGCCGCGAAGCGGTCCAGCCCCCGGAAGGTGATGGGCTCGCCGAAGCCGTTGGCGTCGTACGTGCCGAGCGAGGCCGGGGCCGTGCCGTCCGAGGGGTAGAGCCACAGCTGGTAGGACTGACCCTCCGGCAGCTGGGGCATCCCGCTGATCGTCAGGTAGCCGCTGTTCTGCTCCCGGGACAGGAACGCCTGGACCGTGCCGCCGTCCTGGGCCGGGTACTCCGAGGTCGTGAACAGGTCCTTCGACTGGTCGATGCGGTGCACGATGCCCGGCCGTGTGAACTGGCTCCACACCGTCCACCCGCCGACGCCGAGCACGAGGGCCGCGAGCAGCAGGAGGGCGGTCACCTTGAGCCAGCGCAGGCGGTCCCGCGGCGGGCCGGCGGGGGCGGACTCGTCGCCGATCAGGTCCATGCCCACGTCCTGGGCGGGCAGGCGACGCAGGACCTCGTCGAGCAGGGCCGACGGCGGCTCGGCCGTCACGGACCGGAACGCCCAGGCCACCGCCTGGCGCGCACCGTCCACCCGGGAGCGCCACCGGGCCAGCTCGCCGCCCCGCCGCTGCACGGCGGAGAAGGCCGCGGTGTGCCCGGCCGTGTCGAGCGCGTGCACGGCCGAGAGGTCGGCCAGCTCGAGTGTGCGGCCGGCGTCCACGTCCTCGCGCACGTCCGCGCCGAGTGCCGGGCCGGTCGCCGGGGCCGGCGCGGACGGACGGGCGGCGTCCTGCGTGAGGTCGCGGCGGGCCGCCACGACCTGCCGCACGCCGTCACGCAGCAGGGTGCGGGCCTCGTCGGCCGGCAGACCGAGCCGATCGGCGACCTCCCGGTCGGTGCAGCCGCCCAGCCACGCCAGTCGCACGGCCTCGTAGGCGTCCGGGGCCACGCGGCCGACGAGGTCCTCGGGCAGCGGCGCGGGCCCGGCCGGGCCGGGACGACGCCCACGTTCCGCCGCGGAGCCACCGGCGCGGCGCAGCGAGGTCATCACGCGGTGGGCGAGGACCTCGAGCCACGTGAACACCTGGCGCTCACGGTGGGTCGCGTCGTCACGCTCGCTCAGGTCGAGCCCGGCCTCGGAGGCCTCCTCCCACGCCGTCAGGTAGGTGCGGACCGTGGCCGCGGCGGCGTCGTCGCCGGGGCCGAACATCGCTTCGGCCAGGCCGTGCACCCACGGGACCGTGGCGTCGTAGAACGCGGAGAACGCGGCCCGGTCACCCTCGGCGCTGCGGCGCAGGAGGGTGTCCAGGGCGGGCTGGCCGGCGTCATCGGGGCGGTCGACGTGGGGCTCGGGCGCGTCAGGAGTCTGCATGGTGGCCTCAGTCTAGGGAATCGGGACGGGCCGCGGACCCGGCGAAGTCGTGCTGGCGCCAGGCCTCGTACACGGCGATGGAGACGGCGTTCGCCAGGTTCAGGGACCGACGGGCCGGCTGCATGGGCAGGCCGACGGTCTCGGTGACCCGCGGATCGGCCAGCACCTCCTCGGGCAGGCCGGTGGACTCGCGGCCGAAGAGCAGCACGTCGCCGGGCCGGTAGGCGACCCGGTCGTGCCGCACGGACCCGCGCGCGGTGAAGGCCAGCACACGGGCGGGGGCGAGGGCCGCGAGGGCCGCGTCGAGGTCCGGGTGCACCGTCACCACCGCGAGGTCGTGGTAGTCCAGACCGGCGCGGCGCAGGTGGGCGTCCTCGAACCCGAAGCCCAGCGGCTCCACGAGGTGCAGCTCGGCCCCCGTGAGGGCGGCGAGCCGGATCGCGTTGCCGGTGTTGCCGGGGATCTCCGGGGTGAGCAGCAGGATCCGGAAGCCGGGGGTGCCGGGCGCCGGGGCGCGGTCGGCGCCCTCGTGCGGGTTCGGGCGGGGTGGGGTGGGGGAGTCGGGCACGCGCCCAGCCTAGTGGGGCGCCGCCGGGCGGGGACGTGCCTCAGTGGAGCCGGCCGACCAGCGCGCCGAGCGCGCGCCGGTCCACGAGATCCGGGTCCGTGCCGGTGCCCAGGAAGAGCGCGACCTCGCGCGCGAACGCGATCCCGGGCGCGGGCGGGGCGGTGAGCAGGTCGGCCTGCGCCTCCGGTGCGTCGGCGCCGCGCGTGTGGCGGATCACGGGTGCGTGCCGCGCGTCGCGGTCCGTCATCACGTGCACGAATCCGCCGACGGTGACTTGGGGCAGGGCCTGCTGCCACGCCATCATCGCGGGGCCGAGCAGCGGCGGGGCCACGGGACGGCCCCGGGAGCGCAGGTCCGCCCCGTCCCAGGTGTAGGTCCCTTCCGGGACCATGACGGAGCCGATCAGCGCCAGGCGATGGCCGCACAGCACCGCGTGGTCCACGTCGAGGTGCCGTCCCCAGCGCCCGCCCAGCCGCAGCCCGGTCAGGACCCGGGCGGCCGGCAGCGCGTCCGCCACGTGGCGCAGCAGCACGTCGAGGGTGCGGGCCTGCCGCAGCACCCGGTGCTCGTCCGGCAGGATCCCGCGCGGCCGCGGCGCCCCGTGGACGCGTTGGCTCGATCGCGGCAGGTCCAGCACGGTCGGGTCCGTCTCCGCCTCGCCGGGCGGGGGCTCGTAGCGCACGGGGCGGGCGGCACGTCCGCCGGGTCCGGACCGTCCCGACGGTCTCGCCCGCCCTGATCCGGCCGTCGCGTGGGGGCCGCGGGCACCGACGTCCGGGTCGGGCAGCGAGAGGTCGTACCGGCGCCGGGCCTCGGCGTCGCCGAGCAGGTCCCACGCCCGCGTCACGGCCCGGAAGGCGGCGGGGTCGCCACCGACGTCGGGGTGCGCGGCCCGGGCCGCGCGGCGGTAGGCCCGCCGGACCTCCTCGGCGGTCGCGTCGCGGGGCACGCCCAGGACCTCGTAGGCGGTGCGGTGCTCCTCGGCCGCGCTCACGGCGTGGCGTCCGGGCCGGGGGAGGCGCGCCGCTCGTGGTGCAGGCGCAGGAACAGCATGCCGTCGTCGTGGAGCACCTGGACCAGCTGCAGCCGGGCGGGGAAGCCGGGGCCGTCCTCGCCTGTCAGGACGCGGCCGGCGGCGGGTCCGGCCAGCAGCGGCGCCACGGTGAGGTGCACCTCGTCCACGAGGCCGGCCGCCGCGAGGCTGCCGAACAGGCGCGGTCCGCCCTCGCAGTGGACGACGCGGGCGCCGCGCGCGTGCAGGGTCGCCACCACGGTCTGGGGGTCCACGTGCTCCTCGCCGACCGCCAGCACGTCCGCGCGCGCGGCCAGCGCCGCCGCCCGCTCCGGCTCGGCCGCGAGGGCAGCCCGGGACGTGAGGATCCAGGGGCGGACCGGGGCGGCCGTGAAGAACGCGGACTCCGGGTCCAGGTCCAGGCTGCCGCTGACCACGGCCACGGGCGGGTCGGCAGGCCGGTCGGCCGCCGCGCGTCGACGCCGGTCCTCCTCGGAGAGGAGCGGTCCCTCGTAGCCTTCGGCGCGGATGGTCCCGGCCCCCACGAGGACGACGTCGGCGTCGTGCCGGGACAGGGACAGCAGCCGCTGATCGGCGGGGGAGCCGAGCCCGCCGGCACGGCCGTCCAGGGTGGCCGCGCCGTCGGCGGAGGCGATGAACACGACGCGGACCCAGGGTCCGGGGCCGGTGTCCTCGGCCGGGGGCGCGGCGAGGGCGGCGCGGAGGGCGTCGTCGTCCAGCTCGGGGCCGGTCTCGGTCAGCCGTCTCATGCCCGCCCCCCGCGGTGGGCGCGGTGTCCGGCCAGGGTGCTGCGGTCCGGCGGCGGGTTCTCCGCGCCCATGTTGTGGACCAGGCGCGCCGGCTGACGCCACCCGAACACGCACTCGAGCATGCGGGCCGCCGAGACGGAGGCGTCGGCGTCGTGCATGCGCAGGATCCGGGCGCCGCCGTACACGCAGGCCGCAGCCGCGGCCAGCGAGCCGGGCAGGCGCTCGTGCCGGTGCCGGTCCAGGCTCTCGCCGATGAAGTCCTTGTTCGAGACCGCGGCCAGCACGGGCAGCCCCAGGGCGGCGATCTCGTCCAGCCGCCGCGTGATCTCGAGGGTGTGCCGGGTGTTCTTGTTCAGATCGTGGCCGGGGTCCACGACGATCCTCTCCTCGGGGACGCCGAGCGCCACGGCCCGGTCGACGGTGCGCCGCAGGTGGTCGCGGACCTCCGTGACGACGTCGCCATAGGTCGGCCGGGGGACCACGGCCCGGGGTCCGCGCACGTGGGCGAGGGAGTGGGTGACCACGAGGTGCGCGCCCGCGGCGGCCACCACCCGGCCCAGGTCCGCGTGGAACAGCCCCGTGGTGTCGTTGACGACGTCCGCCCCCGCGGCCAGGGCCGCCTCGGCCACGGCCGGCTGGAACGTGTCCGCCGAGAGGATCAGCCGGCGTGACGCCTCGGACGACCCGGCCCCGTCCCCGCTCCGCAGGGCCGCGATCAGGGGGACCACCCGCGCCGCCTCCTCGGCCGGGTCGAGCTCCGCCCCGGGCGCGAACGGCACGCCGCCGACGTCGACCCACTCGGCTCCGGCGTCCGCCGCGGCGTGGGCCTGGGCGAGGGCGTCCTCGAGGACGGCGCCGGCGCCGTCGTCATAGAAGGAGTCCGGGGTGCGGTTGACCACGGCCATCGTGACGATCCGGCGGCGGAAGTCGATCTCGTGGTGGGCGAACCGGTGCACCGGGTGGACGAGCGGGACGGAGGGGGTCGGCACCCGGCCATTCAACCACCGGCGCCGCACGGTGACAGTGCGCCCCGGAAGGACTATGTTTCCCTCCCGTGACATTTACCTCGTCGCCGCGGGTCGGCCCGCGCCGGCCCCGCATCCGTCCGACCCAGCTCGTGGTCGGGTCCTTCCTCGTCGCCATCGTGACGGGCACCGGCGCACTGCTGCTGCCCGCCTCGTATCAGGGCCGCGCGCCCACCCCGCTGGAGGCCGCGTTCACGGCGACCAGCGCCACCACGGTGACGGGCCTCGGCGTCGTGGACACCCAGACGTTCTGGACACCCCTGGGTCAGCTCGTGATCCTCACGCTCATCAAGCTCGGTGGCCTGGGCGTCATGACGTTCACGTCGCTGCTGGGGCTGGTGATCCTCCGGCGGCTCGGCCTCACCCAGCGCCTCGACGCCGCGGCCTCCACCCGGGCCGAGGGGATCGGGGACCTGCCCCGGGTGCTGCGGGCCCTGATCCTGTACTCCACGGCCGTCGAGGCCTCGGTGGCGCTGCTGCTGAGCCTGCGCTTCTGGCTGGGCGCGGGAATGTCCCCGGGCCAGGCACTGTGGCAGGGGGTCTTCCACGCGGTCTCCGCATTCAACAACGCCGGGTTCGCGCTGTTCAGCGACAACCTCATGGGCTTCGTCTCGGACCCGTTCATCTGCCTGCCGATCGCGGCGGCGATCATCTTGGGCGGCCTGGGCCTGCCGGTCGTGCTGACCCTGCGGCGAGACCTGCGCCGACCCGAGCGGTGGAACCTCACGGTCCGGCTCGTGCTCGTGGGCACCGCGGTGCTGCTGGTGGGCGGCACGCTCATGTACCTCGTCCTCGAGTGGTCCAACCCGCGGACCCTGGGCGGTCTGGACCCGGCCTCGCGCGTGCTCGCGGCGTTCTTCCAGTCCGTCACGACCCGCACCGCCGGCTTCAACACCCTGGACTACGGGCAGATGCACCCCGTGACGCTCTTCGCCACCGACGTGCTCATGTTCATCGGCGGCGGCCCCGCCGGCACCGCCTCGGGCGTGAAGATCACGACGGCGAGCGTCCTGCTGTTCATCGTGCTCGCGGAGATCCGGGGGGAGGGCGCCGTCCATGCGTTCGGCCGCCGGCTCTCCCGGACCACGCACCGCGAGGCGATCACCGTGATCATGCTCTCCGCGACCGCGATCGCCGTCGCCACGATGGCGCTCATGGGCCTGTCCTCGTTCACGACCGACCAGATCCTGTTCGAGTGCGTGTCCGCGTTCAGCACGGTGGGCCTGTCCACCGGCATCACCGCCCAGCTGCCGCCGGCCGCGCAGGGCATCCTGATGCTCCTCATGTTCGTCGGCCGCATCGGCCCCGCCACCGTCGCCGGCAGCCTGGCCCTGACCGACCGCACCCGCCACTTCGAGTACCCGAAGGAGAGGCCCCTCATTGGCTGATCTCACCCGTTCCCTGTTCGCCCCCCGCCGGGGCGACCGCCCCACCGTGGCCGTCCTCGGGCTCGGCCGGTTCGGCTCAGGGGTCGCCCGCGAGCTCATGGAGTCCGACTGCCACGTGCTGGGGGTCGACGCCGATGCCGAGGCCGTCCAGGCGCTCAACGGCCGGCTGACCCACGTCGTCCGCGCGGACAGCACGGACGAGGAGGCGATGCGCCAGCTCTCGGTCCACGAGATGGACCACGTCGTCGTCGCCATCGGCGGCGACCTCGCCGACTCGATCCTCACCGTCTCGCTGATGCGGCGGTTCGGGACGCACCAGCTCTGGGCCAAGGCCAATGACGACCGCCACGGCGAGATCCTGCGTCAGCTCGGCGTGGAGCACGTGGTCCACCCGGAGCGGGACATGGGCCGCCGCGTGGCGCACCTGGTCAGCACGTCCTTCCAGGACTTCGTCGAGGTCGAGCCGGGCCTGGCCATGGTCCGGGCCGCGCCGCCGTCGCGCCTGCTGGGCAGGGACCTGCGAGCCACCGGGCTCGCGGGGGAGCGGGGCATGCGCGTGGTCGCGGTCCGCAGCCGCGGCACGTGGCTCTACCCGCCGAGTCACTACGTCCTCGAGCCCGAGGACACGATCCTCCTGGTGGGCCCGACCCGCGACGTCGAGCGGTTCCTCGCCCGGGACTGATCCGGGCACATCCGGCGCGGCTCCTAGACTGGCCGGGTGACCACCCCGGACCGCGTGCACCTGGACCACGCCGCCACCACGACGGTGCGCCCCACCGCGCTCGCGGCCCTGGCCGAGGCGGCCGCGCTGCCGGGCAACCCGGCCTCCCTCCACGCCTCCGGCCGCCGGGCCAAGCTGCACCTCGAGGAGGCGCGGGAGCGCATCGCCGCGGCGCTCGGGGCGCACCCCTCCGAGGTGATCCTCACGTCCGGGGGCACCGAGGCGGACAACCTCGCCGTCCAGGGGCTGTACCGGGCCCGCCGCGCGGCCGCGCCGGAGCGCACCCGGATCGTGCTGACCGGCATCGAGCACCACGCGGTCCTCGACGTGGTGGACTGGCTCGCCGCGCACGAGGGCGCCGAGCCGGTGCTCGTCCCGGTCGACGACGACGGGCGGGTCGACCTCGCCGCATGGGGGGCCGCGCTGGCGGCCGCGCCCGAGCGGACCGCCCTGGCCACGCTGATGTGGGCCAACAACGAGATCGGCACGGTCCAGCCCGTCGCGGAGGCCGCCCGGCTCGCGGCCGACCACGGGGTCCCGTTGCACACCGACGCCGTCCAGGCCCTCGGGGCGGTGCCCGTGGACTTCGCCGCGTCCGGGGCCGCGACCCTGGCCGTCTCGGGGCACAAGGTCGGCGCCCCCGTGGGGGTCGGCGCCCTGCTCGTGCGCCGGGACGTCACGCTGGAGGCCGTCGTGCACGGCGGCGGCCAGGAACGCCGCCTGCGCTCGGGCACGGTGTCGGTGGCCCTGGCCGCCGCGCTGGCGGCCACCGTGGCGGAGGCCGTCGCGGAGCAGCCCGCCGAGGCCGCCCGCCTGGGCGGGCTGCGGGACGAGGTGATCGCCGCCGTCGACGCCCTGGACGGGGTGCGCCTGACCGGGCCGCGGGACCTCGACCCGGCGACGGGGGAGCCGCTGCCGCCGGGGACGCGCCGACTGCCCGGCAACGTCCACATCACCGTGCCGGGCCGGACGGCGGACGCGCTGCTGTTCTCCTTCGACATGGCCGGACTGGACACCTCGTCCGGGTCGGCGTGCACCGCCGGGGTGGCCGAGCCGTCGCACGTGGTCGCGGCCCTGCCGGGGCGGACGGAGGCCGACGCACGGGCCACCCAGCGGTTCACCCTCGGCCGGACGACGACGCCGGCCGAGGCGGCCGCGCTCATCGACGCGCTGCGGACGCTGCTGGGGCCGGGCGTCTAGACTGGACCGCCCGCCCGCCCGCCCGCCCGTCCGTCGTCGAGAGAGGAGTCCGCCCGTGAAGGTCCTGGCCGCCATGTCCGGGGGAGTCGACTCCGCCGTCGCCGCGGCGCGTGCCGTGGACGTCGGGCACGACGTCGTCGGCGTCCACCTGGCCCTGTCCCGCATGCCCGGCACCCTGCGCACCGGCTCGCGTGGCTGCTGCACCATCGAGGACGCCTCGGACGCGTGGCGCGCGTGCGAGCGGCTCGGCATCCCCTTCTACACGTGGGACTTCTCCGAGCGGTTCGCGGAGGACGTCGTGGACGACTTCGTGGCCGAGTACGAGGCCGGCCGCACGCCCAACCCGTGCATGCGCTGCAACGAGCGCATCAAGTTCGCGGCGCTGCTCGAGCGCGCCCTCGAGCTGGGCTTCGACGCCGTCTGCACCGGCCACTACGCCGCCGTGCGGCCCGGTCCGGACGGCTCGCTGGAGCTGCACCGCGCCGCGGACGACGCGAAGGACCAGTCCTACGTGCTCGGCGTGCTCACCGCGGATCAGCTCGCCCACTGCCTCTTCCCGCTCGCGGACACGCCGTCCAAGGAGCTCGTGCGCGCCGAGGCGGCCGAGCGCGGCCTGTCCGTGGCGGCGAAGCCGGACTCCCACGACATCTGCTTCATCCCGGACGGCGACACCCGCGGCTGGCTCGCCGAGCGCATCGACCTCGCCCCCGGCCCCATCGTCGACCCGGAGGGGCAGGAGCTCGGCACCCACGCGGGCGCCCAGGCGTTCACGGTCGGCCAGCGCAAGGGCCTGGCCATCGGCCGTCCCGCGCCCGACGGCAAGCCCCGGTTCGTGCTCGAGGTGCGGCCGAAGGAGAACACCGTGGTCGTCGGCGGGCGCGAGCTGCTCGACGTCGACCGCATCACCGGCATCCGCCCGTCCTGGGCCGGCGCCCCGGTGCCCGAAGCCCGCACGGGCGCCTGGTTCGACTGCGCGCTGCAGTTCCGGGCCCACGGCGAGATCGTCGAGGCCCGCGCCCGCCAGCGCGCGGACGCGGCGGGGCACCCGGGGTGGGAGATCGAGCCGGCGCGCCCCCTGCGCGGGGTGGCTCCCGGTCAGACGGCCGTCCTGTACCGAGGCACCCGCGTGCTCGGCCAGGCCACCATCGACACCGCCCGCAATGCCCGGCTGTCCGCCCCCGCGGATGCGTAGGCTTCGGCCATGAGCCCGGACTACGACCCCCACGCCAGCTCGCTGCCCGGCACCGCGGACCCGGCGGTCCTCGACGAGCTCTTCGCGATCCGCGGCAGCATCGACAACATCGACGCCTCGCTCGTCTACCTGCTGGCCGAGCGGTTCAAGTTCACGCAGCGGGTCGGCGCGCTCAAGGCCCGGCACGACCTGCCGCCCTCGGACCCCGGGCGTGAGGCCGCCCAGATCGCGCGGCTGCACCGGCTCGCGCTCGAGGCGGACCTCGAGCCCGCGTTCGCCGAGAAGTTCCTGAACTTCATCATCGCCGAGGTCATCCGCCACCACCGCGCGCTGGCGGCCGAGGGCCGGCCGGACGCCGAGGCGGAGCCGGGGGAGAGCCCCGGGGACGCGGATGACTGAGGCCGCCCACGACGACGGCGCCACCGGCCCCGTCGCCCTCGGCGGCACGCCGTGGCGCGGCACCGACGTCGCCGAGGCGCAGCTCGTCACGCTCGGCGAACTCGGCGCGGACCACTGGCCGGTGCTCCCCGAGCTGCCCGATCGCGGACCCGGCGCCGACGCCACCGGCCGCTCGGCCGCCCTCCTGCAGGAGCTGGCCGTCGACCTGCAGCCGCACGGCTGGCGGGTCAGCCCGCCCGGGGCCGCCGGCTCCGGCCGTGACCGACGCCGCGCCGTCTCCCTCTGGCACGAGGACGCGCACCGCTGGGCGGACACCGCGGGGGCCGAGGGCGCCGTCGTCGAACGTCTGGCCGTGCGGGTGCGCGGCCCGCTCAGCCTGCTCGCCGGCCTCTGGCTGCCCGGGGGAGAGCGCGTCCTCGGCGACCACGGCGCGCGCCGCGACGTCGCCGAGTCCTATCTCGAGGGACTGCAGGACGCCCTGCCCCGCCTCCGGAGGGCCACCGGCGCGGGACGCCTCGGCGTCGTCGTCGACGAGCCGTGGGCGGCGGCCGTCCTCGCCGGGACCCTGCCCACCGCGAGCGGGTACCGCACCGTCCGGTCGCTGCCGCGCGAGGAGGCCCGCGGGCTGTGGCGCGCCGCCCTCGACGGGCTCACCGCCCTGCCCGACGTCGCCCGGGTGTGGCTCGCACCGGGCCGCCGCGCCGCCTCCCCGGGGGCCGAGCTGCCCGGGCCCGCCGCGCTGGCGACGCTGACGGGAGAGTCCCTGCCCAGGCCCGACGCAGCCGCGGACGCGCCCGTCCCGGCCCCGGTCTCCCTCGTGGTGGGCGTGGGCGCCCTCGACGACGGCGCGGACGGCACGCCCGGCACCCGCGAGGCGTGGGAGGCGGCGGCCGGCTGGGCCGACATCGGGCGCGGGCTGACGCTGGCCCCCGAGCCGGGCGTGCGTCCGGTCGACGTCGTCCGCACGTGGGAACGGCTGGGGGTGGACCCCGGACGCGTGGGCGACGTCGGCCTCACGGCGGCGGGGTCGCACGACCCCGCCGTGCTCCGCACTCTGCGGCGGGACGCGGAGGAGCTGACCGCACGGCTCGCCGAGCTGCGCGGCTGAGCCGGCGCCCCGACAGACCGGGGCGACCTCCGGCGTCGTCCGCCGGGGACGGGCCCGCCCGGCGGGTATCATCGGGCTGATCCTGAAAATTTCCTGTGCCCGGGGCCGGTCCCGCCCGCGGCGCCGGGGGGAGCGCTGACGAGGAGGTCAGGATGGGCAAGGCCAAGATCCTGGTGGTGGACGACGACGAGGCGCTGGCCGAGATGATCGGCATCGTCCTGCGCAACGACGGCTTCGAGCCGACGTTCGCCGCAGACGGCACCTCCGCACTGCCCGCGTTCCACCGCGAGCGCCCCGATCTGGTGCTGCTGGACCTCATGCTCCCCGGCATCGACGGCA
Organism: Micrococcus luteus; assembly: GCF_014138885.1. Taxonomy (NCBI): domain Bacteria; kingdom Bacillati; phylum Actinomycetota; class Actinomycetes; order Micrococcales; family Micrococcaceae; genus Micrococcus; species Micrococcus luteus. The sequence continues at coordinate 2,348,141 of NZ_JACJIK010000001.1, forward strand.
TCGAGGTCTGCAAGCTCATCCGAGCCGAGTCGGACGTGCCGATCGTGATGCTCACGGCCAAGTCGGACACGGCGGATGTGGTGCGCGGCCTCGAGTCGGGTGCGGACGACTACGTGCCCAAGCCGTTCAAGCCCGCCGAGCTCGTGGCTCGCGTCCGGGCGCGCCTGCGTGAGGGGGAGGCCAAGCCGGCGGAGGTCCTGCACATCGGGGACCTCGAGATCGACGTGGCGGGCCACCAGGTCACCCGCGCCGGCGTCGGCATCGCCCTCACCCCGCTGGAGTTCGACCTCCTCGTGGCCCTCGCCCGGCGGCCGCGCCACGTCTTCACTCGCGAGATGCTCCTGGAGGAGGTCTGGGGCTACCGGCACCAGGCCGACACCCGGCTCGTGAACGTCCACGTCCAGCGCCTGCGCTCCAAGGTCGAGCCGGATCCCGAGAACCCGTGCGTCGTGCTGACCGTCCGCGGCGTCGGGTACAAGGCCGGCCAGGGCTGAGCGCATGACCGTGTCCGGCCCGGATGTGAGCGCGGCCCCGGCGGCCGAGTCCGGTGCCGAGCCGGTCGAGCCCGCCGCCGCCCGCCCACGGTCGTGGGGCCCCGGCCCCGCGTGGCGTGCGCTGCGCCGCCGGTGGCGTCGGTCCCTGCGGCTGCGCACGGCGGTGCTCGCGGCCCTGCTCTCGATCCTCGCGGGCCTCGTGGTCGCCGCGTTCCTCACGCAGCAGATCACCCAGGCCCTCTTCGAGGCCCGCTACGAGCAGGTCCAGTCCGAGGCACGCCGTGGCCTGAGCCAGGTGCGCGAGACGTTCGCGCAGACCACCGCCACGGACGCGCAGAGCACGGACGTGCTGGTGACCCAGACCCTGCGCGCCCTCGAAGGCGACTCCGGCACGACGATCCGCCGCCGCTACCACCTCGCCCCGCTGCCGGACTCCGAGTCCGCGTACGTGGGGACGATCTCCTCCGCCGGGCTCGATCCCGCGGTGATCCCCCAGGAGCTGCAGGACGCGGTCGCCTCCGGGCCGGGCGTGTACGACGCGAGCGTGGCGCTGCCGAACCCCGGCGGCGGCACCCGGCCCGGCCTCGTGTTCGGCGCCCAGGTGGTGCTGCCCCCGGGTGCCACCTACGGGCTCTACCTCGTCTACGACCTCGCGGACGTCCAGAGCTCGCTCGACTCGGTGCTCGGGGTGCTGCTGGTGTTCGGCGTCGGCTTCCTGGTGATCAACGTGCTGGTCTCGTGGTGGGTCTCGCGGCATGTGACCCTGCCCGTGCAGCAGGCGGCCCGGGCGGCCGAGTCCCTCTCGAGCGGCAACCTGGCGGTGCGGATGCCGGTCGACGGTGAGGACGAGATGGCCCGCCTGGGCATGTCCTTCAACCGGATGGCGGACAGCATCCAGGACCAGATCGGCCAACTCGCCCAGCTGTCCCAGATGCAGCAGCGGTTCGTCTCGGACGTCTCCCATGAGCTGCGCACGCCGCTGACGACCGTGCGGATGGCGGCCGACGTGCTGTACGGCTCACGCGAGGACTTCGACCCGGTCAGCCGACGCTCGACCGAGCTGCTCTACCACCAGGTCGACCGCTTCCAGGCCATGCTCGCGGACCTGCTGGAGATCACCCGGTTCGACGCCGGCGCCGCCACCCCGGCCCTCGAGGCCACGGACATGCTCGAGCTGGCCCGCGACGTCGTGCTCACCTCTCAGCCGCTGGCCGATCAGATCGGCGTGCCCGTGTACATGGTGCCCATGGACCGGGACCGCGCCGACGGCCACGTCGCCCACGTCGACCCGCGGCGGATCGAACGGATCCTGCGCAACCTGGTGAACAACGCGATCGAGCACGCCGAGGGCCGGCCGGTGGACGTGCTCGTGGCGGCCGACGAGGAGGCCGTCACGTTCGCGGTCGTGGACCACGGCATCGGCATGAGCCCCGAGCAGGTGCAGCGCGTGTTCGACCGGTTCTGGCGCGCCGACCCCTCACGCAAGCGCACCACCGGCGGGTCCGGACTGGGTCTGGCGATCGCCACCGAGGACACCCGGCTGCACGGCGGTCGGCTCGAGGCGTGGGGCGAGCTGGGGGAGGGGTCCACCTTCATGGTGACCCTGCCGCGGGCGCCGCGCCCGGCCGTGCAGGGCGCCGAGGCCCCTGAGCCGATCGGCCGCTCCGTGCTGCCCATTCCGCCCCGCTACAGCACGGCGGACCGCCGGTACGCCGATGACCTGTCCCGGCCCGTCCCGCAGGAGGCGGACGCCGACGCCGTCGGCACGGTCGCGGACGTCGCCACGGCGGCCCCGCCGTCCGCGCGCCAGGCCGAGCAGGCCCTGACCGCACCGACCAGGCCGGTGCGCGTGGTCCCTGCGGAGGATCCCGCCCACGGGTCGGCCCCCGGGGACCCGACCGGCGATGACCCGGCCGAGGAGGCCCGATGACCACCGTGGATCCGCAGTCGCCCCGCCCGCCGCGGCTCGCCGTCGTCGGCGTGATCGTCGCCCTGATGCTCGCCCTCAGCGGCTGCACTCAGATCCCCCAGAGCTCCGAGGTGCGCAGCGCGGACCCGGTCGACGGGGCCACCGCAGACGCCGACGCGCCGCAGTTCCATCCGCCGGGACCGGCCGAGTCGGACACGGCGGAGGAGGCCATCCGGGGCTTCCTGCTCGCGGGCACGAGCCCGCAGGACGACTACGCGGTGGCGCGCGAGTTCCTCGACGGGCCCGCGGCCACCCAGTGGACGCCCGGGCAGCGCACCCTCGTGTACTCGGCGGAGCCGCGCATCACCCGGGGCGACGGCGCCGGGGACTACCAGATCCAGGTCGAGGTCGACTCGGAGATCGACGAGTACGGCCTGCGGACCATCGTGCCGCCGGGGACCACGCGGGCCTGGGCGGTCACGGTGCAGGAACGGCCGCAGGGCATGCGGATCACGTCCACGGAGAACGGCACGCTGCTCTCCCAGGCGCAGTTCGGACAGCTGTTCGCCCCGCACGAGCTCGCCTTCTACGACACCGCGAAGCGCTACGTCGTGCCGGACGTGCGGTGGTTCGTCAATCGGGGCACCACCGTGACCGCGGTGACGCGAGCGCTCCTGCGCGGGCCGGCACCGTATCTGGCCGGGGCGGTGGACACGGCCTTCCCGCTGCGCACCGGCACCGACCTGGCCGCGCCCACGGTGCCCGTCGACGACGACGGCGTGGCCCACGTCGACCTCACCCAGGCGGCCGCCGAGGGGGCCGACGCCGACCGGCGGCACCGCATGCGGGAGCAGCTGGAGCTGACCCTGACGGGCCTCCAATCGGTCAAGGAGGTCGAGGTGACCGTCGCCGGCGCCCAGCTGTCCACGTCGGGAGACGACGGCCCCGCCCCGGTCCAGACCGACCCCGCCGTCGGCTCAGTCCAGGTGGGCATCGACACGGCGACGGGCGGACTCGTGTACGTGCAGGGGACCAGCGTCACGCCGGTGGGCGGCGCCCCGGACGTCACCGCGCTCGATCCGGTCCGCCCGACCATGTCCGGCGACCGCAGCCGCTTCGTGTTCGTCACCCGTGACCGGACGGCGGTCCACGTCGCCGGCACGGACGGCACCCTGCGGGAGATGCTGCGCGGCACCGGGCTCACCGTCCCGTCACTGGACCTCCTGGGCTGGGTGTGGGCGGCCGACAGGGAGACGACCTCGCGGATCCGCGCCGTCCCGGCCCAGCCCGGCGGGCAGGAGCGCATCGTGACGGCCACCTGGCTGCGGCCCGGCGAGCGGATCGTCGACCTGCGGTTGTCGCGGAGCGGGGCCCAGGCCGCGATGCTCGTCGACGACGGCCAGCGGACCACCCTGCGCGTGTCCGGCGTCGTGCGCGGCTCGGACGGGGTGCCGAACGCCCTGACCGAGCCGATCCTGCTGCCCTCCTCCGGCTCCGAGGACTCGGTGGAGTGGGCCGGAGACACGAACCTGCTCGTCTCGGCGTACGCCGAGAAGCCCGACGAGCGCGTGGTGCCGCGGATCGTCTCGATCGACGGCACCGTCCGGGAGCTCAACCCGCTGGGCGGTCTGCGGGGGATCTCCGCCGGTGACGACGGCGCCTACTACGCGGAGACGGAGGAGCTCGTGTTCCTGCTGGTGGGCTCCTCGTGGCGGGCGCAGGAGCTCGACCGCGGGGTGCGCGACCTCTCGTTCCCGGACTGAGCCGAGCTCGCGCCCGCCGCCCCGTCGTCCACTCCTGCACAGCCGCCCCGGCCCGCACAGCGGCTCGCCCCGGCGCCCGGACGGCGGCGGCGTGCGGTGGACTCGTTGCATGCGTTCCCCGCCGTCCTCCCCGTCCCCGCCGTCGGTGTTCGGCACCCTCGGTCGGGCCCTGGCCGACCTGGTCCTGCCCGCCGAGTGCGCGGTGTGCGCCGCGCCGGGTCACCGGCTCTGCCCGGCCTGCGCGGAGGGACTGACCGCCGTCCTGTCCCGGCCCTTCCGGGCGGAGCAGGACGCCCCGGCCTTACCCTTGGGCCCCGGCGGCGCTCCCCTGCCGGTGATGGCGGCCGGGCGCTACGCAGACCCGCTGGCGGCCGCCGTGCTCGCGTTCAAGGACCATCACGCGCTGCACCTGCGCGGCGTGCTGGGCGAGGCCCTGTGCCGGGCCGTCGCCGCGGCGCGCCTCGAGCCGGACCTGCCCGGGGCGCCGCACGCCCTGCTCGTCCCGGTCCCGGGCGGCGCGGCCGGATTCCGACGGCGTGGCTACGACCCGCTCGCCGAGCTCACCCGGGCGCTGCCGGCGCCGTGGCTGGTCTCCGACGCCGTCCGTGCGCGCCTGCTGCCCCGCGCGAGCACGCTCCGGGGCGGCGGCCCGTCCCACGCGGGCGCCGGGGCGGGCCAGCGCCGCCGGCGGGCCCGGGACTGGCGCGTCGTCGCCGGGCGGCTGCCGGCCGGCGCGCCCGTCCTGCTCGTGGACGACGTCCTCACCACCGGCGCCACCCTCGCCGCGCTAGCGGAGGCGGTGCGCCGCGCCGGCGGGCACCCCGTCGGGGCCGTCGTGCTCGCGGCCGTGGCCCCGCCGCGGGACCCCGCCGAGCCTGGCCCCCGGCCAGGCCCCCGGGTAGGGTGAACGGCACGGAATCGCCCCTACGGTTCCCGTCCTGCCGACGGTTGGAAGGAGGTCGCACCCTCGGACCCGCCGCCGCCCTGCGGACGCGACACCGAGGCGCACCTCCCCTCCCGAGGCCGGACCCGTGAGAGTCGGACCAGGAGGACGCCATGACCATGGATGTCAGCTACATCGCCCGCAACCTCAGGCTCCCGGAGAGCTTCCGCGACCACGTCGTCGAGCGCACCGAGCGCCTCCAGCCGCTCGCCGAGGGCGCCGACACGCTCGAGGTCCGCGTGACGAAGTCCTCCCACCACAAGCACTCGGACGAGACGGTCCGCGTGGAACTGACGGTCCGTGGCCCGCGGGACGTCGTGCGGGCCGAGGCCGACGCGGACGACAAGCTGGTCGCCTTCGACCAGGCCGCCACCCGACTGGCCGAGCGCCTGCGGCGCATGCGCGACCGCCGCAAGGACCGCCGTCACGGCAAGCTCGGCGCCTCCCGCGGCGCGGGCGAGGTCGGATTCGTGCCGCCGCTGCCGCCGTCGGGTGCCGCGCTGGCCGCGGAGGAGGCCGCCGAGCAGGACGCCCCCGAGGTGGGCACCCCGGTGCGCATCCGTCAGAAGGCGTTCCCCGCGACCCCCATGAGCGTGGACGAGGCCGTGGACGCGATGGAGCTGGTGGGCCATGACTTCTTCCTCTTCCAGAACGCCGAGACCGGCGTGCCCTCCGTGGTCTACCGCCGCCGGGGCTGGAGCTACGGCGTGATCCGCCTGGACGAGTCCCTCCCGCAGGATCACGTCTCCGCCTCCGAGGGGGAGCGGGCCTACCAGGCGCGCGAGGACTGACCGCCCCGCCGACGTCGACCACGACCTGCTGACGCCGCGGCGCCCGTCCCCTCCGGGACGGGCGCCGCGGCCCGTCCGGACTCGGCCCGTACACTGTCCCGGAGACCGCGCCACGGCCGAGCGCGAGGGGCATCCCGTCCCGCCCCGGCCACACCGCAAGGGAGCAGAGAACCAGTGCCTTCGATCATCGACCGCGTCCTGAAGATCTCGGACAACCGCGTCCTCAAGCGCATGCAGGCCACGGTGGACGCCGTGAACCTCCTCGAGGACGACTTCCGGGCACTCAGCGATGCGGAGCTGCGTGCCGAGACGGATGCGCTCCGGGCCCGGCATGCGGACGGCGAGTCGTTGGACCTGCTCCTGCCGGAGGCGTTCGCCGCGGTCCGGGAGGCCGCGGGACGCACGCTCGGCCAGCGGCACTACGACGTCCAGCTGCTCGGCGGCATCGCGCTGCACCAGGGCAACATCGCGGAGATGAAGACCGGCGAGGGCAAGACCCTCGTGGCCACCGCCCCGGCCTACCTCAACGCGCTGTCCGGCAGGGGCGTGCACGTGGTGACGGTCAACGACTTCCTCGCCTCCTACCAGGCCGACCTCATGGGCCGCGTGTTCCGCTTCCTCGGCATGCAGACGGGCGTCATCGTGGCGGGCCAGACCCCGGCCGTACGCCGCGAGCAGTACGCCGCGGACATCACCTACGGCACGAACAACGAGTTCGGCTTCGACTTCCTCCGGGACAACATGGCCTGGTCCCTCGACGAGCTCGTGCAGCGTGAGCACCACTACGCGATCGTCGACGAGGTGGACTCGATCCTCATCGACGAGGCCCGCACCCCGCTGATCATCTCCGGCCCCGCCCAGGGAGAGGCCAACCGGTGGTACGGCGAGTTCGCCCGGTTGGTGCGCCGCCTCGAGGCGGACACGGACTACGAGGTGGACCACAAGAAGCGCACCGTCGGCATCCTCGGCCCCGGCATCGAGAAGGTCGAGGACCACCTCGGCATCACGAACCTGTACGAGACGCAGAACACCACGCTCATCCAGTTCCTGAACAACGCGGTCAAGGCCAAGGAGCTGTTCAAGCGGGACAAGGACTACGTGGTCCTCGACGGCGAGGTGCAGATCGTCGACGAGCACACGGGCCGCGTGCTCAAGGGACGCCGCTACAACGAGGGGCTCCACCAGGCCATCGAGGCCAAGGAGGGCGTCGAGGTCAAGCCCGAGAACCAGACGCTGGCCACGGTGACCCTGCAGAACTACTTCCGTGGCTACGAGAAGCTCGCCGGCATGACGGGCACCGCCGAGACGGAGGCCGCCGAGTTCACGTCGACCTACGGCCTCGGCGTCGTCGTGATCCCGCCGAACCGGGAGCGACAGCGCGTGGACCGCAACGACGTGGTGTACAAGAACGAGAAGGTCAAGTTCGACGCCGTCGTCGACGACATCGCCGAGCGGCACGCGAAGGGCCAGCCGGTCCTGGTGGGCACCACCTCGGTGGAGAAGTCCGAGTACCTCTCCACGCTGCTGGCCAAGCGCGGCGTCCGCCACGAGGTCCTGAACGCGAAGAACCACGCTCGCGAGGCCGCCATCGTGGCGCAGGCGGGCCGCCCGGGCGCCGTCACCGTGGCCACCAACATGGCCGGCCGCGGCACCGACATCATGCTCGGCGGCAACGCCGAGTTCACGGCGGTGGCCCGCATGCAGGAACTGGGCCTCGACGCCGCCGAGGACCCGGAGGCGTACGAGGCCCGCTGGCCCGAGGTGCTGGCGCAGGCCGAGGCCGCCGTGGAGGACGCGCACCGTGCGGTCATCGAGGCCGGTGGCCTGTACGTGGTGGGCACCGAGCGGCACGACTCGCGCCGCATCGACAACCAGCTGCGCGGTCGTTCCGGCCGTCAGGGCGACCCGGGCGAGTCCCGGTTCTACCTCTCCCTCACGGACGAGCTCATGCGCAACTTCAACCCGGGCGTGGCCCAGCGGATCATGAACAGCCCGTCGATCCCGGACGACATGGCGCTCGAGTTCGGCTTCGTCTCGAAGGCGATCCAGAACGCGCAGGCGCAGGTCGAGGGGCGCAACGCCGAGCAGCGCAAGAACGTGCTCAAGTACGACGACGTGATGAACCGCCAGCGCGAGGCCATCTACACGGACCGCCGTTCCATCCTCGAGGGGGAGGACCTGCAGGACCGGGTGCGCCGCTTCGTGGAGGACGCCGTCGGGAACATCGTGGACGCGGCCACCGAGGAGGGCCACGCCACCGACTGGGACCTCGACCAGCTGTGGCGGGACCTGGCAGAGCTCTACCCCGTGGGCATCTCGCAGGAGGACGTCCTCGACGAGGTCGGCGGCCGGGGCCGGCTCAAAGCCGAGGTCCTCAAGCGCGAACTCGTCTCCGATGCGCTCCTGGCGTACGAGGACCGGGAGGCGCAGGTGGGATCCGAGGCACTGCGCGAGGCGGAGCGTCGCGTGGTGCTCGCCACCATCGGGCGCCGCTGGCAGGAGCATCTCTACGAGATGGACTACCTCAAGGAGGGCATCGGGCTGCGCGCGATGGCCCAGCGCGAGCCCCTCGTGGAGTACCAGCGCGAGGGCTACACGATGTTCCAGAACATGCTCGCCGCCATCCGCGAGGACGCCGTGCGCACGCTGTTCCAGGCGCAGATCAGTGCGGCCCCCGCGCCGACGTCTCTGCCCGGCGTCAAGGACGCCCGCGCCGTGACGATGGCACCGCAGATCTCCGTGGAGGGCATCGACGCCCCGCAGCAGCCGGCGCAGCTGCGTTTCACCGGTCCGTCCGAGGACGGGCAGAGCGCGGTCACCCGCAGTGGCACGGACTCCGGCGCCACGGTCGCGGCGGGCACGAACCGCCGCTCCCGCCGTCAGGCGGAGCGCCGCGGCCGCCGCGGCTGACCGGCATCCCGCCACGACGCAGCACGAGGGCCCGCAGACCTCCAGGTCTCCGGGCCCTCGATCGTCAGTCCGACGGGGCGATCCGGCTCAGCCGATCTCGACCGACGTCACCTTCCACCGGCTGAGCCGCCGCTCGAGTCGGAGCGCGAAGGCCCGGGCCCGGCCCTCCCACAGCACCGTCGCGCTGGCCTCCACCCGGCCGGGCGCGACCTCGCACACGCGGGCACCCACCGGGCGGGGTGCGGACGCGGGCGTCCGGGGCGGGACGGCCGCGGAGGGCCGTCGACCGGGCCCGGTCGGCGCGACGGCGCCCAGCAGCTCCATGCGACGGGTCAACTTGTCCAGGACCTCGGGCGAGAGCCAGGCGGAGAGGTCCCGCAGGGCACGGCGGCCCGTCTCTACCTCGACGCAGGCGACGGCGATCACGGCGGCGAGCGAGCGGACGCGGCGCAGCTCCTCGCGCCCCTGTTCGGTGCGGGCCCGCCGGGCGATCTCCTCACCGCGGGGCAGGACCGCGGGGCTGTGGGCGGGCCCGTGGAGGAGGGTGTCGGCGGTGCGCCGGGCGGACGCGGTGCGGGGGCGGGTGGCGAGGGCGGTCATGGCGGTCTCCTGAGGACGAGGCGAAGCGGGGGAGTGCAGGGTCGTGGATGTCATGGCCGTGGTCCGTCCACGCCGGCGTGCGGGGTGAACACGGGGGAGGTCAGCACGGTGCCGGGCAGCAGCAGGTGCGGGTCGTCGCCGATCACCCGTCGGTTGGCCTCGTACCAGCGGCGCCAGCGGGCGTCGATCTCTCGGGGGGTCGCGTCCGGGCCGAGCTCGGCGGCGGCGAGGTGCCACAGGCAGTCGCCGCGCCGGACGGTGACGGTCGGGTGGTCCGGATCCGCACGGCCGGTGCCGGCGCCCGGTGGGGCCTGCGCCGGGGGCCGGGGCGTCCACGCGGCGTCCGGCGCCGGGGCCTCGACGCCGGTGGCGTGCGCAGGCACCGCAGCCACGGTCCAGGAGGCGTCCGGCACGGGATGAGCCGCGTCCGCCCACGCGGCCGGTGCCGCGAGCAGCTGGGCACCGACGACGGCGCCTGCCACGCGTCCGAGCAGGGCGGGAGTGAGGCTCCGGCCCAGGCGGGCCCAGGCCGGCCGACCCGCGCGGCGCCCCAGCGCGACGAGCGCCAGCCCGATCAGGCCCACCGCCCACCATGCGAGCAGTCCGAGCCCGGCGAGACCGGCACCGAGGCCCAGCACGCGGGTCAGTTCCGCCCCGGGCGCGCTGGTGCCCGTCTGCAGCAGCGCCGCGGCACAGGCGAGCAGACCGGGACCGGCCAGAAGCAGGACGGTGAGGCCGACGGCGTCCGCCGCGTCGACCGGACGGGTCGGGGCCGGGCCGGCCGGTGATGTCGAGCGCTCCATGGATTCCCCTCCTGTGCGTCCGTCCGGCCGGGATCCCGCGATCAGGCCGGTGATGATGATCACAGTGAACTGCACGGGCCGATAGGTGTCAAGAGTGATGTTTGATGATGTTTGATGACGACCGATGTCCGGCGCTGAGCCTCCTATGCTGAGCGCATGCGGTGGAACGGACTCTTCGACGACCTGGAGGCGCACTGGGCCGACCTCGGCTGGCAGGAGACGGTGGCCGAGGCCGCGGAGCTGACCCGAGCGGAGTGGATGGCGCTGTCCCTGGCCGACCGCCTGCGCGGAGCCCGAGGGCGGCAGGTCCGGCTCCACCTGGCCTGGGGCGAGGTCGTGGACGGCGTGGTGCACACGGTGGGCCAGGGCTGGGTCGGCGTGCACGTCGACGGCTCGGGATCGGCGATCGTCGCGGTGGACTGCGTGGCGGCCGTGGAGGCCGACCTGACCCGGGCCGTGGCCGCGCCCGAGCTCGCCGCGGCCGGCTGGGGGACGGTGCTGCGCGGCATCGCGCGGACGCGCCAGCCGGTGGCGGTGACGGGACGCCTCGGCGCGGCGCTGGCGGAGGGCACCGTGGACCGGGTCGGCGGCGACCACCTCGACATCGCCCGCCACCCGCGGGACGAGGCCCGGCGGGCCGCGGCCGTCCGCGGGCGGCTCGTCATCCCGTTCGGGGCGCTGGGGACGGTCCGGACCGCGCTGCGCCCCGCCTGAGCAGACCGTGTGGGCTCAGCGGGCCTGCGCGTCCGCCTCGGTCCACTCCCGGACGCGGGCGCGCGTCACTTCCTTCTGACGTTCCACGTAGTCCTCGAGCCAGGACAGCTCGATGCGCCACTGACCGCGGCCCCCGACCTGGATGGCCTGCAGCTCACCCGAGCGGACCAGGGCACGGGCGGCCTGACCGGAGATGTTCAGGGTCTCCGCGACGTCGGTCAGGGTGAGAAATCGCTGCACGGTGCTCCTTCGGTCGAGGCGTCCAGGACGGTCGCGGGCGGCCCACGACGTCGACCCATTCAACCCCGGGAACACCCGGAGGCGACACTTTTCCACAGCGTACGCGGCGGATCCGGCGATCCACGGCCCCTGTGGTTACTCTGGGCGCAGCGCGGAGGGGCCGACACCGACGGGGTGCCGGGGCCGCGGCGGCCCGAGGGGCCGGTCCGAAGGGGGGAACATCCGGTGTCCACGACCATGTCCGCGTCCGCCGAGGGCGGCCGTCTGCGCCGGCCCCGCTGGCGGGATCCCCGGCTCCTCGTCGGTCTCGTGCTCGTCCTCGCCTCGATCGCCGGCGTCGTGGCGCTGGTCGCCTCCGCCCAGCGGACCGCAGCGTACTGGACGGCTGCGGAGGACCTGCCCCCGGGCACACCCATCGCGTCCGGGGACCTGCGCCCCGTGGAGGTGAACCTCAGCGAGGCCGGCGAGCGGTACCTCAGCGCCGATGCTCCGGCTCCCGAGGGGCGGATGGTCTCCGGGACTGTCCGGGCCGGTGAGCTGCTGCCGGCGGCGGCACTGGTGGACGCGGACCCGGACGGCCGTCGTCCCGTCGGGGTGGCCCTGGACGAGCCGCTGCCGTCCGGCGTGGGCGTGGGAGACCGCGTGGACGTCTGGGTGGCCATGCCGGCGGAGGGAGGCCGCGGCCATGCAGACCCGGCCCGGCTGGCCGAGGCGCTCGAGATCTCCGAGGTCACGGCGGAGCAGAACGGCTTCGGCGGCTCGGGCACCACCCGGGTGCAGCTGCTGGCACCAAAGGAGACCCTGCCGCGCATCGTGGACGCGAAGGTGAAGGACGCGCGGGTCACCCTCGTGCCGGCCCACGGGGTGCGCTGACCGTGCGCATCGCCCTGGCCACCACCGTCCAGCCGGGCCTGGACCACATCGGCCCGCTCGAGCGGCACCAGACGGACATCACGGTCCTCCGCCGGGCCGAGGACATCGCCGAGCTGCTCGCCATCGCCCGCTCCGGTCTCGTGGACGCGGTCCTCGTGGCCGGGGACACCGAGTCCCTCACCGCCGCCTTCCTGGAGGAGACGGCCCGGCTGCCCCGACCCGTGGGCGTGGCGGCGCTCAGCGAGGTCCGTGCCGAGCGGCGTCGTCTCCGCAGCATGGGGGTGCCCTGCGTGCGCGCCGACGCCGACCCCGAGCAGATCGCGGCCGTCGTCGTGGAGTCCGCGAGCGCCGCCGCGGAGGGCCGCCGGCCGGAGACCTCGCACGGGGAGGACGCCGACCACGCCCGGGATCACGCCGAGGACCTCGACGACCTGCCGATCACCCTGGAGACGCTCGGCGCGGACGAGGTGCCCGGCCTCACGGACCCCTGGCGCGACGCCGACGAGCCCGACGACGCCGGGCCGGGCGCCGCCCCCGCCGCGGCCACCCCCGACGACGGCCCCGCCACCGCGGGCGAGGGAGCCGACCCCGCACCCTCTCCGGAGGAGGGCGAACCGACCGCACCCGCGCGGGAGTCCCTGGTGACCGTGGTGTGGGGTCCCACCGGCGCCCCGGGACGCACCACCGTCGCCGTGAACCTCGCCGCCGAGCACGCCGTGGCCGGCCGGAACACGCTGCTGGTCGACCTGGACACGTACGGCCCCGCCGTCGGTGTGCACCTGGGGCTGACGGAGGAGTCGGCCGGCGTGTCGCGGGCCGTGCGGCGGGCCGACCACGGCCGACTGGGCGCCGCCGACCTGGCGGCCGCGGGCGTCCGCGTCCGCGTCGCCGGCGCGGACCTGACGGTTCTGACGGGGCTCACCCGCGTGGACCGGTGGCCCGAGCTGCGCCCCGCCGCCGTCTCCGCGCTGATCGCGGCCGCCAGGGAACACTGGGACCGCGTGGTCGTCGACGTCGGGTTCGGTCTCGAGCAGGACGAGGAGTTGTCCTTCGACGTGCCCGCCCCACAGCGCAACGGTGCGACCCTGGCGGCGCTCGCCGCGGCCGACGAGGTCATCGCGGTCGGCGGGCCGGACGCCGTCGCCCTGCCCCGCCTGGTCCGCGGGGTCGAGGAGCTGGCGGAGGCGGCCCCGGCGGCACGGCTGCGCGTCGTGGTCAACCGGCTCCGGCCCGCCGCCGCCGGCGTCGCCCCGCGCGGGCAGGTCGAGGCCGTCTGGAACCGCTACGCCTCGCCGGCCACGCCCCTGGAGGCGTTCCTGCCGTGGGACCCGGCCGCCGCGGACCCCGCGCTGCTCGCCGGCCAGGTGCTCGCCGAGGCCGCTCCGAACAGCCCGCTGCGTCGCGCCCTCGCCACGCTGGCCGGTGTCCCTGCCCGCCCCGCCCGCCGCGGACGGCACCGCGCACGGCCCTCGCAGACCATCGCCGCCGTGTCGTCCGACGCCGCCCGCGACGCCACGGACACGGGCCGCCCGGCACGTCGCCGTACCCTGATCCCATGGTCAGTTCGCTCGCGCAGGACCCCCTGACGTCGCACCCGGACATCGGAGACGAGGACCGCGCCTGGCTGCAGCGGCTCGTGGGGGACTGGCAGCTCGTGGCAGACCTGGCGCTCGCGGACCTCGTGCTCTGGTGCCCCGTGCCCCGCCGCGACGAGGCCGGAGGGTTCGTCGCGCTCGCCCAGGTCCGGCCCTTCACCGCTCCCACCCTCTTCCACCGCGACATCGTGGGCTCGCGCGCCCGCGCGGACCTGCGGGCCGTCGTCGGGCAGACGTGGCATGGCGGGGAGCGGGCCGAGGGGGCCGGCCCCGTCGAGGCCCCGGGAGGCACGCTGCAGGTGCGTCTGTGGCCGGTGGTCCGGGCCGGGAGGGTCATCGCGGTCGTCTCCGCGCACGCGGACCCGAACGGCCGGCCGGCGCGCTCGGTGATCGAGGAGAACTACAGCCGGACGGCCAGCACCCTGCTGGACATGATGCAGCACGGCCGCTGGCCGGCGCCCGAGGAGCCTCCCGGCCTCTGGGCGGGCGGCACGCCGCGGGTGGGGGACGGCCTCGTCGTGCTCGGGCCGGACTCGGTCGCCGAGTTCACCAGTCCCAACGCGGTCTCCGCCCTGCGCCGGCTGGGCATCGCCTCGACCCTCGAGGGGCACCGGCTCACCGACGTGCTGGCCAGCACCGAGGCCGCCCGTGTGCCCACCGACGAGGGGACGTGGGCGGTGCTCACCGGGCTGCGTGCCGGACGGCGGGAGGTGCAGTCCGGCGGGGCGTCCCTCACGGTGCGCTCCGTCCCCCTGCTCGGTCCGGACGGCTGGCAGGGGGCGCTGCTGCTGCTGCGCGACGTGACCGAGCTGCGCCGCCAGGAGCAGCGTCTGCTCACCAAGGACGCGACCATCCGCGAGATCCACCACCGCGTCAAGAACAACCTGCAGACCGTGGGATCGCTGCTGCGCATGCAGGCGCGGCGCACGTCCTCGCCCGAGGCGGAGCGTGCGCTGCGTCAGGCGATGCAGCGGGTGGACACGATCGCCCTCGTCCACCAGACGCTGAGCGAGGAGATCGAGGACCAGGTCCCCGTGGACGGTCTGCTGCAGCGGCAGTTCCGCCTGGCCGTCGAGGTGTCCGGGGACGGGAGGCCGCTGCAGGTCGCGGTCACGGGCGAGTTCGGTGAACTGCCCTCCCACGTGACCACGCCGCTGGCGCTGGTGCTCAATGAGCTGGCGGCCAACGCCGTCGAGCACGGCACGGCGCCGGGCGGTGGCTGCGTGGGCCTGCACGCCGACCGCGAGTCGACCCCCGCAGGAACGGTGCTGGTCGTGTCCGTGACGGACGGCGGCCCCGCCGCCCCCGACGGATGGGTGCCGGGGGAGTCTCCCCGCGCGGGCGAGGGATCGGGGCTCGGCCTGCGCATCGTGCACTCGCTCGTGGAGGGGGACCTGCGCGGCACCCTGCGCTGGGAGCGGTCCGACGACGGCGGCACGCGCGTCGTGCTGCGACTGCCCCTGACGTGAGCCCGGCCGGGCATGACGACGGCCCCGTCGACGAGGTCGACGGGGCCGGTGGTCCGGGTGGGTCAGGAGGCGCGGCGAGCGCGTGCCGCGCGGCGCTTCATGGCGCGCCGCTCATCCTCGCTCATGCCGCCCCAGACGCCCGAGTCCTGGCCGGACTCCATGGCCCACTTCAGGCACGTGTCCACGACCTCACACGAACGGCACACCGCCTTGGCCTCCTCGATCTGCAGGAGGGCGGGGCCGGTGTTGCCCACGGGGAAGAACAGCTCCGGGTCCTTGTCCAGGCACGCTGCTTTACTGCGCCAATCCATCGGTCCGCTCACTTTCTGTCGGAAGAGCCGGAGCCCGCGGGCGCCGGTGGTCACGGCCTCCGCCGGCGGCGGGCGCGGGGGCCTGCGCGGACGACGCGCGGCACGACCGATACGGAGGGCGACCCTGGTCATTGCAACGGGGACCGCTTTCGTACGAACGCGGCCCCCGGAAATCTCTCGCGTGCCATCCTCGCACGGCCCTCACGAGTGAACAAGAGGTGAATGAGGTGCATCACCGCGCCTCCCAGTGAGTCCTTGGTCACACCCATGCCCGGGACGGCGCGTCGCCGCGAACCTGGCCCGCGCACCGCCCGGCGTACCGTGGGGCACACGTCCGTCCCCGCAGCCGTCCCGCAGGAGAGGCCCCATGACACAGTCCCGCCGCCCCGACCCCGTCGCCCCGTCCGAGTCGTCGGGCGCCGACGCGACGACGGTCCCGCCCCGCCCCGGCCGGGGCCTGCCGGCGGCCGTCCTCGTGGTCGCCGCGGCGCTCGTGGTCGAGGCGGGCGCGCTCCTCTGGCTCGCCGTGGACGCGGTGGTGCATGCGGCGGACGGGGTGCTCCCGGCCGGCGCCCGCGTGATGCTGGTCGTCATCTACGCGCTGCTCACCCTGTGGATCCTCGCGACCTCCGTCGCCCTGCTGCGCGGTCGGGCGTGGAGCCGCGGCGCCGCCGTCGCGATCCAGCTCTTCGGTGTGCTCCTGTCCTCGTGGCTCTTCAGCGTGGACGCCGCCGCTCTGGGTGGGCCGCTGCTCGCGGTCTCCGGCGTCGCGCTGCTCACCCTCTTCACGACGCCGGTCACCCGGCATCTCACCCCCGCCCCGGAGGCCTCGACGGACGCCTGAGCCCGGCTCCGACGACGACGGCGCGCCCCCGGTCGGGGGCGCGCCGTCGTCGTCATCGGGGGGCGTGGTCAGTTCACCGGGCCGGTGAACTTCTCGCCGGGGCCCTTGCCCGGGGCGTCCGGGAACGGGGAGGCCTCACGGAACGCCAGCTGCAGCGAGCGCAGGCCGTCGCGCAGCGGGCCGGCGTGCTGGCTGCCGATCTCGGGGGCCGCGGCCGTGACCAGCCCGGCGAGGGCCGTGATGAGCTTGCGGGCCTCGTCGAGATCGATGAGCTCGCGGGCGTCGGGGGAGTCGGCCAGGCCGCACTTGACGGCGGCGGCGGTCATCAGGTGCACGGCGGTGGTCGTGATGACCTCGACGGCGGGGACCTCGTGGATGTCGCGGATCTCGGCGGGGGCGTCCATGGGGGTGGCGTCCTGGGCCTGACGTTCGTCTGTCATGGTGGTAAGCTTCCCATAGACCACTCGTGGTCCGCGCACGTCCTCGTCATCCGGTGACCCCGGAGCAGGCGTGCACGGGCCAGGAGCAGCAAAGTGGAGGCCTCTCTCCCACCCGCGTCAGCAGGATGTCCGGTTCGCCCCGGGCCGAGTTGCCGGGTCGCCGGTCGGGACCGCCGCGTCGTGGCGCGCAGCCCGCACCGAGGGTCCCGTCCGACGGGATCGTGTCGAGGCCTCCGTCTGCGTCCGCGCAGGGGAGGCCTTCCTCGTTTCCGAGGGTCCCTCCGGTGGGCGCGGGATCACCCGTCGTCTCGCACAGAGGAGTACCACCATCAGCGATCCCCGCATCAACGAGCGTATCCGCGTTCCGGAAGTCCGCCTGGTCGGCCCGAACGGCGAACAGGTCGGCATCGTCCGCGTCGAGGACGCCCTCCGGCTCGCCGCCGAGGCGGACCTGGATCTCGTGGAGGTGGCCCCCACGGCCAAGCCTCCGGTGTGCAAGCTGATGGATTTCGGCAAGTACAAGTACGAGGCCGCGGTGAAGGCCCGTGAGTCGCGCAAGAACCAGGTGAACACGGTCCTCAAGGAGGTCCGCTTCCGCCTGAAGATCGACAAGCACGACTACGAGACCAAGACCGGCCACGCCAAGAAGTTCCTGAGCCAGGGCGACAAGGTCAAGGCCATCATCCAGTTCCGCGGCCGTGAGCAGCAGCGTCCCGAGCTCGGCATCAAGCTGCTGCAGCAGTTCGCCGAGGACGTCGCCGAGCTGGGCACCGTCGAATCGCAGCCGCGCCAGGACGGCCGCAACATGGTGATGGTGGTCGGCCCGCTGCGCACCAAGGCCGATGCGCGCGCGGACCAGCGCAAGAACTCGGCCGAGAGCCACCGCGAGCGTCAGGGCGGCGGTTCGCGTCGCGACCAGGCCGCCCGCGAGGCCAAGGAGCGCGCCGCGCAGAAGGCGGCGTCCGACTCCGCCCCGGTGCGGAATTCGGTCGGGGACGCGTTCCCCGAGCAGCTGAAGGCCATGGCCGCCCGGACGCAGGAGAACGCCTCCGCGGCCCCGGCCGAGACGAAGCAGGCGCCGAAGACCCCGGCCCCGGCGGCTCCCCGCCCGGCCACGGCCGCCCCGGCTGCGAAGCCGGCCTCCAGCGCCACGCCCGCATCGTCCCCGAAGCCGGCCGCGACGCCGAAGCCGCAGTCCTCGGCTGCGCCGGCTGCCACGCCGAAGCCGCGGTCCGCCGCCAAGCCGGCCGCGCCGTCGTCGGCTCCGAAGCCGGCGGCCAAGCCGATGCCGGCCCCGCCCAAGCCCGCCGCCCCCCGCGGCGGTGCCCCCAAGCCCGGTCCTCGGGCCTGACCCCCCGGGGTCGCCACAGACCAGCCCGGTCCGGACGGACCGGGGTGACCAGCACTGCCGTGCGCGCCGCGCACGGCAGCGATGAGTGAAGGAGAACGGCAGCCATGCCGAAGATGAAGACCCACAGCGGTGCCAAGAAGCGCTTCCGCGTGACCGGCTCCGGCAAGATCATGCGCCAGCAGGCGAACCGCCGCCACTACCTGGAGCACAAGTCCTCGCGCCTGACCCGCCGTCTCAAGGGCGACCAGCTCGTCTCCAAGGGCAGCATCAAGCAGATCAAGCGGATGCTCGGCATCTGACACCCCCCCGGCCTCGCCGGAACCCCTTCCTCCTCGGCCGTGACGCGCCAGTGCGCGCCCCGGGGACCACACAGATTGGAGTACGCACGTGGCACGTGTGAAGCGGGCAGTGAACGCCCACAAGAAGCGTCGGACCATGCTGGAGCGCGCCTCCGGCTACCGCGGCCAGCGGTCTCGCCTGTACCGCAAGGCGAAGGAGCAGATGCTCCACTCGTTCACCTACAACTACCAGCATCGCCACAAGCGCAAGGGTGACTTCCGTCGCCTGTGGATCACCCGCATCAACGCGGCCGCCCGCGCCAACGGCATGACCTACAACCGCTTCATGCAGGGCCTCAAGCTGGCCGGCGTCGAGGTGGACCGCCGCATGCTGGCCGAGATCGCCGTCTCCGACGCCGCGACCTTCGCCGTGCTGGTGAAGACCGCCCGCGAGGCGCTGCCCGCAGACGTGAACGCCCCCGCCGCCTCCCGCTGAGCCGGCTCCGGGGCCTTGAGGGCCCCCACCACCACGTCCCAGGCGTGAACACCACCGCCGACGGGGCGGGTCCTCCACCGAGGCCCGCCCCGTCGGCGTCTGCGCATCCGCAGCTGAGCCCCGACCAGAAAGACCCCATGACCTCGCACGCCGAGCCGATGACCCATCCCCGCGCCGAGCGCGTGCGCGCGGTGGCAGCCCTGGCGGGCCGCTCCGCCCGACGCCGGACGGGCACGTTCCTCGTCGAGGGGCCGCAGGCCTGCCGCGAGGCCCTGCGCGCCCACCTGGGGGAGGGGCCGGCGGCCGCCGCGGGGCAGTGGCGCGCGGGGCGGGTGCTGACCCAGGTGTACATGTCCGTCGGACTCGTGGACCGGGACCCCGCGCTGGCCGAGCTCGTGGCGCGCGTCCGGGACCGCCCGACGCCGGGTGGTGAGTGCGTCCTGGTGCGCCAGGCCAGCGACGAGGTGCTCACCGCCATGGCCGACGCCGTGACGGGGCAGGACATCGTCGCCGTGGCGCGGATGCCGCAGCCGCAGGCCGTCGAAGCGGTCCTCGGGGAGGCGCGCCTGGCCGCCGTGCTGTGCCGCGTGCAGGACCCGGGGAACGCCGGCACGGTCATCCGAGCCGCGGACGCGGCCGGGGCGGACGCGGTGGTCCTCACGCCGGGCTCCGTCGACCCGTTCAACCCCAAGGTGGTCCGGTCCACCGCCGGGTCGCTGTTCCACCTGCCCGTGGTCACCGCCGTCCCCGCAGAGGCGGCCGCGGCCGCCGCCCGGGCCGCAGGCCTGCAGGTGTGGGCCGCCGACGGCTACGGCGCGGACCGGCTCGATGCCCTCGCCCCCGGGGTGGTCGCCGCGCCGACCGCGTGGCTGTTCGGCAACGAGGCCCAGGGCCTGGACGGCGGCGAGCTCGCACTGGCGGACCGCCGGGTGGCGGTGCCGCTGTACGGGGCCGCGGAGTCCCTGAACGTGGGGACCGCCGCCACGGTGTGCCTGTACTCGTCCGCGATGGCGGGGGCACGGCGCGCCGGCTGACGGGGCGCACGAGGCGGCGCCAGCCGTCCGGAGACGCAGATGGGGCGGGGATCCACGTGGATCCCCGCCCCATCTGCGTGTTCCCGGGTGGAACCCGGGCCGCTCAGCTCGCTCAGGCGCGGGTGCCGGTGCGGCGGGTGATGGCCTGCCACACGGCCGCGACGATGACACCACCGATGATCGCGAAGATCCAGGTGCCCAGACTGAAGAACTTCTCGTTCACGTTGATGTTGAACACCAGGGAGGCAATCCAGCCGCCGAGGAGAGCACCGACAATGCCGGTGAGGAGGGCGCCGAGCCAGCCGCCGCCCTGACGTCCGGGGAGGATGGCGCGAGCGATGGCACCGGCGATGAGGCCGAGAACGATCCAGCCAATGAAGCCCATGATAGTGATTCCTTTCAGGTTGCGAATCTGACGTACGAGAACGAACGTAGCAAGGGGTTTTCGTCCGGGGCCACCTCTGGCGCCCCGGCTTTTTCGGGATTTCCCGGCCGCACGAGGATCGCCCCGGCCGGGAGCGGGCCGATCAGCGGGGCGAGCCGTCGTCGGCAGCCCGGACGCCGGGCCGCGCCGCGACGTCACGACGCACGAGCAGGAACGCCAGCACCAGGCCCGCCAGGGCGATGCCCGCACCGACCAGCGGCGGGGTCCGCAGCGACGCACCGGCCCCGATCGCGGCCGCCCCGACCCACGCGCCCATCGCGTTGGCCATGTTCAGCGCGGAGTGGTTGAGCGAACCGGCCAGCTGCGGTGCGGTGGGCGCGGAGTCCACGAGCAGCACCTGCAGGGACGGGGCGATCCCGGAGCCGCTGACGGCCACGCAGAAGAGGAACACGATCATCACCGGAGCCCACGAGGCCGTCAGCGCGACGGCGGCCAGCGAGACCGCGCTGAGCCCGAAGCTCAGGCGCAGGGTGCCCACCGGGTCGCGGTCCGTGAGGGCGCCGCTGACGAGCGTGCCGATCACCATGCCGACGCCGTAGAGGGCCAGCACGGCGGGGACCCACCGTTCCTCGAGGCCCGCGACCTCCGTGAGCAGCGGCGCGATGTAGGTGTAGAGCGCGAACATGCCGGCGAAGCCGATCACGCCCACGGCCACCGTCGCCCACAGCCGGCCGGAGGCCAGACCGCGCAGCTCGCGGCCGACCGAGGCGCCCGCGGGGGCCGGCACGGACGGGACGAGCCACGCGGTCGCCCCGACGCACAGGGCCGCGCAGACCGCCACGATGATGAACATCCAGCGCCAGCCGACGGCCTGCCCGAGCGCCGTCGCGCCCGGCACGCCCAGCACGTTGGCCACGGACAGCCCGGCCATCACCCAGGCCACGGCCTGGCCGCGGCGGGCGGGCCCGGCGAGGTCCGCCGCGGCCAGGGCGGCCGCGGAGAAGTAGGCGCCGTGGGGCAGGCCCGACACGAACCGGGCCGCCATCATGCTCCCCATGTCCGGGGCGAGGAACGCGGCCACGTGCCCCACGACGAACAGCAGCATCAGCACGATGCTCGTGACCCGCCGGTCGACGCGGGCGAACGACGCGGCCAGAAGGGGAGCGCCGATCACGACGCCCAGCGCGTACATGGAGATGAGCACGCCGCCGGCCTCGAGACCGATGCCGAGGTCGGCCACCGCCTGCGGCAGCAGGCCCATCATCGCGAACTCCGTGGTGCCGATCGCGAAGCTGCCCAGGGCCAGCGCGAGGATGGCCGGCAGCAGACGCACGCGGCGGCCGCCCAGCAGCGCGCCGGGGCCCGGCGGCACGGTCGGCGGGACGGACGGGTCCGGGTGCGTCGGACGCGGGGCACGGGGGGAACGGTCGTGGGCGCCGTCGGCGGCGGGAGTGGGGATGGGCACCGACCCAGCCTACGGACTCCGGTCTGCGGGGGCGGGGGCCTCGCTAGCCTGGGCTCATGACCTCCGCCACACCTGCTCGCCCCGCGCCCGCCGCCCGCCCGACGACGTCGCCCCGGGACGGTGCGCGACCGCGGCAGGTCGTGGGGCTCGCGCTGCTCGACGATGTGGCCGCGCCGACCCGCCTGCTGGCGGCCCGTCGCAGCGCGCCTGCCCCGCTGCGGGGGCTCTGGGAGTTCCCCGGGGGCAAGGTCGAGCCGGGGGAGGGCGTCCAGGAGGCGCTGCTGCGGGAGTGCCGGGAGGAGCTCGGGGTCGCCGTGCGGCTCGGCCCCGAGGTGGCGGCGCCGGAGCCGGACGGGTGGGAGCTGGCCAACGGCGCCCGGATGCGGGTGTTCTGGGGCGTCCTGGCGGAGGAGGGGGCGACGCCCCGAGCCCTCCAGGACCACGACCTGCTGGCGTGGCTGCCGCTCGCCGGGCCGGGCGTGCGGCACCTGGACTGGATCCCGGCGGACCGGCCGATCGTGGCCGAGGTGCTCCGTGGCGCCGCCACGGCGTTCTCCGCGGGGCGCTGAGTCGACACGCGGCCGGCCGCGCCCCGCGGACCGGTCAGAACAGCGCGGGCTGCGCCGCCGGAGCGGAGGGCCGGGACGCCGGCCGGCGCCGGGCCGGGGGATCGTCCTCGCGCCGGATGCCGTGGGCGCCGCCGCGGGCCAGGCCGTGCCGTGCGGCGGCCTCCCCGGCCATCCGGGTGAGCATGCGGCGGTACGACTCGGGCGCGTAGGCGGACCGGGCGTACATCTGCTCGTAGCCGGCCAGCAGATCCGGGTGCTCGCGGCGGATCCAGTCCAGGTACCACTCCTTCGCGCCCGGCCGCAGGTGCAGGGCGCCCGGCATGACGCGCGCGGCTCCGGCGTCCGCCAGCGCGCGCATGAGGGCGTCGATCTCGCGGTCCCCGTCCGTGAGCCACGGCAGCAGGGGCATGGCCATGACGGTGACGTCCGCACCCGCGGCGGCGAGCCGCTCGATCAGGCGCAGGCGTGCGGTCGGCGACGGCGTGCCCGGCTCGACCGCGGCGGCGATGGCGGGGTCGAGCATCGCCAGGGACAGCGAGACCTGCACCGGCACCTGGCGCGAGGCCGCCTGCAGCAGGGGCACATCCCGCGCGAGCAGGGTCCCCTTGGTCAGCACGGAGAACGGGGTGCCGGAATCGGCCAGGGCCCGGATGATCCCGGGCATCAGCGCGTAGCGGCCCTCGGCCCGCTGATACGGGTCCGTGTTCGTCCCCAACGCCACCGCCTCGCGGCCCCACGTGGGGCGGGCGAGTTCGGCGCGCAGCACCTCGGCGACGTTGACCTTCACGACGATCTGCCGGTCGAAGTCGACCCCGGCGTCGAGCTCGAGGAAGGTGTGGGTGCTGCGGGCGTAGCAGTACCGGCAGGCGTGGGTGCAGCCGCGGTACGGGTTCACGGTCCAGCGGAACGGCATGGCCGAGGCGGACGGCACCGAGTTCAGTGCGGTCTTGGCGAGCACCTCATGGAAGGTGACGCCCGCGAACTCCGGGGTGGTGACACTCCGCTGCAGGTCCGAGAGCGGCAGCAGGGCGGCGGAGCCGGCCGGTGTGCCGGCCGTCGCCCGCTGGGCTCCGCCCTCGGACCGCAGGGTCTGCGCTTCCCATCGCATGGCCAGAAGTAGAACACATGTTCGAATCGACCCGCAAGCGTGTTCGAGTCCGGGCGTGGCGCGGGCGCCGAGACGCGCCTACCGTGGTCGCCATGACCTCCCGTGCACCCGCCCCGGCCGCCCGCGTCCTGCTCACGGGCTTCGAGCCCTTCGGCGGCGATGTCCACAACCCGTCGATCGCCGCCGCGCGGGACGCCGTGGGCATCCTGGCGGACCGGGGTGTGACGGCCGAGGCGGTCGAGCTGCCGTGCGCGTTCGGCGCGGCCGGGCCGGCCCTGACCGCGGCCCTCGACCGGGTCCGGCCGGAGGTGGCGATCGCCGTCGGGCTGGCTGGCGGCACGGCGACGGTCCGGGTCGAACGGGTGGCCGTGAACCTGCAGGACGCCCGGATCCCGGACAACGCGGGGGAGCAGCCCGTGGACCGGCCCGTGCGCGCCGACGGTCCCGCGGCCCTGTTCGCCACCCTGCCCGCCAAGCGTGCCGTCGCCGCGATCCGGGAGGCCGGCGTCGCCGCGGAGCCGTCCCTGTCCGCGGGCGCGTTCGTGTGCAACCACGTCATGTACTCGCTCCTCGACGGCCCCGGCACCGCCCGGGCCGCCGGCTTCATCCACGTGCCGTGGGACACCGAGCACCGCCCGACGCCGGACACCCCGGCCCTGCCCGCGGCCGACCTGGCGCGCGCGGTGGCCGAGGCCGCCCTGACGGCGCTGGCCGGCGGCCCCGACCTCGACGTCCCCGGCGGCACCCTGCACTGACCTCCCCGGACCCCGGGTCCGTGTCGGCGCGATCGCCCGTGCCCGTCAGCGGCGGCGCCGCAGGCCGCGGACCACGGGCCGCTCGATGTAGCCGCCCAGGGCCAGGCTCGCGCGTCGTTCGAAGACGTTGCGCGAGGCCGGATCCCCGGTCCGCCACATCGACCACGCCGCCGCCAGCGCGTACGCCGGCAGGAAGGGCAGACCCAGCAGGAGGGCGTACTGGTCCGCATGGCCGGCCTCGTGCCGCCACAGCGCGGGCGTCATGCGCAGGCCGGGGCGGGTGAACACGACGTCGCCGACCGTGAACGCGGCCCCGCCCGGGAACCGGTGCGTCCAGCCGTGGGCCTCGATCAGCCCGTGCGGTCCGGGCCGCAGCGCGCAGCCGGCGACGACGGCGCCCACCAGCCCCAGCGGCGTCGCCAGGTTCAGCAGGTTCCACAGCCCGCGCGCCCGCACGTGCGCCGGAGGCGACGGCCGGGAGGGGGCCGCGGTCATGGCTGTGCCGCAGGATCGGCGTCCCCGGCGGGGGACCCGGACGCGGGGACGTCGAAGTAGAGCGGGGCATGGGCGGCGCAGCCCGGGTTGAACGGCGCCCCGCAGGCCGGGCACGCAGGATCAGCGGTGGCCTCGAGGGCGAGGTAGGCGGTCACGCTCAGCTCGGTGCGGCACACCCCGCACAGCACATGCGGCCGGTCGAACTCGCCGGCAGGCACCGGCACGGCCGGGTGGTCGGCGAGCTCCGCGTGGCAGCGGTGGCAGGACCAGTACGCGGGGCAGCAGGCGAAGCGCAGGGCGACGACGTCCCGCGCCGTGGCGTAATGGGCGCAGCGGGTCTGCGCGTCCAGGCCCACGCCCCGCAGCAGCGGGTCGGTGCCGTCGAGGGAGTCCGGGGCGGTCATGCGCCTCAGCCTAGGTGTTGTGGGTCATGAGGTTCTTGACATGGGTACCGGGCTGAGATGAGACGAGTGGGCCTCTCCCGCAGGATGGAAGTTCCGGGCGTGTCAACTTGTCTGTGTAAGCGGGGTGGTCACAGGTAGGGGTTGATCCGGTCGGGGTAGGCCGCGGCGAGCTGGGCGAGGGCCTGCTTCCAGTTCGTGACGGCCTGGCCTTCGACGAGCCGGCCCTGGGCTTTGCGCTGGCCGGCGGGTTTGCCCCGGTCCCGAGCGCGTTCGGCGGCGCGTTTGTCTTCGATGTTGCAGATCGCCAGCCAGAGCAGCTTCACCGCCGCCTCGGTCGAGGGGAAGTGGCCGCGGTTCTTGGTCACCTTCCGTAGCTGGAAGTTCAGCGACTCGATGCTGTTGGTCGTGTAGATGACCTTGCGGAGCATGGGTGGGAACTGCAGGAACGGGATGAACCGCTCCCAGGAGTTCGCCCAGGTCGCGGCTGCAGACGGGTACTTCGTGCCGAGCTCGGAGGCCTCGAACTCGGCCAGCGCCTTCCTCGCGGTCTCTTCGTTGGGGGCGGTGTAGATCGGCTTCAGCGCGGCGGCGACCTTCTTGCGGTCCTGGTAGGCCACGAACCGCATCGCGGCCCGGATCAGGTGAACCACGCAGGTCTGGACCATCGAGTCCGGCCACGTCGCCTCGATCGCCTCCGGCAGGCCCTTGAGCCCGTCGCAGCACACGATCAGCACGTCCTGCACGCCCCGGTTGGCGAGATCGGCGCAGACGTGGGCCCAGAACGCCGAGCCCTCGGTGTCCTGGACCCAGATCCCCAGCACGTGCTTGATGCCCTCGAGGTCCACGCCGACGGCGATGTAGGCGGCACGGTTGAGGACCTGGCTGTTCTCTCGGATCTTGATCCGGATTGCGTCGAGATAGATCACCGGATAGAACTCCTCCAGCGGCCGCGACTGCCACGCCAGGACCTCTTCGCTCACGGCGTCGGTGATGTTGGAGATCGTCTCGTGCGACAGGTCCGTGCCGATCGTGGAGGCCAGGTGGTGCTGGATGTCCCGGATCGTCATTCCGCCGGCATAGAGGCTGATGATCATGTCATCCAGGCCCCCGAGGCGCCGCTGGCCCTTGGGCACCAGGCGCGGGGTGAACGACCCGCCCCGGTCTCGCGGGACGTCCAGCTCGATCGGCCCGACCTCGGACTCCACGGTCTTCGGGGTGGTCCCGTTGCGGGAGTTGGCGTGCTTCGGCGCCTCGCTCGAGCCCTTCTCGTAGCCCAGATGGCTGGTCAGCTCGGCCTGCAGGCCCCGCTCGAGCGCGGCCTTGACCAGCGCGGGCACGAACCCGCCGTCACCGGTGAGCTCGACGCCGCCCGCGTCGATCTGCGCGAACAGGGCATCAAGCTGCCCTGAGGCTTTCAGCTGCTCGACCAGGTCCTGGCCCGAGGGCTCGCCTGGGTTCTTCTCGTCGATCATGGTCATGATTCTTACCGTTCCTCTCGGTACGGCTTACACAGACCATCTGACACGCCCGAAGTTCCTACACCACCGACCTGCCCGAGAAGACCCAC
Organism: Micrococcus luteus; assembly: GCF_014138885.1. Lineage (NCBI taxonomy): Bacteria > Bacillati > Actinomycetota > Actinomycetes > Micrococcales > Micrococcaceae > Micrococcus > Micrococcus luteus. Next base: position 2,374,747 of record NZ_JACJIK010000001.1, read on the forward strand.
TCATGACTCACGCTAACGCACCCCTGACCCCGACCGGCCGTCTCAGGATGGTCCACCGCCACCTGCACGACGGGATCCCGCAGGCGCACGTGGCCGCCGAGTTCCGGGTGAGCCGGCCCACGGTGGCCACTTGGGTCGCCCGCTACCGCGCCCAGGGAGAAGCCGGCCTTCAGGACCTGCCCAGCCGGCCGCACCGTTCACCTGCCCAGCTCGATCCGGTCTTGGTCGCCCAGATCCACGCCCTGCGGCGGGAGCGCAAGTGGTCCGCACGGCGCATCCATCACCACCTCGTCTCCGAGGGCCACCGGGTGTGTCTTCGTACCGTGGGACGGTGGCTGCACCGACTCGGGATCTCCCGCCTACGGGACCTGACCCCGGCCGGAGAAGACCTGCGCCAACGACCCCAGAAGATCACCGCCCGCGGCCCGGGGCACATGGTGCACCTGGATGTGAAGAAGATCGGGAAGATCCCAGACGGGGGCGGCTGGCGTGCTCACGGACGTGACAGTGAAGCAGGCCGTGCTTCCAAGCGTGGTGCAGGCCGGCGGGTCGGCTACACCTACCTGCACTCGGCGATCGACGGGTACACCCGCCTGGCCTACACCGAGGCGTTGGAGGACGAGCGGGCGGCCACGACCGTGAGCTTCTACTGCCGGGCGAGGGCGTTCTTCGCCGCCCACGGCATCACCGTGGACCGGGTGGTCACGGACAACGGGAACAACTATCGGGCTGCGGACTTCACCGCGAAGGTGGTCTCGCTCGGGGGCCGGCATCACCGGATCCGCCCCTACACCCCGCGCCATAACGGGAAGGTCGAACGGTACAACCGGCTGATGGTCGATGAGGTCCTCTACGCCCGCCCGTACTCCTCAGAGCAAGCTCGGCGTGCGGCGTTGGCAGTGTGGGTGAACCACTACAACTACCATCGGCCTCATACCTCCTGCGGAGACGCTCCTCCGGCCTCGTTGGCACCGGCCCGAGTCAACAACGTCATGCCCTCCTACACCTAGGCCGAGCGGGCCCGGGGCGGACACTAGACTGACGGGCGTCCCACCGTCCCCCATGCGAAGGTCGTTGCCCTGATGACACCCAGCCCCGAGACCGGCGCGGAGCCCACCGCGCCCGTGGCGGAGATCTCCCCCGTGGACGCGGAGGCGGTGGAGGCCGCTGTGCAGGCCGCGCTCGCCGCATATGAGGCCGCGGCCGACCTCGATGAACTCAAGGCCGCCCGCCTGGCCCACACCGGCGACCGGGCCCCCTTGACTCTCGCGAACAAGGCGATCGGCGCTCTGCCCAAGGAGCGCAAGGCGGAGGCCGGCAAGCTCATGGGCGCCGCACGCGGCCGCCTGGGCAAGGCCCTGGCCGCCCGCACCGAGGTGCTCGAGGCGGAGCAGGCCGCGCGGATCCTGCGCGAGGAGACGGTGGACGTGACCACCGCGGTCCGTCGCCGCCGCGTCGGCGCCCGTCACCCGCTCTCGCTGACGATGGACCGTGTCTCGGAGATCTTCGTCGGCATGGGCTGGGAGATCGCGGAGGGCCCCGAGCTCGAGTCCGAGTGGTTCAACTTCGACTCCCTCAACTTCGCGCCGGATCATCCGGCCCGCGAGATGCAGGACACCTTCTTCGTGGACCCGGCCGAGGCCCACCTGCTGCTGCGCACCCACACCTCTCCGGTGCAGATGCGCTCCCTGCTCGAGCGGGGAGCCCCCACCTACGTGCTGTGCCCGGGCCGCACGTTCCGCACGGACGAGCTGGACGCCACGCACACCCCGGTGTTCCACCAGTTCGAGGGCCTGGCCGTGGACAAGGGCCTGACCATGGCCCACCTGCGCGGCACCCTCGAGTACTTCGCCCGCCAGATGTTCGGGGCGGAGGCGGCCATCCGCCTGCGCCCGAACTTCTTCCCGTTCACCGAGCCCAGCGCCGAGCTGGACATCTGGCACCCCGGCGCCAAGGGCGGGCCCCGCTGGATCGAGTGGGGCGGCTGCGGCATGGTGCACCCGAACGTGCTGCGCGCCGCGGGCCTGGACCCGGAGGAGTACTCCGGGTTCGCGTTCGGCATGGGCGTGGAGCGCACGCTCATGTTCCGCAACGAGGTCCCGGACATGCACGACATGATCGAGGGCGACGTCCGCTTCTCCCAGCACTTCGGAATGGAGGTCTGATCCATGCGCATCCCCCTGGACTGGCTGCGGGAGTTCGTCCCCGTGCCCGCGGAGCACCGTGCCGAGGACGTGATGGCCGACCTCGTCCGCGTCGGCCTCGAGGAGGAGGACGTCCACCGTCCGGCTGCCGAGCTGCAGGGCCCGATCGTCGTCGGGCAGGTGCTCTCCAAGGAGCCCGAGCCGCAGAAGAACGGCAAGACCATCAACTGGTGCTCCGTGCGCGTGGTGCCCGAGGGCGCCGCACAGCCGCTCACCGGCGAGGGGATCGAGCCCTCCGGCGTGCAGGGCATCGTGTGCGGCGCCCACAACTTCGAGGTCGGGGACAAGGTCGTCGTGGCCCTGCCCGGCGCGGTGCTGCCCGGCGACTTCCGCATCAGCCCCCGTAAGACCTACGGCCACGTCTCGGCCGGCATGATCGCCTCCAGCACGGAGCTGGGCATGGGCGACGACGGCACGGACGGGATCATCGTGCTCGGCGACCTCGGGCTCGACCCCGAGCCGGGCACCGACGCCCGGGACGTCCTGGACCTGCACGGCGAGGCCGCCGAGATCAACGTGACGCCCGACCGCGGCTACGCGTTCTCGATGCGCGGCGTCGCGCGCGAGTACGCGCACGCCACCGGCGTGCCCTTCACGGACCCGGCCGCCGCCGTCCACCCGCCCGCGGCCGACGACGCCGGCCCGGCCGTCCGCATCGACGACGACGCGCCGATCCACGGCGAGCCCGGGGCCACCCGGTTCGTGGCCCGCACGGTCTCCGGCGTGGACGCGACCCGCCCGACCCCGCCGTGGCTGGCCGCGCGCCTGCGCCTGGCCGGCATCCGCACCATCTCCCTGCCGGTGGACATCTCCAACTACGTCATGTGGGAGCTGGGCCAGCCCCTGCACTTCTACGACGCGGACACGCTCTCCGGCGAGATCGTGGTGCGCCGCGCGCGGGCCGGAGAGACCCTGACCACCCTCGACGGCAAGGAGCGCGAGCTCGACCCCGAGGACCTGCTCATCACGGACGACTCCGGCCCCATCGGCCTGGCGGGCGTCATGGGCGGGGCCGCCACCGAGGTCACGGACGCCACCACCACGATCGTGGTCGAGTCCGCGAACTTCGACCCCGTGTCGATCGCCCGTACGCGGCGCCGGCACCGCCTGCCCTCGGAGGCGTCGAAGCGCAACGAGCGCGGCGTCGACTGGGAGATCGCCGACGAGGCGGCCGAGCGGGCCGTGCAGCTGCTCGTCGAGCTCGCCGGCGGCACCGCCGAGCCCGGGGTCACCGACGTCGGGACGCGGCCGCAGCCGGCCGTCGTCGAGATGGCCGCCGACTTCCCCTCCGCCCTGGTGGGCGTGGCGTACACGACCGACGAGGTCGTGGAGACGCTGCGCGCCCTGGGCGCCGAGGTGGCCGTCGCCGAGGCCGCCGCCGACGTCGCCCCGCGGCTGACCGTGACCGCCCCGTCGTGGCGCACGGACCTGCGCATCCCCGAGGACCTCGCCGAGGAGGTCGCGCGCCTGCGCGGCTACGACGCGATCCCCTCCGTGGTGCCCGTGGCCCCGCCGGGCCGCGGCTTCACCCGCCGCCAGGCCCAGCGTCGCCGCGTGTCGGCCGCGCTCGCGGCCGCGGGACTCACCGAGGTGCTGGCCTACCCGTTCGTCTCCGAGGAGCAGAACCGGCGTTTCGGGGCGGACTCGGACGCGCAGGGCCAGGCCCTGGCGATGGTGGCCCTGGCCAATCCGATCGCCTCCCAGTACCGGTACCTGCGCCTGTCGCTGCTGCCGGGCCTCGTCGAGACCGCGCGCCGCAACCTCGGACGCGGCTTCCGCGATCTGGCGCTGTACGAGATGGGGCTGGTCTTCCTGCCCGGCGCGCAGCTGGGCTCGGCGACGATCCCCCCGCGCGCGGTCCACCCCTCCGCCGAGGTCCTCGCCGACCTCGAGGCCGGCATCCCCGCTCAGCCGTGGCACGTGGCCGGTCTGTACGCCGGGCACGACTCGGCGCCCGGGCCGGACCACGACCCCCGCCCGGTGGACTGGCAGGACGCGATCGCCGGGGCCCTCGACGTGGCCGACGTCCTCGGCGTCGAGCTGACCGTCCGCCAGGGCCGGCACCACGCGTTCCACCCGGGCCGGGTGGCCGAGCTCGTCGTCGTGACCGAGCACGGGGACCGGGTGGTGGGCGTCGCCGGCGAGCTGCACCCGCAGTGGCTCGAGGCCGAGGACCTGCCCGCCCGCACGAGCGTGTGGGAGCTGGACCTGGACGCGCTGTGCGCCGCGGCCCCCGAGATCGTGGTCGCCGCACCGCTGTCCACGTTCCCCGTGAGCACGCAGGACGTGGCGCTCGTGGTGGACGAGGCCGTCGTGGCCGGGGACGTGCGCGCGACCCTCGCCGAGGGTGCCGGGGAGCTGCTCGAGGCCGTCGAGCTGTTCGACGTCTACCGGGGCGCGGGCGTGCCGGAGGGGCGGAAGTCCCTCGCGTTCTCCCTGCGCTTCCGCGCCCCTGACCGCACGCTCACCGCGGAGGAGGTCTCCGAGGCCCGCGCCGCGGCCACCGCGCTCGCGGCGCAGCGGCACGGGGCGGTCCAGCGCTGACCGTGTCCGTCGCGACCGGCCCGTGGGGCCTGACCTCGGCCGTCCCCGCCTCGGCGGGGGCGGCCGACGCCGTCTCCGCGCTGCTCGGTCAGGTGCGCACCGCCCTGACGGCGGCCTGGGGCGTGCCGGTGGGGCCGCTCGGGCTCCGGCACGCCTGCCCGCGCTGCGGCTCGGCCGCGCACGGCGTCCCCGCGCTGACCGGCCTGCCCCCCGGCCGGGTCGCCCTCGTCTCGTTCACGCGCGTCCGGATGCCCGGCACTGAGGACCGGGCTCGGATCGGGGCGTGGTGGGCGCCGGCACGGCCCGCCGACGGGCTCGGCCTCGGGGTGGACGTCGAGCGGGCGGACGCCGCGGCCTTCGCGGACGAGGACGGCCTGGGCGGGGTGGGCTTCTCGACGGCGGAGCGCGCCCGGGTGCGGGAGCTTCCCGCCCCCGAGAGGCCCGCCGCGCGGGCCCGGCTGTGGACGCGGAAGGAGGCGCTCGTGAAGGCCGCCGGCACCGGCTTCACGGGCGACCCCGCCGCCGTCGACGCACTGACCGTGCCGGCCGACGTCGTGCTGGTGGACCTCACCGACCGGCTGCCGGGCGGTCTCCTCGGGGCGCTGGCGCTGCGGGGCCGCTGAGTCGACCGCGCGGGCGCCTCAGCCCGGGAACGGCGGCAGCTCGGGCCGCAGCGTCCACGCGTCGAAGAGCTCGTCCACCTGCGCTCGGCTCACCCCGGCGTGCGGGGCCCACGCGTGCACGTGCGTGCGCAGCCCCAGGGAGTCGACGGTGCCGAACCGGTGCTCCCGCACCCAGGCGCGCAGCATGGAGCCGAAGAGGTCCGTGCCCAGCAGGTGCCGCAGCGCCTCCACGGTGAGCGCGCCGCGCTTGTACACCCAGTCCTCGAACATCTCCTCCGGCCCGGGCTCGGCCAGCGCCTGCTCCACCGGGTGCGCGGCCAGCTTCTGCCAGGCCCGCCGCGCCATCGAGGTGATGCTGGACCGCCCCGAGGCCTCGGCCCACAGCCACTCGGACCAGCAGGCGAAGCCCTCGTGCAGCCACAGGTCGGACCAGCGGCCCAGGGTCACGGCGTTGCCGAACCACTGGTGGGACATCTCGTGGGCGATCAGCCGCTCGGACTCCCACGAGCCGTCCAGGTGGTTGGTGCCGAACAGCGACATGCTCGCGGCCTCGAGCGGGATCTCGAGCTCCTCGTCGGCCACGACCGCGGTGTAGTCCTCGAATGGGTATGGCCCGTAGGCGTCGATGAACGTGGCCATCATGGCCGGCTGGGGGGCAAGGGCCCGGAGGGCCCGCTGCTCGGTCCGCGGGGAGACCACGAGGCGCAGCGGCGGCAGGCCCTCGGCGGGAGGGGCGGCGTCCACGAGCCGGTAGCGGCCGATCTGCACGCTGAGCAGGTAGGCGGGCACGGGCTGGTCGAGCCGCCACCGCCACGTGACCCGCGAGCCGCGCGTGCGCACGGGCGCGCCCACGCCGTTGGCGACGGGCAGGTAGCCCGCGTCGCAGGTGAGGGTGATCTCCGCCGTCGAGCGGGAGGTGGGGGAGTCCACGCACGGCAGCCACGTGGAGGCGCCGTGGGGCTGCCCGGCCACGAGCACGCCGTCCGTGAGCTCCTCCCAGCCGATCGTGCCCCACGGGCTGCGCCGCAGCGTGGGCGTGCCCGCGTAGACCACGGTCAGCTCCACGAGCGTGCCCTCCGGCCGGCTCTCGTCCAGGTCGACGACGAGGCGGCTCGGGGCGCGGCCCGGCTGGGTGAACGAGGAGGCGACGGCGCGGCCGTCGACGACGGCGTCCACCCGGGACACGCGCAGCCGGTACAGGTCCAGCTCGATGCGGCGGCTCTGCTTCGTCAGGCGCACGCGCAGGACGGCGGTGCCGGAGACCCGGTTCGCGGCCAGGCGCACGTCGAGGTCCAGTGCGATGTGCTCGACGGTGGCGGCGTCGGTGCCGACGCCCGGGACGTAGGGATCGGTGCTCATGCTTCCTCTCGGGAGGGGGTGGCCGCGGCGGCGGGGTCGCCGTCGGGACGACGCCACGGGGAGACCGGGTTGCCGAGCCACCACGTGCCGGCGGGCAGCTCCTCGCCGCGCATCACGAGGGACCCGGCACCGACGGTGGTGCCGCGGCCCAGGCGGGCGGCGGGCAGCACCACGGAGTGGGGGCCGAGGGTGGCGCCGTCCTCCAGGACGACGGCGTCCAGGGACATCACGCGGTCGTGGAACAGGTGGGTCTGGACGACGCAGCCGCGGTTCACGGTGGCGCCGTCGCCGAGCTCCACGAGGTCGGCCTCGGGCAGCCAGTAGGACTCGACCCAGGCGCCGTGGCCGATGCGGGCGCCCATCGCGCGCAGGAACCAGACCAGGGCGGGGGTCCCGGCCGCGGCCCGGCTGAACCACGGGGCGGCGAGGAACTCGGTGAAGGTGTCCGCGACCTCGTTGCGCCAGATGAACGAGGACCACAGCGGGTGCTCGCCCGCGCGGATCCGGCCGACGAAGACCCGCTTGGCGAGCACGGTCAGGCTCGCCGCGACCGCGCCGGCCGCGAGCAGGACGACGCCGCCCAGGACGAAGGCCAGCGCCCACGTGCCGACCGCGATGAGGGCGGCCAGCGTCGCGCCGACGGCGAGGGACAGGGCCACGTGCAGCCACACCGGGATCGCGCGCAGCAGCTCCCAGGCGGTGCGGGCGGCCTTGAGTCGGGCCGGCGGGTCGTAGGTGAGGGCGGCGTCTGCGGTGACCTCGTTGCGGCGCAGGCGCACGGGCGGGGAGCCCATCCAGGACGTGCCCGCCTTGGTCTTGGCCGGGGTGGTGGACAGCACCGCCACGAGCGAGTCGCGGCGCAGGGTGCGGCCGCCGGGCACCATGCCGGAGTTGCCCACGAACGAGCGCTTGCCGACCTTCGCGGGGGCCACGTGCATCCACCCGCCGTCGAGGGAGTAGGAGGAGACCATCGTGTCGTCGGCGAGGAACGCGCCGTCGCCCACGCGGGTCATGCAGGGCAGGAGCACCACGGTGGAGGCCTCGACGCCGCGGCCCACCTCGGCGCCCAACAGGCGCAGCCACGTCGGCGTGAAGCGGGAGGCGTAGATCGGGAACAGCTGGTCGCGGGCGGCGTCGAGGACGCGCTCGGTGGCCCACACCTGCCAGCCGACCCGGGAGCGCACGGGGTGGTGCCCCTCCGTGATGCCGAGCGCGAGCAGGCGCACGGTGACGAGCACGAGCAGCATCTGGGTCAGGAACCAGACGCCGGCCACCAGGGGGCTTGCGGCCAGCAGGCGCGCCGCGGTGGTCCCGACGGCGGCCAGCGGCCCCGCCTCCGGGGCCGGCGGCCACCAGGTCAGCGACCACGCGGCCACCGCGGCCGCCGCGGCGGCGGAGACGAGCGGAAGGAGGGAGATGAGGGTCGAGAGGACGGTCGCCATCAGGCGCCAGCCCGGGGTCTCCCGCGGCGCCTCGGCGGGGCCGCGGGACTTCACCTTGCCCACCTTGACGGCGGGGGAGCCGGCGTGGCGCTGGCCGCCGCGCACCCGCCCGGCGACGGTGGACCCGGCCTCGACGTGCGCCCCGGCGCCGACCTGGGCGCCCGGCAGGAGCGTGGAGCGGGCGCCCACGACGGCGTCCGCGCCGATGCGCACCTCGCCGAGCCGGACGACGTCGCCGTCGACCCAGTAGCCGGACAGGTCCACCTCAGGCTCGATCGCGGCGCCCTCCTCGACCGTGAGCATGCCGGTGACCGGTGGCACGGTGTGCATGTCCACGTCCTTGCCGATCCGGTTGCCCAGCAGTCGCGCGTAGGCGGGCACCCACGTGGCGCCGGCCAGCGAGTAGGGGTCCACGAGGTCGCTGATCTGCTGGGCGAGCCACAGGCGCAGGTGGACGCGGCCACCGCGCGGGTAGGACCCGGGGCTCACGCCGCGCAGCAGCAGCCGGGCCGTCGCGGCGGTGAGCAGCATGCGGCCGGGCACGGTCACCACCAGCAGACCGGCCACGATCAGCACCCACCACGGCACGGTGGGCAGCCCGGGCGCGAGCCCGGAGAGCGTCAGCAGGTTCAGGGCCAGGCCGGTCCACACGCCCAGGCGCAGGGCGGGCAGGACGAACACGGGCAGTCCCACGAGGGTCTGGACCCACTGGGTGCGGTGGCGGGTGCGGTCGACGTGCCGGTCGTGCACCTCGATGCCGCGGGGGCCGTCGTCGCCCACGACGGCGGCCACGAGGGCCCCGGCGGTGGGGTTGCGGTAGACGTCCTGGACGGTCACGGCCGGGTGGCGCAGGCGCAGGCGGGCCACGAGCTGGGCAGCGGCGAGCGAGCCGCCGCCGGCCTCGAAGAAGTCGGTGTCGGCGTCCTTGGGGGGCGCGCCGAGCACGTCCGCCCACTGGCGCAGCACCCAGCCGTCGGCGGTGTCCTCGTTCGGCTGGGGCGCGTCCTCGTCCACCTCGGCGCCGGGCAGGGGCCACGGCAGCGCGTGGCGGTCCACCTTGCCGGAGGTCTTCGTGGGCAGGGAGTCCACGACGGCCAGCCGGGGCACGAGGGCGGCCGGCAGCTCCGCCGCGAGGTGCTCGCGGGCCATGTGCAGGTCGAGCTCGGCCTCGGGGTCCGCGGGGACGAGGTAGCCGACGAGGATCTGGTGGCCCGCCGGGGTGGTCTGCACGGCCGCGGCGCCGCCGTGGACGCCGGGCAGGGCCTGGAGGGCCGCGTCCACCTCGCCGAGCTCGATGCGGCGGCCGCCGAGCTTCACCTGGTCGTCGGCGCGGCCGACGAACAGCAGGCCCTCCGGCTCGAAGACCACGAGGTCACCGGAGCGGTAGGCACGCTCCCAGCCGAGGGAGGGCATGGGGGCGTACTTCTCGGCGTCCTTGGCCGGGTCGAGGTAGCGGGCCAGGCCGACGCCGCCGATGATCAGCTCGCCCGTCTCGCCCTCGGCCACGGGCAGCGTGGTCTGCGGGTCGACGACGGCCAGGTCCCAGCCGTCCAGGGGCAGGCCGATGCGGACCGGGCCGAGACCCGTGAGCGGGGCCGCGCACGCGACGACGGTGGCCTCCGTGGGGCCGTAGGTGTTCCAGACCTCGCGGCCGTCCTCCGCCAGGCGCGCGGCGAGCTCGGGCGGGCAGGCCTCGCCGCCGAAGATCAGCAGCCGGACGTTGTCCATGGCCTCGGTGGGCCACATCGCGGCGAGGGTCGGCACGGTGGACACGGCGGTGATGCGCCGCTCGGCGAGCCACGGGCCGAGGTCCATGCCGGAGCGCACGAGCGAGCGGGGGGCCGGGACCAGGCACGCACCGTGACGCCAGGCGAGCCACATCTCCTCGCACGAGGCGTCGAACGCGACGGACAGTCCCGCCAGCACGCGGTCGCCCGGGGCGAGCGGATCGTCCGCCAGGAAGATCCGCGCCTCGGCGTCCACGAAGGCCGCGGCCGAGCGGTGGCTCACCGCCACGCCCTTGGGGGTGCCCGTCGAGCCAGAGGTGAAGATGATCCACGCGTCGTCCTCGAGCCCGGGGGCGCGGGCCTCCGCGGCCGGGTCCGCGGTGTGCTCGGGGTGCGGGGCGTAGACCCGCTCGTCGGTGAGGACGCCGGCCACCTTCGCCTCGCCGAACACGAGGCGGGCGCGCTCCTCCGGATCGTCCGCGTCCACGGGGACGTAGGCCGCGCCGGCGGCGAGCACGCCGAGGATCGAGACGTACAGCGCGGCCGTGCCCGAGGCGATCCGCACGCCGACCCGGTCTCCCGCCCGCACGCCGGCGGCCCACAGGTGGCGGGCGGTCTCGTCGACGCGCTCCCGCAGCTCCGCGTACGTCAGCGGCTCGACGCCGTCGTCCAGGGCGGTCGCGTCCGGGTGCTCGCGCGCCGTGGCGTCGAAGAGCTCCACGAGCGTCCGGGCGGGCGGGGTGCGCTCGGAGCCGGGCAGCTGCGGCCGATGCGGCGCGCCCGCGGGGTCGAGGGGGACGGAGGGCGGGGTGGGCGCGGCGGACGAAAGGGACACAGGGGCCTCCGGGGGTGTGAGCGGCAAACCGAGGGTCGGACGCGGACCAGGCCGCAGCGGGACATTCTATGCCCCGCCCGCGGCCGCGCGGGGCGCCTGGAAGGCACCGGGCGGGTCCGGCTCAGGACAGGGTGAGCAGCACCTTGCCCGTCGTCGACCGGGACTCGAGGGCGGCGTGCGCGGCGGCCGCGTCCGCCAGCGGGAAGCGCTCGCCGATCCGTACGTCGAGCTCGCCGGAGGCCCACGCCCCGAACACCTCTCCACCACGCCAGCGGGTCTCCTCGCCCGTGCGCGTGTAGTGCACCAGCGAGGGCCGGGTGACGTACAGCGAGCCGGCCGCGTTGAGCCGCTGCAGGTCGAAGGGGGGCACCTGCCCGGAGGCCCCGCCGAAGAGCACGAGTGTGCCGCGCACGCGCAGCACCTCGAGCGAGGTGTCGAAGGTGTCCTTCCCCACGCCGTCGTACACGACGTGCGCGCCCTCGCCGTCCGTCAGCTCCGCCACCGTGGCGGCGAGGTCCGGATAGTCCACCGCGGCAACGGCGCCCGCGCCCCGGGACAGCTCCCGCTTCTCCTCCGTGGACGCCGTGGTGACCACGCGGGCGCCGCGGGCCGTCGCGAGCTGGGTGAGCAGGAGCCCCACCCCGCCGGCACCGGCCGTCACGACCACCGTGTGGCCCTCCTCCACCGGGAAGGTGGACCGGCAGAGGTAGTGGGCCGTCATGCCCTGCAGCGGAAGGGCGGCGGCCTCGGCCAGGTCGATGCCCTCCGGGACGGTGAGGAGACGATCCGCGGGGGCGGTGAAGTGCTCGGCGTACGCACCGGTGGCCGTCGCGGTGGCGACACGGGCCCCCAGGAGCCCGGCGTCCACGCCCTCGCCGAGCGCGATGACCTCGCCGGAGCCCTCCGTACCGGGGGTGAAGGGCAGGTCCATCGTGTAGACCCCGGAGCGCTGGTACGTCTCGATGAAGTTCAGGCCCGCCGCGGCGGTCCGCACCAGCACGTGCCCCGGCGCGGGGGAGGGCACCTCCGTCTCGGTCCACTGCAGGACCTCGGGGCCGCCCGTGGCGGACACGACGACGGCGTGGTGGGTGCGGGGGACGGCGGGGGTGTTCGCAGTGGTCATGGCCCCACTCTAGGAGCGGGCCGGGCCATCCGGCCCGGCCCGGGGGACCCGAGGCGCCGCATAGATATTCGGTGCAACGCATATCTGCGCTAGGATGAAGCCATGACCCACACCGTCGCCGTCTCCGGAGCCAGCGGCTACGCCGGGGGAGAGGCCCTGCGCCTGCTCGCCGGCCACCCGTCCGTCACCGTCGGAGCCATCACGGCCCACTCGAACGCGGGGGAGCGCCTCGGCGCTCTCCAGCCGCACCTGCACGCCCTGGCGGACCGCGTCCTCGCCGAGACCACCGCGGACGTCCTCGCCGGTCACGACGTCGTGATCCTCGCGCTGCCCCACGGGGCCTCCGGGGCGCTGGCGGCCGAGATCGCCGAGCGCTCCCCGGACACCCTGGTGATCGACGCGGGCGCCGACCACCGCCTCGAGTCCGCCGCGGACTGGGAGGCCTTCTACGGCACCGCGCACGCCGGGACCTGGCCCTACGGCCTGCCCGAGCTGCCCGGTCAGCGCGAGCGACTCGCCGGCACCCGCCGCATCGCCGTCCCCGGGTGCTACCCGACCACCTCGATCCTCGCCCTCGCGCCCGGCTTCGCCGCGGGGCTGCTCGAGCCGCAGGACGTGGTGATCGTCGCCGCCTCGGGCACCTCCGGGGCGGGCAAGGCGCTCAAGCCGCACCTGCTCGGCGCCGAGGTCATGGGCGGGATGCGCCCGTACGGCGTCGGCGGCGGGCACCGGCACACCCCGGAGATCGAGCAGGGTCTGGCCCAGGCGGCCGGCGAGCCGGTCCGCGTCTCCTTCACGCCCACGCTCGCGCCGATGTCGCGCGGCATCCTCGCGACGGCCACGGCGCGGCTGCGCCCCGGCGTCGCCGCCGCGGACGTGCGCGCCGCATGGGCCGCGGCCTACGGCGGCGAACGCTTCGTGCACCTGCTCCCCGAGGGGCAGTGGCCCACCACGAAGGCGGTCCTCGGCTCCAACCACGTGCAGCTGCAGCTCGCCGTGGACGAGCGGGCCGGCCGCGTGATCGTCTGCGCGGCGCTCGACAACCTCACCAAGGGCACGGCCGGCGGCGCCGTGCAGTCCATGAACATCGCCCTGGGCCTGCCGGAGCAGGCGGGGCTCGAGCAGCAGGGGGTCGCGCCGTGAGCGTCACCGCAGCACAGGGGTTCCGGGCGGCCGGCGTCACCGCGGGGCTGAAGGCCTCGGGCACGCCCGACGTCGCCGTCGTCGTCAACCAGGGCCCGCGCGACGCGGCGGCCGCCGTCCTCACCGAGAACCGGGTGGCGGCCGCCCCCGTGGTCTGGACCCGCCGCGCCGTGCGGGACGGCCGCGCGACCGCGGTCGTCCTGAACTCCGGCGGGGCCAACGCGGCCACCGGCGCCGAGGGCCTCGAGGACGCCCGTCGCACCGCCGAGCACGCGGCCGCCGCCCTCGGAACCGCCGCCGACGACGTGCTCGTCTGCTCGACCGGCCTCATCGGCGAGCGCCTGCCGATGGACACGCTCACCGCGGGCGTGGCCGAGGCGGTCGCCGCCCTGAGTCCGGACGGCGGCGAGGACGCCGCCGTCGCGATCAAGACCACGGACACCGTGGCCAAGACCGCCGTGGCCCGCGGCGCGGGCTTCACCGTGGGCGGCATGGCCAAAGGGGCGGGCATGCTGGCACCCGGCATGGCCACGATGCTCAGCGTCATCACCACGGACGCCGACGTCCCCGCCCCCGCCCTCGACGCGGCCCTGCGCGAGGCCGTGCGCGCCACCTTCAACCGGGTCGACTCGGACGGGTGCATGTCCACCAATGACACCGTGATCCTGCTGGCCTCGGGCGCGTCCGGGACGGCGCCCGAGCCCGCGGCGTTCGCCGCGGCCCTCCACGAGGTCTGCGCGGACCTGTCCCGCCAGCTCGTCGCCGACGCCGAGGGTGCCCGGCACGACATCGCCGTGCGCGTGGTCCACGCCGAGACCGAGGAGGCGGCCGAGGCCGTCGCGCGCGCTGTCGGCCGCTCCAACCTGTTCAAGACCGCGATCTTCGGCCAGGACCCGAACTGGGGACGCGTGATCGCCGCCGTCGGCACGGTCCCGGAGTGGGTCGCCGCCTTCGACCCGTACGCCCTCGACGTGCGCTTCAACGGCGTCCAGGTGTGCCGCGCCTCCGGCGTGGGAGAGGACCGCTCCCGCGTGGACCTCTCGGCCCGCGAGGTGCTCGTCGAGGTCGACCTGCACGCCGGCGACGCCGAGGCCACGGTCTGGACCAACGACCTGACGCACGACTACGTCCACGAGAACTCCGCCTACTCCACGTGAGGACCCCCAGCATGAGCCCGCACACCGATCCGGCCACGGCGGCCGCGCCCGTCCTGTCCACCGCGGACCGGCTCGACCGCGCCGAGTCCAAGGCGGAGGTCCTCGTCGAGGCCCTGCCCTGGATCCGGCGGTTCGCCGGCACCGTCATGGTCGTCAAGTACGGCGGCAACGCCATGGTGTCGGAGGAGCTGCGCCGGGCGTTCGCCGAGGACATCGTGTTCCTGCACCACGCGGGGGTCCACCCCGTGGTGGTGCACGGCGGCGGCCCGCAGATCAACGCGATGCTCGACCGCCTCGGCATCGCCTCGGAGTTCCGCGGCGGCCTGCGCGTGACCACCGAGGAGGCCATGGACGTGGTCCGCATGGTGCTCACGGGACAGGTGGGCCGCGAGCTGGTCGGCCTCGTGAACTCCCACGGCCCGTACGCCGTCGGCTTCTCCGGCGAGGACGCGGGGCTGCTGCGCGCCCGCCGCACGGGCGCCGTCGTCGACGGCCAGGAGGTGGACCTCGGCCTCGTGGGAGAGGTCACCGGAGTCGACCCGACCGCGATCCTCGACGTGATCGAGTCCGGGCGGATCCCCGTGGTCTCGTCGGTCGCCCCCGAGATCAACGACGACGGCGAGCCCACCGGGCAGGTCCTCAACGTCAATGCGGACACCGCCGCCGCGGCCCTGGCCGCCGCCCTCGGCGCCGCGAAGCTCGTGCTGCTCACCGACGTCGAAGGCCTCTACGCCGACTGGCCGGACCGCGACTCCCTCATCAGCTCGCTCACCGCCGCCCAGCTGCGCGCGCTGCTGCCCTCCCTGGCCTCCGGGATGATCCCGAAGATGGCCGCGTGCCTGGCGGCCGTGGACGCCGGCGTGCAGCGCGCCCACGTCGTGGACGGCCGCCGCCCCCACTCGATGCTGCTCGAGGTCTTCACCTCTGCGGGCGTCGGCACCCAGGTGGTGCCCGACGCCGAGCCCACCGCCCCGACCACCCCCGAGGAGGACGCATGAGCACCGACCAGTCCGCGCTGCTGGAGCGCTACCACGCCGCCCTGACCGGAGTCTTCGGCCGCCCCACCCGCGTGCTCGTGCGCGGCGAGGGGGTCCACGTGTGGGACGCCGACGGCCGGCGCTACACGGACCTGCTGGCCGGCATCGCCGTGAACGCGCTCGGCCACGGCCACCCGGCGCTGGTGCGGGCGGTGTCCGAGCAGGTCGCCACGCTCGGCCACGTGTCCAACCTCTTCACCTCCGAGCCGCAGATCCGCCTGGCCGAGCGCCTGCTGGAGCTGGCCGGCGCGCCCGCGGGCTCCACCGTGTTCTTCGCGAACTCCGGCACGGAGGCCAACGAGGCCGCGTTCAAGCTCGCCCGCCGCCACGGTGCGGACGACCCGTCCGGCCGCCGGACGCGGGTGATCGCGCTCGAGCGGGCCTTCCACGGCCGCACGATGGGCGCCCTCGCGCTCACGCACAAGGAGGCCTACCGGGCGCCCTTCGAGCCGCTGCCCGGCGGCGTGGAGCACGTGCCGGGCGGGGACGCCGCGGCCCTGCGGGCGGCCCTGGCCCCGGACGACGACGGCGCCACCGTCGCCGCCGTCATCCTCGAGCCGGTCCAGGGCGAGGCCGGCGTGCACGGCTGGCCGGCCGGCTACCTGGCCGAGGTGCGGGCCGCGACCCGCGAGGCCGGCGCCCTGATGATCCTCGACGAGGTGCAGTCCGGCGTGGGACGCACCGGCACGTGGTTCGGCTTCCAGAACCCGGCCGTCACCGGGGCGGCCGAGCCGGTGGTGCCCGACGCCTTCACCCTGGCGAAGGGACTGGGCGGCGGCGTGCCGATCGGGGCGCTCGTGTGCGTCGGCCCCGCCGTCTCCGGGCTGCTCACCGCCGGCCAGCACGGCACCACGTTCGGCGGCAACCCCCTGGCCACCGCCGCGGGCCTGGCCGTGCTCCAGACCGTCGAGGACGAGGGCCTGCTCGGCCACGTCCGCGCCGCGGGCGAGGCCGTGGCCGCCCTGCTGGAGGACCTGCACGAGGTGGCCGCGGTGCGCGGTCACGGCCTGTGGATCGGCGTCGATCTGGCCGACCCCGCGGGACCGGCCCCGGCCGGCGGGCTGGCCCCCGCCGTCGTCGCCGCCGGCCTCCAGGCGGGCTGGATCCTCAACGCCACCGGCCCCTCCACCCTGCGCCTGGCCCCGCCGCTGACCGTGCCCGTGGCCGAGCTCGAGCGCTTCGCCGCGGCCCTGCCCGGGCTCGTGGCCGCCGCCCTGACCCCCGCCGAAGGAGACCGCCCATGACCCCCGCTGCCGCCGTCCGCCACTTCCTGGTGGACACGGACCTCACCCCGGCCGAGCAGGCCGAGGTGCTCGACCTCGCCGCGCAGATGAAGGCCGACCGGTTCCGGCACCGCCCGCTGGCCGGGCCCCGGACCGGCATCGTGTTCTTCGACAAGACCTCCACGCGCACCCGCGTCTCGTTCGCGGCCGGCATCGCCGAGCTCGGCGGGACGCCGCTGATCGTGAACCCGGGGGAGTCGCAGCTGGGCCACAAGGAGTCCGTGGCCGACACGGCCCGCGTGCTGGAGCGGATGGTCGGCGTCATCGTCTGGCGCACGTTCGCCCAGGCCGGCCTCGAGGAGATGGCCGCCCATTCCTCGGTGCCCGTGGTCAATGCGCTCAGCGACGACTACCACCCCTGTCAGATCCTCGCCGACCTGCTGACGGTGCGCGAGCACCTCGACGGCACGGCGGGCCGCACTCTGGCGTATCTGGGGGACGCGGCGAACAACATGGCCCACTCGTACCTGCTCGGCTGCGCGACGGCCGGCATGCACGTGCGGGTCGCCGGACCCGAGGGGCACCTGCCTGCCGAGGACGTCGTGGCCGCTGCCCGACAGCGGGCGGCGGAGACGGGCGGTTCCGTCCTCGTCACGACGGACGCGGTGGAGGCCCTGGCGGGCGCGGACGTCGTCGTGACCGACACGTGGGTGTCCATGGGCCAGGAGGAGGAGAAGGAGGCCCGCCTGGCGCTGTTCCGCGACTACCAGGTGGACGCCGCCGCGATGGCGCGGGCGGCCGACGATGCGATCTTCCTGCACTGCCTGCCCGCGTACCGGGGCTACGAAGTCACGGCCGAGGTGATCGACGGGCCGCGGTCCGTGGTGTTCGACGAGGCCGAGAACCGCCTGCACGCGCAGAAGGCGCTCATCGCCTGGCTGCTGTACCGCTCCGGCCTGGCCGAGGAGCCGCGCTGATGGCCGCCCCCACGACGAAGATCGCCCGTCAGGCCGCGATCCGGGAAATCCTGGCCACCCGGGGCATCCGCTCCCAGGCCGAACTCTCGGACGCCCTGGGCGATCGCGGGCTGTCCGTCACCCAGGGCACGCTCTCGCGGGACCTGGTGGACCTCGGCGCGGTGCGGACGCGCGGGCCGGCCGGCATGGTCTACGCCCTGCCGGCGGAGGGCGACGACGGCGCCGTGCCGGGCCGCGGTTCGGACGCGCAGCTGAACCGGCTGGCGAGCATGGCCCGCGAGCTGCTCGTCTCCGCCGAGCCCACGGCGAACCTCGTGGTCCTGCGCACGCCCCCGGGTGCGGCGCAGTTCCTGGCCAGCGTGATCGACCAGGCGCGCGTGGAGCACGTGATGGGCACGATCGCCGGCGACGACACCATCCTCCTCATCACCACGGGGACCACGTCCGCCCCGGCCGTCGCGGCCCACCTGCTGGGTCTGGCGGGCTAACCGACCCGTCCGGCCCCGCCCGCGCGGGTGACGGGCACCAGACACGAGGAAGGCCCCCGCCGACGGCGGGGGCCTTCCTCGTGTCGTACCGGTCCGGGGGACCGGTCAGGCGTCTCAGGCCTGCGGCAGGACGAGCTCCTGGCCGACGTAGATCACGGCGGCGTCGGAGACGGCGCCCTTGTTGGCCTCGTAGAGGGCGGTCCAGCCACCCTCCACCTCGTACTCGTTGGCGAGCTTCCAGAGGGAGTCACCGGACTTGACGACGATGGTCTCGGCCTCGGCGACGACGGCCTGCTCCGCGGCAGCGGCCTGCTGAGCGGCAGCCTGCTCAGCGGCAGCGGCCTTCTGAGCGGCAGCCTGCTCAGCGGCAGCGGCCTTCTGAGCGGCAGCCTTCTCCGCGGCAGCGGCCTTCTGAGCGGCAGCCTTCTCCGCGGCGGCGGCACGCTGGGCGGCAGCCTTGTCGGCGGCGGCCTGCTCGGCAGCAGCCTGCTTGGCGGCCCAGCGCTCGGCGGCGGCCTGGTCGGCAGCAGCCTGCTTGGCGGCCCAGCGCTCGGCGGCGGCCTGGTCGGCAGCAGCCTGCTTGGCGGCCCAGCGCTCGGCCGCGGCCTGGTCGGCAGCAGCCTGCTCAGCCGCGGCCTGGTCGGCAGCAGCCTGCTCAGCCGCAGCCTGGTCGGCAGCAGTCTCGTCCGCGGCGGACTGGCGCTGCACGGTGGCGGTGCGCTCCACGGCGACCGGGGCGGCGTCCACGTCGCCGGCGTCCGCGTCAGCCTGGGTCAGGCCCAGCTTCTGCGAGCACAGCGGCCAGGCGCCCCAGCCCTGCAGGTCCTGGAGGATCTCGGCGCGCTTGATCTGCTCGGCCTTCGAGGCCTGATGCGGGTAGCCCTCGCCGCCGACGGCCTGCCAGGAGGACAGGGTGAACTGCACGCCGCCGTAGAAGCCGTTGCCGGTGTTGATGTCCCAGGTGCCGTTGGACTCGCACTCGGCGAGGCGATCCCAGGTGTCCACGGTGGCGGCCTGGGCCGGAGCGGAGAAGCCCACGGCGGCGGCGCCGGCGAGGGTCATGCCCGCAACGATCGAGGCGGTGGCACGGCGGGAGCGGGTGGCGGAAGTGGTGAAGAGAGTCATGGTGTCCATGGCGAGTCCTCGCTGATCGGCGGCCGAGGCGCGCCGGGGTCGTCCTTCTCCTTGGTCGGGTCATGCCCTCCGTCGGTTCGAGACGACCCAGCAGCGGGCGACCGTCGGAGGGGGTTCGATGTCGTGGCCTCCCCGTCCCCGACCTCTCGGTCAGATCACGGTTCGATCACGAATCGGCTACGGAAGAGTCAACGACGGGAGCCCCCCTCGCGTCAAATCATGGGTCGACGGATTCTTGCCCGTCCGTCTCACATTTGAGATCAGGTGACGAATCGCTACCTGAGGCGGGAGTACGTGGACGAAATGCACGCCACTGCCCGCATTGGATCTCAGGGCGTCTGATTGGACAGTGTGGACAACCTCCGTCACAGGGGCGTGGGCGAAGGTCACGATCGACGGTCGAAGCCGTGACCGGCGTCGCGTTCGACCCGAACTTCGAGCGCGGGGCCATGGTTGCGGGTGGCCGCCGCGGTGGGCGCAGAGGGGCTGCGCAGGATCCATCGGGAGCTGATATTCCGTCAGTTGCATATTTATTCAAGACCCGGGTAGGATCGTCGCCGAGCACGCCTTCGACGGCCACGTGCCGCGCTCGGAGACGCCCCCCTATATAAAGGAGAAAACGTGAAGGAACGCATCATCCTTGCCTACTCGGGCGGCCTGGACACCTCGGTGGCCATCGGCTGGATCGCCGAGGCCACGGGCGCCGAGGTCGTCGCCGTCGCGGTCGACGTGGGCCAGGGGGGCGAGTCCCTCGAGACGATCCGCCAGCGCGCCCTGGACTGCGGCGCCGTCGAGGCCTACGTCGCCGACGCGCGTGAGGAGTTCGCCGAGCAGTACTGCATGCCCACGCTCAAGGCCAACGCCCTCTACATGGACGCCTACCCGCTGGTCTCCGCGATCTCGCGCCCGGTCATCTCCCGCCACCTGGTCGCGGCGGCCCGCCAGTTCGGCGCCTCGACGGTGGCGCACGGCTGCACCGGCAAGGGCAACGACCAGGTCCGCTTCGAGGTCTCCATCCAGACCCTCGGCCCCGACCTGAAGTGCATCGCCCCGGTGCGCGACCTCGCCCTGACCCGCGAGAAGGCCATCGAGTACGCCGAGCGCAACGACCTGCCGATCGTCACCACCAAGAAGAACCCGTTCTCGATCGACCAGAACGTGTGGGGCCGCGCCGTCGAGACCGGCTTCCTCGAGGACATCTGGAACGGCCCCACGAAGGACGTCTACGACTACACGGACGACCCCGCCTTCCCGCCGGCGCCGGACGTGGTCACGATCGCCTTCGAGCGCGGCGTCCCCACGGCCCTCGACGGCCGCGCGCTGAGCCCGCTGGAGATCATCGAGGAGCTCAACCGCCGGGCCGGCGCCCAGGGCGTGGGCCGGATCGACATCGTCGAGGACCGCCTCGTGGGCATCAAGTCCCGCGAGATCTACGAGGCCCCGGGCGCCATGGCGCTGATCGCGGCCCACCGCGAGCTCGAGAACGTCACCCTGGAGCGGGAACAGGCGCGCTTCAAGAAGCATGTGGACCAGCGCTGGACCGAGCTGGTCTACGACGGCCAGTGGTACTCCCCGCTGAAGCGCAACCTGGACACGTTCATCGACGCGACCCAGGAGCACGTCAACGGTGAGATCCGCCTGGAGCTCCACGGCGGCCGCGCGACGGTGCAGGGTCGCCGGTCCGAGACCGGCCTGTACGACTTCAACCTCGCCACATACGACGAGGGCGACTCGTTCGACCAGTCCTCGGCCCGCGGGTTCATCGACATCTTCGGCCTGTCCGCGAAGACGGCCTCCGAGCGCGAGCAGCGCCTGCGCGGCAGCGACGACCTCCAGGACGTCGCCCGCCTGTCCAACGACTGACCCCGCACGCCCCGCGCACGACGGCGGCCCGCCCGCGACCGGGCCGGCCGCCGTCGGCCTGTCACCGACCTCGAGGAGACCTTCGATGACCGAGAACACCGACGCCCGCCACGGGACCAACGAGGGCGCCCTGTGGGGCGGCCGCTTCGCCGGCGGCCCTTCCGAGGCGCTCGCCGCGCTCAGCAAGTCCACGCACTTCGACTGGCGCCTGGCGCCCTATGACATCGCCGGCTCCCGTGCCCACGCCCGGGTGCTGCACACCGCCGGTCTGCTCAGTGCGGACGACCTGGACGGGATGATCGCGGCCCTCGACCGGCTCGAGGCGGACGTGCGTTCCGGTGCCTACACCCCGGCAGCGTCCGATGAGGACGTGCACGGCTCGCTCGAGCGCGGCCTCATCGACCGGGCCGGTCCCGAGCTCGGCGGCCGCCTGCGGGCCGGCCGATCCCGCAACGACCAGGTCGCCACCCTCGGCCGGATGTTCCTGCGCGACCACGCCCGCATCATCGCGCGGGGCGTGATCGCCACGGTGGACGCGCTCCTCGATCAGGCGCGGGCGCACCCGTACGCGCCGATGCCGGGCCGCACCCACCTGCAGCACGCGCAGCCCGTCCTGCTCTCGCATCACCTGCTCGCGCACGCCTGGGCATTCGCGCGGGACCTGCAGCGGCTCGTGGACTGGGACGCACGCGCGGCCGTCTCGCCGTACGGCTCCGGGGCCCTGGCCGGCTCCTCCCTGGGTCTGGACCCGAACGCCGTGGCCGCCGAGCTCGGCTTCGAGTCGGCCGTGTGGAACTCGATCGACGGCACCGCCGCACGCGACGTGTACGCGGAGTTCGCGTGGGTCGCCGCGATGGTCGGCGTCGACCTGTCCCGCATCTCGGAGGAGGTCATCTTCTGGGCCACCAAGGAGGCGGGCTTCGTGAGGCTCCATGACGCGTACTCCACGGGGTCCTCGATCATGCCGCAGAAGAAGAACCCGGACGTCGCCGAGCTGGCCCGCGGCAAGTCCGGCCGCCTCATCGGCGACCTCACGGGGCTGCTGGCCACGCTCAAGGGCATGCCGCTGGCCTACAACCGCGACCTGCAGGAGGACAAGGAGCCCGTCTTCGACGCCGCGGACACCCTCGAGCTGCTGCTGCCCGCCGTCTCCGGGATGATCGCCACCCTCGAGTTCCAGACGGAGCGCATGGCGGAGCTGGCCCCGCAGGGCTTCGCGCTGGCCACCGACGTCGCCGAGTGGCTCGTCCGCCAGGGGGTCCCGTTCCGCGAGGCCCACGAGCTGTCGGGCGAGGCCGTGATGGCGGCCGAGGCCCGGGGCGTGGAGCTGTGGGACCTCACGGACGACGAGTACGCCGCCATCTCGCCGGCGCTGACCCCGCAGGTCCGCGAGGTGCTCAGCACGGAGGGCTCGCTCGCCTCTCGCGACGCCCAGGGCGGGACCGCGCCGACGGCCGTCGCGGCGCAGATCGGGGCGCTCGAGGACGCCCTGGCGCCGCTGCGCCGCTGGGCCGACACGCCGGGCTCCGTCGTCGACGCCCGCTGACGCGGTCGCCCGGCCGAGGCGGCGCCGACCGGGCCGGACGCGGCGGCGCCCCCAGGGCACCGCCGCGTCACCCGCCGTTCACCGCGGTCGGCGTAGCATGGGTGGTCACTTTTCCGCCGGGCGGGCCGCAGCATGGTCCGCCCCTCACCGCACCGCGAGGGCCCCCGATGACCGATACCGTGTCCGTCCGCCAGTCCGAGCTCGACCTCGAGCGGGGTCGGGTCGCCGAGCGGTACGCCCGCCTCGACGCCCTGCGTGAGGAGAAGGAGCGCCAGCTCGCGGCCGTGCGCCGGACCGGCCCGCAGGGGTCGCTGCAGAACCACTCCGAGCGCGACGCCTTCGCCAGCCTCTACGAGGACCGACTCGCCCAGCTCTACGCCGTGGACGACCGCCTCGTCTTCGGCCGGCTCGACCTCGACGCCGAGCGGGAGGGTGGGGCCGACGAGCAGCGGTACATCGGGCGCATCGGCCTCACCACCGAGGACCACGAGCGCCTCCTCGTCGACTGGCGCGCGGCCGAGGCCGGCGCCTTCTACCAGGCGACGGCGGCCCACCGGGGCCGCGTGCGCCGTCGTCGTCACCTGATGCTGCGGGGGCGCGAGGTGCGCGACCTCGAGGACGACATCCTGGACCCGACGCTGCTGGGCGAGGACGGCGTGCGCGCCGATGCCCAGGGTGCGCTGCTGGCCGCCGTCACCGCCCGACGCACGGGACGGATGGGGGACATCGTCGCCACGATCCAGGCGGAGCAGGACGAGGTGATCCGCGCGCCCCTGCCCGGGGCGGTCGTGGTGCAGGGCGGGCCCGGCACGGGGAAGACCGCCGTCGCCCTACACCGTGCGGCCTACCTGCTGTACACCCACCGGGAGCGCCTCGCGCGCTCGGGCGTGCTGATCGTCGGCCCGTCGACCGCGTTCATGCGGTACATCGAGCGGGTGCTGCCCTCGCTGGGCGAGACCGGTGTCGTGATGTCCTCGCTGGGGACGCTGATGCCGGGCGTGCGGGCCGTCCCGGAGCCGGACCTCGACGCGGCGGCGGTGAAGGGCCGGCTGGACATGGTGGACGCCGTCGCCCACGCGGTCGCGCAGCGCCAGCGCCTGCTCGTCGAGCCGCGGCGCCTGATGATCGACGGCACGGCCGTCAAGCTCAAGCCGGCCATGGTCCGGCGCGCCCGGGACAAGGCACGGGCCACCCGCAAGCCCCACAACGAGGCCCGGGTGACGTTCGTGAAGATCCTCGTCCGCGAGCTCGCGGAGAAGCTGCGCAAGAAGCTGGAGAAGTCCTCGGGCACCCCGGTGCAGCGTGACCTCCTGCTCGAGGACGTGCGCACCTCGCGCGACGTGCGCATCGCGCTCAACCTCTGCTGGATGCCGCTGACGCCGGAGAAGCTCATCGGCGACCTCCTCACCCGGGAGGACCGGCTCCGGGCGGCTGCCCCGTGGCTGTCCGACGCCGAGGTCGGCGCGCTCCTGCGCCCGGCCGACGCCCCCTGGACCGAGGCCGACGTGCCCCTGCTGGACGAGGCGGCCGAGCTGCTCGGACGCCTCGACACCCCGGGCCGGGGCGGCGAGTCCGCGGCCCAGCACGAGCGCAACCTCGAGAACGCCCGGGCGTCCCTGGAGAACATGCACCAGACGCTCGCGGACCTGGGCGTCGACGGCGTCGTGGACGCCGAGCAGCTGGCCGCGGCCAATGAGGCGCGCGGCGTGCGACGGACCACCGCCGAGACCGCGGCCCACGACCGCACCTGGACGTACGGGCACGTGGTGGTGGACGAGGCCCAGGAGCTCTCTCCGATGCAGTGGCGCCTGCTGGCGCGCCGCTGCCCGATGAAGTCGTTCACCATCGTGGGCGACATCGCGCAGTCCTCCCGTCGCGACGCGGCCGGCTCGTGGGCGTCCGTCCTCGCCCCGGAGTTCGGGGACCGCTGGCGCCTGGAAGAGCTGACCGTGAACTACCGCTCGCCGGCGCGCGTGATGCGCTGGGCCGCGCAGGTCGCACGGGCGGCCGGGCTCGAGGTCTCCCATCCGCGCGCCGTGCGCGAGGGCGACCACCGCCCGCGCCTGGTGACGGAGCCGGGCGGTGACGTCGCGGCCCTGGCCCTCGACGCGGTGGAGGCCGAGCGGGACCGCGTGCCCGAGGCCCTGACCGCCGTGATCGCCCCCGCCGAGCGGACGGGGGAGCTGCTCACGGCCCTCCGGGAGCGGTGGGGGGAGGCGGCCGTGGACACCGCGCCGCTGCCCGGCGTCGAGATCGTCGTCGCCACCCCGTGGGAGACCAAGGGGCTGGAGTTCGACACCGTCGTGCTCGTCTCGCCCGAGCGGATCGTGGCCGACGCGCGCGGCGTGGTGGGCGATCTGTACGTGGCGATGACCCGCGCCACCCAGTCGCTGTCCGTCGTCGCCGGGACGGACGCGGCCGCGCTGCCGGCCGGGCTGGCGGACGTCCCGGAGTGAGCCCCGCGGGCGACGTCGCACGTGCGCGGCGTCGCGGAGGCGCGCGGGCGCGTCGCTAGGTGTTGTGGGTCATGAGGTTCTTGCCACGAGGCGCCGGCTGAGATGAGACGAGTGGGCCTCTCCCGCAGGATGGAAGTTCCTACACCACCGACCTGCCCGAGAAGACCCACTCATGACTCACGCTAACGCACCCCTGACCCCGACCGGCCGTCTCAGGATGGTCCACCGCCACCTGCACGACGGGATCCCGCAGGCGCACGTGGCCGCCGAGTTCCGGGTGAGCCGGCCCACGGTGGCCACCTGGGTGGCCCGCTACCGCGCCCAGGGAGAAGCCGGCCTTCAGGACCTGCCCAGCCGGCCGCACCGTTCACCTGCCCAGCTCGATCCGGTCTTGGTCGCCCAGATCCACGCCCTGCGGCGGGAGCGCAAGTGGTCCGCACGGCGCATCCATCACCACCTCGTCTCCGAGGGCCACCGGGTGTGTCTTCGTACCGTGGGACGGTGGCTGCACCGACTCGGGATCTCCCGGTTACGGGACCTGACCCCGGCCGGAGAAGACCTGCGCCAACGACCCCAGAAGATCACCGCCCGCGGCCCGGGGCACATGGTGCACCTGGATGTGAAGAAGATCGGGAAGATCCCAGACGGGGGCGGCTGGCGCACCCACGGACGTGAAAGTGAAGCAGGCCGTGCTTCCAAGCGCGGGCCTGGCCGGCGGGTCGGCTACACCTACCTGCACTCGGCGATCGACGGGTACACCCGCCTGGCGTACACCGAGGCGTTGGAGGACGAGAAGGCGGTGACCACGATCGGGTTCTTCTGCCGGGCCCGCGCGTTCTTCGCCGCCCACGGCATCACCGTGGACCGGGTGGTCACGGACAACGGGAACAACTACCGGGCCGTGGACTTCACCGCCAAGGTGGTCTCGCTCGGGGGCCGGCACCACCGGATCCGCCCCTACACCCCGCGCCATAACGGGAAGGTCGAACGGTACAACCGGCTGATGGTCGATGAGGTCCTCTACGCCCGCCCGTATACCTCAGAGACAGCTCGGCGTGAGGCGCTGGCCGTGTGGGTGAACCACTACAACTACCATCGGCCTCATACCTCCTGCGGGGACGCCCCTCCGGCCTCGTTGGCCCCGGCCCGAGTCAACAACGTCATGCCCTCCTACAGCTAGGCTGGGGGCTATGGCACCCCAGAACGAGGAGCGCGCGGCCCGACTGCGCGCACAGGCGAACGACCCGAGCTTCGAGAACGTCTGGCAGGAGCTGCGCTGGCGCGGGCTCGTGCACGTCTCGACGGACGAGGCCGCGCTGGAACAGGCGCTGGCCGGGGAGCCCGTCTCGTATTACTGCGGCTTCGACCCGACCGCTCCGTCTCTCCACCTGGGACACCTGGTCCAGCTGCTCACACTGCGCCGCCTGCAGCTCGCCGGCCACCGCCCGTATGCCCTCGTGGGCGGCGCCACCGGCCTCATCGGCGACCCGCGGCAGACCTCGGAGCGCGTCCTGAACTCGCAGGAGACCGTGGCGGCGTGGGTGGAGTCGCTGCGCGCGCAGATCGAGCCGTACCTCTCCTTCGAGGGGGAGAACGCGGCGACCATGGTCAACAACCTGGACTGGACCGCGGGCATGAGCGCGCTGGACTTCCTGCGGGACGTCGGCAAGAACTTCCGCGTCGGCACGATGGTGAAGAAGGAGATCGTGGCCAAGCGCCTGAACTCTGATGAGGGCATCTCCTACACGGAGTTCTCCTACCAGGTGCTGCAGGGCAACGACTTCCTCGAGCTGCACCGCCGGCACGGCGTGACCCTCCAGACCGGCGGCTCCGACCAGTGGGGCAACCTCACCGCCGGCACCGAGCTGATCCGCAAGGTGGAGGGGACCCACGCCCATGCGCTGGGCACGCCGCTGATCACGAACGCGGACGGCACCAAGTTCGGCAAGTCCGAGGGCAACGCCGTCTGGCTCGACGCGGAGATGTGCTCCCCGTACGCCTTCTACCAGTTCTGGCTCAACACGGCGGACGCGGACGTCGTCGACCGACTCAAGGTCTTCACGTTCCTGACCCGCGCGGAGATCGAGGAGTACGCGCAGAAGGTGGCCGACGAGCCGTTCCGCCGGGAAGCCCAGAGGCGCCTGGCGTGGGAGGTCACGGCGCTGGCCCACGGAGAGGAGACGACGACGAAGGTCATCGAGGCCTCCCAGGCGGTGTTCGGAGGCGGCGACCTCACCACGGTGGACCCGGACACGCTGACCGCCGTGCTGGCCGAGCTGCCGCAGGCCGACCGGACCCAGTGGGAGGGGGAGCCGGGCACCGTGACCGCGGTCGAGCTGCTGGTCTCCACCGGGCTGGTCGCCTCGCGCTCCGAGGCGCGTCGGACGG
Source organism: Micrococcus luteus (assembly GCF_014138885.1). Classification (NCBI taxonomy): domain Bacteria; kingdom Bacillati; phylum Actinomycetota; class Actinomycetes; order Micrococcales; family Micrococcaceae; genus Micrococcus; species Micrococcus luteus. The sequence goes on from NZ_JACJIK010000001.1 coordinate 2,402,016, forward strand.
TGCGCGACGGCGGCGCGTCGGTGAACAACGTGCGGGTGACGGATGCCGACCAGGTGTTCACCCGAGACGACGCCTTCGCCGGCCGGCACCTGCTGGTGCGCCGGGGCAAGAAGAACATGGCGGGCGCGGACCTGGGGGAGGCCTGACCACGGCCGCAGACCACCGGTGTCCACCGGCTCGCCAGAAGTGACCGAGGACACGACGGGCGACGACGGCGGAGAAACCGCCCACGGGAGGAGCACAGGGCCCCGTTCTCCGCAGGATTCTGCGGAGAACGGGGCCCTTTTTCATGCGTGGCCGCCGGGTGTCACCCTTGATTTTGTGTTCGGTGGGGTTCGTGTGTAGAGTTCCATCTCGTGCTCAAGAGGCCGACCGGGTGACCGGGAGGCGGGGTGAAGAACACAGAATCCGCGGATTCATGCCGAGAATGGCAGGTCCAGGGCGGGTGGTGCTCACCGGGTGCGCGGCCGGCAGTGATGCGGGTCGGGATTCCTGAAGAAGATGATCTGGTTTGACAGCCGGGGATCATGTGGTAAGCTTTTCGAGGCCTTCCACGTGGATGGTCCGGTGAGTGTCTGGCCCCGCGGAAGCGGAGTTGACATGGTCGGATCGCGTGGTAAGGTTTTCTAGCCCGGCCACGTGAACGGACGGTGAATGCTTCGGACACGGAGTTGACACGGTCGAAACGGATGGTCTAGGGTGGAGAAGTTGCTCCAGAGCGAAACGGCCCGCGGAGCGGGTCGCTGAAGCTGGAAGCGCCTGTTGTTTGAGAACTCAATAGTGTGCCAAGTTTGTTGATGCCAATTGTTTTAACACATATTGGTTGATCATCGCCTGCCACCCCCGTGGTGTGGTGATGGTTTGCTAGGTATTGAATGGATGTCGTGGTGGTTATTTCCGGCTGCCACGGTGTTGTTCTGTAATTTTTTTACGGAGAGTTTGATCCTGGCTCAGGATGAACGCTGGCGGCGTGCTTAACACATGCAAGTCGAACGATGAAGCCCAGCTTGCTGGGTGGATTAGTGGCGAACGGGTGAGTAACACGTGAGTAACCTGCCCTTAACTCTGGGATAAGCCTGGGAAGCTGGGTCTAATACCGGATAGGAGCGTCCACCGCATGGTGGGTGTTGGAAAGATTTATCGGTTTTGGATGGACTCGCGGCCTATCAGCTTGTTGGTGAGGTAATGGCTCACCAAGGCGACGACGGGTAGCCGGCCTGAGAGGGTGACCGGCCACACTGGGACTGAGACACGGCCCAGACTCCTACGGGAGGCAGCAGTGGGGAATATTGCACAATGGGCGAAAGCCTGATGCAGCGACGCCGCGTGAGGGATGACGGCCTTCGGGTTGTAAACCTCTTTCAGTAGGGAAGAAGCGAAAGTGACGGTACCTGCAGAAGAAGCACCGGCTAACTACGTGCCAGCAGCCGCGGTAATACGTAGGGTGCGAGCGTTATCCGGAATTATTGGGCGTAAAGAGCTCGTAGGCGGTTTGTCGCGTCTGTCGTGAAAGTCCGGGGCTTAACCCCGGATCTGCGGTGGGTACGGGCAGACTAGAGTGCAGTAGGGGAGACTGGAATTCCTGGTGTAGCGGTGGAATGCGCAGATATCAGGAGGAACACCGATGGCGAAGGCAGGTCTCTGGGCTGTAACTGACGCTGAGGAGCGAAAGCATGGGGAGCGAACAGGATTAGATACCCTGGTAGTCCATGCCGTAAACGTTGGGCACTAGGTGTGGGGACCATTCCACGGTTTCCGCGCCGCAGCTAACGCATTAAGTGCCCCGCCTGGGGAGTACGGCCGCAAGGCTAAAACTCAAAGGAATTGACGGGGGCCCGCACAAGCGGCGGAGCATGCGGATTAATTCGATGCAACGCGAAGAACCTTACCAAGGCTTGACATGTTCTCGATCGCCGTAGAGATACGGTTTCCCCTTTGGGGCGGGTTCACAGGTGGTGCATGGTTGTCGTCAGCTCGTGTCGTGAGATGTTGGGTTAAGTCCCGCAACGAGCGCAACCCTCGTTCCATGTTGCCAGCACGTCGTGGTGGGGACTCATGGGAGACTGCCGGGGTCAACTCGGAGGAAGGTGAGGACGACGTCAAATCATCATGCCCCTTATGTCTTGGGCTTCACGCATGCTACAATGGCCGGTACAATGGGTTGCGATACTGTGAGGTGGAGCTAATCCCAAAAAGCCGGTCTCAGTTCGGATTGGGGTCTGCAACTCGACCCCATGAAGTCGGAGTCGCTAGTAATCGCAGATCAGCAACGCTGCGGTGAATACGTTCCCGGGCCTTGTACACACCGCCCGTCAAGTCACGAAAGTTGGTAACACCCGAAGCCGGTGGCCTAACCCTTGTGGGGGGAGCCGTCGAAGGTGGGACCAGCGATTGGGACTAAGTCGTAACAAGGTAGCCGTACCGGAAGGTGCGGCTGGATCACCTCCTTTCTAAGGAGCATTAGTGCCCGTTGCATCACCGCGTGTGTGATGGCGGGTTGCTCATGGGTGGAACATCAATGAATGGTGCCAGTGGTGGTGCCGGCAGTGCTCGAGTACGTCATGCCTTTGCGGGTGTGGTTGGAATGGGTGGTGTTGGTGGCTGCGAGCTGGTGTTGGCACACTGTTGGGTCCTGGAACAGCAGGCACCCTGGCCTTGGGGTTGGGGTTGTTGTTTCTGGTCTCCGTATCTTGTGAAGCTGGCCTTGTGGGTTGGTGGATGGGGTGTGGGTTGTTGTTTGAGAACTGCATAGTGGACGCGAGCATCTTATTTTTTTGTTGCTGCATCGTTGATCGCACTGTTCCCCCTGGGGTGGTGTGTGAGGTGTGGTGATGCCGAGAATGACATCTTAGTTAGATATTGCTCATTTGAGGACTTTCATTGTGTGTGAAAGTTTCCAAGGGCGCATGGTGGATGCCTTGGCAACAGGAGCCGAAGAAGGACGTGGGAATCTGCGATAAGCCTGGTGGAGTCGATAACCGGACGTTGAGACCAGGATTTCCGAATGGGGAAACCCCGCACGACGTGTCGTGTGACCCCCGGTTGAACACATAGACCGGGTGGAGGGAACGTGGGGAAGTGAAACATCTCAGTACCCACAGGAAGAGAAAACAAAAGTGATTCCGTTAGTAGTGGCGAGCGAACGCGGATGGGGCTAAACCGTATGTGTGTGATACCCGGCAGGGGTTGCATGTGCGGTGTTGTGGGCCCCTCCTTGTCATGTCTGCCGGCATGGCGCAGTGAGGTGCGGGCATATAGACGAACCAGTGTGGATGCTGGACCGTAGAGGGTGAGAGTCCCGTAGTCGAAATGTGTTCCGCCGCTGTTGGAGGGTTGCCCGAGTAGCACGGGGCCCGAGGAATCCCGTGTGAATCTGCCAGGACCACCTGGTAAGCCTGAATACTACCTGTTGACCGATAGCGGATCAGTACCGTGAGGGAATGGTGAAAAGTACCCCGGGAGGGGAGTGAAATAGTACCTGAAACCATGTGCCTACAAACCGTTGGAGCCTCCTTGTGGGGTGACAGCGTGCCTTTTGAAGAATGAGCCTGCGAGTTAGTGATACGTGGCGAGGTTAACCCGTGTGGGGAAGCCGTAGCGAAAGCGAGTCTGAATAGGGCGATTGAGTCGCGTGTCCTAGACCCGAAGCGGAGTGATCTACCCATGGCCAGGTTGAAGCGCGTGTAAGAGCGCGTGGAGGACCGAACCCACTTCAGTTGAAAATGGAGGGGATGAGCTGTGGGTAGGGGTGAAAGGCCAATCAAACTCCGTGATAGCTGGTTCTCCCCGAAATGCATTTAGGTGCAGCGTCACGTGTTTCTTCCCGGAGGTAGAGCTACTGGATGGACGATGGGCCCTACAAGGTTACTGACTTCAGCCAAACTCCGAATGCCGGGAAGTGAGAGCGTGGCAGTGAGACTGTGGGGGATAAGCTTCATAGTCGAGAGGGAAACAGCCCAGACCACCGGTTAAGGCCCCTAAGCGTGTGCTAAGTGGGAAAGGATGTGGAGTTGCTGAGACAACCAGGAGGTTGGCTTAGAAGCAGCCACCCTTGAAAGAGTGCGTAATAGCTCACTGGTCAAGTGATTCCGCGCCGACAATGTAGCGGGGCTCAAGTACACCGCCGAAACCGTGGCATTCAGTTTTGCTGGATGGGTAGGGGAGCGTCGTTCACGAGGTGAAGCCAGCGGGTAACTTCTGGTGGATTGTGGACGAGTGAGAATGCAGGCATGAGTAGCGAAAGACGGGTGAGAAACCCGTCCGCCGGATGACTAAGGGTTCCAGGGTCAAGCTAATCTGCCCTGGGTAAGTCGGGACCTAAGGCGAGGCCGACAGGCGTAGTCGATGGACAACGGGTTGATATTCCCGTACCAGTGAAGAACCGTCCATGCTGAGCCGGTGATACTAACCGCCCGAACCATCCCGAACCCCGTCTTTGACGGGGACGGTGGTGGGGAGCGCGGGACCTGAACCGGGGAGGCAAGCGCATTAACAGGTGTGACGCAGGAAGGTAGCCGGGCCGGGCAATGGAAATGACCTGGTCTAAGGGTGTAGGGCTGCCGGTAGGTAAATCCGCCGGCTGTATGCCTGAGACCTGATGGGCGCCCACATGGTGGGTGATCCGGTGATCCTATGCTGCCTAGAAAAGCATCGGCGCGAGGTTCAAACTGCCCGTACCCTAAACCGACACAGGTGGTCAGGTAGAGAATACTAAGGCGATCGAGAGAATCATGGTTAAGGAACTCGGCAAAATGCCCCCGTAACTTCGGGAGAAGGGGGGCCCCAACCTTGAGCACCACGTGCTGGTGTGAGGGGATCGGGGCCGCAGAGACCAGGGGGAAGCGACTGTTTATCAAAAACACAGGTCCATGCGAAGTCGTAAGACGATGTATATGGACTGACTCCTGCCCGGTGCTGGAAGGTTAAGGGGACCTGTTAGCTTCGGCGAAGCGGAGAACTTAAGCCCCAGTAAACGGCGGTGGTAACTATAACCATCCTAAGGTAGCGAAATTCCTTGTCGGGTAAGTTCCGACCTGCACGAATGGAGTAACGACTTCCCCGCTGTCTCAACCATGAACTCGGCGAAATTGCATTACGAGTAAAGATGCTCGTTACGCGCAGAAGGACGGAAAGACCCCGTGACCTTTACTATAGTTTGGTATTGGTGTTCGGTGTGGCTTGTGTAGGATAGGTGGGAGACTGTGAAGCGGGCACGCCAGTGTTCGTGGAGTCGCCGTTGAAATACCACTCTGGTCACTCTGGATATCTAACTTCGGCCCGTGATCCGGGTCAGGGACAGTGCCTGATGGGTAGTTTAACTGGGGCGGTTGCCTCCCAAAATGTAACGGAGGCGCCCAAAGGTTCCCTCAGCCTGGTTGGCAATCAGGTGTCGAGTGCAAGTGCACAAGGGAGCTTGACTGTGAGAGTGGCAGCTCGAGCAGGGACGAAAGTCGGGACTAGTGATCCGGCGGCTCGTTGTGGAACGGCCGTCGCTCAACGGATAAAAGGTACCTCGGGGATAACAGGCTGATCTTGCCCAAGAGTCCATATCGACGGCATGGTTTGGCACCTCGATGTCGGCTCGTCGCATCCTGGGGCTGGAGTAGGTCCCAAGGGTTGGGCTGTTCGCCCATTAAAGCGGTACGCGAGCTGGGTTCAGAACGTCGTGAGACAGTTCGGTCCCTATCCTCTGCGCGCGTTGGAAATTTGAGAAGGTCTGTCCTTAGTACGAGAGGACCGGGACGGACGAACCTCTGGTATGTCAGTTGTACCGCCAGGTGCATGGCTGATTAGCTACGTTCGGGATGGATAACCGCTGAAAGCATCTAAGCGGGAAGCCGGCTTCGAGATGAGATTTCCTTGCCCCTTTGAGGGTGTGAGGCCCCCAGCTAGAACACTGGGTTGATAGGCTGGATGTGGAAGCGAGGACTGAAGACTCGTGAAGCTGACCAGTACTAATAGGCCGATGACTTACACACACTCTTATTCCATTGCTTGCTTCAAGGTGATGGGTTGGTGTTCGCGTCCACTGTGCGGTTGTCTGATTGCAACCGGCTGTCTGCTTGTTGGTGGGTGGTTGAGGTGTTTTGAATTGAATAGTGTCACTGTTGTGTGACCCGTAGGTTTCCCTGCTGTTGCCCGTGTTGAGGGTGGTGGTGTGGGGTTAGGGTTACGGCGGTCATAGCGTGGGGGAAACGCCCGGTTCCATTCCGAACCCGGAAGCTAAGGCCCACAGCGCCGATGGTACTGCAGCCGGGAGGTTGTGGGAGAGTAGGTCGCCGCCGGACATTCTTTGAGGGAGGGCCTCGCACCGTTGGGTGCGAGGCCCTTCCCGCATTTCTGGACTGCTTTCCCCGCAAGGACGGTCTGCCACAGGCTCCGGGCACTAGCCTGGTCCCCTGAGGACCCGGCCGCGAGGCCGGCACATGAGGAACAGAGACCGCGTTCCCGCGGACCGTCGCGGCGTGACGCCCAGGAAGGACACCATGGCTGAGGACACCCCCCGAGAGCGCCGCGAGGACCGCGGATCCGAGGGCCGCGGGCCCCGTGGTGGCGGTGATGGCCGGCGTCGTGGCGGTGACCGCGACGGACGTCCTCGCAGCGGTGCCGGTGACCGGCGCCGCTCCGGCGGGCCTCACGAGGACCGGCGGCGCGGCCCGGGCCAGGGGGGCGGACGCCCCGAGCGCCGCGGTGCGCCGACGGGCCCTCGTCGCGAGGACCGCGCCGAACGACCCGCGCACAATCCCGGTGACCTCCGAGCGGCGAATCGTGCGGACCAGGAGCGCTCTCCGGACATCGACCCGGACGTGACGGGCCAGGAGCTCGACCGCGGCACGCTCAAGGAGATCAACGGCCTTGACGAGCGTCCTGCCAGCTGGGTCGCCAAGCATCTCGTGATGGCCGGCCGCTACCTGGACGTCGACCCGGCGCTGGCGTTCCAGCACGCCCTCGCCGCGTCCCGCAAGGGCGGCCGCCTCTCACGCGTGCGCGAGGCAGTCGCGCTCACCGCCTACGCGGCGGGGGAGTACGCCGACGCGCTGCGCGAGTTCCGCACCTACCGGCGCATGACGGGCGACGACACCCACATCGCCGCGCAGGTGGACAGCGAGCGTGCCCTCGGCCGCACGGAGAAGGCCCTGCAGCTGGCCGCCGAGGTGGATGCCTCGCGTCTGGACCGGGCGGCGCGGGCCGAGCTGGCCATGGTCGTCTCCGGCATCCGCGAGGACGCCGGCGACCTTCAGGGTGCCCATGAGGCCCTGCAGATCCCGGAACTGGACCGGCGGCGCGGCTACCCCTTCTCTCCCCGGCTGTTCCAGCGTCAGGCCGACGTGCTGCTCGCCCTGGGGCGCCGCGACGAGGCTCGGCTCTGGGCGCGTGCCGTGCGCGTCGCGGAGAAGGCCCTCGGCGTGGGCGGGTTCGCGGACCCGGAGATCATCGACGTGGACACCGAGCCGGTCGAGGACCCCCGGGACCGCCGCCCGTCCCCCCGCGAACGGCGCCACGAGCGGTATGCGGCCGAGGCCGGTGCGGAGCCGACGGCGGACGGATCCCCGGCCGAGGAGCCGGAGGCCGCCACGGAGCCGACCGAGGCGCCCCGGCCGGAGGCCGCCGCAGAGCCGCCGGCCGCCGTCGACGCGCCGGACGAGGTCGACCCGAACCAGCTGTCGCTGTTCGACGCCCTCGAGGCCCCGGAGGCGGACGGTCGGTGAGCACCACGTTCTTCGACGGTCACGACGGGCTGCTGTGCGACCTGGACGGCGTCGTCTACGCCGGAGGCGGCGCGATCGCCGGGGCGGTCGAGACGCTGTCGACGCTGCAGGAACGGGGCGTGCCGGTCGGGTTCGTGACGAACAACGCCTCCCGCGCGCCGGAGTCCGTGGCCGAGCATCTCCGCACGCTCGGGGTGCCCGCGCAGGCGGGGCAGGTCTTCGGCTCCGCACCGGCGGGCGTCGACCTGCTCGAGGAGACGCTCGGCCGCCGCACCGGTCGGGTGCTCGTGGTCGGCTCGGCGTACCTGCGCGCCGTGGTCGAGGAGCGGGGCTACGAGGTGGTCGCGTCCGCGGCGCAGCGTCCCGACGCGGTCATCCAGGGCTTCGACCCCGGTCTCGGCTGGGCCGATCTGGCGGAGGCGGCGTACGCCGTGCGCGCCGGGGCCACCTGGGTCGCCACCAACCTGGACACCTCGATCCCGCGCGCGGAGGGGATCGCCCCCGGCAACGGGGCCCTCGTCGAGGCGGTGGGCCGGGCCACCGGCACCGCGCCCGTCGCGGCGGGCAAGCCCGAGCCACGACTGTTCCGGACGGCGGCCGAGGCCCTCGGCCTGGCCCGTCCCCTCGTGGTCGGCGACCGCCTGGACACGGACATCCGCGGCGGCAACGCGGCGGGGTTCGACACGGTGCTCGTCCTGACCGGCATCGACACGCGCGAGACCGCGGCCGCCGCCCCCGGGCCGGACCGGCCCACGTGGGTCCGTGCGCACCTGCCCGCTCTGCTCGCCGGCGGGGCCGAGGCCTTCGCGGACCCACGGCGTGGCTGAGACCGCACGCGCCGACGTCGCCCTGGCCGCCCGGGGCCTGGCCCGCTCCCGCACGGAGGGCGCGGCGCTCATCCGCGCGGGGCAGGTCCTCCTCGACGGCCGCCCGGTGCGCCGGCCCTCCGACCGCGTGGCCGCCGACGCCACGCTGCGCCTGCGCGACCCGGGCCCGCGGTACGTCTCCCGTGCGGCCCACAAGCTCGTCAGCGCGCTCGAGGCATTCCCGGACGTCGCCGTGGCCGGCCGCCGGGCGCTCGACGCCGGGGCCTCCACCGGCGGATTCACCCAGGTCCTCCTCGAGCGGGGCGCCGAACGGGTGGCCGCCGTCGACGTGGGCCACGACCAGCTGGCCCCGCCCGTCCGGGCCGACCCCCGCGTCCTCGTGCGCGAGGGGCTCAACGTCCGCGACCTCAGGGCCGAGGACATCGACGGTCCGGTGGACCTGGTGGTCTCCGACCTGTCCTTCATCTCGCTGCGCCTCGTCCTCGCCCCGCTCGCGGGCGTGTGCCGACCCGGCGCGGAGCTGCTGCTCATGGTCAAGCCCCAGTTCGAGGTCGGGCGGCGCGCCCTGCCGCGCTCCGGCGTCGTCACCGATCCGGACGCCCGCCGCGACGCCGTCGCCGGGGTGGCCGCGGCCGCGCTGGGCGCCGGCCTCGCCCCCCGCGGCCTCACCCGATCCGGCCTGGCCGGCCAGGACGGGAACGCCGAGTTCTTCCTGCGGCTCCACCGCCCCGACGCCACCGCGGCCGACGACCCGGCCGGCAGGACGAGCCCGGCCACGCCCGCCGACGAGCGCGCCGCCGGGTGGGTCCGGGGCGCCCACATCGACTGGTCCTGACCCGCGTCCGGGGGGGCGCCGCCCGTCCACGGGCGCGGGGCCACCGGTTCGCGTGTCCGATCTCGTGGCTATCCTGGAGCGCAGTGCCCGGCACCCCGGCTCGCGGAAGGAACCATGCCCTACACCCCCGGACGTCGTGTCCTCGTCCTGACCCACACGGGCCGCGAGGACGCCATCAGCGCGGCGCTGCAGGCCACCCGCATGTTCGCGGAGGAGGGCCTGGTCAGCGTCATGCTCGAACAGGACGTGGCCGCCATCCGCGCGGCCGCGGGGGACCCCCCGGAGTTCGCGCCGGAGGCCCTCGGGGTCGACTGCGAGCTCGAGGACATCACCCTCGGCCTCGTCCTCGGCGGCGACGGCTCGGTGCTGCGGGCGGCCGACTTCGTCCGCGGCCACAACGTGCCACTGCTGGCGGTGAACCTGGGCCACGTCGGCTTCCTCGCCGAGTCCGAGCGCACCGACCTGCACCGCACCGTCCAGGCGATCGCCTCGGAGTCCTACGTGGTGATCGAGCGCATGGCCCTGGACGTCGTCGTGCTCGTGGAGGGCCGCGAGGTGGCCCGCACGTGGGCCCTCAACGAGGCCTCCGTGGAGAAGTCCCACCGGGAGCGGATGCTCGAGGTGGTCGTCTCCGTGGACAACTCGCCGCTGACGGCCTTCGGCTGCGACGGCGTCGTCCTGGCCACCCCCACCGGCTCCACCGCCTACGCCTTCTCCGGCGGGGGCCCCGTCGTGTGGCCCTCCGTGGAGGCCCTGCTGTGCGTGCCCATCAGCGCCCACGCCCTGTTCACCCGCCCCCTCGTGGTGGGTCCGCGCTCCACGATCGGCGTGGACGTGCTCACCCGCACCCGCGAGACCGGTGTGCTGTGGTGTGACGGCCGGCGCACCGTCGAACTGCCGCCGCAGGCCCGGATCGAGGTGTCCCGGTCGGCGGAGCCGGTGCGCCTGGCCCGTCTCAACCCGACGCCCTTCGCGGAACGGCTCGTGCGCAAGTTCCGGCTGCCCACGGACGGCTGGCGCGGCCCCGTCACCGCCCAGGAGCGGGCGGGCGTGCTCCACGCGGTGGAGACCGTCGAGCCGCGGCACGCGGGGCCGCGTCCCGACGTCGTCGAACCGGCCACCATGCCGCTGTCGGTGCTCTCGCCCGCGGACATCCAGCGCCACCGCGACCGCGGGGCGCGTCACCCCGGGGAGGACGCATGATCGACCATCTGAGGATCTCGGGGCTCGGCGTGATCGGCGAGGCCACCGTGGACCTGGACCCCGGCTTCACCGTCGTCACCGGCGAGACCGGCGCCGGCAAGACCATGGTGGTCACCGCCCTGGGCCTGCTGCTCGGCGCTCGCGCCGACGCGGGCGCGGTCCGCCGGGGCTCGTCCCGTGCCGTCGTGGACGCCGGCGTCCGCCTGCCCGAGGCGCACGCCGCGCTCGCCCTCGCCGAGGACGCCGGGGCCGTGCTGGACGAGGCCGACGAGGGCGTCCGGGAGCTCGTCCTGAGCCGCAGCGTCACGGCGTCCGGGGAGGGGACCCGCTCGCGCGCCGCCGCCGGCGGGCGGACCGTGCCCGTCGGCCTGCTCGCCGAGATCGGGGCGACCCTCGTGGCCGTGCACGGCCAGAACGACCAGGTCCGCCTCCAGGGCGCCGACGCCCAGCGGCACGCCCTCGATGCGTTCGGCGGCGCCGAGCTCGCCGCGGCCCTGCGCGCCTACCGCGCGGACCACGCCGCCTGGACCGCCGCGCGTCGGGAGCGCGAGGAGCTCACCGCCCACCGCCAAGAGCGGGCCCGCGAAGCCGAGGCGCTCCAGCGCTCGCTCGAGGAGATCGACCTCGCCGAGCCGCAGGAGGGCGAGGACGAGGAGCTGCGGGCTCTCATCCGCCGGCTCGAGGACGTCGAGGAGCTGCGCGCCGCCTCCGGGGAGGCACACGCCCGACTGGCCGGCCCCGACGTGGACACGATGGACGAGACCCCCGGCGCCGTCAGCCTCGTGGAGGCGGCGCAGCAGGCCGTGCTCGCCGCCCCCGGCGACGACCCCGAGCTCGCCGCCGCGGCCGCGCGCCTGGCCGAGGCCGCCGTCGTGCTCACGGACATCGCCGGCGACCTGGCCCGCTACACCGCTGACCTGGACGCCGACGCGGCCTCCGACCTCGACGCGGCCCAGTCGCGGCTGGCCGAGCTCACACGACTGCAGCGGCTCTACGGGCCGGAGCTCGCCGACGTGATCGACTGGGCCCGGACCCAGCGTCCGCGCCTGGACGAGCTGCAGGGCGACTCCGGCCGCCTCGAGGAGCTCGAGGCGGAGGTCGACCGGCTCGACGCCGCGCTGCGCGAACGGGCCGCGACCCTCACCGCCCTGCGCACCGCGGCCGCCGAGCGGCTCGAGACCGCGGTGACCGAGGAGCTGCACGCCCTGTTCATGCCGGACGCCTCCTTCCACGTGGGACTGACGCCGGTCGCCGGGGACGGTCTCGGCCCGTACGGCGCTGAGGACGTCACGCTCGCCCTGCGCCCCCACGCGGGCGTCGAGCCCCGGCCCCTGGGCCGCGGCGCCTCCGGCGGCGAGCTCTCCCGCGTGATGCTCGCCCTCGAGGTGGTCCTGGCCGCCACGGACCCGGTGCCCACCTTCGTGTTCGACGAGGTCGACGCCGGCGTGGGCGGTGAGGCCGCCGTGCGGATCGGGGCCCGCCTGGCCCGGCTCGCCCGCCACGTGCAGGTCATCGCCGTGACGCACCTGCCCCAGGTCGCCGCCTACGCGGACCGGCACGTGCGGGTGGAGAAGAACTCGGACCCGGCCGCGGGTGTGACCACCTCCGACGTCGTGACGCTGACGGCCGACGAACGGGTCGAGGAGCTCGCCCGCATGCTCGCCGGGCACGGGGACTCCGCGGCGGCCCGCGAGCACGCCCGGGAGCTGCTCGAGTCCTCCGCCCGCGAACGCGGCTGACCCGGTCCGCGGACGCCGCCCCGACATGAAAGGATCGCCCCATGCCTGAGATCCCCGCGTCCGCGGGACGCTCGCCCCTGCGCGACCTGCACGTCCCCCGCCCGGTGAAGAAGTCGAAGACCGTCTACGAAGGCCGAGTGTGGGACATCGCCCGGGAGTCGTTCCGCCTGGATCCGGCGGACAAGTCCCAGGATCCCCTGACCCGGGAGCTGATGGTGCACCCGGGCGCGGTGGCGATCCTCGCGGTCCGCACCAAGCTCACCACCACTGGCCCCCGCGAGCAGGTGGCCCTCGTCCGCCAGTACCGCCACCCCGTGGGCATGGAGCTGTGGGAGATCCCGGCGGGCCTGCGGGACGTGGACGGGGAGGACCTCCACCAGGTCGCCGTCCGTGAGCTGGCCGAGGAGGCCGACCTGCGCGCCCGCGAGTGGCACACCCTCGTCGACTATTACACGACCCCGGGCGGCTCCAGCGAGGCGATCCGCGTGTTCCTGGCCCGTCAGATCGAAGAGATCCCCGACGGCGAGCGGCACGTCCGGCAGGACGAGGAGGCCGCCATGCCGCTCGTGTGGGTCGGCGTCGACGAGGTGACCGACGCCGTCCTGGATGGGCGCGTGCACAACCCCTCCACGGTCGTGGCGATCCTCGCCCTGTGCGCCCACCGCGCCCAGGGGTGGCGGCGCCTGCGCCCCGTGGACGCCCCCTTCGTCCCGGACCGCCACGGCCCCGGGGCGGACTGGCCCGCGTGAGCACCGACCCGGCCGCCCGGGGGAGCGGCGAGGCCGAGGCCCGTGGGAGCCGTGGGGGCCGGGGCGCGGAGTCCGCGCTCGCGGCCCCGTTCCGCCGCCACCTGGAGCACCTGGCCGTCGAGCGGGGCCTCGCCGCGAACACGCTGGCGGCCTACCGCCGCGACCTCGAGCGCTACCGCCGCTGGCTCGAAGCCCACGGGGTGCGCGCCCCCGCCGACGTCGACCCCGGCCACGTCTCCGGCTTCCTGCGGGCGCTGGGCACCGGCGAGGACGGCGGGCGGCCCCTCGCGGTCCGCTCGGCGGCCCGCGTGCTCGCGGCCGTGCGCGGCCTGCACCGGTTCTGGGCCCTCGAGGGACTCACGCCCGCCGACCCCGCCCGCGACGTCCACCCGCCGAAGCCGGGCGACCGCCTGCCGAAGGCGCTCCCCGTGGAGCAGGTGACGGCGCTGCTGGAGGCCGTGCCCGTCGACACCCCCGCCGGACTGCGGGACCGCGCGCTGCTCGAGTTCCTCTACGGCACCGGCGCCCGCATCTCCGAGGTGGTCGGCCTCGACGTCGACGACGTGGTGGGGCTCGCGCAGACCGGGGACGACGGCGGCCAGCCCGTGGTCCGCCTGTTCGGCAAGGGGTCCAAGGAGCGCGTGGTGCCGATCGGCTCCTACGCGGCCGCCGCGCTCGACGCATGGCTGGTGCGGGGACGGCCCACGATCATGACGGGAGTCACACGCTCCACGCCCGCCCTGTTCGTCAACGCCCGCGGGGGCCGGCTCTCCCGGCAGTCCGCGTGGGCCGTGCTGAAGCGGGCGGCCGAGCGCGCCGGCCTCGAGGCGGACGTCTCGCCCCACACCCTGCGCCACTGCTTCGCCACGCACCTGCTGGCCGGCGGCGCGGACGTCCGCGTGGTCCAGGAGCTGCTCGGGCACGCGTCCGTGACCACCACGCAGGTGTACACCCTCGTCACCGTGGACTCCCTGCGCGAGGTCTACTCCGCCGCGCATCCGCGCGCGCGCTGAGCCCCGCACCTGATACGCTCAAAATCCGTGGTGAAACGAACTTCTCGTACTCAGACGTCCACGCGCGTCACCCGTCACGTGTTCGTGACCGGCGGTGTCGCCTCCTCCCTCGGCAAGGGGCTCACGGCCTCCTCGCTCGGCCACCTGCTCAAGGCGCGCGGGCTCAGGGTGGTGATGCAGAAGCTCGACCCCTACCTCAACGTGGACCCGGGCACCATGAACCCGTTCCAGCACGGCGAGGTGTTCGTCACCGAGGACGGCGCCGAGACGGACCTGGACATCGGCCACTACGAGCGCTTCCTCGACGAGGACCTCGACGGCCTGGACAACGTGACCACCGGCCAGGTGTACTCCACCGTGATCGCCCGCGAGCGCCGCGGCGAGTACCTCGGGGACACCGTCCAGGTCATCCCGCACATCACCGACGAGATCTGCCGCCGGATGCGCCTGCCCGCGGAGCCCCGCGGCGACCGCCCCGCCCCGGACGTGATCATCACGGAGATCGGCGGCACCGTCGGCGACATCGAGTCGCAGCCCTTCCTCGAGGCCGCCCGCCAGGTCCGCCAGGACGTCGGCCGCGACGACGTCTTCTTCCTGCACGTCTCCCTCGTGCCGTACATCGGCCCCTCGCAGGAGCTCAAGACCAAGCCCACCCAGCACTCCGTGGCCGCCCTGCGCTCGATCGGCATCCAGCCGGACGCGATCGTGCTGCGCTCGGACCGGGCCGTCCCCGACGATGTCCGCGGCAAGATCGCCCGCATGTGCGACGTCCCGCAGGACGCCGTCGTCAACTGCGCCGACGCCCCATCCATCTACGACATCCCCCGCGTCATCCATGACCAGGGCCTCGACGCCCACGTGGTGCAGTCCCTGGACCTGAAGTTCAAGGACGTGGACTGGACCGCGTGGGATGCCCTCATGGACGCCGTGCACCACCCGGAGCACGAGCTCACGGTGGCGCTCGTGGGCAAGTACGTGGACCTGCCGGACGCCTACCTGTCCGTCACCGAGGCGCTGCGCGCCGGTGGCTTCGCCCACCGGGCCAAGGTGGGCATCCGCTGGGTGGCCGCGGACGAGTGCGCCACCCCCGAGGGCGCGGCGGTGGCGCTCGCGGACGTCGACGCCGTGTGTGTGCCCGGCGGCTTCGGCGTGCGCGGGCTCGAGGGCAAGCTCGGCGCGCTGCGGCACGCCCGCGAGCAGCGGATCCCGACGCTGGGTCTGTGCCTGGGCCTGCAGTCCATGGTCATCGAGTACGCCCGCAACGTCCTCGGCCTGGAGGACGCGGACTCCACCGAGTTCGACCCGGAGACCGCCTCGCCCGTGATCGCCACCATGGCCGAGCAGGAGCAGATCGTGGCCGGCGAGGGGGACCTCGGCGGCACCATGCGCCTGGGCGCCTTCCCCGCGACCCTGCGCCCGGGCTCCGTGGTGGCCGAGGCCTACGGCACCACCGAGGTGACCGAGCGCCACCGCCACCGCTACGAGGTGAACAACGCCTACCGCGACCGCCTCGAGGAGGCCGGTCTCGCGATCTGCGGCACCTCCCCGGACGGCGCCCTCGTGGAGTTCGTGGAGCTGCCCCGGGACGTGCACCCGTACTACGTGTCCACGCAGGCCCACCCGGAGTTCTCCTCCCGGCCGACCCGCCCGCACCCGCTGTTCGCCGGCCTCGTCGCCGCCGGCCTGACCCGCCGCGCCGACGCGGCGGCCCGGCGCTGAGGGGCCGACGACCGGCCCGACACAGTGGTCACGACACGCCGTCGCCGCGCCCGGCACGCGGCGTGTCGTGACCACTCTGCGAGGGCGTCGCACCGATGACGACACGACGACGGCGGGCCGCCCCACCCGGGGCGACCCGCCGTCGTCGTGCACGCGGCACCGCGCCGCGAGCGAATGGGGCGACGTGTCGGAGGTGATCTGCGTCTACACCTCCGACAAGTCGCCCCGACCGCCCCTCACGAGGCTCAGCCCGCCGGCAGCTCCCGCTGCTCGGGGCCGTCGTAGGCCGAGAGCGGGCGGATCAGCGCGTTCGCGGCGCGCTGCTCCATGATGTGGGCGGTCCAGCCGGTGATGCGTGAGGCGATGAAGATCGGCGTGAACAGCTCGGTGTCGAAGCCCATGAGGTGATACGTCGGGCCGGCGGGGTAGTCGAGGTTCGGCTTGATCTGCTTGGCCTCGTCCATGGCCTGCTCCAGACCGTCGTACAGGCCGAGCATCTCCTCGCGGCCGTAGTGCTCGATCATCCGGTCCAGTGCGGCCTTCATGGTGGGCACGCGGGAGTCGCCGTTCTTGTAGACGCGGTGGCCGAAGCCCATGACCTTCTTCTTCTGGGCCAGGGCGTCCTCCATCCATGCCTTCGCTCGGGCGGCGGCGTCCTCACGGGACTCCTCCTTCCGGATGCCGATCTCGTCGAAGGTGTGCATCACGGCCTCGTTGGCGCCGCCGTGCAGCGGGCCCTTGAGCGCGCCGATCGCACCGGTCACGGCCGAGTGCAGGTCGGAGAGCGTCGAGGTGATCACGCGCGCGGTGAAGGTCGAGGCGTTGAACGAGTGCTCGGCGTACAGCACCATCGAGACGCGGAACGCGTCCACGACCTCCGGGGCGGCCTCCTCGCCGAACGTCATCCACAGGAAGTTCTGCGAGTAGTCCAGGTCCTCACGCGGCTCCACCACCTCCTGGCCGCGGCGACGGCGCTGGTCGTAGGCGACGACGGCTGGGAACGCCGCGAACAGCGCCTGGGCCTTCTCCAGCTCGGCCTCGGGGGAGGAGTCCTCCGCCTTCGGGTGGTTCGCGCCGAGCACGGACACGGCGGTGCGGCCGACGTCCATGGGGTGGCAGTCGGTGGGCAGCAGGTCGATGGCCTGCTTCACCTTCGGGTCGAGGGCACGGTGGGTGCGCTCGAAGCGCTCGAACGCGGTCAGCTCCTCGTCCGTGGGCAGCTCACCCGTCCAGAGCAGCAGCGCGACGGCCTCGAACGAAAGCTGCGCGGCCAGGTCCTGCACGGGATAGCCGCGATACAGCAGGGAGTTCGTCTCCGGGTTGACCTTGGAGATCGCCGTGGTGTCCACGACGACGCCGGCCAGGCCCTTCTTGATCTCGGTCTCGGTCATGGTGTCCCTCCTCGGGGAGTGGGGCCCGCCCGCGCACGGGCGGGCCCGGTGACGGGTCAGAGGTCGGCGTGGTTGGCGCCGATGTCGAGCGTGGGCACGTCGAAGTTGAAGATGCCCGTGTCGAAGGCGTTGTAGCCCTCGTAGTCCACCAGCTCGTACAGGCGGGCGCGGGTGAGCATCTGCTCCACCTGCGACTGCTGGGTGCCCTCCTCCTTGATGGCGTGGAGCACGCGCTCGGCGGCGCCCATCGCGGAGCGCAGCAGGGTGACCGGGTAGATCACCATCGCGACGCCGGCGTCGGCCAGCTGCCGGCGGGTGAACAGCTCGGACTTGCCGAACTCGGTCATGTTCGCCAGGACCGGGACCCCGAGGGGCTCCAGCTCGCGACACACGGTCTCGAACTCGCCGATGTCCTTCAGGGCCTCCGGGAAGATCGCGTCCGCACCGGCCTCCACGAGCGCCTCCATGCGGGCGATCGCGGCGTCCAGGCCCTCCACGGCACGCAGGTCGGTGCGCGCCATGATGAGGAAGTTCGGGTCCCGGCGGGCATGGACGGCGGCGGCGATGCGCTTGACCGCGG
Organism: Micrococcus luteus; assembly: GCF_014138885.1. Lineage (NCBI taxonomy): Bacteria > Bacillati > Actinomycetota > Actinomycetes > Micrococcales > Micrococcaceae > Micrococcus > Micrococcus luteus. The sequence continues at coordinate 2,419,781 of NZ_JACJIK010000001.1, forward strand.
TGTCGAGCTCCACCATGTTCTTGCCGTCGAGGTGGCCGCACCGCTTGGGGTTGAACTGGTCCTCGATGTGGCAGCCGGCCAGGCCGGCGTTCTCGAACTCCTGCACCGTGCGGGCCACGTTCATCGGCTCGCCGAAGCCCGTGTCCGCGTCGATGAGGCACGGCAGGTCCGTGAGGCGGGCGATCTGCCCGCCGCGCACGGCCACCTCGGTGAGCGTGGTCAGCCCGACGTCGGGCAGGCCCAGCTCGTTCGCGAGCACGCCGCCGGAGATGTACACCCCGGGGAAGCCCTTCTCCTGGATCAGCTTGGCGGTCAGCGGGGTGAACGCGCCCGGGAACTGCTGGGCGCCGCCCTGCTTCAGGGTCTGCCGCAGGTCGATCCGCTTCTGTTCGGCCGTCTTCGTCGAGTACAGCATCAGAACAGGCCCTTCGGGGCGGCGGCGAGGTCGGCCTCGGACAGGAACGCCGGGTCCGCCAGGATGTTCAGCTGGTCCAGCTCGCCGGGCTGCAGCTCGGCCACGCGCTCGGCGGCGGCCAGGAAGCGGTCCTGCTCCTCCTTCGAGACGATGCCCTCGGCCAGGGTGCGGAACTTCTGGATGTACTGCTCGCGGGCGAACGGCCGGGCGCCGAGCGGGTGGGCGTCGGCCACGGCGATCTCGTCGGTGATGACGGTGCCGTCCTTGAGGGTGATCTCCACCGCTCCGCCGAACGCCTTCTCCGCGAGGTCCAGCGAGTGGTAGCGGCGGGTCCACTCCGGGTCCTCCACGGTGGTCACCCGGTGCCACAGGGCCACGGTGTCCTCGCGCTGGGCGCGCTCGGGGGCGTAGGAGTCCACGTGGTGCCAGGAGCCGTCCTGCAGGGCCACGGTGAAGATGTAGGGGATCGAGTGGTCGAGGGTCTCGCGCGAGGCCGTCGGATCGTACTTCTGCGGGTCGTTGGCGCCCGAGCCGATCACGTAGTGGGTGTGGTGCGAGGTCTTGATCAGCACCGACTCGACGTTCGCCGGGTCGGTGGCCTCCGGGTGCTCCCTGTGGAGCTTGCGGGCCAGGTCGATCCAGGCCTGGGCCTGGTACTCGGCCGAGTGCTCCTTGGTGTAGGTGTCCAGGATGCCGCGCTTGGGCTCGCCCTGCTCGGGCAGCGGCACCTCGTAGGAGGCGTCCGGGCCGTCCAGCAGCCAGGCGATCACGCCGTCCTCGCCCTCGTAGATCGGGACGGGGGAGGTCTGGCCGCGCATGGCGCGGTCCACGGCCTCGACGGCCATCTTGCCGGCGAACGCCGGGGCGTGGGCCTTCCACGTGGAGATCTCGCCCTTGCGGGACTGGCGGGTGGCGGTGGTGGTGTGCAAGCCCTGGCCGATGGCCTGGAAGATGGTCTCGGTGTCCAGGCCGAGCAGGGTGCCGATGCCGGCGGAGGCGGAGGGGCCGATGTGGGCCACGTGGTCGATCTTGTGGCCGTACAGGTTGATGGACTTCACGAGGTCCACCTGAATCTCGTAGCCGGTGGCGATGCCGCGGATCAGGTCCTTGCCGGAGCGGCCGGCATGCTGGGCGACGGCGAGGATCGGCGGGATGTTGTCGCCCGGGTGGGAGTACTCGGCGGCCAGGAACGTGTCGTGGTAGTCCAGCTCGCGGACGGCCACGCCGTTGGCCCACGCGGCCCACTCGGGGGAGACCTTCTGCTCCACACCGAACACGGAGGCGCCCTCGCCGCCGGTGGAGACCGGGTGGGACAGGGCCTGGGCGCGGGCGGCGACGATCGGGCCGCGCTTCAGCGAGGCGACGGCGACGGAGGCGTTGTCGATGATCCGGTTGATGATCATCTCCTCGACCTCGGGCAGCACCTCGACGTCGTCGACGGCCACCTCGGCCAGCTTCCAGGCCAGCTGGTCCTTGCGCTCGAGGTTCTCCTCGGAGCGGTGGACGCGCACGTGATGGTTCTTCATGGTCGGTCTCCTTCGGTGGGGGTCAGCAGGGTCGGGGTCTCCTCGGCGCGGCCGCGCCGGGTCAGATGGTGGAAGGCGTGGTGCAGGTGGACCCGCGTGGTCGCCTCCGCGAGGTCCGCGGCGCCCGAGCCGACGGCGTCGGCGATGTCCGCGTGCTCCGCGGCGGAGGCCGCGAGGCGGGCCGGGTCGTCCGCGGCCAGTCGGCGCAGGCGCGCCAGGTGCAGGCGCAGGGTGCGCAGGGTGGAGACGAGGTAGGGGTTCGCGGCGGCCTCGTCCAGCCGGCTGTCCAGCTCGGCCGTCATCGCGTAGTAGTCCGCCGGGTCGGTCCCGCCGCGCAGGGCCGCCTCGGCCTCCTGGAAACGGCCCGCGAGGACCGTGAACCGCTCGGCCGCCTCCGGGGTGGCCCGCTGCGCGGCCCGGCGCGCCAGGAGGGACTCGAGGGCGATGCGCAGGTCGAACAGCTGGTCCGCCTGTTCGAGGGACAGGTCGGCGACGACGATGCCCCGGCCCGGGGCCTGCTCGGCCAGGCCGTCGGCCACCAGGCGGGAGAGCGCCTCGCGCAGAGGGGTGCGCGAGATGCCCAGGCGCTCGGCCTGCTCCACCTCGCCCAGGCCCGCGCCCGGAGGGAGGGACCAGTCGAGGATCTCCGCCCTCAGGGCCTGGTACGCCCGCTCACTCGCTCGCATGCCGCCAGTGTATACACAACAGTCCCGCCGAGGGCAGGGGGTGTGTCCGATGCGCGTGCCGGGCGACGCCGTCCACGGGGAGCGTCGTCCGGCGTGCGGGGGCTGGGTGGTGCGTCCCCGGCGCGGGTCTCGCGCGTGCCGCCACGCCTCACTGACGGGGCACGAAATGTATACAGATCCCTTGCCCCCTGTGATCCACGGCACTACCCTGGGCGCATGGCGACCCACGATGCCCCCGCCGAAGACCGCCCCTCCGGCGCGTACGCCGACGCCCACGCCCGCTCCCTCCGCGACCCCGAGGGGTTCTGGCTCGACGCGGCGCGCGCCATCGACTGGACCGTCGCGCCCACGCGCGCCCTCGACGACTCCGCCGCGCCTCTGTACCGCTGGTTCCCGGACGGCGAGCTGAACACCGCCTTCAACTGCCTGGACCGGCACGTCGAGGCGGGCCGCGGGGACGCCGTCGCGCTGATCCACGACTCCGCGATGACCGGTGAGGTCACCCGCTACACGTACGCCGAGCTCACGGACGCGGTGGCCCGCCTGGCCGGCGCCCTGGCCGCGCGCGGCGTCGGCAAGGGCGACCGCGTCCTCGTGTACCTGCCGATGATCCCGCAGGCCCACATCGCGATGCTGGCGTGCGCGCGGCTCGGCGCGGTGCACTCCGTGGTCTTCGGCGGCTTCGCCCCGCGCGAGCTCGCCTCCCGCATCGACGACGCCGCCCCCGACGTCGTGCTCACCTGCTCCGGCGGCATCGAGCCCAAGCGCCGGGTCGAATACCTGCCCGCCGTGGCCGAGGCGCTCGAGACCGCCGCGCACCCCGTGCGCACGGTGCTGGTCCACCACCGCGAGGGCTTCGAGACCGCGCTCGCGGACGCCGACGGGCGCGGGGGCGCGAGCTGGGAGGACTGGGGCGAGGCCGTCGCGGCCGCCGAGCCGGCCGACTGCGTCCCGGTGCAGGCCACCGACCCGCTGTACGTGCTCTACACCTCGGGCACCACGGGCAAGCCGAAGGGCGTCGTCCGGGACAACGGGGGCCACGCCGTCGCCCTGCGCTGGACCATGGAGCACATCTACGACGTCGGTCCGGGGCAGGCGATGTGCACGGCCTCGGACGTGGGCTGGGTCGTGGGGCACTCCTACATCGTCTACGGCCCGCTGCTGGCCGGGGCCACCACGGTCATGTACGAGGGCAAGCCCGTGGGCACGCCCGACGCCGGCGCGTTCTGGCGGCTGATCGAGGACCACGGCGTGCGCTCCTTCTTCACGGCCCCCACGGCGCTGCGCGCGATCCGCCGCGCCGACCCCGAGGGCGAGCTGCTCAAGGACCACGACCTGTCCTCCCTGCGGCACTTCTTCGCCGCGGGCGAGCGCCTGGACCCGGAGACGCAGCGGTGGATCGAGGGCCTGCTGGGCATGCCGGTGATCGACCACTGGTGGCAGACCGAGACCGGGTGGGCCATCGCGGCGAACCCGGTGGGCCTGGAGCAGCTGCCGGTGAAGATCGGCTCGTCCTCGGTGCCCTCGCCGGGCGTCGATCTCGTGGTCCTGGACGGCCTGGGCGAGCCCGTGCCCGCCGGGACCGAGGGCAACATCGCCCTGCGGCTGCCGCTGCCCCCGGGCACCCTGCCCACCCTGTGGGGCGACGACCAGCGCTACATCGACTCCTACCTCAGCGCGTTCCCCGGCCATTACGCGACCGGTGACTCCGGCGTCGTGGACGAGGACGGCTACGTGTTCGTGCTCGGCCGCACCGACGACGTCATCAACGTCTCCGGGCACCGGCTGTCCACGGGCGTCCTCGAGGCCGCCCTGGCCGCCCACCCGGCGGTGGCCGAATGTGCCGTGATCGGCATCGCGGACCCGCTCAAGGGCCAGCGGCCCTCGGGCTACGTGGTCCTCAAGTCCGGCGTCGAGACGCCCGAGGCCGGCTCCGAGGCCGAGGCCGCGCTCCTGGACGAGCTGCGTCAGGCGGTGCGCCGCGAGGTGGGCCCGGTGGCGGACTTCCGCGACGTCGTCGTGGTGGACGCGCTGCCCAAGACCCGCTCGGGCAAGATCCTGCGCAAGACCATGCGGCAGATGGCCGACGGCGAGGAGTACGCGGTGCCCTCGACCATTGAGGACCCCGCCGTGCTCGAGGCCCTGGCCGGGGTGCTGCGCCCGGCCCGCTGAGCCCCGCTCACGTGCGGCCGGCCCAGCGGTACTCCTGCTCGGGCCGGCCACGGCCGCCGTGCCGGGCCGAGCGCCGCACCCGGCGGATCCGCTCGAGGTGCTCGAGGTAGCGCCGGGCCGTCACGCGGGAGATGCCCAGGCGCTCGCCCACCTCGGCCGCGCTCAGGGCGGTCTCCGGGTCCGCCCCCAGCAGCTCCACCACCTCGCGCAGGGTGCTCTCGGTCAGCCCCTTGGGCAGGGCCTCGGCGCGCCGCTCGCGGGAGACGCGGAAGACGGCGTCCACCTGCTCCTGGCCGTCGAGGGCGCCGTCGCCGGCCAGCATCGCCGAGGCGGCGCGGAACCCGCCCAGCCGATCCGCGAACTCGTCGAACCCGAACGGCTTCACGAGGTACTGCGTCACGCCGTACGCGACGGCGCGGCGCACCACCGGCAGGTCGGTGGCCGCGGTGAGCGCCAGCACCCCGCCGTGGAAGCCGGCCGCGCGCAGTTGGTGCAGGAAGTCCAGGCCGTGCCCGTCCGGCAGGTTCATGTCCAGCAGCACGACGTCGAACGGGAAGCGCCCGTCCGCGTGCAGGCCCGCCGCGGCGACCTGCCGCGCGGCCAACAGGGAGCCGGCCACCGCGGCCACCTCGAAGCCCGGCAGCCGGTCCAGGTGCGCCACGTAGGTCTCGGCCGTCAGCTGCTCGTCCTCGACGACGAGCACCCGGTACGGGCGGGCGGTCATATCTCCTCCTGGGGTCGGGGGGTGCGGGGCACCTCGACGGTGAACACGGTGCCCGAGTCGGTCGCGACGTCCGCGACCCCGCCGGCCTCCTCCGCGATCCGCCGCGTCAGCCACAGCCCCATGCCGCGTCCGGCGGCGCCGATGGGCTTCGTCGACCAGCCCCGGTCGAAGAGTCGGCCGCGGTCCGCGTCGGAGGGTCCGGGGCCGCCGTCGGCCACCTTGCACGAGCAGGCCCGCGGCGTCCGAGACCATCTCGACGTCGACCCACCGGTCTGCCGCGGACAGGTCGGGTGCGGCGGCCGCGTCGAGGGCGTTGTCCACGAGGTTGCCCAGCACGGTCAGCAGGTCGAGCGGGCGCAGCGGGGCGGGCGCGGTCAGCTCGGCGGACCAGGTCAGCGCCACGCCCCGCTCACGCGCCTGGGCGGCCTTCGCGTCGAGCAGGGCGGCGAGGACGTCGTCGGAGGCCTCCTCGTCCGCGGCGCGGCGGGACAGCACGGCCCGGGCGGCCTCCAGCCGGCCCGACTCCACGAGGGCGAGGGCGGTGTGCAGCTGGTTGGCGTGCTCATGCGTCTGCGCGCGCAGCGCCGTGGTCAGTGTGTGGGCCACGGTGAGCTCGTCGCCGAGCCGCTGCAGGTCGGTGCGGTCTCGTGCAGGACGAGCACGCGCGATCCCGCCGGGGCGGTGGTCACGCCCTCGCGGGCGGCCGCGGCGAGGGCCGTCGGCGGGACCGACCCGCCGGGGTCGGAACGGCCGGGCGACCGCACGACACGCTGCTGCACCACGAGGACCCGCCCGCCGGCGGCGAGGCTCGCCTCGCCGCCGACCGCGCCCGGCAGGGCCGCGGAGAGCTCGGTGGGCAGTCGAGGCTCGCCCGCGCCCTCCCAGCCGAGCAGGCGCGCGGCGGCGTCGTTGTGCAGGCGGGCCCGCCCGTCCGGGGCGAGGACCACGACGCCGGCCTCGAGCGAGTCCATGGCCGTCTCCGCCAGCAGGAACTGCTCGGCGATCTGCTCGGGGCCGCGTCCGAGCGTCACCCGGTTCAGATACCGGCCCACGAGCCAGGCGACGAGCAGGCCGACGGCGGCCACGGCGGCCGAGCCGAGCAGGATGCCGGGGATCTGGGCCTGGGCCATGATGGCGACATCGGAGATCTGCACGCCCGTCGTGACCACGCCCAGGACGGTGCCGTCCTCCGGGTCCACGACCGGTGCGAGCGCGCGCACCGAACGGCCCGCCGCACCGGTGCTCGAGAGCTCCACGACGGTGTCCCCGGCGACGACGGCGTCCACCGGCCTCGGGTAGCGGACGCCGACCTGCTCGGGGCGTCAGCTCGCCAACCGCATCCCGTCCGGGTCCATCACGGTCAGCCACGAGACCTGTGCCTCGGCGATCCAGCCGTCGATCCCGGCCTGCAAGGCGGGGGCGTCGCCGGCCCGCAGGGCCGAGACGAGCGCGGGGTCGCGCGCCACGAGGGTGGTGACGCCCTGGACGTGGCGCTCCTCGACGCGCTGGGCCACCTCGCGGGCCTGGAGGTAGGCGCTCCACACGCTGAACAGGGCGATGGCCGCCACGAGCGCCACGTGGACCACGGCGATCCGCCGGGCGATCGACCACGGGTGGCGCATGCCTCTCCTCCCTCGGGCCGGCGACGCGCCGGTCCACCCCCACGATCCTGCAGTCCGTCGGCCGCCGTGACCACTATGACCGCAATCGTGACCGACACCACCCGGGGCCGCGAGAGTGGTCACATCCCTCCCGCGCCGTTGCGGACCGCTCGGCGGCGCCCCACCACCGCACAGAACGGAACGCCCGATGGCGCACACCCCACCGGCCGAGACCTCGGCCCCGCCGGCCCCGGCGACGAAGAAGGACCGCACTCACTGGCTGTACATCGCCGTGATCGCCTCGGTGGTGCTGGGCGCCGCCGTCGGCCTGCTCTTCCCCGAGTTCGGCAAGTCCCTCAAGCCGCTGGGCGACGGCTTCGTCTCCCTCATCAAGATGATGATCGGCCCGGTCATCTTCTGCACGATCGTCCTCGGCGTCGGCTCGATCGCCAAGGCCGCGACCGTCGGCCGCGTGGGCGGCATCGCCCTGGTCTACTTCATGGCGATGTCCACGTTCGCGCTGGCCATCGGCCTCGTCGTCGGCAACCTCATCCACCCCGGCGAGGGCCTCAAGCTGACGCCCTACGACCCGAACAAGCCCCAGGCCGCGGTGGACGGCACCGTCCAGTTCCTGCTGGACATCATCCCCGGCTCCCTGCCGGTGCTGCCCACCCTGTTCATCGCCCTGCTCGTGGGCTTCGCCCTGCAGCAGATGGGCCCGGCCGGCGCCCCGCTGCTGCGCGGTCTCACCCTGATCCAGGGTGTCGTGTTCCGCCTCCTCATGATGGTGATGTGGGTCGCCCCGATCGGCGCCTTCGGTGCGATCGCCGCCGTCGTCGGCTCCACAGGCTGGTCCGCGATCGGCGCCATGGCGCTGCTCATGGGCGCCTTCTACCTGACCTGCATCGTTTTCATCGTGGTGGTGCTCGGCACGATCCTGAAGGTCGTGACCGGCCTGAGCATCCTGGCCCTCATGAAGTACCTGGGCCGGGAGTACCTGCTCATCTTCGCCACCAGCTCCTCCGAGACCGCCCTGCCCCGCCTGATCGCCAAGATGGAGCACGCCGGCGTGGACAAGTCCGTCGTGGGCGTGACCGTGCCCACCGGCTACTCCTTCAACCTGGACGGCACCGCCATCTACCTGACCATGGCCGCGCTCTTCGTCTCCAACGCGATGGGCGCGGAGATGAACCTCGGCGAGCAGATCGGCCTGCTGGTCTTCATGATCATCGCCTCGAAGGGCGCGGCCGGCGTCACCGGCGCGGGCATGGCCACGCTCGCCGCCGGCCTGCAGGCGCACCGACCCGAGCTGCTCGGCGGCATGGGCGTGATCGTGGGCATCGACAAGTTCATGTCCGAGGCCCGCGCCCTGACCAACTTCACCGGCAACGCCGTGGCCACGCTCCTCGTCGGCCGCTGGGTGGGCGAGCTCGACGGCGAGCGTGCCCGGCGCGTCCTCAGCGGCGAGCTGCAGTTCGACGAGGCGACCGTGGCCGGCCACGACGGCGCCGCGCACGACCCGCAGCAGTCCCCGACGATCGCCGAGCAGGCCTACGAGGGTCACCCCGACTCCAGCCTGAACTTCGCCATGGCCGCCGACGGCGACCGGAACCCCGCCCGCTGACGGAGGCGGCGGGCCCGCGCGGCACGCCGCACCGTCGACCACCGGCGACGCCGGGGACGAGCCTGGACACCGGCCCGTCCCCGGCGTCGCCGTCGTCCCGGGAACGCCAGGCACTAGGGTGGGGGAAGATCCGGACACGCCGACGACGGCGGCCGCGGCGCGCCGCGGCCCGCGGCCGGGCGTGCAGACCACCGTGGAAGGAGCCGGCGCCGCCGTGACCTCGAGAGAACCGATCCCCGTGATGACCATCCACGGCGAGCCCGTGCTCGGGCCCACCGGCCGGCCCAAGCACGACTTCCCCGAGCCCGCGCCCCTGACCTCGCACGGCCCGGCGCGGATCATCTCGATGGTGAACCAGAAGGGCGGCGTCGGGAAGACGACCTCCACCATCAACCTGGGCGCCGCGCTCGCGGGCTACGGCCGCAGGGTGCTCATGGTGGACTTCGACCCGCAGGGCGCCCTCTCGGCCGGCCTGGGCGCGAACCCGCACGAGCTCGACACCACGGTGTACAACGTGCTCATGGAACGGTCGGTGACCGCGAAGGACGCGATCCTGTCCACGGACTTCGAGAACATGGACCTGCTGCCGGCCAACATTGACCTGTCCGCGGCCGAGGTGCAGCTCGTCAACGAGGTGGCCCGCGAGCAGGTCCTCGAGCGTGCGCTGCGCCAGGTCCGCGACGACTACGACGTGGTCCTCATCGACTGCCAGCCCTCGCTGGGCCTGCTGACCGTCAACGCGCTGACCGCCTCGCACGGCGTGATCATCCCGCTGACCGCCGAGTTCTTCGCGCTGCGCGCGGTCGCCCTGCTCGTCGAGACGATCGAGAAGGTGCAGGACCGGCTCAACCCGGACCTGGAGATCGACGGCGTGCTGGCCACGATGTTCGACCAGCGGACCCTGCACTCCAAGGAGGTCGTGGGCTCGCTCGTGGCCGGCTTCGGGGACCGCGTGTTCGAGACCGTCATCAAGCGGTCCATCAAGTTCGCCGACGCCACGGTGGCGGCCACGCCCATCACCCTGTTCGCCGAGAACCACGACGGCGCCAAGGCCTACCGGCAGCTCGCCCGCGAGCTGATCTGCCGCGGCGGCGCGCCGTGACCGTCCGCTGAGCGCCGACGACGCCGGCCCGGTCCCGTCGCGGGACCGGGCCGGTTCTCTGCGCGCTCGCGGCCGGGGGAGCGGTGGCCGGGAGACGCGACGCCGTCGATCTGCGAGAATGGAGCCGGGCGTGTCCGTCTCCGGGCCGTCCCTCACCCCCTGACCCGTCCGCCGCCGGCCCGACCGGCGCCGTTGACGCGCACCCGAAAGGACGCCCTCCCCATGAACTCCCGCAAGCCGCGAGGCTCCGGACGCACCCCCGCCGTCGGTCGACGGGGCGGCCCGTTCCAGGAGCGCGATTTCCAGCGACAGATCGGTGCCCGCCGCGGCGCCGCCGCCCCCCGTGAGGAGGCCCCCTTCGACGAGGACGCCGTGCCGCGCACCCGCGGCCGCCGCGGCCGCGGCGCCGGCGCCGCCCGGGCCAAGGCCGCCCACCTCGACCGCATCCACGACGAGTCGGGCGAGCGCCTGCAGAAGGTGCTGGCCGCGGCGGGTGTGGCGTCCCGGCGCGTGAGCGAGGACCTCATCGCGGAGGGCCGTGTGGAGGTGGACGGCGTCGTCGTCACCGAGCCCGGCGTGCGCGTGGACCCGGCCCGGGCCGTGATCCGGGTGGACGGCATCTCCGTGCAGACGGACGTGACCAAGCAGTACTTCGTCTTCAACAAGCCCCGCGGCGTGATCTCCACGATGGTGGACCCGGAGGGCCGGCCCTCGATCGCCACCTACCTCAAGCCCGGGCAGGAGCACCTGTTCCACGTGGGCCGTCTGGACAACGAGACCGAGGGCCTGCTCATCCTCACCAACGACGGTGAGCTGGCCAACCGCCTCACCCACCCCAGCTACGAGGTCCCCAAGACCTACGTCGTGCAGACCCGCGGCCCGCTGGCCAAGGGCGTCTCCAACCGGCTGCGCGAGGGCGTGGAACTGGAGGACGGCGTGGCGCAGGTCGACTCGTTCAAGCTCGTCGACTCGACGCCGGGCCACGTGCTCGTCGAGGTCGTGCTGCACTCGGGCAAGAACCGCATCGTGCGTCGCATGTTCCAGGAGATCGGCCACCCGGTCGAGCGGCTCGTCCGCGTCAAGGTGGGCCCCATCCTGCTGGGCGACCAGAAGCAGGGCACCGTCCGCGCACTCAACGCGCAGGAGCTGGGCCACCTCAAGGCCCTGGTCGGCCTGTGAGCGCGCCCGCCGAGTCCGCCGCCAAGCTCGGTGACGGCCCGGCCGGGATCCCGCAGCCCGTGCTCGTCCGGGGGACCGGTCTGCTGGGCGCCTCGATCGGCATCGGGCTGAGCGCGGCCGGTGTGGACGTGCGCCTGCACGACCCCTCGCCCGCCGCCCTGGCCGTGGCCGCGGACATCCGCGCCGGACGCCCCGCCCGCCTGGACGCCGAGGGCGACGACCTCGACGTCGCCCCGGGACTCGTCGTCGTGGCCGCGCCGCCGGACGTGACCGCCGACGTCGTGGTCGACTCGCTGCGCCGCTGGCCCGCGGCCGTGGTGGTGGACATCGCCTCGGTGAAGGAGGCGGTCGCCGCGGGCGTGCGCGCTGCCGTCGACGACGGCCGCCTGGCCCCGCAGGACGCCGACCGGTACCTCGGGACGCACCCGATGGCCGGCTCCGAGCGGTCCGGTCCCGTGGCGGCCCGCGGCACCCTGTTCACGCAGGCGCCGTGGGTGCTGTGCCCGACGGACACGACGCACCCGGGCGCCCTCGCGGCCGGTCGGGCGCTCGCGCTGACGCTGCAGGCCACCCCGTACCGGATGGCGGCCCGCGCCCACGACGAATCGGTCGCGCTGATCTCGCACCTGCCGCAGATCGCCGCCTCGCTCGTGGCCTCCCGCCTGCAGGACACCCCGGACCAGGCGCTCGCCCTGGCCGGCAACGGGCTGCGGGACACCACCCGGATCGCAGCGTCGGACCCGCAGCTGTGGGTGCAGATCCTCTCCGGCAACGCCGGGCGGATCGTGCCGGCGCTGCACGGGCTGCGGGCGGACCTGGACCGGCTGATCCGCACCCTGGAGGACCCCTCCGCCCCCGGGGCGCGGCTGGACATGGCGCAGCTGATCGCCGAGGGCAACGCCGGTCGGGCACGGGTGCCCGGCAAGCACGGGGCGCCGCCGCAGGCGTTCGCGGTGGTCACGGTGATCGTGGACGACGCCCCCGGGCAGATCGCGGCCCTCCTCGACGAGGTCGGCCGCACGGACGTGAACGTGGAGGACCTGCGGCTCGAGCACGCCTCGGGCCACCGGGTCGGCATGGTGGAGATCTCCGTGCTGCCCGGCCGCAGGGACGAACTCGTGGCGGCGCTGACCGCCGCCGGATGGAAGGTGGTCTGAGATGACCGAGCACACCCGCGACGACGTCGCACCCGCGCCGCTCGTGGTGGCGGTGGACGGCCCCTCGGGCTCGGGCAAGTCGTCCGTGTCCAAGGCCGTGGCCCGGCGTCTCGGCGCCGCGTACCTGGACACCGGCGCCATGTACCGCGCCGTGGCGTGGCACTGCCTGAACGAGGGCGTCGACCTGGCCGATGCGGAGGCCGTGGCGGCGGCCGCCGTCGCCATGGACCTGGACCAGTCCACCGACCCGGACGTCGAGGCCGTGCGGGTCGGCGGCACGGACGTCACCGAGGCGATCCGCGGCCCCGAGGTCACGGACACGGTCTCCACCGTCGCCGTGGTGATCCCGGTGCGCGAGGAGCTGCACCGTCGCCAGCGGGCGGCGATCGCCGCCGCGGGCCGGATGGTCGCCGAGGGCCGCGACATCACCACGGTGGTGGCCCCGGACGCCCACGCGCGCGTGCTGCTCACGGCGTCCGAGGCCGTGCGCACCGCCCGCCGCTCGGGCCAGCTGGCCGCGGCGGGGGAGACCGGCGTCGACGCCGGCACGCTGCACCGTCAGGTGGCCGGGCGCGACGCCCGCGACGCCACCGTGTCCACGTTCAACCGCCCCGCCGACGGGGTGGCGCTCGTGGACTCCACCGAGCTCGACTTCGAGCAGACCGTGGCGGCCGTCCTGGCCGCCGTCGAGGACCAGGCCGGCATCCCGGCCGTGAAGGGAGGCCGACGATGACCGAGAACCCCCAGCACCGCTCCGGTGAGGACGAGTTCGTCCCCGCCGGCGACGATCAGGTGGCCGAGCGGCTCGCCGCCATGACCGAGGAGGAGGCCGAGGCGCGTGCCGCGTCGTTGCGCGCCGGCCTGGCCGACTATGAGCTCGAGGAGGACGACGCCGCCCTCCTCGACGCGTGGCAGCTCGGGCCGGACGAGGACGTCGACGCGCCCGTGCCGCCCGTGCTGGCCGTCGTGGGCCGGCCGAACGTCGGCAAGTCCACGCTCGTCAACCGCATCATCGGCCGTCGTGAGGCCGTCGTGGAGGACGTGCCCGGCGTGACGCGCGACCGCGTCTCCTACGACGCCGAGTGGAACGGCCGCGAGTTCACCGTGGTGGACACCGGCGGCTGGGAGCACGACGCCAAGGGCATCCACCGTCGCGTGGCCGAGCAGGCCGAGCTGGCCGTGGACGTGGCGGACGCCGTCGTGTTCGTGGTGGACGCCACCGTCGGCATGACGGCCACGGACGAGGCCGTGGTCTCGATGCTGCGCCGCAAGGACCGCCCCGTGATCGTGGCCGCCAACAAGGTGGACGACATGGTCCAGGAGGCCGACGCCGCCACCCTGTGGTCGCTCGGCTTCGGCTACCCGTACCCGGTGTCCGCGGTGCACGGCCGCGGCGTCGCGGACCTGTTGGACGCCGCGCTCGAGGCGCTGCCGGAGGAGTCCGCCCACGGAGGTCTCGTGCCGCGCGGCGGCCCGCGCCGGATCGCCCTCGTGGGCCGGCCGAACGTGGGCAAGTCCTCGCTGCTGAACAAGCTGGCCGGCTCGGACCGCGTGGTGGTGGACGACCTGGCCGGCACCACGCGCGACCCCGTGGACGAGCTCGTGGAGCTCGGCGGACGCCTGTGGCGCTTCGTGGACACCGCCGGCATCCGTCGACGGCAGCACATGGCCCACGGCGCCGACTACTACGCGTCGCTGCGCACGGCCTCCGCCCTGGACCGCGCCGAGGTGGCCGTGGTGCTGCTCGAGGCGCCGCACGTGATCTCGGAGCAGGATGTGCGCATCCTCCAGATGGTGCTGGACTCCGGGCGTGCCCTCGTGATCGCGTTCAACAAGTGGGACCAGGTGGATGAGGACCGCCGGCACCAGCTGGCCAAGGAGATTGACCGGGACCTGGCGCACGTCGCCTGGGCGCCGCGCGTGAACATCTCCGCGAAGACCGGCTGGCACAAGGACCGTCTCGTCCCCGCGCTGGACCTCGCCCTGGACTCGTGGGACACCCGCATCCCCACGGGCAAGCTCAACGCGTTCCTCGGCGAGCTCGTGGCGGCCCACCCGCACCCGCTGCGCGGCGGCAAGCAGCCCCGCATCCTGTTCGCGACCCAGGTCTCGAGCCGGCCGCCCAAGTTCGTGCTGTTCACCACCGGGTTCCTGGACCCCGGCTACCGCCGGTTCATCGTGCGCCGCCTGCGCGAGACGTTCGGGTTCGAGGGCACGCCCCTCGAGATCGGGATGCGCGTGCGCGAGAAGCGCGGTCGCCGCCGCTGATCCGGCTCTGCCCCGACGACGTCCCTCGGCCTGCCGTGCCGGGGGACGTCGTCGTCCCGGCAAGCTCCCACCGTTCGTCCACCTTCGCCTCGTAGCCTGAGGGCATGAGCCTCATCCGACGTCGCCCCGCCGCCCTGTCCCTGGCCACCCTGGCCGCGCTCGCGCTGGCCGCATCCGGCTGCGCGGTCGACGACGGCGAGACCCGGGCCGCGCTGCAGAGCGCGGAGGACCGGCTCGCCCAGGCCGAGGACCGGATCAGCGAGCTGGAGGCGGACGCCTCGGACCGCGTGGACCTGGGGCAGCTGCGCCAGGAGGCCGAGGGCGCCCTCGCAGAGGCGGACCAGCGCGCCGCCGAGGTCGTCGAGGACCTGACGCGATCCCTGCCCTCCGGTTCGGACATCGTCGACGTCGAGGCGCTCCGGGAGGACGGAAAGGTGGTCATCGAGTACGGCCAGTCTTTGCTCGATGCCGATCCCCAGGTCCTCGAGGACACGATGCGGGAGGCGGCGGAGCGGGCGCGCAACGCCATCCCGGACCTGAAGGATGTCGAATTCCGCGTGGGGGACCGGACCTTCACGTACTGATCCTGCGACGGGGATCCGTGAGCCCCCCGACACGCCTCTTCGACCCGCCCGGAACGGCGGATCGGAGCGGCTCGACGTGTTACGCTTCACCCGTGCACGACTGCACCCTCAGTCATGAGAGGGTTCGTGCAGACCGCCAGGCCCACCGGTACGCCGGGGCCGCGGTCGCTGGGGGACTCTCGGTCGGGTGGCCCTCGGTCAAGGGATGAGGGGTTCACGTCTGTGAAGAGGACGTGGGCCCCTTGTTCACGTTTCGGGGGTGTCGCGCGGTTTGCCCCTGACAACGACGACCTGGCAGGCCCGCTTCCGATTCGCGCCCGGCGGTGCCGGTGGGGTATGCTCATCGGGTGCCGAAGCGCGGATGACCGCGATTCGCCACGGGCTATGGCGCAGCTTGGTAGCGCGCTTGACTGGGGGTCAAGAGGTCGTGGGTTCAAATCCCGCTAGCCCGACCACGTTCCCACGGGTCAGAGTCCGCATCTGACGAGGGAAAATGGAATGAGGCCCAGGTACTCCCTCGAGGGGAGCGCCTGGGCCTCTTTCCGTGCCTGACATATTCCTTAGCACAAACTGATCGAGACAGACCCTACGGTTCGGCGTTCGGCTCGACTTATATCCCCGGGAATTCAGAACTTCCTCAGTGGCCGAGCGGCTCGATCCAAAATCGATCTCGTCGGTGACCAGAGCGTTGGCCCTGAAGCCCCCTGGGTCTGATGGAGACTCGCGCTATTTGATTCCGACCAGCTGTTCGCGGCCGGCTTCGACAGCATAGAACGTGTCCTCGAACTCGGCGGGTGGGACGTCGCCGAGGTAGCCGTGGAGGCGTTGCGTGTTGTGCCAGGACACCCACCCGAGGGTCGCGAGCTCGAGGTCCTCGACCGTCCGCCAGGGACCTGGCCGTGCGGGTCCGCGGACGTGCTCGGCCTTGTAATAGCCGTTCACGGTCTCGGCCAGGGCGTTGATGCTCCTATAGTTGTCAACTCGCGATCTGACCGGTGCGAGGGTTGGTCTTCACGAGGTGGTAGACCTCGCGGATCACGTACCTCTTGAGGCAGCGAATGATGTCTCGCTTGGACTTGCCCTCCGCGGTGCGTCGTGCCACGTAGGCGATCGTGGGCTCATGGAAGCGCATCCGCACGATGACTGTCCTGTAGATGGCTGCGTTCAGCTGACGGTGACCGCCATGATTGATCCGATGTTTTCCGCTGCTCATCCCTGAGCCTGTAGGCACGGGGCTGATGCCGGCGAGCTTGGCGAATGCTGCCTCGCTCTTGATCCGTTCGGGATTGTCCCCGGCCACGATTAGGATCTCCGCTGCCGTGTCCACGCCGATCCCGAACTGGTCGAGCAGGTGCGGCGCACGCGCGATCACGAGCCCCTTGATCATGGCCTCGAGCTCGAGGATCTCCTCGTTTAACGACAGCCACCGCCTGGCCAGCGACCGGAGCACATGACGATTGGCCTCCTCCGGCGTGCTCAGCGCGCGGGGGCGCAGGGAAGCGCAGTGGCGGGCGATCATCTTCTGCGTCTTCCCCTGCAGTACCTTGCGTAGATTCTCTTCGGCGTGCACGAGCATCGCCTTCAACGTGATCATCGCTGCAGAGCGGTCTTTGACCGCAGTGTCGTGAGCGACTTTGAGCTGACGGATCATTTCCACGCTCCCATCGGCGCTCTTGGGCGTGGCGGTGGCGAAACCCGCGAGGACTGCGCGGGCCGCGTTCTCAGCGTCCAAGGTGTCGGACTTCCCGTTCAACCGACGCAGGCGTCGGTCTGGGCGCGAGACTTCCACGACCTTGTGCCCCTGGCGACGGATGTACGAGGCCAGACCAGCCCCGTAGGAGCCTGTGCCCTCGATGCCGAACGCGATGATGGTGCCGTAGTCCGCGGCCCAGTCCAGTAGCTGCTGGTAACCGGCACGGTCGGTGGCGATCGTGCCGGTCGCGAGAATCCCACCGATCGAGTCCATGACGGCGGCCACGTGGATGTGCTTGTGGGTGTCCACGCCGATCACGACGTGACCGGAACGGGTGGGGGCGATCTGGCTCATATACGAGGCTGTCCTTCGGCTACGGGTGCGGGGGCGGCACCGACGCCGGTGGGCGGACAGGACTGTCACGGGGACACGGTCACGAAAATGGGGCGTGTCAACTTGTCTGTGTAAGCGGGGTGGTCACAGGTAGGGGTTGATCCGGTCGGGGTAGGCCGCGGCGAGCTGGGCGAGGGCCTGCTTCCAGTTCGTGACGGCCTGGCCTTCGACGAGCCGGCCCTGGGCTTTGCGCTGGCCGGCGGGTTTGCCCCGGTCCCGAGCGCGTTCGGCGGCGCGTTTGTCTTCGATGTTGCAGATCGCCAGCCAGAGCAGCTTCACCGCCGCCTCGGTCGAGGGGAAGTGGCCGCGGTTCTTGGTCACCTTCCGTAGCTGGAAGTTCAGCGACTCGATGCTGTTGGTCGTGTAGATGACCTTGCGGAGCATGGGTGGGAACTGCAGGAACGGGATGAACCGCTCCCAGGAGTTCGCCCAGGTCGCGGCTGCAGACGGGTACTTCGTGCCGAGCTCGGAGGCCTCGAACTCGGCCAGCGCCTTCCTCGCGGTCTCTTCGTTGGGGGCAGTGTAGATCGGCTTCAGCGCGGCGGCGACCTTCTTGCGGTCCTGGTAGGCCACGAACCGCATCGCGGCCCGGATCAGGTGAACCACGCAGGTCTGGACCATCGAGTCCGGCCACGTCGCCTCGATCGCCTCCGGCAGGCCCTTGAGCCCGTCGCAGCACACGATCAGCACGTCCTGCACGCCCCGGTTGGCGAGATCGGCGCAGACGTGGGCCCAGAACGCCGAGCCCTCGGTGTCCTGGACCCAGATCCCCAGCACGTGCTTGATGCCCTCGAGGTCCACGCCGACGGCGATGTAGGCGGCACGGTTGAGGACCTGGCTGTTCTCTCGGATCTTGATCCGGATTGCGTCGAGATAGATCACCGGATAGAACTCCTCCAGCGGCCGCGACTGCCACGCCAGGACCTCTTCGCTCACGGCGTCGGTGATGTTGGAGATCGTCTCGTGCGACAGGTCCGTGCCGATCGTGGAGGCCAGGTGGTGCTGGATGTCCCGGATCGTCATTCCGCCGGCATAGAGGCTGATGATCATGTCATCCAGGCCCCCGAGGCGCCGCTGGCCCTTGGGCACCAGGCGCGGGGTGAACGACCCGCCCCGGTCTCGCGGGACGTCCAGCTCGATCGGCCCGACCTCGGACTCCACGGTCTTCGGGGTGGTCCCGTTGCGGGAGTTGGCGTGCTTCGGCGCCTCGCTCGAGCCCTTCTCGTAGCCCAGATGGCTGGTCAGCTCGGCCTGCAGGCCCCGCTCGAGCGCGGCCTTGACCAGCGCGGGCACGAACCCGCCGTCACCGGTGAGCTCGACGCCGCCCGCGTCGATCTGCGCGAACAGGGCATCAAGCTGCCCTGAGGCTTTCAGCTGCTCGACCAGGTCCTGGCCCGAGGGCTCGCCTGGGTTCTTCTCGTCGATCATGGTCATGATTCTTACCGTTCCTCTCGGTACGGCTTACACAGACCATCTGACACGCCCCGAAAATGCTCCAGGCTCCTATCAGGTCACGCCCGGACCGGCGGCAGTGGTCGTACGTGCCCGGCCGCGGGCCCGACAGATCAACGCCAAGACACCATGTGGGTCAATCGTAGAGATGGGTCAGAGCACCACGGCCAGGACTTCCTCATCCTCGCGGAATCCGGCCCTCAGAGACTGACAGTCATAGCTGTCCCCGACGGTCCCGATCGACGGTGTCGCTCCGATCTCGGCGAGGCGTTCGCCGTAGCGAATGGAGGTGAATTGAGACCCCGCGTCGCTGTGGCAGCGCAGGTCCTCGTGGCGAGCGCCGCGGGACCAGCGGGCCATCTCGATCGCGTCGAGGACCATCTCGGTGCGCATGTGTGACGCGCACCGCCACCCGACGATCATCCGGGAGAACGCGTCGACGATGAAGCAGACGTACGCGACGCCGGCCCACGTCGGCACGAACGTCAGGTCGGTGACCCAGAGCCGGTTCGGGGCAGGCGCGGTGAACTCCCGCTTCACGAGGTCCGGGTGCCGCGCCGCGGTCGGATCTGGCCGGGTCGTCTTCACCCGCTTCGACCTGGTCGCGCCCTTAATCCCTGCGGCGCGCATGAGCCGGCCCGTCTGATCTCGGCCGATCATGATCCCCGCCCGGCCGGCGGCTTTCCAGAGCTTGCGGATTCCATAGACGCGGTAGTTCGTCTCCTAGAGCTCGACCAGCTGCGGGATCAGCTCCTCGTCCCGCACCGCGCGAGCCGAGGGGGCGCGGGTCTTGGCGGCGTAGTAGCTGCTCGGAGCCACCTGCAGCAGCCTGCAGATGAGCTCGACTCCGAGCCGGCGAGCGTCGACCAGGTCATCCTTGTTCGCGTCGATGAACGCGACTACTTCCGGTAGTGGCGGTCGAGCTCCGCCCCGAAGAAAGACGCAGCACGCTTGAGGACCTCGTTGGCCCGCCGCAACTCCCGGACTTCCTGCTCCAGTTCACGCACCCGCCGCGCCTCAGCGCTGCTCACGCCAGAGGTGACGCCGTCGTCGATGTCGGCTTGCTTGACCCACATCCGCACGGACTCGACCCCGTACCCGAGCTGCGTCGCGACCCGATTGACGGTCCCATGCTCGGTCCCCAGCTCGGCACGCAGCGTCCTCACCATCCGGACCGCCGCGGCCTTCTCCTCCGGCGAATACCGACGCGTCGTCGGCTTCCCCGCTGTCTGCTCTTTCGGCATAACTCCATCCTCGTTTCCAAGGTCAGGAGTCTCCAACAAACCCAGGGCGCTTCAATCGGTCAGGAAGGCAGCAGGAGCACCTTGATGTCGTAGTCGAGCTTGCAGAGGTAGAAGATCAACTCGACGACGGGACGGTGACTATCCCAGCGGGGCTGTGAGGGGCCGATCTCGCAGAACCTTGCGGCAAACTCAACCTTCTCGCGCGCGGCCGGGATCGATGCGCGGAAGGCCGCTTCATCCCATTGCTCTTCGCTCATACTCCCGACCGTAGCGGTGAGTACCGACACGGCCGTGGGAGCTCTCAGCCCCAGAAGATCGGATCCTGGTGGCTGCCGATGTAGTCGAGCAGACTCTGGACGTTCTTCGTCGGGCGCCTCTTCG
This sequence comes from Micrococcus luteus, assembly GCF_014138885.1. Taxonomy (NCBI): domain Bacteria; kingdom Bacillati; phylum Actinomycetota; class Actinomycetes; order Micrococcales; family Micrococcaceae; genus Micrococcus; species Micrococcus luteus. The sequence goes on from NZ_JACJIK010000001.1 coordinate 2,439,982, forward strand.
TGTACTCGTGGAACTTCATGTGCCGGTCACGCCAGTAGATGCTCCACTGGCCGGTCTTGACGGTGTATCGCAGGCGCGCGACCGGGAACCGCGTCCAGTCGCCCTGCCCGTCCCACGGCGGCCGCGTCTCGATGATCGTGACGTGCCGGTCGGCGATCTCGGCTTCTACTCTCACCTGATCCCACAGGTGCTCGGGCACGCGTTCACGGCACCAGCGGCCGATGCGCAGCAGGTCGGTCTCGGGCATAGCCATGGTCAAGTCCTTTTG